>NZ_CP091522.1:0-2749212 GCF_022870825.1 Neisseria sp. Dent CA1/247 | reverse complement strand
TATGTGATTTTGGGTGTAATTTTTTGCGTTGTGGTTATTGACGGGGCTGCGGGCGGGTGTGTATAGTTCGGCTTCTTCGCTGCTGACACAGCGGCAACCGTTCTTTAACAACACAGATTACCGATAAGTGTGAGTGTCTTTGGGCCTCACACTGCGACAAAAAACAGAGAGACAAGATTATACATTGTCTGTCAGTTACTTTGAAGCAGACCAGAAGTTAAAAAGTTAGAGATTGAACATAAGAGTTTGATCCTGGCTCAGATTGAACGCTGGCGGCATGCTTTACACATGCAAGTCGGACGGCAGCACAGAGAAGCTTGCTTCTTGGGTGGCGAGTGGCGAACGGGTGAGTAATGCATCGGAACGTACCGAGTAGTGGGGGATAACTGTCCGAAAGGATGGCTAATACCGCATACGCTTTGAGAAGGAAAGCAGGGGCTCTTCGGACCTTGCGCTATTCGAGCGGCCGATGTCTGATTAGCTGGTTGGTGGGGTAAAGGCCTACCAAGGCGACGATCAGTAGCGGGTCTGAGAGGATGATCCGCCACACTGGGACTGAGACACGGCCCAGACTCCTACGGGAGGCAGCAGTGGGGAATTTTGGACAATGGGCGCAAGCCTGATCCAGCCATGCCGCGTGTCTGAAGAAGGCCTTCGGGTTGTAAAGGACTTTTGTCAGGGAAGAAAAGGTTGTGGTTAATACCCATGACTGATGACGGTACCTGAAGAATAAGCACCGGCTAACTACGTGCCAGCAGCCGCGGTAATACGTAGGGTGCGAGCGTTAATCGGAATTACTGGGCGTAAAGCGGGCGCAGGCGGTTACTTAAGTCAGATGTGAAATCCCCGGGCTCAACCTGGGAACTGCGTTTGAAACTGGGTGACTAGAGTATGTCAGAGGGGGGTAGAATTCCACGTGTAGCAGTGAAATGCGTAGAGATGTGGAGGAATACCAATGGCGAAGGCAGCCCCCTGGGATAATACTGACGTTCATGCCCGAAAGCGTGGGTAGCAAACAGGATTAGATACCCTGGTAGTCCACGCCCTAAACGATGTCAATTAGCTGTTGGGCAACTTGATTGCTTAGTAGCGTAGCTAACGCGTGAAATTGACCGCCTGGGGAGTACGGTCGCAAGATTAAAACTCAAAGGAATTGACGGGGACCCGCACAAGCGGTGGATGATGTGGATTAATTCGATGCAACGCGAAGAACCTTACCTGGTCTTGACATGTACGGAATCCTCCAGAGACGGAGGAGTGCCTTCGGGAGCCGTAACACAGGTGCTGCATGGCTGTCGTCAGCTCGTGTCGTGAGATGTTGGGTTAAGTCCCGCAACGAGCGCAACCCTTGTCATTAGTTGCCATCATTTGGTTGGGCACTCTAATGAGACTGCCGGTGACAAGCCGGAGGAAGGTGGGGATGACGTCAAGTCCTCATGGCCCTTATGACCAGGGCTTCACACGTCATACAATGGTCGGTACAGAGGGTAGCCAAGCCGCGAGGTGGAGCCAATCCCACAAAACCGATCGTAGTCCGGATTGCACTCTGCAACTCGAGTGCATGAAGTCGGAATCGCTAGTAATCGCAGGTCAGCATACTGCGGTGAATACGTTCCCGGGTCTTGTACACACCGCCCGTCACACCATGGGAGTGGGGGATACCAGAAGTAGGTAGGGTAACCGCAAGGAGCCCGCTTACCACGGTATGCTTCATGACTGGGGTGAAGTCGTAACAAGGTAGCCGTAGGGGAACCTGCGGCTGGATCACCTCCTTTCTAGAGAAAAGAGGCTGAGAGGCACTCACACTTATCGGTAAACTGTGATATTAAAGATGCGTTTAAGCTTGAAGATGTGCTGCATGAATTACTTTTAAGCCGAGCATGACCGAAAAGGTTATTCGGATTAAGAAGGATGGTTGTTGGCATATTGGAAAGCAAAGAGACCTTGGGTTTGTAGCTCAGCTGGTTAGAGCACACGCTTGATAAGCGTGGGGTCGGAGGTTCAAGTCCTCCCAGACCCACCAGACATTCTCAAAGCAAGAGTAAGCAGTATCGATACTTGAGTAAGAGTATGGGGGCATAGCTCAGTTGGTAGAGCACCTGCTTTGCAAGCAGGGGGTCATCGGTTCGATCCCGTTTGCCTCCACCAAACATTTAAAGACTTTACAAATTAAAGTTAGCTGCTACAATGCGCAGCTCATTTTAATTTGCGAAGTTTGAGACAAAAGTTTGTTTCATATAAACGCATTGATCTTTAACAAATTGGAAAGCCGAAATCAACAAACAAAGACAATGTCGGCTTACTGTAACAGGTAAGCCGCAGTATTTGGGTGATGATTGTATTGACCGGATTGTGAAACACAAAAGGCACAGTTCGGTACACAACAAGCAGTAAGCTTTGTCAAAGTAGAGTCTTCAAGTTGCGTAGGTAGTCAACGCCGAAGCAACGAAGTCAGAGAGGTTCTTGAAATGATAGAGTCAAGTGAATAAGTGCATCAGGTGGATGCCTTGGCGATGATAGGCGACGAAGGACGTGTAAGCCTGCGAAAAGCATCGGGGAGCTGGCAATAAAGCTATGATCCGGTGATGTCCGAATGGGGAAACCCACCGTATTTTGTACGGTATCCTTATCTGAATACATAGGATAAGCGAAGCGAACCCGGAGAACTGAACCATCTAAGTACCCGGAGGAAAAGAAATCAACCGAGATTCCGTAAGTAGTGGCGAGCGAACGCGGAGGAGCCTGTATATGATAGCTGTTGAGATAGAAGAACAAGCTGGGAAGCTTGGCCATAGTGGGTGATAGCCCCGTATTCGAAATTTCATCAGTGGTACTAGGTATACGACAAGTAGGGCGGGACACGTGGAATCCTGTCTGAATATGGGGGGACCATCCTCCAAGGCTAAATACTCATCATTGACCGATAGTGAACCAGTACCGTGAGGGAAAGGCGAAAAGAACCCCGGGAGGGGAGTGAAATAGAACCTGAAACCTGATGCATACAAACAGTGGGAGCCTATTAATTGGGTGACTGCGTACCTTTTGTATAATGGGTCAACGACTTACATTCAGTAGCGAGCTTAACCGGATAGGGGAGGCGTAGGGAAACCGAGTCTTAATAGGGCGATGAGTTGCTGGGTGTAGACCCGAAACCGAGTGATCTATCCATGGCCAGGATGAAGGTGCCGTAACAGGTACTGGAGGTCCGAACCCACGCATGTTGCAAAATGCGGGGATGAGCTGTGGATAGGGGTGAAAGGCTAAACAAACTCGGAGATAGCTGGTTCTCCCCGAAAACTATTTAGGTAGTGCCTCATGTATCACTTCCGGGGGTAAAGCACTGTTATGGCTAGGGGGTCATTGCGACTTACCAACCCATGGCAAACTAAGAATACCGGAAAGTGCAATCATGGGAGACAGACAGCGGGTGCTAACGTCCGTTGTCGAGAGGGAAACAACCCAGACCGCCAGCTAAGGTCCCAAATGACAGATTAAGTGGTAAACGAAGTGGGAAGGCCCAGACAGCCAGGATGTTGGCTTAGAAGCAGCCATCATTTAAAGAAAGCGTAATAGCTCACTGGTCGAGTCGTCCTGCGCGGAAGATGTAACGGGGCTCAAATCTGTAACCGAAGCTGCGGATGCACCTAGTGCATGGTAGGGGAGCGTTCTGTAGGCCGATGAAGGTGACTTGAGAAGGTTGCTGGAGGTATCAGAAGTGCGAATGTTGACATGAGTAGCGATAAAGCGGGTGAAAAGCCCGCTCGCCGAAAGCCCAAGGTTTCCTACGCAACGTTCATCGGCGTAGGGTGAGTCGGCCCCTAAGGCGAGGCAGAAATGCGTAGTCGATGGGAAACGGGTTAATATTCCCGTACTTGATTCAAATGCGATGTGGGGACGGAGAAGGTTAGGTTAGCAAGCTGTTGGAATAGCTTGTTTAAGCCGGTAGGTGGAAGACTTAGGCAAATCCGGGTCTTCTTAACACCGAGAAGTGATGACGAGTGTCTACGGACATGAAGTAACCGATACCACGCTTCCAGGAAAAGCCACTAAGCTTCAGTTTGAATTGAACCGTACCGCAAACCGACACAGGTGGGCAGGATGAGAATTCTAAGGCGCTTGAGAGAACTCGGGAGAAGGAACTCGGCAAATTGATACCGTAACTTCGGGAGAAGGTATGCCCTTTGATGTGAAAGACTTGCTCTGTAAGCATTGGAGGGTCGCAGAGAATCGGTGGCTGCGACTGTTTATTAAAAACACAGCACTCTGCTAACACGAAAGTGGACGTATAGGGTGTGACGCCTGCCCGGTGCTGGAAGGTTAATTGAAGATGTGCAAGCATCGGATCGAAGCCCCAGTAAACGGCGGCCGTAACTATAACGGTCCTAAGGTAGCGAAATTCCTTGTCGGGTAAGTTCCGACCCGCACGAATGGCGTAACGATGGCCACACTGTCTCCTCCCGAGACTCAGCGAAGTTGAAATGGTTGTGAAGATGCAATCTCCCCGCTGCTAGACGGAAAGACCCCGTGAACCTTTACTGTAGCTTTGCATTGGACTTTGAAGTCACTTGTGTAGGATAGGTGGGAGGCTTAGAAGCAGAGACGCCAGTTTCTGTGGAGCCGTCCTTGAAATACCACCCTGGTGGCTTTGAGGTTCTAACCCAGGTCCGTGATCCGGATCGGGGACCGTGCATGGTAGGCAGTTTGACTGGGGCGGTCTCCTCCCAAAGAGTAACGGAGGAGTTCGAAGGTTACCTAGGTCCGGTCGGAAATCGGACTGATAGTGCAATGGCAAAAGGTAGCTTAACTGCGAGACCGACAAGTCGAGCAGGTGCGAAAGCAGGACATAGTGATCCGGTGGTTCTGAATGGAAGGGCCATCGCTCAACGGATAAAAGGTACTCCGGGGATAACAGGCTGATTCCGCCCAAGAGTTCATATCGACGGCGGAGTTTGGCACCTCGATGTCGGCTCATCACATCCTGGGGCTGTAGTCGGTCCCAAGGGTATGGCTGTTCGCCATTTAAAGTGGTACGTGAGCTGGGTTTAAAACGTCGTGAGACAGTTTGGTCCCTATCTGCAGTGGGCGTTGGAAGTTTGACGGGGGCTGCTCCTAGTACGAGAGGACCGGAGTGGACGAACCTCTGGTGTACCGGTTGTGACGCCAGTCGCATCGCCGGGTAGCTAAGTTCGGAAGAGATAAGCGCTGAAAGCATCTAAGCGCGAAACTCGCCTGAAGATGAGACTTCCCTTGCGGTTTAACCGCACTAAAGAGTCGTTCGAGACCAGGACGTTGATAGGTCGGGTGTGGAAGCGCAGTAATGCGTGGAGCTAACCGATACTAATTGCTCGTGAGGCTTGACTCTATCATTTGAAGGACTTTGGATAGTTTCTTTGAATAAGCTTGCATCAGTCTTGTGAGACTGATACACATCACCGTTGATTAAAGAATAAATAAGTGGAAGCGAGCTTCCATAACGGCTTACCGATTTGTACAGTTTACGTCTGGCGGCCATAGCGAGTTGGTCCCACGCCTTCCCATCCCGAACAGGACCGTGAAACGACTCAGCGCCGATGATAGTGTGGATACCCATGTGAAAGTAGGTCACTGCCAGACACTTATTCCGAACCCCCGATACTTGTGTATCGGGGGTTTTAGTATTGCGGTCGTGGACAGGAAAATTTATTGGGTTCGGATGACGGCTCATAAGGTTAGTTTGCCGGCAGGCTTGTGCGCAATAGGCACAGAAGCCGAGAAGGCCGGTATATGGCGGATCAAAGGGGGGCGGAGTGGTAATGGAAAGACAGCGTGTTGTTGGGGAGCGACAATGTTCTCTATGTATATAGTAACCAGAGTTAAAAGTATTTGAAGGGTGTTGGGAATCTGTTTATGATGGTTCGGACTGCCTGTGCGGGCAGTGTGAGGTATATTGCCTGTTGGTAGAGGCCTCAGGTATGACACATTACGGAAAACCATCAAGAAGGATTTAGAAGATGAAGAAATATTTAGCGGGTGCGCTGGCTCTGTTGTGGTCGGCGGTATCGCTGGCGGCGGTGAATATCAATACGGCGACGGCGGAGGAATTGAAGGCGTTGCCGGGTATCGGTCCGTCGAAGGCGGCGGCGATTGTGGAGTACCGTCAGCACAACGGTCAGTTTAAGAGTGTTGACGATTTGAAGAATGTGAAGGGTATCGGCGAGGGTATTTTAGCGAAGTTGCGCGATGAGGCGACGGTTGGTGGCGGTAAGAAGCCGGCCAAAGCGGCGGTGCCGGCGCTGAAGGAGAAGGCTAAAGAGAAGCGCTGATAGAGCCTAGGTTTGCTATCGACTGAATTGGCAGATTGGTGTTGTTTGGTTGGCAGTGGGCATAGTATAGAGAGCGGCCGGATGCGGGAGTGTCCGGCCGCTTCGTTTGGGGCGGGAAAAGAAAGCGGGTGTCGGTTCTAATGCGTTATAAAAAGTAACGGCAGAAGGACGACAGTGCTGGGGAAGGCGCTTGAAGCGAAGACGGGAAAGCGGGAGGCCGTCTGAAACCCGGAACGCTGTGGCTGATGCCATCCATAACCGGCAAAGTAGTTCAATAGTGGCTGTAAGGGAAGGAGGCTTTATTTCATCCTTGCTGACGTTACCAATATTCAATCTCCTACCGGCGGGAAAGGAAAACGGTAACGGCAGAAGGAATGACCGCACTTTGCAGATACCTCAACGCGTTATGGTTGCGTTTATCCTTGATTACCTACTTAGCAGCTGCCGCTTCGGGGCGCACCACCACCACGCTGGAGCGTTCGGGCGTGAGCAGTTTGGCGGCGGCCTGCACCTCGGCGGCATTTACCTGCTGCAAACGGCGGCGGATGGCTGTCTCGTCGTGGTAGCTGAAACCGCGGGTTTCCAGCGTGCCCAGCAGCGACGCTTGGGAGGTCATAGAGTCGCGGGCGTAGATTTCGGCAGCGGCGGCCAACCGGCGTACGCGGCTCAGTTCGCTTTTACTGATGCCGTTGTCGGCAATGTTTTTGATTTCGCTGCGGATGGATTCGAGCAGGGCTTTGTCGTCGGTGCCTTCGGCGGGCATGGCGATGATGCTGAACAGCGGCATGTTGCGGCTGAACATGTCGTAGTTCACGCCGATATCCAAAGCGGACTGTTTGCCGCGCACGAAGTTTTTATCCAAACGGCTCGACGAATGACCGCCGAGTATGTCCGACAGCACGTCTAGGGCGTAAGGCAGCTTGTCGGTGGTTTTTTCCAGCTTGGGCACGCGGTAGGAAAGTGCGATAACGGGCTGACGGGTAACGGCGGAAGTGGTTTCGGCCGAAACGGGCGCGCGCTCGGCGGGTTCGTCAATGCGGTTGCGCGGCGGCAGGGTTTTTGCGGGGATTTTTCCGAACAGGTTTTCCGCCGTTTTCAAAGTCTGCTTGGCGTTCACGTCGCCTACAATTACCAGCGTGGCGTTGTTCGGCGCATACCATTGTTTGTACCACTGCCGCAAATCGTCGGCTTTGAGCGTGTGCAAGTCGTTCATGTAGCCGATTATCGGTGCGCGCAGAGCCGGGGTTTGATAGCTGTTGAGGAACACATGCTCCCACAGTTTTCCGAACGGGCTGTCGTCGGTGCGCTGGCGGCGTTCTTCGCGTATCACGTTCATTTCATTGGAGAATTCTTTATCGCTGAAATTCAAGTTTGCCATGCGGTCGGCTTCCATTTTCAGCACTTCGGGCAGATTGGCGGCGGCCACATTTTCGAAATACACGGTTTCGTAGCGGTTGGTATAGGCATTGTTCTGCCCGCCCAAAGCCGACACGCGGCGGCTGAATTCGCCCGAAGGCACGGCAGGCGTGCCTTTAAACATCATATGCTCCAACGCATGGCTCAGGCCAGTTTTGCCTTCCTTCTCGTCGATGCTGCCCACTTTATACCAAAGCTGCGACACGGCCACCGGTGCGCGGCGGTCTTCTTTTACAATCACTTTCAGGCCGTTGGGCAGCGTGCGGGAAAGCGTTTGCGCCCATGCGGGGCTTGCGGCGGCGAGAGCGGCCAGCAAAACAATATGGCGTAACATCAATCATCCTTAAAAATAAATAGCGCCTAAAATGATAGCTTCTGACCATATATTAAACAAGAAGGCCGTCTGAAAAGTTTCAGACGGCCTTTTACCAAGCCCGCCATAAATTATCGTAAATAATGTATAATCCCGCCAAAGCATTAAAGATTACCGCCGATAAACGCACACGGGCGGACAAAAGGCTGTCTGAACCCATTCAGGCAGCCTTTCTGCAAACCTGCATCAGATGGGTTGCTTGTATTGCATGAAAGCTCCTGTGTGTGGAAGCTGAGGCTCGGGAACTAAAGCCTAAAATTTGTGATGGCGGTCTTTTAATATTCATATATCCAACATCTTATATCTGAACAATTTTTCAGACGGCCTTAACCAACAATCAGTAGGGCGTGGCCAACGGCACGCACGCGGTTGTCGAGGTTTGCGGTACAAATAAAAAAAGCATACTTAAGATTGCACTGATGTAAGTCGGGTTCTTGAATCCGACAATTAGGAAAATGCACTGCAAGGAAAAATAGTTCAGACGGCCTTAAAGGGTTTGTCGGATACGAGTATCCGACCTACGGCTTGCTGAAAATTCAGACGGCCTTAATAAAAATCAGTAGGGTGTGTGCCAACGGCACGCACGCGGTGGTTAACATTTTCAGTAGGAATAAAAAACGCGTGCGTGGCTACGCCACACACCCTTGTATGTTGAAACTAATGTACCATGGCAAGCAAACAGGCCGTCTGCCTCCGAACACACCCTTGGGCTTCCGCACCCGTATTGTAGCCAAACGAGCGGGATTTGAATGCCCATATTGATTACATTCATTTCAACCCGGTCAAACACGGATATGTTGGGCGTGTGAGCGATTGGCCGTATTCATCGTTTCACCGTTATGTGCAAAGAGGCGTTTTACCGATGGATTGGGCGGGGAACGGCATGGAAACAGAGGGCGATTTCGGCGAATAATTGCGGATTTTTGGTAGGTTGGGTTAGGCTGCAGGCCGTAACCCAACATTGAGCCCAAATAACCAAACATGGCAATGTTGGGTTTGCGCTTCGTTTCAACCTAATCTACGCTTGATTTTAGGCTGTATCGGTAATGAATTTCAGACGCCTACGCAGTAGCCCGTAGGTTGGGTTATTAACCCAACATTTCAGATGATTTAGAAGTTTTGTGTTGGGTCGCGACCCAACCTACGGTTTGTTGAAAATTCAGACGGCCTTAATGAAAAATCAGCCGTATGTTGTGATGAAATCTCAACAATAGCCGAAATAACAGCAATGTTAATAACAGCAATGTTGGGTTTGCAACCCAACCTACGCTTGCTTGATTTTAGGCTGTATCGGTAATGAATTTCAGACGCCTACGAAGTAGCCCGTAGGTTGGGTTATCAACCCAACATTTCAGATAATTTAGAAGTTTTGTGTTGGGTCGCGACCCAACCTACGGTTTGTTGAAAATTCAGACGGCCTTAATGAAAAAATCAGCCGTATGTCGTGATGAAATGCCAACAATAGCCGAAATAACAGAAATGTTGGGTTTGCAACCCAACCTACGCTTGCTACCAACGGCACGCACGCGGTTGTCGAGTTTTGCAGTACAAATAAAAAACGCGTACTTAAGATTGTCCTGATGTAGGTCGGATTCTTGAATCCGACAATTAGGAAAATGCACTACAAGGAAAAATAGTTCAGACGGCCTTAAACGGTTTGTCGGATACGAGTATCCGACCTACGGCTTGCTTTTTGTAAAACCTGTCCGCAACAGCCAAACACCAAGCCTTGCCAACCGCCGATACCGCTTTCAGGTAGCCTCAGTAGGTCGGATTCTTGAATCCGACAAACAAGAAATGCACGGCAAGGGAAAATGTTTCAGGTAGCCTGAAATTGATTTTGTCGGATACAAGTATCCGACCTACAGCTACTAAGGAGCGTACATCAGGCAAATACAGAGGCAAAGTGCGGTTGAGCAAACAGGGTAACAGCAGGCTTAGGGCATTGCTGTATATGCCGGCGGTGGTAGCCAAACGCTTTAACCCCGACATCAAAGCCTGCTGCGAGCGCCTTCTAGCCAGAGGCAAAAGCCCGATGCAGACTATTGGTGCTGCGATGCGCCGTTTGGTGCATATCTGTTTCGGTGTACTGAAGCATCAAACGGTTTATCAGGCCCGAACGGTCGATTTTTAATCTGTTGGGACTTGACGGGAAAGACAGTATCTACGCTTGCTGCTTTTTAAGAAATACAAGGATATTGCAAAAAAAAATGACTAAAGTTAATTTAACAGCTAATACAATTTCAGAAATTTTTATTATTGAATCTTTGTCAATTGAAAATGAAAATGATGGGAAAACAGACGGGAAATTATTATTTGAAATTTTAAAGTTTTATGGGAAAAATCCAAAATATTTTTATCTTCGAACTACGGAAGAACTGGAAGAAATTTTGGAAATATACTTTACTTCACAATATAGATATTTATTTTTATCTTGTCATGGTGATAATAATTCATTAGGTTTAACATTCAATCTTTTAACTTATGAAGAATTTGCAAAATTGACTGCTGGTAAATTAAATAACCGCCGCTTATTTGTTTCTGCTTGTGAATTGGGTAATGAGAACTTTGCAAGAGCTATTTTTGATGAAAATAGAGGTATATTTTCTATCATTGCTCCAATAAATAATGTTTCATTTGATTCAATGTTACCATTTTGGAGTTCATATTTTCATTTATCTTTGCAAGAAGAGAATAAAATGACAAGTTCCCAAATAAAACCATTACTGATGAATTTAACGTCTATCTTTCAAGATACATCTATTTCTTACTTTTATAATGATACTGTCAACAAGAAAATTGTGCATTGGCAATCATGTAACTCAAAATTTTTAAGTTAAAAGATAAAGAAAGACCCACCATGTCCAAACGTACCGACCTAAAATCCATTCTAATCATCGGCGCCGGCCCTATCGTTATCGGCCAAGCCTGCGAGTTTGACTATTCCGGCGCGCAAGCGTGTAAGGCTTTGCGCGAGGAAGGCTATAAAGTCATTCTCGTCAATTCCAATCCCGCCACGATTATGACCGACCCTGAAATGGCCGATGTAACCTATATCGAGCCGATTATGTGGCAGACGGTGGAGAAGATTATTGCCAAAGAACGCCCCGATGCGGTGCTGCCGACCATGGGCGGCCAAACGGCGCTGAACTGTGCGCTGGATTTGGCGCGCAACGGTGTGCTGGCAAAGTATAACGTCGAGCTGATCGGCGCAACGGAAGACGCGATCGATAAAGCGGAAGACCGCGGCCGATTTAAAGAGGCGATGGAAAAAATCGGCTTGCATTGCCCGAAATCTTTTGTGTGCCACACCATGAACGAAGCGCTGGCGGCGCAAGAGCAGGTGGGCTTTCCTACGCTGATTCGTCCGTCGTTTACCATGGGCGGTTCGGGCGGCGGTATTGCCTACAATAAAGACGAATTTATCGCGATTTGCGAACGCGGTTTCGATGCCTCGCCCACGCATGAGTTGCTGATCGAGCAATCGGTACTCGGCTGGAAAGAGTACGAAATGGAAGTGGTGCGCGACAAAAACGACAACTGCATCATCATCTGTTCGATTGAAAACTTCGACCCGATGGGTGTGCATACCGGCGACTCGATTACGGTGGCGCCCGCGCAAACGCTCACCGACAAAGAATACCAAATCATGCGCAATGCTTCGCTGGCGGTGCTGCGCGAAATCGGCGTGGACACGGGCGGCTCGAACGTGCAGTTTGCCGTCAACCCCGAAAACGGCGAGATGATTGTGATTGAGATGAACCCGCGCGTGAGCCGTTCTTCGGCGCTGGCTTCCAAAGCTACCGGCTTCCCGATTGCGAAAGTGGCGGCGAAACTGGCGGTGGGCTTCACGTTGGACGAGCTGCGCAACGACATCACCGGCGGCCGCACGCCTGCGTCTTTCGAGCCTTCGATTGACTATGTGGTTACGAAAATCCCGCGTTTTGCGTTTGAGAAATTCCCCGCTGCCGACGACCGCCTGACCACGCAAATGAAATCGGTGGGCGAAGTGATGGCGATGGGCCGCACGATTCAGGAGTCGATGCAAAAAGCCCTGCGCGGTTTGGAAACCGGTTTGTGCGGCTTTAATCCGCGCAGCGACGATAAAAACGTGATCCGCCGCGAGCTGGCCAACCCCGGCCCCGAGCGCATTCTGTATGTGGCCGATGCGTTCCGCGCCGGTTTCAGCAAGGAAGAAATCCACGAAATTTGCGCGATTGATCCGTGGTTCTTGGCGCAGATTGAAGATTTGGTTCAAGAAGAGCAAAAAGTTTCAGACGGCCGTCTGAACGATTTGGACTACGCCACCTTGCGCCGCCTGAAACGCAAAGGCTTTTCAGACAAGCGTTTGGCGCAATTGCTGGGCCTGTCTGAAAAAGAAGTGCGCGAACACCGCTACGGCCTGAAGCTGCACCCCGTGTACAAACGCGTGGACACTTGCGCGGCGGAGTTCCAATCCGACACGGCTTATCTCTATTCCACTTATGAAGAAGAATGCGAAGCGAGGCCGTCTGAAAAACGTAAAGTGATGATTCTCGGCGGCGGCCCCAACCGCATCGGCCAAGGTATCGAGTTCGACTATTGCTGCGTGCACGCCGCGCTGGCGCTGCGCGAATCGGGTTTTGAAACCATTATGGTGAACTGCAACCCCGAAACCGTGTCCACCGACTTCGACACTTCCGACCGCCTCTACTTCGAGCCGCTCACGCTGGAAGACGTGCTGGAAATCGTGCGCACCGAAAACCCGTGGGGCGTGATTGTGCATTACGGCGGCCAAACCCCGCTGAAACTGGCTAACGCGCTGGTGGAAAACGGTGTGAACATCATCGGCACGTCCGCCGATTCGATTGACGCCGCCGAAGACCGCGAACGCTTCCAAAAAGTGCTCAACGATCTCGGCCTGCGCCAACCGCCCAACCGCACCGCGCGCAACGAAGAAGAAGCGTTGGTGCTGGCCGAAGAAATCGGCTATCCGCTGGTGGTGCGCCCGTCTTACGTTTTGGGCGGCCGCGCCATGCAGGTGGTGCATACGCAAGAGCAGCTCAAAACCTATATGCGTGAAGCCGTGCAGGTGTCCGAAGACAGTCCCGTATTGCTCGATTTCTTCCTGAACAATGCGATTGAAGTGGACGTGGATTGCGTTTCAGACGGCAAAGACATCGTGATCGGCGGCATCATGCAGCACATCGAGCAGGCAGGTATCCACTCGGGCGACTCCGGCTGTTCGCTGCCGCCATACTCGCTTTCCGAAGAGATTCAAGACGAAATCCGCCGTCAAACCAAAGCCATGGCTTACGCGCTGAACGTAGTCGGCTTGATGAACGTACAGTTTGCCGTGCAAGACGGCGTGGTGTTCGTGCTGGAAGTGAACCCGCGTGCTTCGCGCACCGTACCGTTCGTTTCCAAAGCCACTTCTGTGCCGCTGGCCAAAGTGGGCGCGCGCGCCATGGCCCTCATCAGCTTGAAAGAGCAAGGCATTGAAAAAGAAGTGATTCCGGATTTCTACGCCGTGAAAGAAGCCGTGTTCCCGTTCATCAAATTCCCCGGTGTGGACACCATTCTCGGCCCGGAAATGCGCTCCACCGGCGAAGTGATGGGCGTGGGCGAAACCTTCTCCGAAGCCTACCTGAAAGCCCAACTCGGCGCGGGCGAACGCATGCCGGCCGTGGGCAAAGTGTTTATCGCCGTGCGCGACGAAGACAAACCACTGGTGGTTCAAACCGCGAAAAACTTCCAATCGCTCGGTTACGGCGTGTGCGCCACCCGCGGCACCGCTGCCTACCTGAAAGAACACGGCGTGGGCGTGCAAGTGGTCAACAAAGTGCAGGAAGGCCGCCCGCATATCGTGGACGCGATTAAAAACGGCGAAATCGCGCTGGTGGTCAACACCGTGATCAGCGACCCGCAAGCCGTGGCCGACAGCCACAGCATCCGCCGCAGCGCGCTTACCCAACGCGTGCCGCAATACACCACCATCGCCGGCGGCGAAGCCATGAGTGAAGGCGTGAAGAGCCTGAACGCCATGGGCGTGTACAGCGTGCAGGAGCTGCATGCGCGGTTGAAGAAATAAACTGTTAACACAGTAAGATGAAGGCCGTCTGAAAACGATTTTTATGTTTTCAGACGGCCTTAAGTATGTTTGAAATCGGTGTTGATGCTGAAAAGGATTGGGCAAGGATAGACGGTAGGGGGGAGATATACAATGTCCCTACGGAGGTTGTTTGTTGGGCGGAAGAGGTTTTAGAGAAAGGCGCAGCTTGTTTTAACGTAAGGTTATTAGGCTTGCTTTGGCGAAACCCGCTAAGCGGGTTTTAGCGAAGCTCACTTTCAGACGGCCTCAGGTGTTTTAAAGCTTTACCTGAATTGGGCAAAGTTCTCAGCTTGTGTAGAAAAGACAAATGTTGGCTTCAAGGTAATAGTAATAGATGAGGCATGACTGACCATTACCTTGTGATGCCTGCCTTTGAATGTATTGAGGCCGTCTGAAAAATGGTTTCAGACGGCCTCAATACTGCTTTTGTGCAAACTGCTTAGTGTTTCAAAGCAGAATTAATCCAGATTGCCCAAAACAATCCGCAGCATACGGCGCAGCGGTTCGGCGGCGCCCCATAACAGCTGGTCGCCTACGGTAAACGCGCTGATGTATTCGCCGCCCATGCCCAGTTTGCGGATGCGGCCTACGGGTACGCTTAATGTGCCGGTTACTTTGGCGGGGGTCAGCTCGGTCATGCTGGCTTCTTTTTGGTTGGGGATCACTTTTACCCAATCGTTCGCTTCGGCCAGCAGTTTTTCGATTTCTTCCAACGGCAGGTCTTTGGTGAGCTTCAATGTAATGGCTTGGCTGTGGCAGCGCATCGCGCCTACGCGCACGCACAGGCCGTCGATAACGATGGGGTTGCTGCTGCTGCCGAGAATTTTGTTGGTTTCCACGCCGCCTTTCCATTCTTCTTTCGATTGGCCGTTGCCTAAATCGGCATCAATCCACGGAATCAGGCTGCCGGCGAGCGGTACGCCGAAGTTGGCTTTGGGGTAGCTGTCGCTGCGCAGAAAATCGGATACTTTGCGGTCGATATCGAGAATCGCACCGGCGGGGTCGGCCACTTCGGCTTTGACTTCGTTGTGGATGGCGCCCATGCCTTCAATCAGTTCGCGCATGTTTTTTGCGCCCGCACCCGATGCGGCTTGGTAAGTCATGCTGGTGGCCCATTCCACCAAACCGTTTTGGAACAAGCCGCCCAGCGCCATCAGCATCAGTGATACGGTGCAGTTGCCGCCGACGTAGTTTTTCACGCCTTTTTGCAGGGCTTCGTCGATAACGTTGCGGTTAACGGGGTCGAGAATGATGACGGCATCGTCTTCCATGCGCAGGGTAGAGGCTGCATCAATCCAGTAGCCGTTCCAGCCGCTGTCGCGCAAAGGTTTGAATACGGCTTTGGTGTAATCGCCACCCTGACAGGTAACGATGATATCCATTTTGGCCAGTTCGTTAATATCGTTGGCATCCAAAAGGGTTTTGGCTGCTTGGCCGAAATCGGGGGCGGCACCGCCTACGTTGGAGGTGGTGAAAAATACGGCTTCGGGGATGTGTGAGAAATCGTTTTCTTCCTGCATGCGCTGCATCAACACCGAACCGACCATGCCGCGCCAGCCGACGAATCCTACTTTCATTCTGTGCTCCTTAGCAAAAGAAAAAAATTGTTTACAAAATCGTTAACATTATCAAAGTAGCGTTTTAACGCCGAGGGCAATAAAAGTAAAGGCTTTTTTGTGGTAATGTGTTAAAAATGCAGCCGGAGTGCATAAACTTAGCTTGCTGCGGCGTTTATTGTTGTTGCTAATGTGTCCGGTTAAGTTTATCGGCTCTCTGTTTTTTTGTTTGTTTTTGACTGTTTAACGGAGCATTTCTATATGAATGAAAACTATCCCAGCAATGTGCATCAGCCTTCCGAGGAAGTGGTTGACGTGGAAATCGCTTCAGCGGGAAGCCGCATTGTTGCTTATCTTTTGAACACCTTATTGACCATTTTGGTTTATATGCCGCTTTTCTTTGCTGTGTTGTGGCCGTTGATGCCGTTGCTCAGTGCAGACATGAGCGAGCAGGAAATGGAAAACGCCCTGGCAACGGTGGAGTGGGGAGGTATAGGAATCGCCTTCGGCCTGTTGGTGCTGTTGGTTTATACGGTTGTGCAGTGTTGGATGATGAGCAAGCACGGCCAGTCTATCGG
The DNA here is from genome assembly GCF_022870825.1 of Neisseria sp. Dent CA1/247. NCBI lineage: Bacteria > Pseudomonadati > Pseudomonadota > Betaproteobacteria > Neisseriales > Neisseriaceae > Neisseria > Neisseria sp. Dent CA1/247. The sequence goes on along the minus strand of NZ_CP091522.1, from coordinate 2,732,896 downwards.
TAAAAGAATCATGAAAATCCGCTTGTTGAAAACCGACGGCACCAATCCCGGCTTTTGGTATGCGGTGATGGTGCGCGAAGTGGGTTTTAATATCGTGCTTGGCTTGGCTTGGCGTCAACGGTTGCGGCCTATTTGCTGGCGTTTGTAGCGGGGCGGGACAGTTTGGTGGCCGATTATATTGCGAACTCGCTGTCGTTTATCGTGTGGCTGGTTTGTTTAGCCATGATGTTTGAGCCTAAGAAAAACCGCCGTACCTTGCAGGATTATTTTGCCAATACTGTGGTGGTGCGTGTGCCGGAACGATAAAAACGACACGCAGACATTTTCGGGTTGGACCGGAGCGTTTAGCCCGAAATTTGTTCTGTCTGAACGGTGGGTTTGAGCTGGAAAATGAAACGGCAAACAAAAAAAGACTTGGCGTAAAAACCAAGTCTTTTTTGTTATGTGGTGGAGGTAAGCGGGATCGAACCGCTGACCTCTTGCATGCCATGCAAGCGCTCTACCAACTGAGCTATACCCCCGAAATATGGTGGCGAATCAGGGACTCGAACCCCGGACACAAGGATTATGATTCCTCTGCTCTAACCGACTGAGCTAATTCGCCGTTTCGTGAAAGCGTGATTATACGGCTTTTTTGTTTTTGGGCAACCGATTTATGGGCTTATGTTTGTTTTTATTTGATTTTTATAAGAAAAAATATCAATTTCGTGTGCTTGGAAAGCATGGAGGCCGTCTGAAAAAAGCATGGCAAACCAACGGTGTGGTTTTCAGACGGCCTCGTATCCGCTTTGTATTCACAATTTGTGGCAGATATCGCCAAACATAAAGCCTTGCCAGTCAACATCAATGCCGCGCCCGAAGGCGATGACTTTAAACAATTCACCCATTTCATGCTGGCCGACCAGTTTGTGTACGGCGGCGGTTTCGCGGATATAGTCGGCGGAATCGGGTGCGGCGGTTTGTGCCAGCATTTCGGTAATGCCGAGGTTGAGCAGGAAATTGGCTTGGGTGATGTAGCCGATTAAGTCCAGTCCGGCATCGGTGCCTGCCAAAGCGATATTGGTGAAATTCACATGGGCGGTCAGGTCGGTAAGGCCGATGTGGAAAAACGGGTCGTGTACGGTGTGGTGGCGGTAGTGGCCGATGAATGTGCCCATGTGCCGTTGCGGGTGGTAATACTGGGCGGCATCGAAACCGTAATCGATAAAAATCATGCCGCCGCGCACGAGTTTTTCAGCAAGGGTGCGGATAAAGGCGTGTTGGGCGGGGTGTAATTCGCTGGTGTACGGTTCGGACACGGGGAAGTATTCGGCAGCGGCTTTGAGCAGTTCTTCTTGCGCCAGAGGGCGGGCGGTTTGGATAAGCGATTGGTTTTCTAAGGCCACACCCATCTGCCAAAAGCTGCCGTGTTCGCGTTTAACGATTTCGCAAGGCATGGCATCCAGCACTTCGTTGCCGATGATGATGCCGTCGAAGGCATCGGGCAGGGCGTTTAGGTGGATAACTTTATCTGCCGTTTGGGGAGCTTTTTCGAGAATGTGCCGGCGTTGGCGTTCAGCCAGTTCGCTTGATAATTCAATGATGTAGTAGTGATTGAGGCCGTCTGAAAGTTGTTGCAGCAAGGTTGCGGCCAGTTCGCCCGTGCCGGCGCCGAATTCGTAAATATTGCCGTCGGTTTGCGGCAGCACGGCGGCGATTTGGCGGGCTAGGGTTTGGCCGAATAGCGGGGACAATGTCGGAGCGGTAATGAAATCGCCTGCCGCGCCGATTTTGTGCGCGCCGCCGGTGTAGTAACCGTATTCGGGGGCGTAAAGTGCCAGTTCCATGAAGCGGGAAAATGGGATGAAATTGTCATTTTTTGTAATTTCTTCCGCAATCAGGTTTTGTAAGGCTTGGGAGGAAGCCGAAGCGGCTGCGGACGGGGCGGGAAGTTGTGGGTTTATCATTGTTAGAACATGTAAATTTTATATGGACTCGCGTGTATTATAGCGCGGATTAAAACGGCATGTTTTTTACGTCTTTTTTACTAAATATGGTAGTTAGTGTAATTGACCTACACTATATATGGTGTTTTATGCATACGGGTATGCGCCAAAAGCGGGTGCGTACCTGTTTTTTTAGGGGTAAGTGGTTGTCTAAACGCTTATTTTTGCCGAAGAGCGGATTTGACCGAGCCTGTAAAATTTCTTATAGTGTGGGCATGTGGGGTAATGTGTGTCAAAGTGTCTCTATTGCCCGGTTTTATTGACGGAGTGGGATAAAGTGTTTGGTGGCGTTCACGAGTTGAGCATAGACAGCAAAGGGCGGTTGGCGATTCCTGCCAAGTTCCGCGAGCTTTTGCTGCGCCATTACACACCGGCTGTGGTGGCAACGCTGGATTCGCGCAGCCGCCTGCTGATTTACCCCGAGTCGGAATGGCAAAAAGTTGCCGAGCAGCTGTTGTCTTTGAAAGTGGCCGGCAATCTGGCTTTGCAGCGTTACCAAAATCTGTTGCTGCACAATGCCGATACGCTGGAGTTGGATACGGCAGGGCGCGTGTTGCTTCCCGCCAATCTGCGTCGCCGCGTGGATTTCGATAAAGACGTTACGCTGGTGGGGCGGGCCAACCGCTTGGAGCTGTGGGGTCGCAAACATTGGGAAGATGAAATGAACAAGGCTTTGGATATAGATCCTGACGAGCTGGCCTTCCAGCTGAGCCAAACGGATTTGCAACTGTGAGTGCCGCCGAACCTTTGCAGCATGTAACCGTGCTGCTGCATGAAGCGGTTGACGCATTGAATATCCGCCCGAACGGTATTTATGTGGACGGCACTTTCGGCAGGGGAGGGCATTCCCGCCTGATTTTGTCGAAGCTCGGCGAACAAGGCCGCTTGGTAGTGTTTGATAAAGACCCGCAGGCGATTGCCGTGGCGAACGAATTGGCGGCGCAAGACAAACGTGTGAATGTGGTGCACAACGGTTTCGCTACTTTTCAGACGGCCTTAGACAAATTGGGCATTGCCGAAATCGACGGTGCATTGTTTGACTTGGGTATTTCATCGCCGCAGATAGACGAAGCGGAGCGCGGATTCAGTTTCCGTTTTGATGCGCCGCTGGATATGCGTATGGATCCCACGAGAGGGATGTCGGCGGCGGAATGGATTGCCGTTGCCGACGAACAAGAATTGCACGAGGTAATAAAAAATTATGGTGAAGAGCGGTTTAGTCGCCAAATTGCGCGCGCCATTGTTTCGCAACGCGAAACGGCACCCATCGATACAACCCGCAAGCTGGCGCAGCTCGTGGCGCAAAACGTCCGTACTCGTGAGCGCGGTCAAGATCCGGCGACCCGGACGTTCCAAGCCGTTCGGATTTTCATCAACCGTGAGCTTGAAGAAGTAAAAGAAGTTTTGCCGCAGGTTACAGGCCGTCTGAAAGAGGGCGGCAGGCTGGCTGTGATTGCGTTTCACTCGCTGGAAGACCGCATTGTGAAACAATTTATCAAGCAGTATTCCCAGCCCCCGCAGCTGCCGCGTTGGGCGGCGGTGAAAGAAGCCGATTTGCCGCAGCCGCCTTTGAAGGCAGTGGGTAAGGCCATCAAGCCGGGTGAGGAAGAAGCCGCAGCCAATCCGCGCGCACGTTCGGCCGTATTGCGTGTGGCCGAGCGCACAAGCGGCAAGTTTGAAGTACAACAGGCCGTCTGAAAAGGCAGATGCAGTCGGAAGGCCGTCTGAAAAAATATGAATAAATTGAATGTGATTTTGCTGGTGTTGGCGTTGTTGTCGGGTTTGGCGGTTGTTACCGTGCAAGACCAGTCGCGCCAATACTACATTTCGCTGGATAAGGCCCAAAAGCACGAAATCCAGCTTGATCAGGATTATGCGCGTTTGAAGCTCGAGCAGGCCAAGTTGTCGAATCATAAATTGATTAAAGAAGCAGCCGAAAAACAAAAATTACAGCCTCCGAGCGCAGCAGACACCCGCATGATTGAAATGAAGTAAATAACAGCACGACAAGTTGCTGAAATAAAAAAGAGAAGTTGCTATGTTAATCAAAAACGAATATAAGCCGCAGATGCTGTCTAAACAGCCGAAGGCAAAAAAACCCGTTTCTACCAACGGGCGGATTGCTTTTGTGCTGGGCGGATTGGCATTGGCTTTTGCGGCATTGGTGGGCAGAGGTGTCTATCTGCAAACCACCCAACATGAATTTCTGAAAAATCAGGGTGACCAGCGTTTTGTGCGCACCATTACCCTGCCTGCGTCGCGCGGCACGATTACCGACCGCAACGGCGCAACGTTGGCTTTGAGCGCGCCGACCGAATCGCTGTATGCCGTACCTTCCGGCATGGATATCCAGCCGACCGGCGAGCAGTTGGCCAAACTTTCCGCCTTAATCGGTGTGCCGGTTGAAACCATCGAAGCGCGCTTGGCGAAGAAAGACAAAGACTTCATTTATCTGAAACGCCAGTTGAGCAAAGAAACCGCCGATAAAGTAGCCGCTTTGGGTATTAAAGGTTTGGCGTTCCAAAAAGAATCCAAACGCCATTACCCGATGGGCAACCTTTTTGCCCATGTGATCGGCTTTACCAATATCGACGGCAAAGGCCAAGAAGGTTTGGAGCTGGCGCGCGAAGACGATTTGCACGGCAAAAACGGTGCCAAAGTGGTGCTGCGCGACAATAAAGGCAATATCGTTGATAGCCTTGATTCTCCGCGCAACCGCGATCCGCAAAACGGCCATGATATGGTGATGTCGCTCGACCAGCGTATCCAAACGCTGGCCTACGACGAGCTGAACAAAGCTGTCGATTACCACCGTGCCAAAGCCGGCAGCGCAGTTGTGCTGGACGCACAAACCGGTGAGATTTTGGCATTGGTCAACAGCCCCGCCTACGACCCGAACAATCCGGGCGAAGCAGGCAGCGAACAACGCCGTAACCGTGCCGTTACCGATATGCTCGAGCCGGGTTCGGCCATGAAGCCGTTCCCGATTGCCAAGGCATTGGATGCCGGCAAGGTAAACGTAAACACCCGTTTGAATACCAATCCGTACAAAATCGGCCCGGCTACCGTGCGCGATACCCATGTGTATCCTTCTCTGGACGTACGCGGCGTGATGCAGAAGTCTTCCAACGTCGGCACCAGCAAACTGTCGGCCATGTTCAAACCTGAAGAAATGTATACGTTTTATCAGAGCTTGGGCGTAGGCCAGCGCATGCACTCGGGCTTCCCGGGCGAAAGCCCCGGCTTGTTGCGCAAGTGGCAAAACTGGAAACCGATCGAACAGGCAACCATGTCGTTCGGCTACGGTTTGCAATTGAGCCTGCTGCAACTGGCACGTGCCTATACCGTGCTGACCAACGACGGTGAACTGCTGCCGGTAAGCTTTGAAAAACAAGTGGCTCCGCCCAAAGGCGTGCAGATTATCAAACCCGAAACCGCCCGCGCGGTGCGCGATATTATGGTTTCCGTGACCGAAAAAGGCGGTACCGGCACCATGGGTGCGGTGGACGGCTTTGATGTCGCTGCCAAAACCGGTACTGCACGCAAACTGGTTAACGGTCGTTATGCCAGCGACAAACACGTTGCCACCTTTATCGGTTTCGCCCCCGCAGACAAACCGCGCGTGATTGTGGCGGTTACCGTGGACGAACCGACTGTTAACGGATACTACGGCGGCGTGGTGGCCGGCCCCGTGTTCAAAGGCATCATGGGCGGCAGCCTGAATATTCTCGGCGTTTCGCCAACCAAACCTTTAAAAGATGTACCCGTTCAGACGGCCTCCAAAAATTAAAGAGTAAACAATATGTTCAGCGACTTAGTTCCTTTAGCTGAAACCGACTTACCGCCCTTGCTGTGTGAAAACGCAGCAGGGCGTTTGTTGCATTCAGACAGCCGTAAAATCAAACAAGGCGACATTTTCATTGCCTGTCAGGGCGAATACACCGACGGGCGCGAGTATATCCCCGCCGCCGTAGCCAACGGCGCGGCTTTTGTTTTTTGGGACGACGACGGCAAATTCGCGTGGAATCCCGAATGGAACGTGCCCAATCAAGGCATTAAAAACCTGAAAACCCGCGCCGGAATCGTGGCCGGCCAAGTGTACAGCAATCTTTCAGACGGCCTCAAAGTTTGGGGCGTAACCGGCACCAACGGCAAAACCTCCGTTAGCCAATGGCTGGCGCAAGCAGCGGATTTGTTGGATGAAAAATGCGCCATCATCGGCACCGTCGGCAACGGCTTCTGGGGCGCGCTGGAAGAAGCCACCCACACAACGCCCGATCCCGTTTCCGTGCAAACCCTGCTGCACCGGTTCAAACAGCAAGGCGCAAAAGCCGTAGCGATGGAAGTGTCCAGCCACGGCCTCGACCAATTCCGCGTTAACGGCGTGCCTTTTCAGACGGCCGTGTTCACCAACCTCACCCGCGACCATCTCGACTACCACGGCAGCATGGAATCCTACGGCGAAATCAAATCCCGCCTGTTTTACTGGCAAGGTTTGCAACACGCCGTGATTAATGTGGACGACCCGTTCGGCGCAGCGCTGGCAGGCCGTCTGAAAACAGAACGCCCAGAACTAAACGTGTACGGCTACGGCTTTGCAGAACAAGCCGACATCCGCATCACCCGATTCACCGCCTCTTCAGACGGCATGACCGTGCAGCTCGACACCCCGTGGGGCAGCGGCGAAGTCAAAACCCGCTTGCTCGGCCGCTTCAACGCCCAAAACCTCGCTTCGTGCGTCGGCGTATTGTGTTCGGCGGGCTACCCGTTGGACGAAGTATTGCGCGTGCTTGCCCAAATCCGCCCCGCCACCGGGCGTATGGACTGCATCATGAACCCCGGCAAACCGCTTGTCGTCGTCGATTACGCCCACACCCCCGATGCCCTCGAAAAAGCACTTGCCACCTTGCAGGAAATCAAACCGCAAGGCGCAAACCTGTGGTGCGTGTTCGGCTGCGGCGGCAACCGCGACAAAGGCAAACGCCCGCTGATGGGCGCGGCTGCCGTAGCCGGCGCGGATAAAGTCGTCGTGACCAGCGACAACCCGCGCATGGAAGAGCCTGCCGACATCATCAACGACATCCTCCCCGCCGTGCCCCAACCCGAACACGTCGAAACAGACCGCCGCTCGGCCATCGAATACACGGTTAAACACGCCGCCGCCAACGACATCATCCTGATTGCCGGCAAAGGCCACGAAACCTATCAGGACGTGCAGGGTCAGAAGCACTATTTTTCCGATTTTGACGAAGCGCAGAAAGCTTTGGCGGGAAGATAGTTTTCAGACAGGCATATTAAGTAATGCCTGTCTGAAAAACAAGGATAGCGCAATGGATACAAAAAAACTGGTTAAACTCAGCAATATCATCGGGTTGGTGTCGATAGTTTTGCTCGGATATTGGGTGTTCGCTTTTATCTTGATACAGGTATTCGGCCTGAAAGTGTTCCGCCAACACCTCACGGAAACTTTCGGTTTCAGCATCTTAGGCATTATTTCGCTGATGGCCGGAGCACTGATGCTGAATATCATGCTGAACCTGACCCGCATCGCCGAACGAGGGGAGGGCGGCAGCGAGATTCGCAGCGGTAAGAAGCTGCTGTATATGTTGTTACTGGTATTCCCCTTGTTGGCTGCGGTGTTGTTTGGCGGTAATTATCTGACTGCGCAGAAGAAACAGCAGATATTGATACAGTCCGCAGAAAAACTCGTAAAACAGCACCCCACCCAAATGCAAGCCATGGCGGATTACCGTTTTGAGCTGCCTTATATACAAAACACGGCCAATTATCTGAATTTGATGGAAAAGCAAGACACGGCTTTCAAAAGTGTGGCCGTGATTGTGCCCGATACCATCAATGGAACGCCGGTGTATTTGGGCTTCGGCAGCCGCCCTCTGGAAGATTTTTCCGAAGCGGCCAATGCAGCCTCGGCAACAGACAAGCAGCCGCAAGACACGCTGGTTTATAAGCGTGTCGATGATAGTCAGGAAATCATCAGAAAAGCAGATTATCTGCATAGCGCCGATTTGCGTGAGCGGGAATACCTGCAAAAAACGTTCCAAAACAATTCGAATGAAATCGAGTTTGTTGCACAGGAAGGCAATTACGAATTGTTTTATCCGTATCAAAAAAACGGCAAAACGGTTGCAGTGTTTTTATTTTCCGATTATCAGCGTTACGGGAAATTCGGCAGTTATTAAGATATTAAGAGCATGATGCCTGTCTGAAAACATTCCGCCGTTTCATAACATAAGTAGAGCCGAGACCATGCAAACATACTTCAAACGCAGCTTATGTTTCGTCGCCGCCCTGATTTTCCTATGGGGCTGCCAAACCAAACACGCCCCGCGGCCAACCCAAGAATTAGCCGCACTAAGGGCCATGCCCGCGCCCACCGAACAAAGCCTGATCAACCCCGTGAAAGGCCACTCTTTCGACGACACTTGGGGCGCGCCCCGCAGCGGCGGACGCAGGCATGAAGGCGTGGATATTTTCGCCAAAACAGGTACGCCGGTACGCAGCACAACCGCAGGCATCGTGACCAAACTCGGCAAAAACCGCTTGGGCGGCAAAGTGATCGGCATACAAGGCCCGGGCGCGTGGCATTACTACGCCCATTTGGACAAATTCGCCAGCCGCAAACTCTACCGCCGCGTGAAAGCGGGCGAAGTTATCGGTTATGTCGGCAAAACCGGCAATGCCAAAAATACCCGCCCGCATCTGCATTACGGCGTTTACCTGCCGGGCGGTGCGGTGAATCCTTATCCGTTGATTGATCAGAGTAGATAGGCCGTCTGAATAAAAAATACTACTTATAATTAAATTTAAGTATATGAATCATAATCAAGAAAATAAATATGCCGAGTTAAAGCCTTGGCGTGATTTCTCAGATTTGGTAAGGCTTTTGCAAAATAGGGGAATGAATGTACCGGATGCTGCCAGGGCAGAAAAATATTTGAGCCGGATAGGTTATTACCGGTTGAGCGGATATTTTCATGTTTTTCGAAAATGGGATGCTTCACAAGAAAAACTGTTGGATGATTTTTCTGAAGAAAGTGACTTTGAAACGGTATTGTCGTTGTATTTGTTTGATAAAAAACTGCGCTTCTCGGCTTTGGATGCACTTGAAAGGATCGAAACGGCTGTTAAAGTAGATATCGTTCATCTTTTGGGGGAGCGTGATCCGATGGCACATACCAATCCGGATTGCCTGCACGGTAATTTTACGAAGCGGCAAAATAAAAATAGTGGCAAAACAGGCCATGAAGAATGGTTGGAACGGTTTGAAAAGTTGGTACGCCAAGCTGAAAAAAGGGATTTGTTGCTACTCAAGCACAATATGGAAAAATATGGCTGTCTGCCGATTTGGGCGGCAAGCTGTTTATGGGATTTCGGTGCGATGACTTGGCTGTACGGCGGATTGAAGCATGATGATAAAAATAAGATTGCTCGAAAATATGGTGCAGTAAACGGAGATATTTTTGCACAATGGCTGAACAGCTTAAATGAAATACGCAATATTGCAGCCCATCACGACCGTTTGTGGAACATCAAAATTTCGCGCTCTTCCGCACCGATAGCCCAAGATCAATACTGGAAGCAGATTGATAGCAAACAACCTTTTTTCTATTTCTGCATTATGCAGAAAATGATGAAAATACTTTGCCCCAATTCGAATTGGTCTGAGAGATTTGATGATTTGATGGGCGAATTTCCCGAACGTAAGGAAAGCAGTAAAGTGAGTTTGGCCAAGTTCGGTTTGTTTGAGAATTATAAAGAATGGGATTTATGGCAAAAATAAAAACCGCCGCGTACACAATGTTTGTGCAGAGGCGACGGTCATGTCATTTTTGATATTACATCAAAAGTACTTATCCAATCAATGAAAAAGTGTTTATAAATAGTATTAAGGGCCGACAGGCTTAATAAAGAAAACTTAAAACCAACATGAAACCCTTAGACCTAAACTTCATCTGCCAAACCCTAAACCTACCGATGCCGTCTGAAAGCGAACTTTGTGAGCTTCTGCGAAGCAAAAACCAAACCGTCAAACGCATCGTTACCGACAGCCGCGATATTCAAAGTGGCGATGTCTTTTTCGCATTGGCGGGCGAACGCTTCGACGCGCATGATTTTGTGGCAGACGTATTGGCAAAAGGCGCGCTTGCCGCCGTGGTGTCGCGCGAAGATTGCGCCGCGCTGCCGGGTGCGTTGAAAGTGGCCGATACGCTCAAAGCCCTGCAAGATTTGGCGCGCTCGTGGCGGGAAAATATCAACCCGTTTGTGTTCGGCATCACCGGTTCGTCCGGCAAAACCACCGTCAAAGAAATGCTGGCCGCCGTGTTGCGCCACCGTTTCGGCGAAGAGGCCGTGCTGGCGACGGCGGGCAATTTCAACAACCATATCGGCCTGCCGCTCACTCTGCTCAAGCTCACGCCCGCGCATCGTTATGCCGTGATTGAAATGGGCATGAACCACTTCGGCGAGTTGGCCGAGCTTACCCGCATTGCCAAGCCCGATGTCGCGCTCGTCAACAACGCCCTGCGCGCCCATGTCGGCTGCGGCTTCGACGGCGTGGGCGATATTGCCAAAGCCAAAAGCGAGATTTATCAAGGGTTGGATTCAGACGGCCTCGCCCTGATTCCCTGTCAAGACCCGAATACCGCTGTGTTCCAAGCCGCAACACAAGGCTTGAAATGCCAAACTTTCGGTGCGGAAGAGGGCGGTATCCATGCGGAAAATATCGTGTTGAACCCGCTTTCCTGCGAATTTGATTTGGTGTGCGGCAACCAGCGCGCCGCCGTCAAACTGCCCGTACCCGGCAAACACAACGTCCACAACGCCGTGGCCGCCGCCGCACTCGCCCAAGCAGCCGGACTGAGCCTGCAAGAAATTTCAGACGGCCTCGCCGGTTTTGCCAACATCAAAGGCCGTCTGAATATCAAAAAAGGCATCAAAGGCACAACCGTGCTCGACGACACCTACAACGCCAACCCCGACAGCATGAAAGCCGCCATCGACGTACTCGCCCAACTCCCCGCCCCGCGTGTATTCGTGATGGGCGATATGGGCGAACTCGGCGAAGACGAAGCCGCCGCCATGCACGCCGAAGTGGGCGCATACGCACGCAACAAAGGCATCGAAGCGGCCTATTTTGTCGGCAACGACAGTACGCACGCGGCGGAAACCTTCGGCGGCAACGGCCTGTGGTTCGCCGACAAAGACCCGCTGATTCAAGTGCTGGCACACGATTTGCCGCAAGAGGCGAATGTGTTGGTAAAAGGATCGCGTTTTATGAAGATGGAAGAAGTGGTTGAGGCGTTGGTTAATGAGAGTAAATAAGAAGTAAGCAATTTTAGTTATTTATCACTTTGATTATATTTGTGAAAGGAGTGTTTTGTGGAAGAAACTGTCGAAATCTTAGTTAGTGATTCAAGTTTGCGGCATATGGGTTCTCAATTTGGACATGTTGCAGTTGATATTGACGGAACCGTTTATGGAAGAGCAGTTAGTATTTTGAGTGTTAATCATAAAGTTAACTATATCTTAAGACAGCAGGTAAATATGCGTAGGGACACTTGGGGTTATACACTTGCTGTTACCAAAGCAGAAAAAGATGCAATTTTAAACGAGATACAAAAGCAGAGAAAAGAGAATAAGCCATACAATTTAATTAATAATAGTTGCTCTTCTGCCATGGTAAATGTATTTGGTGTAACCGACATTCTTATTGTTGACCCGCGTTGGAGTTTGGGTGGGATGCTCTCGCCATCAGACATAATGGATGGCTTAAATAAATCTCCTCGAGTAATTAAAAGAAGGATTTATCCTAAAAAATGAAAAAATATTTTTGTATGGCGTTTTTCCTGTTGAGTGCGTGTCATTCACAAGAAATCAAAGTAAAAGCTTTAAGAAATGTACCCGGATATAACAGTACGGATGCTGCTTACAGTATATCTGATACGGGTGAGGTGGACTTGTCAACTGTAGATTTCATGATACCCAAAGGAAGTATCTGTTTTTTAGGTAATGAAAAATATGGAAAAACAGACCGTTTCGTAGAAATTCGTTGTGAAAATGGGCTTAAAGGACTGGTCATTGAAGACGAAGCTTTCAAGCCTGTGGAGTAAATGAATTAGTGAGATATAGCCTAAAAACAGCCTTGGACAGTTATTTTTAAATAAAAGTTTAGGTAAACCATCCAAATGAAGCAATATTTCTGCATGGCGTTTTTCCTGTTGGGTGCGTGCCATTCACAAGAAATCAAAGTAAAAGCGTTAAGAGACATACATGGATATAACAGTACAGATGCGGCTTACAGCCTTGTGGATTTTGTTATTCCCAAAGGAAGTATCTGTTTTTTAGGTAATGAAAAATATGGAAAAACCGATCGGTTTGTCGAAATCCGTTGTGAAAACGGTTTAACAGGGCTGATTATCGAAGATGAAGCTTTTATGCCTTTGGATGAATAGGTAATTAAATTCAAAATCTTAAATATGAACAAAACACTCAAAACCATTATTTTCCTCGTCGCTCTAATGGCCGCTTTTTACGCAGGCATGAAATTCCAAGCCTATGTTTATGATGATTTATGTCTGGATTTGGGCGGCGGAAAACAACCCGGCGGTTATCCGATATGCGTGATGGAGCGCAAAACCGATCAATAAAATGCCTGTCTGAAAACGGATTCGATAATGTTCGAAGCCTTTTCAGACGGCCTGATGAATAAAAACACAAACAAAAAGGAAGTACCTCCATGCTTTTATGGCTAGCCCACTTCAGCGACTGGATTTCTGCGCTGAATATTTTCCAATACACTACATTCCGTGCCGTGATGGCTGCATTGACCGCTTTGGTCTTTTCACTCCTACTCGGCCCGTGGACCATCCGCAAGCTTACCGAGTTGAAAGTCGGCCAGGCCGTGCGCCACGACGGGCCGCAAACCCACCTGATTAAAACCGGTACGCCCACGATGGGCGGCTCGCTGATTCTTACCGCGATCACCGTGTCCACACTGCTGTGGGGCAATCTCGGCAACATCTACATCTGGATTCTGCTGCTGGTGTTATTGGCTACCGGCGCGCTGGGTTTTTACGACGACTGGCGCAAAGTGGTTTATAAAGACCCGAACGGCGTGTCGGCGCGGTTCAAAATGGTGTGGCAATCGGGCGTGGCATTGGCGGCAGGCCTGCTGCTGTTTTATGTGGCGCAGAACTCGGCCAACAATATTCTGATTGTGCCTTTCTTCAAACAAGTTGCCTTGCCGCTGGGCGTGTTCGGTTTTGTGGTGTTGGCTTATCTAACCATCGTCGGCACGTCCAACGCCGTGAACCTCACCGACGGCTTGGACGGCTTGGCCGCTTTCCCCGTGGTGCTGGTGGCGGGCGGTTTGGCGATTTTTGCCTACGCCAGCGGCCACTCCGAATTTGCCGCCTATTTGCAGCAGCCGTATGTGGCAGGCGCGAACGAAGTGGTGATTTTCTGCGCAGCCATGTGCGGTGCATGTTTGGGCTTTTTGTGGTTCAACGCCTACCCCGCGCAAGTGTTTATGGGCGACGTGGGTGCGCTGGCTTTGGGCGCGGCACTCGGCACCGTGGCCGTGATTATCCGCCAAGAGTTCGTGCTGGTGATTATGGGCGGCCTGTTTGTGGTCGAAGCCATTTCCGTGATGCTGCAAGTGAGCTGGTACAAACGCACGAAAAAACGCATTTTCCTGATGGCGCCGATTCACCACCATTACGAGCAAAAAGGCTGGAAAGAAACGCAGGTGGTGGTGCGCTTTTGGATTATTACCATCGTGCTGGTGCTGATCGGTTTGAGTACGCTGAAAGTGCGTTGAGGCCGTCTGAAAAGATATGGCCGCATCGATAAAACATACGATGTGATGCTCTGAATGCACGTCAAACTCTCTCGAAGATTTGCAAAATGAAAAACCGCTTTTGGGTGTTATCGCTTTTGATATTTAATGCAAGTGCATTTGCCGGCTCACCCAATCCTGTCGGCCAATACACAATGGGTCAGCCCGACCCCGCAGGCGGGACTAATTTATTTGTGAGAGAGAATGGACATTTTGCGATTGTATTTTTCGGCGGCGCCGTCGTAGGAGAATGGCGGCAGCAGGGAGGCGAATTGGTTTTGAAGCCGTTCAATCCCGCTGCGCCTTTTTCAGTACACGGGCGTTATAACCCTAATCTGAAAAAAGGTATGCGCCTGATGTTTCGCGGATACGAATGGGGAAACGTGCTCGTTGGAGAAAAAGCCGGGAAGATGCGCTCTGTACTGAACGATGATGCCGAGTGTTTGAAAAGCCCGCTTGTTTATACTGCCGCTGAAAAGCCGCAAAAATTATCGTTTTTGAAATTGGGCGGCAAAGGAAACGAAGGCATTTATCCGGCTGCCAAGCATTACCAATCCGATACCGATCGCTACAACGATTTTATTGTGACCCACTACCATTTAACTTATGAGGATCAACGTTACACGATTACGGATCGGGGTCTGGTTGACAATAATAGGCCGTACATAGAAATCGTTAAGTCAAACGATGAAATCGACAAGCATCAAGAAGAAGATCTGAAGCGGATTGAGTCTTATGTATTAAATGCAACCGTAAAGGTTCATGAAGCGCTATGGGTAAACCCTCAATATAAATCCTATATCGCGAAGGAATCGGCTTCTGAAACCGAGCGTGAAGAAAAAAGCGTCATTTCATTGGAAGATTACCGTTTTGATCCAAAGGCCAATGCTTATCTGCGTAAACGACCGGATGCGGAGCAAAAGCCCGCAGATGATGAGAATAGCAATATCATTTACCGCTATGAAAAACTTTCATTGGAAGCAAACGGCATACCGCCTTACCAAGTTTTGAAAAAGCCGCTGCTACTGATGAAATGCAAGTAATGATATTTGGAATGTATCCGCAGATGAAAAGCACACAATAAAAATGACACAACAAACCCTCTACAACTTATTGGGCGGCGAAGCGGGCGTGCAGGAATTGACCGACCGCTTCTATGATTTGATGGACTTGGAGCCGCAATACGCCGAACTGCGCGAACAGCACGGCGAAACGCTGGATTATGCCCGCGAACGCCTGTTTCAATTTTTAAGCGGCTGGCTAGGCGGCCCGCCGCTGTACGAGCAGGCGCACGGCCATCCGCGCTTGCGCCAGCGGCATTTTCCCTTTGCCGTAAGCATGAACACGCGCAACCAATGGATCGCCTGTTTCGCCCAAGCCTTGCAGGAATTGTCGGTCAAACCCGAATGGGCGGAACCTCTGTTGCTGCGCCTGTTTGTGTTGGCCGACTGGATGCGTAATCAAAACGAACCGGAATACGCCCCGCCCATGCCGCCGATGGCGGGCAATCCTGAAAATAGGCTGGCGGAGTTGGTGGCAGTGTTGAAAGCGTTTGGGGTGGTAGGGTTTTTTGAGGTCGTCTGAAAAAATTGATCGATATAAAAATAGCGAGTCATGCTCGGGCTAGGCCCGAGTATCTCCTAAATAGTAGGGAAAGGTTTTTCAGACGGCCTTGCAGATAACAAGATACTCGGGTCAAGCCCGAGTATGACGGACATATTCAGAGTAACAAAATGAACTGGCAAAACAAAAAAATCCTAGTCGCCGGCTTGGGCGGCACGGGTGTTTCGATGATTGCGTTTTTGCAGCGGCAGGGTGCGCAGGTGGCGGCTTATGATGCCTGTCTGAAAACCGAACGCGAGGCGGAATTGAAGCAGCGGTTTAACGGCTTAAGCTGCTATACAGGCCGTCTGAAAGATGCTTTGGCGCACGGTTTCGATATTCTTGCACTCAGCCCCGGCATCAGCGAGCGAGCGCCTGAAATCGAGGCGTTCAAGCAAAGCGGCGGCGTGGTGTTGGGCGACGTGGAAATTTTGGCGCACGAGTTGAAAGGCAAAAGCGACAAAATCATCGCCATCACCGGCAGCAACGGCAAAACCACCGTTACCAGTTTGGTCGGTTATCTGTGCGAAAAATGCGGGCTGGACACCGTGGTGGCGGGCAATATCGGCACGCCTGTGTTGGAAGCCTATATGCAGCGCGGCGGTAAAGCGGCGGACGTGTGGGTGCTCGAGTTATCCAGTTTCCAGCTTGAAAACACCGACCATCTTGCCGCCGATGCCGCGGTGGTGCTGAATATTTCCGAAGACCATCTCGACCGCTACGACGACCTGCTCGACTACGCCCACGCCAAAGACAAAATTTTCCGCGGCAGCGGCGTGCAGGTGCTCAATGCCGACGACGTGATGTGCCGCGCCATGAAACGTCCGAACCGCGACATCAAATGGTTTTCATTGGAAGGGCAGGCCGATTATTGGGCGGACGTTCAGGCAGGCCGTCTGAAAGCCGGTGCAAACGATTTGTTGGACACCGCCGCCATTCCCCTGCAAGGCTTGCACAACGCGGCAAACGTGTTGGCGGCTTTGGCTTTGTGCGAAGCCGTCGGCCTGCCGCGAACCGAATTGCTGCAACATATTCAAACCTTTAAAGGCTTGCCGCACCGCGTGGAAAAAGTCGGTGAGAAAAACGGCATCACGTTTATCGACGACAGCAAAGGCACCAATGTCGGTGCCACCGCCGCCGCCATTGCCGGTTTGCAAAGCCCGCTGGTGTTGATTGCAGGCGGGCAGGGCAAAGGGCAGGACTTCACGCCCCTGCGCGCCGCGCTGCACAACAAAGCCCGCGCCGTGCTGCTGATCGGTGTGGACGCACCGCTGATCCGCCGCGATTTGGCCGGCTGCGGTGTGGACTTGATTGACTGCGCAACGCTGGAAGAAGCCGTTCAGACGGCCTACAAGCTGGCGCAAAGCGGCGATATCGTTTTGCTCAGCCCTGCTTGCGCGAGCTTCGATATGTTCAAAGGCTATGCGCATCGGGCGCAGGTGTTTGTTGAGGCGTTTGAGGCTTTATAAGATAAGGTTTTTCAGACGGCCTGACTGTTTGGCGAAATATCCCGGAAAACGGATAGCCCATGTGGGAATGTAAAGAGAGATCTGTGAGCAGTGGGGTTCAGGTAATCGGCGTTGATGGCGAAGCCGTTTGTTTCGATAGTTTCCCAATACAAAAACCATCGGCAATCATCCTCCCGGAATAAAATTTCTGCATTTCCAACGGGGAGAATGTACAATCGATCCGCGCAAGCTGCTTGATATACGGATATTCTATGATTTTGTGAAAGTTTAGGGCTGTGTATTTGATGCCGTCTGAAATGGTTTGGGTCTGTATAAAACGCTACGTTGAAAGGATGTGGAAAATGAGTCAGACGGAAAGTCATTCTGCAGCTGTTCCGGCCCGCGGCCTCAAAAAATTGTGCCGCTATAAAAAAATGCTGTGGCTGCTGTTTTTCTTCGGTGGGCCGGCAGGCGCATTAGTTTACGCTTTATCCCGTTCGGTGTTTTTCATTGCGCAAGGCGGAGCTGTTTCGTTTAGCGAGATTGCGGAAGTGCTGCCTTGGATTGTTTGGATGGGCTGGTTGTTGGGTGTGATTCCTGCAATGCTGACGGGCTTCGTTGTTGTGTTGTCCGGCCTTTTCCGAGGTTGGCGCGGCAGTATGTTGATGGCGGCAACGGGTACGGCGGTTTCGTTTTTATACGGTTACATTCTGATGGGGTGGGAGGTTGTGCCGGTCGGTGCGGTCTCGGCATGGTTGTTTTCAAGGTGGTTGCCCAAGCGTGATGCTGCTTGCCGGGCGGTAAGCCATGATTAAAAAAACTTGGTTTGGGGGCGGTATAGCCGTTTCAATGCTTGCTGCCATCGCCGCAGTCTTTTTATTTTGGCTGAAACCGCTGCCGCCCGCCGTGCTGGAAGGCGAGGCCGAGGCCAAGCCGAAGGTAGGCAATTCGGAGCCGCTGCCGGCTTCGGCTGTGATCGACCGTTTGGTGGTTTATAAGGCCAAGCGCCAGATGTGGGCGTATCACGGGGAAGAGTTGCTGAAAATTTATCCGGTGTCGCTGGGTTTTAATCCCGTCGGCCACAAGCAGTTTGAAGGCGACGGCAAAACGCCCGAAGGTCTTTACCGGATAAACGAACGAAATCCGAACAGCGGCTATCATAAAAATCTGGGCGTGTCTTATCCGAATGCCACCGATAAAGCTTACGCCGCCTCACAGGGCAAAGAGCCGGGCGGGCTGATTAAAATCCACGGCCTGCCCAACGGTAAAGGCGCCATCGGCAGACACCATTTGCGGCGCGACTGGACCAACGGCTGCATCGCGGTTACCGATGATGAGGTGGACGAACTCTACCGCAGCGTGGCTTACAATGCGCCCATCGACATCCGCCCTTAAGCGGCGGCGCGTTGCCGGTAGTCGGGGAAATTTTAAAAACGAAATAAGGGGCTGACGCGCCATCTGTTCAGACGGCCTAGTGTGTTTGAGGCCGTCTGAAATATTTAAATCCAACAGAAATGATTCAAGCAATATGATTACCGAATCCAAAATTCTCGACCGTAAAATCCTCCGCAGCGGGCAGAAATTCGACCATTCGCTGCTGTGGATGGTGGTATTGATGACGGCGTTCAGCCTGATGATGATTTACTCCGCCTCGATTGCCTATGCCGCGCACGACGGCGGCGACAAATGGTTTTACCTCGGCCGCCAAGCCATATTTTTAAGCATAGGTGCAGGCGTGGCGCTGGCCGTGGCGAAAATCCCACTGAAAATGTGGAAAAAGATGACGCCGTTTATCTTGCTCGGCAGCTTGGTTTTGCTGGTGGCCGTGCTGGTGGTGGGGCGCGAAATCAACGGTGCGAAACGGTGGATTCACTTGGGGCCGTTCAACTTGCAGCCGACCGAGATTTTCAAAATGGCGGTGATTCTGTATCTGTCGAGTTTCTTTACCCGCCGTGCCGAAATTCTCAAGCAGTTTAAGAAAGTGGGTTTTTCCGCCGTGCCGGTGGGTATCGGTTTGGGCTTGATTATGCTGGAGCCGGACTTCGGTTCGTTTGTGGTGGTGACTGCCGTGGCGATGGGGCTGCTGTTTCTGGCCGGCTTGCCGTGGCGCTGGTTCATGATGATGGTGGGCATCGGTTTGGCGAGCATGGTGGCGTTGATTGCCGTTGCGCCGTACCGTATGGCGCGGGTGGCGGCGTTTCTGAATCCTTGGGAAGACCCGCTCGGCAAAGGCTACCAGTTGACCCATTCGCTGATGGCGATTGCCCGCGGCGAGTGGTTCGGCGTCGGTTTGGGTGCGAGTTTGGAAAAACGCTTTTATCTGCCCGAAGCGCACACCGACTTTATTTTGGCCGTGATTGGCGAAGAGTTTGGTTTTGTCGGCATTTTCGTGCTGATTTTCTGTTATGCGTGGCTGGTGTGGCGGGCGTTTTCCATCGGTAAACAGGCGCGCGATTTGGAATTGTTTTTCGGTGCTTATGTTGCCAAAGGTATCGGCATCTGGTTGGGCATTCAAAGCTTTTTCAATATCGGCGTGAATATCGGCCTGCTGCCGACCAAAGGCCTGACGCTGCCGCTGATGTCTTACGGCGGTTCGGCCGTTATCATTATGCTGGCGTGTATGGCGCTGCTGCTGAGGATAGATTACGAAAACCGCCTGAAAATGCGCGGTTATAAAGTCGAAGGGTAAAACGATGAAAACAAAAACCTTTATGTTGATGGCAGGTGGCACGGGAGGCCACATTTTCCCTGCGCTGGCGGTGGCGGAATCGCTGCGTTCGCGCGGACACCATGTGATTTGGCTCGGCAGCCGCGATTCTATGGAAGAGCGGATTGTGCCGAAACACAATATCCGCCTCGAAACGCTGGCCATTAAAGGCGTGCGCGGCAACGGCCTCAAGCGCAAACTGATGCTGCCGTTTACTTTGTTTCA
This sequence comes from Neisseria sp. Dent CA1/247, assembly GCF_022870825.1. Classification (NCBI taxonomy): domain Bacteria; kingdom Pseudomonadati; phylum Pseudomonadota; class Betaproteobacteria; order Neisseriales; family Neisseriaceae; genus Neisseria; species Neisseria sp. Dent CA1/247. The sequence continues at coordinate 2,713,072 of NZ_CP091522.1, read as the reverse complement.
AACCGTGCAGGATGCGTTGAGAATCATCAAGAAACACCGCGTCGATTGCGTGATCGGTTTCGGCGGGTTTGTAACTTTCCCCGGCGGTGTGGCGGCAAAGTTGGCCGGTATTCCGGTGGTGATTCACGAGCAAAACGCCGTGGCCGGTTTGGCCAACAAACAGCTTTCCCGCTGGGCGCGCCGCGTGCTGTATGCTTTTCCGAAAGCGTTCGACAATCCCGACGGCTTGGTCGGTAACCCTGTGCGTGCGGACATTGCCAATCTGCCCGAGCCCGCCGAACGCTTTGCCGGCAGGGAAGGCCGTCTGAAAGTATTGGTAATGGGCGGCAGCTTGGGGGCGGATGTATTGAACCAAACTTTGCCGCGCGCGTTGGCTCTGCTTACCGAAAACGAACGCCCGCAGATTTACCATCAAGCCGGGCGCGGCAAACTCGGCAGCCTGCAAAGCGATTACGATTTGCTGAACGTGAAAGCCAAGTGCGTGGAATTTATTGATGATATGGTCTCCGCTTACCAACACGCCGACGTGGTGATTTGCCGTGCCGGTGCGCTGACGATTGCCGAGCTGACCGCAGCCGGTGTCGGCGCGCTGCTGGTGCCGTATCCTCATGCGGTTGACGACCACCAAACCGCCAACGCCCGCTTTATGGTAAAAGCCGATGCCGGTTTGCTGCTGCCGCAGTCGCAACTGACCGCCGAAAAGCTGGCCGAAGTATTGTGGGCGCTGGATAGAGACCGCTGCCTCGAGTGGGCCAAAAACGCACGTACTTTGGCCATGCCGCACAGTGCCGACGATGTTGCCGTAACCGCCATCGCCACCACCATGTAATTCATTTCAGACGGCCTGTGGTTGCTCTTGAGGCCGTCTGAAAAAAATTTCTGCATATTTTCAAACAACCTGAACAGCCTTTTACATTAAACCCATAGCTTATCAGGCCGCAGCCCATTAAAATGATAACTTTTTATTCCCATGTAAAACGACACTTGCATCCGCATCACTGAAAAGCAGGGGATAAAATAGCAAGGCCGTCTGAAACGGCAAGAAAAATTCAGGAATAACAACAACATGAAAAACAGAGTTAACAATATTCATTTTGTGGGTATCGGCGGTTCGGGCATGAGCGGTATTGCCGAAGTGCTGCACAATCTGGGTTTTAAAGTATCCGGTTCCGATCAGGCGCAAAGTGCCGTCACACGCCACTTGAGCGGCCTCGGTATTCAGGTATATCCCGGCCACACCGCCGCCCATGTTGCGGATGCCGATGTTGTTGTGACTTCCACCGCCGTTAAGGCAGACAACCCCGAAGTAGTCGCCGCGCACGAGCGCAAAATCCCTGTGATTCCCCGCGCCTTGATGCTGGCCGAACTGATGCGCTTCCGCGACGGCATCGCCATTGCCGGTACGCACGGTAAAACCACCACCACCAGCCTGACCGCCTCCATTTTGGCTGCCGCCGGCATGGATCCCACCTTCGTAATCGGCGGCAAACTGACCGCCGCCGGCACCAATGCCCGCTTGGGGCGCGGCGAATATATCGTGGCCGAAGCCGACGAATCGGACGCTTCGTTCCTGCACCTGACGCCCATCATGTCGGTCGTGACCAATATCGACACCGACCATATGGACACTTACGACCACAGCGTAGAAAAGCTGCATCAGGCGTTTGTAACCTTTATCCACCGCATGCCTTTTTACGGCAAAGCGTTTCTGTGTATCGACAGCGAGCATGTGCGGGCGATTGTGCCGCGTATCAGCAAGCCTTTCGCGACTTACGGGCTGGACAGCTCGGCCGATATTTATGCTACCGACGTGCGCACCGAAGGCACTCAAATGCGTTTTACCGTGCATGTGAAACACAACGGCACGGAGCCGTTTGAAGTGGTGCTGAATATGCCCGGCCGCCATAATGTATTGAACGCGCTGGCTGCTATCGGCGTTGCGTTGGAAGTAGGCGCTTCCGTAGAAGCCGTTCAAAAAGGCTTGCTCGGTTTTGAAGGCGTAGGCCGCCGTTTCCAAAAATACGGCGAAGTTGCCTTGCCCGGCGGCGGTAAAGTAACCCTGATCGACGATTACGGCCACCACCCCGTAGAAATGGCGGCAACATTGGCCGCCGCACGCGGTGCTTATCCGAACAACCGTTTGGTGCTGGCCTTCCAGCCGCACCGTTATACGCGCACCCGCGACTTGTTTGAAGATTTTGTGGGCGTATTGAATACCGTCGATACTTTGGTTTTGACCGAAGTCTATGCCGCCGGCGAAGAGCCGATTGTTGCCGCCGACAGCCGCGCATTGGCGCGCGCCGTGCGGGTGATGGGCAAACTCGAGCCGATTTACTGCGAAGACGTCAACGCGCTGCCGCAAACGCTGTTGAACGTACTCAAAGACGGCGACGTATTGCTTACTATGGGCGCCGGCAGCATCAATAAAGTACCGGCGGCATTTATCGAAGAAAGTGCCCGTGCATAAGCAGGCCGTCTGAAAAAGAAAGAAGTAATCATGCAAGAATTTGGCAAAGTTGCCGTGCTGATGGGCGGATTTTCAAGCGAACGGGAGGTATCCTTAATCAGCGGGGGCGCCATCCTCGAAGCACTGAAAAGCAAAGGCATAGATGCCCATGCGTTCGACCCGAAAGAAACCCCGTTGCACGAATTAAAAACGCAAGGTTTTCAGACGGCCTTCAATATCCTGCACGGTACATACGGCGAAGACGGCACAGTGCAAGGCGCCTTGGAATTGCTCGGCATTCCCTATACCGGCAGCGGCATCATGGCCTCGGCAGTCGGTATGGACAAATACCGCTGCAAACTGATTTGGCAGGGCTTGGGTTTGCCCGTGCCCGAATTTGCCGTGCTCTATGAAGACAGCGATTTTGATGCCGTCGAGCAAAAACTCGGCTTGCCCATGTTTGTGAAACCCGCCGCAGAAGGCAGCAGCGTAGGCGTGGTGAAAGTGAAAGAAGCAGGCCGTCTGAAAGAAGTGTATCAAGAGCTCAAGCATTTTCACGGCGAAATTATTGCCGAACGCTTTATCGGCGGCGGCGAATATTCCTGCCCCGTGATTAACGGCAAAGGTTATCCCAGTATCCTCATCGTTCCCGCTACCGAGTTTTACGACTACGAAGCCAAATACAACCGCGACGATACTGTGTATCAATGCCCGTCCGACTTAAGCCCTGAAGACGAGGCCTTAATGCGCGAACTGGCCGTTAAAGGCGCTGCGGCTGTCGGTGCCCAAGGCGTGTCGCGGGTGGATTTTTTGAAAGATACCGACGGAAAACTGTATCTTCTTGAAATCAATACCTTGCCGGGCATGACCAGCCACAGCTTAGTGCCGAAGTCCGCCGCCCAAACCGGCTTGAGCTTCGCCGATTTATGTGTTGAAATTCTGAAAACCGCTCATGTGGGATAATGCAGGCGCGCTGAAGCGCATAACCGGTTGGCTGATGATCCTGGTAGTGTTGATACTGCTGGGAGCATTGGTCGTTTGGGTTTACAATTCGCCCTACTTTCCGGTCAAACAAGTGAAAATCGAAGGCGATGTTCAGCGCACAGGCAATAAGCAACTGCAAAACGTGGCGCAGAAATACATCCGCGGCAATATTTTCAAAGCCGATTTAAACGGCGCGCAAGACGCTTTTGCCAAACTGCCTTGGGTAGATAAAGTATCCGTGCGGCGCCGTTTGCCCGATACCGTAGAAATCAACTTGACCGAACGCATACCGGTGGGGCGTTGGAAAGAATCCGGCTTGATAGACAGCAACGGCAATCTGTTTAACGCCGCAACCGATGAAACCTTCCCGCTTTTCGACGGGCAGCCCGGTACAGGTTCCATCATGGTCAAACATTACAATGAATTTACCGCGATACTCAAACCTCAAAACTTGAGTATCGCAAAGCTCGAATACACGCCGCGTTCGGCGTGGTCGGTCGAGTTAGACAACGGCATTTCCGTCAGATTGGGGCGTGAAAACGAAACCAAGCGCCTGCAACGCTTTGCCGATATGTGGCGGGAAGTGCTTAAAGTCAACCAAAGCAGTATAGATTATGTAGATATGCGCTACAAAGACGGCTTTGCCGTGCGCTATCTCGAAAAACCGCAAGAGCAAGAAACAGCAGGGCCGTCTGAAACCGACGTTCCAGAGGCCGAAACAGCAAACAGACAGTAACATAAAACAAATGAATGGGACATCATGGTAAAAGGCAAATATATCAGCGCATTGGATATCGGCACTTCTAAAGTTATCGCATTAATCGGCGAAATACAGGAAGACAATGAAATCCACATTATCGGCTTGGGGCAGGCACCGTCGCGCGGCCTGAAAGCCGGTATGGTGACCAATATCGATGCCACCGCCCAAGCCATTAAACAGGCCATGAACGAAGCGGAATTGATGGCCGATTGCAAAGTAAGCAGCGTAACCACCGGTATCGCAGGCAACCATATCCGCAGCCTGAACTCCCAAGGCGTAGTCAAAATTAAAGACGGCGAAGTATCCCAAGCCGATATCGACCGTGCTATTGAAACCGCTAAAGCCGTTAATATTCCGCCCGACCACAATATCCTGCACACCGTTGTCCAAGAGTATATTATCGACAACCAACCGGGGGTAAAAGAACCCATCGGCATGAGCGGTGTGCGCTTGGATACGCGTGTACACATCATTACCGGCGCTATTACTGCCCTGCAAAACATCCAAAAATGCGTTAACCGCTGCGGTTTGCACATGGATCAAATCATGTTGCAACCTTTGGCCAGCGGACAGGCCGTCTTAACCGAAGACGAAAAAGATTTGGGTGTGTGTGTGATCGACATCGGCGGCGGCACTACCGATATTGCCGTTTATACCAATGGTGCCATCCGCCATACCGCCGTGATTCCCGTTGCCGGTGATTTGATTACCAAAGATTTGGCACAAGCATTGCGTACTCCGCACAACGCGGCCGAATACATCAAAATCCATCACGGCGTGGCCATTGCCACTATGGATGGTTTGGATGAAATGATTGAAGTACCCAGCGTAGGTGACCGCCAGCCGCGCCAAATTTCCCGCCGCGTATTGGCCAGCGTTATCGGCCCGCGTGTGGAAGAGATTTTGGAGCTGACCTTGAACGAACTGCGCCGTTCGGGTTTCCCCGAAGAAGTGTTGACTTCCGGCATCGTATTGACTGGCGGCGCTTCGTTGCTTACCGGTATCGTTGATTTGGCCGAAGACGTATTCAACCTGCCTGCGCGTATCGGCGTTCCGCACGAAATGGGCGGCGTATCAGAGCGCATCCGCAACCCCCGTTATGCTACCGCTATCGGCCTGTTGCAAGCGGCACGCGGCGAGATGTACGGCAGCCCGGTCAGCGGTGCGGTTGTGGTAAGAGAGCAAAAAGACAGCCTGTGGGTAAAAATCCGCGACTGGCTGAAAAACAACTTTTAAAACAAACGTAAAAATATAATAAAATTATCAGAAGACTTTTGCCTCCGGCATCATGCTTCTTATATAATCGAACCTATATTTAATCCTAATTTTTGATCTGTTTTTTCCGTCCTGACGCAGGGCGCAAAGGAGTGTTACATGGAATTGGTTTACGACGTAGTAGAATCAGCTGCAAGCCCTGCGGTCATTAAAGTTATCGGTATCGGTGGCGGCGGTTGTAACGCCATTAACAATATGATTTTGAATACCGTTCAAGGTGTTGAATTCATCAGTGCCAATACCGATGCCCAATCTTTGGGTAAAAGCAATGCCGGCAAACGCATCCAGCTGGGTACCAATCTGACCCGCGGCTTGGGTGCGGGGGCCAACCCTGAAATCGGTCGCGCTGCGGCTCAAGAAGACCGTGAAGCGATTGCCGATGCCATCCGTGGTGCCAATATGTTGTTTATTACCACCGGTATGGGTGGCGGTACCGGTACCGGTGCAGCTCCTGTTGTGGCTGAAATTGCCAAAGAGCAAGGCATCTTGACTGTGGCTGTTGTAACCCGTCCGTTTGGTCACGAAGGCAAACGCGTTCACATCGCCCAAGAAGGCTTGGATCATCTGAAAAGCCAAGTGGATTCATTGATCGTGATTCCTAACGACAAACTGATGACTGCATTGGGCGAAGACATTACCGTGCGTGAGGCATTCCGTGCTGCCGACAATGTATTGCGTGATGCTGTTGCCGGTATTTCCGAAGTAGTTACCCGCCCCGGTTTCATCAACTTGGACTTCGCCGACGTGAAAAACGTGATGAGCATCATGGGTATGGCAATGATGGGTTCCGGCTTTGCACAAGGCATCGATCGTGCACGCTTGGCTACCGAACAAGCTATCTCCAGCCCGCTGTTGGATGATGTGACTTTGGATGGCGCACGCGGCGTATTGGTAAACATCACTACTGCTCCCGGCTGTCTGAAAATGTCTGAATACCGCGAAATCATGAAAGTGGTAGACGAATATGCCCATCCTGAAGCAGAGCGTAAATACGGTACTGCCGAAGATGAAAACATGGAAGAAGATGCTATCCGTGTAACCATCATCGCAACCGGCTTGAAAGAAAACAATGTGTTGGGTTCCAACAATAATCTGCGTATGGTGAAAACCCAGCAGGCTACCGGCACTGATGACGGTTTCCCCAACATCGACGGTTTGATCCGTTCTGGTCGTAACACCCGCAGCATGAACCTGACTGCTTCTGATTTTTCAAATCAATCGGTATTAGATGATTTTGAAATTCCTGCTATCTTGCGTCGCCAAGCGGACTAAGATTTACAGTTCTGATTAAACGTTAATCATATGGCCGTCTGAACATGTCGTTTCAGACGGCCATATGATTTTTTTTCTGACTGGTGCTGTGCCAAAGCTCATCGTTCAGCATCTAAGCATGAGGAAATCTGTTAAGAAAAACGGTTTGATGTAAATCATGCGCCACTTTGCGGGCGCAAATTTTATTGAGTGCAGTTGTAAGGAAAAGGTGTTTCGGTTCGTCTAAAGGCTTTCGGACGGATGGATGTTGAGGCCGTCTGAAAAGTTTTACAGGTACTTTGTCCATTTGTATTAGGAAACCTTCTCTAATGATTACAGCTGTTTTTGCCCTTATTTTTGCTATCCGTCTAGTTTCTCTTTCCATTTCCGTTAAAAACGAAAAACGTCTGATTGCCGCAGGTGCCAAGCAATTTGGCGAGAAAAATTCCAAACTGCTGGCAGCCGCACACATTGTTTATTATTTTTCGGCGCTTGCTGAATCCCACATCCGAGGCGTTTCCTTCGACAGTATTTCTGCGGCGGGTACGGCGTTGACCGCGTTTGCTTTGGTGGTGTTGTTTTACGTGATCCATGCGCTCGGCGAAATTTGGACGTTGAAAATCTATATCCACCCGCAGCATAAGATTAACCGTTCGTGGCTGTTCCGCCATGTGCGCCATCCGAACTATTTTTTAAATATTATTCCTGAGCTTATCGGCGTAGGCTTGCTCTGCCATGCTTGGACGACCATGATTGTCGGCTTGCCCGTGTATTTCGTTATCTTGTTTATTCGCATCCGCCAAGAGCACGAAGCGATGCGCCATTTGTGGTAACACCAAAATTAGGCCGTCTGAAACTCAGTTTTCAGACGGCCTAAAATCTTGGATAAACAGTTGGCATTATCCATACTAACCGGAAGAAGATTCTTAGTTTATTCAAAACCGCCGGAAAGCCGACAGATGATTATCGTGTGGCAAGCATCATTGATTGAGATTCTTCGCGATATCGGAAAATACGTTACAATCCCGTTCTGAAACCACTCTCATAAAATAAGGGAAAGCCATGTTCAGCTTCTTTAAACGCAAGAAAAAACAAGAAACTGTCGAACCTGCTGTCGAAACGGAGCAAACCCGGCAGCCGGTAGAAACGGTTTCCGAAAGTGAAGCCGAAGCGCCGGCCATTACCGTTGCGACCGAGGAAACCCACCAGCCGCTTACCGAAGCACAGCTTGAAGCGGTGGAAGAGCATACCGAAAACGATGTGCTTAGTCAGTTGGTATCCGATGTTGTGTCCGGCAGCAGCGAATTGGCCGATGCTTTAAGACTGCCCGACAGCATCGCAACGATGACTGCGCCGGTTGTGGCCGCTGCTGAAGAGCCTGTCGAACCTGTGGAAGACGAGCCTGCCAAACTCGGCTGGGCGGCGCGTTTGAAAAAAGGCCTTACCAAATCGCGCGACCAAATGGCCAAATCTCTGGCCGGCGTATTCGGCGGCGGCCAAATCGACGAAGACCTGTACGAAGAATTGGAAACCGTGCTGATTACCAGTGATATGGGCATGGAAGCCACCGATTATCTGATGAAAGACGTGCGCAAACGCGTGTCGCTGCGTGGTTTGAAAGACGGCAACGAGTTGCGTGGCGCTTTGAAAGACGCGATTTACGATTTGATCAAGCCGTTACAGAAACCGCTGGTGATTCCCGACAACGGGCAGCCGTTTGTGATTATGCTGGCCGGCATCAACGGTGCGGGCAAAACCACCTCCATCGGCAAACTGGCCAAATATTTCCAATCGCAAGGCAAGTCGGTGCTGCTGGCTGCGGGCGATACTTTCCGCGCCGCTGCCCGCGAGCAGTTGCAGGAATGGGGCGCACGCAACGGCGTGACCGTGATTTCTCAAACCACGGGCGACTCCGCCGCCGTCTGTTTCGATGCCGTAGAAGCCGCCAAAGCGCGCGGTATCGACATCGTGCTGGCCGACACCGCAGGCCGCCTGCCGACCCAACTTCATTTGATGGAAGAAATCAAAAAAGTAAAACGCGTGCTGCAAAAATCCATGCCCGACGCGCCGCATGAAATCATCGTGGTGTTGGATGCGAATATCGGCCAAAACGCTATTAATCAAGTGGTTGCGTTTGATGATGCGCTGGACGTTACCGGCCTGATTGTTACCAAACTCGATGGTACGGCCAAAGGCGGCATTCTCGCCGCGCTGGCTTCCAACCGCCCGATTCCGGTGCGCTATATCGGCGTGGGTGAAAGCATAGACGACTTGCGCCCGTTTGATGCGCGTGCGTTTGTGGATGCTTTACTAGGGGAATAAATATGACTTATTTTGCTTCAGAAATGTTAAATGAATTAGCCAAAATTTTTTCAGATGAAGCATCAGAAATAGAAGCCATCAAAGAAATTGTAGGAAGATACAACGATGGTTATAATTTATTAATCAAAGTTGCAGGTAGCCAGTTTCATTTAAGTTTTCCCGCTTCTTTTGCAGAAAGTTTAAATGAAATACAACGTAATTTTTACAGATCAGTGGCCTTTGCATTACACGGCGAAGATAATATTCGCCGATTAACTAGTGAAGAGTTACGGGAGTATGAGATTACTTTCACTATTCGTGAAGGTTGCACTGAATTTTTAACAAATATCATCGAAAAACTTGCCGCATTAGCGGAAAAGGTAATGGATGGCATGGACGCCAAAGCTAAAGCATCTTTCTTTTTAAGGCTAGTTTTGATATTCGCATTCACAGCATTAGCATGGCATGGTATCAACCAATCTGCATCTGTTTTATCTGCAAGCGAAGCTCAACAAATCGAACAAATTAAAGAACAGGAAGAAACAAAAAGATTGGAAGCTGCTTTAAATGTGAAACGTGGTCAATTACCTGCCCCACAGGAAGTTATCAATCATTTTGAAAAGAGCACTGAAGACAGCGAACAAGCTGTTTTAAAAGGTGCAAAATACGCAGATAGCGTTATTTTTCGTGGTAAATCCTTTAATAGGGAAGATATCGAGGAAGCCAATCAAAGAGCAAGCCGCGCACCCAAAACCAGTAAAATACTTTCCGGCATATATCACATAATCATTGTCAATTCCCGAGATTCTTCTGTAATCAGGCTGACGTTATCTGACAAAGACGGAAACGATATATCTGCTGCATTAGATACACTGCAATTTGATGCAGAACAGGTTGAGAGTATTTGGGATGCTGCGCAAAATAGAAGGCCTATTCAATTAGATATAAACGTGACACTGGCTGGTGCAAATATCAAACATGCTTATATTGCAGGAATAAATACTGCTTCAGAATAACCCTAATTCATCCTTGAAAGGATCTTTTGCCTAAATAGAGGCCGTCTGAAAATAAGTTTTCAGACGGCCTCGATTGTATGGTGGCGGCCGGGGACTGTTAACTAGGTATCGCTTAATCTGTCAGCAGAAAAACTGTTTCGTTTGCTTCATTTGGGCTGGGTGAAATTCTGATTTTCATCGATAAAACAAACGACTGTATTCTACCTAGCACTACTTTCTTATTTCGCCGCAGCTCCCCCCCCGTTTCAACAGCTCTTTAGCCAATTCCTGATAGGCCAGCGTGCCTTTGGCTTTGGCATCGTAAGCCAGTGCGGGCATGCCGTGGCTGGGGGCTTCGGCGAGGCGTACGTTGCGGGGGATGGTGGTGTTGAAAAGCTGCGGGCCGAAATGTGCTTGAAGTTGTTCAGACACTTCTTGCGAAAGGCGGCTGCGGCTGTCGTAAAGGGTGCGAACGATGCCGATAATGTCTAAGCGCGGGTTGATGGCTTGGCGGATTTTGCGCACGGTGGCGACTAGATCGGAAATGCCTTCGAGCGCGTAGTATTCGCACACCATCGGCACAATCACGCCGTTGGCGGCCACCAAGCCGTTGAGGGTGAGCAGGGTAAGCGTGGGCGGGCAGTCTATCAGCACGAAATCGTAATCGTCGGCAACGTCGGCCAGCGCGTTTTTCAGGCGCATTTCGCGGGCGAGTTCCTGCACCAGTTCGACCTCGGCGCCTGCCAGCGTGCGGTTGGCGGCGAGTACGTCGTAGCCGCCGGATTCGCTGTGCATTAAGGCGTTTTTAATGTCTGAATCGCCCAGCAGCACTTGGTAGATGCCGTTTTGAATATTGCTTTTGTCGATGCCGCTGCCGGTGGTGGCGTTGCCTTGCGGGTCTAAGTCGATAACCAATACCCGCTTCTTTTTGGCGGCCAGCGATGCGGCCAGATTGACCACGGTGGTGGTTTTGCCGACGCCTCCTTTTTGGTTGGCAACGGCGATAATGTTTGCGCCCATCTGTGAAACCCGTGTGATATTTGAATTGGGGTGAATTGTACCGTTATTTGCGCCCGAATGGTATGAAGGCCGTCTGAAAAACAGGTTTCAGACGGCCTTCTGTATATGGGCAAGCGGATATGGTGAGACCTTTGCAAAACCCTATCTGCGGCGTATTTCTGCGTTTGTGCGCTGCTACACTTTGAACTGCATCCACATCTGGAATTTTTTCAAAGGTCTGATTGTGATTAGGGCTTGGACGGCCGTTTTAGCGGCTTAAGTTTGCCTGCCATTTTTGAATGCGTTGCAACACGCCTGCTGCGCTCAAGCCCAAGTCGTCGAGCAGTTTTTTCGGGTCGCCGTGGTCGGTAACGGTGTCGGCCACGCCCAAAACCAGCACGGGTTTGCAGATATTGTGCTTCGCCAGCACTTCCTGCACCGCGCTGCCTGCGCCGCCTTGCTCGGCGTTTTCTTCGACGCTCACCAGATAATCGTGCGACTGCGCCAGTTTTAAAATCAACTCTTCGTCCAGCGGTTTGACGAAGCGCATATCGGCCACAGTTGCGTCCAGCGTTTCGGCCGCTTCCAGTGCGGGCTGAACCATGCTGCCGAAAGCGAAAACGGCGGTTTGGCGGCCTTCGCGTCTGACAACGCCTTTGCCGACGGGCACGGTATCGAGGCCGTCTGAAACCGTTGCGCCGATGCCCGAACCGCGCGGATAGCGCACGGCGGTCGGTGCATCGAGTTGATAGCAGGTGGAAAGCAGCAGGCGGCATTCGTTTTCGTCGCTCGGGGCGGCGATGACCATATTCGGAACACAGCGCAAAAAGCTCAAATCATACAAACCGGCGTGGGTGGGGCCGTCTGCACCCACGATGCCGGCGCGGTCGATAGCGAACAGCACGGGCAGGTTTTGCAGGGCGATGTCGTGGACGAGTTGGTCGTAGGCGCGTTGCAGGAAAGTGGAATAAATCGCCACCACCGGTTTCGCGCCTTCGCAGGCCAAGCCGCCGGCAAAGGTAACGGCGTGCTGCTCGGCGATGCCGACATCGAAATAACGTTCGGGGAATTTTTGTTCGTATTCGACCAAACCGCTGCCTTCGCGCATGGCGGGCGTGATGGCAACCAAGCGCGGGTCGGCGGCGGCCTGATCGCACAGCCATTTGCCGAAAATCTGCGTGTAGGTGGGCTTGGGAACGGCCGGTTTTTCGCTCGGAGCGTTGGTTTTGCCGATAGCATGGTATTTCACCGGATCGTTTTCGGCGAGTTTGTAGCCTTGGCCTTTTTTGGTAATCACATGCAGAATCTGCGGGCCTTTTTTGGCGCGCAAGTCTTTCAGCACGTCGACCAGATTTTCAACATCATGGCCGTCGACGGGGCCGGTGTATTGGAAGCCGAAGTTTTCGAATAACGACAGCGATTGCTTGGCGTGTTCCGCTTCGCCGGCGATGGTTTTGATTTTGTGTTCGACTTTTTGGGCGATTTCCAGCGCGCCGGGCAGCTTGTCGAGCACTTTGGTGGATTGCGCTTTGATGGTGCTGAGCAGGCCGTGCATATCGCGCACGACATTACGCGCCAGATATTTGGGCAGCGCGCCGACATTGGGGGAAATCGACATTTCGTTGTCGTTGAGAATCACCAGCAGGTCGATATCCATATCGCCCGCACAGTTTAAGGCTTCAAACGCCTGACCCGCCGTCATCGCGCCGTCGCCGATCACCGCCACGCTGCGCTTGCCGTTGCCCGCCAGTTTGTCGGCCACCGCCATACCGAGCGCCGCGCCGATAGAAGTGGAAGAATGGCCGACACCGAATGCGTCGTATTCCGACTCGCCGCGCTTGGGAAAGCCCGCCAAGCCGCCGTATTGGCGCATGGTGTGCATACGGTTTTTGCGGCCGGTGAGGATTTTGTGCGGATAGCTTTGATGGCCGACATCCCAAACCACATTGTCGTTGGGCGTGTCATACACATAATGCAGCGCGACGGTTAGCTCGACCGCGCCGAGGTTGCTGGCGAAATGCCCGCCCGTTTTACCGACCGATTCCAACAGAAACGTACGCAATTCTTCCGCCACGCGCGGCAACTGTTCTTTAGGCAAACAGCGCAAGTCTTGCGGCAGGTCGATGGTGTCGAGTAAAGGGGTTTGGCTCATATTCGCTCTTTTTCTGTCGGTGGTTTGCTACGGTAACGGCTGATTATAACAAGAGATTCTATGGCGGGATATTGAAATAGGCCGCGTAGCGGCAGGAAAACAGCCGAAACGCGGCGGGGCGGGTTTCGGCTGTCGGCATATGAATGGTTGGGTGTTTCGGAAAGGGCGTTTGCCGGAGCAAAGCCTTATGCCCAATGGCGGGCGAGTGCGTCGGCTTCGGCCAAACGCTCCACCGTGCCCACGTCCAGCCACAAACCTTGATGCTGCTCGCCGGACACCAAACCTTGATTCATCGCATCGCGCAGCAGCGGAGCGAGCTTGGCGGCTTGGCGCGGCGGGGTGTTGCGGAACAAATCGGGATGGTAAACGCCCATGCCGCTGAAGGTTAATGCTGTGCCTTCGGGCGCGGCGGACAACACGGCGCCGTTGTTTTGCAAGACGAAATCGCCGTTGGGGTTGTGGGCGGGATTCGGCACCAGCCATAAATGGGCGAGCTTTTGCTGTTGCAGCAGGGCTTCGGCTACGCTAAAGGCCGTCTGAAAATCAATATCGGTCAATACGTCGCCGTTGACCACCAGAAAAGGCTCGTTGCCCAACAAAGGCAGCGCGGTTGCAATGCCGCCGGCCGTTTCCAAACCCGTTTCGCCTTCGGGAGAATACGCAATCCGCACGCCGTATGCCTCGCCCGTGTCCAGCGTATCCTCTATCTGGCTGCCCAGCCAAGCGTGGTTGATCACGATTTCGCGGATGCCCGCCGCGTGCAGACGCCGCAGATGCCAACCGATGAGCGGTTCGCCGCCCACCTTCAACAGCGGTTTGGGGCAGGAATCGGTGAGCGGGCGCATACGTTCCCCGCGACCGGCGGCTAAAATCATGGCTTTCATGGTGATTCCGTATTGGTTTGAAAGGCATGAATTGTATAACAAAGGCCGTCTGAAAATAAGGTTTACGTATTTTTAAGGTGATGTCATATGCTGTTTGGGCGGGTTATCGGTTAATATATTAACCGTTGCAGCCTAATGATTAATTATCTGTATAGAAAGGTAGAAATTATGAAACGATTCGGACTATTGTTACCTTTATTATTAGCCGGCGCATGTACGGTTTCTTCAGTTGTGCCTTTGGGCAATAATGCGCAGCCGCTGCAAGGCTCGTGGCAGATTAAAGAAGCGGAAGGGCAGCAGGTGCGCCCCGAAGTGGTGATGATGTTGGACGGCAAAGACAAAGCTTTCAGCATCCGCACCGATTGCAACACTTTATTCGGACACTACCTCAATTCTTCCGATAAAAATTTACAGTTCGGCGGCGTTGCCTCAACCCTGAAAGGCTGCCCCGATGCCAGCACCGAGCAACACATTTCGCGCCTGCTGCCGCAAGTGCGCGGCTACCGTTTCGTCGGTCAGGAAATCGAAATGTTTGACCGCCAAGGCAAAACACTGTTGCGCGGAGAACGGGTTAAAGGCAACTAAGCACTGCGTTTTCAGTCAATCAACTTATAGAACGGACTTGTGTCATACTCAGGCTTTACTAAAAGCCAAGATACTCGGGTCAAGCCCGAGTATGACGTAATGTGACAGAGTAGGTTTATTGACTATAAGGCCGTCTGAAAAATACCCTGCGGGATAGCACATGCCTCGCAGGGTATTTTTTCAGACGGCCTCATACTCAAACTCAAACCGCCGCATCATTGCTTATTTCTTAGATTTCATCACCACCATATGCCGTTCCGCATCAAGCTGGGGAACGTCGAGTTTGTCCACACGAACCACTTCTACATCGGCGGGCACATGCTCCAATTCTTCATACGGATACACGCCTTTCATCGCCGCCCAATAGCCGTTTTCATTCAACAAATGCTTGGTCAGCGCAATAAAATCGGCCAACTCCGCAAACGCGCGGCTGGTTACTACGTCCACTTTCTTATCGTGCATCGCTTCCACGCGGCCGCTTGCCACGGTAACGTTGCTCAAGCCCAGCTCAATCACGGCTTGTTGCAGGAACGTGGTTTTTTTGGTGTTTGAATCCAGCAGCGTAATCTGTAAATCGGGGCGGCAAATCGCGGTGGGAATGCCGGGCATACCGCCGCCGGAGCCAACGTCCATCAACGTTTTGGCATCTTTCACATACGGCAGCAGCGTCAGGCTGTCGAGCACGTGATGGCTGATCATCGTCGCCTCGTCGCGCAAGGCGGTTAGGTTATAAGTGCTGTTCCATTTTTTCAGCAGGGAAACATATTCGAGCAGCAGCAACTGCTGCGGGGTGGAAAGCTCAAGGCCGAGTTTTTGCAGGCCGTCTTGTAATTTTTGTTTGTTATCCATTTTTATTGTCCTGATTAAGCTTTTTTCGTTTGGCGTAATCTTATCTGAAAACCTGCTTTTACAGGATGAATTGTTTGAAAGGTTGTCTGAAAAGGGATTCATATTCACTTCGTTTCTAAAATGTCAAGAAATCTTGATGCAGCCAATTGGTAAAAAACTTGACCTTGACGTACGGTTAAGCTTTATTCTCATAAGGAATAAAAATTGTAGTACGAAAAAAATGGTAGTGTATTTATTAGTTGTCTTGTTTTTGTATCCTAAACAAAAGGAGATATTTATGAAATCCATTAATAGGCGGCAATTTTTAACTTTTGGCTTATCAACTGCCACAGGTGTAGTGCTGCTGCGTTCCGGTTGTGCTTGGGCCGGTAGGAACGGTATGACAGAAGAACACCATGGCTTGATGAGGGAGATGCGCGATAGCATGATGAAAGAGCAGGCGCAGCTACTGTCGTTGGATGCTTTGCCGCAGGGTAAACCGTTAAAACCGTTGTCTTTGTTGGGAAGAAGAAGCGGTAAATATTTTCAGGCTGAAATTACGGCAAGGGAACAGCAAATCGAGCTGATCAAGGATAAGCCAACAACATTTTTTACCTATAATGGACACCTGCCGGGACAGTTGATTGAAGTAATGGAAGGAGATACGGTCAATATTGAATTTGTTAACCTATTAAAAGAGGAAACTACGGTTCATTGGCATGGATTGCCTGTGCCGCCCGAACAAGATGGAAATCCTAATGATCCCGTAAGGCCGGGGGAGATTCGTCGTTACACCTTCACTTTACCGGAAGGTTCGGCGGGTACTTACTGGTATCACACTCATGCTCACAATTTGGTTTCAAGACAGGCTTACAAAGGGTTGGCGGGTGCAATTATTGTGCATTCGGAGGGAGACCCGCTAAGAGAACTGCCGGAACAGCATTGGTTGTTTTCCGATTTGCGTTTGGACAGCGATGGTAAGTTGCCTGAAAATACAATGATGGATTGGATGAATGGTAGGGAAGGGCAATTTACTTTAATCAACGGGCAATTCCGCCCGACTATTGAAATCAATGGTACACAGCGTATTCGCATCTGGAATACTTGTAATGCCCGTTATCTAAATCTATCAATTCCGAAAGCGGAACTGATTGTGGTTGGTACTGATGGTGGGTTATTGGAAAAAGCGGCGAAACCTGTATCGTCTTTATTGATTGCTCCGGCAGAACGCTATGAGGTGGTGATTAAAGGGGGTGATGGAACTTTTGAACTGCAAGATTTACCGTACGACCGTAAAAAAATGATGCAGCCTTTCAAGGCCGAAACCCGCAAACTCGGTACGGTTTTGCTGAAAAACACAAAAGACCCGCAATTACCCATAAGATTGCGTTTGATTGCTGAACTAAGTAAGCCAACGGCATTTAAACAAGTTATATTCAGTGAACAAATGGGGCGAGGAATGAACAATATGTTTCTTGTTAATGGAAAAAGTTATGATATGAACCGTATAGATTTAACCAGCCGGATCAATGAAATTGAAGAATGGACAATCATTAACGATTCTCATATGGACCATCCGTTTCATTTACATGGCTCCCAATTTATTGTGACAGAACGTTCTTGGGGCGGCAAAACGGAAAAAGTTGCCAAAGCCTTGAAAGATACGGTTAATCTTCGCCCTTATGAATCAATTAAATTTCGTGTGATGCAGGTTGATAAAGGTATACGAATGTTTCATTGCCATATTCTTGAGCATGAAAATTTGGGCATGATGGGACAGTTGGCGGTGGAGTAAAACAGTAAGCATAGATAGGGAAACCGGTATCTGGCAAAAATGCTCAATCATCATGATACCGTATTGATGCCGGATTCAAGAATCTGATTCTACGAATTTGGAATTTGCCGAAAAATAGTAGGCTCTATCAAGAAAGCTATAAATCTGCTTTTTTAACTTGTTGGAAAAGTGTAAATAACGCTAGGATTTTTTACAACCATTCAGTTTGGAACTAGATATGAAACAGAAATTATTTTTTACTCAAAAAACAACATGGGTTTTAGGCACGCTGGCTGTTGCGACATCTGCGGCAGTAGTATTTGCTTTACTGTCTGAGCAAAGCGGTACATCGCAGACAGAAAATGCCGCAATGGCAGGTAAACATTCAGAACCTTATCAAATCGAAGTATGGAAAGATCCTAACTGTGGCTGTTGTGCCGAGTGGGCTAAACGCATGGAAGGTAGCGGTTTTAAAGTTGTCGTGAACAATACTGGGAATCGCGAAGTTCGTGAGAAATTTGGTATGCCGCGACAATATGGTTCTTGTCATACGGCCAAAGTGGGGGGATATATTATTGAAGGCCATACTCCTGCAGCCGATATTCGCCGGCTTCTGAAGGAAAAGCCTGATGCTTTGGGGTTGGCAACGCCAGGAATGCCTCTTGGTTCTCCTGGTATGGATGGCGAAATATACCAAAACAGAAAACATCCGTACGATGTTTTATTGGTGGCGCAAAACGGCAGCAGTAAAGTATACCAATCTTACCGATAAGGCTATAGCAAGCGTAGGTTGGGTTATCAACCCAACCTACTCAGGCCGTCTGAAAGCATCCAGCTATTTTCAGACGGCCTCTGCTTTATGTGAAAGACTTCCAGCTGCAAGCCTGAGACCTTTGCAAAACCCCTATCTGCGGCGCATTTCTGCGTTGTGCGCTGCCTGCCCGTTTGCTTGTCTATATGATATGTCTGCTCCCCACTGTGCTGCTGCGCCTTGAACTGCATCCTCATCTAGGGTTTTTGCAAAGGTCTCAGCCTTTGTTTTTACGTCGTTTAGAACGTTTTTTCCAGTGTGATAAACCATTGTTTGTTTTGGCGCGAGTAAAATAATGGGATGCTGCTGTCGATTTTTTGATACTGGAAGTTCAGCTTGGGCGTGATGCCGTAAATATGGAGGCTGCGGTGCCATACGGCAATGTTGGCCTGATATTCTTTGTCGCGGCGTTTGATGGAGAAAAATTGGTTGGGCGCGTCGAAACGGCGTTGGCCGTAGCGGAGGTTGATGCGCGTGCTCACGCCGTTTTGCCATTCTTTCAATACGCCGGCGCGCACGCCTTGGCGTTTGGAGGATTCTTGCGGGTCTTTGGCGTGCTCGCGGCTGTAATCCAAGCCGCCGTAGAGCATGAGGTCTGCTTTGGGAATCCATGCGGCGGTGAGGGAGACGTTGTTCATTTTGCCGTTATAGCGTTGGGCTTGGTAATCGCGGGCGTAGCGTTTTTGGATGTGGGAGAACGAGCCGATAACTTGCCAGTTGTCGCTGAGCCAGCGTCCGTATTGGGTGGAGGCGCCGAAATTTCGGCTGTAAGCATCTCCGCCCAAACGGTTGTAGCCGACGAAGGGTACGGCGGAAAACCATTGGCGGATTTGTTGGTTTTTGTAGCCTGCGCCTAATCGTAGGCTTTGTTCGCTGTAATCGCGTTTGTCCCAATACCATACGCCGTCAACGGATGCTTCGGTGGTGAGGTAGTGGTTGCCGGAAAGGTTCCAGTCGCGGTTGGCGGAGAAGTTGTATCTGAGGCCGTTGGCTGTTTGGGGGCGGGAATCTTGGGTGCGGTGGAAGCGTTTGCCGTCGGGTGTGTCGATGTATTCCGACGACGAGGCGTTGTTGACGTTGTCGTTGCGCTCATACTGTACGCCGGCATTGATTTCCCAGCCTTGCTGTTTTTGGATGCGGGCAAGGTAGGCGTCGGCCATGGCTCGTGCCTGTGGGGAAATGTCGTCGGCTTTCACGCGCTCGAATTGGTCTTTCGCGGCTTGGTATTGCTTGTTTTCATAGAGCATGCCGGCCAAGTCGAGGCGGACATAGCTTAAGTCGGGCTGTGCGGCGATGATGCGGCGGTAAGCGGCGATGGCTTGGGGGTGTTTCTTTTGGGCGCGCAATAGGGCGCCGTTGGCGTAGTCGTAAAGGATGGCGTCGTGCTGCGGCAGGGTGCGGTAAAGCGGCAATAAGTCTGCCAATAAGAGCCAGTTTTGGCTGTGAATCGCCTGCTCGATCAGCTTGGCGGTCAGCTCGGGATTTTGGCGCAGGTCGCTTTCGTCGAGATGCACGGATTCGGACTGCTCGGCCTTACCTGTTTGAACGGAAGCGGCCACTTCGGGCTTCTTGGCATCAGGCTGGGGAAGGTTTAGGTTGCTGTCTTCAAACGACGGCGCAGGCGGTGGAATGTCTTTGGCTTGTAGGGTTTGATCGTCGGCCATCGCAACGGCGGCTGCGCTTGCCGATAATATGATAAAAAGATATTTATACATGGCTGATTGTCCGAAAGGCCGTCTGAAACGTTTCAGACGGCCTTTAATAAGGGTGGATTGAATAGGAATCGGTGTAAATATAACGCAAAAATATATTTTCAAATATTAACAAATAATCCGAAGCGTGCCTACTTTTCGGCACGCTTTTGATGCAAATTTCAGACGGCCTCGACACATTTTCCCGAATACACGGCAAACGCCATCAAATGATTCATAAACGCGCCCAAATACTTTAAACTCTTCTTCTTTATTTTTGCGATGCCCGCCATGAACCGC
The DNA here is from genome assembly GCF_022870825.1 of Neisseria sp. Dent CA1/247. Classification (NCBI taxonomy): domain Bacteria; kingdom Pseudomonadati; phylum Pseudomonadota; class Betaproteobacteria; order Neisseriales; family Neisseriaceae; genus Neisseria; species Neisseria sp. Dent CA1/247. The sequence continues at coordinate 2,693,036 of NZ_CP091522.1, read as the reverse complement.
TTGCTTTCTTCCGTGCCCGTTTGGGTGATTTTGGCCGACATGATTTATACGTTTGTATTGAGTATTCTGCAAAGCTTCAACCTTACTCAAAGCCAACTGCCTAAAGACGGCCTTCCCGTTGCGCCGGATATTGCTTTCAGCGGTTTGCAGGTTGTGGCCAACGGCGGCATGATTTTGATCATCGGCTTCGGGCTGTATGTGCTGCTTCAGCTCAACCGCGCCGTTTTGCAAAAAAGAGTCTTTCCTATCGGCGTTTTTCGGGCGTTGGGGCTGATTGCCGTGCTGGCATTCAGCCTGCCTGCTTTGTGGGAGTGGATGTGGGCGCTGGTCAGATTGGCGGGCGGTCACAATACCTTTAATTTAGACTCTCCGCGCTACCTGATTGTTGCAGCCTGCCAGCCTTTGGTTGCCGTGCTGTGCGTGTGGCGTTTGTATGGATGGCAGCGCTTGCGTTCGCATGTGGCGGCTAATGTGGAATAACTGCACAACAATGGCGGCTTGTTTCCCAATATTTCTTAAAACACCTTAATCATATAAAACAGTATCGAAACCGGCCTTTTCCGCCGTAGCGTGAAATTTTCGCCGATTTCTTTTACACTGCCGGTGTCTATACTCAATACAATATAGGAAAGGAATGTTATGAATTTGTTGAAATCTTCTCTGCCTTTAGTTGCCTTGTTGGCTTTGGCGGCGTGTAAACAAGAAACCGCAGCACCGGCGGAATCCGCTCCGGCGGCCAGCACGCCTGCGGTGGCTGAGGCGGCTGCTTCCGGTGCATCTGCCGCTGTGGCTTTGGGTTCTGAAAAAGACGCTAAATGGAAGTCTTACCAATGTCACGACGGTTTGGCTTTGAGCGCGCGCTACTTTAACGGTGAAGACGGCAAACCTGCTGCGGAAGTCCGTTTTGACGGCAAATTATTCAAGCTGAAGCACAACAGCGAATACAGCAATCAAGATTTAACTGCTTTCGGCGACGGCACGCATACTTGGACGATCAGCAACAGCCAGCAAGCCGATATATACAAGGAAGACAACGGCTTCTTTGTCCGCCACGAAAAGCAGCAGGTCAACAGCGAAGTGTTGCCCGTTGATTTAACCTTGGCGAAAAACTGTATGCCTGCGCAATAAGCGCGGCTGCACGGATTGAAAAGATTGAATCGGGCTTAAGCCAAAATAAAACAGACTGCCGAAGCAGTCTGTTTTATTTTGTATCCGGGCTAAACGATTAGCGTTTGAACATGTTGCCGAATTTTTGGTTGAATTTGTCAACGCGACCGGTGGTGTCAACGATTTTTTGTTGGCCGGTGTAGAAAGGGTGGCACAAAGAGCAAACCTCGATATTGAAGTTTTCTTTTGCCATGGTAGAACGGGTAGTGAATTTGTTGCCGCAAGAGCAAGTTACATTCACGTCATGGTATTCGGGGTGAACATTTTGTTTCATTTTGTTTTCCTTTAGGTTGGCGGGCATAGGGGTTGTGCCTATGCTTCAAAGATAAGCCGCGTAGTATTTCTTTTTTTTTGCTTTCTGTCAAGGGGATATTGCGCGCTGCGGTTTAATCTGCGGCGGTTTTTTGCTAAAATCGCCACATTCGGCCATGCCCGCTTTTTGCTTGTGCGCGGTGTGGTCATGATGATTAATACAGGCCGTCTGAAATTTTCAGACGGCCTTCAGACGGAACATGCTCTATGTCTTACCAACAAATCACGATTGCTGTAAAAGACCACTCTGCCGAACGCCTTGCCGACGCGCTGATGGATCACGGCGCGCTGTCCGCCGCGATTGAAGATGCTTATGCGGGCACGGCCAACGAGCAGGCCATTTTCGGCGAGCCGGGCATGCCGGCCGAGCAAGTGTGGCAGCAAAGCAAAGTGATTGCTTTGTTTGGCGAAAATACGGATGTTGCCCCGATTGTGGCCGCCGCCGCCCAAGATTGCGGCCTGACCGTCAACACTTACGAAACCGAGCTGCTGCCCGAGCAGGATTGGGTGCGCTTAACACAGGCGCAGTTTGATCCGATTAAGATTTCCGACCGTTTGTGGATTACCCCCTCTTGGCACGAAGCGCCCGATGAGAACGCCGTCAACCTGCAACTGGATCCCGGTTTGGCTTTCGGCACCGGCAGCCACCCGACCACCCGCTTGTGCCTGCAATGGCTCGACGGCCATTTGAAAGGCGGAGAATCGGTGTTGGACTACGGTTGCGGCTCGGGCATTTTGGCGATTGCGGCCATGAAGTTAGGTGCGGGCGCGGCGACCGGTGTGGATATCGACGAACAGGCCATCCGCGCGAGTAACGACAATGCTGCGCAAAACAATGTCGATGCACGCTTCTATCTGCCCGACGCGCTGCCGCAAGCGCAGTTTGACGTTGTCGTTGCCAATATTTTGGCGAACCCGCTGCGTATGCTCGGCGGCTTGCTGGCGGAGCGCACCAAGCAGGGCGGCCGTATCGTGTTGTCGGGCATTCTCGACGAACAAGTTGAAGAAATGAGCGGCATTTACGCTGAATGGTTCGATATGGCGCCGGCGCAAATAGACGAAGGCTGGGCGTGTTTGAGCGGCGTTAAACGCTGATCAGGCCGTCTGAAAAGTATTCCTGCATGGCACACAATACCGTCCGCATTTTAGGCATAGACCCCGGCAGCCGCGTTACCGGCTTCGGCGTGATTGATGTGTGCGGACGCGAGCATTTTTATGTGGCGTCCGGCTGCATCAAAACCCCGCCGGATGCGCCGCTGGCTGAGCGGATTGCCGTGATTGTGAAGCATATCGACGAAATCGTTACCCTTTATCGACCGCAGCAGGCAGCCATTGAGCAGGTGTTTGTGAACGTGAACCCGGCTTCCACGCTGATGCTGGGGCAGGCGCGCGGCGCGGCGATGGCAGCTTTGGTGATGCGCGATTTGCCCGTGTTTGAATACACCGCCCTGCAAGTGAAACAAGCCGTGGTAGGGAAGGGGAAAGCGGCAAAAGAGCAGGTGCAGCATATGGTGGTGCAGATGCTCGGTTTGTCGGGCACGCCGCAGGCCGACGCCGCCGACGGTTTGGCCGTTGCGCTTACCCACGCTTTGCGTAACCACAGTCTCGCCGCCCAACTGCAACAAGGCGGGCTTCACATTAAGCGCGGCAGATTTCAACCTTGATTTATCGCTTATAATCCCTTCTCTCCACCCAATAAGGCCGTCTGAAAACTGCCATGAAATTTGCCTTTGTTATTCTCTATTTAATCCAGCTTTTGCCTTTCGGCGCGATTCAGAAGCTGGCCGATTTTATCGGCTGGTTGGCCTATTACGCCGTCGCACCGCGCCGCCGTGTCGGTATGGTGAATCTGCAAAAATGCTTCCCCGAATGGAGCGAAACGCAACGCCAAGCCGTTTTGAAACGCCATTTCCAACACATGGCCAAGCTCATGCTCGAATACGGCCTGTATTGGTACGCACCGGCAGAGCGCTTGCGCAGCTTGGTGCGTTATCAAGATAAACATCATCTGGACAACGCTTTGGCTGCCGGAGAAAAAGTGATTCTGCTTTACCCGCATTTCACCGCATTTGAGATGGCGGTTTATACGCTGAATCAAGATGTGCCGCTAATCAGCATGTATTCCCATCAAAAAAACAAAGCCCTAGACGAGCAAATCCTCAAAGGCCGCCACCGCTACAACAATGTTTTCCTGCTCGGCCGCAATGACGGCCTGCGCGCCATCATCAAACAACTGCGGCAAAACGACGCGCCGTTTCTGTATCTTCCCGATCAGGATTTCGGCCGCAAAGATTCGATTTTTGTGAACTTCTTCGGCATCCAAGCCGCCACCATCGAGGGCTTGAGCCGTATTGCCGCACTCACCAAAGCCAAAGTGATTCCCGCCATTCCCACCCGCGAAGCCGACGGCACGGTTACGCTGCGTTTCTATCCCGCGTGGGAAAACTTTCCGACCGATAACGTTGTCAACGACACCCAGCGCATGAACGATTTCATCGAAGCGCGGGTGCGCGAACAGCCGGAACAGTATTTCTGGCTGCACAAACGTTTTAAGACACGCCCCGAAGGAGAGGCCGGCTTTTATTGATTTTTCAGACGGCCTCCAATCATTCATCACACCTTGCTTACTCATTGATTCGCAATCGCTACGCCGAACTACATGCTCCTATTTTCAGACGGCCTAGCCAAAAAAAAACAGCGGCTGCGTTTCTTTCTTCATAAACCCCTCTTACCCATGCCCAAGCGGCTTACGGCAAATCTTTTATCCTGTCATATCATCATCTTGTAAATAAATTAATATTCGGTAGAAGCCACCAATAAATGCTGAAAAATCCGCATAAGTTGGAGAAAAATCCTGCCGTTTGCAGCAAATGCCCCGAAAAATTCCAAAAACATCTTGTTTAGCGCATCCTAAAGGAATGGTTATAAATCAAAAACTTTCAAAGCGGGGCTTGGCAAGGCAAGAAAAAAAGCGTACATTCCGACTACACCGAACTACATGCGCGACAGCGCACACGGTGATCCAAAAATCAAGCGAGAACAAAGGAGTAGCAATAAATGGCAAATTACCAAAACGAGATTAAAGTTGCAGACGAGCTGAAACAGAAAAACGGCAACGGCTGGCACAACATCACCCCCGAATATGTTGCCCGCATGCGTTTGCAAAACCGCTTCAAAACAGGCTTGGACATCGCAAAATACACTGCCGCTATTATGCGTAAAGACATGGCCGAATACGACGCCGACCACGGCAAATACACCCAATCACTGGGCTGCTGGCACGGTTTCGTTGCTCAACAAAAATTAATTTCCATCAAAAAACACCAAAAAACCACCGACAAACGCTATTTATACCTCTCAGGCTGGATGGTTGCCGGCTTGCGTTCCAAATTCGGCCCGCTGCCCGACCAATCCATGCACGAAAAAACTTCCGTGCCTGAGTTGATCGAAGAAATCTACACCTTCCTGCGCCAAGCCGACGCCCGCGAGCTGGACTTGCTGTTTACCGCGCTGGATGATGCCAACAAAGCCGGCGATTCTGCCAAAGCCAAAGAAATCCAAAACCAAATCGACAACTACGAAACCCACGTTGTGCCGATTATTGCCGACATTGATGCCGGTTTCGGTAACGCCGAAGCCACTTATCTGTTGGCGAAAAAACTGATTGAAGCCGGTGCTTGCTGTATCCAAATCGAAAACCAAGTATCCGACGAGAAACAATGTGGCCACCAAGACGGTAAAGTAACCGTACCGCACTCTGATTTCTTGGCGAAAATCAATGCCGTACGCTATGCATTCTTGGAGCTGGGCGTTGACGACGGCGTGATCGTTGCCCGTACCGACTCTTTGGGTGCCGGCCTGACCAAACAAATCGCGTTCTCTGCCGAAAAAGGCGACTTGGGCGACCAATACAACAGCTTCTTGGACGGCGAAGAAATCACCGACCTGAGCCAAGTGAAACCCGGCGACGTGATCGTGAACACCAACGGCAAAACCATCAAGCCGACCCGCTTGGCCAGCAACCTGTTCCAATTCCGCAAAGGCACCGGTATTGACCGCGTAGTGTTGGATTGTATTACCTCTCTGCAAAACGGCGCCGATCTGCTGTGGATTGAAACCGAAAAACCGCACGTCGGCCAAATCAAAGAGATGATGGACAAAATCCGTGCCGTTATCCCGAACGCCAAGCTGGTGTACAACAACAGCCCGTCGTTCAACTGGACGCTGAACTTCCGTCAACAAGTGTTCGATGCTTGGAAAGAAGCCGGTAAAGACGTATCTGCTTACGACCGCGACAAGCTGATGAGCGCCGATTACGACGATACCGATTTGGCTAAAGAAGCCGATGAGAAAATCCGCACCTTCCAACGTGATGCTTCACGCGAAGCCGGTATTTTCCACCACCTCATCACTCTGCCGACTTACCACACCGCCGCATTGTCAACCGACACGCTGGCAAAAGGCTACTTCGCCGACGAAGGTATGCTGGCTTATGTGAAGAACGTTCAACGTCAAGAAATCCGCAACGGCATCGCATGTGTGAAACACCAAAACATGGCCGGTTCGGACATTGGCGACAACCACAAAGAATACTTTGCCGGTGAAGCTGCGTTGAAAGCAGGCGGTAAAGACAACACCATGAATCAATTCTCTTAATCCCGATTTAGGATAAGAAGAGAATGAATGTTTCAGACGGCCTCACCTCTTAGGATGCCGTCTGAAACCACCCTCTTTATTTGCACAGAGTTGAGCTGTGCAAATAAAGGCAGGCGTAAAAGCCTGTATTGTTTGTGAAGCGTAAATCTCTGATTTGAGGTATTGGGCAATCCTTTGGGATTGCCCCTTTTTTTATGCGCCGCAAGTCGGCAGCGGTCATTCATCGTTTAGCATCTCAAATCGACATAAGCAGCCCGAAACGCTTCGGCTCATCTTTTTTACACAGCCTTGAGGCCGTCTGAAACCATCAAACCAGTTTCAGACGGCCTCAAAAGCGCGTACAATCACGCTATTTTTCCTATTGCATTCAACACCATGATTTACCCCAAAACCTATGATGTCATCGTGGTCGGCGGCGGCCACGCCGGCACCGAAGCCGCCCTTGCCGCCGCACGCATGGGCGCACAAACCTTATTGTTGTCGCACAATATCGAAACCCTCGGCCAAATGTCGTGCAATCCGTCTATCGGCGGCATCGGCAAAGGCCACCTCGTGCGCGAACTCGACGCGCTCGGCGGTGCCATGGCGCTGGCTACCGATATGTCGGGCATCCAATTCCGCCGTCTGAACGCCAGCAAAGGCCCCGCCGTGCGCGCCACCCGCGCCCAAGCAGACCGCATTCTTTACAAAGCCGCCATCCGCCACATGCTGGAAAACCAAGAAAACTTAGACCTTTTCCAGCAGTCGGTTGAAGACATCACCGTGGAAGGCAACCACGTTTCCGGCGTGATGACTGCCATGGGCGTCGAGTTCAAAGCCCGCAGCGTCGTGCTTACCGCAGGCACATTCCTTGCCGGCAAAATCCACATCGGCTTGGAAAACTACGCCGGCGGACGCGCAGGCGACCCCGCCGCACAAGGCTTGTCAGGCCGTCTGAAAGAGTTGGCGCTGCCCGTCGCCCGCCTCAAAACCGGTACCCCGCCGCGCATCGACGGGCGCACCATCGACTTCTCCAAACTCACCGAGCAGCCCGGCGACACCCCCGTGCCCGTGTTTTCCGTGCGCGGCAGCGCCGCCTTGCACCCGCGCCAAGTGTCGTGCTGGATTACCCACACCAACCTGCAAACCCATGACATCATCCGCTCCGGTTTCGACCGCAGCCCCATGTTCACCGGCAAAATCGAAGGTGTCGGCCCGCGCTACTGCCCATCGATTGAAGACAAAATCAACCGCTTCGCCGACAAAGACAGCCATCAAATCTTCTTAGAACCCGAAGGCCTGACCACCAACGAATACTATCCGAACGGCATCTCCACCAGCCTGCCGTTCGACATCCAGCTCGCCCTCGTGCGCTCCATGAAAGGCTTGGAAAACGCCCACATCCTGCGCCCCGGCTACGCCATCGAATACGACTATTTCGACCCGCGCAACCTCAAAGCCAGCCTCGAAACCAAAACCATCAACGGCCTGTTTTTCGCCGGACAAATCAACGGCACCACCGGCTACGAAGAAGCCGCCGCACAAGGCCTGCTGGCAGGCGCGAATGCCGTGCAGTACATCCGCGAACAAGAGCCGCTCACCCTGCGCCGCGAACAAGCCTACCTCGGCGTGTTGGTAGACGACTTAATCACCAAAGGTGTGAACGAGCCTTACCGCATGTTTACCAGCCGCGCCGAATACCGCCTGCAACTGAGGGAAGACAACGCCGACATGCGTCTCACCGAAGCCGGCTACAAAATCGGCTTGGTTTCCGAAGCCCAATGGCAGAAATTCGAGCGCAAACGCGAAAGCATCGAACGCGAAATCCAACGCCTGCGCAGCACATGGTACACCCCCGCCAAACTGCCCGAAAGCGAACAAGAACGCGTGTTCGGCCAAAAACTTTCTCGCGAAGCCAACCTGCACGACCTCTTGCGCCGCCCCAATCTCAACTACGCCGCCCTAATGACCCTGCCCGATGCCAAACCCGAACAGGAATTGGACGGCGAAGTGATCGAACAAGTGGAAATCCAAGTGAAATATCAAGGCTATATCGACCGCCAAAACGAAGAAATCGAAGGCCGCCGCGATATCGAAACCCTGAAACTGCCGTCTGAAATCGATTACAGCAAAGTCAAAGGCTTGTCGGCGGAAGTGCAGCAGAAACTCAACCTCAACCGCCCCGAAACCGTAGGCCAAGCCTCGCGCATTTCCGGCGTAACCCCCGCCGCCGTCGCCTTGCTGATGGTGCATTTGAAGCGCGGGTTTAAGGATGCGAAGTAAAATTAGCTTGAATTAAACGATGCCGTCTGAAATAAGCAGGCTACTGTGAATTCCTTTTGCAGAGGCTTCAGCTATTTCAGACGGCCTTTTTATGGAACAGAGGAGAACGAATTGGAACCAAAAACATTTGAATCGAGGGATGAATTCAACCGCAAACCTATTGCACAAAACATTATCAAACTGTTGTCTTCCGATATCGATATTTCACCGATGGTGATTGACGGCGGCTGGGGAACGGGTAAAACCGAATTTTGCCAAAAACTGATTGCTTTAATGAAACAGGAGCACCCTGATTATCAATTGGTTTATGTGGATGCTTTCCGCTCCGACCATAGCGGCGAGCCATTATTGGCTTTGTTGGCTCAGATAATTAAAGACTGCACACCTGAAGACCAAGCAAACGGCGAGCCGTCGCCAAAACGCAAGGAGCTGACAAAAAAGTTTGCTAAAGCTGCGGGATTTGTCGCTAAAACAGTTGCTAAGGCCGCAGCCGGCCATCTTTTAAAACAAAGTGTAGAAAACTTGGCAGATGAGTGGCAGCAGGATGTCGGCAATGAAACTGATTCAGATCAAGTGGCGGAAATCATATCTAATACCATGGTTAAGGTATCCGATAAAGCCATTGACTCCACAGTGGAAATTTTATTGAAAGAACAGATTGAAGCAGAGAAGAATTTAGAAGCTTTAAGAAAATGCCTGTCTGAATTTGCTAATGAAAAGCCCATCATTTTATTTGTTGATGAATTAGACCGCTGCCGCCCCGATTACGCGGTGGAAATGTTGGAAACCATCAAGCATGTGTTTGATGTGGCGAATGTTAAGGTGGTTTTGGTAACAAATACCCAGCAGTTACGGGCTGCCATTAATCATCGATATGGTTTGGCTGTAGATTCGCAAAAATATTTGGATAAGTTTTTAAAATACAGTTTTACTTTGCCGGAAAAATCTTTAGATCAACATGATGAAAAGTATCAGGTTTTGGCATCTGTGAAACATTTTACCCAATTAGTACAGGCAAGCAGTATTCTTCAAGATACAGGAGTAAATAATCATCCATATCAGTTAGTTATGTTTTTTGCAACATCCTTGGTTGCAAGGAACGAGTTATCGCTTCGCGAAGTGGAAACTTTTGTCCGTTATTTGGAAATTTACCATCGGTTAAGTAGGGGGTTAGCTTCTAATATCATTACAGGTTATCAATTCTTAAGGATTACCGGTGTATTTTTATTTTGCTTCCAGCAGGATATCAAAGAATCGATCATTAAAAATAAAACCGATGGAAAACAGATTGCGAGGGTGTTTGGTTTGGAGCCCCTAATGAACTGTCGTGATCTACCACCTAGGCGACCTATTGACAAAGTTATTGCTGTTGCTTTAGCTAAAAGTAGTGTATTGAATGGTCAAGATTTTATTTCTTCGAATGAAGAGGTAAATCAAGCATGGGAAGAATCAATAGGCTTATGTTTTAATCGCGGCCGGGATGCTCCTGAAAATATGTTTGCCCCTGTTAAAGAAGCCATCAGATATTTACAGCTTGGAAAATTAGGATACTGAAGCAAAAACGTCACCTTTAATAAGGAGCTGACATAGATTGACGGTTATTTTGGGCTGCTTAAATCAAGTTAAAGCATTGCAGGGTGTGGTTTACACGATAGCTTGCGTCGTTAGACGTAAGTTAGATGTCAGCAGTTTTTGCATCACTTGATATTGGTCACATTAATCAATAGTGCTGGGCATTTTGGGCATCAGGCAAAACGTGCTTTACAAATATACAGCGGAATCAATCTGAAGCGATTGCCTCTGCTCTTGGATGAATATGAATCTCGTTTGAGTTGGATATCTTAAAGGGTAGTTTATTTACTATATTGTTAAGGCCGTCTGAAAAAGATTTTTAGCGAAACTCGCAAGGCTTGTTTTGGCGAAGCAGCCTGCCAAGGTCGCTTTCAGACGGCCTTAATCGAAAAGTAAGGGTATGAGTTTTTAATCCAAAAACTCTTAAAATGACCTAAAAAACAAAACAGGCTGCAATTGCTTGCAGCCTGTTTTGTGATTTATCTGGTGGGTCGTGAAGGATTCGAACCTTCGACCAACGGATTAAAAGTCCGCTGCTCTACCAGCTGAGCTAACGACCCGAATAAGAACGAAATTATATAAAACAATCATTCTTACGTCAATCGGTTTATACCATTTCTTTCTCAGAAAAATCAGGAAGCAGATCGAAATAAACTTTCAATCTAGAAAATCTCCCGCCAACTTATGCGTCGTACGCTGTTGCAAACCTTGCCGTCAACTTCCAAAGTCTCTTGGTCGGTTTTCAGGATAAAGCGTTTGCCTTTTTTAGAGAAGCAGTGGTTTTTAGGGGCGCCGCTACCTCCTTCATTTAAAGGCTTATCAGTGCCTGTGCCGCCACTATCTCCGTCGGGGGTGACAGAGTAATCTCCTGCGCGTGTACCATCAACATAATTGAAATTGATGATGCCTGAGTATCGCATACCGGCAGCTATGGCATTAGGATCATCGGCTTTCTGAATAAACTTGATATGCGCATCTGCTTTAGAAACTTTTCCTCCGGTTGCGGCGTTTAAAGCCAATACCCAGCTTGAGCTGTCGGTTTTGCTGTTGGTTACCGTCGGCAAACACAGGTCGCCGTCGGCTGATCTTGTGGTGGTTGTTTGCGAATGGTAAATGCGGGTGCTGATGAAAGCACTTCTAAGAACCATGGTCGGCTTAACCACAACACGTTCACCATCACCTGCGCCAAGATTAACTTTCCACCCCTTGTGTGTTTGGGGGTTGAACGGATGGTTGGTTACTTCGCGCAGATCACCATTTACGGTTAATATTTGCTGCAACAGTTGGTCGGACTTTACTTCTTGAGGCTGTTGGCTGACATCATCATAAATGCCATACACTGCCTGTTGGACTTTGCTGTCTCGATCATCTTGGTAAAGCTCACTGCCTGTGCCGAAAATCACAACATATTTATCTTTGCCCATTCGGGAAACGGCCGGTGCGGAAGTGATGGGTTGCTCGGTAGAGCCTTGATAAATGAGGTCTGCTTTCCATGTGTCTGGATTACCGCGCAAATCGAAGCGGTACATATTGCCGCGATAGTCTCCGGCATAGGCAATATCAACCACACCGTCAAAATCTGTATCCACTAAAGTGGGGCCGGATAATCCTCCCATGGCGTTTGGAATAACAATTTTTTTCATTAATCTGCCTTTGACGCCTATGGGTTGGCCGTTGTAGGCATTTTGTCCGAGCATGTTGTAAACGTATAGGGCGGTTTCTTGGCTTTCTCCTTTTTCATCGGAATAGCCGTTTGCCAAAAAGCCGGCGTAAACCACATTTTCGCGAATGTTTACTTTTCCCTTGGTTCGTGTTACAGCAACGCGCCCGATTTGCGGAGTGCTCACGGTATAGCCAAGGTGGTTGTTGACGCCTTTGGCCGTTTCAAACAAAGGTACGGTGTTAATCCAATCGTTAACGGGGCTGTCAATACCTGTGGGTCGATTGGTTCCACGGTCATGGCCGCCGATATTGAGTGCATAAGCACCGCGGCCTCCCTGCCCCAGTGTGCCGAATAAGAAGGAATGGCTTTGATTGTTTTCGGGCGCGGTACGGCGTAAAACTAATCCGCCATTGATTAGATAATGATGCGGTTGGCCTTTTTTGCCGTAGTCTTTATGCGCGACATCTTTCAGCAGCCGCCCCATGGTGTTGCCGATTTCACGATCCGTGCCCGCCGGGATATAGCTGAGTTTCAAACTATATGGATGTTGCCGGTTGTGTGCTTGGAATAAGTGCACCATGCCGTCGTTTGCTGCGGTTACCAGATATTTTTGACGGTTATCTACCAAGTCGCCGATGGTTAAAATCGGCGTATCCAAAATATCTCCCAAATTGCGTTGGTTGTCCGAATCGTTTGCATGGGTATCGGCGGAAGCGGCCGAACCTGTGGGACGTATGCGATAAGGCTGGCTAAAGTTGGAGGTTTCGGCGCGGGCGGATAAAACATTGTCGTCTTGGGCGCGGGTTATCCACGGAATCAACGCTTCACGCCATTCGTTTGCAGGTGCGGTTGACGGAAGATTGAACATGCCGTTGTTGCCGTTTTCGATATTGTCTGCCCAGTAAACTTCTTTACCGCCGGAGGTGCCGATAGGGCGGCCTAGGTTAATCAGCGTTTTGCGTTCGCTAAACAAAGGTTCTTTAGTGTGAGCAGTATTCAGTTTGCCTTCGGAATTTACATCGAAGAATTTAATCCGGCTGCTCCACGAGCCGGTATTCACATCAACAATAGCGGCAAGATTGGGTACGCGGTTACCGAATACGGCAGGGGCAACCGTGCCTGTTGTTTTAATCGGAATGTTGGCATCTGCAATATTTTCGAAAATAGAATTGAAAGATCCAACTAAAGATTCTGCATTTTGAGCATTAAAGAAATACGATGGCTTACTGGCACCTTTACGCAAATATTCTCTACCTGCATCTGACAAACTGCTTCCGAAGCCTACCGTGAAGGTTTCGGCAATTTGCTTTGAATAATCGGCAGGGTCGTCAGGATGTCCGTCCCAATGCCGCTCCTGATACTTCCCGGTAGGATTGCTATCGCTTTTCTTTTTAAAATCTTTGGTTGCCAACGTATGGCTGAACCACTGTAAGCCCGACTCTCTATCCCAAACCGGATCCCAAGTGTCATCAGATCTTTTTGATTGACCATTTGCACCTATAGTGGTGCGTGATTTATGTTGAGCAATGCCGCCTACTTTATAACCAAAATACGGATCATCAACAAAGTTGGGAATATAAGAACCCTTGTAGACTTCACGTCTACTATTATGGTCATAGAGAATATTTTGACGAGGGGGAGTTCTATTGCTTCGGGAGGGATGTAATTGGGGAACTACATTTCCATATCTATCAAAATCATAGCTTAAATTGGCATCCCCATCCGACATCACAACAATATAATTCTTCTGACAACGGTAAAGAGTGTTATCCATAACCGTTTTAGCGGTTTCATAATAAGCTTTGGTAGTCGGTGTGCCTCCACTCGTCTTCAATCGGCTTATCAGATTTTTCATTTCCTGATAGGTGATATAACCGTTGCGGGTATTCAAACTTGGATCATTTAAAGTATGCAGCCCCCATTTGAAATTGTCCCGATATTTATCTAAAACGGCATTTAAGGCATCTTTGGTTACCTTCATGCGCGAAACCTCGCTGCTATAACGGGGTTCGCTATCTGAGCCGACTACCCATCTCATACTGCCTGAGTCATCAATTAGAAACATGACTTGCGGTTTGACTTTATTTGCTTCCACTTGGTTTTCATTTTGCAGATGCAAAGGAATCTCTGCAAACGCAGCAAATGCCTCCAAGCTCATAAATGCTAAAGCGGAAGCAATTGAATAGATAAGAAGGCGGGGTTTGCTTTTGTGATGAATATCAATTTTTTTCATAATGTGTCATCTTTCAACAGTTTTTATTCGTCTGTTTATTAGATATTTTTTGTTATTTTAATTTCAATATCATATTTTAACACCAAATGTTTCATATCTGCCATTCTTGATATTATTTCTTTGTTTACGGTAACGATTAACATGATGTGAATGAAACATTTTCCCAAGTTGCTGCTTGCAGGGGATTTGTTTTCCGTCTTGAAAAAATAAGGGGGTTCGCTTAGAATGTATTGCTTCTGAGGCAACGGCGAGTATGCCTTAAAAAGCACGTAACACAGATTAAGTCATCTGTGCGGCGTGTTTTTTTTTACCTCATACCTAATTAATATTGAGTGCAGAGGCCGTCTGAAATTACGGCTGTTCTTTTTTCAGACGGCCTGTACAAAACCAGCAGATACGATAGGAAATCATGATGACAACACCCGCAATCTTAGTGCTTGCCGACGGCAGTGTATTTCACGGAACGTCGGTGGGGTTTAACGGTACGACTTCCGGCGAAGTGGTGTTTAATACTTCCATGACCGGTTATCAGGAAATCCTTACCGACCCTTCTTACCGCAAACAAATCGTTACCCTTACCTATCCGCACATCGGCAATACCGGCACCAACGGCGAAGACACCGAAAGCACTGCCGTTCATGCTGCGGGTTTGATTATCCGCGACCTGCCGCTTCTGCACAGCAATTTCCGCAGCAGCGAGAGTTTGCAGGAATATTTGGTTCGCAACCAAACCGTAGCGATTGCCGACATCGACACGCGCCGCCTTACCCGCATCTTACGCGACAAAGGTGCGCAGGCCGGTGCGATTTTGACCGGTGCGGACGCTACCGAGGAAAAAGCGCGTGAATTGATTGCGGCATTCGGTAGCATGGTCGGCAAAGATTTGGCGAAAGAAGTAACTTGCGGCGAATCTTATGAGTGGACGGAAGGCGAATGGAAGCTGGGCAAAGGTTTTGTGATGCCGTCTGAACAGCCGTTTCACGTTGTTGCCTACGATTTCGGCGTGAAAACCAATATTCTGCGTATGCTGGCTGAACGCGGTTGCCGCTTGACCGTTGTGCCTGCGCAAACGCCGGCGAAAGACGTGTTGGCGATGAATCCCGACGGCGTGTTTCTTTCCAACGGTCCCGGCGATCCCGAGCCGTGCGATTATGCGATTGCGGCGGTAAAAGAGTTGCTGGAAAGCAAAAAACCGCTGTTCGGCATTTGCTTGGGACATCAATTGTTGGGCTTGGCTGTCGGCGGCAAGACACGCAAAATGACGTTTGGTCATCACGGCGGCAACCATCCCGTGCAAGACTTGGAAAGCGGTAAGGTGATGATTACCAGCCAAAACCACGGCTTTGAGGTGGATGCGGAAACCCTGCCTGCCAATGTGAAAGTGACCCACCGCTCACTGTTTGACGGTTCGTTGCAAGGCATTGAGTTGACCGACCGTGCGGTGTTCAGCTTCCAAGGCCACCCTGAAGCCAGCCCCGGCCCGCATGATGTGGCTTATCTTTTTGATAAATTTATCGACAATATGAAGGCGGAGAAAGCTGCGTAAGTTTTTGGCAAAACTCGCTTTCAGACGGCCTAATGGTTTGGTTGAACAGCCGAATGCTTGAATAGAGCGTTCGGCTGTTTTTCGATGGCGGTGGATATTTGATGGGCAGGAAAGATGATGGTGCTTGTGTTTGAGGCCGTCTGAACATTCAGACGGCCTGTTGTGTGTGTGAACCAGACGGATTGAGACCTTTGCAAAACCCCCATCTGCGGCGCATTTCTGCGTTGTGCGTTTATGCCCTAAGGGTACTGCTCGCTCGTTTGCTTATCTATCTGATATGTCTGCACTCGCTGCGCTGCTACGCCTTGAACTGCATCCACATCTGAGGGTTTTGCAAATGCCTCGGATTAGGTCTCAAGCTGGGCTTGGGTATTCGGGCGGCGGACATATGGCCGGACAAAAGCAGTGATGAAAAATCCCCTTCGGCATTGGGAGCCGGAGGGGATTTTGTTTGAGGCTTTTCGACGGTTGAGGCCGTCTGAAAAAGTTTGAGGGTGCTGAATATTAGTCGAAAATATCGCGCACTTTGTCGAAGAATGATTTTTGACGCGGTGTTTGCGAGCGATCCAGCCCGGTGGAGATTTTTTCAAACTCTTCCAACAGCTCTTTTTGGCGGTCGGTGAGGTTGACGGGGGTTTCCACAACCACATGGCAATACAGGTCGCCGACAGCGCTGGAACGCAGTGATTTGATGCCTTTGCCTTTAACGCGCATGCGGCGGCCGGTTTGGGTTTCTTTGGGAATGCTCAGTTTGACTTTGCCGTCGAGCGTGGGGACTTCCACTTCGCCGCCGAGTGCGGCAATGGCAAAGCTGATGGGCATTTCGCAATGCAGATCCAAGCCGTTGCGCTCGAAGGTTTTGTGTTCTTTCACATGAACGACAACGTATAAATCGCCGCTGGGCGCACCGTGCATACCGGGTTCGCCTTCGCCGCTGAGGCGGATGCGTTGGCCGTCGTCGATACCGGCGGGAATGTTGACTTCAACCGTTTTGGTGGTTTTTACGCGGCCTTCGCCACGGCATTTGAGGCAGGGGTCTTTGATTTCTTTGCCTGTGCCGTGACAGGTGGGGCAGGTTTGCTGCATCTGGAAAATAGCTTGGCGCACATGGATGGTGCCTGTACCGTGACAGGTGGAGCAGGCGGTTGCCGAGGTGCCGGGTTTGGCACCGCTGCCGTGGCAGACATCACATTCTTCGTAGGTGGGAATGGTGATGCGTTTTTTGATGCCTTTGGCGGCCTCTTCGAGCGTAATTTCTACGGCGTATTGGAGGTCTGCGCCCTGATAGCTGGGCTGACGGCCGCCGCCTGCCGCGCCGCCGAACATTTGGCTGAAAATGTCGCCGAAATCGAAGCCTTGGGCACCGCCGAATCCGCCAAAACCGCCGCCGAATCCGCCTGCGCCCATATTGGGATCGACGCCGGCATGGCCGTATTGGTCGTAAGCGCTGCGTTTTTGTTTGTCGGACAAAATATCGTAGGCTTTTTGAACTTCTTTAAATTTTTCCTCCGCTTCGGCGTTGCCGGGATTGCGGTCGGGATGGTATTTCATGGCGAGTTTGCGGTAGGCTTTTTTGATTTCGTCATCACTTGCACTACGGGCTACGCCGAGGGTTTCGTAAAAGTCTTTGCTGCTCATAATTTTTAATGGTAAGGGTATGTGAAAATTGGCATGTAAATAAGGGCTGCTTGGGAAAACTCAAGGGCGGAAGTGATATTTTGGTGCTGTGTGTTTTGGCGTGGAACGTGGCTTGAGGCCGTCTGAAAAAATAGAAAGCCTTTGCCGATTTGTATTGAGTTGGGCAAAGGCTTTGAGTGATGTTTGGAGACGGCGTTTAATGCGCGGTGGTTTTCATGCACGCGACTTGATGTGCGGCGGAACCTTGCAGCATCGGTTTGGTTTCGGCGCAGCCTGCGTCGGCCTGCGGGCAGCGGGTACGGAATACGCAGCCGCTGGGCGGGTTGATGGGGCTGGGCAGGTCGCCGGGGAGCAGTTGGATGGTTTTGCTGCGTTCGGCTTCGGGGTCGGGCTGCGGCACGGCGGACATCAGGGCTTGTGTGTAGGGGTGGGCGGGGCGGTCGTACACGGCTTGGTCGGTGCCGAGTTCGACGGCGTTGCCCAGATACATCACCAGCACGCGGTCGGAAATGTGTTTGACTACCGATAAATCGTGGGCGATGAAAATCAGCGTCAGCCCCATTTCTTTTTGCAGTTCTTTCAAAAGGTTGATAACTTGCGCCTGAATGGATACGTCGAGCGCGGAAACGGGTTCGTCGCAAATAATCAGCTTGGGCTTGAGTATCAGCGCGCGGGCGATGCCGATGCGTTGGCATTGGCCGCCTGAAAACTCGTGCGGATAGCGGTTGATGAGGTTGGGCAGCAGGCCGACTTTGGCCATCATTTCTTTGACCTGCTTTTCGATGTCGGCTTTTTTGAGCTTGGGGTAAAAGGTTTTCAGCGGTTCGGCGATGATGTCGCCGACGGTCATGCGCGGGTTGAGCGAGGCCAGCGGGTCTTGGAAGATCATTTGGATTTCGCGCCGTTTCAGGCGCATGGCGGCGGGGGCGAGCGCGGTCAGGTCTTCGCCTTGCCAGATGATGCTGCCGCTTTTGGCTTTGACCAAGCCGATGATGGCGCGGGCGAGGGTGGATTTGCCGCAGCCGGATTCGCCGACGACACCGAGGGTTTCGCCTGCTTTGAGTTCGAACGATACGCCGTTGACGGCTTTGAGGGTGGCGGGCTTCTGCCAAAACCATGCGCCGTTGGCCTTGATGTCGAAGGTTACCTGCAGATCGCGGACGGATAATAAGGTTTCACTCATGCCTGTGCTCCCTGTAAAAATTCAGACGGCCTGTGGCAGGCGCGTTTGCGGTGGTCGTGCAGGATTTCCAGCGGCGGGGCGTTGCTGCGGCAGGTGTCTTCGACAAAGGCGCAGCGGTCTTGGAACGGGCAGCCTGCGGGCAGGTTGCTGAGGTTGGGCGGGTTGCCGGGAATGGTCGGCAGCATTTCGGTGTCGGTGTCCAAGCGCGGCACGGCACCGAGCAAGCCCAAGGTATAGGGGTGGCTGGGGCGGTAGAAGATATCGTCGACGCTGCCGTATTCCATGGTGCGGCCGGCATACATGACCAACACTTGGTCGCAAATGCCGGCGACTACGCCTAAATCGTGGGTAATCATGATGATGGTGGTGCCGAAATCGCGTTTGAGGTCGTTCAGCAGCGCCATGATTTGTGCTTGCACGGTTACGTCGAGCGCGGTGGTGGGTTCGTCGGCAATCAGGAGTTTGGGACGGCACAACAGTGCCATGGCAATCATCACGCGTTGGCGCATGCCGCCTGAAAATTCGTGCGGATACATGCTGATGCGTTTTTTGGCTTCGGGGATTTTCACGGCTTCGAGCATACGCACGGATTCGGCCCATGCTTCGGCTTTGCCCATGCCTTTGTGCAGGCGCAGCACTTCGGTAAGCTGGTCGCCCACGCGCATATAGGGGTTGAGCGAGGTCATCGGGTCTTGGAAAATCATGGCGATTTGCTCGGCGCGGATTTTGTTTAACTCGCGCTCGGGCAGGCAGAGGATTTCGCGGCCGTTGAAAACGGCGGAGCCGGAAGTTTGGCCGTTTTTGGCCAAGAGCCCCATGATGGCGAAGGCGGTTTGCGATTTGCCGGAGCCGGATTCGCCGACGATGCCCAGCGTTTCGCCTTCGTGCAGATCGAAATTGAGTTTGTTGACCGCGGTAACGAGGCCGTCTTCGGTTTTGAAGCGGACTTCGAGGTCTTTTACTTGCAGTAAGGGTGTGCTCATTGTTTTTTCCTTTTCAGACGGCCTCAAGCATCAAGAGGCCGTCTGAAAATATTGATCTTTCTTGGTTTATCTGTCTTTCGGGTCTAATGCGTCGCGCAGGCCGTCGCCGATGAAGTTGAAGCAGAACAGCGTAACCACCAGAAATACGGCAGGCACGAGCAGCTGCCACGGCGCAATCTGCATGGTGTTCGCACCGTCTTGCAGCATCGCGCCCCAGCTCGTCATCGGCTCTTGCACGCCCAAGCCCAAGAAGCTGAGGAAAGATTCAAACAAAATCATGCCGGGCACGAGCAGCGAGGCGTAAACCACCACCACGCCGAGCACGTTGGGCACGATGTGGCGGAACACGATATCCCGCCGCGACACGCCGCACACATAGGCGGCTTCGATGAACTCTTTGCGCTTCAGGCTGAGGGTTTGCCCGCGCACAATCCGCGCCACGTCGAGCCACGACACCATGCCGATGGCAACGAAGATAAACGCCAGATTACGGCCGAAAAAAGTTACCAGCAGAATCACGAAAAACATAAACGGAAACGCGTTCAAAATCTCTAAGAAACGCATCATCAGCATATCGGTTTTGCCGCCGAAAAAGCCCGACACCGCGCCGTACACCACGCCGATAATTACGGCAACCAAGGCACCGGCCACGCCCACCATCAGCGAAATGCGTCCGCCGACGGCCACACGGGTGAGCAGGTCGCGCCCGAGCGAATCGGTGCCGAAATAGTGTTTGTTGTCGAACGAGGGCGGCGACTGCATCGCGCCCCAGTCGGTGTGGGCGTAGTCGTAGGGGGCGAGCAGCGGCACAATCAACACAAACAGGCATACCAAGAGCAGAATCAAACCGCTGGCCAGCGCGGCGCGGTTGTGGCGGAAGCGCCGCCATGCGTCTTGCCACAGGCTGCGGCCTTTGATGTCGGGAGACGGGTTGTCGAGTGCGGCAGCCAGCGCGGCGGCCTGTTTTTTACTGACCATCATGGTTATGTGCCTTATGGTTTTTTTATTCTGTTTACTGGTTACTAGCAAGATGAGGCCGTCTGAAAAGCGGCAACCGTTAAATTGAATATCGTGTAACTGTATCGTCATACTCGGGCTTGACCCGAGTATCTCAGGTTTCTGTGAGCTTGGAGATACTCGGGTCAAGCCCGAGTATGACGAATGTGCTGTTTATCAGCCGCTTGAGTTAACGGTTTTCAGACGGCCTCTTGAATCAATAGCGGATTTTCGGATCAATCACGGCATACAGGATATCGACCACGGCGTTGAACACAATGGTCAGCACGCCCACGAGAATGGTCAGGCTCAGCACCATGCCGTAATCGCGGTTGAGTGCGCCGTTCACGAAAAGCTGTCCGATACCGGGCAGGCCAAATATGGTTTCAATCACAATCGAGCCGGTGATGATGCCCACAAACGCCGGGCCGAGGTAGGAAATCACCGGCAGCATGGCGGGGCGCAAAGCGTGTTTCCACACGATGTAGCGGGTGGGCAAACCTTTGGCGCGGGCGGTGCGGATAAACTGGCTGTTCATCACTTCAATCATCGAGCCGCGCGTAATCCGGGCGATGCTTGAAATATAGGCAATCGCCAACGCGGCCACGGGCAGCACCAAGTTGCTGAACGCGCCGCCGTTCCAGCCGCCTGCGGGCAGCCATTTCAGCCAAATAGCAAAAATCAGCACCAGCAGCGGAGCTTTGACAAAGCTGGGAATCACTACGCCCGTCATGGCTACGCCCATAGTGATGTAGTCGAGCCATGAGTTTTGTTTTAAGGCGGCCAGCACGCCGAGAATTACGCCGACAACCAGCGCGATTATGAAGGCGTAAAGGCCGATTTCCAGCGATACGGGAAAGGCTTGCGAGAGCAGTTCGTTAACCGTGTAGTCTTTGTATTTGAACGACGGCCCGAAATCGCCGTGGGCAAGCTGTTTCAGGTAATTGAGGTATTGCAGCCAGATGGGGTCGTTGAGATGGTATTTGGCTTCGATGTTGGCCAGTACCGCGGGCGGCAGGTTGCGCTCGCCGGTAAACGGGCTGCCCGGAGCCAGCCGCATCATGAAAAACGATACGGTAATCAAAACAAACAGCGTGGGAATGGCTTCCAATATACGCTTGATGATGAATTTCAACATAAGTAAGCCTTAGTCGGGGTTTGTGCCGGCGGTGCGGCCGTTTCAGACGGCCTGTGGTTGTTATGGCTGTATCTATATAGTGCGTTTAAGCAGAGGCCGTCTGAAAAATGATGTTTTATTTTTCAGACGGCCAATCTTACAAGGCAGAGCCTGAAGGATTAGTGTTTCAGAATCTTCCAGTTTTTAATCTGCCAGTTGTCCATCGGGTCTTGGGTGGAGTAGTTGGCAACATACGGTTTCACCAAACGTGCGCTCACATAGTGGAAAACGAAAATGGTGGCTGCGTCTTTATCCATCACGGCTTCGGCTTGGCTGTACAGCTCGCCGCGTTGTTCGGGCGTTACGTCGCCGCCGAGGGTTTTCAGCATCAGACCGTCGAACTCAGCGCTCTTATATTTGCCGTAGTTGCTGCTGTTGTCAGACTTGAATGCGTTTAGGAAAGTAGAAGCCTCGTTGTAGTCGGCACACCAGCCGCCGCGCGCCATTTGGTGTTTTTGGTTGCGGCGGGTGTCGAGATAGGTTTTCCACTCTTGGTTCACCAGACTCACATTCACAAAGCCCAAAGCTTCTTTCCACAAGGCGGCAGCGGCCACGGCATTTTTCTTGTGGTTTTCGTTGGTGTTGTAGAGCAGCTCGAAATTCAAAGGCTTAGACTCGCCGTAACCCGCTTCGGCCAGCAGTTTTTTCGCCTCTTCGATGCGCTTGGCTTTGTCCCATGCTTTCCATTCCGGCACAAATTCTTTCATGCCTTGGGCGGCAGGCGGCGTGAATTGGTAGGCCACGGTTTCGCCGCGTCCGAGCACTTTTTCCACCAGCGTATCACGGTCTAACGCAAGCTGGAGCGCCTTGCGTACTTTTTCATTGTCGAACGGCGGCTTGGTGTGGTTGAACTCGTAGTAGTAGCTGCACAGATAGGGCGCTACTTTCATTTGGTCGCCCATTTCCTGTTGCAACGACTTAAACTGCTCGGTCGGAATATCGTTGTAAGTGAATTCCACCTCGCCGGCTTTGAAGCGGCTCATGTCGGTGGGCGGCGAAGAAATCGGCAATAGCGTGGCTTTGGTGATGGTGGTGTTGACATCGTCGAAATAATTCGGGTTGCGCTCCAACACGATTTGGCTGTTAACGTCCCACGCTTTCACGGTGTACGGGCCGTTTACCACGATATTGGTGGGCGAAGTCCATTTGTCGCCGAATTTTTCCACCGTAGCTTTATGCACGGGTTTCACGGAAGTGTGGATCAACATGTCGGGGAAGTAAGGCACCGGCTCTTCCAGCGTGATTTCCAGCGTTTTCTCATCCACGGCTTTCACGCCCAAAGTGTCGGGCTTGGCTTTGCCTTCGACGATTTTGGCAGCATTGGCTACTTTGGCATCGGCCAGATAGCTGGCATAAGGCGACGCGGTGGCCGGGTCGGTAACGCGGTGGAAGCTGTATACGAAGTCTTCGGCGGTAACGGGATCGCCGTTGCTCCATTTGGCATCACGCAGCGTGAATGTCCATGTTTTGTTGTCGGCACTTTCCCATTTTTCCGCCATGCCCGGAACGGTGTTGCCGTCGTTGTCGGTAGAAGTGAGGCCGACCAAAATCTGACGGATGATGCCGGATTCGGGTACGCCCGACACTTTGTGCGGGTCGAGCGATTCGGGCTCGGCGCCGTTGTTGAGGACGATTTCTTGCTTTCCGGCCAATTCTTCAGACTGATTTTTCTGTTGACTATCGGGGGGGGGATTATCTCCGCCGCCGCAAGCTGCCAATCCGAAAACAGCTGCTAAGGCAAGCAGCATCATTTTTTTAGAAAAAACGGGATGGTGGTGTGCCATGTTTTTCTCCTTTGAATATAAAAGGTTTTTAGCTGATAGGGCTTTTCAATCAGGCCTATTCTTTTTTAAATTAGGTAAAGCTGTCAAGAAAAATTTTACATTAATACATGAGCAAAAAATGGATTTTTACAGAGTAAAACATCTATTTTTTACTCTGTTTGAGTCTGCCGAAACATTCCCGCTTCCGTTTGAGATAACCGGAGGGAAGCTATTGAAGCGGTGGAACATTCCCGCTAAACTGCCATCATCTGTTTAAAGGCCGTCTGAAAACGATAAATTCTTTTTCAGACGGCCTAAGATACACACGCCGCTGCAAACATTGCGCTTGCAGCCCGAGCACGTCAGCGTCATTGCGCCGCTGCGAAACCGATAGAGAAAGACACGATATGACCGTATCTCCCGTAGCCTTGCGCCGCAAAACCGAGCGCAAGCCGCACGCTACCGCCCAATATTGGCGCAAATGCCAAGTCGAAGAACTCTTCGCCATGCCGTTTTTAGACCTCGTCTATAAAGCCGCGCAAATCCACCGCGAAAACTTCAACCCGCAAGAAGTCCAGCTCTCCACCCTGCTTTCCATCAAAACCGGCGGCTGCCCCGAAGATTGCGAATACTGCCCGCAATCGGCGCACTACAACACCGGCCTCGAAAAAGCAAAAATGATGGACGTGGAAGAAATCGTCGAAAAAGCCAAAATCGCCAAATCGCGCGGAGCCAGCCGTTTCTGCATGGGCGCGGCGTGGCGCGGCCCCAAACCGAAAGACGTAGAAACCGTGTCGGAAATCATCAAAGCCGTGAAAGGCTTGGGTTTGGAAACCTGCGGCACTTTCGGCATGCTTGAAGACGGCATGGCCGAAGATTTGAAAAACGCCGGTCTCGACTACTACAACCACAACCTCGACACCGACCCCGACCGCTACAACGACATCATCCACACCCGCCGCCACGAAGACCGCATGGACACGCTGGGCAAAGTGCGCGGTGCAGGTTTGAAAGTGTGCTGCGGCGGCATCGTAGGCATGAACGAAACCCGCCCCGAACGCGCAGGCTTAATCGCCAGCCTCGCCAACCTCGACCCGCAGCCCGAAAGCGTGCCGATTAACCAGTTGGTCAAAGTGGAAGGCACGCCGCTGGCCGATGCCGAAGATTTGGACTGGACGGAATTCGTGCGTACCATCGCCGTCGCCCGCATCACCATGCCGAAAAGCTATGTGCGTCTGTCGGCCGGCCGCAGCGACATGCCCGAAGCCATGCAGGCCATGTGTTTTATGGCGGGCGCAAACTCGATTTTCTACGGCGACAAACTGCTCACCACCGAAAACCCCGAAGAAGACGGCGACCGCGTGTTGATGGATAAACTGGATCTGTATCCGTTGCAACATCAGGGCGAGGGCTAGTATGCAGACATGAGCCTGAACATTTAAAGTGAATTTACAACATTGCGTTAAACCGACATTTAGCCTGTTATTTCAATTGTTGACTCAATTAACAATTCAATTTATACTTCAACTGACATACCGCCCTTAGCAGTAAGCCTTTCTACTTAATCATCCTGAAAGTGCCGAGCCTTTGGGCATTTTTTTGCATAAAATAAATAAGAGGAGTAACTATGCCCACAGCCGTTTTAATTGATGGCGCATTTTTTATCAAACGTATCCGCCATTTTGAAAAACACAATGCTTACAATGCCGAACATATTGCTTCTCTCGCTTTGGCTTTATCGTTGAACCATCTTTCTCAAAAGGTAAAGGTAAACGGTATCGAACAGCAACAGCGCGACACTCTCTATAGGATTTTCTTTTACGACTGCCCGCCTTTAGAAAAGAAAATGCACAATCCCATATCTAAAAAGTCAATCGATTTTTCAAAGTCGGATGAAGCCGTTTTCCGCCGCGAACTTCATAAAGAATTGATTAAACAAAGAAAACTCGCCTTACGTTTGGGAAAGTTATCTGAAATGTCTGATTGGCGTTTAAAACCCGAAATCATGAAAAAACTGCTCAAAGGCGAAATCAATCAAACCGACATAACAGAAAATGATGTAGTTCTAGATGTGAAACAAAAAGGTGTTGATATGCGTATTGCACTGGATATTGCATCTATCACGTTTAAAAAGCAGGCCGACCGCATTGTTTTGATTTCCGGTGATTCCGATTTCGTTCCTGCCGCCAAATTGGCTAGACGTGAAGGGATTGATTTTATTTTAGACCCTATGTGGAAAGATATTCCTGATGATTTGTTTGAGCATATTGATGGATTGAAAACCACCTATTTCCGCCCGACACCAAAATAACCATCTCTATTCAAGAGGCCGTCTGAAACGTTCAGACGGCCTCTCATCTTTGCCCGAACCGATCAACGGTTCGAGCCTTGCACCATATCCATCAAAAACAGCCGGCAATCGAGATTGCCGTTATACAGCGGCACTTTGCGTTTGGGCGAAAGGCGCATGAACTTCGGCATATCGCGGTCGCCGGTGAACATGCCCACCAGCCAGCCGGCGTAATGCTGTTTCAGCCAAGTGCCCAGTTGCGGATACAGAGCCTGCAATGCCTGCACTTCGGCCAAGCGCACGCCGTAGGGCGGGTTGGATATCATGATGCCGTTTTCACCGTTGGGGCGCACGGATTGCGCGTCTTTCACTTCCCAGCGGATGATGTCGTCCACCTCCGCTGCCTGCGCGTTGGCAATCGCGGTGCGTATCATGTGGCGGTCGTTGTCGCTGCCGCCTATGGCAGAGGCCGTCTGAAACTGGATTTGCTGCTCGGCTTCGCGGCGGATTTTTTCCCACAATGTTTTATCGAACCCTTGCAGTTTTTCAAATCCGAAACGGCGCATCAGGCCGGGGGCGCGGCGGGTGGCAATCCATGCCGCTTCGATGGCAATCGTGCCGCTGCCGCAAAACGGGTCTTGAAACGGCTGCGTGCCGTCGTAACCGGCCAGCAGCAGCAAACCGGCGGCCAGATTTTCGCGCAGCGGCGCTTCGCCGGTTTCTTGGCGGTAGCCGCGTTTGAACAAGGCTTCGCCGCTGGTGTCGATAAAAATCTGCACGGTTTTGTCGTTGATAAAGGCGTGAATGCGCACGTCGGGCTGCACTTTGCCCACGCTCGGGCGGGCGTTGCAGGCTTCGCGGAACGCGTCGCACAGGGCATCTTTGATTTTCAGGCCGACAAAATCAAGGCTCTTCACCCGCGCGCGCTTGCCTTCCACTTTCACTTTGAAGGTCTGTTCCAGTGCAAACCAGTTTGTCCAACGGATATTGCGGGCGAGTGTGTAGATGTCGTTTTCGTCGCGGTAGCTGCTTTTGGTCAGTTGCAGCAGCACGCGGCTGGCGGTGCGCGAATGCAGGTTGACGCGGTAAACGTGTTCCAACGTGCCTTTGCAGGCAACGCCGCCGTCGGTGGCTTCAATCTGCGTGCAGCCTTGTGCGGCCAATTCTTGGGACAATACGGTTTCCAAACCGCGCGGGCAGGTAATAAACAGGGAATATTGGGTCATGATGCTTTCTTTGTGCAGAAGCATTCAGGCCGTCTGAATGCGTTGGTGAATGGATGGTGTGGATTATAACGGGGTATGGGGCGCGCCGTCGGATTATTTCAGACGGCCTCTTCGGGTGCTTGCTTGATGGCAAGCATAAAATAGCCGGCAAATGGTTTGAAACGGCGGCGGTTAAAACAGTCGATTAGACGAAACGGCATAAAAAACCACACTATGCGAGTGTAAAGCCGAAAGAGGGCGGCGAAGCTCGGTTAGGTCTTTTCAGACGGCCTCGATATGAGCGGGCACGCTAGCAAATCACACCGGCGGGTAATATTTTCTGCCGTACTTTCAGCCTGTTGGCGTAGTGTATTGGCTCTATATAGGCCGTCTGAAATAGTTCAAGCGCCGACAAAATAACAAAAAATCTTTAAATTACAAATGTTAAGTCTCGAGAAATCGTGTAATTCATCAAACGCCGCCCTTGTGCAGCGGTCATATAAGCACAATACTTTATCGCATGGAAAGCGCAGTTGGCGCCTCCCCGATTTAATCCTGATAGGAGTATAAAAGATGAAAAAAGCGTTATTGACTATTTTGGCTTTGGGTTCTGCCGCTGCGGTATCTGCACAGCCTACTTCTACTTTCGTCGGCCCGGCTGTGGAAGTCGGTGTCGGCGTGAGCAAAGGCGACATCAAAGGCGGTGACTTCGACGAGAAATACAAAGCCGATATGGCCTTGCGCGGTAACTACAATATCGAATACGGCGCAAGCAACTGGATTGGTGGTGCCGAAGTGGCCGTGAAACCCGTTCACCGCACGATCGGCGAAACCAAAGCCGGCAAAATCAAGCAAAAAACCGATGCTTCTATTTCGTATGTAACCGGCTACCGCTTCGTGCCTGAAGCCTTGGCTTACGGAAAAGTCGGCTACCACTACGGTAAATTCAAAGGCATGGGCGACAACACCATGCACGGTATCGGCTACGGCACCGGTTTGAAATACGCAGTAGCGCCGAATGTAGAAGTGGGCGGCGAGTGGGAGCAAACCCGCTTCAAACGCGCCGGCAACAAAGTGAAAAACAACAGCTTCATGGCTACTGTGGGCTACCGTTTCTAAGCCTGAGCAGCACCTGACTGTTTGATTGATACAAACCTTGAGGCCGTCTGAAATATTTCAGACGGCCTCAAGGTTTTTGCCGTTGATGTGCAGCGCGGAAGGCAAATAGGATAAAACCGCAGGCGGTTGGCGTGAATATTATTCGCTGTAATGCCGGCTTTGCGATTGGTTGAAGCGGATATTGACAGCCATGCTCAGGCACACGGCGGCCAGCAGCACCATGCCGTAGTGGGCAAGCACGTCTTCAAACAGCATAACTTTGTTCCAAGAGCGGGCGATGCCCAGCCAGCAGGTGAAAAACCAGCTTGCCGAGCGGATGGCGCCGGAGATGGAAAGCTGGATCGACAGCGCATAAGGCAGGCCGGAAAGGGTAGTGTTGTGCGAGATGTGGCGCGACAGGCGGTGCAGCCAAAATTCATTCGCCACCAGTGCGGCTACGCAGAGAAACTTTACCCACAGCTTGGGGTTGTTCATGTATTCGGAGTTCGATGCCGCGCCGTGTACGACAAAAATCACACCGGTGGCAATCAAGCCTGCCAGCGCGATGCGGGCGGCTTTTTGGGTTTGGCAGGTGTATTTGATGAGGGAGTGGCCGAGCGGTGCGTGATAATTTTTCAGCAGAAGAAAGTCGGTGTAAAGCACCCGCATCAATACTGCGGCGGCCAAAATGAAATGGACGAATACCAAAGCGGTGATGACATACATCTCCATAAATAGTCTCCCTATGCCGGTGCGGATGCCGGACGTGCGCAAGCGCTTGGATAACGGCCTGCGGCTGCGTTTGAGTTGATTTTGAATAAATGAGAGACGTTAAGGTGATGTGTCGGATGCACATTCTTGAAATGTTTATCTATATTATTCAAGCTGTTATTTTTATCTGCGGCTGCCGTGAATAATATGAATATGGAAATGTTAAGCCAATTCGATAAGGGTTTTGAATATTTTTGAAAAAAGGTTAAGAATCCGTATGAAAGGTAGGGTTTTTGATAAACGCTGGCAGGCAAAGTGGCGGCAGTAGTGTGGATTGGTGCGTTATGTGAATGGGTAACGGTCGGTTTGAAAAGAAGAAAACGGCACGGAGCGTATCCGTGCCGTTTTGGTTTTGTTGCGGGAAGAAAGTTAAGACGACGGCGGTTGCTCGCTGCCGTGCCGTTTTTCTTCGTAAACAGCTTGTTGCGCCAAAACCGAGCCTTCGGGTGCTTGCGACGTTTCGCCGTGCTCCCACGGTGCATTGGTGGGAATTTCTTCGATGTGGATGGTTTTGAGCGAATAATCGGGCTGGTAATACAAGTCGTATTTGGCGGCCTTGATGACCGACAGCATCATCATACTCATGATGATCAGCAAAGGCGCACCGGCGAAGATGGAGGCCGTCTGAAGCGTGTTTAAGCCGCCGATAAACATCAGCGTGGCGGGCAGAATACACAGCGTGAATGCCCAAAACAGACGGTTCCAGCGGTGGGGTTCGCCGTGTACTTCATGTTGCACCACCGAAGCGAGAATGTAGGAAATGCTGTCGAAAGTGGTGGCGGTAAAGATCACAGCCAGCAGCGTAAACACGGCAATCGAGATTTGCGGCATCGGCAGCGTGGATAAAATCGCAAAAATCGTGGCGGTGGTGCCTTGGCTGTTGAGCACGGCTACCACATCCAATGTGCCGCTCAGTTGCAGGTAAAGGCCGTAGTTGCCGAGCACGATAAAGAACACGGCGCAACCGAGCGAACCGTAAAACATCGAGCCGACAGTCATTTGGCGGATGGTGCGGCCTTTGGAAATTTTGGCGATAAACAGGCCGATGGTCGGCGCGAATACCAGCCACCATGCCCAGTAGAAAATCGTCCAGTCTTTCGGAAAGCCCGTGTTTTTAAAGCCGTGCTGCTCGAAGCTGCCAAACGATTCCACCCACGTCATCATGGTAAACATTTGGGTCAGCGAACGCCCCAAGCTTTCCAAACCCACGTTCAAAATAAACACCGTCGGCCCTACTGCCAGCACAAAAATCAAAAAAGCGATGGCGAGGTAGAAATTGATATTGGAGAGCAGTTGGATGCCGCCGCGCAAACCCTGATAGGCGCTGTACGCAAAAATACAGGTCGTCACCAGCAGCACGCCCAAGCTGGTTGCCCAGTTGGCGGGCAGGCCGAACAGCTCGTGCAAGCCCTCGGTAATCATGGGCGAAGCCAAGCCGAGCGAAGTGGCGCCGCCGCCTATCATGCCGAACACGAAAAAAATGTCGATCATGCGCCCCCAGTTGCTTTTGGCAAACTTCTCACCCAGCAAAGGCATCAGGCTTTGGCTGACTTTCAGCACCGGCGAATTGCGCACATGGGCGAAATAGGCGATGGCCACGGCGGGCACCAGATAAATCGCCCAAGCCACCGGCCCCCAGTGAAACAGGCCGTAAGTGCTGGCCCAGCGCACGGCGTCGGGCGAGCCGGGCGCCAAACCGAACGGCGGGCCTTGATAGTAGTAAGCCCATTCGATCACGCCCCAATAGAGGATGCCCGAGCCGATGCCGCCGCAAAACATCATCGCCGCCCACGAGCCGGTTTTGAATTCGATGTCGTCTTCGGGTTTGCCCAGTTTGATGTTGCCGATGTCGGAAAAAGAAATATAAATCACAAAGATAAACGCCAGCAGACCGAAGGCCAGATAGCCGACGCCAAGCTTGGTGGTCACAAATTCTTTAACCACGGCCACCCAATCGGCGCCTTCTTGCGGGAAAACCACCAAAGGCAGGGTCACGGCGAGCAAAATTACCAGCACGCCGAAAAAAGTGAATTGGTCGATGCGCGTATCGGGCGTAGTGGAAGAGCCGCGCGGCTGGAAGTTTTTATCGGCATCAAACATGCCCAGATGGCGGTAAGAAGAGCGCACCTGCGCAGGCTTGTAGCGGAAAGGGACTTTTTTAGAATCGGATTGGTTGTGAACAGACAATGTTGGCTCCTGAGTAGTTGATATTGTTGAGTGTCATGTCGGTTGGTGCGGGCTGCATTTTTTCGGCAAACACCGTTGGCATCTGACGGCATGCAGCTTTTTACGCAAACTGCTTGACCGCATCTGCGGCGGAAAGTTTTGTAAAGAATGCAGCCTTGTCTATAACTTTTATAATGTATTGAAAGGCTTGTAAACCGAAAGTGAACCTGAAACAAGAATATTCTTTGATAGTATATTGATTTTAAACAATAAAATTATGATAACTTAAGTTGTTGATAAATAAAGGTTATGGCCGTCCGAAAAGCCTTTGCTGCGGAAAGGTCTTTCCATGTTGCAGTAAAAGATAATTATTACTATTATTGATAATGATATTTCAGCGTAAATATTCCCGACTGCAACCCGACATTTCAAGGAGAGTGAAGATGGCTTACGTTTTGCCCGAACTCGGCTACGCTTACGATGCGTTAGAGCCTCATTTCGATGAATTGACCATGAATATCCACCACACCAAGCACCATCAGGCTTATGTGAACAATGCCAATGCGGCGCTGGAAAGCCTGCCCGAATTTGCCTCGTTGAGCGCCGAAGAGCTGGTGTCGCGTTTGAAAGAGCTGCCCGCCGACAAGCAAACCGTGTTGCGCAACAATGCGGGCGGCCATGCCAATCACGCTTTCTTTTGGAAGAATCTGAAAAAAGGCACGGAGTTGAAAGGTAAACTCAAAGAAGCGATTGAACGCGATTTCGGCTCGGTCGAAGCCTTTCAAGCCGAGTTTGAAAAAGCGGCGGCAACCCGTTTCGGCTCCGGCTGGGCGTGGCTGGTGTGGGATGAAGGCCGTCTGAAAGTGGTTTCCACCGCCAATCAGGATACGCCGCTGATGGGCGAAGAGATTGCGGGCTGCAAAGGCTATCCCATCATCGGCTTGGACGTGTGGGAGCATGCCTATTATTTGAAATTCCAAAACCGCCGCCCGGATTATGTGAAAGCGTATTGGCATGTGGTGAACTGGGACGAAGCGGCCAAACGCTTTGAATCGAAACTGTAATTGGCATGAATGTGTGTCTGCTTTGCAGGAAACATGAGGCCGTCTGAATTTTTTCAGACGGCCAGAGACCTTTGCAAAACCCTCAGATGTGGATGCAGTTCAAGGCGTAGCAGCACAGCGAGTGCAGACATATCATATAGATAGGCAAGCGAGCGAGCAGCGCACAACGCAGAAATGCGCCGCAGATGAGGGTTTTTCAAAGGTTTCGGCCTCAAGTTGTATTGGTAAAGGATTCAGTCGAATCTATCATTTAAGCGGCATGCTTTTGTGATGGGGATTAAGCCGGATAGGAGAAGCGAAACCTTTGCACCATTGCAGGTAATAGCTTGATGCCGTCTGAAAGCGAACTTGAGAGCTTCACTAAAACCTTCTCGACA
The DNA here is from genome assembly GCF_022870825.1 of Neisseria sp. Dent CA1/247. NCBI lineage: Bacteria > Pseudomonadati > Pseudomonadota > Betaproteobacteria > Neisseriales > Neisseriaceae > Neisseria > Neisseria sp. Dent CA1/247. Next base: position 2,660,914 of record NZ_CP091522.1, on the reverse strand, counting down.
ACCAGCCGCCCGCATGTTTTGGCTTTTGCTGCGAATATTCTTACGGCTGATTTGGCCAAGCATGATGCCGTCTGAAAACTCTTCCCAAGTATTTTCAGACGGCCTCGTTACGTTCGGCGGCAGGCATAACGGCTTAAACCGTTTTTTCCACTTCGCCGTTGTCAAACATCAATACCCGCTCCGGCCAGCGCATCGCGGCAAGGTGGTAGATGGAGCGTTCGGCGGGGGTGTTGCTCTTGCGGTCGCGCCAGCGTGCGCCTACGGAGAAGTCGAGGCAGAACACATTGCGCTGTGCGCCGTGCCATGCGTTGCCGGCGGCGGGCAGGATGTTTTCCCTGTCGGGCGAGGGTGGCTGGGGAAAGCGGTGGCGCCAGTAGTGGCCGATTAAGATGGGAACGTCGTCGCGGTAGTCGTCCCACCAGCCGCAACGCGCGGTAAACCGCCAACGGCCGCTGGCGTAGAAAGGCTGCGGGGCAATCCGTTCGACGCCGCTGGTTAGGGCGCGTATCGGGTGCAGGCGGCTGCGGTTGAGTTCGTATTGCGCCGTGGCGGGCATGGGCGGCGGCGGTGCGTTTGGGTCTTCCATGGCTTCGGCATAGCGTTGCTGCTCATCAAGATAATCGCCGTACCAAGAGGCCGTCTGAAGCGAGTGGCGCAGTTCGGCATCGAAACGGCGGTATTGCTCGGGCAGCGTTTCTCCGCTTGCGGCATCGAGGGCGGCAAAGACGTGGGGCTGCCAAGCGGCGTGGACGATGCGCAGGTCGGCGCGTTCGAGTATCAGCGGTTGGTTGGCGAGGCGGCTTTCCAATTCGGGCTTGCGCACGTCGGGGAGGGTGTGCCACGGAGCGTAGCGTTCGGCATCTTTCTCGTAGCGTTCGGGAAAAAACCAGCCAGAGCCGTCTTTGGGGTCGTGCACGAGGGCGTTCAATTCATGGTTGCCCAAAACGGTGAAGGCGTTGCCTGCATCGTGCGCCTGCAAAAACCAATCGAGCACGGCGGGGCTGTCGGGGCCGCGGTCGCACAGGTCGCCGACAAAAACGATTTTGCGGCCTTGCGGATGGCTGCCGTCGCTGCGGTAGCCGAGATGATGCAGCAGGGCTTGTAGGGCGTCGATTTCTCCGTGGACATCGCCGATGATGTCGAGCGGCGTGTCGGGCAGGGCTTGGCGGTAGCGGTAAGACATGGATACTTTCCTTTAAAGATGAGGCCGTCTGAAAAGAAACCGTATGGCGTGTGCCGGTGGTAACGCCTTTGCAAAACTTTCAAAAACGGAACACAAGGCAGGCGCGTATTTTCAAATGGGTAGGATATGATACCGCAGGTTGCTGAAAATAGTCCTTATATCCGATGATGTCGGCAATTTCCGGCATTTTGTAGTACAAATAAAATATTCCCCGAAACTCGACGGAGATTTTTATGAATATTGTCCGTAAATCCATCATAAGCGTGTTGACCGCTTCGGCGCTGGTCGCAGCACCGTTGGCGCAGGCACGCATGACCGACCGTACAACGGCTACGATTGTGGGCGCTGCCGTGGGCGGTGTGATCGGCAAAGCAGCCGGTAACAATATGGAAAGCACTTTAATCGGTGCAGCTGTGGGCGGCGCGGCAGGCAATCTGTATGCCAAGCGTAACCAGAAGCGCGAAGCTGCCGAGCGTGAAAACCGCCGCCGCGAGGTGGTGTACCGCGACAGACACCACCACCATCATCATTACTATTACGACGACGATGACGATGATGACAGAAAACGCAAATACCGCTCTCATCATGCCAGCTACAAAAAGTATGGCAAGAAACACAAGCGCCACAAACGTGATCGCGATGATGATTGATGTTTAAACCCTCAATCGGTAATGTGATTTGAGCCAAAGGCCGTCTGAAAACTTTTTCAGACGGCCTTTGGCTTTGCAAAGTAGTGACGATTCAAATTTTTTTGTTCAAATAAATTGTAGGGAGTGGGTTGTAGATTTGCTGCTATGAAAACGGTTTTGTGTGAAACCGACTTCGTGGGTTTTAGAGAAACTCACAATGTTCGTTTTGACGAAGTTCGCAAAGCTCGTTTTAGCGAAACTCCCCAAGTTCGCTTTCAGACGGCATCAAGCATGGTTTAAGGCTTTTATCCGAATTGCACAAAGGTCGCGGCCTTAGAGAGAAGCCTAAAAAAAACCGCCTGAATAGTCAGGCGGTTTGGATGATCAGTCTTGCTGTTTGGCTTTACGTTCTTCCAGCCAATGCTCCAGATAATGGATGCTGACGCCGCCGGCTTGGAAACCGGGGTCGGCAAACAGGTCGCGGTGCAGCGGCGTGTTGGTTTTGATGCCGGTAATCGCCAGTTCGGCCAAAGCTACGCGCATCTTCGCCATTGCCTGCTCGCGGTCTTTGCCGTGTACGCAGATTTTGCCGATCAGGCTGTCGTAGTTGGGCGGAATGCGGTAGCCCTGATAAATGTGGCTGTCCACACGCACGCCCAATCCGCCGGGCAGATGGCAGCTGGTAATCGGGCCGGGGCTGGGGATGAAGTTGTAGGGGTCTTCGGCGTTGATACGGCATTCGAAAGCATGGCCTTCCAGCACGATGTCTTTCTGCTGGTATTGCAGGGGCAGGCCGCTGGCAACGCGGATTTGCTCTTGAACGATGTCCACGCCGCTGATGAGTTCGGTAACGGGATGCTCTACTTGAACGCGGGTGTTCATCTCGATGAAGAAGAATTCGCCGTCTTCATACAGGAATTCAAATGTACCAGCGCCGCGGTAGCCGATGCGTTTGCACGCGGCCACGCAGGCTTCGCCGATTTTTTTGCGCTCTTTTTCGGTAATGCCGGGAGCAGGTGCTTCTTCAATCACTTTTTGATGGCGGCGCTGCATGGAGCAATCGCGCTCGCCCAAGTAGATGGCGTTGCCTTGCTCGTCGGCCAAAACTTGGATTTCGACGTGGCGCGGTTTTTGCAGATAGCGTTCCATGTATACCATGGGGTTGCCGAATGCCATGCCGGCTTCGGTTTTGGTCATTTCTACCGATTTGAGCAGGTCTTCTTTTTTCTCGACCACGCGCATACCGCGTCCGCCGCCGCCGCCGGATGCTTTGATGATCACGGGGAAGCCGACTTTACCGGCGATTTTGAGGATTTCGGCATCATCGTCGGGCAGCGCGCCGTCGGAACCGGGTACGCAAGGTACGCCGGCTTCGATCATGGCGTGTTTGGCCGATACTTTGTCGCCCATCAGGCGGATGGTGTCGGCGCGGGGGCCGATAAACACGAAGCCGGATTGTTCCACTTGCTCGGCAAAGCTGGCGTTTTCAGCCAAAAAGCCGTATCCGGGGTGGATGGCATCGGCGCCGGTTACTTCGGCAGCGGCGATAATGGCGGGAATGTTGAGGTAACTTTGGGGAGAAGGGGCCGGGCCGATACACACCGATTCGTCGGCCAGTTTAACGTGCAGGCTGTCTTTGTCGGCTTCGGAATGTACGGCTACGGTGGCGATACCCATTTCGCGGCAGGCGCGTAATACGCGGAGCGCGATTTCGCCACGGTTGGCAATCAATACTTTTTTCAGCATAAGAGTCTTTCAGAAGAAGGTTCAAAGCATGGCTTTGTTCTGAATTTTAAGCAATTCAGACGGCCCTGCATGTGAAGGCCGTCTGAAAATGATACGGTTATTCGATGATAAACAGGGGTTCGCCGTATTCGACGGGTTGGCCGTTTTCAACCAAGATTTCTTTGATAACGCCGGATTTTTCGGCTTCGATTTCATTCATCAGCTTCATGGCTTCGATGATGCACAATGTGTCGCCAGCTTTAACGGTTTGGCCTACTTCTGCAAACGGAGGAGAAGTGGGGCTGGGTGCGCGGTAGAACGTGCCGACCATCGGTGATTTTTGTGCGTTGCTCAGGTCGCGTGCAGCCGGAGCAGAAGGCGCTGCCGCAGGTGCGGCGACGGGCGCAGCCGGAGCGGCAGGTGCGGGCGCGGCATGGTGAACGGCAGTCGGCGCAGCATAAATGGCTTGCTGGGGAGCGGTAGAACGGGTAATTCTGACTTTTTCTTCGCCTTCGGTCACTTCGATTTCGGCGATACCCGATTCTTCAACCAAATCAATCAATTTTTTCAGTTTGCGTAAGTCCATAAAGGTTCCTTTTGCTTAATGTAAAGCTATGAGTGCCGCGCAGCCGGTTTTATTGTCTTCATGCTGCACAGCAGAGGGAATACTGCGCCTGTGTTTATAGGCGGTTACGGAAAAAGATATACGGATATTGTTACTAACTTGCTGCTAAATGTCCAGTAAAATATCAAAAAAAGGCGGTTTTGGGTTCGAACGGGAAAAATGCCAAGAATGGCGGAAAGGGCTGGAAACCCTGATGAGTATTTATTCTAACTCGAAATCCCAAAGATAAAAAAACGTTAAGGTTTGCATACGGGGCAATGCGCCGAACGTGCTTTTTATTGATCTGTGATGCCGTCTGAAAATGTGGTTGGGCTAGCGGCAAATTAAGTTGTGAGAATTGTGCTTGAGGCTTTTATGAAACGGCTTTTGTTTCGTAAAAGCCTCATGTTGCGTTGGCAGTGCCTTTCTGATTGTGGGGCAAGGTGCAACAGTCAAACTGAAGTTGCTTGGCTACGGCAGTTGGTTGAAATGGCGGCGGAAGTACACCAGCGCAGGCTCGTTGGTGTCGTGCACTTTGATTTCGTCGATCAACACATAAAAAACATGATGCGTGCCGATATCGTGTTGGGCGGTAATCTTGCCGTGGAGATGGGCAAGTGCGCCTTCCACTTCCAGTTGGCCGGTTTGGCCGCGGTGCCAGATATGGTATTCGAAGCGCTCTTCAGGCGAGAGTTTGGTAATGCCGGCGAAATGTTCGGCCACATCTTGCTGGGCGGCCGACAATACGTTGATGCACAAATGTTCGTTGGCCTGAAGAATGGGAATGATGGCAGAGCGGCGGTTGATGCAGATCATTACAGTGGGCGGAGCGTCGGTAACCGGGGTAACCGCCGTCATGGTAATGCCGTAACGACCCGCGCCGCCGTCGGTGGTGATCACGTGAACGCCGGCTGCGCACGAGGCCATGGCATCACGGAAAAAAGGTTGGAGTGCGTGGTCCGGAATGTTCTCGGTCATGTCGTGTGTGTGGTTATTTGAGCATTTTGCCGATGTTGGAAAGTTCGCTGAGCAGGGTTTGCAGCTGCATCATTTTTTCTTTTGAGAAAACGGTTTCGATGCGGTCGTAGCATTTATCGACTTCTTCGCCGAGCGATTGGTAAAGCGCTTCGCCTTCGCCGGTTAATTTCAGATAGACGCGGCGGTGGTCGTTGGAGGGTTTCAGGCGCACCAGCAATCCGGCTTTTTCGAGACGCGTCAGAATGCCGGTCAGGCTCGGGCGCAAGATGCACGCTTGATTGGCCAAATCTTGGAAATCCAAAGTACCGTTTTCTGCCAGCAAACGGATGATGCGCCATTGCTGATCGGTGAGGCCGACGTTGTGCAGAATGGGGCGGAATTGGGTCATCAGTGCTTCGCGCGCCTGTATGAGGCTGATATTCATGGATGCGTGTTTGGATGAGTGAGCCATAGTGGTTCTCCGTGGTCTGCCGTTGTGTGTGTATTGTGTTTGGTGTGCTTTCAGTAGTTAATATTATTCCAATACGCTGTGAACCTCAATCAAATACTGAAACCGCAACGGATCGTGAAGGTAAGAAAACTGAGTGATTATAATCAAATAAGCGTATCAACACTATATTGATACGATGTTATCAGAGAGCGTCGAGGTCGGTAGCAGTAAATGGTTAAGTAACCGGCTCTTGGGCTGTAAAGGACAGTTTGGCCGTCTGAAAATTGATAAAATGATTGTAACTGTTGTTATTTTATATCAGTTTTATGCCGTTTGTTTAAAAAATAATACCGAATATCACAATATCTGATGCTTTAATCTATAATGGACTTTGTTATTAACATATCGGCGAAGCTTATTTGCCTTACAGTATGTTGCCGGACTTTATATTGAACAACCGTCAAGATCTGAATGAGATTGAGCGCCTACATTTTTTAACTATAAGCATTTATTGCACTTGCGAACCGGAAAACTTATGAAATCTTATACTCTCAACATTACCCGTAACGGACAAACTGAAGCATTGTTTTTGGAGGAAGGCGCAGCTGCCGTTGTGCAGGCAGAGCCGGATACGCTCTATCTCGTGCTGGATTCGGCAGGAGAAGCAGTAGCCAATCCGCTAATGCAATGGGTGGAAAATGATTTGTGGGTGTTTTTAGACGGTGTTCAAGACGAATCGCCCGATTTGGTGTTGAAAGATTACCGCTTAAACTTCCCGATAGAAAACAGCCGCTACTTAAACGATACCGGCTCGACATTTGCAACCGCCGCCGATGAAGCATCACTGGCCCGGATTTCTGCCTCAGTGGCCGAAGAAGTGGGTATTACTGGCTGGACAACCGGTGCGCAGTTATGGACGGCTGCCGCAGTAGCTGGCGCGGCGGTAGCAGGTATTGCCGCGGCAAGCAGCGGCGGTTCCGACAAGAAAAACGACAACAGCAAACCGCAGGAAAATTCAGATAAAAATCTGCCCGAACAACCGGTAGGCAAACAAGATACGGCTAATCCCGACCGTCAGGATAATGTTGAGCCTACTCCGCCGACTCAACCCGAAGATAAGCAAGATACGACCAATCAAGACAATACGGCCAATCCCGACCGTCAGGATAATGCTGAGCCTACTCCACCAACTAAACCTGAAGACAAGCAAGATACGGCCAATCAAGACAATACAGCCAATCCTGACCGTCAAGAAAATACCGAGCAAACCCCTCCGCTCAAGCCTGAGATTACCTTGAATCCGATGGGGGAAAACAACGTTATCAATGCCGATTCCATCAAGCCTGAACAGGGTTTGGTGTTGTCAGGCCGTCTGAATATGGATGCCGGATTGACTGCGCCTGCCGTATCGGTCACGGTGGGCGGGAAAGTGTATGCCGCGGAAATCAGCGGTGATACTTGGCGCCTGAAATTAGACAGTAACGCTTTGGCCGGTTTGCAGGGCGAGCAGAAAATCGCCATTGCCGTGACCGCGCAGGATGCAGAAGGCAACGCTCATACCCGCACCGTCGAGCAAACCTACACTATCGATACCCAAATCACGACACCCGTTATCGAAATTGATGCGGTGGCGCAAGACGACATCATCAATCTGGTGGAATCACGAGCGGCTTCGATTACCGTTACCGGTAGGGTTGTCCATGCGCAAAACGGTGATGAAATTGTGTTGAAAGTCGGCGAAGTCCAATATCGGGGTACGGTCAAAGACGGCGTTTTCTCGGTGCCCGTAGATACCAAAACTCTGGTTAACCACGGCCGTATTTTCGCCGAAGTGACAACCCGAGACGATGCCGCAAACAGCGCAACCGGCACGGCAGAGCGCGAATACCGCGTGGATACCGAATATTCGCCCAAAATCAGTTTGAACAATGTGGCAGGCGACAACATACTCAATCTTGCCGAATCGAAAAACAAAGTTACCATCAGCGGCCAAGTAAGCGATGTGGCCGACGGAGAAGATGTGATCGTATCTTGCGGTTGCGAAAGCTGCGGCAGCGTGAAATGGATTGATATTTTAGCCAAAGTACGCAATGGCGCGTTTTCGGTTGATTTTTCGGGAGAAACGCTGAAAAAAGAAGGCTATAACCTGATTAAAGCCAAAGTCAGCTCGCAAGATGATGCGGGCAATACGGCAACGGCAGAAACCGTCCAACGCTACAGCACCGACTTGGAAGCGCCGTCAGTTACCTTGTCGATTAATCCGATTGGCGGCGAAGATAACCTATTAAGCCCTGAAGAGCGGAAAGCAGCCGACCCTTATAGTGTTTCCGGCACAATTTCCGGCTTGCAAGAAGGCGAACGTATCGAAAGCTTGTCTGTATCCGTCAACGGAACGGCCTATTCTGCCCAAGTAAGCGGCAACATCTTTACCGCTGCAATACCGATTGCCGTGCTGGCGGCGGCAACCGAAGTGCGTGCATCGGCTACTGTTGCCGATGCGGCGGGCAACCGGGCCGCAGCAGAGGCCAGCCGAAGCTATACGGTAGGCAAAGCGACACCTGTTATTCATCTCGATCCTATTGCCGAAGACAATATCATCAACCAAGAGGAAGCCAGAGACGGCAATATTACTGTGTCCGGCAGGGTTGAAAATATTGCCGACGGCGTTTCTGTAAATCTGGCAACAAGCAGCGGCACCATTCAGGTAGCAGTTTCAGACGGCCGTTTCAGTACGTCAGTACCTTTGTCGTTTTTGGGATTTAAACACAATATTAAAGAAGTCTCCGGCACATTAAGCGCGTTCATTAAGAATCCCGATGAGCCGTTAATCTTTTCTTCCCAGTCTTACCGTTTTGATTTAGCTAACAATACCAGCATCACAATCGACGGCATTACCGGCGACAATGTGTTTGATGCCGATGAGATTGCCCGGCCTACCGTTATTATCAGCGGTAAAGTCAACGATGGAAAAACGGGCGAGATAGTTACGATCAAGATAGGTAAAAATACCTACACCGCCACCGTGCAAGAAGACGGCAGATACAGCGCAGAAGTTGAAATCGACCGCATCATTCCCGGCCGCAACGACGGTAAGTATGGAATGAGTGTGAGCGTGGACCGTATCGACCAAGCGGGCAACAGAGGCGACGGTAAAGCCACCACATCACGTGATTTCCGGGTAGATAAGACACCACCGCAAGGCGAAATCGTTTTCGACAAAGTGGGCGGTGACGGCGTACTCAACCAAGAAGAGTTGACGCAACCTACCGTGACCATTACCGGTAAAGTAACCAAAATCGGCGAGGGAGATGAAGCCCAATCGGTAACCGTGCGTGTTGGCGACAAAGAGTATCCTGCTACCCTTACCGGCTCGGTGTTCAGCGTAGCCGTGCCCACAGACGAGCTGAAAGCCAATACTTCCGTTAGTGCACAAGGTATGTTGAAGGACATGGCAGGCCGCAGCACGCCGGTGGCAGAAAGCACCGAAACCTACGTACAGCAAACCACACCGCCCAGCGTGTCTGTGACGGTCGAAAGCATCAATGAGAATAACCCCATTAATGCCGCGCATCTTCCTAAAAAAGTGAGCATCAAAGGCTCGTTGACCTTAGGCGACACGGTTGTGGCGGATACGGTGAGCGTTACCGTTGAAATCGGCGGCGTTGCCTATACTGCCGATGTTTCAGGTAAACAATGGACTTTAAATGTACCTGCAACCACTCTTGCTAGAGAAGAAGGCCGTCTGAAAAAAGTAGATGTGCATGTTAGTGTGGCAGACAAATACGGCAATACTGCTTCACATTCTGCTGAAAAAACATTTGAGGTTGATACCGCACTGCCTAAGCCGAGCATCGTGTTGAATGCGATTGGTGCAGATGATGTGGTCGATGCTGGATCAAGCGACAAGGTTACTGTTTCGGGTAAAGTCGAGGGCGAGTTTAAAGACCAAGATACCGTTACTCTGACTATTAATAATAAAGAGCATAAGCTGTCGATTGATAACGCAGGCGTGTTCAGTGTTGAAGTAGCGGCTGATGAATTTACCGGGGCAGACAAACCGGTAGTGCGGGCTGCCATGACTACAACGGATGCTGCGGGTAACGTCGGCACCGCACAAGCCAGCCGCGGATACAGCGTGAAGCAGGGAGATGTTCAAATTAAGCTGAATGCTATTACCAGCGATGATTTGATCAACGTGACTGAAGCCGGCAAAAAAATCGAAATTTCCGGTAGTGTTTCGGGAATCCAAGCTGTACAAGGGCAGATGGTGGAGCTGACGATAGGTAATGAAAAACTGAATGTAGAGGTGAAGCAAAATTCGACATTCAGCACAACCGTTGAAGCCGGCAAATTGTTGAATAACTCAGGCTATACCGTTTTCGCCCGAATCGCAGGCGAAGCAGCAAACTCGGCCAAAGCCGCCCGCAGCTACGGTGTGGACGATGCTGCCGCAGCCAAAATCAACCTTAATCAGATTGACGGCGATTTCAGCTTGGATGTTTCCCAAACCGAAGCGAATACCCGCATCTACGGCAAGGTCGAATTAGAGGGCAAGTTTGCACAGGGCATGAACAGTGAACGTATGCGCCAAATCACCGTAGAGATTGGCGATAAAACATACAAAGCCGGTGTGAAGAGTGACCGCAGCTTCTTCCTGGATATTCCTACTGCCGAGCTGGCTGCCTTGAAAGGGAAGGAACTGAAGATAAGCAGCGTAGAGGCTGATCCTCAGCTATATGAGTCTGTTCAATGGCCCGACGGTTCTTACAGAATTTTAGAGATAAATAAAAATACTCCTATTCAGATTAAAGAAGTTAAATTTACCGATTCGTATATTCAAAAAACTTCAGACGGCAAATATGTCGTGGCCGAGACTGTCGGCGAACGCATGATCAATGTCAGCGGTACAGTCGGCGGCACAGCCAAAGCCGGAGACGATGTCAGCCTCGAAGTGGGTGGCAAAGTGTACACCGCGCAAGTGGCTGGCGATAAAACTTTCACGGCACAAGTATCCGCGCACGACTTGGCAGCCGACAGCGATCATGCCGTAAAAGCCGTGCTGCATACGAAGGATTTGTCGGGCAAAGCGGTAACGGTAAGCGATGTCGAGCACTACGCGTCTTTGAAGCAGGTTGACAGCGCATTTGTCAATGCTCACCAGCGTTTGAATAGTGGCGCCATCAAGAGCGACCATACGTCGGAAGAATATAATTTCCCGTATTTCATTGAAAAGATAGGAAGTTTGGGCGGGCGCAGCTACAACATCCCGTTTGGCGGCGAACACGGCAAACCGGCTGTGATTAAATATCACTTTATGAATTTGAATGAAATCAGCGAGTTGCCGGAAAACTACAACCGCTATATCGACCGCTCGTCTATGTCGACTTATTCGACCGAGCTGCAAGACATCGTGCGAGAAGCCTATAAAGAAATCAGCGAAGTAGCCAATATCCAGTTTGTGGAAGTCAGCAAAAAAGAAGAGGCCAATACCAACTATTTCATGGGCAACTTGACCAACGGTTTTGACGGAGCATCCGCCATTGCCTACAACGGCGGCTTGGTTGCTTGGAACAGCCGCCACCATTACGCAGGTTGGGGCAAAGCTTTCCTGAAATACACGGCGTTGCACGAAATTACCCACACCTTGGGCATGACGCATACGTCAAACGGCTTTACCGGCGATTATGGCAAAGAAGAAAGCATAGAGTTTTCCAACATGTCGTATAACGCCTATGCCAACAACGGCACTTTCTTAGACAGAGGCCAGCTGCGTCCTTACGACTTGGCTTACCTGCAATACGCTTACGGCCCCAACCAGAATACGCGCACGGGCAACGACATTTACACGTTTAAAAACTACAACATGTACAGTCGTGACGGCGACCGCTATATCTGGGATGCCGGCGGTGTCGATACGTTTGATGCTTCCGAGGAAAAACAGGGTGTTAACGTTAACCTGACGCCGGGATCATGGATTTATGTGGGCGAAGGCCGTGAAAAAACCTTCGGCGTGAAAGACAGAACCGAATACGATATGCGCAAGTATTTCGATTTGAAGGAAAAAGACAATATAGGCGGCCCTAAAGCGGGCGACAAAGTGACGCTCAACACCTACACCGAAGGCCAAGCGTTTATCGGGTTCGGCACGCAGATTGAAAATCTGATCGGTTCGGCACATAAAGACGTGCTCACCGGCAACAAAGCCGCCAACAATATTTACGGCGGTGCAGGTGACGACACCTTAAACGGCGGCGAGGGCGACGATTACCTAGACGGCGGAACCGGAGCCGACAAGTTGAACGGCGGTGCGGGCAACGATACCTATATGGTTGATGATGCGGGCGATGTAGTCACTGAACACGAGAATCAAGGTGAAGACCATGTGTTCAGCAGCATAGAAAGCTACACCTTGGGCAACCATTTGGAGCATCTGACCTTGATCGGTACTACCGCCATCACAGGCCAAGGCAATGAAGGCAACAATACCATCATGGGTAACGGCGCCGACAACACGCTCAACGGTATGGCCGGCAACGACCGCATTATCGGTGGCGCAGGTAGCGATACACTGACAGGTGGAGAAGGCAGAGATGTATTCGTATTCGATACCGAGTTGGACGGCAGCGTTGATACCATCACTGATTTCAAAGTGGGTGAGGACATGATCGAACTGAAAGCCACTATCTTCGACAGTTTGACGACCAATACCATGGATGAATGGAATCAGTATGTGAAATATGATTCAAATACCGGTTATCTGACTTACGACAAAGACGGCAGCGGCAAAGGTGATGCCATCCACTTCGCTACGCTGAATGCCAATTTGAACATTGAGCAAAACAGCTTCCAAGTAGTGTAAACCGTATGCTCCAACAGATGCCGTCTGAAATTTCAGACGGCATTTTTAGTGCCGCAAATATTGAATCACATCTTTCGTTTAACCAATATTCCGTACTTCATTTTAAATGTAAATGCGTAACCGAGTTTCGTCTAAAGCAAACCTGATTTACCGGGCTGCAATCAAATCAACATATTACGCATTAATGCCTGCCTGATATTTTTAAAACAGGTATTTTGAGCTTCAAATTCTTATCCGCTAAAATTGATGTAAAACAAAATAATAGATAAAAAGCCATTGGATAAGGGTGCAAAGGAATGGAGGCGGTACAAAGCCGTGCTAGGCAGCTCTGCGTCTGCAGTTTATTTTGATGAAGCACGCCATCGCGGCGATTAAATTCTTTAGCTTTTCAAACCGACTTCGCTGGCGGCGTTTCTGTAGTCGTAGAAGGCGTTTATGGTTTCAAGAGCGAAGGTTTGGACGACGGCGCCGACATACCGTTTACTTTAACTGCCCCCATCCGCTTTGAAGAACACGACGAATAAGCCCCAAAACCATGCTTTCACTAGACGAAGTAACCACCTACATCAGAACCTGCCTGAAAGACAATCCCACACCTGCCGATATTGCCGCACACTTCGGCTACAGCCGCTTCTATCTTAGCCGCTGGTTTCATCTTCAGACAGGTATTTCCATGCGCGACTATATTGCCGCCCTCAAAATCGAACAAGGCATCGATCCTTTGGTTGAGGGCAAAAGCATTATCGAATCACAGCTTCAAGCCGGCCACGCCAGCGCAGGCACATACAGCCGACGCTTCCATTACCATACAGGCCAAACCCCGCGTGATTACCGCAATCAAGCTGTAGCCGCAAGCCGCACCCTCAACGAACAAATCACTGATACGGCTTCCCGCGCTATTCCCCATTACAGTTTTGAACCTGAAAATCACCGGCAAGCCCACCCTCTCAATATCTCTGTTTTAGGAGCCGGTCAGCACAGCGTAGTATTCGCCGGCCTGTTTCCCGAACCCATTCCCCGCGGTATACCCATAGTCGGCAAGGCTTTGTTTCACACCAGAAGTTTCTCAATCTGCAATGTGCCTGACGGTATTTACTACCTGCTCGGTTGTGAAATCAAACCCAGTCTCAACCCTTTACATCATTTCCGTCTTGACCATTGCCTGCGCGGTATTCATCCCGATCCCATCCGTTTTCCGTTGTCTGCGCCGCTCTCGATAACGCTCAACCTGCGCCCTTTCCAACCAAGCGACCCGCCGATTACCGTTAATCTGCCGAAATTGCTGTTCGACTTTATCAAGGCGCAGCGCAATCCGTGATAAATAGGCTTTCCTAAAACGGCTTACTATTCATCACGCCTGTTTGAGCAAACACAAGCGCCCCTTAAACAAGTTATGAAAAGGAGAACACCATGAAATTCATTCCTTATCTCTATTTCAACGGCAATTGCGCAGAAGCCATCGACTTTTATGCACAGCTCTTCAACGCAGAAATTACCGACCGTTACACATTCAACGATATGCCGTCTGAACCCGATATGCCGCCGCTGTCTGAAGCAGACAAACAAAAAATCATGCACGCCCAGCTCGCAATCGGTTCGCAAACCTTAATGTTGTCAGACGTTGTTCCTGAGCTATGCGCCACAGGAAGCGGCTATCAAAAACCGCAAGGTATACAAATCAGCATCAGCCTAGATACCCCTGCCGAAGGGCAACGTATTTTCAATGCCTTGGCAGAAGGCGGCACCATCGAAATGCCGTTTGAAGCAACCTTCTTTTCCCAAGGCTTCGGTGTCGTTACCGACCGCTTCGGTATCCCTTGGTCGATAGACAGCGGCGATGCCGAACCCGGTAAGTAAACCATGACAATGACCATGCAGGCTGAACCACATTAAGAACGGCGGAGGCCGTTGCAAAATTTCCTCAAAATCCCCTAAATTTCCAAATAAGATATTTAGGGGATTTTGCGTGAATGCTTTTCGGCACAGGTCTCGGCTTGCATCTTCCGGCCTAATCTTGTTTTTTCAGACGGCCTCTAGGGAAAAAGGCTAAAATAACGCCCCGAACCCGATGCCCGGCATAACTGCCGCGCAGGGTTTCCACCCTTTTCATCAACACTGCCCCTTACGGAACCCGCCCGATGCAACATGCCGCCGCCCAAATTCTGCACGACGTTTTCGGCTACCCCGAATTCCGCGGCAGTCAGGCCGAGATTGTGGACACGCTTTCCGGCGGCAAAAGCCTGCTGGTGTTGATGCCCACCGGCGGCGGCAAATCGCTGTGTTACCAAATTCCCGCCCTGATGCGCGAAGGCGTGGCCGTGGTGGTATCGCCGCTGATTGCCCTGATGAACGACCAAGTGGCCGCCCTGCATGCGGCGGGCGTTTCCGCAGCGTGCGTGCACAGCGGCACCACCCCCGACGAAGCTCGGCAGATTGCCGACGATATCCAGTCAGGCCGTCTGAAACTGCTTTACGTCGCCCCCGAACGCTTGGTTACCGAGCGTTTCCTGCGCTTTCTTGACCAACACACCATCAGCCTGTTTGCCATCGACGAAGCCCATTGCGTGAGCCAATGGGGGCACGACTTCCGCCCCGAATACCAACAGCTCGGCCTGCTGGCCGACCGCTATCCGCACGTTCCCCGCATCGCCCTCACCGCCACCGCCGATGCCGCCACCCGCGCCGACATCAAACACCATCTGCGTTTGGAAGATGCGGCCGAGTTCGTGGCCAGCTTCGACCGCCCCAACATCTATTACCAAGTGATTGAAAAAAACAACGGCAAAAAACAGCTTTTGCAGTTTATCCAAAAACAGATGATGGGGCAGAGCGGCATCGTTTATTGCCTGAGCCGCAAAAAAGTCGAAGACGTTACCGCCTTTCTGTGCGAAAACGGCTTGGATGCCATTCCCTATCATGCCGGCTTGAGCATGGACGTGCGCGAGGCCAACCAGCGGCGTTTTACCCGTGAAGACAACGTTATCGTTGTCGCCACCGTCGCTTTCGGCATGGGCATCGACAAACCCGACGTGCGTTTTGTCGCCCATCTCGACATGCCCCAAAGCGTCGAACATTTCTACCAAGAATCAGGCCGCGCCGGACGCGACGGCCTGCCCGCCGCAAGCTGGCTGTGCTACGGCCTCAACGACTGGGTGCTGCTGCGCGAACGCATCCAAACCGGCAACAGCGACGACATGCAAAAACAAATCGAACTGCAAAAACTCGATGCCATGCTGTCCGTATGCGAAACCGCCGACTGCCGCCGCGTACTGCTGCTCAAACACTTCGGCGAAGATTCCCAACCCTGCGGCCATTGCGACAACTGCCTGCACCCGCCCGTGCGTTTCGACGGCACCGTGCCCGTGCAGAAACTGCTCAGCTGCGTGTACCGCGTCGGCCAACAGTTCGCCACCGGCTACGTCATCAACGTATTGCGCGGCAAAAGCGACGACTGGATTATCCGCAACCGCCACCACCAATTGTCCACCTTCGGCATCGGCGACAACTTCACCGACAAAGAATGGCGCGGCATCGTGCGCCAGTGCATCAGCCTCGGCTACCTCACCGTCAACCCCCTGCTGCACCAAGCACTGCAACTGACCGAAGCCGCCAAAACCGTGCTCAAAGGCAGCACACCCGTATGGCTGCGCCCGCTCAAACGCGACAAAGCCGCCACCCAAAAACCCAAAGAAGAATGGCTGCGCACCGAACGTGAAGAACGCATCTGGCAGGCATTGCGCGCTTGGCGGCTCAAACGCGCACAGGCCGAAGAAGTGCCCGCTTACGTGATTTTCGGCGACAAAACCCTGCGCGACATCGTTGAAAAACTGCCCGCCGGCCTCGCCGAACTGCACGACATCTACGGCTTGGGCGAAGCCAAAATCAACAGCTTCGGTGCAGACATCGTCGAAGTGTGCCAAACCGTCGCCGCAAGCAGCAGGCCGTCTGAAAGCGAACTCAGTTCGCTTCGCCAAAACCCGCCGGCCGCCTTATCCGACAGCCTTTCAGACGGCCTCGAAACCGAACGCGAGCGCCGGCTTTGGCAAGCCCTGAACGCATGGCGCAGCAGCAAAGCACAAGCGGAAAGCGTTACCCTGCACACCGTCTGCCCCGACGACAGCCTGCTCGATTTGGTCCGCAACACCCCCGAAGAAGCCGCCGACCTAAACGGCATCTACGGCTTGGGCGCAGTACGCATCGGTAAATTCGGCGGCGACATCTTGGCCGTCTGTAAACCCTTTTCAGACGGCCTCAGCAACGAAGCCAAACACAAACGCCGCCTGATGCGCGCCCTGATGCAATGGTGCGCCGCCACCGCCGAAACCGAAGGCGAACCCGAACACACCGTCTTCAGCAAAATCACCCTGCGCACCATCGCCGCCAAACAGCCGCAAACATTGGCAGAATTAGGCGGCATACACGGCGTGGGTGCAGACAAAATCGAAAAATACGGAGAGGCCGTGTTGGAAGTGTGCCGGCGTTTGAGCAGACCGTAAGAAGAGGTTGAAATGAGGCCGTCTGAAAACCTGAAAAAGGAGTCTGAACAAATGAATGATGTTTTTCTGACAGCCGGCGTGGACGAAGCCGGCCGCGGGCCGCTGGTCGGCAGCGTGTTTGCCGCCGCCGTTATCCTCCCGCCCGACCACAATCTCCCCGGTTTGACCGATTCCAAAAAACTGACCGAAAAAAAGCGCGATGCCCTAGCCGTACAGATTAAAGAACAAGCCGTGGCATGGTGCATAGCATCTGCCAACGTAGCCGAAATCGCCGAACTGAACATCCTGCACGCCACCATGCTCGCTATGACCCGCGCAATACAAGGCTTGGCTGTCAAACCGCACAAAGTTTGGATAGACGGCAACCGCATTCCCGAAAATCTCAGTGCCGCCGCCGAAGCAGTGGTCAAGGGCGACAGCAAAATCATCGAAATATCCGCCGCTTCCGTCTTGGCCAAAACCGCCCGCGATGCCGAAATGTATACCCTGGCCGAGCGTTACCCGCAATACGGTTTCGACAAACACAAAGGCTACGGCACCGCCGCACATCTCGCAGCCTTAGCAGAGTTCGGCGCACTATCCGAGCACCGGCAAGACTTCATGCCCGTAAAAATGCTTTTGGCTCAGGGGAAGTTGTTTGATATTCAGTAAACCGGTTGCGATACTTACAGTTAAACGGTTTCTAATTCGTCACGCCTCCACTGAATGACACAAATAAAAAGCAGGTCTGAAATTTTTCAGACCGGCTTTTATCTTTTATTTTACCAAAGCTCCTTAAACCAATTAAGCAATCGGTCTAACCAGCCGTCTGAATGTTAAATATCGTGCAAAACTGAGCCAGGGAAACGGGGAGTTGTGCTCCAAAAGTGAGCCACTCTCCGTTTGTTATAAACTGCTCCGCTCTATCACACAGCGGAGCCCAACCTGGATGTTATGCATGGAAACCATCGCAAAAGTGCACCGGCTTTTTCACCGACAGAAACTCTCACAACGTGAAATCGCCAAACAACTCAAACTCTCCCGCAATACAGTCGCCAAATATCTGCAGCACGCCACAGTCGAACCCCCCGTCTACCGCAGAGAACAAACCCATTACCCCAAGCTCGGTCCTTTTCTTGACGTGTTGACCCAACAGTTGCTCCAAGAAGCCCGGCTGCCCAAACAGCAACACCTTTCTGCCCGTCGACATTTCGAACGCCTCAAAGATGCCGGTTATGCCGGACAGTACAGTGCCGTTGCCGTATTTATCCGCAAATTCCGCCAACAGCACCAACCCAAGCCGGTTCCGGTCTTTATGGCTCAGGCTTTTGCTCCGGGTGATGCTTATCAGTTTGACTGGAGTATCGAAACCGTTTGTTTGGCCGGACAGACCGTTAAGGTAAATATCGCTCATTTCCGCTTATGCCACAGCAGGGCTTTTTTCGTTTGTGCTTATCCCAATCAGAAAGCTGATATGTTGATGGATGCGCACAACCGCGCATTCGCTTTCTTCGGCGGCGTACCTGCCCGCGGTATCTACGACAATATGAAGACCGCCGTTACCCGAATCGGCAAAGGTAAGGAGAGAGAGTTTAACGCACAGTTTTTACAGATGATGACCCACTTTCTCATTGAACCGGTTGCCTGTACCCCGGCCTCCGGCTGGGAGAAAGGCCAGGTCGAGCGGCAGATACGCCACCTGCGCGAAAGATTGTTCAAGCCGACTTTGGCTTTTGATTCCTTTACCTCTCTCAACGACTACCTGCAACAGCAATGCCTGCGGCTGATGCGGCAGCACAAACATCCCGAATACAGGCAGCCGGTTAACGACATATGGGAAAGGGAGAAGCATTCGTTGGCTGCTTTCCGTCCCTATCCGGCAGAACGTTTGGAGATACTCAAAGTCAGCAACCAATCTTTGGTTACCGTCGAACGCCACCGTTACAGCGTACCGGTCGAATGGGCGGGCAATACGGTTAGGGTTTATATCGGCGCACAGACCGTCCGCTTTTGTAGCGATACCGACTGTATTGCCGAACATCCGCGCAGCTTTGTGAAAGACGGCATCAGCTATAACCCTTGGCATTTTTTGCCCTATCTGCAAAAGAAACCCGGCGCGTTAAGAGACGGCAGGGCTTTTATCGGCTGGGTACTGCCGCCCGTCATAGAGCGTCTGAAAGCCTGTTTGCTTAAGCAGCCCAAAGGAGACCGGGTAATGGTCAAACTGCTGAACCTGATGGCCGAATACGATGCCGACTTGGCATTGACGGCAGCGGAATTGGCATTGGACGAAGGTATGCCGACTCCGGAGGCAGTCTTGAACATCATCAACCGTCTGAAAGAACCGCCTCCACCCCGTTTCCATATTAGGGACATCCCGCTTACCGTCCCGCCGTCAGTTGATTGCAGCCGTTATGACCGCTTACTGAGTCTGTCGGGCAAACAAACGGATACGATGAAGGAGAAGCATCATGCAGCATGAACGTCTGGCCGGACTGTTGAAAGAATTGAAACTCGGTGCGATGGCGGAGCAGTGGGATGAAATCGTAGTGGACGGCATCCGTCGCAAACGGGGTACGCTGGATATTCTGGAGCGGTTGTTGACTGCCGAACATATAGCCAAAACCGCAAGGAGTATCCAAAACCGGATTAGCCAGGCAAGGTTTCCGCAACACCGCAGTTTGGCCGACTTCGATTTTGAGCAGAGTTTGATACACCGTCCGGCATTGGAACTGCTTTTGGGCGGGGACTATATCAGACAGAAGCGTAATGTGGTGTTGGTAGGCGGACCGGGTACGGGCAAAACGCATATTGCCACAGCATTGGGTATCGAAGCGGCGACACAAGGATTTAGGGTACGTTTTTGGAATGTACTGGACTTGGTCAACAAATTGGAAGCAGACAAAGACGAAGGCCGTCTGAAACTGACCGAGCAGCAATGTCGGTACGATTTGTTGATTCTTGATGAGTTGGGGTATCTGCCGTTTAGTCAGAAAGGCGGTGCGCTGCTGTTTCATCTGATGAGCCAACTGCATGAAAGGACGAGTGTTGTCATGACAACCAATTTGGCCTTTAGCGAATGGGTGAAACTGTTTATGGATGAAAAGATGACGGGTGCTTTACTGGACCGCCTGACTTATTGCTGTGATATTTTTGAGACGGGCAATGATTCTTACCGGATGAAACACCGCTCATAGGGTGGCTCAATTTTAGACCACAACTGTGGCTCAGTTTTGGAATGGAATTGACAATCTTTCCCTTTCTCAATTTTATTTTCCGATACTTTTATCCCGTTTATGTAAACTTTATATCGGAGATTATATGGCGTACCGGCTAAAGAGTCTTTAAATACAATCAGTAGTTTTGATTTAATCATTTTTCTAATTTCCCTCGTGGTTATCTGCTTCATAAACAAAAAGCTGCCAACCATCACTTTCTTTTCCTATCAATAAATAACTGCTAGCATGAATCTGCTCTTTATCATGCTCACCACCCAGCCCGTTTTCGTTTTGTGTTGTAGATGAAAAAAGTGTTTCATCACCCGCAGTTTTAAATTTGTAATCCAAAGAAATACCTGTGATTTCTTGGGTTCCTATTCGTTTAATTTGAATCCCCATTGTTTCTTTTTGCTGCTGATTGTTAGGTAAGATTGGTAATAGATTACTTATACTACTCGGCCCCATCACCTGAAACCCCGCACACTTCACCCACACCATCTTCGGACAGCCCAACTCGATATTGCCGTCTTTAATCTTGATGTACGCCCCGCCGCTGGTGAGCAGGATTTCGTCTTTTGCCGCCACGGTCACTTTGCCCGCGCTGCTGGTGATGGTGGCGTCTTTGAGGGCATTAATCTGCATCTCGTCGTTCTGCGCCTGTATCTCCACCTTGCCCTGATTGGCCTGCAGTTTCGCGCCGCTGCTTTGGGCAAACAGGTTGACGCTCTCTACCGCATGGGCGGTGAAGTTTTGGCCGGCGCTGATGTCGGTGTCGCCGCCGCTAATGTGGTGGATGTGTTGGCCGGCGGTGTGCAGTTGGCTTTGCGGGGTGGCGGTAGCGATGCCGTCGGGGGCGGATTGGATGATGCCCGCGCGTTGCAGTTTTTTGAGGCTGTCTTTCAGACGGCCTGCCTGTTCTTCGGCCTCGGTGGCTTCGTTTTTGGCGGTGTGGGCGGCTTTGTTGAGGCTTTTGGCTAAGGAGATTGCCTGTTCTAGTTGGGCGATGGCGGCATCCATATCCAACACCTGACCCGCAGCCTGATTTTGGGCATCGGCACTGATAAACAAACCTTTGCCCGCCCGCAATGCACCCCAACTGTCGGTACGCAGCTCGAATCCTTCGCCGTTGTCACCGCGTTTTTGTCTTTGGCTGTCGACGATATGACCGAGGTTGAGTTGGCTCTTGCCGTATTCGGTCGCCAGTTTGATGTGTTCCTGACCCTGTTTGTCTTCCATCCGCAGCTTATTATTCGCCCAAGTGCGGATGACGTTACGGGTGTTCCAGTCGGCAGGCACGTGGTCGGGGTGGGAGCTGTCGTGCATTACCCCGCTGATGTAGGGTCTGTCGGGATTACCCTGCACGAACGACAGCATCACTTCGGTGCCTTCGTGCAGCGGGAAGTGTTGGCCGTAGTCGGGGCCGGCATAGGGTTTGGCCAGACGGATGGGACGGCTTTCTCCGCCCGGGCTCCATTCGTCGAGGTCAAACGGCAGTTTGACGCGGTAACGGCCCATATTGTCGATATAGGCATAGGTGTAGTTGCCGGGGCTGGTGATTCTGGCGGGAAGGCTGCCCTGAATCTTGGGCAACGGGGTGATGCGTTCGGGGCGGAAGATGCTGTCGGCGGGAATGGCGGTAAAAGTATGGCTGTACGCTTGGTCGCGGCTGCCGCTGTGGGTAAGCGACACTACCAACCAGCCGTTGGGTGCTTCGCTGAAGCTTGGGGCCGTCTGAAACACTTGGCCGGGGCTAAGCGCGGTGATGTTGCCGCTGCCGGAAGCAACAATACGGCGGCTGTGGTCGAGCTGTTGCAGTAAGGCCGTCTGAAGTTGGGCTTCTTCGGGTGTCTTGTGATGCAAACCCCAATGGCTGTCACTGCCGAGTAAGACGCTGCCGTCGGTCTCCGTACCCTTGGCCGTTACTGTGGACGATAAGTCGGTATCGGCATCGCGGTAGTTGTAGTCGCCGACGCGGATGGATTCGAGAATGGGATTGTGTTTTACCTGTAAGGCGAACACCGCTTCCTTGCCGACGCTCTCCAATCTGCCGTGGGGGCGGTAGGGATACGGCAGACGGTTGTCACGAAAATAATGGGCGGCATCGTCGCCGAATACCGCCACCTCGCCATATTGGGCGTTCTGCTCGAAGGCGTACCAGATGCCTTCTTCTTCACACAGCCGGTTGATAAAGGCGAAGTCGCTTTCCTGATACTGGGTCACATACTCGCGCACACCGTATTCGCGGGAAGTGTTAAAGCGGAAATCGACGCCGGAGAAGCCGTGGTGTTTCAGCAGCGATGAAATAATGTCGGGAACGTTTTGGTTTTGAAACAGCCGCGAAGTACGGTGGTGCTTCAATGCGGCAATGCGCGGTTCCAATACCATGCGGTAACGGGTTTCGTCGGCCGATACCGACAGCTTCTCGCAGGAAGTGATGATGCCGCTCCATTCCTTCAACGCTTGGGGGGCGATCATACCTTCGATCAATCCCAACGCATCAGAGCTTACCGGCGTTACCGTAAACTTGGCCGCTTGGTTGATGTAGGACGACAGCGGCAAATCGGCATCGGCGCAGGTCAGTTCGATGTCGAGACGGTAGGCTGTATTCAATGCTTCGGTGGCGGTGAAGGAGACGACGGAGAGGGACGGGCTGAAGCGGGAGAAGGTGAGGTGGTAGGATTGGGTCGGGGTCATCGTGACACTTTCTCAAATCAGTAAAGCGGGATTGATGCGTTTATTTAAACTGAAATATATCAAATTGAATATTTATTTTCTATTTGCATATGACAAAAGGCCGTCTGAAATTTCAGACGGCCTCGAATGGGATCAAACCTGTGTCGGCTTTAGAAAAGCAATAAATTGATTGGGTAAGTTCAACTGCGCAGCTTCCATCCGGATTTTAAAACGGCAAGTACGAATATTGCCAAGCCTAATGAGACGCTGCCGACCACGGCGGCCGACAGCCAAGGCGAGGTGTCGCTGACGCCGAAAAAGCCGTAGCGGAAGCCGTCTATCATGTAGAACACGGGGTTGAGGTGGCTTACGTTGCGCCAGAATTCGGGCAGGCTGTTGATGGAGTAGAACACGCCGGATAGGAAGGTAAGGGGGACGATGAGGAAGTTTTGAAACATGGCGAGTTGGTCGAATTTTTCGGCGACTATGCCCGCCAGCAGCCCCAACATGGCCATGATGGCGCAGCCGATCAGGGCGAAAGTGGCGATCCATAAGATGTTGTGCGGCATGGGCAGGCCGAATGGGGCGGTAACGGCAATCACGCCGATGCCGACGAGCAGGCCGCGCAAGATGGCGGCGCCGACGTAGGCGGAGAAAAAAGCGGATACGGGCAGCGGCGGCAGCAGGATAAATACCAGATTGCCGGTGAGCCGCGATTGAATCAGGCTGCTGGAGGCGTTGGCGAAGGCGTTTTGGGTCATGCTCATCATGGCCAGCCCGGGAATCAGGAAGGCGTTGTAGGCTACGTCGGGCAGGGCTTCGATATGTCTGCCGAGGGCGTGGGAGAAGATGAGTTGGTAGAGCAGGGCGGTCAGCATCGGGGCGGCAACGGTTTGCAGGCCGACTTTCCAGAAGCGTAAGACTTCTTTTTTGAAGAGGGTAAAGAATCCGGTCATGTTGTTTGAGGGTGGTATCGGTTTGTGTCGTTTAAGGTTGCAGGCCGTCTGAAAAGTTTTCAGACGGCCTGTTTCAAGATGGGGCAACGGTTTGCGTTGCTGAAGCGGGATTGTATGTTATCTGCTGTGTTTTGTGCGGGATATGGGGCAAATATTTCTTTCGACATCTGCGGGCTGTGTTTTAGTGAAGCTCTCGATTTTGCTTTAGAGGAACTCGCAAAGCTTGTTTTGGCGAAGCGCGCAAGCCTGCTTTCAGACGGCCTTGTGAAACATCGGCCGTAGGTTGGGATGAAATCCCAACAATAATCGAAATAACGGAAATGTTGGGTTGGCAACCCGACCTGCGTTTGCTATATGTCGAAAGCGAACCGCGGGCGGATATGTAATCCGCCCCTACGTAAACCGGTTGCGGTTGGGAAGATGTTTGGCGAAAACTGCAAGATCGTTTTAGCGAAACCCGTAAAGCTCGTTTTGGCGAAGCGCGCAAGTTCGCTTTCAGACGGCCTTAATGAAAAATCAGCCGTAGGTTGGGATGAAATCCAACAATAATCGAAATGACAGAAATGTTGGGTTTGCAACCCAACCTACTCAAGCCGGCAGCGCGTTCGGAAAGTGTTTTGCGAAAATCACCCGGCAGGTTTGGGCGAAACCCGCACGGCCCGCTGTGCGGATATTTCATCATCGTTAATGATTCTGCAAAGGTTTCGGCCTGAGTTCATTTGGCCGACAAGTTGTATTTTTTCAGTTGGTAAGCCAAGGTTGCCCGGCTGATGTTAAGTTTTCTTGAGGCTTCCGAAATGTTGCCGTTGCTTTGGTTGACGGCTTCTTGCAGGATGTCTGCCGTCCATTGTTCCAAATCGAAATCGTGTGCCAGCATCTGCTTGATGTAGTCGTTTTTGTGGTGTTTGTCGGCGGGGTTGGCCAATAGGAGGCCGTCTGAAATGCTGAAGTCGCCGTCGGTCGGCTTGAAGTTGGGAAACAGATTTTGCGCTTCAACAACATGGTTGTGCTCGGTCAGGATGATGCCGCGCTCGATCACGTTTTCCAGCTCACGGATGTTGCCGGGCCATTGGTGTTTGAGCAGAAGCTCGCGCCCCTGATCGCTGATGCCGAGTATTTTTTTCTGGTAAATCGCGCTGTATTTTTCGAGAAAGTATTTGATGAGCAGGGGAATATCCTGCCTTCGTTCGCGCAGGGGCGGGATATAGACGGGGAAGGTGTTGAGGCGGTAATAGAGGTCGGCGCGGAATTTGCCGGCGGCTACGGCGTCGGCGAGGCTTTCGTTGGTGGCGGCCACCAGCCGCACATCGACTTTGCGTACTTGTGCGCCGCCTACGCGCTCCAGTTCGCCTTCCTGCAAAACCCGTAATAACGCGGCTTGTGCGCGCGGCGACAGTTCGGCGACTTCGTCGAGGAAAATCGTGCCTTTGTCGGCGCGTTCAAATTTGCCGGCTTTGCTTTGTGTGGCGCCGGTAAAGGCGCCGCGTTCGACGCCGAAGAGTTCGGCTTCGATCAGTTCGGGCGGGATGCAGGCGCAGTTGATGGCGACGAAAGGTTGGTTTCTGCGGTTGCTGCCGGCGTGCAGCCCTTTGGCAAAGGCTTCTTTGCCGACGCCGGTTTCGCCTTCGAGCAGCACGGCGGCTTTGCTTTTGGAGGCTTTGTTGAGCATTTCGCACACATGGCGGAAGGCAGGGGATTCGCCCACGGCGTCAAACAGGCTGCCTTGCTCGAGCAGGTCGTTTTGCTTGCGGTGTTTGAGTTCGTCCAATTCGCTGCGCAGGCTGAACAGTTCTTCTTCGACGGGATCGGGCAGCATGGAGCGTTCCAAATCGGTGGTTTCGTCCCATTCTTCTATCGGTTTGCCGATGATGTGGCAGTGGGTATGCCCCATGGCTTCGCACTGGGTTTCGGTAAAGGCAATCTGTTTGCCCATGAAATAGCTGCTGTATCCGCTGGCATAGCCGAGCAAAGTCCAGCACACCGGCTCTTGGCTGATACCGTTTTTCTTTTTGTGGTAGGCCACTTCAAACGAATCTTCCCATGCAAACACGCCGTAAAACCTCCCGTGTTCGATATCGATATCGAGCGTAACGGGCGTTACTTTTACCATGCCGCGGGTGGTGTGCAGCTGGGGGCCGACCAGAAATGCTTCCACCGGGTCGCTGCTGGAACGCACTTTTTTGGCGATTTCGGCATCCTGCACGCCGGCGTAATAGCCGTAGCGCATGAAAAAGCGTTTGGCCCGCTCTTTGCCCAAAGATTCTACCAAATCTTCGCGCAGCCGCCATAAGGCGTAGGCGTGGCTCAGCAGCATACGCTGTTCGCAAAACCAGATTTTTCCATTCTCCACATCAAACCTGATTTGATCGATCAGGTCTTGTTTGTCTATCTGCCCTGTTTGGTGTGGTGGCATAGCTGTGCTCCTTTGTATGTTTTCAGACGGCCTTTATTTTTTGTTGGTAGTTATGGCTACCCGACTGAAAAGAAATGGATTTTTAAGCGGCTCATCCGGGCCTTATTTTTTATGGATTTTCACTAATATTCACATCTCTTGAAGTTTTGTCAAATGTTTTAATCATTTATATAGAAACTATCATTCTGTTTTATATGGATTTTTTCAATTCGTATTTCATCATTTGATGAAATCGTCAAAACGGTTTGATCATTTGATCAAATATTTTCGCGGAATTTTTCGGCGATTTTCTCCGCTCGTTTTTTAATTCTTTTGATTATCAAATATTTATATTTTTGAGATGGGTTTGGCATCAAAAATGCTAGGTCTTTCATACGGCCTGCCCGTTTAAGAAAGGAAGTGGATGAATATGCAAACAACTGCACCGGCCAGATTTGTCAAGTATGTCCGGGTACGCAGCGAGCCGGATGCCCGTTTTGTCGAATTTGACTTTGCGATTAACGACCCGTCGCTGTTTGTGGAGCTCATCATGCCGAAAGACTGTTTTGATGTGTTCTGCCGACGCAACGAAGTTGTGTACATGACCGAAGAGCAAGCGGAGAAAAACGACGAAGAAGCCGCCAAATGGCGCTACGGCACCGAAGCCGAGCTGCGGTAAACCGCCAACACCACAATAGCTGCGGCACACGGTTTCAGACAGGCATTTAAGTGAAGGCCGTCTGAAAACAGTTAGCTCCGCAGCCATAACCATCCCCCGAGGAGAAGGAGAAACAGAATGTCTTTGGAAATCAAAACCGCCACCATCGACCCCGTGCGCCAAACCTACGCGCACATCGCCCGCCGCTTCGGCGAGAAGCCCGCTTCCCGCTATCAGGAAGCCACTTACGACGCCCAAGCCGCCGTCAATTTCCATTACCGCCCGCTCTGGATGCCCGAAAAAGAGCTGAACGATCCCACTCACACCGCGCTGACCATGCAGGACTGGTACGCGCTGAAAGACCCGCGCCAGTTTTACTACGGTGCTTATGTGCAAAACCGCGCCAAGATGCAGGACACGGCCGAGAGCAACTATGCCTTTTTTGAAAAGCGCAATCTAGCTTCGCTGATTGAAGAAAGTGTGAAAACGCGCATCATCACCGGCCTGTTGCCGCTGCGCCATGTCGAGCAAACCGCCAACCTGAACATGATGTCGTGCTGCGCCTACGGCTACGGCACCGCTTTAACCCAAGCCTGCTTATATGCCGCGATGGACCGCTTGGGCATCGCCCAATACCTCTCGCGCATCGGCCTCTCGTTGGACGACAACAGCGGCGAATCTTTGGCCGTGGCCAAAAAAGCATGGATGGAAGACCCCGCGTGGCAGGGCGTGCGCGCTTTGTGCGAAGAGCTGCTGGTGCATAAAGACTGGGGCGAATTGTTCGTCGCCCAAAATCTGGTCGTGGATACTTTGCTGAACATCGTTTTCTATCAGCACTTCGACAACTGGCTCTCTGCCAACGGCGCGCGCGATATTTCCATGTTGACCGAATTCATGCAGTCCTGTCTGAAAGACCAAGCCGGCTGGGCAGACAACGTATTGAAAACGCTGGCCGCCGAAAACGAAGCCAACCGCGAACAGCTCAAGAGCTGGATGGAAAAATGGCAGGAAAAAGCCTTTGCCGCCTACCGCCCCATCATTGCTGATCTGTTTGGCAGCGAAGCCGAAAACATATTGGCCGAAACCGCCGCCCAAATTCAACAGCGTGCCGTGAAAGCCGGATTAATCGAAAAAGGAAAATAAGCATGAGTTCAAAAGTTTATCTCGCCCTGCAAGACAACGACACTTCCCGCTACATCGTAGAAGCCATCGAGCAAGACAACCCCGACGTGGTGGTAATCCACCAGCCCGCCATGATCCGCATGGAATGCGAAGGGCAATTGGTTGTTAAGAAGGCCACCGTGGAAGAAAAAATGGGCCAAAGCTGGGATGTGCAGGAGCTGCATCTGAATTTGGTCACCATCGGCGGCAATGTGGATGAGGATGATGAACAACTCACCTTAAGCTGGAACCGTTAATCGCCGGTTTGAGGATTAAAGAGGAGAAAAACAATGGCAAAACTGAATTTAAAAGACAAATACCGTTTGCTCACGCGCGATTTGGATTGGGATTTTTCCTATCAAGACCGCAAAGAAGCGTTTCCGTATGAAGACTTCGAAGGCATCAAAATCACCGACTGGTCGAAATGGGAAGACCCGTTCCGCCTCACTATGGATGCCTATTGGAAATATCAGGCCGAAAAAGAGAAAAAACTGTATGCCATTTTTGATGCGTTTGCCCAAAACAACGGCCAGTTAAACATCTCAGACCCGCGCTACGTCAACGCCATCAAGATTTTCCTGACCGGCGTTACCCCGCTCGAATATCAGGCTTATCAAGGCTACGCCCATGTGGGCCGCCAGTTTAGCGGCATCGGTGCACGCATCGCCTCGCAAATGCAGTCCATCGACGAATTGCGCCATGTGCAAACCCAAATCCATGCCATGAGCCACTACAACAAGTATTTCGACGGCTTCCAAGACTGGAGCCATATGCACGACCGCGTGTGGTATCTCTCCGTGCCGAAATCATTCTTTGAAGACGCCCGTTCGGCCGGCCCGTTTGAATTCCTGCTCGCCATCAGCTTCGCCTTCGAATATGTGCTGACCAACCTCTTGTTCGTGCCGTTTATGTCGGGCGCGGCGCACAACGGCGACATGGCCACCGTTACCTTCGGTTTCAGCGCCCAATCCGACGAAGCCCGCCACATGACGCTCGGCCTCGAAATCATCAAATTCCTGCTTGAGCAACACGAAGACAACCTGCCCATCGTGCAGAAATGGATCGACAAATGGTTCTGGCGCGGCACCCGCCTGCTCTCCATCGTGGCCATGATGATGGACTACATGCTGCCGAACAAAGTGATGTCGTGGAAAGAAGCATGGGAAGTGTATTTCGAAGAAGCCGGCGGCGCGCTGTTTAAAGACCTCGAGCGTTACGGCATCCGCATGCCCAAATACAGCGACGTAATCGAAAAAGAAAAAGAGCACATCTCACATCAGGCTTGGTGGATTTTCTACAACTTCGGCCACGCGGCAGGCTTCCACACTTGGATTCCGACCGACGAAGAGCTGGATTGGCTGAGCGAAAAATACCCCGACACCTTCGACAAATACTACCGCCCGCGTTGGGAATTGGCGAAAAAAATGGAAGCCGAAGGCAAGCGCTTTTATTCCAGCGGCCTGCCGCAGCTTTGCCAAGTGTGCCAAGTGCCGATGGGCTTTACCGAAATGAACGGCGACGCCGGCGAAATCAGCTACCGTTGCGCCGAGTTTGAAGGCGAGCGTTACCACATGTGTTCAGACGGCTGCCACGACATCTTTGTGGAAGAACCTGAAAAATTCGCCCAATCCTGGCTGCCCGTGCATCAGATTCTGCAAGGCAACTGCGGCGGCCCCGAGCTGGAGAAAATCCTCAGCGAGTATTACCGCATCAACGTCGGCGCCGACAATCTGGACATGAAAGGTTCGCCCGACGAGCAGCGCTGGAAAGAATGGAAAGGCGTGGCCTGACAAGCAGTTTCAGACGGCCTCATCGTCAATCAATAACAACATAAAAGGAGAAACCATGCCAACTAAAGCCATCCATGAAAACTACCACGGCGACATCCGTGACCGCCGCGAAAACTTCGGCGGCAACATCTTAGTGTATGTCGGATGGGACGAACACCTGCTCTTCTGCTCCGCCAAAGCGTTTCCGCTTCCGCCGGCCATGACCTTCAAAGACTTCCGCGAGCATGTGCTGCCCGAAGGCTTTGCCCAACACCCCGACTTCGAACACATCAAGTGGAACGAAGTGCAATGGCGGCTCAACAACCAAGCCTTCTCCCCCGACGACGGCAAAACGCTGGAGCAGCTCGGTTTCGACCACAAATCGCTGCTGCGCTTCAAAACGCCCGGGCTGAACGGCTGGAACGGCACCGGCGTGTAGAAAGGGGGAAACCATGAGCTATCAAGTAACGGTAGAACCCACCGGCGACGTGATCGAAGTGGAAGAAGGCCAAACCATTTTGGCCGCTGCGCTGCGGCAAGGCGTTTGGCTGCCGTTTGCCTGCGGACACGGCACCTGCGGTACCTGCAAAGTGCAGGTTACCGAAGGCTACGGCGACCTCGGCAACGCTTCCCCCTTCGCCCTGATGGACGTCGAGCGCGACGAAGGTAAAGTGCTGGCCTGCTGCTGCATGCCCGAATCGGATATGACCATCGAAGCCGATATCGACGTCGATCCCGATTTCTTGGGCTACACGGTGGAAGACTACACCGCCACCGTCACTGCGCTGAAGCCGCTTTCGCCCACCATTCTCGGCATCACCCTGAAACTCGACCGACCCATGAAATTTCAGGCAGGCCAATACATCAACCTGCAAGTGCCGGGCGTGGAAGGCACGCGCGCTTTTTCGATTGCCAACCCGCCGTCTATGGCCGACACGGTTGAGCTGCATGTGCGCAAAGTAGAAGGCGGCGCGGCCACCACTTGGCTGCACGAAAGCCTGAAAGAAGGCGACGAGCTGCCGCTTTCCGGCCCTTACGGCCAATTCTTCGTGCGCAAGTCCGACGGTCAAGACGCGATTTTCATTGCCGGCGGTTCGGGCTTGTCCAGCCCCGAATCCATGATTTTGGATTTGCTGGAAGAAGGCGACAGCCGCCGGATTTACCTGTTTCAAGGCGCGCGCAATGTGGCCGAACTCTACCACCGCGAGCTGTTTGAAAAGCTGGCCGAAGAGCATGAAAACTTCCACTACATCCCGGCGCTCAACGCCGCCCTGCCGGAAGAAAACTGGGAAGGCTTCAACGGTTTCGTGCACGAAGCCGTGGCCGATTACTTCAACAACCGTTGCAGCGGCCACAAAGCCTATCTCTGCGGCCCGCCGCCGATGATCGAAGCCGCCATTACCACGCTGATGCAAAGCCGCCTGTTTGAGCGCGACATCCACATGGAGCGCTTCCTCACGGCCGCCGACGGCAGCGAAACACAAACCCGTTCGGCCTTGTTTAAGAAAATCTAAACCATGATTCAGATGTTCAGACAGGCCGTCTGAAAAAACCAAAACCCAATAACGAGGAGAAAGCCGTGAGTAAAAAACTTAAAGCGGCCATTATCGGGCCGGGCAACATCGGCACCGACTTGCTGATGAAAATGAAGCGTTCCGAGTGGATAGAGCCGGTGTGGATGGTCGGCATCGACCCGCAATCCGAAGGCTTGAAGCGCGCCCGCGACATGGGCATCAAAACCAGCGATACCGGCGTGGACGGCCTGTTGCCGTATGTGAAGGAAGACGACATCCGCATCGCCTTCGACGCCACGTCCGCTTATGTGCATGCCGAAAACAGCCGCAAGCTCAACGAGCAGGGCGTGATTATGATCGACCTCACGCCCGCCGCCATCGGCCCTTTCTGCATTCCGCCCGTGAATCTGAAAGCACACGCCGAAAAGCTGGAAATGAACGTAAACATGGTTACCTGCGGCGGCCAAGCCACCGTGCCGATGGTGGCGGCCATTTCCCGCGTTCAGCCGGTTAGCTACGGCGAAATCATCGCCACCGTGTCGTCCGAATCGGTCGGCCCCGGCACCCGCGCCAACATCGACGAATTCACCCGCACCACCGCGCAGGCCGTGGAAAGCGTGGGCGGCGCCAAAAAAGGCAAGGCCATCATCATCATCAATCCGGCCGAACCACCTTTGATGATGCGCGACACCATCCACTGCCTCACCGAAAGCGAACCCGACCAAGCCGCGATTACCGAATCCGTACACCGCATGGTGGCCGACGTGCAACGCTATGTGCCGGGCTACACGCTGGTCAACGGCCCCGTGTTCGACGGCAACAAAGTGTCGATTTTCATCGAAGTGAAAGGTTTGGGCGACTTCCTGCCGCCTTTTGCCGGCAACCTCGACATCATGACCGCCGCCGGTTTGCGCACTGCCGAAATGTTTGCCGAAGAAGCGGCCAACGGCGTTTTAACCCTGCCCGCACGCTAAGGAGAACGACATGGATTTAAAAGGTAAAAAAGTTACCCTGCACGACATGAGCCTGCGCGACGGCATGCACGCCAAACGGCATCAGATTTCTTTAGACGAAATGGTCAACATCGCCACCGGTCTCGACGAAGCCGGTATGCCGCTGATCGAAGTAACCCATGGCGACGGCTTGGGCGGCGCGTCGCTCAACTACGGCTTTCCCGCCCACAGCGACGAAGAATACCTCGGCGCCGTGATTCCCAAAATGAAGCAGGCCAAAGTGTCGGCGCTGCTTTTGCCCGGCATCGGCACTGTTGACCACCTCTTGATGGCCAAAGACTTGGGCGTGTCGTGTATCCGCGTGGCCACGCACTGCACCGAAGCCGACGTTTCCCAACAACACATCACCAAATCCGCCGAGCTGGGCTTGGATACCGTCGGCTTTCTGATGATGGCGCACATGGTGCCCGCCGCCAAACTGATCGAGCAGGCCAAGCTGATGGAAGGCTACGGCGCCAACTGCATCTACTGCACCGATTCGGCGGGCTACATGCTGCCCGAAGAAGTGGAAGAAAAAATCGGTGCGCTGCGCCAAGCCCTGAAGCCCGAAACCGAACTGGGTTTCCACGGCCACCACAACCTCGGCATGGGCATTGCCAACTCGCTGGCCGCCATCAACGCCGGCGCCAACCGCATAGACGGCTCGGTAGCAGGCTTGGGCGCGGGCGCGGGCAATACGCCGCTGGAAGTGTTTGTGGCGGTGTTGGAGCGCATGGGCGTCGAGCACGGCACTGATCTTTTCAAACTGATGGACGTGGCCGAAGACCGCGTGGTGCCGATTATGGACCACCCCATCCGTGTTGACCGCAATGCCCTCACGCTGGGCTATGCGGGCGTGTATTCGTCGTTCCTGCTGTTTGCCAAACGCGCCGAAGCCAAATACGGCGTGTCCGCCCGCGAAATTCTGGTGGAGCTGGGCAAGCGCGGCACCGTCGGCGGGCAGGAAGACATGATCGAAGATTTAGCACTCACTATGGCCAAGCAGAAAGGCAAAACAGCATGAGCACATTAAGCAAACAACAAATCGAGCAACTGGCCGAACATTTGGAAAACGCCGAATTGCAGGCTTATGAAGTCACCAAAATCACCGACGATTTCCCCGACATGGATTACGAAGACGCCTTCGACATCCAATGGGAAATCCGCCGCCGCAAAGAAGCACGCGGCAACAAAATCGTCGGCATGAAAATGGGGCTGACCTCATGGGCGAAGATGAGCCAAATGGGCGTAGAGCATCCCTGCTACGGCTTTCTGGCCGACTATTTCAGCGTGCCCGAAGGCGCGGCGGTGAAGCACGACGAGCTGATCCACCCGAAAATCGAAGCCGAGCTGGCGTTTGTAACCAAAGCCGACCTGCGCGGCCCCGGCTGCCACATCGGCGACGTATTGGCCGCCACCGATTTCGTGATGCCCGCCATCGAAGTGATTGACTCGCGCTATAAAGATTTCAAATTCGATTTGAAATCGGTGATTGCCGACAACTCTTCTTCCAGCCGCTTCATTACCGGCGGCTGTGCCAAACCCGCGAGCGAATTGGATTTGAAAACGCTGGGCGTGGTGATGGAAATCAACGGCAAAGTGGTGCAGACCGGCGCAGGCGCGGCGGTGCTGGGGCATCCGGCCGCATCGGTCGCCATGCTGGCAAACATGCTGGCCGAGCGCGGCGAATATCTGCCGGCCGGCTCGTTTGTGATGATCGGCGCGATTACCGCCGCCGTGCAGGTGGAAAAAGGCGACTCGTTCTGCGTGCATTTCCAAGATTTGGGCAGCATCAGCGGCCGTTTTGAATAAACATCAAGAAAGGAAACAACCATGCCGATTATTCAAGTCCACATGATGGAAGGCCGTACCGACGAGCAAAAAGAAGCCGTCATCCGCGAAGTAACCGAAGCCATGGTTCGCGCCGTGGGTGCGCCGAAAGAATCGGTGCGCGTGCTGATCAACGAAATGCCCAAGCAGCATTTCGGCATCGGCGGCGAGTCGGCCAAAGCGAAGGGGCGTTGATGTTTCAGACGGCCTGTCTGAAAACAAGAGGCCGTCTGAAAACGAGCTTTGCGAGTTTCGCTAAAACCGCGAAGGAGGAAACATGGGCTACACCGTATGTATTAAAGACCCGAGCGGTTCGGCCGCCTGCACGCGCAGCATTACTGTGTACGAAGGCCAAACCCTGCTGGCCGCTTCCGAGCAGATGGGGCAGCGCACCATTTCGGTGGGCTGTCGCGGCGGCGGGTGCGGCGTGTGCCGGATACGGATTTTGTCGGGCTGCTACCGCAAAAAAGCCATGAGCAAAACCCACATCAACGAGCAGGATTTGGCCGAAGGCGTGGTGCTGGCGTGCCGGGTTTTTCCCGAAAGCGATATGGAAATCGTGAGCGAGCCGCCCCCGCCGCCCTATAACCCGTTTATTTAATCAAGACTACAACCACAAACCGAATAACGAATACAGGAGAAACATCATGAGAAAAGGTGTAATGCGTCCCGGACACGTACAGATCCGCGTA
This sequence comes from Neisseria sp. Dent CA1/247, assembly GCF_022870825.1. NCBI lineage: Bacteria > Pseudomonadati > Pseudomonadota > Betaproteobacteria > Neisseriales > Neisseriaceae > Neisseria > Neisseria sp. Dent CA1/247. The sequence goes on along the minus strand of NZ_CP091522.1, from coordinate 2,626,176 downwards.
TTGGACATGGAAGAAGCCGTCAAACACTACGGCGATTTGCTGGGTTTGATTCCCACCGGCAGCGACGAACAAGGCCGCCGCTATTTCAAAGGCTGGACGGAAGTCGACAGCTTCTCCGTCGTGCTGCGCGAAACCGACGAAGCGGGCATGGATTTCATGGCTTTCAAAGTGCTTGACGAAGCCACCTTAGACAAACTGCGCCAAGAATTAATCGATTTCGGCGGGCTGGACGTGCAAGACATCCCTGCGGGCGAGTTGAAAGGCTGCGGCCGCCGCGTGCGCTTTACCGCACCCACCGGCCATGTGTTCGAGCTGTTTGCCACCAAAGACCAACCCGGCAAATACGGCGTGGGCGAGCGCAACCCCGAAGCGTGGCCGCGCGATTTGAAAGGCATGAAAGCCACCCGTTTCGACCACTGCCTGCTCTACGGCGACGACCTCGACCGCACCTATGACCTGTTCACGCAGGTATTGGGCTTCGACTTGGCCGAACAAGTGCTCACGCCCGACGGCACCCGCGCCGCGCAGTTCCTCACCTGCTCGATGAAAGCGCACGACGTGGCCTTTATCCGCCACGCCGAAAAAGGCAAATTCCACCACGCCTCGTTTTATCTCGAAACGTGGAACGACGTGCTGCTCGCGGGCGATTTGATTGCCATGACCGACACTTCCATCGACATCGGCCCGACCCGCCACGGCCTCACCCACGGCCAAACGATTTACTTCTTCGACCCGTCGGGCAACCGCAACGAAGTATTTGCAGGCGGCGACTACCACTACCCCGACCACCCGCCCGTAACGTGGGATGCCGAGCAGTTGGGCAAAGCCATTTTCTACCACGACCGCGTGCTCAACGAGCGGTTCTTAACCGTATTGACTTAAATCGTATTTTCAGACGGCCTGTCTGAAACCAAAGGCCGTCTGAAAACGGATAACCGCCATACTCGGGCGTGCCCCGGGGATCCCCCGAGTTTACGGAAAGCCAAGATACTCGGGTCAAGCCCGAGTATGACGGCGGTTATTGATTAAGTATTGGGCGGTATAACCGTTCTTTTCAGACAGGCATCAAGGCCGTCTGAAAAACTTGCACAAACCCTATCCCGAAATAGAGGCAGCAACATGAAAGAATTCAAACATTTTATCAACGGCGAATATGTCGGCTCCGCCAGCGGCAAAACCTTTGAAAACCGCAATCCGGTCGACAACAGCCTAATCGGCATGGTGCACGAAGCCGGCAAAGAAGAAGTCGATGCCGCCGTAGCCGCCGCCCGCGCCGCCCTCAAAGGCCCGTGGGGCAAGCTCACCCAAGCCCAGCGCATCCAGCTTTTAAACAAAGTGGCCGACCGCATCAACGAGCGTTTCGACGAGTTTCTCGAAGCCGAATGCCGCGACACCGGCAAACCGCGCAAAATGGCCGCGCACATCGACATCCCGCGCGGCGCCGCCAACTTCAAAGCCTTCTCCGAAACCCTGGCCAACCACCCCACCGAAGCCTTCCGCCTTGACACGCCCGACGGCACCGGCGCCATCAACATCGGCCACCGCACCCCAAAAGGCGTGGTCGCCGTGATTTCGCCGTGGAACCTGCCGCTGCTGTTAATGACTTGGAAAGTCGGCCCCGCCCTGGCCTGCGGCAACACCGTGGTTGTGAAGCCGTCTGAAGAAACCCCCGCCACCACCACGCTGCTGGGCGAAGTGATGAACGAATGCGGCATGCCGCCCGGCGTGTTCAACGTCGTGCACGGCTTCGGCCCCAACTCCGCCGGCGCATTCCTCACCGAACACAAAGGCATCGACGCCATCACCTTCACCGGCGAAACCCGCACCGGCGAAATCATCATGAAAGCCGCCGCCGTCGGCCTGCGCAACATCTCAATGGAATGCGGCGGCAAAAACCCCGCCATCGTGTTTGCCGACTGCGATTTGGAAAAAGCCGTCGAAGGCACCATGCGCTCCGCCTTCGTCAACTGCGGCCAAGTCTGCCTCGGCACCGAGCGCGTGTATGTAGAACGCCCGCTGTTCAACGACTTCGTGCGCCGCATGAAAGAAGAAGCCGCCAAACTCAAACCCGGCCGCCCCGAAGACCCCGAAGCCAACTTCGGCCCGCTGGTAAGCCAAGAGCACCGCAACAAAGTGCTGTCGTACTACAAACTGGCCGTAGAAGAAGGCGCCACCGTAGAAATCGGCGGCGGCGTGCCCGACATGGGCGAAGCCCTCAAAGACGGCGCATGGGTCGAGCCGACCATCTGGACGGGTCTGCCCGACGACGCCCGCGTCATCCGAGAAGAAATCTTCGGCCCCTGCTGCCACATCCGCCCCTTCGACACCGAAGAAGAAGCCATTGCGCTGGCCAACGACACCGACTACGGCCTCGCCGCCGCCATCTGGACGGAAAACAGCAGCCGCGCCGTACGCGTGGCCGAGCAGATGGAAGCCGGCATCGTGTGGGTAAACAGCTGGTTCCTGCGCGATTTGCGCACCGCATTCGGCGGCGCCAAACAATCCGGCATCGGCCGCGAAGGCGGCGTACACGGCCTCGAGTTTTACACCGAGCTGAAAAACATCTGCATCAAGATGTAAGCAGGCCGTCTGAAAGCGGGCGGTTCTAAAAACCGTAGGGCGGGCATCCCTGCCCGCCGTTAATAAACAGCACCGCCCGTCATGCTCGGGCTTGACCCGAGCATCTCCCAACGTTCTTGAAACGCAAGATATTCGGGTCAAGCCCGAGTATGACGGCACGCAGACAGAGTAGAAGAAATGCCTGTCTGAAAACCAGTAGGGCGGGCATCCCTGCCCGCCGTTAAAAACAGCACCGCCCGTCATGCTCGGGCTTGACCCGAGCATCTCCCAACGTTCTTGAAACGCAAGATACCCGAGGCAAGCCCGAGTATGACGGCAAGCAGACAGAGTTGAAGAAAAGCCTGTCTGAAAACCGTAGGGCAGGCATCCCTACCCGCTACACCCGACAACCCATAACAAAAGGCCGTCTGAAATTTCAGACGGCCTCACGGAGAAACCATATGACCCAAGACGACATCAAACGCTTCGGCACCATGCTCTACCAAGCCATGACCAGCCGTCAAGCCATCCGTCCGCTCACCGAACAAGCGCCCGACATCACCATCGAAGACGCCTACCACATCTCCCAAGCCTTCCTGCAACACCGCTTGGACGCCGGAGAAAAAGTCATCGGCAAAAAAATCGGCCTCACCTCGCACGCCGTCCAATCCATGCTCAAAGTCGACCAGCCCGATTTCGGCTTCCTCACCGACAAAATGGTATTCAGCCAAGGGCAAGATATGCCTGTCAGCCAAATGCTGATGCAGCCGCGTGCCGAGGGCGAGATTGCCTTCGTGCTGAAAAAAGACCTCAACGGCCCCGGCGTAACCGCCGCCGATGTCATCGCCGCCACCGAATGCGTGATGCCGTGTTTTGAAATCGTTGATTCCCGCATCGAAAACTGGCAAATCAAAATCCAAGACACCGTCGCCGACAACGCTTCCTGCGGCCTCCTGATTCTCGGCGACACCGCCGTCAGCCCGCGCCAAGTCGATTTGCGCACCTGCGGCATGGTTGTTGAGAAAAACGGCAAAATCATCAGCACCGGCGCCGGCGCCGCCGCTCTCGGCAGCCCCGTCAACTGCGTCGCCTGGCTCGCCAACACCCTCGGCAGCTTCGGCATCCCGCTCAAAGCCGGCGAAATCATCCTCTCCGGCGCGCTGGTGCCGCTGGAAAACGTGAGCGCAGGCGATTTCATGTCGGTATCCATCGGCGGCATCGGCAACGCTTCGGTGTTGTTTAGCTGAAATGGTTTTGAAACAGGCAAATAAGTTAATCAACTTAAAAATAGTACATACGTCATACTCGGGCTTGACCTGAGTATCTTGAGTTCAGGTAACTCTAAGAGATACTCAGGTCAAGCCCGAGTATGACGGCTATATTCTGATATGGATTGGCCGTATGCTTTCATCTTACCAATCAATATATTGAGGCCGTCTGAAAGCGAAAAGCGAACTTGCGGTTTTCACCAAACACCCTCCAAACCGTCAACAGGCTTGCGTAGAGGGCAGATTGCATATCCGCCCGCGGTTCGCCTTCGGCATCTTCTGCAATAGCAAACGTAGGTTGGGTTGCCAACCCAACATTTCCATTATTTCGATTATTGTTGGGATTTCATCCCAACCTACGGCTGATTTTCCATAAGGCCGTCTGAAAGCTTACAAGTTCGCTTTCAGACGGCCTCTATGACTATATCCCATGCTTCTTGATGGTTGGGTTAACCCATCAGAAAGTGTAATTCAAACCGACGCGGTACTCTCGGCCGGCACCGGGCAAGTCGCTGCGTTGGGCGTGCGGGATGTAGTTTTTGTTGAAGACATTGTTCACGGCGAAGTTCACATTCATCTTGTCGTTTTTGAGCGGTTTCCAGTTGGCGGAAAGATCGGTTACGCCGAATGCTTTTTTGCCTTTGTCGGCCGCTGTTACTTGACGGTTGACCAAGATGAAGTTGTCTTCTTTCTTCACGCCTTCAACTTGGCGGTGCTGGATGCCGATTTCCAAGTCGGGATTGGCAAAGCGGTAAGACAGCGAGCCTGTCCAAGTGCGGCCGATACGCATGGCGTATTCGGGGTTTGCGCTCAAACGTTCGCCGTAGAATTTCGGCTTGCTGTAAGCCACGCCCACCCGTGCTTTCCAGCCGCCTTTGCGGAACGATGCGCCCAATTCGTAGCCGGAGTTTTTCACTTTGCCGGCATTGATGATTTCGGAGAAGCATTCGTTTTTGTTTTGCGGTGTCGGTGCATCGCACAAGTGGTTGTTGCGGCCGGTGGACGTGCCCAATGCTTTGCTGATGTTTTGCCAGAAGTAGCTGCCGTCTGCGCCGAACATGCCGTTATCGTAGTTGAAGCCGATTTCGGTATTTCTGGCTCTTTCCGCTTTGGTGCCGGAAGCAATCGAAACCACGCCGCGTTTGCCGTGCGCCATAATGCCGTCCTGCATACGCGGGCTGCGGGTAGCGTAGTTGTGGCTCGCGCTGAGGCTCAAATCGGGGATAACCTGCCAAATCACGCCCACGCTCGGGCTGACGGAGCCGCTGCTTAATTTTTTACCGTCCATCGCTTTGAAATTGAAGTGGTCGTAGCGCAGGCCGGTGGTCAGCGTAACATCTTTAGCCACATCGGTAATCATTTCGGTATAAACGCCGACATCCTGTTTCTTCTGCTTGGTTACACCCGCGCGGAAAATCCGGTCGGGCTTCACTTGCTGGGTGCGGTAGTTGACACCGTATTTCAGCAGGATGCGGTCGTTGAGGTGCGAATCGAAGTTGACATTACCGCCGATGGTTTCGATTTTGGTTGTGGTGGGAACAGGATTGCTATCGACGGGGAGGTTGCTGTTGCCACCCGCGTAACCGTTTCGGCTGTCGTTAGCCGACCAGCGGCTTTTTTCCAAACGGTAGATATTGGCGGCGGCCGATTGGGCAAAGCCGAGATTTTTACCCGTCCACTCAAGGTTGGTTTGGTTGATGCTCATTTTACGTTTGGCAGGGGCTTGGGTAGCAATATTACCATTTTGCCTTTTGTAATCTTCATACATGGAAAACTCTTCACGCACCGTACGGTCGCCTTTGTGCTCGTTGTTCAAATGGCTCAATACAAATCGGTGGTCTTCGCCTGCATCAACGCCGACTTTGGCCAGATAGCCGGTTTTGTCCAGTGCGCTGTACAACACACGGTTGCCGCCGTCCACACCGTTGCGGTAGCCCGAGCCGCCTTTGTAGTTGCTTTCCTTAACACGGTTGCCGGAAAGCACGAAATCGACCGAACCGGGCTTGCCGAACAGCGTCAGGCCGTAGTTATGGCCGTCATTGCTGTTATAGCCGGCATTCACTCTCGCGCCAAAGTCGGGCCTGCTGCTGTTTTTCAGCAAATCTTGGGCATCCAGGGTTTTGGCAATCACCGCGCCGTTGGTTTGGCCGATACCGGCTGAAGCACTACCCGCACCTTTTTGAACGGATACGATTTTTACCAAAGCAGGATCAAGGATGTGCCGGCCTTGGTGGTAGTGGATTTGACTGTCGGAATAAGCATTATCGACTTTCACATCCACCGAATTTTGACCCATATTGCGGATATACAGATATTGTGAAGTACCGTTACCGCCGCCGATACCGATGGCAGGTTCGTCTTTAAACAGGCCGCGCAAATCGGTTTCCGTGCTTTCGTCTTTCTTGCGGGCAGTAACCACATTGGTTTTCACTTTCGCGCCTTGGCGGTCGCCGGTTACGGTAACGGTATCCAGCGTTACGTTGGAAGTTTCCGAGTTGGCGGCGAATGCAGGTGCTGCACACAATGCGCCCAATACCGCGGCCGTCAGAGGAAGTTGCTTAAATTTCATCATTCATCTCCGTTCGAGGCTGATATATCAGGTAAACAGCCTTTATCGTGTTATGTCGTACGGCTGCTTCAAACAAAGCCGTGCGGCGCTAACGGAAGCTGCGTAAAGAAAAGGTTTGTGTAAACGCCGAAAGATGTCGGCAACATCCGTTTTTACACAGCTTGTCGCGGCAGCCGTTGGTTTTTTTGTTTTGAATCAGCTACATCATATTGGTTTTAATATTAAGAATCATTCCCAATATTAGCGAATCATGTTAACAGAATTTTTTATGATTGTAAAAATTATTACTATTCTCAAGTGTAAACGGTATGAAAGGGTGCGGGCGGAATGAAAGTGAAGGTAAAGGTAAAAAGCTCGATCTGGCAGCATTTCCATGTTTTCAAACAGTGTGCGGGCAGGCAATCCGCCCCTGCGGCTTGGGCATAAGCATGGAAAGCTTTTACTGATTGTGCAAACGCGTCAAGGCCGTCTGAAAATATTGAACTGCACCCCAAAAGTTGGACACCCTTCCGACTAAAAAGGTGCAGTTTTCTTATCAGATGACCTGCCGCATACAGCCTAAAGCAGGCTGGAAAATATTGAAACGCCGTAGGGCGGGCATCCTTGCCTGCCGTCGAACATATATAGTCAATCTACTTAAGTTTAATAGTAAAGCCGCCATATTCGGGCTTGACCCGGGTATCTCCTGAATTTGCTGAAACTCAAGATACTCGGGTCAAGCCCGAGTATGACGAATGGACTATATTTAAATTGATTGACTATGGCATTCGGTGTTCAAGCGGTTCGGCGCGGGCAAGCCTATCCGCCTGTTTCAATAATGAACGTTAATGATCACCTTGTCCCGATACTCGCCCGCGCGGTAGTTGTTGACTGAGTCGATGGTGGCATAAATATTATGGTTTTGCTGCATACCGGTGCCTGTTCCCCCTACGCCGTTGCCGACAGCTTGACTGGTTGCCGTGTTTCCCCACGCTTTTCCATTCATGCCGGCCTGCGAACGCAATTGATATCGCACGCGGTCTGTGTTCTCCGCTTTTTTTGATGCCATTTCCCCCGCACCATTTGCGTTGCGGTTTGAGGGCATCAAACCGATATTGTAAGGCGTATCTTTGGTGCAGGTTACGCCGAGGGAGGTTTGTCCTTGAAGGTTGGTGGTTAAGCTGCCCACAGTACCGAAATCAATGTTTTGGGGAGCGGTAATATTGCATTTTTTTATCACTGTGGCAGATACGTCAAATTCAAATCTCAAATTACCGAAGAGATTCGATGCACAGGCTCGCGGTGTGTCTTCATCCGTTGGATAGAAAGCCATTGCCGTGGAGCCGCTGGCAAAGCTGGCCGTATAATTTCCGGGAACAACATTTGTCTGGTTCGGGGTCAATTTGGCATAGATAGGAAACATTATGGATTTAGGGCTGAAAATGGAATCAACCTGTATAACTTTATTGATGGATTTACCGATATGCTGACTGGTTGAAGTCAAAATATCCGTATGGTTCGGATCTCCATAGAGATTATAGGTCAAAATCCCTGAAGCGCAGGAACCGTTGCGGCACATACGGCGGGGATCTAAGGCACGCGGTGTTACCCGACCACCATCTGCCGTCAGACAAACATTAAATTTTTGAGGGCTCCATTGGACGGCTGTTTTCTCGCATGTAACCGTTACTTGCGCCTGTGTTGTCCACGACCGGCCGTCAAGCCAATCGACATTGCCGAAGTTCACCGGCTCCATCGTTGCCGTACACTTTGCCCAAGCTTCTTGTGCGGGCAGCAGCCCCAGCAGTGTTGCGGACAATGCGGCGGCAAATAAGCGGGAGGATTTGCGTACCCGCTGTGGCTTTTTCGCTATTTTGTCGAGTTCGTACATATCGTTTCACCTAAATCAGGCAGGCTGCCTTTATATTGTTCCGCCCGATAGTCTATATCAAACCTGCATTCGCCGCCGTTTTCCGGCAGCCGCACCGTGAAGCGGTTGCGCCCTTCTGCCAAATGTTCGATAAATGCGCGGCCGTCAAAGCCGACCACGGCTACGGGCGTGCCGTCTTCGCGGTTAATTACTGAGCCGTCTTTTACAAAGAGGCCGTCTGAATATTTCAGGGTCAGGGAAGCGGCGCGCATGATGCTGAACTTGAAATCCACGGCCACGCCGGAGCGTTCGGTCGGCACTGCCTGCACGCGCGAGCGTTCGGCCTGTACGTTTTGCGGCAAATCAGTAATGTCGATATCGAGCGTGTTTTTCTGGTAAGCCGATAAATTGGGCACCAGCAGCAGGCCTTTGCGGTTGGTTTTGCCGACGGTGTTGTTAAACAGCATCACCGGCACGTCGGCCATGCCGCCCGCGCTGACGACGGCAAAGCTGTCGTTGACGGTGCGGGTGGCGAATACGTCGCCCCGCATCAGAACGATTCCGCCGCGCACTCCTGCATTCCAATTGGTAACGCCGCGGGTGTTATATACGCTGCCTCTGAAATCGCCGTATTGGGTATCGTAGTTCAGATAGCCGTTCAGATGGCCTTGCCGCTTGGCGTGGCTGCTGCTTTGCTGCTGCCAGCCGATGTTCCAATAGGGGCTGCCCAATCCGGCGGAAGATTTGCTCAAAGATATGCGGTGGGTTTGGTTGTTTCCGCCGTCTCGGTGGCTGCCGGCATTGGCCGAATAACCTTTATCCAAGCTGAGCGACACGCCGCCGTAGATGCTGCGCTGTTCGCTGTTGTTGAAATTGTGTGCGGCATTCAGATACACGCCGATGCGTTTGCCGATATTAAAATTCCAGTTGAACGTGCCGATTTTATCGGTTTGCTGCTCGGCGCTGCGTTTGTTGTGCAGGTAAGAGAGTGCAAATGCGCCCAGCTTCGGGCTGCTCCAGCCGAGCGAGGTGGAAGCTGTGCGGGTGTGGCCGGGTTCGGGCTGAAATTCTTCTTGATCAATGATTCTGCTTAATTCTGAAAAGCTGTTGCCGTAGTGACTCCAGCCTGCGCCAAACGACCACGGGCCTTTTTGCGTGCTGAAAAACACGCTGCTTTGCGCGCCTTTGTGTTGTTTGAAACGGCTTTGTGCATAGCTGAGGTTCAGTTGCCCCAGCGAACCGATTACCGTGTTTGCCGCTGCGCCGAACTGGCGGTATCCGCCGCCGCCCTGTGCATGAAGCTGGCCGGTTAAAAAGTGGCTGATGCCGTAGCGCACCGCGCCGCTGCCGACCAGTTTTTTGTCGTAGTCAAACTGATGGATGCCGTAGCCGCGCCGCAGGTAGCCTGCTTCCAGCGACCATTCGTTCAGGCCTTTGGCCAGCATGCCTGTGCCGCGGTATAAGGGTAAATCTACCACCACTTGGCGGCCTAATACGTCGGTCGCCACCACTTGCGCTGTGCCGCTGCCGCTGATGGAGGGCGGCAAAGTGATTTCGTAGCTTCCGGCGGCCACATCTTGGCTGTATTGTTTCACGCCGTTTAGATATAAATCGACGGTGCCCGGCAAGGTGGTTTCGCCGAGATAAGAGCGCAAAGGGGCTGTGTTCCGCCACGGTTGGGTGCGGTAGGTGTGTTCGAGTTTAACGCCGCCCAAGCGTGAACCGCTGCCGCCTAATTGCCCGGCCAAAACGTCGCCCACGGTCAACACCAAGCCTTGCTCCGGCCAAGTGCTGCGCCAATAGGTATCCAAACGCACGTTTTTGCTGACATTGCGTTGGTTTTCTTTGTGCTGGTTCCAAAGGTGGTTATGGCTCAGGTAGCCGATAGGGGTGGTAAACCGCGATTCGGCCAGCAAGCCGTGGCCGGTGCCGCCGTTGCCGTTATGCGCCATGTTGTAATCGTAGTTCAACACGCCCGCAAAACCGGGGCGGGCAATCTCATAGGCATGTTCGGCTTCTTTGCCGATATGGGTAACGGGCAGGTTGAGCCAAGCCAAAGGCGCGGTAAGCGCTAAAGTTTGAGCGGCGGCATCGTATTGCACTTCCAATTCGGGAATGGTTTCCAGCTCAATCCAGCCGGATGAGGGTTTATTGGCGGCAGTTGTGTTGTTGGCTTGGTGTGCTTGGTTGTGTGTTGGGGATTGCCCGTCAGCTTCAGCTTGGTTTTCAGACGGCCTTTCCGCAGCGGCAAGCTCGGTTTCAGGTTCGCTTGTGGCGGAATCCGTATTTGTTGCAGATGCGGCAGTGCCGTCGGTATCGGCAACTTTTCCTTCGGCCTGTTTGGCTTGCCGTATATGTGAAGGAGGTGTGCGGATACCCAAAGAGACGAGCGTATCCGCTTGCACGAATAAGCGCCCGTGGTAAGACATAAATTTAAACAGACCTTCCGCCGTGCTGCCGTTTACCGACACTTGCGGATAAACCGGCAGCCATTCTTCGGCATACACGGCTGCTTCCGGTGCGAACGGTTCGGCGTATGCCTGAAACGCGCAAAAAGACAATAAGATACCGGAAACAATCTGTTTTAAAGGGAATGCAGCATTAATGTACTGCACCTTGAACCTCCGGCTTTATCTGCCGACCGTTTACCGTGGCGGACAATCCGCCGTTTTTGAATGAAGCAGGCTCGGCATCAAGCGTATTTTTCCAAGTGTTGCCCGGCAAAATGTATCCGGCCAAACCGCCTACCAAGTTCTTTTCTTTGCTTCCGCTTTTTACGGAAATATTACTCAACTGGGCATAGGACTTACCGATATTTTTAACGGTAAGCACGCTTTTGCCGCCCGCTGCCCGCTCAACGCGCCATTGCAGTTGCGGCTCGGGTGAGTCGGTTTGGTTTAAAAACAGCGGAATCGAATAACGCAATACAAATTGCAGGTTGCCTTTCGGCTTGTCTTCGGGAGCGGGCAACTCGTCCACCACCAAACGGAACGCCTCTTCATGCGGCGCGGCGGGCTTGGTGCGGATCACACGGAATTGCTGCGCACCTCCGGCAGCCAGTTTTACCATGGGCGGGCTGGCGACAACATCGCCGCTGGGCGTGAGCACGTCTTTACCTTCGCTATCTTGGCTCCAACGGTACACGCGCACCTGCGCGGTAAGCGGTTTGGTGCCGGTATTGGTTAACGTGAAAACGCCTGCCCGTTGTTTAACGGGCAGGGATAAACCGGTAGGGCTGACTTGCAGACCGGCGGCAAAGGCGCCGGATACTGCACCCAGCGCCAAACCGGCAAGCAAGCAGGCCTTTTGATATTTCAGGCTTGCCATATCTGTATCAGCTTTAATAATGTTGAGAAAATTCAATTAAAATTAATAAGAAACTTCGACGGCCACGCGGTCGAAATAGCGGCCTGCGGTTTTATCCAGTTCGGTTCCCGCCACTTTGCCGTAAACGGGGTGAGAAATGGGACTGGCAATACCTGTTCCTTGGCCTTTTATCGTTATACCGTCTTGGCTACCCCATTTTTTGTTGTATCCCGAATCCTGATACAGGCTATAAGCGACCTTGTCGGTAGAGGTGTTGCCCAAGATATTCATGGATCCGCTTCCGTCTTCGCTGCTGGTGCTTTCAGGTTTTAAAGCAATCGAGTAAGGCGTACCTTTAGTACATTTGACCGTGATGCCATGACCTGAACCTGCTTTGCTGGATCCAGAAACCTCGGTTTTGCTATTGGAAAAATGTTCTCCGAAATCAATATCCGCACCGTTGGATGGTGTAGTGGCTTCTTGAGTAGGAGCACCGCCTGTGCTGGTTTCTACTTCGCAAACTGGTTTGATACGGATGGTTACGTAAAAATGATTGGTGGCAGGGTTGCTTGCTGAGGCTGCTGCTGGAATGGAGGCCAGTATGGCAGCCATTGTCGAAGTGAGTACGAAAAGTTTTTTTACCGCGTTCATGTGTTTAAGTCCTTTGTTATTAAAGTTGTTTAATTGTGCATTTGGTTACTAAAATGCCAATAGTCTGATTTTCAGACCGTTTGTAAGTTACGGTCGGAATTATCGTTCTTAACAAAAATAAACACAAGTTATTTTCAGATAATTTTTTAACACGTTGCGGGTATTGTCTTTTTTTTACACCAAGTACATGAAAATGATGCTGTGTTAGGCCGATAAAAACGTGGTTTCGCCCACGCTGTCGATCAGCCATTTGCCTTGCTCATATCTCAGCCGCGATACGGAGGCATTGTCTACGCTGCGGTAGGGGATGCTGTTGAAATCAATGTTTTTCAGAATCGACGTAATCGCCATGCCGTGTGCGACGACCAATACGCGCTGTGCGCCGTTGCTTTGTTTGGCGACTTCTGCCATGCCGTTTTTCAGACGGCCTGTAAACTGCTGTTCGTTTTCGGCCAAACCGAGTTTGTCGAGCGCGGCGACTGTTTCGGCAAGCAAATGGTGGTCGGCGTGTTGGTAGGCCTGTTTCCATGCTTGTGCGTCGGGTAAGCCCAGTGATGCGGCAATCGTTTCGTGTAATGCGCGGCTGAACTCGCCTTCGAAACCGCCGAAGCAGTATTCGCGCAAATCGGGCAGCTGTGCCAGCGGTAAATCGGATTGCCCTTGATGCGTCAGGATGATGCGGGCGGTTTCGGCGGCGCGCGGTGCGGTGCTGGAAAAGGCGGCGTCGAAGCGGATGTTGCGTTCGGCCAAGCCTCGCCCGAGGCGGGCGGCGATGTCGCGGCCTTCTTGTGTGAGCGGTGAGTCGCTCCAGCCTTGCAGACGGCCTACGGTGTTGAAGACGGTTTTGCCGTGGCGGACAAGATAGATTTGTAGAGACATGTTGTTCTTTCTGTGGTGGTTTCCGGCTGGCATTATACGGCGGACGGGTCGGATAAAGTTCAGGCCGTCTGAAAAGGTTTTCAGACGGCCTGTATAGCTTGTGCCTGAATCGTCAGGCGGATTGGGGTTTACTCGTTGCGGAAAGAATCGTGGCAGGATTTGCAGCTTTGGCCGACTTCGCCGAAGGGTTTTTTCACGTCGTCGAGTTTGCCGGAAGCGGCGGCTGTTTTCAGAGCGGCTGCTGCGGTGGTGAATTTGTCGATTTCTTTTTTAAATTCATCCGGTTTGCTCCAGATTTCGGGCTTGGCGTCGGATTCTTCTTGCGCGCTTTCGGGGGTGTAGTGTTCCCACGGTTTGCCCGCGTCGGCATCAAGCGCGTCGGCGGCTTGTTGGAAGGCTGCGGCATCGAAAGGTGCTTCGCCTTTTACCATTTTGGCCATGATGCCCATTTGCTTTTTGAAGCCTTCCATCAGTTGCTCACGCTGTTCGACGGAGGCTTTGGCGCTTGGAGAGGTGGCGGCCGCAGGGGCTTTGTCGGCGGCAGCCGGGGCTTGGGCGTTGTTTTGGCCGCCGCAGGCAGCCAGTAAGGTGAGCGCGGCCAGTGTGCCGGCGGTGTATAAAGATTTGTTCATGGTCAGTTCCTTGTAGTTACGCAGTAACGTTGTTGTTTTATGGGTGGCGGCACGAAAAGTTTCTGTGCCGTAAAGGTTAGGACACCGAGGCCGTCTGAAAGTTTTTTCAGACGGCCTGAAACCTTTGGGCAACGGTTTTGCGAAGCGGAAGGCGGAATGTGCCTGCTTCGGCCGTTGCGAGGGTTTCAACGGTGCATTATACCTTTTTCCCGCCGAGGCGTTATCTGTGGCGGCGGGCGCAAAAAAGATAAGGAAGAACAGCGGTTTCGGTAAACAATCAATTTGAATTTCTCTATAATGGCTGCTTTTTGTGGCACGGCGCGGCTGTGGCACGGTTGATTGTCTATTAGGAAAGTGAATGATGAATGAGCAAACGGTAAACGGTTCGCGCTGGCGCAGCCGTTTGAAGGCGATGGGGCCGGGGATTATGATGGCTTCGGCGGCGGTGGGCGGTTCGCATATTATTGCGTCCACGCAGGCCGGTGCGCTGTATGGTTGGCAGTTGGCGCTGATTGTGGTGCTGGCGAATCTGTTTAAATATCCTTTTTTCCGCTTCGGGCCGCAATATACGCTGGAAACGGGCAAAAGCCTGTTGGAAGGCTATGCGGCTAAAAGCAGGGTTTATCTGTGGGTGTTTTTCATCCTCAATCTGTTTGCCACCATCATCAATACGGCGGCGGTGAGTATGTTGTGTGCGGCGATTCTGAGCTTTGTTTTGCCGGGCGAGTGGTCGGTAAACGGGCTTGCCGTTGCGGTGTTGGCGTCGGCGGTGCTGTTGCTGCTGGCCGGTCCTTACCGCACGGTGGACGGGATGTCTAAAATCATTATGATCAGTCTGACCGTTACCACGGTGTCGGCCGTGATCGTTGCTGCGTTTAACGGCTCGCAGATGCAGCCTGATTTTATCGAACCCAGCCCTTGGAACCTCGGTGCATTGGCGTTTATCGTGGCGTTGATGGGTTGGATGCCGGCTCCGATTGAGATTTCGGTAATCAACTCTATGTGGGTGGCCGCCAAGCGCAACCTTGAAAAAGTGAGCTATGAGGACGGTTTGTTTGACTTCAACGTGGGCTATATCGGCACGGCATTGCTGGCGTTGGTGTTTTTGGCGTTGGGTGCGCTGGTGCAGTATGGTTCGGGTGCTGAAGTGAAAATGGCGGGCGGTGCATATATCGGCCAGCTGATCAATATGTATGCTTCGACGATCGGCGAGTGGTCGCGCTGGCTGGTAACCTTTATTGCTTTTGCCTGTATGTACGGCACGACGATTACGGTGATCGACGGCTATTCGCGCAGCAATATGGAATCGCTGCGCCTGATTGTGGGCGGAGAACGCAACACCAACCGTATTTTGGCGGCGTGGATTGTTTTTGCCGCAATTGCCGGTTTGTGTGTGATTCTGTTTTTCAAAGGCGCGGTGCTGGTGATGCTGAAGTTTGCGATGATTGCTTCGTTTGTGAGCACGCCGGTTTTTGCTTGGCTGAACTTGAGTCTGGTGCGCAAGGGCAGCCATAAACTGCAACCGTGGCTGATGTGGCTGGCATGGCTGGGGCTGCTGTATTTGAGCGGCTTTACGGCGTTGTTCCTGCTGCATCAAGGCAAGCTTATCGGTTAAGGCATGTTGTTTCGACAAACCGCACCCCGCCGACGGATTCAGGCCGCGGCGGGGTGTTTTTATGACGGACGTGCTTTTTTACGTTTGCCCGCCGCACGGCGGCGGCCGGATTGCCAACCGCCTGCCGTGATATTCGTGCAGGCGGTTTACGCCATTTTATTTATTTTTGTGTTCAATCACATAAAACCGCTTAATATATCGGCGTTTTGATTATGGCCTGTATTCAAGAGGCCGTCTGAAAGGAAGTTATGGATATTTACCGCTTGTTCCGGCGCATTGCCGCTGTTTCCCTCGCCGTATCGATTGCCGCGTGTTCGACCGTCGACAGCCCCACAGGTCCCTCAGTGAGCGGCAATTGGAGCAATATCGGCACCACAAACAACGGCAACATCAAAGTGTCTGTCGATAAAAACAGCATTAAGAAAAACGGTAATCTGGTTACTTTCCGCGACAGAAAAGTCGTGGTCAAACCCGGCACGCACAATTATGCCAACACGCCCAAATACAAAACCGCCATCGGCACTTGGGAAATCCACTGCACCCACAAAACCTACCGCTTGACCGCGCTCCAGCTGCTCGACGAAAAAGGCACGGTAGTGGCCAACGAAACCTACACCGCCGCCGGTCTGCGCCCGATGAGCGTGCAAGGCGGCACGATTACCGAAAAACAGTTTGAAACCGCATGCGGCAAAAAACTTTAAAGTCTCAGCTCCATAAAGTTTCGGAAGCTTATACATCAAGGCCGTCTGAAAGTTCAGACGGCCTTGCGATTCATGCCGCCGCCTGCTTTTATCTTTTTACAACACCGTTTATCGGGCAGGTGCGAATTGGCGCACAAACGGCAGGATTTGCGGTATATTGTGCGCCGTTTACATAAATACACATACTTTTATGCCCGCCGGTGCCGTCTGAAACCGCAAAATAGTTTTGACAAGGTTTCAGACGGCATCATATAAATATAATAAGAAACAATTAACCGCATATCCGTTTTATATGTGCAAAAACTTCTCCCGTTTTTCAGATGGCCTGCCGCAACAGTGTGCCAAACGCCTGATGAAACAACGCAGAAACGGCAGAATGCCAATAATCCAAGGGAACCGACAATGGCAAAAAACCTATTGATTGTGGAGTCGCCCTCCAAAGCCAAAACGCTGAAAAAATATCTCGGAAGCGAGTTTGAAATTCTCGCATCTTATGGTCATGTGCGCGATTTGGTGCCCAAAAGCGGTGCGGTAGACCCCGATAATAACTTTGCCATGAAATACCAAATGGTCAGCCGCAATGCCAAGCACGTCGATGCCATTGTCGCCGCCGCCAAAGAAGCCGAAAACCTCTATCTGGCAACCGACCCGGATAGGGAAGGCGAAGCCATCTCTTGGCACTTGCAGGAAATCCTCAAATCCAAACGCGGCCTCAAAAACATCAAACCGCAGCGCGTCGTGTTTCACGAAATCACCAAAAACGCCGTACTCGATGCCATTGCCCATCCGCGCGAAATCGAAATCGATCTGGTCGATGCCCAGCAGGCACGCCGGGCGTTGGATTATCTGGTCGGCTTCAACCTTTCTCCCTTGCTGTGGAAAAAAATCCGCCGCGGCTTGAGCGCAGGCCGCGTACAAAGCCCCGCCTTGCGTCTGATTTGCGAGCGCGAAAACGAAATCCGCGCATTTGAAGCGCAGGAATACTGGTCGGTACATCTCGACAGTCATAAAGGCCGCAGCAAATTTACCGCCAAACTCGTGCAATGGAACGGCGAAAAACTGGAGCAATTCTCCCTGCCCGACGAAGCCGCACAACAGGCCGTCTTAAAAGGCTTGGACGGACAAGAAGCCCAAGTTGCCGCCATCGAAAAGAAAAAACGCAGCCGCAACCCCGCCGCACCGTTTACCACCTCCACCATGCAGCAGGATGCCGTGCGCAAACTCGGCATGACCACCGACCGCACCATGCGCACCGCCCAGCAACTGTATGAAGGTATCGACGTAGGTCAAGGCGCCATCGGTTTGATTACCTATATGCGTACCGACAGCGTAACCCTCTCTGACGAAGCGCTGACCGAAATCCGCCACTACATCGAAAACAAAATCGGCAAAGACTACCTGCCTTCCGCCGCCAAACACTACAAAACCAAGTCGAAAAACGCACAGGAAGCCCACGAAGCCATCCGCCCGACTTCCGTGTACCGCACGCCCGAAAGCGTGAAGCCCTTCCTAACCGCCGACCAATTCAAACTCTATCAAATGATTTGGCAGCGTACCGTAGCCTGCCAGATGAACCCCGCCAAATTCGACCAAACCACCGTCGATATTGCCGTGGGCGACGGCGTTTTCCGCGTAACCGGCCAAGTGCAAACTTTCGCAGGCTTTTTGAGCGTGTATGAAGAAGGCACGGACGACAACGACGAAGACGAAGACAACAAAAAACTGCCCGAAATGAAAGAAGGCGAGAAACTGCCCGTCGACAACATCTACGGCGAGCAGCACTTCACCACCCCGCCGCCGCGCTTCAACGAAGCAACGCTGGTAAAAGCACTTGAAGAATTCGGCATCGGCCGTCCTTCTACCTACGCCAGCATTATTTCCACCCTGAAAGAGCGCGAATACGTAACGCTGGAGCAAAAACGCTTCATGCCCACCGACACCGGCGACATCGTCAACAAATTCCTGACCGAACATTTCGCCCAATACGTCGATTACCACTTCACCGCCAAACTGGAAGACCAGCTCGACGAAATCGCCACCGGCAAACGCCGGTGGATTCCCGTGATGGACAAATTCTGGAAAGGATTCCACAAACAGGTTGAAGAAAAAGAAGGCATCGAACGCGCCAAATTCACCACAGAAGAGCTGGACGAAATCTGCCCGAAATGCGGCAACCACAAACTGCAAATCAAATTCGGCAGAATGGGCCGCTTCGTCGCCTGTGCAGGCTATCCCGAATGCAGCTACACCCGCAACGTCAACGAAACCGCCGAACAGGCCGCCGAGCGCATCGCCAAAGAAGCCGCCGAACAAGCCGAACTTGAAGGCCGCGAATGCCCCAAATGCGGCGGCGGATTGGTTTACAAATACAGCCGCACCGGCAGCAAATTCATCGGTTGCGCCAACTATCCGAAGTGCAAATACATCGAACCGTTGGAAAAACCCAAAGACACCGGCGTAGAATGCCCGCAATGCAAAAAAGGCCGGCTGGTCGAGCGCAAATCACGCTACGGCAAACTGTTTTACAGTTGCAGCACCTACCCCGACTGCAACTACGCCACTTGGAACCCGCCGATCGCCGAAACCTGCCCGAAATGCCAATGGCCGGTATTGACCATCAAAACCACCAAACGCTGGGGCGTCGAAAAAGTCTGCCCGCAGAAAGAATGCGGCTGGAAAGAACAAATAGAACCGCCTGCACCGAAAGGCAGTAAGGAAGCGGAAGAGTAAAGATAGAGGCCGTCTGAAAAGTTTTCAGACGGCCTCAAGCTTTTATAGTGGGCATCACGGAAACATACTGTAAATGGCAATTCGGATTAAGCTCTAAAAACCGCTCCGGCCAAACCCGCCAGAATCAAAATGAAAGTCGGGAGGACGGTAAGCAGAAAGCCGACGGCTCGGGTTTGCGGGTCGGCGGTGTAGGCGCGCCAGTAGAGGAAGCGGCCGATCAGGTACACTACGCCGATGAGGGCGATGACGGTCGGTTGCCAGTAATGGGCGGCGATAAAGAGGGCGGGCAGGAACACGACGAGTTGTTCGAGCGTGTTGGCTTGGATACGGAAGGCGCGTTCGAAGTGTTCGTTGCCGGATACGGCGGGGGCGTTGATGCCGTATTTGGCTCTTGCGCGGCCGACGAGGATGCCGAAAAAGAGGTATTGTATTAAGGCGAGGAGGGCGATGATGTGGATGAAGTTCATGCTGTTTCCTTTCTGTGTGTTTTGGCGAAACCCGCAAAGCTCGTTTTAGCGAAGCGCACGAAGTTCGCTTTGGCAAACCCTGCTTTATTTGCTTTCAGACGGCCTGATACGTTGATGGTTCATCAACTTCTGTAAGGTTATCACCGCCATACTCGGTAAGCCGGAGTATGGGGGTGCGGTGGCTGCATGAGTGGTTTGCTGTGCTTGAAAGTTATTCTTTGAAGCTTTGGTGGCAGGCTTTGCAGCTTTGGGCGACTTTGTCGAACGATGCTTTAACGGCTTGGTAGTTGCCGCCGGCAGCGGCTTTGTCTAATGCGCCGACTGCTTGGTTGAAGCGTTTGATGGCGGCTTGGAATTGCTGCGGTTTTTCCCACACGGCGGCTTTGGCTTCGGAATTTGCTCCGTTGGTGCCGGGGCCGTAATATTCCCACGGTTCGTTTGCGGTGCTGTTTAATTCGGCGGCGAGCGCGGCAAATTGTTGGGCGGGAAAGGTTTGGGCGTTGCTGTTTTTGAGTATGCCGCTCATCTTTTTGTTTAGGCCGCGCCAGTCTTTCATGTATTGTTGGCGTGCTTTGATGTCGCCTGCGTCGGCGTAAACCGGGGCGGCGGCAAGGCACAGGCAGAGGGCTGCCCAGATGTTGTTGCGCATGGTGTGTTCCTTTGGCTGTTTTTTGGATTTTTATGGATGGGTCGATAGGCTTCGAGCCTTGTCGGGCAAGCATACGCCATCTTGCGGGGAGCGTCCAGCCGCGGCGGTTTGGGGGAAATATCCGGCTCGGGCTTGCTCCGATATTAGCGTGTGGTAAGGTGGGGAGATACTCGGGTCAAGCCCGAGTATGATGTGCCGTCATGATTAAGTTTGTTGATATAGGCCGTCTGAAAAAGCCGTTTGCGGCATTTATGTTTTTCAGACGGCCTCGGTTATGGCGGATGGTGCAGTGATACTGTGCGGGCGATTGGCTATAATGGCGTGTTTGGATAAGCTGGAAAACGATGAATACTGTTGCTTACTTTGATTGTGTGGTGATCGGTGCGGGTGCGGCGGGGATGATGTGTGCCGCCCGTATCGGGCAACGCGGCTTGAGTGTGGCCTTGCTGGATCACTCGCTGAAAATCGGTGAAAAGATCCGCATTTCGGGCGGCGGCCGCTGCAATTTTACCAACCGCCATCTCAACGGGCATGACGGCTCGGCTTATTATGTGTCGCAGCAGCCGCGTTTCGTGCGCCATGCGCTTTCGCGTTTTACCGCGCAGGATTTTATTGCGCTGCTCGACCGCTACGGCATTGCGTACCACGAAAAGCATAAGGGGCAGATGTTTTGCGACCACAGCGCGCAGGATATTATTTCGATGCTGCAAACGGAATGCGCGCGCGGCAAGGTGAGTTGGCATACGGGTTGCCGTATCGAGGTAGTGGATGCTTTTCAGACGGCCTCTGCAGATGAGGGTGCGCGTTTTGAAATCCGCACGTCGCAAGGTGTGTTCCGCTGCCGCAATCTGATTACGGCCACGGGCGGGCTGGCGGTGCCTGCGGTGGGGGCGACGCCGTTTGGATATGAGTTGGCGAAGCAGTTCGGCCACAGCATCGTGCCGCCCGAAGCTGCTTTGGTGCCGCTGCGTTTCGAGCATTGGGTGCAGCAGGGTTTTGATGCGTTGTCGGGCATTGCGCTGCCGGTGCGCATCAGCACGGGAAGCGGCAGGCAGGCTGTGGATTTTGATGAGGATTTGTTGTTCCGCCACAAAGGTTTGAGCGGGCCGGCGGTGTTGCAGATTTCGAGTTATTGGCAGCCGGGGCAGGTAATCAGGGTGAACTTGGTGCCGGATACGGATGTGGCGCAGGCTTTGTGCGACGGCAAACACGGCCAGAAAATCCAGCTGAATACGGCGTTGAAACAGCTTTGCCCGGCCTTGCCTGAGCGTTTGCTGGATTTTTGGCTTGCCCGCGAGGCGTTCGCGCCGTATGCCGCGCAAAAATGGGCCGATATTCCCAATAGCGTGCTGCAAGAGTTGGGCGGAAGTTTGAACGAATGGACGCTGCTGCCGAGCGGTTCGGACGGCCACAAAAAGGCGGAAGCGACGCGGGGCGGTGTGAATGTGAAGGAAATCGACCCGAAAACCATGCAAAGCAAGCTGTGCGCGGGTTTGTATTTTATCGGCGAAGTGATGGACATTGCCGGCTGGCTCGGCGGCTATAATTTCCAATGGGCTTGGGCTTCGGCGGTGTGCGCGGCAGCGGCGGTGGAGTAGGCGGGGTTTGGGTTGGGTGTGTTCCACCGGCGTTGCCGGATACCGGTGGCGGTCGGGTATGTAATCCGCCCCTACGAAAACTGCTTAACGGACGGAAGTTTTTGTGTGAAACCCGTAAGTTTGTTTTGGAGAAGCTCACGAAGCCCGCTTTCAGACGGCCTCAAGCCTTTAAGGTTTGCCTGATTGGATTTAAAAAAGCATGGATGCGGATTCCATGCTTTTTTTGCTTTGCGCTGTGCCGGTTTGCATATTGGGCGGGTCAAACTTTTTTCGGCACCAGCCAGCCTACGCCGCGCACGTTTTTGATGCTGTCGTGGCCGAGTTTTTTGCGTAAGGCGTGGATGAGGTAGTCGATGGCGTTGCTTTCCGGCTCTTCGCCCCACGCGTAAACTTTGTCTTCCAGATCGCTGCGGGAAAGGATAGTGCCGGGGTGCTGCATCAAGGCGTGCAGAATGGCAAATTCGCGGTTGGAGAGAAGAATGTTCTCGCCGTTGTCGTGACGGCGCACATAATAGGTGGAGGGGTCGAGGCTGAGCACGCCGTTGTCGAGCATGTTGACGGCACTGCCGCCGCTTCGGCGCAATACGGCGCGGATGCGGGCCAGCACTTCAGACATATCGAAGGGTTTGATGATGTAGTCGTCGGCACCGTTATCCAAGCCGGCCAAGCGGCTGTGGATGTCGTCGCGGGCGGTCAGTATCAAAATCGGCATGGTCAGGCCGCGGCTGCGGATATCGGAAAGCACTTGCAGCCCGTCTTTGTGGGGCAGCCCTAAGTCGAGCAAAACGACATCGTAGGGTTGGGCGGCGAGTGTGTCGATGGCGGTTTTTCCGTCTTTCACCCAATCTACGGTATAGCGGTTGTCTTTCAGGCTGCCTTCTACGGCACGGCCTATCATGTTGTCGTCTTCTACCAAGAGTATGCGCATTTCGGATGCTCCGCGTGGGTTACGGCGTAAACTTCGCACGCAAGCACGGCGTTGTGCCGTGCTTGCGTGGCGGTTGGGCCGCGGTGGGTTAATCGTCGTAATCTACATAAGACGCCAATACGTTGCCGTTGTCGGCATCGATGATGACTTTGTAGGGTACGTTGTCGGCTGAAAGAATTTCTACTTTATACACAATTTGCCCGCGTTTGCTGTCGCGCTCGGCTTCCAATACGCGGCCGCTGACTTTGCTTTGGGCGATTTCCATGGCGCGCTCCAGCGAGACGGCGGTTTGGCGCATGGGTTTCCATTCGGTTTCCAATTTGCTGCCCATTACTTTGCCGCTGGCGGCGTCAACGTAAACGGTGTGTTCGTTTTGACCGTTGCGCACTTCCACTTCGTACACGGGTGTGCCGTATCTGCCTTTCAAGTGTACTTCTGTGGCTTGCCCGCCTGCCTGTTTTTGGGCGATGGCGATGGCTTGCTGCGGAGAAACGCTTACTTGCGCGGGCGCACGGTTGTGGTGGGTGTGGACTGCCGGTGCGGTCGGCGCGGGCGCATCAACCATGCCGCCGTGTTTGTGGTTGTTTGAAGAAGTGCCGCAGGCGCTCAATGCCATAACGGCGCTGCTGATGGCGGCAAGGGTGTAAAAACTTTTTTTCATGTGTCGGTTCCTCTCGCGGTGGTTTTTTGATGGTTTGGAATACTGATGTTTATTGTATAGCGGATTGTTTATGCGAAAATTAGGGCTGGTTTAAATTATGTAAAGCAGGCCGTCTGAAAAGGTTCAGACGGCCTTATTGCTGTTTGCTGGCAATAGATGGCGGGCGGTTTGCATCTGTGTTTATAATCGCGCTTTTATGACTGATTTTTCAGACGGCATCTGAATAGAGACCGTCTGAAACGAAAGAATGTATGCAGGCTGCGATTGATATTCAAAATGCGGTGAAAACGTATCCCAACGGTTTTACTGCGCTGAAAAACGTGAGTTTTCAGGTGGAGCAGGGCGAGTTTTTCGGCTTGCTCGGGCCTAACGGAGCGGGTAAAACCACGTTGATTTCGGCGATGGCGGGGTTGAGCCGCCTGACTTCGGGCTGCATCAGCGTGATGGGGCACGATGTGGTGCGCGACAGCTATGCGGCGCGGATGAGCTTGGGTGTGGTGCCGCAAGAGCTGGTGTTCGACCCGTTTTTTACGGTGCTGGAAGCGTTGAAATTCCAGTCGGGCTATTTCGGCATTAAAAACAATGGCGACTGGATCGACGAAATCATCCGCAACCTCGGCCTGCAAGACAAGGCGCACACCAACACCCGTAATCTTTCAGGCGGCATGAAGCGGCGGGTGATGGTGGCTCAGGCTTTGGTGCACCGCCCGCCCGTGATTGTGCTGGACGAGCCGACGGCCGGGGTGGATGTGGAGCTGCGCCAAAGTTTGTGGACGTTTATTTCCAAGCTCAACAGCGAAGGGCATACGGTGATTCTGACCACGCATTATTTGGAAGAAGCGCAAAGCCTGTGCGACCGCATCGCCATGATGAAGCAGGGCGAGTTGGTGGCTTTGGACAGAACCGAAAACCTGCTGCAAAGCGAACAGGGCTTGCGGGTGGACATGCTGCTCAACGGCACATTGCCCGACAATTTGCGCCAATGGCTGGTGTCGGAAGGCGACGGGCAGTTTTTATTCAGGCTCGACGACTACGACCAGCTTGCGTTTGTGCTGCAAACCTTGAAATACGCGGGCGTAAACGTGAAGCATATGTCGCTGCCGGAAACGGATTTGGAAGATGTGTTTGTGAAGATGATGAAATGATGATGCAGGAATGCCGGTTTGCGGCATAAAAAACGGGCGGTCGAATGAGCCGCCTGTTTTTTTATCGAGAGGGCGTTGCCGATTATTCCACCACGATTTTCGGGAAACGGCTGCTGAAATCTTTGCCTTTATCGGCAACCGCCAAAGCAATCTGCCACGCGGCTTGGGTGTAAATTTCCGCTACGGCGGGGTTGGCGGCCTGCATCTGTGCCGCCGTGCCTTGATCCATGGCTTCGCGCACGGGCAGGCTCAGCGGCAGTTGGCCGAGCAGCGGCACGCCGAGTTTTTCGGCCAGATTTTTGCCGCCGTCGCTGCCGAAAACAGCTTCGGCGTGGCCGCATTTCGAGCAGATGTGTACCGACATATTTTCCAATACGCCGAAAATCGGGATATTCACTTTCTGAAACATATCCACTGCTTTGCGGGCATCAATCAGGGCGATGTCTTGCGGCGTGGTTACGACTACCGAGCCTGTAACGGGGATTTTTTGCGACAAAGTCAGCTGGATATCGCCGGTGCCGGGCGGCAGGTCGATAAACAGGTAGTCAACGTCGTCCCATTCGCTTTGAAACAGCAATTGCTGCAAGGCTTGGCTCAACATCGGGCCGCGCCATACGACGGCTTGGCCGGTATCTACCAACAAACCGATAGACATAACCTGCACGCCGCTGTCGGCGGTAACGGGGATTAACTTCTTATTTTTCTGGTCGGGCTTGCTGTCGGCCACGCCGAGCATGGTGGGCTGGCTGGGGCCGTAGAGGTCGGCATCCAACACGCCTACGCGTGCGCCCATGTTTGCCATGGCAACGGCAAGATTGGCTGCGGTGGTGGATTTGCCCACGCCGCCTTTGCCGGAGGCGACGGCAATCATGTTTTTCACGCCTTTGATGGTGGCAATGCCGGGTTGTACTTTATGTGTTTCGACAACGGTGCCGATGTCGAGATGAACGGGCGCGCTGTGGCCGGCGTTGTGTAAGGCCGTCTGAATATTTTCGGTTAAGGCCTGCTTGATGTGGTTGACGGGATAACCGAACTGCAAGGCGATATGGAGGCCGTCTGAACGCGATTCCAGCGACTTAACGGCTTTTTCGCTGCCGAGCGTGCGGTGGGAAGCGGGGATAAGTACCGCATCGAGTGCGGCTTGCAGGGTGGAGGTATTCATGGTGTTTCTCTGTGAGGGTGTGTGGCGGATATTTTATCAGAAGCGGTGCGCGTTATGCAGGCAAGCTTTTCACGGTTTAAACATTGCGGCGATTCAAGGAGCAGATACTTTTCTTTATAATCGGGTGTGATTCACAACAAACAATACAGGATAAAAAAATGACCAAAAAAGTAGGCAACAAAGTCGCCATTATCGGCACGGGCGCGGTGGGCATCAGCTACGCGTATTCCATGCTCAACCAAGGGCATTGCGACGAGATGGTGCTGATTGATCTCAACCGCCGGCGGGTGGAGGGCGAGGCGCGCGATTTGCGCCACGGCGTGCCGTATGCGCCCACGCCGACCAAGATTTATGCGGGCGATTATGCCGATTGCGCCGATGCCGACATCGTGTGTATCTGTGCGGGTTTGCCGCAGCGCCCGGGAGAAACCCGCCTCGATTTGATTGACAACAACCTCAAGATTTTCCACGGCATCGTCACGGCGGTGATGGCGGCCGGTTTTGACGGCATTTTTTTGGTGGCGACCAATCCGGTGGATGTGTTGTCGTACGCAACTTGGAAATTTTCAGGCCTGCCCAAAGAGCGCGTGATTGGTTCGGGTACGATTCTCGATACCGCACGCCTGCGCGTGTGTTTGGGGCATGAGTTCCAAATCGCGCCGGTGAGCATTGATGCGATGATGATCGGCGAACACGGCGACAGCGTGATTGCGGCATGGAGCACGGCCAATATCGCGGGTATGCCGCTGAAGGAAGTTCTCGAACAAGAAGAAAACGGCAAAGAGCGCATGAAAAAGATTCACGACTCCGTGCGCAATGCCGCTTACGACATTATTGATGCCAAAGGCGCCACCAGCTTGGCCATCGGCATGGGTTTGAGCCGCATTTCCAACGCGGTTTTGCACAATCAGAATGTGGTGTTGACCGTGTCCACTTTATTGGAAGGCGAGTTCGGCCAAAACGGTGTCTATATCGGCGTGCCTACCGTGATTAACCGCCAAGGTGCGGTGCGGGTAATTAACAAACCGCTGGACGGGCAGGAAGCCGCCTTGTTTGCCGAATCTGCCGCTTTGTTGAAGAGCTATCAAGAGAAAGTGGAAGAGTTTTTAGCGAAACTTGCATAGTCCGCTTTACTCGCTTTCAGACGGCCTCAATTTCAGACGGCCTCAGCGCCATAAACGAAACCGCCTTAATGCAGCCGTATCCGAAATGGAACGCGGCGTGCATTAAGGCGGTTTGATTTGAGGTGTTAATCAGTTTGGCGATATTACCAGATATCCGATTTAAAGCGGCGTTTCAGCACCGGATGCTCAGACAGCTTGAACACAGGCTCTTTGCCCATTTTCAGTTTGCCGGTGTAGTCCTTCAGCAGCAGGAACACCAGCGGGCTGAGTGCCAAAATCGCAATCAGGTTGATTAAAGCCATCGTACCCATAGTTAAATCGGCCATATCCCACACCAAAGGAACGTGGTTTACCGCGCCGAAATACACCATGCCCAGCACGCACATGCGGAAAACGGCCAGCACCAGCCAGTGGCCGTTGATGAACTGCACGTTGGATTCCGCGTAAGCATAGTTGCCGATCACGGTTGAGAACGCAAACATAAACAGCACAATCGCCAAGAAATCCGCTCCCCAAGCACCGACATGGCTCACGATGGCCGCTTGGGTAAGCTGTACGCCGGTGAGTTCGCCGGGCGTAACATCGGAAAGCAAAAGCAGGAAAGCCGTACACGAACACACAATCAAAGTATCCACAAACACGCCCAGCATCTGAATCATGCCTTGCGATACGGGATGCTTCACGTCGGCCGCCGCCGCCGCATTCGGTGCGGAACCCTGGCCGGCTTCATTGGAATACAAACCGCGTTTGATACCGTTCATCATCGCGGCAGAAATCATCGAGCCGAGCAGGCCGCCGCCGGCTGCTTCAATGTTGAAAGCGGAGCCGAAAATCAAGCCGATCACGCGCGGAATTTCCGTTACATTGACCGCCATTACATAAAACGCCAGCAGCAGGTAGAGTACGGCCATCGCCGGTACAACCACTTCTGCCACGCGCGACACGCGGCGGATGCCGCCGAAAATAATCGGTGCAGTGATAATCACCAAAGCGACGCCGACAAGGTGTTTGTTCCAGCCCCAAGCCGCTTCGGTGGCGGCAACGATAGAGTTTGACTGCACCGCATTAAACACCAAGCCGAAACAGAAAATCAGGCTCACGGCAAACAAGATACCCAGCCATTTTTGCTTCATGCCGTAAGTAATGTAATAAGCAGGCCCGCCTCGGAACTGGCCGTTTTTGTGGTCGCGGATTTTAAACAATTGGGCCAGCGACGATTCGGCAAAAGCAGAACTCATACCGATGAGGGCGGTAACCCACATCCAAAACACCGCGCCCGGGCCGCCCAAAGTGATGGCGATGGCCACGCCCGCGATATTGCCGACGCCGACGCGGCTGGCCAAGCCGGTCACAAAAGCCTGAAAAGGCGTGATGCCGTGCGGGTCGTCGCCGGCTTTTCTGCCGCCCAGCATTTCTTTGATGCTGCGGCCGAACAATCGGAACTGCACGAATCCGGAAGCCAATGTAAAAAACAGGCCGGTGCCGAGAAGCAGGAAAATCAATCCGTTCCACAGCGGCCCGCTGACTTCATTTACCCATGCGTGAAAAGCTTGCATATCCATAATATCCAATCCATCCGTTTCTTGTGTATTCAAGTAGTTTCAGACGGCCTGCCGTCTGAAACGGACGAGGCGTACGGCCTGAAAAGCGCATTCTAAACGCAGCAGGCCGTCTGAAAAAGCCTGAGGTGTGAAAAGCGGTTGATTTTTACGCATAAAACCTAAGCCCGTGCTGCGGGAGCGGTATTTTAATCCGATTCATTTATTAAATAATGTCAATGCCTTAGTCATTTACATTGTAAATCAATGTGTTTTTAGAGGTTGGTTTGAATATCGCACACAAAACCGTTACGAAAATGGTTAAATTTTTAATCAATTGATTTTAAAGATAAAAATAAATATTTATCCTGTTTGGATTTTTAATTTTTCCGTATGGCATTAATACATTTATTCTGACTTATTTACAAAAACAATCTTTTTAATAAAATATAATAATTATTATTAAGTTCTCTGATAGGGGAATGAAATGTATCAGCTTAAACAATCCACGCTATTAATTTGTATTTCTTTATTTTTATCAGCTTGTGCTACCAATAAGGGCGATTTCGGTTTGGAAGATGTCCATGCGCCGCAGTCCGAACCGCAAAAACCTAAGTTTCAAGACGAGAAAACCCAGCCGCGCACAGAAGAAGAAGTGTCTGCCTTCATGCAGCCGGGTTTGGGCGCTTCGATAGAAATCCCGCGTCGAGGTACGGGCTTGGCCGGCACGTTGTCGGAAGAGCGGGTGGCGTTGACGCCTGAAAACATCAAACGTATCGGCGGCGATTTGGAGATTCCTTACGTTGAAGACATTAAAAATCACAATAAATACACCGGTTCGCTTATCCATTCGCACGACAACAGTGCAGGCGATCACCGCAAGCGCGATTTGAAGTATGTGCGCTCGGGATGGGTAGCCGATGCTAATGTTGGCTTGGATATTGTGAACGGCGATTTCGGTAACGGCATTACCAGAAAAGTGCTGTTCGGCAGCATCGGCCACGTTTATTACAAAGGTGTTCAGCCTGCGCAGGCATTCCCGGCGGCAGGCAAAGCGACTTACAAAGGTACATGGGATTTCGTGACCGATGCGCGCCAAGGCAGAGCCGGCACCGGCTTTACCGGCACGGCTGCCAATGTGGGCAGCAATTACGGCGCAGTTTCGTTTAATGAATACGACTCGATTCATACCGATAAAAGCACAGGCGAAGTCGGCCACAGCAGCGAATTGGAAGTCGATTTTGCCAACAAGAGCCTGACGGGCACACTGTATAAAAACCATAAGAAACTTGCCGATAAAGCACAAGAACGCACGCCCCGTTACAAGGTTAAGGCCGATATCAAAGGCAACCGCTTTCAAGGCCGCGTAGAGGCGGGCAACAAGGACGACCTTTATTTCGGTAAAGACGGTAATTTGGAAGGCGGCTTCTTCGGCCCGGCTGCGGAAGAATTGGCTGGTAAGTTTTTAGCCGACGACAATTCGCTGTTCGGCGTGTTGGCGGGTAAGCGTGAGAAAGCGGCCGACGAGAAAACCGACAAAATCATCGATGCCTACCATATCGACTTCAAAAACCTGAACCTCACTCAAGCCGACAATTTCGGCGACGCCCGCAAATTCGTGTTTAAAGGCCAAACCTTTTCACTGCTGCCCGCCGCAGGCACGGACACGAAATCGTTTTTGGAGACCTTGAAATACGCCTTAGACGGCAACCGCACGCTGAATCTGTTTTCATGTTGCAGCAATCTCGACTATCTCAAGTTCGGTACTTTTCAGACGGCCGCAGGAGAGGATAAAGACGGTGCGTCGTTCTTCTTCCAAGGCGAGCGTACACCCGTTAAAGATATTCCCACCGGCACCGCGCATTACAAAGGTAGTTGGCAGGCACACATCATCAGTAAAACAGGTCATATTTGGAGCGAATCTCCCAACAACAAAGAAGGCGGCAGCCGCGCAGAGTTCGACGTGGACTTCGGCGCCAAAACGCTTAAGGGCAAGCTGACCGCGCAAGACCGTGCGTTGCCGACCTTCAATATCCATGCCCAAATTGAAGGCAACGGCTTTACCGGCCGCGCCAAAACCAGAGACCAAGGCTTTATCTTGGATCCGGGCAGCACGGCCAACTCGGTAAGTGTTCATCTGGATGCCGAAGTCAAAGGCGGTTTTTACGGCCCCAAAGCAGCAGAGCTGGGCGGCGTATTCCACAGCAACGAAGAAGGCAAAGACAAAGTGGGCGGCAGTTTCGGTGCCAAACGGCAAATATCCGTGCAATAAACCGAGCGCATGACACATTCAGATATTATTGGGAGCAAACATGAATACCGCAAAACACATCCATAACCACACCTTCCCCTCGCGCCTGACCGCCGTATGCTTGGCCGTGCTGTCTTGCACGGCAGCCGCACCGGCCTTCGCCGATACCGACGTAACGGAAGCCGTGCAGTTGAACGAAGTGGTGGTCAAAGGCAAGAAAAAAGCGCGCCGTAAAGACACCGAAGTTACCGGCTTGGGCAAAGTCGTTAAAAATTCAGACGGCCTCGATAAAGAACAAGTATTGGGCATCCGCGACTTAACCCGTTACGACCCGAGCATCGCCGTTGTCGAGCAAGGACGCGGCGCAAGCAGCGGCTACTCGATGCGCGGGGTGGATAAAAACCGCGTGAGCCTAACGGTGGACGGCCTGCCGCAAATCCAGTCTTATACCGTTGACAACACCTCGGCCACCAGCGGCGCGATTAACGAAATCGAATATGAAAACATTACCGCCATCGAAATCAACAAAGGCGCCAACTCTGCCGAACAAGGCAGCGGTTCGCTGGGCGGTTCGCTGGGCGGTTCGCTGGCTTTCCGCACCAAAGAAGCCGACGACATCATCAAAGAAGGCCAAAACTGGGGCTTGGATACCAAAACCGCATACAGCGGCAAAAACAAACAATTTACCCAATCAATAGCCGCAGCAGGCCGTCTGAACGGCTTTGAAGGCTTGGCAATTTATACTCACCGCCAAGGCCACGAAACCCAAGCGCACAAAGATGCGGGCAATCAGCCACAAACCATATCGCGCTTAGACGGCTACGTTTATGAAGGCGATGATGCCCGATACGATTGGTTTGCTTTAGAAGGCGAGTGTGCCGATATAGTCAATTGCGACAAGCTGCGCCCGCTCTCCCACACCTCTCCGGCAGAAAAATACCTCACAACCGAAACCATCCCCGCCGCACAATACACCGGCAACAAACGCGCCCTGCCCAATCCGATGGACTACGGCAGCCGGTCGTGGCTGGTTCGCGGCGGCTACCGTTTCACACCGCGCCATTACCTCGGCGGCATTTTTGAAAATACACGCCAGCGTTACGACATCCGCGACATGGCCTTCGAGCAATATTGGAACCCTAAAACCCGCATCGCGTCCGGCAAATCGCAAGGGGTTTACCGCTTCGGCGAAAATATCGACAACGGCCAAACCATCCAACGCGGTTTGACCGACCAATGGAGCTACATCGGCTTGGGGTACTCGCGCTTGCGCTATTTCGACGAACACCACCGCAAAACCCGCAACGGCTTGGAATACCGTTATGACAACCCCGACAAAAACACCTTTGTCGATCAAGCCAAAATCAGCCTCGACCGCCAAAATATCACGCTCGACACACTCCGCAGCGATGTGAATTGCTCGGTTTATCCCGCAGTCGATAAAAACTGCCGCCCCGGCACAGACAAACCGTGGTCGTTTTACGAATCGGAACGCAGCATTTACGGCGAAAAACACAACGCATTGAATCTCGAAGCAGAGAAAAAACTCTCGTTTGCCCATACCTCGCACAAACTGCATCTGAACGCAGGCTTCGACCGTTTCCAATCCAAGCTCGACCGCAAAGATTTTTACGCCCTCAACAGCCAGCAAGATGTTGTGTATGTGAACGACCAAGCCGACGGCTCAAAAAGCAACCCCTATATTTACCGTTTGGAAAACCCCAGAGTCGAAAAATTCAACCTGTGCCGTTACAACAATTTCGTCGGCGTCAGCAGCTGCCATTCGCGCATCATCAACGGCCACAGCTATCACATCGGCCTGCGCGACCACATGAGCTTGGGTAAATATGTCGATTGGGGCGTGGGCGCACGTTACGATTACCACAAAATGACCACCGACGATTCATGGACGGCTTCAGGCACTTTCCGCAACGGCTCGTGGAACAGCGGTTTCGTATTCAAACCCAATTCCAATCTGAGCTTCTTACACCGCATCTCCAGCGGCTTCCGCGTACCCAGCTTCCAAGAACTGTTCGGCTACCGCGTATCGGGCTTTGAAAAAGGCATAAACGACAAGGCGCACTATGTCGGAAAATTCAAACCCGAAAAAGCCTTGAACAACGAATTCGGCGTCCATGTCAAAGGCGGCTTCGGCCATCTGGAAGCCAGCTATTTCCGCAACCGGTACAAAGGCTTGATCGGGTTGACCCACATCGACCCCAACGTTGCCGGTTTGACCAACGCCGAAAAAGCCCGCGGCTACCGCAATATGTATAACGCCACCACCGACGGCATCAATATCGTCGGCAAGGTCGATTGGCACGGCATTACCGACAAACTGCCCGAAGGCCTGTACAGCACCGTAGCCTACAACCATGTGAAGCTCAAAAAAGCCTCGCTGACCAAAGACTATTTCGTACATTCCTGCGGTATGTTGTTTGATGCCATCCAACCTTCCCGCTATGTATTGGGCTTGGGCTACGATGCGCCGAGCGGCAAATGGGGCGTAAACGGCATGATGACGTATTCCAAAGCCAAAAACCCCGACGAGTTGCAAACCGTATGTAAAACCGGCTACCTTGTCCACAATGAATCCGCCACCAAGAAAGCCACCAAACCTTGGTATATTTTCGATGTCAGCGGTTATGTGAACCTGAAAGACAAAATGACTTTGCGCGCCGGTATCTACAATTTGGCCAACCGCCGTTACAGCCAATGGGAAAACGTGCGCCAATCGGCCATGGGTGCGGTAAACCAACAAACCAAAGTGGAAAACTACGCGCGCTACGCCGCGCCGGGCAGAAACGTAACGGTTTCGATGGAGATGAAGTTCTAAAGAACAT
The DNA here is from genome assembly GCF_022870825.1 of Neisseria sp. Dent CA1/247. Classification (NCBI taxonomy): domain Bacteria; kingdom Pseudomonadati; phylum Pseudomonadota; class Betaproteobacteria; order Neisseriales; family Neisseriaceae; genus Neisseria; species Neisseria sp. Dent CA1/247. The sequence continues at coordinate 2,593,051 of NZ_CP091522.1, read as the reverse complement.
AGGCAATCTTCGGCGAAACCCGCGCAACTGCTTTCAGACGGCCTCAAAGAAGCTTCCTCATGATGCTTGAGGCCGTCTGAAAAAACCGCACCTTCCGTTTGAACAACGTGTTTCAAACGGAAGGTGCGGTTTTTGTATGGGTGGAATGTAAACGGAACGGGGAAGGGTGGAAACTGCCGTTGAATTGCTGCTTGGCTGAATGGCGGTTGCGCTTTTTAAGCCGATTCCCCAAGCGACACGCCTGCTTCGGCCAAGACCGCTTTCGCAGCCAGCGCCGCGGTGTCTTTTTTCAACAGCAAATGCAGGTCGTGAAAATCCTGTTTCAGTGCGGCAACGTCTTGGGGAGATTCGTACCATTCGGCGACGGCGGCGGCGAGTTTTTCCGGCTCGGCATCGTGTTGCAGCAGTTCCGGCACGGCGCCTTTGCCCAGCAGGATATTGGGCAGGCCGACGTGGGGGACTTTGATTTTGCGTTTCACATAGGCATATGTGAGCGGGGAGATTTTGTAGCTGATGACCATCGGCCGTTTACACAAAGCCACTTCCAGCGTGGCCGTGCCGCTGGTTACCAGCACGACATCGGCGGCGGTACAGGCCAAGTCGGCGTGTGCGGACATGAGCTGTATCGGCAAAGCCCTGAATTCGGGCTGTTCGAGAATCTGCAATAAGCGCCGGCGGGTGGCGACGGTAGCGACGGGCAGCAGGAAGCGCACGCTCGGATAGCGTTGCATCAGCAGCTTGGCCGTGCGGAAGAAAATCGGCGCCATGTAGTCGATTTCGCTCACGCGGCTGCCGGGCATCAGGCAGAACACGGTTTCCCAACTTTCGATTTTCATCTGCCGGCGTGCGGCCTGCTGGTCGGCATCGAGCGGCATGGTTTGCGCCATCGGGTGGCCGACAAACTCGGCTTGCCCGCCGGCTTCGCGGTAAAGCTCCGGCTCCATTGGAAACAGGCATAAGACGCGGTTGACTTGATGGATGATGGTGTTGACCCGTTCGCGCCGCCACGCCCACACGGAAGGGCTGACGTAATGCACGGTGGGAATGCCGGCTTTTTTGAGTTTTTCGGCCACGCCGAGGTTGAAGTCGGGCGCGTCTATGCCTACGAACACGTCTGGGCAGATTTTTTTCATGTCGCGCACTAAACCTTTGCGGATGCTTAAGATTTCGGGCAGCCGTTTGATCACTTCGGCAAAGCCGCGCACCGCCAGTTTTTCTTGTTCGTACAGGCTTTCAAACCCTCTAGCGAGCATACGCGGGCCGCCGATGCCGATAAAACGCGCTTGCGGGCAGCGTTGTTTGATGGCGTCCATCAGGTGTGCGCCGAGCAGGTCGCCCGATGCTTCGCCTACGCACAGGGCAATGGTGATGGGGCGGTTGGCTGGGATGGGTGGGTTCATGAAGCTGGATAGATGAAAGATGATGGGATGGTGGCCGGTGTGCTGTTTATCTTACTCAATTTCCGCCGTTGTTTTGGTATTTTTGCCCGAGCGTTCCGGAATGATGACGAAAGACTATGGCTAGGGAACTTCACGGGCAAGGGGCGGCGGAATGTTTGGGGTTGGTGGTTTTTATGATGCCGTCTGAAAATTTCAGACGGCATGCAGGTTTTTCTGTGTGTGTGAGTTGTGTTTTGTATCTTGAATATCGGACGCGGTTAGGGAAGCTCCGAGGCCGTCTGAAAACCGTATGGTGTTTTTCAGACGGCAGCTTAGCGGATAATCCCGCGCGTTGATGTTTCAAAGAAGGTTTTGAATACGGCCAGCTCCGGTGCGGTTTCGGCTTGCTTCAGCACTTCGGCTTTGGCTTCTTCCAAGCTTAAGCCTTGGCGGTAAAGTGTTTTGTACACGTTTTTAACCGTGCTGATTTGCTCGGGGCTGAAACCGTTGCGGCGCATGCCTTCGGTGTTCAAACCGGCGGGTTCGGCGCGGTAGCCGGAAGCCATCACATACGGCGGTACGTCTTTATGGACGCCCGCGGCGAAGGCCGTCATCGCATAATCGCCGATTTGGCAGAATTGGAAAACCAGCGTGTAGCCGCCGAGTACCACATAGTCGCCGATGGTAACGTGGCCTGCCAATGAGGCGTTGTTGGCGAAAATGGTGTGGTTGCCGACCACGCAGTCGTGCGCGAGGTGCACATAGGCCATAATCCAGTTGTCGTCGCCGATGCGGGTTTCGCCGATGCCGGTTACGGTGCCGGTGTTGAAGGTGGTGAATTCGCGGATGGTGTTGCCGTTGCCGATAACCAAACGGGTCGGCTCGTCGCGGTATTTTTTATCCTGCGGTTGTGCACCCAAGCTGGCAAACTGGAAAATTTTGTTGTGCTCGCCGATGGTAGTGTGGCCGTCAATCACGGCGTGAGGGCCGATTTCGGTGTGGGCGCCGATTTGTACGTTCGGGCCGATCACGGTGTAAGGGCCGACTTTAACGCTGCTATCAAGCTCGGCTTTGGGGTCGATAACGGCGGTCGGGTGGATTAAGCTCATAGGAGGCTTTCCTTCTGTGAAAGGCCGTCTGAAAAGTTGCAGATGTTTTCAGACGGCCTTTATTCATACATGTATTTATAGTTCTACTGCGCGTTTGGCACACATGATTTCGGCTTCTACGGCAATTTGGCCTTCTACTTTGGCCACGGCTTTGAATTTGCCGATGCCGCGTTTGTTGGCCAGCAGCTCCACTTCAAAAACGAGTTGGTCGCCGGGAATCACTTGGCGCTTGAAGCGGGCGTTGTCGATGCCGGCAAAGAAGTAGATTTCTTCGGGGTTGCGGCCGCCTTCGCTCAAAATGGCCAATGTGCCGCAAGCCTGTGCCAGCGCTTCGATAATCAACACGCCCGGCATCACGGGGAAATCGGGGAAGTGGCCTTGGAAATGCGGCTCGTTCATGCTCACGTTTTTGATGGCAGTCAGGCTTTTCATGGATTCAAAAGCGGTGATGCGGTCGAGCAGCAAAAACGGGTAGCGGTGGGGAATCAGCTTCTGGATGTCTTTAGCTTCAATCGGGAGGGTAATATCCATGGTTATTCCTTATTATTTTCAGCGGATTGCGGGATTTCAAGCGCTTTTTCAAGCTGCTTGATGCGTTTGTTCATTTCGCTCAAGTGGCGGATGTGGACGGCATTGCGCGCCCATTCTTTGTGCGTCTGCATCGGGTAGGGGCCGGCAATGTGCTGGCCGCTTTCTTTGATGCTGTGGGTAATGCTGCTGCCGCCGCCGATGGTGGTTTTGTCGGCAATTTCGATATGGCCGACCGTGCCGACGCCGCCGCCGAGAATACAGTAATTGCCGATGGTAACGCTGCCTGAAATACCGGTTTTCGCGGCAATCACGGTGTGCGAACCGATTTTGCAGTTGTGGCCGATTTGCACCTGATTGTCGATTTTGGTGCCGTTACCGACCACGGTATCGCTCATGGCGCCGCGGTCGATATTGCTGTTGGAGCCGATTTCTACATCATCGCCCAGCGTAACGCCGCCGGTTTGCGGGATTTTAAACCAAGAGTCGCCTGCAAAAGCCAAGCCGAAACCGTCGGCACCGATGACGCAGCCGCTGTGGATTTCCACGCGGTTGCCCAGTGTGCAGCCGTAATAAATCACGGCATTGGGATGAATGACGACTTCATTGCCGAGTTTACAGTCGTGTTCGACCACGGCGCCGGCCAAAATGCGGCATCCTTCGCCCAAAACGGTGTTGCCGCCGATATAAGCGTGTGCGCCGATTTCGCAGCTTGCGGGCACGGTGGCGGTGGGTTCGACCACAGCGGTCGGGTGTATGCCGGCTACGGCTTTTACTACGGGCGAAAACAGACGCGCAACTTTGGCGAAATACAGGTAAGGGTCTTGCGCCACAATCAGGTTGCGGCCGGGAAATTCGTCGGCGGTTTTCGGGCTGACAATCACGGCACCGGCTGCGCTGCCGGCAACGTCGGCCTTGTATTTGGGGTTGGCCAGAAAACTGATGTGGTCTGCAGTGGCGTCTGCCAAAGGCTGTACCGCAGCGATGCTGATGTCTTCGCCGCGCCATTCGCCGCCTAATTCGGCCACAATTTGCGATAAGGTGTAAAAAGCTGGAGTCATGTATTAAGGCCGTCTGAAAAAACAGCTGCCTGTAATGACAAACCTCAGCCGCTTTGTTGAAACGGAATGACGGTTTGCCGACAGGCACCTGCGGTTAGCGTGCGTTTAAGGCTTTGATCACGCTGTCGGTAATATCGTATTTGCTGTTGACGTAAATCACGTCTTGCAAAATCAGGTCGTAGCCTTCTTTTTTCGCCAAATCGATGATGACACGGTTGGCATTTTGCTGGAGGGCGGCAAATTCTTCATTGCGGCGCAGATTGTATTCCTCGGCAAGCTGGGCTTGCTGGAGTCGGAATTTCTGTACCAATTCGCCCAACTCACGCACGGCGGCTTCATGGGCGCTTGGGGAAAGTTTGCCCGAAGCCAGTTTTTTCTCGACGGCTTCGCCTTCCTTGCGGATTTTTTCCAACGCTTTCTGACGGCTGTCGAATTCTTTTTCCAGCGTCGTCTGAATGCGTTGTGCCTGCTTGGATTCCTGATAAACGCGCTCGGTGTTGATGAAACCGAGTTTTTGCACACCTTCGGCGGCAACTGCGCTGCCCATCAGGCTGAAACCCAATGCGGCAACGGCAAAGCGGCTCATAAAATGTGATGTTTTACTCATAACCTTCCTTATTAGCTTGGATGCCTGTTCCGAATTAGAAAGTCGTACCCAGTTGGAACTGGAAGCGTTGGATTTCATCGCCTTGTTTTTTCTTGATCGGATAGGCATAGCTGAACTTCATGGGGCCAAGCGGCGACAGCCAGGTTACGGCCGCACCGGCAGAGTAACGCAATTCTTCTTTAAACGTTGATTTGTGTACGGCATCTTTACCGTAAACGTTTTGCGCCGCACCGGTAGAGTGGAACGGATCGCTGCTGCTGTTGTTATACGTTTTGCCGTCCCACACGCTGCCGGCATCGGCAAACAGGCTCAAACGTACGGTGCGGGAATCTTTGATGCCCGGCATCGGGAACAGCAGCTCGGCGCTCACGTTGGCTTTTTTGTTGCCGCCATAGCTGATAACGTCGCCGAAGCGGTCATACACTTTCGGCCCCAAAGTGCCGCTCTCGAAACCGCGCACGGAGCCTAAACCGCCGCCGTAGAAGTTTTCAAAGAAAGGCATGTTTTTGGTTTTGCCGTAGCCGTTGCCGTAGCCGACTTCGCCGCCCAGCATCAGGGTCAGTTCTTTGCTCAACGGGAAGAACCAGGTTTGGTTGTGGGTCAGCGTGTAGTATTTCAATTTGCTGCCCGGCAAGCCGATTTCGCCGTTGACGTTGGTCAGGTAGCCGCGTGTCGGCCACAAGGCGTTGTCGGTTTTATTGCGGCCCCAGCCGATGTTGCCTTTATATACCCAGCCTTTGAATTTGCCGATACCGTCGGCGCCTTTGCCGTGTTCGCTGATGAATTCGCGGTAGCGTTTGGGTGCGCCTTCGTAGGTGTTCACGGTAAGGTGTTCCGCACCTACGCCGAGGTTCACGCGGTCGTATTCGGTAACCGGAATACCCATGCGCAAGCCTGTGCCGAGTGTGGTGGTTTTGTATTGGTGCGTGCTAGAAGAGGATTTACGCGGGTCGTACACTTTGCCGTAAACGTCGTAGCCCAAGCTCACGCCGTCGGAGGTGAAATAAGGCTCGGTAAACGACAGTGAGGCATTTTGGGTGGTTTTGCTGCGCGACACGCGGGCGGAAACGGATTTACCCGTGCCGAAAAGGTTGTCTTGCGCCACACCGGCGGATAATACCAAGCCGGTATCTTGTACCCAGCCTGCGCTCAAATCCAGCGAGCCGGTAGAACGCTCTTTCAGTGACATGTCCAGATTCACTTGGTCGGGCGTGCCTTCGACCGGTTTGGCGTCAAACTGTACATCATCGAAGTAGCCGAGCAATTCTACGCGTTCTTTGGAACGTTGCAGTTTGGAAACGTCGTAAGGGGCGGCTTCCATTTGGCGAAGCTCGCGGCGGATTACTTCGTCGCGGGTTTTGTTGTTGCCTGAAATGTTGATTTCATTCACATAAACTTTGCGGCCCGGCTCGACATTCAACACGAAATCCACGACGCCGGTTTCGGGGTTGGGCAAGGGTTGTACGTTGATTTCGCTAAAAGCGTAACCGGCACTGCCCATGGCTGTCTGCATGGATTGAAGGCTGTCGACCATTTTTTGACGCTCGTACAGACGGCCTTCTTTCATTTTCAGCATTTTGTACAAATCTTCTTTGGCTACTTCGCGGGTGTCGCCTTCGATTTGTACTTTGCCCCAGCGGTAACGCGGGCCTTCATGCACTTTTACGGTGATGGTTTGTTTGGTTTTGTCTTCGTTGGTATCAATCTGCGTATCCAATACGCGGGCTTCGAAGTAACCGTTGTTTTGGTAAAACTCGGTTACGCGCTCCATATCTTGGGCGAATTTTTCTTCGTTAAACTGATTGCTTTTGGTCAGCCAGCTGAAAATGGTTTTTTCGCTGAGCGACATTTGTTTGCGCAGTTTTCGGTCTGAATATTTTTCGTTGCCTTCAAATTCGATATCGACGATTTTGGTGCTTTTGCCTTCTTCAATCTTAACGTCGATGGCTACGCGGTTACGCGCCAGCTTGGATACGGTAGGGGTGATTTCCACCGACTGTTTGCCGCGGTTGATGTATTCCTGTTTCAAACCGGCTACGGCTTCGTTGAGGGTGGCTTGGCTGAAAGGTTGGGATTGTGCCAAACCGAAGGCATCGAAGTTTTTCTTGATGGCGTCGTTGGGCAGCATTTTGGCGCCGGTAACGTTCAGGCTGCTGATGGTGGGGCGCTCCACTACGGTCAGCAATACCTGATTGCCCAGAGTTTCTACGCGCACGTCGTCGAAGAAGCCGGTGGCATACAGGTTTTTGATGATTTCTTCGCTTTTGGCATCGGTAAAGGTGTCGCCGATTTTAACGGGCAGATAGTTGAATACCGTGCTGGGTTCGGTACGTTGCAGGCCTTCTACTCGGATATCCTGAATGGTGAAGTCGGCCAGTGCCAAAGGCGAGAGGCCGATTAACGTTAAGGTTGCAGCAATCTGTTTCAATTTCATAACATTTATCCAAACAAACGGGTTATATCGTTAAAGAAAGCCACCATCATCATCAGTAACATGACGGCAAGGCCGAAGCGTACGCCGATAGCCTGTATGCGTTCGCTCAGCGGTTTTCCGCGTATCCACTCGGCGGCATAATACACCAAATGACCGCCGTCCAAAACAGGCACGGGTAATAAATTCATGATTCCTAAGCTGATACTGACCAGCGCCAGAAACTCCAAATAACTCTGCAAACCGTGTTCGGCGGTTTTGCCCGCCACATCGGCGATGGTTACGGGGCCGGAAATGTGGCTCAACGAGGCTTGGCCGGTAATCAGTTTGCCGAAAAACTGCACCGTCATGGTGGAGTATTTGACGGTTCGCTCCCAACCCATTTGGAAAGCTTCTGCCAAACCGGGTTGGTATTCGTGGGTAATTTTTTTCATCCAAGCTTCGTCGCTTTGGGGTGCTACGCCGGCTCTGCCGATTAAGGTGCCGTCTGAAAGTTCTTCAGAGTTGGGGCGCAGATGGGTTTCGGCTACTTGCCCGTTGCGGACGTATTGGATGGTAAGGTTTTTACCGGGGCTGCGGCGGAACATTTCCGACCACTCCGCCCAAGTGTGGATTTGGCGGCCGTCGGCTGCCAGCAAGGTATCGCCTTTTTGCAAGCCTGCGCGTTCTGCGGGGCTGTCGGCGGCAACATGGCCGAGAGTGTTGGTGATTTTAACCGGCAGCAAACCGATATGGCCTTGCTGCTTGATCACTTTTTCCACTTCCGGCGTGCCGGCAACATTAATAGAACGCACGGCATTGCCGCCGGTGGGCGTGCCGACGGCAATATCGACTTTGCCCGATTCCAAATTCAACACGATTTCATTGCGCGCGTCAGACCATTTGTCGATGGCAACGCCGTTGACCGACAGGATTTTGTCGCCCGGCACGAAGCCTGCGCGGGCGGCGATGCTGGCCGGTTCTACGGTGCCGACAAAAGGACGCAGTTCGGTCACGCCGAATGAAAAGCTGAGGCCGTACAGCAATACGGCCAAAATCAGATTGGTCAGCGGGCCGGCCGCCACAATGGCGATGCGTTTGGCGGGGTGCTGTTTGTCGAAGGCGTAGGGCAGGTCGGCTTCAGACACATTGTCTTCGCGGGTATCGACCATTTTTACATAGCCGCCCAGCGGAATGGGCGCCAAACACCATTCGGTGTCGCCGCGTTTTTTCTTTAAAAACGGTTTGCCGAAGCCCACAGAAAAGCGCACAACTTTCACGCCGCACAAGCGTGCGACGATGTAGTGGCCGAACTCGTGCAGGCTGACCAAAATCAAAATGGCTACGATAAAAGCCAGTATGGTGTTCAACATAATTCCCCAAAATATTGCTGTATGTTTTTTTCAGACGGCCTGTTTGCTTAGAGGCCGTCTGAAAAATGTTTCATTGTATAAGAAGAAGCGGCGGATATAACAAGCGGGTTTGCACAATGATTACAGAACTTTATAAAACCATTAGGCCGGTAAAATGCATATTGGTTTCAGACGGCCTGTAAATTATCGGCAAATTTTCAAGTGCTGTTGCCGCCGCCGGTTTATTTCATGACCAATGCGCTGATGCCTTTTTGCGCTTGAATGCGGGTGAGCGCGTCTTGTGCGAGTAGGCTGTCGATGTCGCCGATGCCGTCTGAAAAGCCTTGCTCCAAGCAGTGCGACACAATGCGGGCGATGTCGGTAAAGCGGATTTTTCCGGCGAGGAACGCGGCAACGGCTTCTTCGTTGGCGGCATTGAGTACGCACGGCGCGCCGCCGCCGGTTTCCATCGCTTCGTAAGCGAGTTTCAGGCACGGGAAGCGTTTGAAATCCGGTTCGCGGAAGGTGAGGGCGGACAAAGTGCCGAAGTTTAACGCGCCTACGCCCGATTCGAGGCGTTCGGGCAGCCCCAAGCAATAGGCAATCGGCGTGCGCATGTCGGGATTGCCCATTTGCGCCAATACTGAGCCGTCGAGATAGCGTACCATGCTGTGAATCACACTTTGCGGATGGATAACCACTTCGAGCTTGTCGGGCGGGCAGTTAAACAGCCAATGCGCTTCGATCAGCTCCAAGCCTTTGTTCATCATGGTGGCGGAATCGACGGAGATTTTTTGACCCATCGACCAATTCGGATGTTTGACCGCTTGCGCAGGCGTGATGTGGTCGAAGGTGGCCAGATCGGTATCGAGAAAAGGCCCGCCCGAAGCGGTGAGTACGATGGATTGGATACCGTGCGCATTCAGACGGCCTGAATAGTCGTGCGGCAATACTTGGTAAATGGCGTTGTGTTCGCTGTCCACCGGCAGGATTTTGGCGCCGTTGGCACGCGCGGTTTCCATAAACAGGGCGCCGGAAACGACCAGCGTTTCTTTATTGGCCAAATAGATGGTTTTGCCTTTGCGGGCGGCAGCCAGCGCGGAGGGCAGGCCGGCTGCGCCGACAATCGCCGCCATCACGCCGTCCACTTCGTCGGCTGCGGCGATGTCGATCAGCGCTTGCGGGCCGTACAGCACTTCGGTGTTGCATTCGGCCGATTCTAAAAGTTGCTCCAATGCGGCGGCGTGTTCGGCATCGGCCACAACGGCAAATTGAGGTTTGAAGCGTTCGCATTGTGCGGCCAGTTTGTGTACTTGTTTGTGGCCGGCCAAGGCGAAAATGCGGAATTTTTCGGGATGGCGCGAGACAACGTCGAGCGTGCTTTCGCCTATGCTGCCTGTGCTGCCGAGGATGGTTAAAACGTGTTGTGTCATGATGTTTCTTGATATGAGGCCGTCTGAAAACGGGCGGAGCGGGTTTTGCAGAGGCCTCGGTTTTGCTTAATCTATATTGTATTCAATCGTTACCACCAAGCGGACCTGCTTGCCGATGGTGGATTTGTCGTAGGTGCCGCCGTAGTCTTCATCTTCAGCACCTTTGCCGCTGTCGGCATAAATATTAAACGAGCCTTGTGAAGCCGAGCGCATGGTACCGACTTTGCTGCTGCTGGTTTTCGCAAATTCCTGTGCGCGTTTGTGGGCATCTTGGGTGGCCTGATTAATCAGGTCGCGCTTGATGGTTTCAAGGTTGCCGAGCAGGTATTGAGGGTCGGAGAAGTCGATAAACTCGTTTTGCGCGCGCAGGTTGAGAATGGCTTTGTGCGCTGCTTGGATTTTATTCAGTTTGTCGGTACGTACGGTAATGGTTTGCGTGCCGTCGTAGCCGCTGGGAACGCGGCGTTCGTTGCGGTGTTCGTCGTATTCGGTGATGTAGGCACGGGTAATTTCAGGCGTGCCGGTTTGGATTTCGTTTTCGGCAAAGCCTTGTTCGAGTAAGAATTTTTTCAGCTTGGGGCGCTGTTTTTTGAGGGCGTCCAAAACTTCCTGATAAGTGTCAGCATGAAGGCTGACAGACGTATTCCACAAGGCTTGGTCGGATTGGAAATTCTTTTCGGCCAAGCCTTTTACGGTAATCGTGCCGGGTTGGCGGAAGTTTTTAAACTGCGTGCCGAGCACGAAAGCCGCCACAATCAAACCCGCTGCGAGCAGGCCGCCCAAGGTGCCCAAGCCTTTTGACATTGAAAAAGTTTTTTCCGACATTTTCATCTCCTCGTGTAAATCTTTATCAGGCCGTCTGAAAATCATACCGCCCGTTTAGCCGAATACTGCCATCATGGCCGTGTAAACGCTCAATACGGCAATCAGGCTGTCAGTACGGTCAAACACACCGCCGTGGCCGGGCAGCAGATTGCTGCTGTCTTTGATGCCGGCGGAGCGTTTGAACCAGCTTTCCAACAAGTCCCCGCCTATGCTGACGGCGGTAAGCACCCATCCCACCAACACGGCGCCGAACCACGACACATCAAACGCCAGCCAGCCGGCGTTCCACACCAAAATCATGTAAACCGCCACGCACAATGCGCCGCCGATTGCGCCTTCCCAGCTTTTTCCGGGGCTGATGGAAGGGGCGAGTTTGTGTTTGCCGAACGCTTTGCCGCAGAAGTAGGCAAAAATATCGGCCACCCACACCAAGCCCATGATGGCCAAGAGCGAAACGGCGGAATCTGCGTCCGGGCGCAGCGTGTTCAGGCCGAACCAGAAAGGCAGCATCAACATCAAGCCTGTGGCGTAGGCTTTCCAGTCTGCTTTCAACGGCCATTTTTTATACAGCCACAAAGGCATGATTACCAACCAAAAGGCCAGCACCAATACCCATGAAAACACCGGCAGCGTCCATCCTCCCGCGTAGGCGGTCAGGCCGAAAAATGCGGTGGCGGCCAAGAAGTGATGGTTTTGGGCTTTTTCCATGCCGCTGAGGCGGGCGTATTCCCACAAAGCCAACAGCGCAATCAGGCCGGTGAAGAACGCCCACAGGCCGTCTGAAGCCCAAAACAGCATGCCCAGCATTAAGGGCAGTAAAACCAAAGCGGTAAGAACGCGTTGTTTCAACATGGATTATTCACTCCGTTGCTGTTCGGGCGGAAGCTGCTCGGATGTGCGGCCGAAGCGCCGTTCGCGGGTTTGGAACGAGCGGATGGCGGCGTCTAAAGCGGCATCGTCGAAATCCGGCCACAAGGTATCGGTAAAATAAAGTTCGGCATAAGCCATTTGCCATAGCAGAAAATTGCTGATGCGGGTTTCGCCGCCGGTGCGGATAAACAAATCCGGCTCGGGTGCATCGGACAGCATCAGATGTTGCGCCAGCAGCTCTTCGGTAATTTCCGTTACGCCTTCCTGAATCAAGCGGTTGGCGGCTTGCAGGATATCCCAGCGGCCGCCGTAGTCGGCAGCAACGGTAATCGTTAAACCTGTGTTGGCGGCAGTGAGCTGTTCCGCCGCTTCGATTCCTTGGCGGATGTCTTCGCTGAAACGGCTGCGGTTGCCGATTACCTTCACACGCATATTGTTTTCATGCAAACGGCGCACCTGCTTTTGCAGCGCCTGCAAAAACAATCCCATCAGAAAAGACACTTCGTCTTCGGGGCGGCGCCAGTTTTCGGTGGAAAACGCAAACACGGTCAGATACTGCACGCCCAATTCGGCGCAGCGTTTTACCATATTTTCCAAAGCGTCCAAGCCGCGCTTGTGTCCCATCACGCGGGGCAGAAAACGCTTTTTCGCCCAACGGCCGTTGCCGTCCATAATCACGGCGATATGGCGCGGTATGTGAGTATGTTCCAAAATGGTCTGCGTGCTGCTGATCATCTGCGTCCCTTTGACGTTGAGGGTAAGGTCGGTGCGGCAAGAGTGGCGGATAAGATGGTGTTCAGGCCGTCTGAAAAGCTTTAAAAGTTTTCAGACGGCCTCTCCTTATGCCGTCATTTAAATCGCCATCAGGTCTTCTTCTTTGGTTGCCAGCATCTTATCGACTTCGCCGATGTATTTGTCGGTCAGCTTTTGAATCTGATCTTCGCCGCGGCGTGCATCATCTTCGGAAATTTCTTTGTCTTTCAACAAGCGTTTGAAATCGTTGTTGGCATCGCGGCGCACGTTGCGGATGGCTACGCGTCCTTCTTCAGCCTCGCCGCGCACGACTTTGATCAAGTCTTTACGGCGCTCTTCCGTGAGCATCGGCATCGGTACGCGGATCACGTCGCCCATCGCGGCAGGATTCAAGCCCAAATTCGATTCGCGGATGGCTTTTTCTACCGCCGCAGCCATATTGCTTTCATACACCTTCACACCGATGGTGCGGGCATCCAGCAGGGTAATGTTGGCGACTTGGCTCACAGATACGGGGCTGCCGTAATATTCCACTTCCACTTGATCCAAAAGGCCGGTGTGGGCGCGACCGGTGCGCACTTTGGCCAGATTTTCACGCAATACTTCCAGCGAACGCTGCATTTTGCTTTCGGCAGTTTTTTGAATGTCGTTAATCATTTTTACTCTTTCAAAATTATTAAAATCAATAAGATAAATATTGAATCTGACTGCACCGCATAGTTCGGACGGCCTTTGCAGCAGGATAACGAACCATAGTACCGCGCTTGGCCGTTTCCGACAAGCACGGAGGCTGTTGCGAGACTTATCGTTGTAGGGTATTTTCGTGCATTTTTTGCAAGGGTAAGCGTTTATTTCAGACGGCCTTACCGTAAGCCTACGGCAACACAATCTCACGCACGATTAAATATGTAGGACGCAATACACTTTATCGCCATCAAACCCTTTGCTGATCAGTTTAACGGTTTTAAAGGTTTCTCCTCCGTCTGCCGTTACAACTACAACAAGCTCTTGGTCTTCAAAGGTTTTTAACTCTTCAATCACTTGGCTGATGCTTTTCTGCCGCTCTTCCCATTCGGTCGTTTCGTTCATATTGCTTTCTCCTGCATGAGCGTTAAATCTCTAGGCCAAATTGCATGTTGCTCCGCTTTTTGTTGTTTTGCCTGCATGGTAAGTTGAATCGGGTAATTAAAAATTAAGAGCGGGTAAAGATATTGCTATTTGAGTAAACAAAACTTAAAATATTGTGTTACTTTATAACATTGCTAAAAATAAACTATGCGACATTTCAAATTTAGCGTTTCTCCCCTGCTGCTGATACTGAGCACGCAAGTATGGGCGGATGTTGGGGCAGAACATCAACAAACACTTGAAGAGGTGACTGTGGTCGGTAAACGCCAGTTGAGACCGCAGTCGTTTATCAGCGGCAGCCGCAAGGCTTCGGATGTGGTGATTGACGGCGAGAAGTTTAAAAGCCGTTCCGCCACTTTGGGTAATGCGCTCTCCGGAGAATTGGGCGTGCACAGCAATCCTTTCGGCGGTGGTGCGAGTGCGCCGGTGATTCGCGGGCAAGAGGGCGTGCGGATTAAAATTCTGCAAAACGGCTCGGATGTGGTGGATATGTCGAGTTTGTCGCCCGATCATGCCGTTGCCGCCGATACGCTGTTGGCGCAACAGGTCGAGTTGGTGCGCGGTACGCCTACTTTGCTTTATTCGACAGCTTCCCCGGCCGGTGTGGTTAATGTGGTGGACAAGCGAATCCCTGACCATATGCCGAAAAAAGGTATGGAAGGTGAGGCAGCATTGCGTTTTGATACGGCTGCGCGTGAAAAAGCTTTGAATGCTGGCGTTACGTTCGGCTTGGGCAGCAATGTTGCCGTGCGTGCCGAAGGTTTGGCACGAAAATCCGAAAACTACCGTGTGCCGGGTATCAATTTGGGAGAACGTCTGAAATATCTGCCCGATTCGCACAACCGTTCCAAAGTCGGTACGGCGGGCATATCTTGGGTGGGCGAGCAAGGCTATTTGGGTGCATCGTATAGTGTGCGCCGCGATAAATACGGGTTGCCCGGCCACAACCATATGCTCGATTCACTTTCGATGCATATTTTCAATATCGCCGCCGACGGTTCGCGTACGGAGCGCCGTTATCTGAACGCGTATCCGCATCTGATGGACGAAAGCGATTTGGGTTATGCCCACAGTCACGGCGGTTTGGGACATGAACATAATCCGGAACACAGCCACGAAAATCCCTACGGCCACGATCATGACCACAGTTCGGACGGCCCGATGGTGGATATGACCTCCAAACGTTGGGACGTGCGCGGCGAATGGCGGCAGCCCTTTGCCGGAGTGGAAAAACTGAAACTGGCGCTTTCCCATGCCCGATACCACCACGATGAGTTGCACGACGGTAAATTTTATGCCGAGAAAGGCGAAAACCGCCATATTCAGGAACGGCGCAAACAAGCCGCCGAAGCTTTGAAAGGAAAGCCTGAGAGTGTGTTTGATACCACCGGTTTCAACAGCCGTTTGGAAGTTTACCACCGGCCGGTTGCCGGTTTGCAGGGTATGGTTGGCGTACAGTTTTCCAAATTGCGTGGAAGTGCCGAAATTGCACCGCTGCCACGTCCCGGTTTTCCGAGCGGAGCCGATGCCGCCTACCGCCGCCGTCTGCTGCCCGACCATACCGACCGCCGTCTGAGCCTGTTCGGGCTGGAGCAGTACCGTTACAAAGATTTCACTTTCGAAGCTGCCGCCCGTTGGGAAAAACAGCGTATTCCCGTACATTACGACCATGCCGTGCTGGCAGCCCCTCCGTTTGCCGGCCCGGGTAAGGCTGTTCCCGATTTAAGCCCGCGTAAAGAAAAAGCCTTTTCCTATTCAGGAACGGCTTTGTGGAATTTCAGCCTGAGCGACCGTTTGGCTTTTACCGCTTCCCATAATGAGCGGTTGCCCTCGCCGATGGAGCTTTATTATCATGGGCGGCACCTGGCTACCAATTCGTTCGAGTTCGGCAATAAAGAGCTGAAAAAAGAAAATTCCAACAATGTAGAATTAAGCTGGCGGCACGCTTCTGACAAATGGGACGTGAAATTGAGTACTTACCGTAACCGTTTCCGCAATTTTATTCACAGCGAAACCATCCGCCGCGACGGTAATATCCATACCCGCCGCTATATCCAGTCTCAGGCGCGTTTTCACGGTATCGAAGGAGAAGTCGGCTATTCGTTCGCGCCGGGCAACAAGCTGACGTTCTTCGGCGATTATGTGCGCGGCAAACTGTTCAACTTGCCTAAAGTACGCGGCAAAGAAATGTTTCGTAATCCGAATCCGCGCCATGACGATGAAGACGACGATTACGATTGGACTGTAGACCCTAATTGGCCCTGTAAAGATGAAGAAGGTTTGAATCAAGAATGCGAACCCGAATCCTTAGGCGTACAGACCATTGCCCGCCCCAACCGCAATGCGCCGCGCGTATCGCCAGCCCGCATCGGTTTCCGCTGGGAAAAAGGTTGGGGGCCGAACTGGTCGACTTCGTTGGAATACACCCATGTCTTTACGCAAAACAAAACATCCGATTCACAGTTTGTCCGTGAAAAAACGAGAGATGAAAAAGAAATCGATCAAGCAGAAGGCATCGAAGGCCGTGATTTGACGACCGAACCCATCAGTGAAGATAAAACCAAAGGCTACCACTTGCTCAATGCCGGCATCGCCTACGACAAGCGCACGAAGTGGGGCAGCTATAAATTGTCTTTAAACGGCAATAACCTGCTGAATCAGAAAATCTACATCCACAACTCCTTCCTGCCGTATGTGCCGCAGCCGGGACGCAATTTTGTGTTTGGTGTGAATGTGAAGTTCTAAGCGCGGTAGTTTGAAGTATCAGGCCGTCTGAAAAACTGTTTTTCAGACGGCCTATATTCGATTAAACGCACATCAAGGCTTTATTTACTCTTGGTTGTCGTTTTCTTCTTTTTCTTCACTGCTGCTTTTGTTTCGTGCCCACAAGCGTCTGCCGAACCAGATAAGTGCGACCAGCAGCCACAGCGGCCATCCGGCTACGATAACTAAGAGAATGTTTTGGAACAGATACCAGCCTTTTTCCAGCATCGGCAGGATTTGTTCAAAGAACGACGGTTCGGACTGCTTGGCCAAGGTTTCGGGATTCGGTCTGCTGCGGCGGATGACCGTTTCGGGCTGGTTGAAGTGAAGCTGTATGGTGGCGAAGTCAACTTTGTCCTGCCAATAAGCTTTTTCCAACTCGGCGTATTCTTTTTGGGCTTTGGCGTCAAACTGCCAACGGGTTACTTGCGCCGAATCTTTTTTGTCGGACGGTTCGCTAGACTGCTTCACATCTGCCAATTGGTCGGCAAGCTGCTGTTGGCGCAGCGCTTCCAAAGCCTGTCTGCGCAAATCAAGGCTCACGTCTTCGGCGGAAAAATGCTGGTTATTCAAAAATGTAATGTGTGTTTGTATGTCGCGCAGAAATTCGGAAGCTTTGTCGGTAGGAATCCGCACCACTAAATCGGCGCGGTAGGTGTAGCGGCTGATTTCGAGCAGCGTGCCGTCGGTTTGCGGGAAAGAATCGGTGCTGCGGACGTCGGCATTAATCGTGTTGGAGGCAACGAAGCCGCCGTGTTTGGCGGTGAGCGCTTCGATATCGGTTGCCGTTTTGCGCGTGTCGGCGGTTTGGAAATCAATGTCCGCCGTTACGGCAAGCTGCCTGCCTTCTATTTTTTGCTCAACTACCGCGCTCGGCGTCAATTCGGCGGCCTTTTGGTCGGACGACGTCTCCGCTACGGCAGCAGCCGGGGCTTGTGCGTCGGAGGAAAAATGGCTGTTGTTTTCGCTGCCGCCACACGCAGTCAGCAGCAGCGAACCCAACAATGAAATATAGGCAAGGCGGCGAGTGTTCATGTTGATACCTTTGTAATGAAACAAGTGAAATAAAGTACGTTTTGATTGTTTATTTATTGGGAGCAGCGGAGGGCGCGTTTTCAGACGGCATCTCCGCCAAAGTTTTCTTATGATTGGCGGCCACACGCATATAGTGCTGCGCCGAATATACTAAAAATGCTTTTTCGTCGTCCGTCAGCGGGCGCACCTGTTTAACGGGCGAGCCGACATATAAATAACCGCTTTCCAAGCGTTTGCGCGGCGGCACCAAGCTGCCGGCTCCGATCATCACGTCGTCTTCGATAACCGTATCATCGAGAATTACCGTATTCATGCCCACCAGCACGCGGTTGCCGATGGTGCAGCCGTGCAGCATCACCTTGTGGCCGATGGTTACGTCTTCGCCAATCACCAGCGGCGAACCGTTCGGCTTGGCCGCCGTTTTGTGCGAAACGTGCAGCATACTCAAATCCTGCACATTACTGCGCGCGCCGATGGTAATGCTGTTCACATCCCCGCGCAGCACCGCAAATGGCCATATCGACACGTCTTGCGCGAGCGAAACTTCCCCGATCACGGCGGAAACCGGGTCGATGTAGCAACTTTCATCAATGTTCGGAAAATGCTCCAGATAAGGGCGGACATTCATATCGTTCTCCTCGACGGGTAAATGGTTTTTCAGACGGCCTGAAGGCTTCTTGGTTGGTATTGTAGCCGAACATCGCGCATCTTAGCCCAAACAGGCCGTCTGAAAACATCGCACAGCCAAACGGCAGCGAAGCGGGCGCGTTCGGGTTATCGGATTGACCGCAAACGGATTGATTGAGGATAAAATAAGCCGACCCCGCATTCAGATGAAAGGATCATCATGTGGCACATTATCGCCATCGGTTATCTATTCGTAGCCGTTTTATTTTCCGCCGCCCAGCCCACTATTGCCCGCGCCTTGATTTATCTCGTATTTTGGGCGGTGTTGCCCAGCCTGTTTACTTTTTGGGTCGTTAAAACACGGCGGCGCAACAAACGCATCAAATGGCTGGAAAAACAGCAGTCAAACCGCAAACCCGAATAAGCACTTTTCAGACGGCATCTTATCTTATATAATTCCGCGGTTTCCGTTTCGGCGGAATCATTTTTTATTGTTAACTCAAACGCCCGCACTTTGCGCGAAAGGGTGCTTACTTCGGTAAGTTCTATGCGACAAAGTGTATGCTTTAACCCTTTTAAGGAAAATTTATGTCACAAGTTACTATGCGCCAGATGCTGGAAGCAGGCGTTCACTTCGGCCACCAAACCCGTTACTGGAACCCGAAAATGGAGCAATACATTTTCGGCGCGCGCAACAAAATCCATATCGTAAACTTGGAAAAAACCCTGCCGCTGTTCCAAGAAGCGCAAGAAGCCGTTCGCCGTCTGGTTGCAAACAAAGGTACCGTATTGTTTGTAGGTACCAAACGCCAAGCCCGCGACATCATCCGCGAAGAAGCTACCCGTGCCGGTATGCCTTTCGTTGACTACCGCTGGTTGGGCGGCATGCTGACCAACTACAAAACCGTTAAACAATCCATCAAACGCTTGGAAGAAAAAACCGCAGCTTTGGAAAACGCTGCCGAGAGCGGTTACAGCAAAAAAGAAATTTTGGAAATGCAACGCGAAGTTGAAAAACTGGAGCGTTCATTGGGCGGTATCAAAAACATGAAAGGCTTGCCCGACGCGATTTTCGTGATCGACACCGGCTACCAAAAAGGTACTCTGGTTGAAGCTGAAAAACTGGGCATCCCCGTGATTGCCGTAGTAGATACCAACAACAGCCCCGACGGCGTGAAATACGTTATCCCCGGTAACGACGACTCTGCCAAAGCAATCCGCCTGTACTGCCGCGGTATGGCCGATGCCGTTTTGGAAGGCAAAAACCAAGCCATCCAAGAAACCGTAGCCGCTGCCCAAGCCGCTGCCGAATAAGGCTTTTCAAAAAGGGGCTTCATGCCCCTTTTCTCGAAACAGGCCGTCTGAAAATACATGAAATACCTTTTCAGACGGCCTCACAAAGATTCACAAGCACCACAAACCGTGCTTCCCAAATTTCTAGGAGATTCAAAATGGCAGAAATTACTGCAAAAATGGTTGCCGATCTGCGTGCCGCTACCGGTCTGGGCATGATGGAGTGCAAAAAAGCACTGGTTGAAGCCGAAGGCAACATCGAAAAAGCCGAAGAAATCCTGCGCATCAAATCAGGCGCCAAAGCCGGTAAATTGGCCGGCCGTACCGCTGCCGAAGGCGTATTGGCTTACGCTATCGAAGGCAATGTAGGCGCTTTGGTTGAAGTAAACTGCGAAACCGACTTCGTAGCAAAAGACGCCGGCTTCGTAGAGTTTGCCAACTTTGTTGCCAAAACCGCCGTTGCCAAAAAGCCCGCTTCTGTTGAAGAACTGAGCGCATTGGTTGAAGAAGAGCGCAAAGCCATCATCGCCAAATTGGGCGAAAACATGTCTGTACGCCGTTTCCAAGTTATCGAAACCGCCAACAGCCTGACCGCCTACATCCACGGTGCTTTGGCTACCGAAGGCGTATTGGTTGAATTCAAAGGTGCCGAAGACGTTGCCCGCAAAGTAGGTATGCACATCGTTGCCGCCAAACCCCAATGCGTGTCTGAAGCTGAAGTAGATGCAGAAACCGTTGAAAAAGAACGCCGCATTTACACCCAACAAGCCATCGAATCAGGCAAACCTGCCGAAATCGCCGAAAAAATGGTTGAAGGCCGCATCAAAAAATTCTTGGCTGAAGTTACCCTGAACGGCCAAGCATTCGTGATGAACCCTGACCAAACCGTAGCCCAATTCCTGAAAGAAAACGGCGCGGAAGTAATCAGCTTCGTACGTTACAAAGTAGGCGACGGTATCGAAAAAGCCGTTGTAGACTACGCTGCCGAAGTAGCTGCCGCTGCGAAAGTATAAAGCTTATGAAAAACAAAGCACTCAGATTCTTATCGAATCGGGTGCTTTTTTTTGAGGGCATTTTTCAGACGGCCTGCCGTTTATAGGCAAAACCCGCAGGCCGCAACGTTGCCTACGGGCAGAAAACAAACCGCCAGAGATTTGACTTAACGCTTTGAAAAGCCCTGAAAAACGCACTACAATCAGTGCAGTATCCTTTTCACCAAATAAAACATACAGGCCGTCTGAAACGGTTTCAGACGGCCTCCCCGCAACCCGAAGAAAGCAAGGTATCCCATGACACAGCAAACCAAATATAAACGCGTTTTATTAAAACTTTCCGGCGAAGCCCTGATGGGTAAAGACGCTTTCGGTATCAACCGCGACACCATTATGCAGATTGTCGGACAAGTGAAAGAAGTCGTAGACATGGGCGTGCAGGTTGCCGTAGTGATTGGCGGCGGCAATATCTTCCGCGGTGTCGCCACACAAGCCCAAGGCATGGATCGCGCCACTGCCGACTATATGGGCATGATGGCTACCGTGATGAACGCACTGGCCTTGAAAGACGCTTTCGAATCGCTGGGCATCAAAGCCCGCGTACAATCCGCCTTGAGCATGCAGCAGATTGCCGAAACCTACGCCCGCCCCAAAGCCATCCAATATTTGGAAGAGGGCAAGGTCGTGATTTTCGCCGCCGGTACGGGCAACCCTTTCTTTACCACCGACACAGCCGCTTCATTGCGCGGTGCGGAAATGAACTGCGATATCATGCTCAAAGCCACCAATGTTGACGGCGTTTATACCGCCGACCCTAAAAAAGACCCGTCGGCCACCCGTTATCAAACCATTACTTTCGACGAAGCCATCAACAAAAACCTGCGCGTGATGGATGCCACCGCTTTCGCCCTGTGCCGTGAGCAGAAGCTGAATATCGTTGTATTCGGTATTGCCAAAGACGGCGCATTGAAGCGCGTGATTGCCGGCGAAGACGAAGGCACGTTGGTGCATTGCTGATTCTTAGAGAAAGTTCAGGCCGTCTGAAACATTTGCTGTTTCAGACGGCCTCACTTCTCTATTTCACAGACTTGGCTTTATTTGGCAGCTAACTCGCTACGCAGTTTTTTGGTTACTTCCATCATCACTTCAAGCTGCTCGATGGTTTCTTTCCAGACGCGGGTTTTCAGGCCGCAGTCGGGGTTGACCCATAAGTGTTCCACCGGCACCACGTCCATGGCTTTGCGCAGCAAGTGTTCGATTTCTTTGGCTTGCGGTACGCGCGGGCTGTGGATGTCGTACACGCCCGGGCCGATGTCGTTCGGGTATTTGAAGTCGCCGAATGCGGTAAGCAATTCCATGTCGGAACGCGAAGTTTCGATGGTAATCACGTCGGCATCCATAGAGGCAATGGCGGGCAGGATGTCGTTAAACTCCGAGTAGCACATGTGGGTGTGGATTTGGGTGCTGTCTTCCGCGCCGGTGGACGACAGGCGGAAAGATTCGCAGGCCCATGCGAGGTATTCGTCCCATTGTGCTTTTTTCAGCGGCATGGCTTCGCGGATGGCGGGTTCGTCGATTTGAATCACTTTGATGCCGGCTTTTTCCAAATCCAACACTTCGTCGTTCAAGGCCAAGGCGATTTGTTTGGCGACTTCGCTCAACGGAATGTCGTCGCGCACAAACGACCATTTGAACATGGTTACCGGGCCGGTGAGCATGCCTTTCATCGGGCGTTTGGTCAGGGTTTGGGCGTATGAAGACCAGTAAACGGTCATCGGGTTCGGGCGGGAAACGTCGCCGAAGATGATGGGCGGTTTCACGCAGCGTGAGCCGTAGCTTTGCACCCAACCGAATTGGGTGAAGCAGTAGCCGGCCAGTTGCTCGCCGAAGTATTCCACCATGTCGTTACGCTCGGCTTCGCCGTGTACCGGCACGTCCAGCTCCAATTTTTCCTGCACTTCCACGCAGTAGGCGATTTCTTTTTTCATCGCTGCATCGTAATCGGCTGCGGAGAGTTCGCCTTTTTTGAAGGCGGCGCGGGCTTGGCGGATTTCGGTGGTTTGCGGGAACGAGCCGATAGTGGTAGTCGGCAATACGGGCAGGTTCATCCAAGCCTGTTGGGCTTTGATGCGCTCGGCAAACGGTGATTTGCGTTGATCGGCACCTTTAGGCAGGTTGGCTACGCGTGCTTTTACGGCATCGTTGTGGATTTTTTTGTTGGTGGCGCGGTCGGCAGCGGCGGTATCGGAAGCGGCAATCGCGTCTTTCACGCTGTCTTTGCCGTGTGCCAAGGCTTGTTTGACTACGCCCAGCTCAACCAGTTTTTGTGCGGCAAACGCCATCCAAGATTTGATTTCGCCGTCCAGTTTTTCTTCCACGGCCAAGTCTTGCGGGCTGTGCAGCAGCGAGCAGGAAGGAGCGATCCACAAGTTGTTGCCCAGTTTGGCTTTTACCGGCTCCAAAGTGTCGATCACTTTGGAGAGGTTGGCACGCCATACGTTGCGGCCGTCAATCAGGCCGACGGACAATACTTTGTTTTCCGGCCACGCGTCGGCGAATACGGCGAGTTGCTCAGGTGCGCGCACGCAGTCGATGTGCACGCCGTGTACCGGCAGGGCTTTGAGCAGGTTCAGATGCTCGGCTACGGTCGCAAAGTAGGTGCCGATGATGATGCGCACGCCGGTGTTGGCCAGTTCTTTGTACACGGCGGAGAAAGCGTCGAGATAAGGTTTGGGCGCGTCAACGGCCAAAATCGGCTCGTCGATTTGAATCCAATCCACACCTTCGGCGGCCAGTTCGCGCAAGAGTTGTGCGTAAACGGGCAGCAGTTTCGGCAACAGGGTGGCTACGCGGCAGCCGAATTCCTCTTTCTTTTTACCCAACCACAGCAGAGTCAGCGGGCCGACCAAAGTAGGCTTGATGTCGTGGCCTTGCGCTTTGGCTTCTTTGATTTGGGCAATCAGATTTTTAGCGTTGACTTTGAATTCGGTGTCGGCGTGCCACTCGGGTACGATGTAGTGGTAGTTGGTGTCGAACCATTTGGTCATTTCCATCGCAAACTGGGTGGCGTTGCCACGCGCCAGTTGGAAGTATTCGGGCAGGCTCAGATTAGCCGCGTCGAAACCGAAACGCTTGGGGATCGCGCCCAAAGTGCAGAGCAGGTCTAAAACGTGGTCGTAGAAAGAGAAATCGCCCACGGGCAGCAAATCGGCACCGGCGGCTTTTTGGGTCGCCCAGTTCAGGCGGCGGATTTCGGCGGCAACTTCTTGCAGCTCGGCTTCGCTTTTCGCGCCTTTCCAAAAGGCTTCAACGGCAAATTTCAGCTCGCGCTTCGCACCGATGCGCGGGTAGCCGGACAGATGAAATGTGTTCATGTTCAACTCCTGTTGTTAAATCAATTGCAGATGCTTATTCAGATGGTCGTATCTTGAAGGTTTTTCGGGCAAGGCGCAAACGAGTTATTTGCATGGCTGTATGAATGGATTTAATGTGAAGAGGCCGTCTGAATATTTTTCAGACGGCCTCGAAGGGTGTTTATGATGAAAACGGGGATTACAAATAGAATTTATCCACGACTTTCAAATTTTCGTCCAATTTATAAACCAAAGGCTGGCCGGTGGGGATTTCCACGCCCATGATGTCGTCGTCGGAAATGCCTTCGATGTGTTTCACCAAGGCGCGCAGGCTGTTGCCGTGGGCGGCGACGAGTACGCGTTTGCCGCTTAAAATGGCGGGGGCGATTTTGTCGTGCCAGAAGGGCAGTACGCGTTGGAGGGTAACTTTCAGGTTTTCGCCGTCGGGCACGACATCGGCGGGCAGGTGGGCGTAACGGCGGTCGTTATGGGCGGAAAATTCGTCGGCCGGGTCGAGCAGCGGCGGCAGGGTGTCGTAGCTGCGGCGCCAGATGTGAACTTGGTCGTCGCCGTATTTTTCGGCAGTTTGTTTTTTATCCAAGCCTTGAAGCTGGCCGTAGTGGCGTTCGTTTAAGCGCCATGTTTTGATTTGCGGCACCCACAATTGGTCGGATTCTTCCAGCACGATATTGCAGGTTTTGATGGCACGGGTTAACACGGAAGTGAAGACGATGTCGAACTGATAGCCTTTTTCTTTCAGTTTTTTACCGGCAGCGGCGGCTTCGGCCATGCCTTGTTCGCTCAGCTTCACGTCGCGCCAGCCGGTGAACAGGTTTTTGGCGTTCCATTCGCTTTGCCCGTGGCGGATAAATACTAATTCCATCATGTCGCTCCAAATTGTAGGTTTGAAAAACACCTTTATAACATATTTTGCCCCCGCCGTTGCCGGTTGGCGCTGTGTATTTGCGTGCAGATTCGGTGAGGCCGTCTGAAAAAAAACGGCTTTCGGGCTTAGGGCTTTGCCATGACACAGCTATGAAAATATGTTATGGTAAAAATGAAATTCGCTTCAATAAGGTAAAAATATTCACTTTTGCGCACAATATACGGCAGTTAGCCGCTTTTCAATACTGTTTGCAGAGCCTAGAACCTGACTGCCGATTCGTGCGATACGTTCGGGCAGGCCGCCTGAACCGTTTAAGACGAAAGAGGTTCACATGCAAACACTCACCGCATACATCAACGGCGCTTATGTTCCCGCCGATTCCCAAGCCGAAACATTCAGCAACATCAATCCCGCCAACGGCGAGGTTTTATCCACCGTTCAACAAAGCAGCGCATCCGAAATCGAAACCGCCGTTCAGACGGCCATAGCAGGCCAAAAAGTTTGGGCGGCGATGACTGCTGTGGAACGCAGCCGCATCCTGCTCAAAGCCGTTGCCATTCTGCGCGAACGCAACGACGAGTTGGCGCGCGTCGAAACCCTGGATACCGGCAAACCCCTGTCTGAAACCCTGTATGTCGATATCGTGACCGGCGCGGATGTGATTGAATATTATGCAGGTTTGGCGCAGGCTATCGAAGGCCGCCAAATTCCCCTGCGCGATACCGCATTTGCCTACACCCGCCAAGAGCCGTTGGGCGTGGTGGCCGGCATCGGCGCGTGGAACTATCCGATTCAGATTGCCATGTGGAAAGCCGCGCCTGCGTTGGCGGCGGGTAACGCCATGATTTTCAAACCCAGCGAAGTTACGCCCGCCGGCGCGCTGAAACTGGCGGAAATTTTCACCGAAGCCGGACTGCCCGACGGCGTATTCAACATCGTTCAAGGTGATTGGCGCGTGGGCGAGGCTTTGAGTAACCACCCGCAGATTGCCAAAGTATCGTTTACCGGCGGCGTGGCGACCGGCAAAAAAGTGATGTCGCAGGCCGCCGCGTCTTCTCTGAAAGAAGTGACGATGGAGTTGGGCGGCAAATCACCGCTGATTATTTGCGACGACGCCGATTTAAACCTCGCCGCCGACATTGCCCTGATGGCCAATTTTTACAGCTCCGGCCAAGTCTGCACCAACGGCACGCGCGTGTTTGTGCCGGTGAACAAAAAAGAAGCGTTTGAAGCCAAAGTGTTGGAGCGCGTAGCCCGCATCCGCGCCGGCGACCCGCTCGACGAAAACGTGAACTTCGGCCCGTTGGCGAGTTTTCCGCACATGGAAAAAGTGTTGGCCTATATCGAAAAAGGCAAAGCCGAAGGCGCGCGTCTTTTAGCGGGCGGAGGCCGTCTGAAAGAAAACGGCATGGCAAACGGCGCTTACGTTGCGCCCACCGTGTTCACAGACTGCACCGACGACATGACCATCACCCGCGAAGAAATCTTCGGCCCCGTGATGAGCATTTTGGCCTACACCACCGAAGAAGAAGTGATCGTGCGCGCCAACAACACCGAATACGGCTTGGCCGCAGGCGTGGTTACGCCCGACGTAAAACGCGCCCACCGCATCGTCGGCCGGCTTCAGGCAGGCATCTGCTGGATCAACGCTTGGGGCGAATCGCCCGCACAAATGCCCGTGGGTGGCTACAAACAATCCGGCATCGGCCGCGAAAACGGCGTCCAAACGCTGATGCACTACACCCAAACCAAATCGGTGCTGGTGGAGCTGGGGGATTATCAATCTGTGTTTTGAGGCCGTCTGAAAAGCAGTTTAATTCAGGCCGGTTGAAAAACCGATACTTCTTATTTTTCAGACGGCCTTTCATCCCAAAGGATTGCCATGAAGCCCGACCATTCCATGCGGCACACAGTAAACGTCGAACTCAGCCTCGGCCATGTGCTGATGTTGTGTCAAACGCTTTCAGACAGGCTTTCCGCCCTGCGCGAATACGAAACGTGGACGGAAGAAGAGCGGCGCGCCGTATGGGCTTTGCAGGACACGCTCGACCGGGCTTTAGCCCGTCTGGGCTACGACGTGATGCCGTCTGAAGAATGGGATAGCTTGTTGGCACAGGCGCAGAAGCATATGTATGACATTCATGTCGAATGTTTGGATTAGCTTTCTAAATAATCCACACCCACATCATCTTTTCAGACGGCCTCTAAGCCTGATGCAGACTCGGATGGCGGCTTATTGCAGCAAAGTCTGCCGGTCGCGGATATACATTTCTGCCAGTTTGCGCGAGCCATAGGGGTTTAGGTGATCATTGTCGCGGTAAATCGGCAGGCCGTTGATGGTTTTGTCTTCTGGGATATAAGCGCTTACATCGACCCATTTAACTTCGGGATATTTTTTAACGATATCTTCGATCAATTTGTCGGCTTCTGCCGAGCGTTTGACTTCGGCCTTTTTTCTCTCTGAAACATAGTCGACGTCTAATCCGAGGCGTTGTTTCAGATAGTAGCGGCGCAACGGAATTTGGGGCGACATGGGCGTATCGGCAAATACGTAAACTTTCTTGCCGTCTTTGAGCAGGGTTTGCAGGGTTTGTTCGAAATATTGCAGATAATCCGGTTTGTCGTAATGTAAAAACCAGCGGCCGGCAATGAACACGTTGGGATAGTCTTTCACACGGTTTGCAATGTGGTCGGTGTATTCGTTGCAGCGTTCTGCGCGGCGGTCGTCGGCGGGCAGGCGGAAATTGAATACGGCGGCGCAACTGTTGGAGGAAACGATATCGGCAGACCATTTTTCATGTTGGCCGACTTTGTCGAAAAATTCTTCAAAGTGGGCGGCATGGGAATCGCCGATAACGATAATTTCAGACGGCCTGCCGGTTTTAAAACCTACGGCGCAATCGGTTTTGTGAATATCGTCCGCACAGATTTTACTGCTGACGGCCAAATCAAATTCATTTTCAAACTGTGTCGGTTTTGTAGTAAAGAGATAGGCGGCTATCGGTGCGAGTAGCGCGAAATAGGCGGCCATGCTCAGAGTGAATTTTTTGTCGGTAAAGTTTTTGATATGGCGGGCGGGAGATTCCACCAGCTTGTACGAAAGCACAGACAGCACAAACGTTGCGATCACGGCACAAATAATGGCTCCGCCCGGCAAATCGTAGTCCATATACACATAGCGCATGATTGAAAGCACCACCCAGTGCCACAGATACAGCGAATATGAGATTAAGCCGATACCGACAAGGGCACGATGGCAAAGCAGTTTGGATGCATTAAAACCGTGTTGGGTTTGCGCTTGAGCACCGGAGTAAATCAGCAAACCGACGGCAAAGCAGCAGAGCAGGCGTTCGATGTAGCCGCCTCCGGGTAACAAACCGCCGGGAAGAAAGAGCATAGCTGCAACGACGGCCAACATCGCCCAATTGAGTATATTGGGTATGCGCTTTGTTAAAGAGGGGATAAAGGCAAACAGCGACCCGATCAGCAATTCGTAAGCGCGTACATGAGGCAGGAAGTAAGCATCCATACCGAAAGTGGGCAAGAAAGCGGAGAGGAGGCTGAGCGAGATTAACAGAATAATAAAATTGCGCCCGTTGCTGTTGGGTCTGAAACGGTAAAAGCCCAACAGTAAAACGGGAAACACAAAGTAAAACTGCTCTTCCAACGATAAAGACCAAATGTGCTGCAAAGGTCTTTCCGCAGATGAAACCTCGAAATAACCGCCGCGCCGTGCAAAAAACAGGTTGGCGGCAAACATCAGCGAGGCGACCGTAGATTTAAGGTATTGCTTGAAGTCGGCGGGGAGGAAAAAAATGGCAGCGGCAATCGTGGTACACAAAAGCACGAAAATAAATACCGGCAAAATGCGTTTTGCTCGCCGTTTGTAAAAATCAATAAAAGAAAAGCTGCCGCGCAGCATTTCTTTGCTGATGATTTTGGTAATCAGATAACCGGACAAAACGAAAAAAATATCGACACCTAAATAACCGCTCGGCATCCACTGGTTATTGATATGAAAAACAATGACTGCCAATACGGCAATAGCGCGTAAACCATCTATATCGGCGCGATATTTTAGTTCTTTGCTCATTAGGGAAATATCTTTAGCAGAGAAGAGTTTATGATGATTAAATTTATTAAATAACAATGTGATAATTTACTGATTTATTAGATTTATTTATCCAAAGTTTTTTGAGGTTATTTAATAAATTGGTTAGATGATTAGTGAGCGCAAAACTGTCATTAGGTTTCGGTAAATTAAATTCTTTTACGAAAAATGACGAGTATGTAAAGAACAATAATTTTGAGTGAAGGTTTTAGACGAACGTTTTGTTATTTTGTCTCTCAAACCAAGCATACAAAACATGGCGACTTAACTACTTTTTGATTGAAAGCGGCGGTTGTGCCGTATAAGCAGCATGAACCGATTCCGTTACCGCTTTGGCGGTTTACACACAATCTTGCTATCGGAGCAGAAACGCAACTACATCGCAGTAAAAGTTGCTGATTGACTATATTGACTTTTCAGACGGCCTAAATGTTGAGGCCGTCTGAAAACCACACACTAAAAGAAAAGGAAACCCATGACTCTAAAATCCACTTACGACTACATCATCATCGGCGCGGGCAGTGCGGGCAATGTGTTGGCGGCGCGGCTGACGGAAGACGAAAATGTATCCGTGCTGCTGCTGGAAGCCGGCCTGCCCGACTACCGTTTGGATTTCCGCACGCAGATGCCGGCGGCGTTGGCGATGCCGTTGCAGGGTTTGACGTATAACTGGGGCTACAAAACCGACCCCGAACCGTTTATGAACAACCGCCGTATGGATTGCGGGCGCGGCAAGGGTTTGGGCGGTTCTTCGTTGATTAACGGCATGTGCTATATCCGCGGCAATGCGCTGGATTTCGACCATTGGGCGAAAATTCCCGGTTTGGAAGATTGGACGTATCTCGACTGCCTGCCTTATTTCAAAAAGGCCGAACACCGTGATGCGGGCGAAAACGATTACCACGGCGGCAGCGGCCCGATTCATGTAACTACTGCCAAGCCGAATGTGAATCCGCTGTTTGAGACGATGATTCAGGCAGGCGTGGATGCAGGCTATCCGCGTACCGACGATTTGAACGGCTATCAGCAGGAAGGCTTCGGCCCGATGGACAGGTTTGTTACGCCGCGCGGCCGCCGTTCTTCTACTGCGCGCGGTTATTTGGATATGGCCAAACACCGCGAGCGGCTGACGATTCTCACCGGCGCGCTCACCGACACGATTTTGTTTGACGGCAAACGCGCGCGCGGTGTGCGCTTTACCCACCAAAACCAAACGCACAGCATCGAAGTGCGCCGCGAAGTGCTGCTGTGCGCCGGTGCGATTGCGTCGCCGCAGATTCTGCAACGCAGCGGCATCGGCCCGGGCGAATGGCTGCGTGAGGCGGGCGTGAGCGAGGTGTTGGATTTGCCGGGTGTGGGCAATAATCTGCAAGACCATCTCGAGCTTTACATGCAGTATGAGTGCAAAGAGCCGGTGTCGATTGCGCCGGCGACGAATTGGTGGAACAAGCCTGCCATCGGCGCGGAATGGCTGTTGATGGGCACGGGTTTGGGCGCGACCAATCATTTTGAAGGCGGCGGTTTTATCCGTTCGCATGAAAAATTCGAGTGGCCGAATATCCAATATCACTTCCTGCCGATTGCCGTGCGCTACGACGGCCGCAACGCCAGCAAGTCGCACAGTTTTCAGGCACACGTCGGCTCGATGCGTTCGCCCAGCCGCGGCCGCATCAAGCTGAAGTCGCGCAATCCGGCGGAGCATCCGAGCATTCTGTTCAACTACATGAGCCACGAGCAGGATTGGGAAGAGTTTCGCGCCGCCATCCGCATCACGCGCGAAATCATGAACCAACCCGCGCTCGACCGTTACCGCGGCGCGGTGATCACGCCGTCTGAAAACATCCAAACCGACGAGCAGCTTGACGAATATGTGCGCCAACACGCCGAAACGGCTTACCATCCTTCGTGTACCTGCGCGATGGGCGAGGGCAACGATGCGGTGGTGGACGGCGAAGGCCGCGTGCACGGCATCGACGGCCTGCGCGTGGTCGATGCGTCGATTATGCCGAACATCATCACGGGTAATTTGAACGCCACGACGATTATGTTGGCAGAGAAAATCGCCGACAAAATCCGCGGCCGCCAGCCGTTGCCGAAATCGACGGCGGATTATTATGTGGCTAACGGCGCGCCTGTTCGAGGCGAAGCGAAGCGTAAGGCGTAGGGGTCGGTTGAGGCCGTCTGAAATGATGGATGTTTCTTAAATATAGTGAATCAACTTAAAAATAGTACGATCGTCATACTCGGGCTTGACCCGAGTATCTCCTAAAGTTACTGAAACTCGAGATACTCGGGTCAAGCCCGAGTATGACGGTATGGTTGTGATGTAAGTGGATTGATGATGGAGCGGATTAGTGATCAGCTATCCCCGCCTGAGAAGTAAAAGCAAGGTCATTCGGTTGTGTGGTTTCGCAGCCGCAAACCGTTCAAAAGATTTTTTCAGACGGCCTCAAGCCATCCCAGCCTATCGAGGCCGTCTGAAAATCTCAAAACCATAATAAAAGGAGGACACACATGCACAGTGCACCCAACCCTGAAGCGGCGGAAGCGCCCAAGTTGGCGGTGAACAAAACCGTTTTTGTCGCCGCTTCGGTGATTACCGTCGCCCTGATTCTGTTTACCATTCTTTTCCCCGCCGTCGGCGAGGCAGTGCTCGGCAATTCGTTGCGCTGGGTTTCCGACCATTTCGGCTGGTATTACATGCTGGTGGTGGCGGCGTATTCGATTTTTTCGCTGTTTGTCGGCATGTCGCGCTACGGCGATATCAAACTCGGCAAAGACCAAGACAAACCCGATTTCCCTTTTTTGGCATGGGCGGCGATGCTGTTTTCTGCCGGTATCGGCATTGATTTGCTGTTTTTCGGCGCGTCCGAACCGCTGACCCACTATCTCACGCCCAATGTCGGCGAAGGCGGCACACCCGAAGCGGCCCGCGCGGCGTTGGCGCAGACGTTTCTGCACTGGGGTTTGCACGGCTGGGGCATTTACGCCTTAATCGGTATGGCGTTGGCTTATTTTGCCTACCGCAAAAACATGCCGCTTGCGCTGCGCAGTGCGTTGGTGCCGGTGTTCGGCCAAAAACGTACCGACGGCTGGCTGGGCAATACGGTGGATACCTTCGGTGTGGTGTGTACGCTGTTGGGTATTGCCACCAGCTTGGGTATCGGCGTGTTGCAGGCCAACGCGGGTTTGAGCCATGTGTTCGGCATTCCCGGCAGCCAGTTTGTGCAGGCGGCAATCATCATTTCGGTGGTGGTGGTCGCCGGTTTGTCGGCCATGTCGGGCGTGGAGCGCGGCGTGCGGCGTCTGTCTGAAATCAATATGCTGGGCGCGACGTTTCTGCTGATCGCGCTGTTGGTAATGGGTTCGTCGGTATTTCTGCTGAACGCGCTCACGGAAAACATCGGCGATTATTTCCAAACGCTGCTCGGCAAAACGTTTCAAGTGTATGCCTACGCCGGCGACAAAGGTGCGGAATGGAAATCGGCGTGGACGATTTTCTTCTGGGCTTGGTGGGTGGCATGGGCGCCGTTTGTCGGCCTGTTTATCGCCCGCATTTCGCGCGGCCGTACCTTGCGCGAATTTGTGTTCGGCGTGATGTTTATCCCGCTCGGCTTTATCTTTGCTTGGTTCTCGATTTTCGGCAACAGCGCGATTGAGTTGGTGAACAACGGCGCGGTAGAGCTGGGCAAAACGGCGCTGGAAAACCCGGCGATGGGCATGTTTGCGCTGTTTGAGCATTATCCGCTCTCTTCGCTGTGGTCGTTTATGGCGGTGATTATCGGGCTGATTTTCTTTGTTACGTCTGCCGACTCGGGCGCGCTGGTGTTGGCGAATTTGAGTTCGCGCAACTTGGCTTCCGGTGCCGATGCGCCGATTTGGCTGCGCTTGTTTTGGGCGGCAGCCACAGGTTTGGTTACACTCGGCCTGCTGTTTGCCGGCGGTTTCAGCTCGCTGCAATCCGTGTCGGTGGTGGCAGGGTTGCCGTTTTCGCTGATTTTGGTGGTGTACATGATTTCGATGTGGATCTGCCTGCGCCAAGAAGGCAATAAACGTAAAGCTACCCAAATCGACAAAGCGATGGTGCTCGACGACGGTCGCAATTGGCGCAACCGCCTGAGCCGTTTGGTGGATTTTCCCAACGCGAAGACCGCACAGCGCTTTATGGTGCAAGAGCTGCAACCGGCCATGCTCGAAGTGGCGCACGAGTTACAGGAAAAAGGCATTGAAACCAAGCTGACGGAAGATAAAGAAAACCATGTATTCAAGCTGGAAGTGCTGCACGGCGAAGAAGTGGATTTTCTCTATGAAGTACGGCTAATTGAGGCCATCAAGCCTGTGTTTGCGCTGGGGCAAGCCGGTAATATCGCGCCGCAGAGCGAGCAGGAAAAATACTACCGTGCTGAAGTGTTTTTGAACGAAGGCAGTCAGGATTACGATATCGTCGGCTACACCAAAGAGCAGATTATTATCGATATTCTGAACCAATACGAACGCCACATGCAGTTTTTGCATTTGGAGCGTTAAGCTGCGGCGCATAAAGAAAAGGCCGTCTGAAAATATTTCAGACGGCCTTTTGATATTGTTGCCTTGCTCTCAAGCATTACAATACTTCGAGCACGAAGTAAGCTTTGAGTTTTTCATACAGATCATCGGTTACATTGATGCAGCCGTTGGTCATGATGCGGTCTTTCACTTTGGGGGAGGCGATTCTTTCCAAACGCCGCTCTTCAGGTTTCAGCGTCCACACGCGGTGAACGGCAAACATGAAGTTGCCTTCTTCCTTGAATTTCATCACGTCGCCGCCGTAGCCGCGCCAGTTGGTTTTGACGATATTCAGGTCGAACGTACCCTTGGGCGTGGTTTTACCGATTAGCACAGGGTAGCAGCGGTTGTTTTCCAAACACAATTCCGCCCTGTCGGTATGCACCACTGCTTTACGCTTCAAATGCGGCGTGCTGCCCGCCTGAGCATGAACGCTCAGGCCAAGCAGCACGGCGGCAATTACTGCACAATTTTTCATCACGAATTATTGGCGGATGCGCTTCGGAGAAGTTTCCACTTCACGGATGATAACTTCGCGAACTACTTCGGGTGCTTTGGCTTTCGGGCCGCAGCCTTCGGGCAGCCAGAAGAAGCTTTGAGCGTTCATCTTCTTGTCAAACAAGATTTTGTATTGGCAAGTCTTGTGTTGGCCGTCTTCGCGGTAGTTGAACAGGTAGTCCCACTCGCGTACGAAGTATTGGCCTTCATTGAAGTGCGGGCGGCCGATCAGGTTGTAGATTTGATCTTTGTTCATGCCGGCTTCGATTTGGCGCACGTTATCCCAGTTCGGCCAAGAACCGTGTTGTGAACCGCTGTGGCGGAAAGTGGTTTTTTCAGGGTTAGGCCATACCGGATTGTCGGTCGTGCCTTCTTTGCTAACTTTGCTCAAGTTGCCGCAAGCCGCCAGTGCCAACGCAGCAGCCAAAGGTACAATCATTGCAGACAGTTTCATTATGGTTTCCTTTCGATCATTCTTTGATTCGATTCATTCTTTAGCTTAAACAGGCCGCCCGTTTCAGACGGCCTCGCAAGTCATTACCACTGATAGCCCAAGCTGGCGCCCCAGTTCACGTCTTTACGGGTGTTCACACCCACACCGAACTTGGTAGACCACTTGTTGTTGTCAGAGTTGTGTGCATAACCCACTGCCAAAGCTTGTTGGTTTTTGTAACCGCCCACAGCGGCAGATACCAAGCTCTTACCGGCTTCGTTCGGGCGTTGCAAGAAACCGATAGCAGTAGCACCGGCGATACCCGCACGCAGGTCTTTGTCCATGTCGCCAACTTTGTTGTTGATGTTGGTGATTTGGTTGTTGATATTGGTAATGTTACCGGCGTTTTGGTTAACTTTTTCAGACAGGCTGTACAGTTGGCTACCGTTGATCGCATCGGTGCTGGTCGGAGTAATGCGGCCAGCAGCTACATGGCTGATAGTACGCTCGGCACCTACAGAACCTACACCTACTGTACCCACAGGAGCGTTACCGGCAAAGCCGCCGTAAGTCAGGCCGCCTACCGTAGCAGAATTGGTGTCAACATAGGCTGAAGTTACAGAGTTAGCACCCAAAGCTACTGAGTTAGAAAGGCTTGCAACAGCATTGTTACCCAACGCTACGCCGTCCTGTGCAGTTGCACGGGCACGAGAACCCATTGCGGCTGAATTGGCACCGCTGGCCTGAGAAGCAGCGCCGATGGCAATGGCTTGTGTTTGGCTGGCGGTAGCACTTTTACCGAAGGCAACGCTGTTGACGGCAGTTGCTTTAGCACTTTGACCGATAGCAGCAGCATTGGTTTCTGAGGCCTGAGCCCAGTTACCCATAGCAATAGAAGTATCGCCACTGGCTATCGATGATGCGCCGATAGCGGTTGCTACTTTGCCTGAACCGTTAGCAAAAGAACCTACAGCAACAGAACTGATACCGCTAGATTTTGCACTGCCGCCCGCAGCAAAAGAGCGATCGCCGGTTGCTTGAGAGAAAGCACCCACGCCGGTAGCATTATTACCTGATGCAGTAGCAGTCGAACCGAGAGCGGTGCTGTTGCCGCCAGTTGCTTTTGATTTACGACCGAAAGAGCTGTCACCATAGCCGGTTGCTTGAGTGTGCTCACCAACGGCAATCGCAGATACACCGGATGCAGCAGAATAGCTACCTACGCTGATAGCACTACCGCCGCTGGCAGTTGTTCCTGTACCGATTGCAGTAGAACCTAAACCGCTAGAAGATGCGTTCGGGCCGATAGCGATAGCGTTGTCACTGGTAGCACCTTCGCTTTTATGGTTACCGCGTACGACACCATTGGTATTCACGGCAAAATACGGAATGCTGGCTTGTGCACCGGAAGCAAAAGCCATCAGGCCGACAGCAATAGAAGTTGCCAGCAAACGGGGTTTTACATTGGTGTGAACATTTTTATGGTTCA
Organism: Neisseria sp. Dent CA1/247; assembly: GCF_022870825.1. Classification (NCBI taxonomy): domain Bacteria; kingdom Pseudomonadati; phylum Pseudomonadota; class Betaproteobacteria; order Neisseriales; family Neisseriaceae; genus Neisseria; species Neisseria sp. Dent CA1/247. The sequence goes on along the minus strand of NZ_CP091522.1, from coordinate 2,557,571 downwards.
TGGTTATCTCCCAAACTAAAGAGTATCGTTTAAGCCTTCAACCAACTCTTAACTCCGGCCATTCAAGCGGTTTTGCATAGGTATGCATAACCGCTCCCGATACAGTTAAAACAAAAATTAATGAAACCCAAACAGAACCGTCCAATTTCATTGCTTACTCTTATCCGTTTCTTTATCCCCATAATAAAGCTTAACTGCATTTGACTAAAGTAAATTCTGACAATCAAAACTTTCCTTTCTCTTGCAAATATCCTAATCAAATATTTAAATTAACTTGTGTTATATTAAATAAAAGTACTTTATAGGTTATTATCTTTACATTTTTACATTAAATTCTTAATGTTTCTTTTCAATATTTGAACAAATTTAAATTTATATGATTAAATTTAAATTATTTAATAATATGGCATAAAATTTCGTGGGCTTTGGCTGAATTTAATATAGGAAATATTCAATTCATTTATTTATGAATAATGAATATTTTGTGATTTGGAGGGTTTTTCTCTTTCTAAAAAGGTGTGAAAAACTGTTGCATTTTTTACACTTTTTTTGATTTATGACGGGATTTGTCGGGGTTTGTGTAGGCTTTTAGGCATAGTTGTTGATGCGAAATTTAAATGTTATTTGCATAAAAACGAAATAATTTTATCTATATTTTTTTCTTGGGTCTGATGATGTTTCACACTTTACGGCTCGATATGGTTAATGAAGTAGATGTAGATATGGAAGCTATGTATGGATAAAAAGACGGAATGGATGTTTAACCTTGTTTGCCAGACTGCTTGAAATCAATAGACAGACGGTAAAACAGCGTGCGCCGGTACTAAACCGTTTGGCACGCTGTTGATGTTATGGGCTTGCTGAAATATCGGGTTGAGACCTTTGCAAAACCCTCAGATGTGGATGCAGTTCAAGGTGTAGCAGCGCAGCGGGGGCAGACATATCACACGATAGGCAAACGAGCGGGCAGTACCTTTAGGGCATAAACGCACAACGCAGAAATGCGCCGCAGATGGGGGCAAAGGTTCTTAGGCTATAAGCAGCGGTGGCTTAAAGCAGGTAGGCGTGTGCGGACGCTGTTGAGCCGTGCGGCATCGAGTTCGGCGATCACCATGCCTTCGCCCTCTGGCAGTACGTCCAGCACTTCGCCCCACGGGTCGATAATCATGCTGTGGCCGTATGTGCGTCTGCCGCTTTCGTGTACGCCGCCTTGTGCAGAGGCAATCACGTAGCATTGGTTTTCTACGGCGCGGGCGCGGAGGAGCAGTTCCCAATGGGCTTTGCCGGTGGTGTAGGTGAAAGCGGCGGGAAGTAAGAGTACGTCGAAGGGTAGTTGGGCGCGGAAAAACTCGGGGAAGCGCAAGTCGTAGCACACGCCTGCGGCCAAGCTGATGCCGTCGGCTGCAAAACGGGGAACTTCCTGCCCGGCTGTTATGGTGTCGGCTTCGGAATAGCGTTCGCCCAAGCCTGAGTAGCCGAACAAATGTATTTTGTTGTAGGCGCCGACACATTCTCCGCTGCGGTTGTACACCGTCATGGTGTTCAACACTTTATTAGCGTCCGGGCTTTGTAAGGGTATGGTTCCGCCGAAGAGAACGACGCCGTTTTGTTTGGCTGCTTCGCTTAAGGCCGTCTGAAATGTTCCTGCGCCCAAAGTTTCGGCAAACGCGAGCTTGTCTGTATCGTTTTTGCCCATCAACGGCCAGTATTCGGGCAACAATACCCACGCGGCACCTGCGGCGGCGGCTTTGGCAACCAAGCGTTGCATGGTTTGGATATTGGCTTCGGGGTCAATGCCCGACACCATTTGAATAGCGGCAACTCTCACGGTATGCATGGATGGGTCTCCTTTTTTCAGACGGCCTTATCATGGCAATGCCCGATGTGCCGACATACTTTATATATAGAATAGACGGATGCCTGTTTTAGCTTAGACAAGCCCGTTGATGTTTTACTGTACAATATTTTGCGACAGAGTTTTTCAAAGGCCGAACCATGTATATCAAAACCCTTATCACATTATTGGTGTTCGCTCCAATGACCGCATCCGCCGACGTCCAACTCTACGGCAATATCCGCAGCGGCGTTGCCGTGTCGCAAACCAAAACGCATGGCAGCAGCCACGTTACCCGCACTGCCGTCGAAGATTTGGGCAGTTATATCGGCTTGCGCGGTTCGCATCCCATCGGAAACGGCAGCAAAATGATTTGGCAGTTTGAGCAGGACACGCCCGTCGGCAGCAGCGGTTCGATGCGCGAATATTTCAAACACAAAAAAGACAACAGCACGATACATACGGGCGGTTGAGCCGTTTAATCCGTTTCCGTACACAAAGCCGTTTTCGGCACTTTGCGCATATCCCAATGTTGCACCGCCCATGCCAATAATTCAGACGGCCTCTCCACTTCCGGCGCGGCAGGCAGATTCAGGTAAGCCATAACCTGCCGCAACAGCCGTTCCCTCTGATTCACATCCAATGCAGGCGCAAGTGTTTGTTTCGACCATTTCTGCCCCTGCTTGTTCACCAATAAAGGCAGATGAGCATAGTGCGGCGTATCCGCGCCCAAGCAGCGTTGCAGCCAAATCTGCCTCGGCGTTGACACCAGCAAATCCTGTCCGCGCACAATATGTGTGATGCCTTGCTCGGCATCGTCTGCCACCACCGCCAACTGATAAGCCCAATAACCGTCGGCACGCAGCAAAACAAAATCGCCGATATCGCGTGCCAGATTTTGGGCGTAATGTCCGACAATTTCATCGTCAAAGCCGATTTCCCCGTCCGGCACACGCAGCCGCCACGCAGGTGTTTTGGTCAAATCGTTTTCAGACGGCCTGTAATCCGCTTGGCCGCAGCGTCCGTTATAAACAAACCCGTCCGCCCCCATCCGCGCCGCCGCCTGCCAGTCTTTACGGCTGCAATAGCAGGGATACACCCGCCCTTGTTTTTTCAGACGGCCTAATGCCTCTTCATAAAGACCATAACGGCGGCTTTGGTAAACCACTTCGCCGTCCCACTCGAAACCGAACGCCTCCAGTGTACGCAGAATATCGTCGGCCGCCCCGGCCATTTCGCGAGGCGGGTCGAGGTCTTCCATGCGTACCAGCCACCGCCCGCCGTGCGCTTTGGCATCGGCATACGAAGCAAGGGCGGTCAGCAACGAACCGATATGCAGCAACCCCGTAGGGCTGGGGGCGAAACGTCCGGTGTAGGGGGAAGGGGTGTTGGAAAGTGGCATGTTTTTCTTAAAATTCAAAATGATTAATATGTAAACTATTATTCAAAAATTAATTATTTATTTTAATTTATGTTAAAATACATTTCCAAAAGATAATATTAAAAAGGAAAGTCATGAATAAAACTTCTTTTGTTATGTGTGCGGCGTCTGCTTTATTGCTGGCAGCTTGCGGCGGCAGCGGCAAAGTTGCTCGTCCTTCAGCACAGGGTGCGTCCAACGCTTCTGAAATGGCAGATGCCATGAAAAGAGAAAGCGGAAATGCTCCTGCCGCACAACAGGTTTCAAACGGTTATTCGTTTTTGACCGTTCCTGATTTTGAAAATAAAGTCATCGACACGTCTAATAAGTATCTTAACGGAGAATTGATCAGTTCCGAAAAGACCATCAGCAGTAATTATGAGCTGCAATTAAACGGAAAAACTTACCGCAGTAAAGATAAAATCGACCTCTCCGGTTTAAAGCCCGGTTTGAGCACGCTGCCTTTCAAATCATCCATAACCCAAACCGTGGGCAGTTCTCCCAGCTATAAAACCGTTTCCGAAGGCGAATTACGTCTTTATAAGCAAAACTATTCCGTATTTGCCGGCACCTTCATTAAAAAATCATTTGATCCTGCTGAGCCGGATCAAGTTGAAGAAGAAAACACATTCGGTTTTGATGATGTAGGTTTGATGAACGGCCATATTACTCCGTACGGCAAGCTTCCAAAAGAAGGTGTTTATACCTACAACGGTAAGGCATTCAATGAAAAAGCCGAAGGCACGCTGAAATATACCATCAACTTTGAAAAAAGAGAGGGTAGCGGCAGCATTTCCGGCATGAAGGAATTCGGTGATATCAAGCTGAATCAAGCATCTATCAAACCAATCACAGATAAACATCCGGTGCTTAAAAACGGCGGAGAAATCGCCGGAGCGGCTGTGTCTGAAAAATTGGGCAAAGGTGAATATTCCTTAAGTATATTCGGCCCCAACGCTCAAGAAGTTATCGGTGTCGCCGATTTCGTCAAACCGGGTAATAGTGAACAAGGGATTGAGCAGGAAGACGTTCAAGTAGGCTTTGGCGGTCAACGTTAATCGTTTGCTTTGTCCTATTCATGTTGCACATTTAAATAAAATGCCAACCGGTCGGTTGGCATTTTATTTTGTTTGAAATTGCCTGAATTGGCTGGTTTTCAACCGCCTTAGTTTTGTGTGGATTCAAAGCCGCCGCAATAAATATCCTCCCGCACCTTAACCAAAGCCGCCAGTGCTGCATCGCGGTTGACGTGTTCCGGCAGAGCGGATTGTTCAAACAGCGCATCTAGCTGCTGCATCAAAGCTTCTGCTTGTGCGGTGAGCGTATCGTAGGCAAATTCGCCGCGCTTGATGGCCAGCAGGGCTTCGCGGTTGGGGCGGCGGACGCGGATTTCGCCGTGGCGGGCGATGTCGAGCGCGGTTTCCAGCAGGCGGAAGGTGTGCATCATGTTTTTGGCGTCGTAGCCTTGTCCGTGGGCTTGTGTTCCGCTGTAACGGGTTTCGTTGCGTTCGTTTTCCCATTGGCGGTAAGAGGCGTATTCGCGGCAGTAGCTGCTGTAACCGTCTTGGTTAAACGATAAGTAGGCCAACGGCGTTTCGCCGGGCGGGATGCTGCTGAGCAGCAGGTTGTTGGCTTCTTCTTTCTGCATGATGCCGCGATAGCCTTTGAGGCCGTCTGAATCGTGGAAAACGGCGTAGAGGTGGCGGGCATGGTTGATGTTGCTCAAACCGATTTCCTGTTGCCGCAAGCCTTGCTGTTCGAGCCATTCGGTTAGGGGAACGGTTTGCGCGCCGCTGACGATGTGGCAGAAATCGAGTACGGTTTTTTTAAGGGGCGGTATCGGGTTGACGATTTTTTTGTTCAAGCCGCGGGCTTTTTTGATTTGACCGTAAGCATAGCCGGCGAAACTTTGCCGGCACGCTTGCGAGATAAACCACTCGGGTTTGAACGCATCCATCAAGGGGGAGCGGATGCGTACGCATTCGGGCGGGGAGGCCAGCAGCTCCAGCGTGTTGGGGTTGCTGGCCAACAGCAGTTCGATAAACCGCCCCAATTCGTAATACACGATATCGTTGGTTTCGTTGCTCACTTGCGGAATGTAGTCCAAACCGTAAAACAGCCGGCGCGGCAAATAAAATACGCCTTTGATGTCGGTGTCGGATTCGGGCGTGTCCAAACCGTAGGCGCGGCTGCCGGACACGGCTTCAAAGAGAATAAGCTTGTGTTGCTGCAAATCGTTGATGGTCAACATATTTCAGACGGCCTCGTGGTGGTGTATGTGATGTGTACTGATTAAATAAGGTCTCGGCTTGCCTTCGGTTGCGGCAGATGGAATGTTCAGCGGGTATTCAGCAACCCGCATCCGGCCGCTTCAGCGTTTTTCTAAACAATTCATCCAGCGGGGCGGTGTCTGTTTCGTGTACGGGCGCGGCTTGCAGTTCGGCCACTTCTTGTGCCAAATCCAGCGTCAGTTTGACCAAAGCCGGGCTTAAACGGTGGCGGTAGCTTTCGTCTTTTTCCGATTTTAGCGACACCAAGGCGGCAATTTCGTTTTTGGCGGTGCTGCCCCAAGTTTGCATTAATTCGTTCAACGTCATCGGCGGTACGCCGCCTTCGAGCACAGCCCAGCGGGCGGCCAGCAAGGGGCGCAGTATGTAAAACCATTTTTTCAGGCGGATTTCGCCGTTCAAATCCATGCTTTTCAAAGCATTGCCGGCAATGCCGCGGTAATGGTGCAACAGCGGCGCGGCTTGGGCGTATTGCGGCAGCAGGGCGTTGATGTCGCGGATAAATTCATCGTCTTGGCAATACACAATGGGCGAACGCAGCCATTCGAGCAGCACGGCATTGCTTTTGCGCAGCAGGCGCAGGGCTTTGCGGATGTCCCAGCCGCCGACGTCAAACCATTGGTCTTCAATAAATTCAAAAGTGTCTTTCCGCTCTTCGATGCCCAAATAATATTCAGACGGCCTGATATACACGGCGCGCACATCGTAATCGCTATCGGGCGAAGCAAAGCCCCAAGCACGGCTGCCGCTTTCAGCTGCGAGCAGGAAATGCAGCGGTTCGGTGAGGGCGATGTGGTTGAGTTTGTCAATAATGCGTTGTTTCATTGTGCTTTCCCCAAAGTGGGCTTGAGGCCGTCTGAACCGCTTTTCAGACGGCCTCGAACAGAATTTCGGGCTAAAGTTCCCGTCATATTCATGCTATTTGTGAAATGAAGTGTAAGTATAAAGCAGCCAAATGCAGCATGGGCGTAAAACAAAGTTTAACGGCTTGATGCGTGCGGGGGCCGTGGTTATATTGTGCGCACTTTCAATAGAATCAACATGTAATCTGAATGAAGGTGTAATGATGAAACAGTCGAAAACCCTTTTGATCACAGGCATTATGGCACTTTTCTCCGCCGCTGCGGTGGCGGCTCCGCTGCCGGGCGAGATTTTCCAGCCGCGCGGCGCGAAAGTTGTGAAAGCCGACAAACAGAGCGACGGCGGCTATGAAGCCGAGTTCCGTATCGACGCGGGCAACACCAGCGTGGCGCATTTGGTTGACCGGGTGCGCGCCCATGCACGCCAGCATGGTTTTGAAGTGGTTGAATCCGATATCAAAGGCGACGATGCCGATTTGAAATTCAAACGCCGCAATCAGGCGCTGGATGTGTCTATCGAACGCAATAAGCAGGGTGTGATTGAATATAAAGCCGATTTGGATTTATAAACTAACCGTTCCCATTATTTAATGGCAGGCCGTCTGAAACTGTTTTCAGACGGCCTCAAACTTTCCTGCTGTCGGTTTGTATTGCAGATTCGGTAAAACGCCCCCCCGTGCATCATGCTGTGAAGGTTTATTAAAGCATGCCTTTAGCGTATCATTGAGACGTTTCAAGAACACTTTTGCCATCGTCTTTTTCTTCGAGGCCGATTGCAAAAGTATTTTTATATTTAAAGAGCGACTTATGTTAAACGGTATTCCCTTGCCCAAAGACACGGTGCGCCCGCCCGAAACCGTACTCGTCAACATCACGCCGCAGGAAACGCGCGTGGCCATTCTTGAAGAAAACAATATTTGCGAACTGCATATCGAGCGCAACAGCGGCCACGGTTTGGTCGGCAACATTTATCTCGGCGTCGTGCGCCGCGTGCTGCCCGGCATGCAGAGCGCGTTTATCGACATCGGCCTTGAGCGCGCCGCGTTTCTGCACATTGTCGATGTGTTGGAACAGCGCCGCAATCCCGAAGAAACCCAGCGTATCGAACACATGCTGTTTGAAGGGCAGTCGGTATTGGTGCAGGTAATTAAAGACCCCATCAACACCAAAGGCGCGCGCCTTTCCACGCAGATTTCGCTGGCAGGGCGCTTTCTCGTGCATCTGCCGCAGGAAGACCACATCGGCATCTCGCAGCGCATCGAAGACGAAGACGAGCGCAACACCTTGCGCAGCCGTTTGGAAAGCCTGTTGCCGCAAGACGGTTCGGGGCAGGGCTATATCATCCGCACCAGCGCCGAAACCGCCACCGATGCCGAATTGCAGGCCGACATCGACTACCTGACCAAAGTGTGGGAAAACATCCAGCATCAGGCCAAAACCCGTCCGCCCGAAACCCTGCTTTATCAAGACTTGCCCTTGAGCCTGCGCGTGCTGCGCGATATGTTCAGCGAAAACACGCGCGAGATTTTGGTCGATTCCACCGAAAACTACCAGCGCATGCGCCAATTTGCCGAGCTGTATGTGCAAGGCGCGACCGACAAAATCACCTTGTTTAAAGGCGACCGGCCGCTGTTTGAAACCCACAATGTCGAGCAGGAAATCAACCGCGCCCTGCAACCGCGCGTCAACCTCAATTTCGGCAGCTATCTGATTATCGAAGCCACCGAAGCCATGACCACCATTGATGTGAACACCGGCGGCTTTGTCGGCGCGCGCAACTTTGACGAAACCATTTTCCGCACCAATCTCGAAGCCTGCCATACCATCGCCCGCGAACTGCGTTTGCGCAACCTCGGCGGCATCATCATCATTGATTTCATAGATATGGCGCACGACGCGCACCGCGAAGCCGTGTTGCAAGAGCTGGCCAAAGCCCTGAGTTTCGACCGCACCCGCGTAACGCTCAACGGCTTCACCAGCCTCGGCTTGGTCGAGCTGACCCGCAAGCGCACCCGCGAAAACCTCAGCCATGTATTGTGCGAGCCTTGCCCGTCGTGTCAGGGCAGAGGCCGTCTGAAAACGCCGCAAACCGTGTGCTACGAAATCCAGCGCGAAATCGTGCGCGAAGCCCGCCGCTACGATGCCAAGAGCTTCCGCATTCTCGCCGCGCCCAATGTGATCGACTTATTCTTAGACGAAGAATCGCAATCGCTCGCCATGTTGATCGACTTCATCGGCAAACCCATTTCGCTTGCCGTTGAAACCGCCTACACCCAAGAGCAATACGATATTGTGTTGATGTAAAGACAAAGAGAGGCCGTCTGAAAAAGTTTTGGAAAAACCCGCAAACTCATTTCAGACGGCCGCAGACATTTGCAGGTTTAAACACCCGAGAAAGCCACACCATGAACACCACCTGCCCGCTGTGCCACCCCGAAAACGAAGACGTATTATGGCAAAACGACACTTTGCGCGTGATTGCCGTCCACAACGAAACGCACGCCCCCGCCTTTTGCCGTGTGATTTGGAACGCGCATGTGGCCGAGATGACCGACCTCAAGCCCGAAGAACGGCATGAGCTGATGGAAGCCGTGTACCGCGTTGAAGCCGCCATGCGCCAAGTGTTCCAGCCCGCCAAAATCAATCTCGCCAGCTTGGGCAACGTCGTGCCGCACCTGCATTGGCATGTGATCGCCCGTTTCAACGACGACGCGCATTTTCCCGCGCCCATTTGGGCCGTACCGCAACGGGCTGGCAATCTGGATTTGCCGGAAGATTGGACGGCGCAGCTTAAACAACTGCTGCACGCTTCAATGGCTTAAAACTTATTGTTAGCAAAGCCCGCAAGTTTGCTTTAGTGAAGTTCGCTTTCAGACGGCCTCAATACCAAACCCGCGCGGTTGTGTTGAAATCGGCACCGTTTTACAATCCGCACCAACACATATCGGCACCACGCCCGACCATTACAAGGAATTTTCATGACTTGGCAGCCTTCCCGCCGCAGTTTTTTCAAAGCATCCGCCGCAGCAGCCGGCGCAGGCATTCTCACCGCCTGCGGCACCGGCGGCACCACCCAACCCAGTTCGCAATCCACTCAGGCCAAACCCGTGCAACCGAAACGTACCTATCCTGCCCGCAGCGGCGACAACGTATTGCGCGTTGTCGCCCCATCCGGTTTTGCCGAAAACGCAAGCCGCACCGAAACCGGCCTGACCCGCCTGTATAACGCCGGATTCACCGTAACCAACCAGCAGGCGGGCTTCCGCCGCTACCAACGCTTCGCCGGCACCGACGGCGAACGCATCGCCGATTTTCAAGACATCGCCCTCGGCAAAGCCGCCGCACCGAAAGTGTTGATGGGCTTGCGCGGCGGTTACGGTGCCGTGCGGATTCTGCCGCACATCGACTTTGCCCGTTTGGGCGCCAAAATGCGCGAACGCGGCACGTTGTTTTTCGGGTTCAGCGACGTGTGCGCCGTGCAGCTTGCCCTGCTGGCCAAAGGCAATATGCCCAGTTTCGCGGGGCCGATGGTTTATAGCGAATTCGGCAAACCCGAACCGAGCGTTTATACGATGGATTCGTTTATCCGCGGTGTGACCAACGCCCAAAACACCATCAGCGTACATGCCATCCAACGCAGGCAGTTCAACGCCGAAGGCACATTGTGGGGCGGCAACCTCAGCGTACTCGCTTCGCTGGCGGGCAGCCCCTATATGCCCGATATTCAAGGCGGCATCCTCTTTTTGGAAGACGTCGGCGAACAACCCTACCGTATCGAGCGCATGCTGCAAACCCTGCATTTGGCAGGCGTATTGTCGAAACAGCAGGCCATCGTGTTCGGCGATTTCCGCATGGGCACCATCCGCGACGTGTACGACAGCAGCTACGACTTCACATCGGTGGTCAACAACGTCAGCCGCATCACCAAAGTGCCCGTGTTAACCGGCTTCCCGTTCGGCCACATTACCAACAAAGCCACCTTCCCGCTGGGCGCGCACGCCCGAATCCGCGGCGAATCCAACGGCGGCTACTCGGTAACTTTCAGCGGCTACCCGACGCTCAACGCCTCCGGCCTGATGCTCGATACCTTGCTGCCGCAGATTACTTACGAACCGGTAAACGTGGTTGAAGACCCGATTCAGGAATAAGCACAGGTATTCCAGAGCCGAGAGGCCGTCTGAAAAAGTTTTTCAGACGGCCTTTGGTTGTTATATGTGCAAATATAGTGAATCCGCTCATAATGATTTTGAAGTTTCAATCAAAATTCAACGGAAAACGGCAGGGAGTTTTTCTTTAAGTTCTGTTTGAACATCTTCATCATTTTTAAAGTAATAAGTGATTGAATACTTATTTTCTTTAATATCCTTTATAGCTTGTTTGCATTCTTCACTAACTGATACCAGCTTATGTATTTTTTCGAATACAGACGATTTGGATTCATCCCTCTTGCTACTGTTGGTATCACAATTTATGCTTAGTTTATAGTGTCTCCATACTTGGGGAACAGGCCATATTGTTATCAAGAATAATATAATTATTGTTGCTATTAATACTTTTGCTTTTCCATTCATCGGTTTATTCATTAGGAATCTCCGTTTCTCTTAAAGTGGGGTTTTGAATTACATAAAGATAGATTCTATTGGATACGGCACTTGCTTAACCAGTTATCGGAAGTTTAAAATTCAACCTTAAAATTCAATTTCCAATCAAAAGGTTCAATCAATGGAAACCCACGAAAAAATTCGCTTAATGCGTGAGTTGCATAAGTGGTCGCAGGAAGAGGTAGCCGAAAAATTGAAAATGTCGGCGGGAGGTTATGCCAAGATTGAGCGGGGCGAGACACAATTGAGCATTCCGCGCTTGGAGCAGCTGGCGGCAATTTTTAATGTGGATATGTGGGATTTAATCCAATCAGGAAAAGGCGGGTTGGTGTTGCAGATCAATGAAGGAGATAGCGAAGGAGATATTTCGCTTTATGCTTCAAACGATACTGCTGCGAAGATTGAAATGTTGAAATTGGAACTCAAACACGCCCGCGAGCTTTTATCTCAGAAAGACAAGGAAATCGAATTGTTGCGGAGATTGGCGCAACCTCAAGGGTAGAGAATGGGTAGGCAGAGGCCGTCTGAAAAACTTTTTCAGACGGTCTCTCGGCTTGAAACCATCACCGCCGGCATTTGCCCAAATACATCACCAACATGCCGCACACCGCCAAAATCCCGCCCGACACCAGCGAAAAATGCAGCGGTTCGCCCAAAAAGGCCACCGACGACAGCACGCCGAACACCGGCACCAGCGTGATATAAGCCCCGGCCGTGCCCGAACCCAATACCTTCACGCCTTCAAAAAACCACACATAAGCCAGAGCCGTTGAGCCGATGGCCAAGGCAATCAAACTCAGCCAGACCGTATCCGAAGTCTGCCACACCCAAGCGAAAGGTTGCGGTTCCGCCGCCACCGCCGTGATGGCGAGCATTATCCCGCCTATCCAAGCCGTTGCCAGCGTTACCGTGAGCGCATCAATCCCTTTCAGCACAAACCGCCCCACGATGGTATAGCACGCCCAACACAGCACGCAGCCGAGAATCAGCATCTGTCCCAAGCCCATTTTCTGCTGAAACAGCATGAGCGGATTGCCGCGTGTGATGCAGATTAACGAGCCGGCAAACGCCATCGCCATGCCCGTGCCGATGAGCGCTGTGATGGTTTCTTTAAAAATCAGCCGCGAAAGCAGCATAATCAGCACGGGGTTTAAAGAAATAATCACCGCCGCTTCACCGGCAGGCATATGTTTCAGGCCGGTTAGGAAACAGACCGCATAAGCAAACACGCCGAAAAAAGCCGAGATCGTCAGCCCCAGCCACTGTTTGGGCGACAGGTTTTTGAGTTTGGGAAATTTGCCCATCAAAAACAGCCCCGCTGCCAGAGCCGTGCCCGCCAGCAGAAAACGCATGGCACTGGCACTCACGGGCGGCAGGCTTTGGGCGACAACCCTTCCCCATACCCACGACACGCCCCAAAGTGCGGCCATGCCCGACAATTTCAGATGAACATTGAGCTTTTTATTCACGAAACACCAATCAGGATAAACGCATTAAGGGCGTTATCTTACTGCAAGCAGCCGGCATACTTTAGTATTTTTTGTTTCAGACGGCCTGATGCTTGTTAAGGTTTGCTTGGTCCTTATCTGAACCGTGCAAAAGTTTCAGGCCGAGACCTTTGCAAAACCCACATCTGCGGCGCATTTCTGCGTTGTGCGCTGCTCGCTCGTTTGCCTATCTATATGATATGTCTGCACTCGCTGTGCTGCTACGCCTTGAACTGCATCCACATCTGTGGGTTTTGCAAAGGTCTCAGGCCGTCTGAATTTCCGATTTCATTTGGTATGGAAAGAGGGAGGCTTGGTGCGGCGGCATGTGGTTTTAATCAAGCATCAGGCCGTCTGAAAAAATTTTCAGACGGCCTGTATTGATCAAATGCCGTTAAAAAGGCTTTAAAGCAGCATCACACCTCGCTGCCGCCCACGGTCAAGCCCGCGTCAATCCGCAAAGTCGGCTGACCCACACCCACGGGAACGCTTTGGCCGTCTTTGCCGCACACGCCCACGCCGGTGTCGAGCGCGGTGTCGTTGCCGATCATCGAAACGTGTTTCAACACTTCGGGGCCGTTGCCGATGATGGTGGCGCCTTTTACGGGATATTGCAGCTTGCCGTTTTCCACCCACCACGCTTCGGACGCGCTGAATACGAATTTGCCGCTGGTAATGTCCACCTGCCCGCCGCCGAAGTTCACCGCATAAATGCCTTTATCGACCGAGGCGATGATTTCTTCGGGATCATGGCTGCCGTTTTCCATAAAGGTGTTGGTCATGCGCGGCATGGGTGTGGACGAATAGCTTTCGCGGCGGCCGTTGCCGGTAACCGATACGCCCATCAGGCGGGCGTTGGTTTCGTCTTGCATATAACCGGTGAGGATGCCGTCTTCAATCAGCACGGTGCGGCGGGTTTCGTTGCCTTCGTCGTCGATATTGAGCGAACCGCGGCGGTCGGCAATATCGCCTTGATCGACTACGGTCACGCCTTTCGCCGCCACGCGCTCGCCGATACGGCCGGCAAATGCGCTGGTTTCTTTGCGGTTGAAATCGCCTTCCAAGCCGTGCCCCACCGCTTCATGCAGCAACACGCCCGGCCAGCCGTTGCCGAGCACCACGGTCATGGCACCGGCCGGAGCGGGGCGGGATTCGAGATTGGTTAAGGCTTGTTGGACGGCGGCATTCACAAACTGCTTGATGCGGTTTTCGTCGAAATAATCCAAATGATAACGCCCGCCGCCGCCCGCACTGCCTTGTTCGCGGCGGTCGCCCTGCTTGGCGATCACGGTTACATTCAGGCGCACCATCGGGCGGATGTCGGCAGCGTGTTTGCCGTCCAAACGGGCGATATAAACCATGTCGTATTCGCAGGTCAGCCCCGCCATCACTTGCACGATGCGCGGGTCGGCGGCTTTGGCGAGGGCTTCGACTTGATTAAGCAGAGCCACTTTGGCGGCGGAGTCCAAACCGATAATCGGGTTCACCGCGGCATGAACGTTTTTGCCGTAATGCGCCGTCGCCACCGGCACGCGGCCTTGTTGCCCAGCCGCTCCGATTGCGCGCACGGCTTGGGCGGAGCGGTTGATGGAAAGCATGTCGAGGCTGTCGGCATAGGCAAAAGCGGTTTTGTCGCCCGAAACGGCACGCACGCCCACGCCCTGATCAATCTGAAAGCTGCCCGATTTCACCATGCCTTCTTCGAGATGCCAGCTTTCAAACGCAGTGCGTTGGCAGTAAATATCCGCATAATCAACATGATGGCTGCCGATAATGCTCAGGCTTCGGGATAAAATTTCGGGAGAAAGGCTGTTGGCTTCGAGTAAGTCGCGTTGTACGATTTGATAGGTGTGAAACATAAAGTCGGCTCGGAAATGTCGATGCGTTCAGACGGCATCGAGCTTGGGTCGATGTGGATGAGTGGTCGGTTTAAGGTTGGTTTTATGGGTGGCGGCAATACAGGTAAGGGGTTGAAACCTTGTCGTTATCTGCTGCAACCGGCAGTTTTGCGTTAAGTGCCCTTATTTGATCAATTATACGGGATTTACCCCGCGCTTGATATGCCGGTTGGCCTTCACTATGGGGCGGATTGAGAAAAATTCAAGCCGAAAGTAAATTAATTTTATTTGTTTTCATGTAGTTATAAAAGTTAACTGATTTTCTCAATCTTTCTTATTGATAATTATTATTATTTCGTGCAAAATAAAAACCACTTGGCAGACATCCTGAAAAAGCCGAGTCCATTAAACACCTGAAAAGATAATTTCCTTTTGTTATCCCTCTTTACTTACCGGAGTGCGCATATACGAGATATACAGTTCCCTTTACATCAAATACTCAAAACCGAAACGCCAAACCGCTGCCCGATGCAGCGGTTTGGCGTTTTAGGGTAGGGCGTTTAAAAAAGCTGGAAGTGTCCGCCCTTGAGGCCGTCTGAAAAAAGGTTGTGCAAGTCTTGTCGAACACTTTCCGAGGGGCAATGAGCTTTTGTGGGTGCGGCGGGCATGAAATCACATTTTCGTGTTTCCCAAGCTTGGGACGCGAAACATATCAGGCCGTCTGAAATCTTGCGCCCGACTTTATCCCGCCAACGCTTTCAGACGGCCTATATACATTTTATACGCTATAATTCACCACTTTAAATTTCCGTTTATCGAACACCTACCATGACCCAACGCAAAATCCTCGTTACCTCCGCCCTGCCGTATGCCAACGGCAGCATCCACTTAGGCCACATGGTCGAGCACATCCAAACCGACATCTGGGTGCGCTTCCAAAAAATGCGCGGCCACGAATGCTATTACTGCTGCGCCGACGACACCCACGGCACCCCCGTGATGCTGGTCGCCCAAAAACAAGGCATCAAGCCCGAAGACATGATTGCCAAAGTGCGCGAAGAGCATTTGGCCGACTTCACCGGCTTCCACATCGGCTACGACAACTATTACAGCACCCATTCGCCTGAAAACAAAGCCTTTTCCGAGCAGATTTACCTCGCCCTGAAAGCCAACGGCAAAATCGAAAGCCGCGTGATCGAGCAGCTTTTCGACCCCGAAAAAAACATGTTCCTGCCCGACCGCTTCGTTAAAGGCGAATGCCCGAAATGCCACGCCAAAGACCAATACGGCGACAACTGCGAAGTCTGCGGCACCACCTACTCGCCCACCGAGCTGATCAACCCCTATTCCGCCGTATCCGGCGCCACCCCCGTGCTGAAAGAATCCGAACACTTCTTCTTCAAGCTCGGCGAGTGCGCCGACTACCTGAAAGAATGGACTTCAGGCAACACTGAGCTTTCAGACGGCCGTATCCAGCCGCACCTGCAAGCCGAAGCCCTCAACAAAATGAAAGAATGGTTGGGCGAAGGCGAAAACACCCTTTCCGATTGGGACATCAGCCGCGACGCACCTTATTTCGGCTTCGAAATCCCCGGCGCGCCCGGCAAATACTTCTACGTATGGCTCGACGCACCCGTCGGCTACATGGCCTCGTTCCAAAACCTGTGCGACCGCATCGGCTTGAATTTTGACGATTATTTCCGCGCTGACAGCGATGCCGAAATGTACCACTTCATCGGCAAAGACATACTCTACTTCCACGCCCTGTTTTGGCCCGCCATGCTCAAATTCAGCGGCCACCGCGCCCCCACCGGCGTGTTCGCCCACGGCTTTTTAACCGTCGACGGCCAAAAAATGTCCAAATCGCGCGGCACCTTCATCACCGCCAAATCCTACCTCGACGGCGGCCTCAACCCCGAATGGATGCGCTACTACATCGCCGCCAAACTCAACAGCAAAATCGAAGATATCGATTTGAACTTGAACGACTTCATCGCCCGCGTCAACAGCGATTTGGTCGGCAAATACGTCAACATCGCCGCCCGCGCCTCAGGTTTTATCGCCAAACGTTTCGAAGGCCGTCTGAAAGACGTTTCAGGCAGCAAATTGGTACAACAACTTGCCGCCGAGCGCGACAACATTGCCGCCGATTTTGAAAACCGCGAATACGCCAAAGCCCTGCGCGAAATCATGGCGCTGGCCGACGCAGTAAACGAATACGTCGATGCCAACAAACCGTGGGAATTGGCCAAACAAGAAGGCCAAGACGCGCGCCTGCACGAAGTATGCAGCGAGCTGATCAACGCCTTCAAAATCCTCAGCATCTACCTCGCGCCCGTGCTGCCCAAAGTCGCCGAACGCACCGCTGCCTTCCTCAATCTCGACAGCCTGCGCTGGGCCGATGCCGCAACCGTGCTGCCCGAAGGCCACGCCATTAACAAATACGAACATTTAATGCAACGAGTGGAGCAAAAACAAGTGGACGATTTAATCGAAGCCAACAAACAAAGCATTGCCGCGGCCGCAGAGCCGGCCGCGCCTACTGAAACCAGCCAATACGCGCCCGTCGCCGAACAAGCGAGCTTCGACGACTTTATGAAAATCGACATGCGCGTCGCCAAAGTGCTGAACTGCGAAGCCGTCGAAGGCAGCACCAAACTGCTCAAATTCGACCTCGACTTCGGCTTTGAAAAACGCATCATCTTCTCAGGCATCGCCGCCAGCTACCCCAACCCCGCCGAACTCAACGGCCGCATGGTGATCGCCGTTGCCAATTTCGCCCCGCGCAAAATGGCCAAATTCGGCGTATCCGAAGGCATGATCCTTTCCGCCGCCACGGCGGACGGCAAATTGAAGCTGCTGGACGTGGATGCAGGCGCGCAGCCGGGGGATAAGGTGGGTTGATTTCTCCGATTTAAGCAATATCAATAAAGAAAGGCCGTCTGAAATTTCAGACGGCCTTTTGTCATATGCAAATAGAAAATAAATATTCAATTTGATATATTTCAGTTTAAATAAACGCATCAATCCCGCTTTACTGATTTGAGAAAGTGTCACGATGACCCCGACCCAATCCTATCACCTCAGCTTCTCCCGTTTCAGCCCCTCCCTCTCCGTCGTCTCCTTCACCGCCACCGAAGCATTGAATACGGCCTACCGTCTCGACATCGAACTGACCTGCGCCGATGCCGATTTGCCGCTGTCGTCGTACATCAACCAGGCGGCCAAGTTTACGGTAACGCCGGTAAGCTCTGATGCGTTGGGATTGATTGAGGGAATGATCGCCCCCCAAGCGTTGAAGGAATGGAGCGGTATCATCACTTCCTGCGAGAAGCTGTCGGTATCGGCGGACGAAACCCGTTACCGTATGGTATTGGAACCGCGCATCGCCGCATTGAAGCACCACCGCACTTCACGGCTGTTTCAAAACCAAAACGTTCCCGACATTATTTCATCGCTGCTGAAACACCACGGCTTCTCCGGCGTCGATTTCCGCTTTAACACTTCCCGCGAATACGGTGTGCGCGAGTATGTGACCCAGTATCAGGAAAGCGACTTCGCCTTTATCAACCGGCTGTGTGAAGAAGAAGGCATCTGGTACGCCTTCGAGCAGAACGCCCAATATGGCGAGGTGGCGGTATTCGGCGACGATGCCGCCCATTATTTTCGTGACAACCGTCTGCCGTATCCCTACCGCCCCCACGGCAGATTGGAGAGCGTCGGCAAGGAAGCGGTGTTCGCCTTACAGGTAAAACACAATCCCATTCTCGAATCCATCCGCGTCGGCGACTACAACTACCGCGATGCCGATACCGACTTATCGTCCACAGTAACGGCCAAGGGTACGGAGACCGACGGCAGCGTCTTACTCGGCAGTGACAGCCATTGGGGTTTGCATCACAAGACACCCGAAGAAGCCCAACTTCAGACGGCCTTACTGCAACAGCTCGACCACAGCCGCCGTATTGTTGCTTCCGGCAGCGGCAACATCACCGCGCTTAGCCCCGGCCAAGTGTTTCAGACGGCCCCAAGCTTCAGCGAAGCACCCAACGGCTGGTTGGTAGTGTCGCTTACCCACAGCGGCAGCCGCGACCAAGCGTACAGCCATACTTTTACCGCCATTCCCGCCGACAGCATCTTCCGCCCCGAACGCATCACCCCGTTGCCCAAGATTCAGGGCAGCCTTCCCGCCAGAATCACCAGCCCCGGCAACTACACCTATGCCTATATCGACAATATGGGCCGTTACCGCGTCAAACTGCCGTTTGACCTCGACGAATGGAGCCCGGGCGGAGAAAGCCGTCCCATCCGTCTGGCCAAACCCTATGCCGGCCCCGACTACGGCCAACACTTCCCGCTGCACGAAGGCACCGAAGTGATGCTGTCGTTCGTACAGGGTAATCCCGACAGACCCTACATCAGCGGCGTGATGCACGACAGCTCCCACCCCGACCACGTCCCTGCCGACTGGAACACCCGTAACGTCATCCGTACTTGGGCGAATAACAAACTGCGGATGGAAGACAAACAGGGTCAGGAACATATCAAACTGGCGACCGAATACGGTAAAACCCAACTCAACCTCGGCCATATCGTCGACAGCCAAAGACAGAAGCGCGGCGACAACGGCGAAGGCTTCGAGCTGCGTACCGACAGTTGGGGCTCATTACGGGCGGGGAAAGGTTTGTTTATCTCTTCAGACGGCCAAAGCGGTGCACAAGGAACAGTATTAAACCGCGACGAAGCCATCGCCAATTTGGAACAGGCATTGTCATTGGCGAAGAGTTTGAATAAAGCAGCAAACACAGCCAAAGCGGAAGGAACCTTAACCGAGGAGCAGGAAGGCCGTCTGAAAAACTGTATCAAAGATTTATACCAACAAGTGATTTTACTGTCCGCCCCCGACGGTATCGCCACTGCTACCCCACAAAGCCAACTGCACACAGCCGGCCAACACATCCACCACATCAGCGGCGGCGACACCGATATCAGCGCCGGCAGCAACTTCACCGCCCATGCGGTCGGGAGCGTCAACCTGTTTGCGCAGAGCAACGGGGCGAAGTTACAGGCCAATCAGGGCAAGGTGGAGATACAGGCACAGAACGATGAAATGCAGATTAATGCGCTGAAAGACGCCACCATTACCAGCAGCGCCGGCAAAGTGACCGTGGCGGCCAAAGACGAAATCCTGCTTACCAGCGGCGGGGCGTACATCAAGATTAAGGATGGCAACATTGAGTTGGGCTGTCCGAAGATGGTGTGGGTGAAGTGTGCGGGGTTTCAGGTGATGGGGCCGAGTAGTTTGAATAATCTATTGCCACTTTTATCGAACAATCAGCAGCAAAAAGAAACAATGGGGATTCAAATTAAGCGAATAGGAACTCAAAAAATCTCAGGTATTTCTTTAGATTACAAGTTAAAAACTGCCGACAATAGAACATTGTTTTCATCTACAACACAAAATGAAAGCGGTTTAGGTTCTAAGCATGATAGAGAGCAGATTCATACTGGCAGCTATTTATTAATAGGAAGAGAAAGTGATGATTGGCAATTGTTTGTTTATGAAGAAGACAACAATGAGGAAAATTAAAAATGGTCAAATCAAAATTACTAATTGTATTTAAGGACTCTTTAGCTGGTGCGCCAGAAAATCTACACTATAGAATCTATATAAATGGGATCAAGGTATCGGAAGGCAAGGTTGATAAAGATAAGGATACAGTCTCTTATCAAATTATATGGGCAAATGGTAAATTAAGTATAGAAGGAAATTCTTTAGCCATACCTGAGAGACTATCAAATCGGGTTGAAATTAAAGTTGTATCTTCCGGCGGTTCGGAAAAGAAAGTTGGAGAGCATGAACTGAAAAGAAAAAATACTACATTGACGCTAATTTCTCCGTGGACAAGGATTCCATTGGCAGGAGGTGGGAAGTTCGAAGGAGATTTCTTTGAAGTGGAATATAATGTCAAACGGAAAAATAATAACCTTTTTGCAAAGGTGATTATCAAGGATATCCCGAGAAAGATCGTATTGACCGCTTTGAAACATAGAGGTAGTACAACATGGGCTGGAAATACTTCTAAAACATCAGTTCATTTAACAATGAAAGATAAAAATGTAACTTTTAATAACAGAACAAATAAATGCAATGTATTTGTCCATGATGTATTAACAGAAGCTGGAATCGCTGTTCCTTGGATTGAACATGGGAAAAGTAAATATATCCCATATTATTCAAGAGTTTCTCCTCCGACAGCTGAAGAGTGGGCAGACACAAGTAAGTTACAAAAAAACTGGTCTTCGAATAAAACGCCTTTACCGGGAGATATAGGAGCATATATGTTGCCTTATACGGATGCTACCGGGCATGTAGGCATAATACTAACTAAGGGAGTATGTATTTCCGCCGGATGGGAAAAGGTGGAAGTCAACGATGTTGGTTTTAGATTACAGAATGGTACTGCTGATTTAGAAACGGATAAATCTGATTTTACGAATTTTAGAAGATATAAACATAAGGTAATTAAAAATGATTAAAAAGTTATTATTTATAATTATTGGATTTATGTTTTTTAGCTTGGGTAATTATTTATTTTTTACAGGGCATATTAGTTCGGAAAAAAAAATATTAAAATCTTGTGACAATTTGGAAAAGAAAGAATTAAATGTTTTTTTTCAAAAAATTGAAAACTTATCCGAAAAAAATCGAAAAAAGAAATTAGAAGATAGAAATCTTATCAGTGGCTATACTTGGAAAGATTATGACCTTTCCAGATATCAAATTATAGCTGGGCATGAAGAAGAGCCAATTTATAGTAATTCAAATCCATATATTTGTGCCGCAGTCGATATTATCAGTTCTCCAAATTATGACCAATCACAAAAAATGTATACGATTATGTTAATGCACTATGCTTCTATTGAGCAGCATATATTTTTGTTAAAAGCAGCAAATAAAGCTTATGAGCAAAAAATCTTAACCGATAAAGAAGTATTAGCAGAATTACTATATTCTCCAGAGCTGCAAGGCAAAAGCACTAATTCCAAATATACATGGCTTCCTGCATGGCGGAGGGAGTTTAAAAAGCATGCAAACGAAGTCTTAAGTGAAGAAGAGCAAGAAGAAGTATTATCAGGGAAAACATTGCTGTGGGGATTATAACTGTTAAATCCCTATGCTTTTATGAATTTGGTACCTTGCAAAACAGATATAAACTGAAATTTACTCTTGTCGTCAATATGAAATGGGAAAATAAAAATCTAAAAAATATTAAAGTAATCGGAAGTAACATGAAAAAATTTACTTTATTGTTTTTTTATAATTAGCACTTTTGCCATTGCCAAGCAAGGTGTATGTATTTCTGCAGGGGCAGATAAAATTGAAGTGAATGATGCGGGTTTTAGAATTCAGAGTGGAACATTTAATGCTGATGATAAATATGATTTTTCTAATTTCAGACGATATAAGCATAAGGTAATTAAAAAATGATAAAGAAAATAGAAAAAATACTGTTATTAACCATAGTTGGACTGTGTGTTTTATTTTTGATATATAGTGAAATAGATACGTATTCGTGTCAAGAAAAGTATGCCAAAACAGGTAATAATTTTTTTAAATTTATAAATGGTGAATCAGAAAAAAGTAGGGAAAATTTTAATAAAGAAAGAGGATTAATAGGTGGTGTTACATGGAATGAATCTGATCGAGATACGTCAAAATATACAGTAATGGAAGGAAAAGGAGCAAAGGAAATATACGAAAGTCCTCATAAATATATTTGTGAAGCAGCTTATGTTCTTAAATCTCCCGAATATGACCAGTCTCAAAAAGCTTATGCGATCATGCTGATGCATTTTTCATCAATAAAAGATCAGATTTATCTGTTGAAAACAGCCAATGAAGCATATGAAAAAGGGATTATTACAGATAAAGAGGTATTGGCAGAGCTGCTGTATTCCCCCGAATTAGGCGGAGCGAGCACCAATTCAAGATATACATGGCTGCCCGCATGGCGAAGGGAATTCAACAAACATGCAAACGAAGTTTTAGACGAAAAAGCGCGGGAAAAAGTGCTGTCGGGAAAAACTTTGGCTTGGGGGTTGTATGGCAGGGAAATTTAGTATAGGAGAAACATCAAAATAGAGGCTGTCTGAAAAACTTTCAGACAGCCTCTATACTAATGCTTTAGCTAATAATAAATATCAAAGACTTTCAAGTAGAGTTTAATGATTTTGGTTTTGGAATATAAAAGGGCTGACGTAGATTGGCAGTCATGATAGGCTGCCAAAATGAAGATAACCCACTGTAAGTTAAAGAAAAGTCTGCAAAGAAAACTGCTTGAATATTTTGTATTGGAAGTAACCGCACGTTCTGCTGCCGATATCTTGGGTATTCAGCCCAATACGGCCATTCTCTTTTACCGCAAAATCCGTCTTGTTATCAGCCATCATTTGGCTTTGGGAGCAGATCAGGTTTTTGAAGGCGCTATAGAATTGGATGAGAGCTATTTCGGCGGCAAGCGTAAAGGAAAGCGCGGTAGGGGAGCAGCAGGTAAAGTGGTGGTTTCGGTATCCTTAAACGTGGAGGTAGGTTTATACGGTTGTTACTATCTCAACATCAATTACAGCGAACAGTTTGCTAAGTGCCACACTCATATTGACGATATAGAAAATTTCTGAGTACAAGCTAAGTGTATTTTATATAACTACAATGGAACTGATCGGAAGTTTTTTTGGCTACTTTTGAAAGAATGTGAGTTTCGTTTTAACTTTGGAACACTAAAGTAGTAAATAAAAATCCCTGCTGCTTTGGTATATTTTTAGGGTTAATCTACTTCATCCTATCTGTTTTAGGTAATGGTATATGAATGTAATTCTTAATCATTTTGATTTTGAAATAATTAACAGTTTAAAAATCAATAAATATGCTAAGTGGGCGACAATAATTTTAATATGCCAGATAATCCCCATCATTTTTATTGATTTAAATATAATAATTGAACAGAAAGTCATCATTATTATTTCTTATGCTCTTTTTGAATTTTTATATTTTTTAATAACTTTAAAAGTTATTAAATATTTTTATAATTCAGGTAGAGTTATAAAATCAATGTTTTATCAGTCTATTTTCCTTAATTTAGGTGTAATTTTTACAATGCTATTTTCCCCATTGTTTATTGTTGCATTTATAAGATATATTCATTTATATAAATATTATTTCTCGTTGGTTTTATTAATTTTTTTATTATCTTTCATATATATATGTAATATAAGTCCTAATAAAGTAATAGAGACGAGTAAACGTCATTATTTTGTGAAAAAAGATGAAAATAATATTTCCATCTGTTTTGTTTCAGATACGTTACCTAAAATCTTTCAAAAAATACCTATAATTTCCTATATTCCTTATATGGCAGCCATAGGTTTTTGTTTGTATGCGTTTGTTAATAGAAAAAATGAAGAAAGCTTATACTATTTAATATTGTCATGCATGACGCTATCTGCAATATCGTTATATTCTGAGTTTTGTTATTTATTGTTAGGAATTAAATACTTAATGAATAGAAAAATACCCTAAATATACTGTAGAAAGTGTAGAAGTTAACCTGCTGAGATTTCTAGTTTATTGCAGTTTAAGATAAACTTGATATTCTAGAAAAGATTAAAAGCAATACTTTGAAGAGAAAGCAGGTAATTGACTTTTTGAGGCCGTCTGAAGATTTTCAGACGGCCTCATGTTTTATTCCCAGCACATTCATAAAGCTGCCCGAAACGATACCGTTCAGGTAAAATATCTGAATCAGAAATCACTTACAAACGGCTTATTCTATGTATTCTTTTGTGCGTCCGTTGTTGTTTAAAACAGACCCTGAAAAATCCCATCATCTTGCTTTAAATGCGTTGAATGCTGCTTATCGTTTGGGGGTGTTGCCTACTATCGACCGTGATACCCGTCCGACCCGTTTAATGGGTTTGGATTTGCCCAATCCTGTTGGGTTGGCAGCGGGGTTGGATAAAAACGGGGCTTATATTGATGCGTTGGCGGCGTTGGGTTTCGGCTTTATCGAAGTTGGCACGGTAACGCCGCGTCCGCAGAGCGGTAATTCTCAGCCGCGTTTGTTCCGCCTGCCCGAGCATCAGGCGATTATTAATCGGATGGGGTTTAATAACCATGGCATCGACGCGATGATTGGGAATATTAAAAACAGCCGCTACACAGGCGTGCTCGGCATCAATATCGGTAAAAATGCCGATACGCCTATTGAGCAGGCGGCGTCTGATTATTTGATTTGCTTGGAAAAAGCGTATCCCTACGCCAGCTATATTACGGTTAACATTTCTTCGCCCAATACTAAAAACCTGCGGGATTTGCAGGGCGGGGATGAATTGACGGCGTTGTTGGGCAAGTTGAAAGACAAGCAGCAGTCGCTGTCTGCTGCGCAAGGCCGTTATGTGCCGTTGGCGGTGAAAATCGCGCCTGATTTAGATGAAGAGCAAGTGGCCGAGATTGCGCGTGTGGCGTTGGCAACGGAGATGGACGGCATTATTGCGACCAATACGACGATTGATAAATCTTCGCTGGGCAACCATCCGCAAGCAGGTGAGCAGGGGGGCTTGAGCGGTTTGCCTGTGCGTGAAAAAAGTAACCGTGTGTTGTCGCAGTTGGTGAAAGAGCTGGAAGGCCGATTGCCGGTTATTGGGGTGGGCGGTATTGTGAACGGCGATGATGCTGCGGAAAAAATGCGCTTGGGTGCAAGTGCGGTGCAGGTTTACAGCGGTTTGATTTACCGCGGCCCGGAATTGGTACGCGAATGTTTGAAAGCCTGCCGTTGATAGTTGATAAAGGTTTGAGGCCGTCTGAAAAACAAAAAGAGCAGAAATTTCTGTTCTTTTTGTTTTTCAGACGGCCTCAGGCTTAATAGGGTAAATGGGCTTATATCTGAAACGCTAGATTCTTAATCCAATAATTTAAGTTGGCTTTTGTGTATATATCCGTGAATATTTTGTTTCATATCGGAGCCGTCATCATTCAGCAAAGCAACATAAAACCAGCCATTCGGAAAGGTTTTTAATTTCTTAACTAACTTGTTATCAGCTAAGATTTTGAGTACTTTAGCATTGCCGGCGGGCTTTTCTTGTTAAATATCGTGCAAAACTGAGCCGGGGAAACGGGGAGTTGTGCTCCAAAAGTGAGCCACTCTCCGTTTGTTATAAACTGCTCCGCTTTATCACACAGCGGAGCCCAACCTGGATGTTATGCATGGAAACCATCGCAAAAGTGCACCGGCTTTTTCACCGACAGAAACTCTCACAACGTGAAATCGCCAAACAACTCAAACTCTCCCGCAATACAGTCGCCAAATATCTGCAGCACGCCACAGTCGAACCCCCCGTCTACCGCAGAGAACAAACCCATTACCCCAAGCTCGGTCCTTTTCTTGACGTGTTGACCCAACAGTTGCTCCAAGAAGCCCGGCTGCCCAAACAGCAACACCTTTCTGCCCGTCGACATTTCGAACGCCTCAAAGATGCCGGTTATGCCGGACAGTACAGCGCCGTTGCCGTATTTATCCGCAAATTCCGCCAACAGCACCAACCCAAGCCGGTTCCGGTCTTTATGGCTCAGGCTTTTGCTCCGGGTGATGCTTATCAGTTTGACTGGAGTATCGAAACCGTTTGTTTGGCCGGACAGACCGTTAAGGTAAATATCGCTCATTTCCGCTTATGCCACAGCAGGGCTTTTTCCGTTTGTGCTTATCCCAATCAGAAAGCCGACATGTTGATGGATGCGCACAACCGCGCATTCGCTTTCTTCGGCGGCGTACCTGCCCGCGGTATCTACGACAATATGAAGACCGCCGTTACCCGCATCGGCAAAGGCAAGGAGAGAGAGTTTAACGCACAGTTTTTACAGATGATGACCCACTTTCTCATTGAACCGGTTGCCTGTACCCCGGCTTCCGGCTGGGAGAAAGGCCAGGTCGAGCGGCAGATACGCCACCTGCGCGAAAGATTGTTCAAGCCGACTTTGGCTTTTGATTCCTTTACCTCTCTCAACGACTACCTGCAACAGCAATGCCTGCGGCTGATGCGGCAGCACAAACATCCCGAATACAGGCAGCCGGTTAACGACATATGGGAAAGGGAGAAGCATTCGTTGGCTGCTTTCCGTCCCTATCCGGCAGAACGTTTGGAGATACTCAAAGTCAGCAACCAATCTTTGGTTACCGTCGAACGCCACCGTTACAGCGTGCCGGTCGAATGGGCGGGCAATACGGTTAGGGTTTATATCGGCGCACAGACCGTCCGCTTTTGTAGCGATACCGACTGCATTGCCGAACATCCGCGCAGCTTTGTGAAAGACGGCATCAGCTATAACCCTTGGCATTTTTTGCCCTATCTGCAAAAGAAACCCGGAGCGTTAAGAGACGGCAGGGCTTTTATCGGCTGGGTACTGCCGCCCGTCATAGAGCGTCTGAAAGCCTGTTTGCTTAAGCAGCCCAAAGGAGACCGGGTGATGGTCAAACTGCTGAACCTGATGGCCGAATACGATGCCGACTTGGCATTGACGGCAGCGGAATTGGCATTGGACGAAGGTATGCCGACTCCGGAGGCAGTCTTGAACATCATCAACCGTCTGAAAGAACCGCCTCCACCCCGTTTCCATATTAGGGACATCCCGCTTACCGTCCCGCCGTCAGTTGATTGCAGCCGTTATGACTGCTTACTGAGTCTGTCGGGCAAACAAACGGATACGATGAAGGAGAAGCATCATGCAGCATGAACGTCTGGCGGGACTGTTGAAAGAATTGAAACTCGGTGCGATGGCGGAGCAGTGGGATGAAATCGTAGTGGACGGCATCCGTCGCAAACGGGGTACGCTGGATATTCTGGAGCGGTTGTTGACTGCCGAACATATAGCCAAAACCGCAAGGAGTATCCAAAACCGGATTAGCCAGGCAAGGTTTCCGCAACACCGCAGTTTGGCCGACTTCGATTTTGAGCAGAGTTTGATACACCGTCCGGCATTGGAACTGCTTTTGGGCGGGGACTATATCAGACAGAAGCGTAATGTGGTGTTGGTAGGCGGACCGGGTACGGGCAAAACGCATATTGCCACAGCATTGGGTATCGAAGCGGCGACACAAGGATTTAGGGTACGTTTTTGGAATGTACTGGACTTGGTCAACAAATTGGAAGCAGACAAAGACGAAGGCCGTCTGAAACTGACCGAGCAGCAATGTCGGTACGATTTGTTGATTCTTGATGAGTTGGGGTATCTGCCGTTTAGTCAGAAAGGCGGTGCGCTGCTGTTTCATCTGATGAGCCAACTGCATGAAAGGACGAGTGTTGTCATGACAACCAATTTGGCCTTTAGCGAATGGGTGAAGCTGTTTATGGATGAAAAGATGACGGGTGCTTTACTGGACCGCCTGACTTATTGCTGTGATATTTTTGAGACGGGCAATGATTCTTACCGGATGAAACACCGCTCATAGGGTGGCTCAATTTTAGACCACAACTGTGGCTCAGTTTTGGAATGGAATTGACAGCTTTTCTCTTAAGTTGACGCCTTTTTCATCAGTGGATTTAATTAAATAAATATCATCACGCAGATAAGCGTCTAAGCATTTTGCTTTGGGTATTTTTGTGATTTTTGTGTGCTTGATTTTTCGTAATTTCACAAAGTCAGCGTAATAGTATTTGCTGTCGCAAAATGTTTCTTGTCCTATATTTGAAAGCGTAATGCTGACCGGCTGGGTTGCGATTCCTTCTTGATAAGAGTAGAAGCCGGACGGAATGGTAGAAAATGTTTTCAAAATGTTTTGCTGATCTTGCTTCTTAGTTAATATCGAAATCTCGTTGCCGTTAGAGATGCTTTGATTTTCAGGAATAAAATCAAAATACAATATTTTTTTGTTGTTGTCGGCGTCAAGGCTTTTTCCCCAAGAAGCCACGAGCAGCCCTCTCGCTTGGATATCTTTTGCAAGGGAGAGCATAGGGGTACCAATCATGAGAATACTGCAAACGGCAAAAGAGAAAAATCGATTGTTGTTCATAATCTTAAATCCAATGAATGCTTTTGATTTTACGGTTTAATCAGTTTGTGGCCTCAAACCTTACCTCTTCCCCAAACACCTGTTCCCACAGCTTTTTCACGCTGTCGTAATACGAGCGTATCTGCCCGTTTATTTCCGGTTTGTCGGCATCGCGCAGCTTGGTGTTGTGTTGCTGTTGGCGGTAAAAACGGTAGGCGGTGCGCGATTGTTCGGCCAGTGTTTTATCTATCAAACCGGCATCGGCGGCGATATTGAGCAAGGCGATGTTGCCGTAGTTGTCGAGCAGTTGCGGATGTTCGCCCGCATAAGCCAGTATCAGGTATTGCACGATGAATTCCACATCGACCACGCCGCCGCGGGCGTATTTGAC
Source organism: Neisseria sp. Dent CA1/247 (assembly GCF_022870825.1). Taxonomy (NCBI): domain Bacteria; kingdom Pseudomonadati; phylum Pseudomonadota; class Betaproteobacteria; order Neisseriales; family Neisseriaceae; genus Neisseria; species Neisseria sp. Dent CA1/247. Next base: position 2,528,810 of record NZ_CP091522.1, on the reverse strand, counting down.
ATCGTTGTCTTCGGGCGGATGGGTGGGGAACATTTTTTCGCGCATGGCGATGATTTCGCGGGCGAGTTCGGCCCGGTTGCGCGGGCGGGTGAGGATTTCGGTGCGCAGTGTGTCGAAGGCGGTGCCGATTTCGGGTTTGCCGCAGATGAAGCGGGCGCGGGTGAGCGATTGGTGTTCCCACGTCCACGCGTTTTCGCGCTGGTATTTTTCAAATGCGGCGATGCTGTGGGTAAGGAAACCGCTGTCGCCGTTCGGCCGCAAGCGCAAATCGACTTCGTACAGTGTGCCTGCGCCGGTGGCGGCGGAAAGCCAGTTGGTGAGGCGGCGGGCGAAACGGGCGTACACGTCGGGCGCGTCGGGGTGCGGGTCGTCATACACGTACACCAAGTCCAAATCGGAGGTGTAGCCCAGCTCTTTGCCGCCGAGTTTGCCGTAGCCGATGATGCCGATTTGCGGGGTGTCGGTGTGGATTTTCGGAGTGTCGGCCCACACGGCGGGCATGGCGGCGGCAAGGATGGTGTCGGCCAGCGCGGAAAGTTGGTCGGACAAGGCTTCCACCGTCCACAAGCCGGCCAAGTCCTGCACGGCGAGGCGGAACACTTGGGCGTGCTGGAAACGGCGCAATACGTCCATTTGCGCTTCGGTGTCGCCGGCGGCATTGCGGAGGCCGTCTGAAAGCTCGGCGGCAAGTTTCGGCCAGTTACAGCCGGTGTCCATCAATTGCGCACTGAGCAATTCGTCGAGCAGAATCGGATGCTTCATCAGGTAGCCGGACACCCACGAGCTTTGCCCCATGATGTCGGCCAGCCGTTGCAGGGCTTGCGGGTGCTCGTGCAGAAAGGCGAGATACGACGAGCGGCGGCTGATGTTTTCTAGAAAATCCAGCAGCCGCAGCAGAGTAACGGTGGGGTCGGGTTGGGTGGCGGCGGCCTGTGCCAACAGCGGAATCACGGCATCGAAACGCGGTTGGGCTTGGGCGGAAAGGTGGCGGTATTTGCCGCTGTTGCGGAGCTGGTCGAGCCGCCGGCCGATTAAGACGGCATCGAAGCCGTGTTCCGCCAAACGGCCGGAGCGGGTTTCTTCGTCGGCGTTTTGCTGCCAGATACATTGCCAGCCGTTGGCCTGCGCCTGCGGCTGTTCGTCGGGTTCGGCAAGGATTTCGTTGAACACGGCGTTCACTTGGCGGCGGTATCGGTCGAGGCCGTCTGAAAACGCGGCATAGTCGGCAAAGCCCATGCTTTCGGCCAGCCGCTGTTGTTGTTCGGGATTGTCGGGCAGGGTTTGGGTTTGCTGATCGTCCCAGTATTGCAGGCGGTGTTCGACATCACGCAAGAAGCGGTAGGCTTCGAGCAGCATCTGCACGGTTTGGCGGTCGAGCATGTCCAGTTCGGCGAGCTTGAGCAGGGTTTCCTGCGTGCCTTTCAGTTGCAGCGCGCGCACTTGGCCGCCGCGGATAAGCTGGAAAATCTGGGCGATGAATTCGATTTCGCGGATGCCGCCCGCGCCGAGTTTCACATTGTCGGCCATGCCCTTGCGGTTCACTTCACTGCGGATTTGCCGGTGCAGCCCGCGCATGCCTTCGTAGGCGTTGAAATCGAGGTATTTGCGGAACACAAACGGGCGCACCAACGCACGGATGCTGTTGGCGTGCGGCGTAACCACGCGGCCTTTGCACCATGCGTAACGCTCCCACTCGCGCCCTTGCTGAATCAGGTATTGTTCCAGCGCGGTTTCGCTCAACACCAGCGCGCCGCTGTCGCCGTCCGGCCGCAAACGCATGTCGATGCGGAACACCTGCCCGTCTTCGGTGATGTCGTTCAACAGCGTAATCAGCTTTTGGCCGACTTTGGTAAAAAATTCCTGATTGCTGCGTTCGCGTTTGCCGTCGGTGTCGCCCGATTCGGGATAAATAAAAATCAGATCGAGGTCGGACGACACGTTCAATTCATAACCGCCCGCCTTGCCCATCGCCACCACGCTCAGAAACTGCGGCTCGTTGCTGTAACGGCCGATCGGCGTGCCGTACATATCCCGATAATAAGCATGGGCGAAATCCAGCGCGGTGTTGACGGCAAAATCGGCAAACAGCGTAATCGTGCGGGTAACTTCGGCCAAATCGCTGATGCGGTTGATGTCGCGCACGATAATCTGCGCCATCACATAGCGGCGCAAACGGCGCAGCTGGCGGGCGAGTTCGGCTTCGTTTTCGTCGGTTTGGATTTGCCCCCAATCGGCGAAGGCTTGGAAATCTTCGCTGCCCAATGTTTTTTCCAGCATCGGGTTGAGGATGTCGGGTTGCAGATTGCCGTTGTCGAGATGGCGCGAGAGGTATTGGGAATGGCGGCGGGCGTTTTCGATAGGGTTCATGACGGGCGCAAACAGGTTTCAGACGGCCTATCATAGCAATGTTTGAGGCCGTCTGAAAGCGTGGTAGCGGCGGGGGAAACGGCCTGATGAAAGTATATGAAGAGGCCGTCTGAAAAGTTTTTCAGACGGCCTTTGGAACTTCTTTCTCTTTTATGTATAAACGGAAAACCCGTTATCAGGCTGAATGCCGTTAGCGGTTATCCTTGCTTTCCAGCAAGTGCATGAGTTCTGCCAAATTCTGATTGAGTTGTTGCTGCGTTTCATCGGATAAACCGTCTAACAGCCTGCTTTCATTCTCAACGTGTTCGAATACTGCTTTTTCAATCAGTTGCGCCCCTTTTTCAGTTAACTGCACCAATGTACTGCGCGCGTCGTTAGGGTTGGGAACGCGCTTGATCAAACCTTGGCTTTCCAATTTTTGTAGCCTTACCGTCATCGTGCCCGATGTGACCATTAATGAGGCAAACAATTCGGTGGGCGACAAGCAATACGGGCTGCCGGAGCGGCGCAGTGTGGCCAGCACGTCAAACGAACCGCTTCCTAAACCATATTCGTTGAATACCGAATCAAGTTTAGGCTGTATGAGGGCGGCACAACGTTTCAGACGGCCTATTAAAGCCATTTTTTCTGATGCCAATTCGGGTAATTCTTTCTGCCATTGTTTGATAATGGTATCTACCGAGTCTTCTGTGTTGCGAACCATATTGCGAACCTGTTGATTATTTGGGAAAACAAAATTATTGTCTTGACTTCAAGATAAATCGCTTTCATAATTATTTTATCTTGAAGTCAAACTAAATGTAATGAACAACCGTTTTTTGTTGATATTGGTCACCTCGATAGCACCTTTGATTTGGGGTTCCACTTATTTGGTTACCACAGAATTTTTACCGCCCGACAGGCCGTTTACTGCGGCTTTGTTTCGCGTGCTGCCTGCCGGATTGCTGCTGATTTTATGGAAAAGAGAGGTTCCGAAGCTCAAAGATGGTATCAAGATTTTTCTATTGGGCATATTAAATATCGGATTTTTTCAGGCGATGCTGTTTGTGGCAGCCTACCGTTTACCCGGGGGATTGGCCGCAATTTTAGGCTCTACACAAACCCTGATGATTTTGGTTTTGGCATGGCTGATAGATAAACAGCAGCCGCCGAAAACAGCTTGGTTGGCGGCTTTGTTGGGAATAATGGGTATTGCTTTGTTGGTTTATTCGCCGGAAACAAAGTTTGACGCTGTCGGCATTATTGCAGCCTTGCTGGGCGCCGTATCGATGGCTGTCGGCATATTCTTTTCCAAACGTTGCCGTATTCATCTTTCTTTGTTGTCGTTTACCGGGTGGCAGTTGTTGTTTGGCGGTTTGATTTTGATGCCGGTTGTGTGGCTGCTCGAGCCGCTGCCGAGTTCTTTTACCCTCGCCAATATCGGCGGTTATCTCTATCTCTGCCTGTTTGGAACGGTTTTGGCCTATATATTGTTTTTCTACAGTATCAGCAAGCTGCCGCCCGCCGTCGTTTCTTCTTTGGGCTTGCTCAGCCCCGTTTCTGCTTTTGTACTGGGCTGGTTATTTCTCAATCAAGGTATGGACATGAAATCTTTGTTTGGATTTATGTTGGCTTTGCTTTCCATTTTCGGAGTGCAGCATGCGCTCCCGTCACCTAAAAAAGATACCTAAAAAGGATTCTCCCATATGACCCGACTTATCTCATTATTGCAGCAACGCGTATCGGCAAACGGTTTTTCCGAAGGGGATATCAGTGAATCGGAGTTGGCATGTTTCGTTCATGCGGCCTGCTTGTCGCCATCGGCGTATCATCTGCAAAACCGGTATTTTACCGCCGTTCAATCCAAGGAAGCCAAACACGCTTTATATCAAGCAGCGTTTTGCCAGCCGAAAATCCTACAAGCGGCTGCGGTTATCGTGATGAGCGGAGACTTGCTGGCCTACCGGCATTTGGCCGATAGATTGCAACCGTCTGTTGAGGCGGGCATTATCAGTGCGCATACCGCAGAAAGTTGGAGCAGGGCGGCTTATGGCGCATTCCATGAAAATGCTCCGGCGCAGCGCGACGAAGCGGTACGCAGTGTTTCTCTTGCCGCGATGCCGTTGATGCTGGCCGCACAGGAGCGAGGTTGGGCGACGTGTCCGATGAGCGGATTCGATCCTGACGCAGTCCGACAAGTAGCGGGTTTGGCGGAAAATTTATTGCCAGTTTTATTGGTTGCAATCGGAAAGCCCGAGTCAAATCAAAAGCAAAAAATCCGTATGCCTGTTAATCATGTGTTTACTATCATCTAATGGATCGCAACCTTGGCTGACTTTAGTGTTTAATAAAGATGCCGTCTGAAAAAGTTTTTCAGACGGCATCTTCGTTTATACGGCAAACCTTATTGAATCAGCTTGGACACGGTTTTAAACGCGGGGTGTTTGGCATCGCCCAAAAGTTGGAACAGGATACTTTCCACATTGGAAACTACCGCGCCGGCGGTTTGCATTTGTTGCAAAGCGTTTTGTTTATTGGCGGAGTCGCGCGACTCGGTGCATTCAAACGGCACATAAACGCCAAAACCTTCGTTGCGCAGGTCGAGCACGGTTTGCAGCATGCACACATGGGCTTCGGCGCCGATCAGGATCACGTTTTCGGTACGTAGGTTTTGCAGAATGTCCGCCACTTCGGGCAGTAGGGCGGAGAAGCGGGTTTTTTCAAAAATCGGCGCATCGTCGAGCAGCAGGCGGATGGCGGGTACGGTGCTGCCCAAGCCTTTAGGGTATTGCTCGGTCGCCAAGAGCGGCACGCCTATGGCCTGCAAACCTTGCAGAAGCACGCGGCTGCGTTCGGTCATGGTATCGGCGTCGGCCAAGGCGGGGTTGAGGCGTTCTTGGATATCCACCACGATGCAGACGGTGTTGTCGGTGCGAAGGGTATTCATGCGGTTCTCCTTTTGAGTGTTGGCGGTCGTTTTCAGACGGCCTATTGTGCGTTGAATAGGCGGTAACGGCAAGAGTGGGATAGATAAACCGTATGCCGAAAGGTTAAGGCGGGTAGTGAATTAAAGTAATGCGTTATAAGATAAGAAAGTTAATAATATTCATTAAAAACAGTATGTTAATTATTATTTGTACATTAAATAAGAAAATAGTGATATGCAAAATACTTTTTTTATTTATTTTTATATCGTGATAATTGTTTCAAAAAAATCGATAAACCCGTTAGACCTTTTAAATGACCGTTGGAGGGTAACTTAGGCAACCGTTATTCAAATTGATATAAGCTTTCTGTAAATATTTTAAAGCCTGATTATCCTAAATAAATAAAAATATACGGTAGTTCAGGTGTCTACATTACAAAAGAAACGTTCTGTTTTTTGTGTCTGCAAATGAGACGGCCGACAAGGCCGGATAACACTGCACGTTAGTGTGCGGAAACCTTTTCTAAAGCTTCCCTGATCATGAAACTACACAAACTGTCTTTGGGTGTGGCAGCACTGTTTGCGGCCGTACCGTTTGCTGCTTCACAAGATATCCAAGCCGAACGTGAACGCTGGGCGCTGCATGCCCGCAGCGGTAGTGCCGAGTTGGCCGAGTCGGTGACGCAGCTGCAAAAACTGTATGCGCAAAGCTCGAATGCGAAAGTGCGCGCCGATTTGATTGCTTTGCTGTTGCGCCAAGGCAAGGCGGAAGAGATTTTGGCCGTCTGCCCCGATTGCCGTATGGAAGATTATTCGGCCGACGAGCTGGAAAACATCGCCAAAGCGGCGCGTGATGCCCGCCGTTACCGTGTTTCTGCCGATTATTACCGCCAACTTCAAGAAAAAGCGCCGAACCATAAAGTCGGCTATTTAGGCAGCGTGCTGGCGTCGGTGGATGCGGGCGATTATGTGGTAGCCAAGCATTTTATCGATGTTTACCGCAAGCGTTTCGGCAACGATAAAGATATCCAAGACGCCGAATATTACCTGAAACTTCAAACCTTAACCCTTACGGAGCTGTTGAACGAGCAGCAGCGCCGTTGGGATGCCGATCCGGCCAGTCAGGATGCGGCTTTGCAGCTTTACCGTACCGCTGCCAAATTGCAGCTTTTCCCTTTGCAGGAAAACATTATGTCGCGCTTCCCGCAAGCGTTTACCGAGCAAGACCGATTGTGGTTGGAGTCTGCCAAAGCTGCCACTTTGTTGCGCACCGCCAGATTTACCTTTGATTCGGCTCAGATCCGTTCGGTGTACAAACGCCTGAGTGCGGTGGTGGACAAAGCACCTGCGGGCAGCCCGCTGCATACGCAGGCATTGCGCGACCGCATGGCTGCCGCCGTTGCCGTGGGCAATTCAAAACAGGCATTGCGCGATTACCGTGTGTTGTCGCAACAAGGCAAACAGCCTGATTACGTTCAAGAGCAATACGGACGCGCCCTGCTGATGGAAGGCAGCCCGCGCAAGGCAGGTAAGGTGTTGGAGCAAAACTGGGCCAACCAAGTTGCTAAGCAAGGCCGTCCCGATCCCGAATTGGTTGAGTTGCTGATCAGAAAAGATGCCGACCTGATGAAGTTTGATGAAGGTCAGGCCAAGCTCCAGCATTGGAACGCCAGAAAATACACGCCCGACTTTACCCATTCGGTTGAAATCAAAAACCCTTATTACGCCAACTACAACTATTGGAATGCGCGTCTGCAAGCGTGGAAAGGCGATGTCAAAGGCGCCAAAGTGATGATGCAGAGCTGGCTCAACGAGCATCCCGCCGACCCGTGGGGGCTGGTGTTGAAAGGCGAACTGCTCCAGCTTGAAGGCCATACCGATCAAGCGGTACAGCATTTTGAGCAGGCGCGGGAATATGTGTCGGAAAAAGATCAGAAATGGATCAACGCCAAGTCTGCCACCGCTTATATGGAAGCGGGCAACTGGCCGGCCGTGCGCGATTTATCGACCGGTTTGGAAAGTGACGAAGTGAACTACGGAGAATTCCTCCGCCGCCGCCAAGCCGAAACCGCCGCACAGCTGAGCGTGACCGGCACGGCGATGAAAACCACGTCTCCTGAAAACGGCACCGAATGGCGTGAAACCACCAAGCTCGAAAGCCCGCGCAGCAGCCAAGGCCATCGTGCTTATGTGGTGCAGCAGCATGCCCATGTGCCGAACCACAGCCAAGCGCTGGATGCAGGTCGTGTCGGTGTGGGCGCGGAAGTGAACCTCTATCCGGTCATCGTGAATGCCGAAGCAGGCCGCGGCACCCGTTTGAATGACAAAGCCTACGGCTCGGTCGGTGCTGATTACCGCATCAACGACCATGTGAGCGTGAATGCCAAAGCCGCCTTCAACAGCGAAAACACGCCGGTGAAAGCGTGGGAGCAGGGCGTGTATGCCGACGAATATACCGTCAACGCCCAATACAACCATTCCGGCAGAACCCATGCCGGCGTGGGTGCGGGCGTGATGAAGTTCGACGACGGCAACACCCGCCGCACCGCCACACTCTGGCTCGCCCACGACATCTATCAATACAACCGCTGGAAACTCACCGGCTCGATGCTGGCCGATTACAGCCGAAACAAAGACACGCCCGGAGCGTTTTACTACAACCCGAAAAGCAGCAAAACCGCAGGAGGCGAATTGGCGCTTTCCTACACGCTGCCGCTGGATAACGACGTGAAATGGGTGCAAACCGCCACCGGCGGTGCCGGACGCTACTGGCAGTCGGGCGCCGAAGCCAAAAACACCTGGCTGCTGAAATACGGCCACGGTTGGAGTTTCGGCCGCCGCGCCACGCTGGGATATGAATTCGGCCGCCGCCAAGCCATGTATGACGGCATTCCCGAATACGAGAATTTCGGCAACGTAAACCTCCAGCTCAAGCTCCATTAATTGGCTTGTATGTTTTCAGACGGCCTAACGGCTGATGAGGCCGTCTGAAAACCATGTTCCCAACCATCCAACCCAAGATACGCACAGACCATGAAATACAAAAGCCTGATTGCCGCCCTGTTGTTGGCCGGCGGTTTCCAAGCCGCCAATGCTTCCGATGTCCGCTACGGCGTGATGTGTTATCACGATGTGATCGACAACAACCAACCGCCGCCCGTGTTTGTGGAAGACAAGAAAGACGAAATGCAAGGCGAAATCCGCCGCAGCTATTTTCCGCAAACCATCACGGTGGAACGACTGACCGCACACTTCAACTGGTTGCGCGACAACGGCTACACGCCCGTCAGCTTCAAGCAGATTGAAGAAGCCCGCGCAGGCCGAGGCAAACTGCCGCCCAAGCCCGTGTTGCTGACCTTTGACGACGGCTATATCAGCTTCTACACCAAGATTTATCCGCTGCTGAAAGCCTTCAACTATCCGGCCGTGTATGCCTTAGTAACCGGGTGGCTGGAAGTGCCTCCGGGCGGCACCATTGCCTATGGTAAGAAAAAACTGCCGCGTTCCGCCTTCATTACTTGGGATCAAGTGCGCGAAATGCAGAAAAGCGGTTTGATCGAAATCGCGTCGCACACCCACGATTTGCATCACAGCGTGATCGGCAACCCCTACGGCTCGCAGTTTGCCGCGATGTTCCCTGCCTACCGCAACGGCCGCTATGAAACCAAAGCCGAATACGAACAACGCATCCGCAACGATTTGCAGCGTTCGGTGGATTTGATTGTCAAACATACCGGCACCCGTCCGAACGTATTGGTGTGGCCTTACGGTCAGTTTAGCCAAACCGCCCAAAAAATCGCCCACAGCGTCGGCTTGGTCAACGACTTTACCTTGTTCGATGCCAAACTGAACACTACCGAACAGCCCAGCGTAGGACGCGCCTTGATCGATACCGAATCCGGTTATCCGATGATTAAATCCTATCTGGCTGAGGAATTGTATGAAGCACCGCACCAACGCGCCGTTCACGTTGATTTGGGCGATATGTACGACACCGACCCCGCCGGCCTCGAAAAACGCTTCGACAAACTCATCGAGCGTATCTACAAACTCGGCATTACCACCGTTTATCTGCAAGCCTTTGCCGACGACAACGGCGACGGTGTGGCCGAAGCGGCGTATTTCCCCAACCGCCATCTGAAAATGAAGGCCGACTTGTTCAGCCGCGTTTCATGGCAGCTGATTACCCGTTCCAACGTTAAAGTGTACGCAAAGATGCCGCTCACCGCGTTTGATTTGGGCAAAGGCTACGACTACATCGACGCCAACCAAGCCGCCGCGCCGCATTCGCGTTCTTTAAACCTGTCGCCAAACAGCGAGAAAAACCGCCGCGCCATCACAGAAATTTATGAAGATTTGGCTTACAGCAGCCGCTTCAACGGCTTGGTGTTCCACGAAGGCTTAACCCCCGGAGCCGGAGAAGGGCAGCCCGACGGCGATTTGACCGACTTTACCGATACGCTGAAACAGGCCGTACTCAAATACAGCTACAACAGCGTGAACGAAATGCGAACCGTCCGCAGCGTGCCTGCCGACCTTACCCTCAATCCCGAAGCCCAACAGCGCTTGGCCGACACGCTCGCCCGTTATGCCCGCCATTACGACTACACCGCCGTACCCGTAGCGCCTTATACCTTAGGCGGACAAGAACCCAACCGCAAAGAAGCCGCGCGCTGGGTAACCGGTTTGGCCGGTGCGGTGAAAAGCAGCAACGTGCCTTTGGGCAAAACCATCTTTGATTTGCAGTCCGTCAACCCGCTGACCGGCCAGCCGATGGATACCAAGGAAATGACCTCATGGTTGAAACTGCTTAAAAAAGAAGGCGTAAAAAATCTGGCCTATCACCCTGACAACTTCCTCAACAACCAACCGCCCTTAAAAGCCATTAAGCCCGATTTCTCCATCCAGCATTAATGAGTGGCATTGCGTTTTCAGACGGCCTCAGTGCACCGCGCAATCCAAGAGGCCGTCTGAAAGCATAGGCCGGTATCCAGTCTTAATCATAAAGACAGATACCGGGCTGACAGGAAAACAACATGGTGAGAGTGCCGCCCTATGACATGGTATGAATATTTAGCTGTTTTCGTGATGCTCTACCCCGGCATCATGGCCGTATATTGGACGGTTTCCGGCCTCTTCTATTTCCTTTTTTGGGAAAACCGTATGAAAGAGCCGGAGTTTATGTTTCAAGAAGAAGCGCCGATGGTGAGCGTGCTGATTCCCTGCTACAACGAAGCCGACAACCTCGATGTATCGATACCGCACCTGCTCAACCTGACGTACCCCAACTACGAGCTGATTTTCATCAACGACGGCAGTACCGACGATACCTTAAGCATCATCCGCCGCTGGGCGATGCAGGCCGAAAAAATTGTCTTGGTGGATCAGCCCAACGGCGGTAAAGCATCCGCCATGAACAACGGTACCCGCCACGCCTTGGGTAAATACATCGTCGGCATCGACGGCGACGCCATTCTCGATTACAGCGCCATCGAGTACATGATTCAAAACATGGAAAACAACCCCGAGTTGGGCGCCGTAACCGGCAACCCGCGCGTGCGCAACCGCAGTACCGTGCTGGGCAAACTGCAAGTGGCCGAATTCAGCTCCATCATCGGCCTGATCAAACGCTCGCAAAGCATGATCGGCACGCTGTTTACCGTGTCCGGCGTCATCATGTGCATCCGCAAAGACGTGCTGGTCAAAATCGGTGGCTGGAGCGACAACATGATTACCGACGATATCGACATCAGCTGGAAAACCCAAATAGCGGGCTACAACATCGCCTACGAACCCCGCGCCTTATGTTGGGTGTTGATGCCCGAAACCTTGCGCGGCCTTTACCGTCAGCGCTTGCGTTGGGCGCAAGGCGGTGCCGAAGTCATCCTGAAATACTTCAAAGGCATTTGGAAGCTGCACAACGTCCGCCTGTGGCCCTTATACGCCGAATACTTCATTACCCTGTTTTGGGCGTATGCGTTGGTACTCGTTACCGTGGTAGGCATATCCGACTTGGTTTCAGGTTACATCCACGACTTTACCCTGTTTAAAGTCGCCAGCTTGGTCACCTTCATGATGTTTATCCTGCAATTTTCCGTGAGCATGTTTATCGACAGCCGCTACGAACGCAACCTCATGCGCTACTTCATGAGCTGTATTTGGTATCCCTACGCCTTTTGGCTGCTGAACAGCGTGACGCTGATTCATGGCTTCCCCAAAGCCTTGCTGCGCGACAAACAGCGCAAGGCCACATGGGTCAGCCCGGACAGGGGCGTGCAATGATTTTCCAACCCAATAGAAAAGGAGGAGCTTATGTCTGAACAAACACAAGACTTACGCGAACTGTTGGTCATCCACAAAGCGCGTAATCCCAATCCGATGATCAGTACCAAAAGCATACTGATTTTCACCGTGACTTGGGCGCTTTGGTTTCTGACGGCCTATTTGATTCTCCGCGACCACCAAACACTCATCTACCGTCCGGTTGTCGGCACATGGGCTTTGAGTGATTTGGCCAAAATAGCAGCAGTTATCGTGCTGGTGCAGCTCAACATACTGTTGGTGTGGTCGATTTTCACCGTTAGCAAACCCAAGAAATAAACCATAACAAAACCATCATCAGGCCGTCTGAAAAATTCATGTTCAGACGGCCTTTCCATATCAAAAACACATTAAAAGAAAGTTCCTATTTACACAAATTTAGTTTATGATTAACAAACTACTGCATATTACATGCGCAGTGAAATCCAGAAGAAAAAACCACTAAAAGGAACCATTGAGATGTTAGAAGCCTATCGCAAAGCCGCCGCAGAGCGCGAAGCTCTGGGCATCCCCGCCCTTCCGCTCACCGCCCAGCAAACCGCCGAATTGGTCGAATTGCTGAAAAACCCGCCCGCAGGCGAAGGTGAGTTTTTGGTAGACCTGCTCGCCAACCGCGTGCCTCCCGGTGTGGACGATGCCTCTAAAGTCAAAGCATCTTTCCTCGCAGCCGTAGCCGAAGGCAGCGCAACCAGCCCGCTGGTGTCTCCCGAATACGCAACCGAACTCTTGGGTACCATGCTCGGCGGCTACAACATCCACCCGCTGATTGAGCTTCTCGACAACGACAAACTGGCTCCCATTGCCGCCGAAGGTCTAAAACACACCCTGTTGATGTTCGACTCTTTCCACGACGTTCAAGAAAAAGCCGAAAAAGGCAATGTACACGCCAAGGCCGTATTGGAATCTTGGGCTAATGCCGAATGGTTCACTTCACGCGAAAAAGTACCTGAAAAAATTACCGTTACCGTATTCAAAGTAGACGGCGAAACCAATACCGACGACCTGTCTCCCGCTCCCGACGCATGGAGCCGCCCCGACATTCCGCTGCACGCCTTGGCGATGCTGAAAAACCCGCGTGACGGTATCAATCCCGACAAACCCGGTGAAGTCGGCCCCATCAAACTGCTGGAAGAATTGAAAGCTAAAGGCCATCCCGTTGCTTATGTCGGCGACGTAGTGGGTACCGGTTCTTCCCGTAAATCTGCCACCAACTCCGTAATCTGGCATACCGGTTTGGACATTCCTTTCGTACCGAACAAACGCTACGGCGGCGTATGCTTGGGCGGCAAAATCGCTCCGATTTTCTTCAACACTCAAGAAGACTCAGGCGCATTGCCGATTGAGGTTGACGTATCGCAACTGAAAATGGGCGATGTAGTCGATATCCTGCCTTACGAAGGCAAGATTGTGAAAAACGGCGAAACCGTTGCCGAATTCCAATTGAAATCACAAGTATTACTGGACGAAGTACAAGCCGGCGGCCGTATTAACCTGATTATCGGTCGCGGCCTGACTGCCAAAGCCCGCGAAGCTTTAGGCTTGCCCGCATCTACCGAATTCCGCTTGCCGCAAGCGCCTGCCGAAAGCAAAGCAGGTTTCACTTTAGCTCAAAAAATGGTCGGCCGTGCCTGCGGCTTGCCTGAAGGTCAAGGCGTGCGTCCCGGCACTTACTGCGAACCGCGCATGACTACCGTCGGTTCTCAAGATACCACCGGCCCGATGACCCGCGACGAGCTGAAAGATTTGGCTTGCTTGGGCTTCTCTGCCGACTTGGTGATGCAGTCTTTCTGTCATACTGCGGCTTATCCGAAACCGGTTGACGTGAAAACCCATAAAGAACTGCCTGAGTTCATTTCTACCCGCGGCGGCGTGGCTTTGCGTCCGGGCGACGGCGTGATCCACTCATGGCTGAACCGCTTATTGCTGCCCGATACGGTTGGTACCGGCGGTGACTCGCACACCCGTTTCCCATTGGGTATTTCATTCCCGGCAGGTTCGGGCTTGGTGGCGTTTGCCGCAGCAACCGGTGTAATGCCTTTGGATATGCCTGAGTCTGTATTGGTACGCTTCAGCGGCAAACTGCAACCGGGCGTAACCCTGCGCGACTTGGTAAATGCCATTCCGTTGTACGCCATTAAACAAGGTTTGCTGACCGTAGCCAAAGCCGGTAAGAAAAACATCTTCTCAGGCCGTATTTTGGAAATCGAAGGTCTGCCTGATTTGAAAGTTGAACAAGCGTTTGAATTGTCTGATGCTTCTGCCGAGCGTTCTGCTGCGGGCTGTACCGTTAAATTGAACGAAGCGCCGATCATCGAATACATGGAGTCCAACATCGTATTGATGAAGAACATGATTGCAGACGGCTATAAAGATCCGCGCACTTTAGAGCGTCGTATCAAGGCCATGGAAGCTTGGTTGGCTAATCCGCAATTGATGGAAGCCGATAAAGATGCCGAATACGCTGCCGTTATCGAAATCAATATGGACGACATCAAAGAGCCGATCATCGCCTGCCCGAACGATCCGGACGACGTATGCTTCATGTCTGAAAAATCAGGCACTGTGATCGACGAAGTGTTTATCGGTTCTTGTATGACCAACATCGGCCACTTCCGCGCAGCTTCCAAACTGTTGGAAGGCAAGAGCGATATTCCGGTACGCTTGTGGGTAGCTCCGCCGACTAAGATGGATGCTCAAGAGCTGACCAACGAAGGACACTACGGCGTATTGGGTCGTGCCGGTGCGCGCATGGAAATGCCGGGCTGCTCATTGTGTATGGGTAACCAAGCACAAGTGCGCGAAGGTGCAACCGTGATGTCAACCTCAACCCGTAACTTCCCGAACCGTTTGGGTAAAAACACCAATGTGTTCTTGGGTTCTGCGGAATTGGCAGCGATCTGCTCGAAACTGGGTAAAATCCCGACCATTGAAGAATACCAAGCCAACATCGGTATCATCAACGAACAGGGCGACCAAATCTATCGTTACATGAACTTCAATGAAATCGAAAGCTACAACGAAGTAGCCGACAAAGTAAACGTGTAACCGCTAGAATGTTGTAGTTTTTCAGACGGCCTTGAATGTTCAAGGCCGTTTTTTAATGGCATTTTGATGAGGTTTATTGAAGGACTGAAAATATAAAAATCCCCGATGCTCTTTGCCAATACGGTAACTCACATCGGGGATTTTTATGTGTTGATTTTTACGGGCTGATGCAGTGATTGAAACATCAAGCGAGGCTTTTAAAGTGTTTCAGATGAAGCCCAAAGCAAGCTTTAACAACTTGAGGCCGTCTGAAAGCGAATTTGTGAGCTTCGCTAAAACGAGCTTTGCGAGTTTCGCCAAAACGAATTTTGTGAGCTTCGCTAAAACAAGCAGAGCAAGTTTCGCAAAATATTCTTCGAATGATACTCTGCCGCTACGGTTTGGCTTAGGCGAGCATGTTTCACAGTTGTTACTGATTCTGCAAAGCTTCCCAAGCCACATCTTGAAAATGAATGTTTACAGATAAGGAGCCAGAGTTTGCCTCAAAATCTCCATATCGGTAATTTCAGTAATGTTGGCTTCGCCTAAGCGGTTGAGGCCAATAAAGCGCATGATGCCGCTGCTGACTTTTTTATCGTGCTGCATATGGCTTATCCATTTTTCAAAAGCGAATTGTGGCGGAGTAACCGGCAGATCGGCTTGCTTGATCAGCTTGACCATGCGCTCGGTGTCATGTGTTTTCAGATGGCCTAAGACTTCTGACAAACGGCAGGCCAATACCATGCCGGCGGCCACGGCTTCGCCATGCAGCCATACGCCGTAACCCATTTCGGCTTCGATGGCATGTCCGAATGTGTGGCCTAAATTCAGCCATGCGCGGATACCTTGTTCGGTTTCGTCTTTTGCCACAATCTCGGCTTTCATTTTGCAGCAGTGGTAAACGGCTTCTGCCAGTAGGGTTTTGTTTTGTTGCATTAATTCCGTTATGTTGTTTTCCAGCCACGCTAAGAAATCGCTGTCGCCGAGAGCGGCATATTTGATAACTTCGGCCATGCCGGCAGATAATTCGCGAGCGGGTAGGGTGGCGAGGGTGTTTAAATCGGCCAGTACGGCTTGCGGCTGGTAAAACGCACCAATCATGTTTTTGCCGAGCGGGTGGTTGATAGCGGTTTTGCCGCCTACCGATGAATCAACTTGGCTGAGCAGAGTGGTTGGGATTTGAATAAAAGGTGCACCCCGCTGGTAGGTTGCGGCAGCAAAGCCGACGATATCGCCGATGACGCCGCCGCCGAGTGCGATAAGTGTGGTTTTCCGTTCGGCCCGGTGTTGCATCAGGCCGTCGAAAATCAGATTGAGCGTTTGCCAGTTTTTATATTGCTCTCCGTCGGGCAATACGATATTGAAACACTCAATGCCTTCGGAAGCTAAGGCCGTCTGAAGCGTATTCAAATATAAGGGGGCAATGGTTTCATTGGTAATGATGGCAGCCTTTTTGCCGAGATAGGGCTTTAAGATGGAGCCTGCTTGAGCTAAAAGGTTTTCGCCAATGAAGATAGGATATTGATGAGATGGGGCGGCTACGGTAAGTGTACGCATAGTATGGTTTCATTCATTAATGTGGTTAAAGCCACAGGTTGATATTCCCTTAAGGTTTGAGGCCGTCTGAAAAATAGTGCAAGAGATTTTCAGACGGCCTCAGTATGCGGTGAAACTTTAATTGATACGCGGCAATGTAATCAGCTGGTGAAAACACAATCTGTGGTATGTGGACTTGATGTTTTATGCAATGATTAATCCATTGGCCTCATATCGAATTTGCTTGTTACTGAGTGTGTAAGTCAGTCATGGGCTGTTTGCCGTTCTTTCAACAGAGCCAATAAATGTTCTGCCGTTTTGTAACAATTTGGGCGGTTGGCTTCGACAATAATGTGGGCAGTCTCGCGATAAATGCCGTCACGGGTTTGATAAAGTTCTTGAAGCTTGGCCAAAGGGTTTTCAACTTGGAGCAGGGGGCGGTTATTGTCGTAGCGGGTACGCTCAAGCAATACTTCCGGGGAGGCGTGTAAATAAACGACTGTGCCGCGGGTTCGCAGATTGTGGCGGTTCTCTTCACGGACAACAGCACCGCCGCCGGTGGCCAAAACAATATTGTTCATGGCCGTTAATTCATCAATGATAGCTGCTTCTCTGTCGCGAAACCCTTGTTCTCCCTCTACTTCGAAAATAGTAGGGATAGACACACCGGTACGCCTGCAAATTTCTTGGTCGCTATCATAGAAAGAATGCTCAAGCACTTGGGCGATATGCTTGCCCAAAGTGGTTTTTCCCGCGCCCATTAGGCCGATTAAAAATAAATTGCCTGCTATGTTTTCCATAGCAGGCATTGTAAACGAAAATATACGTATTAGGTGTTTATTTCGTTTGTGTGATTTCAGACGGCCTTAGTAGCGTAAGTTGCTGCCTACATTATCCATAATGCGCGGAGTAATGAAAATCAGCAGTTCGCGACGACGTTCTTTGCGGGTGCGTGATTTGAACAGATTGCCTACCACCGGAATGTCACCCAGCAGGGGCACTTTGCTCACTGTATTGCCGTTTTCTTCTTCGTAAATACCGCCGACAATGAGTGTGCCTCCATCTTCAACCATGGCTTGGGTTTGAAGTTGTTTGGTGGTAATACATTTAGTTGTCACGCCGCCGGATATACAGTCGGTTGGGCTGTCTTTGTTGATTTTCACCGTCATAATGACTTGCCCGTCTGGCGTGATATTAGGCGTAACAGTTAAACCCAACACAGCCTTTTTGAAAGTAATAGAAGTGGCGCCACTTGATGTAGCCTCTTCGTAAGGAATTTCAGAGCCTGATTCAATCATGGCTTCTTTGCGGTCTTGGGTTAACACGCGCGGGTTGGATATGATTTTACCTCTGCTTTGCTCTTGCATCGCTGTCAATTCTAAGCCCAAAGCACCTGATGAAATCGCACGGACCAATGCAATGCTGGTTGTCGCAGAAGCAATCGGCAAACTGATATTCGGGTTCATTTGAAGCGGGGTTTTGGCGGGGATGCTGTTAGAGCCGCTTAAGATAGCATTGGTAATAGTACGGCGGTTGTTCACTTCTGTGCCGTAGTTGTTTACCGCATTTGTCCAATCAGAGCCCCAGCTGCTCGCTCCTTTCACACCGGTAGCACCAAACTTCACGCCGATATCGCGAGAGAAATCATCGTTGGCTTCTACAATACGGGCTTCCACCATCACTTGGCGGGTTGGCACATCCAATTCGTCAATCAATTTTTGGAATTTTTGAATGACGTGGCGGTTGTCCGTAATAATCAGTGTGTTGGTAGCAGGATCAATCAGCGCACTGCCTCTTCCGCTCAACATGCTGTTGCGGTCGTTGTTGCTACCACTCTCATCAAGGCGCAAGATTTTGCGGAATTCTTCCACATTTTTATATTTGAGCTGGAAAGTTTGAGACAGCAAGGGACCCAAGTCATCAATTTCTTTCTGAGCTTGCAGGGTAGCTTTGTCTTTGGCCAATAACTCTTCACGTGGAGCAACGTTGATGATATTGCCTTGGCGGCGCATATCAAGGTTGCGGGCTTGCATGACCAAGTCGAGTGCTTGATCCCAAGGAACGTCTTTGAGCGACAGGGTCATTTTGCCGTTTACCGTGTCGCTGGCAACGATGTTCATGCCGGACTCTTTTGCCAGGATTTGCAGAATGGTTCGTACTTCCACATCTTGGAAATCCAAAGAAATTTTGCGTCCGTTAAATGATTTTTGCGGTGTGTTTGCCAGGCCTTGAGCGGAAATATTGGCTTTTCTAACCACTTCAAAGCTATAGCGTCCGTGAGCACCTTGCGTTTGTACATCCCAGCTGCCTTGGTTACGGATAATGAGCTGGGTGTTGTTGCCAATGCGCTTGATGGTTACGTTGCGAACAGGCGTATTGAAATCAGCCACATCTAAACTACGTTGCGCTTGGGTAGGAAGCGGGTAGTTTTTCAGAGTAATGGTGATTCTATCGCTTTGTTTTTTGATTTCAGGTTCACCGGTAAAGGAAGGGGCGTTCAATTCCACAATGCCTGAATTTCGAGAGCCTTTGCGGAAATCAATATTGGCAGAAACGGCAACTTGCTCACTTTTTGCCGGTGCTGATTTGATGGCGGCAGGAGTGGACACGCTTTGTTGCGGCACGTTGCTCGTTTTATTAGTGGCTTCACTGATATACACCCAAACCTCATCACCTTTGATTTCGGTGTTGTATTGGCTGGCTTTATTCAAACCCAATAAAATGCGTGCACGATTATCGTTTTGCGCCGCAGTAATTTGATTCAATAAAGGATCTGCATATTCCAAAACCGGTTGCGGCAGTTGGATGGAGGTGCCGGCGAAGTCCAGTGCAATACGCGCAGGAGTGCTGGTTACAAAGCCGCGAGGAGCGGTAACGTCTTTATCGAATTTGATTTTGATAATTTTTTGATTGTCAGGCAGAGAGGATACGTTGATATCAGTAATATTGCCTGCACAGGCCGTCTGAACGGCAAAGCCGATGGTGATGGCTGAAAAAATCTTTGTAATGTTGCGTGAGTTCATAACTAATGCCCCTTAATTGTTGTTTTGAGCGGCGTCACGGTTATTGTCTGAGCTGCTCAATAATAGTTCTGCTTTACGGTATGTCCAATTTCCATTGCTGTCTTCGACTAATTCGGTAATTAAAATCTTATCCGCAATGATGGATTGGATGCGTCCGTGGTTTTGGCCGATATAGTTGCCGGGGAGTACGGTATAAACATGTCCATTGGCTTCGATATAGCCCGAAGTTTGTTTGCCTTTAGTCAGGCTGCCAACATATTTGAGATTCTCTAAACTGAAGCTTTCGAGAATTTCTTTAGGTCTGTTGTTATTAGGTGCATTTGCTCCCTGCTGCATGGCAATCAGTCGTTTGCTGTCAAAAGCGTTAAGCCCGCTAAAATTGGGTGCTGTATAAGTCTTTGCCTGAATGGCAGCAGGTGCTTCAAAAGGAATAATTTTTGATTTGGCCTGTTGCCGTGTTTCTTTCATCCATTGGCTTAAGTCATCATGAGACGATGTGCAGGCGGAAGCAGCCAATATGCCTGCGAGTAGTAGTGTTTTTTTCATAATGTTGCTCTCAGGGGTTATTGGGAAGCCTGTGCTTCGCTTGCAGCTTTGGCGGCTTCTAATTCTGCGGCCACTTCTTCAGCCGGACGGGCTTTGTAAGTGTTGGCGGTAGCGCTAAGTGTCAGTAAATTGCTTTTATCGTCTTTGGCGCTGCTTATTTTCAAGGATTCCAAAGTAATGATGCGCGAAAGTTTGCCGACATCACGGGCAAATTGACTGATTTGGTTGTATTTGCCTGTAATTGCAATCTCATAAGGTAGCGCTTGAATGGGGCCGTCGTTTACAGGCGCTTGCGGAACAACGCTGTCCATGCGCAAACCATTGGTTGCACCGGCTTGATGCAGTTCTTGAACCAGATTAGGGATTTCTGCATCGGTAGGAAGCTGTTTAAGCAATACATTGAATGAAGAGCGGATGGCCGCTAATTCCTCTTTCAAGTTATCGAGGTTGGCAGCTTCAATGCTTTTTTGAGTATAGGTTTGTTTTAACTCGGCTTCTTTTGCAACGGCATTATCTAATGTTTCCAACTGATTGCTGAAAAGAGCCAAATAGCTGATGACTAAAACACCTATTACTACCAAACATGCCAATACCAGTTTGGCCGGCATACTTAATAAATGCAGGGTTTTGGTATCAATATTTTTAAGTGTTTTTGCTGCCATGTTATTTCCCTTCTGCGCCGGATTCTGTGCTGTTATTGCTTTGAACGGCAGGAGCAGAAGCATCCGGTAATGTGTAATAAGACTGATTCAAGAGCACTTTTAGGGTGAATTCTTGTGCATTATCCACTTTTTTAATATTGACCAATTCCGGCTGCATAAAGATGCCTGTGCTGGGTATGGATCGCATAAACATAGCAATCTTGTTGTCGCTGGTTGCTTTGCCGCTGATGTTGTATGTAGTTGCATTCTCAGCGGTAATGGCGGTCAGGTAAGTACCTTCCGGAATCAACACGTTTAAAGTATCGATAATTTGCGCAGCTTGGAATCGTTTCTCTTGGAGCTCTTCAACTTTTTGTTTTCTAGCCAAGAATTCTTCTTTTTCTTTCTTCAGCTTATTGATCTCAAGCAGATTTTGATCAAGCTTGGTAATTTCTTCGGAAAGATAGCTGTTTCTTTCTTCTTGGCTGCTGATGGCGCGGTTAATGCCGAAATAAGCCAATGCCGAAAGGCCGATACCGGTCAGTAATGCGAGCAACATCAGAGATTTGAAGTTTTGCTTTTGTTTTTGCTGAATCTCTTCACGATAGGGAAGGAGATTGATTTTGGTTAGTTCAATCATATTAAAGCCCCCTTAATGCCAAACCGAAGGCAAGAGTTAATGTTGATGCGTCTATTTGTAGTTGTGATATGTCGACTTTACTGCTGTTGCTTGCATATAAAATCGGATGAATGCACTCGGTGGCCGTATTGGTATGTGAAAAAATAGTTTCAGCCAATCCGGGTTGTTGCGCCGCAGTGCCAGTCAATAAAATGTGTTTGACGTTGGAATATTGGTCGCTGGGCTGGGTGGTGTAGTAAAATTGCAATACACGCTGAATTTCTTGGGCAACCTGAATGTTGAAACGGTCTGCTACTGCCGATTGGTAATCGGAAGGTTTGGTGGTTGCATTCATCATTTGCGCAGCTTTTTCTTCGGTAACCTGATAGGTACGTTGAATGAGCTGGTTGAGCTGTTCGGTGCTAACAGCAGTTTCCTGTTTGTAGAGAATCTGGCCGTTTTGCGTAATCACAGCATACATTTGAGTAGCATGAATGCCGAAAATGGCAATTTTTTCATGCTCTAATTCCGGTGCATGTTGATTGATCCAAAAAGAGAAGGCGTTGTTTTGTGCAAACAAATCAATGTCTAGTGCCGATAAGGGCATGTCTGCATTGTTGAAGGCTTCGATGCGCGGTTCAACATCGTCTTTTTTGGCTGCGGTAAGGAGTACCTTGGTGCCGGCCGGGACGACTGAAGTGCCGATCGGATGGTAATCAAAATTCATCTCTTCAATCGGTGCGATTTGTGAAACTTCAAACTCGGCAAAGCCGTCCAAGTCTAGATCCGAATCTTTTTCGTTATAGACAACTGTTTCGATGGTTACCAAGCTTTGCGGCAGAGCTGCGACGAAATTCTTTGACGAGCTGTTGAGCTGTGTATAAGAATGTTGCAGATATGTAACAAGTTGATCGTAATCTTGAATTTTGTTGCCTTTAACAATATTTTTAGGCAGTTTGGTAATAACGTATTTTTCCAATTGAATTTGGTTTAAACTACGGCCTGACAGTTGTACCATCTTAATGGCATGTTGCCCGATATCGATGCCGACAGCGGAACGGTGGGTAAGATTGGATGACGTTTTACTATTTGTATTGTTTTGCTTTTTTGTTAATCGCATAATGTAACGCCTTGTGCTTTTGAGAAGAGTAACAGTTTTTATCCGTAACGGATTTCTTCATGGTTGACACAAAAAATAACTGTGTGTTGATGAAATCTTTAGCTATTTTACTTTATTTAATGCTTTTAATGGCAACTTTATTAATTAGTCATGATTAAAAAAATTATAACGACCTGTATTGGTTTGGTTTTAGGTTTATTACTCTTTGTGGTAGGTTTGGTTGCAATCGCTATTCTGATTACATATCCGAAGCTGCCTTCTTTGGAAGCTGTGCAGCATTACCAGCCGAAAATGCCGCTGACGGTTTATTCGTCCGATGGTGAGGTTATCGGTGTGTATGGAGAGGAACGGCGCTCGTTTACCAAAATCGGTGATTTCCCCAAAGTATTAAAAGATGCTGTGCTGGCTGCTGAGGATAAGCGGTTTTATGACCATTGGGGTGTGGACGTAATCGGCGTGATGCGCGCTGCTGTCGGTAACCTTACCAGCGGTGTGCAATCCGGTGCGAGTACGATTACGCAGCAGGTTGCGCGTAATTTTTATTTGAGCAACGAACGTACGTTTACCCGTAAATTCAATGAAGCGTTATTGGCTTATAAAATTGAGAAGTCGTTGACCAAAGATCAGATTTTGGAGCTGTATTTCAATCAGATTTATCTTGGTCAGCGGGCTTACGGTTTTGCCGCTGCTTCTAAGATCTATTTCAATAAAGATGTGAAAGATCTGACGCTTGCGGAGGCAACGATTTTGGCCGGCTTGCCGAAAGCACCTTCGACTTTTAATCCGATTGTAAATCCCGAGCGTGCCAAATTGCGTCAGCAATATATTCTGAACAATATGGTCGACCAAAAGATGATTACGCCTCAAGAGCGTGAAAACGCTTTGGCTGAAAATCTGCACTTTGAGCGCCATGTTCAAAAAATTGATCAGAGTGCTTTATATGTTGCCGAGATGGTGCGTCAGGAGCTGTATGAAAAGTACGGTGAAGAAGCCTATACGCAAGGCTTCAAAGTTTACACTACAGTAAGTACGGCGCATCAGCGTGTGGCTACGGAAGCGTTGCGTAAAGCTTTGCGTAATTTTGACCAAAGCAGCAGTTACCGGGGTGCGGAGCATTATCTTGATTTGGGTCAAACCGATAATGTGGATGAAACGGTAGGCCAATATCTTTCAACGCTTTATACGGTTGACGGTATGATTCCGGCCGTTGTGTTGAATACTTCCAAAAAAGGCGTTGAGATTCAGTTTGCCAGCGGTAACCGTACAACTTTGAGTACTGCCGAACTTGGCTTTGCCGCAAGAGCAGTAAATAACAAAAAAATGGAAGGTGCGCAGATCCGCCGTGGTGCCGTGATTCGCGTGAAGAAAAACGGCAAGCGTTGGTCGGTTGCCCAGCAGCCTTTGCTGCAAGGTGCTTTAGTGGCATTAGATGCGAAAACCGGTGCGGTTCGTGCGTTGGTGGGCGGTTATGATTTCCACAGCAAAACCTTTAATCGTGCGACGCAGGCGTTGCGCCAGCCCGGTTCGTCGTTCAAACCGTTTGTGTATTCGGCCGGTTTGTCTAAAGGTATGACGATGACCACGCAGCTGAATGATGCGCCTATTTCTCTGCCGGGGCAAGGGCGTAACGGTGCTGCTTGGAACCCTAAAAATTCAGACGGCCGCTATGCAGGTTTTATCACGATGCGTCAGGCGTTGACGGCTTCGAAGAATATGGTATCCATCCGTATTTTGATGGCGATTAAAGTCGATTATGCACAGGAATATATTCAGCGTTTCGGTTTTAGGCCGTCTGAAATTCCTGCCGGGCTTTCCATGGCCTTGGGTACGGGTGAAACTACGCCGATGAAAATGGCGGAAGGTTATACCGTATTTGCCAACGGCGGCTACAAAGTGTCTTCTTATGTGATTGACCGTATTTATGACGGACAAGGCCGCTTGCGCGCGCAAATGCAGCCTTTGGTGGCGGGTGAGAACGCGCCTCAAGCGATTGATCCGCGTAACGCTTTCATTATGTATAAGATGATGCAAGACGTGGTGCGTGCGGGTACAGCTACCCGTGCGAGAGCCTTGGGCCGTTCGGACATTGCCGGTAAAACCGGTACGACTAACGACAATAAAGACGCATGGTTCGTAGGCTTTAACCCTGATATTGTTACCGCGGTATATATCGGTTACGACAAACCGCGCAGCATGGGTCGAGCCGGCTACGGTGGTACGATTGCCTTGCCGGTATGGGTAGAATACATGCGTTTCGCGCTGAAAGGCGTGCCGGTAAAAGGGATGAAAGCGCCTGAAGGCTTGGTGACCAAAGGCAACGATTACTTCCTGAAAGAGCAGCAAACCACCAATGCCGATCTGCCGCTGGACAACCGTTCAAGCCGTCCGGTGCGTAATGAGGAACGCGATCCCGAAGTAGGGCAAGCCGCCAGACCTGCGGCACAGAAAGCCGATCCTTCCGAGTATGCGCCGATTGAGCAGCCGGTTGAGCCGCTCAACGGACGCAGCGACAGAGGCGGCAGCGGTAATGCGGCGGGAAGCGGCAACAGCGGTAATAACGCCCGTCCCGAACCGCTGGCTCCGGCAGGTTCGCCTTCACAGCTGGATTCGTTGTTCTGATTTGCTTGATGTATGAATGAAAGGCCGTCTGAAAACATTTTCAGACGGCCTTATATATTGCGCCCCATATCAGGGGCATATTTTACAAACGTTAAGCCCCTTTAACTCCAGCCAAGTGAAAGGGGCTTAATCGTGTGTATTGCTTACTACTCTGTAGATTTAGACAGGTTCTTTAACAGCAAATCCTATCTGCTGCGTATCTACAAAAACGACAATCTAGTAAGAACCGTCAACTTTCCCATTTCAAACCCGCATTTCCCGCAAAGAACCTACCGCATGGCCGATAAATGCGGGCGGGCGGAAGTATCCAAAATCATTGATGCGGAAATGTTGAGATGACGGTTGGGCAAAACAAAAAGGCCGTGGCGGTGGCCGCTGCGGCAGCGGGCGGCTTTGACGCACGCGGCGCGGCGGAACCCGCCGAAGGCTGCCCCCCTAGACTAACAGGGGGGGAGCAACCAAAACCCGATTCCATGAGTGGGGAGCAAAGCCCAAACCCGATTGAATACTTTTCCCACTTCTTAACAGATGGTAAGGGGCGTTTAATCGAAGTTCCCCAAAGGCGCGGTGCGGTAAACGGCGTTTTCTGTGATTGGTTAACCTTTACTTTCCACCAAGACACGCTAATCAGATGTGCAGGCCACCCGCTCGTGAGCGACAAAGAATTTATGTGGGTGTTGAGTGAAAAGCTGGAAGAAATTTTAGGCTTCGGCATTACCCGCAAAGCCAAGTCCAAAGGCAATAAGTTTTACGAAAGTATGTATCTGCTCGGTTCTGAAGATGCCGAATACGGCGCGGTGCATTTCGGCGGCCAAAGGGATACGGTGTTGGTGGAACTGAAAGGATTGGGTTGCAACTTGGCTTCGGCGGGCTGGGAAACGCGCCTTTACCGCTTTATGAAAACCGCCATACGCTGCCGCATTACCCGCTGTGATTTGGCTTTGGATTTTTTCAACGGGGAATACACGCCCGAACAAGCCTTGCTGGACCATGATAACGGCTTTTTCAACAACCACAATATGCAGCCCAAACGTGAGTGTCGCGGTACTGCGTGGCAGAAAGAAGACCAAACGGGCAAAACCCTGTACATCGGCAGAGTCAAAAACGCCCGTTATGTGCGGATATACGAGAAAGGCCGTCAGCTCGGCGATAAAAGCAGCCCGTGGGTGCGCTTTGAGATTCAGTTCAATCACGGCGATATAGAGATACCGTTTGAAATATTGCAGGACTCCGGGGCGTATTTTTCAGGGGCGTTCCCCATCTGCCAAACCTTTAAAAATATGCCTGAAGCCAAACGGATTGCCGTTCGGGAAAAAACCTTAAACATGACGTTTGAGCATAAGGTCAAACACGGTAAAAACGCCGTAGGCGCGTTAGTCCGCTTTATGCGTGATGTCGGCATGGAAGACGGCCAAATCGTGGAAATGCTGATAGCGGAAGACGGCAGATACCCGAAAGGCTTGGAACCTGCCCGCTATGACGTTAACGAACTGTTGGAAGCGCAAAAGTGGGGATTTATCCATAACTCGCCCGAAGCCGAATTGTCGCGGGAAACCGATGAATTTCTCCAATGGAAAGTATCGGGAGGGTACGACCCTTATGAATCACTGTTCGGCTTGGCCGGATATAGGGGAGAAGCCCAGCGCCGAAAAGAAGACGAAGAGTATGAGAAATGGCTTTCCAAACAGCTTTATAACGGTTTGTCAGAATCCAAAAAACTGGAGATAGCCGAAAAAGAAGGCAAAGCCCTAAGCCGCCGCATACAGATAGCAAACTCGCCCTATAAGTTTTCATTGGCCTATTTCATCAACCATCGGCCAAAAGCCGTAAATACCATCAAATCTTTTAACTGTGAAACCCTACCCGAAAGGAAAAACCATGTTTGAGCAAAGCCAAATCACCCAAATCCAAGCCACATTGCTGGGCGCAAAAAAATTCAAAGGCGAAATAGACGGCAATAAGTTGGATACCTGTACCGTTTTAGTCGCCACGCCTATGCCGAGTCAATCAGGCAATGCCGTAGGCTTTACCGCCGCAAATATGAAATTCGGCGAATCACACAATTTCAAACGGCTGGAAAACCTGAAATTCCCGATTGCCGTGATTGCAACCATCGAAATGACATCAACCGGCAAAGGCATGGTGGCCGTTCTGCGTGATTTCCAAGTGCAGCCGCAAAACCCGCCGAAAGGCTAAACCATGACAAAAAAATATGAACAGCGTTTTATTGTTCAGGATTTGGAAAATCACGAGTTTCTTTATCCCGACCCGTTCGGCGATATTGGTTTTACACCAAACCTGAAAGCCGCGGGGCAGTACGAACACTACGAAGACGCATTACAGGCAGGAATGGACGAAATAGGCGGCGATTTCCAAATATTCGCCTTTTACCAAAAAACCGAATAAGCAAAATTCAGGCTCGGCGGGCGGTCTGAAAAACCTTTCACACAGCCCGCATCTATTCCATTAACTCACTTAAAAAAGGAAACATCATGAAAGCAATGAATATTGCTAAAAAATACGGCGCAAAAGCCGCCATTGTCGTATCTGCCCCGCTGGCTCTGGCCACTCAGGCATGGGCTGCCGTACCTGAAGCAGTAACGACCGAACTGGCAACGGCCAAAACCGATGCCATTTCTGTCGGCGGTGTCGTACTGGGTATCATCGTGGCCATCTTCGGTCTAATGATTATCCGCAAAGTATTGCGCTAAGCGGTAAAGAAAGCGGGGCAACCCGCTTTTTAACAACCATAACGGAATAAAAACCATGTCGGCAGTAGAGCTTATTACATCGCAATTGGGCGTAAACATGGCGGATATTAAAGAAATAGGCTATTTGGTTGTTGCCGCCTATGTATCCCTGTTTGCCATTGCCATTATCAAAAGCATTTTTGATTTAAAGAAAAAACGCGAATCGCAGGAAGCCAAAGAGCGTAAAGAAGAAATAAATCTCAAACTGGCCGAAATACGCTTAAGACTGGCTGAAATCAAATTGGCCAAAGAAGAAGCCATATGGGCGGCCGCACAAAAAGAAGAAGAACCCGAATCAGACGAAGAAGTACAACAGCTTGCTGCTGAAGAGTTCGACTTGGAAGAAGAAATTAACGCCATCTTGGCTGAAATGGATGCCCAAGAATGCGGCATGGGGTTTTAAGCATGGGTTATCAAGTCGGAAATACTTGTTACGCAACTAAGGCCGAAGCCGAAAACGCCTATTTCAGCCTTGTTCCCCCTAGCGTTCAGACGGGCGAATTTCACCAACTCCAATGGACGCCCTTAGGCTGGCAGTTCAAAGGCCAAACCGTACAAGCGTATTTGCCCGAATGCAACGTCATAGACAGCTTCAAAGACGGCCAATTAATCGGCTGGTCGGTGTTTTCCATATTGGCGGCGGTGTGGGCGGTTAAATTGATGAAGGACAGGCTGCGCTTATGATGGATTTTTACTTTTACTTGGGTGCGGCGATCCCGTTGATGGTGGCGTGGCTGCTGTTCAAGTAATGCAAAGGTATGTTAAATTTCTGCTTTCTTAAAACTGTAACTATGGTTAGAGAGTGGGGTTTAAATGTTTATTGAACCTAAAGAATCTGATTTCTTTTTAATAACTGAAAAAGAATTAATAGAATTTTCTGCAAAATTTCCTAATAAACCGTTAGCTTTTTCTTTTTATTATTATGTATTTAAAGAAAAATCTATTACTTTTGATATTAGGAAAATTCAAAATTTCTGGAATAAATGTGATTTTGAAACTGGTGCATTGGAAATTAGATTTTCAGATGGTTCTATTTTTTTATCGATAAATGGAACTTTTTATATTTCTCATGAGAAATCTAATTATTTTGCTACTTTTAATAATTCCTAATTTTTCGTTTTCAGCGGTTGAAGAAATTATTGTTCAGGAGCCAGGGGGCAGATTAAGAGTTCCTGTAAGTGATTACAACGCTAATGGTATTAAAACTTGGGGATACCTTGATAATAAAGGCGATAAATTTTTTCAAGAATATTCAGCCGCGCATGATAAATCTTTAAGAGTTCGCCATGCTTCTTCGGGCATGGTTTCTTCTAAAACCGTTCCTGCTCGTTTTGTCGCCAGCGTCCCCCGCCAAACCGTCCTAAAAAACCTTCTGACCAAAGCCGTCGCCGGTGGCCGCGTTGTCGCCGGCGTTGGCAGTGGTCCCGTCGGCTGGGCATTGACTGCGGTGGCCACTTATGAACTTGTTGCCCCCCTTTTAAAAGGTCATGACTACGTTTGGGATAACGAAGTCGGCAATTTCGTAATCACGGCAGACTACATTATCGAAGTTAAGTCTAATGTTAACGGCGAAAACGGGAAACCCGTAGCCGTTTACCGTATCGGCCTTTCGCGCCGCTCTTTTGAATACGGCTATCAAAGTTATAAATCTACATTGGATGCCTTATGCGCCAAAGTTGCCAAAGCCGGTGATGATTATTTGATAAAAAAAGGTCATGAATCGCATAAAACATTAAAAGACTTGGGTTCTGACCAAAACGGCGGCTGCAATGCGATAACACATTGGGGGGAAAGCTCAAGAGGCGGTTGGCAGGTTATTCCCAACAAAAAACAGCCCATTACCCAATCAGAATTTGATGATATTGTCGGCCCTTCTGCCGATAAAAATCCTACCCTTTACGTCAACGCAACCGCCAAAGACGACAGCACCGTACCCGGTGTAACCGTCAGCCCGAACGTAACCGTACCTGATGGCACCGTAGTAACCATAGGTCCGTACACCGATTCAGACGGTCAACCAAAGCAAGTAACAGTAACATTTACTACAAAAAACGGAGAAACAACCGTAAGCGTCAATACAACGCCCCGTCCCGATTTAAGCCCGAACAGCCCGTCCGCCCCGTCGGCGTCGCCGAACACGGGCGGTCAATCCAGCCCGTCAGGCTCGCCCGATTCCAGCGGCCAAACCGCCCCGCAAACCAGCGGCCAAACAGGCAGTCAGACAGGAAGCCAAACGGGCGCGCAAACAGACGGCCAAACGAACAGCCAGAGCAACCCAAAAACAGATGCCGAACCCGATAAAAAGGAAGAAGAAAAGCCGAAAGACGGCGGTTTGCTGTGCAACATTTTCCCTAACATTCTCGCCTGTGCCGAAATGGGGGAAGTGAAAGAAGATGACCCCTTTCAGATTCCGCATATAACAGACGAAACCGCATTTAAGCCCGATTTCTTCCTGCCCGATAACGGCCAATGCCCCGCGCCCCAATCGGTGTCCGTAATGGGCAGGCAATACAGTTTTTCCTACGATTGGCTGTGCCGCTTTGCCGAAATGATAAGGTTTCTAATCATCGGCATAGCGGGCGTATCCGCCGCGTATATCATGTTTTCAGGTCTTAAAAAGGATTAAAAATGGCTGCCGGTTTCCTGATTCCCGCTCTGCAAAAACTGCTGACTTTTTTAGCGGCAAAATTGATTATCGCTTTAGGGCTTACCTTCGTAACCTTCGGCGGCTATATGGTCGGCCTGAATTGGCTGAAAGAGTACATAGTTAATAATTTCAACAATATGCCGTCTGCCGTATTCCAGCTTATCATGCTCGCAGGCTTCGGCTATGCGCTCGGCATCATCTTCGGCGCATATGTATTCAATATCACAATGGCCAGCATTACCAAACTTTCATTTATGCCGAATGGGGGTGGTAAATGATTATTCTGCAAACAGGCGTTCCCGGTTCGGGCAAAACGGCATCAGTCGTCAATATGCTGATGTCCGATGAATCCTATACCCACTTTACCGATAAAGACGGCCAAAAGAAAAAACGCCCGCTGTTTGTTAACGGCATTCCCGAATTGCAAATAGAACATGAAGAACTTTCAGACCAGCAAATCAAAGAACAGGGATTGCAAGACTTCCTGCCCTATGGTTCGCTCGTCATCATAGACGAAGCACAAAGATTAATGGGTATGCGTTCCGCCGCCGTCAAAGTACCGGAACATATAGAAAAACTCGCCCTGCACCGCCATCACGGCTTGGATATTGTGCTGATTACCCAGCACCCCAGCTTTCTTGATTCTTTCGTCCGCAGACTCGTCCAGCGTCATATGCACATCAGCATCAAGCCCGTTGGCAGAAAACTGTATGAATGGAATGAATGCATCGACCAGCCGGATAACGCGTCCAATATCGCCAAAGCGATTGAAAGAAGCTTTGTACTGCCCAAAAAAGCCTTCGGTCAATACAAATCGGCTGAAGTACATACCAAGCCCAAGCGGCGCATACCCAAAAGCCTGATATTCATGATTATCTTTCTGCCGCTGTTAATCGCCTTTACCGCCTATACCTTTTTGAATATGAAAAAACGCTACTCAAGCGAAGAAACGGCATCGGCCGTTTCAGACGGCCATGCGGGCGGCTATGCAGCCCCGCCTTCTGCCGTGCAGGGCAAAAGCCTGACACCCGATTTATATGTACCCGTGCTGGCAGAAAAGCCTGAATCCAAACCCCTGTACGACAATGTCCGTCAAGTAAAAACCTTTGAGCGCATCGCCGCCTGTATTTCAGGGGGGAATAGCGGCTGTACCTGCTATTCAGACCAAGCAACGCCGCTGAAAGAAATAACCGCCGCAATGTGCAGAGACTACGTCAAAAACGGCCTGCCGTTTAACCCCTACAAAGAACCCGAAAACGCCCAAAACAACGCCTATGAGCCTACACCAAGCCCCCCCCCGCCGTAGGCGGCCAAACGCTCGTTATGGGCGGCAAATCCCCGCCCAATCTCATGTATGACGGCTATGTCGAAGCAGGGGAACAGTTCCGCCCCTAAAACGGATAAAGGCCGTCTGAAACGGTTTCAGACGGCCTATGTGGCGGGTTATTGACTAAACAGCATGATTAACGCTAATATTATTCTCACGTCAATCTTGACTGTTAAAAGCAGCTTCCCGAATCGCAAGGTTATCTGCATTTTAAATCTCCTGTAAGTTTAAAACTCGGCAGGAATGCAAAATCCCCTAGTTCGCGCTTGGGGATTTTTGCTATCCCCGCCTGCTTTGGTTTAAATTGTCAATTGTTCAAAACTAAATCATATCGTTTCCTTTCTGTTTCAGTTATTTAAGTTGTTTGGCCGCTGGCTCGACCATAAAAATCATTAACATTTTCCCGTCTGCACTCTGCCCGCATCGGGATTGTTGAGCTTGAGGGAAGGGGGTTGGTCTAGTGAAGCTGTTTTTTTTATCGGTCTTGCGTCGCTGTCGGTCGGGGGTTGCGATTGTCCAAAAACTGCCCTGTAAATCCTGCAAGGGGGAAGGTTTGTAAAGACGAAGTCTTTATGAATACCCCCTTGCAGGATTTACAGGGTAGTTTTTAAATCGCATAAAACCCCGTCCGATTGCGATGCAAGATGTCAAAAATGCAGCGGAACGGTTTTACACCAGTAACGCTTGCCATCTCCGGTTTCCAAATGGCAAAGGCCGCCTGAAAACACACATTTCAGACGGCCTTTAGCATATTATTTCTTCCCGGGAAGATGGCCAAAGCCCAAAAACGGCAAAACAAATTAAACCGGAAAGCATAAAATGCCAAGTTTCAATTAATCCCAAATATCCGCTAAAATCCCGCTGCAGCGCGGATTAGCTAACCGCGCCGCAAAGCCCTCGACTTCGCAAGTACGGCCAAAGCAAAACAGCTTGTCACAAAGATTGAAGCGGGGGTTTTTCCAATCCTTAAGTTTGAACACTATCTAAGGCGCAAAGCCTGCATTAATAAGGTAAAACCCATGTACTTAGGAATAGACGTAAGTAAAGAAAAGCTGGATTGCTGTCTGATTTCAGACGGCATTTTTTATGAGCGGGAATTTGCAAACACCCCAATCGGCTATGGAGAATTAAAAAAATGGCTCGATAGCAATAAAGCAGACAAAACCCTGCATTGCTGTTGCGAAGCCACAGGCATTTACTATGAAGACGTGGCCGAATACCTAAGCGGCCATTACAAAATAAGCGTTGAAAACCCGCGCAAAATAAAAGGCTTCGGCATAGCCGTATTGCAACGCTCCAAAACCGACAAACAAGATGCCAAACTGATAGCGCAATATTGCAAAGTACTAACGCCTGAACCGTGGCAGAAACCGTCTCCAGAGCACAAGCAGCTTCAAGAAATAACCCGCTATATTGCCCGCATCAAAAAACAAAGGGCAGCCGAATTAACCAAACAGCAAACCGCCCCTGACTACATCAAACCGCACATAGCAGACACCATAGCCCACTTCAACCAACTGCTTAACCGCCTGAAACAAGACTTACAGGCCTTTTACAAACAAAACCCGTCCTACAACCAAAACAAAAAACGCCTGAAAACCATATCAGGCATAGGAGAGACATCGGCATCAATACTGCTTGCCGCCCTGACAAACCGTTTCGACAACCCCGCCCAATTTACCGCCTATCTAGGCTTAGACCCTCGTATGTACCAATCCGGCACAAGCGTAAAAGGCAGACAGCACATCTCAAAAGTCGGCAAATCAGACCTAAGGGCAGCCCTGTATATGCCCGCTCTCGTTGCTTACCGCATGAATGCCTTTCCCGACTTTATAGGCCGTCTGAAACAGAAAAAGAAGCCGTTTAAAGTCATCATTGTTGCAATAATGCGAAAACTGGCCGTGATTGCTTTCCACATACTGAAGAACCAAACGGAATACGATAAAAGTCGATATAAAACAGCGGGATAAAATATCAACACTTCAATTAAAAACCCCATAACAATACGGGGTTTGGGGTAGCTGTTGCCTTTTATTTAATATAATGACATTGACAGTTCAATACACTATCTTTGTGTTGATAGCTCGGAAACTCAGAGCTTTTTAAATTCCCAGACGGTGCCGTTGAGATGGAAGCTCAGATAATACTGCTTGCCCACGGCCTCAAGCGTGGCGGTGTGCCAGAAGCGTTTTTGTTGTTTCTCCAGCAAGACGAACGAAACGTAATAAGGTTCGGTAATTACCGCATTGACCGAGCGCGCTTTTTCAGCCCATTTGGCGGCAATGTCCGCTGCATCTGCAAACCGCACCATAGCAAGCGGGCTTAGATTGGCGGGAACGTTGACTTCGGGCGTGATGCGCATGGTGTCTGTGTAGCGCCATTTTCCGTGTTCGTAGAGATAATGGTCGATTTTTCCGGGGCGGTTGGGGTCTTGTATGTCTAACTCAATGCGCGGGCGGACTCCGCTGAAAAAATCGATGTTTTCAAAAAACATCAGGTCTTTGCCGCGAAATTGAGGCAGGTTTTTCAACGCGGTTTCAGCAGCCTGCAATGCTTCGGCGTTCTCCAAAAAATTACCTTGAACGATCTCGGCTTCCGCTTGAGCGGATTGGACGGGAATGGGTGTATGAGCGTCGCTTTGATTGCAGCCGTTTAAGGTAAAAGCACTCAAACACGCACATAGAATCAGCAATTTAGACGGAAAACGCATGGCGGTAATACTCGAAAAAAGGTAGCCCAAAATAACATTGCAGATAGGAAAATACAAGCCGCAGGCCGGTCGCCCTTGCGTGGCAACGGATGACGGCGGGCGGAGGTTTCGGTATATTGCGCCTTACGTTTCATTTTGTGGTGTACGACGTATGGACTCATCCCGACCTTTGGTCAAAGTAGTAGCCGGTGTGGTGCTTGACCGGCAAGGACGTTATTTGTTGAGTTCCCGCCCCGAAGGCAAGCCCTATGCGGGTTATTGGGAGTTTGCCGGAGGCAAGCTGGAGGCGGGCGAAACCGAATTCCATGCCTTGCAGCGCGAGCTGGAGGAAGAATTGGGTATCCGTGTTCATCGTGCGCGTCCGTGGCTGACCAAGATTCACGATTACGAACACGCGCGGGTGCATTTACGTTTTTTTCGCGTAGAGGCAGACGAATGGTCGGGCGAACCCGAATCGCGCGAAGGGCAGGCGTGGTCGTGGCAGCGTGCGGGAGATTTCGACGTATCGCCCATGCTGCCCGCCAACGGCCCTTTACTCGCCGCATTGGCCGTACCTACTGAGTTAAGAGGCCGTCTGAAAACAGGTTTTTACGGCGAAAACAGCATGGGCGAATACCGCGTTGTGCCGTTTGAATTGGCCGAACCGCAGCACAAACATGTGCTGATTGATGAAGAAGCCTTACGTCGCCGAGGCAAAATGCCGCAGGCCGACAGCGTTTGGGTGGTGATTTCGCAGCCGCAGCAATGGCCGCTGGTTCAGGATGCCGATGTGGTGGTGTGGCGCGTGCAAAACGATGATTCTGCTGCCGCATTGTCGGCGGTGCTGGCCGACGGAGTGGGCATGCCGCTGGTGGTGCTGGCGGATGAAGAGCGTGTGAAGCAATGCGGCCGACAATGGCTGGCAAGTGGCGCACATGCCGTATTGATTGATGAAGAAACCGAATGTGCTTGAGGCCGTCTGAAAATGTCTAGTTTAACCCGTCGTCAAAAAATAACCATTGCCGTTTTGCTGCTCGGATTTGCAGCAGTGAAAGTGGCGGCTTTGCTGTGGTGGCAGAGCAAACAGCCGGATATTACGGCCATCCCGCAAGCCGCTTGTAATGTGCATGCAGGCTGTACGCTGCCGAACGGCGCTGTTGTCAAATTCAGCGACCGTGTACATGCCAAGCAGCCGTTCGATATCCGCGTGAACAACGTGCCGCCGCAGGTTCAGGAAGTATTTGTGAGCTTTTCCATGAGCGGCATGGACATGGGGTTTAACCGCTATAAACTGGTTCGCCAAGCCGACGGCGCATGGGCTGCCGACCAAATCCGCCTGCCCGTGTGCGTGCAAAACCGCCATGATTATTTGGCGGATATCCACATCAACGGCGATGTTTTTCAGACGGCCTTTACGGCGGAGTGAGGGTTGTTAGAATTGAATGATTTCAACGGCTTATTGGGCATGTTGAGATAATACGGCTAATCATATAGTGAGGCCGTCTGAAAACAAATACATTTGTTTTCAGACGGCCTTTTTCTATTTTAGAAGTGCTTAGGCATCGGCATCGTCAACCATTCCCGTAGCGGTTTTCTCAGGCGAGAACCGCACCGATTGGGGGTAGGGGAAGAAGTCGTCGTAAAGCCCCTCTTGCAGTCTTTCTTTCTTTTCCTGCCAGAATTCGGCAGTGAGCAAATCTTTGTGGTGCTGCAAAAACACCTGCCGCACATCGGGTTCGCCGAGCAGGAACGGGCCGAATTCTTCGGGGAACACGTCGCCTTTGTTTACCGGATACCACACTTCACCCGACATTTCGTATTCGGGGTTGGGTGCGGGTGGGATTTTACGGAAATTGCAGTCGGTCATGTACTCGATTTCGTCGTAGTCGTAAAAAATCACGCGGCCGAAACGGGTCATGCCGAAGTTTTTATACAGCATGTCGCCGGGGAAGATGTTGGCGGAGGCCAGCTCTTTGAGCGCGTAGCCGTAGTCGATCACGGCGGCAGCTTTGTCGGCGGGCTTGGCTTTCTGCATAAACAGGTTGAGCGGTTTTAAGCGGTATTCCACATAAACGTGCTTGATGATCACCCAATCGTCGTTTTCTTCAAACTGGCTCGGTGCGAGTGTGCGCATTTCTTCCAAAAATTCTTCGTCGCAGCGCGATTTGGGCAGGGCGACGTTGGCGAATTCGAGCGTATCCGCCATGCGGCCGACGCGGTCGTGTTTTTTCACGAGCAGGTATTTTTGGCGTACGTATTCTTGGTCGAAATCTTTGTTCGGGCCGAAGGTGTCTTTAATCACTTTAAACACATAGGGAAACGAGGGCAGGGTAAACACGCTCATCACCAGCCCTTTGATGCCGGGCGCGAGAATGAATTTGTCGTGCGAGTATTCGAGGTGTTGGGCAAACTCGCGCCACCAGATGTTTTTGCCCTGTTTGTGCAGGCCGACCATGGTGTAAAGGTCGCCTTGAGAGCGCATCGGCAGTATGTCGCGCAAGAAGTGGATGTAGCCGCTGGGCACGGGCATGTCCACCAAGAAATAGGCGCGGGCAAATGAAAACAGCACGGCAATCTGTTGGGCTTCAAACAAGGCGGCATCTACTTTCAGACGGCCTGATTCGTCGTGCAGTACGGCTAAGGCAAAGGGATGGCGCACGCCGCCGTTGATAATCTGGCCGAAAATATAGGCGGCTTTGTTGCGGTAAAACGGCGAATGCAGCACGCGCACATGCAGGTTCATTTCTTGCGGCGGCCATTCGGCTTGGAAGTGTTTGCGCGCCGCCCGCAGAATGTTGCTGATGTCTTTGCCGAGATGGGCAAACGGTACGTTCCAGCCGAAGTGGCGGAGGATATCGCGCATGCAGCCGCGCAGCCCTTCTTTGCTGGGATAAAACGA
Source organism: Neisseria sp. Dent CA1/247 (assembly GCF_022870825.1). Classification (NCBI taxonomy): domain Bacteria; kingdom Pseudomonadati; phylum Pseudomonadota; class Betaproteobacteria; order Neisseriales; family Neisseriaceae; genus Neisseria; species Neisseria sp. Dent CA1/247. The sequence continues at coordinate 2,491,777 of NZ_CP091522.1, read as the reverse complement.
GCAGAAAGTGGGCGGGTCGGAGTCGATGTATTCGGTGCTGGTGGATGGTTTGACGAAGATAAACTGGTTGTTGTAATACTCTTTGTCAAGCAGTTTGGTGGATACGGAATTGAAAAAGGTTTCGGCCAGCTCGGGCTGCTTGTGGTTGACCAAAAGCGCGATGTATTCGGTTTTTGCTGCCGCCCACACTTCGTCGTTCAAAGCCGTGGCGGCATGTTCGCGGTGGAGTGAATCGACGGCTTCGCGCACGCGTTGGTCGTACATTTGGATACGTTCGGCCACCAAATCCTGAATGCCGCGCCAGTTGCGCTGTTCAAACAATTCTTTGGCGCGGGCGGTAACTTCGCGGTAGAGGCGGTAGTGTTTGTTGAAGCCGGCCAGCATGGTTTCGGCTACCGCGCGCCCAAGTTGTTGGGTAAGTTGTCGGGACATTATTTTTCCTTTGCGTTGGCGGCCGGCGTTGTTTCAGACGGCCTTTTTTGTTTATATGTTATCCGATGTAACCTTAGGGGGTTTTGTGCGGTTTGGCAAGTGAGGGATTGTGAAAAGCGGTGGGCTTAAAGAGGTTTCGCAGAGTATGCCGGGAAGTAGGGTTTCAAAATAGTCGAGGCCGTCTGAAAATCATTCAGACGGCCTTCAATGTTTCGGTTTGAATGGAAAACAAGTGCATCAATCTCCGTTTTCGTGGTCTTTCAAAATCTTGCGGTACACAGGTTCGGGCAGATAGCGGCGAACCATGTCGCGCCAGCCTTCGGGGCCGACCAAGCCTTTGACCATGGTGGACGACACTTCGGCAAATTCGCGCGGCGGCATCAGAATCACGGTGGTGATGTCGGGTTGCAGGTCGCTGTTGATGTAGCGCATCGAGCGTTCGTATTCGTAATCGGATGCGGTGCGGATGCCGCGGATCACAAAGCGTGCGCCGATGCTGTCGGCGTAATCGACTAAAAAGCGGTTGCCGAACACGGTTACCTTCACATTCGGAAATTCGCTTGTGATCGCTTCCAACATTTCGCGCCGTTCTTCAACGGTGTAGGTGCTGCGTTTTTCGGGGTTGACGCCGATGGCGATCACCAGCTCGTCAAACATGGCCTGCGCGCGGCTGATCATCCATAAATGGCCGTTGGTGGGCGGGTCGAAACTGCCGGCATACACCGCGCGGCGGATTGGGCGTGTAGTCATTTTGGAGAAGTATGCAAAGGGTTGGAACGTTTACGGCTGGCAGGATAAAGCCTGATACCGTGAATGTCAAAGCCAAAGGCCGTCTGAAAAGTTTTCAGACGGCCTTTGGTTTTGAATCGGCTCCGATTAATCTTCGCCACCTAAAGACAGCAGAATGTTGAGCAGGCTGCTGAAAATGTTGTAGATGGAAATGAAGATGGTTAATGCCGCGCTGATGTGGCTGGTTTCGCCGCCGTCAATCACGGTACGAACCTGCCACATAATCATCAGCGAGCTGAAAATCACAAAGCCGGCGGAAATGGTTAAACCCAGCGCAGGAATTTGCAGGAACATATTGGCAACAACCGCTACCATCAATACCACGGCGCCCACTATCAAGAAGCGGCCGAGTGAATTCATATCGGCTTTGGTGCGGCGCGCCATGGCAGCCATGGTAAAGAATACGGCAGCAGTCATCGCGGCGGCGAGGCCGACGATTTTTGCGCCGTTGCTGAAGCTGAGGCTGTATTGCAAGAGCGGGCTGATCAGTACGCCCATGCCGAAAGTAAACACCATCAGCAGGGTTACGCCCACATTGCTGTAACGGTTTTTCTCAATTAGGAAGCACATGCCGTAGAAAAAGGCCAACATCACGCCGAAAGCAATCCAGCGGTTGCCGAACATGGTGTATAGGTTGAAACCGATTTGGCTGCTCAAAAATGCGCCCGCAGCACAGGGAATGAAAGAAAGACCGAGCAGGCCGTAGGTTTTGCGCAGCACGGTATTTTTTTGTACCGCGCCGGCGGTTTGGGTGTAATCGTAAACGTCGTTTTGCATGGCGTTTGCTCCCTAATTGGTGAAATGGGTGTAAAAAATGAATGAAAAAGGATTTTAGCAGCAAATCAAAGATTTTGGCGCAAAATTATTGCCATCGGTTTGAAATGCCGCTGATCGGCCTTATACATGCAGCCACAACAGCAGCACCCACAGCAAAACCGTGATGCTCCATTGCGGCAGCAGTTTGTCGAGCTGCGCGCAAGATTGGGCTTTTTTTAGAAAATACAAGTGGATGAGTGATGCCGCCAGCAGAAAAGCATTCAGACGGCCTGCCAACGCCGCGTTGAAATAGTGCGGCAGCCAATACCACCACATCAACCCTGCCGCAGCCAGCAAAGCAGTATGATACAGCTTGGCGCGGTGCAGCCCCAAGCGCACGGCGACGGTGGTTTTGCCTGCGGCCGCATCGCTGTCGATGTCGCGCATATTGTTGATGTTCAACACCATGCTGCACCACAATCCGAGCGCGGTGGCGGGCAGCCACGACCATGCGTTCAGACGGCCTGTTTGCAGATATTCGCAACCGAGCACGCCGAGCCAGCCGAAGAAAACCAGCACGGCCAAATCGCCCAAACCGACATAGCCGTAAGGTTTTTTACCGGCGGTATAAGCGAATGCCGCCGCCACCGCCGCTGCACCGAGCAGCAGCCACAACAGCCAGTTGTGCAGTCCGCTCATGCCGATGGAGGGCAGGGCGGCTGCTAAAAGGGCGATGCCGAGCGCACAGCAGATAACGGCGGCGGCAAACAGCCCGCGTTTCATGACGGTGCGGCTGATGTGCCCGGCACTGACCGTGCGCTCCGGCCCGCAGCGGGCGGCGGAATCGGCACCGTTGCAGGCATCGCCGTAATCGTTGGCCAAATTGCTGAATATTTGCAGGGAGACGGCGGTCATGACGCACAATACCAAAACCGGCGGATTGCTTTGCTGATTTAGGGCTGCCGACACGCCGCCGCATAATGCAGACGCAGCGGCCAGCGGCAAAGTGCGCGGGCGGGCGGCGGCGAGCCAGTGTTTGAAAGCCATGTGATGGTAGTAATGTGCTTGGGAATGTTAAAGGTAGGTATTATATGACGAGGCCGTCTGAATGATAACCGGATAGGGATGCGGCTCGGCGAAATGAGGCGTTGTGGCAGATGGTTGTGAAGATTAATTTTCAGACGGCCTTGATTTGATTCACCTAAAGAATATGGTGCAAGCGATTAAAGAGGCTGGCGGGAACGATTCTGCAAAATCGATTTCGTGTGTTGTCTGTATGGTTTGGGGGCTTGCGGCTAATCTGGCAAATTGATTTTTTTAGGTCGTTTTGGAGCTATGATTGAGCAGTATTGGTTTGTTTTTTTAGTTTAAACAGGCAACAAAAAAGGACGCTGAAACAGCGTCCTTTTTGCTTCCGATCAGGCCGTCTGAAAACGGCTCGTGAGCAGATTTAGTCTTTTTTGTCTTTTACTTCTTCAAACTCGGCATCCACTACATCGTCGTTGCCTTTGGCACCGCTGTCGGCTTGTTGGCCGGCTGCCGCACCGTTGGCTTCGGCTTGTGCTTGGGCATAAACCATTTCGCCCAGTTTTTGGCTGGCTGCACCCAAGGCTTCGGCTTTAGCGTCGATGTCGGCTTTGTCGTCGCCTTTAACAGCTTCTTCGGCGGCTTTCAAAGCATCTTCGATTTTCGCTTTTTCGTCTGCATCCAGTTTGTCGCCGTATTCGCCCAATGATTTTTTCACTGAGTGAATCAGAGCTTCGGCTTGGTTGCGTGAAGCCACGAGTTCGGTCAGTTTTTTGTCCTCTTCGGCATTGGCTTCTGCGTCTTTTACCATGCGCTCGATTTCTTCCTCGCTCAAACCAGAAGAGCCTTGGATGGTAATTTTCGCTTCTTTGCCGGTGCCTTTGTCTTTGGCAGACACATGCAGGATACCGTTGGCGTCGATATCGAAGGTTACTTCGATTTGCGGCATACCGCGCGGTGCGGGTGCGATGTCGCCCAAGTTGAAGTTCCCCAGCGATTTGTTGGCAGAAGCGCGTTCGCGTTCGCCTTGCAGCACGTGGATGGTTACTGCGCTTTGGTTGTCTTCGGCAGTCGAGAACACTTGCGACGCTTTGGTCGGGATGGTGGTGTTTTTGTTGATGAGTTTGGTCATCACACCGCCCATGGTTTCGATACCAAGCGACAATGGGGTTACGTCGAGCAGCAATACGTCGCTGCGACCGCCGCCCAATACTTCGCCTTGGATCGCTGCGCCCAAAGCCACGGCTTCGTCGGGGTTTACGTCTTTACGCGGCTCTTTTCCGAAGAAAGCTTTAACGGCTTCTTGTACTTTCGGCATACGGCTTTGGCCGCCCACCAAGATCACGTCGTCGATGTCGCCCACGCTCAAGCCGGCATCTTTTACGGCTACGCGGCAAGGCTCGATAGAGCGTTCGATCAGGTCCTCAACCAAGCTCTCGAATTTGGCACGGGTAATTTTCATTGCCAAGTGTTTAGGGCCGGTGGCATCCATAGTGATGTACGGAAGGTTAACTTCGGTTTGTTGGCCGCTGGACAATTCGATTTTGGCTTTTTCGGCGGCTTCTTTCAGGCGTTGCAGCGCCATTACGTCTTGTTTCAGATCAATGCCTTGTTCTTTTTTGAACTCGGCGATGATGTGGTCGATCAGGCGTTGGTCGAAGTCTTCGCCGCCCAAGAAGGTGTCGCCGTTGGTAGCCAACACCTCGAATTGTTTTTCACCGTCCACATCGGCGATTTCGATGATGGAAATATCGAATGTACCGCCGCCCAAGTCGTAAACGGCAATTTTGCGGTCGCCGGTGGTGTTTTTATCCATACCGAAGGCCAAGGCTGCGGCAGTCGGTTCGTTGATGATGCGTTTAACGTCCAAACCTGCGATACGGCCTGCATCTTTGGTGGCTTGGCGTTGGCTGTCGTTAAAGTAGGCCGGTACGGTAATCACGGCTTCGGTTACCGGCTCGCCCAAGTAGGCTTCGGCAGCTTGTTTCATTTTGCGCAATACTTCGGCGGAAACTTGGGGCGGAGACAATTCTTTGCCTTGTGCTTTTACCCATGCGTCGCCGTTGGCGGCTTTGACGATTTCGAAAGGCATCAGGTCAATGTCTTTTTGTACTTCTTTGTCTTCGAATTTATGGCCGATTAAGCGTTTGGCGGCATAAATGGTGTTTTTCGGGTTGGTAACGGCTTGGCGTTTGGCCGGTGCGCCGACGAGGATTTCGCCGCCGTCGAGGTAAGCGATGATAGACGGGGTAGTGCGTGCGCCTTCGGCGTTTTCGATCACTTTGGTTTGGCCGTTTTCAGAAATAGCCAAACATGAGTTGGTTGTACCTAAGTCGATACCGATTACTTTTGCCATATGTTTTGCTCCTTACGAGATAATTTTTAAATATGAAATTTGATGATGCTTAAAACTGTAAATGGGGAATTATTCCCGCTGTCGGATTCGTAAATAAGGCGGTTTTTTTGCTTTTCAAGTCTTGCGGTTTAATTTTTTCAGATAAATATTTATTTTTTAATTCAAGTGCTTGATTTACTTATCCACAAGGATGTTTCAGACGGCCTGTGATGGAAGAGGCCGTCTGAAAAGAGTATTGCGCGATATCAGCTTTCGCTGTCTTTGCTTTTGGCCACGGTAACCATAGCGGGGCGCAATACGCGGTCGGCAAGTTGGTAGCCTTTTTTCATCACGCTTACGATGGTGTTCGGCTCTTGCTCGCTCTCCACCAATTGCATGGCTTGGTGATGGTGCGGGTCGAGTTTGTCGCCGGGTTGCGGGTTGATTTCTGTGATTTGGGTGTGCTCAAAGGCTTTGTTCAGCTCGTTTAAAGTCATTTGAACGCCCATTTTGAGTGCTTCAAAGTTGCCGCTTTGATCCAGCAATGCCATTTCCAAGTAATCTTTAACCGGCAGCATTTCAGAGGCAAATTTCTGGCCTGCAAATTTATGCGTGGCTTGAATTTCTTCCTGATGGCGGCGGCGCAGGTTTTGCTCATTAGCCAGGCCGCGCAGTTGTTCGTCTTTGAGTGTGTTTTCAAGTTCGGCAATTTTGGCTTCCAAGTCTTCATAAGAAGGCTTTTCCTGAACTTCTTCTGTTTGCTCGGTTTCAATAGTTTCAACCGATTCTACTGCTTCTTCTGTTTCTGCAACGGGGTTGTGTTCGCTCATGTCGATTATCCTGTATAGATAAGATGTGAATGATGCTTTATATAAGGCCGTCTGAAAGCTTATTCAAGCCGTGAGAAGCAAAACGGTTGGAAAAATTTTTTGTGAAGAAACTGCTGTTGATAAACCGGGATTTTTCTGTTTTTTGAGATGTCGGGTTGTGATTTGAATAGTTTATGTTGTGAATCTTGATTGCAGGGGAGGAAACAAAAAAAGGCAAAACCAACAGGTTTTGCCTTTTCATTTTCAGGAAAGAGATTAATGAACGTCTTTCCAGTATTCTTTTTTGAGGAAGTAAGCCAACGGCAACATCACAGCCAGCAAGAAAATCATCACGATGTAGCCGGTACGTTTACGTTGCAACTGGGCAGGTTCTCCCATGTAAACCAAGTAGTTTACCAAGTCGCGGGCATATTCATCGTATTCTTTGGTGATGACTTTGCCGTTAGCCAAGCGGCGGGTTTGCAGGCCGGTAGATTCCCAATACAGTTTAGGTACCATGTTGCCATGTTCGTCTTTAACCATAACGGGTTGGCCTTTTGCATCCAGCTCAACGGCTTGAACGCCCTGATGTTGCCACAGAGGATGCGGCATACCTACTTTATCAAACACAGTGTTGTTCCAACCGGTTGGGCGGGTAGGGTCTTTATAGAAGCCGCGCATGTAGGCATACAGGTAATCGGCACCACGTGAACGGGCAATCAGGGTCAAATCGGGCGGTTCAGCGCCAAACCATTTTGCGCCGTCTTTAGGATTCATGGCCGACTGCATCACGTCGCCGACTTTGTCGGTAGTGAACATCAAGTTTTTCTTGATTTCTTCTTCGCTCAAGCCGATATCTTGCAAACGGTTGAAGCGCATGCCGGTAGCAGAGTGGCACGATAAGCAGTAGTTGGTAAAGATTTGGGCACCGCGTTGCAGGCTGACTTGGTCGCGCAAATCAATATCTACTTTTTCATAGTGGCCGCCACCGCCTGCTGCTGCGGCCATACTGATCGGTGCTGCCAGCAATAAGGCAGCGAACCAGTTTTTCAGTGTTTTGTTCATTTTCACTGCCCTCATTAAATGTTGGTTGCAAACAAGTATGCACCTACCACGGTAATCGCCACGTAAACAAAGAACATCAGTTTTTGTTTGCCGGTACCCATGGTGACACGCTCCGGAACAGGGCGGTCTTTGTCCATTTTGGTGTAGAACGGCATACCCAAGAAGAATGCAAAGTAAATGAAAGACAGAATACGAGCCACGATGGTGCGGGTGTCGGTGGCTACCAACGCACCCAAAATACCCAAGCCGATGAAGGAAATGATGAACAATACCAACATGGTTTTGAAAATCGGGCCGCGGTAGCGGATGGATTTCACCGGAGAGCGGTCAAGCCACGGCAGCAGGGCAATCAATACAACTGCCGCGCCCATGCCGAGTACGCCCCAAACCTGAGTGCCGAAGAACGAAGGAATCGCGCGCAAAATAGCGTAGAACGGTGTGAAATACCATACCGGCGCAATGTGTGCAGGCGTTTTCAGCGGGTTGGCCGGGTCGAAGTTCGGTGCTTCCAAGAAGTAGCCGCCACCTTCGGGTGCGAAGAACATGATGGCAGAGAATACGATCAGGAATACCACTACGCCCAAGATGTCTTTAACGGTATAGTAGGGGTGGAACGGAATACCGTCTAGAGGAATGCCGTTTTCGTCTTTCAGTTTCTTGATTTCTACGCCGTCGGGGTTGTTGGAGCCTACTTCATGCAAAGCAATCAGGTGGGCAACAACCAAGCCTACCAATACCAGAGGTACGGCGATAACGTGCAGAGCGAAGAAACGGTTCAAGGTAACGTCGGATACGTTGAAGTCGCCTCGAATCCAAGTGGATAAATCGGGGCCGATTACGGGAATGGCGGCAAACAGGTTAATAATTACCTGTGCGCCCCAAAACGACATTTGACCCCACGGCAACAGGTAGCCCATGAATGCTTCGGCCATCAAAGCCAAGAAAATCAATGAGCCGAATACCCATACCAATTCGCGCGGTTTCTTGAAAGAACCGTAAATCAGGCCGCGGAACATGTGCAGATAGACCACCACGAAGAACATAGATGCACCGGTAGAGTGCATGTAGCGGATGATCCAGCCGCCCGATACGTCGCGCATGATGTATTCCACGGCAGTAAAGGCTGCGGGAAGGTGGTATGAATTCAGGTTGCCGTCGGGCTTGTAGTTCATGGTCAGGAAGATACCGCTGACGATTTGAATGACCAGCACGAGCATGGCCAGCGAACCGAAGAAATACCAGAAGTTGAAGTTTTTGGGCGCGTAATACTCGGTTACGTGCTCTTTCATCATTTTAGACAAAGGGAAACGTGCGTCTACCCAGCCTAACAATGATTTATTGTCATTATTGGTTTGGTTTGCCATGATAAGTCCCTTTATTTGTCGTCGCCTACCAGAATGGTGGTGTCGCTCAGGTATTTGTAGGGCGGAATAATCAGGTTGGTCGGGGCGGGAACGCCTTTAAACACACGGCCTGCCAAGTCGAATTTGGAACCGTGGCACGGGCAGAAGAAGCCGCCTTTCCAGTCTGAACCCAAGTCGGCAGGTGCCACGTCGGGACGGAAGGTTGGCGAGCAGCCCAAGTGTGTACAGATACCGATGGCTACAAAAATATTGGGCTTGATGGAGCGCATTTCGTTTTTGCAGTATTCGGGCTGCTGTTCTACTTCGGATTTGGGGTCGGCCACCGCGTTGTTGAGTGATGCGAGGTCTTTTTGCTGCTGCTCCGTGCGGTTCAGCACCCAAATGGGTTTGCCTTGCCATTCGGCGGTAACCAGCTGACCGGCCTCGATTTTGCTGACGTCCACTTCAACGGGCGCACCGGCTGCCTTGGCTTTTTCGGAAGGGAAAAAGCTGGCAAGAAACGGGGTGGCAACGCCTAAAGCGGCCACTCCGCCTGCACCGGCGGTCGCCAGCGTCAGAAAGCGGCGGCGGCTTTGATTGATTTCTTGATTTTCCATTATTCAGTCATCCTAATTAAGGGGAATACCGAGCCATTAAACTCTTTAATTCTACCTGATTTTATAGGGATACTTAAAGCGTTATTTAAAATAAGGTAAAAATTTTGGAGTGTTTTTTGATTTTATGCGGGGTTTTGTTCGTCAAAAAATACGGTTTCGATACCGAATTGCGCTTGTATGGCTTCGCCGAGGGCTTGGATGCCGTAACGCTCGGTGGCGTGGTGTCCGGCGCTGATGAAGGCGGTGCCGGTTTCGTTGGCGAGATGGAACTGTGCTTCTGAAATTTCGCCGGTGATGTAAACGTCGGCGCCTTCGTCTATGGCCGTCTGAAAAAATCCTTGTGCGCCGCCTGTGCACCAGACGATGTTTTCTATCACGCGGGTTTCTTCGCCGACGGCAACGGGCACCCGGCCGAGCTTTTGATGGAGTTCGGCATTGAGTTCGCCGAGTGTTTTGGGTGTTTTCAGACGGCCTGCGTTGAGCAGGTTTTGTTCGCCGAATTGTTTGTCGAGCGTCCAGCCCATGCGGGAGGCGAGTTGGGCGTTGTTGCCGAGTACGGGGTGGGCGTCGAGCGGCAGATGGTAGCCTGCCATGTTGATTTCGTGTTTGAGCAGGGTGGCGATGCGGTCTTTTTTCCAGCCGGTAATGGTGAGGGGTTCGCTTTTCCAAAACATGCCGTGATGTACCAGCAGCATGTCTGCTTGCCGGCTGACGGCGTAGTCGCAGGCGGCGCGGCTGGCGGTAACGGCGGTGATGATTTTGCGGATGTCGCTGCGTCCTTCTACTTGCAGGCCGTTGGGGGCGTAGTCTTTGAAGAGGGCGGTTTGCAGGGTTTCATCGCACCAGTTTAGGATGGCGCGGCGGGTGTTTGCCATGGCGGTGTTCCTTATATGTATTGATATGTATTGCGTCGGTATTTGAAGCGGTGTTGTTTGTTGATGGGTATTCGATAGGTTTTAACGGAAAAGGGCTGCGTTGGTTTGGTCAGGTTTTAGGTGTGTATTTTACCGTAATTTGGGTGGATGTCGTTTTGGGTGCTGCGGCGCGGATGCAATATACAAACTTATCTTGCTCGGCTACAATCGAGGCCGTCTGAAACATTATTTTAATAAAGGAAGCCGACATGACCCGTATGGTTCACTGCATCAAGTTGGGCAAGGAAGCCCCCGGTATGAAATTTGCTCCGCTGCCCAATGCGTTGGGTAAGCGTATTTTTGAAAATGTGTCGCAAGAGGCGTGGGACGCGTGGACGCGCCATCAAACGATGTTGATTAATGAAAACCGCCTGAGCTTGGCCGATCCGCGTGCGCGTGAGTATTTGGCGCAGCAGATGGAAAATTACTTTTTCGGCGACGGTGCCGACCAAGTGCAAGGTTATGTGCCGCAAGAATAATAGGGTGGGCACAAATGTATGAGGCCGTCTGAAACCTTATCCGGTTCGGACGGCTTTTGTTTTGCTTTTTCAGACGGCCTCAATTGCTGTTGGCGGTTATAGATTTGATACAAAACAATAAACGGGTTGAAAACAGCGCAACTTAAGCCGCTTTGGCCGGTCTGTATGGTATAAAAGAATCCGGTTATATCTTGATAAAGATAAAGCGGACGCGCACTGCCAAAACCGATTATTTCCACAATTCTTGAGGAGGTCAGCGATGTATCAACGTATTATGGTTCCGGTAGATGACAGTACGGCTTCTCTGCACGCCTTGAAAGAGGCCGGCAAGTTGGCGAAGCAGCTCGGTGCGGCGGTATTGGCCGTGCATGTGGTGGATTTGTCTCAGTTTAACTGGGGCGCGCCGGGATATGCCGATGCGGCTGCGGTGCGTAAAGCGGTGGAAGATGCGGGTGTGAAAGTGCTCGAACGCGCCAAGCAGGAGTTGGACAACTTGGGCGTGGAGCACGAAGCTCTGATTATGGAAAACGCGGGTGACAAGATTCCCGATCTTTTGGTGGAGCAGGCTGCGGTTGAGCGTTGCGATTTGATTGCGATGGGTACGCACGGTTTTTCAGGTTTGATGCACTTGCTGATGGGGTCGGTTGCCGAAGGTGTGGTGCGTAAATCGGATATTCCGGTGCTGCTGGTGCGTCATAAAGACGAAGACTGATTGGTCAGCGGATACGGGTTTTAAACGACCTTTATCCGCAATTGAAAAATGAAAACGGGCGGATGATTGATCCGCCCGTTGTTTTTGTATGCCAGCTTGTGGTTTAGCCTTTTTTCAGACGGCCTCAAAACGGCTGTACGGTTATTGGCTGCTGTTATTTGGCAGGGCTTTCCGCCTCTTCTTCTTTGTTCATATTTTTCAAAAGCTTTTCCACTTTTTCAGGGTCTTCGTTGCGCATCAGGCGGGCGGTTTCGTTTTCCAGATCCATTGTATTGCTGTGCAGTACGATGTCTTTTACCGACAGCAAGTTGTTGGTGTTCATGGAAAAACGGCGCAAGCCCATGCCGAGCAGCAGGCGGGTAAAGGTGGTGTCGCCGGCCATTTCGCCGCACACCGACACGGTTTTGCCCATGCGGTTGGCGGTGCGGATAACGTGCTGGATGAGTTTGAGCACGGCGGGGTGGCCGGGTTGGTAGAGATAGCTGACGGCATCGTCGCCGCGGTCAACCGATAAAGTGTATTGGATCAGGTCGTTGGTGCCGATGGAGATGAAATCGACGTGTTTGAGCAGGCTGCTTACGGTGAGCGCGGCGGAGGGGATTTCTATCATGCAGCCGACGGATACTTCGCCGAAGGGTTCGTCGCGTTCGTTCAGTTGTTTTTGCGCGGTTTCGAGGTGGATCAGGCACTGTTTCAGTTCGGAAACCGATGCAATCATCGGCCACATCATTTTCACGGGGCCGTGTACGGCGGCGCGGAGGATGGCCCGCATTTGGGTGCGGAACATCACGGGTTCGGCCAGACAGAGGCGGATGCCGGTGAGGCCGAGTGCGGGATTGGTGCTGCCGTTGGGCGTGCTGTTTTGCCCGAACCAGCGCGGGTTTTTGTCGACGCCTAGGTCAACGGTGCGTATGGTTAGGCTTTTGCCTTTGAGTTTTTTTACGAAATGGCTGTACACCTCGTATTGCTCTTTTTCAGACGGCATGGTGTCGCGGTTGAGGTAGAGAAATTCGCTACGGAACAGGCCGACGCCGTCTGCGCCCATATTGTGTACGGATTTGATGTCGTCGGCCGATTCGATATTGGCGAGCAGTTCGATGTTGATACCGTCTTCGGTGGTGGCGGCGGTTTTTTTGATTTTGTTGAGTTCGCGGGTGCGTGCGCGGTATTCGCGTGCGCGTGCGCGGTATTCGGCCAATACGGTTTCATCGGGGTTGATGATGAGTACGCCGTTGATGCCGTCCACCACCACCCATTCGTTTTCGCTGATAAGTTTGCGGGCGTTGTGCAGGCCGATAACGGAAGGGATGTTGAGGCTGCGGCCGAGGATGGCGGTATGGCTGGTGGAGCCGCCGGCATCGGTAACGAAGGCGGTAACGCGCTGTTCTTTGAAGAAGACGGTGTCGGCGGGGGAAATGTCGTGCGCCACCAATACGGTGTCTTCCAAAAGGTCGGTGGTGTCGAGCGTTAATTCGTTGCCTTGTCCGGCCAGATTGTTGTGCAGGCGCTCCACCACTTGCAGCATGTCTTGCTTGCGGGCGCGCAGGTAGGCGTCGTCGATTTCGTCGAACTGGGCGGCCAGTTTGTCGGTTTGCAGTTTCAATGCCCATTCGGCGTTGATGTGCTGCTCTTCGATAATATCTACCGGTTCGCGCGAAAGGGTAACGTCGGTGAGCAGCATCAGGTGCAGCGAGATGAATGCGCCCAATTCGGTGGGGGCGTTTTCGGGAATGGCGCTGCGCAGCTGCTCAAGCTCTTTGCGGGTGGCTTTAACGGCGGCATCGAAGCGGGCGGTTTCCGCTGCAACTTCCGTTTCATCCAAGTCATACTGCGGCACTTCGTCCATGCCGCGGGTAATCAGGTGGGCGCGGCCGATGGCAATGCCTTTGCCTGCGCTGACGCCGTGCAATACGATGGACATATTATTCGCCTTCGCCGAAATAATCGTTGATCAAACCGACCAATGCCTGCATGGCCGCTGCTTCGTCGGGGCCGTCGGTTTCCAGTTCGATCACTGTGCCTTTGGCGGCGGCCAGCATCATCAGGCCCATAATGCTTTTGCCGTTGACGCGGCGGTCGTTGCGGCTGACCCACACTTCGCTTTGAAACTGCCCGGCGGTTTGGGTGAACTTGCTGGAAGCGCGGGCGTGCAGGCCGAGTTTGTTGATGATTTCAATCGATTGTTTCAGCATCGGAACCGTCCTTGTTATACGGGGTGGTTGTCGGTGGTGGTAATGTCGAGAATGCCGTTGATGGCGGCTTCTTTAACGCATTGGGTGAAAGCGGCCAAGTCGGTGGCTGTCGGCGAATAGTTGGCGGCTTTGATCATCATGGGGGCGTTTAGGCCGGTGAGCATGGCGGTTTGCCCGCTTCTGACCAGTTTGCGTGCGGCGTTGCAGGGGGTGGCGCCGAAAATATCGGTCATGATCAGCACGCCGTCGGCACAGTGCAAATCTTCAACCATGCGGTTGGCGCGGTTGATGATGCTTTCGTGGTCTTCATCGGTGTGTACGCCGAGAATGCGGATGTTTTCGGGCGTTTGGTCGAAAAAGAAATGGCGGGCAAGGCTTTGGTAGGCTTCACCTATGGCTTCGTGGGTAATGATCAGCAAACCTATCATGGTGTGTCCTGTGTTTTGTGTTCGGGCTGCGGCGGCCGGTGTTTTTCAGACGGCCTCTGTCGGGTTGTTTTAATGGCCGCAGCGTGATTCGCGCAAGGGTTATTCTTGATTGTCGCGCAGGGCGTAAACCGCGCCGAGATTGCGCCACGCGCCCGCTGCGTCCATGCCGTAGCCGAAAACGTAGCGGTCGGGTACGTTGATGCCGATGTAGTCGGCGGCGATCGGTTTTTCTTTGGCGATCAGTTTGTTGGCGAAAACGGCGGTGGAGCAGGAAGCAGCGCCCAATTCCAACACTTGTTGTTTGATGGCGGCCATGGTGTGGCCCTCATCGAGAATGTCGTCGAGAATCAGCACATGGCGGCCGGCCACGCTTTCTTGCGGTGCGCGCAACCAGTTGAAATTGCCGCCTTTGAGCTTGTCGCCATAGCGGGAAACGTGCACATAGTCGAAATCCAGCGGAAAGTGCAGCAGCGGCAGCAGCTGGCCGGTAAAGACCACGGCGCCGCCCATCACGGGCAGAATCAGCGGGTATTTGTCGCCCAAATCTTCGGTGATTTCTCCGGCCAGGCGCAAGAGTTCGCGGCGGCAGGCGTCTTCGCCGAACAGGATTTCGGCATTGTCGAGCATGGATTGTGTGTGCAGGCGTTTGGTTTCGATGTCCATAAAATCAGTCTGATGGGTAAGTCATAAAAACCGTATTATATAGTAAGCCTTGAAAAAGCTCCCGAAATTACTGAAAGCTATCGTGCGTGCGGCAAGGGTGTTCCGGCATAGTGAAGGGCGGAATATTTGACTATAATGCGATGCTTCTTTTCAGATTTTTTCAGACGGCCTCTCACATTCATGCAAGACCCCTACCTCCATTTAGAAGACCTCGATAATGAGGCCACGCAGCAATTCGCTGCCGAAGCCCACGCACAAACCCAAGCCGAGTTTGCCGGCGGCGAAGCCTTTTCGCACACCGTTGCCGAGATTGTTAAGCAGCTGCAAGACCCGCGCCAGATTGCGTTTTGCCAAGAACACCGCGCCCGCATGTATCACTTCCACCAAGACGACGAATACCCCAAGGGCGTTTATCAGGTGTGTACGGCGGCGTCTTACCGCTCCGGCTATCCCGATTGGCACAACCTCTTTTCCGTGGCCGATTTCGACGATATTCTCAGCGACGACGTATATCTCGGCGGCGTGTCGCATTATGTCGAAAAGCCCAATATGGTGTTGCTGAACTTGAGCAGGGCAGGCGGCGATGCAGCTTACACGCTCGAATTTGATTTGGACACCGGCAAAATCGTCGAAGGCGGTTTCCACTTTCCTGCCGGCAAAAACCACATCTCGTGGCGCGATGAAAACAGCGTATGGGTTTGCCCCGCGTGGGACGAACGCCAAACCACTCAAGCGGGTTATCCGCGCGAAGTATGGTTGGTAGAACGCGGCCAAAGCTTTGAGGAAAGCACACCCGTTTACCGCATGGATTCAGACGGCATGATGGTCAGCGCATGGCGTTACCTCGATGCCCAAGGCACGCCGATCGACTTAATCGAATCTTCAGACGGCTTCTATACCAAAACCTATCTGCAAGTTACCACCGACGGCGAAACCCTGCCGCTGAACCTGCCAGCCGACTGCGAACTTTCCGGCTATCTCGCCGGACAGCTCTTGCTGCACTTGCGCAGCGAGTGGAAGCGCGCCAACCAAAGCTATCCCGCCGGCAGCTTGGTGGCGGTGAAACTCAACAAAGGCACGCTCGGCGCGGCGCAACTGCTGTTCGCGCCAAACGAAACACAAGCGCTGGAAAGTGTTGAAACCACCAAACGTTTCGTTGTCGCCAGCCTGCTCGACAACGTATCAGGCCGTCTGAAAGCATGGCGTTTTTCAGACGGCCTCTGGCACGAAGTCACCCTGCCCAATCTGCCGCAAGGCGCGTTGGAATTGTCCGACCAGCCGTGGGGCGGCGACGTTATCTATATAGCGACCAGCGATTTCACCACCCCGCTGACCCTGTTTGCACTCGACCTCAACGTGATGGAACTCGTCGTCGTGCGCCGTCAGCCCGTGCAGTTTAAGGCCGACGGCATCCAAGTGCGCCAATTCCACGCCCAATCCGCCGACGGCACCCGCATACCTTATTACCATGTCGGCAAAAACAGCACGCCGGATACGCCCACCATCGTTTATGTGTACGGCGGCTTTGCCGTGCCCGAACTGCCGCACTACATGGGCACCATCGGCAAATACTGGCTCGAGCGCGGCAACGCATTCGTGCTGGCCAACGTGCGCGGCGGCGGCGAGTTCGGCCCAAGCTGGCATCAGGCCGCGCAAGGCACAAACAAACACAAAAGCGTGGACGACCTGATCGCCGTGGTTCGCGACTTGAGCGCCCGTTCACTCAGCTCGCCGCCGCACATCGGCTTGCAGGGCGGTAGCAACGGCGGCCTGATTGTCGCCTCCGCCTTCGTGCGCGAACCGAGCCTGTTTGGCGCCATGGTGTGCGAAATGCCGCTGACCGACATGCTGCGCTATCCCTATTTGTCTGCCGGTTCAAGCTGGGTTGATGAATACGGCCACCCCGAAGACCCGGCTTTTCAGACGGCCTTATCGCAGTTGTCGCCCTATCACAACCTTTCAGACGGCCCCACTTACCCGCCCGCACTGATTACCACCAGCCTCAGCGACGACCGCGTCCATCCCGCCCATGCCCTCAAGTTTTACGCCAAACTCAAACAAAACGGCGCATCCGCATGGCTGTATGCAGGCGGTTCCGGCGGGCATACCGGCAATACCACGCAAGAAGAATCCGTTACCGAATTTGCCGGCATCCTCGCCTTCCTAAACCGCCACATCGGCACAGAACAAAAGGCAGAGAAAAAGCAAGAGGCCGTCTGAAAACAACGGTTTCGCAACAAACGTCCCATGCAGGCGGCACAACGCAAACAGCGCCCGAAATAACAGCGCATCATAGCGCCGTTTTCCCGCTTGCTTAGGCTAAATGAATGATATTAAAAGGAAACCAAAAGGCTCTTGTGATTCAAAATAAGCCTATGCTAATATGCCGCCTAACACTATGCAGTTGAAACCACCTTTCAAAGCCTGCATTTTTCGATAGAAAACTCTAAAAGTATTCGGTACAATCCGACCGAGTGTAATTTTTTTCAAAACCGCCGTAAGGCATATAAGGACCGACCGACATGTCAAACATTGAACAACAAGTTAAGAAAATTGTTGCCGAACAACTGGGCGTTAACGAAGCCGAAGTAAAAAACGAATCTTCTTTCCAAGACGATCTGGGTGCAGACTCTCTGGACACCGTTGAGCTGGTAATGGCTTTGGAAGAAGCTTTCGGCTGCGAAATCCCCGACGAAGAAGCCGAAAAAATCACTACCGTGCAATTGGCTATCGACTACATCCAATCACACAACGCCTAATCCTGATTGCGCTGTGTACACAACGAATCAGCCTCTGCTGCGGCTTTGCCTGCCAACAGAGGCTTTTTGCCTTATCAGACTTTTATAACCTTTATAAACACGGTTTCAGACGGCCTGCCGCCATTCGCCATATCGTGCATTGAGTATGGCTTCAACATGAGCGCGGAAGGTGTCTAACCCCATAATAGCGAGAACATTATGAGTCAGCGAAGAGTCGTCATCACAGGTTTGGGGCAGGTATCGCCCGTGGGCAACGACATTGCCACAGCCTGGAGCAACCTCTTGGCCGGGAAAAGCGGTATCGGCACCATTACCCGTTTCGACGCATCCGATATCAGCTGCCAAATTGCAGGCGAAGTAAAAGGCTTCGACATCGGCGAAATCATCAGCCCCAAAGAAGCCCGCCGCATGGACGTATTTATTCACTACGGCATCGCCGCCGCCTTGCAGGCCATTGCCGATTCGGGTTTGGACGATGTTGAAAACCTCGATAAAGACCGCATCGGCGTGAACATCGGTTCGGGCATCGGCGGCCTGCCCAGCATCGAAGCCACCGGTAAAAGCGTCATGGAAACCGGCGCGCGCAAAATCAACCCCTTCTTTATCCCCGGTTCGCTGATCAACCTGATTGCCGGACACGTTACCATTCTCAAAGGCTACCGCGGCCCGAGCTACGGCATGGTTTCCGCCTGTACCACCGGTGCGCACTCCATCGGCGATTCAGCCCGCATGATTAAATACGGCGATGCAGACGTGATGATTGCCGGCGGTGCCGAAGGCGCGGTTTGTACGCTCGGTATGGGCGGTTTCGCAGCCATGAAAGCACTCTCCACCCGCAACGACGATCCCGCCACCGCTTCACGCCCGTGGGATAAAGGCCGCGACGGTTTCGTGATGGGCGAAGGTGCAGGTATTTTGGTGTTGGAAGAATTGGAGCACGCTAAAAAACGCGGTGCCAAAATCTATGCCGAGCTGGTCGGTTTCGGTATGAGTTCCGACGCTTACCACATTACCGCTCCCAATGTCGAAGGCCCCGCGCTGGCCGTAACCCGTGCGTTGAAAGATTCCGGTTTGAACCCAACCGACGTTGATTATGTGAACGCCCACGGCACTTCTACTCCGTTGGGCGATGCCAATGAAACCAATGCTTTGAAACTGGCTTTGGGCGATCATGCCTACAAAGTGGTGGTAAACTCCACCAAGTCGATGACCGGCCATTTGCTGGGCGCGGCAGGCGGTGTGGAAGCGGTGTACAGCGTATTGGCCGTACACAACCAAAAATCTCCGCCGACCATCAATATTTTCGAGCAAGATGTTGAATCAGGCTGTGATTTGGATTACTGCGCCAACGAAGCCCGCGATCTGAAAATCGACGTGGCGATTTCCAACTCGTTCGGTTTCGGGGGAACCAACGGTACTTTGGTCTTCAAGAAATTCACAGGCTAAAAACTGTTACCACGCACTCAGGCCGTCTGGAAATCATTTCAGACGGCCTGAGTGCTTGATAAAGCTGGCCGCAATGCTGAAATTTTCTTACTCAAAGCCAAACCGTAGGGGCGGATTGTATATCCGCCTTATGCTTGGAAACGCGAAAATGTTATTTTGATCACATCCAAATTTACGCATCCCAATAAAACAAGCCGTCAAAATCCCAAAAAACATGACTGAACCCCAGCTGCGGGCGGATATATAATCCGCCCGCAGCTACAAAATCTGCCGGACGTAAAGTGTTGTTACAAAACCCACGAAATTCGCTTTCGGACGGCTTCAAACTTATTCGGGCTTTTACCTGAATGGTGCAAGAATTTCAGGCCGTCTGAAAACTGTTCTGGCTTTTCAGACGGCCTGCTTTCGTGTCAACGCTCTATCCAACCGGCAGCCAATGCCCATTCGGTGGCTTGATAGTATTTGGGATGCCGTTCGGGAACTTTGAAACGGCTGCGGTAAACCACGCGGTGGCGGTCGGTGTACCAATTGGGCACGATGATGTATTGGTGGCGCATCACGCGGTCGAGTGCGCGGGAGGCGGCCACGAGTTCGGCGCGGCTTTCGAAGTGTTCGAAATGTTTTAATAAGGCCTCTACGGCGGGATGGCAGACGCCTGCCCAGTTGTGGCTGCCTTTGGTTTGGGCGGCGGCGCAGCTGAAATAGTTGGCTTGTTCGTTGCCGGGGCTTTCGCTGTTGGCGTAAACCACGATGGTCATGTCGAAATCAAAATCGTTCACGCGCTTTTGAAATACAGACGGGTCGGCCAAGCGCACGTTCATGCGGATGCCGATTTTGGCCAAGTAGCGCTGCCATTTGGCGGTAATGCGTTCGTAGGTTTTGCCGGGGGAGAGAAATTCGATTACCAGCGGCTTGCCTTGAGCGTCTTTCAATACGCCTTGATGGTAGCGGTAGCCTGCTTTTTCCAACAGTGCGCGGGCTTTGAGCAGGTTGGGGCGCACGCCTAATACGGGGTCGGTAACCGGAGGTTGGGGCACGTTTTGGTCGAATACTGCGGCGGGCAGGTGCGGGCGCACTTTTTCCAGCAGGGCGAGTTCTGTGCCTTCGGGTTTGCCGCGGGCGGCGGTTTCGCCGTTGGTAAAGAAGCTGTTGCTGCGGCGGTATGCGCCGTAAAACATGCGTGCGTTAACGCTTTCAAAGTCGAAACTTTCTATCAGCGCGCGCCGCACGAGGATGTTGTCGAAAGGTTTGCGGCGCTGATTCATCACGAAACCCTGCATGCCGGCGGTGTTGTTCTGCTTCCACTCGTGCTTGTTCAGGTTGCGTTTGTTTAAGACGGCATCGGAATAGCCGCGTGCCCAGTTGCGGGCGATGTTTTCCTGCATGAAGTCGTATTGGCCGCCTTTGATGCCTTCGAGCCGCACGCTTTCGTCTTTGTAGTATTTGAAGCGCACGGTATCGAAGTTGTACATGCCTTTGCGCGTGGGCAGGTTTTGCGCCCAGTAGTTTTTGTCGCGCACAAATTCGCTTAAGCGGCCGTTTTCGGTTTTGCCGATGCGGTAGGGGCCGGAGCCGATGGGCGGGGTGTTGGGGGCGGCGGCCAATCCTTTGGGATAGCTTTTGTGCGAAAACACGGGCAGCTGGCCTAAAATCAGATGCAGTTCGGCGTTGCGCTTTTTGAAGCGGAACACTGCGGTGCGGGCTTCAGGCGTTTCTACGCGCGCGACATCTGCCCAGTAGAATTTATACAGCGGTGCGGCGGCGGGGTCTTTGACCAATGTGTGAAACGACGCGGCCACATCTTTGGCCAGTACGGGGTCGCCGTTGTGGAAGCGGGCTTTGGGGTGGAGTTTGAAGGTAACGGAGAGGCCGTCTGAAGCGAGCGATACGTCTTCCGCCAGCAGTCCGTACATGGCGAAGGGTTCGTCCATGCCTTTTTCCAGCAGGGTGTCGAGCGTGAGCGTGGCGATGCCGGATTCGTGGTCGCCTTTGAGCGTAAACGGGTTGAGCGTGTCGAAGCCGCCCGGCAGAGGCAGCGTGAGCGTGCCGCCTTTGGGTGCGTTGGGGTTGACGTAGTGAAACGATTGGAAACCGGCGGGGTGCAGCACGGGTTGCCCCAAAGCCAAACCGTGTGCGGCGGAAACGTAGGCGGCGGGCAACAGCAGCAGGAGGGCGGAGAGGGTTTTCATGGTCGGATAGGTGTGGGATTGGGTGGGCGTTATTGTATAGGAAATAATGGGGTTGAGGCCGTCTGAAAAACCGAGCAGGGTATTTTCAGACGGCCTCAACCTTTGATTCGTATGACGGAACGGGGAAGCGGCAGGGCGGGCGTTTGTATGATTCGGCGGATAGGTGCGGCCTGCATTCGTTTTACAAGCGCGGGCTGTAATTTGTTACACTTAGTGCAATTTGTTTTCCGGCCGTTTCTCCATGCTGACTTATACTCCGCCCGAATCCCGCCCGTCTGCGGCTTCCCGTGAAAAACCGTGGCTGTTGCTGCTGTTGGCTTTTGCGTGGCTGTGGCCGGGCATTTTTTCGCGTGATTTGTGGAACCCTGCCGAGCCGGCGGTGTTTACTGCTGTCGAAGCGTTTGCCGACGGCGGCAAAACTTGGCTGCCCGAGGTGCTGGGCAAACCTTATTTCGAGATTTCGCCCGTGTATATTTGGGTGTCGGCATGGTTTCAAAAACTGCTCTCGCCGCATGTGGCCGATGCTTATTCCGCTTCGCGCTTCGCCAGCGTGCTGTTTACCGTAGTCGGGCTGGTGTGCTGCGGCAAGGCGGGGTTCCGCTTTTTAGGCCGCCATCAGGGGCGCAGCGTGGCGTTGATTTTGATCGGCTGCGCCGGTTTGGTAACGATGGCGCATTTTCTCGGCGGCTATTCGGTGGTGTTTGCCGCGCTCAGTATGTGTTTGTACGGCTTTGCGTTGGTGCAGACGCGCGTGATTATGGCGTCGCTGCTGCTCGGCGGCGGTTGGGCGTTGCTGTTTACTTCGGCCGGTTTGCTGCTGCCTGCGTCCTTGATGCTGTTGGCACTGGCTCTGCCGGTTAGCCCGTTGTGGCGGTTTAAGCGTTATTACCTCACGCTGGTCGGTGCGTTTTGTTTCGGTTTACCGCTGATGCTGGTGTATCCGTTTGCCTTGTTGAAAACCGAGGCCGCTGTGTTTCAGTTGTGGACAAGCCAATATCTGTTTGGGGCGTTTGGCGGAATCGGGCATTTTCAGACGGCCTTTTCGTTGCCGTATTTTCTGAAGAACCTGCTGTGGTTTGCCTTTCCGGCGTGGCCTTTGGCGGTGTGGACGGCAACGCGCACCAAGCTGGCTTCGGAAAAGTGGGGCGTGCTTGCTTCGGCGTGGCTGGCGGTGATGCTGGTGCTGCTGACCCTCAATCCGCACCGCAATGCCAACCATCTGATTTGGCTGTTGCCGCCGCTGGCTCTGCTCGGCGCGGCGCGGTTGGACAGTTTGCGGCGCGGCGCGGTGGCGTTTATCAACTGGTTCGGCATCATGGCGTTCGGCCTGTTTGCCGTGTTTTTGTGGATAGGCTTTTTTGCCATGAACTACGGCTGGCCGGCAAAACTGGCCGAGCGTTCGCAATATTTCAGCCCGTATTACACGCCGGATATCGACATCATGCCGATGGTGGTGGCTATTTTGTTTACGCCCGTGTGGCTGTGGGCGATTACCCGCCGCCATATCCGCGGCCGCCAAGCCGTAACCAACTGGGCGGCGGGAGTAACGCTGGTGTGGGCGCTGATGATGACGCTGTTTCTGCCGTGGTTTGACGCCGCCAAAAGCCATGCGCCGGTGGTACGCCAGATGGAAGCCGTGCTGCCTGCGGGTTTGGCGCAGTCGGTGGCCGACGGCAGCCAATGTATCGGCGTGGACGGTAGCGCCGAAACTGCCCGTATCGTGTGGCGCCAATACGGCAAGCTGCCGCTGCAAACCGATAATTCAAACTGCCGCTTCCGCTTGGTACAGCAGCCCAAAGGCAGCGCCGCACCTGCCGGTTGGAGCTTAATTTGGGAAGGTGCGCGACCGCGTAATAAGCACGAAGGTTTTGCGTTGCTCCAAAAAGCAGAATAGCAATTAAGGCGGAGTTGTTGAACGTTGAGGCCGTCTGAAAAACACTTAAATCAGTTTTTCAGACGGCCTCAATTGTTTTTCATGCCCGTAGATTCGGTTTCAGACGGCCTCAAGTGAAATTGCCTGTGCATAAAGCATGGTTTATCCGCTTGTTGCTCCAACAAAAAACACCCCGAACCATTGAGGCTCAGGGTGTTTTGAATCGCCATGCAGCAGGGCATTACAGCGAATAATACATTTCAAATTCCAGCGGATGCGGCGCCATGCGGATGCGTTTGACGTCTTCCGATTTGAACGCGATGTAGCTGTCGATCCAGTCTTTGCTGAATACGCCGCCGCGCAACAGGAATTCGTGGTCGGCTTTCAGCGCGTCCAAAGCCTCTTCGAGCGAAGCGCAGACGGTCGGCACCAATGCGTCTTCTTCGGGCGGCAGGTCGTAGAGGTTTTTATCGGCAGGGTCGCCCGGATGAATTTTGTTTTGAATACCGTCCAAACCTGCCATCAGCAAGGCGGCGAAGCACAAGTAGGGATTGGCGGTCGGGTCGGGGAAGCGGGCTTCGATGCGGCGGGCTTTGCTGCTGTTTACCGACGGAATGCGGATGGAGGCCGAACGGTTTTTGGCCGAGTAAGCCAGCTTGGTCGGCGCTTCGAAGTGCGGCACCAAACGCTTGTACGAGTTGGTGGAAGGGTTGGTAATCGCATTCAGGGCTTTGGCGTGTTTGATGATGCCGCCGATGTAATACAGGGCGGTGTCGGACAAGCCGGCATAGCCGTCGCCCGCAAACAGGTTTTGGCCGTCTTTCCAAATCGATTGGTGGACGTGCATGCCGCTGCCGTTGTCGCCCATCAGGGGTTTGGGCATAAACGTGGCGGTTTTGCCGAAATTGTGGGCAACGTTGAGAATCACGTATTTCATGTCTTGCGTCCAGTCGGCGCGTTTCAGCAGGGTGTTGAATTTGGTGCCGATTTCCATTTGCGTGCCGGTGCCGACTTCGCTGTGATGCACTTCAACGGGAATGCCGATTTCTTCGAGTACGTTTACCATGGCGGAACGAAGGTCTTGGCCGGCATCCACAGGTGCTAAGGGTGCATAGCCGCCTTTGACAAACGGGCGGTGGCCGGTGTTTTGGCCGTCGAGATGCTTGCCGCTGCTCCACGCGCCGCTTTCGGAGGTGATTTCAAAACGTGCTTTGTGCATGTGGGTTTCGAATGCAATGCCGTCGAACACGAAAAATTCAGGCTCGGGGCCGAAAAACGCGGTGTCGCCGATGCCGGAAGATTTCAGGTAGGCTTCGGCGCGGCGGGCGATGGAGCGCGGGTCGCGGTCGTAGCCTTGGCCGTTGGCGGGGTCGATAACGTCGCAGGTCAGAACGAGGGTGGCGTCGTCGTAGAAGGGGTCGATGTAGGCGGTGGAAGCGTCGGGGCGCAGCTGCATGTCGGAAGCCTGAATGCCTTTCCAGCCGCCGATAGACGATCCGTCGAAGGCTTGGCCGTTTTCAAACCATTCTTCGGGGTCGTCCAAAACGACATGCGAGGGAATGGTGGAGTGGTGTTGTTTGCCTTTGGTATCGGTAAAGCGCAAATCAACGAAACGTATTTCGTTTTCTTCAATCAGTTTGACAACATCTTTGACAGACATAAAAAGCTCCTGCTGGGAAATGGGGAAGATGAACAGATGGAAATTCGGGTCTATTGTGCCATAAGCGGCCTGAAAAAGGCGGCGGGCGGCTAAAATAAATTACAGCGGTTTTCAGACGGCCTGATTGGTGTTTGCGGCGGCGGTGTGATGCGGTGGCCGGCCAAGGGTTTTGTGGTAAATGTTTTGGTCGTACCGCATGTTTCCTATCAGTTCGGCCTCGGTATCGCGCCGCAGCCATATAAAGCCCAAGCGTTCGGCCAAGGCGGTGCTGGCTTTGTTGTGTGAGGCGATTTTTAAAACGAAGGTATCAAGCAAATGGGAAAAAGCATCCATCAAGGCCGCCACGCTTCGGCAGGCAATCCCTCGGCCTTGATGCGCGGGACTGAGCCAGTAACCCAATACGGCGGTTTTATTATGCCAATCAATATCGGGATGGAAGCCGACTGTGCCTGCCGCCGCCCCATCGACCTCAATTACCCATACTGCCGCGCGTTTCTGCCGGCGGTGGTTTTCACATTCCAATGCAAACTGTTGTGCATCTTCGGGTGTCCGGTTAAAACGCACCCAGTGCAGAAAGGGCGATAAATCGTTGCGGTATCGGTCTATAACCTTAAACAAATCTTCGGCATAAGCTGTTTGATGCGGTTTTAAAACAATATCGTTTGATACTTGAATCTCTTGGCTAAGCGGCATTTTATTTTCCCGTGCTACGGTTTCAAGCGGTTCCGGTTAGGCAGGTATTTTAAGGCAAATTGTTAACAATCTTCAACAGTCATGTAGATTTGCGTTGCGGATGTGGTTAACCGGAGCTGATGCAGTAACCACTATTTTTTAAGCTATAATAGCCACCATTTCAGATTTCAAAACAGCGTTCTATAAATATAAAGATGATGACCAAGCCCCGTTATGCCGTGTTCGGCAACCCGATTGCACACAGCAAATCACCGCAAATCCACCGGCAGTTTGCCGCGCAGGAAGGCGTGCAGATTGAATACGAACGCATTTTGGCCGAGCCGGGCGCGTTTGCCGAGGCGGCGGCGCGTTTTTTTGCCGAAGGCGGGCAGGGCGCGAATGTGACCGTGCCGTTCAAAACCGATGCCTATGATTGGGTGGACGAGCATTCCGAGCGGGCGCAGGCGGCGGGGGCGGTGAATACGATTATTCCGCTGGGCGGCGGGCGTTTCCGCGGCGACAATACCGACGGCGCAGGCTTGGTGAACGATATTCTTCAGGCGCAGGGCGTGGAGATTGCGGGCAAACGGATTCTGATTTTGGGCGCAGGCGGTGCCGTGCGCGGCGTGATTCCCGTGTTGCTGGCACAACAGCCCGCCGCCGTTACCGTTGCCAACCGCACACCGGCCAAAGCGGAAGAGTTGGCGGCGCGTTTCGGTATTCAGACGGCCTCGTTGGATGCTTTGCCGCATCATCACTTCGATATCGTTATCAACGGTACGTCGGGCGGTTTGAGCGGCAGCATTCCCGATGTAGAAGCGGGCGTGTTTGGCGCGTGCGGGCTGGCTTACGATATGGTGTACGGCGAAGGTGCGCAGGCTTTTCTGGATTTCGCCCGCCGTTCGGGTGCAAAGAAAACGGCAGACGGCTTGGGCATGTTGGTGGGGCAGGCCGCGTGTGCTTATGCTTTGTGGCGCGGTTTCGAGCCGGACATCAAACCCGTTATCCGATATATGAAAGAGGCCGTCTGAAATGATTAAATGGCTGATTGCGCTGCCTTTTGCCGCGTTTATTCTGTTTAACGCCTATGTGTACGGCAACATCATTACCTACCGTGCCGTGGCGCCGCACAAAACCGCGTTTATGAGCATGCGCATGAGCGATTTTCGTGATGCGGGAAAAGACGTAACGCTCGATTACCGCTGGGTGCCTTACGATAAAATTTCCATCAACCTCAAAAAAGCGCTGATTGCCTCGGAAGACGCCAAGTTTGCCGCCCACGGCGGTTTCGACTGGAGCGGCATCCGCAACGCCATCAAACGCAACCAGCGCAGCGGCCGAATCCGCGGCGGCGGTTCGACCATCAGTCAGCAATTAGCTAAGAACCTGTTTTTAAACGAGAGCCGCAGCTATTGGCGCAAGGCGGAAGAGGCGGCGATTACGGCGATGATGGAAGCCACCACCGACAAAGACCGTATTTTCGAGCTGTATTTGAACTCCATCGAATGGGGCTACGGCATTTTCGGGGCGGAAGCCGCGTCGCAGCATTTTTATAAGAAACCGGCAGCCAAACTAACCAAGCAGCAGGCCGCGCAACTGGCCGCCCGCGTGCCGCGCCCGCTGTATTACGCCGAAAACCCGCGCGACAGAGCCTTGCGTGCGAAGACGAATATCATTTTACGGCGCATGGGTTCGGCGGAATTGCCGGACACGGAGTGAGGGCGGATTAGCTTGCTCTTATAACCAATCAACTTCAGAAAAAGTACACGCGTCATACTCGGGTTAAGCTCGAAAAAAATGAGTCAGGCCGTCTGAAATATTTTTCAGACGGCCTGATGTGTTATGGCGGCTGCGGCTGCTTGGCTTAATGATTGAGCTTGGCAATCACGCCGGCCAGCGATTTTTGCCAATCCGGTGCGTTGATGTTGAGTTCGTGGCGGATTTTGTTGCAGTCGAGCACGCTGTATTCGGGGCGGAACGGCGGCTCGGAGCTATCGACCGTGTTGCCTTTCAATGCGGGGGCGGTAAAGCCGGGGCGGACGGCTGAGGCCGTCTGAAGAATCTGTTCGGCAAATTCCAAACGGTTGACGGGGCTGCTGCCGCAGTAGTGGTACACGCCGCGGGGGAAGACGGGTTTGTCGAGCAGGGTAATCATGGCTTGCGCCAAATCGCCTGCGTAGGTGGGGCAGCCGGTTTGGTCGTTGACGACGGTGATTTCGTTGTGCGAGGCGGCAAGGTTGAGGATGGTTTTCACGAAATTGCTGCCGTATTCGCTGAACACCCATGCGGTGCGGATGATCAGGCTGTCGGGGTTGGCGGCCAGCGCCAAGCATTCGCCGGAGAGCTTGGATTTGCCGTATGTGCCGGTGGGGTCGGGCGGGGCGGTTTCGGTGTAGGGGGTTTTGCTTTTGCCGTCGAAAACGTAATCGGTGGAAATGTGGAGGAAGCGCGCTTTAACGGCGCGGGCGGCAGCGGCAAGGTTGTGGACGGCGCTGCCGTTGACGGCGAAAGCTTTGGCACGTTCGTTTTCGGCTTTTTCAACGGCGGTGTAGGCGGCGGCGTTGACCACGGCGTCGGGTTGGAAGCTCTTTACCATGTTCATCACGGCTTGGGCGTCGGTAATGTCGAGCGTGGCGGAGTCGGCGGCAATCAGCTCCCAGTTTTCGGGGAGGCGGTCTTTGAAGCAGCGGCCGAGTTGGCCTTTGGAGCCGGTAAGCAGAATTCTCATGTAAACAGTTCCTTTGAAGTTTTTCTTTGTTATGGCCGAAGGCTGTGCCGGTGCGGTGCGCCGGCAGTAGCGGTAGGATAAGGCTGGATTATTATAAACAACTGGAGACCTTTGCAAAACCCTCATCTGCGGCGCATTTCTGCGTTGTGCGCTGCCCGCTCGTTTGCCTATCGTGTGATATGTCTGCACTCACTGCGCTGCTACGCCTTGAACTGCATCCACATTTGGAGGTTTTGCAAAGGTCTCAACTGTTGTGCCGTCTGAAAGGGTGAAAAGCGGCGGGGCGGGCTTGCGGCGGTGTTTCGGTGCGGAACGGGCTGAATGTAATGAATTGTAATTTTACGGTAAGCGCGGGGAAATAATGCTGATGCCGTTTGTCTTAAGTTTACGTTTGGCAGAAAGGGTTTTGGTTATACTGTCGGGCGAGTTTCAGACGGCATGTTATTTTGCCTTTTCTTTTGGGGTTGAGGCCGTCTGAAAGCGATGTTGACGATTAATCACGGAGTAATCTTATGTTGAAAAAATGGCTGGCCGTTTTGGCTGTATTCACTTCCCTGTTTTCCCTGAGCGGCTGCGGCTACAACACGATGCAGACGCAAGACGAGGCGGCCAATGCGGCTTGGTCTGAGGTGCTCAACCAATATCAGCGCCGCGCCGATTTGATTCCGAATCTGGTCAATACGGTGAAAGGCTACGCCAAGCACGAGGAAAAAGTGCTGACCGAAGTGACCGAGGCGCGCAGCAAAGTCGGCAGCATCCAAATGACGGCGGAAGATGCCACCAATGAGGAAAAGATGAAGCAATACGCCCAAGCGCAAGGCGAGTTGAGCAGCGCGTTGTCGCGTTTGCTGGTGGTGTCTGAAAATTATCCGCAGCTGAAAGCCGACCAAAACTTCCGCGATTTGCAGGCGCAGCTGGAAGGCACTGAAAACCGCGTCACTTTGGCGCGCAACAACTACATCAAATCGGTGCAAACCTACAATACGACTTTGCGCCAGTTCCCTCAAAACATCACGGCGATGATTTTCGGTATGAAAGCGCGTCCGCAATTTACGGTTGAAAACGAAAAAGCGGTTTCTACTTCGCCGAAAGTTGAGTTTTAAGCGCTTGGGTAATGATTCAGACGGCCTCTGTTGGAGTGTGGGGCCGTCTGAAATGTCATTGCCGCCTGTGTTTTGATGTTGGCGGAAAACGATGCTGAAAACCCTGTTGCTGTTTGTGGCTACGGCTTTGACGGAAATTGTCGGCTGCTACCTGCCTTATGTGTGGCTGCGGCAAAACGGTTCGCCGTGGCTTTTGCTGCCCGCCGCGATGAGTTTGGCGGTGTTTGCTTGGCTGCTGACGCTGCACCCGACCGCCAGCGGCAGGGTGTATGCGGCTTACGGCGGCGTGTATATCAGCATGGCGCTGCTGTGGCTGTGGGCGGTGGACGGCGTGAAACCGCACATCACCGACTGGATCGGCGTGGCTTTGTGCCTGTGCGGTATGGCGGTAATTATGGCGGGCGCGCGGCAGTAGCTTGGTTTGCGTCTGCCGTGTTTTCAGACGGCCTATAGCAAATAAACTTTATTTCTGCTACGGCGTTGCTGCGCCTTAGCTCAAAGAGAACGATTTTGTAAGCCGCTGCAGCGGCAACAGAATCGGTTCCGTACTTCTTGTACTGTCCGCGGCTTGCTGCCTTGTATCAAAAATAAGTTTATTTGCTATACAGCATAAGATGAGGCCGTCTGAAAATCTGAAATCTGTTTCGTAAAGAGGAATTCCATGCAATCTGCACTACAACGCTTGGGCGTGTTTTTGGCGATGATGCTGGCGAGCGTGTGGCTGTTTGCCGCCGAGCTGGCGCCCGTGCCTGCGCTCATCGCGCCGGTTACCGATACGGCGGGCATGATGAAGCCGGAAGCGCGGGAGCAGCTTAATCAGCATCTGCTGCAATACAGCCGCGAAAAAGGCAGCCAGATTATGGTGCTGACCGTGCCGACGATCGAACCGGAAACGCCGTTTGACTACGCCGCCCGCGTGATGGAAGCGTGGCAGCCCGGCCGTAAAGACGTGAGCGACGGCGTGCTGCTGCTGCTCGTGCGCGACGAACGCAAAACCCATCTTGCCGTGGGGCGCGGTTTGGAAGGCGCAATCCCCGATGTGTACGCCAAGCGTATTTTGGAAGACGTATTGCGCCCGTATTTACGCACGGGGCAAACCGATGAAGGTATCGTGGCGGCGGTGGTGCAGGTGGAAAAACTGATTGCGGGCGAAGGTTTGCCCGCAGTCGAGCCGACTTCTTCTTATGATGAGGAAGGCGACGGCGGCTGGATGTTGCCATTCATTTTCCCGGTTTTTGTTTTGGCCGGAGTGTTGTGTAATGTGCTGCTGGGCAGGGCTTTAGGCAGCTTGGCGATAGGCGGGCTGGTATTTGTGGCCGGTTTGATATTGGGCTGGGGATTGGTAGTCAGTATTTTGGCGGGGCTGTTCGGCGTGTTGATAGCTTTTGTACGGGGCAGTAACGCATTTATTTCCGGTGGCGGAGGCCGGGGCGGAGGCGGTTTCGGTGGAGGCGGTTTCGGCGGCGGCTCGGGCGGTTGGAGCAGCGGCGGAGGCGGATTCAGCGGTGGCGGCGGCAGCTTCGGCGGCGGCGGTGCGTCGGGAGGATGGTAATGGAACAAAATAAATTCAAACGCTTATGGCAGCATTGGTTGCACCCGCGCTTCCGAGTGGAGCAGCATTTGCCTACCGTCGATTTGCAGCGTATCAGCCGCGACATCGGCGTGTCGGAGCAAAACCACTGCGGGCAGATACGTTTTGTGGTGGAGTCCCGTTATCCGAGCGCGGCGGTATTGCGCGGCTTGGATACCCGCACCCGCGCATGGCAGTGGTTCGGCGAATTGGGCGTGTGGAATACGGAAATGAACAGCGGCGTGCTGGTGTATATCTCGTTTGCCGACCACGCCGTCGAGATTGTTGCCGACCGCGGCATTGCGGCCAAAGTGAGCGAACAAGACTGGCAGCACGTTTGCCAAACCATGCGCGAAGCGTTTCGTGAGGGCGCGTTTGTGGCGGGCTTGGAAAGCGGTTTGCGCGAAGTGAACGCGATTTTGACCGAACACCTGCCGCGTACCGATAAGTGCGACGGCGACAACGAATTGCCGGACGATGTGGTGTTGAGATAACAGCATTGAATATATGGCGTACCTTGAAGTGTGAGGCCGTCTGAAAAATAAAAAGGGCAGAATAATCTGCCCTTTTTATTTGGATGCTGACAAGCATCATTCGTAAGTGTTAAGCGGAATATTATGCGCCCAAGAACCAGAATTTGGCTGCCCAAGCCACGGCAACAATCCATACCATCGGCGGCACTTCTTTGGTACGGTTACACAGCAGTTTGATCACCGCATAGCTGATAAAGCCCATGGCGATACCGTCGGCAATCGAGTAAGTGAAGGGCATGAAGGCGATGGTGATGAACGCGGGAGCCGATTCGGTGATGTCGTGCCACTCGATTTCAATCACGCTGCGCATCATCTGTACGCCGATGTAGAGCAGGGCGGGGGCGGTGGCGAAAGCAGGCACGGTTTTGGCCAGCGGCGAGAACCACAAGCAGGCCAGCATCAATACGCCTACGGTAATGGCGGTCAAACCGGTGCGGCCGCCCGCCGATACGCCCGACGCGCTTTCGATATAAGGCGTGGTGGAAGAAGTGCCCAACGCCGCGCCCGCTACGATGGCGGTGGAGTCGGCAAACAGGGCTTTTTTCAGGCGCGGCAGTTTGCCGTCCACCAGCAGGCCGGCGCGGTGTGAAACGCCTACCAGCGTGCCGGTACTGTCGAACAGGTCCACCAAGAAAAAGACGAAAATCACCGCAATCAGGCTGCCGTTAAACAGACCGTTGAAATCCATCTGCATGAAAGTCGGGGCGATGCTGGGAATCGGATCGACAATGCCTTGAAACTCGGTCAGCCCCAGCATGATGGAAATCACGGTAACGGAGAAGATACTGATGATGATGGCACCGCGCACGCGGAAGTAATCCAGCACGATAATCAGGAAAAAGCCCAGCAAGGCCAGCAATACCGGCCAGTTGGGCAGTTTGACGCCGTTATCCATCACATACAGTTCGCCCATTTTCACCAAAGTGGCTTCGCTGGCCACGATAATGCCCGAGCCTTTGAGGGCAATCAGCGCCAAAAACATGCCGATACCCGCCGCAATCGCCATTTTCAGGCTCATCGGCAAGGCGTTTACCAGCATTTCACGCAGTTTCAGAAAGCTGAACAAAATGAAGATGATGCCCGATACAAACACGGCGGCCAGCGCAACCTGCCACGGCACGCCCATACCTTTGACTACCGAAAAGGTGAAATAGGCGTTCAAGCCCATGCCCGGCGCCAGTGCAATCGGGTAGTTTGCCAACGCGCCCATAATGAAGCAGCCGATGGCGGCGGAAATACAGGTAGCCACAAACACCGCGCCGAAATCCATGCCCGTAATCGAGAGGATGCTCGGGTTGACGATGACGATGTAGCACATGGTTAGGAAGGTGGTAAAACCGGCGATGATCTCGGTGCGTACATTGGTACCGTGTTCGCTTAATTTAAACACGCGCTCCAAGAAGCTGACTTGAGAGGTATTCATAATGTATTTTTGAGTTAAAGAAAGTAAAATGAGCGCACATTATAGCCGATTCGCCGAGGGCTTGAACAAACTTTGCGTGCAAATTGTTGACGATAGTGCCTCAAAAACATCAGGCCGAGACCTTTGCAAAACTCCCATCTGCGGCGCATTTCTGCGTTGTGCGCTGCCCGCTCGTTTGCCTATCTGTGTGATATGTCTGCACCCGCTGCGCTGCTACGCCTTGAACTGCATCCACATCTGAGGGTTTTGCAAAGGTTTCAGGCCGTCTGAAAATTTTCAGACGGCCTGATG
Source organism: Neisseria sp. Dent CA1/247 (assembly GCF_022870825.1). Taxonomy (NCBI): domain Bacteria; kingdom Pseudomonadati; phylum Pseudomonadota; class Betaproteobacteria; order Neisseriales; family Neisseriaceae; genus Neisseria; species Neisseria sp. Dent CA1/247. Next base: position 2,458,970 of record NZ_CP091522.1, on the reverse strand, counting down.
TTAGGGAAAAGCCCATATCATATATGTAGATACACAGCTTGCAGTTAGGCTTCGCTGTGTGCCGTGGCATCAAACTCGGCCAGCGTAATATCCAGCGTTTCCAAGCAGGGTTCCATCAAGTCGGCCACTGCCACGTTAACATGGTCTTTGTTGAGCGCAGTGGGGCGGTACACAAACAGCTTGAACAAATCTTTCAATTCGATGGCTTCGGCTTTGGTTTTCAGCACCCATCCCTGCTTGCCTTGATAAACATAGCCGTGGCGCGCCAGCTTTTCGAGCAGCTCGCCCAATTCGTCGTAACCCATATTGATAGACGGGCGGATATCCTGCACCTTCAAAGCACCGCCTTCTTTTTGAGCCTCGTTGAGCAGCAGCAGGATTTTCAGCACGTCGTCGAAACGGCCGCGCGCATCCACGCCGCGGCGGAACGCCTCGCCGTGCCAGTAGGATAAAGATGCCGTCAGCACCGCGCCGGACAACACCAGCATCCACAAAAGATTCAGCCACAGCAGGAAGAAAGGAATCGCGGCAAATGCGCCGTAAATCAAGGTATAGCCGTTAAACGTGCTGATGTACCACGCAAAGCCGTAGCGGGCGGCTTCGAGCAGCACCGCCGTGATGGCCGCGCCGATTAAGGCATGGCGGGCGGGTACGAAGCGGTTGGGCACGAGGCGGTAAAGCAGCCACAGCAAAAACATGCTGAACAGCACCGAAGCCGTAACGCGCACCACGCCGGAAAGGAAAGAAAAATCCGATTTAAACAGATTGTATTGCAGCATCGCCGACCACAACGAACCGCCGATACCCAAAGCCAAAGGCCCCAGCGTCAGCAAAGCCCAATACACCAAAAACTGCATCACCAGCGGCCTTTGCGTGTTTACGCGCCAGATGCGGTTGAAGGTTTGGTCGATGGTTTGAATCAGCATCAGCGACGTTACGCCCAGCATAATCACACCGATCACCGTGAGCTGGCTCGCCTTTTGCTTAAATTCGTTCATGTACTCAAACACCGTGTCCACACCTTGCGGCACCACGGTTTGATTGACGAAGTTCACAAAAGAAGCCGAAAGGCTGTCGAACATCGGAAAGGCCGAAACCACGGCCAAAGTAACGGTCAGCACCGGCACCAGCGCCAGCAGCGTCGTAAACGTGAGGCTTGCAGACACCTGCGGCACGCGTATTTCGTTGAAGCGTTTCAGCACAAACAGGGCAAAACCGCCCAAACGCGATTCACGCACGGCTTGCAACCACGGCAAATTAAGCATACTCTTCTCTCATTTTTGATGAAACCGCATTGTAACGGAAAGCATCTATGAACCCAAATCCCTTAAAAATACTGGTTTTGTATTATTCGCAGCACGGCGGCACCCAAAACCTCGCCCGCCAAATCGTGCGCGGCGTCGAGAGCGTGCCCGGTTGCGAAGCCGTATTGCGCACCGTGCCTAAAGTTTCCACCGTGTGCGAAGCGGTGGAAAAAGACGTGCCCGACAGCGGCGCGCCGTATGTGAGCGCCGAAGATTTGAAAAACTGCGCCGGCTTGGCCTTGGGCAGCCCCACCCGTTTCGGCAATATGGCCGCCGCCGTGAAATATTTTCTCGACGGCACCGTTCCGCAATGGCTGGGCGGCGAATTGATCGGCAAACCCGCCACCGTGTTCACCAGCACCTCAAGCATGCACGGCGGGCAAGAATCGACCCTGCTCACCATGATGCTGCCGCTTCTGCATCACGGCATGGTTATCAGCGGCGTGCCGTACAGCGAAACCGCACTCGGCAGCACCCAAACCGGCGGCACGCCCTACGGCGCATCGCATGTGGCCGGACAAGACGGCAAACCCGCCTTGAGCCGCGACGAGCAGCAGATTGCTTTCACACAAGGCAAACGGTTGGCCGAATTGGCGGTTAAACTGGCGCAAGCGTAAATCGAGGCCGTCTGAACATTGAGGCCGTCTGAACATTGAGGCCGTCTGAAACGAGCTTGTGAGCTTCGCTAAAACCCGCTTCACGGGTTCCGCCAAAGCCATCGGCGCGACCCGCATCCCTATTTTGAGAAACAACAGGAGAAAAACATGTCTGTTTTACCGAGCAAACCCGCGTTGGAAACCGCATTGAGCCACCGTTCCATCCGTAAATTCACCGGCGAACCCATCGCCCCCGAAATGCTGGAGGCCGTGCTCAAAGCGGGTCAGGCCGCTTCCACTTCGAGCTTTATGCAGCCCGTACACATCGTGCGCGTTACCGACCCCGAGTTGCGCAAACAGCTGCGTGCGGTCGGTGCCAACCAGCACTATATTGAAACCTGCGCCGAGTTTTTGGTGTTCTGCATCGACTTTGCCAAACACAAAAAAATCGCCGGCGACGCGCAAACCGATTGGACGGAAATGACGCTGATGGGCGCGATTGATGCGGGCATTATGGCGCAAAACGTGCTGTTAACCGCCGAATCGCTGGGCTTGGGCGGCGTATATATCGGCTGCCTGCGCGACGACATCAACGCCACCGACCGCATTTTGAACCTGCCCGATAATGTTGTGCCGCTCTTCGGCATGTGCTTGGGCCATCCAGCACAAGACCCGATTATGCGCCCGCGTATGCCGCTGCCCTGTGTGGTATCGGAAAACGGCTACACGCCGCTGGACGGCGACACTTACGCCGAATACGACAAAGTGGTGGGCGATTACTACCAACGCCGCAGCAATCTGGATTTGGACTTCACCAAACAAGTCCGCGCTACTTTGTGCAAAGAAGTGCGCCCCGACATTTTGCCGTTCCTGCAACGCAAAGGCTTGGCGAAGCGTTAAGGTTTGAGGCCGTCTGAAAGCGAATTTATGAGCTTCGCCAAAGCGAGCTTGTGAGCTTCGCTAAAACCCGGTGGGGCGTATCCCGCCGGTTTTTTTATCAGTAAGCTGCGCGAATCTTGATATCAATCTTGAAACGCAATCAGCAATAAACCAAGAGGCCGTCTGAAAAAAGTTTCAGACGGCCTCTTGGTTTAGTGCTTTGAATCAGGCACCGTAGTTCGGCTGCAACAACGCACATTGCGGGCGTTCGCGGCGGCTGCGGCGGTTGCGCCCGGCGATTTTGCCGCAGGCGGCGCCGGGGTCGTTGTGGCGGTCGGACTGGCGTTCGCTGCGGCCTTCGCGCTGGCGGGATTCGCGCGGGGCGCGTTCGCCGCGTTCGCTGCGCTCGGCACGTTCGCGCGGCGGGCGGCCTGAAGCGGCGGGCTGTGCGGCGGCTTGGGCGTCGTTGCCCCACCAGCTTGGCTCGAAGCCTTCGATGCGTTCGATTTCGATGTTGTTGCCGGTCAGCTCTTTAATGGCTTCAAACATTTTCTGTTCTTGCTCATCCATCAGCGAGATGGCGACGCCGTCGGCGCCGGCACGTCCGGTACGGCCGATGCGGTGGACGTAGTCTTCGGGCTGGGTCGGCAGTTCGTAGTTGATCACGAACGGCAACTCGGCAATGTCGAGGCCGCGGGCGGCTACGTCGGTGGCGACGAGTACGCGCAACGAGCCTTCTTTAAAGGCGTTGAGGGTTTCGAGGCGGGTTTGCTGCGATTTGTCGCCGTGGATGGCTTGGGCGGCAATGTTGCGGCGTTGCAGGTCGCGGGTTACTTGATCGACGCTTTGTTTGGTTTTGCAGAACACGATGACTTGGTTCATGCTCAGGTCGACAATCAGGCGCTCGAGCAGGTTGCGTTTGTGCATGGTGTCGACGGCGATAACGTGCTGCTCGACGTTGGCGTTGGTGGCGTTTTGGGCGGCCACTTCCACCTGCTCGGGGCTGTTCATGAAGTCTTGCGCCAGCTTGCGGATGGGCGGGGAGAAGGTGGCGGAAAACAGCAGGGTTTGGCGCTGCTTGGGCAGCATCTGCATGATTTTGCGGATGTCGTCGATAAAGCCCATGTCGAGCATACGGTCGGCTTCGTCGAGCACGACGATTTCGACTTTGCTGAAGTTGATATTTTTCTGTTTCACATGGTCGAGCAGGCGGCCTACGGTGGCGACGACGATTTCGCAGCCGGCACGCAGGTCGTTGGTTTGCGCGTCCATGTTCACACCGCCGAAGAGTACGGTGTGGCGCAGCGGCAGGTTTTTGATATAGCCGCGCACGTTTTGGTCGATTTGGTCGGCCAATTCACGGGTGGGGGTCAGCACCAGCATGCGCACGGGGTGCATGGCGGGGGAAGTGCTGGGGGTGGCGTAGCGTTTCAGCCGCTCGAGGCTGGGCAGCATGAAGGCGGCGGTTTTGCCTGTGCCGGTTTGGGCGGCGGCAAGAAGGTCGTGGCCGGCCAAGGCTTTGGGAATGGCGGCGGCTTGGATGGGGGTGGGCGTTTCGTAGCCCTGTTCGGTCAGGGCGGAAACGATTTCGCTGCCTAAGCCGAGTGATGAGAAAGTCGGGTTCATGGTTTTGTACTTTTGCTTTCGTTTCAGACGGCCTGTTTTGTTAAAAGACTGTGTTGGGGCCGTCTGAAAATAGGGTTAATACGCTTGGGGTAGCGGTATGTTTTGATTAAGACTGGTGGAAACCGGCGCCAAATCAGCGTGATGGGTTTGCGGCGTTTGGTTTCACTATGGGCAGGCGGTTTGCGCTTGCCTGCCGAGGGAAAAACGGGTGCTTATTATGCCATAAATTGCCGGGGCTTTCAGACGGCCTCTATGTGGTTTGGGGGCTTTTTTTGTCAGCGCTGTCTGTGGTGTGCGGGCTGTGTTTTTGGGTTTGGGGTTAAGGTATGAGGCCGTCTGAAAGGTTTGGTTCCCGCTGCGGTGGGGCGGCGGGAATGTTTTAGCGAAACCCGCAAGTTCGCTTTCATTTCAGACGGCATTATTTTTCAGACGGCCTGCTTCAATCGTTGTCTGCCGGCGGTGTGGTGAGTCGGATAAGCGGGGCGAGCAGGTCTGCGGTGATGTTCCAAAAGAGGGTGGAGGCGGTGGGGTCTTCTTCGTTGCCGCCGAACACCAGTGCAACTTCGGGATAGCTTTTTTGGCCGGCAGCGTGCGTGCCGCCGTGGTAAGTGTTGCGCGCTTTGGCCAGAGCTTTGTCTTGGTCGGCCGATTTGAGCCATTCTTCGGCGGCGTCTAAATTCACGCGCGGGAAGAACGGCAGCGGGCGGGTTTGGCCGATTTGGTAATACTCCAGCCAGTTTTGCAGGGCTTCGACGGCTTCTGGTTGCGGAATCTCGGCGAGGGTTTGCGGCTGTTCGGGCAGCAGGATATGGGTTTGGTATTGCCCGGTTTCAGACGGCCTCACGGCGCAGAAAATCAGATGTTCGAGTAAAACGGCGAGCTGTTCGGGTGCTTTGAATGCTTGACCGGGGAAGTAAATCTGCCCGTGGCGGTAGAGGTGGTTGAGGCTGCCTTCGAGGGTGTACGCGCCGACGGTGAGGGTGTAGGGTGCGGGCGGCAGTTTGGGGCTGGTGACTAAGGTGTGGTCGAGCGATTTGGCGGCGGTTTGGAAACGGTTTTGCCACAGTGCGCCCAATTCGCCCGCGGGCAGCAGGCTTTCGGCTTGCAGTCGGCTTTCGAGGCGGCCGAAGTCTTCGTTGTGGCGGCGGGCGGCGGTGTATTCGGCGGTGATGCGCGCGCTTTGTTGCGGCTCGAAGGGTTCGGCGGCTTCCCATGCGGCGTCGCGGTAGGGCTTTTGCCAGTGGAGGGTGTGTTGCAGCCAAGTGCGTACGGGGTTTTTCCAGAAGCGGATAAAGCTGTGGTGGGCAACGGTGTCGTCGTCTGCGGCGGCATCGTCGAGCGGTTCGGTGAAGAACGGAGCTTCGGGTTCGGGCGGGCGGTTGAGGGCTTCGGCGTAGTCGCGGCGGGTGCTGGTGAGGCCGTCTGAACCTGCGCTTTCGGGGGTGAAATAGCGGTGTGAAAAGGGTTGCAGCGGGTGTTGTTTCACCCAATGGGTGTGCAGCTCTTGCGCGGAACGGCCGGTCATGGCGGCGAGGGTGTCGATGAGTTCGCCGAGCAGGGCGGAGGGGGCGAGGGGCTGGTCGTTGCGGATGTCGCGGCCGATGTAGGAAAGGTAAAGGATGTCGCGCGCGCTCATCACGGCTTCGAGAAACAGGTAGCGGTCGTCGTCGCGGCGGGCGCGGTCGCCTTTTTGCGGGTGGCGGGCGATGAGGTCGAAGGCGGCGGCTTTAGTGTTGCGGGGGAAATCGCCGTCGTTGAGGCCGAGCAGGCAGATCATTTTGAAGGGCAGGCTGCGCATCGGCACCATGCTGCAAAAGGTGATGCCGCCGCGCAGGAAGCCGGCTTGGCTTTCGCTGTCGAGGAAGCGGCCGATGTGGCGGATAACGGTTTGTCGGGGCAGGTCGCCGCCGAAGTCGGCCAGTTCGGCTTCTTCCTGCCAGCGGGCGAGGGCTTGGCTGAGTTGTTGCCAAGCGTATTGGCCGTCGGCGTCGGTGGCGGCGAGGGCGGAAGTGAGGCGGCGGATGCGTTCCGTCCATTCGGCTACGGGTGCGGGTTTGGCCCACAGGCGGGCGGTGTCGGTGAGGGTGCGGACGAGGGCGCTGAAGCGGCTGAGTACGGCGGTGTGGTTGGGGTTGCCGTGCCATGCGCTGATGCGCTTCCATAAGGGATGGCGGCTTTCGGGCAGCATCCAGCCGAGGGCGAGCCGCTCCAGCCCTTGCTGCCAAGTGAAGAGGTTGTTGCGGCCGCCGCGCATGTGTTCGTCGGTGCCCCAGTGTACGTTGAGGGCGGCGATGGTGTCGTGCAGCAGCGGCAGGTCGTCGCGGGTCAGCTCGAAGCGTTGCAGCACGAGGTCGTTTTCGAGCAGGGGCAGCAAAAGGTTGACTTCAAAACGGCTTTCGAGCAGCGTGAGGGCTTGGGCGAGGGCTTGAAACAGGGGCTGGCGGCGGCTGATTTTGACGTCCGACACGGAATAGGGCAGCGCGTGGCTGCCGGTTTGCTCTTGCCCGAACACGGCTTCGATAAAGGGGCTGTACGGCTCGATATGGGGGGTGAGCACGGCGATGTCGTGCGGCTGCCAGTCGGGATGTTCGGCCAGCACTTCGAGCAGGCGGTCTTTGAGGATTTGCAGTTCGCGCAGGGGGCTGTGTGCGGATACGGCCTGTATCGAGCCGTCGTTTAAATCAGGTTGGGGCAGGCCGTGCGGGTTTTCAGACGGCATCGACAGGGTTTGGATGTCGTATTGCAAACGCCGCAGCAGCGTGGGTGAGGCCGTCTGAAAAGGTTCTTCGTCGAATACGGAAATTTCGTGTTTGGGTACGTCGGTGAGCGCGTCGAAAAAGTCGCGCCCCTGTTTGCCCAGCGAGGCGAGCAGGGGATGGCCGGACAGGCTTAAATCGGTGTCGTCTTCCTGCCGGAGGATTTGCGCCGCTTCAATCACGTTGCCCCAATAGCCGCTGCTGGGGTTGAGCGCGAAAATGTGCACGTCGCAATGCTCGGCCAGCGCCTGCAAGAGTTGCAGATACATCGGCGCCATGGTGGCGATGCCGAAAACGCAGTAGCGGCGGGGCAGGTGCTGCGGGTCAAGCGAGTCGAGCAGCTGCCGCCACAAGCCGACGCGGTGGGGCGTGTGTTGCGAGCCGTCGTTGAGAAAACGCCACAAAACGGCCTGCCAGTTTTCGTCGCTGCCCAAGCCCATGCTTTTGCCTTGCTGCCAAGCGTCTATCCATTGCGGGCGGTACACGAGGTATTGGTCGAAAATGTCGGCGAGTTGTCCGGCCAGCTGGTAGGCGGCGGTGCTGCCGCTGTCGAGATAGCTTTGCAGGGCTTCGCGTGCGGGCAGGTATTCGGAGGCCGTCTGAAAATCCCGGCTTTGAAACAGGCCGAGCAGCCGCCAGCGCATCACTTCGGGGGCAAACGGGCTGAGCGCGGGAATGCCGGGGATAAACCGCCGCATCAGCTGCCATGCCAAGCCGGCGGGCAGGCTGAAATTGAGGTTGGCTGCAATGCCGGTTTCACGCGCCAGATAGGTGTTGAGATAACGCCGCATCCCTTGGCTCTGCACCACGATTTCCTCCGCCTCGAAAGGGTTTTCGGGCGGTTGCAGGCTGTGTACGCGGGTGAAGAGGGCGGCTAAGTCTTCGAGGCGGTTGGACTGGTAAAGATAAAGCATGGTGCGTTGGGCGGCCGGAATCGATAGTCAATGGTGGGATTATAAACAAATAATCAGCCGGAGACCTTTGCAAAACCCTCATCTGCGGCGCATTTCTGCGTTGTGCGCTGCCCGCTCGTTTGCCTATCTGTATGATATGTCTGCGCCCGCTGTGCTGCTACGCCTTGAACTGCATCCACATCTGAGGGTTTTGCAAAGGTCTCAGCCAAGTAATCGGCGGCAAAAGTAATGAGGCCGTCTGAAAAACGTTTTTACGCGTTTTCAGACGGCCTCTATGTTTTTGCCCGTTAAGGCTCAACCATAATTAATCGGCAATGATGTCGAAATTATTGTCGGTAAATTTGGTATCGGGTACTTTCACAATCAGCGGGTCAACTTCGCCGATGGCTTTTACGTCTTTGCCCGGGTAGTCGAGTGTGTGCAGGAAGTAGCGGATGCAGTTCAAACGTGCACGTTTTTTATCGTCGGATTTGATGATGGTCCACGGCGCATCGCCGGTGTGGGTGTGGAAAAACATCGCGTTTTTCGCATCGGTGTAGTCGTCCCAACGGTCGAGCGACTGAATATCCACGGGCGAAAGTTTCCAATGCTTCAGCGGGTCGTCCCTGCGGGAAATAAAGCGGCGCAACTGCTCTTCGCGGCTTACCGAAAACCAGAATTTGAACAAATGGATACCGCTGGCCACCAGCATGCGCTCAAACTCAGGCGTCTGGCGCATAAACAGCAGGTATTCGTGCGGCTGGCAGAAGCCCATTACGCGCTCAACGCCCGCGCGGTTGTACCACGAACGGTCGAAAAACACGATTTCGCCGGCAGTGGGCAGGTTTTGGATATAGCGTTGGAAATACCATTGGCCGCGCTCGGTTTCGGTCGGCTTTTCCAAAGCCACCACGCGCGCGCCGCGCGGGTTCAAATGCTCCATATAACGCTTAATCGTACCGCCTTTGCCTGCCGCATCGCGCCCTTCAAACAAGCCGACGATGCGCTGGCCGGTTTCTTTCACCCAGCTTTGGACTTTCAACAACTCGATTTGCAGCTTTTTCTTTTCTTTTTCATAAACGCTGCGGCTCATGCGCGTACGGTAGGGATAGTTTTCAGGCAGAGGGGCAGAACCCGAATCCTCGGCGGTAATACGTCCTTTGTGTTCCAAAACCGCCTTTTCAAATACTTTCAATTCTGCTTTTTTATCGCCTAGTGCAACAGGCTCGAAGGGCTTCAACTGCTGTTCTGCGGGTTGGTCGGTCATACACTGCTCCTTTTGTTAAGTAGGTTATTAATATCTATAGCTATTCTGACAATGATTCTACTCCTTTTTACATAAACAAACAAAAAAACCAATGGAAAGAACGGCATTTTTGCCTTGCCGCGACAGCAGGCCGGCGTATGGACGGCTAGGAAAAAAACGTCGGCGCACGCCGGTTGCCGCTATAATAACGCCTTTTATCCCACCCTTCCGCCATGCCTTATTTCGCGCTCCTAGACGACGCAGCCGCCAACCGCGCCAAACTTTACCAAACCCACACCGGCAGCCGTTTTTTCACCGCCGCCGATCTCGACGGGCTGGATGCCGCCCTGCGCGAAGGCTGGCAGCAAGGTTGGCACGCCGTTTTGTTTGCCGACTACGAATTCGGCTTGCCGCTGCTCGATCTGCCCGCCCAACCGCCTGCCCATCTTGCCCTGCATTGGTTTGAACGCTGCACCGAAACCGACCCCGAAACATGGCTCGCCCAATCCTGCACCGACGAATCCCCCGCCGGCATCAGCACCCCCGCAAACGACACCGCCGAAACCGACTACCTGCAAGCCGTGCGCGACATTCAGGCGGCCATCGCACGCGGCGACACCTACCAAATCAACTACACCACCCGCCTGCACCTTACCGCCTACGGCGACCCCATAAAACTCTACCGCCGCCTGCGCCAGCCCGTGCCCTATGCCGCCCTGAGCCGCCTGCCCGACCACCGCGGCGAAACCCGCTGGACTTTATGCTTTTCGCCCGAACTCTTCCTCAAAATCGGTTCAGACGGCCTCATCACCACCGAACCCATGAAAGGCACCGCCCCCATCCTCAACGACGGGCAAGACGAACAACGCGCGCGCGATTTGCAGGCCGACCCCAAAAACCGCGCCGAAAACATCATGATTGTCGATTTACTGCGCAACGACCTCGGCAAAATCGCCCAAACCGGCCGAGTGCGCGTGCCCGAACCCTTTAAAGTCTCCCGTTTCGGCAGCGTGTGGCAGATGACCACCGCCATCGAAGCAAAGGCCAAGCCGCACATCGGCGCAGCCGACATTTTCCGCGCCGCTTTCCCCTGCGGCTCGATTACCGGCGCGCCCAAACGCATGAGCATGCAGATTATCCGCGACATCGAAACCGCCCCGCGCAGCCTCTACACCGGCAGCATCGGCTTTCTCAACCCCTGCGACAGCGGTTTGGGATTCAGCGGCACCCTCAACGTCGTGATACGCACCTTGCAGCTTACTCCGCTTTCAGACGGCCTCTACCACGGCGTGTACGGCGTAGGCTCCGGCATCGTTGCCGACAGCGTGCCCGCCGACGAATACACAGAATGCCGCTGGAAAGCCCGTTTCCTCACCGACCTCGCACCCGAGTTCGGCATCTTCGAAACCATGCGCGTGCATCAAAAACAATGCCCGCTGCTGCCCCTGCATTTAGGCCGTCTGAAACAGTCCGCCGCCGCCCTGAACCTGCCGTTCGCCGACCATATCGAACAGCAGATACACGGCTATCTCGCCCAACTGCCCGACCACGGCCTCTACCGCATCAAGGCCGTCTTAAACCCTTCAGACGGCCTCAGCCTCGGCCTCAGTCATGCACCGCTGAAAGAACTACCGCCCGAGCAAACAGTATGCCTGTCCGCAACCCCTTTGCCGCCGCAAGACTACCTGCGCCGCTTCAAAACCACCTGCCGCAGCATCTACGACCACGGCTGGCAGCAAGCCGAGCGACAAGGCGCGTTTGACAGCCTGTTTTTCAATTCAGACGGCCTCCTGCTCGAAGGCGGCCGCAGCAACGTTTTCATCCGCCTCGGCAGCGAATGGCACACCCCCGCATTGGATTTAGACATCCTCAACGGCGTGATGCGCCAAGCCGTACTTGCCGACCCGCAAACCCATCTCGGCACCGACACCGTGCACCAAAGCCGCATCACCCGCGAAATGCTCGCCCAAGCCGACGAAATCCGCTTGAGCAACGCTTTGCGCGGAGTGTTTCCGGTGAAGGTTAGAAGCACATAACCGTAGGGCGGGCATCCCTGCCCGCCGTGTATGGTCAAACATGCCACAAATATTGAGATAAAAAGCAGCGGCGCTTATCGTGGTTTTTCAAATACTGCATAAAGAGCAAACCAAGCTGTTCCCGTCGCGGCGGGCAAGGATGCCCGCCCTACATCTAAAAGGCCGTCTGAAAAGTTGGTCTTAGTTCCAACCTACGTTGCTGGGTAACGTCTTGCGCGGTGTATTTCCAATGAGGGTTGAGAAAGCATAACCCGTAGGGCGGGCATCCCTGCCCGCCGTGTATGGTTAAACATTACACCAAGATCAAGGTGGAAAAGTTGTCTTTGTCGTGGTTTTTCAAACACAGCATAAAGAGCAAATAAAGCTGTTCCCTTCGCGGCGGGCAGGGATGTCCGCCCTACATAATAAAAGGCCGTCTGAAAATTTCTTCAGACGGCCTCGTTCCAACCCAATCTACATACTTTCAGACGGCCTTACTCCAACGGCTCCAGCAGTTTTTCAAATGCCTCTTCAAACTGTTTCAAGCCGTCTTCCTGCAAACGGGTGGCGAGGGCTTCTACGTCGATGCCCAGTTTTTCCACTTCGGCCAGTTGCGCCGCCGCTTCCGCCGTGCCTTCGGTGAGGGTCAGTTTGGCCGTGCCGTGGTTGATAAAGGCTTTTAAGGTGGCATCGGGCACGGTGTTGACGGTATTCGGGCCGATTAAGCTGTCCACATACAAGGTGTCGGGGTAAGCGGGGTTTTTCACGCCGGTGGAAGCCCACAAAAGCTGCACGGGGTTGGCGCCTTGTGCTTTCAATGCGGAAAATTGTTCGCCGCCGAAGAAATCCTGCCAATCCTGATAAGCGGCTTTGGCCAGCGCGATGGCGGTTTTGCCTTGCAGATGTTCCGGCAGCGTGGCGTCCAGCGCGTTGTCGATACGGGAAATAAAGAAGCTGGCCACGACCTGAATGCGGTCGACCGGCTTGCCTGCTTTCAGACGGCCTTCAATGCCTTTTACATAGGCTTCATAGGCTTTCAGGGTTTGTTTGCGTGAGAACAGCAGGGTCAGGTTGATGCTGATGCCGTCTGAAACCAATTGCTCCAACGCGGCTACGCCCGCATCGGTGGTGGGTACTTTAATCATCACGTTGGGGCGGTTGATGGCGGCATGCAGGCGTTTGGCTTCGGCTACCGTGCCGGCGGCATCGTGCGATAAGTCGGGGGCGACTTCGAGGCTGACAAAACCGGTTTTGCCGCCGCTTTTTTCAAACTCGGGCAGGCACACGTCGCAAGCGGCCTGTACGTCGGCAATGGCGAGGGTTTCGTAGCGTTGTTTCGGGGTGAGGTTTTGCTGTTTCAGCGCGGCGACTTCATCGGTGTAAAGCGCGTCGCCCGCAAAAGCCTTTTGGAAAATGGCGGGGTTGGAAGTGACGCCGCACACGCCTTGCTGCAACATTTCCGCCAATTCGCCGCTTTGCACCAGCGAGCGGGAAAGGTTGTCGAGCCAGATTTGTTGGCCTAATGCTTTAACGTCCGATAAAATAGTCATCTCTGAAATCCTTGTTATTTATACTAAAGTACAAATCCTAACCCGAATCTTAGGGTTTGGATAGCCCCACGGGAAAACAAACCATGTCAAACCAAACGCAATATCTGGCTTGGGCGCGCGACGTATTGCGCATCGAAGCCGAAAGTCTGCACGAAATCTCTTCCGAACTGGATCATCATTTTGTTCAAGCCGCCGAAGCTATTTTGCAGTGCGAAGGCCGCGTCGTGATTATGGGCATGGGCAAATCGGGGCATATCGGGCGCAAAATGGCCGCCACGATGGCTTCCACCGGCACGCCGGCTTTTTTTGTCCACCCCGCCGAAGCTGCGCACGGCGATTTGGGCATGATTGTCGACGGCGATGTGGTGCTGGCGATTTCCAATTCGGGCGAGAGCGACGAAATCACCGCCATCATTCCCGTGTTGAAACGCAAAAACATCACGCTCATCTGCATCACCGCCAAACCGCGTTCCACGATGGCGCGCCATGCCGACATCCACATCACCGCCTCCGTATCGCACGAAGCCTGCCCGCTCGGTTTGGCACCCACTTCCAGTACCACCGCGGTCATGGCTTTGGGCGACGCATTGGCCGTGGTGCTGCTTAAAGCGCGCGAGTTCACGCCCGACGACTTCGCCCTCAGCCACCCCGCCGGCAGCCTCGGCAAACGTCTGTTGCTGCGCGTATCCGACATCATGCACAGCGGCGAGTCGCTGCCTGCCGTTACCAGCCGTACTTTGCTGAAAGATGCCATCGTGCGTATGAGCGAAAAAGGCTTGGGCATGCTGGCCGTTACCGATGAAGAAGGCCGTCTGAAAGGCGTGTTTACCGACGGCGACCTGCGCCGCCTGTTCCAACAGCGCGACAACTTCGCCGGTCTGACGGTAAACGAAATCATGCATGAAAACCCCAAAACCATTACCGCCGACAAACTCGCCACCGAAGCCTTGAAACACATGCAGCAAAACCACATCAACGGCCTTTTGGTGGTGAAGGAAGACGATGTGTTGGTTGGTGCGCTGAATATGCACGATCTGCTCAAAGCGCGGATTGTATAGTTACATGATTAATTTAAATAACTTGTATCATAAATTTAAATATTTAAAGTTTTAAGGGGACTTACTTTATGGAAAATATGATTATTAACGCCTTTTTTGGCGGATTGGGGAGCGCAATTCAGGCTGTTTGGTGGATTATTCCGTTTTTATTGTTATTGGCTTTTTTAAAAAGCCCATTATTTAAAGGTTGGTTTGGCGAAAAAATTGTCCAAAGCCGATTGGATAATCATCTCGATGAAAGCCTTTACCGTCCTTATCATGACCTGATCATTCCTTTTAAAGGAACAAGCACGCAAATTGACCATGTTTACGTTTCACCTTATGGCATTTTTGTAGTGGAAACAAAAAATTATTCAGGCTGGATTTTTGGCAGTGCGCGCCAAGCAAAATGGACCCAAGTTGTTTATAAAAAGAAAAGCTCGTTTCAAAACCCTTTGCGTCAGAATTATGCGCATATTAAGGCTTTGTCGGAGCTACTGGATTTACCTGAACAGAAATTTCATTCGGTTATCGTATTTTTAGGTGGGTGTGAATTTAAAACCGATATGCCGCCTAATGTGTGCTATCCCGGTCAGGCTCAAATGTATATAGAAGGTTTTCAGACGGCCATATTAAGTCAACAAGAGTTAGATAGGGCTTGTGGGATTTTAGAAAATCAAAAATATTCGGCGACATATGAAAGCCGTAAAGCACATGTGCGCGATATTAAAAGAAAATACGGTTGAAGCTCTTTGAAATATTTGTTTAGCCTGTTACTGAATTTGGCATCTTTAAAAGTGTGCTGAAAAATAAAGCAAACAACAGCGTCGTTTCATTAAGATGCATAGCATAGTTTGTACTGTTTACATTTTCAGACGGCCTTTAAAGCTGATAGTGCTACAATAAGCCGTGCAGGCCGTCTGAAATTTATTTAAAGCAAGCCAATCGAATATGCAAAACCTCACTCCCGAAATCCAAGCCCGCGCCGCCCGAATCAAATTGCTGATTATGGATGTGGACGGCGTACTCACCGACGGGCGCATTTTTATCCGCGATAACGGCGAAGAAATCAAATCCTTCCACACGCTCGACGGCCACGGTTTGAAAATGCTTCAGGCCGGCGGCGTTCAGACGGCCATTATTACCGGCCGCGACGCGCCTTCCGTCGGCATCCGCGTCAAGCAGCTCGGCATCAACCACTACTATAAAGGCATTCACGACAAACGCGCCGCCTACGCCGATTTGCGTGAGAAAGCCGGCGTAGAAGAACACGAATGCGCTTTTATCGGCGACGACGTGGTCGATCTGCCCGTGATGGTGCGCTGCGGCCTGCCCGTGGCCGTGCCCGAATCGCATTGGTTTACTTTGAAGCACGCCGCTTACGTTACCCGAAACAGCGCAGGCAAAGGCGCGGTGCGCGAATTGTGCGACCTGATTATGCAGGCTCAAGGCAAGCTGGAAGCGGCTTTGCAGGAGTATGTGAAATGAGCGGAAGATGGCGTTACGGCTGGCTGTTTCCGCTGGTGTTGGCCATCGGTTTGGGCGGGCTTTCCGCTTGGTTGGGGCGTATCAGCCAAGTCGATATCGAAGAGGCCGCGTTAAACCCCAATGAACCGCAATACTCGATGGAAGGTATAGACGGCAAGCGTTTCGACCTTCAAGGCCGTCTGAAAGAAAACCTCAGCGCAGAGCGTGCATGGCAGCTGCCCAAGAGCGACGACGTAGTGTTTGAACAGCCCCGGCTTGCCCTGTATGACGGCGGACAATTGATTTACAAAGTCGAAAGCAAAGACGCCCGCTATAACACCGATACCCGCATTGTTCAGTTCGAGCACAACGTCGTGCTGACCAAAGCCGCCGATGCCCGCCGCCCCGCCGGTGTCTTGAAAACCGGCAGCTTAACCATAAATACGCAAACAGAAACCGCCGAGACCAAAGCCCCCGTCGAATACCGCTACGGCGAATCGCACGGCACGGCCAACGGCTTGGTTTATGACCACAAAAAAGGGTTGTTGAACCTGCCCTCACGCGTGAAAGCCATCATCTATGACCCGAAAAATCTTTAACGCCGCCTTTCTTGCCGCTTTGGCCGCCGCTGCGCCCGCTTACGCCCTCGAAAGCGACAGCAGGCAGCCGATTCAGATCGAAGCCGACCAAGGCTCGCTCGATCAGGCCAACCAAGTTACCACCTTCAGCGGCAACGTGATCATCAAACAAGGCTCGCTCAATATCCGCGCCGGCAGCGTGAAAGTATCGCGTAACGACAAAGGCGAACAGTTTATGTCGGCCAGCGGCAGCCCCGTGCGCTTCGGCCAAACGCTCGACGGCGGCAAAGGCACGGTCAACGGGCAGGCCGACAACGTCGAATATTCATCGGCCACCGGCGTAGTGAAGCTCAACGGCAACGCCAAAGTGCAGCGCGGCGGCGATGTGGCTTCCGGCGCCAGCATCACCTACAACACCCGCACCGAAGTCTATACCGTGCTGGGCAGCAAGGCAGCGGGCGGTAAAGGCGGCAAGCGCGTCAGTATCATCATCCAACCTTCCTCCGCACAATCCGGAAAAAAATAGCACCGCTTAAGGCCGTCTGAAAAACCGGTTTCAGACGGCCTTAAAACAGATTACAATAGTGACCATAACCCAAGAGCAAGACCATGACCGAGCACAGCCGCTTAAACGTACAAAACCTGCAAAAAAGTTTCAAAAAACGCCAAGTCGTTAAAAACTTTTCGCTCGACATCGAAAGCGGCGAAGTCGTCGGCCTGCTCGGGCCCAACGGCGCCGGCAAAACCACCAGCTTCTACATGATTGTCGGGCTGATTGCCGCCGATGCCGGCAGCGTTACCCTCGACGGGCGCGAAATCCGCCACCTGCCGATACACGAACGCGCCCGCCTAGGCTTAGGCTACCTGCCGCAGGAAGCCTCGATTTTCCGCAAGATGACGGTAGAACAAAACATCCGCGCCATCTTGGAAATCAGCCTGAAAGACAAAAACAAAATCGACAGCGAGTTGGGAAAACTGCTGGCCGACCTGAACATCGAACGCCTGCGCAACAACCCCGCGCCGTCGCTTTCGGGAGGCGAACGCCGCCGCGTAGAAATCGCCCGCGTACTCGCCATGCAGCCGCGCTTTATCCTGCTCGACGAACCCTTTGCCGGCGTTGACCCGATTGCCGTTATCGACATTCAAAAAATCATCGAATTTTTGAAAACACGCGGCATCGGCGTATTGATTACCGACCACAACGTGCGCGAAACACTGCGCATTTGCGACCGCGCCTACATCATCAGCGAAGGAACCGTGCTGGCTTCCGGCCACCCCGAAGAGTTGGTGAACAACGAGCAGGTCAGAGCCGTATATTTGGGCGAAAACTTCCATTACTAATGCCGCTTTACCGGCACCGCCCGCACACGACGCTTTACTCACGCGAACCTTAACCCTATGAGCCAACATCTCGGACTAAAACTCAAACAAACCCAGCAGCTCAACCAGAGTCTGCAACAATCGCTGCGCATACTGCAAATGTCGGGTTTGGAGCTTGAGCGGGAAGTGGACGACTGGCTTCAAGACAACCCGCTGTTGGAGCGGGCAGAAACCGCAGAAGACGAAAGCGATGCCGAGTTCGCCCGCGTTTCCGCCGCCTTGCCCAAAGGCAAACAAGTGGGCGGCGACGATGCGGAAGACGTGTGGGCGACCATTGCCGAAGAAGAAGATTTCAACGCCTTTTTGCATAAACAAGTGTGCGAGCACCCCATGAGCGAGCAAGAAGCCGCGTGCGTGCACATTCTGATAGATTTTCTCGACGAACAAGGTTATCTCACCGACAGCCTGAGCGACATCCTCGATCATACCCCGCTCGAATGGATGCTCAACGAAAACGACCTTCAAGAAGCCCTCGATTTACTGCAAACCTTCGACCCTGCAGGCGTCGGTGCCGCCAACCTTACTGAATCGCTGATGCTCCAGCTCATGCGCCTGCCCGCATCACCCGCCCGCCTGCTCGCCGCCAAAATCATCCATTTAGGCTTGGACGACTTAGGCCGCAGCCGCCAGCAGAATATCGCCCGCTTCCGCAAACAGTTTCCCGAATACGATACCGATACTTTTCAGACGGCCTTAGACCTGATAGCCAAACTCAATCCCTATCCCGCCTACGGTTTCGCCTCCGCCGAACCGACTGCCTATGTGCAGCCCGACGTGTGGGTACAAGAAACCAAAAGCGGCTGGAAAGTCGCCGGCAACGAGCAGGCATGGCCGAAAGTCAAACTCAACAGCGAATATTGCGAACTGCTCAAAGAAGCGGGTGATGTCAGCCCCGAATGGAAAGAAAAACTCAGCGAAGCCCGCCAAAAAATCGATAGCCTCGAATTGCGTAAAAACACCGTCTTGCGCTTGGCCGAATACATCGTCGAAAAACAGGAAGACTTTTTCGTATTCGGCGAAATCGGCCTGACACCCATGCTGATTAAAGATGCCGCCGCCGAATTGGGCGTGGCCGAAAGCACCGTTTCCCGTGCCGTCAACCACAAATATTTGTCTTGCCCGCGTGGGGTGTTTGCGTTACGCTACTTCTTCACGCAAGCCGTTTCCGCCGAAGACGGAGAGGGCGTAAGCCAAAGTGCCGTCAAGGCCGTGATTGCCCAGCTCATCGAAGGAGAAGACAAGCTCAAACCCTATTCCGACGAAGCTTTGAGCAGCCTGCTCAAGCAGCAGGGCATAGACATTGCGCGACGCACCGTAGCCAAATACCGCGAGTCCTTGAATATTCCGAGCGCGCACCAACGTAAACTTTAAATCCGATTCACAGGCCGTCTGAAAACGAGCTTGCGAGTTCCGCGAAAAGCCCCCGCATTTTCAGACGGCCTCAGCCACAGAAGCAGAAACCTACCCCTTTCCGCCCGATGCCCGCAACGGCAGACGGCACCAACCCAACGAAGGAGTAAAGCCATGAATCTGAAAATTACCGGCCTGAATTTCGACGTAACCGAAGCCATCAAAAACCACGTTACCTCCAAGCTCGAGCGCATCAACCGCCACGCAGGCAACGTGATTTCGGTTGCCATTACCCTTTCGGTAGAGAAATTGAACAACAAAGCCGAAGCAGATGTACACCTGGCCGGAAAAGATTTACATGTCGAAACCGTAGAATCCGATATGTATGCCGCCATAGATGTACTGATGGACAAACTCGACCGCGCCATCCTCAAACACAAAGAAAAAAGCAACGACGTGCGCGCCACCGCCAAACCGGCGGCACCCGAAGAATAAACCGCCGTTTGATGTATTGATTGCATAAACTTAAGGCCGTCTGAAAAACCATTTTCAGACGGCCTTTAAACATCAGCACACCCGTCATACTCGGGCTTGCCTTGAGTATCTCGAGTTCAGGTAACTTCAGGAGATGCTCGGGTCAAGCCCGAGCATGACGAAGCCGTGAAGAAAATAAAGTGGATTTGCACCCTATCCGCCCGCAGGCAGTGTTCAGTCATCTATATCTAATAGGCGAGGCTTGGCTTTGCGCTTCAATCACTGCTTCAAGCCCAAGCAAGCAACCCCGAAACTACCGCAACAACATTTCCTGCAACAGCTTCATTCCCCACTGCCAACCGTGCAAATGCCCGTTCAGACGGCCTTCATGCGGCGACACCAGCAGCCGCGCGCCCAAACACGCCGCCTGCTGTTGCGCCCATTCCGGCGGACAGGCCGCATCGTTTTTACCGATGACCAACGCCGTCGGGCAATGGCAGCGCACCCGTTGCAGCGTGTGGCAATCATCATCGGGAAACGCCTCTTGCAGCGGCGACACCAGCATCATATTGCGTATCCGCTTTTGCGTGTTCACATCCGCCAGATACAGCCACGCCAGCCAGCCCGACACGCCCGCTCCGTGAGCGACGACAGCGATATTTTTACTGTGAATACTGCCAAAGGCCGTCTGAACCGCGTGCTGCCACCCGGCAATCGACTGCCCGTGCGACACAGCGGTCATACGCACGGTAGGGTAGCTGACCGCCCAGCGGTCTATCCACATTTCCGCCTCATCCGCATCGCGTATCAGCAGCAGGGTTAAATCTTCAAGGTCGTGGCTGTGCATGGTAGGGTTTTGTAGTTGGTTTGGTTTAAGCGTTTATTCTTTTATGGCTTGCGTGCAGGCAAGGCGGCA
This sequence comes from Neisseria sp. Dent CA1/247, assembly GCF_022870825.1. Lineage (NCBI taxonomy): Bacteria > Pseudomonadati > Pseudomonadota > Betaproteobacteria > Neisseriales > Neisseriaceae > Neisseria > Neisseria sp. Dent CA1/247. The sequence continues at coordinate 2,438,903 of NZ_CP091522.1, read as the reverse complement.
TTAATCGGCAAAGAAGAATGCGACACTTTAATGCGTGGTAGCTTCTGCTTCAACAGATAGCGGAATGCTTCCACTTTTTGCTCTCCTCCTGCCCGCTCGTAATTGGTGCCTAGAATGACTTCGTCTAATTTGTCGCAAATATCAGCGTATTCTACATAAGCCGAATTGGTTTCGTGGCAGTATTGTACTTTCTCCGAGCCCAATTCTTCGATTTGCAATAGGCGGAACTCTTCTTCATCGCGAAAAGCATAGTCTTTAAACAGGTAACGGATGTATTCCAAAGCGTATTGATCGGCTTGTTTTTGCTCTTCGGTTTTTTCATATGCAGAAACTATTTGCTGCTCTTCTTTTTCATCATTTGTTTGTTTTTCATCATTTGCTTGAATAGTATTAGGATTGAAATAATCGAATAAAGAGCTCAAAGCTTTCTCAAACTGTTTTTTCTTTCGTTGTGCCATTCTTTATCATTGCTAATGGGCTTTAAACGGATGCCAAAGCTTGGTTTTTTTTCCTCAGGAATATCACCAAAAACATCATATTCATCTTGTTTGGTATATTCATCGCGATAAAAGATATAGGCCACTTGGTAGAGAGGTAAATCTTCAGACGGCCTCTGTGTCGTTGTTGTGTCTTTTATTGTTTCTTGGTTATCAAAGCTATTCTTATCGTTTAAACGCTGGTAAGAAGCAGAAATATCAGGTTCTTTTACCCAATTCCCGCGTTTATTGAATACCAAACAGCAGCCGGATGCTTCAATATCGTTCACTTTCCCATATAAACGGAATTGGTTCAAATCATTTACCCGTGCAGAAAAACAGGTAAAGAAAGCATTGTGTGGACTGAATTCGGTTTTATTTTCCAGTGAAATGTCCTGAATACCGCAAAAATCTAATAAGCTTTTACCTTCATATGGGTCGTTCATATAGGTAGAACTGTTCATTCGCATTTTGTCAGCAATTTTGGGTTGATCTTTTTCTTTTTGTTTGATTCCCAGCAGTTTTTCACACACAAACGGTTTGGTGTAATGTGCCAACGGCTTGTTAAATTCAACCGGAGCAATGCTTAGAACGGCTAAAATCGAAGAAACTGGTTCTTTAAGGTCTGAATTTAATTTTAAGTGTTTTTGTATATCTTCTTTTTTCGCATCAAAGTAGGCGTTGTAATCTCCAGCAAGAAAATCAAGCTCTTTTTCGTATCGCCTTATAGAAGTAATCTGCTCTTCTTTTGAAGTTTAATCTAGTAATTTTTCACACAGAATTTTTGCTTGTTCAAAATAATTTTTGATAGTGTTTTTATTTTCCCTAACTGTTTTTGATTTCTTGTTCTTTTCTAACAAAAAATACCCTAGCGACTTCTGAGCATAAACTTGCTGCTGAATACCGTTTTGTCCATCAAGTTGTTCTGCTAAATGCAATCGTTCCTGAAAATGTTTGATGGCTTGGTCAAACCTTTGGTCAGCCTGCCGAGCATCCGAGATTTTACTGGCTTGTTCGAAATAGCACCCACCTAACCAAGATTGGGCATAACCTTGCTCCTGAATACCGTTTTGTCCATCAAGTTGTTCTGCTAAATGCAATCGTTCCTGAAAATGTTTGATGGCTTGGTCAAACCTTTCGTCAGTCTGCCGGGCATCGGAGGTTTTGATGGCTTGCTGCATATAACACTGCCCCAGCCAAGACTGAGCATACACTTGCTCCTGAATACCGTTTTGTCCATCCAGTTTCCCGGCCAAATCTAACGCTTCTTGAAAATGTTCAATGGCCTTATCAAACCTTTGGTCAGCCTGCTTGGCATCGGAGGTTTTGATGGCTTGCTGCATATAACAGTATCCGAGCCAATACCGGGCATTTACTTGCTCCTGAATACCGTTTTGTCCATCCAGTTTTCCGGCCAAATCTAACTGTTCTTTAAAATGTTCAATGGCTTGGGCAAACCTTTGGTCAGCCTGCTCAGCATTCAAGGCTTTGATGGCTTGCTCCATATAACACCGTCCCAGCCCAAACAGAGCATTCACTTGGTTTTGAATATCTTTCGTTTTATCCGGAATGCTTGCTAATGCCTCATTCAGCTTTTGAATAGCTTCATCATATTTCTGAGCGTTGAATAATTGAATTCCTTCACCTATCAATTTAGTAACATCCATCATTCATCCCTTGATTAAATTTATCAGTAACCATTGCGTATTTTAATAAATTTTGAAGTGAAATTGTTTCCAAATCCTTCTCTCTCCATTTCATACCAACCGCTTGCAGTTGAGGCCGTCTGAAAATCTTGTTTCAGACGGCCTCTCATGTTTCCCAGCAACCTTCAAACTCCCAAATAACTTTCCCTGCTCGCCAGCCAGCGGTTGAGGTGGGCTTCGACGATGTCGGGGTTCTCTTCAATCAGTTGGGGGGCGATTTCGCGGGCTTTTTCTAAAAGGTGCAGATCTTCTTCGAGGTTGGCGAAGCGGAGCATGGGTACGCCGCTTTGGCGTGCACCGAGAAATTCGCCGGGGCCGCGGATGTTGAGGTCTTGGCGGGCGATTTCGAAGCCGTCGGTGTGTTCGTAGATGACTTTGAGGCGGGCTTTGGCCAGCTCGCTCAGAGGTTCGGCGAAGAGTAAGACGCAGGTGCTGGCGGCGGCGCCGCGGCCTACGCGCCCGCGCAGTTGGTGCAGTTGTGCCAAGCCCATGCGTTCGGCGTGTTCGATAACCATGAGGCTGGCGTTGGGTACGTCTACGCCGACTTCGATAACGGTGGTGGCGACGAGTACGTTCAGACGGCCTGCGGCAAATTCGGCCATCACTTGGGCTTTTTCGGCGGCTTTCATGCGGCCGTGGACGAGGCCGATGGTGAGTTCGGGTAGGGCCGCTTGAAGGGCGGCTTGGGTTTCGGTGGCGGTTTGCAGTTGGAGGGTTTCGCTTTCTTCGATGAGGGGGCAGACCCAGTAAACTTGCCGTCCTTTGCGGCAGGTGTTGAGTACGAAGCCTTCGACTTCGGGGCGGCGCAGGCTGTTGACGAGGCGGGTTTTGATGGGGGTGCGGCCGGGGGGCAGTTCGTCGATGACGGAAACGTCGAGGTCGGCGAAAAAGCTCATGGCGAGGGTGCGGGGGATGGGGGTGGCGGACATCATGAGCTGGTGTACGTCTTGGCCTTTGTTTTTGAGGGCGAGGCGTTGGGCGACGCCGAAGCGGTGCTGTTCGTCGACGATGACGAGGCCGAGGTTGTGGAACTGTACGTCTTCTTGAAAGAGGGCGTGGGTGCCGACGGCGATGGGGGTGAGGCCGTCTGAAAGGGCGGCTTTGGCGGCATCTTTGGCTTTTTTGCGCTGGCTGCCGGAAAGCCATGCGACTTCGAGGCCGAGCGGTTCGAGCCATTGTTTGAATTTGAGGTAGTGCTGTTCGGCGAGGATTTCGGTGGGTGCCATGACGGCGACTTGGCTGCCGGCTTCGACTGCGGTGAGGGCGGCAAGGGCGGCGACGATGGTTTTGCCGCTGCCTACGTCGCCTTGCAGCAGGCGGTGCATGGGGTGGGTTTGGCGCATGTCGGCGCGGATTTCGCTTAAGGTGCGCTGTTGGGCGGCGGTGAGGGCGAAGGGCAGGGCGTTGAGCAGGGGTTGGGTGAGCGAGCCGTTGCCGTGCAGGGGGGCGGCCTGTCCGCTGATGCGTTTTTGCCGTGCGAGCCGCATGGAGAGCTGTTGGGCGAGCAGTTCGTCGAATTTGAGCCGCTGCCATGCGGGGAGGGTGCCGTCTGAAAGTTGGCGGATGTTGTAATCGGGCGGCGGGGCGTGCAGGAGGCGCAGGCTTTCGGCCAGGTGGGGCAGTTTCAGACGGCCTAGGAGTTCGTCGGGCAGGGTGTCGTGCAGGGGCAGGGCTTCTAAGGCCGTCTGAACGATGCGGCGCAAGGTGGGTTGGTTGAGGCCGTTTACGGTGGGGTAAACGGGGGTGAGGCTTTCGGCGAGGCTGCTGTTGTCGGCATCGCGGATTTTGGGGTGGATCATTTCGTCGCCGTGAAAACCGTGTTTGATTTCGCCCACGGCGCGGATGCGTTTGCCTTGCGCCATTTGTTTTTGATGGCTGGGGTAGAAGTGGATGAAGCGCAGAAACAGTACACTGCCGGAGTCGTCTTGAATCTGCACGATGAGCTGTTTGCGGGGTTTGAACTGTACTTCTTGCAGGGTTACTACGCCTTCGACTTGGCACGGCACGCCGATAGGTGCGTCTTTAATCGGCATGATGTGGGTTTCGTCTTCGTAGCGCAGCGGCAGGTGCAGGGCAACGTCCCACGGGGTGTGCAGGTTGAGCTTTTCGAGCTTTTTGGCGGCGGTGTCGGTGATTTTGAGCAGCTTTTGGTGTTCTGGTGTCATGGCGGCCGGAAGAAAACGGTTTCAGACGGCTATTTTAAATGATTTTGGGGCGGGGGTAGGATGGGGAATAGGGGAGGCCGTCTGAAAGCGGGCTGGCGGGTATTAGTGTCGGATTCGAGAATCCGACCTACAACGTCGATGTCCGGCCACCAGCGGCGGGCAGGGATGCCCGAGCTACGTTGAAAATAAAACTGAGGCCGTCTGAAACATTTTCAGTAGGTCGGATACTTGTATCCGACACGCAGCCCGAGACCTTTGCAAAACCCCCATCTGCGGCGCATTTCTGCTACGCCTTGAACTGCATCCACATTAGGCGGTTTTGCAAAGGTCTCAGCCCTTACCAAGCCCGTTTTCAGACGGCCTTGACTGCGCTTGCTTGGGTTTTAGGGATGTTTGGCTGCTTCGACTTGTTTGATGTTCTGCCGGTTTAACATGCCTAGTGCGATCACCACCAGCAAAGTGCCGGCGATGTCCGTCCAGCCTAGCGGAATGTGGAAAAACAGCCGGGCAAGCAGAGTGGCGAAAATCGGGTTGAGCAGATGGAAAGCCGCTGCGTGAGCCGGGCCGAGCCAACGCACCAGTTGAAACCACATCAGCATCGCCACCACCGACACCACAATTACCTGATACCACAGCGACCACGTAAACACGCTGTTGTGCATCGCCGCCGCCCAGCCTGAAGGCGTGGCGAAGGGCAGCAGAAGCAGGCCGCCGAATAAGTTTTGCACGCCCGTTAAAGCGAGCAGATGATGTTTGCCGGCTACTGCGCGGTAAATCAGCGTGCCGGCTGCCAAGGCCAACATGCCCATCAGCGTCCACACGATGCCGATATCCCAGCTCGCTTGCGGCATTCTGGCCGACAAAACCGCATACACGCCCGCAAAACCCAGCAAAATCGCCGCCCATTGCAGCCACGACCATTGCCGCGTGAGCAGGGAAGACACAAACGCGGTAACAAAAGGCATGGTCGAAACCAGCAACACCACCAGTTCGGGCGAAACCGTTTTCAAGCCCGTGTAAGACCAGCCCAAATAGAGCGCATAATTCGTTAAACCCAGCAAAAATCCGTGCAGCCACAACGATTTGCCGCGCCAGCCTAAATCCGCGCCTTTGTGCGCCAGCCACACACACAAGGCAAATACCAACGCCGCCGCCAGCAAGAAACGCACACTCAACATGTCTAAAGGCTCGAGCGTTTGCAGCGTGAATTTGCCCGCGATAAAGGCCGAAGCCCACAAGAGGCTGAACAGCATACCGAAAATCAGATACATCATGCCCTCTCTTTCAAGACGTTGTCGTATCATTACCTTAGCAGCGGAAACGGCTACTATATTTCGCCCGCAGACGAAATGAAAGGTATGCTGTGAAAGGCATAATGTATATAGTTAATCCGCTTAATGTTGAGTAACAAAACCGTCATACTCGGGCTTGACCCGAGTATCTTGAGTTTCAACAAATTTAGACGAGACTCGGGTCAAGCCCGAGTGTGAAGAGTGTACTGTTTTTAAGTTGATTGACTGTATTGTTGCACCGCTATTGTGAGGAACCGCATCATGTCGTTAGCCCACCATTTCGCCCACACCGCCCATCTGATCGGCCACCCCAGCCGCGCGCTGATGCTGGATGCCCTGTTGGGACGCGACCGCCTGAACGTAACCGAATTGGCGGAAATCGCCGGTATTACCGTTCAGACGGCCAGCGTACATTTAGACAAACTCCGTCGCGGCGGCTTGGTGGAAATGGAAGTTCACGGCAAAAACCGCCTCTACCGCATCGGCAGCCCGAAAGTGATGGACATCCTGCAAAAACTCGCCTTGCTCGCCGACAAAGGCAAAAGCCGCGTCGAGCAGCCGCACCAAAAACTGCGCATCTGCTACGGGCATATGGCGGGTGAAATGGCAGTCAGCATCAGCCAAAGCCTGTGCGAAGCAGGTTTAGTGATATTGGACGGTGCCAACGAACATTACGAAGTAACGCCCGCCGGCATTGCATGGCTGGACACGCTCGATATCAACGCCGCCAACCACCCGCCACACACCAACGCCTGTTTGGATTGGACGGAGAAAACCTACCACATCGCAGGCTGGCTGGGGCATGAAATGATGGCCGCGTTTGCCGTGCGCGGCTATATCGAACAACCCGCCCACGAAGTCCGCGCCTTAAGGCTGACGGAAAGCGGCAAGTTGTATTTGGCGAAACTGCGGGAGTGGGGTTGATGGGGAAATAGCAGGTGGGTAAAGCAGTTGTTTTATATATCAAGAGGCCGTCTGAAAATGTTTTCAGACGGCCTCAAGTATGTTTCAAGACAATGGGTTTTTAAACTTTTGCCGCCAAGACAGGAGTTGCGGTTTCTGCGGCGGGCTCGAGGAAACAGGGTTGGCAGAATATGCCTTGGCTGCTTCCGGTTGGGTTGGTGTGGCAATAGGAAGACCTGTTTTCACATCCAGCTTGGCTTGATCGGCCAGTTTTTGCATCAATTCGTCGGAGGGTTTGGGCGGTTCTTTTCCCTCTACCCAGCGTTGGAAAGCAATCTTGCCGTCCCATTCCGGCAATGGTGCTGGAGGTAATGGCACTATTTCATCCAAATCAGGGACTTTGGGAGACATAAAGTCGTAATTGGAAAGATAATCACTGATGATGTTGTAGCGGCGTGCTCGTTCGGCATCCGGAGGCATATTTAAATATTCTTTATATTCAAAGCCTTTGGCAAGGCTGAAAGCAGACTGGCTATTACCGTTTTTTACACCTTGGTAAAAGGCCGCTACCGCTTCTTGGTGTCGTCCAAGCCCTGATAAGTTGATCCCTAACCATTCTGATGCATCTCCCTGACCTTGTTCGGAAGCACAGCGGTAGAGCTTACGCATCAATTCCAACCGGAATTCACGTGTTTCTTCATGGTCAATCCAAGCCACCTTTTCAGCCAATACGAATTGTGCGTCTCTACTGCCCATATCGGCAGCTTTGCGTAAAAAGGCCAATTCGCTGTCTGGCGGGGCGGAAACGCCGTAGCCGTCTTCGATATAGCCTTTGAGCAGGTAATAGGCGGTGGCGGGGAGTTGTTTTTGCAGCAGTTTATTGAGCTGATGCACTTCTATTTCCGCTTCTATCTCAGGCACTTGTGTCCAGCCGTCGCTGAGAATGAATTGCAGGCGCACATTGGCTTTATAGTCGCCGTTGGCGGCGGCGATGCGGTAATAGGGCAGCAGTTTGTCCCAAAAACCGTCGCCGCGTTCGCCCGGCCACATATGGTTTAAATCGCGGTGCAGCGCGTAATGATAGAGCTGCTGTGTTTCTTCCGATAAAGGCGGCCGCTGTTCGCGTACGCAGGTGAATTCGAGGTTTTGTTTGATTTCTTCGATGTTTTTCATGGTTTCCCTTTTTGCTTGCTGCCGCTCAAACCAATTGGGTTTGTTGTAGCAGAAATCCGGTTTGCCTTGTCCGGTGCCGCCCATATCGATACAGGCAATCCATCGGTAGGCCATATAGAGTGCCAAGCCGATAAGGGCGATCACGGACAATGTGATTTTTGTGGAACGTTTCATGTATTAATCCAAAGTGGTGATTTTGGGATCCAGCCGTAGAAATTCGCACAAGGGGTGCAAGGGGGGCATGCCGTTTTCTATTTATGCATGTCGTTGACCAGTCTGCCGACGTTGATGGCAAGCAGTAAGGATTCATCTAGGCCGTCTGAAAGATTTCAGACGGCCTCAAGCATATTTCAAGACAACAGGTTTTTAAACTTTTGCCGCCAAGACAGGGTTTGCGGTTTCTGCGGCGGGTGCGGGGGAGCAGGGTCGGCAGGATATGCTTTGGCTGCTTCCGGTTGGGTTGGTGCGGCAATAGGAAGGCCTGTTTTCACATCCAGCTTGGCTTGATCGGCCAGTTTTTGCATCAATTCGTCGGAGGGTTTGGGCGGTTCTTTCCCCTCTACCCAGCGTTGGAAGGCGATTTTGCCGTCCCATTCCGGCAATGGTGCTGGAGGTAATGGCACTATTTCATCCAAATCAGGGACTTTGGGAGACATGAAGTCGTAAGTAGAAAGATAGTCTCTGATGGCTTCGTAGCGGCGTGCTCGTTCGGCATCCGGAGTAAGGTTTAACTCCAGGCCTTGAAAGCCGTCTACAAGCCATAAGGCTGATTGGCTGTTGCCGTTCTTTACGCCTTGGTAAAAAGCCGCTACCGCTTCCGGATATTGTTTGATATTTTGTAAATCAATCCCCAGCCATTCTGATGCATCTCCCTGGCCTTGTTCGGAAGCGCAGCGGTAGAGTTTGCGTTTCAGTTCCAAACGAAATTGAAGTGTTTCTTTATCATCGATTCCCATAAGTGTTTTACCCAAAACGAATTGGGCATCCCTACTGCCCATATCGGCGGCTTTACGCAGAAAGGCCAGTTCGCTGTCTGGCGGGGCGGAAACGCCGTAGCCGTCTTCGATATAGCCTTTGAGCAGGTAATAGGCGGTGGCGGGGAGTTGTTTTTGCAGCAGTTTATTGAGCTGATGCACTTCTATTTCCGCTTCTATCTCAGGCACTTGTGTCCAGCCGTCGCTGAGAATGAATTGCAGGCGCACATTGGCTTTATAGTCGCCGTTGGCGGCGGCGATGCGGTAATAGGGCAGCAGTTTGTCCCAAAAACCGTCGCCGCGTTCGCCCGGCCACATATGGTTTAAATCGCGGTGCAGCGCGTAATGATAGAGCTGCTGTGTTTCTTCCGATAAAGGCGGGCGCTGTTCGTGTACGCAGGTGAATTCGAGGTTTCGTTTGATTTCTTCGATGTTTTTCATGGTTTCCCTTTTTGCTTGCTGCCGTTCAAACCAGTTGGGTTTGTTGTAGCAGAAATCCGGTTTGCCTTGTCCGGTGCCGCCCATATCGATGCAGGCAATCCATCGGTAGGCCATATAGAGTGCCAAGCCGATAAGGGCGAGCACGGACAAAGTGATTTTTGTGGAACGTTTCATGTGTTAATCCAAAGTGGTGATTTTGGGATCCAGCCGTAGAAATTCGCACAAGGGGTACAAGGGGGGCATGCCGTTTTCTATTTGCTCTTTGTTTTTTTTCATTAATTTACCCCATCTTTCAAAAGCAATTTTTGCATTTGCTGGATCATGCATACCGTTGGGGTTGGCTTTTGCGCTGTATTTTAACGGATCGCTATCAGCACGGTGTAAATCTCGGGTATGCAGTTTCCACAAATCTTTGCGCAACTTTTGGGCAACCGCTTTACTTTCGGTAAAAATACCCAACTCGGTGTCTACCTGCATGCTGCGGGTGTTTAGATTGGCTGAGCTGATTACGGTAAATACGTCGTCAATAACGGTTACTTTGGAATGGATATAAACCTCTTTCCAAGCATTGGATGCGGTTAAGGTGCAAACATGTACTTTTACTCCAAGTTCTTTTTTCAGCTGTTTTAACACATCGGATTCACGAATTTTTTCGGCTTCTTTGGTGTAAGGCTGATATTTTTCTCCGGTCTGCTGTTTATATCGTGCTTCCAATTCTGCCAATTCTTTTTTCCATTTTTCAACCATCGAACCGGGTGTGCCGGGCGGAATATGGGCCAGTGTGGTTTTCAATGTATTAATTCGATCTGCATGGTTTAGGGCAACATTCGGCATCACATCCTGCCGTCCTAATTTTTCCAACATCTTGTTGGTAGTAAACGTACCTTTACCCAATCCGTCGTCTGAACTGTTGGTTATGGCAAACCAATGAATAGGCATGCTGGCAGGCCTCCCCTGTTTGCGCAGATTCTGCCAGTGTTGGATAAATGCTTCTGCCAGTACTGGCCATCTGAAATACTGGTTTTCGGTATAGATATAGCTGGAGATTTTTTTAATATTTTGTAAGTAAATATTTTTTATGTCTTCAATGTCGGGCTTGTCGTATGTGCGCAGAATTTGAGCCATAAGCGGTGTACCTAACGATTTATTTAACGGGTATTGGTCAAGAGTCAGCTTTTTTCTTTTTTCTTCCAGTTTTTCATTGCTGACGCGATCCCATGATTGACAGAAGTTGCGGTTGATAAACCACAAAACTTCACCGCTGACAATGCTGGATACGTCTTGTAAAGGTACTTCTACATTTTTACCTTTGTCGGGAGGTGATATTTTTCCGTAAAAATGACTGTTATCATCCCAGTAATTGTCAACCATATTATGCTCAAGAACAAAACCTATCGCTTGAGAAGGTTTGTCGATATCAATAGAAACGGTTTTTTGATGATGAGAAGGAAATTTATTCAATATAAATTTGGCATTTTCCGGTATTTCTTTATCTAAATAGTTATTTTTTTGATCCGCAACACTACGAGTGCGAAATTGCAGGTTTTTTCTTGCTTGTGATTTGGAAAATTCCATTAGTAAAGGATATTTATGCTGCAAGTTGTATTGTTTTTGCATGTTGATTTTGACTGTATCATTGTCTGCCCCTTTAGGGCTTTGATACATTGTATGCAGCTTTCCTTCAATTGCTAGATACCATTTTGCATCATAATCCCGTTGCTTTTGTGTGACACCTGGTACACCACTTTTATAGGCACTTGGTGCATTTCCCATATTGGCCTCTTGAAAAGTTTGCAGCTTGAAAGGCATGCTCCAAACCAGCACGCGAACCTCTACCCCAGCGTTTGCTTTTTCAATCAGTAAATCGCCAATGCATTTGCTTTTACCGTCTCTCTTGAAATGCATGGAGGGTTGAAACCCCCATATGGCAATATCAATCGATGAGCTGGCTTTTTCAATTTTTTCGTGAAGTGTTGTAAATGCTTCTTTTCCATTAATCAACGGTTTGAACGTTGCCGCTACAGGAGGAGAACAGTCTCCTGTTTTGTCTAAAAACCAGTTCATGGACACATTGGTGCCCAATTTTGTTTTTGTGGCTGTTGCTGTCGTGCATTTACTCATTTTCAGACTCCTCGGAATCTTGTTTGCCATTAATAATTTCAAAGTATTTTTTTGCCTGTTGTAACGGAGAAAGTTTTAAACCGTTGTATTTTAAAGCATGAAAACCCTGATTGGTTATCTCGTCCCTTGAGGTATTTTCTTTAAATTCGTCTGCAATCGGTACTACGAATTCTGCTCCGTTCGCAAAAATAATTTTGTACCTGCTTGTCGGTATTTCATGTTCGATATTGATATAACCTGTCCTGTCTGTTACGCCTTTTTGGATTTCTGCTCCGTCAGCGTAAAGCGTATATGGCATACCTATATAGAAATTATCCGAATGTGGTGACTGTCGTAAACTAATACGCATCGGACGCTTAGGTAAGGTTTTAGGCCATTCCGGGTGAGTGATACTTATACTGCTCGGCCCCATCACCTGAAACCCCGCACACTTCACCCACACCATCTTCGGACAGCCCAACTCGATATTGCCGTCTTTAATCTTGATGTACGCCCCGCCGCTGGTGAGCAGGATTTCGTCTTTTGCCGCCACGGTCACTTTGCCCGCGCTGCTGGTGATGGTGGCGTCTTTGAGGGCATTAATCTGCATCTCGTCGTTCTGCGCCTGTATCTCCACCTTGCCCTGATTGGCCTGTAACTTCGCCCCTTTGCTCTGGGCGAACAGGTTGACGCTTTCTACCGCATGGGCGGTGAAGTTGCTGCCGGCGCTGATGTCGGTGTCGCCGCCGCTGATGTGATGGATGTGTTGGCCGGCAGTGTGCAGTTGGCTTTGCGGGGTGGCGGTGGCGATGCCGTCGGGGGCGGATTGGATGATGCCCGCGTGTTGCAGCTGTTTGAGGCTGTCTTTCAGACGGCCTGCCTGCTCTTCGGCCTCGGTGGCTTCGTTTTTGGCAGTATGGGCGGCTTTGTTAAGGCTTTTGGCTAAGGAAATTGCCTGCTCGAGTTGGGCGATGGCGGCATCCATATCCAACACCTGACCCGCAGCCTGATTTTGGGCATCGGCACTGATAAACAAACCTTTGCCCGCCCGCAATGCACCCCAACTGTCGGTACGCAGCTCGAATCCTTCGCCGTTGTCACCGCGTTTTTGTCTTTGGCTGTCGACGATATGACCGAGGTTGAGTTGGCTCTTGCCGTATTCGGTCGCCAGTTTGATGTGTTCCTGACCCTGTTTGTCTTCCATCCGCAGCTTATTATTCGCCCAAGTGCGGATGACGTTACGGGTGTTCCAGTCGGCAGGCACGTGGTCGGGGTGGGAGCTGTCGTGCATTACCCCGCTGATGTAGGGTCTGTCGGGATTACCCTGCACGAACGACAGCATCACTTCGGTGCCTTCGTGCAGCGGGAAGTGTTGGCCGTAGTCGGGGCCGGCATAGGGTTTGGCCAGACGGATGGGACGGCTTTCTCCGCCCGGGCTCCATTCGTCGAGGTCAAACGGCAGTTTGACGCGGTAACGGCCCATATTGTCGATATAGGCATAGGTGTAGTTGCCGGGGCTGGTGATTCTGGCGGGAAGGCTGCCCTGAATCTTGGGCAACGGGGTGATGCGTTCGGGGCGGAAGATGCTGTCGGCGGGAATGGCGGTAAAAGTATGGCTGTACGCTTGGTCGCGGCTGCCGCTGTGGGTAAGCGACACTACCAACCAGCCGTTGGGTGCTTCGCTGAAGCTTGGGGCCGTCTGAAACACTTGGCCGGGGCTAAGCGCGGTGATGTTGCCGCTGCCGGAAGCAACAATACGGCGGCTGTGGTCGAGCTGTTGCAGTAAGGCCGTCTGAAGTTGGGCTTCTTCGGGTGTCTTGTGATGCAAACCCCAATGGCTGTCACTGCCGAGTAAGACGCTGCCGTCGGTCTCCGTACCCTTGGCCGTTACTGTGGACGATAAGTCGGTATCGGCATCGCGGTAGTTGTAGTCGCCGACGCGGATGGATTCGAGAATGGGATTGTGTTTTACCTGTAAGGCGAACACCGCTTCGGCACCGACACTCTCCAATCCGCCGTGGGGGCGGTAGGGATAGGGGGAGGTATTACCGCGAAAATAATGGGCGGCATCGTCACCGAATACCGCCACCTCGCCATATTGGGCATTCTGCTCGAAGGCGTACCAGATGCCTTCTTCTTCGCACAACCGGTTGAGAAAGGCGAAGTCGGATTCCTGATACTGGGTCACATACTCGCGCACACCGTATTCGCGTGAGGTATTGAAACGGAAATCGACGCCGGAGAAGCCGTGGTGTTTCAGCAGTGCGGCAATAATGTCGGGAACGTTTTGGTTTTGAAACAGCCGCGAAGTACGGTGGTGCTTCAATGCGGCAATGCGCGGTTCCAATACCATGCGGTAACGGGTTTCGTCGGCCGATACCGACAGCTTCTCGCAGGAAGTGATGATGCCGCTCCATTCCTTCAACGCTTGGGGGGCGATCATACCTTCGATCAATCCCAACGCATCAGAGCTTACCGGCGTTACCGTAAACTTGGCCGCTTGGTTGATGTACGACGACAGCGGCAAATCGGCATCGGCGCAGGTCAGTTCGATGTCGAGACGGTAGGCTGTATTCAATGCTTCGGTGGCGGTGAAGGAGACGACGGAGAGGGACGGGCTGAAGCGGGAGAAGGTGAGGTGGTAGGATTGGGTTTGCATGAAAATCCTTTCTTAATATTTTCATGCATATTAATTATTGCTATGTAAAATGTATAGCCTTTCAAATGAAAGGCCGTCTGAAAAGCTGAGTGGCTTTTCAGACGGCCTGATTTTTCCCGCCGAGAATAGTGTCTGTGCTATGATGCCTACCCTTTGCAGCTATGAAACTTCATGCCCGCAGCTTTATATCAACCCTTGTATTGAAGGACGAAAATATGTCTTGGTCGGCAGCAGACAGCGCGTCGCTTTACGGTATCCGCCATTGGGGCGACGGTTATTTCTCGGTGGGAGAAAACGGCCATGTGATGGTGAAACCCAACAACAACAGCGACACCGAGGTCGATTTATACGGCTTGGTGGCGCAGCTCAACGAGCGCGGGCAGGACTTGCCGATGCTGTTTCGCTTTCCCGATATTCTGCAAGACCGTGTGGCGCGGCTGTGTGCGGCGTTTAACCGCTCCATCCGCAAAAACGAATATCAGGGCAAATATACGGCGATTTATCCGATTAAAGTGAACCAGCAGGAATCGGTGGTGAAAAACATCATCGTGCCGAAAAACGATCAGGTGTCGATCGGTTTGGAGGCCGGTTCCAAGCCGGAATTGATGATTGTGCTGGCGTTTGCCCCCAAAGGCGGCACGATTGTGTGCAACGGTTATAAAGACCGCGATTTCATCCGACTTGCGCTCATCGGCCAGCGGCTCGGTCATGAAGTGTTTATCGTGATTGAAAAAGAGTCGGAAGTGGATTTGGTGATTCAGGAATCGAGAAATCTGGGCATCAAAGCCAATATCGGCCTGCGCGTGCGGTTGTCGTCGCTGTCGTCGAGCAAGTGGGCCGACACGGGCGGTGAAAAAGGCAAGTTCGGTCTTTCTGCCGCGCAACTGATTTCGGCGGTGGAAAAGCTCACGGCGGCGGGTTTGGCCGACAATGTGAAGCTGATGCACTTCCATATGGGTTCTCAAATTTCCAATATCGCCGATTACCGCATGGGCTTTAAAGAGGCGGTGCGTTATTTTGCCGAACTGCGCGGGCTGGGGCTGCCGATTGAGTATGTGGACGTGGGGGGCGGCTTGGGTGTGGACTACGACGGTACGCACTCGCGCAATGCCAGCTCCATCAACTACGATATGGGCGAATATTCACATGTGATTGTGTCGATGCTGGCCGAGTATTGCAACGAACACAATATGCCGCATCCGCACATTTTTTCCGAATCCGGCCGCGCAATGACGGCGCATCATGCGGTGCTGGTGATGAATGTAACCGATGTGGAACGGCTGCCCGAGCAAGTGCCGGAAATTGCCGATGCCGAAAATCTGTCGTTTGCCACCAAAAAGCTGATTACGCTGCTCGATACCAACGACAGCGAAATGGTAACCGAAACCTATTACCGCGTCGGCCATTATCTGACCGAAGTGACCGAGCAATATCTCGAAGGCAAAGTACCGTTGAAAGAAAAAGCATTGGCCGAGCAGCTTCATGCCGTGTTGTGCCGCCGCTTGAAAAACCAGCTTCAGGCGGGCAGACGTTCGCAGCGGCAGGTGTACGACGACCTTACCGACAAGCTGGCCGACAAATATTTCTGCAATTTCAGCGTGTTCCAAAGCCTGCCCGACACATGGGCCATCGGCCAAGTGCTGCCGATTATGCCGCTGCACCGCTTGAACGAACGCCCCGTGCGCCGCGCCGTGCTGCAAGACTTAACCTGCGATTCAGACGGCAAAATCAGCCAATATGTCGACCAGCAAAGTATCGAATCCAGCATGAGCGTGCATGATTTGAAACAGGGCGAGCCGTATGTGCTGGGCGTGTTTATGGTGGGCGCGTATCAGGAAATCCTCGGCGACATGCACAACCTTTTCGGCGACACCGATTCGGTAAACGTGTATGTGCGCGATAACGGCAGCATCGAGTTCGGCGGTATGGAAGAACACGATACCATTGAAGACATGCTCCATTATGTGCATCTTTCCACCGGCGAAGTGATTAACCGTTTTGAAGAAAAAACCCGCTGGGCGCAGCTCAAATCCACCGAGCGCAAACTGTTTACCGCAGAATTTTTGCACGCGCTCAAGCAAAGCAGCTATCTGAGTACCGAGCCGGAAGACGCAGAAGACTGATAGGCGGTATCGGCAAGGTTTCTCTTTTTCCGGCGGATACGGGAAGTATGGTTATTTCCGTTCGGGAGAAAATCTATAACCGGCAGCTTACATATTCCTGTACACAATATTTTTATATAGAAAAACCGAAACCTCTGATTTGAGGTTTCGGTTTTGTTTTTAATATCAATTATTTGGTGCGAACGCGCTCTGATGCACCGTAGGCGCCGTTGTAGCCGGCATGCTCGCCGCCGGTGGCATGGAAAATACCGCCCAAATCGGTTCCGCCGGGGCCGAAGAAGCCGCCTTTGGTTTCGATATTGTTTTTCACACCGCTGAAGGTATTGCCCGTGATGGTGCCGCCGAATTGTAACGGAGTGGGGGCGATTCTTCCTGCGGCTCTTGGCGGGGTGATGGTTACATCAATCGTTTTCTTGCCGAAGTCTACGATAGCATTGGTTGTTGCTCTTTGGTATTTGCCGTCTTTGCCGTAAACTGCACGGCCACCATAAGAGTATGTCCCTGAAGAGAGATGCATCGACAAGGTCGGATTGCCCTGTACAAACAAATGCGATTGACCATCAACGGTATAAACCCCGTAACGGACGTTTTTGAAGTGGTCTTGGCGCGGTTCAAGACCGGTACTGCCAACCAAACCTTCGCCTTTAAATTTACCCGGCTCGAAATCACTCTGATTCAAGGCGCGGATGCGGATGCCATTTAATTTATCTTTGGACTGTGCCAGTAAAAGAATTTTGGTTCCGTTAACCATCAGATTATCAAACGCTTCGGTTTTAGGAGACTGGCCTGTTGCTGTACCCCGGGTATTGTCGAGGCTCAACACGATGCCGCCAACTTTTTTGGGATCCATATAATCCGCTTTATCTTTACGAGTGTCATTGGCGATAAAACCCTTAGCCAAGGCTTCCGTAAATGTAGAACCTGTTTCAGGTTGCTTAGGCACTTCAGGTTGCTTAGGCACTTCAGGTTGCTTAGGCACTTCAGGTTGCTTAGGCACTTCAGGTTGCTTAGGCACTTCAGGTTGCTTAGGCACTTCAGGTTGCTTAGGCACTTCAGGTTGCTTAGGCGTTTCGGGTTGCTTAGGCGTTTCGGGTTGCTTAGGCGTTTCGGGTTGCTTAGGCGTTTCGGGTTGCTTAGGCGTTTCGGGTTGCTTAGGCGCTTCGGGTTGCTTAGGCGCTTCGGGTTGCTTAGGCGCTTCGGGTTGCTTAGGCGCTTCGGGTTGCTTAGGCGCTTCGGGTTGCTTAGGCGCTTCGGGTTGCTTAGGCGCTTCAGGTTGCTTAGGCGCTTCAGGTTGCTTAGGCGCTTCGGGTTGCTTAGGCGCTTCGGGTTGCTTAGGCGCTTCGGGTTGCTTAGGCGCTTCGGGCTGATTAGGCGTTTCGGGCTGATTAGGCGTTTCGGGCTGATTAGCCGCTTCAGCCGAGTTTGGATTTTGAGGGGTAGGCGTAGATGATGCGGACGGTGTCGAACCGCCTCCTGAGGAACAGGCATTTAAAGCAAGGGCGCAGGCAATTGCCGCAACCATTTGTAAAGATAATTTTTTCATCGAGTTACTTTCTCTATCAAATTATGTCAACGTTAAAGATAAAACCAACCGGAAACACGCAGTTGAAGTAACGGCTTTGTGTATCTCGAAATACAATAATTTAAAATATTGTTATGGTTTTTTAAATTCTAGAAAAATAAAAACGATTATCAATAGTTGATACTTGCTATTTGAATATTGTTAACAATAATTTAAATTTCTTAGTAATCGTTTTCAGTAATGATGGATGATTAAGAAGCCGGGTTCGGATTGGCTCTGAATATCAGACAAAATATGCGTTAATCTGCCCAAACGGTTTGGCTTGGGGAAGGGGATGTTTGGGCATGGCTGCTGATTGTTCGAATGGTTTCAAGTCGTGTACAGCACCATCAAAGCTGTTGTTTTTATCTGCTCGCTGGCCGTCTGAAACATGATATAGTTCACGCGCTTTATCATTTTCAGACGGCCTGTTTACATTATGGAAACTTCTGCGCTTTACCTCATCCTCACCGCCCTTGCCGCCGCCTTTTTCGGCATCCTCATCACTTGGCTGATTCTGCGCAACAAACATCAGGCCGAGCAAAACCGTTTGAACAGCCAGCTTGCCGAACGCACGCAGCAATATCAGTTCGCCGCCCAAGAGCAGGCAGAGGCCGAAAATGCGCTTGATGCCCTGCAACAGCAGTTTCAGACGGCCCAAACCGCCCTTGCCACCGCCGAAACCCGCAGCAGCCAAATCGAGCCGCTGCAAAACGAGCTGGCGCAAAGCCGCCGCCATGCGCAGGATTTGCAGGCCGAAATGCGGGAAATCCACAGCCGCTTTGCCGCCGCCAAACAGCACATCGAAGGCTTGCAGGCGCGTGAAAGCGAATTAGGCCGTCTGAAAGAAGATTATGCCCAGTTGCAGCAAACCGTGGCCGATTTGAAAGTGCACAACGAAAGGCTGCACACCCAAATCGAGCAGGAACGCCTCGCCTCGGAAGGAAAACTCGCCCTGTTGGGCGAAGCGCGCCAAAGCCTTGCCGACCAGTTCCAAAATCTCGCCAACAACATTCTCGAAGAAAAAACCAAACGCTTCACCGAACACAACACCGAAAGCATCAACCGCCTGCTTATCCCGCTCAACGAACGCATGGGGCAGTTCAGCCAACTGGTGCAGACTACTTACGAAAAAGAAGCCAAAGAGCGGCTTACCCTCGAAAACGAACTCAAACGCCTGCAAACCCTCAATACCCAGCTTCACACCGATGCCAAAGCCCTTACCGACGCGCTCACCGGCGTGCAAAACAAAACGCAGGGCAACTGGGGCGAGATGATTCTGGAAACCGTACTCGAAAATTCAGGCTTGGTGAAAGGGCGCGAATATTTTGTCCAGACGGCCTCCGTGCGCCACGAAGAAGACGGCAGCACCCGCCGCCTGCAACCCGACGTGCTGGTCAACCTGCCCGACAACAAACAAATCATCATCGACAGCAAAGTATCGCTCACCGCCTATGTGCGCTACACGCAGGCGCAAACGCCCGAAGAGGCCGAACGCGCACTCGCCGCCCACGCCGCCAGCGTACGCGCCCACATCAAGAGCCTGTCGCTCAAGCAATACAGCGATATCGAAGGCGTGAACACGCTCGATTTCGTGTTTATGTTTATCCCCGTCGAACCCGCCTACCTGTTGGCCTTGCAACACGACGACAACCTGTTTCAAGAGTGCTTCGACAAACGCATCATGCCCGTCGGCCCCAGCACCCTGCTGGCGACGCTGCGCACGGTGGCGAACATTTGGCGCAACGAGCAACAAAACCAAAACGCCATCGCCATCGCCGAAGAAGGCGGCAAGCTGTACGACAAATTCGTTAACTTCGTTACCACGCTGGAAAGCGTCGGCAAAAACATCGAGCAGGCGCAAAGCCAGTATCAAGCCGCGTTCAAACAGCTTTCCGAAGGCCGCGGCAATCTGGTGAACCGCGCCGAAAAACTGCGTAAACTGGGCGTGAAAGCCTCGAAGCAGCTTGAAAAAAATCTGGCGGAAACAGCCGACAGCGGAGCGTTGGAACTGCCTGAGGGCAACGGGGAATAAAGGTTAAGAAGATACTTTGGCGAAATTCAGATAACAGCTTGAGGCCGTCTGAAAGCGAGCTTGCGAGCTTCGTTAAAACTCGCTAGCGGGTTTCGCCAAAACGGGCTTTGTAGGTTTTGCAAAGGTTTCAGATTGTCTATCCCGCCCGCAGATGGTTTTTGAATCAGCATGAAACAGAAACAGCCGCCTGTGCGAATACAGGCGGCTGTTGTGTTATCGGTTTGGCTGGCGGGCAGCGTTTCAGTTGGCAGTTTCGGAGTTTTCGTCGGTGGTTTCCATCGGCTGGCGGTCGTAGGCTTGGCGCTCGATATCGACAATAGTATTTTCCAATGAACGGAATGCTTCGCTGTCGGGCTTTTTATCGCCTGTCGAAGTGCCGTCTTCCAGCCAGTATTCCTCTTTGCTGTCTTGGCCTTCTTCATAGTCCACCGTAGTGAGGCCGTAATAAGCCTGTTTGCCGTTGGGGTACCATAATTTTCTGCTGGATTCGGTGCCGGTGCTTTTTCTGGTTACCAGCCATTCGTCTATCTTTTTGCCGTTGAGGTACAGCGCTTCTTTTTCGGTGTTTTCGGTGAAATGCTGCTCGGCGCACAGTTCGCCGTTTTTGCAAAAATCGATGCGGCTGTAACGGCTGTCGGAGATCACATATTGAACGCTGGAGAGCTTGCCTTGATCGTTATAGATAGACAAATGACCGCGCGCGTGTGCGGAATCCGGATAGTTGGCATTGGTTACATAAAATAAATCGGTTTGCTTGCGGCCGTCGGCAAAAAAGTCTTGCGCCAAATAAAGGCCGTTGTTTTGCAGGCCGTAAGATTTGCGGAAATAGCCTTTATCTACCGGGGTTTCGCTGAGGTCGAAATTTTCATCAAAATAAATGATTTCTTTCACGCTTTGGTCTTTTGCCGCCTGTTGCAGGTGGGCGGTGCGTTTCAGGAACTCGGCTTCCGTCCGCGGCAGGGAAACGGTGTGGTTTGTCGCAAATACGTCATTATTGGCCGGAATGGTTTGGCAGGCGCCGAGTGCTAGGGCAGCCAAAACCGGCAGCAGAATTTTTTTCATATCAGTATTCCTTTGTTCAGCGGGTTTGTTGGTGATAAACAGGGCAACCTTATCTTGAGCCGTGGCAGGCAGGCCGAGACCTTTGCAAAACCCCCATCTGCGGCGCATTTCTGCGTTGTGCGCTGCTCACTCGTTTGCCTATCTATATGATATGTCTGCACTCGCTGCGCTGCTACGCCTTGAACTGCATCCACATCTGAGGGTTTTGCAAAGGTCTCAGGCCGTCTGAATGGTGCGGCAGGATAAGGTTTTGGCCGGTTTGATTATTGCGGTGGAATATTATCGGTCTTTGCAAAGCGGTGCTGGCGGAATGATTTATGCGGATGAAAATCGGGAAGAGCGTATATAAATCATGCTGTGAACCGCGGCTTTTCCGTTGGCTTCGGTCGTGCGCAAAATGCGGCAGCGGGCAGAGAAGTAACCGTTTTCCAAGCTGTTTTTCACGATAAGAATGTTATAATCACCGCGCTAAACCTGTTTATAAGGTTTGAGGCCGTCTGAAATGTTCAGCGAAACCCGCAAGCTCGTTTTCAGACGGCCTCAATGCGGCAATTCCTTGCCATTGATACCACTTTATATTTATCTTATCTGACACATTATGAAATTATTTCCTGCTTTAGAAAAACGATATTCCACCGAGCAGCTTTCCGCCGGTGATGCACAGCGTTTGGCACAAGAAATTGCCTTTGCTCCGGTGGTGTTCCAAGTGTCGCGCCTGATGGTGAAGTTCGGCATTTTAGACCGCCTCAACAACAAGCAGGAAGGCATGACGCTCGACGAAATTGCCGAAAGTGCCGGTTTGAGCCGTTATGCCGCGCAGGTGTTGCTGGAGTCTTCGCTGACCATCGGCACGGTGCTGACCCAAGACGGCCGTTATCTTATTTCCAAAGCGGGCTGGTTTTTAATCAAAGACCCGATGGCGCGCGTAAACATGGATTTTGTGCACGAGGTTTGCTATCAAGGTTTGTTTGATCTGGAAGCCACTTTGCTCAACGGCAAGCCCGAAGGTTTGAAAGTGTTCGGCAGCTGGCCGACGATTTACGAAGGTTTGTCGCAACTGCCTGCCGTTACGCAGGAAAAATGGTTTGCGTTTGACCATTATTATTCGGACAATTCGTTTGCCGAAGCACTGGAGATTGTGTTTGCCCGCCCGGTGAAAAAACTGCTGGATGTCGGCGGTAATACCGGCCGTTGGGCGGTGCAGTGCGTGGGCTACGATCAAGACGTTGAAGTAACGATTATGGACTTGCCCCAGCAAATCGGCTTGATGCGCAAAGCGGTGGCCGGCAAGCCGGGCGAAGAGCGTATTCACGGCCATCCTGCCAATCTGTTGGATCCCGAAGTGCCGTTCCCCACAGGTTTTGATGCCATTTGGATGAGCCAGTTTCTCGATTGTTTCTCCGAAGAGGAAGTTACCGGCATCTTGAGCCGCGCCGCGCGTTCTATGGGTGAACATACCGACCTCTATATCATGGAGCCGTTTTGGGACAGGCAGAAATATGAAACCGCGGCCTACTGCTTAACGCAAACCAGCATTTACTTCACCGCCATGGCCAACGGCAACAGCAAAATCTACCATTCCGAAGACATGATACGCTGCGTGGAAAACGCCGGCTTGCAGGTGGTGGAAATACACGACAAATTGGGCCGCGGGCACAGCATCTTGCGTTGCCGCAAAAAAGCATAAGGCTTAATACACAGTTAGTGCCGTTTGATCATCCGCATAGACAATATATAGCAGGTTTATGCGGATAAAATTTATCCATACAATACGAAAGGCCGTCTGAAAAATTTTTCAGACGGCCTTTTGGCGTTTGTAACGCTAAATAATCATACGCTTACACCACGCCTTGAGCCAACATGGCTTCGGCCACTTTCTTGAAGCCGGCAATGTTCGCGCCGTTAACGTAGTTGACGTAGCCGCCTTCTTCAGTGCCGTTGGCCACACAGTTTTCATGGATGTTTTCCATGATGCCGAACAGGCGTCGGTCGACTTCTTCACGTTCCCAAGACAGGCGGATGTGGTTTTGGCTCATCTCCAAACCGGAAGTGGCTACGCCGCCGGCGTTGGACGCTTTGCCCGGAGCATACAGAATCTTGGCGTGAACAAAAGCTTCAACCGCGCCCAAAGTAGAAGGCATGTTGGCACCTTCGGCCACGCAGAAGCAGCCGTTGGACAACAGGGTTTTCGCATCGCTTTCGTCCAGCTCGTTTTGAGTGGCGCAAGGCAGAGCCACATCGCAAGGTACGCCCCACGGTTTTTTGCCTTCAAAGTATTCCAAACCTTGCTCTTTGGCATAAACCGACAAACGTTCGCGGCGCACTTCTTTCAACTCGATCAAGGCGGCCAATTGAGCTTCGGTCATGCCGCTGTCGGGGAAGAGTACGAAACCGTTGGAGTCGGAAACGGTCAATACCTTCGCACCCAGTTGGATACATTTTTCGGCGGCGTATTGCGCTACGTTACCCGAACCGGAAACCAATACTTTTTTCGCCGCCATGCTGTTGCCTTTGGTTTTCAGCATGCTGTCGGCAAAATAAACGGTACCGTAGCCGGTGGCTTCGGGACGGATCAGGCTGCCGCCGTATTGCAGGCCTTTGCCGGTAAGTACGGAAGTAAACTCATTGCTCAAGCGTTTGTATTGGCCGAACAGGAAGCCGATTTCACGACCGCCCACGCCGATGTCGCCCGCAGGTACGTCGGTATCGGCGCCGATGTGGCGGTAAAGCTCGGTCATGAATGCTTGGCAGAAGCGCATCACTTCGCCGTCGCTCTTGCCTTTGGGGTCGAAGTCGGAGCCGCCTTTGCCGCCGCCCATGGGCAGGGTGGTCAGGGCGTTTTTGAATACTTGTTCAAACGCCAAGAATTTCAGCACGCCCAAGTCCACGGTGGGGTGGAAGCGCAGGCCGCCTTTGTAGGGGCCGATGGCGGAGTTCATTTGTACGCGATAGCCGCGGTTGACTTGAACTTGTCCTTTGTCGTCCACCCAAGACACGCGGAACATAATCACGCGCTCAGGCTCAACGATGCGCTCCAGCAGGCCGTGCTCGGTGTATTTGGGGTTTTTGGCAAGGAAGGGGGCAAGGCTGCCGAACACTTCTTCGACAGCTTGGTGAAACACGGGCTGGTTGGGGTCGCGCTGTTTGATTTTTTCAAACAGATTGTTCAGATTGACTGACATGAAAGTTCTCCGAAAGTAGTGGTTTAAAATAGATACAGTTAAGAAAATTTATTTGTTGCTAATATAAACTTCTTCAGTGTATTTGCCAAGAAAAAATTTGTAAAATTGTTGACATTATTTTTTTTATATTTTTTGTTTTTAAACGTTTTGTTTAAAAAAAAGATGTTTTTAAGAATATAGTTTTAGATTTTATTTTTATTTTGGCTTTATCTGCCAATTAAAATAAACGCGATTATTGAAATCCGCTATTTTGTGCGGCGGGCGGTGCTGCCGCTTAAGGCCGTCTGAAAACCTTAGCATCGGCATCGGGCGGGTTTTCGCGTTGGGTGTGCGATTGGTGTACAATCGCCGCTTCACGTTGACCGTAAGAAACGCCGAATCAGCCTGTTTAAGCAGCGGTTCGGCAAATGCCGGCACTCACGGCTGAATCAGTATGATCAGGCCGTCTGAAAACACTCAGCTCTATCATTAAGGAATCCCATGAAAGCCTATCAAGACCTCATGCGCCATGTTTTGGAACACGGCAGCGATAAATCCGACCGCACCGGCACCGGCACGCGCTCCATATTCGGTTATCAAATGCGTTTTGATTTAAGCCAAGGCTTTCCGCTGCTGACCACGAAAAAACTGCATCTGCGCTCGATTATTCACGAGCTTTTGTGGTTCTTAAAAGGCGATACCAATATTAAGTATCTGAAAGACAATAACGTTTCCATTTGGGACGAATGGGCGGACGAAAACGGCGATTTAGGCCCGGTGTACGGCTACCAATGGCGCTCTTGGCCTGCACCCGACGGCAGACATATCGACCAAATCGCCAATGTGGTGCGTCAAATCAAAACCAACCCCGACAGCCGCCGTCTGATCGTGTCGGCATGGAATCCCGCGCTGGTGGACGATATGGCTTTGCCGCCGTGCCATGCGCTGTTTCAATTTTATGTGGCCGACGGCAAACTGTCGTGCCAGCTGTATCAGCGCAGCGCCGACATCTTTTTGGGTGTGCCGTTCAACATCGCCAGCTACGCCTTGCTGACCATGATGATGGCACAGGTGTGCGGTTTGGAAGCAGGGGAGTTTATCCATTCGTTCGGCGATGCCCATTTGTACAGCAACCATTTCGAGCAAGCCGAGCTGCAACTCACCCGCGACCCGCGCCCGTTGCCGCAGATGAAGCTGAATCCCGAAGTGAAAGATTTGTTTGACTTTAAATTTGAAGACTTCGAGCTGGTGGATTACGACCCGCACCCGCATATCAAAGCTGCCGTGGCAGTTTAGCCTTATCTGTATTGATTCATGTAATGAGGCCGTCTGAAAGCGAATGTAGTGAGTTTCGCTTTCAGACGGCCTCATTGCTTTTTAAGTATGCAGATAGGTTTTGTCGAAGCAGTCCGTTCAATCAAGCTCACGAAAAGTTATGACCGAGCAGGCGGCGCAGTCGGGCGGCTACTTCGGTGCCGTTTGCGCCGGACAATTCAGCAATCGACGCGGTTTTGTCGGCACGGTAGCGGACGGTGCTGCCGATAGCCGCTTCAAAACGGTTGGCGCGGTCGGTAAGCAAATGCGGGTCGGCGGCGAGGATAACGGCGTGGGAAAGGACGCGGTAGCGGTTTTCCGCGCTTTTGTCGCGTTGCCAATGTTGGGCGGTTCCGGCAATTTTGCGGCCGTTGACGGCAAGGTTGAAGCGTCCGTCGCAAAACGAACCCTCTACGGCTTGGGCGGTAGCGGTGATGCCGAAGTGGCGCAGCAATTCCGAGAGCAGGCCGCACAAAGCTTGATAATGCGCTTCCGCCGCCGGTAAGGGATTGGGTGTGTCGGCGGTATAGCCCAAATGCAGGTTGATCACGCCGGTGGCTTGCGGCACCACGCCGCCACCCGACAGGCGCACATGTACGGCCAAGCCTTCGCCGGCCAGAGTTTCACAGGCCGTCTGAAAATTCGGCCGGCCTTGCTGATAGCTGCGCGGCACGACGATGCCGTCGCCACCTTCATGTATCAGCGCCATGCTTTCAGACGGCCTGCCGACGGCTGCTAAAAAAGCGCGTTCGTTGTCGGCCCAGCTTCGGGCGGTAAGGTCGAAGCGGTGTTCGGGGTAAAAAACAACGGGCGGAATCAGCGGCATGGAGAAAGCTCCGGCGGAGAGGGTAAGGTTTAGATAGTAAAGGAAAAAGATGAGGCCGTCTGAACTATATTGCGTTTCAGACGGCCTCTTTCCGTATTAACGGAACACCATGCCGCCATCGATAATCAGGGATTGGCCGGTCATGTAGTCGGAGTCTTCCGAAGCCAGATAATGTACCAGCGAGGCGACATCTTCAGGTACTTGTGTGCGCCCCATCAGAATGCCTGCCGAGAATTTTTCAAATGCCTCGCCGGGCTTGAGGCCGAGGTGCTTGCCCATTTCGGCGTCGATGCGGTCCCACATTTTGGTGCCGGCAACACCGGGGCAGTAGCCGTTGACCGTGATGTTGTGTTTGGCCAATTCTTTGGCGGCGGCGATGGTGAGGGCGCGCACGGAGAATTTGCTGGCGCAATACACGCCCAAGAGGTCGAATGATTCGTGACCGGCGATGCTGCATGCGTTGATGATTTTATACACGCGGCTGCTGTCTTGCTTTTTCATTTGTTCCGCTGCGGCCTGCATGCCGTAGAGTACGCCTTTGACGTTGATGTTGAACACGCGGTCGAAATCGGCTTCGGTAACGTCCAGCAGCGGCAACACTTCTTCAATGCCGGCGTTGTTGATAAACACGTCAACCTGCCCGAAAGTATCGACGGCATGTTGGACGAGTGCAAACTGATCTGCCCGTTTCGACACGTCGCCTTTGAACGAAGCAACGGGCTGATTACGGTTTTTGAACGCTTGCTCGGTTTGGGCGAGTTTATTGCCGTCGATATCGGATAAGACGATATTAAAGCCGTCTCGGGCAAGGCGTTCGGCAATGCCTTTGCCCAGACCGTCGGCAGAGCCGGTAATGACTGCGGTTTTTTGTTGGGGCATGGTGTTTCTCCTTGTTTTCCAATACTGATTTGAACAATATCTTTGCTTGTTGAAACAGGCCGTCTGAAAAAGCGGATGGCCTGCTTGGTAAAGTGAGCCTGTGGTTTTCTATTCATCCCCCACTCGAAGCGGGGGATGCGGTTGTCGGGCTTCGGGCTGTAATGAATGTACTTGCGTGAAACCGGCCTTATTCATCCACTTCGTCGGCAGACGGCGGCACCCAGTTGGCGATAAAGGCGTCGATGTCGGCTTCGGGGGTGTCGGCATCGGCGAGGATGCCGATCAGGGTTTTCACCGGCAGGGTTTCGCCTGCGCCGTGGAGGATGCGCCGCAATACGCCCGAGTCGGTGGCTTCGACAGCGTTGGTGAGTTTGTCGGTGTCGATGTTGAGGATTTCCATGCCGACGCTCACGGGTGTGCCGACTTCAATCAGCCATTCGTTGATGGTGCCTTCTTCCATGGTCAGACCCCATTTGGGGATGATGACGGGTTTGATGTTACTCATGGTTGTCTCCTTTGTTTATTGTGGATGCCGTCTGAAAACGTTTCACAGAGGGCTGTATGGTTTCAAAAGGCAGGTGTTTTTGCCCGCCTTTCGTCGGGCAATTTGCCGATGGTGTTTTGGCAAAACTGACAAGCCCGCTTTGGCGAAGCTCTCCACATTCGCTTTCAGACGGCCTCAACCTTTCCTAATGTTTTGCGAACGGCTTCGGCGATTTGCTTGCCGCCGGGCAGGTAGAGTTTTTCCAGCACGTTGGAAAACGGCACGGGCGTGTGCGGCGGCGACACCATTTCGATGCCGGATTTGAGTGCGCCGAAGATTTGCCGGCACACTTGAGCGGAAATGTCGGTGGCGATGTTGCAACGGGGGCTGGCTTCGTCCACCACCACTAAGCGGCCGGTTTTTTCAACTGATTTCAACACGGTGTCGATATCGAGCGGCGAAAGGGTGCGCAGGTCGATTACTTCTGCTTCGATGCCTTCTTTTTCCAGCGCTTTGGCGGCGTCCATACTGCGCTGAACCATCATGCCGTAGGTAACGATGGTGGCGTCTTTACCTTCGCGCACGATGTTGGCTTGGCCGAAGGGGATGGCATACAGCTCTTCCGGCACGTCGCCTTTAACGGCATACAGGCTTTTGTGTTCGCAGAAAATCACGGGGTCGTTGTCGCGGATAGACTGTACCAACAAGCCTTTGGCGTCATAAGGGTTGGACGGGCACACGACTTTCAAGCCCGGCACATGGGTAAACATGGGCGTGAGCATTTGGCTGTGCTGCGCCGCTGCGCTGAAACCGCCGCCGACCATGGCGCGGATCACGACGGGCGTTTCGGCTTTGCCACCGAACATATAGCGGAACTTGGCGGCTTGGTTGAGAATTTGGTCGAAGCACACGCCCATAAAGTCGATAAACATCAATTCGGCAATCGGACGCAGGCCGCAGGTAGCGGCGCCGATGGCTGCACCGACATAGGCGGCTTCGGAAAGCGGCGTGTCGATGAGGCGGTCGCCGTGTTTGGCATACAGCCCTTTGGATAGGCCGAGTACGCCGCCCCAAGCGTCGCGTTCGCCGCTGGCGCCTGCACCGCCGACAATGTCTTCACCCATCATAATCACGGTGGGGTCGCGGCTCATTTCTTGGTCGATAGCTTCGTTAATCGCTAATTTCATGGTTAATTGGCGGGACATAATCTGTTTCTCCTGTTTTTATCGTTTTCAATAGCTTACATAAACATCTGTCAGCAAATCTTCCGGATTCGGCGCAGGTGCGGCTTTGGCTTCTTGTACCGAGCGTTCGATTAATTCATGCACTTCTTGGTCGACGGCATCGAGTTCGGCATCGGTAAGTACGCCTGCTTCGGTTACGCGGCGGCGGAAGATTTTCAGGCAGTCGTGGTTGGCGCGCAGGTTGTCCACTTCACCTTTAGGGCGGTAGGTTTGCGCGTCGCCTTCAAAGTGGCCGAAGAAACGGTTGGTTTTGCATTCCAGCAGCGCGGGGCCGCCGCCGTTGCGGGCGCGGCGGATCACTTCGCCGGCGGCTTCGTACACGGCGAAAAAGTCGTTGCCGTCCACCACCACGCCGGGGATGCCGAAACCGACGCCGCGGTCGGCGAAACTGTTGGCAGCAGTACCGTAGTCGCGTGAAGTAGATTCGGCGTAGCCGTTGTTTTCAATCACGAAAATCACCGGCAGATTCCAAATGGCCGCTAAGTTCAGGCTTTCCAGCACCGTGCCTTGATTGGCTGCGCCGTCGCCGCAGAAAGTAACGGCCACGCCGCCTTTGCCCTGAAATTTGGCGGCCAGCGCAGCACCGCAGGCCAGCGGCGCACCGGCACCGACAATACCGTTGGCGCCCATCATGCCTTTCGACAAATCGGCAATGTGCATCGAGCCGCCTTTGCCTTTGCAAAGCCCGTCGCGTTTGCCGTAGATTTCTTTCATCATGCCGATCACGTCCACGCCTTTGGCGATGCAGTGGCCGTGGCCGCGGTGGGTACTGGCGATGCGGTCGTCGTCGTTCAGGTGGAAAATCACGCCCACGCCGGTGGCTTCTTCGCCGGCATACAGATGCACGAAGCCGGGAATGTCGCCGCGCGCGAAGTCGATATGCAGCCGCTCTTCAAACTCGCGTATCGTTTTCATGCGGCGGTACACTTCGAGCAGTTGGTCTTTATCTAAAGGCAGTTTGATGCTCATGGGTTTTCTCCTTGTTTAACGGTTTTTAGAGGGCGGCGGGCAAGGATGCCCGTTCTATATATGCGTTTTCAGACGGCCTTTCGGTTGTGTTTTATGAACGGCTTCGCGGGCTTGCCGTTTTCCGTAGGGCGGACATCCCTGCCTGCCGTTGGTTTTTTGCGAGTGGAGGTTGTTTGTCGATTTTTTCAGACGGCCTGCGGCATAGCTGAAGGGCAAGGACACCCGTCCTATCCATGCCGTTTGCGCCTTTGAGCGCTCACATATTCCAGCACGGCGGGTACGTCCAGCGTGTAAAACGCCTCTTCCTGCAAAGTGATGGCGATGGTTTCGTCTTCGCGGAACGCTATTTCGCGCTCGCCGTCCAGCGCCACCAAGCCGGTTTGTCCGCTCAGGCGGTATTCTTCGTCTGCGTAGAAGCGGCGGTAGGCGGCAATGTTGATGTTTTCGATCATGCCGGGTGTGAGTACGGCCTGTACGGTAAACGCCTTGCCTGCCGCGTGCGGACCGTACGACGGCACCAGTTCCACCAGCAGCCCGCCCGTTTCGTAACGGCCTACCGGCTGCAACACCGCTGCCACCGCCGACAGCCCCACCGCCTCAATCGAAGCCTGCGTGGTGATAAACGTGCGCAGCGTGTCTGTTTCACTGATGGCTTTTGCGCCGAGAATGCCTTCGTTTAATACGGCGGCGTCGATGAGCGCGATTTCGTGCAGCACTTCCTTGCCCGAGGCGTCGTATTTGCAGATGTGCAGGCATTTGTTTGACCGCAAAGCCTCTTCACGCGGCACGTTTTCCGTGGCATACAAACCCACCGCCCAAGCAGTGACGGTCACTTCGCGCATCGGCGGAAACGCATTGTTGGTGCCGGTGGAAATACCTGCGATGGGAACGCAGCCGCAGCCTTTCACCACCGCGCGGTGCGTACCGTCGCCGCCCAGCACCAAAATGGCCGACACACCTTCTTCACGCATGATTTCAGCGGCTGCCACCGAGTCGTTGGTGTTGTTGTTTACCGTCATGTCCACCCAGCGCAAGCGCGGCAGCGGATAATCCAATTCGCTCATCACCGCCGGCAGCCGCCGCTCCAGCAGCATGCGCAAACCTTCCATTTCCGGCATCAACAACACTTCATCAACGCGGCACGCCGCCAGCGCGGACAAAATACGTACCAGCATGTTGACGCGCTCGCCCAGCGACAGCCCCGCGGCATGGGAAATAATCCGGCGTATATCGCGTGCGGAAACGGGGTTGGCAATAATGCCGACGCGAACGGTTGCAGACATGGCTTTTCTCCTCGCAGCACTTGCTGTTAAGGACAACACAGCAATCCCTATGCCTGAAAGCAGATTGATATGTAACCAAATGATTTTTATGGAAAGATTGGTTTTTTGAATTTTTCAGACGGCCTGATGTGACAGTAACATCAAGCCAATGTGACAATCAGAATGTGACAGATGTGACGTCCGGCCTTATCGTTGTGTTTCAGCGAACCCGCAAGCCCGCTTTGGCGAAGCTCACTACGTTCGCTTTAGCGAAACTCGCAAGCTCGTTTTCAGACGGCCTTAACCATTCTTCATCATGTACAATAGCAACTTTACGCACTCGCACAACACAACGGAGCAAATATGAAACTCGAAACCCAAGCCATTCACGCCGGCTACAAGCCCGAACCCACCACCAAAGCCGCCGCCGTGCCGATTTACCAAACCACCAGCTACGCGTTTGACAACACCCAACACGGCGCCGATTTGTTTAACCTCAACGTGGCCGGCAACATCTACACCCGCATCATGAACCCCACGACCGCCGTTTTGGAAGAGCGTTTGGCGGCGATTGAAGGCGGTATCGCTGCATTGTGCGTGGCCAGCGGCATGGCGGCGATTACCTACGCCATCCAAACCATTGCCGAAGCGGGCGACAACATTATCGCCACCAAAACCCTTTACGGCGGCACCTTCAACCTGTTTGCCCACACCCTGCCCAAACAAGGCATCGAAGTGCGCTTTATCGACCCGACCAAGCCCGAAGAAATCGCTGCCAACACCGATGCGCGCACCAAGCTGGTTTACTGCGAAAGCATCGGCAACCCCGCCATCAACGTGGTTGACCTGCGCGCCTTTGCCGAAGCCGCCCACGCGCAAGGCCTGCCTTTAGTGGTGGACAACACCGTCGCCTCGCCTGCCTTGTGCCGCCCGATTGAGTTGGGTGCCGACATCGTGGTGGAATCCCTCACCAAATACATCGGCGGCCACGGCACCAGCATCGGCGGCGCGATTATCGACGGCGGCAAATTCGACTGGACCAAAGGCGACCGCTTCAAAGTGCTGACCACGCCCGACGTGTCTTACCACGGCGTGAATTACAGCGAACACTTCGGCCCCGCCGCCTACATCGCCCGCGCCCGTGTCGTACCGCTGCGCAACACCGGTGCCGCCATCAGCCCGATGAACGTCTTCTTAATCCTGCAAGGCCTCGAAACACTGGCGCTGCGTATGGAACGCCACAGCGACAACGCGCTGAAAGTGGCCAGGTTCCTTCAAAAACACCCGCAAGTGAGCTGGGTGAACTACCCCGGCTTGGCCGACAGCCCCTACAAAGCCCTGATTGAGCGCGACTTCGCCGGCAAAGCCTCCGGCCTGCTCAGCTTCGGCATCAAAGGCGGCATCGAAGCCGGCGGCAAGTTTATCGACGCGCTGCAACTGTTCACCCGCTTGGTCAACATCGGCGACGCCAAATCTTTGGCCACCCACCCCGCCAGCACCACCCACCGCCAATTGAATGCCGAAGAATTGGCACAAGCAGGCGTGAGCGAAGACATGGTGCGCTTGTCTATCGGCATCGAACATATCGACGATTTGCTGGCCGACTTGGAACAGGCTTTGGCTGCTGCCCAATAAACCTCCTGCCGAAGTATGAATAAAGGCCGTCTGAAAACGAACGTAGTGAGCTTCGCTAAAACATCTGTAAAGACGAGCCGTTTCTGTAAGGGCGGATTACATATCCGCCCGCTTAC
Organism: Neisseria sp. Dent CA1/247; assembly: GCF_022870825.1. Taxonomy (NCBI): domain Bacteria; kingdom Pseudomonadati; phylum Pseudomonadota; class Betaproteobacteria; order Neisseriales; family Neisseriaceae; genus Neisseria; species Neisseria sp. Dent CA1/247. Next base: position 2,406,343 of record NZ_CP091522.1, on the reverse strand, counting down.
TTGGCGTTACGGAAACCTTATCCATAACCAGCCACGCCTACACCTTAAACCATCACGCATACCATCCTCCAAATACTCCCCATTTCCTTCTCCACATAATATTCCCGAAAACCACACACGGGCGGATATATGTCGCCCTCTACGAAGATGCGCTTATTTCCAAACAGTATCGCTGATAAATACACATCGGGCCGTTCGGCGAAACGGTTTTCATGCCTACCGCGTTACATCCCGACAAAAAACGTCACATGACAAAATAATAAACCTCTGCCTTCCGCATTCGGGCATAAAAACGACAAAAAATGTCAGATTTTCTACAGTTAAAAATCTAAAAAGCATAATGAATTAATCATAAAATGACTAAAACATAAAATTAAAACAGATGAAAATCAATAAGATAAAATTTAATTTTCAAAAAATATCCCATTTGGCACAATCATTGCTTGATACATAACATCTGCACAAGGCGGCATCGGAAATACAAAGCGGAGCAGCCCGCAGCAGAAAATACATTCCTTTCTTTTTTTCGTAGCAGTAACAAGCAGTAAACAAAAAAGACACCGTGCCAAACACATTACGGTATATAACGATACAGACACGTTACTCATTTTATTTTTATTTGATTTTCAAACCGGAGTTTTAAACATGAAAGCAATGCAAAAAGGTTTTACTTTGATCGAGTTGATGATCGTTGTAGCGATTATCGGTATTTTGGCGGCGATTACCCTGCCGATGTATGGTGACTACACCGCCCGCGCACAAGCGACTGAAGGTTATGATTTGATTGGCGGTATGAAAACACCTCTGATTGAAGCAGTTGCTTCCAGTAGCTTGACAACCGCGTGTCCGGCTACAAAAACTATACCAACTACTGCCAATAATAATCAGCCCTCTTGGTATAGTTCATCGGTAAAAGCTGGTAAGTATGTTAAAGAAGTTTCAATCAAATCTGCAAACAATGCATGTACTGTAACTGCCGAATTTAAGCCTTCAACTGATGGTGTCAATGATAAAGTTGCAGGTAGGAAAATTTCCATGGTATTTACTCCTTCTTCTGGTGCATGGTCTTGCGGAACAAACTTAGATGACAATGTAGCACCTGCAGCATGTAAAGGTGCAAATAATGTTACACATAACTAATTAATTCTTAATAACGGCCCGCAAAAGCGGGCTTTTTATTCATCAGCAAGCGTAGCAAGCGTAGGTTGGGTTAGCCGTAAGGCGTAACCCAACTTAACTTGTTACTTTGTTGCAGTTTGCCGTTGTGTGTTGGGTTACGCCTTACGGCTAGCCTAACCTACGCATTACTGCCGAAATAACCATTTACTTTAGGGGAAACAGATGACTAAAAAAAATGCACAGGGCTACACCCTGATCGAATTGATGACCGTAGTGGGCGTTATCGGCATTTTGGCTGCTTTGGCTCTGCCCATGTACGGCCATTACACGGCGCGGGCACAGAGTGCCGAAGGGTTGTCGCTGCTGAAGGCTTTGAAAACACCTTTGGTTGAGGCGGTCTCCACCGGCAGTGTTGCCCAATGCAACAATCAGGCGGCTTGGTTTACCAATGAAGTGCGCGACGGCAGATATGTGGAAAAAATCGAGGTGTCGTCCGACGATATCAATAAACGCTGCCTGCTCAAGCTCACATTCAAATCAGACGACAGCATCAACGACAATATCAAAGGCCGCCATATCAGCGTGCGTTATTCGATGAATACGGGAACGTGGGAATGCGGGTCGGATTTAAACGAAAACCTGATCGCATCGGCATGCAGCAATGGGATGCTGACTTTGGATTGATGGTAATCAAAGCCGTCTGAAAAATCGTTTACCGACGCTTCAAATCACTAAAATCGTTCACTCTAACCACCTTCGCAGGGGCGGATTAAATATCCGCCCGTGTGTGGTTTTCGGGAATGCGTGAAGGCAATCGGGAATGTTTGCAGGTTGGTATGTGTGATGATTCGGGACGCGGGCATGGTGGGTTATGGATAAGGTTTCCGTAACGCCAAACGGCAGGCGGATATGTAATCCGCCCCTACGAATCAGGTAGACCGTTTTAAAAATTGCCATTCCATGCACACCGGCAATGCCGCCTGAAAAAATTGCACATTCCGTATTTACCCGATTTACCCGCGATGCCGTTTGAAAATAACCGCACCTTCGTAGGGGCGGATTACATATCCGCCCGTGTGTGATTTTAGGGAATGTACAGGGAAAATCGGGAATGTTTGCAGGTTGGTATGTGTGATGATTCGGGATGCGGGCATGGTGGGTTATGGATAATGCGCTTTGTCCACACGGTTGGGAAGATATAAGGGCGGGCATCCTTGCCCGCCGCAACTGCTTGATGATTCAAACCAAGTAAAAGGCAGGCAGGGATATTCCAACACAAATAAGAGAGGCCGTCTGAAAATTGGTTGATGAGTTTTCAAACGGATTCAGACGGCCTCTCATCTTTTGGATATTTTGTTTGCTGTTTCCCGTAAACGACCTGCAATGGCGGGCAGGGATGCCCGCCCTACCTGTGAAGAGGCCGTCTGAAAAACTTCTACCAAACTTTTTCAGACGGCCTCTGCTTTTGCATTCAAAATTATTGGTGTCAATTCCATTCCAAAACTGAGCCACAGTTGTGGTCTAAAATTGAGCCACCCTATGAGCGGTGTTTCATCCGGTAAGAATCATTGCCCGTCTCAAAAATATCACAGCAATAAGTCAGGCGGTCCAGTAAAGCACCCGTCATCTTTTCATCCATAAACAGTTTCACCCATTCGCTAAAGGCCAAATTGGTTGTCATGACAACACTCGTCCTTTCATGCAGTTGGCTCATCAGATGAAACAGCAGCGCACCGCCTTTCTGACTAAACGGCAGATACCCCAACTCATCAAGAATCAACAAATCGTACCGACATTGCTGCTCGGTCAGTTTCAGACGGCCTTCGTCTTTGTCTGCTTCCAATTTGTTGACCAAGTCCAGTACATTCCAAAAACGTACCCTAAATCCTTGTGTCGCCGCTTCGATACCCAATGCTGTGGCAATATGCGTTTTGCCCGTACCCGGTCCGCCTACCAACACCACATTACGCTTCTGTCTGATATAGTCCCCGCCCAAAAGCAGTTCCAATGCCGGACGGTGTATCAAACTCTGCTCAAAATCGAAGTCGGCCAAACTGCGGTGTTGCGGAAACCTTGCCTGGCTAATCCGGTTTTGGATACTCCTTGCGGTTTTGGCTATATGTTCGGCAGTCAACAACCGCTCCAGAATATCCAGCGTACCCCGTTTGCGACGGATGCCGTCCACTACGATTTCATCCCACTGCTCCGCCATCGCACCGAGTTTCAATTCTTTCAACAGTCCGGCCAGACGTTCATGCTGCATGATGCTTCTCCTTCATCGTATCCGTTTGTTTGCCCGACAGACTCAGTAAGCGGTCATAACGGCTGCAATCAACTGACGGCGGGACGGTAAGCGGGATGTCCCTAATATGGAAACGGGGTGGAGGCGGTTCTTTCAGACGGTTGATGATGTTCAAGACTGCCTCCGGAGTCGGCATACCTTCGTCCAATGCCAATTCCGCTGCCGTCAATGCCAAGTCGGCATCGTATTCGGCCATCAGGTTCAGCAGTTTGACCATTACCCGGTCTCCTTTGGGCTGCTTAAGCAAACAGGCTTTCAGACGCTCTATGACGGGCGGCAGTACCCAGCCGATAAAAGCCCTGCCGTCTCTTAACGCTCCGGGTTTCTTTTGCAGATAGGGCAAAAAATGCCAAGGGTTATAGCTGATGCCGTCTTTCACAAAGCTGCGCGGATGTTCGGCAATACAGTCGGTATCGCTACAAAAGCGGACGGTCTGTGCGCCGATATAAACCCTAACCGTATTGCCCGCCCATTCGACCGGCACGCTGTAACGGTGGCGTTCGACGGTAACCAAAGATTGGTTGCTGACTTTGAGTATCTCCAAACGTTCTGCCGGATAGGGACGGAAAGCAGCCAACGAATGCTTCTCCCTTTCCCATATGTCGTTAACCGGCTGCCTGTATTCGGGATGTTTGTGCTGCCGCATCAGCCGCAGGCATTGCTGTTGCAGGTAGTCGTTGAGAGAGGTAAAGGAATCAAAAGCCAAAGTCGGCTTGAACAATCTTTCGCGCAGGTGGCGTATCTGCCGCTCGACCTGGCCTTTCTCCCAGCCGGAAGCCGGGGTACAGGCAACCGGTTCAATGAGAAAGTGGGTCATCATCTGTAAAAACTGTGCGTTAAACTCTCTCTCCTTGCCTTTGCCGATGCGGGTAACGGCGGTCTTCATATTGTCGTAGATACCGCGGGCAGGTACGCCGCCGAAGAAAGCGAATGCGCGGTTGTGCGCATCCATCAACATGTCGGCTTTCTGATTGGGATAAGCACAAACGAAAAAAGCCCTGCTGTGGCATAAGCGGAAATGAGCGATATTTACCTTAACGGTCTGTCCGGCCAAACAAACGGTTTCGATACTCCAGTCAAACTGATAAGCATCACCCGGAGCAAAAGCCTGAGCCATAAAGACCGGAACCGGCTTGGGTTGGTGCTGTTGGCGGAATTTGCGGATAAATACGGCAACGGCACTGTACTGTCCGGCATAACCGGCATCTTTGAGGCGTTCGAAATGTCGACGGGCAGAAAGGTGTTGCTGTTTGGGCAGCCGGGCTTCTTGGAGCAACTGTTGGGTCAACACGTCAAGAAAAGGACCGAGCTTGGGGTAATGGGTTTGTTCTCTGCGGTAGACGGGGGGTTCGACTGTGGCGTGCTGCAGATATTTGGCGACTGTATTGCGGGAGAGTTTGAGTTGTTTGGCGATTTCACGTTGTGAGAGTTTCTGTCGGTGAAAAAGCCGGTGCACTTTTGCGATGGTTTCCATGCATAACATCCAGGTTGGGCTCCGCTGTGTGATAAAGCGGAGCAGTTTATAACAAACGGAGAGTGGCTCACTTTTGGAGCACAACTCCCCGTTTCCCTGGCTCAGTTTTGCACGATATTTAACATTATTGGGGCTATGTGCCGGTGTGCAAAATCAGATGATGTTTCACTCCGTTCTAAAACAAACCGTTTCGCTTAAAACATCCATCACGCGTAGGGCGGGCATCCCTGCCCGCCGTTTATTTGATGATTCAAACCAAGTAAGAGACAGGCAGGGATATTCCAACACAAATAAGAGAGGCCGTCTGAAAATTGGTTGATGAGTTTTCAAACGGATTCAGACGGCCTTTCATCTTTTGGATATTTTGTTTGCTGTTTCCTGTAAACAACTCGCAACGGCGGGCAGGGATGCCCGCCCTACCTGTGAAGAGGCCGTCTGAAAAACTTCTACCAAACTTTTTCAGACGGCCTCTGCTTTTGCATTCAAAATTATTGGGGCTATGTGCCGGTGTGCAAAATCAGATGATGTTCCACTCCGTTCTAAAACAAACCGTTTCGCTTAAAACATCCATCACGCGTAGGGCGGGCATCCCTGCCCGCCGTTTATTTGATGATTCAAACCAAGTAAGAGACAGACAGGGATATTCCAACACAAAAAAGAGAGGCCGTCTGAAAATTGGTTGATGAGTTTTCAAACAGATTCAGATGGCCTTTCGTCTTTTGAATAGCTTATTTCCAGTTTCTGTAAGCAGCCCGAACCGGCGGGCAGGGATGCCCGCCCTACCTGTGAAGAGGCCGTCTGAAAAACTTCTACTAACCTTTTTCAGACGGCCTCTGCTCTTGTATTCAAAATTATTTGGGCTATGTGCCGGTGTGCAAAATCAGATGATGTTTCACTCCGTTCTAAAACAAACCGTTTCGCTTAAAACATCCATCACGCGTAGGGCGGGCATCCCTGCCCGCCGTTTATTTGATGATTCAAACCAAGTAAGAGACAGGCAGGGATATTCCAACATAAATAAGAGAGGCCGTCTGAAAATTGGTTGATGAGTTTTCAAACAGATTCAGACGGCCTCTCATCTTTTAGATATTTTGTTTGCTGTTTCCCGTAAATGACCTGAAATGGCGGGCAAGGATGCCCGCCCTACATGGTTATTCTATATAGCGAACAGAAAAGCCGTATACAACAGGCCGTCTGAAAACCTTACAACGGGTTTTCAGACGGCCTCATTCATGCTTCTCAATATTTGTTAAAGCTGCGTTGCAAAACCTCAACGCGCTTCGTCGTAAACCGCCCGCACGGTTTCGCCGATGGCGGCGATGCCTTTGCGCAGGGTTTCTTCGTCTTGGGCGATGCTCATGCGGATACATTCGTGGGCATGGCGGTAATTTTTGATGTCGAGGCCGACGAAAAAGTGTTCGCTCGGAATAATCAGCGTGCCGGCGGCTTTCAGGCGTTCATAGAGGGTTTGCGAGGAAACAGGCAGCCCTTCAAACCACAGCCACAGGAAAATCGCGCCTTCGGGTTTGTGGATTTTCATCGGATAGCCGGCCAGCTCTTTTTTCAGCAGCGACACGGCGAGGGCGGCCTGCTTGCGGTAAAACGGCTGCACCACGGTATCGGAGAGGGTTTTCAGACGGCCGTCGCGCAGCAGCGGGGTGGCGACGGCGGCACCGAAGCGGGTAGGCGCAAGGTTCACAATTGCGTTCAAGGCGGTAACGGCTTTCACGACTTCGGGGCTGGCGACGATGATGCCGGTGCGCACGCCGGGCAGGCCGATTTTGGAGAGACTGAAGCAGAGAATGATGTTGTCGTGCCAAGTCAGCGTGGCTTTGCTGTAAATGATGTTGGGGAAGGGCATGCCGTAGGCGTTGTCGATAATCAGCGGAATGCCGTGGGCTTGAGCCAGCTTGTCGAGGCGCGCCATTTCGTCGTCGGTGAGGACGTTGCCGGTGGGGTTGGTGGGGCGCGAGCAGCAGATGGCACCGATTTTGCCGGCTTTCAGTTCGGGCAGGTTTTCCAGTGCTTCAAAGTCGACGCGGTATTTGTAGAAGCCGCTTTCGCCTTCGTACTCGACTTCTTCGATATGCGGTGCAACGGAGATGAAATGTTTGCCTTCTACATGCGCATCGGCATAGCCGACGTATTCGGGCGCGAGCGGCAGCAGGATGGATTTGTCGGTGCTGCCGTTTTCGTCGAAGCGTCCGCCGAAGAGGTTGAAGAGATAGAAAAAGGCGTTTTGCGAGCCGTTGGTTAAGACGATGTTGTCGGCGGTGATGCCCCAGCCGTATTCGCGGTTGAAAAACTCGACCAGCGTGTCGATAAACGCCGCATCGCCCTGCGGGGTGGAGTAGTTGCCGATGCTTTCTACGGCGGCTTCGTTATCGACCAATTCTTGCAGCACTTGCTTGTAAACGCGGTTGATTTCGCCGATACGCGCAGGGTTGCCGCCGCCGAGCATGTTGACGGGCTTGTCGCTGTTGAGCGCTTTGCCCAAATCGTCCATCAATTGCAGGATGCCGCTGTTGCGGGTGAATTTTTGGCCGAAAGCGGAGAATTGCATGGCAGGGTTCCTTTTTTATATCGAAGTGAAAAGATTATAACCCTGTCTGCCGTTTTCTGTATGGGGAATAACGGTTTGGCAGTTTGTTTGTGCTGCTTGCGGTTGCATGGTTTGGCGGCTGTTCTTCGAACGGTTATCCGTAGATTTTATACCATTATTGAAAATAGTTCTCATTATTGATAGTATAAGCCAACCGGCAGATACGTTTTATCCATCTGCCGCTTCATTATTCTATTTATAGCTATCATCAGGAGAATCATCATGCGCCGTTTAGCTACTGCAACATGTTTGTTGTTAACCGTTTTGGCAGCCTCACCCGCTTATGCGAAATTGAAAGTGGTGACCACTTTTACCGTGATTCAGGACATCGCGCAAAACGTGGCGGGCGATGCGGCGACGGTGGAGTCGATTACCAAGCCGGGGGCGGAAATTCACGATTATCAGCCCACGCCGCAGGATATTGCCAAAGCGCAGTCGGCCGATTTGGTGCTGTGGAACGGCATGAATCTGGAGCGGTGGTTCGAACGCTTTTTCCAAAATGTGAAAAACAAACCTGCAGTGGTGGTGACCAAAGGCATCACGCCGATGTCGATTCACGAAGGGCCGTACAAAGGTATGCCCAATCCCCATGCTTGGATGTCAACCAGCAATGCTTTGGTTTATATCGAAAACATCAAAAACGCTTTGGCGAAATACGACCCGAAAAATGCGGCAGTGTACGCCAAAAATGCGGCGGCATACAGCAGTAAAATCAAACAGCTCGACAAGCCTTTGCGCGCCAAGCTGATGCAGGTGCCGCAAAACCAGCGGTTCTTGGTAAGCAGCGAAGGTGCGTTCAGCTATCTGGCGAAAGACTACGGCTTCAAAGAAGTTTACCTGTGGCCGATTAATGCCGAACAACAAGGCACGCCGCAGCAGGTGCGCAAAGTGATCGACGTAGTGCGCCAAAACAAAATTCCGGTGGTGTTCAGCGAAAGCACCATTTCGCCCAAGCCGATGAAACAGGTGGCGAAAGAAACCGGTGCCAAATACGGCGGCGTATTGTATGTGGATTCGCTTTCCGCCAAAAACGGCCCGGTGCCGACTTATACCGACCTGCTGAATACGACGGTATCGACGATTGTTAAAGGATTCGGAAAATAATGATGCTTTCCAACGCTGCTTCGATTCACGTTAACGACGTTACCGTGCGCTACAACAACGGCCACACGGCCATTTATGATTTTTCGCTGGATTTGCAAGGCGGCATGACCTGTGCGCTGGTGGGCGTGAACGGCAGCGGCAAATCCACTTTGTTCAAAAGCCTGATGGGTTTGCTCAAGCCGCGCAAAGGCGATATCCGCTTGTGCGGGCTGCCCATCACCAAGGCGCTGCAAAGCAATCTCGTGTCTTATGTGCCGCAGAGTGAAGAAGTGGATTGGCAGTTTCCCGTTTCGGTTTACGATGTGGTGATGCAGGGGCGCTACGGCTACATGAATATGCTGCGCATTCCGAGTAAAACGGATAAGCAGCAGGTTCAGACGGCCATGGAGCGCGTCGACATCGCCCATCTTGCCGAACGGCAAATCGGCGAACTTTCCGGCGGCCAGAAAAAACGCGTTTTTCTCGCCCGCGCATTGGCGCAAGACAGCAAGGTGATTCTGCTGGACGAGCCGTTTACAGGCGTGGACGTGAAAACCGAAAACATGATTATGGATCTTCTCGGTCAGTTGCGCGCGGAAGGCCGTCTGATTTTGGTTTCCACACACAATCTGGGCGTTGTGCCCGACTTTTGCGACCGCGTGGTAATGATCAACCGCACCGTGCTGGCGGCGGGCGCGACCGAATCGACGTTCAACCAACGCAATCTCGAAGATGCTTTCGGCGGCGTGTTGCGCCATTTCCAACTTGCCGGCAGCGATTTGCATGAAGATGAAGACAAACGCGCCGTAACGGTATTAACCGACGACGAACGCCCGGCCGTGTTCTACGGCAAAACCAAAATCGACCCGCCCGCGTCGGCGGCGAAATATGCCGGCAGCCGCGACGAAGAAGCCGGGCAAACGCCGACGGAAAACGGCAAAGAGGGCTGAACCATGCTGGATGTGTTACTGGAGCCGCTCGCTTACGAGTATATGGTCAAAGCCGTGGTCATCAGCGCCGCCGTGGGCGGGATATGTGCGTTTTTGTCGGCTTATCTGATGCTCAAAGGCTGGTCGTTAATCGGCGATGCCTTGTCGCATTCGGTGGTGCCCGGCGTGGCCATCACCTATTCGCTTTCGCTGCCTTATTCGGTGGGTGCTTTCATTTCGGGCATCTTGGCGGCGTTGGCGATTTTGTGGATCAAAGCGGTGAGCAAATTGAAGGAAGATGCCATTATCGGCTTTATTTTCACCACGTTTTTCGCACTCGGCCTGTTTATCGTTTCCATCAACCCCACCGCCGTCAACGTGCAGGAAATCGTGTTGGGCAATATTTTGGGCATTGCGGATGAAGACGTGGTTCAAGTCGGCATCATCATGGCGGTGTGCTTGGCTTTTTTATTGCTGTTTTGGAAAAACCTGCTGCTGGTGTTTTTCGACGAAACACAGGCCGTTGCCGTGGGCTTGTCGCCGCTGCGCTATAAAATCCTGTTTTTCACCCTGCTCAGCGCCTGCGTGGTGGCGGCGCTGCAAACCGTGGGTGCGGTGCTGGTGATCGCTATGGTGATTACCCCGGGTGCCACCGCTTATCTGCTCACCGACAAATTCAGCAAGCTGGTGTCGATTGCCGTGGCATTGGGCTTTTTTACCGGCGGCATCGGTGCGTATGCCAGTTATTTTCTCGACGGAGCCACCGGCGGCATCATTGTGTGTTTTCAGACGGCCTGTTTCCTGCTGGCCTTTATCTTCGCACCCAAATACGGATTGCTGAAACAGAAACAAACCGTCGCAGTGCAAGGAGAAGCGGAACATGTCTGACATCATCAATTGGTTTGTCGAACCGCTGTCCCTGCCTTTTATGCAATATGCCCTGTTTACCGCGCTGATCGTGTCGGTGGTGTGCGGCATTTTGTCCTGCTATCTGGTGCTGAAAGGCTGGTCGCTGATGGGCGATGCCATTTCCCATGCCGTGCTGCCCGGCATCATCGTTGCCTTCGTTACCGGCATTCCGCTGGTGGTGGGTGCATTCGTTTCCGGGCTGGCCTGCGCCGTGGGTGTGGGCTATCTGAAAAACAACAGCCGTCTGAAAGAAGACACGGTGATGGGCATCGTGTTTTCAGGCATGTTTGCTTTCGGTTTGGTTTTGTTTACCAAAGTGGAAACCGATCAACATCTTACGCATATTTTGTTCGGCAACATTCTCGGCGTGAGCTATGAAGAGCTGATCCGCACGCTGATTATCTGCACCCTTGTTTTTGCGGTGGTAATGTTGAAAAAGAGGGATTTGATGCTGTATTGCTTCGACCCCGTACAAGCGCGCATCGTCGGTTTGCCGCCCCGCGTTCTCCACTACGGGTTGCTGATTCTGCTGGCGCTGACCATCATCAGCGCGATACAGGTGGCGGGCGTGGTGCTGGTCATCGCCATGCTGATTTCGCCCGGCATCACCGCCTCCCTGCTGACCCGGCGTTTCGACCGCATGATGGTTATCGTGGTGGCGTGCTCCGTTGTCACCGGTTTGGCCGGCACGATACTGAGCTACCATTTGGATGCCGCCACAGGGCCGGTGATTATTTTGTTGCAGGCGGCGCTGTTTTTGTGTGCGTTGGGGTATTCCAAATTGCGGGAGAGTTTATAGCTGTTTAGCAGAATGAAGTGAATGGGAAGAGGCCGTCTGAAAAATGCTTTTCAGACGGCCTCTTCACAGGTATGGCGGGCATCCTTGCCCGCCGTTGGGCATTGTTTGGGAGAGAGGCGGGCAGGGATGCCCGCCCTACGGTTGGGGTTTGCTTGAGGTAGTGTGAAACGGTTCGGTTTGGAACAGGGCGGGTGCATCATCTGCATTTGCCAACCGGCACGGAATTGAAATACTTTTGAATACAGAAACAGAGGCCGTCTGAAAAATCTGTTAGAAATTTTTCAGACGGCCTCTTCGCGGGTAGGGCGGGCATCCTTGCCCGCCGTTGGGCATTGTTGGGAGGGAAAGGCAGGCAGGGATGCCCGCCCTATGGGGCTGCCGTCAATAAAAGGCCGTCTGAAAAACCGTTTTATTACCACAAACAGTTTTTCAGACGGCCTTTCCCATAATTCCCCCAAACCTTACCAATTCACCCGCACGGAGCGTCCGCCTAAAAGGGTTTCCAGTTTGCCGAAGAGTTCCGCGCTCGGCGTTACCGTCCATTTGGGCGGAATCTGCAGGTCGCCGGCGGCTGCGGCGTTGCTGTATGAGAGGCGCAACGGGATATGGCCGGTGTCGGGCAGGCGGTGGGCGTTCAGCAGTGCCACTAAGGCGGGGATGTCGTGTTCGGGTTTGAGGCTCAGGCTCAGGCTGCGGGCGTAGCGTTCGCGGGCGGTTTGCAGGGTCATCACTTGATTGGCCATGATGCGCAGGGCATCGCCGCCGCTGTAATCGTCGCGGCTGATTTTGCATTCCATAATCAGCACTTGGTCGGCTTTCAGACGGCCTGCGCTTTCTTCCAGCACGGGGCCGGTAATCATCACTTCCACTTGGCCGCTTTGGTCTTCGAGCGTGGCGAAGGCGATTTTGCCGCGTTTGCCCATCATGGTGCGCACGGCGGTGGTGAAGCCGGCCACGCGCACGTTGTCTTGCGGTTTCAGACGGCTTAGGCGGGTGGGGGCGATTTGGCGCACTTCTTCGGCGTAGGGGCCGAAGGGGTGGCCGGAAAGGTAGAAGCCGAGTACTTGTTTTTCTTCGGCGAGTTTTTCCGATTCGCTCCACACGGGGGTTTCTTCCATCTGCACGGGCTCGATGGCATCTTCTACGAAGTCGAACAGCCCGCCCTGATTGGCGTTGGCGGCTTTTTGTTCGGCGTTGCTGATGGCTAAGTCGATATTGGCGATCAGCATGGCGCGGTTGGGGTTGAGGTTGTCGAACGCACCGGCGCGTATCAGCGATTCCACCGTGCGTTTGTTGAGGTGGGCTTTGTCGACGCGTTCGCAGAAATCGAGCAGGTCTTTGAATTTGCCGCTCTCTTTGCGCGCCTGCATGATGGCTTCGACCGCGCCTTCGCCCACGCCTTTGACGGCACCGAGGGCGTAGCGGATTTGTTTTTGGTTGTTGGGCGTGAACAGGTAATCCGATTCGTTGATGTCGGGCGGCAGGAACGAAATGCCGTTGGCGCGTGCGTCGTCGTAGAAATGTTTGAGCTGGTCGGTGTTGTCCAACTCGCTCGACATGGTGGCGGCCATGAATTCGGCGGGATAATGCGCTTTCAGCCACGCGGTTTGGTAGGAAATCAGCGCGTAGGCGGCGGCGTGCGATTTGTTGAAGCCGTAGCCGGCGAATTTTTCCATGTAGTCGAAAATTTCGTCGGCTTTTTTGCGGGAAATGTTTTTTTCTTCCGCGCCTTTGGCGAAGATTTCGCGGTGTTTCACCATTTCTTCGGGTTTTTTCTTACCCATGGCGCGGCGCAGCAAATCCGCACCGCCGAGCGAGTAGCCGCCGATCACCTGCGCGGCCTGCATCACTTGCTCTTGGTAAACCATGATGCCGTAAGTCGGCTCCAGCACCGGTTCGAGCAGCGGGTGGATGTATTCGAAATCCTGCCCTTTCATGCGGGCGACGAAATCGGGAATGTTGTCCATCGGGCCGGGGCGGTAGAGCGATACGAAGGCGATCAACTCTTCAAATTTGGTAGTGTTCGCCGTTTTCAGCATTTTTTTCATGCCGGTCGATTCAAACTGGAAGACGGCGGTGGTGTTGGCATCGCGGAAAATTTTGTAGGCGGCTTGGTCGTCGAGCGGAATGGTGTTGACGTCGATTTCTTCGCCGACGGTGTTTTTAATGTTTTCCTGCGCCATTTCGATAATGGTGAGGTTGCGCAAGCCCAAGAAGTCGAATTTCACCAAGCCCACGTCTTCCACGTCGCCTTTGTCGTACATCGACACGGGCGAGGCGGATTCGTCGGCCTGATACACGGGGCTGAAGTCGGAAATCTTGCCCGGCGCAATCAACACGCCGCCCGCGTGCATGCCGAGGCCGCGGGTGAGGTCTTCCAGCTTTTTCGCCAGCACCATCAAATCTTCCGCGCCTTCGCTTTCAATCAGCTCTTTGATTTCCGGCTCCATTTCCATGGCTTTGTCCAAGCTCACGGGGCGGTTGGCTTCGAGCGGAATCAGTTTCGACAAGCGGTCGCACAGGCCGAACGGCAGTTCCAGCACGCGGCCCACGTCGCGGATCACGGCTTTCGACGACATGGTGCCGAAAGTAACAATCTGGCTCACGGCATCGGCACCGTATTTTTCGCGCACGTATTCAATCACGCGGCCGCGGTTGCTTTGGCAGAAGTCGATATCGAAGTCGGGCATGGAAACGCGCTCGGGGTTTAAGAACCGCTCGAACAGCAGTGCGTATTTCAGCGGGTCGAGGTCGGTGATTTTCAGCGCGTAGGCCACCAGCGAGCCTGCGCCCGAACCGCGCCCCGGCCCCACCGGGCAGCCGTTGTTTTTCGCCCAGTTGATGAAGTCTTGTACGATGAGGAAGTAGCCCGGAAAGCCCATTTGGATGATGATGCCCAATTCAAAATCCAAGCGCGCCTGATATTCGGGCATTTTTTCGGCGCGTTCCGCTTCGTCGGGGTAAAGCTGCACCATGCGCTCTTGCAGACCCTCGTTGGAAAGTTGGGTCAGATAATCGTCGAGCGACATGCCGTCGGGCGTGGGGAACAGCGGCAAAAAGTTTTTGCCCAGCGTGAGCGTGAGGTTGCAGCGTTTGGCGATTTCTACCGTGTTTTGCAGCGCTTCGGGCAGATCGGCAAAACGCTCTGCCATCTGCTCCGGCGAGGCGAAATATTGGCTCGGCGTGAATTCATGCGGGCGTTTTTTGTCGGCCAGCACCCAGCCGCCGGCAATGCACACCCGCGCTTCGTGGGCGCTGAAATCTTCTTGGTTGAGAAACTGGGTCGGATGGGTGGCGACTACGGGCAAATCCAATTCCGCGGCGATTTCCAAGCTGCCGGACACCGAAGTTTCCCATTGCGGGCGTTCGGGCAGGCGTTGCAGTTCGAGGTAAAAAGCATTGGGAAACCACGCCGCGTATTTCTGCGCCGCCGCTTTGGCCGCGTCGGGGTGGCCGTTGATCAGGTTGACACCCACTTCGCCGTAATGCGCGCCCGATAAGCAAATCAGGCCGCTGTTGTCGCCCTCGGCCAGCCACGCCTGCCGCAGCTCGGCATGATCGACGTTGCGGTCTTTGCCCACATAGGCGGCGGTGAGCAGTTCGCTCAGGCGCAGGTAGCCGCTGTCGTTTTTTACAATCAACATGGCGCGGAAAGGTTTGTCGGGCGCGGCGGGGTTTTCAATCCACACGTCCGCCGCCGCCACCGGTTTGATGCCCGCGCCGCGGCAGGCTTTGTAGAATTTCACCAAGCCGAACATGTTCATCAGGTCGCTCACGCCCAGCGCGGGCAGGCCGTCTGAAACGGCTTTTTTTACGGCATCTTTGATGCGCACCGTGCCGTCGGTAATCGAAAATTCGGTGTGCAGGCGCAGGGGGATGTAGATGGGGTCGGTCATGGCGGGAAGGTGCGGCAAAAAATAAAGGCGTATTGTAGCAGGGTTTGGGCAAAGAATTAGGCCGAGACCTTTGCAAAACCCTCATCTGCGGCGCATTTCTGCGTTGTGCGCTGCTCGCTCGTTTGCCTATCTGTATGATATGTCTGCACTCGCTGTGCTGCTACGCCTTGAACTGCATCCACATCTGAGGGTTTTGCAAAGGTCTCGAGGCCGTCTGAAAAACGGCAAACGGTTTTTCAGACGGCCTCTAAAGGTGTGGTGCCGATTATGCGGGCTTACATTTGCACCGGCATATGATTGCTGTGATAGTGGTATTTTTTATGGCCTTTGGTGTGAACGCCTAAGACTTTGCCGTCGTCGGCATCAACAATAACTTTGTGCTTCAACCCGTCGGCCAATACTTCCACTTCATAATGGCCGCCGGTGTGGTAGTCGTATTCAAACTCCACTTCTTTGGCGTAACCGCCGGTTTGCGCCACGGCTGCGGCTGCGGCTTCTTTGCCGGAAACGGGAGAGAAAAAGCCTAATGAAAAGATGCCGAGAAAAACGGCGGCTACAACGCCTATGGCAATGAATAAAGCAACGGCGTTCAGAATTTTGCGTGTGGTGTACATAATTATCCTCCTCATCACTGAGTGAAATGAGTTAAAACTCTATGATGAGGTACATATTAAAAGCAGACAGTTAGTAGAGAATTAGGAAGTGTAAAAGGCGGAGACCTTTGCAAAACCCTCATCTGCGGCGCATTTCTGCGTTGTGCGCTGCTCGCTCGTTTGCCTATCTATATGATATGTCTGCACTCGCTGCGCTGCTACGCCTTGAACTGCATCCACATCTGAGGGTTTTGCAAAAGTCTCTGGCCGTCTGAAAACGGTTTGCACGGATACGGCGGGGAAAGTTGCCGTGTTTCGGTGCGATGTGTTTTCAGACGGCCTTTGGTGTTACGGAGCGGGATTAAGCCACGCCTTTGGGATTGGGGCCGTATTGGTTGGTGCCGGGTTGGCTGTCGAGGCAGGCCCAGTAGATCAACAGGATCCAGCCGATTACGGGAATGAAGCTGAGCAACAGCCACCAGCCGCTGCGGCCGATGTCGTGCAGGCGGCGCACATTAACGCCTATGCTGGGAAGCAAAACGGCCAGTGAGTAAATCGTGGCAAAAATAGTGGTGCCCGCCAAATTGTCCACGATAGAACAAATGATGGAAGCGATGACGTTAAACAACGTAAACATCTAAAATTCCTGACGGTGGGCGCGACCGTTAAAAACAGCGTATTTCTTTAATACTTCTATGTACCAATTCATCATTACATTCCTATGTTATTAAGATTTTTTGACATGAAACGGCCGTGTAAGGCCGGTGCAATGCGGAATAATGATAACAAAGTCGGCAGCAAAAAATAAATTTTTATTCAGAATTTAACGTTATTTTATTCAGTAAATACAGCTATTTATGAATATTGGGTATGATTTTGGCCGAATCTGCCCACGGTAAGCCGGTTTAAACCTGCCAAGTCGTTAAGGGTTTCGACGTCTTTGAAACCGCCCTGTTCAAACAATGCCCTGACGGCGGCGCCTTGATTGTAGCCGTGTTCCACCATCAACATGCCGCCTTGCTTGAGATACAGGGGCGATTCGCTGACCAGCACGCGGATGCAGCTGAGGCCGTCTGAAAAATCGGTGAGCGCGGTTTGCGGTTCGAAACGCAAATCGCCTTGGCTCAGATGTTCGTCTCCGGCTTCGATGTAGGGCGGGTTGGACACGATGATGTCGTAAGTATGGTGTTCAGACGGCCTGCCCGCTTCAAACCACGAGCCTGAAACCCATTCGATGGCGGCGCCGAGACGTTGGGCGTTGAGCCGGGCGGTGTCGAGGGCTTGCGGGCTGATGTCGGATGCGCGCACGACGGCGTCGGGTCGTTCGAGTGCGACGGTAACGGCAATGGCGCCGCTGCCCGTGCCTAAATCCCATACTTTGCCTTGCGGCGGCAGATGTTGCAGCACGGCTTCGACCAAGTGCTCGGTTTCGGGGCGGGGGATTAAGACGCCGGGGTTGACATGAAACATGCGCCCGTAAAATTCGCGTTCGCCCAAAATATAGGCTATCGGCTCGCCTTCGATGCGGCGCCGGGCGAGAGCGTTGAGTGTTTGCAGGGTGGGTTCGTCCAATTCATCGCCGCCGCGGGTAATCAGTTGGGCGCGGGTGAGGCCGGTGCTGTGTTGCAGCAGCATCCGCGCTTCGAGTTTGGGCAGGGGGCAGCGGTTTAGCCACTCGTTGATGGTTTGCGGCATTTCAGACGGCCTCATGTTTGGAAAAGAAAGGTTGGCATTATAAAGAAATTGATTGAGGCCGTCTGAAAAGGAAGTTTCAGACGGCCTCTATCGGCGGGTACAAAGCTATCGAAGCTGTGGCGCGGTTTAGCGTTTCATTTCGGCTTTCATGGCGCGGATGCTGGCTTCACGGTCGCGCACGTCGCGTTCCAAACGGGCGATTTTGGCTTGGTCGCCTTTTTTGCGGGCAACGGCCAATTGTGCCTGCGTGCGCGTAAGCGCGGTTTGCTCGGTACGGATTTCGTTTTGCAGAATCTGATAGCGCGACATCTGCTGCTGCGCGGGCGCGGTGGTAACTTTGGGTACGACGATCACCGGCGCGCGACGCGCACCTTTGCCGGATTTTTGGTTGCGCAGTTTGATTTCCATCGCCGAATTGGCGGTGTTGGTTACGGAAGTAACCGGCGCGTTGGGGTCGATTTTAATGTCGTCGTAGGGGCCGGGTTTTTCGCTCGTCCAAATTTTTTCGATTTCTCCGGCATCTTTTTTCACGGTGGGCGCGGCGGCAGACGGGGCGGGCTGTTCTTCGATATCTTCAATCACGGTGATATTGCTGCCGTCCATTTTGGAAGGGTTGCAGCTGCTGTTGATTTTCTCGGAGGAAAACACGGCTTTGCCGCCGTCTTTGCAGATGTAGGTAACGGCATGCGCGGGCAGGGCGGCGAGGCCGAGGGTAAACAGTGCGCTGTAAACAAATGCTTTCATTGATGGTGTGCGGAACGGAAAATTAGGTGGGAATTATACCTATAATGTATGTAAATGTAGGTTTGAGAATGAAACGGACTTCACAGGCCGTCTGAAAGATACGGCTGCCACGCGGCATCGGCGGGCGCGGTGATGTCGAAGTGTTCGCCATGATAGTCGAAACTCAAGTTGAGGGCGTGGAGAAACAGATGGTCGGCAGGTGTGCCGCCGTAGAGGGTATCGCCCAAAATCGGGCTGCCGATGCTTTTGAGGGCAACGCGGAGCTGATGCGTGCGGCCGGTATGCGGATGCAATTCAAACAGTCTGATGCCCGGCACGGCGCTGCGGCTTTTAAATTCCGTTACTGCGGCGTGTTCGCTCGAGCGTGTGAGCTTCCATGTGCCGCGCCGTGATTTTTCCATGCCGCCTTTGATCCAGCCTTGTTTTTTCAGCGGTTTGCGGTCGCTTAAGGCGATATAGGTTTTCTGCATGGTGCGTTCGGCAAACTGTTGCGCCAACACGGAAGCAGCGGTTTCGTTTAAGGCCAGCAGCAAAACGCCGCTAGTGGGCTTGTCCAAACGGTGTACCAGCCACACGCGCGGCACACCGAGTTGGGCGGCCAGTGGTTGCGTGAGGCCGTCTGAATCTTGGTCTTGATGAACCGATACGCCGGCCGGTTTGTTAATCGCCACAAAATCGGCATGGCGCAGCAACACGGGAAACATGGGCGATAACCTACTTTAAAGCAATGCCGCTGCCGAGCAAGGTAAACACGCCGAGTGCGCAGAACAATACGCAGGCGCCGATGCGCACGGTTTGGGCGGGCAGGCGTTTGATTAAGGTTTCCCCCAAATAGACCACCGGTACGTTGGCCAGCAGCAGCCCGGTTACACTGCCGGTGATCACCCAAAACATTTCCTGATATTTGGCCGCCATCAGCATGGTAGCGACTTGCGTTTTGTCGCCGATTTCCGCGATGAAAAACAAAATCGTGGTCGCGCCGAACGCACCGTATTTGAGCCAGCGGCCGTCTAAATCGTTTTGCCGGCCGGGTAGCAGCAGCCATGCGCCCACCGCAATAAAGCTGAGGCCGACCGCCCATTTCAAAGCGTCGGGAGAAACTGCTTGTGCCAGCCCGACGCCGATTACTGCGGAAAAAAGATGGTTGAACAGGGTGGCCATAAACATGCCCGCCACGATGGCGTTTTTTTGGGAAAAGCGGGTTGCGAGAAACAAAGCCAGCAGCTGCGTTTTATCGCCGATTTCGGTGAACGCGATGCTGAATACAGATGAAACGAAAGCTTCCATAAATTCAATCAGATACTCAAACCGTGCGGGCTTGGTCGAAACAAGTGAAGGCGGCGGCTTCTTTCAGAGCTTGCGTAGAGCATCCGATATGCCATACGAAAGCGGGCGCGCCAAAAATTCGCGATTATAGGGCGGTTCGACAGCGAATACAATTCGATATTTATGCAAAACAAAAGATGCGGAGCAGTGTGGTTGCTCCGCATCTTCTTTCAGATGTTTTCAGACGGCCTTATCATGGTTTTCATGCCGGTGCTGAAACAGCTTTTTCTCGGCAAGATAAACCAGCAGAAGCACGGGCACGCCCATCAGCGCAGTCAGCGTAAAGAAGCCCGGATAGCCGATGTTATCGACCATAGCGCCCGAGTAGCCGCCCAGCGTTTTCGGCAACAGCGTCATCAGCGAGCTGAAAATAGCATACTGAACCGCGGTGAAACGGATGTCGGTCAAGGCTGATAAAAAGGCTACAAACACCGCGCCGGCCAAGCCCGCAGCCAGATTGTCGAAGCCCACCGCCAGATACATAAATACAACATCGTGCCCGCGGTACGCCAGCGCCACAAACATCAGGTTGGTCAGCGCGGCCAACACCGCACCGGCCATCATCATTTTCATCAGTGCGAATTTCTGTGCCAAGAAACCGCCCAAGAAGCCGCCCACGACCGCCATCAGCACCCCGAAAGTTTTGACTGCGGCGGCGATTTCTTCTTTGCTGAAACCCATGTCTTGATAAAACACATTGGAAATCACGCCCGCCACGATATCCGAAATGCGGTACACGCCGATTAAGGCCAGCAGCAGTAATGCCGATTTGCCGTAGCGCTGGAAGAAATCGGTAACGGGATGAACCCAAGTATCGACGGCAAGCTGCTTCGGCACCAGCCCGCTTTTCACCGTGAACATGCCGACGATAAGCGCAGCGATGGTCGAAAGTACCAATCGCAATCCTTCAACGCCCAAGCTGCTGAGCGGGCCGCCGCCTTGTGGCAACACTTTGCCCAGTTGCGAAAACGCCGCCACAAAAGCCGTTACCGACAGCACAAACAGCAGCACCAAGCGCAAATTATCAGACGCGGGGCGCGAAGCCGTGTGCGAGGCAGACGACGCAGGCTCGCGTATCAGCAGCGTTGTCAGCACACCCACGCCCATGACCGCAGCCATAATCAAATACGTTTGCTGCCAAGCCGCATAATGATAAGCCTGCTCGTGCGAACCGAGTTTTGCGGCCAAAAACAACGCGCCCGCGCCCGCCACAATCATACCCAAGCGGTAGCCGGCGTTGTAGGTTGCCGCCGTTACCGACTGCATCGCCGTATCGTCGCCCGCTACTTCGATTCGGTAGGCGTCGATTACTACGTCTTGTGTGGCCGATGAAAAGCCGAGCAATACTGCCGCCGCCGCCATCACGGTCAACGCCGCCGAGCCGACCGGATTCACCATCGCCATCCAACAAATAGCGGCGATAATCAGCAGTTGCGCCAACAGCAGCCAGCCGCGCCGCTTGCCTAAACCGCGCGTCAGCAGCGGCAGCGGCAGCGAATCGATCAGCGGCGCCCAAACAAACTTAAACGAATAAGCCAAAGCCGCCCAGCTGAACATGGTTACCGTGTTGCGCTCCACGCCTGCTTCACGCAGCCATAGCGACAAACTGGAAAAAATCAGCAATAAAGGGATGCCGGCGGAAAAGCCGAGAAAAAACATCGTGATCGCACGGCGGTCGATATAGGCGCCGGCCGCGGCCAGCCAGCTTTTGGATGAAGTCTGCGTCATAGATACCTTAAAACCGCATGACGGCGGTTTGGGAAAAATAAAAACGTATTGTAGCAATAAGGCTTGAGGCCGTCTGAAAATGTTGGAAAGCTTAGAGCAAATGTTTATGGCTTTTGAACGGTTCAGACGGCCTAAAAAGCTGTGCGCTTGATGATGGGCGTTGCATAATATTGGCGGCTGGATTGCACAAAGCATTGTTTGTCTTTGGCTTGGTATGCTCATAAAGGAAACCGCACCTTACTGGAATATAAGGTGCAGTTTCTATTTTCAGACGGCCTCAAAGAGGGAAAGCCTATCTATCAATGGTAGGCAATCAAGAAGCTGTTATCGCTTAATACAGCTCTTAATAATAAGAAGCACCGGATATGCTGCTTTCCGGCTCCCACAAGGTTAGTATTTCCGTGTGTTCTGCGGGAACATCCAAGCTGCTGCGGGGCAGGTCGGTAACGGCTGCTTCGGGTTCTGCGGGTACATATTCCTGCGTTTCGGGTGCGCCTGATTCTTCGCCGACCAGCTCGTCGATATCGATGTCGTCATCGCTGCCTTGAGGCAAGCGTGCGCCGGTTTGCTTGGCGCGCATTCTCATGAAGATGTCGCGGGTATAGGCGTATTTGTCGATTGCGGCATCTTGCAGGCTGTCGGTCAGGTCGAGATAGCGGTCGCGGGTGTCGATGCCGCCGACGACTGAAGAGCCGATGCGCCCAGCAGTGGTTTCAAAAATGGCATTTTTCACCGGATACGCGTAAGTGATGGTGGAGCCTATGCTGTCGCGCAGAGTGGAAGGGCCGGTAAGCGGGTAAACGAAATAATTGCTGTTTTTCCAGCCCCACGAGGCAAAAGTGTCGCCTAAGTTGTTTTTGTTGTTGGGAATGCCGCCGGCGTCGGCAACATTGATCAGGCCGCCCAAGCCGAAAGTGGTGTTGACGCCGACGCGCACCAAATCTTCGCTGGCGCGTTTGATGTCGAGCCGCAATAGGTTGCTGCCCATGCTGACGACGTCGCGCAGATTATCGAAAAAGTTGGTTACGCCTTGGCGCACCGGGCGCGGCGTAACGGCGCGGTAGCCGCGGGTAATCGGCGTCATTACATATTTGTCGGCCGTGTCGTTGATTTTGAACATCACGCGGTTGTACGGCTCATAGGGATCGGCAGGATTGCGTTCGGCCCATACAGGCTGTGCAACGGCCAAGACCGCGACTGCCAAACACAGGTTTTTTTTACTCATGGTGCGACCCATTCTTTGATTTCGTATAGCTCGGCCAATGCTGCGACCGAATCGGGCAGGCCGCGCAAGGCAACAGACGAGGGTTTCAAACGTAATGCCGTCAGCAGCAGCGACACGCAAGACGAATCGGCACGGCTCACTTCCGACAAATCGACGGTATGCGTTTCGTTCAGACGGCATTGCTGTTCGAAGCGGGCGTAATTGGCAGGCGTAACCGTTTTCACGGTTACTTCGCCTTTCACATACAGCACACCGTCGCGTATTTCGGATTGCATGGTTTATTGACCGCCGTTTTTAGACTTCAGCTCGGCAATCAGGCCGTCGATGCCTTTGCTCTTGATGGTTTCGCCGAATTGGTTGCGGTAAACGGTTACCAAGCTCGCGCCTTCGATGGCGACGTTATAAGCGCGGTATTTGCTGCCGTTTTGGTAAGTGGTGAAGTCCATATTGACGGTTTTGCCGCCCGGAGGGGTAACTTCTGCGCGGACAACGATTTCTTTGCCGCTGCGGTTTACCACCGGATTGTCTTTAACCACGACTTTGGCGTTTTTGAATTTCAGCATGGTGCCGGAGTAAGTGCGGATCAGCAGGGTTTGGAATTCTTTCGACAAAGCCTGTTTTTGCGTTGCCGTCGCTTCGCGCCAAGGGTTGCCGACGGCCAGTGCGGTCATGCGTTGGAAATCGAAATAGGGCAGGGCATAGTTTTCGGCCTGACGGCGCACGGCGGCATCGTTTCCGCCGTTGGCGTTTTTAAGGATGCTCAATACTTGGGTGGCGTTGTTGCGCACTTGGTTAACTGCGTCGGCCGGAGCTGCAACGGCCAAGTTGATGCTCAAAACGGCCATGCCCAAGGCTGTGAATAAAGATGATTTTTTCATGGATTCTTTTCTTTCTGTTTAAATATAAAACGGATTATTCGGCCGCTGTTTTCGCGGCTTCCGAGGCGCTTGAACCGCCTGAGTTTTTCTCGGCAAAATTGGTCATGAATTTGCCGATCAGGTTTTCCAATACCATAGCCGAGCCGGTAATGGTAATGGTGTCGCCTGCCGCCAAATTCTCTTCATCGCCGCCTTGCTGCAAACCGATATATTGTTCGCCCAGCAGGCCGGAGGTGAGAATCTGCGCCGATACGTCGCTGCTGAATTGGTATTGTGTGTTCAAATTCAAGCTGACTTTTGCCTGATAGGTTTTCGGATCCAGCCGGATGCCGCCGACTCGGCCGACCAAGACGCCGGATGCTTTGACCGGTGCGTTGACTTTCAAGCCGCCGATGTCGGTGAAATCGGCGTAAACCGTATAAGTCTGCCCCGAGCCGCCGCCCAGCGCCGCGCCGCCTGCCACGCGAAACGCGAGGAAACCGACGGCGATGACGCCCAGTAAGACAAATAAACCTACCCAAAATTCCAAAACATTCTTTTTCATCGTATTACTCGTTGTGTGTTATTCGGTAAACATCAATGCGGTCAGGATAAAATCGACCGCGAGCACGGTCAGCGCGGAAGACACGACGGTGCGCGTGCTGGCGCGCAAAATGCCTTCCGACGTCGGCACGCAATGGAAGCCTTGATGCACGGCAATCAGGGTAACGGCCACGCCGAAGACGCAGGATTTGATCAAGCCGTTGATAACATCGTATTGCAGCGAAATATTGCTCTGCATTTGCGACCAGAAAATGCCGCTGTCCAAGCCCAGATATTGCACGCCGATTAGATACGCGCCGTAAATGCCGGCCACATTGAAAATCGAAGCCAGTAAAGGCATAGACAACACGCCCGCCCAAAAGCGCGGTACGACCACGCGGGCAACGGGGTTCACGGCCATCACGTTCATGGCTTCCAGCTGCTCGGTGGTTTTCATCAGGCCGATTTCACTGGTCATCGCGCCGCCTGCGCTGCTGGCAAAGAGAATGGCCGCCAACACAGGCCCCAACTCGCGCAGCAGGCTGGCAGCCACCATAAAGCCGAGCACGTCGGCAGATTTGAATTTGGAAAGTTGCGTATAGCCCTGCAAGCCCAGCACCATGCCGACAAACAAGCCCGATACGGCGATAATCAGCACCGACAGCACGCCGGCAAAATACATTTGCCGCACGCTCAGGCGGAAGCGGCTCAAAGCTGTGCCCGATTTGGCGAGTATCTGTATCAGAAACAGACACACGCTGCCGAGCGCGCGGATGAAGTGAAGGGTATTTCGCCCTATGGTTTGGATAAAATTCATGTTTCTTTATCTATTCGGTCTCTTCAGACGGCCTGTTTTGTGCGTTAAGCAATATGGCCCTATTCATAGCGTGCAGCTAAGCGGTTGAGTATTTTCCTGATAAAGGCTGAAAGTCTCGGCATGGTTTTCAGTTTTTCGGCTATGGGTGGAGAATATTGGTAGTAATTTCTGATAAATATTTTCCCCAATTTTGTCCGATCTAAAGTTTCATCGCGAAAACGTCGCAAGGCAACAACCTCTTTAGCATGGGGGTCTCCGTATACTGCAGTAGCAATAAAGCAGCTAAACTTTTTATAAGTCTTGCCGCAAAAGGGACATACAGAGCGGTCAAGGCTGCCATTATGGTAGAGTAAACGGGGAATCATTTTTTTGCCGCATCCGCTGCATTTTACCCGTTCATCGTTTTTTTCTCTTTGTGCTTGTCTTTCAGCTTCTCGCAGTGCCGCCGCACTTTCTAGTATCGTTACATTGCGGGCGATTGGCCCGCGCTTACCCTGAGAAGAGTCAAATGCAACAGTATCGCCATTTTGAGGTAAATCACTCCCTTTTATATGTCTTACTGTAAAGTAATGTTCTTTGCCTTCGTCTGAGACAATAAATCCATAGCCTTTATCTGTTGAAAACCATTTTACTTTGCCATTCATCTTCTAAACTCCCTTTTTGTTTGAATCAGAACATAAATTTCGTAAGTGGCCGTCTGAAAACTTATTGCGCTCCCAGCAAATCTTGGCGCAGATCGGTTTGCGCCGGATAGCGGAACGGCACCGGCCCGTTGGGCAGTCCGCCGATAAACTGCTGCACCCACGGCGAATCGAGTCTGCGCATTTCTTCCGGGCTGCCGGAAAACACTATCTCGCCGTGCGCCAGAAAAATCACTTGGTTTACAATCGCCAGCGACTGCTCGATGTCGTGCGTTACCATCACGCTGGTGGAGCGCAACGCTTTGTTGGCGCGGCTGATCAAGTGGGCAATCACGCCCAGCGAAATCGGGTCAAGGCCGGTAAACGGCTCGTCGTAAATCATGATTTCGGGGTCGAGTGCGATGGTTCTGGCTAAGGCTACGCGCCGTGCCATGCCGCCGGAAAGTTCAGACGGCATCAGCTTTTCAATGCCCCGCAGGCCGACGGCATTCAGCTTCAAAACCACCAAATCGCGGATAACGGCTTCGGGCAGCTTGGTCAGCTCGCGCATGGGGAAGGCGACGTTGTCAAACACGGATAAGTCGGTAAACAGCGCGCCGTGCTGAAACAAAACGCCCATGCGGCGGCGGTGTTCGTATAATTCGGCCGCGCTCAGTTTGGCCAAATCGCGCCCCTCTACCAGCACTTGGCCTTGCTGCGGGTGGATTTGGCCGGTAATCAGGCGCATCAGCGTGGTTTTGCCGCTGCCCGAACCGCCCATCACGGCTGCAAAATTACCTTGTCGGATGGTGAAGTTGATGTTTTGAAGAATCGGGCGGTCGCCGTAGGCAAACGCCACGTTTTTCATTTCAATGAAGGGGCTGGTGGTCATGCGCGTGAAATGTGTTGAAAGGTTTGTATTTTAATAACTTAAGGTAGGCATGGGCAATTTTTCAGACGGCCTTTTCATGCAAAAATACACTACTGTATGTAAATTACTGAAATCATTCCGCTTATCATAAAATAAAAATAAGGCAAAAAATACAACAAGCTAAATCAAGTAATGATGAACGGCATTGTAGTGTTTTAAACGGTATTCGGGCTGAAAAACGGGTGATTCGGATTGCAGCAAGCTCTTTTATGGATGCGCTTGAGTTGAACAATGCGGCTGTTCCCGATGCTTGATACGGGCGCAGCCGCAAATGTTAAGCGTTTGTGCATTCTTGCGGAAGCCAAATGCTGACTTTCAAGCCGTGCTCGAAGCGGGTTGAATCCGACAGGGAAATGGTGCCGCCGTAGCGCTCGGCAATCGTTTTGGCAATCGACAGCCCCAAGCCGCTGCCTTCGGTGCCGCTGCCCAATACGCGGTAAAACGGGTCGAACACGCGCTCGCGTTCTTCGAGGGGAATGCCGGGGCCGTTGTCTTCCACTTCCAAACGCAGGCCGCCGTTTTCGATTTTGGCAGTCAGATCGACTTGGCCGTTTTCGGGCGTGTAGAGGATGGCGTTTTCCAGCAGCGTTTTCAGCAGCGTGTAGATTTCGGTTTCGTCCACGCAAATATTGACGCTTTCGCAGTCGGCGCCCAAGTCGATGTTTTTGCCTTCGGCCAAGGGGTATAAATCCTGTATCAGTTTTTGGCAGAACTTGGCTAAATGGATGTTTTGTGCGGGTTGCTGGTTTTCATGCGCCTGCGCCCGCGCCATTGAGAGCAGCTGTTCCAGCAAACGGCGGTTGCGCCCTATGCCTTCGCGCAAGTCTTCAACCAGCGCGGCGGTTTCTTCCGGCAACCCTTTGCCCGACAAACGTTCGGCCTGCAAGGAAAGTGCGGTCATGGGCGAGCGCAGTTCGTGGGCGGCGTCGGCGATAAAACGCTGCTGCTGGCGGATGCTTTCGCCCACGCGGTGAAGCAGATGGTTGATGGCTTCGGTAAAGCCGTAGATTTCCATCGGAATTTTGTGGGTGGAGAGCGGGGAAAAGTCGTTGTCTTTACGGTTTTCGGCCTGTTCGGAAAGCCGGGAAATCGGGCGCAGGCTCAGGTGGATAATCAGCATGGTCAGCAATACGGCCACCGGCACCAAGGTCAGCAGCGGCAGTACGGCAAACCACGCGCTGTCGAAGGCTACGTCGTCGCGGAACTCTGTTTCTTGGATAAACGCCACCAGCGTGTTGTCTTCATAGCGGTGGATGTAGGCGCGGTAAGACTTTTTCTTTTGTTTGTCGGTGATATTGAAAAAGCCTTCTTCGGGGTCGGACGGAATATTGAAGCGGCTTTCGTCGTCAACGGGCTGGATGTAGATGCGGGTGTCGTTGTCGATGTCGGTGTAGCCTGCTTCTTCCGGCAGCTCGTCTTTTCTGGTGAGCAGTGCGGCCTGCTTGAGCATGTCGTCTTGAAGCTCTTCCGCTTCTTCAAACATGGTGTAGAAAGTAACGACCCCTGAAATCAATGCGGTGGCAAGGATAATCAGGGTCAGAAAGACGGAAAGGCGTGCCTGAATGGATGGGTGGCGGAACATAATATATGTATTTTCTCGGTAGGATTGCCATGCAATCGTTCAATTAACAGCCGTGCAGTTTTCTGTTTATACAGCATATTTTGCCACAAGAGGTGGATTTTTTCAGACGGCCTCAATCAATGGAGCGAATACGCTGCCGAAGGGTAGGGTGAAATTCGGCAAGCATACACGGCGGAAATTAGGTATGGATTAGGTATGGCGTAAGTTTGGGAGCGGTTGCGATTGGCGGATTGGTTTGGTAAGGCAATCCAGTGCTGCCGACCGATATTTTTCAGACGGCCTCTTAAGCCTATGCCTGTGCTGTCATCGTTAGAGCGGATAGACAAACACTTTGGATTGGCGTTTGCTTTCGTGATATTCGTGTCGGCGTTCTGGGGGCAGGTCTTCGGGTGAGGCCGTCTGAAAACCGCGTTCGATAAACCATTCGCCGGTGTGGGTGGAGAGGGCGAACAGCTTGCGGATGTTGCGGGTGCGGGCTTGGGCGAGCAGGTGTTCGAGCAGCAGTTCGCCGTAGCCGCTGTCTTGCGCTTCGGGGGAAACGACCAAGCAGGCCAGTTCGCCGGATTGCCCGTCGGAGAAGGTTTTGAGCGCGACGCAGCCGTAAATTTGGCGGTCGTGTTCCAGCACGGAAAATTCGCCGATATGGTTTTCGAGATATTCGCGGCTGCGGCGCAGCAAGATGCCTTGTTCTTCCAGCGGGCGGATGAGTGCGGCGATGTCGGGTATGTCGCCGCTTTGGGCTTGGCGTATGCTCATGAAGGCGTTGTGTGCCAGCGAAGTGCCGACGCCGTGGCGGGTGAACAGCTCGGCAATCAGGCTGCCGTTGCTGAGGCCGCTGAGTATTTGGGTGCGCTGTACGCCGTTTTCGACGGCATTGACGGCGGATTGGAGCAGGCGGCGTTGCGACGGGTGGATGCTGCCGTTGTCCAACATGCTGCGGGCTTCTTCGGCGGAAAGGTTGGACAACACATTGCCTTGCGCGTCCAATATGCCTTCTTGGCCCACCATGTAAATCAGTTTTTCGGCTTGCAGGGCGATGGCTGTGCTTTCGGCGATGTCGCCCATGCTGAGGTTGAAGGTTTTGCCGCTGAGCGAATGCCCCAGCGGGCTGATGAGCACCAGCGCGCCTTCGTTGAGGTTGCGTACGATGCTTTCGGTGTTGATTTTGCGAACGACGCCGGTGTAGCCCATGTCGATGCCGTCGATCACGCCGAGCGGGCGGGCGGAAACAAAATTGCCCCCGGCGATATTGAGGGGTTTACCGCGCAAAGGGGTTTGGGAAAGGCCGAAGGACAGGGCGGCTTCGATGTCGCTGCGCACCATGCCGCAGGCTTGTTTGGCGTAAACCAGCATGGTGTCGTCGGTGATGCGGCGGCCGTTGTGGTATTGCGGCGTGATGCCGGCGGTTTCGGATAAAACGTTGATTTGTGTGCGCGAACCGTGTACCACCACCAAACGCACGCCCAAGCTGGCGATTAAGTTTAAATCGGCGGCGAGCGTGGGCAGCGCGGTGCCGCCGAACAGGCTGCTCGCTATGCCCACAACCAGCGTTTTGCCGCGCAGGTAGTGGATATAGGGGGCGGCTTCGCGGAAGTCGCGGATGAAATCAACGGAGGCGGTCATCTCAATTCAGTAACAGCACTAGGTAAAAAAGCTGCATGATCAATACGGTTAGTGCAACCAATGTGGCCAGCGTCCAGTTGAAGCCGTCTTTTTTCGGCTCTTGCTGCGGCATGTGCACGGGCATCGGGCCGGACGCGGGTATAGCGGGCGCAGGTTGGGCAGGGCCTTTCATTTTGGCTGCGGTGGCGGCTTTGGCGGAATTGCGGGCATCGGTAACCAGCATGTTGTCGAGCAGGTCGGCAATTTCATGCTTGGACAGTGTTTTGCGCGTGCGCACCTGCGGGCCGATGGAGTGAACCAGCTTGGTATCGGTAACGGCATTCAGCAAGAGGCTGGGGTCGATGTTTTTCGGTGTTTCGGCGATGTGGTTTTTCGCCTGAAACAAGCCTTCGCACTTTCGGCACACGACGAAACCTTGCGCAACATTCAGTTGCGTATCTTTAACCCACAAACGGGTTTTGCAGTGAGGACAGACGCAGACGGGCATAGTGTTGTAATTGAACGTTTATTATTAAAGGATTGGGCATTTTAAGGTTTTTCAGACGGCATGGGAAGCAAGCCGGGGCTGACGGTAGGGATTGGGGGCTGTTCGGCGCGATTTGTGTGTTTTTATTACCTATGATTATGAAATTTCGCTCGTGTGCGGCGTGCGTTTGCTTTGTTTGAAAACGGTGTTGCGCCGCCGCCTTTTTTGAATGGAACGAAATATGTGAAGTGTGGAACCGACCACATGCCGTCTGAAAAGTAAGTGTTCATGTTTTTCAGACGGCCTTGGGTTGGTAGGGCAGGCTTGCCGCCGTTTGCTATTGATTCCGTTATAATCCACCCATCTATAACCTTTTCAGACGGCCTCATACCATGTCCCAAACCCTCCTCCTTGTCGACGGCTCTTCCTATCTCTACCGCGCGTTTCACGCCATGGCACCGCTTACCGCGCCCGACGGCACGCCCACCGGCGCGTTGTACGGCGTGCTCAACATGCTGCGCCGCCTGCGTGCCGATTATGTGCACGACTATTGCGCGGTGGTGTTTGATGCCAAGGGCGAAAACTTCCGCCACAAAATGTATCCCGACTACAAAGCCACGCGCCCGCCGATGCCCGACGAACTGCGCCCGCAAGCCGAAATGCTGCCCGAACTGGTGCAGCTGATGGGCTGGCCGGTGTTGATTGTGCCGGATGTGGAGGCAGACGACGTGATCGGCACGCTGGCCAAGCAAGGCGAGGAAGCGGGCTGGAACGTGGTGATTTCCACCGGCGACAAAGACATGGCGCAGCTGGTGTCCGAGCACGTTACCCTTGTCAACACCATGAGCAACGAAAAGCTCGACATCGACGGCGTGAAAAACAAATTCGGCGTGCGCCCCGATCAAATCATTGATTATCTGACCTTAATCGGCGACAAAGTGGACAACGTACCCGGCGTGGACAAATGCGGGCCCAAAACCGCCGTGAAATGGCTGGAACAATACGGTACGCTGCAAGGCGTGATGGAACATGCGTCTGAAATCAAAGGTAAAGTAGGCGAAAACCTGCAAGCCGCGCTGCCGCAACTGCCCCTTTCTTACCAACTCGTTACCATCAAAACCGATGTGGATTTACATGGCGATCTTTCAGACGGCCTCGAAAGTCTGCGCCGCACCACGCCGAAATGGTCGCAACTGGCGGTGGAATTCAAACGCCTCAACTTCCGCACTTGGCTGAAAGAAGCCGAAGAGCGCATGCACGAAGGCAACGGCGATTTGTTCGGCGCGGCGCATATCGGCGAACAGGCCGCATTAGCCGCAGAGAGGCCGTCTGAAAAAGAAATCGGCATCGCCCAAGCCCCTGCAACGCTGGATTATCAAGCCATTACCACCGAAAGCCAATTCGCCGCCCTGTTGAGTAAATTGTCGCAAGCCGACACCATCGGCATCGACACCGAAACCACCAGCCTCAACCCGATGGAAGCGCAGCTCGTCGGCATCAGCATCGCTTTCAAAGCAGGCGAAGCCGTGTATATCCCGCTCGGTCACACGCCCACCGCCGCGCCCGAACAGCTTGATTTGCAAGACGTATTAGGCCGTCTGAAACCCCATTTGGAGAATGCGGAACTCAAAAAAATCGGCCAAAACCTCAAATACGACCAACACATTTTTGCCAACTACGGTATTGCCCTGAACGGCATTGCCGGCGATGCCATGCTCGCATCTTATATTATCGAAAGCCACTTGGGGCACGGCCTCGACGAACTTTCCCAACGCTGGCTCGGCCTGCCCACCATCACCTACGAATCCCTGTGCGGCAAAGGCGCGAAACAGATTTCGTTTGCCGATGTCGGCCTCGAACAAGCCACCGAATACGCCGCCCAAGATGCCGATTTCGCCCTGCGTATCGAAGGCCATCTGAAAGCACAAATGGACGAAAAACAGCTGGAAATGTATCAAAACATGGAGCTGCCCGTGGCCCAAGTGCTGTTTGAAATGGAGCGCAACGGCGTACTCATCGACAAAAACGAACTCGCCCAACAAAGCCACGAACTCGGCACCCAACTGCTGGCACTGGAGCAGCAAGCCTACGAAGCCGCAGGTCAGCCCTTCAACCTCAACTCGCCCAAACAACTGCAAGAAATCCTGTTCGACAAAATGGGCATTCCCACCAAAGGGCTGAAAAAAACCGCCTCCGGCGGCATTTCCACCAACGAAGCCGTGCTCGAACAACTCGCGCCCGACTACCCGCTGCCCAAAATCATCTTACAAAACCGCGGTTTGGCCAAACTCAAGTCCACCTACACCGACAAACTGCCCGAAATGATCAACCCGCACACCGGCCGCGTGCATACCACCTACGCCCAAGCCGTCGCCATCACCGGCCGCCTCGCCAGCAACAACCCCAACCTGCAAAACATCCCCATCCGCACCGAAGAAGGCCGCCGCGTGCGCCGCGCCTTTACCGCACCCGCAGGCAGCGTGATTGTGTCCGCCGACTATTCCCAAATCGAGTTGCGTATCATGGCGCATTTGAGCGGCGACAAAACCCTGATCGAAGCCTTTAAAAACGGCGAAGACATCCACCGCCGCACCGCCGCCGAAGTGTTCGGCGTCGCACAAGAGAGCGTGAGCAGCGAACAGCGACGCTACGCCAAAACCATCAACTTCGGCCTCATCTACGGCATGGGCCAATACGGCCTCGCCAAATCACTGGGCATCGACAACCTTTCCGCCAAAAACTTTATTGACCGCTACTTCGCCCGCTACCCCGGCGTGGCCGACTACATGCAGCGCACCAAAGAACAAGCCGCCGCCCAAGGCTACGTAGAAACCCTGTTCGGCCGCCGCCTCTACCTGCCCGACATCCACAACAAAAACGCCAACGCCCGCGCCGGAGCCGAACGCGCCGCCATCAACGCCCCCATGCAAGGCACCGCCTCCGACCTTATCAAACGCGCCATGATCGCCGTCCGCAACTGGCTCGTTTCAGACGGCCTCCAAAGCAAACTCATCATGCAAGTGCACGACGAACTGGTGCTGGAAGTGCCCGAATCGGAACTGGATTTAGTGAAAACAAAACTGCCCGAGATTATGGCAGGCGTAGCCAACGGCATGCTGGGCGTGCCGCTGGTGGCCGAAGTGGGCGTGGGAGAGAATTGGGAAGAGGCTCATTGATTTGAATAAATAAAAGGCCGTCTGAAAAATAATTTTTCAGGCCGTAGGTCGGATACTTGTATCCGACTTTTTGAGGGAAGCTGAAACACTTTGTCGGATTTAAGAATCTGGCCTATGGTTGCTAAAAAAGGAAAATACATGATGGAACAATCAAAAATTAAAGCCCTATTTGACAAGAAAAAAATATATTTAAAAAAATTTGTAGAGTCGATACAACCCTATTGGAATCAACTTTTGGCAAAACCGCGACACGAACAAATTCTATTGGTGTTTACTATAGAGGCAATCTTGGCAGTTGTTGTTGTCCTTTTCACGTTGCCGATTATTTTGGCTTTATCTTTTATCACTATTGAAAAAATTCTCACCACTACTGGCGTTTGGACATTAATTACCTTATTGATTTCCAGCCCTATTGCATTTTTTGTTTGGAAATTCCGTGATGAAAATACTGTTCATCAACTGGAAAACCAACGTAAAGATGTGAATTTGAAAGAATTTCAGAAAATTGCCGAATGGGTCAGTGGTTTACATTTGGTAGAGGATAAAATCGTAGAGAGGACTAAAAAGATAGAAACCCCAGTAGAGAATAATTCATCCAGGCAAGAGGGAAATCAGGAGGAAACAACGGATACAACTCCTGAAACCGAAACCAGCCGTGAATACGGTGAAGCAGGCCAATCTCGACATATTCCCAGCCATAGCCGCCAAGACGGTGCAGTTGGTTTACAGGTGGCAGCTGTCTATATGCTGAAGCCATTTTATTGCGGTGATCATGGTGACGGCTTCCGTAAACCCGCACTCAACCTGCTGACTTCGGCATGGTTGGCTTTATTTAAGCAGGTGGAAGATGATGAGGAAAATAACCAGAAGCCAGATTCTGAAAAGCTGAAAAACAGTCCTTTAGCCATTGCACTGACCGAAGTGTTGTTAGCAGATGGCGGTATACATCTGCGCCGTTATCCCGAAGTATTTCCCAATCTCTATTTACCCTATTTGAATTTGCATTTGTCTGGATTGGATAAGGAAGTGTTGAAGTTGCTTTCGGAAGATTTGAATTGCAGCAGAATCAATTTGAAATACGCTTATTTAAAAATGGCCGAGTTGAATGGGGCTAAGTTGAGCGGAGCTAAGCTGAATGGAACTAAGTTGAACGGAGCTAAGTTGAACGAAGCTAAGTTGACTGGAGCTGACTTGACTGGAGCTGACTTGAACGGGGCTAAGTTGAATGGGGCTGATTTGATCTCGGCTAACTTGAACGGTGCTAACTTGAACAAAGCTAAGTTGGACAATGCTACGTTGAATAACGCTAAGTTGAACAACGCTACGTTGAATAAAGCTAAGTTGAACAATGCTAAGTTGAAGGGGGCTGCGTTGAAAGGGGCTGATTTGACTGGGGCTGAGTTGAAAAACGAAGCTGACTTGAACGGTGCTGATTTGAAAGGGGCTAAGTTGGCCGGTGCTAAGTTGGACGGTACTAAGTTGAACGGTACTAAGTTGGACGGGGCTAATTTTTATTTAGCCCAATTATTCAACATAAGAACTAACCATCATACCTCTTGGCGAGGAGCTCTATTCGATACAGACAATATTCAAGAAATTTGTACGTATCTTGACGATGAAAGCCTGAAATGGATTATTCAAGTACCCAAATTAGCAGCAGTCCCCAAGGCTAGAAGGACACTCTTCAAATTTGAAAGAAATGGATATCAGTATGTACATCAAATACCTAGATCATTAACTGTTGAAAAATTACAAGAGCTTAATCCTCAATGGATTATTTCACTTAAAGAGTGAAACTCTGCTTTCATTAAGTAAAGCAAGCCGTAACCTACATGTAGCAACACAGTTGCTACTAATGTATTGATCAAGCCTCGAGAAGCAAAAAGACCGTCTGAAAATAAACCGCCCTTTAAACTTTGGGCAATTCATTTTCAGACGGCCTTCCTGCATCTCAACGATTTAAATCACTATGGCCGATATCCGTTATAAACAGGCTTGCTCGTTGGCAAGTTGCTGCTCGATGGTTTCGCGGCGGCGGATGAGTTTGGCTTCTGCGCCGTTTACCAACACTTCGGCGGCGCGGTTGCGGGTGTTGTAGTTGCTGGCCATGCTGCTGCCGTATGCGCCGGCGCTGCGGATGGCGAGCAGGTCGCCGGCGGTGCAGGCGAGGGTGCGGTTTTGGCCGAGGAAGTCGCCGGTTTCGCAGATGGGGCCGACGATATCGGCGGTAAACGGTGCGGTGTTGCCGGGTTCGACGACTTCGATGCGGTGGTAGGCTTCGTAAAGGGCGGGGCGCATGAGGTCGTTCATGGCGGCATCGACGATGACGAAATTCTTTTCTTCGCCTTGTTTGACAAATTCGACGCAGGTCAGCAATGTGCCTGCGTTGCCGACCAGGCTGCGGCCGGGTTCGAGCATGAGTTTGAGGGGGCGGCCGGCCATGAGTTTGGCGACGGCTTGGGCGTAGGCTTTTAAGTCGGGCACGTCTTCGTTGTTGTACACGATGCCGACGCCGCCGCCTAAGTCGATGTGTTCGAGCGTGATGCCTTCGGCGGCGAGTTTATCGACCAGCAGCAGGGTGCGTTCGCAGGCTTCGACGAGGGGGCTTAGGTCGGTGAGCTGGGAGCCGATATGGCAGTCGATGCCGACGATTTTCAGACGGCCTAAACGGGCGGCGTGGCGGTAGGCTTCTAGGGCGTCGGCGTAGGCGATGCCGAATTTGTTGGATTTGAGGCCGGTGGAAATGTAGGGGTGGGTTTTGGCATCGACATCGGGGTTGATGCGCAGGGAAATGGGGGCGGTTTTGCCGAGGCGCTCTGCTACGGCTTGGATGCGGTCCAGCTCGGGCAGGCTTTCTACGTTGAAGCACAATACGCCGGCGTTGAGGGCGAATTCGATTTCTGCTTCGCTTTTGCCGACGCCGGAAAAGATGGTTTTGCCGGCATCGCCGCCTGCAGCCAATACGCGGGCGAGTTCGCCGCCGGATACGATGTCGAAGCCGCTGCCGAGTGAGGCGAAGTGTTTGAGTATGCTCAGGTTGCCGTTGGCTTTAACGGCGTAGCAGATCAGCGGTTGCAGGGTGGAGAAGGCATCGGTGTAGGCTTGGAAGGCTTCGGTGAGCGCGGATTGGCTGTACACGTAGAGCGGGGTGCCGAATTCGTCGGCCAAGCGGGTAAGCGGGATGTTTTCGCAGTGTAGGGTCATGATTATTGTGTGGGGGCGGTGGGTTCTTTGGTTTCGAATTGCAGGCCGGTCTGTATCACGCCGAAGCGGGCTTTGTCGTTTTCTTTGGGCAGGTATAGATCGCCTTTGTAGCCGCAGCCGCTTAAGACGAATGCGGCGGAGAGTAAAAACAGGACTGGTTTCATGATAGTTCTTTCATCACACGGGTGAATGTGGCAAGATTCGGTATCTTAAACAAAAACGTACCAATATACAAAGCCATGATGACCGAAAGCGAATTTTTACAGCATTCCGATGCTTTATTTACCCATATTGAAGACCAAATCGACGAGGGCGGCTGGGATTTCGACTGCCGCCTGAACGGTAATGTGTTAACCATCGAAGCGGGCGACGGTACGCAGATTATTGTGAACCGGCACACGCCCAATCAGGAATTGTGGATTGCGGCGAAAAGCGGCGGCTATCATTTTGCGGAGAAAGACGGCCAATGGCTGGCAACGCGCGACGGCAGCGAGTTTTTTGCGGTGTTGAATCAGGCGCTGACTGCGGCGGCGGGTGAAGAGGTGTGCGTAGAGGCGTATCGTTGATGTGCTGTTGATGGTTAATGAAGATGATGAAGAGGCCGTCTGAAAATGTTCAGACGGCCTCTTGGTTTGTGAGCGGCCTTTAGTCTGGAGTTTGATTGGATATCTGCTTTTATTTTTAAGAGAGCGGATATGGTTTTTCAGACGGCCTGATGTTTACGGTTTGCGTTGTTCAAACAACCAATCGCGTATGCCTTCAATGGCATAGGCAATCCGCCAAGTGTTGGCGTGGCTGGCGGTGCCGTTGTCGGTTTGGCCGGCGGGCGCAACCGTGCCTTTTTGCAGCACGGTGTAGTGGATATTGGCATTTTGTCCGCGCATGGCAGAAACTTCGGCATCAAGTTCGGACGGTGTGGCCATGCCGCTCCACATTTTTTTGGCCACTTTCGCGCCGTGTTTTTGCAAAGAGGCGGTAATGGCATTCATGTTTTTATGGACTTTTTCATCGTCTTCCGCCACGACAATCCACATTTTGTTTTTAGCCAGCGGCGCGGCGGTTTTGGCGGCTTCCCATTGCGGGGCGATGAGGTAGGAAGCGGCAAAGAAATCGGGATTTTTGGCGTTCATGGCCATCTGCATCATGCCGCCGGCGGATTGGCCGGTGGCGTAGCGGCGTGCAGGGTCGATGCTGTATTCGGTTTCCAAATGTTTGATCAGGTTAACCACGGCTTCCGGTTCTTTGCCCGTTGCTTGGCGGCTCATGGATTTGCGGTCGAATTGCGGAGCCAGCACCAGCGCTTCGTGTTTGGCCTGTGATTCGGGAGAGGCCCACACTACTGCGCCCAAGCCTTGCTTCAAGGTGTTTTTTACGTCGTTACCGGCCACGGCAGCATCGTGGATAAACAAAACCAGCGGGTAGGATTTTTTCGCGTCGTAATTTTTCGGCACGAAAAGGTTGTAGTTGAGTGAAATGCCGGTAAGCGGGTCGGCAAATTGAGCCTGCTTGAAGTCGTCCACAATCAGATTGGCGGCTTGTTTGGTTTCGCGCTCTTTGCCGTCGGGGATAATCACGTTGCCCGCAGTATCGGCCACATCGCCGGTTTGGGTGATTCTCAATTCGGGGCGGCGGCGGATGATGTCGCGGCCTTCAACGCCGAAGGCTACGGCGTCTTCGTCTTTTTGGGAAAGCTCTACCACTACATATTTGCCGTCTTTTGCATCGGATGCGGTAACGGGCGCGTCGTTGCCGTAAACTTTAGTTACCGTGCGGCCTGCGACGGCGAAGTCTTCCACATCAAGCGATTCATTGCTCACGGGCTGGTTGTATTGAACCACGGCTGCGGTAATTTTCTGCCCGTCGCCGAATACCTCGGTTACCGCGGTCACGTCTTCCACCGTTTCGGCAGCGGTTATGTTTTCGGCGGGTTTGGTTGCGGGTGCAGACATTATCTGACAGCCGGACAATGCGGCAAGGCATCCTGCGGCGGCTAAAGCAGTAGTGAGTTTTTTCATAAGCAGACTTTCGGAAAATCGGGCAGGGCAGTTCCGTTGGGGTGCGGGATAGGGCTGCATCTCTTCTTCAAAGCCGTGTAAAACAGCGGCTGCTGCGGCTTGGCTTGAACGCGGCGGGGCGATATACAGGCCGTCTGAAACGGAAGTTTACTGCCTTTCAGTTGCGGATATAAACCGTTTAACTATACTCAGCCGCTACATGTTTGTGTTTGTTTGTCGGCGGAGCGGTGGATTTATTGTGCTAAGCGTTGTTTTAGACAATACAATAGGCCGTCTGAAACCCTATTCAGACGGCCTATATGCCAACAAGTTTCTTAATTTCTGCTTTATATCATTAAAAAAGCATATTTCATCTCTGCCCGTGGTTTTAGCGCAAGGAAAAGGCGGCAATCCGGGGTCAGTGTTCCGTTAGCGCTATCAAGCGAAAAGCGTCGGCAGCCAATGGTAAAGCCATACCATCAAAGCCCACGACCATTTCAGCAGCAACACGATTCCCGCCAACAGCAGCAAAATGCCCACTGCCGCCATCGCCGCTCTGCGGTTGACTTGGCTGATTACGGCTTTGTCGCCCAATGCGAAACCTTCAATCAGGGCAAAATTGCGCTTGTGCGACTTATTGATAAAGTCCAACACGTCGCCCAGAAAAGGAATCAGGCCGATCAGAATGTCCATCAGGCTGTTGAACAACACAACCACAGTCAATCTGACCGAACGCAGTTTCACCGCCGCCAAATACAGAAACACGGCGTGAAAACTCTGTGAAACCACATCGCCCGCCACGGGGATTAAGCCCAGTATGCCGTCGATATAGTAGTCGTCAAGATAACGGCTGATTTCTTTCGCCGCATGGTAGCTGCGGCTTCTTTGCAAAGCATCGTGTCTGATGGGAGTAGGGTGGTTCATGATTATCTGATTATCTTTAGATTTATTTAAAACAAACAGTTGTGTGCGCTCAATGTACGGCTGGGTGGCGGATACATGGTGCGCCGAATAGGTTGCCGATGGTTGAGGCCGCAATATTATTCAACGCAATACCTGAGGCCGTCTGAATAAGATGACTGGCGGTAAAAATATGGAATATTCATAAGAATCCCCGAGCATGTTATCAAACACGTTCGGGGATTTTGATAAGGCATAGGAGGCCTTCTGAAATGTTTAGCGGGCTTTAATCATCATTAGATTTGTCGCTGTTGCGGCGGGAGAAATTGATGCCCAGCTGTTTCAGTTTGCGGTAGAGGTGCGTTCTTTCCAAACCCACTTTCTGCGCCACGCGGCTCATGTTGTGGCTTTCTTGAACAATATGGTATTCAAAATAGCGACGTTCCAACTCTTCGCGCAATTCGCGCAAAGGCATGTTGAAATTGAAGCCGCCGACCATTTCGGAAACGGGCGCGCGGTTCATTTGTCCGCCCAACACCGCATTGACGGCTTGCTCTTCCACCGCGCTGTTTTCGGCGGTAATCGCCAGATTTTTTACCACGCTTCGCAATTGGTCGAGGTTGCCCGGCCAATCGTACTGGCGCAAGATGTTCAAGGCGCCGGTGCTGAACTTAACCAAAGGAATTTTTTGTGTTTCGGCCAATTCGCTCAGAATCTGGTCAACCAAAAACACGATGTCGTCGGCTTGGTTGCGCAAAGGCGGAATCTGAATCACATAAGGCGCAAGTGCTTCTTGCAGTTTGGCATCGATGGTGGAGTTTTCGGCAGATTCGGTCAGCGGACGGCTGCTGGCGCAAATAATGCGTACATTGCTGCGCTCGGCTTTGGTCAGCAAAAAGGCAATGCCTTGCTGAATGCTGCGGCTGTATTGTGCGATGTCGCCCAAATACAAAATACCGCCGCCGGCTTTTTGCAGCAGTTCCAAAGGAATATCGACGATGTGTTCGGTTTTGCCCGGCTCCACCCACGGCGTGCCGTTTTTATGGAAATAACGTGCTACCAATTCAAACGGAGAACCCGGTTCGCCGCAAAGTAAAACGGGTTTGTTTTGTTTCACAACGGCTTCAAGCGCGCGGTTTAGCTCTTGAATGGAAGGGCTGTTGCCGAGTTTGTCGAGCGATAAGCCCGATGCGGCCTGCATTTCGCCGTATTTCAGCGCGCGGTCTACGGTGCTGAGCAGTTTTTGCAGGGCGATGGGTTTTTCCAGAAAATCCAATGCGCCGATTTTGGTGGCTTCAACTGCGGTATCGATACTGGCGTGGCCGCTCATCATTACCACAGGCATATTGAGCTGGCCGTTTTTCGCCCATTCTTTTAATAGCGTGATGCCGTCGCAATCGGGCATCCAAATATCCAGCAACACCATAGCCGGACGGGTTTGGTGGCGGAGCTGGCGGGCTTCTTCGGCATTCTCGGCGAGGGTTACGGTGTAGCCTTCGTCTTGAAGAATCTCGGAGAGAAGATCGCGGATGCCGATTTCATCATCAACAATTAAAATATCAGTACTGCGCATAATGTTTATACCAATCTGGGTAAGACTATATTAACAGCGGCGCCGCCTTCAGGCAGGTTGGAGAGGCTGATGCGGCCGCCATGTTCTTCGATAATTTTCTTCACCACGGGCAAGCCTAAACCGGTGCCCGTCGGTTTGTCGGTAACATAAGGCTCGAATGCGTGCTGCAGCATTTCTTTGCTGAAACTTTTGCCGTTGTTGCTTACGGTCAGCAGCACTTGGTCGTCGTCGGCAGCTTGTGTGGATACACGCACGCGGGGCGAAGGTTCGTCTTCGGCGGCTTCGGCTGCATTCTTGAAAATATTGTGCAAAACCTGCCGCATGGCGGTGGTGTCGGCGGCGATTGAAAAAGATATATTACTCAAATCGGCCTCGAATGTACACTTACTGCCCTCATAGAGCAGCAAAACTTCCTCAATAATTTGGTTTAAATCAAGCTGTTCGAGTTTAAGTGCGGGCGCTCGGGCATAGTTTCGGAACGCTTCGACCATTTCTTTCAATGCCGCAACCTGTTTGACTATCGTATCTGTAGAGCGCGTGAGAATCTGCGCGTCCTGACCGCTGAGCTTGTCATGCAATTTCCATGCCAATCTTTCTGCCGAGAGTTGGATGGGGGTGAGGGGGTTGCGGATTTCGTGCGCCAGCCGTTTGGCTACTTCGCCCCAAGCCGCTTCTTTTTGCGCTCTAACCAAGGCGGTGATGTCGTCAAAGACCATCACGATGCCGTTATCGTTGTCGTCGGGCAGAATGGTGGCTTTGGCCAGTAATATGCGGGATTCGTCGGGAGCGGCATAGCTTAGCTGTACGGGTTTGTCGACCGGCGCGGTGTCGATAATCGAAGCAAAGGTCTCGGCCAGCACTGACTGCTGCGGAGATTTCCCCTGCCATTCATACCAGCTGCTGCCGATCATGCTTTCCAAGGAAATGCCGAGGATTTCTTCCGCACTGTGGTTGAATGTTTTCAGACGGCCTTTATCGTCTAGGGTAACGACGCCGGTAGTCAGGCTTTCCAACACGCACTCAAGATAATGGCGCGCGGCTTCTTGTTGCAGGCGGTTGCGTTCGTTGGCTGCTTGGGCAATGCTCAACTGCTCGGTCATGTGGTTGAAGAGATGGGTTAATCTGCCGAATTCATCGTTGCGGAAAATCGGCCGTTTTTGCGAGAAATCGCCTTGTGCTACGGCACGCGCGCCTTCTGCCAACGACAATATCGGCTCCACAAAACGGCGTGCGAAATACAGCGCCATCACCAAAGCCAGCATAATCGCCAGCAAGGTGGCTACCAGCAGGGTTACCAGAAAGAAGCGTTGCAGGCCTTGTTTGGCGTAGGTCAGCTCGGCGTATTTGGCGCGGGCGGCTTCAATCAGGATGGCATCTTTGGCTACATCGGCAGGCACGGCTTGGCGGAAGAATAAAGCGCGGGAACGGTTGGTGCCGTCGTCCAAAATCATCCAGCCTTGTGCGTAAAGTGCGTTATTCAGGTTTTCGATGCTGCTGGCCGAGCCGGTATCGAGCAATGTTTTGCGTGAGGATTCGTCGAGCTTTGGTTCTGGCAGATTACTGATGTTGCGCACGACATCTGCTTGATTGTTTTGGATGTTGTAAACGGCGAGTTGGTCAAAACGTTGGTTGCCGGGCAGGTTTTTCAGCGTTTGAGGGAGGTTTTGCCCTAAAGAAGAGGCGCCGATTAAGTCGATTTGGATGGGTACGGCTTGGCGCACGGCGTTGTCGAGCGAGAGATTTAAAGCCGATTTACTCAAATTCAGGCCGCGCTCCAAGGCTTCGTGCGTATCGTTGCCGAACCAGGAATTGATGCTGTTGGAAATAAATTGAGCCGATACGCCAAACAGAAACAGCCCGGGCAACACCGCAACCAGTGTAAACATACCGGCCAGCCTGCGGGCGATTTGAGAGCCGAATACGCCTTTGCGTACGTCGCGCAGCAGCAGCCGCACATAGCGAACCAGCAGCCCCAGCAATACGACAACTAAAGCGCCGCTGGCTGCAATAATCCACCAAAAATAATGACTTAGGTCGCTATCGTTTTCCGTTGCCAGTGTCAGAATATACAGAGAAATAAAGGAAAGCAGTCCGGCAATCAGAAGAAAGTGACGCATGGCTTACTCCTTCGTGATGGTGAGGGACTGCCAGCCGGAATCCAGCTGCCAGCTTTTCGAAGTCAGCGCATTAATCTGAAAAGGTTTGGGAAGTTGGGAGGTGCTTAATGAAAGCCTGATTTCGGCTTTGGTCTCTTTGGGCGAAACGCCGCTAAGCGCCCCGTTGTGCAGCACGCGCCAGTTGGCTACGGCGCCGACACCGCGCAAGGCTGTCTCCAAGCTGTTGTATTCTGTGGAAAAAGTGCCCACGGTAACGCGGTAGCGGTTGGTTAGCGGATGGTAGGAAAGTTTGTATTGAATGGTGTTGCCGCTGCCGACCAGATGCTCGAGTTTGAAACGGTAGGAGGCAATGGTAGGCGCGGAAAGCTGGTAATTCAGCGTGAAATTCAAAGGCACGCCCTGATTGAGGGCTTGTTTGAGCTGGTCGGGCAGTGTGGTTGCGAAACGGCTGCTGACCGACATTTGCCCCGATGAGGTTAAGGTGGCTAAAGAGCGGGTTGCACTTATCCCTTCTGCGGCCGTCTGAAAAGATAAGGCCAGCAGAATGGGCAATAACAGTAGTTTACTGTTTTTGAATAAGCGCGTAATAAAAGCCATCTTGCTGTTTGTTGGGTAAAAGCACATGCGACTCTACACATCGGGCGTCGGCATGGCGGTTTAAAAATTTTTGCAGCTGCTGTTCGTTTTCTTCTACGAATATCGAGCAGGTTGCTAAAAGCATTCTGCCGTTTTTCGTCAGGGTTTGCCAGAGTGCGTCGAGCAACGCTTCCTGCTGGCGCGCGGTTTTGACGGCATCGCCGGGGCGGCGCAGCCATCTGATGTCGGGATTGCGTTTCAACACGCCCGAGGCGGTGCAGGGTACGTCGGCTAGGATGGCATCGAAAGGCCGGCCGTCATACCATTTTTCAATGTCTTGTGCGTCGGCACATAGGAGCGCTTCGGCACGGGCATTCAATCTATTTAAGTTGTCGGCCACCCGTTTCAGACGGCCTTCATCAATATCCAAGGCAGTCAGGTTGCAGTCGGCAAGTTCCAATATGTGGCCGGTTTTGCCGCCGGGTGCGGCGCAGGCATCGAGAATGCGTTCGCCGTTTTGCGGGTTCAGCAGATAGCCTGCTTGCTGTGCGCCGAAATCTTGTACCGATACGAGGCCGTCTGAAAAACCGGGCAGGCGGCTTACCGGTACGGCTTCCGCCAACATGACGGCATAGTCGTCTAAAGCGGTGGCGGCGATGCCTTCTTGCGCCAACAGTTTCAGATAAGTTTGGGCGTCGCTTTTACGGCGGTTGACGCGCAAAGTCATCGGCGGGTGCTGCTGCCATGCGGCAACCATGTTGTGCCAATGTTTCGGATAATGGTTTTGCAGATAGCGAACCCACCATTCGGGCAAGTTGTATTTGGCAACATTGTTGTGTTTGCAGCCGGCATTCAGTTTTTCGCGTTCGCGCAGGAAGCGGCGCAATATGGCATTGGTAAACGAACGGTATTGCCCTTTGCCGATTTTGGCGGCTGTATCAACGGCTTCGTTGACCACCGCATGAGGAGCGTTGGCGGTGTGGTTCAGTTGATACAGTGCGGCAATCAGGAGGCTTTCGAGTTTGGGTTCGGTAATGGGCTTATTGAGCATTTTGCCCAACATATAACGCAAACTGCCGCCGTAACGTTGGCAGCCGTAGGCAATGTCTTGCAGGGCGCCGTTTTCCTGCGGGCTTAGTTCCGGATGCGCGGCACGCACGTTTGCCAGTACATCTTGCAGGTTTTGCCCGGATGCAACTGCTGTTATTGTATCTGCCGCCAACTTTTGCGCCAAAGCCATACTCACAGGCGTTCTCCCGTTTCAATACGGTTTCCCGTCGCAAAAGCAGCTATATTCATGCGTTTGCTGCCTGCCGGCTGTAATTCGGTAATTTTCAGGGCGTGTTGTCCGCACGCGACAATCAGGCCGTCTGAACGGCATTGCAGCACTGTGCCGGCTTCTCCCTGACCTTCCACTACTTCGGCTTGCCAGATTTTCAGAGGTTTGCCTTGGTATTCCGCCCAGGCGGCGGGCACGGGGTTGAATGCCCTGATTTTGCGCTCGA
The DNA here is from genome assembly GCF_022870825.1 of Neisseria sp. Dent CA1/247. Classification (NCBI taxonomy): domain Bacteria; kingdom Pseudomonadati; phylum Pseudomonadota; class Betaproteobacteria; order Neisseriales; family Neisseriaceae; genus Neisseria; species Neisseria sp. Dent CA1/247. Next base: position 2,361,435 of record NZ_CP091522.1, on the reverse strand, counting down.
TGATATGGGCGGGTTCGCTCCAATTGATGCGGGCTTCTTCTTTGTTTAATTTGTTGGCATAGGTAACGCCGTTTTCCGGCTGGGGCATGCTGTTCAGACGGCCTTCTTGTTGCAGGCGTTGCAAATCGGCCACGATGGCTTGCGCACCGATATGCGCCAACGCGTCGTGTACTTTTCCGGCAGTATCGGTGTTTTGAATGGTGTAGCGGTGTTCGCTGACCACATTGCCGGTATCCAAGCCTGCGTCCATCTGCATGATGCAAACGCCTGTTTCGGCATCTCCTGCCTCAATAGCGCGTTGGATGGGCGCGGCTCCACGCCAGCGGGGCAGCAGCGAGGCGTGGATGTTTAAGCAGCCATGCGTAGGAATATCGAGTACGGCTTGAGGCAGAATAAGGCCGTAGGCCGCTACCACCATTACATCAGCGTGTTGTTTATGCAACAGTTCTTGCGCGTCTTCATGGCGCAGGCTTTGCGGTTGGGCTACGGTTAAACCCAGCTCCAGAGCTGTTTGCTTTACGGGGCTGGGCTGAAGCTGCATGCCGCGTCCTTTGGGGCGGTCGGGTTGGGTCAGCACCAATGGAATGTCAAAGCCTGCCTCGGCGATGGCCGATAAGGCGGATGCGGCGAAATCGGGCGTGCCGGCAAAAATCACTTTCATAGTTTAAAAGGCCGTCTGAACAAGAGTTTACAGGTTGTGCTTGGCACGTTTTTTCAGCTTGGTTTTGATGCGGTTTTGTTTCAATGTGGATAGATATTCCACAAATACTTTACCTGCCAAATGATCCAACTCGTGCTGAATGCAGATGGCAAGCAGGCCGTCGGCTTCCAGCGTAAATTTTTCGCCTTTTTCATTCAAAGCTTCTACTGTTACACGTTCCGCACGGGTTACGGTGTCGTAGATGCCGGGTACGGACAGGCAGCCTTCTTCATAAGTGGTTTCGCCGTCTTTGTGGGTAATGGTCGGATTGATGAATACCCGCGGTTCGTTTTGCTCTTCCGACAAATCCATCACGACCACGCGCTCATGCACGTTGACTTGCGTGGCAGCCAAGCCGATGCCGCGTGCTTCGTACATGGTTTCCAGCATGTCGCCGACCAGTGTTTGGATACGCCCGTCGATCTCGGCTACCGGTTTTGCAACAGTGTGCAGACGTTCGTCGGGATACTGGAGAATGTTAAGTAATGCCATAGTTGAATCTCTAATGTAAAAATATGTGTGTTTAATGCTATGATAACGGCAATATTCAGTGATAAAATATTACGCAGATTTTATTACATGTCCAATCCGCAAAGAGCCATTACGCTCATTGTTAAAGTTAATTAAAGACAATCAATTCGATTTCAAGGGGAGCAGTCATGCAAAAACGTATTATAACCCTGCTTTGCACCTTAGGCTTGGCATTTTCAGGCCACGCCGCGGCAGCCGGACTGAAGGTTCGCCCCGATGCGCCTAAGCGTTATGTGGTCAAGCAAGGGGATACATTATGGGGTATTTCAGGCAAATACCTTTACAGCCCGTGGCAATGGAACCGCCTGTGGGGTGCCAACCGCAGCGAAATCCGCAATCCGCACATGATTTATCCGGGGCAGGTGCTGGTGTTGCGTTATGTGAACGGCCAACCGCGCTTGGGTTTTGATAACGCCGCGTCCTATAACGACGGCATTCCGGTGGTAAAATTGGCGCCGCGCGTACGCGAAGTGTCTTCGGGTTACGGCATCCAAACCGTTAATGTGAATTTCTACCGTATGTTTATGCAGCATCCGCAAGTGATTCCGCAAATGCAGACGCAAGATTCGCCCCGCCTGATCGACGGCCCCGACAACCGCATTCTGTACAGCAAAGGCGACCGTGTGTACGCATACGGAATCACCGAGCCGGGTCGTTATTTGGTGTATCGAGCGCGAAAAGATATTGTTGATCCCGAGACCAAGAAATATTTGGGGCAAGAAGTGGTGTTCAGCGGCATCGTCAGCACGTTGCCCTACACCAACAGCGCTTTGGATGCGCGCAGTGAGAAAGATGCGGAATCTTTGCCTGGCAACGAATACTACACCCGCTTGCATCCGTTGGTAAAAGTGCCCACCCAAACTGCGCAACCTATGGTTGTAGAAGAAGCTATATCAGAAGTGCGTAAAGGCGATTTCTTGGTCAAAATGACCGACGAGCGCGACAGCTTCCAAATGATGCCGCACGCGCCGAGCCGTCATATTGATGCTAAAGTGGTTTCTATTTTTGACGGTGTGAGCGAAGCCGGCCAATTCCAAACCATAACTTTGAATAAAGGCGAAGCCGACGGCTTGGATAAAGGCACCGTGTTAAGTCTGTACAAACGCAGCCGCCAAGTGAAGGTAGATTTGGAAAAGGGTGAGAAAGGCCGCAGAAGTGTGGTGAAATATGTTTCTATCCCGGCCGAAGAAGTGGGTTTGGCGATGGTTTACCGCACCAGCGAGCATTTGGCTTCAGCCATCATATTGGAGAGTTTAACCAATATTAACATTGGGGATGCCGCTTCCGAACCGGGTCAAGACTTGGACAACATGGCAGATGATGTGAAACATGTACCGAATGCGCCACAAGAGTCGCATGATACGGAACATAATGAATACAACATTAAAAGCAATATAAACCCCTATTAAAACAAGCCGGTTAAAGGCCGTCTGAAAAAAGCACACAGCAATGTGTGCTTTTTTATTGGTATTTTCACGACACATTTTTCACTTTGCTAACCTGTTTTTCGTAAATTATTCTTGAAAATGGTTAACAAACCATTACAAATTATATAAAATGTGAAACATAAAAATATAACGCACATTACTATTTTATGTGCATATGCAAACATTACGGGGTTTGCCATGAATGATTCAGAAAGATTCGCTTGGATACAGCTTGCACTAACACCGTATATCGGAGCAGAAAGTTTTTTAGCGCTGATAAAGTATTACGGTAGTGCGCAAGCTGCTTTGGCGGCACCGGCTGAAAGAGTGAGGCAACTGGTTCACCACAAACAGGCTGTTGCAGCATGGGAAGGAGAGAATGCGCAAGCCGTCAAAGCCGCAGAAGCAGCTTTGGAGTGGGAACAACAAGCAAATTGCCGTTTGATGTTGCTGTGCGATAACGACTTCCCCGTTATGCTGACTGAAGGTATTACACCTCCGCCATTGCTGTTTTTACGGGGGCGCGTTGAGCTTTTACACCGTTCTTCTGCTGCCATTGTTGGAAGCAGGCATGCGACACCGCAAGCTATGCGGATTGCCCGCGATTTCGGTAAAGCATTGGGAGAGCAAGGTATCAGCGTTGTTTCAGGTATGGCTTCCGGTATTGATGCGGCAGCCCATCAGGGCGCGCTGGAAACACAAGGCGGCACCATTGCGGTATGGGGTACGGGGATAGATAGAATCTACCCGCAGGCAAATAAAGATTTGGCTTATCGGATTGCTGAAAACGGGCTGATTGTGAGCGAATTTCCGCTTAACACCCGTCCGCTGGCAGGCAATTTTCCGCGCCGTAACCGTCTCATCGCGGCCTTGTCTAAAGCAGTATTGGTAGTGGAAGCGGCACCGGAATCCGGTTCGCTGATCACTGCCAGGTTGGCCGCAGACATGGGGAGGGAAGTGATGGCCGTGCCCGGCTCTATTGACAACCCGCACAGCAAAGGTTGCCATAAGCTGATAAAAGAAGGTGCGAAATTAGTAGAATGTTTAGACGACATTTTGCTCGAATGCCCGCAATTGTTGCAATCGTTGCCTCCGATGGAGACAAATAAGCAAACAATTCGGCAGGAAAAGCAGAAAAAAGAAAACCATACCCAAACACACACAACGGGGCCGTCTGAACATCCGCTTTTAACTGCACTGGGATATGACCCTGTTCATCCCGACACTCTGGCGCAGCAGTTAAACCTGCCTGCTGCCGACATATACGCGCAGTTGCTTGAACTTGAACTGGAGAAAATCGTCTCCCCGATGCCGGGTGGACGCTATCAAAGAATCAAATAACAACAAGGATATATCATGGCTGATGTAATCGCCTTTTTAATCAAACACTTTTACGACTTAGATGCTTGCCCTCCACCTTCTGATTTAGGGCAGATTCTGGAAGACATCGGTTTCAATGATATTGAAATCAATCAAGCCTTGATGTTGCTGGAAGTGTTGGCAAACAGCCCGGAAGTAGAAGAAACTCAATACCGCAGCGGTGTTATGCGCGTTTATTGTTGGGAAGAATTGGAGTCTTTACCGCAAGACGTGGTTAATTTGCTCTATTTCTTAGATCACGCCCAAGCCATTAATGGCGAACAACGTGAATTTGTCGTGCATGCTCTGCTGCACTTGCCGCCGGATGAAATTACCGTAGATATGGCAAAAGTGCTGACCCTGCTGGTTTTATGGGCGCACAAAGCCGAGTTGCCGGCCTTGATCGGCGAAGAATTGATGATGGCTTTGCATGGTAAAGCGGTTATGCATTGATACCGACATCTGCGGGAAAGCCGGTATCAAACTTATTTTGATTAATAAAAAGTAAGGCTAAATCGCATTGCGGTTCTGTCGCCTAAAATAGAATTTGTGATTATTGATAATAAAAAACCCGCTTTGTGCGGGTTTTTTGTTTCAATTTAATAATTGAACATTACAAATTAATTGGGATTAATTGCTGTTCATCCAATCATCCAACTCTTTTTCAGCTTGCTCTTTGGTATAACCATAGCGCTCTTGAAGCTTTCCGGCGAGTTGGTCGCGTTTGCCTGCAGCAACAGTCAAATCGTCATCAGTCAATTCGCCCCATTTTTCCTTTGCTTTGCCAACCAGTTGTTCCCATTTGCCTTCGATTTGATCCCAATTCATGTGGATTCCTTTCCTTATAAATGATTTATACAAATGATGTGTGCACCATATCGGTGTAACAAACAGGTAAGGCATAGATGTGGTTTTCCAAGGAAAATTCAGATGTCTTAACAAAATATATTAAAAATATATAGTTGATTGTATTCTTTTAAGTCGATTTACTGAAACCGTAGATTTGTCAGTAATATTTAATTTTGCATTTATATTAATAAAATATAAAAGTTTATTTTTATCAGGTGGTTATATATTTTTGCTCTAAATCGGAGAGTTTTATGATACTGTTTTTTTTTACTTTTTGTTGATTTAATTTTTATTTAGGCGACGGTAAACCTTTAAAAGTGCGGTTTAAGTAAATTTATGCAATTGGAGAGTGTCATTCAGTGTGTTAATGTGATGGCATTCCGTGACTTCTTTATATTTTTCAATAAGATGGAGAAGCAGGAAAGCGGAATTTTGAGATGTCACACATCGAATTTATAACATTTAAAAAGGAAAAAATCATGTTGCGTTATTCTGTAATCTTTTTTGTGATTGCCATTATTGCTGCGGTTTTCGGTTTCGGCGGTATTGCCGGAAGTGCCGCGGGCATTGCGAAAATCCTCTTTATCGGTTTCTTAATTTTGGCCGTACTTTCATTGATTTTCGGTCGTAAGTAACGGTTTCTAAACTTGTGACGAAGCGTAAATAATAAAGGCTGTCTGTTGTTCAGACGGCCTTTTGGGCGTCTTGAACTCAATCGTTAAATATTATTTTGTTAGTCGACGATTTAAATAAAAAAGCACCGTAATGATACGGTGCTTTTTAATGTAAGTATTTTCAGACGGCCTATTTAAAAGCGGTTATTGACCTGCTTTCAAACCTTGCCACAACCGCACGCTTAATTTAACCGCATCGGGAGATTTGGGCAAAACCACAAAACTCTTAGCTTTTACTTCGTCGCCCGGGAAAATCGAGTTGTCGTTTGCGTATTCTTGTTCCATCAAATCGCGTGCCGGTTTGCTGGCGGGTGCGTAGGTAACGAAATTACCGTTTTTCGCCGCCACTTGCGGATCAAGCGTGTGGCTGATGTATTTGTGGGCATTGGCAACGTTTTGCGCGTCTTTGGGAATCATAAACGAATCAATCCAGATGCCTACACCGGTTTTAGGTGTCAGCACTTCGATATTCACGCCGTTTTTGGCATCTTTGGCACGGTTTTTGGCAATGTTCAAGTCGCCGCCGTAGCCTACCGAAACGCAAAGATTACCCGCTGCCATATCGTCAATATAGCCCGAAGAGCTAAAGCGCTTCACGTCGGGACGCACTTTTTTCATCATTTCCACAGCCGCTTTCAAATCATCGGCGGTTTCGCTGTTGGGGTCTTTGCCGATGTAGTTCAGTGCCAGCGGAATTTGCTCGGTGGGACTGTCGAGGAAGCTGATACCGCATGATTTCAATTTAGCGGTGTATTCGGGGTTGAACACCAAATCCCATTCGTTTTCAGGCAGTTTGTCGCTGCCCAAAGCTTTGGTTACTTGGTCTTTGTTGATGGCCAACGTGTTGATGCCCCAGAAGTAGGGCACGGCGTATTTGTTACCCGGATCGACTTTGTCCATCATAGACAACAATTCGGGATCAATATTGCCGTAGTTGGGAATCAGGTTTTTGTCGATTTCCTGATAAGCGCCGGCTTTGATTTGGCGGCCTACGTTGGCAATCGAGGGGGCAACCAAATCGTAGCCCGATTTTCCGGTAAGCACTTTGGCTTCCAGCGTTTCGTTGCTGTCGTAGAAGTCGTAGCGCACTTTAACGCCATTGGCTTTTTCAAAATCGCTCACGGTAGATGAATCGACATAATCCGACCAATTGTAAATGTTCAGTTTGCCTGTTGCCGGAGCGGCTGCCGTTTGCTGCCCGCTGCTTGCTGCCGTATTTTCCGCAGTTTTTTGCGCTTCAGTATTACCCGAACCGCCGCACGCCGCTAAAAACAGGCCTGCCACAGCAGAAACCAACCAAGTTTTTTTCATCTTCTTATCCTTCAAAAAAACGTACCGGAAGCGGTACAAAAAAATATAAACCATGCAGCGGTAGTGGAGCTGCATGCAGCAGGTGCCGAGCATTCGGCAACAGGGCGAATTAAACGGCAAAATCCTTTGAGATGCAAGACCTTACAAGGTAAAAGCAAACATTTTTTAACATGTGTTTTGATAGGCGTTTCATCATAAACAAAATTTTTTTCAGACGGCCTGAAAACGCAGGCGCGGCTTGTGGATAAATTTGTCAAACCGCCTGCATTTATGGGAAAATCTCGCGATTGAATTTTATGCAAGGGCGACACGAAATGCTGGATAGAGAAGGATATCGCCCCAATGTCGGTATTATCTTAACCAACGACCGCAACGAAGTATTTTGGGGCAAGCGCGTGCGCGAGCATTCTTGGCAGTTTCCTCAAGGCGGCATCAAGCCGGGCGAAAGCCCCGAAACCGCCATGTATCGGGAGCTTCTGGAAGAAGTCGGCCTGCTGCCGCACCACGTCAAAATTCTCGGCCGCACGCGTGATTGGCTGCGTTACGACGTGCCTACCCATTGGGTGCGGCGGGAATGGCGCGGTTCGTACCGCGGGCAGAAGCAAATCTGGTATCTGCTGCGCTTGGTGGGCCGCGAAAGCGACGTGCATCTGCGCGCGACCAGCCACCCCGAATTCGACGGCTGGCGTTGGCATCAATATTGGGCACCGATAGACGAAGTGATTGATTTCAAACGCGGCGTGTACGAAGGCGCATTGAGCGAGCTTTCCCGCTTTTTGCGCGGCTTGGAAACGCTGGAAGAATTTACCCGCCGCCAACTGGAACTCAAATAATCCCTCCGAACGCTTTCAGGCCGTCTGAAAGCGTTTTTTATTTTCAGACGGCCTCACTGATTGAAACCTGCCACAAACATACCGCCCGCCATGACCCGCTCCGAACGCCTGCTCAACCTGTTGCAACTGCTGCGCAACCACCGCCTCCCCGTTGCCGCCGACACACTGGCGGAAACGCTTTCCGTGAGCGTGCGCACCGTGTACCGCGACATCGAAACCCTGTGCCGTCAAGGGGCGGATATACGCGGCGAGGCGGGAGTCGGTTTCATTCTCCACAAAGATTTTCTGCTGCCGCCGCTTTCGTTCAACGCCAACGAAATCGAAGCCCTCGTGCTCGGCATGCGTTGAGTACTGGCTTATACCGATAACGCATTGGCGCAAGATGCCAAATCGGTGTTGGCGAAAGTGCAGGCCGTGCTGCCGGAAAACATGGCGGATTTGTTGGACAGCCAAGCCTTGTTCCCCGTCCGCGATCATACGGAATACGGCGAACACGAGCAGCATGTTCTCAACACCATTCGCGCCGCCATCCGCAGCAACCGCAAACTCGAATTCGACTACACCGATGCCGAAAACCGCCCGAGCCACCGCACCGTGTGGCCGTTTTCCATCGGTTATTTCGACGACGCGCGGCTGGTGTCAGCTTGGTGCGAACTGCGGCAGGATTTCCGCCATTTCCGCTCCGACCGCATCGGCAAAGCCGTGATCGGCGACATTTATCCCACCCCGCGCATGCTTTTGTTGGACGAGTGGCGGCGCAGGGAAGGCATCGACCTGCATCCGTTCGATTTTTGAGGCCGTCTGAAACCCTGCTGACAAAAACTGACACGCGCCGCCCGTAAAATCTTTCTACCCTTCCCGATACTAGGAGAACGACATGAAAGACTTTACCCTCTACACCGTACCTCAATCACGCGGCGGCATGGTTTTGTGGATGCTTGAAGAATGCGGTGCCAATTACGATACCGTGGTGTTGTCTTACGACAGCGTCAAATCCCCCGACTATCTCGCCGTCAATCCGATGGGCAAAGTGCCTGCCTTGAAGCACCGCGGCCAAGTGCTGACCGAATCGGCCGCCATCGTTACCTACCTCGCCGAACAGTTTCCCGAAAAAAATCTGATTCCCGCCGCCGGCAGCGAAGAGCGCGGGCAATATTACCGCTGGCTCTTGTTTGCCGTTCATCTCGAATATGCCGGCGTGGACAAAATGCGCGGTTTGGAAAGCGACGAAAACATCCGCCGCGCCATCGGCTACGGCGACTTAAACACCGCTGTAAACACCTTACGCCAACACCTCGACGGCCGCGAATATATGGTCGGCAACCACTTTACCGCACTCGACCTTTACTACACCGGTTTGCTGGATTGGACGGTCAACCACACCGGTGCGCTGCCCGCCGATCCCGCGTTCACAAACTACATCAACCGCCATGCGCAACGACCCGCGGCGGTGCGTGCTGCGGAATGGAATGGTTGATTTGCTGTCAAAACAGCGTGAGGCCGTCTGAAATCTTTTTCAGACGGCCTCATTTGCTTCAATGCCCAATCCGCTTTTCCGATGCCGTCTGAAACCCCGTTTAAATCATGTTAAAATCCCGCCCGACTGCAAGATTTTCTTATTTTTCAGACGGCCTGCCGCAAGAGGCCGTCTGAAACCGCTTAAACATTTGACTGCGTAACCCTCATGACCACACCCCAATACAGCGAATCCAGTATCACCGTCCTCAAAGGCTTGGAGCCGGTAAAAGAACGGCCGGGCATGTACACCCGCACCGACAGCCCCACCCACATCTGCCAAGAAGTGATCGACAATGCCGCCGACGAAGCGCTCGGCGGTTTTGCCGATGAAATCAAAGTGGAAATCCATGAAGACGGCTCGCTTTCTGTGCGCGACAACGGGCGCGGCATTCCGGTGGGGCTGCATCCGGTGGAAGGTTTGCCGGTGGTGGAGCTGGTGTTCACGCAGCTTCATGCGGGCGGTAAGTTCAACAAGAAAGACGGCGGCAGCGCGTATGCCTTTTCAGGCGGCCTGCACGGTGTAGGCGTGTCGGTAACCAACGCGCTTTCCAAACGCCTCGAAGTTACCGTGAAGCGCGAAGGCAAAATCCACCGCATCGTGTTTGCGGGCGGTGCGGTGGTGGAGCCGCTGGCCGAAGTCGGCAAATGCGCGGTGAAAGACAGCGGCACCGAAGTGCGCGTGTGGCCGGACGGCAAATATTTTGAAAGCCCGCAATACAGCATCGCCGAGCTTGAGCGCCTGTTGCGCGCCAAAGCCGTGCTGCTGCCGGGCGTTACCGTGTCGCTTACCCGCCCCGTCAAAGGCCAGCCCGAGCCGCACATGCAGACATGGCATTATCCCAACGGCCTCAAAAGCTATCTGCTCGACTTAATCAGCGAGGCGCAGGAAGCCGTGCCGGTGTTCGCTTCGGAAAACTATATTTCAGACGGCCACGACAGCGATTTCAGCGCGGGCGAAGGTGCGGCGTTTGCGCTCACTTGGCTGGAAGAAGGTTCGTGCAACAGTGAAAGCTATGTGAACCTGATTCCCACCCCGCTCGGCGGCACGCACGAAGCAGGCTTGCGGCAGGCGGTGTTCCAAGCGGTGAACAACTTCATCAACCACCACAACCTGCTGCCGCGCGGCGTGAAAGTACAGAGCGACGACGTGTTCAGCCGCGTGGCATTCGTGTTGTCCGCCCGCGTGCTCGACCCGCAATTCCAAGGCCAAACCAAAGATAAGCTCACCAACCGCGACGCGCTCAAACTTGTCGCCGCCGTGTCGGGCGACCCGCTGGAATTGTGGCTCAACCAAAACGTCGAAGCCGGTAAAAAAATCGCCGAACTCGCCATCAAGCAGGCGCAGGCGCGGATGCGTTCGGTGAAGAAAATCGAAAAGAAAAAAGGCAGCGGCGTGGCCGTGCTGCCCGGCAAGCTCACCGATTGCGAAAGCGAAGACATCCGCGAAAACGAACTCTTCTTAGTGGAGGGCGATTCGGCGGGCGGCTCGGCCAAACTCGCGCGCGACAAAGCCACCCAAGCCATTTTGCCCTTGCGCGGCAAAGTGTTGAACAGCTTTGAAGTGCATCAAGACCAACTGTTCGGCAATGCCGAAATCCACGACATCGCCGTCGCCATCGGCGTTGACCCGCACGGCGCGAACGACACCCCCGATTTAAGCGGCCTGCGTTACGGCAAAATCGCCATCCTCTCCGATGCCGACGTGGACGGTTCACACATCCAAGTGCTGCTGCTCACTCTGTTTTACCGCCACTTCCCCAAACTGGTTTCAGACGGCCATATTTATGTAGCCCAGCCGCCGCTGTTCCGCGTGGACGTAAACGCGCAAGGCAAAAGCAAACCCGCGCGCAAATTCTACGCACTCGATCAGGGCGAATTGGACGGCATTTTGGAGCGGCTGCAAAAAGAAGGCGTGAAAGAAACCGCCTATTCCATCAGCCGCTTCAAAGGCTTGGGCGAGATGAACCCCGACCAGCTCAAAGACACCACCATGCACCCCGACACCCGCCGCCTGTTACAGGTGCAGATTCCCGAAACAGCGCACGAACAAACCCACAGCATCTTTGTCAAATTGATGGGCAAAGGCGAAGCCGCCAGCCGCCGCGCGTGGATGGAAGCCGAGGGAGATACGGCGGAAGTGGATATTTAAAAAGTCTCGCCTTAATAAATAGAATCGGCTTTGATAAGCAAGCAAGCCGTCTGAAAAAAGGTTTTCAGACGGCCTGAAATCTTTGCGGAATAGTTAAGGTATATCGGTTTGAGCGGACTCGGTGTTCATTGCCTGCCTAAAGCAGCCGGTTTGCCCAAGCCGCATTTCCACTTCTTTCATTTGGCCGTCTGAAAGCAAAAGAAATTTGTACAAAAACACAAAACAGGGCTTGAATTTACCGTTTACAGCCTTATTTTGCCTTTCGTTCATACTAGAAAATGTTGGGCTTCCCCTTCATGCACAACATTTCATTTTTTAACAGCCTGAATATTCAGGTATTTGTTTGACTATTTATGATATTGGAGCATACACATGACCATCCGTCCCTTACACGACCGCGTAGTTGTGAAACGCTTGGAAGCTGAAGAAAAAACCGCATCCGGCATCGTATTGCCGGGCGCCGCAGCCGAAAAACCCGACATGGGCGAAGTGATTGCCGTAGGTGCGGGCAAAGTTGGTAAAGACGGCCAACGCCGTGCGCTGGATGTGAAAGTCGGCGACAAAGTGATCTTCGGCAAATACAGCGGCCAAACCGTTAAAGCAGACGGCGAAGAGTTGCTGGTAATGCGCGAAGAAGACATCTTCGGTATCGTGGAATAATCGGCAAACAACATTGTTCAGGCCGTCTGAAACGGTTTCAGACGGCCTCTTGAAAAATTTAAATTATTTGGAGAATCAACATGGCAGCAAAAGACGTACAGTTCGGTAACGAAGTCCGCCAAAAAATGGTAAACGGTGTCAATGTATTGGCCAACGCCGTTAAAGTTACTTTAGGCCCGAAAGGCCGCAATGTGGTAGTAGACCGCGCATTCGGCGGCCCGCACATCACTAAAGACGGCGTTACCGTAGCCAAAGAAATCGAATTAAAAGACAAATTCGAAAACATGGGCGCGCAAATGGTGAAAGAGGTTGCCTCTAAAACCAACGACGTAGCCGGCGACGGTACCACCACTGCAACCGTTTTGGCACAAGCCATCGTAGCCGAAGGTATGAAATACGTTACCGCCGGCATGAACCCGACCGACCTGAAACGCGGTATCGACAAAGCCGTAAATGCTTTGGTTGAAGAGCTGAAAAACATCGCCAAGCCTTGCGACACTTCTAAAGAAATCGCCCAAGTAGGTTCGATTTCCGCCAACTCCGATGAGCAAGTAGGCGCCATCATTGCCGAAGCCATGGAAAAAGTGGGCAAAGAAGGCGTGATTACCGTTGAAGACGGCAAATCATTGGAAAACGAATTGGATGTAGTAGAAGGTATGCAGTTCGACCGCGGCTACCTGTCTCCTTACTTCATTAATGATGCAGAAAAACAATTGGCTGCATTGGATAACCCGTTTGTATTGCTGTTCGACAAAAAAATCAGCAACATCCGCGACCTGTTGCCGGTATTGGAGCAAATCGCCAAAACCAGCCGTCCGCTGCTGATTATTGCCGAAGACGTTGAAGGCGAAGCGTTGGCTACTTTGGTTGTGAACAACCTGCGCGGCATTCTGAAAACCGTTGCCGTTAAAGCCCCGGGCTTCGGCGACCGTCGCAAAGCCATGCTGCAAGACATCGCCATTTTGACCGGCGGTACCGTGATTTCAGAAGAAGTAGGCTTGTCTTTGGAAAAAGCCACTTTGGAAGATTTGGGTCAAGCCAAACGCATCGAAATCGGTAAAGAAAACACTACCATTATCGACGGCTTCGGCGATGCCGCCCTGATTGAAGCGCGTGTAGGAGAAATCCGTCAGCAAATCGACGTAGCAACCAGCGATTACGACAAAGAAAAACTGCAAGAGCGCGTGGCCAAATTGGCCGGCGGTGTTGCGGTAATCAAAGTCGGCGCGGCTACCGAAGTGGAAATGAAAGAGAAGAAAGACCGCGTAGAAGACGCGCTGCATGCAACCCGCGCTGCCGTGGAAGAGGGCGTAGTGGCCGGTGGCGGCGTGGCGCTGCTGCGTGCCCGTGCTGCTTTGGCGAAAGTGGAAACTGCTAATGCCGACCAAGATGCAGGCGTACAAATCGTGTTGCGTGCCGTAGAATCTCCGCTGCGCCAAATCGTGAAAAACGCCGGCGGCGAGCCTTCTGTTGTGGTTAATAAAGTGTTGGAAGGCAAAGGTAATTACGGTTATAACGCCGGTAATGACACCTACGGCGATATGTTGGAAATGGGTGTCTTGGATCCTGCCAAAGTAACCCGTTCAGCCCTGCAACATGCCGCTTCGATTGCCGGTTTGATGCTGACTACCGACTGCATGATTGCCGAAATTCCTGAAGACAAACCTGCTATGCCTGATATGGGCGGCATGGGTGGAATGGGCGGCATGGGCGGTATGATGTAAGAGGCCGTCTGAAAAAGCCGTACCAAACCAAAATCCCGCATGCTTGGCATGCGGGATTTTTTGCGTCTTCACGGATTGCTTGTCTGAATGAGAGGCCGTCTGAAATGAACTTCATTTAATCTAAAAGAGTTGTCATGTTGTATTTCTTTCAATGGCGTTGGAAAAAAGAAATATTGGAATGGTGTATCGAAGCTTCAAAGTGGATTTGATGTTTTATTTATTTAAATCATATAGTTGAAATAATGATTAGATTGCTGTTTTCAGTTAAAAATTAGGGCGTTTGAATGAGACTGATTTGTGAAAATATGATAAAGCAATGTAGAATGCTGGCATTCTATTCTCAGTTTTAAGGAACGGTTCTATGAAAGGAATTATCCGCTTGGGCGATGCGACCACCCACGGTGGAAATGTCATTCAGGCCTCATCGCAAATGGTTATTGATGGCAAGCCGGCGGCTTTGGTGGGCGATATGGTCAGCTGTCCCATACCCGATCATGGTGTGAATCCTATTATCGAAGGGAGCACTTTTATGTCTTTTCAAGATAAAGCGGTGGCCGTTGAAGGGTGTAAATGTGCTTGTGGCTGCGCGTTGATCAGCAGCATGCCGTCTGTGGGGAGCGATTGATGGACTGGCCGATTCCTGATATTCCTGAAGTGGTAAAGCTGGAAAAATATCGCTTTGATAAGCCCTTATTTTGGTTTGCGGGCTTGTTTATTATATTTTTGCTGAGCGTGCCGGTTATCTTGTCTCTTTGGCAAAACAGACCTTTTTCGCTGCTTTTTTGGGTGTTGCTGTTTGGCGTCCCTTTATTGTTGTGGGGAAGTCTGCGCTTGATGTTTTTTTCTTGGGAATACAGCCGGAAAAGCCAATTTGATGCGTGGGAAGTAGAAAAAAACAGAATCCGCCAGCATTGGCAAAATTGGGCGCAAAAAAATATTGCGGTAGTCGGCTCGGGTATTTATTTGCCTGAAAGTCTGAATGTGTCGGATGTGCTGGCTCAGCAGGGAGAAATGCGGAAAGGCAGCCCCGCCGTATTTGGCCGTGCGGAAAAAGATGATTATGAAATTAAGGAAGACATATTCAAAGAGTTTGGCGGATTTGTTGAGAGTATGTTAGCCGCTCTTCCTTATAAAGAGTTGCTTGTTTGCTTAGATGTAGCCAATGAATATTCGAGAGAGGAAGATTTTCAAGCGCTTTCTGATTATTTGAATTACTCCGGTATTTCTGAACAAGTCCAAACTGAAATCAGCTTGTTGGAGCACGGGATCGAGGCATTGGGTAATTGGATTCAAACTACGCCTGAAAAATTAGTTGTAGTTTTATCCTTGGCATTAAATGAAGATGAAGATAATGCCGCGCCTGAAAGTGCCGCTTGGTTTGCGTTTGTTCCCAAGCAGTCTGCGGCAAAACAGCAAGCAAATATTCAAGGATATGTGTTTAGGCAGATTGAATTGGATTATGAAGATAATGAAGCTTTAGGGGAGTTGGTAAGAAAAAAATACGCCCCTTATGCTTTAAAAGACAAAGAGCCGAGTGCGATGTGGCTGGGTAATATTGCGCAGGATAAGATGTCGGTTTTATTAGAGAATCTTTATGCTTCCGGCTTGAAATTTTGGCGTGGAAAAGATGGTGTAGAGGTTCTTACGACAGATCGTTATTTCGATGGAGCCGTGAATTCGCATTGGCTGGTGTTGTGGTTTGCGCTCAATAGCGAGATGTCAGGCAAGGATGTTCTATGGTTGGCGGGCGATCAGCAGAAGGCGTATTTGGGATTGGTTTCTTTTTCACATACCTCATAATTAAGTAAGTAAGAAAGAAACGTGAAATTGGGTTGTGGTAAAAAGGTTTCAATAACATAGTAACGCCAATATCATAAAATAACCGCTTAACATAAACTGATTGATTTTTTCATGCGTGTTGAATAATCTTACGCCTGCGAGGAAAGTTTTTAATCGTTTGTCGTATATGTTAACGATTGAATGTGCTTGTCTATTAAAGAAATTTTAATAATGACACCCAAAAAGGAATCGCAAGATTCCTTTTTTATTTCACGTTAGTTTTACTCTTGTTGGATTTTTTGGAAATTAAAAATCATGAGACCACTTTTTCTGGGTTTAATCCTTCTTGTTATCAGCATTCTATCCGGATGTTTAGTTTATTTTTTCGGCTCTAAAATAGGCCTCGAAGGCTCAATGCAAAAAACAGTTGTTTGGATGTGCTTGGTAGTCATCACTTCACTGATTTTCCTAATGCCTATGATCATTCGCTATGTATGGTCTGGCTGGTCGGGCCGATATGCAGGTGCAAGAAAATTAATCACAGAAGAATTGAAAGAAGAGCCTTCTGAATCCATTCGTTTGCTCGGAAATGTTCAACGTTGGGAACAGTTACAGCAAATTTACACTTTGACTACCCAATATAAAAACCATAGAAAGCCTTGGATATTTGTTGATGGTTCGGATGAAGTAGTTCTGCAAGTATTCCCTGAAATTAAAACCCATTTGTGGGTAGAAAGCCATTCGGCTTTTTGGATTGATCTCCATGCCCCGGAGCCGCTTGAGGGATGGAATGGCCTGCGTGGTCAGGGTGTGCAGCCGGCTGAAGGGATTGTGTATTTGTCAGATGAAATCAATTCTGCAGAACAATTTTCCGGTGCTATTAAATCGTTTATGGATAAGTTGGGATGGTTGCTGCCTGTTAACATGGTTTACGTTGATAGAAACCATCAGCATACCCAACCTTATTCTGTTACCCATCGAGTGTTGGAAACGAAGCAGGAAAATATTCAAAAAGATTTGGATCGGTTTGCTTTTGAATTGTCTGGTATGGGTACGTTTTCGATTGAGGAGAAGCCTACATCGGCTGCAGCTGCGTTGTTGTCACGAAAATTACAGGCTTCAAATGGCATTATTGCAGAGAAGCTTTCTCTGAATAAAAAAGAGATGGGTAAGTCAGACAGCCTTAATACTGTTGCTTTTGTTCATGCTAGACAGCAGGACTTGCTGCCTGATTTGATTTATCAATCTTTCAACAGTATTGCCGACTTCAATAAAGGCAAGAAATTGAAATGGACTCAGCCCGATAAAATTTACGGAGGGTTAAGCATCCTTGCTGTGTTGGCAACAGTGGGTTTCTCAATGGCTGCTTATAACAGCCACAAAGATATGGCGACATTGCAGCAAAGTATCATGCAGTTGAAGCAAAATTCTTCTTCAATTAATAACTTGGCTGGCATCATTAAATTACAAAAACAGATCACTTACCTTGAAGAGAAAAAAGCCAGTACTTCAGGAAAAATATTGACTGCCGTAGGTTACAACCATAGTAAAGAATTGCTTGATACGGCCTATCTTGAATATGGTAAAGCGGTTAAAGCGGCCGTGGTTTCACCCGTTTTACAAAAATGGACTGATCATTTGTCTTATTTAGACGGATATAACAGCGCCAGTATTGAG
This sequence comes from Neisseria sp. Dent CA1/247, assembly GCF_022870825.1. Taxonomy (NCBI): domain Bacteria; kingdom Pseudomonadati; phylum Pseudomonadota; class Betaproteobacteria; order Neisseriales; family Neisseriaceae; genus Neisseria; species Neisseria sp. Dent CA1/247. The sequence continues at coordinate 2,344,244 of NZ_CP091522.1, read as the reverse complement.
AATGGCGATGAGTATTACAATATCTTAAAAGCCTATCTGATGGTAACTGATAGAACGGATAAAGTGGATCCTCAGTTCTTGGCTTCAAACATGCTTTTGATATTCGACGGATATTTGACTAAGAATGACCAGATTAAGGAAGTTGTCGCTTTCTACACACAACGTCTTGCCCAGCATCAAAGTTGGGCATCGCAAAGTGATGCTCTCTTGGTTGATAACACTCGTCAGGTCTTAGCTAAATGGATGGGCGATGTGCAAACCGAAGAGCATGTTTACAGAAAAATTATTGAAGAAGGTAATCAAAAGTTTCCGAGCATTTCTTTGGCTGAAATCTTGAAAAGAGATATACAGAATGAATGGGTGGTTGCTAAAAAACTGCCGGGCGTGTTTACAGTAGAGGCATGGAATAAGTATATCGAACCTGCTTTTCAGACGGCCTCTAAAAATAATCATGAGGATGATTGGGTTCTAGCGGGCAAACTGTCGGCAGCTGAAGTGAATGAAATTGCCATCAAGACCCTTAAAGACAAATATTTCTCTGAATATGCTGCGGCATGGTTCGAGGTGCTGAACAGTATTTCATGGGTAAGCCGTAATAAGAGTTTGGAGGCTGTGAACCAATTGCATGTTTATGCTGATCCTCAACGTTCCCCTTTAGTAGCATTGATGGATGTTATTAAAGAAAACAGCATGATTGATGCAAAAAGAATTTCCGTAAATCAAGCGGTATTAAACAAAGCAGAGAAAATTGCAGCTGCAAAAGTATCAACTCGTCAGCGCCAATTGGCTGCTGCCGCATTAGAAAGCCAGTCTGAAGAAGTAAAAGCGGTGCAAGAGCAAGTGCAAGACTATTTGCAAGGGCCATTACACGATCAATTTGCAACCTTACTACAGTTGATTGATGCCAACGTCAATCCCAAAAGTGATCTGAGCTTGCAAAGATATTTGGAAAAAGTAACGGCAACTAAGCAGCGTTTAATTCAGATTGTCGGTTCGTCTGATACAGGAGGTGCAGCCCGTATCGCTGTACAAGGTGTTATGTCTGGTGAACAAAATGAATTTACAGACGGTTTGCAATACGCACGACTGGTTGAAGCCGGGGTAGGTGATAAGTTAATGGCTTTTGCAAACAACGTTTTTGTGAAACCATTCCATGTATCGTGGGGAAGCTTATCAGGTGTCGCTCAAGAAAACATCAACTCAGTGTGGCATCAAAATGTTATGTCTGCTGTGGAAGCGGATATGGGTGGTAAATATCCACTAAGCACAAGTGAGATTGAAGTTGCGATTCCTGTACTTGTTAAATATTTTGAGCCGAATAAAGGTAATTTTGATCAATTTATCCAATCGCAATTGAAAGGTATTTTAACGAAACAAGGTCATCGCTGGGTTGAAGTTCCTGGACAAGAGTTTAAGGTGAATAGGGAATTTTTAAATCAAATTAATAAGCTGGGGCTTATTGCAAATGATTTATTTGTTAACGGAGAAGTCGGATATACATTTGAATTGAAACCGGCTCCAACGGCAGGCGTTACCTCGTTCTCTTTGATGCTTGACGGACAATCATTAAATTACTTTAACCAAGAAGCGGAATGGAAAGCTTTCAGATGGCCTGGAGACGTGAATGCTTCAGGAGCGCAAATCACTTGGGAAAGTGATGCCTCCGGAGTAAGAAAAAATATTGAATTTAACGGGCGTTTTGGATTTATCCGTTTATTAGATAAAGCTCGGGTAACACCGATTGATAGTGGAACTTACCTGGTCGAGTCTGAAGTTGATAATAATCTAGCCATCCGTTTTTACATTCGTACCAACACCGGCAAAGGGCCTTTAGGTTTGCTTGAAATGAGAAACGTGCATATTCCGAACAGAATTTTCGAGGTTTCTGCAAAATGATGGTCCCCGATTGGATCAAATCAGTCTTGGGAGAGAATCCAAGCTCGCTGGCAGAAGAGAGGCTGGCAGCTTGGGTTACTTGGCTAAACCCCATTTCCGAAGAAATGCCGACAGGCAGTGATATTAGCTACGAAGATGACTTTGAAACGGTTAAATCAGAGTTGGCTAAATTAAGTGGAATAGATGTAGGGCTGATTATCCGTTTAAGCGAACAATTATTAAAAGAGCAGGCAAAAGATTTGCGGGTGGGCGCTTATTATGCTTACGCCAAACTGCGTGATGAAGGCCTTACTGGTTTTTCAGACGGCCTAGAACTGATATGTGGTTTACTTTCATCATTTGGCAATGAGGTTTGGCCTAAAAAGCCTCAGCAAAGATACACTGCGTTGTCTTGGTTAATGGGCAACAGGACACTTGATGTTTTAGAGACATTGGAGATTGATAACGAAGACATTTTCAAAAGAATATTATCTTCGTTAGTTCTCCTGCAAAATATCTGTATGAGTTGGGATGAAGGAGCTCGTCCCGGGTTTGGTGCTGTTTTAGAGAAATTTGAACAAGCATCACTTCGGCTGAAAAAAGCATCTGCTCCTGATTCAAGTAGTCAATCTTCTGCAGTTGCTGATTTCGATCATACACAAAACCAACCCATATCAAGTGCAAATGAAGCTAATACTACGGGATCATTGCCCTCACCAGTAGCTACTATCAGCTCCAGCAAGATGTTGTTGGATCAGACAAGGGTAATAGCGGTTTTTTTGAGGCAACAAGAAAACGGTTATTGGTCTGCATGCAAAATGATCAGAGCAATACGTTGGGGCGCTTTGAACAGCTGCCCTCCAGCGGTGGATGGTAAAACCCGTTTGAAAGCACCGCGAACCGATGTTGTAGCAAACTTAGCAAGATTGGAAAAAGAAGAAAACTGGTTGGATTTATTAGAAAAAGTTGAAGCAGCTTTTTTAGAAGGTGCCAATCATTATTGGCTTGATCTGCAATATTATGCCTGGAAAGCTCAAGTGTCTTTAGGGGGCATTTATTCAAGCCAAACAACATCGTTTTTGGCAGACTTTTCCTCTTTTTTAGAAAGATGCGATGGTTTGGCCGGATTAATGTTTGATGATGGCATGGCTTTTGCATCTGATAATGTCTTGGAATGGCTAGAAAAACAGGTGCTCAAATCCACCCAGCCAAGCAGTAACCCTCAACAATCATCCCAAACTATGGATTTGATTGCTTCAGAGGAAAACAACCAATATGAAGAAGCAGTAACAATGGCTGCTGCTTCAGGTGTAGAAGTAGCTATGGCATGGTTATCTGACCATCCTAAATTACAACACGGTAAGTTTTTATGCCACAAGCTTTTAATGATGGCGAAATTGGCAGATGCCTACGAAAAAAACGAATGGGCTTTATACCTGTTGGATCGGGCTGTAGATGAAATGCAAGGCATGCCCGTAGAAGTATGGGATAAGGATTTTGCATTCGATTTATATAAGCTGCAATGTGGCTTTTTGCAGGCCAAAGCCAAGCGGAAAGATGCCCAACATGAGAAAAGCAAGATCATAGAGAAAATAAGTGACCTTCAAAACAGATTGGTCAAACTTGATGCTGCAAAAGCTTTAATTACCTTGTATTAAGGCCATGAATATGTCGGACCCCACCTTAAAATATTTTGAAGAAGAGATGCGCTATTTGAGAGAAGCGGGTTTGGAGTTTTCAAAAGCTTACCCTGATCGCGCAGCACTTTTAAATATCAATCGTTTAGGAACGCGAGACCCTTATGTAGAGCGTTTATTTGAGGGATTCGCCTTTCTAACGGGGCGTATCCAACAAAAATTGAATGACGATTTGCCGGAGCTGACTGAAAGCTTGGTAAATATGCTGTGGCCGCACTATTTAAGAATGATTCCTTCTTTAACGGTGCTGGAGTTTCAACCTGATTTTAAAACTTTACAGGGAAATCAAACTGTTGAAAAAGGCGTTCCTATTCAATCTGAAGCAGTAAGTGTAGAAGATCGTCAGACCCGCTGTATATACAGAACAACTCATGATGTCCAATTAGTCCCTTTGCACATTTTATATAGCATGCTGGATCATGATCTTAATGGCCGCAGCATTATCCGCATTCGATTTAGGTTCGGTGAGCAGATGCAGCGGCAACAGTTGGATATCTCTAAGCTCAGACTATATATATCGGCGGAAGAGCCCGTAGCGTTTGCATTACGTCATGCCTTATTGCACAACGTTGATCATACAAATTTGAATGTTGATGGAGAAAAGTTTGCCCCTGAGCACAATATTAAATTTAGTTCAGTAGGGTTTGGATCTGAAGAGCGATTGTGGCGTAAAGAAAATAACAGTTTTTCAGGCTATCAAATGCTTTTAGAGTATTTTTGCTTTAAGCAAAAATTCTTTTTTGTTGATTTGGAAGGGATTGATTTTTCTGATATTCCTGACTCCTCGTCAGAATTTTCTGTGGATGTGGTGTTATCTAAAAATTACCCGGTCGAGCTCAAGTTTGATGCGGATGCGCTTAGATTACATTGTACGCCTGCGATCAATCTTTTCGACATGGAGGCAGAGCCGGTTAGGGTTGATCATTTGAATCATGAATATATGATTAAACCCCTGCTTCATGACAGTATTAATGTAGAGATATATTCTGTGGATGCCGTGGATGCGTTTAATCATCATGCCGGAACCCGCTATCAATATGTACCCTTTTCATCTTTTCAGCATCGGGGAGGGTTAATGAAATATGATGCTCCCGAACGCTATTTCCATACCAGAGTAAAACAAGGTGTGGGCGGAAAATATGAAACTTACTTGATGTTGGGCGGACATGCATGGGAAGAGCAAAATCCGTTGCCATTTGAAACTTTATCTTTAAAAGTTACAGGGACAAACGGCAAAATTCCTCGAAAAACACTAAGAGAAACACAGATTCGAGATAAATCATCAGGCATTCCGAATATTATTCAGGTGCGGAATCTCTTAACGCCTACGCTGTCATGTTACCCACCTACGGAAGATAGATTTCAATGGCGCATATTGTCTCATCTTGCTCCTAATTATTTGTCTTTACTGAATAAAGATACATTGAAAGGAGCGTTAGCCATATATGATTGGACCGAAGATGAGCTCAATAAGCGAAAATTAAACGGCATCTTAGATGTGAGCCATCAACAAGTCAGAAGGCTTGAAAAAGGCATGGTTCAACGAGGCGTGCATATTACGCTTACCTTGGATGAAGATGCTTTTGAAGGTGAGGCCGAGGTTTATCTGTTTGGAGAACTGTTAAACGAGTTTTTTGCCATGTATGCAGATTTAAATCTGTTTACCCGATTTACGATTGTGTCGCTGCCCTCAGGAAAACAATATCAATGGAAAGACAGCAAAACCACTACCGTTCGGTTTTAAATACAGCAAATCTGGCTGCGGAAGACAACAAGGTTAAGAAAGAGCAGGCAAGCTGGGAAATACCAAGTACGGAAAAGGTATTTCAAAAGAGTATCAACAATATTTTTAGCAGTATATTGGGTAAAAGTGTTGTTGATTCTGCGGATAGAATGAATTTTTTCCAGTTTTGTTACTTACTGGAAAAAGTCAGTGGTAATCATTCAGACGGCCTACATCGAAACATTCGGTTTCGCCGAGTAAAGTCTTTGGCGTTTCCTGCAGGGGAAATTGCAAAGGTTGATACGGAATCGTCAGCCATCCCTTCTGTTTACACAACATTCCTCGGATTGTATGGTGTTGATTCGATATTGCCTGAGTATTTCTTAAACGATATAGCAACGGGGAAAGAAGGATCGGGAAGTCTTGCAGAGTTCCTAGATATTTTTAACCATAGAATCAGTAGCTTGTTTTATCAGGCTTGGAAAAAATATCGCTATCCCTTCCAATTCTTAAACGGAGGAAAAGATAAAACGTCATTAACTTTGCTGCATCTGCTAGGGCAAAGTTTGAAAGAGAACAGTGGGGATTTAGTTCAACCTTTATTAGACAGTAAAATCTTAGGTTTATTAGGTGTTTTTCATCAACGTACTCGAACTGCAGACGGCGTAAAGAGCATTGTGAATTACATTTCTCCTTTCTCAGAAGTAAAAGTTTCTGAATTTCAGCCTCAGTGGATAAATGTGGAAAGCTATCTCAAGTTGGGCAAAGGGACTTTAAAACTTGACGGAGGCAGCGCGGTAGTGGGAAAAAGAATGAAGGATTGTAGCCATCTGATTCATATAGATATTACCCCTTCTTCATATCAAGATATGTTGGATTTGCTGCCGAAGAAAAATCTACATCAACAATTGTTGGGCTTGCTGAAAATCTATTTGGGCTATCAAACCGATGCGGCTATATATTTGAATATTAGAAAACAATGGATAAGCCAAACGAAATTAAGCGGAGCACAAATGTTGAAAATCAATACGGGATTGGGTGCTGCCAAGACGGATAAAAGAATTAAAATCGCCCATTATGTTTGTTGACAAACATTAGGTATGAATAAAATTCTTGGGAGCAGGGGCATATTTATATTTAGTTAAAGGTTTTTAGGGTAAACAATCGAATTTTGGCTCTTCTTAAGCTGTTATTCTGTTGTAGCGCAAAAACAACTGTATATTTATAAAAATGATATCAAATGCCTGGAAATAAAAGGTTTCATTTCCACAATAATCAATATTGAGCAGTTGCAAGATTAAAAAATCATTATTGTTACTTAATGTGGATTATCTTGGGCTAAAATATCCAGCTATTGATCATTAAGTATGGCCGGCTTGCCGAATGGCGAAACAGGCAGACGTTTTATTACTCATTAATTTAAATAATTCAATAACGGGTTAAACCATGAAAGCAAAGCTTAAATTTAAAAAATATACTCAAATTCTTATGTATGGCTTGCTGCTCGCCAGCCTTGCAGGTTGCGGTGCGTGGCAAATGGTTAAAGAAGGCACGGTTAAAACGTCCAGCAGTATATTTTTCAGTAAACTCAAAGTATTGAAGTTGGATATCATTGCACGTCATGGTGTTAATCAAACTGAGCGGGGGCAATCTTTATCAACGGTGGTTAGGATTTACCAGTTAAAAGACAACCAAAGTTTCGATGCCGCAGCCTATCGGGATTTGTTGAACCAAGATACCGTTTTGTTGGGCGATAATCTTTTATCGAGCAAGCAGTTAACTTTCCGTCCGGGGGAGTCTATCAGTGTGGATGAAGAAATCCATCCCGATACTAAATATGTTGGTATTGTGGCGTTTTTTAACCGCTCGGATGACAGCCAAACATGGAAAATTATCATTCCTAAGAAAAAATTCTCCAATAAAAAAGCTTTGGTTATTGAGCTGAAAGAAATCGGTTTGTATATGCAAGACGGTAAGGCCGATCAATAAATGGAAGCCGGCCTGTATGAAAAGTTGACCGGCTACTATTCAGACGGCCAACGGATGGAAGATTTGCCCGACAGCCTTCAGTTGATTAAGAGTGTGTTGGATAACATGCAGCGTATTCTTAATACGCGAAGTGGGGCTCTAAAACACATTCCGGATTATGGTATTCCGGATCTCAGTATGGTGTATAAAAATCTGCCATCCAGTGCGAAAGATTTACGTAGCCACATGCATGCGACCTTACTCAAATATGAGCCGCGTTTAACCGGTTTGGACATTAGGCTGACTGAATCTAAAGATAATTTAATGATTTTGTGCTACCAGCTGGAATGCAGGATTGAGAAGGTAGGAGCCGTAGTAATTGATACCTATTTTATGCCGGAAGGTGTGGTGAATGTTCGTCAAACCAAGCGTTGATTAATAGCTGCTGTAAAAGCTTTATTTTGTTTGGAGGCCGTCTGAAAATAAATTCAGACGGCCTCCATTTAGCTTAGATGCCAATACTTATGATTTGGGTATTGGCCAATCCATTAATGTCCACTCGAAGATGAGCCGAAAGGCGGTTTGGCCAACCAAATGATGGCAATCATCACGATGAATAATAAGCTTGAAGCCCAAAAAATCTCATTGGATCCCATGATAAAACCTTGTTGGGTAATGCTTCGGGTGATGCTTTCCATGCTTTGTGCCGGCGACATTCCTGCTTGTGAAATATTTTGAACGGCAGTTTGGGCTTCAACGGAATAGGGCGTAATTTGCTCGGTAAGTCGGGCATGGTGAAGGGCTTCTCTGCGTTCCCATGTTGTGGTGACGACAGATACGCCCACGCCTCCCATAAATACTCTTAAAAAGTTCGACAAGCTGCCGGCGGCGGCGATTTGCGACCCCTGCATTCTTGAGAGGGTAATGGTAGTGAGGGGTAGGAAGAACATGGCTACACCCAAGCCCTGCCAAAATTGCGGCCAGATAACGTTCGACATATCCATGCCCGCATAGAAGCTGGTGCGCCAGTAAAAGGTATAGGCAAAGACTAAAAAGCTCGCTGTGACCAGCCAACGCATATCGATGCGGCCGCCGAATTTACCAATGATAGGGGACAGCAATATCGGCAAGAAGCCTACCGGCGCGGCCACTAATCCCGCCCAAGTGGCGGTGTAGCCTAAGTTGGATTGCAAAACCAAGGGGAGCAAGGTCAGCGTGCCCATGTAAATCATAAAGCCCAACGAGGTGGCGATAACACCTACCGTAAAGTTGCGGTCTTTGAAAAGGGATAAATCGACAATCGGATGTTTTTCGCCCAGTTCCCACACGATGAAATAAGTCAGGCAAACGAAGGCGATAACGGCCAAGAGGATGATTTCGCTTGAGGCAAACCAATCCAATTCTTTGCCGCGGTCGAGCATCATTTGCAAAGCGCCGACGCCGATAACCATCAAAGCCAAGCCGGTATAGTCTATCGGCGATTTTTGGATTTCCGTTTCACGGTGGGCAAGCTGCTTCCATGCCAGCCAAGCTGAGAAAATGCCTACGGGAATATTGATGAAGAAAATCCAGCTCCAGTGCCAGTTGTCTGAAATCCAGCCGCCTAAAATCGGCCCCAATACCGGCGCGACCACGACAGTCATCGCCCAAAGAGCGAGAGCTAAGGTACGTTTGTCGGGAGGATAAGAAGCCATCAGCAGGCTTTGGGACAAAGGAATAAGCGGGCCGGATACAAACCCCTGTAATACTCTGAACAAAACCAACAATTGCAAATTATCGGCGATGCCGCACAGCCATGAGGTAACGACAAACCCCAATGTAGCGGCCAGAAAAATTTTAACTTCGCCGAAGCGTTTGGCGAGAAAACCGGTTAGCGGTACGGAAATGGCATTGGCAACGGCAAATGCGGTGATTACCCATGTACCTTGTGTGGTGGCGGCACCCAAATCTCCGGCGATAACGGGCACGACGACATTGGCGATGGTGGTGTCCAAAACTTCCATAAACACCGCCAAGCTCAATGCCAGCGTTACCCACATCAGGTTGGCGCCTTTTAAAGGTGGATGAGCCATAATCTCAATCACTTTCCATCGCAGAATGGGGCTTGGTCAAACAGCTTTGATACAGCAAATGATGATGGCTGAATCCAAATAGGAACGGCAAAAATTTTTCGGCAGCATCCGTATGATGAGGCCGTCTGAATCCGAATTCAGACGGCCTCGTTGGTATGTTTAACGACCATTCTGAGATTATTTAGCGTATTTTTCAAAAATCTGTTCAATCAAAGCATCGGCAGCCGACCAATCGACAATATCGGTTTCGGCGCTAACCGCTTGCTTATCGGCAGCTTCGGCCATGCTTTTGCCGCTGATGCTGTTGGATGTATCGACTTTAACCGTCATCGACAAGCCCACGCGCAGAGGGTTGGCTTTGAGTTCCTGCGGATTCAAGCTGATGCGCACGGGCACGCGCTGAACTACTTTAATCCAGTTACCGGTGGCGTTTTGCGGCGGCAGCAGGGAAAACGCGCTGCCTGTGCCGGCGGATAAGCCCATAACTTTACCGTGATAAACCACGCGGCTGCCGTATAAATCGGCAGTCATCACCACCGGCTGACCGATGCGCATTTTACGCAGCTGCACTTCTTTGAAGTTGGCATCAACCCACAGATTGCTTAACGGCACAACCGCCATCATCAAAGTGCCGGGAGCAATGCGCTGGCCGACTTGAATATTGCGTTTGGCAACTTGTCCGGCCATCGGCGCACGAATCTGTGTGCGCTGCAAATTCAACCAAGCATCTTTGATATGGCTGATGGCCGTCTGAACGGCAGGCTGTTGGCGCAACGGGATGTTTTTACCTAAAACGGCTTGTGCGGAATCTGCCTCGGCTTCTACCGCTTTCAAAGCCGCTTGTGCCTGCACGACTGCGGCGCGGGCATGGCTGAGTTCTTCGCCGGAAACGGCATCCGTTCCTTCGAGGCTTTCACGGCGGCGCAAGTCGGCTTGGGCTTTGGCCAATTCGGCTTTACGGACAAGAACTTGTGCTTTGGCTTGGGAAGAGGTGGCGGCTTGCCGTTTGTTTTGGCGGATGGCCTGAATCAGTTCGTTTTGAGCGCGGTCGTATTCAAGCTGGAAATCGGTGTCGTCGAGCACTACCAACACATCGCCTTTTTTCACGATATCGGTGTCGTCCACCATAACGCGGCGCACGGTACCTGCTATTTGGGGCGTGATTTGTACCAAATGTCCGGCCACATAGGCATCATCGGTTTCCTCTTCGTGCTGCCACACTAGAAAATGAATCAGCGCGAATCCCAATGCTACTACGATAAAAAACAGCGTAACCAAGGTAAGATTACGCTTACGGCGGGACAACTGACGCCGTCTGTTTACATTTTCAGCAATATTTTGCGGAGTATCCATCATCCCGTTTCCTGATTTTTGAGGGAAAACGCTGTTCAGACGGCCTTGTCATAAGGCGTTGCGCAACCGTTTTCCAGCACCGATTTTTTTATCTTTGAATGGGCTATTTTTCAAAAAATTATTGATTGGGAATAACCCTGAAAATTGTGGGTATTTTATCGCCCAGTCATTTAATCAGGCAAGTTACAATCTGCTACTTGCATAAAACTGCTTGATGTTGATGCCGTTGAAAGCATTAAAATATCAGCTAGATAGCGTGGTTGGAGTATGGCGCTTGAGGCCGTCTGAATTAACCATAAACTTTTCAGACGGCCTCAAGTGTTCACAATAAATGCTGAATAGAAAAATATTGAGAGACGGCTTCGGGAAAGGCGGCGGGAGAGTAGGGAATCACACCCAACAGTGGCGCCGGAATGCGGCATTTCAAAGTATCGAGGTAATCATCAAGGCGGTGAGGGGCGGCGCTGATGCAGTTTGCTACCCAGCCCGCCAACGGCAATCCGGCTTGGGAAATAGCGCGCACGGTCAGCATGGCGTGGTTGATGCAGCCGAGCTTCATGCCGACGACCAAAATAACCGGCAGCTTTTCTACGGCTACCCAGTCTGAAAAATCCATGTCGCTTGTTAAAGGCGTTAGCCAGCCACCTGCACCTTCCACCAATATCCAGTCGCCGTGCTGTTTTAAATCGGCCAAGCTCCGGCTGAGTAATTGCGGCTGAATTTCTACGCCTTCGTCTGCTGCTGCCAAATGCGGGGCTGTGGCTTCGTGGAAGGTATAGCAGTTGTGGGCATGATAAGGCAGTTGGATATACGAAGCGGCTTGCAAGCGCAGCACGTCGGGATTCTGGCCGTTGCCGTCGGCTTCGGAGGCTACCGGTTTGAACCCGATGGCCTTCTTTCCCGCTTGTGTTGCGGCATGCAGCAGTGTAGCAGTACAAAATGTTTTTCCGACTTCCGTATCCGTGCCGGTAACGAAGTAAATGCGGGGTTCCATAAATTTCAGACGGCCTTTTTTACAATATGAGGAATGGGGGGATTATAAGAGACTAAAGTCAACGCGACACAATGGCAGTTAAGCCACCGCAATAAAAAAGCCCGGATAACCGGGCCGTCTGAAAAAACATCAATGCAATTCGCCGCTCTTGCGTTTGGCTTTAAAGTCTTGCGTTTCTTTGGCAATAACCCCTGACAGCATAATCAACGCAATCAAGTTCGGAATCGCCATCAAGCCGTTGAACGTATCGGCTGCCAACCATACCAAATCCAAGCTGGCGACTGTGCCGATCATCACGGAAGCCACATAAATCACACGGTACACATTGGCAAAACTGTCACCAAACACATAAGCCGCACATTTCTCACCGTAGTAGCACCAGCCCAAAATCGTGGAGTAGGCGAAGAAAATCAGGCCGATGGTTACTACCCAGCCGCCGGGGCCGGGCAGTAGGCGGTCGAATGTGGTGGTGGTCAGCGCCGCGCCGGTGATTTCAGGCTTCACAAATTCTCCGCCGGCACCCAGCAAACCCATTACCAAAATGATACCGGTAATCGAGCAGACAATAATCGTATCTAAGAAAGTGCCGGTCATAGAAACCAAAGCCTGACGCACGGGGTGGTCGGTTTTGGCAGCCGCAGCGGCAATCGGAGCGGAACCCATACCGGCTTCGTTAGAGAATACGCCGCGTGCCACGCCGTAGCGGATTACGCTGCCGAGCGCGCCGCCGGCCACAGCTTGGCCTGTAAACGCATCGGTAAAAATCATATTCAACGCAGGGCCGACCAAATCAAGATTCATCAGAATAACCACGATACCGCCGACGACATAAAGCACCGCCATGATGGGTACAATCAGAGACGATGCAGTGGCGATACTGCGGATGCCGCCCAATACCACAATTGCGGTCAGAATGGTCAAGACGATGCCGGTGTAGAGCGGGTCAATATGAAAGCTGGTGTGTACCGCTTGGGCAACGGAGTTCGACTGCACCGAGCTGCCGATACCGAACGAAGCAATCGTACCGAACAAGGCAAAAGCGTAAGCCAGCCATTTCCATTTGCTGCCTAAGCCGCGCTCGATGTAATACATGGGGCCGCCGGACATCTCGCCTTTTTTATTGGTAATACGGTATTTAACCGCCAAAACACCTTCGCCGTATTTGGTGGCCATACCGAAAATGGCGGTAATCCACATCCAAAACACCGCACCCGGGCCGCCGGCTACTACGGCTGTGGCTACGCCTGCGATGTTACCGGTGCCGATGGTGGCGGAAAGCGCGGTCATTAATGCGCCGAAATGGGAAATATCCCCATCGTGGTCGCTGCCGTCTTCCTTTTTGCGGTGGGGCATAAACGCTTGTTTGAGTGCATAACCCAACATACTGAATTGCAAGCCTTTCAGCATAATGGTCAGCAGCACGCCGGTACCGACGAGCAAAGCCAGCATCGCAGGCCCCCAGACCCAGCCGCCTACCGTGTCGAAAAAGTTTTTCAAGGCATCCATATTTGCTCCTGATTGTTGGCATTTTGTTTTAGTGACCACATTTCAGCACAAGGCGTAAAGAATTGCAAGCAGGGGTTAAACTGTTTCAATAAACCATAATGAGCGTGTTGAGCAGTCGGCGATTCAGGTCTCTCAGCTTCACATGCTTATCTGAAAGAATAATTGCTTGCAGTTGTGATTACGCTAAGAGGCCGTCTGAAATTTCAGACGGCCTCTGGTTATTAAAAGGGAAAAATAGAATTACAGTGCTTGAGAGGTACGTGGTCGCATGATCTTTAGCTCGCAAAGATTGTATTGCAACACCAGAAATCAATGCACAACAAAATCTGCCCTTAAGTCGAATCTAGGAATCGGCACAGAAAAGCGCTCGCCATAGCTGTCTTCAAATTCGTAGCTGCCTTCCATGCAGCCCCACGGGGTATTGAGATGCGCCCCGCTGCTGTAATAATAATGTTCGCCGGGGTAAAGCACAGGCTGTTCGCCAACCACGCCGACGCCGGATACTTTTTCTACTTCTCCGTGAGCGTCGGTAATGCGCCAATGGCGGTTACGCAGCGTGACCACTTCATCGCTGTGGTTGTGAATGGTAATGTCGTAGCTGAATACATATTTGTCTTTGGCAATATTGCTTTCATCCGCCACAAAGCTTGGTTCTACAATGATTTCAATCTCATCCATTTTCAATTCCCGTATATTTTCAGACGGCCTTATATCAGCCAAGCTAAGATTTTCAAAGTCCATATAGTAAACAGGGCGGCTACCAGATCGTCCAACATAATGCCTAAGCCGCCGTGCAAGCGCGCATCCAGCCATTTTATCGGCCAAGGTTTGAGAGCATCGAAAAGACGGAATACTACAAATGCAGCCAGCCACCACGTCCATTTAAAAGGCACGAATGCCAGCACCAACATCATGGCTACGATTTCATCCCAAACGATGCCGCCGTAGTCGTAAATGCCCAGCTCGCGTTCGGTGTGGCTGCAAATCCGAATGCCCCACACAAATAATATCGCACAAAATGCCGCCAGCCACCATCCCGAAATGCCAACGAGATGCAGCATGAAAGCGATCGGTAAAGCGGGTAGCGTACCAAAAGTGCCGGGCGCAACCGGAGCAAGACCGCTGCCGAAGCCGAAGCCCAAAAAACATAAAGGCCGTGTTTTCAGCCATGAAAAATTCGGTTTGAAGTCAGCCAAAATGATCGAAACCTAAAGAAGTTAATGTAATGTGATGACCGTTTGAGTCTAAAAGATTCAGACGGCCACTATCGTTAATTTTGCCGATACGGGTAACGGGTGTATCGCTCACTCGCCCGGCCGCCAAGACTGCTTCTCTGCATGATTCGGGTGCGGTAAACAGCAATTCATAATCATCTCCGCCCGCCAACATATAATCATACAAAACGCCTTTATCCAGTATTTTGCGCAATGCAGGCAAAGTTGGTACGCAGTCTGCGAAAATATCGGCTCCTACGTCGGAGGCTTTCAAAATATGCCCGATATCCTGTGCGAGGCCGTCTGAAATATCTTGTGCGGCGTGTGCAAAAGGCAGTAGAGCCTTTCCTAAATCAACCCTTGGCTTGGGCCGTAAACGGGCTTGCTCGCATAAAGTAAAAACAGTATCTGGTAATTCAATGTTTTTCCAATGGCAATTTAAAGCAGCTGCCGCCAAACCAACCGTGCCGGAAACCCAAATATCGTCCCCCATTTGTGCTGCATCACGGCGTAATGCTTTTCCCTGAGGAAGCTCTCCAATTATTGTAACATTAAATGCTAAGTCGCCTTTAGTGGTGTCGCCGCCAATTAAAGTGACGCCAAATTGCTTTGCTAGAGTAAACAAGCTGTCCCAAAATTCGTTAAGCCAGTTTGGATTCAATTCAGGCAGCCCTGCACTCAATAAAGCCCATCTCGGCACGGCACCCATTGCGGCCATGTCTGAGATATTGACCGCTAAAATTTTATAGGCTAAATCGGCAGGGGATACATCAGCAAAGAAATGGCGATCTTTTAAAAGCATGTCGCTGCTGCAGCACAAGTCCCATCCCAAACGGGGACGGACAATGGCTGCATCATCCCCGATCCCGAGTAATACGTCGGAATCCTTTTGCTGCCTGTATAAATAGTTTTTAATAAAATCGAATTCTTTCATTGTTAAAACAATACTTTAAAAATCTTATATTTCTTAAATTTTATTTGGAAATAAGGATTTCCCCGTAAAAGACAAACCTTTATGGGTTTAAATGTTGCTGAGAATAAAATCTTATACATCAAGTCAGGCTATATTTTGTCAGCATAGTCGATGTCATGCAGTGATGAAGTAAATAATTGATATTGTGTTTTAAACAAAAACCCCGCTCAAGCGGGGTTTTAAATCTCACTGATGTCGTAAAAGAATTACGGACGGGTGTAACCGTGGTATTTAGAAGCAGGAGCTGGCAACCAACCACCTTCAGTAGCAGGACGTTCACCTTCAACGTGACCGGGAGCAACTTGTTTGGTAACCAAAGTGCGGATCTTAACGTCTACACGGCGGTCAGGTTCGATACATGCAATCAAAGCTTCACGTTTCTTAGCCTTAGAAACTTTTTTGCCCAAGTTAGCTACTTCGGCTTCACAGGAAGCAGTCATGCGAGCTTGAGATTCACCCAAACCAACAGCAGAAATTTTGCTAGAAGCAACACCGCGGTTTACCAAGTAATTGGCAACAACATTAGCGCGGCGCTCAGACAGGTTTTGGTTGTACTCGTCAGAACCCATAAAGTCGGTATGACCTTCAACACGTACAGCTTCAACGTTAGTGTTGCTCAAGCGTTGAGCCAAGCCGTTCAGAGTTTCAGTAGCTTCTGGACGCAAGTTGTCTTTGTCGAAGCCGAACAAAGTTTTAGCAGATAAAGAAACAGTTTCATCGGCATATTGAGGAGCGGTAGAAACCGGAACGGCATCGTTACACTCAATACGGCCTTGAGTTTCTTTATTGAAGTAGGTGTTTTTCCAGCACTCGCCATAGTTGTTGCGTACAACAGTTTGTTGGCGGTCTACGGTATAACCGTGTTTGGTATGCGGTTCACTAGCCATTGCGGTGCCTGAAGCAACCAAGGCAACGAACAAGGCGCTTAATTTCAGCTGTTTGGTCATTTTATTCCCTCATCAAAGATTGTTATGCAGCAGTTATATATTTTCAATCCGCTACACATCACCAAATATACAGGCCACTGTTGTAAAACGGCGGCAAATCGGATATATCAGTTTGCACTATAAAGAAGCAGAGGGCAAACTG
This sequence comes from Neisseria sp. Dent CA1/247, assembly GCF_022870825.1. Taxonomy (NCBI): domain Bacteria; kingdom Pseudomonadati; phylum Pseudomonadota; class Betaproteobacteria; order Neisseriales; family Neisseriaceae; genus Neisseria; species Neisseria sp. Dent CA1/247. The sequence goes on along the minus strand of NZ_CP091522.1, from coordinate 2,327,780 downwards.
TCAATAGCACGACACCGGCACACAACGGCAAAGACCCGCTTCCTGTTTGTAAATCATGCCGAAAAATCAATCTTGTGTCATTTATTTACAGATAAAACCGATTGTTGTTAGATTTGTAGTTGCACAAAAACCACATAAAATTGTCTGAAAAAATATGGCTGATTAATATAATTAAAAGATTGTTTATTAAAAAACAAAAGCTTTACTGTGCATTGTTAAGCTGTTGGGCATGGTTTGTTAAAGTATGCTACATTGTTGCCAAACTGTCGTACATAATCCACAAGTCCTCATCTTTTGAGTCAATATGAAGTTACAACAATTACGTTACGCTCTAGAAGTTTCCCGACATAATTTAAATGTGTCTGAAGCTGCGGAGGCACTCTTTACTTCGCAGCCGGGCATATCCAAACAAATCCGCCTTTTGGAGGAGGAGCTTGGTATACAGATTTTCATACGTAGTGGTAAACGGGTGGTTTCGGTCTCTCAACCGGGAAAAGCCGTATTGGAGTTGGCAGAGAGAATTTTGCGTGATGTACAGAATATTAAGAATATTGGTAATGAGTTTACTGAGCAAGATAGCGGTTCGTTAATCATTGCAACAACTCATACGCAGGCAAGATATGCTTTACCTCGGGTTGTGTCGGAATTTGTGAAAAAATATCCGAAAGTTCAGCTGAGTATAAAGCAGGGTAATCCTTCTGGCATCTCTCAAATGGTGATGAGCGGAGATGCGGATTTTGCTATTGCAACCGAATCCCTTGAAGAGGGTGATGAGTTGCGCAAATTACCTTGCTCTGAATGGACTCATGCTGTTTTGGTGCCGGATGATCATCCTTTATTAGATTGTAAACATCCCTTAAGTATTACCGATTTGGCACGTTTTTCATTGGTGACGTATGAGTTTGCGATGAATAATAACAGTAATATTTGCCGTGCTTTCCATAAGGCTCGTTTAGACATGCCGCCCATAGCGTTGGCATCGGCTGATACTGATGTGTTAAAAACTTATGTGCGCTTGGGGTTAGGGGTTGGTTTGATGGCTAAGATGGCATATGACAAACAAGCCGATCAGGATTTGCATCTTATTGATGCTTCTCATTTGTTTGAGCCTTCTCAAACTTATATTGCTTTGCGCCCTGATGTTTATCTCCGCGGTTATGCTTATGACTTTATAAAATTATTTTCTTCTGATTTGAGTAGGGAGAGGATTGATAAAATATTGTACGAGCCTGTTCAAGAGGATTTCTCTATATAATTAAATGACATGTGGCTTTCCAAATATTATTTGACTTTAGCGAGTCTATTTTTGGTTATGTAGTTGGTTATGAATCAAGTTTTATCGAAAAACAAAAATCCCTGTTTGTAGGCAGGGATTTTTGTTTGCAACGCTTCTGTATATAGTACAGATTAACGTTTTGAGAATTGTTTGGCGCGGCGCGCTTTGCGCAGACCCGGTTTTTTACGTTCAACTTCACGAGCATCACGGGTAACGAAGCCGGCTTGGGAGAGAGTGGCTTTCAGTGAGGCATCGTAGTCAATCAGTGCGCGGGTAATGCCGTGACGGATTGCGCCGGATTGGCCTGTTTCACCGCCACCGGTTACATTAACTTTAATGTCGAAAGATTCGGCATTTTCAGTCAGAACCAAAGGTTGGCGAACAACCATGCGGCTGGTTTCGCGAGCGAAGAATTCGTCAACAGGGCGGCCGTTTACGATGATTTGGCCGGTGCCTTTTTGCAAAAATACACGAGCCACTGAACTTTTGCGGCGGCCAGTGCCGTAGTAGTATTTACCGTTCATGTCGTGTCCTTAAATGTCTAAAACTTTAGGTTGTTGTGCAGCGTGGCCGTGTTCTGAACCTGCGTACACTTTCAGTTTTTTGATCATGGCGTAGCCTAAAGGGCCTTTGGGCAGCATGCCTTTAACCGCTTTTTCTAAAACACGCTCAGGGAATTTCTCTTGCATTTCGGTGAAGCTGCGCTCATAGATGCCGCCGGGGAAGCCTGAGTGGCGGTAATATTTTTTGTCTAAAGCTTTGTTGCCGGTTACGCGCAGTTTGTCTGCATTGATAACGATGATGTAATCGCCGGTATCAACGTGAGGAGTGTATTCGGGCTTATGTTTGCCGCGCAGACGGCGGGCGATTTCTGCAGCGACGCGACCTAATACTTTATCTTGTGCGTCAACCACGAACCACTCGCGCTTTACTTCATGCGGCTTGGCTGAAAAGGTTTTCATAAGGGGTAATCCAGATAGATATAGAAAGCTGCCGATTTTATAGATGATTCGTAAGTCTGTCAATCTGATTTGAGTTGCTGGGAAAAATACGTTGAAGACTTTAAATGGAAGGTTAAATGGTGTTGTATTTGTTGCAATTTCGGTGTGCTTGGGTGTGGTTCGAATCTGATGGTTTTGAAGATTTGTGTGTTTTATTATTGATGTATCGGATAGGAAAAATGCCGCTATAGCGGCATTTTGTTTTTTGGGGAATCCCCGCAGGTGTCGTTTAGGCTGAATCCGCTTGAACCTTGCTGACAAGGCGGTCGCCACGGGCAGTTTCGGGTGCATCTGTACAGACGCTCGCGCCCACTGCATCTCCCGGCAACCTTAAGCGAACTTATTGGTTCAAAGGAATGTATGCCTTCGCGAACACCGCAGGGAATAAGCTTTTGGCTTGCTTAGGCTGTTTTGGATAAAACTTTATCGCAAGCATTAATCATGTCTGTTATTTTACGCTCAAAATCGCCAATTGCCAAATCATCTTTCATCGACATTTTTAAGAGGTCGTGAACGACGTTGAGGGCGGCCATGATGACGATTTTGTCGGTTTCGACGATGCGGCCGTTTTGTTTGATGGTGTCAAACTTTTGGTTCAGCATGTTGACGGCTTGCAAAAGGGTGTTTTTTTCTTCTGACGGGGTGCCGATGGTAAATGAGCGGCCCATGATGTCGAGGCTGACTTGTTCGATACTCATTGTCGGGTATCCTTATTTATTGGTTTGCTTCAGGTTCTTGCGGCAGGCGTGCCAGCAGTTTGCGGAGGTGTTCGGCGCTGGCATTCAATGCGTCGCGGTATTTTTGGTTTTCGGCGGTAAGCTCGTCGATTTTATTTTGCATTTCGTCGGTAACGCTCTGAATGCGGCCCTGCATTTCGTTTTTGAGGTTGCTCATTTGTACCATGAGGGCTTCGCTCAATTCGTCGACGGCAGCCTGGTGTTCGTTTTTTTGCTGTTCTTGTGCCATCTGGTGCTGCGTAATTTCGCTTTTCAGGCGGGCGATTTCTTCTTGATGGCGTCTGTTTTCGCCCAGCTGGGTCTCAAATTTCTGTACCAGCTGGTAAACATTGATTTCGAGTTTTTCCAGAGATTGATTCATTTTTCGTACCGCTCGGTTGATATGGAGGCAAGCATAGTAGGGATAAATGGGGCTGTCAAATAAGGCCGTCTGAACGTAATGTTTTTCAGACGGCCTGATGTTCTTTTATATATTTGACGGTTTATTCGAATCGGGTTTCGCGTTCCATTAATCTTTCGACAACCTGACGGGCGTTCAGTTCTTTGCGGAGAAGCTGGAGCAGGGTGTGGGTAATGGGCATGTCGATTTGGTATTTGCAGGCGGTGTTGAATACTTCTTCGATGGTGCTGACGCCTTCGGATACGTGGCCGATTTCTTTTAATACTTGATGCAGTTCTTTGCCTTCTGCCAAGCCTAAGCCGACTCTTCGGTTGCGGGAGAGTGCGCCGGTGCAGGTAAGTATGAGGTCGCCGATGCCGGCAAGTCCCATCATGGTTTTGGGTTGTGCGCCCATGGCGACGGCAAGACGGGTGATTTCGGCGAGGCCGCGGGTTACTAAGGCGGCGCGGGCGTTGAGGCCGTATTCGAGGCCGTCTGAAATACCGGTGGCAATGGCCATGATGTTTTTAACGGCACCGCCTACGGCCACGCCGATGATGTCTTCGCTGCCGTACAGACGCAATACGTTGCTGTTCAGACGGCCTATCAGTTCTTCAGTCCACGCTTTGTTTTCTGATGCCAATACAACGGCGCAGGGAAGTTGCTTGGCCAATTCTTGGGCAAAGCTGGGGCCGGACAGGACGCCGATTTTGTCGTTGTCGGGCAAAACGTCTTTAACGACTTGGAAGGTCAGCAAGCCTGTATCTTGCTCGAAGCCTTTGCAGGCGGTCAGTATGGGGAGGTGGGCGGCGTTGTGTTCTGCCAAGAGTTTGACGCTGTCGCGCAGGCCGGCTACGGAGGTAACGATTAATACCAGTTCGCTATCTTTTAAGGCTTCTTGTAATTCGGTATGGACGCTGAGTGTGTCGGGAAAGGTGAAGCCGGAGAGGTAGCGTTTGTTTTCTCTTTCTTGTCGGATGGTCTGCATGTGTTCGGCATTGCGCGACCATAATGATATGCGGTGGCCGTGTTGGGCGAAATGTAGGGCGAGCGCGGTTCCCCAAGAGCCTGCGCCGATAACGGTGATATTCATATGGGTATTCTCATTGTTGGAATGGGGCTAACTTTAAAACAATCATGGCGGTGGTGCAAGCTCGGCGGGGAAGGGGACAGACGGGTAAAACACGGGTATGGGAGGGAATATGTTTTAGATAAGTGCTATCGGCATTATTGGCAAATGTTATGGTGTTTTGAAAGTTGATTTTAAACAAATCAGCAAAAAATGATCGAGTTTATACTCAAGCCGGTTGTGGAAATATGTTGCGGCCACTCATTTAAGTTAAAACAAAAAATATCAATAACCATAATATCTTTGGAAGGAACCACCATGAAACATGCTATGAATAAAAGCGGCATCGTTCTTGCTGTATTGTTGGCTCTTGCTGCCTGCGGAGAAAAAGCGTCCGAACCTGCCGTTTCCGGTGCAGCTTCTGCTCCTGAAGCGTCCGCTCCTGCTGCTTCTGCACCGGCTGTGGATAACAGCACTGCTTCTGCCGAAGACAAGGAATTGCTGAAGCAGGCTCAAACCTTGTTCCAACCGCTGCCGGACGAGGCTGAAATGCAAAAGGCACATCCTTTTACGCCTGCACAGGTTAAGTTGGGGCATCAATTGTGGTACGAACCGCGTTTGTCTAAAGGTAATACGGTGAGCTGTAACTCATGCCACAACTTAGCGACGGCGGGTGTGGATAACCTGCCGACCAGCCCCGGTCACAAAGGCAGCTTCGGCGGACGCAATTCGCCTACGGCATTGAACGCTGCTTTGTTGGGCAGCCAATTCTGGGACGGGCGCGCGGCAACGGTTGAAGAGCAGGCCGGCGGCCCTTTGCTGAACCCGGTTGAAATGGCCAACGCCGACGAAGCGTCTGTTGAGAAGAAAATTGCGGCGATTCCCGAATATCAGGCTTTGTTTAAAGAAGCTTTCCCTGAAAACGGCGGCGCGGTTTCCTTTAGAAATATTACCCATGCGATTGCGGCTTTCGAGCGTACGCTGTTGACGCCGACCAAGTGGGATGATTATCTGAAAGGCAATATCAATGCCTTGAACGAAACGGAGCGCCAAGGTGTACGTTCGTTTATCAATAACGGCTGTATTGCCTGCCACAAAGGTGTGACGCTGGGTGGCGATACGTTCCAAAAATTCGGTTTGGTGAAAGGCCCTTACTGGCAGTTTACCGGCAGCAAAAAGCATGACGAAGGCCGCTTTGAAGTAACTAAAGCGGAAAACGACAAGTTTGTATTCCGCGTGCCGGGTCTGCGTAACGTGAGCCGTACTTATCCTTATTTCCACGACGGCAGCGTGTGGGAATTGGATAAAGCGGTCAGTATCATGGGCGAGGCTCAATTGGGTAAAGAATTGCCGAAAGAAGAGGTGGAAAAAATTGTGGCATTCTTGAACACCTTGTCGGGTTCCGTTTCCGACTCTGCGCGTACTGTGCCGGAGTTGCCGGTTTATTCTGAAGCCGATAGCCGTCCGAACAATCAATAAAACGCAGTTAAGATAAGTTTGAGGCCGTCTGAAAATATTTTAGCGAAACCCGCAAAGCTTGTTTTCAGACGGCCTCAATCGTTTTTGCTCGGTTGTATCGTTTTACAAGCCGGCAGCTGCTCTCAATGCAGGCACTTTGTCGGTGCGTTCCCAAGTAAACTCAGGCTCTTCGCGGCCGAAGTGGCCGTAGGCGGCGGTTTTGCTGTAAATCGGACGTTGCAGGTCGAGCATTTGTACGATGCCTTTCGGGCGCAGGTCGAAATGTTCGCGTACCAATTTAATCAGTTCTTCTTCGTTCAGTTTGCCTGTGCCGAAGGTGTCGATGGAAATCGAGGTCGGTTCGGCAATACCGATGGCGTAGGAAACCTGCACTTGGCATTGGGTGGCCAAGCCTGCGGCAACGATGTTTTTGGCTACATAGCGGCAGGCGTAAGCGGCGGAACGGTCGACTTTGGTGGGGTCTTTGCCGGAGAATGCGCCGCCGCCGTGCGGAGCGGCACCGCCGTAGGTGTCGACAATGATTTTACGGCCGGTTAAGCCGCAGTCGCCTTGCGGGCCGCCGATGACGAAACGGCCGGTGGGGTTGATCAGATATTTGGTTTCTTCCGTGAGCATGTCTTTCGGCAGCACGGGTTTGATGATGTACTCGATAACGGCTTGGCACAGCTCTTCATGGCCGATTTCGGGGTCGTGCTGGGTGGACAATACCACAGTGTCGATGCGTTTTACTTTGCCGGTTTCGGCGTCATAAACGGCGGTAATTTGGGCTTTGGCGTCGGGGCGCAACCACGGCAGACGGCCGTCGCGGCGCACTTCGCTTTGGCGCTGCATCAGGCGGTGGCTGTAATAAATGGCAAACGGCATCAGCGTGGGGGTTTCGTCGCAAGCGTAGCCGAACATCAGGCCTTGGTCGCCCGCGCCTTGGTTTAAGTCTAAGCCTTCACCTTCGTTCACGCCTTGGGCGATGTCGGGAGACTGTTGGTCGTAGCACATCATGACTGCGCAGCCGTTGGCGTCAAAGCCCAGCTCGGAAGAGTTGTAGCCGATGCGTTTGATGGTTTCGCGCGCTACTTTGATGTAATCGACGTGTGCGGTGGTGGTCACTTCGCCGGCCAGTACGCACAAGCCGGTGTTGACTAAGGTTTCGGCGGCCACGCGGGCAGTCGGGTCTTGCGCCAAAATGGCGTCAAGAATGGCATCGGAAATCTGGTCGGCCACTTTGTCGGGATGGCCTTCCGATACCGATTCGGAAGTGAATAAATATTCGCTCATGGGGGAAGTGCTTTCTTGAATAAGGAAGCCGCACACCGGGCCGGGGCGGCAGTAGAAAATAAACGCTGCGATTATAGCAGAGAACGCCGGTTTGGGGCGGCGCGTGCCGTCTGAAAAAACGGGAGCGGCATGAGCGGGCGATGATGTGCTTTTTACGGTGTGGAAGGTTTGATGCGGGCTTTTTTCCATTACAATAGCGTTTTTATTTCGCCCGCTTGTCCGCTTTATGCAGAAACTGATTGCCTTGATTTTCCGCCTGCTGGCCGCGCTGCCGTTACCGCTGCTGCATACTTTTGCACGCGCGGCGGGCAGTTTGGCGTTTCGTTTTTTGGCGGACAACCGCGAGCGTATCCGCAAGCATTTGGAGATTGCCGGCATCCGCGCCGACGACCGTATGATTAAAGCTGTGTTGCAGGAAACAGCCAAAGGCGGTTTGGAGCTGCCGGTGGCTTTTTTCAGACGGCCTGAAGAAGTGGCGGCGCTGTTTAAAGAAGTACACGGCTGGGAACATATTCAGACGGCCTTGGATAACGGCGAAGGGCTGTTGCTGATTACGCCGCACATCGGCAGCTACGATATTGCCGGCCGCTATATCAGCCACCGTTTGCCTTTCCCGCTGACTGCGATGTACAAGCCGCCGAAAATCAAAGCATTTGACGCGGTGATGCAGGCAGGCAGGGTGCGAGACAAAGGCCGCACGGCACCGACTTCTATTCAAGGGGTCAAGCAGATTATCAAGGCTTTGAGGGCGGGGGAGGCAACCATCGTGCTGCCCGACCATGTGCCCGATCCGCGGGAAGGCGGCGAAGGCGTTTGGGCTGAATTTTTCGGCAAACCCGCTTATACCATGACGCTGGCGGCCAAGCTGGCTCAAGTAAAAGGCGTGAAGGCATTGTTTTTCTGCGGAGAACGCCTGCCTGAAGGGCAAGGATTCGTGCTGCACATCGAGCCGCTTCAAGGCGAGTTGAACGGCGACAAGCAGCATGATGCGGCCGTGATCAATGAAAACGTAGAATATTGGGTGCGCCGCTTCCCCGAACAATATCTGTTTGCCTACAACCGTTACAAACATCCGGCAGGCGCGCCGCCGCCTCCCGATGCCGTCTGAAAAGGCTGTCGAACATGACTCAACCCCATACCCCGAAACGTATTTTGATTATCAAACTGCGGCATCACGGCGATGTGTTGCTGACAACGCCGGTGGTCGATCAAATCAAACATGCGTATCCCGATTGCGCTGTCGATATGCTGGTGTATCATGAAACCGCCGATATTTTGCGCGGCAACAGCCAAATACGCCGCATCTTCACCATCGACCGCCAATGGAAAAAACAAGGCCTCCGCCGCCAGCTGTCGCACGAAGCTGCGCTGTTTGCCGATTTGAAAGCGCAGCATTACGACTGGGTGTTCAATCTTTCCGACCAATGGCGCGCGGCCGCCGTGGCCAAATTGTGCGGCAAACGCAGCGGCAGCCTCAGCTACGGTAAGCGCGACAACGCTTTGTGGCGGTTTTGCCATAGCGAGTTGAACGAAGATCTCGGTCATGCCCATCATGTTGTGCAAAACCATCTTGCCGTGCTGCGTCCGCTGGGCTTGCAAAGCAGTTATCAGCCGAAAGTGCGCATGGAAATCGACGCCGCCGCGCGCGAATCGCTGCATGCCAAGTTAACGGAACGCGGTTGGCGGGGCGAGGCGTATGTGCTGATGCACCCCGGCTCGCGCTGGCAATTCAAATGTTGGGACAACGATAAATACATCGAATTGCTGCAACGCTTGTTAAACAGCGGTCGGAATGTGGTGCTGACCGCCGCGCCCGACGCGGAAGAACAAGCCATGCTGGACGAGATTACAGGCCGTCTGAATATACCCGCAGGCGTTCAGCTATGGCAGCTTTCAGGTTGTCTGAACTTACGCGAACTGGCCGCTGCGATTGACGGTGCAGAGCTGTTTATCGGCGTGGACTCCGTTCCCATGCACATGGCCGCCGCACTCGACAAGCCGCAGGTTGCCTTGTTCGGGCCGAGCTGGGTCAGCCGTTGGCGGCCTTATTCGGATAAGGCTTCGGTAGTGTGGGCAGGCGATTTCGGCGAACTGCCGCATCCAGACAGCATCAATACCGATGATAAAACCCGTTTGTTGTCGGCGATACCGGTGGATGCCGTGTGGAATGCCGTGCAGGAAAAGCTGAAGCCTGTTGGCGGGAATCAACACTCGGCCGTGTGATGTTTAGGCCTATTTCGGCACAATTTTATTCCGCTTAAGGGGCAGTGCTTTAGATTGATACCGCAGTACGGTATAATCGGCGCCGCAAAGACGAGAATTATCCTGCCGCACGCATTTCATCTTCATCCTGTGCCCGAACAATAATATATAGTTACAGTGAGCCGCCCCATGTTAGTTTGCAATCCCTACGAAATCATCATTCACGGCACCACCAGCAACGGAAAAGTGTTCCGTCCGAGCGACTGGGCGGAACGGCTGTGCGGTATTTTGTCATCGTTCGACAAGGGCAACCGGCTTTCTTATCACGAATGGGTACACCCGATTTTGGTCGATAAAATCCGTTGCGTGGCGGTGGACAAAAAGCTGGAAGAAATCAATCCGGCGATGTTCCGCTTTTTGATGGACTTTGCCGCCGACAACGATTTGCGTGTGATGGATTGCCAGTCGTTGATGGATGAACAGGCGGCGGCCAAAGAGCCGGCACAACAGCCTGCCGCACCTGCTCCGGCTGTTGAAGCTGCCGTAAAAGAAACGGCCGAAGCACAAGCCAAAGCCGATACTGATGCGGAACATAGTGTGTTGCGTGAAATCGGCGAAGAAGAAACCGCCGTCGCCTTCGCTGCTTTGAGCGTTCTGCGCACCATGCACAATGACGTTTCCCGCTTTGTCGAGCAGATCAACCATTATCAACGTCCTCAAGGCTACCGTTTGCTGGGTATTTTTGAAGAAGGTAAAACCAATGCCGTGGCCGTCTGCGGTTTCCGTGAGCAAACCAATTTAGCCAGCGGCCGCCATATCCATGTTGATGATGTGGTAACGATTCCGCAAGGGCGAAGCAAAGGCTATGCGGCACGCTTGTTGGCGGAAGTGCAAAATATCGCCAGAGAAGCAGGTATTTCGAAAATCCATGTACAATCAGACGTCGGCAGCGAGCGTACTCCCGCACACCGTTTATATTTTGAAAGCGGTTTTGAAATTGACGCTTTCCATTTTGTATGTAAAGTAGATTAAGGAAATCAAGATGAAAGCATTCTATGTAGCCATGCTGGCCGTATTGTTGGCAGCGTGCGCCCAATCCGGCGGCAACGGCCGGCAGCAGATATACGGTGAAGTGAAAAGCGGTGTGGAAACCTCACACACCCGTATAGGCCGTTAATGAACAATTGCCTTTAAATAAATCTGAGAAGATACCAAAGGCCGTCTGAAAATGATTTTCAGACGGCCTTAACATTTTATTTTGAAAGTTAGGAAATAGATAAGCTTGCCTGTTTACATTGGTTTGACGCACATAAAAAATCCTCCGAATACATTCCGCGGTGAGTATTCGGAGGATGGTTTGGCTTTTATACGGTTTGCGGCAGAAAAGCCTCAACCTGCCAATATTTTAAATGCTTAGATAATGCCTTCATTGTTTAACGGCAGGGCAGTTGCATCGTAGCTCGCTGTTGCGTAGCCGGTGTCGACACCTTGTACGCTCAAAGCTTTGTTGATGGCTGCGGAATCCCACACGCTGCCGTCATCGAAGTTGAATGATTCGATATGGTAGGCGGAACTCTTGAACCAGTCAAGAATCGTTAGACTGTCGGAACTGTTGACTTTAACGGTAAGGTCGTTGCCATTGCGTCCGAGCGTTAAGTCGGAAGACAGAATGCCTTTGCCGAAATCAAGCACATCGCAGTTGCCCGCTTGGGTGTCGAAATCGCAAATCACATCTTTACCGTAGCCGAGGTTGAACACATAAGTGTCATTACCTGAACCACCGTCCAAATAGTCGTTACCGAAACCGCCGTCAAGCACATCGGAGCCTCCTTTGCCGATTAAGCGGTCGTCTCCTGCCAGCCCGCTCAATCTGTTATGGGCACCGTTGCCGATGATTTCGTTGTTCAACTCGTTACCTGTGCCGTTTAAGTTGGCATTGCCCATCAGAATCAGGTTTTCAACATTTGCAGGCAGTTCATAGTCGATATAAGTGCGGACAGTATCTAAGCCTTCTCCTTTAAGCTCAATAACTTGATCGCCTTTTTGTTCAACCAGATAAACATCGTTGCCTTGGCCGCCGCGCATAATGTCATTACCGCTTCCGCCGTTTAGATAGTCGTTACCGTCTTGGCCGAACAGTCGGTCGTTGCCTTCATTGCCGTACAGCGTATCGCCGTTGGGGCCGCCGTAGATGATGTCGTCTCCGCCTTTGCCATAGATAACATCAGGACCGCTGCGGCCGTCGATGGTATCTTTGTGGTCGGTACCGTAGATGGTATCTTTACTGTCTGTGCCGACAATAACGCCGTTGATGATGTTGCCCGGGTTTTTGTCGATACCGCCGAAGCTGTTATCAGGATTGGCATTGCTGTCTTTACAGTTTACGCAATCATCGGGCTTAGGCTGAGGCTTCGGTTCAGGTTTTTGAGGCTCGGGCTGAGGCTTCGGCTCGGGTTTTTGAGGCTCGGGCTGAGGCTTCGGCTCAGGTTTTTGAGGCTCGGGCTGAGGCTTCGGCTCGGGTTTTTGAGGCTCGGGCTGAGGCTTCGGCTCAGGTTTTTGAGGCTCGGGCTGAGGTTTCGGCTCAGGTTTTTGAGGCTCGGGCTGAGGTTTCGGCTCAGGTTTTTGAGGCTCGGGCTGAGGTTTCGGCTCAGGCTTCGGCTGGGGTTTTGGCTTGGGTAAAGGTTGCCAGCCGTCTTTATCGCCATCATTATCAGGCTTGGGTTGAGGCTTGGGTTTGGGCTGTGGTTTCCATTTGCCTTTATCGTCATCGTCATCGCGATCGTGCTTGCCTTTGTCTTTATCCTTAGGTTTCCACTTGCCTTTGTCGTTATCGTCGTCGCAGTCGTATTTGTCTTTACCTTTGCCTTTAGGCTTCCACCACTTGCCTTTGTCGTCGTCCTTGTCTTTGCCTTTGGGATACCATTTGCCTTTATCGTCGTCGCGGTCGTGCTTCGGCTTCGGTTTGGCTTTCGGATAGGGATTCAGTGGAGGATAGTTGTCAGGATAGCAGTCAATCCAACTTCCTTTCTTGCCTTTGTGCCCTTTGCTTTTACTTCCGCCTTTACCCCAGCCGTAACCGTAGTAACCGCCGTATCCCGGCTGGTAGGCGTAGCCATAGTATGAATGACTGTAATTCATGTTTATTCTCCCAAAAAGGTTTCGTTGTAAAATCATTTACTTCAATAATATTGCTATTAAAGTAAATGACGGAACTTTAGTATTTTCATTCTAGCTTTAAATTTATTTTGGGAAGATTGATTTCATTCAAATGGTGGATTTCAACGCTTAATGGCAATGTATTAACATGTACAAATATTTCATTATTAATATTATGCTTTATGTTTAGTTTTTCGGCATAGAGTATCCTTGTAAAGCATTACAAAAATAAGATTTAAATTAATGTAGTTTATAGATAATTTTAAAATTTTTTCAAAGTGAAAGGAGTGTGTTAAAGGTGGCTGGTGCTTTAAAAATAACATGAATGATTGCGAGATTATTTTTAATCAAATGACATAATATTGTCAATTTAAAACCAATGCTTTTACATTCGGCGAAATAATTTCTTGTTGAAAAATTTTGCTTAAAAAATGTACAATTTCTGCTTTGCAGAAACGGCCATTCTGAAAAATGTATATCGGTACTTATTCCATTGATACGCCTATTGCGCTTGCTCCGATGGCAGGCATTACCGACAAACCTTTCCGGCACTTATGCAGGGAATACGGAGCGGGTTGGGCTGTGGGCGAGATGTTGAACAGCGATCCGACTTTGCGCCAAACCCGTAAAACGCTCCGTCGCAGCGATTTCGAAGGTGAAAAAGGGGTTGTTGCCGTTCAGATTGCCGGTAACGATCCTGTGCAGATGGCGGAAGCTGCCCGATATAATGTGAAGCAGGGTGCCCAGGTGGTGGATATCAACATGGGCTGTCCGGCAAAGAAGGTATGCAACGTATTGGCGGGCAGTGCATTGCTGCAAAACGAACCGCTGGTGGCCGATATTCTGCATGCCGTGGTGAAGGCGGTTGATGTGCCGGTAACGTTGAAAACCCGTTTGGGTTGGCACGACGAGCATAAAAATATTCTAACGGTTGCCCGCATTGCTGAAGATGCCGGTATTGCGGCGATTGCCATTCACGGCCGCACGCGTACGCAGATGTATAAAGGCGAGGCCGAATATGATTTGATTGCCGAGGCTAAAGGCCGTCTGAAGATCCCTGTGTGGGTGAATGGCGATATTACCGCGCCGCAAAAAGCTGCCGAAGTATTGAGGCAGACCGGAGCGGACGGCATCATGATAGGGCGGGGTGCGCAAGGGCAGCCGTGGCTGTTTCGGGATTTGAAATATTTTGCCGAGTATGGCCGCTTGCCCGAAGCGCTGACTGTTCAAGAGTGTGGCGAAACCGTTTTACGGCATATTCGCGATATGCACGGCTTCTACGGAGAGCGAGACGGCGTACGCATTGCCCGCAAGCATATCGGTTGGTATATCGGAGCCATGCCGGGCGGCGAGACTGTGCGCAGGGAAATCAATCAAACCGACAGCGCAGCCGCACAATACGATATGCTTGCCCGTTTTCTCGATCAGTTAAAAGACCATACCGACTGCTGGATGTGCAGCTACCGTTGAGGCCGTCTGAAATCATCAGGCCGAAAAATGAATAATAAATAATAAAGACATTGTTATGAAACAGAATATTCCCGACATAGCTCATTGTATCGAGCAAAATCTGAAGCAGTATTTTCATGACCTGAATGGAGAAACACCCTGTGCGGTTTACGATATGGTACTGCATCAGGTTGAAAAACCTTTGCTGGAGTGCGTGATGGCCGAATGCGGCGGCAACCAGTCGAAGGCTGCTGCCGTGTTGGGGTTGAACCGCAATACTCTGCGTAAGAAGCTGGTGCAACACGGATTATTGGAACAATAAAGATAAATTGTGGCCGTCTGAAAATCATGGCGGCCATTTTGCGTTTATATATATGAAATGATGAGGGAATTGCTCTAGTGTCAGCTTGACAGATTAAGAAGCCATACTCGTCAGCAATCCCATCAACAAAGACTTTTTGGCACGACATATCATTTATTCAAACAGTGATTTTTCATAATTAAGGAACCGAAATGGCAACTGTAAAACGCGCCCTGATCAGCTTGTCCGACAAAACAGGCGTTATCGAATTTGCCCAAGCCTTAAACAAGCTTGGCGTGGAAATCCTTTCTACCGGCGGCACGGCCAAAATGCTGGCCGATGCTGGTGTGCCCGTGATTGAAGTGGCCGACTATACCGGCTTCCCCGAAATGCTCGACGGCCGTGTGAAAACCCTTCACCCGAAAATCCACGGCGGTATTCTCGGTCGCCGTGATTTAGACGAACACGTTGCCAAAATGAAAGAGCACGATATCGGCAATATCGATTTGGTATGCGTGAACCTCTATCCGTTTGCCGCAACCATTGCCAAACCCGGCTGCACGCTGGAAGAGGCAATTGAAAACATCGACATCGGCGGCCCGACCATGGTGCGCTCCGCAGCTAAAAACTGGAAACATGTAGCCATCGTAACCGACAACAGCGATTTCCAAGCCGTTATTGAAGAACTGCAAAACCAGAACGGCACATTGAGCGACAAAACCCGCTTCAACCTTTCGCGCAAAGCCTTCAGCCATACCGCCCAATACGACGGCATGATTTCCAATTATCTGACCAGCGTGTCGGATGAAAAATTATCAGGCGAGCCTGAAATCGGCGAGTTTCCTGCGCAGTTCAACCAAAGCTGGATAAAAGTTCAAGAAATGCGTTACGGCGAAAACCCGCATCAACATGCTGCTTTTTACCGCGACGTTTATCCTGCCGCCGGTAGCTTGAGCGCCTACAACCAATTGCAAGGCAAAGAATTGTCTTACAACAACATTGCCGATGCCGATGCCGCGTGGGAAGCTGTTAAAGCATTCGAGCAACCGGCTTGCGTGATTGTAAAACATGCCAACCCTTGCGGCGTTGCCGTGGCCGATTCGCCCTTGAATGCCTATAAGTTGGCTTTTGCTACCGATACCACCAGCGCTTTCGGCGGCATTATTGCGTTTAACCGTGAAGTTGATGCCGACACCGTAGAAGCAGTAACCGGTCAGTTCCTCGAAGTATTGATGGCGCCTAAATTTACCGACAAAGCCAAAGAAATCATCGCCGCCAAGAAAAACGTGCGCGTGTTGGAAGTGCCTCTGCTGGCCGGCTCTAACCGTTTCGAGTTGAAGCGTGTCGGCGGCGGTTTGTTGGTTCAAACCCCCGATATCCACCGCATCAAGCGCGAAGATTTGAAAGTAGTGTCCAAACGCCAGCCGACAGAGCAAGAGTGGCAGGATTTAATGTTTGTGTGGAACGTAGCCAAATTTGT
Source organism: Neisseria sp. Dent CA1/247 (assembly GCF_022870825.1). NCBI lineage: Bacteria > Pseudomonadati > Pseudomonadota > Betaproteobacteria > Neisseriales > Neisseriaceae > Neisseria > Neisseria sp. Dent CA1/247. The sequence continues at coordinate 2,311,979 of NZ_CP091522.1, read as the reverse complement.
GAAATCCAACGCCATCGTATTCGGCAAAGGCGGCCAAACTTACGGCATCGGCGCAGGCCAAATGAGCCGTGTCGATTCCACCCGCATTGCTGCGCGTAAAGCCCAAGACGGCGGTTTTGACCTCAATGGCGCCTGCGCAGCTTCAGACGCATTTTTCCCGTTCCGTGATGGCGTAGATGTGATTGCCGAACAAGGTATCAAAGCGATTATTCATCCCGGCGGCTCGATGCGCGATGAAGAAGTATTTGCCGCAGCAGACGAGCATGGCATCGCCATGGTGCTGACCGGCGTGCGTCATTTCCGCCATTAATTATTGGTTTTGACGAATGTGAGGCCGTCTGAAAACTATTTTCAGACGGCCTCATCGTTATCATGTGTAACCATATAAAGCACATATCAAACTGTTTGCTCAAGCTGGTAAAGAGTAAATATTTTGACCCCGCTGTGAGCTGTGTCTGCTTTATTGCGTCAGACACAACATTTATCAGGATTCTTTCATGGAAAAACACCTAACTTTTAAAAACAAGCTTGAAATGAAATCGATTTTTGTGGTATAAATCGCGTTTTACCATTTTAGAAGTTTGGAGACTAACCATGGCACGAGTTTGCAAAGTGACCGGTAAGCGCCCGATGTCTGGCAATAACGTATCACACGCCAACAACAAAACCAAACGTCGTTTTTTGCCTAACTTGCAATCACGTCGTTTTTGGGTAGAAAGTGAAAACCGCTGGGTTCGCCTGCGCGTATCCAACGCTGCATTGCGCACCATCGACAAAGTAGGCATTGACGTTGTATTGGCCGAAATGCGCGCCCGCGGCGAAGCTTAATTTAAATATATTTTGATTAAGGAATACTGCAATGCGCGATAAAATCAAACTGGAATCAAGTGCAGGTACTGGTCACTTTTACACCACTACCAAAAACAAACGCACCATGCCCGGCAAACTGGAAATCAAAAAATTTGACCCGGTAGCCCGTAAGCATGTTTTGTACAAAGAAACCAAACTGAAATAAACAGTCGGTTTTTTGTAAGCAAAGAAAAAAGCCTTCGTATTTTGCGAAGGCTTTTTTATATTTTGATTTTATTGGGGAAGTCTTGGATAAAAAAATGCTGCAAGGGCGGGGGAGGCTTTTGTTCAATCAATAAAGATTTCAAAATATCCGCACCTGCAAAAGTTGTCTGGAAGGTATTTCGTTAAAACATGCTGAGCCGAGGTTTTACGAAACTCACAAAGTTCGCTTTCAGACGGCCTCACCCCCTTTAAAGTTTACTTTGGTATGTATCTGGATTTTTCAGAGGTTTCAGGTAGATGATTTATCTGCCTTCTATCAGCGAATCCGGCGTTTAAATACAGCTGAGGCTTCCGAATTTTGTGTATAAGGAAGCCTTAGTTTGTACGCCTTATGCCTCAGTTACAAATTCGCGGGAATAAGTTTTTTCACAGTAGTGGCATTTCAGCTTGGTTTGACCGCCACTGTTTTTCACATAAAAACGGCTTTTTACCGGCTCCCCGTGGCTGGCACAGTTGGGGTTGGGGCAGCGGAATACTTCGCTGATTGTATCAGGTAGGCTCAAATGCCTTTTTTCTACTACCTGAAAGCGTTCGATAACGTTTACTGTGGCTTCCGGTGCGAATAAGGCCAAGCGGTTAGATTCTTTTTCATTCAAATGAATGCCTGAAATTTTGATGATGTCTTTGCTGCCGTGAGTTTTGCTGGGGAGGTTGAAGCCTACGGTGACTGCATTGCCGGGATGCAGCAGCTTAAACTGGCGCAGAATCGCCAAGCCTTTGCCTGCCGGAATATGGTCGATTACTGTGCCGTTTTCAATCGCTTCTACGCTGTACTGTTTTTTTTCCATGTTCGGCTCCTCAAACTTCTTCATTCAGAATCAACGATAAAATCGCCATGCGCGCATAAACGCCGTTGGTGGCTTGCTCGAAATAATAAGCATAAGGTGTGCTGTCTACATTGGGGTGGATTTCATCGACACGCGGCAGCGGGTGCAGAATGCGCAGGTTGTTTTTGGCTTTGCTGAGCATAGAGGCATCGAGATTGAATTTGCCTTGAATTTTGGAAAATTCCTGTTCGTCGAAACGTTCCCGCTGCACCCGGGTCATATATAGAATGTCTGCCCATTCGATAGCGGCTTCCAAAGAGGGCAGAATCTGGTATGTACAGCCTGCTTCGTCTAATTCCTCGGTAATGTAGGCGGGCATGGCTAAGCTTGGAGGCGATACAAAGGCAAATTCGCAACCCCAACGTTTCAATGCCTGCGCCAAAGAATGCACGGTGCGGCCGTATTTCAAATCACCGCACATGGCTATTTTGAGATTATTCAGACGGCCCTGTGTCTCATAAATCGTTACCAAATCCAAGAGGGTTTGGCTCGGGTGCTGGTTGGTGCCGTCGCCGGCATTGATAACAGGCACGCTGGAAAACTCGGCCAACACGCGTGCTGCACCGTCTTTGGGATGGCGTTGGATAATCGCATCGGTGTAGCTGGAGATAATCCGCGCCGTATCAGCCAGAGTTTCTCCTTTTTTTGCGCTGGTGTTGGCACCGTCGGCAAAGCCGATTACTTTGCCGCCCAATCGTTGGACGGCGGTTTCAAATGAAAGGCGGGTTCGGGTTGAAGGTTCGAAAAAACACGAACCGATTAATTTGTCTTTAAGCAAATCCGTGCGTGGTTCGGCTTTGAGCTTGAGTGCGGTGTGCAGCAGCAATTCAAGCTGGGGCGTACTCAAATCGGAGATGGAAATGACATTTTGACGATAAAGCAAATTGGGCATTGTATTTCCTTTTTCCATAAAAAAGCCCGTGGGCAATACGGGCGCGATATGTGGGGAACGGCAAAACCGCTGCGGGTGGCAGCACGGCTGGGTTTGTGCGGCATCAAAATAGACATGGCGGTTTTGCGGTTGTTTGATTGGCGCAATTATCGCATAAACCAAAGGCCGTCTGAAAAAATATTTCAGACGGCCTGTGGCGTTGTTGATGGGTTTCCTTGAAAAGATAGGCTCTGTCGAAAAGACTTTAGTTTGCCCAAGAGCGAAGTAATTTTAGCAAACCATCATTGAATACATTAAATTATGCGGCACTCACGGAATCTTGGCGGCGCAGCAAGGTAATCAGGTCTGCAATCCGCTTTTTCATTTCTCTGCGGTCGATAATTTGGTCGATCGCGCCTTTTTCCAGCAGGAACTCTGCACGTTGGAAACCTTCAGGTAAGGTTTCGCGCACGGTTTGTTCAATCACGCGCGGGCCGGCAAAACCGATGAGTGCGTTGGGTTCGGCCAATACGATGTCGCCGAGGAAAGCAAAACTTGCCGATACGCCGCCCATGGTCGGATCGGTTAATACGGAGATAAACGGCAATTTTTTCTCGGTCAGCAAATGTAAAGACGCGCTGGTTTTGGTCATCTGCATCAAGGAGTTCAAACCTTCCTGCATGCGCGCACCACCCGAAGCGGCAACGCAGATAAACGAGCAGTTGTCTGCTACTGCGCGGCGCACACCTTGAACGAAACGCTCGCCGACTACCGAACCCATAGAGCCGCCGATAAAGCGGAATTCAAATGCGGCAACTACCACGGGCAAGCCGTTTAACGTGCCTTTCATGACCACCAAAGCATCGTCTTCGCCGGTGGTTTTGCGGGCGGCAGTCAGGCGGTCGGGATATTTTTTGCTGTCTTTAAATTTCAGAATATCGGTGGGTTTTACATGCGCACCGATTTCTTCGCGGCCGTTTTCGTCCAATAAAAGATTCAAGCGTTCGCGTGCTGATAGTGCGTTGTGATGGTTACATTTGGGGCAAACGTAGAGGTTTTGCTGTAAGTCGGTAGAGTAAAGTGTGGCGGAGCAAGAAGGGCATTTGTGCCATAGACCTTCCGGCACGCTTGATTCGTTTTTGTCTGCACGTTTGATTTTAGGAGGCAGGATTTTATCTAACCAGCTCATGTTAAGTTCCTTTGTTGTTTTCAGACGGCCTAATGTTAGTCGTGGTGTTTATATATTTCGGTCAAACCGATTGACTTGTTTTGCCGGTATTCAGCGATGTTGCCGGCATTTTAAAAGACTCGCTGTTTCAAGCGTGTGCGCCGATAAGTGCGGGCAGTAGAAATGGGGCTGACATTAGGCGGATAACTGAAATGCTTTTTGCACATTAAACAATCAATATAGCCAGCAGCAGCATAGTTGGCAACTGATTTTTTACCTGATTTTAAATATTCCGAGTAAAAAATCTAGATAGCGGCTTTGAGGTTGCGAACCAAAGCGCCAACCGATTCGGCTTCTTTGCCGGGGTTTTGCTCAATTTCTTTGACGATACGGCTGCCGATAATCACGGCATCGGCCACGGCGGCAACTTTGCGGGCGCTTTCTTCGTCTGAAATGCCGAAGCCCACACCAATAGGTATATTGATATATCGGCGCAAAACGGCAATTTTTGCTGCTACTTCATCTGTATCCAGTTTTGTCGAACCAGTAACGCCTTTGAGAGACACATAATAAACAAACCCGCTTGCCAGCCGGCCGATTTGCGCCATGCGTTCTTCGCTGGTGGTTGGGGCAACCAAAAAGATGCAGTCCAGCCCATTCTGAGCTAAAGCATCGCGAAGTGTAGTGATGGTTTCTACCGGAGAGTCAACAGTCAATACGCCGTCTACGCCGGATTCGGATGCTGCCCGGGCAAATTCTGCGTAACCCATTTTATGTATGGGATTCAGATAGCCCATCAAAACAACCGGTGTAACGGTATTTTTTTGGCGGAATGTGCTTACCATAGTCAAAACATCTTTTAAAGACACTTTGTTGGCCAGCGCACGCTCGGCAGCGCGTTGAATCGTGGGGCCGTCTGCCATAGGGTCTGAAAACGGAACGCCCAGTTCGATAATATCGGCGCCGTTTTCAACCATGCTGTGCATTAAGGCAAGAGTTGTATTGATATCGGGATCGCCGACAGTAATATAAGGTATCAGGGCTTTTTTACCGCCCAGTACATCGAAAGCTTGTTGGATTCTGCTCATGGTAGAGTAGAGACTGTTTTCAGACGGCCTCTATAAGGTTGAAAAATAATCGGGAAGTATAGCATTGCTTCACTTCAAAATGAGCGACTATTTTCAATTCGGTCGGAGTGTTCTGATTGTTTGCGGATGGGCTTAGATAATAACTATCTATAAGTATCTAAGTTGAGGGGTTCTTTTAATATAGAGCAGAGCGGATGTTTTGAATATCGGCAAGCATTTCAAGCGATATAAACAAAACAGCCTTTGCTTGTCCGTGGTGCGGGTTATAAAAGCAAAGGCCGTCTGAAAGAGAAAGTATTGGATAGATGAATTGAGATAACGGTTTAGTCGGGCTTGTGTTCGATATAGTTTTGTTTGTCTTTTTCAGACGGCCTCGTAACCGTATATTCGCCTTCTATAATGTCTCCCTCATTTTGCTGCTTGGGCGGATACTGGAAAGGGTTGTGACCGGTTTGAAAAGTTTCCATTTGAGCAATCGGCTTCCCTTTAATCGGCAGCAGCAAAATTAGAGCAATGATCAAAGAGACAAAGCCCGGGCTCATCAACAAAACCGCTGCAACCGTATAACGGATAGGCCACAACATTTGATACAGCGATATCCCTTTGTCGCTGCGCATCGTTGCCCCGGCCATCAATACCCCGGAAATCCCCGTATGGCGCAGCATCATAACGCCGCCGGCAAAACTCAACAGCATCAATAAAAACGTCAAACCGCCGCCAAGCCAGTCTGCCACCCAAACGATGGACATGATCTCCAAAAACAGTAGCACCAAAAAACCGATACCGAAAAATTGCATTACATTGGCTCCTTAACCAAGTGAAATCATCCGCACGCCGATTGTTGAGAAACAAAAAGTGCAAAGCAGGCGGATTGATTCAATCATTCAAATTGCTGCGGGAGTTTACCGGTATCAAACAAATTGAGCTTTGCCACACCGTTTAGATAGATTCGACAGCAGATTTTTTCATTGCCTAGTAAAATAAAGACTACTGCAAACCCTTTCAAGCGCCATTGGCGAAAACCGCCGCTATATGCAGTAAAAAAAAGTAAAGGCTGAAAAGAAAGGCCGTCTGAAAATTTTTGAAGCAGTTTAAATTTGCTATCCTTACGCCCATGAAAACACAATTGACTTATTTACTGAAAAAAATTCTTCCTGCCGCAACAGCTTTAGTGCTTGCGGCTTGTGCTACCACATCTTCAGACGGCCCCGTGCCTGAAGGGCATTACCGAGTTCAAAGCGGCGATACGCTCTACCGTATCAGCCAGCGTTTCGGACAAAGCGTACAAACACTGGCCGCATGGAATAATCTGAAAGACCCAACCAAAATCGAAGTAGGTCAAGTGCTTAAAGTGCGCGCTCAAGGCCGTTTGCAGGAAAGCCCGAGAAAAACGCAAACCGTCGCGCCCACCAACCGCCTGACTTTACAGTGGCCGGTAAGTAACGGGAGCGCAAACATCATCGAACACTATAACGGCAGCACCAATAAAGGCATAGATATTGCCGGCGAGCTTGGAATGCCGGTGCGCGCCGCCGCTGCGGGCAAAGTGCTTTATGCCGGAGAAGATGTGCGCGGATACGGCAAGATGGTCCTCATTAGCCACAACAGCAGCACCATCACCGCTTACGCCCATAACGACAGCTTCACCGTTCAAAAAGGGCAAACCGTTCAAGCAGGGCAAACCATCGCCACAATGGGCAGCACCGATACCGATCGCGTCAAACTACATTTTGAAGTACGCATTAATGGTAAGGCAGTTAATCCCACGCAGTATCTGAGATAAATTTTAATGTGGCAGAAGTCTCAATCAACAGGCCGTCTGAATTTTCAGACGGCCTGTTAAGTTTATGTGCGATATACCCAAACTTGTTCTACAAATATCCTGAAATGTAGGGGCAGATTACATATCCGCCCGTAACGGTTTTTCATGAAAATTCGAGGCCGTCTGAAAGCGAGCAAACGTAGATTGGGTCGTGACCCAACAAAAAAATATTCAACTCTTCTGCCGCATTGGGTTTGGCAGCCCAACTTACGGGGTGGCTGAAATTTTCCAAAGCAAGCGTGCGGGCGGATTGCATATCCGCCCGCAACGGCTTGTCTCAAGAAGCACCATTAGTAAGGCTCGGCCTTGGCTGCGGAATCGTTACCGAATATGTAAGTGTTGCTAGCGGTTTTATGCCGAACCGTCTGTTAAGGCTAAATGGAGCAAACAAGCCTAAGAAAACGCTGTTTGAATATGAAAAATCACCCAAAGTGCCGAAAAACAACATAACCTGACAATTTGTTGCAAATGTGCCAATTTTTGAAATTAAAAATATATTATTTTGATTTTTAATGGTTTTAATCTTGTTTGTGGAATAAACCATACACATTCTTTGGAAAGAATAAGCTCTAAAAGCCGATAAAGTTTGTTTTTTTGCAACGAAGCAATTATATTAGCAGGCATGAAATCGCTCTCCCGCGATGAATGCATAAGCTTGGATGGTTTCATAATCCATTTGAGTTTGTTTTCTTAAATGATAGAAAAGGAATACAGCAATGAAAAAATCTCTGATTGCTTTGTCTTTGGCTGCTCTGCCTGTAGCAGCTATGGCCGATGTAACCCTGTACGGTCAAGTTAAGGCCGGTGTTGAAGTTTCTAAAGTAAAAGTAGGCTCTGGTGATCAGGCTAATCGCAGCAAAACTGCGACAGAGATTACCGATTTGGGTTCTCGCATCGGTTTCAAAGGCCACGAACACTTGGGTTCTAACCTGAACGCTATTTGGCAAATTGAGCAAAAAACACCTGTTTCCGGTAGCAAAGAAGGCTGGGCTACTCGTGATTCGTTCATTGGCTTGGAAGGTGGCTTCGGTAAGTTCCGTGCCGGTAAAATCAGCACTCAGCTGAACGATATGGGTAACATTGATCCGTGGGAATACAACAACAATGCTTTAGGCTTGGGTGTGTTCACTCGTACCGGTGAGCGTGCAATTTCTGCTCGCTACGATACTCCTGTATTTGGTGGTTTCAGCGCAAATGTGCAATACACTCCTCGTGATAACGCTAATCCTAGTGATAAATACACTCATGACAAAAAATCAAAAGAAGCTTACTATGGTGGCTTGAACTATGAAAACTCTGGCTTCTTTGCTCAGTATGGCACTAAATTCCAAAAAAATGCTTACGCTAAAAATGGTAAAGATAAAGCTGGTCAGGTTCATCGTGTAGAAGCTGGTTACGATGCCAATAACCTGTTTGCAGGATTGGGTTATCAATTCACCAAAGGTGTAGATACTGTTCAATCTTACCGCGGTGCTTTGAGTAATGGTCACTCTCTTCCTAAGGATAATAAAGCAACTCCGGATGTTGATGAGTCAAAAGTTGATAATACTGCTGCCATCAAAACCCAAGAATTGGCTGCAACTGTAGGTTATCGCTTTGGTAACGTAACGCCTCGCTTGTCTTATGCTCACGGCTTCAAAGCGAAAAACGTTAGCAATAACGACAAAATCGACAACACTCGCTACCATCAAGTAGTTGTTGGTGCTGATTACGACTTCTCTAAACGTACTACTGCTATGGTTTCTGCCGGTTGGTTGAAAGCTGGTACTGGTAAAGAGAAAATCCAAAACACTGCCGGTTTGGTTGGTCTGCGTCACAAATTCTAATCATGTTATGATTAGCAAAGGAGCCTGCGATTTGCAGGCTCTTTTTTTGTTCTCATGTTTTGGATTTGGTATTTCTCATTAACGCTGCATTGTCGGGTATTGAATTGTTCCACTTTGTTGTTTAATGTTCATTAAATCTGATAATTCTTTCGCAGGTGGTACTGTTTGCTTGACTAAGTATTTGCATTGGAAATATAATTCCGCTCTTATCGACATGGTGTCGTTAAGTATTTCACTCAACAGGACGAGAAAATATGCCAACTATTAATCAATTAGTACGCAAAGGCCGTCAAAAGCCCGTGTACGTAAATAAAGTGCCTGCATTGGAAGCATGTCCGCAAAAACGTGGCGTGTGCACCCGTGTATACACTACTACTCCTAAAAAACCGAACTCTGCATTGCGTAAAGTATGTAAAGTACGCTTGACCAACGGTTTTGAAGTTATTTCATACATCGGTGGTGAAGGTCACAACTTGCAAGAGCACAGTGTAGTGCTGATCCGCGGCGGTCGTGTAAAAGACTTGCCGGGTGTGCGCTATCACACAGTTCGCGGTTCTTTGGATACGGCAGGTGTTAAAGACCGTAAACAAGCCCGTTCTAAATACGGTGCTAAACGCCCGAAATAATTTAACCCGATGGCACGTCGGTTATTTTCAATAATAAATAGCCGAGTAAGTGAGTATCTTTTTAGATATTCATGGGATTGCCCCAACTGAATAGATAATTTAAGGAATTAAAATGCCAAGACGTAGAGAAGTCCCCAAGCGCGACGTATTGCCTGATCCGAAATTCGGTAGCGTTGAGCTGACAAAATTCATGAATGTATTGATGATTGACGGTAAAAAATCGGTTGCAGAGCGTATCGTTTACGGTGCGTTGGATCAAATCGAGAAAAAAACCGGCAAAGCAGCGATCGAAGTGTTTAACGAAGCTATTGCCAATGCAAAACCCGTTGTTGAAGTTAAAAGCCGCCGCGTAGGTGGTGCCAACTACCAAGTTCCTGTTGAGGTTCGTCCTTCACGCCGTTTGGCTTTGGCAATGCGTTGGGTAAGAGATGCAGCTCGTAAGCGTGGTGAAAAATCAATGGATTTACGCTTAGCTGGTGAATTGATTGATGCCTCAGAAGGTCGCGGTGGTGCAATGAAGAAACGTGAAGAAGTACACCGCATGGCTGAAGCCAACAAAGCATTCTCTCACTTCCGCTTCTAATCTGGATTTAGAAAGGCGACCAAAATGGCTCGTAAAACCCCCATTAGTTTATACCGTAATATCGGTATTTCTGCTCACATTGATGCAGGTAAAACCACAACAACCGAGCGTATTTTGTTCTATACCGGCTTGACCCACAAACTGGGTGAGGTGCACGATGGTGCAGCTACAACCGACTACATGGAACAAGAACAAGAGCGTGGTATTACCATTACTTCTGCAGCCGTTACTTCTTACTGGAAAGGTATGGCTGGTCAGTTTAAAGAGCATCGCTTCAATATTATTGATACCCCGGGACACGTTGACTTTACCGTTGAGGTAGAGCGTTCTATGCGCGTTTTGGATGGTGCGGTAATGGTTTATTGTGCGGTAGGTGGTGTTCAACCTCAGTCAGAAACCGTATGGCGTCAAGCAAACAAATATAAAGTGCCCCGTTTGGCCTTTGTAAACAAAATGGACCGCCAAGGTGCCAACTTCTTCCGTGTAGTGGAGCAAATGCGCACCCGCTTGCGTGCGAATCCTGTACCTATCGTTATTCCTGTAGGTGCGGAAGATAATTTTGAAGGTGTTGTTGATCTGCTGAAAATGAAAGCCATTATTTGGAATGAAGCAGATAAAGGTACTACCTTTGAATACGGCGACATCCCTGCTGACTTGGTAGCAACTGCTGAAGAATGGCGCAACAATATGGTAGAAGCTGCCGCTGAAGCCAGTGAAGAGTTGATGGATAAATACTTGGGCGGCGAAGAGCTGACTGAAGAAGAAATCATCAATGCTATTCGTCAACGCACTTTGGCTGGTGAAATTCAACCGATGTTGTGTGGTTCAGCCTTTAAAAACAAAGGTGTTCAACGCATGTTGGATGCGGTGGTAGAGTTTTTGCCTTCTCCTACTGATATTCCGCCTGTACAAGGCGAAACACCCAATGGTGAGAAAGACAGCCGTGAAGCCAGCGACGATGCTAAATTCTCTGCATTGGCATTCAAAATGCTCAACGATAAATATGTTGGTCAATTAACCTTTATCCGTGTTTATTCTGGTGTGGTAAAATCAGGCGACACTGTAATTAACTCGGTTAAAGGTACACGTGAACGTATTGGTCGTTTGGTACAAATGACTGCTGCTGACCGTACTGAAATCGAAGAAGTTCGTGCAGGTGATATTGCTGCAGCCATTGGTTTGAAAGACGTTACAACCGGTGAAACGCTTTGTGCTGAAGATGCTCCCATTATTTTGGAGCGCATGGAGTTCCCTGAGCCTGTGATTCACGTTGCGGTTGAGCCGAAAACAAAAGCAGACCAAGAGAAAATGGGTATTGCTTTGAACCGCTTGGCTAAAGAAGACCCTTCTTTCCGTGTTCGTACAGATGAAGAATCAGGTCAAACAATTATTTCCGGTATGGGTGAATTGCACTTGGAAATTATTGTTGACCGTATGAAGCGTGAATTTGGTGTTGAGGCTAACGTAGGTGCGCCTCAAGTAGCTTATCGTGAAACCATCCGTAAAGAAGTGGAATCCGAAGCTAAACACGTTAAGCAGTCTGGCGGTAAAGGTCAGTATGGTCACGTAGTGATTAAAATGGAACCTTTGGAGCCGGGTGGTGTAGGCTATGAGTTTATCGACGAGATTAAAGGTGGTGTAATTCCTCGCGAATTTATTCCGTCTTGTGACAAAGGTATCCGTGATACTCTCCCCAACGGTATCGTAGCAGGCTATCCTGTTGTAGATGTTCGTGTACGCCTTATTTTCGGTTCTTACCATGATGTAGACTCATCTCAAATCGCCTTTGAATTGGCTGCTTCAATGGCCTTCAAAGAAGGTATGAAAAAAGCTTCGCCTGTTCTGCTGGAGCCAATTATGGCTGTTGAAGTAGAAACACCTGAAGAGTATATGGGTGATGTAATGGGTGACTTGAACCGTCGTCGCGGTATCGTATTGGGTATGGACGATGATGGTATCGGTGGTAAGAAAGTACGTGCTGAGGTTCCTTTGGCCGAAATGTTTGGTTATTCTACTGACCTGCGTTCAGCTACCCAAGGCCGTGCAACTTACTCCATGGAGTTTAAAAAATACGCAGAAGCTCCTGCACACGTTGCTGCTGAAGTGACTGCAGCCCGTAAAGGCTAATCTGTTTAGTAAGGCCGTCTGAAATTTTCAGACGGCTATAATCCTGTTCTTTAATCGTTCTTTATAAAGGAATTAGCTCATGGCTAAAGAGAAATTCGAGCGGAGCAAACCGCACGTAAACGTTGGCACCATCGGTCACGTTGACCATGGTAAAACCACTTTGACTGCTGCATTGACCACTATTTTGGCTGAAAAATTCGGCGGTCAGGCTAAAGGTTACGATCAAATCGACAATGCCCCGGAAGAAAAAGCCCGCGGTATTACCATTAACACTTCTCACGTAGAATACGAAACCGAAACCCGTCACTACGCACACGTAGACTGCCCGGGTCACGCCGACTACGTTAAAAACATGATTACCGGTGCTGCCCAAATGGACGGCGCTATTTTGGTATGTTCTGCTGCTGACGGTCCTATGCCGCAAACCCGCGAGCACATCCTGTTGGCTCGCCAAGTAGGTGTACCCTACATCATCGTATTCATGAACAAATGCGATATGGTTGACGATGCAGAGCTGCTGGAATTGGTAGAAATGGAAATCCGTGATCTGCTGAGCAGCTACGACTTCCCCGGTGATGACTGCCCGATCGTTCAAGGTTCTGCTTTGCGTGCCTTGGAAGGTGATGCCGCTTACAAAGAAAAAATCTTTGAATTGGCTGCTGCTTTGGACAGCTACATCCCGACTCCTGAGCGTGCAGTTGACAAACCTTTCTTGTTGCCGATTGAAGACGTATTCTCTATTTCAGGCCGCGGTACCGTAGTAACCGGTCGTGTAGAGCGCGGTATCATCAACGTAGGTGACGAGATTGAAATCGTAGGTCTGAAAGAGACTCAAAAAACCACTTGTACCGGTGTTGAGATGTTCCGCAAATTGCTGGATCAAGGTCAAGCCGGTGATAACGTTGGCGTACTGTTGCGCGGTACCAAACGTGAAGACGTTGAGCGTGGTCAAGTATTGGCTAAACCCGGCTCTATCACTCCGCACACCAAGTTTAAAGCTGAAGTATACGTATTGAGCAAAGAAGAGGGTGGTCGTCATACTCCGTTCTTCGCTAACTACCGTCCTCAATTCTACTTCCGTACTACCGACGTTACCGGTGCGGTAACATTGGAAGAAGGCGTTGAGATGGTAATGCCCGGTGAGAATGTGACCATTACTGTAGAATTGATTGCTCCGATTGCTATGGAAGAAGGTTTGCGTTTTGCGATTCGCGAAGGCGGCCGTACTGTAGGTGCTGGCGTAGTATCTTCTATCATCGCTTAATTGGAAGGATATAGATCAAATGGCAAATCAAAAAATCCGTATCCGTTTAAAAGCTTACGACTACAGTTTGATTGATCGTTCTGCTCAAGAAATCGTTGAAACTGCTAAACGTACCGGTGCTGTTGTAAAAGGCCCGATCCCATTGCCTACAAAAATTGAACGCTTCAATATTTTGCGTTCTCCCCATGTGAATAAAACTTCACGTGAGCAATTGGAGATTCGTACACACTTGCGTTTGATGGATATTGTCGATTGGACTGATAAAACAACAGATGCTTTGATGAAACTGGATCTGCCTGCCGGCGTTGACGTGGAAATCAAAGTTCAATAATTAGGTTTATCAGTAAAAACCCGAAGATTATTTCTTCGGGTTTTTTGTGTTTATTTCATATGTTTCCGATAACAAGTTACCAAACGGAAATTGTTAAAAAAGGTTAGTATTTGTATTTATTTTACAACATTAAGATAGTTTTATAAGTTATTGTAAATAATGAATGATGGATTGTTTGAAGATTATGCGGGTACATTTTTAGCTTTTAAATATGACATTATTGATGTGATTTGCGCATTTATTTGGTATATTTATTAGTAATATTTAATATAAAAATAATTCCTTTTGTTATTTCATGTGATTCATGGCAATAAAACGAAAATATTGAATATATCTTGGACAACATTGATAAGGGGACGTTATGAGTAATAGCAGCACAGGAAAAAGCTTGGATAGACAAGATTTTTCACTAAAAAAACGTTATCGTAATATTACTGCATCAATCGCTGTTTTTTTGGCATTGGTTTCAGGATTGATGTATTACGCTTATAGCATATCGGTGGACATTCAAAAGCATCAGGTACAAATCGATGCGGCCGGTACTTTGAGTGATACCTTTTACGATATGTTGGTAACCATTCAATCTCTGCGCATCAACGATTTAGAACGGAATGTCGGGCTTGGTGAGGATGGGCAAGAAAGTAGTGCTCAAAATGTGCGTGAAAAGAATAATTCTGATGATCAAGAAAAAGAATATATCTTGATGCAAGTTGAAAATCAGAAGGTTCTGAAGGATTCTTACCAAACAGCACAGGGGTTAATTAATGTACTTTCAAAAGGGGGAAACTACAATATCGTAGAAGGTTTCGACAGTATTCAACCCTTAGAATCAGAAGCTACCCGAAACTCTTTGGCAAAAGTTCGAGATATTTGGCAGCAGTATGATCCTTTGCTTCTTGAAACCATTCATCTTCCGATCAAACCTGATCATAATTTAGAGACCGAAAGCAAAATTGCTGCATTTGCGGCAGAAAACCAAGAGGCTTTATATAACGGTATTGATGAGATTATTGTCGGCCTCAATGCGGAGATTATGGAACAGTCTGCAATATTGAAAACCGTGCAAATTGCCGGCATTGGTTTTTCATTGTTGTATTTCTTATTCTTTGTAACCTTTTTTATCCGCCGTTTGGAAAAATCTGACCGTGAAACAGCAGTGGCAAGACGCGAGAACCACGAAATTTTGCAAACCATCAATAGCGGCTTATTCCTGCTAGATAAAGATTTGAACATTGGTACTCAATACTCTAAAGAGCTTGAGCATTTATGGGGTAAAAAAGATTTTGGTGGCCAGAATATGCTCGATATATTGTCGGACATGGTGGCAAACTCCGAAGATTTGGAAACCGCCAGCAGTTTTATCCGCCAATTGTATAACCCCCGGGTGAAAGAGAAATTGATAGGCAGTTTGAACCCGTTTGTGCGCTGTCCGATGTTAGTGGCCAATCGGACTGGTGAAAAAGAGATCCGCTATTTGGATTTTAAATTCAACCGGGTTTATCAAGATAAAGAAATTGCGCGCGTTTTGGTAAACGTTAGTGATGAAACGAATGCGGTTTTGCTGGCTGAAAAAATTACAAAAGAGCGCAAACAAAACGACTTGCAGACAGAAATGTTGTTCTTTATTTTGAATGCGGATTCTGAGTTGCTGCGTGACTTTATTGAAACTGCTAAGAAACGGAATAACAACATCAATGAGATTTTGAAACAACCTGCAAAAACCCAGTCTGACTTTTTCCAAAAACTTGAAGCGATTTTCCGTGATGTTCACGGTTTGAAAGGCGATGCCAGCTCTTTAAGCCTGCATGGATTCGTATCGATTGCAGAACGGTTGGAAGACAATTTAAAAGAGCTTCAAAAAAGAAAGGTATTGAACGGCGAAGATTTCTTGATGCTGACGGTTTCGCTGGAAGAGCTGTTTAGTCTGACGAAAATGATTGAAGATCTAAACAGTCGTATTAACAAAGCCGCATCGGAAGATGAGCGCAAGCCGGTACAACCTATTAACCGCCAGAAAAACTTCTCAGACTCCGTCGCTCAACAGCTGGGTAAATATGTAGGCGAATTGGCCGAGCGTAACGGCAAAAAAGTTGACTTCAGTTGCGAGGGTATGGAGCAACGGGGCATTAGCATGATGCTCAAAAGCCAGCTAAGAGAATTGGCCGTGCAGTTATTGAGAAATGCGGTAGCTCATGGTGTTGAAAAACCGGATGTTCGCGTTAAAAACCATAAGCTTGAGTCGGGCCATCTTCGTTTGGTTCTTGAAGACAAAGACGATTGTGTGAGCTTATCGGTTCAGGATGACGGAGCAGGCATTAATCCCGAGTTGATTCGTGAAAAATTGGTAGAAAAGGGGATGTACTCTCGAGAAGAGGCGGATAAATTGGATAAAAGAGCGTTGATCCAAAAAATATTCGTTCCGGGTTTCTCGACTGCGGCAGAAAATAATGAAGATGCCGGCCGCGGAGTGGGCATGGATATCGTCAGCGACCGTATTAAGCAAATGAAAGGCAAAGTTTCGATTGCAACGAGGTCGGGCGCTTATACCTGCATCACCTTAACGGTACCCAAGTAATTTAAAACGATAATGGCTTAATAAAAGGGAAAATGATGCTCACAATTATGGTAGTAGATGACTCCAATATTATCCGTAACCGTATTACCCGCAGCTCGGAAAATAAAGGATTTGAAGTTGTAGCGAGTGCTGCCAACGGCAGAGATGCCGTGCAGTTGTATGATGTTTTAAGGCCGAATATGGTAACGATGGATTTAACCATGCCCGAAATGGATGGCTTGGCCTGTATCCGCCATATTATGGACTTGGATGAAAATGCGAATATTTTGGTCATTTCTGCACTTGCCGATAAGGCAACAGGCATTAAGGCGCTGGAATATGGTGCAAGAGGGTTTATTTATAAACCTTTTACCGATGAAGATTTATTTGAAGCCCTTGAGGAAATGGCGGAAGGATTGCAGTAATGAAAGAGAAACAGCTTCAGGTTTTTTTAGAAGGTGTACAAAAATACTTTAGCCAAGTTGCGGGTGAAGAGATTTTTGTAGGTACGCCGTATCTTGTCGAAAACATTATGCCTGCGGCAAAGCACTATTCGGGTGTGATTGCTATTTCGGGTAGCAAAAAAGGCATTGTGTATTTTACTTCACCGGCAAGTATGGCTCAGCGCTTGCTCGAGCTGATGGGGGAAGAAGATCTTTCTGAAGCCAACATTATGGATCTTGTAGGCGAAGTGGCGAACACCATAGCAGGCAACGCACGCAGTGAGTTTGGCGAAAACTTTGAAATTTCCGTGCCCATAGTTATCAGAGGCGCGCCCGATGAGATTATGTTGCCGAGAGAGGGGCGCTCTTTTGTGATTCCTCTTGAGTGGAAAAAATTACAGGCTGCGATTGTTATTGCTATATGTAAAGGTTATTGAGTACGGAGACCATTGCAAAACCCTCATCTGCGGCGCATTTCTGCGTTGTGCGCTGCTCGCTCGTTTGCCTATCTATATGATATGTCTGCACTCGCTGTGCTGCTACGCCTTGAACTGCATCCACATCTGAGAGTTTTGCAAAGGTCTCAAGCCCGGTAGAACGTTTGTGCAAGTGGATTGATGGATAGCCGGCAGATTGGCGGTGTTCTTTCTTGAATCCGCACCATCGTTTAAGACGGATATTGTTTGATGTTCAGACAATATCCGTTTTTGTTTGGAACAAGCATTTCAGACGGCCTTAAGAACTTTAGCTTTAGTTCTTGAGGCCGTCTGAAAACATATCGATACGCTACTTGTGACTTGAAATATTGAGGCGTATTTTCAGACGGCCTCATCGTTTAGGCTGAACTCAAAAACAGCAGAATCAATCGCAAAACACCTATGATTTATTGTGTTTTTCGCCGCAACCGTAAGCCTGCGTGATGCGGTCGATAATGATGGCTAGAATCACGATGGCGGCACCGGCTTCCACGCCTTGACCGATGTTGAGCGTCTGCACCGCTTGCAACACGTATTCGCCCAGCCCGCGCGCGCCGATCATGGAGGCCAGCACCACCATGCCGAGCGACATCATCACGGCTTGGTTCACGCCTGCCATGATGCTGGGCTTGGCTTGCGGCAGCAGCACCCATTTCAGCAACTGCCAGCGGTTGCTGCCAAACGCGATGGCAGCTTCAATCATCTGCGGGCTCACTTGGCGGATACCGAGGGCGGTGAGACGGATAAGCGGGGCGAGGGCGTACACCACGGTGGCGAACAGCGCCGGCACTTTGCCGATGCCGAACAGCATCAGCACGGGAATCAGATACACAAAGCTCGGCATGGTCTGCATCACGTCGAGCGCGGGCGAGAGCAGCTTGTAGAGGCGCGGGCGGTAGGCGGTGAAGATGCCGACGGGAATGCCGATGATCACGGTGAGCAATACCGAAGTGGCCAGCAGCGCGAGCGTCTGCATCAGCGCCGCCCACAGGCCGAACGAACCGATTACGTAGAAACCGCCGATGCACAAGGCGGCAAACCACCATTTGCGCGTGGCATGCCAGCCCACTACGCCGGTGAGCAGCAACACCAACCACGCGGGCAGGGCTTGCAGCAGGCGCTCCAGCGGCAGCAGCAAACCGAGCGTTACATCGCTGGCTTTACGCAGCTTGTCGCCGTGGTTTTGCACGGTTTGTTTGAGCGAACGGTTGAGGCCGTCTGAAACCGACCAGACGCGGAAAATGCCGTTATTGCTTGCGGATCGGATATCGAGCTTGGTTTTCAGACGGCCTGCCGCTTCTTCGGAAACCCATTGCCGCCACACTTCGGGGTGCTGCTGCAAAAACAGCTTGGCCTGCGCTTCGCCGCTGCGTTTGTTTTCCGACATTTCCAAGATGGCGCGGTTGAGCATATCCGGCTCGAATTGCAGCCGTTCGATCATGGCGGCCAGTTCGGGGTGGGCCGTCTGAAACGGGGTGGACACGGCGACGGCGAGTTTGGAAACGGGAAAACCCGATACGCAGCGGTTTTTGCTGGCGGGCTGCAACAGCGTTTCCCAGCAGGCGGCATCGTGGGCGGGGAAGTCCAGCGGCTCGAAGCGGTATTTCGCCATCAGGCCGGTGGGCTGCCAGTAGTAAAACAAGATCGGTTTTTTCTGCTCGTAAGCGGAAGAAACGGCCGCATCCAAAGCCGCGCCGGTGCCGGGGCGGACGTTGTTGAAATGCGCGTTGAGGCCGGTGGTGTCGAGCAAGCGCGTGTTGAAAGTTTCACACGTCCAACCCGTAGGGCAGTTGAGGAAACGCGCTTTTTGCGGCGACTCGGGGTCGGGGAACAAATCTTTGAAACGCGGCAGGTCGGCCACGCCTTTTAAATCGGGGTGCGCCTGCTTCACATAATCGGGCACATACCAGCCTTGTTTCGCCCCGCCTTTGAGCGTGTCGCCGATAACGGCAGCCTTTTTTTCTTCCACGGCTTTCTGCATCACCGGCGAGCGGCCCACCCATTGTTCGGCAATAATCTGAATATCGTCTTGCGCCAGCGCGGTTTCCAGCGTGGTGGTGGTGCCGGGCACGCTTTCGGTGGCACAGCCGTAGCCGTCGCGCAAGATGGTGTTTAAGACGGCGGTGGTGAATTGCCCGCTTTCCCAGTCGAGCGCGCCGAGTTTGACGGGTTTGTCGGGCTGGCAGGCCGCGGCAAAAGGGCTGGCGGCGAGTAAGACGGTAAACAGGAGCGGTTTTAAAAAAGACATCAGTATTTTGGGCTTTCGGAGGGAAACGGCAGGGGTTTCCGAAGGTTTCGGGTGCTCACACAAACAGACGCGGCAGCGGGAAATATTCTTGCCGATTGATGAATCTGTGATAGATTTCAAGATATTAATACAGATAACGGCCTTTGCAAAACTTATTCAGGCCGTCTGAAAAATACGGCATGGTATTGCCCACCCGCTTAAAAGCGTGGTTTTGCTCATAATATGTGAACCGAAACCGACCATCTTCAATCCCATCGCAAAACCTGTACAATCCGCAGAACATCACGAGCAAATGAAAGGTGCGAATATGAAAACATGGATGGCTTTATCTGCATCAACCTTAATTTTGATGACAGGCTGTATCTCTATGAATAATCAGTCGGAAAACAAACCCGCGCCGCCGCAGGCCGAAGCACTGCTGTCGTCTGAAACCGCGTTGAAGCGCGTTTGGATGTTGGCCGGTTTGGAAGGATTCACGCGCGAGCAGCTGACGGCTTTGCGCGCCGAAATGGATTTACGTTCGCTTCCCCGCGGCAGCGCCTATATGGGTTGCAACCGTATTATGCTGAATGCCGATTCGGTTACCACACAGCAGATTTCATTTGGTCACGCCGCATCAACCCGCATGTATTGTGCCGACAGAATGGCGTTGGAGCAGGCTTTTACGGCCAATATCAAAGGCAGCCATACTTACCGCATAGAAGGGCATAAGCTCATTCTGCGCAGCGAGTCCGGCAAGGAAATGCACTTTGTCGCTCAAGATTGGGATTGATAACCGCAAATAAGGCCGTCTGAAAATGTGTTTTCAGACGGCCTTAAACTTTAAAACAAGCCAGATGAATCAAGCGGCTTCCACATCAAACCCGCTGTGGCGCAGCAACGCGTCGATTTCAGGTTCGCGGCCGCGGAAGGCTTTGAACGATTCCATCGCGCTGCGCGAACCGCCCACGGCGAGGATTTCCATCCAGAAGCGTTTGCCGGTGGCTTTCACGTCGCCGCTTTCTTCAAAGGCGGCGTAAGCGTCGGCCGAGAGCACTTCCGCCCACGCGTAGCTGTAATAGCCTGCCGAATAACCGCCGGCGAAGATGTGGCTGAAGCTCAGGGCGAAGCGGTTGTAGGCGGGCGGCTGGATAACGGCCACTTCTTTGCGTACGTCATCAAGCACCTGCGCCCAGTTTTTCAGACGGCCTTCGTCTTTTTCGCTGTAAATCAGCATATCGAAGAGGGCGAATTCCATTTGGCGCACGAGGAACATGCCGCGCTGGAAGTTTTTCGCCGCCACCATTTTGTCGAACAGCTCGCGCGGCAAGGCGGCACCGTTGTCTTCGTGCGACGACATTTCCGCCAGCACGTCGTATTCCCACGCAAAGTTTTCCATAAACTGGCTCGGCAGTTCGACTGCATCCCATTCCACGCCGTTGATGCCGGATACGCCCAATTCGTCGACTTGCGTGAGCAGGTGGTGCAGGCCGTGGCCGGTTTCGTGGTAGAGCGTGATGATTTCGTCGTGGCTGAGGCGCGATTCTTTGCCGTTTACGGGCGGGGTGAAGTTGCACACCAGATAAGCCACCGGCGTTTGGGTTTGGCCGATGCGGTTGCCGGAGATGAAACGGCGGCGGCCGCGGTAGTCGTTCATCCATGCGCCGCCGCGTTTGCCTTCGCGGGCAAACAGGTCGAGATACACGCCGCCGATGATCGAGCCGCCTTTTTCCAACTCGAAATAGCGCACGTCGGGGTGCCACACGGGTACGGTTTTTTCAATGAAGTTCACGCCGTACAAACGGTTGACTTGGGCAAACAGGCCGGCCAGCACTTTGCCGACGGGGAAGTATTTTTTCACTTCGGTTTCGCTGAAAGCGTATTTGGCTTGGCGCAGTTTTTCGCTGGCGTAGGTCAGATCCCACGATTGCGGGTCGGCAATGCCCAAGGTTTCGCGTGCAAACGCCTGCACTTCGGCCAAGTCTTTTTCGGCGAACGGTTTGGCGCGGCGGGCCAAGTCGTGCAGGAAATCCAGCACTTGCTGCGGGGTTTCGGCCATTTTGGTGGCGAGCGACAGTTCGGCGAAGTTGGCAAAACCCAGCAGTTTGGCTTCCTGCAAGGCGATTTCCAAGCGGCGGCCGATGTTGGCGGTGTTGTCGAACTTGCCTTCGTCGCTCAATTCGCTGGCGCGGGTAACGTAGGCGCGGTAGATGTTTTCGCGCAATTCGCGGTTGTCGGCATATTGCATCACGGCGATGTAGTGCGGCATTTGCAGGCCGATTTTGTAGCCTTCCTTGCCTTCGGCTTGGGCTGCGGCGGCGAACATGGCCATGGCGTCTTCGGGCAGGCCGGAGAGTTGGCTGTCGTCGTCGAAATAAAGCGCAAACGCATCGGTGGCATCGAGTACGTTTTGCGAGAACTGCGCGCCGAGCTGTGCGCCTTCGGTTTGCAGTGCGGCAAACTCGGCCTGCTGTTCGGGCGGCAATTCGGCACCGCTTAATACGAAGTCGCGCAGATCGTGGTTGAGTTTGGTTTGCTGGGCGGCATCGAGTTTGGCGAATTCGGGCGAGTTTTTAATCGCTTTGAAGCGTTCGTACAGCTCGATGTCTTGGCCGATTTCGGTAAAGAATACGGTTACTTCGGGCATCAATTCGTTGTACACGGCGCGTAATTCGGGCGTGTCGGCCACGGAATTCAAATGTGCCACCACGCCCCAAATACGGCCCACGCGCTCGGTGAGGTCGGTGAGTTTTTCAACGGTGTTTTCCCAAGTGATGTCGCTTTGGGCTTTAACGGCGGCGATTTCTGCGCGCGCTTCGGTCATGGCGGCTTCCATCGCGGGGCGGATGTCGGCGGTTTGGATGCGGTCGAAACGGGGTTCGTCGGCGAGGTTCAGTAATACGTTGCTCATGGTTTTCCTTTGGGTGTTTTCAGACGGCCTGAATGGGGTGAGGCCGTCTGAAAAAAACGGGTAAGATGGGAATCAAACGGGGTGTATATAGTGCCGGATGGGGTAAATTCAAAGTGTTTCTTTGATTGGCAATACGGTAAAAACGGCGGTTTCTGAATATAACAAAAATCATGCGGGCAGGGTGGGCGGTTTCATTGTTATTGTCAAATCAAATGATTAAAACCGCAAATGCCTGCAAACCCGCTGCATCGGTTTGCTTCGCTATCGTCTCCGAATGGTATAGAATAGCCCTACAACAAACCGCTACTAACTATAACTATGGAAATATCATCCGATACCGTCCGCACGGCCATGCAGCTCAAGCTGATTGCCCATCCGCAGCGGCTGGCCATTGCGAAGCTGCTGTTGGAAAGCGAGCATAGCGCCGCGGAAATTGCCCAAGCAACGGGCATTCACGTTACCACCGTGTCCAACCATTTGAACAAAATGCGCAGCGGCGGCGCGGTTGATTTCACGCGCTACCACCGTGTGATGCAATACCGGCTCACTTCGCCGCTGATTGTCGCCGTGCTCCGTGCCGTGCAGGAAAACGGCGGTGGCAAAGAGGCCGTCTGAAAAACGCTTTGGAAACAGACAAAACACATCATGAAAATCGCTACTTGGAACGTAAATTCCCTCAATGTGCGCCTGCCGCAGGTGCAGGATTGGCTGCAACAGCACAGCCCCGACGTATTGGTTTTGCAGGAACTCAAGCTCGACCAAGACAAATACCCCGCCGCCGTTTTCCAAATGGGCGGCTGGCATACCGTGTGGAGCGGCCAAAAAACCTATAACGGCGTGGCCATCATCAGCAAAGAAGCCCCGCAAGACGTGCACATCGGCCTGCCTGCGCTGCCCGACGATCCGCAGCGGCGCGTGATTGCCGCCACCGTTAACGGCGTGCGCGTGATCAACGTGTATTGCGTGAACGGCGAAGCACCCGACAGCCCGAAATTCCAATATAAAGAACAATGGTTCGCCGCGCTGACCGAATTTGTGCGTGATGAGATGAGCCGCCACGAAAAGCTGGTGTTGCTGGGCGATTTCAATATCGCTCCCGCCGATTTGGATTGCTACGACCCCGAAAAATGGCGTGAAAAAATCCATTGCACCAGTATCGAGCGGTCGTGGTTCCAAAAACTGCTCGATTTAGGGCTGACCGACGGCCTGCGCCACCACCATCCCGAAGAAGTGATGTACACATGGTGGGATTACCGCGGCGCGATGTTCCAACGCAAACAGGGTTTGCGTATCGACCACCTGCTGATTACCCCCGCCTTGCGCGATGCCCTGCAAGATGTGCAAGTGGATTTGGAAGCCCGCGCACAAGAACGCCCCAGCGACCATGCGCCGGTGTGGGCGGAGTTTGCCGTTTAAACCGCTTAACTTCGAATGCCCGATGGCATGAGGCCGTCTGAAAACTTTCAGACGGCCTCAACCCTTGTCTTTCATACTTAAACCATTCCTCAAATTATCTATCTTTTCATCACTCTATTTATTAAAGCCAAACAATGTACTCACGATTTTTCAAACCCAAATTTTTTCTCAACCTCATATTGGCATTGGCCGCCGTGCCTGCCGCCGCACACGCCGCACAGTGTACGAATGCCGGCTTGGACGTGGTGGTGCTTGGTTCGGGCGGCCCCGAATTGAGCGACAAACGCGCTTCTACCGGCTACTTGGTGCGTGAAAACGGCAAAGCCCGTTTCATTATCGACTTCGGTGCAGGCTCTTCACTCAACTTCGAGCGTGCGGGCGGCGACATTAAAGACTTGGAAGCCTTGCTGTTTACCCATTTCCACGTCGACCATTCCAACGACTTGCCCGCATTGGTCAAAGCCTCGTATTTTTCCGAACGTAACCGCGACTTGCCGGTTTACGGCCCCACCGGAAACCACACCATCCCGACCACGCCGTTATTCGTAGAGCGGCAGTTCGGCGAAAAAGGCGTTTATCCGTATTTGTCGGACTTCCTCACCGGTGAAGCCGCGTTCGCCTTGAAGCCGATAGCGGTTAACGCCGACAAAAAACAGCCCAAACTGTTTGAAACCAAGCTCGGCGGCTTTACCTTGAAAGCCATTCCCGTAGAACACGGCCTGCTGCCTTCTTTGGGTTGGCGCATCGAGAAAAACGGCTGCTCCGTAACCGTGTCGGGCGATACCAGCAACATCGGTAAAACTTTGGACGTGCTGGCGAAAAATACAGATGTTTTCATCGCCCACAATGCCGTGCCGGAAAGCGCGCGCGACAAAATTGCCCTGAAGCTGCACATGATGCCGTCTGAAATCGGCCGCATCGCCCAAATCACCGGCAGCCGCAGCGTGGTGTTGTCGCACTTTATGCGCCGCACCGAAAACGTGAAACCCGCCACCTCCGCCGCCATCCGCAAAACTTACCAAGGCAAGCTGGCGTTTGCGCAGGACTGCGATATTTATTCGCTCAAAACCGGTATGAAAACCGGAAGCTGCAAGCGGTAAGAACGCAAAACAAAGACCCGATAAAATGATTTATCGGGTCTTTTTGAATTTAAGCCTTTAATCAACATCGGCTTCTTTTCCTCATTATGGATTTCGGAAAGCAAGCCGATAAACAGCAATTCAGAGAACTGCGGGATTATTGTTGTCGGGCGGCACGAATGGCGTTTTGATCGGGATTGATCAAAATTTCTACGCGGCGGTTTTTGGCGCGGCCTTCGGGCGTGTCGTTACCCGCTACCGGTTGGCGCGAACCGTAACCGATGGTGCTGAGGCGGGAAGCAGCCACCCCGCGACGGTTCAGATAGTCGGCCACGGATTGGGCGCGGCGTTGCGACAGCGGTTCGTTAATCGCGTCATTACCCGTGTTGTCGGTGTGGCCGGCGATGGTCAGTGTGGTGTCGTGGTATTGAACCAGCGTTTCGGCTGCTTTGTTCAACGCATCCATGGCATTGCCGCTCAGCGTGGCACTATTGGTAGCGAAGGTTACGCTTTCGGGCATGATCAATTTGATTTGGTTGCCTTGGCGTTCTACTTCCACATTGGTATTGGCCAAGCTTTCGCGCAGTTTTTTCTCTTGGTAATCCATGTAGCCGCCGACGCCTGCACCGACTGCGCCGCAAGCCAGAGCCGAGTTGCGCGCGCCTTTGCCGCCGTGGGTCAATGCGCCGACGATGCCGCAGGCTGCTGCGCCGCCTAAGCCGTACATGGCGGTTTTGCTCATTTTTTGCTGGCCGGTTACAGGGTCGGTAACGCAACCTGAAAGCATCAGTGCGGAGGTTGCGGCCAATACGGTGAAGGGTTTCAACAGTTTCATGATCATTTTCCTTTCGGTTTCGAAGTGATTATTCAGACTTCAAGCATGCTTCGGGTGGGCATGTTATCGGATTCACTATATAGAAATCGTATGGGCAAAACAGTTTGCTTAACTTGATATTACATAGTTGGCGGTTTGCTTACTGTTCAGACGGCATCGAGGCCGTCTGAATATGATAAACCGTATCTTTTATGATACAGCTTGAATGCGGGATAAACGGCGGGTGTTTATTGCTCGGGGTGTTGGCGGCGGTATTTTTGCAGCCGCTGCATCAGCATCAGTTTGATTCTCAGTTTGACGTCGTAGCCGACGGAGCCGAATCCCAGTATGAACAAAACGGCCGCTACGGGCAGGGCGAAGTGGTGGCCGACGGTATGGTAGCCCCATGCGCCGATGAGTCCGCCCGCAAAAAAAGCCAGCAGCAGGCCGGTAAACAGTTTGGCTTTGGGTTTGTTGACATGCACATGCGGCAGTTTGGGGTTTTCGCTGCGGCTGTAATAGAGCATTTTGGAAATTTCTATGCCTAAATCGGTAGCGGTGCCGGTCATGTGGGTGGAGCGGATGGCTCCGCCGGAAAGTATGGTGATGACGGTGTTGTGCATGCCCATGATGAAGCACAATAAAAACATCGCCAGTGAGGGCATTTCGGCGATTTTCCATTCCAGCGCGGTTACGCCGAGCACGCCGAACAGCAGCATGTAAACGCCTTCCAGCCACATCGAAAAGCCGAAACCGCCGCGAAACCGCCGTCTTTTTGCCCACAAAACGATCCAGCTTGAATGTGCCGCGCCGAGAATGAAGCACACCAGTCCGAGCATGGTGATCATCACGATTTTCCATTCGCCCAAATAAGCCATGTCGGCCGCATGCGACAGCTCGCCGGTCACGTGCGAGGTGTAACGGGCGACGGCAAAAAAGCCGCCGGCATTGATTGCGCCGGCCAGTAAAGCCATCAGGTAGCCGAGAACGCGAAAACGCACGTCGCTGACATTATGCTCGTGCAGATACGGTTTGTCGGCCTGCCAAAACGGCTGCGTGTTTTTGGCACGGCGGCGTTTGGTGCGGTAGGATTCGGGGGCTTGGTTGTCCATGTAGGGAATAAATGTAGATGTGCTGATCACATAGTTGCCTGCGGATATTGTACCGTGCCGTCTGAAAAAAGAAAGTTCAGACGGCCTGCGGTATTTTGCTTAGGCAGTCGGAGGGATTTGCATGGATAAGCCGTTCAACATTATGGCTCTTTTCGAACGCGGACAAATGTGGCAAAGCGCGGCGTGCCTTTTTGTGTGAAGCCGCTGTAACGGTAGGTAACCGTGCTGCCGACGGGCGGGGGATTGGCGCGGTCGGCATCTTTCAGGCCGCTGCCGATGCGGAACTCGCCGTGCCGGTTGGTGCAGCCCAAAGCGCCTACCATGCCTGAATATTTGCCTTTGCCTTCATAGTGGCGGGTAACGGTGCATTCGTCGTCGTGCCGGCTTTTGAGTTTCAGCAGGTAATCGCTTCTGCCGCTTTGATAGGGGATGTCGGGGTGGCGCAACATCACGCCTTCGCCGCCCGCTGCTTCCACTTGCTTTAAAAATGCGCGGGCATGGGCGTTATCTTTTACCGGCGTCTGCGGAATAATCTTGATCGGTGCTTGCGGATGCTGCTTCAGCCAGCTTTCCAATACGGCCAAACGCCGGTAGAGATTGCCTTGTGCCTGCGGCACGTCGAATACATGCAGTTTGATGTGGCGCCAATCGGCCGAACCGGAGCGCACGGTGGCGGAGATGTGTTCGAATTGTCCTCTTCGGCTGAACAGCTCGCCGTCTATGGGGTAGGGCGGGAAATGGGCGGTGTAGCCTGCCGGCGGGGTAAACGCATGGCCTTGGCGGCTGATCAGCTGTTTGCCGTTCCAATACGCGCGCACGCCGTCGAGCTTTTCGCTCATGGCCCAGTCTGCGATATTTTGGCCTTTGTATTCTTTGGCCAGCAGCAAACCGGGCGGTGCGGCGACGGCGGCCTGCGTGATAAACCAAGCGCAAGAGAGTATGATGGCTTTCATTTTGTTTCCTGTAATGTGTCGTATTATTTTAATGATTAGGAAAGATACTATTACAGGCCGTCTGAAAAATAAAGGAATCTGATAAATGACTTTGCAATGTGAAATGATTGCGGTAACGCCGTTCCGTCAAAACTGTACGCTGATTTGGGATGATGAAACCCGCGAGGCGGTGTTGACCGATGTGGGCGGAGACGTGCCGTTTTTGTTGGAAGAAATCAAAAAACACGATTTGAAGCTGACCGCTATTTGGCTGACGCACGGTCATTTGGATCATGCCGGCGGTGTGGTCGAGCTGCTTTCGCAAGTTGACGTGCCGGTATTGGGGCCGCATGAGGAGGATTTGTTTTTGCTGGAGCAGCTGCCGCAGATAACGGCGCAATACGGCTTTCCGGTGTCGCCGTCGTTCAAACCGACGCGCTGGCTGAAAGAAGGGGATACGCTCATGGTGGGGAAATATGCTTTTGACGTGCTGCATATCCCCGGCCACACGCCCGGTCATGTTGTGTTTTATTGTAAAGATGCGGAATTATTGATAGCAGGCGATGTCTTGTTTTATGAAAGCATCGGCAGAACCGACTTCCCGCGCGGAAACCATGCCGATCTGATCCACAATATCACAAGCAAACTGCTGGTATTGCCCGAAGGTATCACCGTGATCAGCGGGCATGGAAGAACGACAACGATAGGGCACGAGAAACATCATAATCCGTATTTGCGGGGGTGATTTTTTCTGTAAAGAAATGAAAAACTTAAAAAATGCCTATGGGTTTTTTGAAAGATGCTTCGGCATCTGTTTCATTTCCCGGCGGGCTGCGTGATATTGCCGGTACACGGTTAAGTTTAAGTGTCAGGAATAACCTTATGGCGAAGCGGTCAAACGTTTAACAAGCAGACTTGCGGAGCCGTATTTTATTTTTGGTGCTTATTTTCGACACCTCTCACACAAGGAGAAGAAGCATGTCTTTTGATTTGGGCAATTTATTGCAAAGCCAACTGGGCGGCGTATTGAGCCGTTTTCTCACCCAATCGGGCGAAAGTGCCGAAAACAGCACCAAAGCAGTCCGCCTTGCTCTGCCGGCGGTGGTGGCCGGGATGTTGAAACACATCAGCAACCAGCCCGACAATGCGGCAAACCTGTATGAAACCGTGAGCGGCGTTTCAGGCAATGTGCTGAACAACGCCGTTAGCCGTGCCGAAGAAGGCGGTGCGGGTTTCAACGATCTGCTGGTGTGGGGTAAAACCCAACTGCCGCACTTCTTGGGCGGCAACGCGGCAGACGTTTCCGATCAACTTTCTCAAGAAAGCGGCGTATCGAAATCGGCGGCCGGATCGTTGGTTGCCTTATCGCTGCCTTTGGTGCTGTCGGTATTGCGCAATAAAATCAAAAGCGAAAATCTCGACCGCGATCAAATGCTGGGCTTATTCAGCTCGCAACGCGACTGGTTGTCCGGCTCGTTGAGCAACGGCATGTTGTCGGCGCTCGGTATCGGCAGCTTGAGCGGTTTGTTCGGCAGTCTCACCGGCTTGTTTGGTACTGCCGCCCGCACCGCAACTGCGGGAGCTGCCGCCGCAGCCGCTGCACCGGCCGCCGCTGCCGCCGCAACCAAAGGCTCGGGATTGGGCAAATGGATTGCGTTGGTGCTTGCCGCGCTGCTGGCTTTGTTTGCCTTCAAGAGCTGCGGCGACCGCAAAGGCGCAGAGCCTACTCCTGTTTCTACTGAAGGAGCTGCGGCTTCCGACGCGGTTGTGGACAATGATGTCGAGCCGGTAGAAGCTTCGCCCGTATCGGCGCCTGTGATGCCGTCTGAACCTTCCGTGGTTTCAGCACCTGCGGCTGTTGAAGCATCTGCCCCTGCCGCCGATGCCGTAGCGCCTACTGATTTGAAAGCGGAAGAAGCCCGCGTACTGTATCAAGACGGTGTAGCCAAGTTCTACTTCGCTACTGCCAAAGCCGATGTGCCCGAAGGTGCGGAAGTGATGGTGGCCGATGTGATTGCTGCCGGTAAAGCAGGCAAAAAACTGGTGGTGAGCGGATTTGCCGACAGCACCGGTAACGCCGCCGCCAATGCTGCATTGTCGAAAAAACGTGCTACTGCCGTAAAAGCATTCTTTGAAGCACAAGGCGTTGACGCGGCCAATATCGAGTTGCGCAAACCTGAAAACACTACCGGTGCGATTGGCAACGATGTTGAAGGCCGCCGCGTAGAAGTGAAAGTTGAAGGCTGATAAAGATTCAACCGCATCATGTAAGAAGGCCGTCTGAACATTTTCAGACGGCCTTTTCTTATCTAGCAGTCAGGATTTATTTGCTGCTGTTGCAAGAAGTTTCGGTTACGTTGCCGTAACGGTCGGTGAATGACAAGAAAGCTTGGTTGCCTTTTTGGTGCCATTCGGTTTTCTTGTCGCGTGATACGTAACGCTCGCCTGAGCCTGAAACAGCGCTTTCAAGATTGGCGCTCATGCGTTGGTCTTGCAGGCCGTAGTTTACAGAGATGCGGTCGGTACCCATGCGGCTTACTTTTACAGTGAATCCGTTTTGGCAGCTGAAGTTTGATGCCGCGCCGTGAGCGTGGCCGTGGTCATGAGAATGACCGTGTGAGTGGTCATGGCCATGATGGTGGCCGTGATGACCGTGATCGTGAGGTTGACGGCCGTCAGAGGCACACGCAGCCAAAATCAAGGCAGCAGCCGCAGGAGCAAGTAATTTAACAAATTTCATCAAACATTCCTTTTCAGTAAAATAATCATATTCGAGCCGCCCGAAAGCGGTCTGTGTATATACTAACCGCCGTTTTATCCCATCATGGCCGGCGCGGCGCCAACATTATAACGTTTAACTTTCATTTACCGGCCTTTTCACAGCCTGTTGCACTTTTCAGACAGCGCAAACCCTTATAAAATGAAACAATTTTGCAAGCTTTAAGCAGGCCGTCTGAAATAACGGCTTTGCGGGTTTCGCTAAAACTATTTGAATCACTGCTATACATTACATACCGAGAACACCATGACCGATTACAGCAAAACCGTCAATCTCCACGAATCGCCTTTTCCCATGCGCGGCAATCTCGCCAAGCGCGAACCGGCGTGGGTAAAAGATTGGCAGGATCAGCAACGCTACCAAAAACTGCGCCAAAAAGCCCAAGGCCGCCCGAAATTCATTCTGCACGACGGCCCGCCCTATGCCAACGGCGACATCCACATCGGTCATGCCGTCAACAAAATTCTGAAAGACATCATCATCCGCAGCAAAACGCTGGCCGGCTTCGACGCACCTTATGTACCGGGCTGGGACTGCCACGGCCTGCCGATTGAAGTGATGGTGGAAAAACTGCACGGCAAAAACATGCCCGATGCCAAGTTCCGCGAACTGTGCCGCGAATATGCCGCCGAACAGATTGCCCGCCAGAAAAAAGACTTCATCCGCTTAGGCGTACTCGGCGATTGGGGCAAGCCTTACCTGACCATGGATTTCAAAACCGAAGCCGACACCGTGCGTACCCTCGGCGAAATCTACAAAGCCGGCTACCTCTACCGCGGCGAAAAACCCGTACAGTTCTGCTTGGACTGCGGCTCTTCGCTGGCCGAAGCCGAAGTGGAATACAAAGACAAAGTATCGCCCGCTATCGACGTAGCCTATCCGTTCAAAGACAACGCCGCCCTTGCCCAAGCCTTCGGTTTGGGTACCCTCGACGGAGAAGCCTTTGCCGTGATTTGGACAACCACGCCGTGGACATTGCCCGCCAGCCAAGCCGTCAGCGCGGGCGCGGAAGTGGTTTACCAATTAATCGACACGCCCAAAGGCAAACTCGTACTCGCCAAAGATTTGGCCGAAGACGCTTTGAAACGCTACGGCTTTTCAGACGGCCAAACCCGAGTGCTGGCCGAAACCACCGGCGACAAGCTCGAAAACCTGCACATGAGCCATCCGTTTTTAGAGCGCGACATCCCCATGCTCAACGGCGAACACGTTACCACCGATGCCGGTACCGGCTTGGTTCACACCGCACCTTCGCACGGTTTGGAAGACTATTTTGTCTGCCTGAAATACAGCATCACGCTCGACAACCCCGTTAACAGCGAAGGCCGCTACCGCAGCGACGTGCCGCGCGTGGCCGGCTTAACCGTTTGGGAAGCCAACGCCGTGATTATCGAATGGCTGCAAGAAGAAAACAGACTGCTTTCCCACGCCAAAATCGAACACAGCTACGCCCATTGCTGGCGGCACAAAACCCCGCTGATTTACCGCGCCACCGGCCAATGGTTTATCGGCATGGACAAAGCCGGAGCCAGCGGCAAAAACCTGCGCAACAACGCGCTCAAAGCCGTGGACGATACCGAATTCTTCCCCTCATGGGGCCGCGCCCGCCTGCAAGCCATGATTGAAGGCCGCCCCGACTGGGTAGTGTCGCGCCAACGCTATTGGGGCACGCCGATGACCTTCTTCGTTCACAAAGAAACCGGCGAACTGCACCCGCGTTCCGCCGAGCTTTTGGAAGAAGTGGCCAAACGCATCGAAGAAAAAGGCATCGAAGCATGGTTTTCGCTGGATGCCGCCGAACTTTTGGGCGCGGAAGCCGAACAATACGAAAAACTCAAAGACACTATGGACGTATGGTTCGATTCCGGCAGCACCCACTTTTCCGTGCTGAAACAGCGCGACGAGCTGGCTTGGCCTGCCGACCTTTACCTCGAAGGCAGCGACCAGCACCGCGGCTGGTTCCAATCGTCCATGCTCACCGGCTGCGCATCAATGGGCCGCGCACCTTACAAACAACTGCTCACGCACGGTTTTGTGGTGGATCAAAACGGCAGAAAAATGTCCAAATCGCTGGGCAACGTTGTCGCTCCGCAAGAAGTGTATAACGAATTCGGTGCCGACATCCTGCGCTTGTGGACGGCCTCTACCGATTACAGCGGCGAATTGGCGATTTCTAAAGAAATCCTCAAACGCGTTACCGAAAGCTACCGCCGCATCCGTAACACCTTGAGCTTCCTGTTTGCCAACCTGAGTGATTTCCGCCCCATCGAGCATGCCGTGCCGCAAGACCAAATGGTGGAAATCGACCGCTACGCCTTGATTCTGGCGCGCCAACTGCAAGAGCGTTTGGCCGGCGATTACTACCCGCGTTATGCCTTTCACTTCGCCGTGAAAGACATCGTGAGCTTCTGTTCGGAAGACTTGGGCGCGTTCTACCTCGACATTCTGAAAGACCGCCTCTACACCACCCACACCGACAGCCACGCCCGCCGCAGCGCACAAACCGCGCTTTACCACATCACCCGCAGCTTGGTATTGCTGATTTCGCCGATTCTCTGCTTTACCGCAGAAGAAGCGTGGGACATCATCGGCGGCGGCGAAGAAGACAGCGTGCTGTTCCACACATGGCACGAATTCCCGCCCATCAACGAAAAGAGCGAAGCCGAACTCGTGAAAAAATGGCAAGCCGTCCGCCAAGTGCGCGAAGCGGCTACCGCCGCCATCGAGCCGTTGCGCACCGATAAAACCGTCGGTTCTTCTTTGCAGGCCGAAGTCGATATTACCGCTCCCGAAGATTTGGCGGGCTATCTGAAAATGCTCGGCGACGAATTGCGTTTTGTGTTGCTGGTGTCCAAAGCCACCGTTCACAAAGGCGAAGAGCTGGCGGTAACGGCCAAAGTGAGCAGCGGCGAAAAATGCGAACGTTGTTGGCACTACACCGACGATATTGGCGCGGTTGCCGAACATCCCACCATCTGCAAACGCTGTGCAGAAAATGTGGACGGCAAAGGCGAAGAACGCCACTACGCTTAATATCGTTATTTCTTTTGCTTGAATGAAAGATCAAGGAGGCCGTCTGAAAAAATATTTTCAGACGGCCTTTTTCAGATGGCCAAGTGTCTTGGTAAAGTTTGTTGCGATTCTCAATTTTTGTCTTAAAACCAAAACTACCGTCCACATCAAAACCTATTGGAGAACAACAGCTACGGGCGGATATATAATCCGCCCCTCCGAAAGTTGCACGCAGTTTAGAAGGTGTTTGTGAAACCTGAACAGTTCGTTTTAGCGAAACCTGCTTGGGGGAGGGGCGAAGTTCACAGGTTTCGTTTTCAGACGGCCTCAAGCTTCCTATCTTTATCGCATTGTTGTTATGTTCGAGTTTGACCCAAACATCGCTGCTTCAAGCTGTCGAAATTCAAGATACCCGAAACAAGCCCGAGATGAATAGTGAATCTGTAAACGATTTGGCACAGCATTGGCCCTCAAACAAAAGGCCGTCTGAAAATATTTTCAGACGGCCTTGATTGTGTATGCAGGGTTTAGCCTTTAGCGACACGTCTCCAATGGTGCAGCAGCGGTTCGGTATAGCCGTTCGGCTGTTCCGTGCCTTTAAACACTAAATCGCAGGCGGCGAGGAAGGCGGGGGAGGAGTCGAAACGGCCGACCATCGGCGTGTATGCCGCATCGCCTTCGTTTTGTTTGTCCACTACGCCGGCCATGCGTTCCAGCGTTTCGCGCACTTGCGCTTCGCTGACTACGCCGTGCAGCAGCCAGTTGGCGATGTGTTGGCTGGAAATGCGCAGGGTGGCGCGGTCTTCCATCAGGCCGACGTTGTGGATGTCGGGCACTTTCGAGCAGCCTACGCCTTGTTCCACCCAACGCACCACATAGCCGAGAATGCCTTGGCAGTTGTTGTCCAATTCTTGCTGGATGTCGGCGGCAGACCAGTTGCGTTCGGCGGCGAACGGAATGGTGAGCAGGTCGTCGGTGTAGTTTTTGGCGGGTTGTGCCAACAGGCTTTCTTGTACGTCAAACACGTTCACTTGGTGATAATGCATGGCGTGCAGGGTGGCGGCGGTGGGCGACGGCACCCAAGCGGTGGTGGCGCCTGATTTGGGGTGGCCGATTTTCTGCTTGAGCATTTCTGCCATCAGATCGGGCATCGCCCACATGCCTTTGCCGATTTGGGCTTTGCCGCGCAAGCCGCATTGCAGGCCGGTTTGGACGTTGCTTAATTCGTAGGCGTTGATCCATTTGCTGGCTTTCATGTCGCCTTTGCGAATGAACGCGCCGCCGTGCATGGAGGTGTGCATTTCGTCGCCGGTGCGGTCGAGGAAGCCGGTGTTGATGAATACGACGCGGTCTTTGGCGGCTTGGATACAGGCGGCGAGGTTGGCGGAAGTGCGGCGCTCTTCGTCCATAATGCCCATTTTCAGGGTGTTGCGCGGCAGTTTGCCCAAGTCTTCAAACGCGGCGAACAGTTCGTTGGCAAACGCGACTTCTTCGGGGCCGTGCATTTTCGGTTTCACGATATAGACGGAACCGGAACGGCTGTTTTTGTTTTCGCTGCGGTTGAGGTCAAACGGGGCGATTAAGGCGGTCATCACGCCGTCGAGAATGCCTTCGGGGATTTCGTTGCCGTCTGAATCGAGTACGGCGGGCGTGGTCATCAAGTGGCCGACGTTACGGATAAACAGCAGCGAGCGGCCGGGCAGTTTGAATTGACCGCTGCCGTCGGGTTTGGTGTATTCGCGGTCGGCATTGAGTTTGCGGGTGAAGGTTTTGCCGCCTTTTTCCACTTCTTCGGTGAGTGTGCCGTTCATCAGGCCGAGCCAGTTGGCGTACACCAATGCTTTGTCTTCGCCGTCGACAGCGGCTACGGAGTCTTCGCAGTCCATAATAGTGCTCAAGGCAGCTTCTAAGATGATGTCTTTCACGCCTGCCGGGTCTTGGCTGCCGATGGCGCTGTTTTTGTCGATTAAGATGTCGATGTGCAGGCCGTTGTGCAGGAACAGCAGGGAAGTCGGGGCTTCGGCGCTGCCGTTGTAGCCGACGAATAATTCGGGAGAGGCCAAGCCGCTCTCGCCGCCGTCTTTCAAGGTGGCTTTCAGACGGCCTTCAGCCACTTGGTAGGCGGTAACGTCTTTGTGGCTGCCGTTGGCGAGGGGTAGGCTGTTGTCGAGAAACTCGCGGGCGAAGGCAATCACGGCATCGCCGCGTTTTGGGTTGTAGCCTTTGCCGGGCGCCAAGTCGCCGCTTTGGTCAACGGCATCGGTGCCGTAAAGTGCGTCGTACAGGCTGCCCCAGCGGGCGTTGGCGGCGTTCAGGGCGTAGCGGGCGTTGTTGATCGGTACCACCAATTGCGGGCCGGCTTGCTCGGAAAGCTCGCGGTCTACATTTTGAGTAGAAATTTTGAATTCAGACGGCACATCAACCAAATAACCCAACTCTTTCAAAAACGCCTGATAAGCGGCTTCATCTTTAACCGCGCCGGCGTTTTGCTTGTGCCATGCGTCGATTTTGGCTTGGATTGCGTCGCGTTTTTCAAGCAGCGCGCGGTTGCGCGGGGCAAACTTTTGCACCAGCTCGGTGAAGCCTTGCCAAAATTCGGCGGATTTCACGTTGGGGTGTTTTGCCAATACTTCGTTTTCGATGAATTGATAGAGATGGTTGTCCACCTGCAAACCGGCGGCTTGGGTGTAGTTGTATGCCATGATGATTCTCCTGGAATTTTTTTCTGATGGGGCTTTGCGGCGCTCTTTGGGCAAAGCCAAACCGAAAATACCACTAATTGCAGGAATAATCCATAGTCCAAAGCCGTCTTTTTCGGCAAGAGGCCGTCTGAAAAAGCTTTTTATTCACAATCGGTTTCATCTGACTACACGCCGGTTTTGCTGAAACGGCTGCATCTTAGCGTTTCAGACGGCCTCAATCTTTGGAAACGGCAATCGTGTGTTTGATGTGCTTTAAATTCGCCACGATGGTGAAGGTCATGATTACCAGCAATGCCCAAGAGCTCCATTTGCTTACATGCACCATCGACCATACGCCGATTTGGTTGGGATAGCGCCAAACGCCCGCCAGCGTGCCGATGTTTTCCGCCAGCCAGATAAAGAAACCGATTAATACGAACGCCAGCAGCAAAGGCATTTTGCGGTAGGTGTCGTAAGGTTTGAAATACACGGTGGTGCGGGCATACAAGCCCAACACAAACGCCGCTAAATACCAACGGTAATCGCCGATATAGTGGTGGGTGAAGAAGTTGATGTAAATCGCGGAGGCTGCCAGCGTTGCCAGCCAGTAGGGCGGGTGGCTGGTAATCCTCAAATCCAGCAGCCGCCAAGCCTGAATGATGTAGCTGCCCACGGCGGCATACATAAATCCGGCAAACAGCGGCACGCCGAAGAGCTTGGTATAGCCGTCGTCGGGGTATGACCATGATTGGATGCTGCCCGAGGTTTTAAACACTTCCAATGCGAATCCGACGATGTGAAACAAGGTGATGGATTTGACCTCGTCCCACGTTTCCAGTTTGAAATACACCATCGCCGCCTGCACCGTTAAGGCGAATACCAGCAGCAAATCATAACGGCTGATGCCCAGCCAGCCGCCGCGCGGAATGGCAAACATCGCCACAAAAAACAGCCCTGCAAACAAACATGCACGGGCTTCTTTCAAACCGAAAAACCAAAATTCCGTTACAAACCGCCGCCCACCTTTCAAATCTGCGCGGTAAGGGTGGTCGATCAGCCAATCATCAAGTTTGCTCAACATTATGTTCAATTCAATGGTTAATTCATCGTTTCAGACGGCCTGAGACCTTTGCCAATGCCGTCTGAAACGGTATCCGCAAAGGTCTCAGCTTAGGGTTGGGTGTTAACAATTAAAGGTTGTCTTTCTGCGCCAAAATCTTACGGCTGCCGCC
Source organism: Neisseria sp. Dent CA1/247 (assembly GCF_022870825.1). Classification (NCBI taxonomy): domain Bacteria; kingdom Pseudomonadati; phylum Pseudomonadota; class Betaproteobacteria; order Neisseriales; family Neisseriaceae; genus Neisseria; species Neisseria sp. Dent CA1/247. Next base: position 2,274,704 of record NZ_CP091522.1, on the reverse strand, counting down.
GACATCAGCGGGCGATACGACGCCTGCGTCTTCCAATGCCTGCATCAGGTTGGCGGCGCGGTTGTAGCCTACGCGAAGCTGCCGCTGCAGGGAGGAAATCGAGGTTTTGCGGGTTTCCAATACGAAGGCGACTGCTTGGTCGAACAATTCATCGCTGTTGGCGTTGGGGTTGACGACATTGGTGGTTTCCAAAGCCGCTTCACCGCTGAGCAGGCCTTCGATGTAGTCGGCGGGGGCTTGGCGTTTGACGTGGGCGACAATCTGGTGGACTTCGTCATCGGATACAAACGCGCCCTGCAGGCGGGTAGGCTCGGCGTTGCCGGGCTGTAGGAACAGCGAATCGCCGTATTTCAGCAGTTCGTCGGCACCCATCTGGTCGAGAATGGTGCGGCTGTCGATTTTGCTTTGCACGGTAAACGCCATGCGGGTGGGAATGTTGGCTTTAATCAGGCCGGTAACTACGTCCACGCTCGGGCGTTGGGTGGCGACAATCATGTGGATGCCGGCGGCGCGGGCTTTTTGGGCGAGGCGGGCGATTTGCTGCTCGACGGCTTTGCGCTCGGTCATCATCAAGTCGGCCAATTCGTCTATCACCACCACAATCATCGGCAGCTTTTCCAGCGGTTCGGGGTCGTCCGGATTCAGGCTGAACGGGTTGAGCAGCGGTTTGCCTGCTTCTTTGGCATCGGCCACTTTTTTGTTGAAGCCTTCGATATTGCGTACGCCCGCATGAGAGAGCAGGCGGTAGCGTTTTTCCATTTCGGCCACGCACCAGTTAAGTGCCTGACCTGCTTCGCGCATATCGGTAACTACGGGGCAGAGCAGGTGGGGAATGCCGTCATAAATGCTGAGTTCCAGCATTTTGGGGTCTATCATGATGAAGCGTACTTCTTCGGGCGTAGCTTTAAACAGAATCGACAAAATCATGGCGTTCACACCTACCGATTTACCCGAACCGGTCATGCCGCCGACCAATAAATGCGGCATTTTCGCCAAATCGCCGACCACGGGAATGCCGGCAATGTCTTTACCCAGCGCGACGGTGAGCTTGGATTTGGCATCGGTAAACACGGGCGATGAGAGGATTTCGCTCAGCATTACGTCTTGGCGGCGTTCGTTGGGCAGCTCGATGCCCATGGTGTTTTTGCCGGCAATGGTTTCGACAATCCGCACGGCCTGTAAAGACATCGAACGCGCCAAGTCTTTGGAAAGGTTGACAATCTGGCTGCCTTTCACGCCTTGAGCCGGTTCGATTTCAAAACGGGTAATCACCGGGCCGGATGTGGCGGAAACCACTTGCGCGCCGATGCCGAATTCCGCCAGCTTGGCTTCAATGCGTTCGGCGGTTTGTTGCAGCTTGTCGGGGTTGACCACAGGCGGCTCGCCTTGCGGCAGGCGCAGCAGGTGCAGCGAAGGTTTGGTGTATTCGCCGCTGTGCCGGTGTTCGGCCGCTTCGCCTTTTTCGTCGAACAAGGCGGGCTGGACGGGCGCGGGCGGGGCGACCGATACGGCCACTTTGCGGTTGCTGCTGGTGCCTTCGATTTGTTCTACCGGCTCGGCGGTGATGTTTTTCGCTTCACGCACCATGCGGCGGGTGGTTTTGGCATCGGGCAGGTCTTTGATGTATTTGTGCTCTTTGCGGGTGAGCTTCATCCAAAACCATTCCAGCTTGGCACCGGTTTTTTCAAGGACATCCAGCCACGAAACTTGTGCCAGCAGCGACAAGGCCAGCAGTAAAACCACGAGCATAATCAGCAGGCTGCCCGACGTGCCCAAGAGCCAGCTCAAGCCGCCTGCGGCAAACGAACCGACCAAACCGCCTGCGCCGACGGGCAGCGAATCATCGAGGCGCGTTTGGAAAGAAAACATTTCCAGTATCGGGCTGCACAGCAGCAATATGCCCAAAGCGGCGGCGGCAATCATGTGGTTATAAGGTTTGCGCTCGGGCGTGTGCAGCGGGCGGAAGTTTTTATAGAGAAACACGCAGGCGGCGACAATCCACCACCAAATGGATAAGCCGAAGAGGTAGTAGCCGATGTCGGCAAGGTAAGCGCCGAAGAGGCCGCCGAGGTTGTGCACGTCGTCGGAAGGCGGCACGCTGCGCGACCAAGCGGGGTCGTCCATCGTGAAGCTGGCCAAAGACAAAGTGATGTAAACGGTTGCCAGCAGGCCGAGCAGCCAAAAGGTGTCGTTGATGAGGTTGACGACATGCTGCGGGCGTTTTTTGGCGGCATTGTTTTTGGTAACACCTTTCGCACGGCGCGGTGGCTTGCTTTGGCGAAGCTCGCGCCGTTCGTTTTCAGACGGCCTCGTCGTGCGGGTGTTGGATTTTGCTGCGGTTTTTTCGGTGGTTTTCGGGGATTTTGTAGCCATAAACAATCGTATCTGGAGGCCGTCTGAAAGCAGGCTGTGAGCTGCCAAAAGATTCAGCGCGGCGGCAAAATGCAGTTTGACCGCCTCAATGCAGATTAAGTTTACCGATAAGGTGCATCAACTGCGGCGGCGGTGCGGAAAAAGCGAAATTATACAATAGATATGCTGTATGAAGGGCGGGATGGAAGTGTGCAGCGGGAAGAGGGGAAAAGCGGTTTCAGCCTGTGGCTTGGATGTGTCTTTTGTGATGCGGAATATCCGGCGTCGGCTGTGTGTGCAGATTTCAATTGCCAATATTAAAACAGCCGTATGCGGTGTTTGGCATACGGCTGTTTTGGTCATGCGGAGTTTATTCGGTTACGGTTTTGCGGATCAGTTTTTCCGCGTTGGCGAGCGTATTTTCCACTTCGCTAAACTCAATGCGGCTGCCTTTGACCAAAGCGCGGGTGTCGTTGAACACCACTTTCACATTGCCGTCGGTTTCGGTAACCAGCACGCGCAAGGGCAGGCGCAGGGCGAATTCGGGGTCTTTAACCATCAGAGGCGTACCGGCTTTCGGTGTGCCGAAGATGATGACTTTGGCCGGCTGCATGGTCAAACCGTTGTCACGCGCGGCGGCCTGGTGATCGACAACGGCAAATACGGTCATGCCTTTTTGCTTGATGGTGTTTTCAAGACGGCTGACGGTATCGTTGAAACTGTATTTGCTGGAAACGGTATGGGTGCTTTGCATAGTGTGTTTGCCGTGATGATGGTGGTTACGGCCGCCGTGGTGCGGTGTTTGGGCGCAGGCGGCAAGCGCTGCGGCGGCGAGGAGTGAGAGGGCGGTTTTTTGCAAATAGTTCATCATGGATTCCTTTTTAGATCGGGTTGGAAGCGGTAGGCGGGCAGAAATTCAATGACCGGCAAACCGCATACATAAAGGATACGGGTTGAAGGATACGGGTTGTTTGGCAAGATATTAAACGGTTTGCCCGATATTGTGTATCTAAAAACAGTTAGGCCGAAGTATGGCAGGGCAGATGGTATTCAGACGGCCTAAACCGTGTGTATCGATTAGGCCGTCTGAAAAGGCAGTGTGCAGTTTGGGTGTTTTTAGTTAGGAAATTCGGGCAAATCAGCGTTGGGTTTCCACCGCTTCCAGCGCGCGCAGAGCGTAAGTGTAGGCGGCTCCGGCGTTGAGCGAGATGGCGGTAGCCAATGCCCCGGCGATTTCGCTTTCGGTTGCACCTGCCTGAACGGCTTTCTCGGCATGAACGCTGATGCAGCTTTCGCAACGGGTCGTGATGGCAACGGCAATGGCGATCAGTTCGCGGGTTTTTTCGTCTAAAGCTTCCGCTGCGGCAGCCTGCTCCAGCGAACCGTAGGCTTGCAGCATTTTAGGATGGGATTTGCCTAAAGCGGCAAACGATTGTTTAACGTGCGCGGTATGTTCGGGCCAATTTTGAAACATGGTTTTGCCTCCTGTTTTGTGAATGAGTTTGGGTGGTTTGTGTTGTGTGTGTTTGGGAGAGGCTTATTTTACGGAAAATAGATTAGAATAATCTGCAAATCGTCTCAAATTTTAGTGTAAAAATGGATATTCTCGATAAATTGGTTGAATTGGCGCAAATCACGGGCAGCGTAAACGTGCAGTGCCGTTTTCAGGAAAACTGGTATGTGAGGCAGGAGCCGAAGCGGACGCAGGGCGTGGCGCATATCATAACCGGCGGGGAAGGCTATCTGAAAATCGACGGTGAAGAAGAAATCCGCTTATTGAAAGCGGGAGATGTGGTTTTCTTTCCCCGTATTGCCGGACACGTGATCAGCAGCAGGGAGGCTTGCGATAATGTGGACGATGCTCCCGATTGGGAGCAGAGCGGGGTATTTACGCTGAAAAAACGCGGCGCTCAAGGCAAAGCGTTGAATATGTTTTGCGCCCTTTTTGAATACGACCGCAAAGCAGACCTTATCGACAGCCTGCCCGAAACTGTGCATGTGGGCATGGCACATACTGCGCTGGATTCGCTGGTCGGCATGTTGAAATACGAAGCGGAGCAGGCGGAAAAAGGTTCGGCAACGGTGGTTAACGCTTTATCTTCGGTGCTGCTGGTTTTGCTGATGCGTACCTATTTGAATCAGGAAGAGAAAACCATCCACATCGGCACGCTCAACGGCTGGTATCACCCGCGTCTGCGCGGCGTAGTGCAGGCAGTGCTCGCCGCTCCTGAAAAAGCGTGGAGCATTCAGGATATGGTGGACGTGGCCAATGTATCGAGAGCGCAGTTGATGCGCTTGTTTAAGCAGCAAATCGGCGTCAGCCCCCATGCTTTTGTCAATAATATCCGTTTGCAGCAGGCGGCCGTGTTGTTGAAACGTTCGGCAGATTCGATATTGTCTGTGGCATTGTCGGTAGGGTTTCAGTCGGAAACGCATTTCGGTAAAGTGTTTAAAAAGCAATACGGTATCTCTCCGGGGCAATACAGAAAAGACGGCAATCAGTTGGAAAGTGAAGTGTGAAACTGCAGGCAGTTTCAGAAGCCCAAAGAAAAACGGCTGCATCATGCAGCCGTTTTATATTGCTCAATAGCAAAGATACGAAATGTAGGAATTAGTTGGAACCTACTTTAATTTTCTGCCACAAGCTTACGGTCAGTTTTTTCGCATCGTTATCCATTTGCGGCATGACGAAACCGTTTTTCACATCATCCGCATTCGGGAAAATCGAGCGGGTGGCTACCAAAGCCGGATCCATTTTCTCGCGGGCAGGAAGGCTGGCCGGTGCGAAAGTAACCGCATTGCCGTTTTTCGCAGCAATTTCCGGATCTAGTGTGTAGTTGATGTATTTGTGGGCGTTGGCCACGTTTTTGGCGTCGGCAGGAATCAACCAAGATTCAATCCAGAAGCCCATGCCTTTCGGGGTGAGCACTTCGATGCCTACATTGTTTTTCACTTCTTCCGAACGTGCTTTCGCCATGTTCAAATCACCGCCGTTACCGGCTGCCAAGCATACGTCGCCGCGAGCCAACTCGTCGATAACCGAGGGGCTGAAACGTTTTACGTCGGGGCGGATGGCTTGCAAAGTCGCTGCGGCGGCTTTGATGTCGTCCGCGCTGGTGCCTTTCGGGTCTTTACCCAAGTAGTTCAATACGATGGGGAACATTTCGCTCGGAGTATCCCACAAAGCGATGCCGCAAGATTTCAGTTTGTTGGTGTATTCGGGTTTGAACAGCAAGTCCCAGCTGTTTTCGGGCAATTGGCCGCCCAACACTTCTTTGCCTTTGGCAGTAATGGCCAAAGTATTCACGCCGGAGAAATAGGGCACGGCGTATTCGTTGTCGGGGTCGGCGGTTTCCAACATTTTCAGCATGTCGGGATCGATGTTTTTATAGTTCGGAATCAAATCCTTGTGGATTTTTTGGTAAGCACCGGCCTGAATTTGACGCGGCAGGAAGGCGATGCCCGGCACTACCAAGTCGTAACCTGATTTACCGGTTAACACTTTGGCTTCCAGTGCTTCATTGTTTTCGTAGAGGTCGTAAGTCAGCTTCAGGTTGTTGGCTTTTTTGAAGTCTTCAACCGTGCTTTCGTCCACATAGTTAGACCAGTTGTAGATGTTGAGTGTGTCGGTTGCGGGCAGGCCGGCATTGGCAGCAGCGGCAGAGCCTGCATCTGCTTGAGGTTGGGCGGGTTTCTGCTCGCTTTGTCCGCCGCAGGCTGCCAGTGAGAAGGCGGCGATAACGGCTAATACTGATTTTTTCATACGGGTTGTTTTCCTGATGAAAGAGTTGAAATGAAAAAAGGCCGCAGCCCCATATAAACCCCGGCGGCGGCGCGGGGCGTATTGTAATGTAATGCTTAATAAAAATCAAAGTGATATGGCTCGAAACGCGCGGGGAGTAGGGGAGGGCTGCCGGGGTTTTGATAAAAACCTGTCTGATGTAGCATATTTATGCGTGATGTATGGCTTGCAAGATTGTTTAATGCAATGATCTGTATGATTTTTTTTGTTTGGTGATTATGCTGCTTGGCTTTTAGCTGAATCTCTAAACTGCTAAAAAGGCTGATTAACGGCTTGAGGCCGTCTGAAAACCTGCGAAGGCAAAAATCAAGTGTCGGCTTGTCGTTTTCCATCCAACTTTTCTTATTGCCATTCATAGATTTTGCGTAAAACGCTTGCGTATGGAGTGCTAAGTCTTTAAAATTGCGCGTTTACGAAATTAAATTTTGATTTTTATCAGGAGATATTCAATATGGCAAACAGCGCACAAGCCCGCAAGCGTGCCCGCCAGTCGGTTAAACAACGTGCCCACAACGCCAGCCAGCGTACTGCTTTCCGCACTGCGGTTAAGAAAGTTCTGAAAGCTGTCGAAGCGGGTGACAAAGCCGCTGCCCAAGCAGTATTCCAAGAGTCTGTAAAAGTTATCGACCGCATTGCCGACAAAGGCGTTTACCACAAAAACAAAGCAGCCCGCCATAAGAGCCGCCTGTCTGCAAAAATTAAAGCGTTGGCTTAATTCGGCAAACGGCAGCTTTTTGCCGCAGCAAGAAGCAGATGCTTGTTTATTACATTGAATGCCCCGGAAAGCGGTAACGGTTTCTCGGGGCATTTGCTTGTGTATTTCGGCGTGCATGACGTGCATGATATGTGCCGCCGCAGCTTGTATGCGGGGCGTCTGAATTTTTAGGAAAAGCCTACAAAGCCCGTTTTCAGACGGCCTATGCGGTGAAAGCCGCCCAAACAGGTAATGAAGAGATGTTGAAGAAACACGTTTTTTTGATGTCCGGCATGGCAGCGGTTGCCACTGCCCCCGCTTTTTCATCCGGTAATGAAGCGTTGCAGTGTACGTTGATACAGGACAACGCTTTACGGCTGGCATGTTTTGATAAAGTGTATGCCGCCCAGTTCCCGCCGCAAATGCCGCCGACTCCTGCCGAGCAGCCGCCCAAATCAGTCGATTTGGTGAAAACGGTGGATCAAAGTTTGGCTAAGAAAGAGGCCGCCATTGTGTTCAGTAAGCCGGTTTCATCCGGTACGGAGCCGACCGAAACCCTGCTGGATGCCGCAGACGCTTATACGCCTCTGAGTCTGATGTACGATTTGGATCAAAACGATGCGCGCGGCGTGCTGTCGGTGCGCGAACACAATCCGATGTACCTGTTGCCCGCTTGGTATAACAGCAGCCCGAATTACCGCCCTTCATCCAAAACGCGCGGAGTGGCCAACGACCCGCGGGCGAGAGACCAAAAGCGTCTTGAAACCAAAATGCAGGTGTCGTTTAAAACCAAGCTGATGGAAGACGTATTCAGCACTCGTTCCGACCTTTGGTTCGGCTATACGCAAAATGCCCATTGGCAGGTGTGGAGCCAAGGCGAAAAATCCGCGCCGTTCCGCAACAACGATTATCAGCCTGAATTTTTCATTACCCAGCCCGTAAAAGCCGATTTGCCCGCAGGCGGTAAGCTGCGCATGGTGGGTTTGGGTTTGGTACATCAATCAAACGGCCAAAGCCGCCCGCTGTCGCGCTCGTGGAACCGTGTGTACGGCATGGCGGGTTTGGAGTGGGGCAAGTTAACCGTCATTCCCCGCGTATGGGTGAGAGCTTTCGACCAAAGCGGTGAAAAAGATGATAACCCCGACATTTCCGATTATATGGGCTACGGCGATTTGAAACTGCAATACCGGTTTAACGACAAGCAAACCGTAGCCACCACCATGCGCTACAACCCCAAAACCGGCAAAGGCAGCGTTCAGGCCGATTACACATTCCCGCTTAAAGGCAAACTCAAGGCTTATGTGCAGGGATTCCACGGTTACGGCGAGAGCTTGCTCGACTATAACCACAAGCACAACAGCGTAGGCTTCGGCGTGATGTTAAACGATTGGGACGGCTTTTAACGCGGTTTGATGTGCCAAACCATGATTGAAACGCGTTTTGCATTGCGAAAACCGGCACGTATTTTATCGTGCGGCACTCGTTTATTGCAGCGCTAGCGCGTATAATGCCGCGCTTGGGCAAGATTAATTACCTGAATGGAACAGAATGATGGCCAAAAATGCAACGGAAAGCGGCAAACTCGGTAAGGCATTGAAAAAATACCTGATTACCGGTGTTTTGGTGTGGCTGCCGATTGCAGTGACATTATGGGTGATTACTTATATCGTATCTGCGTCCGACCAATTGCTTAACCTACTGCCGGCGCATTGGCAGCCCAAGCATTTTCTCGGTTTCAATATCCCCGGCTTGGGCGTGATTGTGACCATGCTGGCTCTGTTCATCACCGGCCTGTTTGGTGCGAACGTAATCGGCAAGCAGATGATTGCCGCGTGGGATCATTTGCTCGGCCGTATTCCCGTTGTGAAATCGATTTATTCCAGCGTGAAGAAAGTGTCGGAATCTTTATTGTCCGACAACAGCCGTTCTTTCAAAACCCCCGTGCTCGTGCCTTTCCCGCAGCCCGATATTTGGACGATTGCCTTCGTATCGGGCAGTATCCCTGAGTCGATAGTGCAGCATTTGGAGGGTGAAGAATACGTTTCCGTATATGTGCCGACCACGCCGAACCCGACCGGCGGTTATTACATTATGGTTAAAAAAAGCGATATCCGCGAACTGGATATGAGCGTGGACGACGCTCTGAAATATGTGATTTCGCTCGGCATGGTGTTGCCCAGCGAGCCATTTGCAAAAAATTTACTCGAAAAGCCTATAGAAGAATAAATAATAGATAAGGTGAGGATTGATGAAACACATTTTACTGTTGGGTTGTGTTGGTTTGGCCTTAGCGTCGCCTGCTTACTCTGAAACAGATAATACGGTAATTAATTCAAAAGGTGAGCCGGTGTATTTGTTTGAATGGATGAAGCAACCGGAGTTTAAGAAGTTATGGCTAAAACAAGTTTGGCAATATACGCCTAAAGCTCCGATGAATCGTTGGGTGCGAGATATGTCAGGGCCAATGCCGCCTTTGGAGAGAGTAAAGATTGGCGGTAAGGAGTATTATGCAACAGAGATGTGTCAGCCACATAATTGCCTGGATAATAAAATTGGTATTTTAACCAATAAAAAGCAAATATTTGCTTATCATGTGATTGAACATGAAGCTAATGCTTCTGCGAAAAGGTTTGTCGAAACTTATACCTACGGTAAACCCAACGTTGAGCAGTTGCATTATTTGAAAACAAGACTTGAGTAATTTATGCCTGTTTGACAACCATTCAGACGGCTTGAATCATTAATTAAATTAAAACAAATCAACAAGGTGAATTTATGCGTACCAACTATTGTGGCTTAATCAGCGAACAATATTTAGACCAAACCGTTACTGTGAAAGGTTGGGTGCATCGCCGCCGCGACCACGGCGGTGTGATTTTTATCGACTTGCGCGACCGCGAAGGCATTGTGCAGGTGGTTATCGACCCTGATACTCCCGAAGCCTTCAAAACCGCCGATTCAGCCCGTAACGAATACGTGTTAAGCATTACCGGTAAAGTACGCAATCGCCCTGAAGGTACGGCCAACGATAAAATGATTTCCGGCAAGATTGAAATTTTGGCGAAAGAAATTGAGATTTTAAACACTGCCGCTACGCCTCCGTTCCAAATCGACGACGAAAACATCAGTGAAAACGTGCGCCTGACCAACCGCGTTATCGACCTGCGCCGCCCGCAAATGCAGCGCAACCTGCGCCTGCGCTACCAAGTAGCCATGGGCGTGCGTCGTTATTTGGATGCACAAGGCTTTATCGACATCGAAACGCCGATGCTGACCCGTTCCACTCCCGAAGGCGCGCGCGACTACCTCGTGCCCAGCCGCGTGCATCCGGGCGAGTTTTTCGCTTTGCCGCAATCTCCGCAACTGTTCAAACAACTGCTGATGGTGGCCGGTTTCGACCGTTATTACCAAATCACCAAATGCTTCCGCGATGAAGATTTGCGTGCCGACCGCCAGCCCGAATTCACCCAAATCGATATTGAAACCTCGTTCTTAAGCGAGAACGAAATCATGGACATCACCGAAGGCATGGCCAAACAGGTGTTCAAAGACGCATTGGGCGTGGAACTGGGCGATTTTCCGCGCATGCCGTTCTCCGAAGCCATGTTCTACTACGGTTCCGACAAACCCGATATGCGCGTGTCGCTCAAATTCACCGAGTTGACCGACCTGATGAAAACAGAAGAATTCAAAGTATTCCGTGCTGCAGCCGATATGAAAGGCGGCCGCGTGGTGGCTTTGCGCGTGCCGAACGGTGCGAAATTGAGCCGCAAAGACATTGACGAATACACCAAATTTGTCGGCATCTACGGCGCGAAAGGCTTGGCTTACATCAAAGTCAACGACGTGAGCAACATCACCAACGGCGAAGACAGCGGCCTGCAATCTCCGATTGTGAAATTCCTGTCTGAAAACTGCCTGAAAGAAATCATTGCCAAAACCGAAGCGCAAAACGGCGACATCATTTTCTTCGGTGCCGACAAAGCCAAGATTGTGAACGAAGCCATCGGCGCATTGCGTATCAAAGTCGGCCACGAACACGGCGCGGAAAACGGCTACTTCGTGGACGAGTGGAAACCGTTGTGGGTGGTTGATTTCCCGATGTTCGAATACGACGAAGAAAACGACCGCTATGCCGCTATGCACCATCCGTTTACTTCGCCGAAACAAGGCCATGAAGATTTGATGGAAAGCGATCCCGAAAACTGCTTGGCGCGTGCCTACGATATGGTGCTGAACGGTTGGGAAATCGGCGGCGGCTCTATCCGTATCCACCGTGCCGACATTCAGGAAAAAGTGTTTGCAGCTTTGAAAATCACTCCGGAAGAGCAGCAAAACAAATTCGGCTTCCTGCTGGACAACCTGAAATTCGGTGCGCCGCCGCACGGCGGTTTGGCATTCGGTTTAGACCGTTTGGTTACTTTGATGACCGGTGCCGAATCCATTCGCGACGTGATTGCTTTCCCGAAAACCCAGCGCGCTCAATGCTTGCTGACCAATGCGCCGAATGCGGTTGATGAAAAACAACTGCGCGAATTGAGCCTGCGCTTGCGTGCGAAAGCAACTGAAAGCAAAGAAGCATAAGATTCTTTAACTGAGAAACCAAAGGCCGTCTGAAAACTTTTCAGACGGCCTTTTCGATAAAAGCCGAGTCTCTTTAAAATCGGCTTACTATACGATATTTCAAAAGAGATTTAGCTATCCAAAATTTCTACTCAATCCAAAAAAACGTTTGCGGCAGCCCATTCGTTCCCGATAGCCCGCAGACTGCATTCCTCCGCGCCACATATAATTTCCCGTATAATCCAGGCCGTCTGAAACCTGAATCTGCCTTCTGCCGTGTCCACTCCGTTCGACTTAACCGTTTTTTTGAAAAATCTGCCGAATTTGCCGGGCGTTTACCGCATGCTCGACAAAAGCGGGCAGGTTTTGTACGTCGGCAAAGCGGTCAACCTGAAACGGAGGGTGTCGAGCTATTTTCAGAAAAGCGACCACTCTCCGCGCATCACCTTGATGGTGAAGCAGGTGCATTCGGTCGAAACCACCGTTACCCGTTCAGAAGCCGAAGCGCTGATTCTGGAAAACAATTTAATCAAAGCCTTATCGCCGAAATACAATATCCTTTTCCGCGACGACAAAAGCTATCCTTATCTGATGCTGAGCGGGCACGAGTTCCCGCAGATGGCCTATTACCGCGGCACGCTCAAAAAGCCCAACCAATATTTCGGCCCTTATCCAAACGGTTACGCCGTGCGCGACAGCATTCAGATTCTGCAAAAAGTATTCCGCCTGCGCACTTGTGAAGACAGCGTGTTCGAACACCGCGACCGCGCCTGCCTGCTGTATCAAATCAAACGCTGTTCCGGCCCGTGCGTCGGCCACATCACTTACGAAGACTACCAAGCCAGCGTGCGCGAAGCCGTTACCTTTCTCAACGGCAAAACCGGCGAACTCACCCAAACCCTGCACCACAAAATGAATCAGGCCGCCGCCGCACTGCAATTTGAAGAAGCCGCCCGCTACCGTGACCAAATCCAAGCGCTCGGGTTGGTGCAAAGCCAGCAGTTTATCGACAGCAAAAATCCCAACAATCCCAACGATATCGACCTGCTGGCGCTGGTGGTAGAGCAGGGCAGCGTGTGTATCCATTGGGTCAGCATCCGCGGCGGGCGGCATGTCGGCGACAAAAGTTTCTTTCCTGACGTGCGCAACGATCCCGAACCCAACGGGCAGGATTATGCCGAAGCCTTTGTCGCCCAACATTATTTAGGCCAAAGCAAGCCCGACATCATCATCAGCAACTTTACTTTGCCCGAAGTTCTTCAGACGGCCTTAAACGAAGAACACGGCAAGCAAATCCAATTCGTTACCAAAACCATAGGCGAGCGCAAAATCTGGCTGAACATGGCAGAGAAAAACGCCAAACTCGCCATTGCCCAACACCGCTTGCAGCACAGCAACCAGCAACACCGCATCGAAGAACTGGCACGCGTGTTAAACATGGATTCAGACGGCCTCCAACGTCTCGAATGCTTCGACATCAGCCATACGCAAGGCGAAGCCACTATCGCTTCCTGCGTCGTGTACGACGAGCAAAACATCCAACCGAGCCAGTACCGCCGCTACAACATCACCACCGCCAAAGCCGGCGACGACTACGCTGCCATGCGTGAAGTGCTTACCCGCCGCTATGGAAAAATGGCCGAAGCCGAAGCCAACGGCGAAACCGTCAAATGGCCCGATGCCGTCTTAATCGACGGTGGCAAAGGGCAGGTCGGTATGGCCGTAACCGTGTGGGAAGAACTCGGCCTGCACATCCCCATCATCGGTATTGCCAAAGGCCCCGAACGCAAAGCCGGCTTGGAAGAACTGATTTTGCCGTTCACAGGCGAAACCTTCCGCCTGCCGCCCAACAGCCCCGCCTTGCACCTACTGCAAACCGTGCGCGACGAATCCCACCGTTTTGCCATTACCGGCCACAGAAAAAAACGCGACAAAGCCCGGGTAAGCTCATCACTCAGCGAAATTCCCGGCGTAGGTGCCAAACGCCGCCAAGCCCTGCTCACCCGCTTCGGCGGCTTGCGCGGCGTAGTGGCGGCCAGCGTAGAAGACTTGGCACAAGTCGAAGGCATCAGCACCGCATTGGCCGAAAAAATTTACGAACATCTTCATTAAAGCAAACAGGCCAAGACCTTTGCAAAATTCCCCCCAATCCCCTAAATTCCCTCCCAAGACATTTAGGGGATTTTTCATGAGCACCTTCTTTCAGCAAACCGCCCAAGCCATGATTGCCAAACACATCGATCGCTTCCCCCTGTTGAAGCTGGAGCAGGTGATTGATTGGCAACCGATCGAACATTACCTCAACCATCAAAGAACCCGCTACCTTCGAGACCACCGCGGCCGTCCCGCCTATCCCCTGCTGTCCATGTTCAAAGCCGTTTTACTCGGCCAATGGCACAGCCTTTCCGATCCCGAACTCGAACACAGCCTCATTACCCGCATCGATTTCCATCTGTTTTGCCGTTTTGACGAACTGAGCATCCCCGATCACAGCACCTTATGCCGTTACCGCAACTGGCTGGCGCAAGACAACACCTTGGCCGAATTACTGGATCTGATTAACCGCCAACTGACTGACAAGGGTTTAAAAGTAGAGAAAGCATCCGCCGCCATCGTTGACGCTACCATTATTCAGACGGCCGGCGGCAAACAGCGTCAGGCCATAGAAGTGGATGACGAAGGGCGGGTCAACAGCCAAACCACACCGAGTAAAGACAGCGATGCCCGTTGGGTAAAGAAAGACGGCCGCTTCCATCTGGGTTACAAACAACATACCCGTACCGATGCGGAAGGCTATATTGAGAAACTGCACATCACTGCCGCCAATGCCCATGAGTGCAAACACCTGCTGCCTTTGTTGGAAGGCCTAGCCAAAGGCACGACTGTCTATGCCGATAAAGGCTACGACAGTATGGAAAACCGGCAACATCTGGAAGAACATCAGTTGCGGGACGGCATCATGTGCAAATCCCACCGCAACCGGCCGCTGACGGAAGCGCAAACCAAACGTAACCGACATTTATCAAAAACCCGTTATGTGGTCGAACAAAGCTTTGGTACGCTGCACCGTAAATTCTGCCATGCCCGGGCAACTTATTTTGGTCTGAGCAAAGTGAGTGCACAAAGCCACCTGAAAGCGATGTGTTTGAACCTGTTGAAAGCAGCCAATAGGCTACGTGCGCCTGTTGCCGTCTGAAAGGCAGCTCAGATACCCGGTTATCGGGTATTTGAGGAGAATTAAAGAGAGCATTGAAATAGAAAAACAGCCGAAACCCTGTGTTTTGGCCCCAGCTGTTGGGTATAGGGGCTATTTTGCAAAAGTCTCGGCCTTTAATCTAGAAAGTAACACTGAAAGGAAAAATGGCTCTAGAACCTTAATCCGGTTAATGAACTCACGATTTCCGGCTCTCTTCCACTTTCAATCGGGAGTCCAACACTCTAGATTGCTCGGTTTAAGCCCTGATTTCCCGCCGCCATTGCGTTAACAGCTGATGAAGTTGGGCTGCGTGCTCATGGCCGTTATCAATAGCACTCTGCAATAAACGGCAAGCCGTTTCAGCACTCTTCGGCGCACCATGACCATGATAATGCAGACAAGCCAAATTGTATTGCGCCACTGCATCCCCTTGGCTTGCCGCCTGTTCAAACCAATACGCAGCCTGCTCGGGGTCTGCATCCACACCCTGACCGTTGTAATACATCATGCCGAGATTGGTTTGTGCCTTGCGGTGGTCAAGCTCCGCAGCCTGCAAATAATATTTGCGGGCAAGCATGTAATCTTGCTGGCGGTCTAATCCGTAATGATAAGCGAACGCGGTTTGATAATCCTGATCAGACTTCTGAAACATCAAAGCAGCCTTTTTGGCTTCTTCGTATTCGCCCGCACGGGTCAGGGCCGTGTCGGCCAGCAATTTCTGATGCGCGACCATATCGCCCAACTCGGCTGCACGTTTATATTGTCTCGACGCCACATCACCATCTGCATCAATACCTAAACCGTAACGGAAAATATCGCCCAGCAAGCGTAATGCTTTCGGGTGATTGCGACGGGCTGCCGAAGAGGCATATTTGCGCGCTTTGCCATAATCGCGTTCAACAAAACGCCCTGTCAGATAAACCTCTGCCAAAGCTGCCTGCGCATCGGAGTCTCCAGCACCAGCCGCTTTTTCCAACCATTCGATAGCGTTGCTGTCTCCCAACTCCAACAACACCTCGCCCAATGAAGATTGCGCAGGCGGCATGTTTTGCAACGCGGCAGGCATAAAGTGTTCTGCTGCCTTGTGCAGATTCTTTTCCACATGCTGCCCGTAACGGTATTGATTACCCAACAACCAATGGGCAGCCACCAAGCCCTGCTCGGCAGCACGGGTAAGCAATTCATGAGCGCGAGCCAAATCCGGTGTCGGGCATTGCTGGTAATACTTGGCCAAATACAGCTGCGCCTCGGCATTACCTTGCTCTGCCGCCAATTCTGCCCAATGCACGGCTTGAGGATCTTTTTTATCGGCACAGTATTCAAGCAAACGGAGCTGGGCATGAAGAATACCCTGCTCCGCCAGTTCCGCATAAGCATTAATCTGCTCTTCAAACGGCTCTCCATTGGCCGCTCGGATTTGCAGCAGATTATAACGGGCATACAGATGGCCTTTTCCTGCGGCCTGTTCCAACCAATAATGTGCCGCCTCATAGTCAGGTCGGGCACCCGCACCGTTTAGCAGACAGCCTGCCAGCTGGAATGCAGCCTCGGTATGGCCCGCTTGGGCAGCTTCAAACAGCAAGGGAACGGCAGCGGCACAATTATTAGGGTCTTGCAGCAATAACTCATGCCCTTGTTGAAATAATGATTCAGGGGTCGTTTGGGTCATATTATTTTGCCGGTAAGAAACAGAAAATTACATTGTATAGCAAGAAAAGGATAACATGTTATTTTTAAAGGCATATAACATAAAAATATCCTTTGATGTTTTATGAATAAACCATATTTTAAGAATGCTATTTGTTTATAATTAAGCAGTTAGGATAAACATTCTGATTTATTTTTCCAAGCGTTTGAAATCGCGCGGACGGAAGCCCAAAGTTGCCAAAGCGGCAAAATACAGCGTTCCGCCCAACACAACCAAGCCTAAAAGTTGTGCAGCCTTCTGCCAACCTGATACCGCTTCCCACTTCAACGGCAGATAAGCTTGAGCGCCCCATAAGCCTGCGCCCATCACTGCCAACGCCAACACCAGCTTCAGCAGGAACACGCTCCAACCCGCGCCCGGCTTGTAAATATCATGTTTGCGCAGCAGAAAATACAGCAATCCGGCATTCAAACACGCACCCAAGCCAATTGCCAACGCCAAGCCGACATGTTGCAGCGGGCCGATAAAGACGAGGTTCATCAGCTGCGTACACACCAGCGTGAAAATTGCGATTTTTACCGGCGTTTTAATGTTTTGGCGTGCATAAAAACCGGGCGCCAACACTTTAATCATGATCAGACCCAACAGGCCGAAAGAATAAGCAATCAGCGCATTTTGCGTCATCACAGCATCGTTCAGAGTAAACTCTTTATACATAAATAATGTCGCCACCAGCGGAAACGACAATACCGCCAACCCCACGGCTGCGGGCATCGCCAGCAGCATACACAAGCGCAAACCCCAATCCAGCAAAGACGAAAATTCCTGCGGGTTTTCACTGGCCGCATGTTTCGACAAAGTGGGCAGCAGAATAGTGCCTAATGCCGCGCCCAGCACGCCAGCCGGAAGCTCCATCAAACGGTCGGCATAATACATCCACGACACACTGCCCGATTGCAGAAACGATGCGAAAATCGTGTTAACCACCAACGAAATTTGCGCCACACTCACACCCAGAATAGCGGGAGCCATTTGCTTCATCACGCGGTTGACTGCGGCATCTTTAAAATTCAGCTTGGGCAGTTTCAAAAAACCCAGCTTGGCCAACCACGGCAATTGAAAACCCAGCTGCAACACACCGCCGATAAATACAGCCCATGCAAGTGCCATCACGGGCGGGTCGAAATAAGGCACCAAAAACAGGGCAAAAACGATAAACGAAATATTCAGCAAGGTCGGTGTAACCGCGGGAATGCTGAATTTATGGTAAGTATTGAGAATCGAGCTGACAAAAGATGAGAGGGAAATCAACAAGATATACGGAAAAGTAACTCTCAGCAGATCTGCCGAAAGTTGAAACTTATCCGGATTCTTAGCAAAACCCGGAGCAGAAGCATAAATTACCCACGGCGCCGCCAAAATACCGATGGCCGTTACCACCACCAGCACAAACGACAACATGCCCGCCACATGACGGATAAACTCGCGTGTCGCTTCTTCCGAACGGGTTTGCCGGTATTCGGCCAAAATCGGCACAAACGCCTGCGCAAATGCACCTTCCGCAAAAATCCGCCGCAATAAATTCGGTAATTTAAAAGCGACAAAGAAAGCATCTGTCGCCATACCCGCACCAAAAGTACGCGCAATAATCGTATCGCGCACAAAACCGAGTATGCGCGACACCATGGTTAAACTGCCGACTTTAGCCAGCGCACCGAGTAAATTCATGGTTTGGTTCTTTAGAAAATAACGTAAGGTACCGACAGGCCGCCTGAACATAACATTTCAGACGGCCTGATACCTCATGACAATAGTCGGAGATAAATGCGGATCAAGTTAAGCATTCAAGCAGCAATCAATACAGAAAAGCCGCAAAAGATAGCTGCCACGCTAGGCATGAGGCCGTCTGAAAACAAACACAGCCGTTTGCTTATATGAAACAGCCAAAATTACAGCTTGATGCCGGCCCGGTCTTCCAGCACTTGGTCGATCAAACCATATTTTTGCGCTTCTTCCGCTGACATATAGTTATCACGGTCGGTGTCTCGCTCCACTTTTTCCAAATCCTGACCGGTATGTTTTGCCAGCAGACGGTTAAGCTTGTCTTTTAACTTCAACAGCTCACGTGCATGGATTTCGATATCGGAAGCCTGTCCGCCCAATCCGCCGCTGATTAAAGGCTGGTGAATCATCACACGGCTGTTGGGCAGGGCAAAGCGTTTGCCTTTGGCACCGGCAGAAAGCAGAAACGCACCCATGCTGGCGGCCTGACCCAAACACAGCGTAGATACATCGGGCTTGATGAAATTCATGGTGTCGTAAATCGACATACCGGCAGTCACCGAGCCGCCCGGTGAGTTGATATACAAGAAGATATCTTTATCGGGGTTTTCGCTTTCCAAAAACAGCAATTGTGCCACCACCAAATTGGCACTGTCGTCGTTCACAGGGCCGACCAAGAAAACGATACGCTCTTTCAAGAGGCGCGAATAAATGTCGAACGCGCGCTCGCCGCGACCGCTCTGCTCGATAACGGTAGGCACCAAATAGCCGTTATGAATATCGGGAATCATCATTACACTCCTTTTCAGGATATTCAGTAAAAAGCACCAAAGCGCGGAAGGCTGCTTCGGTGCTTGTTTGTCTTCAACCAAAAGTTTCAGACGGCCTTGTCAGCCGGGAAACCTTAAGCCTGCGCGCCCATCACTTCGTCAAACGACAATACTTTCTCGTTGACTTTGGCTTTGCCCAACACAAAATTCACTACGTTGGCTTCAACGGCCAAAGAAGTCGGGCCTTGCAGACGTTGTTTGTCGGCGAAGTACCAATCAATCACTTCTTGCGGATCTTCGTAGCTTTCGGCGAAGTCGCTTACCACGGCTTTAACCTGCTCTTCGGTCGGCTCCAGTTTATTGTCGTCAACCAGTTGGGCCAAAATCAAGCCCAAAGCCACGCGGCGTTCGGCCTGCTCTTTAAACATATCGGCAGGCAAGTCCAAATTGGCCGCATCTGCCATGCCTTGATTAACGAAGTTTTGTTTCATTTCATTAGCCAAACGCTCGGCTTCGTCGTTAACCAATGCTTTGGGCAGTTGGATGTCGGTCACTTTCAACAGCGCTTCCATCACGGCATCTTTGGTTTGGTTTTCAGTGCGGCGAGACACTTCGCGCGCTACGTTTTTACGCACTTCTTCACGCATTTTCGCCACGTCGCCGTCTTCGATACCCAAGGCTTTGGCAAACTGCTCGTCCACTTCGGGCAGAGTGGCTTCGGAAACGTTTTTCAGGCTGATGGTAAATACAGCGGTTTTACCGGCAACGTCTTTACCGTGATAGTCTTCAGGGAAGTTAACTTCCACATCTTTGCTTTCGCCTTCTTTCAAGCCCAATACGCCGGCTTCGAATTCAGGCAGCATTTGACCGTTGCCCAATACAAACGGATAGTTTTGCGCGCTGCCGCCGTCAAACGGCACACCGTCGATTTTACCTTCAAAGTCGATGATCACGCGGTCGCCGTTTTGCGCTTCACGCTCTACATGTTTGAAGCTGGTGCGTTGTTTACGCAGGATTTCGATGGTTTTATCTACTTCGGCATCGCCCACTTCAGCAGTTACTTTTTCTACTTCTTGTGCAGACAAATCGCCTACTTTCACTTCGGGGAATACTTCGAAAATCGCGGCGATTTTCAAAGCATCTTTATCTTCCTGCTCTTCAACGTTTTCAAAGCGGGGATAACCGGCTACTTTCAGATTTTGGGCAACGGCAACGTCGTAGAATGCTTTTTGAACCAGCTCGTTCAACACATCGTTTTGCACGCTCGCACCATACATAGAAGCAACCATTTTCAGCGGCGCTTTACCGGGACGGAAACCGTCGATTTTCACGCGGCGCTGGGTTTGCTGCAAGCGTTTGTCGGTTTCTGCATTGATTTCATTCCATGGCAGAGACAACACTACTTTGCGTTCCAGATTTTCCAAATTTTCTACAGTTACGCTCATCGTAAACCCTTACTATTATTTAAAAATTAATTTTTTCACACCCAAGAAGGCTTCCAAAACCGCCTGCCTGGAAAACATTCAGATAAAAATCAGTCGCAAATTATAGCATATATTCAGATGGCTATAAAATATGTATCAAGCCCCTGTCCTGCGCTTTTGTGATTGGCAATTTACGGCTAATTTCGGGCTAATCTTGGCTGCTTACAATCAAAAATACCCTGATTGTTCGCAAATGAAGGAATGTATGCCATGAAAAGATTATTAACGACTATCGGCGCCGCCGTGATTTTCCTCACCGCCGCATCCCCTGCTTTGGCAGCCAAATACATCTCATCGCAAAAAGCCGTTGCTGCGGCCAAGGCGCAAGTGAAAGGCCGGGTGGTCGATGTCGATTCCGAGCTCGACTCCCGCCGCCCGCATTACGATGTGGACATCATTTCCAAAGGCAGAAAATATGAATTGAAAGTGGATGCACGAACCGGAAAGGTTTACTCCAAACGCATCGACTACGACGATTAATCCGAGCGCCGCCATACGCAACAGGCCGTCTGAAAAGTTTCAGACGGCCTGTTTACGCTACAAATCAAACAACGAACGGTTAGCTCTCCAACTCGTCGCTCAAATAGACTTTCGCACCCGTATCGCGCGGCATTACCAAATTCATCACCAATGCCGCCACACCGCCCATACAGATTGGGTTTTGGAACAGCTCTTTAACCGGCAGCAACACAAACACTTCCGGCTTGAAACTCACGCCCAAACCCAAGCCGATAGACGTTGCCGCAATCACGGCTTCGCGGCGGTTGATGCCGTTAGTCATCATGATGCGCACGCCTGCAATCGCAATCAGGCCGAACATCAATACCATCGCGCCGCCGATTACCGGGCTGGGAATGGTGGTAAAGGCACGTCCGACAACCGGAAACAAACCGAGCAGCACCAAAATCGCGGCGATATATTTACCCACATGGCGCGAAGCCACGCCGGTCATTTGAATCACACCGTTGTTTTGCGCAAACGTGGTCAACGGCAGCGAACCGAGCGCAGTGGCAATCACCGACACCAAACCGTCGGCCAACACCCCGCCGCGCAAACGCTGTTGGAATTCGTCGCCTTCATAAGGCTCGCCGGACACCATCGCCGTAGCGGTCAAATCGCCCACCGCTTCAAAAATACTCAGCAAATACACCAAACCGGCCACCAGAAACGGCACCCACTGGAAATCAAAGCCGTATTTAAACGGCACCGACACGGTGATTACCGGCAAATCTTCCAGCACCGAAAAATCCACCATGCCCAAAAACAGAGCCACAATATAGCCCGCAATCATGCCCACCGCGATACCGCTCATGCGCAGCAACGGATTTTTCAACGCATTGAAAAACAGCACCACCGCCAACACAAACGCCGCCAAAGCAATGTTCTGCCAAGCGCCGAATGTGCCGTCGCTCAAAGCTGCAAACCCGCCGCCAAATTCGGTAATCGCCACACTGATCAAACTCAGGCCGATCATCATCACCACCACGCCGCTCACGGTCGGCGTAATCACTTTTTTCAGATAAGGCAGCAGCCAAGCGGAACCGGCCACCAAAAACGCGCCGACAAACGCCACGCCCAGCAGCGCCGAAACCATGGCATGTTCGTCCAACCCCTGCTCTTTCATACCCAAACCGAGCGAAATCATCACGCCGACAAATGAAAAGTTAACCAACTGAATCGACAGCAAGCCCGAACCGATCGGCCCGAAACGGTTTACCTGCAAATAAGTACCGATACCCGAAGCCACCATCGCCATCGACACCAAATAAGCCGTCATTTCGGGCGGCAGTTTGAGCGCACCGCCCACAATCAGCGCCGGTGTAATCATCGGCACGAAAATCGCCAGCAAGTGTGTGATAGCACTCAGCAGCGCATTGGCAAACGGCGGTTTGTCTTCCAAACGGTAAACCAAGTCGGGTTTATCTGTTTTCGGAGGCATAGAAACAGCCATAGCAGGGATTCCTTGTTATGTAATCAAACGATAAAATTTGTAAGCGCGGATTGTAAACAATTTCCCTCCCTACTTCAATTTTCATTCCGGCACTTACGTTTTAGAATCAGACCATTTCAGCATATAGGCATAACAATAGCGCTTTCAGGTATCGACGAAACCTTTTCAGACGGCCTCAAAAACCTTTGCAAACCTTTGCAGGCCGTCTGAAATCAGCATTTCACATCAATTCCAAAGTAAGCTACAATCAGCCAACTTTATACAGAACGTTTGAGAAATAAAGGTTTTAACATGTTAAAAGGCAGCTTGGTCGCTCTGGTTACCCCCATGAATCAGGACGGCAGCGTAAATTTCGACCAACTCAAAGCCCTGATTGATTGGCACATCGAAAGCGGTACAGATGCCATCGTAGCCGTAGGCACCACGGGCGAGAGTGCCACCCTTCCCGTAGAAGAGCATTTGGCCGTTATCGAAGCTACCGTCAAACACGTCAACAAACGCGTGCCGGTCGTTGCCGGTACGGGTGCCAACAACACCACCGAAGCCATCGAGCTTTCCAAAGCCGCCCAACAGCTGGGCGCAGACTACACCTTGTCTGTCGTACCCTACTACAACAAGCCCTCCCAAGAAGGCATTTACCGTCATTTCAAAGCCATTGCCGAAGCCGCCAGCATTCCCATGATTATCTACAACGTGCCCGGCCGCACCGTAGTCAACATGAGCGACGAAACCATCTTACGGCTGGCAGAAATCCCCAACATCATCGGCGTTAAAGAAGCCAGCGGCGACATCGGTCGCGAAACCGAGCTTATCAACCGCGTTCCCGAAGGCTTTGCCGTTTACTCCGGCGACGACCCCACCGCGATGGCCTTTATGCTCTGTGGTGGCGACGGCGTGATCAGCGTAGCCGCCAACGTAGCCCCCAAGCCTTTTGCCGACATGTGCAGAGCCGCCATTCAAGGCGATATCGCTACAGCCCGCGCCCTCAACAAACAACTTATCCCCGTTTATAACGTGATGTTCTGCGAACCCAGCCCCGCAGCTCCCAAATGGGCTTTGGCCGAATTAGGCAAATGCAGCCCTCATGTGCGCCTGCCTATTGTTGAACTTTCTTCAGACGGCCAAGACAAAGTACAAAATGCGCTCAAAGAAGCCAATTTGATTTAACCACAGGAATCGCAATATGAACCGAATGAAACCGGTAGTATTAACCCTCGCCCTCATCGGCCTCGCCGCTTGTTCCGGCAGCAAAGAACAACCCAAACTCGACTATCAAACCCAAAACCGAAAAGTAGTCAGCCTTGAAGTACCGCCCGATCTGACCAACCCCGATCAAGGCAACCTCTATCAAATTCCGGCAGGCACCGGTGCCGTACGCGCAAGTGACCTCAACCGCAATAAAGCCGTTCAACAACCCGCCGGCCAAGCCGTATTGCAAGGCGTAAAAGGCGTACATTTGGAGCGCGACGGCAGCCAACGCTGGCTCGTTGTTGAAGGAAAAGAACCTGCCGAAATCTGGCCCTTGCTGAAAGTATTCTGGCAAGAAAACGGTTTTGACATCAAATCCGAAGAACCTGCCATCGGCCAAATGGAAACCGAGTGGGCAGAAAACCGCGCCAAAATCCCGCAAGACGGCCTGCGCCGCCTGTTTGAAAAAGTCGGCCTCGGCGGCGTTTACTCCACCAGCGAGCGCGACAAATTCATCATCCGTATCGAGCGCGGCAGAAACGGCACCACAGATATCTTCTTCGCCCACAAAGGCTTGAAAGAAGTGTATGGCGACAAAAATAAAGACACCACCATGTGGCAGCCCCGCCCCAACGACCCCAATCTTGAAGCCGCCTTCCTTGCCCGCTTCATGCAATATCTCGGCGTAGATGCCCGCCAAGCAGAAAACGCCTTAGGTAAAAGCGTTACCCCCGTGCGCAACGCTGGCGAATTAGCCAAAATCGAAGGCAACAGCGTACTGCTCAGCGGCGACCATAACCGCAACTGGCGCCGCACCGCGCTGGCACTCGACCGCATCGGCTTGACCGTACTCGGTCAAAACGTACAAAGCCACGCATTCTTAGTACAACCCGCGCCACAGGAAGGCGAAGCCGTTGCCAACCAAAAGCCCGGCATTTTCAAACGCAT
Source organism: Neisseria sp. Dent CA1/247 (assembly GCF_022870825.1). Lineage (NCBI taxonomy): Bacteria > Pseudomonadati > Pseudomonadota > Betaproteobacteria > Neisseriales > Neisseriaceae > Neisseria > Neisseria sp. Dent CA1/247. The sequence continues at coordinate 2,250,326 of NZ_CP091522.1, read as the reverse complement.
TTTCGGTAAAGGCAAAAAGAACAACGCCGCCGCAAACACCGCCCAACCCGAGCTGATCGTACTTGCCGAACCCACAGCCAACGGCACACGCCTGCGTCTGCTGAATAAAGACGGCACTGCCTACCAAGGCCGCGACGCCTCCAATTGGCTGAGCCGCCTGCATACCGAATTGCGTTAAACGCCATTTTTATCCTAATAAAAAACAGCCCGAACAATGGGCTGTTTTTTTACAGACTTATTTAACCCTCTTATCCCAGCATACTCGGTTTCAACCCGGGCATCTTCCGGCATAGCCGGTTGTTGGAATCCCCGGAAAAGCCGCAAACATAACAAACGCATTCTTTTAAGTGGCTTGCCATGTAGTAATAAATAAAGGGATGTAGGGTATGAAAACCCTTAGAGTTTGAATTTAGCCAATTCTTCCAGCAAAGCCGGCCGGTGCGGTTTAATACTGTATTGAGCCTTTAACGCATCTACAAAGTTTGCGAACTGCGCACGGCAATGAGGATATTGTTTTTTCAGGATGTTCAAGCGTTTGACCAAAATAGAATAGTGTTTGCGATTCGCTCCCGGCATCTGAATAGAAGCAGCCAGTAACGACAGGTGGCATTCAAGCAAAGCCGCGTCATATGTTTTGGGAAACTTAGGGCTGTAATTTTCTAAAGTTGCGTATTCCTTTTTGCGCCGCAATAAATCCAGCAGCGGGTCGAACAGCCGCTCTTCCAACAACACCGGAGCCAAAATCCAATCTTTGTCTTGCAACCGTTGCACCAATTTATCTCTTTCAGACGGCCATTCTTCAGCAGAAAAGGTTTCTTTCCATATTCGGTAGTATTCCGGTGAAAAAGATTTATCCAAAGCCAGCTTTTCAGCCAGCATACGGATAGATTGCCCTGTGCGGCGGTAAACTTCCAGAAGCTGTTTTTCCCAAGCCGCTACCGTACCGTGGTTATTTTTGGCAAAAGCAATCCGAATGCCTTCTTGCAACAATTGTTCGGCCTTAGACCAGTTTTCGGTTTCAAAAGCCTGAGCAACCGCTATTTGACGAAATGAAACCAATTCGAGATTCTTTTCAAAATACTTTTGGGCTGCTTCGTCTTCCTTGGCTTTCAGCAACATCTGCCGCTTGGCATCTGAAAAAAATTCATACAACCAATCGTCCGGCCGGTATGCTGCAATCTTTGTCTCCAACCATGCCTGCCAGGCGGCAAATGCCTGTTGCCTTTCCCACTCGCGCGCACGGATAAGGTAAAGATCGGTGATATAATCACCAAAATCGGAATAGCGGCTATCATTCAAACAAACATCTACAAATTCAACCAATTGCGCCAATTTCGATTCAGAAGCATCCTGCCGCTCCAAAACCTGACCCAACAAATCGATGGCATAACACATGGTATCGCTTAATTCGCCCTCGGAATCATCTGAATATTCGATAGCATCAATCAACCGCCCCATCAGCAACGGCAAAATGCCCGCCAAAACCGAACCGCCGCGATTAGAGACGTCAGAGAGCCAATCTTGCAATTCACCAGCCAAATTAATAGCCGAGCTGTAATGATAATCGCCGCCATAAGCAGCAAAAATCTGCTGCACTTGGAAAGCGTATATCTGCTCGGATTCAGTTTTATCCGGTTCAAGCATCAACATCAAACGGTTGCGGATTTCCTGATCTTGCGCCAATACCGACAGCAAATTGCGCAAAAACGGTGCGTCCTGCTTTTCCAAAAGCGCGGTCAAATCCGGCGGGTTCGCAACATTATGCTTCCGCCCCTTCTCCAAGGCATACCATAAAGCCGCCATATGTTTGCAGGGGTAGTTACAGGGGCAATCGCAACCGCCTTCCACAATTCGGCCTTTGCCATCCAGCTGAAGCCATGCCTGATAAGGCTCGGAACCGGAAATCTCCGCTTGATAACGCTGCCGACCGTTATCATAAACCGCCCCGACACGGCGGTTTTGAAAATAATGCCAACCGCGCTCGGCAATACTTGGAGAAAATAATTCAGACTTTTTGAATTTAGCGTGCATGGATGAATAGTACCTTGTCGAGAAAAGTGCTTCGGCTTTGCATCATAAACAAAGCCTGAAACCTTGGCAAAACTCCCCCTATCCCCTGCCAAAACACGCGATCGATTGACCACCGGCCAAACATTACCCGAACCGTCAGAAAACCTATTATGTAGGAAAACTAAGCTTCAGTACGCTTCCCCGTAAATCCCGCCCTACCCGACAGCCTATTTTCGTCTGAAAGAAAAAACTAAACACCTATGATTTGGCTTCTGGGGAGAATAAAGGAGATATTGGAGTAAAAGATTACAGGCCGTCTGAAAACAACATTTCAGACGGCCTATCCCAACATACCAAACAACCCTATCAAGCAAAAGGCTGCAATTGCTCGTTGATTTCCGTGCGTGCCAGATTATTGGCGTAATTGCACAATGTCGCCAGCGCCACACCCAGCACCACTTCCAAAGCCTGCTGTTCGTTATACCCCGCATCAAAAAACGCCTGCAACTCGGCATCGCCTACATTGCCCTTATTCGCCATCACCGCTTGGGTCAACAAAGCCAAGCGGTTGAGTTTGGGGTCTGCCAAGGCCTGCGTGTTGCGCAAAGCCTCAATCGCCTGCGGGTCGAGCAAATTCTTTTTCGTACTCAAAGCAGTATGCCCCGCTTTGCAAAAACCGCATTCATTCAGCACCGCCGCCGTAATCTGCACCACCTCACGCTCGCCTGCGGTCAGGCTGGTGGTGGCATTCAGCGCACCTACTTCCTGATACATCGCCAAGGCCGCCGGCGCATTGGCCAATACGCCAATCAGATTCGGCAAAAAGCCGTTGTTTTTCAGAGCCGTTTCCACGCGGGCTTTTGCCGCCTCAGGCGCGGATTCCACACTATGCACAGTTAAACGGGCCATACGTTCCTCTCCGGTTATTTCGATTAAAAAAGCCATTCTAACAAGGCCGTCTGAAAGGCTGAAATAACCGTAAGTAATATCGAACAAAGGAAAAATTATATCTTGGCAGCGGTATCTGCTCAGATTGCGGGCAAGACAAGGCCGTCTGAAAATTTTGCAACAAGCATTTTCAGACGGCCTTAATTTCCACAGATCAACTGCCGTATCATGACTGGTCGGGTGTGTGGCGCAAGCCACGCACTCGCTTACTGGAAATCCAAACAACGCGTGCGTGCAGATGGCACACACCCTTGTATGTTGAAACTAATGTACCATGGCAAGCAAACAGGCCGTCTGCCTCCGAACACACCCTTGGGCTTCCGCACCCGTATTGTAGCCAAACGAGCAGACGGCCAATCATCAACACAACCGAACAGTTGCAAGACCCTACAACCGAATACAAGGATGGTTTATTGATGAGCACCCAAAATTATGGCGGCATAGACGTAGCCAAAAAGAACTTCGTCATCGGTATTACCGGTAAGGCCAAAACCAAAACCGAAACCAATAATGCCAAAGGTTTCCAACATACCGTCGACTATTTGCGCAAACACAATGTCGATTTGGTTGTACTGGAAAGTACCGGCGGGTTAGAAATCCCTCTAGCCAAAGCGTTGCACCATGCAGGATTGCGTGTTGTCATCGCCAACCCACGCCAAACACATTCCTATTCCCAATCTTTTTCTTTAGGCAAAACCGATGCCAAAGACGCTAAAATGTTGGCCGATTTCGCCCAAGCCATCGAGACTAAAGGATTGGTGGGCGATATGCGCTATATTCCGCCTTCTACCGAAGAAGAAACGCTCGAAGCCTTGGTCAAACGCCGCAGCCAGTTGGTAGAGATGCGAGCGGTGGAGAAGAACCGCCACCATCAGATTCACGAGAGCCAAAAGCAGAGCGTTGCAGACCTTATCCGTCACTTTGACCGCCTAATCACCGATCTAGATAAACAAATCGACAGGTACGGTGGTGGTTTCAATGAAAAGGGAGATACTGTCTGCTCAATTAAAGGCGTGGGCAAAAATATCTGCGCCACCTTAATGGCGATGCTGCCCGAATTGGGAAAACTATCGCACAAACGCATTGCTATGCTGGTAGGTGTGGTGCCGCCACCCAATGAAAGCGGGGAATCCAAAACCAAGACAGGTTGTATTGGCGGCAGAATGGCAGTACGTAATGCGCTGTATATGGCGGCCTTAACCGCCAGCCGTTTTGAACCGAAGATTAAGGCGTTTTACGAACGGCTAACGCAACGCGGAAAACCGTTCAAAGTAGCCATCAATGCGTGTATGCACAAACTGCTGCGTATTCTGAATGCCCGGGTAAGGGATTACCTGCATTCAAACAACCTGCAATGCGCTTAATTACCTGTGTTTGCTGTTGCTGACCGACGGGTTGGTAACACAGTTGCGTATTCTGAATGCCCGGGTAAGGGATTACCTGCATTCAAACAACCTGCAATGCGCTTAATTACCTGTGTTTGCTGTTGCTGACCGACGGGTTGGTAACACAGTTGCTACATTTAAGTTTTAAGTTTCATGTGGGCTACGGCTTGCTATCTTTTAAAGAGGCCGTCTGAAAACACCATTTCAGACGGCCTCTAATGTTTCAAGCATTACCCAATTACAATAACAATCACATTACGACTCACCAGCACTCAACAACCAAAAATCATATAATAAGCAACTTAGCATTATTTCGCATACTTACCGCATATCAATATGAACAATAAGCCAACCCAACCACATTATTCCCCGGCCTTATTAAAGATCTCCATCTGCTGCATGATTATTGCCGTAATATCGCCGGGTTTCTACACACACGATGCCGCCTATCATGGTTATCACATCCTGCTGATAGGCTTGCTTTTAGGCTGGGTCCTTGTTCCAGCAGGCTGGGCAGTCTACGCCAATTTATTTTACATACTTATCGTATATAAATTATTGAGAAGAAAAAGTTTTAATATTTATCTACTCATATTCTCCAATACAGCAATGGTACTCTTGGCTTGTTGTACCCCTCTCTTTTCTGAATATCCAATTTTCGATGATCAAAAATTAGTTGCATGGGGCTGGGGCGCAATATTATGGGGGATATCCATAATGTTATTATGCGCAGCCCAACGGGCGAACACTTCCCTTTCCGTAAAGCGGCAAGTATTCCCGTGGCTCGGTATATCCGCATTGATTTTTCTGAGTGCGGGCATATTAAAAAACTATCAATGGCAACAAGCCAATGATCACGAAAAGAAGCACTATTTGTCATTTGGCGCAGCGTTTACCATAAAAACCCTATCCGGTATTCCTTATATTCCATTTCCAAAGGAAGTACCTGTCAATGCAGATACCTTATTTGCAATAGAAGGCGAGCTAAATAGCAAAGCCCAACTAAATATCCACATTGACGAAAATGGCAACACCCTGCGCGAACACGATTTACCCGACCGTTTTCAATACGGTCCGTATATATGGGAAAATCACATTGCTAATACTATTTGGTTTTTAAAACCAAGCTCACAAACTGCCGATTACACCCTCCGCATCCGGCCCGGCACACATCAAGCAGAATTTTCACTTTCCACGCCAACTAAAACCTTGTGGAAAGCGCCTGCGGTTATTGCCGAAGACTACCCACATTTCTCATCCGGCATTTATCCAGACTATGATTCCAGCTTGCGCAATTTATTTGAAGATTACGACAGCTTATTAAAAGATCAAAAAGACCAAGCCCCGCTCCCCGACCACTATCCCAGTGAACTGGCCAGCCTCAGCTGCCCCATCACTACCGGCATAAAGGTCAAAAGTGTGCCCGATGTTTTTAAATGGCAAAACACATTCATGTGGTTGCAGCGAAATAGCGAATCCGATCCACAAATTCAACACTATCAATCATTTTGCTCACCCAGCTATGCAATATTGCTCCCACCGATTACCAATTTATATACCGGCTATACCAACGAATCAGGAGAAAACAGCACAGTAAAAGTAGAAGCATTATTGTTCAGCCTTCCGGACATGCGTTTCATCACAAGTGTTTACACTCCCGTTCCCAAACCCACAGAAAACAAAATGTTCACGGTCAAATACCTAAAAATCGAACCGCAAGCCCACAGGCACGTTGCAACCGGTGAAATTATGGAGTACACATTTGACTTCGAACCCATTGTATTGGAAGAGAATAAATAACTTATTACATCTAACTGCCAACGAGTGTCTATATAACAAAGGCCGTCTGAAAACCTTATAAGCATTTTCAGACGGCCTTACTGTTTCTATACATCAATTATTATATTGCCGCCAGTAGTGGCTGGTAACACAGTATGCTACATACAGGCTACGGCTTGCTTCCAAGATAACTATAGAGGAGCTTGCACATATTCAAATTTCCTATTATTATTCATAAAGTTTATATAGAAAAACAGGAAATTTATGACAGATTTTGCTTTGACTTCGTTTGAGTTAAAAACAGGTGATATTGTAACCTCTAATGATATAGAGTCTGAACTTAACCGTATAGATCCAAGCTTGAGCAAAGACTTATTTATGGAAATTGGTCTAGCTGCACATAATGCATTACAAGACAAAAGCCAATTTTACGATAAAAATTCAATTGGTGCTGCATGGCAAGCTGAAGTGACTTCCTTTTTACGCAGCCAATTGGTTGCTCGCAATTGGATGTTACAAGATTGGGTAGGAGGTGCTTATTTGACACTTTCTCCTTGTAAAACAAAATGTATAATTGTTGCAACTGGGTGTTCTTCAGTAGGGAGAGAGCAAGGTTTTCCTACCACCACTTCAAGAAAGGGGAGAAAGTGGGAGGAAGCAGTATCTAATTTAAGACTAGATCTCCCCGATACTGTACAATTTTGGGTTTTGCTTATTCATCGCACAGTTTATGGCTTACAAATGGAACTATCCTTACCTGAAAATTTGATTGATGGTCAGATTACAGGTTATGTAAAAAGAATTATTTTACAAGATGTTAACTTCGGCATTATAGCTAATACAGAGATTACTCGTAAACATCAAACGCCTTCTGAAGTTCAAGAGCTTATTGTGGAAAGAAAACGGAAGGCGGTTTAATTCAAAGTTAAATTATGCAATTTTTTAATCCACAAAGGCTAGAGTTTGCCTTAAATCGCAGAGGAATTACCCAAACAGCACTTGCTGAATTATTAGGTATTACCCCGCGACAAGTGCGTAACTATATCAAAGATGGCCAAATTCCTGATGTTCGGGAGTTAAGTAGAATTTTAAATTTTCCAGTAAGTTTTTTTCTAAAGGAAGAAGAACTGCCTGAATTAAATACTCAGGCAGTTAGTTTTCGTGCAAAATCGAGAGTTTCAAGGAAATTGCAAAAGCAAGCCATTAATCATGGTTTGATAACTTTCATATTTAATGATTGGTTGGAGCGAGAATTTGAATTAAAGACAGCAAACTTACCAGATTATTCAGACAAAACACCAGAAGAGGCTGCCGATGAATTACGGCTTGAATGGGGTCTAGGTAATCAGCCCATTGGTAATATGATTTCACTTTTAGAATCAAAAGGTATTCGTGTATTTTCATTATCAGTAGATACACTAGATATTGATGCATTTTGCACATGGCATGATAATAAGCCATTTATATTTTTGAATACTCAAAAATCAGCAGAGCGCAGTCGTTTTGATGCTGCTCATGAGCTTGGACACTTACTTCGTGATAAATATAGTATGCAACATTATGCTTCAGGAAAGGTCAAAGAAAATTTGGATGAGCCTAGGGATATGATAGAAAAAGAAGCAAATGCTTTTGCTTCTGCATTTTTAATGCCAAAAGAAGCCATTCAATTATATAGAAATACACCTATAACTATTGATAATCTAATGAAAATAAAAAAAATATTTGGTGTCTCATTGGTTGCTTTGGCATATCGCATGCATAAGTTAGGTATTATTTCAGATTGGTTATATATTCATGTTCTTTGCCCTCAATTTGCCAAAAAACGCTATCGAACAACAGAGCCAGAGCCAATGAAGAAGGAGTTATCTAGCGTACTTAAGCAAATATTGACAATGTTAAAAGAAGATGGAGTAAGTCTTGAGAAAGTTGCCTCATCGTTGGATATGCCCGTAGAAGATATTGTTAATACAACGTTCAATTTGGTGGAGCCTGAATTTAATAGATATAGAAAACTGAAACTGATTAAATAATTAAAAAGCCGTCTGAAACTTTTCAGACGGCCTTTTTTTACCCTTTATTTAATCTTTCCCACTCCTTCAACAACCGCTTCACCGACACCGGATACGGCGTTTTCAACTCTTGCGCAAACAGTGACACACGCAATTCCTCAATCTGCCATTTAAACATCTTCAGGCCGTCTGAAACGGGTTGATTTTGTTTCAAAAGTGATTGTACCTTGTCTTGCCACATCTGCTCCAACTCTTGAATATCGGCTTCGCGTGCGGCATCGCGGGCGGGGTTGGCGCTGTATTTTTCCATGCGCAGGGTCATGGCTTTGAGATAGACGGGTAGGCGCGGCCATTGGCTCCACGGGGTGCGGCCGGCGAATCCGGCGGACAGCAGGGTTTGGGTGCGTTCGCGCAGCAGGTGGGTGAGCGGGTGTTTGCCGAGTTTGCCGTTGAGTTCGGCGTAAGCGGCGGCGGTATCTTGCAGGTAGCGGCTGATGGCTTCTTTGACGGCGGGCAGGCGGCTGCGGGCGCGTTTGATTTGTTCTTTAAAGGCTTTTTCGCTGCGGGGTAGCTCGTCGTCGCCGATAAAGGCGCGGTCGCAGATGGCGGCGGTGAGGTCGTCGCGCAGGGTGTCGGCACTGATGTGTTTGAGCAGCATGGCGGCTTGGGTGAAGCCTTGGATGCCTTTGTTGAGGTCTTTCATTTGCTCTTTAAGCTGGAGCTGCATAAGGGCGATCACGCCTTGGCGGTGGGCTTGTTCGGCGGCTTCGGGGGTGTCGAACAGGCGCAGGGCGATGGTGTTGTTTTTTTCTTTTTGCAGGCCGAGGTAGCCGGTGAGCTGTTGTTTGCCGCGGGCGAATTTGATGCTTTCAGGTAGCGTGCCGATGTCCCAGTTGGTGAGGTTGTCGCGTTCGAATTCTTGGGTGTTGTCGCGGAAGGTGACGGCGGCGGCTTGGCCTAGCTCTTGTTGGAGTTTGGCTAAATCGCGGCCGGTGGCAAGCTCTTGGCCGCCGTCGTCGATGATGCGCAGGTTGAAATAGCAATGCTCGGGCAGTTTGAACGCGCTCCATTCGTCTTGGTCGATTTGCTCGAGCAGGCGCATGTCGCCGGCGGTTTTGGCAATAAAGCAGGCAAGCTGGGGGATGATCGGCTCTTGGCGGTTGGGGTTGCTTTCTAAAAATTGTGTGATGAAGTCGGGCACGGGCACGCAGATGCGGCGGATTTGTTTGGGCAGGGCTTTGATAAGCAGTTGCAGTTTTTCGCGCAACATGCCGGGCACGAGCCATTCGAGCGCGGGGGCGTGGAGGCGGTTGAGCACGGTGAGCGGCAGGGTGAGGGTTACGCCGTCGAGCGGGTGGTGCGGCTCGAAGCGGTAGCTGAGTTTGAATTTGCCGTCGCTGTTTTGCCAATGGTGGGGGAACTGGGCTTCGGTGATGTGCGCGGCGGCATGCTGCATGAGGTCTTCGCGGGTGAGGAACAGCAGGCGCGGGTTGTCGCGCTCGGCGGTTTTGAGCCAGCTTTGGAAGGTGCGGATGTCGGCAAGGGGCAATGGTTTTTTCAGACGGCCTGTGTGCTTGGGGCTACCTGAAAGGCCGTCTGAAACGGGGGCGGTGTTGTCGGGCTGGGGACTTACGGTTTTGGTTTTGTCGGATTCAAGAATCCGACCTACGTTTTCTGCACTTTCAGACAGGCCTGTATTGTCGGGCGAGGATGCCCGACCTGCCTTTTCAGACGGCTCGTAAAACTGCGGTAAACGCCGGTTGTAAAACTCAAACAAGGCTTCTTCGTCCACCAACACGTCCTGCTTGCGCGATTTGTGTTCCAACTCACTGATTTCTTTAATCAGTTTTTTGTTATGGATAAAAAAGGCCGTCTGAAGATTGCATTCCTGCGCCACCAGTGCGCTGCGGATAAAGATTTCGCGGGCTTCTTCAGGAGCGACTTTGCCGTAGGCAACGGGGCGGCGCGGCAGCACGGTGAGGCCGTAGAGGGTAACGCGTTCGCTGGCAACGACTTCGCCGCGTTTCTGCTCCCAATGCGGCTCGAAATAGTGGTAGTGCACGAGGTGCGGGGCTTCCTGCTCGATCCATTCAGGCTGGATGGCGGCGACATCGCGGGCATAGAGGCGGGTGGTTTCGGTAAGTTCGGCGGCCATCACCCATTTAGGTTTGGATTTGAACAGGGCGGAAGCGGGGAACAAATGAAAGTGCGCGCCGCGCGCACCGGTGTAATCGTGGCCGTCGGGCGATTTCATGCCGACATTGGCAATCAGGCCGGTTAGCAGGGCGCGGTGGATTTGTTCGTAGCCAGCTTCTTTGGCGGCGCGGATGTGGGCGCGGTGCTGTTTTTTATCTAATTGTTTTTGTTTGAGTTTGGCAGATAAATCTTGATCGCCGGTGTTTTTCCCCAAGGGACTTCCTGCGGTCGCAGACGGCAATTGCGGTTGTGCAGGAGGCCGTCTGAAAGCCTGCTCTTTGGTGGTCAAACCCATTTCCACCGCAATGTCGGCAAGCTGGTGGTGCAACTCGCGCCACTCGCGCATCCGCAGGTGGGAAAGGAAATATTGGCGGCACCATTGCACCAATTGTTTGTTAGACAAACCTTTGTCGCGCTCGCGCTGGAAACTGTCCCAAATGTTGAGGTAGGCGAGAAAATCGGACTGCTTGTCGGTAAAACGTTCGTGCGCTTTTTGGGCAGCCTCGCGGGCTTCGAGCGGTCGTTCGCGCGGGTCTTGAATCGACAGAGCGGACACGATAACGAGTATTTCCGCCATACAGTCGTGCTTTTGCGCCGCCAGCAAAATGCGGGCGACCTTCGGGTCGATGGGCAGCCGTGCCATTTGCTCGCCGAGCTTGGTTAGGCGGTAGCGGGGGCGGAGTTCAGACAGGCTTTGTTTGTACGAATGGGGTTTTAGGTTACCTGAAAGGGAGGTGAACAGTATATTGTGATGGTTATTTGTGTTTTGCATCATTCGTCGGTCGGGTAGTTAGCCCGATATTGCTGTATTTCGTTAATTTAATTATGTCGGGCATGAATGCCCGATCTACGCACTCACAACCACTTCATTCCACATCTTTTTATGTTCAAATTTGAGTGATGTGTCCTGTTCCAACAAATTGACGTAATTAGAAATAAATTCGGCAGGATTTTCCAATAGTCGCAAATAGTATCTCAACGAATTAATAATTCCATTAACAATAACATGGCACCCATGGATGGTTTTGATTTTTTCAATTTCCCCTTCAATAAATTTCCGTTCACTTTCATCAATATCGGCTGTTGATAACAAATAATACCGCTTAACTTGTGTGGTTTGAAATTTTTCAAAGGCATCTTGCACAAGTTGGCGTGTAATCGGAATGCCGTGTTTTACTTCAACAGCTTCAAAGGCTTCATTCTTTTCATCATTGATATCTATGTCCCCAATCCGTCCGCTTCTTGTATCTGCCGAAGTATGATTTTCTAATGGTAACAATATTTTTTCATCAAATCGCCTCAATTCCTTTATCAGGCATTGGTAAATTGCATAAAAGGCCAACACAGGCAGCCTTGCTGCACCATCGGCGGTATATTTAGCTTGAAAATGTTTGTTTAATAAATCAATAATTGCCGAAATTGGCAAGTTGTGAGGTTTTGCTAAATCTATTTGTTGTGCATTGCGTTTTAAAATGAGTCCTTGCAGCAGGTAAGAAAAAATTTCGGGCAGCCGCTCGTTTTGCTGAATAAAGGAAATGGTTGACAAAAAAGATATTTTCAGTCTACTTGGATTAATTGCACCTGTATAATTTTCATCGTATGGTACTTTTTGTTCTAATGACCGAGTAAGCCAGCCACTTTCTGCCATTGCTGGAAATTTCTCCAATTTGAGAAATGGCGTGATATGGTTTTTATCAAATGTCCGCCCAGAGTAACCTCCGCTAATGCTGGATTGATGTTTGCGAATATCTTGTTCAGGATGAAGCTGCTTATAAACCAAACTAGTTATCACAACAGTTAAAACGGCCTTAGCTTTTTCTGAATAAGCTAAAATGTCGTCCAATACTACTCTTTCATTTTCTGATAGATTAGTCTGAATTACATTATGAGAACCCAGAGTTTGTAATGCTTCATCGTAGGCAGCCCGAATAAATTCATTTGGATTTTGACTTTCAGACATAATTACTTTCCTAATAGTTGCTGTTTGATTTGCTCGCCAACCGCGTTAATCATGGGAATGGCAACCGAATTTCCAATTTGTCGGTAAAGTTCACTTTTACTATTGATAAAACGGAATGTTTCAGGAAAACCCATAATCCGATAACATTCATTAATGGTGAGTTTGCGGACTTTTCCGTTGTGAAAAATCCAAAACCGCCCCGATGTTTCTTGCGATGGTAATGCTGGGTGTACTCCATTGGTTGAATAAATGCGGTTTGGTTGCTTGTGTACTCGGGATAAGTTTTCTGTTCCTTCGCGTACCCCTACCTTGCGAATAGCTTTGTTGCGATAACCAGCGAAAATCAAGCCTGACTTTTGCTGTTTCTGTTCCGACAAAATCGTATAAGGTTCATTTAAATATTCAAATTCACCTTGTGCATCTAAAAAATCTTTCAATACAGCTTGCCGTTGATGTTTTAATTTTGAAAAATCAAATTTTTTAGATTTGCTGCCAATAATGATGATACGCTCTCTATTTTGCGGCAAACCAAAATCTGTGGCATTAAGTAATTTTGTCTCAACGTAATAACCCAATTCCTGCAAATGCGTAACGATTGTTGTTAGTGTTCGTTTTTTGTCGTGATGAATAAGGTGCTTCACATTTTCCAAGAATACAACTTCAGGTTGTTTCGCTTCTATAATTTTGAAGACATGATAAATCAGTGTGCCACGCGTATCTTCAAATCCTCGCATTTTCCCTGAAATACTGAATGGCTGGCAGGGAAAACCTGCACACAATACATCGTGTTGAGGAATTAAATCTAATGGGATTTGTTCAATATTGCCAAAAGGAACTTCGCCAAAGTTCAATTCGTAACTTTTTTGGGCGTACGTATTGAATTCTGATGAAAATAAGCATTTCCCACCTAATTCTTGTAAAGGAATACGAAATCCGCCAATACCTGCAAATAAATCAATAAAAGTAAACTCAGGCTGTTCGGGGGCAGGGAATGGAATATCCCATTCTAATTGAGATAAATCCTGAAGTTGTAGATTTAAATGGTTTTGTATATAGGCAATACTGACAGGTTTGTACAATTCAGCAACTGATGATGTGGTGTTTTGTAAATAATGGGTTATGCAGGCAAGTTCATGTATGTCGCCATCAAAATTTAGCTTTTTTCTGAATGCGGAATATTTCATAAATTTCATTTTCCAAACTACATTTTATGCGCGTTATTTTAAAGTAAAGTGGTTTGTTAGCCTATTTCAAAAACGAGGCCGTCTGAAATATTGAGTTTACCGATACAAACTAAGTGTTTTGTTTTTCAAACGACTTCCTCCACCGCCCCCAATTCCAACAACACCTGAAAGCCATCATTGATATAACGCTGGTCAGGCGCTTCAAGGAACGGAAACGCCGCCACATCGCCGAGCTTCAACGCGGCCATGCGCAGGATGACGGCGGCCAGATTGCTGCGGATGATTTCGGGGTCGGTAAAGGCGGGGCGCTCGTTGAAATCTTCTTCGCTATACAGGCGCACGGCTACGCCGGCGGATACGCGGCCGCAGCGGCCGGAACGTTGGCGTGCGGCGGCTTGGGAGATTTTTTCCACATGAAGCTGTTCCACTTTGGCGCGCGCGGAATAGCGTTTCACCCGCGCCAAGCCGGTGTCGATCACGTATTTGATGCCCGGCACGGTGAGCGAGGTTTCGGCCACGTTGGTCGCCAGCACGATGCGCCGTTTGTTGCCGCTCGGGTGGAAAATTTTGTGCTGTTCGGCGTTCGACAAACGGGCAAACAGCGGCAGGATTTCGTCGTCACGGCGCAGCGGCGATTTGCGCAGGGCTTCGGCGGCCTCGCGGATTTCGCGCTCGCCGGGCAGGAACACCAGAATGTCGCCTTCGCCCAGCCGCGCCAGCTCGTCGGCGGCATCAACAATCGCGTCGGTCAGCTCGATTTCCGCTTCGTCTTCATCTTGTGAATGCAGCGGGCGGTAGAGAATGTCGACGGGGAAAGTGCGCCCGCTCACTTCCAGCACGGGCGCGTTGTTGAAATGTTTGGAAAAGCGCTCGGCATCGATGGTGGCTGAGGTGATGATGACTTTTAAATCGGGGCGGCGCGGCAGAAGTTGTTTCAGGTAGCCGAGCAGAAAATCGATGTTGAGGCTGCGTTCGTGCGCTTCGTCGATAATAATCGTGTCGTAAGCGGTGAGATAGCGGTCGGTTTGCGTTTCGGCGAGCAGAATGCCGTCGGTCATCAGCTTCACATAGGCATCGCGCGAGGTGTTGTCGTTGAAACGCACTTTGTAGCCGACGGTTTGGCCGATGTTGCTGCCCAATTCTTCGGCAATCCGCTCCGCCACCGAACGCGCCGCCAAGCGCCGCGGCTGCGTGTGCCCGATCAAGCCCGCCGCACCGCGCCCGAGCTCCAAGCAGATTTTCGGAAGCTGGGTGGTTTTGCCCGAACCGGTTTCGCCGCAAATAATGGTTACTTGGTTGTTTTGAATGGCGGTTTTGATGTCGTCCAAACGCTCGTGCACCGGCAGTGTGCCGTCATACTGCGGCTTGGGCAGCGCGGCTTGGCGTTTCAAAAACGCGTCGTGCGATTTTTGATATTTTTTCTGCACGGCTTCGATGCCGCCGAAGCGTTTGGGGGTTTTGAAGGCGTTTTGCAGGAAATGGCGGTCGCGGGAGAGCGTTTGGGTGAAGTCGGGCTGCTGCATAGTGTGTGTAAAAGTCTAGGTAAAACAAAGGGCAAGATTATAGCAGAAGGCCGTCTGAAAACGGGCGCAATGAAGTTTTTGCAAAACTACAAAAATATAGGAAAGCCTAGCATTGCTTGAAATTTAGTCGTATTTATTCTCGATACGGAAAACGACTCTCCAAAAATACTCAAGGCATCGGAAATACTGGGAACGCTACACAAATTTGCTTAATGGGAAATTTACAGGCAAAAATAACCGCTTTAAAGCGGTATATTGATTGAGTATGTGGTGCCCGGAGCCGGAATCGAACCGGCACGACCTGTTTAGGGTCGACGGATTTTAAGTCCTAAAATATAAATATAACTAATTGTTTTTAAACAAGAGTGAAGCCTGCAATTACAGTCATGTACAGCCGTATTTAGGTGCATCCAGGCACAAATTCGGCACACCATTAAAACGAAAACTTAAGCCTGCCTATCATATAAGGTATGTTTAAATTTTCGTTTTTATTTTGAGCTTATATCATTAGAAAGTACATAAAACTGATCAACTCTATGAAAGGCGGTCATAGGATATGAATAAGGAGCATGAGCAGCTTTATCTCGAGATATTGTCTTGTATAGGTAGTATTCAATCTTCTTTGATGTTTGCAATGGGCAACTACCGTAATAAATTCTTCGGTTCACTTGCATTGGCAGATAATGGAGAAAAGAGTTATGCCGAATTAATTGGTATGCTGTCTCACTTTGGTTTTCATCAGCTTGTACAGAACGATTTTTACTTTGGAGGCTGCGTACTAGGTTTTTTGGAAAAAATATACTGTAAACCTGAAGGATTGAAAGACGCTGTTTCCGAGCTTGAAATGTTACTTGATGGCACACATCCTGTTTGGGTGGGAAAGACTTTTTACTTTCATTCGGAGGTATTTATAAGTTACCGAAAAGAATTTTTTGAGCTTAAGATCGCGGAAAGGTATAAATACTATACAGGTGCCGGTACTATTGATGCGTCTGAAATTAGAAAAGAGATTGAAACTGTATGCGGCAAGCAAACTTACATCAATAGCTTGAATAGGCTATGTTTGTCAGAACGCCGTTTGCCTTATCTGCTTTCCCGATTAAAACAACTGGTGGATTTACAAAATACCGTTTGATTTCAAATGGCATGTTTGATATTTGGTTTTTTAGTAAGGAAGTTTTGGTGAGGTGTGATAATGGATTTTCGGTCTCTAATGAATGTGGGTAGCGCAATTTTCTTTATTGCTGTCGTTATGATTGGAGTATTCTTAATTTGGAAAATTGCTGGGGCGATTTTACTGGGACATTAGTAATCGGGATGTGGCACGATGAAAATGCAAAATGGGAAAAGTTCAAAGTTGAACACGGATGCAAGGTTGTAGAACATATCAAAGGTGATATTCAAACTGGCGTTGGTATAACAACCAACGGAAACGTTGGTATGATGGTTATTCCTGAATCAGATAAAACAGGATATCTATGTGATGATGGTGTTACCTATTGGAGATAGTTTAAATACATATAAATATTTACTGAGTTTATTTATATAGAGAGTAAGAAGGCATGGGCATGTTATTCAAATATTCGAAATACACGTATAAAAAAAGAAAAATGAGTGAATTTTTTAATGTTATTTTTACGCTTACGGTGCTTTGTATATTTTTTGTGTCTATCTTTTTATGGAACCTACCTGTATTGGCACTTTTATGCCTAGTGCTATTAGCTTTTAAATTTATGGTAACAGGTAAAATATAAAATGCTATATGTAGGTTTGGTAACACTCATATCTAACACGGCCGTCCAAAATTAATTTTGGACGGCTTTTACTTTATTCGCTTTTGAAAGTAAGAGAAAGGAAATTTCATGCTGAGGCAGATATTTGTAGTGGCATTATGTGCTTTGACAGGCATCGCGACTGCTTCACCTTATCCACAATACCAAGCCCTGGTGGAAAAACATGCTGCGGCACAAGGTTTGGATAAAAATCTTGTGTGGGCGGTTATGGCTCGTGAAAGCGGTGGCAACCGTTATGCATTGTCAAATAAGAACGCCCGCGGATTGATGCAAGTTATTCCGCCGACTGCGGCACGGATGGGCGTTAATCCAAAGCATCTTTATAACCCTGAGCATAATATTATTGCTGGTACGCGCTATCTGCGTTTTTTGCAAGACCGTTACAAAGGCAACATTGACTTGATGCTTGCAGGGTACAACGCCGGTGAGGGAACAGTGGACAAGTATAAAGGTATCCCTCCATACAGGGAGACACAAAATTACGTCCGCCTGGTACGTAACCGCTACGCACAATTGAGTGGCAATCCCGCTCATGCTGCTAGGACACGCACTGTATTTGTTAAAGCCGCTCACAGCGCACAACCTGTTGCCAAAGCGGGACGGACCGAGCCAGCTGAAATGGTTCATGCCCAAGCAATGAAACAGTATGCTTCTTGGGATGTATTTCGAGAATTTTAAGTGTGGCCTTCGGGCTTTTTTCATTTGCCGCCTTATGCGGCTTTTTTTGTTTGTATTTTAAAAAGGAAAAAATCATGATGAACAACATCAAAAAAGCAGTAAACAACCCCAAAACCATTGCAACTGTTATGTTGATGATGGCGGCTCCCTTGGTTTTGGCAGATGGATTTAACGAAGGTGCTCAACTTGCAACAAAAATTCGGACGGGTATTTACACCATTGTCGGCATTATCTGTGGCATTACTATGCTTTGGTTCTTCCTTCAAGCAAAAAGCGGACGTAAAACATGGGGTGATTTTTTTGAAATTTGCTTATATGTAGTTGGTGCGGGTGCGTCTATTGCCTTCGCTACTTACCTTTTCACCAAAGGCGGATCAATGACGTTTTAAGTAGAGGTTTCGATGAAAAGAGAAGACATTAATACTGAACATCCGACATTTAACGGGTTGAACCGTCAGGCGATGATGTTCGGGATTCCACTTCAAGCCGTTGCAACCTGCCTATTCTCAGGAATGATGTTTTCTTTACCCCTGACATATTTCCTTGGGTGGCGAGCGTTGCTTTTCTTGCTGCTGCCGCTGCCGTTTTTGGCATTTCTACGCACTATCTGCGCCAACGACGACCAAGCTCTTCGAATTTACTATTATGAAGTGATGTATTTCTTGCGCCGCCGCAATGCCAAAATGTTTAACGGTACTAATACCATTCTCGCCACGAAATTTGGGAGACAACAAAGTGATTATCAGCGATTTTTTGAGGAATGCGTTAAAAGCCCAACCGGCGCAGTCAGATTTTCTGCCTCAGATCTGCCAACACGTTACAAACAACATCGTTAATTACAAAACAGGCCATTTGGCCTTTGTAATACGTATGGAAGGGTTGCCCTTCGATGGTGTGGACGACAAACATTTGTTTACACAATTTGTAGGGTTACGTACGCTTTTGGCCGGTATGGGCAAAACTTTGGGCAATCGTCTAGGTGTGTGGGGAACGTTGCAACGCCAAAAAATAGTGTTCGAGCGTGAATACGGCTTTCAGACAACTTTTTGCCACAACTTTGCTGACAAGTACCTTAAGCGTTTTCAAGAAGCAGATTATTACGAAAATGTTTATCACTTAACGGTTGTAATTAAAACTGACTACTTGGATGCAGGTATAAAAGAAGCAGAAGAGCAGATTCAGATTCTAATGCGTTCACTTGAGCCTTACGATCCGTATTTGATGACTGCATATCAGAATGAAAACGGCGTACCTTTTTCTGAAGTGTACAGTTTTTTCGGTAGTTTGATTAATGGGTCTTATGAAGAGATTCCTCTGTCAACCGTAGATGCGTATCAGACTATTGCAGGCAGTAATCTACACTTCGGCTCAGATTTGTGTGAAATCCGAGCCCAAAATGGTACTCGCAAGTTCGCGCAGATGTTTGACCTAAAAGATTTTGGACTGAGCAAGCCGAAAATACTTACTTCGATTTTGCGACTACCTTGTGAATTCACATTTACGCAAAGCCTCGTATTCATCAATCCCTATGAAATGCAAGGTGAAATCCGCAAAAAGTTAAATGACTTGGATTCGGTAAATGACAAGGCTGTTGGACAGATTGAAGAGTTGGAGGAAGGCCAGGGATTACTGACCTCAGGCGAATTAATGTTTGGTGATTATCATGCTGCCTTAGTAGTTTACGGCAAGACTGCGGAAGAGGCTGCGGCCAACGGTGCACGTGCTTATTCCACATTCCTGAATTCAGGTAGCTACCGATTTACCAAAGCAGGCTTGTCTGCCCCTGCAACATTTTTTAGTCAAGTGCCCGGCAGCCGCGAAAAGCCACGTTCTTTCCCCAAAACTACCACCAATTTTGCCTGTACCTTTGGCATTCATAACTACTCGCACGGTAAGAAACTTGGCAATCCAATTGGCGATGGTACAGCGATTATACCGCTGCAAACTACGTCCAAAACGATCTACGACTTCAACTTCCATTTTTCCAATCCGAAAGAGGATAATGTCGGCGACAAAATTGCCGGTCACACGTTAATGTTGGGCGCAACCGGTACAGGTAAAACTACGCTGCAAACGGCTATGATGGCCTTTGCTGAACGCTTTAAGCCGTATATGTTTGTGATGGATTTGGACAAGGGAATGGAAATATTTATCCGCGCCATCGGCGGTTCATACTTTGCACTTGAGGCAGGCGAGCCGACCGGACTAAACCCATTCCAACTGGTTGATACACCCGCCAACAGGGAATTTCTCTACGGCTTGGTAGGTATGTGCGGTGCAGACGAAAACGGGAAGCTTACGGCTACGGAAGAACAGGAGATTCAGTTTGCCGTGGATACAGTGTTTAGTTTGGATTTTGAAAACCGGCATTTCAGCCACTTGCTACAAAGCATCCCCATCTCGCCGGATCCCAACTCTCTACGTGTGCGCTTATCGAAATGGTGCCGTAGCGAAGGTGGCCGTTTTGCCTGGTGCTTGGACAATCCGACCAATTTGTTTAATCCAGAGCAGTTTTACCGCGTCGGTTTTGACTTGATGTCAATTCCATTCCAAAACTGAGCCACAGTTGTGGTCTAAAATTGAGCCACCCTATGAGCGGTGTTTCATCCGGTAAGAATCATTGCCCGTCTCAAAAATATCACAGCAATAAGTCAGGCGGTCCAGTAAAGCACCCGTCATCTTTTCATCCATAAACAGTTTCACCCATTCGCTAAAGGCCAAATTGGTTGTCATGACAACACTCGTCCTTTCATGCAGTTGGCTCATCAGATGAAACAGCAGCGCACCGCCTTTCTGACTAAACGGCAGATACCCCAACTCATCAAGAATCAACAAATCGTACCGACATTGCTGCTCGGTCAGTTTCAGACGGCCTTCGTCTTTGTCTGCTTCCAATTTGTTGACCAAGTCCAGTACATTCCAAAAACGTACCCTAAATCCTTGTGTCGCCGCTTCGATACCCAATGCTGTGGCAATATGCGTTTTGCCCGTACCCGGTCCGCCTACCAACACCACATTACGCTTCTGTCTGATATAGTCCCCGCCCAAAAGCAGTTCCAATGCCGGACGGTGTATCAAACTCTGCTCAAAATCGAAGTCGGCCAAACTGCGGTGTTGCGGAAACCTTGCCTGGCTAATCCGGTTTTGGATACTCCTTGCGGTTTTGGCTATATGTTCGGCAGTCAACAACCGCTCCAGAATATCCAGCGTACCCCGTTTGCGACGGATGCCGTCCACTACGATTTCATCCCACTGCTCCGCCATCGCACCGAGTTTCAATTCTTTCAACAGTCCCGCCAGACGTTCATGCTGCATGATGCTTCTCCTTCATCGTATCCGTTTGTTTGCCCGACAGACTCAGTAAGCGGTCATAACGGCTGCAATCAACTGACGGCGGGACGGTAAGCGGGATGTCCCTAATATGGAAACGGGGTGGAGGCGGTTCTTTCAGACGGTTGATGATGTTCAAGACTGCCTCCGGAGTCGGCATACCTTCGTCCAATGCCAATTCCGCTGCCGTCAATGCCAAGTCGGCATCGTATTCGGCCATCAGGTTCAGCAGTTTGACCATCACCCGGTCTCCTTTGGGCTGCTTAAGCAAACAGGCTTTCAGACGCTCTATGACGGGCGGCAGTACCCAGCCGATAAAAGCCCTGCCGTCTCTTAACGCTCCGGGTTTCTTTTGCAGATAGGGCAAAAAATGCCAAGGGTTATAGCTGATGCCGTCTTTCACAAAGCTGCGCGGATGTTCGGCAATGCAGTCGGTATCGCTACAAAAGCGGACGGTCTGTGCGCCGATATAAACCCTAACCGTATTGCCCGCCCATTCGACCGGTACGCTGTAACGGTGGCGTTCGACGGTAACCAAAGATTGGTTGCTGACTTTGAGTATCTCCAAACGTTCTGCCGGATAGGGACGGAAAGCAGCCAACGAATGCTTCTCCCTTTCCCATATGTCGTTAACCGGCTGCCTGTATTCGGGATGTTTGTGCTGCCGCATCAGCCGCAGGCATTGCTGTTGCAGGTAGTCGTTGAGAGAGGTAAAGGAATCAAAAGCCAAAGTCGGCTTGAACAATCTTTCGCGCAGGTGGCGTATCTGCCGCTCGACCTGGCCTTTCTCCCAGCCGGAGGCCGGGGTACAGGCAACCGGTTCAATGAGAAAGTGGGTCATCATCTGTAAAAACTGTGCGTTAAACTCTCTCTCCTTACCTTTGCCGATTCGGGTAACGGCGGTCTTCATATTGTCGTAGATACCGCGGGCAGGTACGCCGCCGAAGAAAGCGAATGCGCGGTTGTGCGCATCCATCAACATATCAGCTTTCTGATTGGGATAAGCACAAACGAAAAAAGCCCTGCTGTGGCATAAGCGGAAATGAGCGATATTTACCTTAACGGTCTGTCCGGCCAAACAAACGGTTTCGATACTCCAGTCAAACTGATAAGCATCACCCGGAGCAAAAGCCTGAGCCATAAAGACCGGAACCGGCTTGGGTTGGTGCTGTTGGCGGAATTTGCGGATAAATACGGCAACGGCACTGTACTGTCCGGCATAACCGGCATCTTTGAGGCGTTCGAAATGTCGACGGGCAGAAAGGTGTTGCTGTTTGGGCAGCCGGGCTTCTTGGAGCAACTGTTGGGTCAACACGTCAAGAAAAGGACCGAGCTTGGGGTAATGGGTTTGTTCTCTGCGGTAGACGGGGGGTTCGACTGTGGCGTGCTGCAGATATTTGGCGACTGTATTGCGGGAGAGTTTGAGTTGTTTGGCGATTTCACGTTGTGAGAGTTTCTGTCGGTGAAAAAGCCGGTGCACTTTTGCGATGGTTTCCATGCATAACATCCAGGTTGGGCTCCGCTGTGTGATAGAGCGGAGCAGTTTATAACAAACGGAGAGTGGCTCACTTTTGGAGCACAACTCCCCGTTTCCCTGGCTCAGTTTTGCACGATATTTAACAGTTGTCCCTAACTGTTTACATTATAGACACAGCATGGCCGTCAATGACCCAAAAAAAGAAAACTTCCTGATCACGGCAGGATTCCGTGCCCGCTGCGGCCACAAAGTGTTTTTCTTCAATCCTTCGGGCACCATGCCCTATCATGATCGCGATCCATCTGCACCGTTGATCAGTCACCGTTGGAACCCGCTGACTTATGTGCGCCGAAACCCGATTAATACCTACAAGGATGCGCTGGCGGTAGCAGCGGTATTTTACCCGTTACCGACGGAAGACCGCGGTAGCGCAAAGTTTTTCCAACAAGAAGCGCAAAAACTATTCGTCGGCCTGTTACTGTATATGATCGAGACCGAACAGGAGCGCGATTTAAGCAAGATCGAAAACAAAACCACGATGGCCAACCTGTTTCGGCTTACTGCCCCTACTGACGGCAAGACCCTGCAAGAGTGGATACGGGCAGAGTTTGAATTGCGGGCAGCGCAGCCGGAGACAACACAACTCAGCAGTAACTGCCGAACACTGTTGATGGGCTTCGCTAATGGTAACGCAAAGACCGGCGGTGATGTTTTGTCCACTATGACCGCGCCGCTGGCGATTTTTCTTGACCCTGCGGTTGAAGCGGCCACCGGCGGCGATGATTTTTACCTGGATAATGTACGCCGTGAACTTACCACGATTTATTTAGGCATTTCGCCGGAAGAAATCAAAGTGTACGGCACACTGCTGAATCTCTTTTTTTCCCAGTTGTGTGATGTCAACGTGCGGCAAGGGCTGCCGAAAGACAATAAGGAGCTTAAATACCAATGCCTACTGATGTTGGATGAATTTACGGCACTCGGCCGCATTCCGGCTATCGAAGAAGGTGTCGGTTACTTGGCCGGTTACGGTATCCGCCCAACCATCGTATTTCAGACACCCGGACAAGTTGAGAAGGTTTACGGCAGAACCGGCCGTCAAACGTTTTTCAGTAACTTCACTTGCCGCTTGGTGTTTGCCCCGCGTGAACAGGATGAGGCTGAAGAACTCAGCAAGCTGATCGGTTACTATACCTACAAAGCCAAGTCGTCCTCGCGCTCACGAGGCAAAAACAGCAGTAGCAGCAGTAACAGTGTGAGCGATCAAAAACGCGCGGTCATGAATCCCGACGAGCTCAAAATCATGCCCGATAGTGATGTGATTATCAACATGACCGGTATCCGGCCTATCTATGCCGACAAAATCATCTACCACGAAGACCCGATTTTGCGTGAACGTGCCAATTTACCGGTTCCCCATGTGCCTGAATTGCTAGTCACCCTTACCCGGAAGCAACCGCCACAAGTGGTTACACCTGATTATGTGTCCCCCGAAGATATGGCGAGCTTCAAATGGGAGGAAGCAGCCAACAACGAAGAGATTGCCCGTGCGCTGATTACGGCACTGATTCCGCCGGACAGCAAGCCGGAGTTTGTGGCCGAAGTGGTGCCGGTGATCATCCAAAATTGGGGCGCAGGCAGAATGTCCATCGTGTCGGAAATCCTGAAAAACACTTCGACAGACGACAAGCCGAAAGCGGCTTAATTTAGGCTTGAATTAAAGACGGTCCTTTGTGGCCGTCTATTTTTTTGGAGATTGAAGATGAAGAGAATTGTGTTGGTGACAGGGGGAACTGAACGGCAACGTAACCGCTATATCGTAAGTCAGCAGAATAAAACAAAGAACAGGGATATCAGAGCCGTTTTAGCACTCGGCAATGAAGAAATACTGCATGATTTGGAACACGCATGGGGTGTTGATTTATACATCGGCATGAATAATACCGAACACATTGCACAAGAGGTTTTGGATAAGGTAACGGAACGTGTCCACCTTTCACATGAAAACGGACAGCTTACAGTCATTGAAACAGATAATTCAGGCAAAGAAATTAAATATAAGTTTGATAACGATGCGGGTATTTCATGTTGGCAGGCGATTACACATACCCAAATAGTCATTATAGGTAATAGTGATGATGGTCGGACAATTTTTCCCGCTGAACTTTTAAATGAAGAAGGTTGCGATGCCGCCTTTGCTTTCGCCGTCTTGCTCGCAACAAGAGAATTACATGAGCCTTTTGCGCATTTGGACACTGAAATTGGTTGCCGACTGGATAAGTTGTTTTCTTATAAACTCAATACCGTTTCTTATGATCCGAAGACACGCACCGGATTTGCATCAATACGCGACTACCCGCCTCCAGCCGTTGGAACGATTCGGGGACTTCCTGAAGATAGATAAAACCGCTCTTACTCGTCTGAAACTCTTCAGGCGTCCATTTCATTTTTGGAGAAAAGTTATGCGTAAATTAATTTTAATTACCGGTGCAGATGAATATAAGAGAAACCGTGTTATCACACACAAACAAAATACGAGCCATCATGAAATACGCTGTGTCCTGCCCCAAGCCGACAAATTGATGTTGCAGGATGTTGAAAGCAGTTGGCCGATTGATTTGTATATCAGTGTTGATGACAAGTCTTCTATCTCTCCAGATATCCTTGAAAAAGTTTCCGAAGAGATATTTTTGGAAGAAAAAGATGGACGTTTGTTTGCCGTGACAAACGGAACGGGCGGTATTACTAGAGATGAGATTAACGGTAACGGTTTTCCAAGTTGGACACCTATAATAAATACATGTGTAATTATCATTGGGAATACCGATTCGGCCAAATCTATTATTCCGCCTGAAGTGATCCACTTTGATGATTGTGATTCTGCTTTTACTTTTGGGATATTATTATCCACAAGAGAATTACACAATCCTGCTGCGCACTGCCCTGCTGAAATTGCTTGGAGAATAGACAAGCTTTTTCCGGGGCATATAGGCAATATCCTTTATGACCCTAAAACTCGTACAGGTGCCGCTTCCTATCGAGGCACTCCTCCTGAAGCGGGGATGATACGGTTATTACCGGAGTAATATAAAAATATGAGAGAGAATTTTGAATCAAGATGACGAAATTATTAGCAAATTGGTCATGATTGCTAATGATAAATAAAACTACACTTACGCGTCTGAATTTAATATGCCCATACCAAGCTGAGTAGGAGAAACGGGGAGCTCACTTTTGGAGCACCACTCCCCGCATCCCCGGCTCAGTTTTGCACGATCCGGTGAAATACGTTTTCAGACGGCCAATTTATTTATAAAGCCTTATACTTTGATCCATGAAAAAATCAAAATATCTCGACTTTCACACTTTTCTGTCTATATCTGTTTTGTTCGGTTCCTTTCTCTTTTCCCTGCATCCTCCTTCAGGAGGGAATGTCCCGGCAGATTTTGGAGAAAAGCTAATGGCTTTTGGCTTTGCATTGGCTGTTGTTATCCGATTTGCTCCTTTGTTGATGAAAGGTAAACTCAGAGAATGGTTTTGTTGGACGGACGTGTTTTACTCAGAAAATGTTAATCCGATCAAAATCAGGAATATAAGAGAGTATGTGAAAGAATTAAAAAAGACGGAAATACACTTCCGTCTTTTTTCATATTTGTACCGCTATTTAGGATTTTTTGTCGTTTTATCCATATGCAGGGAATTAACGGAAAATACAACTCATTCCTACGCCATTTTGCCTACAGTTACAGCAGTCTTATTCTACATAGGCACTATCGGATTAATACTGTGCCTGATTTTGATGGCAATACACTACAGCCGCTCATAGGGTGGCTCAATTTTAGACCACAACTGTGGCTCAGTTTTGGAATGGAATTGCTAGATACATATTTATATCAAGTATATTAATCATTTAAGGAGATGCAAGCAATGAGCAACTACGACGATATCCGAAATGCACTCACATATATCGATTCACACGATCGTGAAACTTGGATACAGGTTGGCGCGGCGCTGAAAGACGAGCTGGGAGATGAAGGCTTTAACCTGTGGGACAGCTGGTCTCAAGGAGCGGATAACTATAATGCCCGTGATGCTAAAGCAGCTTGGAAATCATTCAAACCCGGGCTGGTACACATTGGCTCTCTGTTTTATCACGCCCGTGCCAACGGCTACCGCCCCGACAAACCCTATACGTCACCGTCGCCCGAAGAACAGGCGCGGATTCAGGCAGAGCGGGAAGCGGTGCGTTTGGCTGAAGAACAAGCCCGTGCCGAACGCCGGGAACAAGTAAAACATCTCGCCCAACGGATTTGGGCGGGTGCTACACCTGCCCAAATCAGCCATCCCTATTTGGCAGCCAAAGGCATTACGGATCCGGCCACAATTGCCGGGCTGCGCCAAAACATGTATCAGGGCGACAATAATCTGTTGGTGCCCGTGTATTACAACCGCGAGATTGTCAACGTCCAGTCCATCAATCAGGACGGCGGCAAACGGTTTTTGGCCGACGGCCAAGTACAAGGCGGCTTTGCGGTGGTGGGCGACGCCGCCAACACCCAAAACGGCATTGTGATCGCCGAAGGTTTCGCAACGGCCGCAAGTATCCACCAAGCCACGGGTAAAACCGTTATCGTGGCATTCAATGCGGGCAATATGCCCGAAATATCGGAGCGGCTTGCCCAAAACCTACCCAAAGACGTGCCGGTTGTGTTTGCGGTAGATAACGATGCCAGTCAGACAGGTATGAAAAAGGCTTTACAGGCGGCAGCATATTTTGAAGGCCGCGCCCAAGTAGTCGAGCCTGAATTTACGATGGCGCAAATCCGCCGGTATCAGCTGGAGAACGGCACTGACGACAAAGGCCGTCCCAAGCTGCCGAGCGATTTTAACGACTTGCACCAGTTGGCCGGTCTCGATGCCGTGCGTGAAAAAATGGAATCGGTTTTCAGACGGCCTGAAACTGCACCGGCTGCCACGCCGCAAGCCGAGCCGATACGCGCCGCCACACCCGCCATGAGCGATGAAGAATGGGCAGCCGTAGTTGCCGAAGAAGCCCGCTTGTCGGGCTATTCCGCGCCGCCGCCCGCCGAACCGCCACACCAAGCCGCCTCAACCGAGGCGGCTTCTGTTTTACATAAGCAGGAGCAGGAGATGAACAGTAATCAACATGATGCACCTGAGACGGAAGCTACACCGGAGAAGCCGTCTGAAAACCCTCTGCCGGAAAACACGATCGAATACGCTGCGTTACGTCAGGCTAAAGAACCCGAACCTTATCAGGGTGTCGATCCCGATCACGTTTTTGGCGGCGGGCGTACCGCCGACGGGGTATCCGGCCGTGCGTATTATGAAGGCGATTTCAAGCATTATGAAATGTACGACCCGCGCATCAATATCCAATATTTGCGAAAGACCCCGCAGGAAATCCAAGCCGACTTGGATAATGCAGGGGATATTTACGGATATGAAGGTTTAACCCATGACGGTGAATTGGTGCCGTTCAGTAAAACAGATACCGGGTGGGAATCCCCGTTACCGGGTAGCGCGCCCGAACAAACATCCGAACCCGACCAAGCGGAAAAAAACGACGCTGTACCGGAGCCGGAAGCTGCAACCGTCAAAAAGCCCGTAACCGATCTGAATTACCGCATCCCGCCGGAGAGCATTGAAAGCCGTTACGTTGTAGCCGGTGGCAAGTATTTGTCGGCGGCCAACCATACCACCGTGATGTTTACCGACGCGGGCAAAAAAATCAGCACCGCCAAAACCGACACCCAAACCATCAACGATATGCTTGAGGTGGCCAAAGAGAAAGGCTGGGACAGCATCAAAATCAGCGGCAACCGAGAGTTTAAATCCATGATGTATGTGATGGCCGAGAGCCGGGGTATCCGCACCACCGGATACCGCCCCAAACCCGAAGACTTGGCCTTGTTGGAGCGGATGCGGCAGGAGCGGTCGTTGAATGCCATAGAACCGCAGCCCGAACGCGCACCGACGGTAGAACCGGTAAAGGAAAAAGTCGCGCCCGCCCCCTATCCCGGCGACAAGCGGCAAAGGCCGTCTGAAACCCAAGCGGGCGTAGCGGCCAAAACCGCAACGGCCGCAGAAGTAGGCGAACGGATTGTGGATGTCGGCACGGCACATTACCGCCACAACCCTAACGAGCAACTCAGTCCATATATTGTGTTGGAGAGCGAGGGTAAGGAGCGCACTGTATGGGGCGTGGATATACCGGATGCAATGGCACGCAGCGGAGCCGAAGTCGGCGACCGCATCCGGTTGCACAAGCTGGGGAAACAACCGGTTGAGATTGAAGTAGCTGTCCGTGATGAAAACGGGCAAGTCACCGGTACTGAGAAAAAAGAAGTCAAGCGCAATCTCTTCAGAATGGAAATCGTGCAAGACAACCGGCAGCAGCAGGAGAAAGAAACGCCGGCTAAAGGCGAGCAAAAGGTGTCCACAAAGCCCGATGTGGAGATGCTGTCGAAGGCAGATAAGATGATGGCGCAGAATGAGTTGCCGTCTGACGCTACGATCAATTCTTCTCAAGCCGCCGACACACAGCTCGGTGTGCCGTTGCAAGCCGTCGGACAATCCGAAATCCGCTCCGAAGTGGTCGTACAGGCAAACCGTATGAAAACGGCTGCACTGGAAACCAACTTTATTTCGGCGCGGTCCGTGTATATGGAAAAGGCGGCTAAACTATCGAAAGCCAACAAGCAGCATTTGCAATGGCACGAGCGAAATGTTCTTGACACCATCCGCGGTCTGAAAGGTGATGCCCGCACGTTGGCACTGACCAACTATTACGAGCATACTGCCAAACAGATGAGCGGAACCAAGCTGAAACTGCCGAAGCCGATTAAGCAGCCCGCCTATCAGCAAACGCCGCCCCGGCAAACAACCGAACGCAACCAACGGCAGGACCGCTCTCAAAGTAAAGAAATGGAAGTGGAACGTTAATGCTGCTGCCTCGAGATAAGGCCGTCTGAAATTTCAGGCGGCCTTATCCATTGACAAAACAAAGCCGTATCAGGCACGATAGCCCTATCCAATCTTTTGAAAGAGGTTCCGCGATGGCAGAAACCGCATTGAAACTTGATCCGAGACTTTCGGAATTCGATTCTTCGAACGAAGCCGATTCTTACCTGCAATGGCTTGAAAACAAAGTCGAGGCCGCCCGTACCGCTCCCACAGTCAGCCATGAAGAAGCATTGGCGCATTTTGAGCAGCAACGGATGAAGAGACTGGAACGCCTGAAAAATGCACATCATTGAATGGTCGGCAGGCGCATTGTCTGATGTTGACGATATTCTCGACTTTATTTTTGCAGACAACCCTCATGCAGCCGTTGAAATGGATTTGCTGATACATGATTCGGTTCAGCATTTGTCCACACTGCCGTATATAGGCAGAAAAGGTCGCGTGGCAGATACCAGAGAATATGTGATACACCCCAATTACTTGATTATTTACGAAGTATCCCCAAACCGTGTGAAAATCCTGTCGGTACTTCATGTACGGAAAGAATATCCGTAACCTTATATTTTGTTTATCGCCTATGGCCGTCTGAAATTTCAGACGGCCTTTTGCTGAATTGTCGGTTGATGGGAAAAACTTCCTGATATATATTGTATATATATATTCTTGAAAGGAGATTGAAAATGGCACAATTTATTATGAATGTTCCTGATGCCGAAAAAGAGGCATTTATGGAAGCTGCCCGCCTGTCTGATCGCAATGCCTCCCAACTGGTACGGGAATTTATGCGCGATTTCATTGAAAAGCAGCGTTATGAGGCCTATGTGAGAGCGGAAGTGGAAAAAGGCTTGGCCGATGTTGCCGCAGGCAGAGTGCGTAGCGGGGAAGAAGTTGATCGGGAAATGGAAGCATTATTGGAGCAATGGGCTGATGAAGAAAGAAATGCAGATGCAGGTAGAGTGGACGGATAAGGCCGTACAGCAGCGCAAGCAGCTTTTGGCAGCCCGACGGGATTATGCCGGTTCCGCTTCGGCCCAAAAAGCCTATGCGGAAATGAAGCGGTTATTAGATTTGGCAGCAACTCAACCTCAAATGGGAAAACCGGGAATCGTTAACGGTACCCGTGAATTATTTCCAATGCGTTACCGCATAGTTTACACAGTATCAGAAAACCACCTGACCGTTGTTGCCGTACTGCCCCAATGGCAAAAATGGCCTGATGAGTAAATCAACCCGTATTCACAATCTGCAATTGTCAAAAGGCCGTCTGAAATTCAGACGGCCTTATTCACATTTAAACCGTACAGCCCGGACACCGCAGTTCGGGCTTATTTTGTTTCGGAGTAAGCTCATGGAGAATGAAAGCAAACCCGCCGGCAGTAAACGCATGGATATTTTGCAGCAGTCTTTGGCCAAAAAGCAGACTGCTTTCGACAACAAATTACAGGCGCATTTCGACGACGTGCAGTCTGCAAACGGCCAACCGCTTAACGACAAGCGTAACGGCCAAGCGACCATGAACCGTTGGGAACGACAGAACGAGAGTTTGCTTACCCTTCAAAAAAGCATCGAAAAAACAGAGGCGGCCATCGAGCGGGAGCAGCGGAAAATTGATCATGTCGCACGCACCCTGATTCCCGAATTTTTAAAGCCTATGTTGGAAGCGGGAGAGATTACGCAGTGGCGCAAGTATCCCAACCGCTTTTTTGTGCCGGGCGTGGAAAAAGCCCGTATTGTGTGGCACGAAGACAAACAGGAGTTCGGTTACAGTCATTTGCAAGGCGTTAAAGGGGGACAATACGCCAAATTCCGCGATACCTATAATCATATCCGTGCCCTGCATAAGCAGGAACGCGAAAAAACGCTGAAAATAAACAACGTAGAAAACCCTGTTCAAGATACCGTTGTCGATAAAGCACGGCAATCTGCTTTGTCGGACAAATATCAAGCCGCCCGCGATGCCTATGTGAAGCAGACTGTTTTGTTTCCCGACCCGCAACGGCAACGCCGCAACCTGCTCGAATCGCAGATGGAAAATCTGATTAAGGGTTTGCCGGAGCAAACGCAGATGCAGGCCCGCACCAACTTTTACGTCAGTCAGGTTTCCGGGCAAATCCGGCAAAAAAGCGATAAACCCACTCTCGGGCAGGGGGAAATAGAGTTCGACCGCTGATTCAAACGTAACCCTTCAGGCCGTCTGAAAAACCATGTTTTCAGACGGCCTTTCTTATTGGAGAAATCATGCCCGAAGCCAAATACGGAGAAAGCCCCGGATTTTATATCACCGAAAAACGCTTGGGTGGCCGCACGGCCTACGATGCGGCCAAAGCCGCCGGTAAGACCGGACTTGACTACCGGCAATGGGTGCAGGTGCGCACGGATGAATTTAAAAACTGGTTCGGCGATTGGGAAAACGGTCGAGTTCCCGGTCGGCTACTTGATGCCAACGGCGAACCGAAGATTTTTTATCCCGAACCGGCTGCCGACACTTACGGCCTGACCCGCGACATTTCCTTTACCGAAAAGCAGAGGCGGCGTGTCCGGGAAACGGTAACGGAATACGTTAAATACGGTGCCGACGGCCAAGTATCGGCAATATCGACACAACCCAAAGACGGCTACATACCCGAGCAGCGCAACCGTACCCGGACCGTTTACGAAGACGTGGCCAAAACCGAGACAGTGCATGAAACCTTGCGCTTCAGCCGGGTTGATGCCAACACCTTTCATATTCGCGTCGAAGGCAGCAACCGCTTTGTCGGCGGTCTTTTATTAACGCACGAAAAAAACGGAGGGCAAGGCTTTTCGGGCAGCCGCCCGCTGGCCAAACAGGACGGCAGCCGTTACTTCGTGCCGTACCGCGTCGAAATAGAAGAAGCCTACTGGAGCAAAGGTGTAGGCTCCGCGCTTTACCGTTTTGCCGAACAGTGCATCGGCGAAGAAATCTATCCCGCCCGTTCACAGACGGGTGCGGCCAAAGCTCTTTGGCAGAAACGCAACCGCCAAGGCGGATTCGGAGGCTATTTTATGAATGTAGAAGGGCAAATAAAGTCCGCCGTCAACAACAGCGGTTTGTTCGACCGCAACAATCCTGATACCGGCGACCCGTTGCCGCAGGAAATCTTGGAAGACGGCCGCCGCCTTTACCGGGGACGGATGGCGGCAGAGCCGCCCGGATTGGAAAAGCACCGTCTTCAAACTCAGGAGCAGGCGATGGAAAAAACCATATCCGGGCTGCCTGCTGAAGTGCAGTTACAGGCAAGAATAAATTTTTACCAAAGCCATAACAGTCGGTGCAAAGAGCAGGAGCAGGCATACGAAGCGGCCAAAGCGTCGGGTAAAACCGAACTGGATTTCCATCAATGGAAACTTGTACGCACGGAAGAATTTAAAAACTGGTTCGGTGATTGGGAAAACGATCCCTCCGGTGCCTCCAAAGTCGTCAACCGGCGCACGGGGGAGCCGCTGGTGGTATATCACGGCACCCGAGATAAGGCATTCGGCGTATTTGATTTGGAAAAATCCGCCATCGGCTATTGGGGAAAAGGGTTTTACTTTGCGGAGAGCCGCAGCTATGCCGAACAGGCAGCCGGAGAAAACGGCCGCGTAATGCCTGTTTTTCTCAGGCTGAACCCGGAATCGCCGTCGCTGTATCCGCCGTCGGAAAGAACACCCGTCATCGAAGCCGTTTGGTACGACGAACAAGACAACCGGCGGGATTTGGGGCGGTTTTCAACGGCGGATGCCGCACAGGAAGCTGCTTTGCGTCAAGGTATCGATATCGAAGGTTTGGTTTTGAATACCGTGTATGTGCGCGGCAACCAAAACCCGCTGATGAACGATATCGAAGATTTGGTTTACCTGAGTGAAACCCGCACAGAAAAGAACGCGCTGCTCACCATCGCCGCTATCAGGGGGCGCGGTTTTGACGGCATTTATTCTCCGTCCGAAAACTTTTATGTCGCCTTCGACCCGGGCGGGATTGAACCTGCCGGTAACTGCGGCAGTTTGAAAAGCAATCTGATACCGCTTGCCGAAACACACCTTTCAAGGCCGTCTGAAACGCTTCAGACGGCCTTTTCCAATGGTGGGACGAAGCAAAGTACGCAAGGCAGCTTGAACGTACTCAAGCACCTATACCTGATGCAGACGGCCACATTGTCACCGGAAGATAAACAGCACCGCACGGTTTTGGAACATGCGTTGGAAAAAACCATATCCGGCTTGCCTGCCGATGTGCAGTTACAGGCACGGATTAATTTTTACCGTTCGCAAACGCAGGCAGTCGCAAACAAATATGAAACCACGCCGGAGCGGCAAGCTGAAACCGGCATTGAGCGGTGATTCTGTATAGCGTTCGTAGATTAGCCTGCATCTATACGCGATGCAGGCTTTTTCGGGATGTATGATTTATGAATGAAACAGCTAACCAAGCGAAATCAATACCTGTCAGGGTGTTTGGTCTAAAAGAACACGAATTACATTCTCTTCGCGAAGTGGCCTTTAAACGTTTCGGGAAAGCCAGTGTATCTTTATTGGCCAAAAAACTGTTGCAGGCAGAGTTGGAAGCGGCCGCCGAACCCGATCCGGTACAACTGCCGCCGCCCAAATGTAAAAAGCGCATCACCCTGCGCCTACCGGATAAAGACCGTGCTTATCTTGAGGCGGCAGCGGAGACACGTCGCGGCTCCATCAATGATGTCGTCAGAGATATTATCCAATCCCATATCTCGCACCATCCGATTTTGTCGGCATTTGAAGCCGATGTGCTGTCGCAGTCAAACTACCAATTGGTCATGATAGGCCGCAATCTCAACCAAATCGCCCGCCGCCTGAATGCGGGCGAAAACGTATCTTTGAGCAGCCAACAGATTACCGAACTGAAAAAGTTCATTGATGCCCACGTCGGCAAAGTAAACCATGTGCTGCAAACCAACCGCCGCCGCAAGCGCGAGTAAGCCATTAAGGAGCGTAGATCGATGCACCGTAAAATAGACGATTGGTTTTTAGGCTATAAAACCCGTGCCGTCAAAGCCAAAAAAGACGGCGGGCTGTATTTCGGCAATGGGCGGCGCAACCATGCCAAGCCTTTGAAGCCCGGCAGCGGTTTGGCCAACTTGCGCGCCGCCGCACTTAAACACCCCGAAGTGATGGTTAAAATCCCGAAGCGGCTCAGTAAAAACTCTAAAGGGATGCGCGGTGTACGCAACCATTTGGATTATGTATCAAGAAACGGCGAAGTGCCGTTGGAAACGCAATCCGGCGAAAAGCTGATCGGCAAACGCGCGGTCATGGATTTTGCAGACGACTGGCGGAAACTCGGCATTCCCGAAGAAAGCAAACATAAGGAAGCACTCAATATTGTGCTGTCCATGCCCGAAGGCACGCCGCCGGATGCGGTGTTGAATGCCGCCCGCAACTTCGCCGCCGAACAATTTGCCGGGCATCAATATGTGTTCGGCCTGCACCACGACAGCCACGATCCCGACGAGCCGAAGCACCCTCACGTCCACTTGTGCGTGTTGATGCGGGACGAGTTCGGGCAGCGGCTCAACCCGCGCAAAGCCGATTTGTTCGAGTGGCGTGTCCGGTTTGCTGAAAAGTTACGCGAAGAAGGCGTGATGTGCGCGGCCACTAAACGCGTACACCGGGGCAAAGTCCAAAAGCCGGAAAACAGCCTGCTGCGTGCCATGCGCCAACGTGGTGTGTTATCCAATGTGGCAAGACAACAGGCCATCGAATTGATAGAAGCCTTGAAAAACAATGACCGCCCCAAGCATCCTTTTTTGCGGGAAACCATGCAGACGCGCGGTATTGTCCTGGAGCAATACGGCCTAATAGCCAAAGAGCTTTATAAGATGGGCAATAAAACCGAAGCCCGCATCATCAGCCAACTGGCAAAAGATGTGGCCGGGCAATCGTTTGATACCAAAGCGCAAAGCAGCTTTGACCGAATACATGGCAATCATAGGTTCGAAAAGTTAGAGCATCCATCGGCGGTGATGGAGAAAGGACACGAAGACAGTATTTCTCGTTGACTTATCGTTTCATTTTCTTAAGTAAAAACTTTTCTTTATTTATACTGTCTGTATTGTTCAATGAATTAAATTCATTGGAGAGTGTTCATGCAAAGGATTAAATGATGAAGCTAAAATTATATACTCTAACGGTTTTGGTAGCGGCATTATATTCAACATCCGTATCTGCTCAATGGTCGAAGTATGAATCATGCAACCGCCAGCATAATGCCGATATAGCAGCGTGTAACAAGGTAAAAAATAGTACGAAAAGAGCAGTTTGTTGGTCATCTGCAAACGAACGCCTTGCATACTGTACCAAAAATAACGGGAAAATAGGTTTTCCGGCTTTATTGAATAAGTAATGGATAGGTCAAATCATGAGCGAGAAAATAACCAAAGATACTTGCATTGCACACAGAACACTGGCTGTTGCCGGTTCTCCCGAAACATTGGTAGATGTATTTATTGCCCAACCAGAGAAAGTGCATGAAGAAGAGTGGATTTGCCGGTATCGAATTGTTGGTGCAGGAGAAGACATGAATTTTCAAGTGCATGGAATAGATGCCGTTCAAGCTCTCAAACATGTTTTTGTGATGATAGACGCTTCCCTTGTCAGTACGGGTCTGTCTCTGACATGGCTTGGTGAAAAAGATTTAGGGTTCCTATCTGCTTAAACTAATTGGTAATCATGTATAAACCCGCCCACATTTAAGTGGGCGGGTTTTATTTCATTGGAACAAACCAGTATGGAATATAGAAAATCCGACAATACCTTGTTTACCGGCGACTGCCGCCTTGTGCTGCCCCAGCTGGCCCAACAAGGCGTGAAAGTTCAAACCTGCATTACCTCACCGCCGTATTACGGTTTGCGCGATTACGGTTGTGACGGACAAATCGGCTTGGAGCAGACCGTGAATGAGTATGTTGCCAACTTGGTGGAAGTGTTCCGCAGGGTGCGTGAAGTATTGGCCGATGACGGAACCTTATGGCTCAACCTCGGCGACAGTTATGCAGGCAGCGGCAAAGGCCGTAATGCCGACGGCAGCCCGTTTAGCGGGTATCAAGATTCGTTTCAGACGAGAACCCAACTGACAGGCCGTTTGAAAAGCACACCGCTGTCAGACGGCCTCAAAGCCAAAGACCTGATCGGCATTCCGTGGCGTGTCGCCCTCGCTTTGCAGGCCGACGGCTGGTATCTGCACCAAGACAGCATTTGGCATAAAACCAACCCGATGCCCGAATCCGTCACCGACCGCTGCGTCCGTTCACACGAATATCTCTTTCGTTTTCGTCAATCTGCACGAACAGCGGACAGCACAGCAGGCAATCAATTTTGAAAACTGAATAATGGAAATAAAAACACTTACACTTACTATTATGAAGTATCTTTTTTATTTTGATACGGAAAGGTATAATTCTTCTATGAAAAAAGAACTGTATATTCCAAGAATTGAAGCTGTGGATTTGTTCTGCGGCGTAGGGGGGCTTACCGCTGGTCTAATTCAAGCTGGTATTGCTGTAAAAGCAGGATATGATATTGAGCCAACCTGCGCATTTCCTTACGAATACAACAATAAAGGGGCAAAATTCTATTTAAAGAATGTTCAAGAAGTATCCGGAGATGAGATTAAAGCACATTATTCAGAAAGTGCTATTAAGCTATTGGCCGGATGTGCCCCCTGTCAGCCTTTCTCTACCTATAATCAAGGTAGAGATGCTCGTGATGACAAGAAATGGCCGTTATTGTATGCATTTGCAAGATTAATTCGAGAAATTAATCCAGAATTGGTGACAATGGAAAATGTACCGGACGTAACAAAGCATAAAGTTTATCACGACTTTGTTTCTAATTTAAAAACTCAGGGTTATCAAATTTGGGCTGAAGCAGTCTTATGTGCAGATTATGGTATTCCACAGATGCGTCGTAGACATGTATTATTGGCTTCTCGGATTGGCGAGGTAACTCTACTCCCTCCTACTCATAAAGATAAACATATAACTGTACGCGAAGCAATTGGACATTTACCTCCAATTGCTGCAGGTGAACAGTATGTTGGTGACAGCCTGCACCGTAGTGCTGGTTTGACGGACATTAATCTTAAAAGGATCCAAGCATCTAAGCCAGGTGGTACTTGGATGGACTGGCCAGAAGGATTACGGGCAGGATGCCACCGTAAAGCAAGTGGACAGTCCTATAAACGTGTATACGGCCGCATGGAGTGGGATAGGCCTGCGCCAACGATGACTACTTTATGTTATGGATTTGGTAACGGGCGTTTCGGACACCCTGAACAGGACAGAGCGATTTCTTTGAGAGAGGCTGCTATTTTTCAGGACTTCCCTCCTGATTATATTTTTATTGATATAAAAAAAACACGCCCAAGTTACAGTAAAATTGGGCGTATGATTGGTAATGCAGTACCTGTTGGATTAGGGCGAGTGGTTGGACAAAGCTTTCAGATATTATCTAAAATTTGATCCAGTTTATTCAATTTTTCTGTCTCATTAAGGTAATCCTGATAGCTTTTTTGCGCATTCTCTATTAGTGAGTCGTAATGTACTATGCGACTACCAGGAGATACTCCATTCATAAAATGTTTAATGCTTTCTGGATCGCGCTCTTCATCCTCTAAAGGTTTGCCTATAACAAATATAACTTCAATATTCGGACTAGGATTATTCTCAGTTTCAAGTAATATTTTTTTTAGTTTTCTCACATAAGTTCTTCCTTGTTCCGCAAGCTCAAATATTGTTAAATTGCGACTTACTTTTTTGAGTTCAATAATTAAATGTTTTTTTGCTGTAGTTCGATATGCGATGTCTACTCTACTGAGAGCTTCTTTATCACTTAAGGTATCAACTTTAATGCCACTTTTAAGCAGGCGACTTTCCATAATGGCAGTATTTTCAACCTTTTCCCATGATGGGTCTAGTAACCATAGATGATCAAAAAGATATTGTTGAAGCACTTTCTCCTTCTGATCATCGTTAACTAAGTCTAGAAAATTTTTGATTGTATCTAGACGGGAACGTACTATATCTCCGTATAAAGACGTTTCTAATTCATCCCTATCAGCAAATAATTCTATAAGTTTATCAATGGATTGGACTGATTCTGTGACTCTTGTAGCGTCTCCGGTTCTTAATCGCATTCTTTCAAATGCTAGGACTCCATGTTTATATAATGTTTTTTTATCATTCACATTATCTACAGGTAGTGCGTGAAGAGTTGCTATGAGTTCTTCTGCATTTTTTTTATAACCCTTAGGAAGTCCATCTATCCATGCTTGAAGTGCGGGAGATGTATTTTGCACTTCTGCAATGGCATGTCTTTTCCGTCTTTCTGACCAAGTACGTTCAACTTGGGATAACGTACTACGCATGAAAGCTAATAGTGCTTTATAGCGAGGATCGTCTTCCTGTATGCGTTGTCGGTCACTAGTAGCAATATCTGGATTATTGTCAGTATCTAGAAAATCAGCTTCTATTTGCCCAGTGAGATATTTGGTATATAGTCTTCCGTCATTTAATTTGTCCAGTATATTTTCATGAAAAAGTCGCCCTCTAGATAAAACGACAATGGAATTAAGATTGCCTATATCAGGGCTATCAAGCTGCTTTGGCACCTCTGCTGTACCAATCCAGCCAGTAATCTTCCAATCAGGATTACCATCTTCTCCAGTTTCCCATGACTCTAGATGATTTGGAACTATATCCTGCTCTTTTATATTTTTGAAGCCTGATGTATCAAGATTTGTTCCCTCAATAATCCAAATAAATTGAGATTTTTCCAAATCGTCGCGGTCTGACAGAGTTACCTTTTGACCATTGATAGTTACGGTAAAATTATCACTTAAAACAGAGAAGCGACGGGCAAGACGTTTTTTCAGGCTACTGATGGTTCTACTTAATTTGTTTTTATTGATACCGTCCAATCTGATATGCGTACCTCTTTGTATTGATATATCGCTTTCTGGTAAAGAAATAGGTTCATAATTATTCTGTCCTCTACTAATTGCCTCTCTTATTTTGTCAACACTCATTCTAAGACCATGCGCCACGTTATCCTGACCTATTGACTGAATTTTCACTTGATCTGCTATTGAAAAAAGAGCCAGTTTTCCTAATCCTTTTCTACCCATAACAGGTCGACCTTTAGCAGTTATTTTTCCATAAGGATCTTGATCGTCAGATCGTCGTCTATAGCCTACGGTTAGGTATTTTCTATTCATCTCGTCAATTGTCATACCTTTACCATCATCGTGAATTTCAATAAATTGACATGGACGATTCTCGTCCACGGTAATGGCAACGTTCTCAGCATCAGCATCCCATGCATTTGCAACAATTTCAGTTAAAACAGCTGAAAGGTTGCTATACAGATTAATACCCAAATGCTCCAAGACGTTAAGATCAACGGTCATTTGATATTTGCTCATCTAAGCTTTTTCCTTTAATAAAATTCTTATATTATTAGATAAACTTTTGTTTCATAAGAATACATATATATATATTATTATTATTATCCTATTGTGTAGAAATTTCTACATTTTTTTATTTTTAAGAAATTCATACTTTTTTTGCACGGATATCCATGCAATATCATCAATTGATGACCTAACTTTAAAGATTACATTCTATCTGCTTGCTATTTATTTTTATATATGTAAATCATATGCTTATAATGGAAGTATGAAAGCAATTGATTAAACATTAACACTAACCCAACAGAACAGCGGGTATTTTGCGGGTCGGTGGATATAGGGCGTGGCATGTGCCACTAACCTATCTAGGAGGATGGACCATGAAAAAAGATGGTCTTAAAGCTCCGCGGATCAGGAAAGTGCAAGACGCTATCCGTACAGTATGGCGGATATGGCGAATAGCGGATTTTGTCACTTTCCTATTTAATCTGCTATAAAAATCACGCCCCCGAAAGGGGGCGCATCTATTTGGTGACAACGCTACACGCATTTAAACAACAATAATCCCGCAGGAGGGGGCAAGTCGGGCTTGGGCTTGCCGGTTGCGTAGGTTGCCGCAGGTGCCGGAGCGGTCGGCATGGTCAAGTCCGGCTTGGGGGCGTGGGGACGTTTCGGGCGGAGGTACGGAGCCGGAAACGGGGCTGCTGCGAGCTGGATTTTGACAAACGATTTTCCCATCTGCCATATTCAGGCCGTCTGAAACCGTCTCTTTCAGACGGCCTGCTACATCAAAAATTAAAGATTACTTGCTCAATTGTCCACCAAGTTTTAGGGTAGGCTTCCCTAAATTCTTCAACTTTCCATAGATTTTCTTCATCATCAATTCCTGTATCATAGATAAATTTTCCATCTGAACCTATAAAATGTGTTGCTCTTATACAACCATTTCTTATGCTGGCCTCAACATTGGCGACATTTTCCAGCATCAGCAGATTAGTTAAGGCTACTGTGCCTAGCCTTGTATTGGGTGGAAAATCCCCTTTCAGGCAGTCTGAAAACAACTTGTCATACGTTGTGCGGGGTAACAATGCAAACGTGTCCGTCATAGTTCCGACACTGTAATCCTCACATGTTTGAGCCAGTAAGTCGTAAGTAAAATCGGAACTGCCTTTTAAGGCCGAAGCAAAAATTTCTATGCTATCGTCAGCGGTCAAACCGTCATTCAAACCGTCCATATCACGCCACATCGTCATAAACACTTCCCGCATTTGCTTAGGGTGAAGTTCTGATATTTGAGCGAGAATGTAAGCGACATTATTTACTTCCATTATTCGGCCTCCTTTACTGATTCAACGTTTGTAATCCCTTTCGCTGCAATCTCTTTTTCAAACCATGCAGCGGGGTTTACATAAAAATCAGGCGGGAAATCCAACTCAACATTAAAATCAATATTGGTATTCCGCCAAAACCAATGGGCGGCAATATCAAGTGCACCGTAAAAACAGATTTCCAAACAACATCCCATCAGCGCATATTCAAATGAACCGCTAATACTCCGTATCGAAGCCTCCATATAGACTTTGACCATTTTTCGGCTTTCGCCCGCCGCTAATAGCATTCTGTGCAGACGGCAATAAAGGTCTATATCAAAAGTTACGGTTAAGTCCCGATAATATTCGCTCAAGCAGTCCAACTCTTCATCCGTGCAGCCGATATAGTCAAGCTCGCTATCCAATTCGGCCACCATCAGGCGGCTGCCGTCATTTCTGTTTTCAAACCGATATTTCATTTCTATTTCCTTTTTTAAACGGTCAAAATAAAACAAGCTGTTCCTCAAGCGTAAACATGCGCTGCGGTATTGCCGTAATCGGATTTTCTTTGCTTTCTGCTGCTTCTTTCTTGTCGGCGGATATTCTGTCCGCCATTGCCTGACCGAAGCCGCCGAGTATCCAATCGGCCGTACACCAAGCCGCGCAAAATTCGTGCGTCAAACTGTTGCCATGCACGATTTTTGCGGGGATACGGTAAAGTTGGCATTGGATAAAACACATCCAAACGCACAAGGCATCAATATCAGTTCCGATAGCGACCATGTGCTGTGCAGGTGTGTAGCCAAGTGAACGGACGTTTTCGGCGAAAGCAATCACGTTCGCCCCACTTCCGCAGGTAGGCTCTAAAACGCTTACAAATGGCTCGGTTTTCAGCTTTTCAGCCAAATCCTGATTAACAATGGCTGCCATCAGTTTGCTGATGTTGTAGGGCGTAAAATATTGCCCGCTGTTTGGGTTGCCCAAACCTAAATCCATATACAGGCAGCCTAAAATATCGGCAAATAATCCCTGTTCTCTGTGGCTATGGGTTTCAACAATCAATAAGCCCAGTATTTCTGCAAACCGCTTAAAATCACTTTCCGCATACTGTTTGCGGATTTCGTGGTAACGGTTTTCCCGTTGCTCCCATTGGTCGTCAAATGTGTATTGGTTTATCAATACAATGGCGGCCACTTCGACAAAATCCCTGAATAAATCTGCAACCCGATAGGCAGCACCGAACGTATGAAACAGTCTGACAATCTCTTTATTGATGTCGGCCATACCGTTTAATCTCCGTTGTGTTGTTCAGACGGCCTCAACAGGCCGTCTGAAACATGGTTAACGATTACCACCAACTGTCATAAAAGACTGCCAAGCCGTTTGCTATGGCTTCGCGGGCGGCTGCAATAAATTTCTTGGTCTCTTCTATGTCTTCGGGCTACACCTCTTCTCCTCCGAAGAAAAAGCCCGGCGTATATTCCAATTCGTCGTTGTCCAACGCCTGCTCCAAGCGTTCCAAGTCCGCTAACTCCAGTCTTACCGTTCGGCAGTTAAACACCTCGTCTTGCCCGCCTTTTTCTCTGTAAAGCTCTTCCATCCAACCATGCAGATGATTGAATTTGCGCCAATAGGCAATATCGGTTAGCTGCGCTTGCTCGCGCTCTTCATCGGTTTGTCGGTCGCCCGCAAACTCGGCACGCATGGTGTAGCCGTACATGTCCAATCCCATAGTCATTCCTTTCATGTGAAATAATTAACAACACACAACCATCGGGGGCGGTCGCCGCCGTGTTGTGATGTCGTTAAAAATTTCAAAGCGCAAAAAGTCCAGACTGGCTTTGTGCGGCTTTCATCTTTGTCCGGTGCGCCCCTAGCGGCGTGGTGGAAAAGGTGGAAGACGTGCAAAGACACTCGTCTTGGTCTGGACTTTTTGCGCTTTGAAATTTAGACATCTATAGACAACACGGCGGCGACCGCCCCCGATGGTTGTTTACGGGACAGCCGCCTGCGGCGTTTCCGCCTTGGCGGAATTTTTTAAAACGCTTTAGGGCGTTTTTTGGCACTCGCTGCCTATCCTGCGTCTAGTTTAAAAATAGGTTTATTTAGGAAATTTTTCGTTTTTAGCAGGGGTGAGGTACGCGCGGACTTAGATAGTAACGTTTGCAATTTTAGATTACATTAGTTACAAATAGTTTTATATGGATATTAATTAGATGATGATAGATATTGATTAGATTGTTATTGGTATTTATTTGATATTTAGCTAGACAAAAATAGATATTAATTGATATATTTATAGATAAATATAGACTTTATTGGATTAATTTAGATAATAATTGGATAGGATTAGTATGCCGAAAATATCAGCAGCCGAATTTATTCAAGCTCATCAGAAAAGAGGTAGAAGTTCAAAGCTGGAACCGTACCGAGAAGATATTCTGCTGCTTAAATCTCATGGTTACACCCAGCAGCAAATACTAGATTTTTTGAAGATGAATGGCATTACTGTGGGGATGACTACGTTAAACTGGTTTATCCGTAGCCGGACAGAAACTGATGAAAAAAAATCTGTGCGGCAGAATCAGAAAATTCCTAGTCAGACGTCTTCGGAAAAATCGGAGATAACCGAGAGTGTCCTGACAAAAAATCAGCAAGAAGAAGTGCAAAAAACGCAACTAGATGTAGCCCAACAAACTGTAAAAATCTCTGGTAATGTTAAGCCAACAAATGAGGCTAATTCAGAATCCCCTGAAACTCCGCCGGGTGAGCCTCGGAAATTTAAATTTAAACCTTCTGAAGTTGATGCGAAAAATTTGATGTAAATAAGGCCGTCTGAATCTTTTCAGACGGCCTCTTCAAAAAAACTTGTACCTAACGTCCATAGTGAAAGCGGCAAGCATAAACTGTTACCGTATCTTCTTCTACGGAGTAAACCAGTCTGTGTTCCCGATCTATCCTACGCGACCACAAACCTGATTTCTGATGCCTAAGTGGCTCCGGCTTACCGATGCCTTTAGGGTGGTTGATTTTAATATCGTCCAACAGAACTTTAATCCGTTCCACCTTGCGTCCATCATGCTTTACCCAGTAGGCTAAGTCCTCTGCTGCATCTGCGGTAAAGCGGTGTTTCATAATTCGACATCCACAAACTCGCCACGCTCGGCTTGAGCCAAAGAATGCTCCAAACGGGCAGCATTGGTCGGGTTGCCAAACAGATAAAGCGTTTCCATAATTGAGTTGTACTCTTCTTCCGACATCAAAACACAATTGCCACCGTTGCGGC
This sequence comes from Neisseria sp. Dent CA1/247, assembly GCF_022870825.1. Lineage (NCBI taxonomy): Bacteria > Pseudomonadati > Pseudomonadota > Betaproteobacteria > Neisseriales > Neisseriaceae > Neisseria > Neisseria sp. Dent CA1/247. The sequence goes on along the minus strand of NZ_CP091522.1, from coordinate 2,206,030 downwards.
GGGTAATATGTGTAACGACATGATCATCACACACTTTGGTCATGATGTTGGCCAAGTCTTCTCGAGCAGCGGTGTAACTGACTACATTGTCCATTTTTCATCTCCAAATTTAAGCATGATTTTATTGTACAGGTTATATGTACATATATCAATTCTACTAAGAAAAAGCCGCCCGAAACCTTTCAAGCGGCTTTTCCATCACAAAATAACCTTATTTCAACAACAACGCCGGCCTACCCAGTCTGTTTAAGATGCCAACCGCTTTTTTATCAAAAGTGGCAAATTTTTCAGCACCCAACCTGCTGCCAAGATATTCATTCACCCCATCAGCAAAATCACCACCGTTTTCCACTACAGACAGTCCTGCTTCAACTTCATCTTCCTGCACGACTAAATTCGGCACTGAGCCGATAAAGTTTCTGAGCTGGGCTACTACCGTTTCTGACGGTATTTTATAAGCCCTAAGCAAAACCCACACCGTTTCCATCCATACTGAGGTCGGAATTACAATCTCATCATTAGCCTCAAATAAACGGATAGCCGTCTCCTGCTGGTTTTTATCGTCACCGATAAACAATCTGACCAATACATTCGTATCAACAGCCAAACTGCTCATATGTTTTTCTCCAATCCTGCAACTCCTGATTCAGCGGCAGCGTCCGCAATAGCCTCATTTATTTCTTCAACGCTTAAGTGCACACCGGCAACATTTTCCATACAACCGGCAAAATCACGGGCAGATTTTAATCGGTTTTGTTTTGCCCTGATTCTGAGTTCTCCACCAGGCAGTTTTAATACCTCTAACTCGTCACCAGTACCGATGCCTAGGTGCTGTAAATACTCTTTCTTAAACGTTACTTGATTTTTCGCAGTAATTTTCAAAGTCGTCGCCATAACTGCTCCTTTTCATTTTCATTCTAAAGTAAGGCTTATTATACCTTACTTTTAGTCTAAGTCTTATCGAATTTATTCACAAATACACATGCAATCCTTATTCAATTAATTGTAGTAAAAGGACTTTTTTGTTATGAAAAAGCCGTCTGAATTTTTCAGACGGCTTCAAAGCCTGTCAGTGGGTTATTCCATAAAAATTTCTTGGAGTACAGACAAAATATCGGATAGCACCTCATTGCTCAAATGCCCCATTGATTTGACCAACCGGCGTTTATCGACAACACGGATTTGATCCAACAAAACCAATCCGTCTTTATCGCCAAATGTTACCGGTACGCGGAAAGGAGCCGGTCGCCCGGCAGAAGTGAGCGGCGCAATAATGGCTGTTTTCAAATGATCGTGTATTTCAGACGGTGAAACAATTACACACGGTCGCGTCTTCTGTATTTCGCTGCCTACGGTTGGATCCAATTGAACCCAAAACACTTCGCCACGCCTTACCATCGCCATTCTACAACCTCATCTTCTCGGAAGTTTTCCCAAGTTAAACCGTCTTCTCCGTGCCGTGCCAAATCTTCAGCCGCCGCTGCCCAACCCTTGCGCACGGCAGGCTTGGGTTTGCTCAAAACAATAGTGCCGTCCACAACGGACATTTCGACACAATCGTTAAAGCCAAGCTGATTTATAAGGGCTTTGGGAATAATTACCCCATGAGAATTGCCCATTTTTCTGATTGTCGTTTTCATTACACAGCTCCTTTTTACTGTATGTAATAACAATGTTATTACTTTGTAGTATTGTTGTCAACTAAGTTATCCACAAAAAACGTGCATATCCTTCCTGCTAAATGACTTAAACGTTTATTTCCAAATTGAAAAATCATTTGCACAAAAAATCATCAGGCCGAATGGCCTTATTAATATCTGTAAGTGGTCTCTGATGTGATCTCTGTATAGATATTGTCCTCGGCGTACAAAGTTCTTTGTTCAATATGTACAGTGTACTTTGTACAATATGTACAAAGACATGATTTAATTGAATAAATTGTAGCAATAGAAAAGGCCGTCTGAAAACGGATACCACCGGTTTCAGACGGCCTCAAGACCCGAATTTACGAAAAAAGCATAAAAAAACGGCCGATGCAGTGCATTGACCGTAACAAAAAGCCTTTGAATTGCTCAAAAACAGGGTGAAAATCATTTGTTTAGGACGTATGGGTAATAGTAAGCCGCGGGATGCCGTCAGGTCTTATTTGCCTGATTTCATACCGCCTTTTTTCAAATAGTTTTGTATTGCTTGATACCCGTCATTACCTGATAGATCAGGTTTTTCGGGCGGGGGCTTGTCGGGCTTTTCTTGCGGTGGGGCGCGCTGCTGCCGCTCTTTTGCAGCTGCCTCCAGTTCTCGCCGCGTGCGTTCTTCCTGTGCTTTCAATGCCGCTTCAGACGGCCTGTTCGGTTGGGTGTTATCGTTATGATAAAAACCTAACCAGCCTTTAAGAATGCTCCGCTCCATAATGGGGCGAAGATCGAGATTTTGATTGTGGAATGCCGCCAGTTTCTTAATGGCGGTTTTTTTTGCCCCTGTGCCCGCTTTTTTACCGGCCTCAATCCGCATATCGAGATAGTTGTGCCACAAATCCAGCGGGATGAATTTCGGCAGGCGGTAGTTATCACGGTCATAGTGATGGCGACTGTTTGCCTCGGGAATGGGAATGCCCCGCAATTCGTAGATTTTGGCCAACAGCACTTCACGATTGAGTAGCCAGTGCATCTTACCGTGGACACCGCCACGCCGGTATTGCACCAAGCCGAGCTTGAGCAGGGTGCGGCGCACCTTTTCATAACCGCGCCGTGTCAGACCGAGTTCCTGCTTCAGATCCGCAGCGGTCTTATAGAGCCAACCGCACCGCTTCGGCTCTTTATCGGCCACATCGCTCCACCAAAACAGATTAGATAGAAACGAGGCCGCCTGAAAATCGTGCGCGCACACGGGCATAAATTCGTCATAGATTTGGACGAACTTTTCGGTTAGGTGTGGGCGCAGGTCGGCGATAAGCATTTAATGATTTCCGTTTAACGCTATGCGTTATATAATATATCCATGATTCAAACTTTTAACTGCAAACACACCGAGCAACTGTTTCAAGGCCGCTGCCCATTGAAATTCAGGGCTATCCAAAAAGCGGCGGAACGCAAGCTGCAAATGTTGGATTCTGCCGTTACTGTGGATTTTCTGCGTTCCCCGCCCGGCAACAGGCTTGAAGCACTCAAAGGCAGCCGTACCGGACAGTTCAGCATCCGCATCAATGACCAATGGCGGGTTTGCTTCCGTTTTGAAAACGGTCATGCTTACGATGTGGAAATTGTCGATTACCATTAAGGAGCCACCATGAATAACCAGATGAGACCCATACACCCCGGCGAAATTTTGCGCGAAGAATACCTGATTCCGCTGGGCATGACGGCCAACGCCCTGTCTGTCGCCCTGCATGTGCCCGCACCGCGCATTAACGACATCGTGCGCGAAAAGCGGGGCATCAGTCCCGACACCGCCTTGCGGCTTGCCCGCTATTTCGGCGGCGATGCACAAAGCTGGCTGAACCTGCAAAACGCCTACGATCTGAAAGTGGCGGAACAGTCTCTGAAACAGGAAATCGACCACATTATCCCCATGCAGGCATAAACAACCGCAACAACCGCCATACAACGGAGCCGTAACAGGCTCTGTTTTTTTATGTGCGTATAGGGGCATAAATTCGTCATAGATTGGGACGAATTTTTCGGTTAGGTGTGGGCGCAGATCAGCGATGAGCATGAGAATTTCGCACCAACTCAGTCAAATAGATCTGGGCGTAATTCACTCTTTTTTACTTTTGAATTGGTTAGTTTTTCTATTTTAATCGCCGCCTCTGGTGGAATTCTATTTCGCCCGTGAATCCAACTATTCACAGTTGATCTTTGAACACCAAGTTTTCTTGCTAGTGATGCTTGGCTTCCAATTAAAAAAACTGCCGTTTGTAGAGCATTCTGCATATTTGAAATTTTCCTCAGTAATATAATTTGCAATTTAAGTATATTTTTAATATACAAAATAGTCAATTATTCAGATGCGACAAGTATTTTAGGGCTATATAGAATTAAAATATTTAAATCAAGATTGTTCTATGCACTACGATTTGGCTAAATGGGTGGTAAATGCTAGAAAGCGGGCAAACTTAACGCAAGAAGAGTTAGCAGAAGCAATTGGTTTTTCTGGGAAGGCCAGTATTTCCGCTCTTGAGAAGGGTAGAAATAAACCGACATTTGATGTTATGGTAAAAATTTCAGAGGTTTGTAATTATCCATTGCCTTTTCAGAATCAAATCATCAACAATAATGCTGCCCACATACAGGTAGGAGGTAACAATTTTGGAGATGCTTCTTATTCTAATATCTCGGGAAGCAGCTCTGTTCCAATAAACCTTGAGAATGTTCCTGATTTGGACTTTCTTCAGCCGTTTCTTGCTCGTGTCTCTAATGATGATTTGTGTAGTGAGGGGATTTTTAAAAATGATGTTTTAACAATTAATCCGAACATCACTGCTAGACATGGTAACTTCATACTTGTTTTATCCAAATATGGGCGTGGATTTGTTGCAAAACTTTTCATAGATATAAAAAATCAGCATTTTTTAAAATACAACGAAAACAATCCTGAAATAATACCTAGCGATGCTCAAATTATTGGTGTGGTCACTAATCTAAATCGAAGCTATACATAGCTTAGTCAAATAACAAAAAAGCCATCTGAAAATCTTCAGGTGGCTTTTTTGTATCTTTGCTGTCATAGCATTAAAAATAAAATCCTTACTAATCAACAATTAATAAGTTTCTTTTAAAAAAAGTCAATTTAAAATTGACATTAATATATATCTTAAATATACTAAAGCTATGAATTGAGTTCTTTAACAATTCGAAATCGCAGCAACCGGCCTTCGAAGCCGTCTAAGTTTTCATACTTATTATTTATATTGGCTGAAATGTGCAGGCTTCACCAAAACTTTAGACGGCAAGCGTAGAAAAGGCTTAGAGCCTTTGGGTAAGTCGGACAAACGGTTGCAGGCACCTTTCAACGTGCCAAAAAGAAAAAAGCCGCGCATCCGGGTAGCGCGATGGCGTCCGGTAACAGGCGGCTGTTGAACGTATCGGATAATCGGGGCGTATCCCCAATGTCGGAGCGATAATCTACGGACAAGCTCCAATTGACAGTTTGATTTTTTTGAGACTGCCTCTTTGCTGGCAGATTCAGGGCTTTACCGCCCTAAGTGTGCCGATGATGCACACTCTTTATAAGACGGTCTCACACACCGTCTTAGGTCTGTACCCAGACCCAAGCCCGTTTGAAAAAGCGGGCTTCCGTGTGGGTATTTTACTCCGAATTCTTGAGAAAGTAACGAAAGTTATTTTTATGACAGTTTAATTGAGCCGGATAAGTAGATTTGCAAACCCATTGATTTTTATAAATATGATATGATTTAACTGATACAGGCATTTGATTTTAAGGAGGAATGAACAATGTCAACTTCTTATGAAACCGACTTCGCTGCATGGGCTGCCGAGCAGGCAGGCCTGTTGCGGGCGGGGTTGGTAAACAATATTGATTTTAGAAACTTGGCCGAGGAAATCGAGGATATGGGCAAAAGCGAGCAGCGGGCTTTGGAAAGCCGTTTGCAGGTTTTAATCTGCCATTTGTTGAAATGGAAATTCCAGCCTGAACGGCAGGGTACTTCTTGGAAAGCAACCATCAAAGAACAGCGGCGCGGCATCAGAAAATTACTGAAAGAGTCGCCCAGCCTTAAAAGCAGATTTGATGATGCAGAGTTTGTTTCTGATGTTTGGCTGGACGGAGTGGCCGCCGCTTTAAGGGAAACCGAGTTGGAAAACACCTTCCCCGAACAGGCGATTTGGAGTATAGCCGACATCTTAAATGACGAGTTTATGCCCGAATAATTCAGACGGCCTCAATATTGAAAAGCCCGCTTATATTAATAAGTGGGCTTTGCTTTTGGGAAACGGGTAACGGAGGTGTTAAATATCGTGCAAAACTGAGCCAGGGAAACGGGGAGTTGTGCTCCAAAAGTGAGCCACTCTCCGTTTGTTATAAACTGCTCCGCTTTATCACACAGCGGAGCCCAACCTGGATGTTATGCATGGAAACCATCGCAAAAGTGCACCGGCTTTTTCACCGACAGAAACTCTCACAACGTGAAATCGCCAAACAACTCAAACTCTCCCGCAATACAGTCGCCAAATATCTGCAGCACGCCACAGTCGAACCCCCCGTCTACCGCAGAGAACAAACCCATTACCCCAAGCTCGGTCCTTTTCTTGACGTGTTGACCCAACAGTTGCTCCAAGAAGCCCGGCTGCCCAAACAGCAACACCTTTCTGCCCGTCGACATTTCGAACGCCTCAAAGATGCCGGTTATGCCGGACAGTACAGTGCCGTTGCCGTATTTATCCGCAAATTCCGCCAACAGCACCAACCCAAGCCGGTTCCGGTCTTTATGGCTCAGGCTTTTGCTCCGGGTGATGCTTATCAGTTTGACTGGAGTATCGAAACCGTTTGTTTGGCCGGACAGACCGTTAAGGTAAATATCGCTCATTTCCGCTTATGCCACAGCAGGGCTTTTTTCGTTTGTGCTTATCCCAATCAGAAAGCTGATATGTTGATGGATGCGCACAACCGCGCATTCGCTTTCTTCGGCGGCGTACCTGCCCGCGGTATCTACGACAATATGAAGACCGCCGTTACCCGAATCGGCAAAGGTAAGGAGAGAGAGTTTAACGCACAGTTTTTACAGATGATGACCCACTTTCTCATTGAACCGGTTGCCTGTACCCCGGCCTCCGGCTGGGAGAAAGGCCAGGTCGAGCGGCAGATACGCCACCTGCGCGAAAGATTGTTCAAGCCGACTTTGGCTTTTGATTCCTTTACCTCTCTCAACGACTACCTGCAACAGCAATGCCTGCGGCTGATGCGGCAGCACAAACATCCCGAATACAGGCAGCCGGTTAACGACATATGGGAAAGGGAGAAGCATTCGTTGGCTGCTTTCCGTCCCTATCCGGCAGAACGTTTGGAGATACTCAAAGTCAGCAACCAATCTTTGGTTACCGTCGAACGCCACCGTTACAGCGTACCGGTCGAATGGGCGGGCAATACGGTTAGGGTTTATATCGGCGCACAGACCGTCCGCTTTTGTAGCGATACCGACTGTATTGCCGAACATCCGCGCAGCTTTGTGAAAGACGGCATCAGCTATAACCCTTGGCATTTTTTGCCCTATCTGCAAAAGAAACCCGGAGCGTTAAGAGACGGCAGGGCTTTTATCGGCTGGGTACTGCCGCCCGTCATAGAGCGTCTGAAAGCCTGTTTGCTTAAGCAGCCCAAAGGAGACCGGGTAATGGTCAAACTGCTGAACCTGATGGCCGAATACGATGCCGACTTGGCATTGACGGCAGCGGAATTGGCATTGGACGAAGGTATGCCGACTCCGGAGGCAGTCTTGAACATCATCAACCGTCTGAAAGAACCGCCTCCACCCCGTTTCCATATTAGGGACATCCCGCTTACCGTCCCGCCGTCAGTTGATTGCAGCCGTTATGACCGCTTACTGAGTCTGTCGGGCAAACAAACGGATACGATGAAGGAGAAGCATCATGCAGCATGAACGTCTGGCCGGACTGTTGAAAGAATTGAAACTCGGTGCGATGGCGGAGCAGTGGGATGAAATCGTAGTGGACGGCATCCGTCGCAAACGGGGTACGCTGGATATTCTGGAGCGGTTGTTGACTGCCGAACATATAGCCAAAACCGCAAGGAGTATCCAAAACCGGATTAGCCAGGCAAGGTTTCCGCAACACCGCAGTTTGGCCGACTTCGATTTTGAGCAGAGTTTGATACACCGTCCGGCATTGGAACTGCTTTTGGGCGGGGACTATATCAGACAGAAGCGTAATGTGGTGTTGGTAGGCGGACCGGGTACGGGCAAAACGCATATTGCCACAGCATTGGGTATCGAAGCGGCGACACAAGGATTTAGGGTACGTTTTTGGAATGTACTGGACTTGGTCAACAAATTGGAAGCAGACAAAGACGAAGGCCGTCTGAAACTGACCGAGCAGCAATGTCGGTACGATTTGTTGATTCTTGATGAGTTGGGGTATCTGCCGTTTAGTCAGAAAGGCGGTGCGCTGCTGTTTCATCTGATGAGCCAACTGCATGAAAGGACGAGTGTTGTCATGACAACCAATTTGGCCTTTAGCGAATGGGTGAAACTGTTTATGGATGAAAAGATGACGGGTGCTTTACTGGACCGCCTGACTTATTGCTGTGATATTTTTGAGACGGGCAATGATTCTTACCGGATGAAACACCGCTCATAGGGTGGCTCAATTTTAGACCACAACTGTGGCTCAGTTTTGGAATGGAATTGACATGTGGTTAGTAGGCGGAATTTTTGCATTTATGGTGTTAGGTTCTTGGCTTGCAATTTATTCAAAAGCATCCGACGGAAAAAATGACCGTTCAAACGTTGATTTATGAATATCTAAAGTATTTCCTTACTTTTTGTTGAGGCATATTTATGTTAAGCGAAGCTACTCCGGTAATCCAAACTATAAAAGCCCCGCCCGGCTTTACTCCGCCGGAAAACAACTACCCGCACTACCGGCTGTTGCCGGTACAAACGGAAACAGGCAGATTCTACTGCCTGTTTTTTTACATTACGAGCAATGATTTTTTAATACTGGAACCAAAAATCAAACGGCATCTTGCTATCGGAAAGCTGGCCGAATTTCTGAAAACAGCAACGTACACGGTGTATGAAACAGTATATGAGTGAACAGCTATGAATACATATGATGTTGAAGAGGCTGCTGCATATTGCAAATGCCATCCCGAAACGATTCGAGAGCATATCCGTGAAGGCCGTCTGAACGCCTCAAAACCGGGACGGAAATATTGCATTACACAGCGTGCACTTGACGCATTCCTTTCTAATCAAGAGAATGAGCAATTGCAGGCTTCACTTGCTAACAGGAGTGAAGAAAAATGCTTAAAACTGAAGGATTTATCGCCGTGGGAACGGTGTCTGGTACATTGACTTTACAACACCCAGCGGAAAAAGAGTTAGACGCTCTGCTCGCACAAAAGACAAAAAATCAGCCGAAGAACTGAGAGATAAACTCAAGCATGATGCTTGGCGGGTTTCCCAACTTGGCGAAAAGCCCAAGCGTTTATGGGATGAAGCCGCTTTAAAGTGGCTTAAAGAAAAGGCGGCAAAAAGAAGTATAGATGACGATAAGTCAAAAATACGAATGCTGACACAATTCAGAGGCGTTTATTTGCATCACATTGATAACGAGTTCGTGATGAATGTGGTAGGCAATCTGAAATGCAAAGACAGCACGAAGAACCGCTATTTATCTCTTATCATTTCTATTTTGAATGCAGCTGCAAAAAAATGGAAATGGATAGACAAAGCACCTTTCATTGAAAAATATAAGGAGGATGCAGGGCGAGTACGCTGGTTAAAGCCTGCTGAAGCTCAAAGGCTTATAGTGGTGGCAAAACCACGATACTTTGCTGATTTGATTATATTTAGTCTCAATACTGGTTTAAGACAAAGCAATGTTTTAAATCTTAAGTGGGACCAAATAGATTTAGATCGTAAAGTTGCTTGGTGCCATCCTGATGAGATGAAAGCTGGGAAAGCTTTGGGTGTTGTTTTGAATGATGCCGCAATTGAGGTTTTAAAGCGGCAGAAAGGAAAACACTCCGAGTACGTTTTCGTAAACAAACGTGGAAATCCTATTGTTGGTATAAATAGTAGGTACTGGAAGAGAAGTCTTGAGTTGGCCAACATAACAGATTTCACATGGCACGATTTGAGACACACATGGGCAAGTTGGTTAGTTCAACGCGGAGTGCCATTGAGGGTGTTACAAGAGATGGGTGGATGGAAAACACTGTCTATGGTTCAACGCTATGCTCACCTGTCGTCGGAGCATTTGCAGTCACATGCTCAGATACTGTCTGATTTGGTGAGCCATTCGCAAAATGACGACACAAATTTGTCACAGTAACTTTAACCGGAAAGATTTTGCTTGAGGATTATTTGATACGAAAAGATAATTTTCTTAGGAAAATCATGATGGTTATGGTGCCCGGAGCCGGAATCGAACCGGCACGACCTGTTTAGGGTCGACGGATTTTAAGTCCGTTGTGTCTACCTATTTCACCACCCGGGCTTTGTCTTTCACATCTATTTATGGAGATATCAAAGACAAATAACTTTGGAGGCGGGGGCGCGGATTTTAACCGGCCTGTATAAGGGTTGCACCCCTTATCGCATAAACACTCTGCCACCCCGCCGTAAGGGATGTATTTGAATAATGGAGGCGGGAGTCGGAATCGAACCGGCGTAGACGGCTTTGCAGGCCGCTGCATAACCACTTTGCTATCCCGCCTTAAAGCTATTCAAGCCGCTTAAGTGGTGTAAACGGCTTGGTAATGTGGAGCGGGAAACGAGTCTCGAACTCGCGACCTCAACCTTGGCAAGGTTGCGCTCTACCAACTGAGCTATTCCCGCTTGGGTTCAAATGTAAGCTGTTGGAGCGGGAAACGAGTCTCGAACTCGCGACCTCAACCTTGGCAAGGTTGCGCTCTACCAACTGAGCTATTCCCGCGTTTGAGTTACATCTGAAAGTAAACTGTGGAGCGGGAAACGAGTCTCGAACTCGCGACCTCAACCTTGGCAAGGTTGCGCTCTACCAACTGAGCTATTCCCGCTTGGGTTTTGCTTCTGCTTGTGGGCTTCGGCAAAAGAGAAAGCTATTATAGTGTCTGAAAATTTGCTGTCAAGGGTTTTGTTGGATTTTAATGCTTAAATTCTTTCCATGCCATTTTCAAGTAATAGAACATCGACCAGATGGTTAATACAGATGCAATAAACATCAATATGTTACCGATAGTGAGCAGGTTGAAGCCGTGATAATCTTGCAATCCGATAAGCAACAGCAAAATGGCTGCCATTTGTGCGGTGGTTTTTAATTTTCCGATAGTGGCAACGGCTACGCTGTTGCGTTTGCCCATTTGTGCCATCCATTCGCGCAGGGCGGAAATGGTGATTTCGCGGCCGATGATGATCATGGCGAAGATGGCGTGGGTGCGGCCGAGGCTGACGAGCAACAGCAAGGCAACGGCCACCATCAGTTTGTCGGCAACTGGGTCGAGAAATGCGCCGAAGTCGGAGGTTTGCTTCCAGCGGCGGGCGAGGAAGCCGTCAAACCAGTCGGTAACGGCGGCTACGGCAAAGATGATTGCCGCGGTCCAGTTGATGGTTTGCATATCCAGCCATCCGTGTGGCAGGTAAAACAGTATGGTAAATACCGGAATGAGTAAAACGCGCATCCAGGTCAGGAAAATGGGTATGTTCCACGGCATGTTGGGGGTTGCTTTCCGAAGATGATGATGTTTCAGACGGCCTTTGGGTATGCAGATAGAAAGGCCGTCTGAAAAAAGATGTTTATTATAGCGAATTTATTGGTTGTCGGCGGGTTTGCGCCTGTGTAGGTGCTACTTTTGATGCGGAAATGGTGTTCGATGTCGGCAAAAGGGTATAGGCACTTCGATTTTCATGCGGCAAGGTCGTCGGAACAGAACAATATTAACCACGGCTATGTTACTGAAACGAAGCTGCTCCGTGTTTCGAGGCCGTCTGAATGTTTCAGACGGCCTGAGATGTTAGAAATCGTCGCGTTGTTTACACAACAGGTTGAAAAAAATAAGCCTGCAACACCTCGAAAGGTACCTCTCCTTTCAAACCGCTATGTGGTTTGACTGTATTGTAGTCATTTACAAATCGGCACAACTCCTTGCGCCGGTATTCCGAATCTTTAAATTGCCCTTTGTCATGCCACATCTCCATCAGCGTGCGTATCACCCGCTCCGCTTTGCCGTTGGTTTGTGGGCGGGCGACGCGGGTAACAATTAGCCGATATGGTTCGCATAGCATGCGACGCTAAATGGATGATTAGCTCTGCTCTTGTATTCTATGACGTTATCAGAATAAACACACTCTGTCGTATAAGGACAGCAGTCGATCACATCGCGCACTAGGAATTTGGTCGCGCTGGTCGAAGTACGGTCAGGCAAGATGGCCGCATACAGCTCCCGAGAGAAATCATCAATAGCAACAAACAGATAATCCTTCTGTTCGGTTGCTTTTTGATGGCACAGTAGCGGCAATCGTTTGGTATCGACATGAACCATCTCGCCAAGATAGGATTTATTGTAGCGTTTGGCTTTTTTCTTTAATTTCTCTTCAATTTCCCGCTCGACCTTAGCCAGGAGTTTCATACCGTATTTAGCCTGTTTGAAACGGTTGTTGGTACTCTTTTGGGGAGTCAGCAATTGCAGCCGGGCGGCTTTCGATATGCGGTAAATGGTTACTCTGCTGACGTTGTACTGCCTAGCCAAAGAGGTAACGATCGTTTTGTCTTGGGTATAAGCGCGCCATATGGCTTGACGGCTATGTGGGGTTAAGCGGGTGTTTTTATGGGTGTTCATACAGAATTTTCTTTCAAATACTGTAAACAATGCTAGGATTTTCTACACATGAGGCCGTCTGAAAAAATAATTTCAGACGGCCTTTGGTTTATCCGGCTATTTATTTTTTCGGAAAACCACAGCTTTGGTTTTTAAATTCGCTTTATGAATTGAGCAAGCTCTCGTCCAACATTAAGTCTTCGCTCTTATTTACGCCGATTTTGCGTTCTAAGACGTTTTTGGCAATGTCTTGCGCTTCAATCAACGAGTGCATTTGGTAAGTGCCGCATTGGTATTCGTTTAATTCAGGAATCTCGTTTTGGTTCTGCACGTTTAACACATCCTGCATCGAAGCCAGCCAAGCTGCGGCAACTTGTTCTTCATCGGGCGTGCCGATCAGGCTCATATAGAAGCCGGTGCGGCAACCCATCGGAGAAATATCAATGATTTCCACGTCTTTGCCGTTTAGATGTTCGCGCATAAATCCGGCAAACAGGTGCTCCAATGTGTGAATGCCTTTTTCCGACAAAATCTCACGGTTCGGCACGCAGAAGCGTAAATCATATACGGTAATATCGTCGCCTTTGGGCGTGCGCATGGTTTTTGCTACGCGCACGGCCGGGGCGTGCATGCGGGTATGGTCGACTTTAAAACTGTCCAACAACGGCATAGTGAATTCCTTTTGAAAAAGCGGTGTTATGTGCCTGTAACCATTGTTCAGTTATGGAAATACAGGCGGTTGATTGGGTGGAATCATAACATTTTTTGGCTGAAAGGGCTGAACGCCTTTGCGGAATCTAGGAGGGGTTAGCTACGTCATTGAGGTAACGCGGTATCAGGGCATAGTTGGAAGCTTTTTGCTTTTTAAGGCCGTCTGAAAATAATGTTGTGCATTTATGGCTTAATAGTTAGACAAAATAAAGGCCTTTGAATACTTTACGTATATTTCCAATACTTGTTATTAGTGATTGAGAAGATAGAAGCATTCCAAGGCCTTTAGGTTCGTTAGTTTGCCTTATTCAAACAATACGTCGATATCGCCGTCGTTTACACCTAACGTAGCTTGTTTCGGAGGATGTCCGACGCTTTGTTGCCATTGCAAGAAGCTTTGCGCAATAACCGGAAGCACTTGCTGGTTGAGTAAGTGGTCTATGTTTCGTGCTCCGCTGTCGCTGACGGTGCAAGAAGAGGCGAGCAGATTGATGAATTCATCGCTGTAAACCAGTTTGGTTTGATGTTGTTCATACAGATGCCCCGCCACTTTATTCAACTTCAAGCGGACAATCTCAGCCAAAGCTTCAGTTTGAAGCGGTCTGTATAGGATAACCTGCATCCTTGCCAGCAAAGCTGCTTGGAAATGTTCTACCAAAATAGGGCGGATGGCTTCTTGAAGCTCGGCTTGGGTGTATTCCGGTATTTCTACGGTGTTATCTTCCGCAGCTGCTTCTGTTTGTTCTCCTTCGGCTTGAGCCGCTTCTTCAACATTTTGTTCAACTGCTTCATCGGCAGCAGTTTGTTCGTCGGCTGTTTCTTCAACAGGTTGGAGCAGTTGGATTAATTCGTCCGCACCTAAGTTGGAAGTCATCAAAATAACGGTGTTTTTGAAGTCGATTTCCCTGCCTTCGCCATCGCGCATGATGCCTTTATCGAATACTTGATAGAACAGGTTGAGAATATCTTTGTGCGCTTTTTCGATTTCATCCAGCAAAACCACGCTATAAGGTTTTTGGCGAACCGCTTCGGTTAGGATGCCTCCTTGACCGTAGCCTACATATCCCGGTGGGGAACCTTTAAGCTGAGAAACGGTATGCGCTTCGCGGTATTCCGACATATTGATGGTAATTAATGATTTCTCGCCGCCGAAGAGCGCATCAGCCAAGGCTAAAGCGGTTTCGGTTTTGCCGACGCCGGAAGGGCCGGAGAGAAGGAATACGCCCAATGGTGATTCATTTGTTTTCAAGCCTGCTTTAACGGCGCGGAGGCTTTGGGCAATGGCATGAATGGCTTCGTCTTGGCCGACTACGCGTTTGGACATGATGTCTTCCAATTGCAGCAGATTGGCCAGTTCGTCTTTGAGAATGCTGCCTGTCGGCACGCCGGTCCAGTCGGCGATAATGTTGGCGATTACGCTTTCATCAACGCTGGTAAAGATTAAACTTTGGCCGTCTGAAGCCATTTTTTCCAATTCGGATTGAGCTGCGTGCAATTCATCTTTGGCTTGCGTGCGGGCGTGGTCATCCAAGTCGGGATTTTTAATCTGGACGATGAGTTCTTGCACTTTATCGGCCAGTTGCTTTTCTGCTTCATAGCGTGCAGTTAATGTTGCTTTTTTCGCGTTCAACTCGTCTAACTCTTTTTGAGCTAAAGCCATTTTTTCTTGTTGTGATTCGGTTGCTTGGCTCAATAAATCATCGGTCTTCAAAGCTTCAATTTCCCGTTGCAGGGATGCAGCTTGGGCATCCATCAGGCTGAACTGATGAGGTACGGTATCCAAGCTCATGCGGACACGGGCAGAGGCTGTGTCCAACAAATCAACGGCTTTATCGGGCAGTTGGCGTCCTGTGATGTATTTACGGGAAAGTTGGACGGCGGCAACGATGGCGGAATCTTGGATGTGGACGTTATGGTAGGCGGCGTAACGTTGTTTCAAGCCGCGCAACATGGTAAAGGCTGATTCATCATCAGGCTCATCTACTTTAACCATTTGGAAACGGCGCTCCAGAGCAGCGTCTTTTTCGAAGTATTGCTTGTATTCGCTCCAAGTCGTCGCGGCGATGGTGCGCAATTCGCCCCTTGCCAAAGCAGGTTTAAGCAAGTTGGCTGCGTCGGCGCCGCCGGCGCTGTTGCCGGCACCAATCAAAGTGTGGGCTTCGTCAATAAACAGTAAAGTGGATTTCTCAGCGTTTTGAACGGCTTCAATCACGTTTCTCAAGCGTTGTTCAAATTCGCCTTTCACGCCGGCACCGGCTTGCAGCAGGCCTAAATCCAATACCAGCAATTGGGTATCTTTTAAAATGTTGGGTACTTCATTTGCGGCAATTTTTAATGCCAAACCTTCTACCAATGCGGTTTTACCGACACCGGGTTCGCCTACCAAAATGGGATTGTTTTTGCGGCGGCGGAGTAGGATGTCGATCATTTGGCGGATTTCGGTTTCGCGGCCGAAAATAGGGTCGATTTCGCCTTTTTGTGCTTTTTCGGTGAGGTTTACGGTAAATTTGGCCAGAGCTTCATTTTGATTGTTTTGGGCAACAGAGAGTGCGGCAGATTCTGTTTTGCCGGCATTTTCTTCAACAGAGCTTTCTGCTGAATGAGTTGAGTGCTGTATGCCTTCGGTTGATACTTCATCCAGCCAGTTTTTCAGACGGCCTATTTGTGTTTCCGTGATGCTGAAGAGAGGCCAAGCGTCTTGGCTCATCAACCGGTAGGGTGATTTTAATAATGCGGTATAAAGATGCGACGAGCGGATTTCTGTACTACCGTCGTCAGAAGCCTGCAACCAAGCATCGGCCAGCAATGCCACCAAAGATTTGGAAAGGCTGGGATTGCCGCGCACATTGCGAGGCAGTTTGTCCATTGTGGCGAGCAGCGGGTTCCAGATGCCGTCTGAATTGATTTCATAGCGGCGGAGAATGGATACGATATCGCCTTCATCCAGCTCTAGAAGTTTGATAAATAAGTGGTCGACTGTGATTTCGGCATGACCACGGGTTTGGCATAAACTGGCTGCTGCTTCCATAGCCTGTTGGCAATAGGCATTCAAACGGCGTAGAAGCATAGCTTGATTCTGAGCAGACATAATAATTCTCTAGTTAATGTGTTTAACTTTAATGTGTTTAGTAAAAAGTGCTGCCGGAGGGCAGCACTTTAGCGGCTTAAGCGCGGCTTTCGTTCCAGCTGTCAGAGTGGATGATGTTGCCGTCTTTGTAAGTCCAAGTGATTTTTTCGTAACGCAGTTCTACGCGCTCCAGGTGGTTGTAGCGCTCGCGTTGCGGATCTTTGATGTTGTACATTACGGGTGCAACACCTACCACTTTAACGTTGTCCAGCTTAGTATTGAAATATTCTTTCTCTTGGCCGGATTCGTCGATTTGGTACCATTTGATTTCTACTTCTTTTAAAGTTTGACCGGTAGTTACCGCTTTAAACAAGTAGGGAGAAGATGCGTCGTATTCTTTGTACAAAACGATCGGCTCGTGAACACGAGTGCCGGTCAATTTGCCGGTGTTTGCATCGGTAGGAATGCGAACGTTGTGTTGGAACTCAACGATCTCAACGCTGTCTTCACGGCCGTTTACATCTACGGAACCTTTAATGGCAGAGCCACCGTCGTCTTTCAGCCACATATAAGCAGGAATTGCCATATATTACTCCTTAGTTTAATGAGGAAGGTTAGGATTTCCCCCGAGGGGAGAAAGTTTGCCCAATACGAATATTAGGAAACTTTCTTTATTTTAATTAAATTATCTATATTAAATTTATTTTTTAGACGAAAGTCATATTTTTAAGACGGATGTCATTTCTGATTGATAACTTCGTCGGGAATCAGGATGATTTCTACCCGTCTGTTTTGTGCTTTGCCGTTTTCGGTAGCATTGTCGGCGATAGGTTTAGTGTCGCCATAACCTTTTGTTGCAAAGCGGCTCGCCGGAATGTTGGAAGAAATAACCAGCCAATCGCGCACGGCAAGGGCGCGTTGCTCAGATAATTTCTGGTTGCTGGCCGGATTTCCGACATTATCGGTATGCCCTTCAATAATGACTTGAGTATTGGGCTGTTTTTCAATTTCCTTGATCACGTTAATCAACGATTTATTGGCGTTGGCTTTTAATTCGTATTGGCCGGACTCAAAGAGCGCAAGGCTGTCAATCGTTAACACCACGGGTTCAATTTTTTTAGGCGGTTCTTGTACAACGGGCTTCGGTGGCTCCAATAACTTATCAAGTGTAGGAATTAAACCTTCGGCTCGGTAAAGCCCTAATCCGTAATAAGAGGGAATACCTTCGTTTTGGTAACGTTTCAATGTATTTAGATCGGCATATAAAACGTTGGTTATTCTTTGTTGCTCGGATTCCGGCAGCTTATCTTTATTCTTAAATTCATTTACGTGAGCATGAATTTGTTTCAAGAATTGCGCATTGTTGTATGCCGAACACATGATTGCGATCCATAGTGCTAAAGCTGCAACACACAGTAGTTTGAACACTAACTTCAACTGCCAATTGGTTTTATAAAAAGAATCTTGATCAATCATCTTTTTAGGCAAATGAAGTTCGGAGTTCTCTTGGCCGATATAGGCATATTGAATGTTCAGACGGCCTGTGCGGTTGGAGATAAATTTATGCCATGGAGAGTGAGAGGATGCGGCAGCATTATTCAGAATGCCGATGGTTCTCACATTGATATGATTCCACCCTGTATTTTGTTGGCTTTCAAAATATTGTTTTAAATATTCAAGGGTTTCAATCAGGTGGACGTAATGTCGGTTTTGCAGAGCCTTTTGGTTATGAATAAATTCTGACGCCAAATATTGTTGAAAGCTTTCAAACTGTTTCGGTAAGTTTGATTCTTGAACTTCTGCGTTTAATTTGTGTGAGAACCATACGGGTTCTAGCAGCTCATTTTCCCCTAAAAAATCGACAGGCATTTTGATGACCAAATTTACAGGGATGCAGGCATTAAGATTTTTTTGGAGGAAAAGAATATTTCTCAGACAGTTGGTAAGCAAAGAAGTGGTGTCGGCATGGCCAGCGGGGCGGCAAACGAGCGCTAACCCTAAAAAAAGCGGTTTGCTTTTGTATTCATCCATCAAGCCGATAACCACTTTATTTAAATGTTCGGGATTGCTTACAGGAATATAAGCGATGCCGTCTGAAACGCTGACTTTGTTATCCGTTGAATCGGGATCAGCATCTAAAGTGAAGATGAATTTATCCACCTGCTCAAGATTTTTGAGCTGGCTGTGAATGCCAAGAGATTCGTGAGGATAATCCGTATTTCTCGCAAAAAATTGTTTCCCTTTGAAAAACCATAGCGCGACACCGCTTGCAGCCATCAACAGGAGCACAATACTTTTCATAAGCCAATGGGCATTGACATAGAAAACGATGATGCAGAAAGCTGCCAGCCCGGAAGCCAGCAGCATGGATAAAAAAGTATAACGATTTGAATTCATATTTCAGTCGTACTTACTTGGTTGTGATTTGTTGTGCTAAGCCGCTCAAATAAAAGTCGTATATGAAATACGTCACAATGGTGACCGCCAGCAAGCAGGCAAATACCCATCCCGGATTAAAGGAGAAGCTTTTGGGCAACAACGTGCCTTTTTGGTCGGAATGGAAAAAGTGGCCGTCTGAAGTTTCTGTAGCAGTGTAAGCAGGCTTCGGTAAAAAACGGCTTAATTCGTTTCGCCATTTTTGAGCTTCTTGTTCATCTAAAATATATCTGCCTCTAAAGCCCAAATTTAAAATGCTCAGATAGCCTTCGGCTATTTTGGTATTGGGTGATTTATGAGTACATAATTCTTCGATTCTGTCGCACAAAACATCGCCGGCGTGATAAGACTGGAAGAAATGAACTTGCAGCGGTTCCATTTCCCAAGCATCGCGGTCTTGTCCTTGTAGATGCTTGAGCGCGATTTCGTCTAATAAGGCGCATTGTGCATACGATAAGGCATCAATTTCTTCTGATGAAAAGCCATTCTCGTGCAGATGGTTTTTAAATTGGGTGACTAAGGCTTTGCCATGTTCGTGCCAGGTTGCAGTTGTTTCAGGCGTGGCACCGGCGGAGAGGGCGGCCACGGCGATAGCGGTATCACGTAAACTGCTTCTGATTAAAAATTGATTATTCATTTACAGATGTCTCTCAATTAAAGGTTTACTACGGCGTATAAACTTAAACGTAAATTGGTTACGGAGGCGGGAACGTAAATACTGAATGCTTGGGATTCCAGCATGCGTTTAAATGCGGGGTGGTTTTTATCCAGCCTGAAATAGACATTGTCCATCCGCACAGGAAGACCTGCCGGGGCTTGGTTGAGCAGTTGCAGCGGCACGCCCAATACGGCGGTATTGATTACTCTTTCTACGTCATCCGGTGCGCCGACTTTGCTGACTAATGGCAGTTGCTTTTGAAGCTCCAGGAACGACAAAGTATCCGAATGTGCCGATAGAAAGAACTCTGCCGAGCCGTCGATACGGCTATCAAATATTTGAGCTTTCCATTGGGTCGGCTTGAAGTGATCCAAATTGATTTCAATAACAGGAGAAGGAATCACTTCATCAAGCAGGTTTCTGATTTTGATTTCCAAACCGCTGAAAGTTTTATATAAATCGTAATGATCGTAGTGATCGATGTTTTCAACCGATTCGGAAATGCGGAAGGTATAGAGCATTCCCAAAAGTCGGCTGAGTAATTTGTAGAGTTCTTCCGGATGGTGGTTCGGGTGTAATTCCAAATGCGAGATTTCCGGATAAACACTGTTTAAGCTATGCAAAAACCAAAACAGCGTTGAATCCGATACGGAGAAATCGACAAGGTCTTCGCTGCGTGCTTTTCTGCGTGCAGACAAACTATGAATGCGTGAGAACAGTAAAGACTTAAGTCTTTGTAGCAGTTCCATTAAATAGGAGGAGCTTTCAAGCAGAACGGAAGGAGGGACATACCGGCTGTCGAAAACCAATTTCCCATGCTCGTTTCTAACCAGCTTGGCTAGCGGGCATAAAATGTAGTTATCATTGTTTTCAAAATCGAATCTGAGTTGCATGTTGTATTGTTCAACTGCAATTTCGACTTCTTCATCCGAAAATAAATCGGAAACGGTTTGGAAATACTTTTTGAAACGGCGTGGCGTGCCGATGCTGTCTTGTTCTCCCAGTAAATTGGAAGTGTGGCTCTGCCAAACCGGGATAGCCAGATAAACAAAAGTACTTTTCGTGGTTTCGGGAACGATGTCTAAAGGACGGGCTTCGATAATATCGTTGCTCAAGCGGGTATCCAGCAGGATTCCGTCCGGCAGGCATAGTTGCAAAAAATCAACCTTCACTTTACCGACTTCGAGTGCCTTGTAATCAAGATGCTGTTGTACAACACCCCAATTAAATGCCCCTGTTGTTTTGAGCATAGTCGCCGATACAAAATCATTGTATTGATTTTGTTGCTGAAAATGCTGAGGCGACAATAATATGCCTTCTTCCCATAATGGCTTGTAAATCTTCACGACTGCTTTATTCCTAAAAAATAACCGATAATCATCATTTCTGGACAATAGCATATCTTAGCTCCTATACTCAAAATAAATAATTAGCGGTATATTTTCAAAACTGAACGAATAGGATGTCGATTCATTGCCGCAGTATGGTTTTTTGAAACGTGTACAAGGTTTTATCTTTGTATGATTTAAACAACAGTCTTTAGGATGGCAACAATCATGAGTAGCAAGAGTTTTCAAAACGAAGTACCGCCAGCGCGGATTAACATTAAATTGGATTTGCACACGGGAGGAGCGCAAAAGAAGGTAGAGCTGCCCCTAAAATTATTGGTGGCAGGTGATTACAGCAACGGACAAGATCACAGACCTTTGGCCGAGCGCGAGAAGGTTAATGTCAACAAAAACAACTTTGATTCGGTACTCGCCGACTACAATCCCAAAGTGAATATTGCGGTTAAAAATACTTTGGCAGGCGACGGTAGCGATTTGAACGTTGATCTGAACTTTTCATCTATGGACGACTTCCACCCGGAGCAGATTGCCAGAAGCGTTCCTGAATTGCGTGCGTTGTTGGCCATGCGTAATTTGTTGCGCGATTTGAAATCCAACTTGTTGGATGACGCCGGCTTCCGCCGTGAATTGGAAACCATTCTGAAAGATGAATCTTTGTCTAAAGAATTGCGTAACGAGCTGGAAAAAATTGCTCCTGTTGATAAATAAATTTCAACAACGTAATGAATATTGAATAAGGAAAAGAAGATGCAAAAAGTCCAGCAAGCCAAAACAACGGTTGTTGAAAACGCTGAAACCACTAAAGGTGGCAATATCTATGAAACACTTTGCCAAAAAATCAATTTAAACGCTGTTGATTCGGTTATCGATATCGAGAAATTCCAAAGCAATGAAAAGATGTCGGAATCTTCTGCCGATGAGCGTATCGCAGCTGCTGTAAACGTATTCTTAAAGATGGTTCAAGATTCTTCTCAAAAAGTAGAACGTCTTGACCGCAGCTTATTGGATTACCACATTGCCAGAATAGACGAGAAAATCAGCCGCCAATTGGATGAAATTCTTCACAATGAAGAGTTTCAAAAGGTGGAATCCGGCTGGCGCGGTTTGAAATTTTTGGTGGATCGCACAGATTTCCGCCGCAATGTGAAAATCGAAATTTTGGATGTCTCTAAAGAAGATTTGGTACAAGATTTCGAAGATGCGCCCGAAATCTCACAAAGCGGTTTGTACCGCCACACTTACACAATGGAATACGATACTCCGGGCGGCGAGCCTATCGGAGCGATTATTTCCAACTACGAATTTGGCCGAAACCCTCAGGATATTGCCTTGTTGCGTAATATTTCCCGCGTTTCCGCTTCTGCGCACATGCCGTTTATCGGTTCGGTTGGCGCGGAGTTTTTCGGTAAGGAACATATGGAAGAAGTGGCTGCGATTCAGGATATCGCCAGCTATGTTGACCGTGCGGAATACATTAAATGGAAGAGCTTCCGCGAAAGCGAAGATTCACGCTATATCGGTTTGACCCTGCCGCGTTTCCTTGCCCGTCTTCCTTACGGCAGCGACACTGTGCCGGTGCGCAGCTTTAATTACGAAGAACAAGTTAAAGGTAACGACCACGACCGCTATTTGTGGGCCAATGCTTCTTTTGCGTTTGCTGCCAATATGGTGCGCAGCTTCATCAACAACGGCTGGTGTGTTCAGATTCGCGGCCCGCAGGCAGGCGGTCTGATTGAGGATCTGCCTATTCACATGTACGACTTGGGAACCGGTAATCAGGTGAAAATTCCTACCGAAGTATTGATTCCCGAAACGCGTGAATTTGAGTTTGCCAACTTAGGTTTTGTACCTTTGTCGTTCTATAAAAACCGCGATTACGCTTGTTTCTTCTCTGCCAACTCGGCACAAAAACCGGCTCTGTATGAGACCAAAGAAGCTACTGCCAACAGCCGTATTAACTCACGTCTGCCGTATGTATTCCTGCTGTCGCGTTTGGCTCACTACCTCAAATTGATCCAACGTGAAAACATCGGTACAACCAAAGACCGTCGTATGCTCGAATTGGAGTTGAACACTTGGATTAGCGGTTTGGTTACTGAAATGACTGATCCGAGCGATGAGCTGCAAGCTACCCATCCGCTGAGAGAAGCCAAAGTGATTGTGGAAGATATCGAAGATAATCCGGGTTTCTTCAAAGTTCGCTTGTACGCGCGTCCGCACTTCCAAATTGAAGGCTTGGATGTGAACTTATCTTTGGTATCGCAAATGCCGAAAGAAAAGAAATAAGTTTTGGTCATGCAAAAAGCACTCTGATAAAGAGTGCTTTTTTATATGAGGCCGTCTGAAAATTTCAGACGGCCTCTGCATTTCTATTTAAAGCCAAACAGTTTATTTAGCCATCTCGACAAACACTTCTTTGGCCGTGGCAACGGTTGCTTCCACCAACTCGGGCGTATGCGCGGCAGACATGAAGCAGGCTTCGTAGGCCGAGGGGCCGAACGCCACACCGCGCTCGAGCATGCCGTGGAAGAAGCGTTTGAAATCTTCGATGTTGGAGCGGGTCATGTCGGCATAGCTTTGCGGCGTGCTGTCGGCAAAGTAAAGGCCGAACATGCCGCCGACGTAATCGGCGCTGAAGGTAACGCCGGCTTCTTTCGAGGCCGTCTGAAAACCTTTAACCAGTTGTTCGGTGAGC
This sequence comes from Neisseria sp. Dent CA1/247, assembly GCF_022870825.1. NCBI lineage: Bacteria > Pseudomonadati > Pseudomonadota > Betaproteobacteria > Neisseriales > Neisseriaceae > Neisseria > Neisseria sp. Dent CA1/247. Next base: position 2,182,625 of record NZ_CP091522.1, on the reverse strand, counting down.
TTGGCGAGGTTTTCGTAGAAGCCTTCGCGCTGGATGATTTCGAGGGTTTTCAAACCGGCGGCCACGGCCACGGGGTTGCCCGACAATGTGCCTGCCTGATACACGCCGCCGAGTGGGGAGATGCAGGCCATGATGTCTTTGCGGCCGCCGAACGCCGCCAACGGCATGCCGCCGCCGATCACTTTGCCCATGGTGGTTAAGTCGGGTTTGATGCCGTGCAGCGATTGCGCGCCGCCCAATGCCACGCGGAAGCCGGTCATCACTTCGTCGTAAATCAGCACCGCGCCGTGTTGTTCGGTAAGCGAACGCAGGGCTTTGATGAAGTTTTCAGACGGCCTCACCAAGTTCATGTTGCCGGCAAACGGTTCGAGAATCACGCAGGCGATTTCGTTGCCGATTTGGGAGAAGGTTTCTTCGAGTTGGGCGACGTTGTTGTATTCCAAAACCAGCGTGTGTTGGGTGAAATCTGCGGGCACGCCGGCGGAGCTGGGATTGCCGAACGTGAGCAGGCCGCTGCCCGCTTTAACCAGCAGGCTGTCGGAATGGCCGTGGTAGCAGCCTTCAAACTTGATGATTTTGTCGCGTTGGGTAAAACCGCGAGCCAAGCGGATGGCACTCATGGTGGCTTCGGTGCCGGAGCTGACAAGGCGCACCTGTTCCACGCTGGGCACGAGTTTGGCGATTTCTTCGGCAATCACGATTTCGGCTTCGGTGGGCGCGCCGAACGACAAACCGCCCAATGCCGCTTCGCGCACGGCTTCAATCACTTCGGGATGGGCGTGACCGACAATCGCGGGCCCCCACGAGCCTACATAGTCGATATAGCGGGTATCGTTTTCGTCCCACACATACGCCCCTTGTGCTTTTTTGATGAAGCGCGGCACGCCGCCGACGCTGCCGAATGCGCGCACGGGCGAATTGACTCCGCCGGGGATGATGTTTTTGGCACGGTTGAAGAGCTGTTCGTTGCGGTTCATGGTGAGCAATCCTTTTATCGAATAGATGTATCGGGAGGGGGTGAGGCCGTCTGAAAAAATGAATGCGTTATTTTAGCAGCTTTATTTTCAGACGGCTGGAGGCATTGGGCGGGAAGTCCGCTATGTTTGAAGATGATTGGGCGTGCTGCATCAATAAAAAAACGGCTGCCTGTGAAAGCAGCCTGACTAAGTCTGTCAACTTGAATGAACGGAATGAAATCAGCGTTGGCGTGCCTTGAAGCGCGGATTGCTCTTGCAAATCACGTAAACTCTGCCTTTGCGCCGCACGATTTGGCAGTCGCGATGGCGTTTTTTGGCGGACTTTAAAGAAGATAAAACTTGCATCATTTATCCTTTCTGAAAGAGTTCATCATGGATTGGTAACGTTGGTTGAATTTGCTCGCACGGCCTTCGGTGTTATAGGCACGTTGCTTGCCGGTATAAACCGGATGGGAAGCGGAAGAAGTATCCAACATAAACACAGGATATTCATTGCCGTCGTGCCACTTCATCGTTTTGCCGTGCGTATTGGCGCAGGAACGGATCAACCAGCCTTCATTGGCGCCGCTGTCGAAAAACAATACAGTGCGGTAGTCTTCGGGGTGCAGATTGGGTTTCATAAAACAAGCTCCATTAAATGTTATAATGTAACATTATAGGCTATTTAAGAATGGTTATCAAGTGTGAGCAGGCTTTGGTAGGATTTCGATTAGAAAATAGGCAGGGTAGGGAGAGGGGAAAGCTTTACATGAGTTCATGTAATCATGGAGAGCGTCCTGATTAATTTGAGGGAAGTGGGTTTAAAGTAGTGTTTAAATGCTTGGAAGTAGCACTTTTGCAACATGTAAATGTAATTTGAATTTTTATTTAAAAACAATCTATAAAAGAAAATATTACCTAATTTGATAGGCATAACCTCTAAAAATAAAGCTTAGTGATTCTTAGCACCCCAAGGCCGTCTGAAATTTCAGACGGCCTTTTGTCATACCCATATTGGGCAAAGATGTCCATTCTGCTATATTGCCAAAGCATATATCTTCAATCCCGATACTTTGAATACAGTTTTGGAACACCCGCGATGACCCAAACCCAATCCTACCACCTCACCTTCTCCCGCTTCAGTCCCTCCCTCTCCGTCGTCTCCTTCACCGCCACCGAAGCATTGAATACAGCCTACCGTCTCGACATCGAACTGACCTGCGCCGATGCCGATTTGCCGCTGTCGTCGTACATCAACCAAGCGGCCAAGTTTACGGTGACGCCGGTAAGCTCTGATGCGTTGGGACTGATCGAAGGAATGATCGCGCCCCAAGCGTTGAAGGAATGGAGCGGCATCATCACTTCCTGCGAGAAGCTGTCGGTATCGGCCGACGAGACCCGCTACCGCATGGTATTGGAACCGCGCATTGCCGCATTGAAGCATCACCGCACTTCCCGTCTGTTTCAAAACCAAAACGTTCCCGACATCATTGCCGCACTGCTGAAACACCACGGCTTCTCCGGCGTCGATTTCCGTTTCAATACCTCACGCGAATACGGTGTGCGCGAGTATGTGACCCAGTATCAGGAATCCGACTTCGCCTTTCTCAACCGGTTGTGCGAAGAAGAAGGCATCTGGTACGCCTTCGAGCAGAATGCCCAATATGGCGAGGTGGCGGTATTCGGTGACGATGCCGCCCATTATTTTCGTGACAACCGTCTGCCGTATGCCTACCGCCCCCACGGCGGATTGGAGAGCATCGGCCGGGAAACGGTGTTTGCCTTACAGGTAAAACACAACCCCATTCTCGAATCCATCCGCGTCGGTGACTACAACTACCGCGATGCCGATACCGACTTATCGTCCCAAGTAACGGCTAAGGGTACGGAGACCGACAGCAGCGTCTTACTCGGCAGCGACAGCCATTGGGGTTTGCATCAAAAGACACCTGAAGAAGCCCAACTTCAGACGGCCTTACTTCAACAACTCGACCACAGTCGCCGTATCGTTGCTTCCGGCAGCGGCAACATTACCGCCCTCAGCCCCGGCCAAGTGTTTCAGACGGCCCCAAGCTTCAGCGAAGCACCCAACGGCTGGTTGGTAGTGTCGCTTACCCACAGCGGCAGCCGCGACCAAGCGTACAGCCATACTTTTACCGCCATTCCCGCCGACAGCATCTTCCGCCCCGAACGCATCACCCCGTTGCCCAAGATTCAGGGCAGCCTTCCCGCCAGAATCACCAGCCCCGGCAACTACACCTATGCCTATATCGACAATATGGGCCGTTACCGCGTCAAACTGCCGTTTGACCTCGACGAATGGAGCCCGGGCGGAGAAAGCCGTCCCATCCGTCTGGCCAAACCCTATGCCGGCCCCGACTACGGCCAACACTTCCCGCTGCACGAAGGCACCGAAGTGATGCTGTCGTTCGTACAGGGTAATCCCGACAGACCCTACATCAGCGGCGTGATGCACGACAGCTCCCACCCCGACCACGTCCCTGCCGACTGGAACACCCGTAACGTCATCCGTACTTGGGCGAATAACAAACTGCGGATGGAAGACAAACAGGGTCAGGAACATATCAAACTGGCGACCGAATACGGTAAAACCCAACTCAACCTCGGCCATATCGTCGACAGCCAAAGACAGAAGCGCGGCGACAACGGCGAAGGCTTCGAGCTGCGTACCGACAGTTGGGGCGCATTACGGGCGGGTAAGGGTTTATTCATCAGTGCCGATGCCCAGAATCAGGCTGCGGGTCAGGTGTTGGATATGGATGCCGCCATTGCCCAACTCGAGCAGGCAATCTCCTTAGCCAAAAGCCTCAACAAAGCCGCCCATACCGCCAAAAACGAAGCCACCGAGGCCGAAGAACAGGCAGGCCGTCTGAAAGACAGCCTCATACAGCTGCAACGCGCGGGCATCATCCAATCCGCCCCCGACGGCATCGCTACCGCCACCCCGCAAAGCCAACTGCACACCGCCGGCCAACACATCCACCACATTAGCGGCGGCGACACCGACATCAGCGCCGGCCAAAACTTCACCGCCCATGCGGTAGAGAGCGTCAACCTGTTTGCCCAAAGCAGCGGCGCGAAACTGCAGGCCAATCAGGGCAAGGTGGAGATACAGGCGCAGAACGACGAGATGCAGATTAATGCCCTCAAAGACGCCACCATCACCAGCAGCGCGGGCAAAGTGACCGTGGCGGCAAAAGACGAAATCCTGCTCACCAGCGGCGGGGCGTACATCAAGATTAAAGACGGCAATATCGAGTTGGGCTGTCCGAAGATGGTGTGGGTGAAGTGTGCGGGGTTTCAGGTGATGGGGCCGAGTAGTGTGTCGTTCCCTTTACACAATATACCTCCATTGCAGACGTTTAGTAACCGATTAGATTTATACGACATCTTCGGAGCATCTTTGGGAGAGTCTATAAACTATGTTGTTATCGGTAATAAAGACAGACAAGTACAACAAGGGGTGTTAGACAAAATGGGCCGCACGCAAAGAATTTATTCCGATAAGGCTGAAACTGTAAAAATATTTGCAGGATATGCCACTTTATTAGCTGGGAAAGAAGATTAAGGAAATTAAATGGCTAATTACCGTATTGAGTTTCTAGATGCAGAGAATAATCCTATGGCTGGATGCCATTTCCAAATTATGCATTATTTCCAAGTTTTGCAGGATGGTATAGCTGACAGTCAAGGTCGTGGAGTTTTTCGTTCTGATTTAATAAAAAATAAAAAAATATGGTTACGCTTTTGGGGGAAGGGTCAAACTCAAGAATCTGCTTTTGCATCCCAAACATTTTTATGGCAAGAAAATGTAGTAACCCAACCCGTGAAAGCACCAACGATATATGAAGTAGACTTGAGAGAGACTGAAAATAACAATAATGAACCGGCTGAGTATAGACAAGCTTTTTATGAAGTTCAGGCTGGGGACACTTGGGAGAGTATCGCTGAGAAGTGTGAAACCGAAGCCGTATTAATTCGATTAGTCAATAATCTTCAGGATGATGCTCCTTTAGAAGTTGGAGATGCTTTATTGTTGCCGAGAGGCGCTAAAAGGCCATTAAAACAATCGTTGGCAAATAAAGAGGTCATGCCAAGTATTGAAGCAGATGCTTTACATAAAGTATTACTTGAATTGGAAGAAAAAAAAGATAAAAAAAGTAAAGCTCCTGAACCTACACAACCTCCTATTCAAGATAATCTGCAAACCGTTCCGGAGGCAAAAAAAGAACCTGCGCCACAGTTGCCAAAACAGCAAGAGCCACCTAAAAAGCCTAAGTTAGATAAGATGAGGAGCGCAGAAAATGGAAAACCAGAAGAGAAAGCAATACCAAATGAAATTTGTTTCTGTAATAGAGATCTTACTTTAAAAGAATTAAAGATGATATTTACTTCACAAAAGATAGATAAAATAATTGAATATCTACCTTTGTTGAATCAAACAATGGCGGAGTATGGAATATTATCTTGTATAGAAAAAATACATTTTTTGGCTCAAATAGGACATGAATCTGCTTCTTTAAAATATACAGAAGAAATATTACCTAAAGGTACTACTGAAGATAAGGCATATGGAGGATATAAAGGGAGAGGTTTGATTCAATTAACCTTTAGAGATGGATATGAAAGTTATGGTAAGCATATAAGAATGGATTTATTGGGGCAAAATAAATATCTATTAGCGAAGCCAAAATTGGCTTCAAATTCTGCAGGATGGTATTGGTCATTAGGTAATCCTTTAAGAACTAATTTGAATAAATTTGCAGATGAAAATGATTTAATAAAAATCAGTGTAGTGGTCAATGGTGGCTTCAATGGATTCAATGACAGGTTGTCCTATTTAAAGAGGGGAGCGTATGCTTTAAATATTCATTCTTGTAAAAAAAATACAAAAAACAATAAATATAAATTTGATAACTTTCAATTAGAGGATAGCGCAGCTTTTTCAAATGCTGAGAATTGCCTTGCTTGGGGAATTTGGCATGATCCGAATACAAATAGAAAAGGGGTGAATAAAAATTTAGAAGAAGCAAAAAAAGGATATAAACAGTTTTTAAATTTACGTAACAAAGTAAAACTAACTAAAAAAAGATACGGAAAGCCTTTGTCATATTGGATATCATTTGCAGAAAGTAGATTAAAATGAAAAAATTGGTTGTAGCTATAATCCTATTTATTAAAATGAGCTATGGATTTACCCAAAACACACCTATATCACTTGATTCGTTTGTAGAAAACCAAAATCTTTCTTCAAGTAATTTATTGCTAGTTAAGGATTTATTAAACACTTTGCCTAAAAACATGGAAATTGTTTCAATTTCTGATAGGTTTCCAATTCAAATTTATCAATCAAAATCTATGCCTGTAGTAGTAAAATTAATGACTGTAAATAAATATGGCTATGATGGTGATACTTATAATCCGGCTTGTATTGTGGTCTCTAAACCTGCCAATTTTATTATTTATGGCGAAGGAAATAATGGGTTTCCACAATGTCTTGCACAAAAAAAACATCTAATTATTAGCTTCCCCGAAGGGAACTATTTTATTTATAAATATGTAGTAAGAGATACCCGAGATGCTAATACCGATGTAGCAGGTCTCGTGCTACTTGAGAATAGTGACGGAGATATTTCTGAAAGTATTTATAGTGAAAAAATTTTGAGATTGTCAAACCGCGTTCAAAACATAAAATTAATTAAAAAACTTGGTGTACAAGAATTAAATATCTTAAAAAATAAACAAGACAAATAAGCTGCATATAACATATACAAGAAAACCGCTACGGCCAAACCCACCGCTTCGGCAACCACCGCCGCGAGCTGCTGCAAACCACCGTTTACCACCGCGACCGCCTCGGCCGCATTACCCAAAAAGACAGCCACCATACCGACAGTACCCACAGCGACAGCAGCCGCTACTTCTACGACAAACTCAACCGTCTGACCCGCGCCTACAACGTCCACAGCGACTTGCGCCTCAGCTACAATTCAGACGGCCTGCTAGTCAAAGAACAATATCAAACACTGGGCGAACCGATACAGCCGGGCATCATCACGTCCCGTACCCAAGACGGTATTCCGTTGGTGACCGAATACCGTTACGACATCCTCGGCAACCGCACCCAAACCATCCTGCCGACGGGCGAAACCCTCAACTACCTCTACTACGGCAGCGGCCACCTGCACCACATCAATCTCGACGGCGACACCATTACCGATATCGAGCGCGACGACCTGCACCGCCCCGTATCCAGAAGCGCCGGCAAATTACACACCCGCCTGATTTCAGACCCCTTAGGCCGTCTGAAAGAACAACTGGTACAACTCGAAGTATCTAGCGGCAAAGCCACCGAGCTGAAAGGCCTGATCAAACGCCGTTATCATTACGACGCTGGCGGTAATCTGGTTCAAACCGAAGACCAACACCACGGCAATAAAGACTACGCCTACGACCCGCTGGGCCGCATTACCCGTGCCGGCGACGAACGCTTCGCCTTCGACCCCGCCCACAACATCAGCGGCGACGGTGTCAAAGTTACCGGCAACCGCCTGACCGACTACAACGGCATCCGCTACGTATATGATCAATTAGGCAACCTGAGCGAACGCCACAACGACGCAACGGGCGAAAGCCAGTATTACCGTTACGATGCCGACAACCAGTTAACCGAAGCGCGTATCGAACAGACAGGCAGGCCGTCTGAACACTGGCACTACCGCTACGATGCCTTAGGCAGAAGGGTCAGCAAACAGAACGCCCACAACCAAAGAGAAACCCGTTTCCTATGGGAAGGCAGCCGCCTGTTACAGGAATACAGCGATAAAGCGACCTATACTTACGTTTATACCGAGCAGGGGAGCTACGAACCGTTGGCACAAATCGTTCAGACGGCCAACCGGGACGGCAGCAAAACCGACAGACAGATTCTGTACTACCACAACGACCAAATCGGCATTCCGCACGAACTGACGGATGGGGAAGGCAACATCGTTTGGTGTGGAGAATACAGCGGTTGGGGTAAACTGAATAATGCGGAGAATGCAAACCTGAAAGAAGACGTGCATCAGCCGTTCCGATTGCAGAACCAGTATGCGGATAGAGAGACGGGGCTGCATTACAACTTCTTCCGTTATTATGATCCGCACTGTGGGCGGTTTACGCAGCAGGATCCGATTGGGTTGGCTGGTGGGGATAATTTATATACTTATTTCTACAACATTTTTATGGCGGTAGATGCTTTAGGATTAGATATTACTGCGAAAGCAACAGCTACAGGATACAATTTACAAGGAAGTAGATGTTTAGTTGAAGCATTTGGTTACCAATACTCAATGAAGGATGGTATTGATGCAGCAAATAAACACGGTTTATCGATAATTACAAAAGGATCAAAGCTAGCTAAAGTTGCACATGAAGCACCAGGAACTATTCTTAAAGGTGTGGAATATTTAGGCAAGGGCAAGGGGGTTAAGCTTGGATTAAATTGTGAGGAAACAAACGATTTCCTGAAAGATTTAGAAAAAGCAGAGCAAAATGGAAAATTCAGTAGATGTGGTAAAAACGGCCGGGGAGATCCGATGGGAGTTGATTCATGTATAAAAGAGGGAGAGCTCAGAGATTTTCTAAATTCCGTAAGCGGTAAATATAATTTGGATACTGAAAAAATTATCTTTGGGGCTCAAAATAGCATGAAAGAAAGTGTAATGGATCGACCAGGAGGAATAAAAGATAGAGTACGCAATGGTTTGTTTAAAGGAAGATTGGATCAGTCTTATGATTTCTAAGTTAACGGTCTTTATTGTAAGTTGTATGGTTAGTGGTTGTTTTGATATCCATAATAAATTGAAGCAAGATGAATATTATAACAATACCTACCAAAAAGAGTTTTGTCGCACAGCGCAAGAAAAAAATGTGTAAAAATAACTATTTACTTGTCGAATCTTGCAAAGAAAAATCTAATAGGGATGAGGTGGTTTCATGCCTTAAACCTTATGCTGAAAACGGTGTAATTTACGTTCAATTAGTTTTAGGTATTCTTTATTCTTTTGATGATTTACCAAATACCAAACCTGACTATACTCAATCTGTATATTGGCTGACAAAAGCAGCAGAATCTAATAATGCATATTCTCAAGCTATTCTAGCTGATTTCTTAGGCAAGAATGAAAATAAAAAATATCCATTTTATAGCAAAGATAAGCAGTTTTATTGGTATAAGAAGAGTGCTGAAAATGGTGAGTTTTCTGCGCAAAGAAACATGGGAGAATTTTATTTTTATGGCTTTAAAGGAGAAAAAATTATCCTAGAAAAAAACATAAAAGAAGCAGTAAAATGGTTTGAGAAAGCAGCAGCGCAGGAAGATGTCTCATCGTATCAAATGTTGATACACATTTATAGTGAAGGTTATCCTGAGATACCTATTGATGAAGATCGCGTAAAAGAATATATCAAAAAATTAAAAAGATTAGAGAGAAGCTCTTCTTAGGAGATTACAGTCAAATAATCTACTTTATTCCCTCTATCGTTTATTTTCAGGCAGGCATGTTTTTCAAGTGCCTGCCTGAAGTTTAAATAGGTCTAAAAATATGGTTAAGCAGGATAAATACCTTACCGATTTATACCTTAAAGGTTAGTACCAAACGCTGCGCGAATTAATCTAGTATAACATCAACCCTATAATTTCAAATAGCTTTTCTCTAACAGCTAAATATCGTTAAGATGCTGGCTAGCTATGGATAAAAGCCATTATTGAACAGACAGGCCGTCTGAACACTGGCACTACCGCTACGACGCCTTAGGCAGAAGGGGCAGCAAACGGAACGTCCACAACCAAACGGAAACCCGTTTCCTATGGGAAGGCAGCCGCCTGCTACAGGAATACGGCGATAAAGCGACCTATACTTACGTTTATACCGAACAGGGAAGCTACGAACCGTTGGCACAAATCGTTCAGACGGTCAACCGGGACGGCAGCAAAGCCGACAGACAGATTCTGTACTACCACAACGACCAAATCGGCATTCCGCGTGAACTGACGGACGAGGAAGGCAACATCGTTTGGCGCGGAGAATACAGCGGTTGAGGTAAACTAAATAATGCAGAGAGTACGAATCTGAAAGAAGGCGTGCATCAGCCGTTCAGGTTACAGAACCAGTACGCGGATGCAGAGACGGGTCTGCATTACAACTTCTTCCGTTATTACGATCCACACTGCGGGAGGTTTACGCAGCAGGATCCGATTGGGTTGATGGGGGGGGGGGATAACTTATACCAATTTGCACCCAATATACAAAGATGGGCGGATATCTTAGGTTTGTGGAAATGGGGGGATCCCATTCCAACTGCTAGTGAGGATAATTTTTGTGGTTATATGTTTAATAGAACAGTTGATGGAACGGTGAGAGATAAATTAGCAGGGTTATTTGTAAATAACACTACTAATATCGTTTCTGCTCAGGCAACTGTTCCAACTCCTAATATAGCAACAAAAGCCAAGCCAACAGCTTTATCAGCGACAGCAGGTGTTCTTAGTGTTGGGGTGAATGCTCAATTAAGTTTGTTGGATCCGGAAAATGCTCCTCATTATGCTAATGCAGGAGAGGAGTTTTATTTAAGGCATAAAATTGGTAAATGTAGAAAATCAGGAAAAGAAGATGTGGCTTCTGAAGCTCAAGATGCTTTAATTTTAGAAAAAAATCAGGAAAAAGCAGCTCAAATTTTAAGAAAAAATAACTGTATGTAATTATTGAATTTAATTGGAGAGTAAATGAAATGTTTATAAGATATTTTTTTATTAGTTTCACTTCAGTATTGCTAACGATAATATTTTTTTATTTTTCTTTAACAACAAATATTTTTGGTGAGAGTTTTATATATTCACCCCAAGATAAAAAGTACATTAATGAAGATAAAAATGAAAACAATCCATATATATATAAAGATAGTTATTACGCGTACAAAAATTGGAAGGTAAAAGTAGGAAATTCTGAGAACTTTAGAATAGGCTCTACAATTGCAGTCACAAATGTTAAAAATCCGATTACGTTGACAATGACAGATAACGATCTAAATCATATGGTAAATTTATCTATATCACAAAAAAACTCTGACAAAGGTTCTGTTACTTGTAATGCCAATAGAGTCCATGTGTTTTTTAATTCAAATAATGATATTGATGGTATAAGTTTATATGATGGGAATTTAAAAAATGGTTATCCTCAATATAGAGTTAAAATAAAGAGAAAAAATGGTCAATGGGAAATTGTTGAAAGAGCTGAGGCAAATTGTTTGTGAATGTGTAAGAAATAGGGCTTTCTTAGATTATTATTAAATAATAGTTTGGAGTTAGTTGTTTGAGGATGCATATTTTATTTGAAATAATTAATACTTATTGTGATGAGTAAAAGATTTTTATAATGAAAAATTTATTGTTTTTTATCATATTTTCTTTCATATTGTCTTCATGCGTTCATCATGAAAGTTCAGTAATGATTCAAGATAGTAATTTGTTGAATGAAACAACTCTGCAAGAAAGTTTGGGGCAGGATTTTAACGAAATTTTTAATTTGTTGTCTGATGATGGAATCAAAGCTATCAGCACAAATGCAAAAGTAGTTGAAGTCAATGGATATAGGATACTGTATTCAAATTCTGATGAAATATTTATTTTAAAAGATGGAAACGTTTTAGCAAGAATAAATGGAAGTAGCCGATTATTTTATGATTCTGACGCAGCGCCCTTGCTAGGACAGAGAGTGCTGCTGAAAGATAATTTTATAGAGTACAACAATAACGTTAATAGTTTTCTTGATTATGGAATTGATGGTCTGGATGTAATTGAAGAAAATGATTTTAAGTTTCTTAGAGAAAATCAAAAGAAAACGTTACAACCGAACTCTTCTTTTGTGAATGGGGAAAAGTGTACCAATGCAATTGAAGGCATTTCTCGGCTAGCTTGTTGTGGGAAAATTGGTTATTACTTTTCTTGGACAAATGGTTGGACAGTTAATGAAAAATTAACACAAAAATGTCAATATATAAGCAAGGGATTGAAGTAGATTAGTTCTAAATATTAATATTTACGAAAGTCGTAGAATTTTTCACTGTTGCTTTAGTGATCCAAAGTTGAAACCGAATTTACACATCCAGTAGTTTCTTTCATAGCAGTTATTATTCATGAATGATTGCTAATCTATATCAGCTCTAAATCAAAAGGCCGTCTGAAAATATTTTCAGACGGCCTTTTGGCTTTTTAAAGTGAAAACAGTTTATTCACCCATCTGTACGGCTTGGATGGCTGTCAGGGCGATGGTGTAAACGATGTCGTCTACCAATGCGCCGCGCGACAGGTCGTTTACCGGTTTGCGCAGGCCTTGCAGCACGGGGCCTACGCTTAATACGTTGGCGTTGCGCTGTACGGCTTTGTAGGTGCAGTTGCCGGTGTTGAGGTCGGGGAACACCAATACGGTGGCTTGGCCGGCTACTTTGCTGTCGGGTGCTTTGGATTTGGCTACGCTTGGTACGGTGGCGGCGTCGTATTGCAGCGGGCCGTCTACGTCGATATCGGGGCGTTTTTCGCGCACGAGGGCGGTAGCTTGGGCGACTTTTTCTACGGCGGGGCCGGCGCCGGAAGTGCCGGTAGAGTAGGAAATCATGGCTACTTTAGGCGGGATGCCGAAGGCTTTGGCGGAATCGGCCGATTGGATGGCGATGTCGGCCAGTTGCTCGGCGGTCGGTTCGGGGTTGACTGCGCAGTCGCCGTAAACCAGCACTTGGTTGGGCAGCAGCATGAAGAATACGCTGGATACCAAGCTGGCACCGGGGGCGGTTTTGATCAGTTGCAGGGCGGGGCGGATGGTGTTGGCGGTGGTGTGTACTGCGCCGGATACGAGGCCGTCTACATGGTTTTGCGCCATCATCATGGTGCCGAGCACAACGGTATCTTGCAGCTGCTCGCGGGCTTGTTCGGGTGTTAAGCCTTTGCTCTTGCGCAGTTCGCACATCGGCTCGACGTATTGTTCGATCAATGTGGCCGGATCAATGATTTCTAAAGAATCGGGCAGGGTGATGTGGCGCTCTTTGGCTACGGCTTCTACTTCGGCACGCGGAGCCAGCAATACGCAGCGGGCGATGCCTTTTTCATGACAGATAGCCGCGGCTTGTACGGTGCGGGGTTCTGCGCCTTCGGGCAACACGATGCGTTTGTTGGCTTTGCGGGCGGATTCCATCATGTTGACGCGGAATTGCGCGGGCGACATGCGGCCGGTTTTTTTCAGCAGCAAATCGGTGTTGCAAAGATTGTCGGTAGAGCCGAGGTAGGCCAAGCCGGTTTTTTCGGTAAGCGCGGCGCCCATGCCGGCATCTTCGCCGTCCAATACGAAGCCTGCCAATACGCCGGGGGCGGTGGCATAGGCTTGTTTGGCAATGTTCAGTTGTCCGGTCAGTTGCTCGAGTGAGTTGCCGTTGGCAACGAGGGAGAACACGACGTTGGCGTCGAGCGACAAGGCCAGCTCGATGTTTCGGGTTGACAGGAATACGCGTTCTGCATCGGGTTTGATTCCTTTGATCACGACGTTTTCGGCGTCTAAGCGGGAAACGCGGGCAACCAGCATATCCAGCCAGTCGTCGCAGCGGCCGGAGCAGAGCATGACTTCGGCTTCGCCGGTTTCATCGAGTGCACGTGACGCCGTCGCGTTGGGCAGGGCGGCGGCAACGGCTTGGGTAACGGCCCAGCCGTCTGAATGGGCGGATACGGGAACGATCAATACAGTAGCCATGTTTTGAATCCTTTTCATGGGAATGGAAAATGGAAAGTGCGGGGATTTTATCACTTTGGCGGTGCGGTTTATACCTGCTGCTTTCCGGTAAATGGTTGCCGGTGAGGGCGTGTTTGCAAATAAAAGCGAAATCAAATGCTTAGGATAACAGCGCCACCAAAACGGCTTTAATGGTGTGCATGCGGTTTTCCGCTTGGTCGAACACGACGGAAGCAGGGCTTTCGAATACTTCTTCGGTAACTTCCACTCCGTTCATGCCGAAGGCTTGGTAAATCCATTCGCCGACTTTGGTTTCGCGGTTGTGGAAGGCGGGCAGACAGTGCATGAATTTGACGTTGGGGTTGCCTGCGGCGGCCATCAGTTGGGCATTGACTTGATACGGGGTCAGCAGCTCGATGCGCTCTTTCCACACGCTTTCAGGTTCGCCCATCGAAACCCATACGTCGGTGTGGATGTAGTCTGCGCCTTTGACGGCTTCTTTCGGGTCTTCGGTAAGCGTGATGCGGGCGCCGCTGTTTTGGGCGATGCGGCGGGCGCGTTCGATCAATTCTTCAGACGGCCACAGGTCGCGGGGGGCGCCGATGCACACGTCCATGCCCAATACGGCGCCGCCGAGCAGCAGGGAATTGCCCATGTTGAAGCGGGCGTCGCCCATGTAGGCAAATGCGATTTCTTTCAGCGGTTTGCTGCAATGTTCGCGCATGGTCAGCATGTCGGCGAGGATTTGGGTGGGGTGAAATTCGTCGGTGAGGCCGTTGAACACGGGTACGCCGGCATATTTGGCCAGCTCTTCGATGGTTTGTTGGCTGAAGCCGCGGTATTCGATGGCGTCGTACATGCGGCCGAGCACGCGGGCGGTGTCTTTGATGCTTTCTTTGTGGCCGATTTGGCTGCCGCCCGGCTCGAGATAGGTAACCGACGCTCCTTGGTCGTAAGCGGCGACTTCAAAGGCGCAGCGGGTACGGGTGGAGGTTTTTTCAAAAATCAGCGCGATATTCTTGCCTTTCAGTTTTTGTTGTTCCCGGCCGCTTTTTTTGGCGGCTTTCAATTCGGCGGAAAGGTCGAGAAGGTATTGGATTTCTTCGGGGGTAAAGTCCAGCAGTTTCAGAAAATGGCGGTTTTTGAGATTCATGTCGGTTTCCTGAGGGGTAGGGTAAGGAAGGTTCAGACGGCCTGAGACAGGGCTTTTACGTAGGGGATAGTAATTTATTTTTTATATTCATTCAAATACCCTGTGCCGATGATGTTTACGCCGCTTTCAAACGGTAGAGAAACGTGGTTTCGCGGCTGCGGGCGAAGGCCAGCGGGTCGGCTTCATCATCGGCTTTGCGGTGGGTGGGGCGGGTGCTGAGGATATCGACCACTTGCAGTGAGGCCGTCTGAAAACATTCGGCCAGAAAATCGGGAGAACGCAGATGCAGATGCTCGGCTAAGTCCGACATAATCAGCCATGCTTCGCCGCCGGCATTCAGATGGCCGCGCACGCCGTTGAGAAAGCCTTTGAGCATGGCGTGGCCAGGGTCGTAGAGCGCGGCTTCGATGGCGGAAGTGGGTTTGGCGGGCAGCCACGGCGGGTTGCACACGATGAGGTCGGCCTTGCCTTGCGGGAATAAGTCGGTGGTTTCGATGCGGATGTTTGCCGAGAAGTCGAGGCGTTCGATATTGGCTTGGGCGCACGCTATGGCGCGGGGGTTGGTGTCGGTGGCGGTAATGTCGGGGATGCCGCGGCGGGCGAGTAGGGCGGCAATCACGCCGGAACCGGTGCCGATATCGAACGCGGTTCGGCATTCAGACGGCAGCGGTGCTTGGGCGATTAAATCGAGATATTCGCCGCGCAAGGGGGAAAAGACGCCGAAAGGAACATGAATGCGGGCATTGAGCGCGGGTACGAACACGCCTTTTTTGTGCCATTCGTGGGCGCCGATGTAGCCGAGCAAGCGGTTGAGCGGCAGCAAAAACGGTTGGCCGTCCGGCGTGCCGTAAACGTCGGCAAGTGCTTCGGAAACATCGGGAGCACGCGGCAAATCGAGGGAAAAGTCTGCGCCGATTTCCACGGCTAACATATTGAGCAGACGGCTGTTTTGCGATTGGCGCATGCGGTGGCTGTGAAAGGCCGTCTGAATATCGGTATTCGGTTTGCTGTTGGGCTTGCGCAGGCGTTTTTTCATGGCGGCCAACACTTGTTTGGCGTTGTGATAATCGCCTGTCCAAACGGTGGCGGTGTTGTCGCGGGCGGCGGCCAGCACGGCGGCTGCGTTGGTTTCGCCGCTGTAAACGGTTTGTGCGGGCGGTTTTTGGGTGCTTTCGCTGCGCCATTCAAGTTTATGGCCGCGGTTGGTGGGGATAAGGATAGACATGGGTGGCCGGAAAAAAAGAAGTGCCGGCAGTGTACTATATTTTGGCGGGCGGATGCGGGCTTTGCGGGTGGATTTGTGAGGGCTGCGGGCGGTTGGATGTCGGGCTGGGATACCGCGTCACGCGGTGTGATGATTTATGGTGGTTTTCAGACGGCATGTTGGGATGTCTGATTTGTGTTTTGCTTGTTTGTGGTGGTTTAGATGGCGGGCGGATGCGGGCTTTGCGGGTGAATTTGTGAGGGCTGCGGGCGGTTGGATGTCGGGCAAGGATGCCCGCCCTACATTTTGTTGCGGTAGTTTTCAGACGGCCTCTAAGGGCTTTATCTCCGCCCCGTTTTCCGTTACAGCCAAATAACCGCCGCGCACGCCGTGCCAATCGGGCAATACATAGCGGGTAACGGTTTGGCCGTGGCGGGTGTGTTGGTGGATGTTCGGTCTGTGGGTGTGGCCGTGGATGATGGCTCGGGCTTGGGGGTAGCGGTTTAAGGCCGTCTGAACGCCGTGTTCGGTCACGTCGGAAAGGGCGGTTTGCCCCATTTGCTGTTTCTTGTGTTTGCTGGCGGCGCGCAGGCGGTCGGCGATGGTGCGGCGGCGGTTTTGGGGCAGGGCGAGCAGCAGTTTTTTCAGCCACGGCTGGCGGATGATGCGGCGGAAGCGTTGGTAGGAAACGTCGTCGGTACACATTTCGTCGCCGTGGGTAATCAGGTAGCGGGTGCCGTAGAGTTCGGCGATGTGGTTGTCGGGCAGTAGTGTGATGCCTGCTTGGGCGGCGTAGCGTCGGCCGAGCAGAAAATCGCGGTTGCCGCAGATGAAGTACACCGGTGCGGTTTGGCTGAAGGTTTTTAATGCCGAGGCCGTCTGAACGGCGATGTCGCTCAGGATGTCGTCGCCGAGCCATACTTCGAATAAGTCGCCCAAGATATAGAGTGCGTCCACCTTGCCCTGCCAGCGGTTGAGGGATTGCAGAAACAGGCGGTTGAGTTCCGGTGTGTCGTCGGAAAGGTGCAAGTCGGCGATGAAGATGGTTTGGCGCATAGGCTGGTGTGTGGATGGGGCGGTAAAGGCCGTCTGAAAGCGAGCTTGTGTGCTTCGCTAAAAAACGGCCTTCGGGTTTTCGTGAACCTTGTGAAGTTCGATTGGGCGAAATTCACAAGGTTCGTTTGGGCGAAACCCGCTTGGCGGGTTTTCAGACGGCCTCAGAGCAAAGCTTTGAGCATTTCTTCATACACCGCCGAGAGCTTGGGAATGTCGCTCAACAGCACGTTTTCGTTAATCTGATGGATGCTGGCGTTGCAGGGGCCGAGTTCGATCAGTTCGGCGGCGATGGCTTTGATGAAGCGGCCGTCTGAAGTGCCGCCGCTGGTGGAAAGCTGTGTTTGCACGCCGCACACTTTGGCGACGGCTTCGCGGGCGATGTCGGTCAGGCGGCCTGCTTCGGTGAGAAACGGCTGCCCCGAGCAAGACCATTCCAAATCGTAGCTGATGCCGCAATTGTCCAAAATATCGTGCACGCGCTGTTTCAGGCCGATGTCGGTGGATTCGGTGGAAAAGCGGAAATTGAATTTGACGTTGAGCGTGCCGGGGATAACGTTGGTTGCGCCCGTGCCGCCGTTGATATTGGAAATCTGAAAACCGGTGGGCGGGAAATATTCGTTGCCTTTGTCCCATTCGGCGGCGGTCAGTTGCGCCAGTGCGGGCGCGAAAACGTGCACGGGGTTTAACGCCAGATGGGGGTAGGCGATGTGCCCCTGCTTGCCTTTAACGGTGAGGTTGCCGGAAAGCGAACCGCGGCGGCCGTTTTTCACTGTATCGCCCAGCGTTTCGACGGCGGTCGGTTCGCCGACGATGCAGTAATCAATCAACTCGCCGCGCGCTTTGAGCGCATTGACCACTTTGGTGGTGCCGTCGTAAGCGTCGCCTTCTTCGTCGGAGGTAATCAGTAGCGCGATGCTGCCGGTGTGGTCGGGATGTTCCGCCGCAAAACGCTCGCAGGCGGTAACGAAACAGGCGATGCTGGTTTTCATATCCGCCGCGCCGCGCCCGTAGAGGCGGCCTTCGCGCTCGGTCGGCTCGAACGGCGGCGAATCCCATTTTTCAGACGGCCCCGGCGGCACTACGTCGGTATGCCCTGCGAAGCACACCACCGGTGAAGCCGTGCCGCGCCGCGCCCAGATGTTTTTGGTGTCGCCGAAGTTCATTTCTTCGACGGTAAAACCGATTTTTTGCAGCCGTTCGGCCAAAATCTGTTGGCAGTTTTGGTCGTCGGGAGTAACGGAAGGCCGGGCGATGAGTTGCTTGGTTAAGGCGAGAGATTGGGTGTCGTTCATTTCTTCCTCTGTTTTTAGATATATCGAGGCCGTCTGAAACTGGGCTTTGTAGCTTTCAGACGGCCTCGGTGTGTTATTCGTAATAAGTAAACTTGGCGCGCTTCACGTTGCACAATAATTCGTAGGCAATCGTGCCTGCCGCTGCCGCCACTTCGTTGATGTTTACCGTGTCGCCCCACAGTTCCACTTCGTCGCCGATGCCTTCGCGGGAAACGTCAAGCTCGATCGTCATCATGTCCATGGAAATGCGGCCGATCAGGCGGCTGCGGTGGGTGCCGACAGCCACGGGCGTGCCGGTGGGGGCGTGGCGCGGATAGCCGTCGGCATAGCCGCAGGCGAGCAGGCCGACGCGGGTGGATTTTTGCGTATAAAACACCGCGCCGTAGCCCACGGGCGAATGCGGCTGCAACACGCGTTCGCCAAACACGCGCGTACTCAGGCGCATCACGGGTTTCAGGCGTTCGTCGCTGCCGCCGAAAGGCGATATGCCGTAAAGCGCAATCCCCGCTCTGCCCCAGTCGCGGCGGGCTTCGGGAAAGCGCAGCATGGCGGCGGAATTGGCCAGACTTTCTTCGCCTTCCAAGCCTTCGCAGCCCAAATCGAACGCTTCAAGCTGGATTTCGGTCATGCCGCTCTCGGGGTCGTCGGCGCAGGCGAAATGGCTGAATTTCACAATCTCGGCCACGTTTGGATTCTGCTTCAGCGCGGTGTAGGCGGCGGCGTAGTTGTGCGGGAAGAAGCCGGCGCGGTGCATGCCGGAATCCATTTTCAGCCACACTTTTACGGGTGCCTGCCATTCGTGGTGCAGCAGGGCTTCAAGCTGCCATTGGCTGCATACGGCGGGCCACAGGCGGTATTGGTCGACCAGCGCATATTCTTTGGTTTCAAACACGCCTTCGAGCAGCAGAATCGGGTTTTCGATGCCGTTTTCGCGCAATTCCACCGCTTCTTCAATGGCAGCGACGGCGAAACCGTCTGCCATGTCCGCCAACGCATGTGCGCACCGCACCGCGCCGTGCCCGTAGGCATTGGCTTTCACCACCGCCAACAGTTTGTTGCCGTGGATGTTTTTCAGTGTTTGGTAATTGTGGCGCAGGTTTTCGAGGCGGATTTGGGCGTTCAGCGGGCGCATGGTTTTGAGTATCCTTTGTGCGGTTTCGCAGCTGGTGTGTGAATAAGATTGATGGGCCGTATGTGTTTGTTTAGTGTGAGGCCGTCGGCGGTTTGATGTTGCTTTTCAGACGGCCTGTATGTAAAGAATGGGATTATAGGCCGATTGGCGGCGTTTTAAAATGGATGTAAGAAATCCTCGCGTTGTTTACACAACAGATTGAGAAAAATAAGCCTGTAAAACCTCAAAAGGCGTATCGCCCTTCAAGCCCTTATGCGGCTTAACCGTATTATAAAAATTCACAAAACGGCATAATTCCTTCTGCCTGTGTTCCGAATCCTTAAACGGAACTTTGTCATGCCACATTTCCATCAGGGTGCGGATTACCCGTTCTGCCTTACCGTTGGTCTGCGGTCGGGCAATACGGGTAAACTTCTGGTTGATGTTGTTCTGCACACAGGCAATCGCAAACGGATGCGACGCATTGCCACGGTATTCCATGCCGTTGTCCGAATAGGCGCATTCGATGGTATAAGGACAACAGTCAATCACATCACGCAAAAGGAACTTGGCTGCACTGGCCGCTGTACGGTCGGGCAAAATGGCCGCATACAGCTCGCGGGAATAGTCGTCAATGGCGACAAACAGGTAATCTCTCGAGGCGGTTGCTTTTTGGTTTTGCAACAAAGGCAGTCGTTTGGTGTCGAAATGCACCATTTCGCCGGGATAGGATTTGTTGTAGCGTTTGGCCTGTTTCTTGAGCTTTTCCTCGATGTTTTTTTCCACTTTTGCCAAACGCTTCATTCCGTATTTGGCCTGTTTGAAACGGTTGTTGGTGCTGTTTTGTGGTGCGAGCAGCTGCAACCGTGCGGCCTTTAGGATGCGGTAAATGGTAACTCTGCTGACTTGGTATTGCCGGGCCAGTGAGGTAACGGTGATTTTATCCTGTGTATAGGCGCGCCAAACGGCTTGGCGTTGGTGTGGGGTAAGGCGGGTGTTTTTATGGATGTTCATGGCAGTATTGTCTTTCAAATACTGTAAACAACGCTAGAGTTTCTTACATATGAGACCTTTGCAAAACTGCTATCTGCGGCGCATTTCTGTATCTCTGTATCTAAAGAGTTTTGCAAAGGTTCGCATATCTATGGCGCGGCGGATACGGTGAGGCCGTCTGAATGGGCGGTTTAGATGGCGTTGCCGTTTTGGTCTGTGTGGATGAAGCGGCCTTGCAGCAGAAACGCGGCGGCTTGGGCGGTAACGCGGCGGTCAAACAGCATGGCGGTGTGCGAGGTCGGCATCACGATGTGGTCTTTCATGCCCGGGCAGCAGGTTTCTCGGATGGTAACCGTGCCGTCGTGCCCGCCTTGAATGCCCAGCAAGCGGCCTACGCCCACGGTTTTGCTGCCGGCCAAGCTGCCCAATTCGATACCGTCGGGCAGGGCGGGCGCACGGCCGTCCAAAGCGTGGCAATAAGATGCGCCCAAGGCAAAACGCGCCAGCCCCAGCCGTTTGATTTGTTCGGCGGTGAAGCTGCCGCGGTGGGGCGTGCCCAAAGTAACGATTCTGCCGCGGACGCATTCGGGATAAGCCGCGGCGAAGTGGCGCAATACCAGCCCACCCAAGCTGTGGCCGACAAAATGCAGCGGCTCGTTGTGAACGCGGTAGTATTGCTCGACCTGCGATGCCAGCGCGGCGGTGTGCACGGAAACCGGATAGCGCAGGCTGCGGTAATCGAAGATGTCGGCGCTAAAACCCTGTTGCTGCATCATGCGGGCAAAAGGCCGCATCACCCAAGCGCGCATATACAGGCCGTGCAGCAGCAAAACGTGATGGGGCATAGCGGTTTGTCCTTTTTATTTACGGTGAATCGTTATGAAGTCGGGCACATTGCCGACGGAATATTATATCGCCGCAAAACTTGGTTGTGCCAGACGCTTGCCTGCTAGAAATCCGCAGCAAAAACCGAGTATGGCAAACGGGTTTGAGCACCATCTTTGCTTTTACTTTCCCCCTTGCTTTTAGTATGATGCGGCAACCGTATTTTGCCTTTTGATAAACCATCATGAACACCCGCCAAATCATTCTCGATACCGAAACCACCGGCCTTTATC
Source organism: Neisseria sp. Dent CA1/247 (assembly GCF_022870825.1). Classification (NCBI taxonomy): domain Bacteria; kingdom Pseudomonadati; phylum Pseudomonadota; class Betaproteobacteria; order Neisseriales; family Neisseriaceae; genus Neisseria; species Neisseria sp. Dent CA1/247. The sequence continues at coordinate 2,160,963 of NZ_CP091522.1, read as the reverse complement.
CCAACAGCGGCGACAGATTGGTCGAGTTTGCAGGCTTGGAAATGGTCAACCGCAAGATGACCGACAACACCCTGCATCTGTATGTACATCCCGACCGCGACATTCCCGAAGAAGCGGCGGCGGTTCACGGCATTACGCTGGCGCAGTTGGAAGAGCAAAATGCGCCCAAGTTTGAAGAAGTAGGGCGGCAGATTGCCGACTTTTTGCGCGGTGCGGAATTGATTATCCACAATGCCAAGTTTGACGTGGGCTTTCTCGATATGGAGTTCCGCCGCATGGGCTTGCCCACCATCGAAGAGCTGGGCTGCGAAGTTACCGACACGCTCGGCATGGCGCGCGAAATGTTTCCGGGGCAGAAAGTGAGTTTGGATGCGTTGTGTACCCGTTTCGACGTTGACCGCAGCAAGCGTGTGTTTCACGGCGCATTGATCGACTGCGAACTGCTCGGCGAAGTGTATTTGGCGATGACGCGCGGCCAGTTTGATTTGATGGGCGACAGCGCGTCGGAAGAGCAGGAAACGGTGAATGTGGCGGTGGAGTTCCAGCGCCCCGCGTCTTTGAAAGTGGTGGCTGCCGATGCCGGAGAGCTGGCGGCGCATGAGGCGTATTTAGACGGTTTGGACAAAGCCGTGGGCGGAGCGTGTGTGTGGCGCACGGAGGCGCAGGCATGAAACGGCACATCGCCTTGATTCCCGCCGCCGGTGTCGGCGAACGCTTCGGCGCGGGCAAACCCAAGCAGTATGTGGAAATCAACGGCCGCACGGTTTTGGAACACACGGTCGGCATTTTCACCGCCCATCCGGGTATTAGCCTGACTGCGGTTGTGTTGGCGCCCAACGATACCGGTTTTAGCGAAACCCGTTTTCAGACGGCCTCAGAAAAAGTAGCCGTCTTACATTGTGGCGGCGAGAGCCGTGCGGAAACCGTGAGAAACGGATTAAACGCCCTGCTGGAGCGCGGCTTGGCCGAAGCGGGCGACAATATTCTCGTGCACGACGCCGCGCGTTGCTGTTTGCCAGCCGAAGCCCTCAGCCGCTTGATTGACGAAGCGGGCGATGCCGAAGAGGGCGGCATTTTGGCCGTGCCCGTGGCCGACACGCTCAAGCAGGCCGACGAACACCGCTGCATCGGTGCCACCGTGCCGCGCAACGGCCTGTGGCAGGCGCAAACGCCGCAGCTTTTTCGGGCGGACTTATTGCAACGCGCGCTGGAAACTTGCGATTTGAACCGCATCACCGACGAAGCCTCCGCCGTCGAAATGCTCGGCATCCGCCCCCGCTTGGTGCAGGGCGACAGCCGCAATTTGAAGCTCACTTTGCCGCACGATGAATTTATCGTACGTTTGTTGTTGAAATGAATATAGGCTGAGACCTTTGCAAAACCTCCAGATGTGGATGCAGTTCAAGGCGTAGCAGCACAGCGAATGCAGACATATCATATAGATAGGCAAACGAGCGAGCAGCGCACAACGCAGAAATGCGCCGCAGATGGGGGTTTTGCAAAGGTCTCAGGCCGTCTGAAATGATTTTTCAGACGGCCTTACCTTATATTCTATTGAGTCAAAGGTTTCACAGCGGCATCTGAATCTGCCGCATCAAGAAAATCAATCTTCGGAGAAAAACATGTTTAGCTTTATCAAACCCCAATCCGCTTTGCGTGATGCCGTTACCGCCGCCTACCGCCGCGACGAGGCCGAAGCGGTGGCCGATATGCTGCAACGCGCCGAAATGAGCGCAGAGGAAAAAGAAGAAGCGGCGAAACTGGCGCGCCGTTTGGTGGCGCAAGTGCGGGCCAACCGCACCAAAGCCAGCGGCGTGGATGCGTTGATGCACGAGTTTTCACTGTCGAGCGAAGAAGGTGTGGCGCTGATGTGTTTGGCCGAAGCCCTGCTGCGGATTCCCGACAATGCCACCCGCAACAAGCTGATTCAAGACAAACTTTCGGGCGGCAATTGGAAAAGCCATCTGAACAACAGCCCGTCGCTGTTTGTGAACGCCGCCGCATGGGGGCTGCTGATTACCGGCAAGCTCACCGCCGCCAACGACGATAAAACTTTGGGCATGGCCTTAACCCGCATCATCGGCAAAGGCGGCGAACCGATGATACGCAAGGGCGTGGATTACGCCATGCGTTTGTTGGGCAAGCAGTTTGTTACCGGCCAAACCATTGAAGAGGCATTGAAAAACGGCAAAGAGCGCGAAAAATCGGGCTATCGTTTTTCGTTCGACATGCTCGGCGAAGCGGCGATGACGCAGGCCGATGCCGACCGTTATTATCAGGATTATGTAAACGCTATCCACGCCATCGGCAAAGATGCGGCGGGTGCGGGCGTGTATGAAGGCAACGGCATTTCGGTAAAACTTTCCGCCATCCACCCGCGTTATGCGCGTGCCCAGCACGAACGTGTGATGAGCGAACTGCTGCCGCGTTTGAAAGAGCTGTTTGTGCTGGCGAAACAATACAATATCGGTCTGAACATCGATGCCGAAGAAGCCAACCGTTTGGAACTGTCGCTCGACCTGATGGAAGCACTGGTCGGCGATGCCGATTTGGCCGGTTTCAACGGCATCGGTTTTGTGGTGCAGGCCTATCAGAAACGCTGCCCGTTTGTGATTGATTATTTAATCGACCTCGCACGCCGCCATAATCAAAAACTGATGATCCGCTTGGTAAAAGGCGCGTATTGGGACAGCGAAATCAAATGGGCGCAGGTGGACGGTTTGAGCGGCTATCCCGTTTACACCCGCAAAGTCCACACCGACGTATCTTACCTCGCCTGCGCCCGCAAACTGCTGGCCGCACAAGATGCCGTGTTCCCGCAGTTTGCCACCCACAACGCTTACACCTTGTCGGCGGTTTACCAAATGGGGCAGGGCAAAGATTTTGAATTCCAATGCCTGCACGGTATGGGCGAAACGCTGTACGACCAAGTGGTCGGCGCGAACAACTTGGGCCGCCGTTGCCGCATTTACGCACCGGTGGGTACGCATGAAACGCTGCTGGCTTATCTGGTGCGCCGTCTGCTGGAAAACGGTGCCAATTCGTCGTTTGTGAACCAAATCGTTGATGAAAAAGTGAGCATAGACGATTTGGTCAAATGTCCGCTCGATGCCGCCGCACAAACACAAGGCAAAATGCACGCCGCGTTGCCGTTGCCGCGCAACCTTTACGGAGCAGGCCGTCTGAATTCGCAAGGCGTGGATTTGAGCAATGAGTTTGTGCTGAAACAACTGCAAAACGAGATGAACGCCGCCGCACAGAAAAATTTTCAGACGGCCTCCATCACCGCCGTGGCCGTACCAAGCGGCGAACCGCAGTCCGTGCGCAATCCCGCCGACCACAGCGATATTGTCGGTACCGCCGCCTTTATTCAGACGGCCTCCGTCAGCGATGTGGTGGCCGCCGCCAAAGCCGCAGAGCAGGCATGGGTGGCCAAGAGGCCGTCTGAAAGGGCAGAATGCCTGCGCCGCTTTGCCGACCTGCTCGAAGTCCACATGCCCGCGCTGATGATGCTGGCGGTGCGCGAGGCGGGCAAAACGCTGAACAACGCCATTGCCGAAGTGCGCGAAGCGGTCGATTTCTGCCGCTATTACGCCGACGAAGCCGAAACCACCTGCGCCGAACGCGCGCCGGTCGGCACCATTGTCGCCATCAGCCCGTGGAATTTCCCGTTGGCGATTTTTGTCGGCGAAGTCGCGGCCGCGTTGGCCGTCGGCAATACCGTGATTGCCAAGCCCGCCGAGCAAACCTGCCTGATCGCCCATTACGCCGTGCGCCTGCTGCATGAAGTGGGCGTGCCGCAAGACGCGCTGCAACTGGTGTTGGGCGCGGGCGAAGCGGGTGCTGCGTTAACGCAAGACGAACGCATCAACGGCGTGATTTTCACCGGCTCCACCGAAGTGGCCAAACTGATTAACCAAGCCCTGAGCCGCCGCGCCGACAACCCCGTGCTGATTGCCGAAACCGGCGGCATGAACGCAATGATTGTCGACAGCACCGCGCTGGCCGAGCAGGTGTGCACCGACGTGCTGGCTTCCGCGTTCGACAGCGCCGGCCAGCGTTGTTCCGCCCTGCGGATTTTGTGCGTGCAGGAAGACGTGGCCGACCACATGATTCGGATGATTAAAGGCGCGATGAGCGAGCTGAATGTCGGCAATCCGATACACCTTGCCACCGACATCGGTCCCGTGATTGATGCTGAAGCCCAGCAAAACCTGCTGGCGCACATCAACAAAATGAAAGGCGTAGCGAAGTCGTATCACGAAATCAGGCCGTCTGAAAACGAGCGGAGCGAGTTTCGCCAAAACGAGCGGAGCGAGTTTCGCCAAAACGAGCGGAGCGAGTTTCGCCAAAACGGCGGCAACGCCACATTCGTTGCGCCGATACTGTTTGAACTGAACGATTTGAACGACTTGCAGCGCGAAGTGTTCGGCCCCGTGCTGCATGTGGTGCGTTACCGCGCGCACGAACTCGACGGTTTGATTCGGCAAATCAACGGCAAAGGCTACGCGCTCACCCACGGCATCCACAGCCGCATCGACGGCACCATCGAGCACATTTGCAGCCGTATCGAAGCGGGCAACGTGTATGTGAACCGCAATATCGTCGGTGCCGTCGTCGGCGTACAGCCTTTCGGCGGCCACGGCTTGTCGGGCACCGGCCCCAAAGCGGGCGGCGCGTTTTACCTGCAAAAACTCAGCCGCGGCAAATGGCAGATACCCGCGCTCACCCGCAACGGCAAAGCCGACGAAACCGCGTTGGCGGCATTGGAAAAACTGATGCAGCAAATGGGCTTCGACCACGAACAAAAAGTGCGCTTGGGCAGAGTGATGGGAGAAACGCGCGTACACACCCTGCGCCAAGCCGAAACCCTGCTGCCGGGGCCGACGGGCGAACGTAACACCGCCATGTGGCGCGCACCCGAAAAAGTGTGGCTCTATGGCGGCAGCTTGGAAAACGCCTTTGCCGCGCTGATTCAACTGGCGGCGGCGGGTTCGGCGGCAGTCGTTACCCAAGAACACCCGCTGGCCATCTGGCGCGAACATTCAGACGGCCTGATTGAAGTGAGCAGCCGCAACGTGCCCGAAGGCATCAGCCATCTGGCCGCGCTGGAGCCGCTTCCCGCCGAACTCAAACAGCAAACCGCCCTGCAAGACGGCGCAATCATCAAAATACTCGATGCCGCCGACGGCTTGGACATTTTGCAGCTGTTCGAAGAAATCAGCCGCAGCGTGAACACCACCGCGGCGGGCGGTAACGCAAGCCTGATGGCGATGGCGGAAAGCTGATCGGGTTTGATGCCGTTTTAAACTATAACGAGGCCGTCTGAAAAAGTTTTCAGACGGCTTCAGTTATATTCAATGAAACAGCGAAGTATCGGGATAGAAGGGTTAACAGGCAACTTCGACAAGAAGATCGGGAATCTCGTCGGTATGCTTTACCACCAATGCCCCCGCTTTTTCCATATTGAAAACAGCCTGCTGTTCTTCATGTTCGCTCAAACTGCGGCAAGCATCCAAATTAACAATCACCCGCCATTTACCGTACCAGCACAGCTGCAACACCGTCGCCTGCACGCAGTATTCCGTCGTTAAACCGCCGATAATGATGGTGTCCGCATCGCGGCAAATCAGCCATTCAATCAAGCCCGTACTGATGTTTTCGGCCATATCGTGAAAACACGCGCCAAAAGTGTGTACATTGCTTTCCAAGCCGATATGCACCAAAAAATGATAGTTTTCAGACGGCGGCAAGCCCGGCAGATTGCGGTAGCCGTCGGTGCCCAATACGGCGTGGCTGATCCAATTTTCAGCGGAATCCAAAGGAAGATAAGCCTCTTGGGTATCAATATGCCAAGGTTCCTGACCCGCGTGCGCGTCTTTGGTCAACACCCGATAATCCGCCCATGCCGCCTGCCGGTTAAGATGCGGCACAATCGAAAGAGCATCGGGTACAGGCAGTTCGTCGGGGCACAGCTCGGAAAATGTTTTTTGCGGATGAATGTCGATGGCAACAATACTCATAGGTTTCTCTTTATCGGGACATTATTTTATAAATCATGGCGTTTATTTTCTCCTGCCCGGCAGCCGCCGGCGGAGCCGTTTCCTGCAAGGTTGGAAATTCTTTCAAACCCAAGTTGCGAACAACGAATTTCAGGGCAGATCCATTGCATCGTTCGTATCGAGCACTCCTCTTGCGCTTTGCTTGCCTTGATGATGCCTGTGTGTATTGTTATGTTGTAAGTTTATCCGCACCAACTGTTTTCAAAAATCCCGCCCGAATCGATATCGAGATTGAATGAAAAAGAAGGTGCGTATTGTTATGATTTTTTGCCGCATGCTGTTTAATACGGCTTGCCCGTTTCTTTTATAAACATGCCGGCATCACGATTTATATCTCGAGTCAATCATGCCGTTCGTTTAATAAATAAAAGCTAATAAATTATTTAATATAAGTTTTACGCTTGGCTTGTGTTTTCCGGAGCCGCTTCCAATGGTCGAAATAAAAGGTATGCAAGCCGAATCTCTGATATTCGGTAGATATTACAGATAATCGGTAATTCTTGCAAAAGAATATTGCATGTGATTATGGTTGATACATAGAAATGTTGCCTGATTGCCCCACCTTAATCCGGCCCTATACTTAATTTCTATAAAAAATATACTCTTACCTTTGGCGTTCAATATTTTTAAATCAAAAAGCTTGCAGAGGCTGTTTGATTCTGTTTTAATACGCATCTCTTCACCACGGCCAGATAGCTCAGTTGGTAGAGCAACGGATTGAAAATCCGTGTGTCGGCGGTTCGATCCCGCCTCTGGCCACCATTTAAACCGCAATCTGCGGTTATTTTTTTATCTGTTGTTTTTACGCCGAATAAATCTTAGATTGAATAAATTTCAACACAGGCCGGGTAGGTTTGCCCGGCCTGTTCGCTTATAATGACATGGTTCTTGCGGGGAAGGTATTTCCTGCGAATAAAAATAACATTACGGGTTCATGCTGCCACGGCAAGATTTGATGCTTTCCGCAGCATTTTATAATAATGATTAACACAATCCGCATCAGCGGCTTGTAAAGCAGGAAATGGAAAATGAGCGTCGGTATATTAAGAGTATTGGTGCAGGGCCAAGTCATCGACAATAATCAGGTCGAACGGTATCAAAACGTATTAAAAGCCAATAAACCCATTCTCCCTCTTTTGTTTGAAGAGGGTATTATCACACCTAAAGCATTAGGGGAACTGCTTGCCAGAGTATTCAGCTATCCTCTGCTGGATTTAACCCGTTATCCCCGCAACAACATCGTTTCTGATGTTCTCTCGGAAGAGCAAATGCTGCAAAACCGCTGTATTCCGATTTTCCAAAGAGGCCGGAAAGTTTATTTTGCAGTTTCAGATCCCACCCAAATTCAAAATTTCCAAAAAATAGCTTTTTCATCGGGTATGTCGGTCGATTTGGTGGTGGTTCGCGACGACCAACTGAGTACCTTGCTTGAATGGTTGGGTCAACGTTCCACCTCGATTCTGAATGAGATGAGCAAGGAACAGGAAGCGGCCGCACCTGTTCAATCTTTGTATATCGATAATGAAGAAGCAGAAGACGGGCCAATCCCCCGTTTCATTCATAAAACACTTTCCGATGCCTTGAATGCAGGTGCTTCGGATATCCACTTTGAGTTTTACGAGCAGATGGCCCGCGTGCGTTTCCGTGTCGACGGCCAACTGCGCGAAGTGGTGCAGCCGCCCGTAGCCGTGCGCGGCCAGCTTGCATCTCGGATTAAGGTGATGGCGCGTTTGGATATTTCTGAAAAACGCGTACCTCAAGACGGCCGTATTCAGATTGCCTTCCACAAACACGGCCGCCCGATCGACTTCCGTGTCAGCACACTGCCGACATTGTTCGGCGAAAAAGTGGTGATGCGTATTCTGAATTCAGATGCGGGTTCGTTAAATATCGACCAATTGGGCTTTGAACCGTTCCAAAAAGAAATGCTGCTGGAAGCCATCCACCGTCCTTACGGCATGGTGTTGGTAACGGGTCCCACCGGCTCGGGTAAAACGGTGTCGCTTTATACCTGTTTGAACATCTTAAATACGGAAAATGTCAATATCGCCACGGCAGAAGACCCTGCCGAGATTAATTTGCCCGGCATTAACCAAGTAAACGTAAACGATAAACAGGGTTTGACCTTTGCGGCGGCTCTTAAAGCATTCCTCCGTCAGGATCCGGATATCATCATGGTGGGTGAGATTCGTGATTTGGAAACTGCCGATATCGCCATTAAAGCCGCACAAACCGGCCACATGGTGTTTTCTACGCTGCACACCAATAACGCACCGGCAACGCTGTCGCGTATGCTGAATATGGGTGTCGCACCGTTTAATATCGCCAGTTCTGTAAGCTTGATTATGGCGCAACGCCTGCTACGGCGGTTATGCCCGAATTGTAAGGTTCCTATGGAGCGCCCTCCCGTTCCCGCATTGAAAAAAGCCGGTTTTACCGACGAAGATTTGGCGAAAAATTGGACCATGTACCGCCCGGTGGGCTGCGATAGCTGCCGGGGTAAAGGATATAAAGGACGTGCGGGCGTTTACGAAGTTATGCCGATAACTGAAGAGATGCAACGCGTTATCATGGAAAACGGCACGGAAGTCGACATTCTCAATATGGCTTATAAAGAAGGCATGGTTGATTTGCGCCGTGCGGGCTTGTTGAAAGTCATGCAGGGCATCACTTCGTTGGAAGAAGTGTTGGCTCACACTAACGATTAACATTAAGCATTAGATTTTAAAAAGGGGTCAAAATGAGCAGTTCCAGAATAGGAAATAGAAACACTAAAAAAGAAAAAGGTATACGTTTTAACTTTGAAGGCAGAAATATTGACACCGAACAAATGGTTCGGGGGGAAGTGGTTGCCAAAAACGAGGAAGAGGCCCGTAAAAAGCTTCAACGCCGCGGTATCAAACCGCTTCGTGTCAGCAAAGTTAAAGCCGTACGCAAGAAAAGAATTACTCAGGAAGACATCACAGTATTCACCCGCCAACTGGCAACCATGATGAAAGCCGGTTTGCCTTTGATGCAGGCATTTGAAATCGTGGCCAAAGGCCACTCAAATCCGTCGATGACGCAAATGCTGATGCAAGTGCGCGCCGATGTGGAGCAGGGCAGTGCGCTAGGTAAAGCGTTTGCCAAACATCCCAAATATTTCGACCGTTTCTACTGCAACCTGATTGCAGCGGGCGAAACCGGCGGTGTGTTGGAAAGCCTGCTCGACAAATTGGCTGTTTATAAAGAAAAAACCCAAGCAATTAAGAAAAAGGTTAAAAGTGCGCTGACTTATCCGATTGCGATCGTTGTCGTTGCCGTTGTATTGGTTTTCATTATGATGGTGTTCGTACTGCCGGCTTTTGGTGAAGTGTACAGCAGCATGGGTGCAGAGCTGCCGGGGTTGACTCAAATTGTGATGAGTATTTCCGACTTCTTTGTTAAATATGCGTGGGTTATTGTGATCGGAACGGTAGCACTGTGTTTTGGTGTTTACCAGTGGTACAAAAAATCACCAGTGTTGCAAAAACGTGTTGATGCCATGATGCTCAGATTGCCTATTTTCGGTTCGATTGTCAGAAAAGCGACCATCGCACGTTGGGCACGTACAACTTCTACTCTGTTTGCAGCCGGTGTGCCTTTAGTGGAAGTGTTGGATTCCGTATCAGGCGCGGCGGGCAATATCCTTTATGAAGAAGCTACCCATGATATTCGAGCCAAAGTTACCCAAGGTTTGTCATTGACATCCAGCATGCAGGGCACAGATATGTTCCCCAATATGGTGTTGCAAATGGCCGCTATCGGTGAAGAATCAGGTTCGTTGGATGATATGTTGAATAAGGCCGCAGAGTTTTATGAAGACGAAGTGGATAATGCCGTAGCGCAGCTTTCATCATTGATGGAGCCGATTATTATGGTTGTGCTGGGTTCCATCATCGGCATTATCTTGGTCGCCATGTATCTGCCGTTGTTCAACTTGGGTAACGTGGTAGGCTGATGATGTGGGCTATATTTCAAGAGCTGGCACCTTTTGCGGTGCCGCTTTCGTTGTTGTTTGGTCTGTTGGTAGGCAGCTTTTTGAATGTTGTTATTTACCGTGTTCCTGTAATGATGGAACGAAATTGGACGCTGTTTGCCAAAGACCATTTGAATTTGGACATCTCAGCTGAAGAATCTGCTTCGTTCAATTTAATCAAACCTGATTCCAGATGCCCTAAGTGCCATGCCCCTGTTAAACCGTGGCAAAACATCCCCATCATCAGCTATCTGCTGCTGGGAGGGAAATGTGGGTCTTGCAAAACACCGATTAGCAAACGCTATCCTTTAGTTGAACTGTTAACGGGTGTATTGTTTGCAGCGGTTGCTTGGAAATATGGTTGGAGTTGGATTACCTTCGGTGGTTTGATCTTTACGGCTATGCTGGTAGCACTGGCTTTTATTGATGCAGACACCCAATATCTGCCGGATCAATTGACTTTGCCTCTGATATGGCTCGGGTTGATTTTTAATATAGACGGTTCGTTTGTGCCGCTGACTTCCGCAGTTTGGGGAGCGGTTTGCGGTTATATGAGTTTATGGCTGCTGTGTTATATTTATAAAATCTTAACCGGCAAGATCGGTATGGGAGGCGGGGACTTCAAATTATTGGCGGCCCTTGGTGCATGGTTGGGAGTAGGTGTGTTGCCTATATTGGTATTCATGGCCGCTTTAATCGGCATTATAGTGGCGCTGATTATGCGGATCGCCAAAGGGCAGGAGTTTGCATTTGGCCCCAGCTTGGCAATCGCCGGATGGATTATATTCATTGCCAACGAGCAGGTGATATCATTAACATCGTGGTGGTTAACTGCTTCAGGGTTTTAGACTATGGCATTTTGGGTAGGTTTAACCGGAGGAATCGGCAGCGGCAAATCACAGGCCGCTGCCGAATTTCTCCATTTGGGCGTTCCGGTTATTGATGCTGATGAAATCAGCAGAAAGATAACCGGAGACAATGGCAGGGCTTTGCCGGAAATCCGGCGTGTATTTGGCGCGGCACTTTTTGATCATGAAGGCCGTCTGAAACGTGATATTTTGCGTGATTTGGTTTTCAGACGGCCTGAGGCCAAATCACAACTTGAATCATTGATGCATCCGCTTATTTTGGAAGAGATTCATGATCAGCAGCGCCATCATCAACATTCGATTTACGGCATTATCGACATCCCGTTGTTGATTGAAAAACCTATTTTTTCAGTATTGGCGAACCGCATTTTGGTTGTTGATGTTACCGAAGAATGCCAAATCAAACGTGTGCAGCAACGAAGCGGCCTTGACCCGGCTGAAATCAAACGTATCATGGCAACTCAAGCTACCCGGCAAGAACGCCTGCTTGCCGCTGACGATGTTTTGTCAAATGAAGGTACAATCCAAGAATTAGCTTGTAAAGTTCGCTGCCTGCATCGGTTTTATCAAGCCCGTTTTTCATACTTATCCAGAGTCACGCTATGATCCGTTTCGAACATCCGCTTTCCGAGCGATTACGCAGTTTTTTACGCATTGAATATCTATTCAAACGTTTTCACTCGGAAAGCGAGCGTCAAGACGACAGCCCGTGGGCGCATCATCTGGCCTTATTTTCCTTGTTTGAAATCATGGAATGTGCCGGGCGTGCCGAAGTGAAATTAGATATTCTCCAAGAGTTGGAGCGGCAGAAGCAGATATGGTCAGACAACCGTTTTCAGGGAGAACATCAAGTAGTGACACGGGAACGTTTGCAAGAAGTTTCAGATAACCTTCAGGGCGTTCAGCAAAAATTCGGCCAGCATTTGCGTGAAAACGATTGGTTGATGGCCATCAAACAGCGCATGCTTGTACCGGGAGGCACCAGCCCGTTTGATTTGTCCTCTTATTATTTTTGGCAGCAGTTGCCTTATGAACATCGCTTGAACGATTTGAGAAAATGGATTGGCACCTTGCTTCCTACCCGCGAGGCGATAACCGTGTTGTTGAATATCCTACGCTCAAATACCCAATCCGCAGAGTGTGTTGCACAGCAAGGTAATTATCAAAGCAACAGCTTGCCGCAAAATATCCATATGCTCACTATTGAAGTGGATATTCATCATCAAGCCTTGCCGGAGGTTTCTGCGAATAAATACATCACGCATATACGCTTTTTGGAGGCGTCTCAGGAGCATGCCCGTGGAAAGCAATTGGTGTCTGATGTGCCGTTTAAATTAATCATGTGTAGTTTTGATCCGATATTGGTAGGTTAAAGCATGAACGATAGAAAATTGGTGGTGCCTTGCCCCACTTGCCAAACGCCTACAGAATGGACGGATGAAAATAAATTCCGTCCTTTTTGTAGTGAACGTTGTAAGTTGATTGATTTGGGTGCTTGGGCAAATGAAGATTACGCAATTGAGGCGGAAGAAGATTTTTCTTTGCCGGAAGATTATTAAGTTGATACACCTTAAAATGTGAAGATGTTTGAATGCCTTTGGCAGGTACTTGAATACCTTGAGCAGTAAAATTAAAAACAAAATAGGCCGCAAACAATCGCTTGCGGCCTATTTTGTTCATTTATTTGGTGGGTCCGGTGGGGTTCGAACCCACGACCAAGGGATTATGAGTCCCCTGCTCTAACCCCTGAGCTACAGACCCGGGTTAGGAAAGACCGCTATTGTAGCATAATTTACTACTTGGGCAAGGCCGTCTGAATGGGTGGTGGGGTTTAAGAAGACTTTAAAGAAGCCGTGATTGTTGAAAGGGTTTGTTATAATCGCGCATTCCAGATATGGGAATTTCTTTTGGCGCGTGTGTTGCTTAACAGTCAGTAAAAACGATATTTACCTTTAAAAGATTTTTCCAAATACCTATCGAAATAAATCGATATCCCCAACCGTTTTCAGACGGCCTTGAAAGACAATATGAAATACAACGATCTGCGTGATTTTATTCAAAAACTTGAGCAGAAAAACAAACTCAAGCGCATCGGTTTGCCGGTTTCTCCCCATTTGGAAATGACCGAAATTTCCGACCGCGTGTTGCGTGCCGACGGGCCGGCTTTGTTGTTTGAAAATCCGGTGCGGCAAGACGGTTCGCGTTACGATTTTCCCGTGCTGGCCAATCTGTTCGGCACGCCCGAGCGGGTGGCGATGGGCATGGGGGCGGATAGTGTGGACAAGCTGCGCGAAATCGGCAAAACGCTGGCCTATCTGAAAGAACCGGAGCCGCCCAAAGGCATTAAAGACGCGTTTTCCAAACTGCCGCTGCTGAAAGACATTTGGAGCATGGCACCGAATGTGGTGAAAAAAGCGCCGTGCCAAGAAATCGTGATTGAAGGCGACGATGTCGATTTAAGCAAACTGCCGATTCAGCATTGTTGGCCGGAAGACATTGCGCCGCTGGTAACATGGGGGCTTACCGTTACCCGCGGCCCGCATAAAAAACGCCAGAATTTGGGCATTTACCGCCAGCAGCTTATCGGCAAAAACAAGCTGATTATGCGTTGGTTGGCACACCGCGGCGGCGCGTTGGATTTTCAGGCGCATAAAAAAGCCCACCCCGGCGTGCCGTATCCCGTGGCGGTGGTGTTGGGCTGTGATCCGGCTACTATTTTGGGTGCGGTAACGCCGGTGCCGGATACCTTGAGCGAATACCAGTTTGCCGGTTTGCTGCGCGGTTCGCGTACCGAATTGGTGAAATGTATCGGCAGCGATTTGCAAGTGCCCGCGCGTGCCGAAATCGTGCTCGAAGGCGTTATACACCCTGATGAAACCGCGCTGGAAGGGCCTTACGGCGACCACACCGGCTATTACAACGAGCAGGATTGGTTCCCCGTGTTTACGGTGGAACGCATTACCATGCGCGAAAATCCTATTTACCACAGCACTTATACCGGCAAACCGCCCGACGAACCTGCCGTGCTGGGTGTGGCCTTGAACGAAGTGTTCGTGCCGCTGTTGCAAAAGCAGTTTCCCGAAATCGTCGATTTCTATCTGCCGCCCGAAGGCTGTTCGTACCGCATGGCCGTGGTCAGCATCAAAAAGCAATACGCGGGGCACGCCAAGCGGGTGATGATGGGCTGCTGGAGTTTTCTGCGCCAGTTTATGTACACCAAATTCATTGTGGTGGTGGACGACGATGTGGACTGCCGCGACTGGAAAGAAGTGATTTGGGCGATTACCACCCGCATGGACCCCGTGCGAGATACGGTGTTGGTGGAAAACACGCCGATCGACTACCTCGACTTTGCCAGCCCCGTTTCAGGCTTGGGCGGCAAAATGGGTTTGGATGCCACCAACAAATGGCCGGGCGAAACCGACCGCGAATGGGGGCGCGTGATTGAGCGCGACAAAGCCACCGTGGCGAAAGTGGATGCGATGTGGAGCGAGCTGGGGTTGTAGTTGGTAAGACGCGATAAATCATAAGTTAACTGCTTTTGCTATAAGTGTATGCTTGAGTTTTTTGCACATAGTCGGGTTGCTACTGCCATAATTCACAATAGAGTGTCATGCAGCCGCTGTTACCAATAAAGAGGCCGTCTGAATTTTCAGACGGCCTCTTTATTTGATGAACCGGCAAGGAAGGGAGTGAAAGGTTTTATTTGCAGTCTCTATCTATTTTATTGACTTTGATTTGTGTGGGCTTGAAGTAGTAGGGTATAGCGTTATTGGGATTTTAGCCCTAAGCAGTTCATTTGCCATATAAACTAAACTTTTCAGACGGCCTCACTTGATGTTTTCAATAACCCAAATTTTGAATATGGGGCTGTTGATGATTAATTTGCCGCTGGTGTCCCGACTTATCCAATCGTGCCTTTCCATACGCCTAATTGCACCTTGCGTGCTACTGCTGCTGATGGACTCAACGCCCAGCATCGCAGCGTATCTTTTGCGGCTTTCGCTGCTATACGGACTTGCATCGGGGTTTGTGGCAATGTCGCGGATAATGGCCCGTTCCAGCGGTTTCATCTGTTGCCATTGATTCACTTCGTTGTGGCTCGCTCCCAGCTCTTCAATTCTACTTGCTGCTGCTGCCTCCAAGCTTGCGGACGGGCTCAATATCATGTCTTGAATGATGGCACGCATATACATCGGGGTGTGGTGCAAGCGTTCGAACAAGCTGTATAGCTCTGTTTTGTCGATAGAATTTCCCGTTCTGTCTTGGTAAACGTTTGCTAAAAAATCCGTAAAATCTTTTCCCAGCAAAGGAAAATCCAAAGCATGGGCAAAATGGAAAAACGGGGCTTTGTTGTCGTTAAACATGGCGCGCAAGCCGTTGGTGCTGCTGCCTGTGAAGATGGCCTTGATTTTGTTTTGATTGACATCAAGTCCTGTTCGGAATGACCTGATTAGGCCGTCAGTATCAGGCAGGCGCGCCAGCTCTTGAATTTCGTCCAGCAATAAAAGGGTAGGGCGGTTGTCTGCGGCAATCAGGGTAAGCAGGTCGGATAAGCGGGGGATTTCGGCTTTGTTTATTTCGCGCTCCAAGCCCACGCTCATGATTTCGATTTTGCTGATGCTGCTTAAAAAAGTTTTGGCTTTGTTTCCCGTTTGGATACTTTGCGCGAATTGATATAAGGCCGTCTGAAAATCAGCGCTGGGGTTGGTGCTATCCATAAATGAAAAGTAAAACACGTTAAGGCCGTTTTCCTCGGCCAACGGTAATACGTCTTGCAATAGAAACTGCGTCTTACCCATGCGGCGCGGTGCAAACAAGGTAAAAGCATGGGTAATGCCGTCTTTCAGACTGTTGATGAGCTTGCGGGCATATTCCCTGCGGTGGAAAAACAAGGGGTCTTTCATGGCTGTTTGTATCTGATTAGATGACGTTATACGTAATTATACACAATATGTATAATCGAACAATGTTTGTATAAAAGTAGCTAATTAAAATAAAAAATACCGGCAATAGGGCTGGTGGGGATGTTTTCAGACGGCCTCATAGCCTTTCTCATCTTCAATCATGATTGATGTTGCGATAGGGTTTTCTGTTTGCTGTCGAGCTTGGGGTTAAGTTGCCGCTATCTGATAACTTTTGAATTTTATCAATGAGCTTTAAGTACTTAATTTTTTAGGTATTTAGGGCATTTTAAGGTAAATCGGAATAGATGATAAAGGCCGTCTGAAAAGCTTGAGGAGAGACGCAAACTTTTATGATAACGTTATGATATTTTTAATATTTTAAAACATAAAATCCAAAAATACCGTAAAAAGTACCGTGTTTTTGCAAAAGTCAAAGCGGTTTTAGGGTATTTTTTACCTTTTTGGCTGGAGGCAAGCGGGCACAAAATCATTTTTCAGGCATGGGCGGATTGGCTGATTGCACGGTTTACCCATTCATTCAGGCTGATATTTTGCGCCGCTGCCGCCGCTGCCGCCGCTGCATGGGTTTCAGGGCTTACCCGCACATTAAAGCGGCCTGAATACTGTTTATACGGCTCAATGCCTTTTTCTTTGCACACATCGAGAAAAACCGCCAAACTGGCCACCCCTTCTTTGTGCAAGTCTGCCACGTTATCGGCGTAAAAATCCGCCCCGCCGTTAAGGCCGACAAACTCGCCGCGCAGCAACTCGGTTTCAGGGTCGTATTGAATAATGGCTTTATGGCCGTTGATTTCCATTACATTGTTCATGGCTTTACTCCGTTTTCTTCCAACCATTTACGCACGCTCGCAACCGCGCCTTTATCCGTATCAGGGCTTGGATGCGGCCTATGAAACACTTTCACTTGCCCGAAAAGGATTACGGCCACACGGCTGCCTTCTCTTTCTTGTATTTCCGCGCCCAATTCAACAAACAGGGCTTCAATATCCGCCCATTTAATGCTGCCGGATACGGGGCGGCTGAATATTAAAGCAAGCGTTCTTTGGTGTTTCTTTTTCATAAAAACAAAATGGCACTAATATTTAGTACCATTCTAAAACAAGGCGGGCTGTATGGCAACCTTAACCGCTGTCATGGGGCAAGGGACGGCCGCATTTTTCAGGCCGTCTGAAACCGCTCGAAACCACGCAACAAAATATCAAAAAGTTAATGTTAATCAGTCTGTTAAAGAATACCTTTAACAGCTCTCCACGAAAAAAAATTCTGTGAATGGGAGGGCGGGCGGTCTAGGAATATAAGCCGCCCGAACTTTTAACACCCCCTGCCCATTCAACAAAAGCCAGTAAGGAAGCTATACACCCGCTACACTTCACAAAAAACGCGGTGCGAATTACCCGCATGAATCAAACACCGGAAAGTACCTTAAGCCCTTAATTTATAAGGTTTATACCGTTAATCTGATTCGGCGGATTTAAGGCCATTAAGCCGTGCTAAAGCGGCTGCCAATGCTTCATAGTCATCAGCCCTAATCAATTCGATAGGCGGCTCACTTTTGCCTACTGGAACACTTACACCGCCAACCGCTTTAGAAACAGTAGTTTTATTAGCAGATATATCTATGACATCAGATGTATTTATGTTTTTTGTTGATTAAAAATACATATCAATACGGGGCGGGCGCAGGCGTTCAATCAAGGATTGCAACGATTTTTGCGGGTATTGTTCAGCCTGTTCACGGAGTTTTTGAATTATTTTTGCCGCAGAATTTTGTTCGGCCTGTTCGCAGAATTTCTTTGTTAAATTCACTAAAGAAAGCTGCTCAATACGTTCACGCAACCTTTCGGAAGAAGCCGCCAACATCTGTTTTTGCCATTCTTCAATATCCAAACGCGGAAATTTACCATGCGCCACCGCTAAGTCCACTAAACCAAATTGCGGTGTGTTGTCATTCTTCATAATCCCTACCTTCCCCACCAAATAAATCAGGAAACCACACCAGCAAGCAGGTAGGGAATAGCCTTGTTTTTGCCGTTGGTAGCTAATCGCAGGCTAGGTGTGGTTATAAACTTTTCAGACGGCCTAACCTCTTATCCATCACGAGGTGGCTTTACCGGCAATAAATAAAATACCAGTAGTACCAACGGCGGAATCAATACCCAAATGCCCCATTCCCCCGCTGCAATCAGTAACAGCAACAAAGTAAAAAACACCGACATTCCGCCGATAAAAAAATGCCAAAGCAACCCAAAAACAAGCCGTAGCATTTTGTATCCTTTCAGGCGGCCTTTAACCGCCTTGAATCAATCCCCGCGCTTCATCATAGCGGGCGCGTAAATAAGCTGAATACCATTGCATCATCTCTACCCGTTCGGCCATATAGTCCGTGCGGTTATAGGCGGCTCTGATTTTGTTGTCGTCGATATGGGCTAACTGCCGTTCGATTGCATCGGGATTATATCCCTGTTCGTTTAACAGGCTGCTGGCAAGGCTTCGGAATCCGTGCGGTGTAGCAATGCCTTTATAGCCCATGTTGTTGATGATTTTGCCCGCCGTGTTTTCGCTGATATGGCCGTCTATGGCGGTTCGGCTGGGGAATAGAAACGGGCTATGCCCCGTGATGGCGTGTAGCTCTTTCAGTAGCTCAAGCGGCCAGTCTGCCAGTGGGATAACGTGCGGTCGGGGCCGTTTCATGCGCTCTGCCGGTATCGTCCATATTTTCTTATCAAAGTCGATTTCCTGCCATTTGCCGCCGCGTATTTCGGTATTGCGGGCGAAGCAAAGCATAATCAGCATCACACATATACGGTTTTGCTGGTGTGTATCGGCTAATATTAAACGGCGGTAAAACTCCGTCAGTTCTTCACGGGGCAGGGCGGGCATGTGTGCCGCTTCTTTTTTCGGTAAATAGCCGACAAGCGGGGCGGCTGGGTTGCCGTCTGTCAGTTCCAGCAAGGCGGCATGGTTGAAAACGCTGCCTATCCATTGCCTGATTTTTTCCGCCGTTTCCAATGCGCCCCGCGCGGCGATATGCTCGATTACGGCCTTAATATCGCTTACCCGCAGTTCTTTAATCGGGCGGTTGCCGATATGCGGGAAAACGTCCGATTCAAAATACTGCATGATACGGGCGGCGTGTTTCTCTTTCCAGCGGGGCAGATTCTTGGTGTGCCATTGCTTCGTTACCGCTGCAAAGGTATTCAGTAGGGCGGCTTGCCGCTCTTGTTTGGTCTGTTGCTTGGCTTGACTGGGGTCTTGCCCTGTTGCAATCAGGCGGCGGGCATTTTCGGCGGCTTCCCGTGCCTCTGCTAAGCCGATAACGGGGTAAACGCCGATTGCAAGCGTTTTTCTTTTTCGGTCTATTGAATAATCAAGCCGCCAATACTTCCCGCTGTTTGGTTTTACCAACAGATACAAGCCGCGCCCGTCTGTCAGCTTATAGGGCTTTTCGGCGGGTTTGGCGTTTTTTATTTGGCGGTCGTTTAACGGCATTTTTACGGTACTTTTTTTACAGTATTTTTAGATACCGATAAAAGTACCGTGAATTTTCTGTTGATTCAATAATACGGGTGTAGATTGGTGTAGATGACAAAGGCCGTCTGAAACAGCTCTTTATCAGCCTGAAAGCCTTGCTAGGATTAGGTTTTTGTGTATTGGGGTAGATGGGTGTAGACGTAAAACAACAGCCCGTAAAGGCTGTTGTTTTTTGAGTTTGGTGCGGAAGGAGAGACTCGAACTCTCACACCTTGCGGCGCTGGAACCTAAATCCAGTGCGTCTACCAATTTCGCCACTTCCGCACTAAATGAACACGTGATTATACTGGAAACATGGCAAGATGCAACCAAATTCCTGCTTGAAAAAAGCTATAATCGGCTTAATTTACGCCAAGTAAGTAGCCGCCTGTGCGTTTTCAGACGGCCTTTAGTCTAATGAAATGCAGTGAATCAAAAGGAAAAACTATGCCTGTATTAAAAATTCAGGATTATTTACAGACGCAGGGATTACGTTTGCCGAAAGATATGGTGCACATGTCGTATCTTGCTGTTCAGGCTGTGATGAATGTAGGCCATGCTTCGATAGACCGTTCGGTATTGTGGTATGCAGATGATGAAGTGGTTTTATCGGATTATTTTGAGCAGGATGACGACAACGAAGCTTTGTTGAAGCAGGTTTTTATGGCTTTGGATTCCGTGTTCAGTAGAACGGATAAAGCAGCAAACGCAACCGTTTATGCGTTGAGGCCGTCTGAAAACAATCATCTGTGCTTGCTGCGATTGGCGCAACAAGGCGAACGTGTTGAGCAGAAAATGACCGTCGATGAAGAACATAGCCGCTTTTATTTGCCGGTGCGTACGGCGCAAACGGGATGGCTGAATCTGGTAGATGATGTGGATTCATGGTTGGAGCTGGGCGAGTTGCAAGGCGAGCATCACAGTCGTAGCCGCAGCCAAATTTCTTTGCCTGTCTGCACCGATAGCGGCGCCGTATTAGGCGTGGTTCATGTCGAATATCAGGACAAAGAAGCATTAAATGAGGAAGCGCAAGCAGAATGGGTGGCGTTGTCGCTGGCGTTGTCGCAGCCGCTGAGTGAATTATTAAAAGTTGAATTATCGGAAAATAATGATGACTAAACCGATTAAGTTTGTTGCTTCTTGCCGTTTACCCACAGAGTGGGGCGTGTTTACCTTGCATGGTTTTGAAGAAGTGGAAAGCGGACAGGAACATGTTGCGCTAACGATGGGGAATATCGCAGACGGAGAGCCGGTATTGGCGCGAATCCATTCTGAATGTCTGACCGGAGATGCGTTGTTTTCGCAAAAATGTGATTGCGGGCCGCAGCTTCAAGCGGCGATGCAGGCGATTCAAAAAGCCGGGCGAGGTGCGATTGTTTATCTGCGCCAAGAAGGACGCGGAATTGGCTTAATTAACAAAATCCGAGCCTATCAATTGCAAGATCAGGGCTTGGATACGGTTGAAGCCAATGTTGCTTTAGGCCTACCGGTAGATGCGCGGGACTTTACTTTGGCTAAGCATATTTTCGAACATCTAGGCGTCAAAGAGGTAGCTTTGCTGACCAATAATCCTGAGAAAGTGCAGGTATTAAGCGATGCAGGCATCAAAATAGTGGAAAGAGTGCCCTTGCAGGTGGGCGAAAATGCTGAGAACGAGCATTATTTAAACACTAAAGCTCAAAAGCTTGGGCATTGGTTTTAATATGCGTTTTAGTCATAAAACTAATTATATTTATATTTCAGATTCTTATTGAAAATGATGAATCGTCAGCGTAATTAATGCTTGCGTATTGAGTGAAAATTTGTTTTAATCACGTTTTCGCGATAAGCGCTACGGGTGATTAGCTCAGTTGGTAGAGCGTCTGCCTTACAAGCAGAATGTCGGCGGTTCGACTCCGTCATCACCCACCAAGTTTCTTGTGCGGAGTGGTAGTTCAGTTGGTTAGAATACCGGCCTGTCACGCCGGGGGTCGCGGGTTCGAGCCCCGTCCACTCCGCCAACTCTTATCATAGCCTGATGATTAATATAATGAATTTCGGGTTATATCTGTTTTATGTACCATATTGTGTACCTCATAAAGCCGGTGATCAATCACCGGCTTTTTTCATATATATAAATCTTCACTCGTTAATCACTCGTTAATACGTTTGTCACTTCGGTAAAACCATCTTCGTTTAGGAAAGTTCGGACGCCCGGCACTTTGGTTATGCCGGTGTAGCGGCTGTGTTTAAACCTTAGTGATTCTGCCAGGCTTATCGCACTGAAAGTCTATTTTTTGTGCACTGGTTGGTGTAATGAATTCATTTGCCGTTTTTTTTTGCGTAGCTGCAGCCAAGTCAGGAACTCATTGTATGGATAATTTCATTTTAAGAGCCGTCTGAAATTTCAGACGGCCTTTTGTCATACCCATATTGGGCAAAGATAGCCATTCTGCTATATTGCCAAAGAATATATCTTGAATCCCGATACTCTGACACACCGCTTTGGAACGCCCGCGATGACCCAAACCCAATCCTACCACCTCACCTTCTCCCGCTTCAGCCCGTCCCTCTCCGTCGTCTCCTTCACCGCCACCGAAGCATTGAATACAGCCTACCGTCTCGACATCGAACTGACCTGCGCCGATGCCGATTTGCCGCTGTCGTCGTACATCAACCAAGCGGCCAAGTTTACGGTGACGCCGGTAAGCTCTGATGCGTTGGGACTGATCGAAGGAATGATCGCGCCCCAAGCGTTGAAGGAATGGAGCGGCATCATCACTTCCTGCGAGAAGCTGTCGGTATCGGCCGACGAAACCCGTTACCGCATGGTATTGGAACCGCGCATTGCCGCATTGAAGCACCACCGCACTTCACGGCTGTTTCAAAACCAAAACGTTCCCGACATTATTTCATCGCTGCTGAAACACCACGGCTTCTCCGGCGTCGATTTCCGCTTTAACACTTCCCGCGAATACGGTGTGCGCGAGTATGTGACCCAGTATCAGGAAAGCGACTTCGCCTTTATCAACCGGCTGTGTGAAGAAGAAGGCATCTGGTACGCCTTCGAGCAGAACGCCCAATATGGCGAGGTGGCGGTATTCGGCGACGATGCCGCCCATTATTTTCGTGACAACCGTCTGCCGTATCCCTACCGCCCCCACGGCAGATTGGAGAGCGTCGGCAAGGAAGCGGTGTTCGCCTTACAGGTAAAACACAATCCCATTCTCGAATCCATCCGCGTCGGCGACTACAACTACCGCGATGCCGATACCGACTTATCGTCCACAGTAACGGCCAAGGGTACGGAGACCGACGGCAGCGTCTTACTCGGCAGTGACAGCCATTGGGGTTTGCATCACAAGACACCCGAAGAAGCCCAACTTCAGACGGCCTTACTGCAACAGCTCGACCACAGCCGCCGTATTGTTGCTTCCGGCAGCGGCAACATCACCGCGCTTAGCCCCGGCCAAGTGTTTCAGACGGCCCCAAGCTTCAGCGAAGCACCCAACGGCTGGTTGGTAGTGTCGCTTACCCACAGCGGCAGCCGCGACCAAGCGTACAGCCATACTTTTACCGCCATTCCCGCCGACAGCATCTTCCGCCCCGAACGCATCACCCCGTTGCCCAAGATTCAGGGCAGCCTTCCCGCCAGAATCACCAGCCCCGGCAACTACACCTATGCCTATATCGACAATATGGGCCGTTACCGCGTCAAACTGCCGTTCGACCTCGACGAGTGGAGCCCGGGCGGGGAAAGCCGTCCCATCCGCTTAGCCAAACCCTATGCCGGCCCGACTACGGCCAACACTTCCCGCTGCACGAAGGCACCGAAGTGATGCTGTCGTTCGTGCAGGGTAATCCCGACAGACCCTACATCAGCGGGGTAATGCACGACAGCTCCCACCCCGACCACGTGCCTGCCGACTGGAACACCCGTAACGTCATCCGCACTTGGGCGAATAATAAGCTGCGGATGGAAGACAAACAGGGTCAGGAACACATCAAACTGGCGACCGAATACGGCAAGAGCCAACTCAACCTCGGTCATATCGTCGACAGCCAAAGACAAAAACGCGGTGACAACGGCGAAGGATTCGAGCTGCGTACCGACAGTTGGGGTGCATTGCGGGCGGGCAAAGGTTTGTTTATCAGTGCCGATGCCCAAAATCAGGCTGCGGGTCAGGTGTTGGATATGGATGCCGCCATCGCCCAACTAGAACAGGCAATCTCCTTAGCCAAAAGCCTCAACAAAGCCGCCCACACCGCCAAAAACGAAGCCACCGAGGCCGAAGAACAGGCAGGCCGTCTGAAAGACAGCCTCAAAAAACTGCAACGCGCGGGCATCATCCAATCCGCCCCCGACGGCATCGCTACCGCCACCCCGCAAAGCCAACTGCACACCGCCGGCCAACACATCCACCACATTAGCGGCGGCGACACCGACATCAGCGCCGGCCAAAACTTCACCGCCCATGCGGTAGAGAGCGTCAACCTGTTTGCCCAAAGCAGCGGCGCGAAACTGCAGGCCAATCAGGGCAAGGTGGAGATACAGGCGCAGAACGACGAGATGCAGATTAATGCCCTCAAAGACGCCACCATCACCAGCAGCGCGGGCAAAGTGACCGTGGCGGCAAAAGACGAAATCCTGCTCACCAGCGGCGGGGCGTACATCAAGATTAAAGACGGCAATATCGAGTTGGGCTGTCCGAAGATGGTGTGGGTGAAGTGTGCGGGGTTTCAGGTGATGGGGCCGAGTAGTTTGCATCAGATTTTTAATCAAGAAGAAATAAAAGGTGACATTAATATTGAATATATTGATGTTTACGGAAATGTACCTGAGGGAGAACCTATTAGCTTTACTGCAAAACAAGGAAAAACTTTAACAATATCGTTGGATACTGAAGGTAAAGGAAAATTAGAAAATATATCTTTTGAAATATTTAAAGCAACGCAACCTAAAAGAGAGGATAAAAAATGAGTGGCGGAGAACAAAGAGCAAGAGTTAAAAGAGAAGAAACTGAAAAAGCTGTTAAGAGAAGTTCAATACCCCAACAAAAAGAAACTAGAGTTATTTATATTCCAGGGCAGCCTGTGAATAATATTTCTACAAATAATGACTATCAAGTTATTTTAGCTACCGTTAGGGAAGTAGTTTTTAATTTCAGTATTAATGGCTCCCGTAAAATTAGTGTTGAAGTTGAAAAAGTAAGTAGTTCTGTAAATGTTAGAGATTATGGTGTTTTTGATTTGAAGACAAAAAAGCTCATTTCCGGAAAATTTTTTATAACTTCAGGAGAAACTTATCGTGTTCATATTAGCAGGTACTTTAAAGGAACGTTTGTGGTAAAAGCTGGCGGTAAAGTAATTGGTAGGTATACCCCAAGCTTGATGGATGCTAATCGCTATAATAGTAAGCCTGCTATTTGGATTGAGCCGCTTTATATCGGTTTTGATGGGCGTAAAGATCAAATAAATATTGATTCATTTGTGCAAGTGCATAATTATAGTTCACAACAATGGTTGAGAAACCTCCCTCAATTTAAAGAGAAGACTTTATTTAAACCTTATCAACCTCAAGATGTTCAGAATACTTTTAACTCGGCTTCAAAGGGTTTTAGTAAAATTAATGAGTTAGCGGTAGTCATGATTTTCAAGCCAGCTTCAAATGTTGAATGGATGAATCCTAAAAGCCTTGAACGAGAGTGTAGTGCACATGAGCTAAGAGGAATAATTAGCCAACAAGATTTTAACGATCTTATCAAAGCAATAGCAGCTTATAGTGAGCCAAAGTATGCTGCTATTTTTAGTGGTGTCGGTTATCTGCAGGACAACCTTGAAATGAGAAATATATTAAATCGAAAGGTACAGGTAAAACGAATACGAGGATTCTGGACTATTGTATTTAAAGGGTATAATCCCCCATTTGGCTTTACTTATGCAGGATTTGATAAAAACCAATTAAAACCGTTAACTGGAGGTATATACATTGGAAAAAAAATAAATAGAGTTTGGCTTTCATTTAAGAACAATGTGTTAAAAAATGTTGCTAGAGGAACAACTAGAGGAGTTGCAGGTGTTGCATTAGCTATTGATATTATTGGAGATTATAATAAAGTTATGCTAGATGAGAAAGGCAGTAGAGATGTTATGGAGTTGATTGGAAGAGTAGGAATCAGCTCGGTTGCTGCTGGGGTGGGATTTATTGCGGGCAGTGCTGCATTAAGTGCAGTATTAATAGCTTTGTCTGGAGCAACACTTCCTATTGGCTTGGTGTTGTTAATTGGTACTGCTGCAGTTATGGCTGTCGGACTATTGATTTCAATAGTATCAGATGGATTAAAGCAGAAGATATATGGATAATCAAATTATGATTAAGAATATTAATTTTAATCAATCTATTGATTTTAGGCATCAAATTATTGCCTTGGGGATAGCTAGCATTTACCATTTATGCATTATTTTTGCTTCTTACCTAGGTTGGGGAATTCCGATAATGGTAAGCCAAGTATTTATTTTCTTTTTTATTGTATGGGGAATTTTATTTTTAATATGGTTAATTTCAAACTTTATTTTAAAAAAGAAAGGGATATTTTATTCGAAGCTATTTGAATCAGTTTTTTATAATGTTGGAATGAGAGTAACTTTGACATTGGTAAGCCCATTTTTGTTATTAATGACTATAAATTTCCCATTTTTATGGGAAATTGTTGCCATATCTTTTCTAATTGTTTCCTTGATTTCATTGTGGTATGTAATGTTAAATATCAGTGATGAAGAAATAAAAAATTTAAAAAAATCTAGTTTAATTTCTCGTGAAAATCAAAGGTACTTGCTTTGGTCTAATGATAGTTTACCAATGATATTGACGAAGTCAAAAATTATATGTTTTATTCCCTACTTCTTAACAATTTTTTTTGGAATAAAAGCCATTTTAAATAGAGGAACAGATGAAAGTTTATATGATGCAATTCTTTGCTTTATTCCATTGATGAGTATGTTATTTTATACAGAATTTTGTTTTTTATTTGTTGCTATTAGATATTTCTACATAAATAACAAGCAATAAGTATCATTTTAAAAATTGTTATGTAAATATATTTTTTACAATGTGATAACATCTATTCTATTATAGTTACTGCTCACTGATTTTCTGGTAGTTTTATTTAAACTAATATTTCTTATAAATTGTCTCATAAAGTACATAAAGTAATAGTTTTTATATTAATAATTTTTATATGTTAAAAACGTAATATCTGTAATTCCCACAGCGACTTGCGCCTCAGCTACAATTCAGACGGCCTGCTAGTCAAAGAACAATACCAAACACTGGGCGAACCGATACAGCCGGGCATCATCCGGCCCCGCAGCCAAGACGGCATTCCGTTGGTAACAGAGTACCGTTACGACATCCTCGGCAACCGCACCCAAACCATCCTGCCGAAGGGCGAGACCCTCAACTACCTCTACTACGGCAGCGGCCACCTGCACCACATCAACCTCGACGGCGACACCATTACCGATATCGAGCGCGACGACCTGCACCGCCCCGTATCCAGAAGTGCCGGCAAACTGCACACCCACCTGATTTCAGATCCCTTAGGCCGTCTGAAAGAGCAGCTGGTACAGCTCGAAGCACCCGGCGGCAAAGCCACCGAGCTGAAAGGCCTGATCAAACGCCGTTATCATTACGATACTAACGGCAATCTGGTTCAAACCGAAGACCAACACCACGGCAATAAAGACTACGCCTACGACCCGCTGGGCAGGATTACCCGTGCCGGCGACGAACGCTTCGCCTTCGATCCCGCCCACAACATCAGCGGCGACGGTGTCAAAGTTACCGGCAACCGCCTGACCGACTACAACGGCATCCGCTACGTATATGATCAATTAGGCAACCTGAGCGAACGCCACAATGACGCAACGGGCGAAAGCCAGTATTACCGCTACGATGCCGACAACCAACTGACCGAAGCGCGTATCGAACAGACAGACAGGCCGTCTGAACACTGGCACTACCGCTACGATGCCTTGGGCAGAAGGGTCAGCAAACAGAACGCCTACAACCAAACGGAGACCCGTTTCCTATGGGAAGGCAGCCGCCTGTTGCAGGAATACAGCGATAAAGCGACTTATACTTACGTCTATACCGAACAGGGAAGCTACGAACCGTTGGCACAAATCGTTCAGACGGCCAACCGGGACGGCAGCAAAGCGGACAGACAGATACTGTATTACCACAACGACCAAATCGGCATTCCGCGCGAACTGACGGACGCGGAAGGCAACATCGTTTGGCGTGGAGAATACAGCGGTTGGGGTAAACTGAATAATGCAGAGGGTACGAACCTGAAAGAAGACGTGCATCAGCCGTTCAGGTTACAGAACCAGTATGCGGATGAAGAGACGGGGCTACACTACAACTTCTTCCGTTATTACGATCCGCACTGCGGGCGGTTTACGCAGCAAGATCCGATTGGGTTGGCTGGTGGGGATAACCTTTATGATTTTGGCCAATCAACGCAAGGCTGGATTGATTTATTAGGTCTAGAAGGGCAAACAGTACTTCAGAAAATTGATAATTACTTAACAGGAGCATATATTGAAGGCTCTGCGACAGCAGGATTAGGCCTGGCGGCTAGTTGTGAATATGCGGGTAAAGGAAAAGTGAGCTGCAGTATAGCGCTTACAGCAGGAGCCAGCTTGGAGGCTGGTGCCGGCATATCTAAAACTGTAGGTAAAAAAGATGATGGGGCATATGCTGAGATATGTGCAACTGTAAAACCTGGTGTTTCAGTAGGAGCCTGTGGCGGCTCTAATTTAAAAAGAAAAGCCAAACCCTATGGCACTGGTAAGGCGGGTGTTGGTGCTGGTGCGGGATTAACTGCGAATATAGGATATCAAAAAACAATTGATTTCTTAGCCCCTCTTCCTAAAGCTCAACCACAATACTTGCCAAAGGGAATGCAACTACCGCCAGGAATAGATCCAAAGAATGTGCATCCTAATTATATATTTAACAACATGAGGTTTTAAGATTAAAAATGAATAAATCAGAATTATTAATTTTAGTACTTACTCTATCTTGGGTTTTTACTTATTGGTATTTTGCTTACAAAATATGCAAAAAATACCAGAAAATAAACTCTATATGGGAAATGCTTATTACAAAGAATCTAGAAAGTAATAAATTACTCTGGGCTATTATGCTGGGTAAACAATCTATAAATCATATTCCTAAAAACTTTAATTTCTATTTTGTAAAATATGGGGCTTTTGCCGTAATACCCCTAATTATTCTACTAAGAATAATTATTAACTAATAATACCAAGACCCAAAGTCAAACTCGAACGATAACCAATGCTTGTGTGGGTCGCTGTGCGGAAGAGAGAAAAGACCCTTGTACTAAACTACCAACAAAAAATGTTGCAAGAACAACCGCCTTGAGACAAGCTGGTATACCTATAAGCTCACCACCCATCGCACAAAATATAATACCTAATTGGGAACAATATATGTATAAAAACCCAAATGGTTCACAAGTACCTTTAATTGTTTCTCACCATCCTGCGGATGCGACACATCCCCGCCCACACTGGCATGTAGGTACAGCTAAGATGGATGGTAGTTTTGTGCAACGAAGAAATAATGGGAATGGTACATTTTCATGGAAATATTATAAAGATAATGTAACTATTCAACATAGGAAATAGCCAAATGATAGAAATGAAGGATAAAATTTTTATTTTAAAACAGAAAAATATAATAAAAAATTTAAAAGAAAACCATATGATCAATTATTTGATTACAGAATCTCAAAGTATTATTTCATATCCTCATTCATTCAAAATACTAAATAGTAATTTTGTAAATAATGAAAATGTAGAGTTAAAAAAAACAGATTTTGATATTCTTAAAAAAGAAGTATTCAGAAAATTAATATTAGAAGGTAATGAGAACGTTTATGTTTACTTTTATGGCGGAATAAATGATATAGCTAAATTCCCAATAGAATTATTTCCATTATTTATAATTAAAAACAAAGATATTGAAAAATGGTTAGCGTTAATACAGCAACCTAATTTTTATTGCTTAAAATTTTTCAACATTTCACTCAGTAAAATGGTTGATATATCTTCATTAGATAACAATGAGGAAGATATATTATCTATATCTACTGGAACTAAATCATAGTTAACAGAAAAATATTTCTCAAGATATATTCAAATAATATATTTCAAAATAAGAGGCTGACGTAGATCAGCCCTAAATACCACACCAAAGCCGCAGAATTTTTAACTGCGGCTTTGGTGTTCCAAAATTAAAACGGAACTCACATTCTTTTAAGAACAGAAAATACGAATCTGCCAGCAACCTGACTCGTACCAAAAATCAACGCAACAGCAATAAAGAAGACGAACGCTTTGCCTCCGATCCCGCCCACAACATCAGCGGCGACGGTGTCAAAGTCACCAGCAACCGCCTAATCGTCCGCTACGTATATGACCCGCTGGGCAACCTGAGCGAACAGAACGTCCACAACCGAACGGAAACCCGTTTCCTGTGGGAAGGCAGCCGCCTGTTACAGGAATACGGCGATAAAGCGACCTATACTTACGTTTATACCGAACAGGGAAGTTACGAACCGTTGGCACAAATCGTTCAGACGGCCAACCGGGACGGCGGCAAAGCCGACAGACGGATTCTGTACTACCACAACGACCAAATCGGCATTCCGCGCGAACTGACGGACGGGGAAGGCAACATCGTTTGGCGCGGAGAATACAGCGGCTGGGGTAGACTGAATAATGCAGAGAGTGCGAACCTGAAAGAAGACGTGCATCAGCCGTTCAGGTTACAGAACCAGTATGCGGATGCAGAGACGGGTCTGCATTACAACTTCTTCCGTTATTACGATCCGCACTGCGGGCGGTTTACGCAGCAGGATCCGATTGGGTTGGCGGGCGGCAATAACTTATATCGCTTTGCTCATAACGCACACAATTGGATTGATCCGTTAGGCTTGGAAGGAATAATGAAAACTATAGATAATGCTTTCGATCGTATTGGCAACAAATTTAGGAGACCTTATATTCCTCCTCATGCAGACCCGCATGGCTGTGGGCAAAATGGTCCACATACTGCAAGATGTAAAGCGGGATTGGATACCATTAAGCAAACTGGCCAACTGGGAACTCAGGTAAATTCTCAATTTGAACATGGATATGGATATGTAGGTGGAGTATTAAGTCGCGACGAAAAGGGTTCTTATGACATTTGTTTGCATCATGGGTTTTGTGCAGCAGCTATTCCTGGGCGATCTGCAGGAGTTGATTTATTAGCATCTACTGATAAGGCTACAAGTGGAAAATCTTCGTTATATTGTGGGGGGATTTCTATGGGGCCGAATGCTAGCTCTTGTAAAGATATTGAGACGGGATCTATCACCTCAAGTGTGGGTATTAGTACCAGCAAATGGGGGGGGGAATGTAATGGCATGTCAGCAGAAAACTTTATGTTTGAAAGATATATCAAAAAAAGGTTCATGAAATGAAATATTTATTTTTCTCTATAACATTAATTTTAATAGGTTGTCAAGAATCAGTTTATTTTAGGCAACCACAAATTGATGCAAAAGAAATGGAGCAGTTGAGGCAAAATTCTTGTCCGATTTGGAAGCAAGAAGATATATTAACTCAATACGAATGTTTAAAATTAGGTGCAAAAAATAATAATCCTATTGATCAGCAAAATTTAGCAACTTTTTACCTTGTTTCGCGAGCTGAAGGATCTAAAAAAGAGGCTTTTTATTGGTTTCAAAAAGCAGCTAATCAAGGCCTACCCCAAGCACAACATGATTTGGCTGTGATGTATTTAGAAGGCGATGGTATAGAGAAGGATAATAATTTAGCAAAAAAATGGGCAGAAAAAGCAATTAACAATGGAATGGTAGGAGCGAATGGAATTATTGGAGTGATTGAGAGTGAAAATAAAAATTTTGAAAAAGCATTCAAGTTGTATCAAATTGCGGCTGATACAGGATTTGCGCCTGCACAATATAATCTTGGCATTGCTTACCATAATGGAGAAGGAGTTAGGCCTGATTTTAAGGAGGCAGTTAAATGGTATGAATTAGCAGCAAATCAGGGATGGAGGCCTGCTATAGCTGTTTTAGTTGATATTTACAGTAGAGGCTCTCCAGAAATCCCTAAAGATGAAGCTAAAGTGCAATATTGGCAAAGTAAGCTCGATAATGAATAAATTTTTTTAGTTGAGATACAGACCTGGCTGAAAATATTGCCTCAAATACACTACTTATCCTTAGTACTACTTACTTAACAACAGAATTTGTCAACTACGACACCTTGGGCAGAAGGATCAGCAAACAGAAACATCCACAACCAAACGGAAACCCGTTTTCTATGGGAGGGCAGCCGCTCGTTACAGGAACAACAGGGCCTGCGCTTGGGGCACACAATTGGGTTCAACAGTTAAACAGTGCGTTCAAGCGACGGTATGTACACCCTTCTGATAATTATTTTTAATTTCCCAAAATGTTATGATAAAAAACAATATTATTCTGATGATATTTAGCTTGGAATTATTTGGTTGCGGCTATTTTGATAAGCAAGTATCTGACACAAAGCTAAATTGTGCTATCGATGTATCCGAGCAAGCTGTAAAACAGCTCATTCAATGTGCTCAGATTGGAGAGGCAGTCAGTCAATATAATTTGGGCATGAAATATCGTGAAGGAATAGATGTTCAACAAAATTTTGAATAAGGTTTTGATTTTGGACTCAACGTGCTGCTTGAGAAATGTTCAGAGCAAAATAATATTGTTCGCCAGTATGATTTAGGTGTAGCTTACTTACGAAGGTAAAAAAATACCTCAAGATATGGAGCAGGCTTTTTACTGGATTAATAAGTCAGCTAACCAAGGATTTAGTGGTTCTCAAAATATGATGAGTTGGTTTTACAGAACAGGAGCAGTTGTTGAGAAAAATAATAAAAAAGCATTTGAATGCGTAATCCTGAACAAGCTTTAAACTGGATGTTAGAGCCTGCCATAAAAGGAAATGTTAATGCAATAGTTAATGTTGGTTTAATATATCGAGACTTAGATAATCTTAAAGAGGCTGAAGAATGGTTGCGCAATGCCGCAGAATTTAATCATCCGGTTGCTCAAGCTCATCTTATTTGCCTTTTAGCTAAGAAAACTGACCAAGAAGCAAAAGAGGAAGCAAAAAAATGGTTAGATACTATTCAAGAGACAAATCCCGCAATCGCATTTTATGTATTAGGTAAGCTCCATTCCGAAAAAAATAAGCTATTCCCAAACAATGAATATCAAGCTTCTGAATATTATTCAAAAGGAGCAGAAATGGGAGATGCGGGTTCTCAATATGAAATTGCACAAAGATTAATCAATGGGCACTTCATTCCAAAAAATGAGCTGGCTGCATTACGTTGGTATGAATCGGCAGCTGAAAATGGCATACAAGATGCCAATATACGATTGGTAGAGATTTATAGTAAAGGCACTTTAGAGATTCCTAAAAACAAAACAAAAAAACAATACTGGCAAAGTAAACTGCCTCAATAATTACGTATTACGGATTATAAATAAACAATCCTGCTATTATTAAAAGCCCAAAGGCCGTCTGAAAATATTTTCAGACGGCCTTTGTCGGATTAGGGTGTAAAAAGCAAATCTAGACCCGAAATCACTGCAGCAATGCAGATAGAGACAGGCCCTAGTCTGCCAGCTGCGCGGCAACGCTACGGAAATTCATCAAAGCCGCTTCGATATTTTCGATGATTTCATCGGCCAAAATATCGGGATCAGGCAGATTATCCAAATCGGTTAAAGAATGGTCTTTGAGCCAGAAAATATCCAAGCTGGTTTTTTCGCGCCGATTGATTTCATCAATACTGAATTTACGCCAGCGTCCTTCGGGATTGTTTTCAGCATGATAGGTTTCTACGCGCTTTGAGCGGTCTTTTGGACAATAACAGGCAATAAAATCCTGCAAATCCGCCAATTGCATCGGTTTTTTCTTCAGCGTGTGATGCACGTTGGTGCGGTAGTCATACACCCAAATTTCTTGGGTAACGGCTTGTTCCTGTGCTGGGCGGTTATCAAAAAACAACACATTCGCCTTGACACCGTTGGCGTAAAAAATGCCTGTCGGCAAACGCAAAACCGTATGCAAATCGGTCATCTGCAATAGCTTTTTACGCACGGTTTCGCCTGCGCCGCCTTCAAACAGCACATTATCGGGCACAACCACCGCCGCCCGGCCGTTGTTTTTGAGCATGGTGTAAATATGCTGCAAGAAATTGACTTGTTTGTTGGAAGTCGTTGCCCAAAAGTCTTGACGGTTATAGATAAAATCTTCGGTTTCCGCTTCGCCCTCAGCATTGGTAATGGTGATGCTGCTTTTTTTGCCGAATGGCGGATTGGCCAAAACCAAATCCGCTTTACGTGCGCTTGGTGCAAGCAAAGAGTCGTCGGAGCTGATCGGGCTGTCGCCGTCCATTTCGCCGATACCGTGCAAAAACAGATTCATCAAACACAAGCGGCGCGTATTGGCGACAATTTCATTACCAAAAAATGTACCGTTTTTTAAGCGTGCTTTTTGCTCGGCATTCAAATCGGCGTGCTTTTCCAAATAGCTGTATGCTGCCAGCAGAAAACCGCCCGTACCCGCCGCCGGGTCGGCAATCACAGTATCCGCCTGCGGGCGGACACATTCGACAATCGCTTCAATCAAAGCTCGCGGCGTAAAATATTGCCCTGCGCCCGATTTGGTGTCTTCGGCGTTTTTTTCCAAAATGCCTTCGTAAATATCGCCTTTTACATCCACGCCCAAGCGTGTCCATTTGGTTTCACCAATCATCGCCACCAAGCGGGATAATTTAGCAGGGTCTTGGATTTTATTTTGTGCTTTGGCAAAGATTTGACCGAGTAGACCTTTGCGTTTGCCCAAATCGCGCAACAAGGCAAGATAATGGCTTTCCAAATCCGCCCCTGTGCGTTCGGTCAGGCTTTGCCAGTTGTATTCGGCGGGAATGCCGACATCGCGCTTATAAGGCGGCTGGCTGTATTCAAACGCCATTTTCAAGAAAATCAGATAAGTAATCTGCTCCAAATAATCGCCGTAGCTCACACCGTCATCGCGGAGCATATTGCAAAAGCTCCATACTTTGTTAACAATGGCATTTGAGGTGTGGTTTTGCGGTGTGGTCATTATGGGTTTCTCTGTGGTTTATTTATCCAAAAGGCTACCTGAAAATGCCGCTTTTAAGACGGCCTGTTTGAGCAGTTCGGCTTGTTTAAGTTGTGCGGTAAGTTCGGCGGCAAGTTGGTCGCAGGCTGTAAGTTTTTGCTCAAGGATATTGGCAATCTCTTTTTGTTCGCCCAATGAACAAAATACAAATGGATAATTAATTAATTTTTGACCATTGATATTAGATTGATTAACGCCGTCCGTTTTCACAAAATTACCATAATTTTTGGCAATCATTGAATTTAGAAAATAGGTTAAATATCGTCCATCAATAATATCGGTTAAATGATTTATTCTAATAAGATAGCCTGCAAAAATTGCTTTTTCATCTGTTTCAATAATTGATGTCTTACCGACTAATTCAGGACTATTTGTACGATTAAATAAAACATCCCCTTTTTTTAATAAATATTGCTCAATTTCTTCATCATCATCAGAATAAACAAGGTTTGTCCAATCAATTTTACCATTTTGCATATTTCCCATTCGTAAGACAGGAACTTTGCCTTCAGAACGTGATTTGGCTGATGTACCATATTCAACTCCTAAAGTCATTAATCCTAAACGCTCCCAAAACCAACCAACAGGCAATGCCGTTAGTTCAATTTCATTCAATTTTTCAATTGATTCAAGTTTTTTTAAGGCAGATGGTTTGCTTGGTTTTTTGCCTGTTTTTCCGCCCTGCTCCCATTGGCTGATAGCTGTTTGCCAGTCGGCAAGCTGCTGGGCGTGGTGTTGTTCGCGGGCCGTCTGAATTTGGGTGAGCAGTTCGTTTTCAGACGGCAGGGTGTGGGCGTGCTCGGCGCGCCACGCTTTGGTAAGTTCGCCGTTAAAGGCGTTTTTGAGCAGGGATTGGCGGTATTGTTTGAGTTGCTGGTCTGCGGTTTTCAAGCAGTCTATGCCGGCATCAATCTCGGCAAACAGGCTTTCGATTTTATTGACAATGGCTTGTTGGGTTTCAAGTGGGGGAATATTAACTGATGTTGCTTCAAATTTTCCTTTTGTTACATGAACCATTCCAGAACCATGCGCTTTCGCATAAAGCTCATTAGTAACTTTATCAAGTAAATAATAAATAAATGTTTTATCTATATTTTCTTTTGGCAACACTTTAAAAATATGCTGGTTTAAGAAAGCGTTTTCGCCTTTCCAAATATATGCTCCAAGTGATGCAGACCATGCAAAAAGTAAGTCTCCATTTTTAATATGGTATTTTTCCTCAATACTTCCATCATAGTAGTTATATTCAGCATTTGGGTTGTTTAAATTTTGAATACGAATAATAGGCGTACCTGCTTTGCTCCATTCTATTGGTTTAAAAGCTCTGCCATTAACATAAGTAGCAATTTCCCCCAAAGTCGTTTTCTTCCACCCTTTCGGTCTGTGTATTTCTGCGGTCATGTTTATGCTGTCCATTGTCGGTTAATTTCATCTAGCAGGGCGTTAAAATCTTGGTCGTTGGCGGCGATTTCGCTTAATACGTCATAAGCTTGACCCAAACCGCCGTATTGGTTGAACGGGGTGAGTTCAAAGTCGTTTTCTTCGATGGCAAACGAGGTAATGATATGTTCGCGTATCATGGTGAGCCACTGCATTTGCTCTGCGGTGAGCGGTTGGTCTGCACGGGCGTTGTGTTCAAATGTCCATGTTTGGAAGTTTTTGCGCACGGTTTTGGCAAAAGGTGTGATTTTGTCATCCACGCCAATTACCCGGCGGATGAGGCTGACCAAGGCGGTGAGTTCGCTCTCTGCCTGTTCGCTGACTTGATCCAAACGGGCATAGGCCTGCCAAATATGACTAAACGCCAATTTGGGTTTGGCTTTTTTGATGGCGGCTGCCAGCTCTTTAATCATCGCAAGGCTTAAGGCTTGGCGTTGGTAGGGCTGATTGTAGAAAATCTGCAAGGCGGTGATTTTGTCTTTGTTGTCGTGTATCCATTCGGCAAAGCTTTGGGTGATGGTTTGGTCATCTTCTGCCCAACCTACGTGGATAACGGTATCAATCTCGGTGTCGATTTTCTGCTCGTTTTGTTTGCGGATGTTGTCTAATTCGGTAATGAGTTTCATGGAAAGCAGGCGCGTAGCATCTTTGACGCGCTGTTTTTGTATGTGGTCAAGGGTTGTTTCAGACGGCATCTCTTCTATAGAAATACCCTCCTGTTCGCAGGCTGCCTGATGGACTTCATCAGCATTGATGGCATGAAACAGGTCTTTCACCAGTTGCGATAAAGGCACGCCGCCTGTGATGTCGGTAATCTGCTGTTGCTGTTCGCTGTCGAGCTGTTTGTTTAAACGGGCAAGGCGGGCGGCCAGTGAGCTGATGCTGTCGCTGTCAAATGCGCCGCCAAACACCACGGCTTTGCCCAAATCGGCGAAGCTGACCGAACGCTTGGTATCTAATTGCTGGCTGGCGGTTTTGAGGGATTTGGTTACACCGATGGCATCGACAATCACATAATGGGTTTTGGCAGAAGGGGCGGACGGGCTGACTTTTTGCAGGCCTTCTTTATCGAGCGTGCGTGTGCCACGGCCTTTCATTTGCTCGAAATAGTTGCGGCTTTTGACATCGCGCATAAACAGCAGGCATTCGAGCGGGCGGACATCTGTGCCTGTGGCAATCATATCGACGGTAACGGCAATGCGGGGGTGATAGCTGTTGCGGAAATTCGCCAAGACGGTTTTGGGCTCTTCGCCTTGTTCGATGATTTCCCCATGTTCGTCCACAATATCGTCTTTGGCTTTGTAGGTGATTTTTTTGCAGAATGCGTTGCCTTGTCCGAACTCTTCACGCACCATTTTGATAATGTCGTCGGCATGACTGTCGTTTTTAGCGAAAATCAGCGTTTTCGGCACTTCTAGGCGGTTCGGGAACATCACGGGCAAATGGTCGCGAAAGGTGCGGATAATGGTGCGGATTTGGCTGGGATTGACAATATCCCTGTCGAGCTGTTTGGCGGTATAGGCTTCGTCGCTGTCTTGCTGCTGCCAGCGTTTGCGGCGGGTGGTGCGTTCGCGGTGTTCGATCAGTTCCTCGGCCTTGAATTTGCCGCCTTCAAGGCTGATTTTGGTGTTGATCAGATACACTTCGTTGCCTACGTTTACGCCATCGGCAACGGCTTGCTCATGGCTGTATTCGCTGACCACGTTTTGATTGAAAAAACCGAAGGTGCGGTTGTCGGGCGTGGCGGTCAAGCCGATCAGATAGGCATCAAAATAATCCAACACCTGCCGCCACAGGTTGTAAATCGAGCGGTGGCATTCGTCGATAAAGATAAAATCGAAAAATTCCGGCGGCAGATTGGGCTGATAGGCAACGGGTAGAGGCTCTTTCAGGCGGTTTTCCCATTCTTCCAATTCCGTACCGTTATCGGGAATCGCCAAGTCTTCCCCTTTTAACAGCGAATACATGCGCTGAATGGTGCAAATACAGATTTCTACGCCGTTGGGAATGTGCGGCGATTTAATCACTTGGGTGTTGTAGAGTTCGGTAAATTTTCGGTTGTCGTCGGGCGGGGTAAAGACCAACATTTCCTGCTCGGCTTGTTCGCCCAAATTGACGGTGTCCACCAAAAACAAAATACGGCGTTTGCCGGTGTATTTGAGTAGACGGTACATAATGCTGATGGCGGTATAGGTTTTACCGGCGCCCGTGGCCATCTGAATTAAGGCGCGCGGCAAATCTTTTGCCAGAGAACCTTGCATATTTTCAATGGCAGTTAATTGGCAATCGCGTAAGCCCAATTCGGCAGCAGGTAAATGATTGGGATTGAGCGGCGGTATGGCTTTCAGTTTGGCACGCAGAGTGTTTCTGCCTTCGCTTGCCCATTTTTGCAGAGTTTCGGGGCGGTGGAAATGGAACACTTCGCGGGCACGCGGAGCCGGGTCGTTGCGGTTGGTAAAGCGGGTAATCACGCCCGTGCTTTCGTATAAAAAAGCAATGTCTGCTTGCGGAATGTGCTTGAGCTCACTTTCTGCATAACGCGCGCTTTGCTCTTCCACGGTGTTGAGCTTGTGGCCGAAGTTTTCTTCTTTGGCTTCAATAATGGCAACCGGCTCTCTATCAACAAACAATAAATAATCCACTGGCCCGCTGTCGGTGGGGTATTCACGCACCGCCACGCCCAAGCTGCTGTTGGGATTAAAGTATTTCACTGACTGTACCGCCCAACCTGCCTGCTCCAGTTTGTGGTCGATGATGTCGCGGGCTTGCTGTTCGGGGCGTTGGTTGTAAGTTACCTGCTTGGTCATGGATATTTCCCAGATAGCACGTTAAGTTTTATAAAAATCATCAAAAAACAGGGGGTTGATTATATTCAATTCATTAGGAGTATTGCAATGACTGCTTATCTAGGTAACTGTTTTTTCATTCATTGATGATCAAAGTATTGGCAGCGGATTTCATCACCATAGGATGAACCACAGCGAGTTGTTGCCGACCCGACCGGAAAAACCATATCAACAACATTGAGAATTTTTGAAGTCAGACAAAACGTGCCTCATGGAAATACAACGAAATTGACCGGAAATCTTTTACCTGTTCGTGAAAGAATGTGAGTTTCGTTTTAACTTTGGAGCGCCAAGGCAGCAGCTAAAATCCCTGCGGCTTTGGTGTGATGTTTAGGGCTAATCCACTTCAGTCCCTTAAATTATCTCTGCATTATCATCTCACATGAATGTCTGCCTAACGGTTTTATCTGTGTGAATTTATGGCAAGATAATGATTATATTTATGATTTTCGTCGTGAAAATATTTCTCACGACCAGTAAAAAAATTGCACTGTAAAAAAACGATACTGGAAAAGCTATGGGAGAGGTATTTGAAGAAGGGTTTGTGCTTGGTTGCCTGATAGATTTTAAATTAGATATACCTTACAAAACGGCTGGTAGGATTTCTCCTTCCAGCCGCGTATTTTGATTTATGGCATTTAGGATTCTTTCTGCAATTCAGCCAAAGTAATCCCTTCATTCCTCAACCGCCTTACCGTAGGCAGCTTACCATTAAAATGCTGGGGCGGTTTCCGGCCGGTTGTTTTAAACCATTCACTTTCCATACGCTTCAGCAAACCGAATGCCTGCTGTCGCGCACCTGCGAAGCCTAATGTGCGGGAGAGTCTTTCGAACAACGCCAAATAATCTGCTTCCGACTTGCGGACCACCGCCCGTTTTATATCCCCTTCAAAATCGCTCATGCGCTGCTCGGTATACCGCCACGACCATCGGTAAGGTTTTAATGGTTTCTTGGGGCTGTCCGGTTTGCGTTCATTCGGCAGGCGCACCAACTCATAACCGCTACTGTGAATACGGGTATGGCGGTTGGCGGCCATTTGCCATTGCTCACCTTTGGGCAAATCGCTGTTTTTATTGCGACGGTGCAGCAAAATAAACCGGACTTTATCCGGCTCCTTATCGTGACGGTAGCACAGCAATTTTGTGCTGCTTTTACCTTTCTGACGCGCACGGTAGCGTTGTTTGGGCGAGTGATGCAGTGGGAAGTTGACGGTAAATTTATCTACCAATACAGGCAACTTTACCGTCGGCACTTCACCGCAGACGTAATACTCGTAGCCGTCCTCTACAGCATCGGCAATTCTCTGCATATAGATGGAACGGCAGGTAAAAATTAACAATCCGGTTTGGGTTTGGGTTTGGGATGGCATCATCTGCACTCCTCGACAAAATGTTATGGGGAGCCGGAGTGTTTTTTCCTCTGGCTCATATAGTTTGTTCGGGCGCTATGCGCATCATCACCAAACCGGTTGGTCAACTTAGGCTATCTGTTCGTGAGCATCCTTTCTTTCGAGAAACCGCTCAACAATATCGGTATCCGATTCGAAATGCCTGGCCGCATTTCTCTCTTGTTACACCTGATCTTTTACTTTTTTGGTTTACCGTATTCAGTTGTGTTTTTGTGTTGTGTTGCAGATATCATACGCTAAATTTAAAAATTTGGGTATGTAATCAACCCACTAGGATTATCAAGGGTTGGGGCTTTATTTTTAAGTCAGGTAGGGGCAGCAAATATAGAAGAGTCCGAGATAGGGAGCCAAAGCCCCTATCTCGGCAAAAGGAGACCCCTTACAATCACCCTATCCGATGGTGCTAGCCACACCTGTTAATCGTTGGCTAGCCCCCAACGTGATGAGATCGAGATGGTCTGCCAAACCGTCCAGTTTGCCGAAGTCGTATGCACGTAATGGTGCTGGTACGACTGCGAAGGGCGCTTCGGGGTGAAACTCCCCGATTCGACCCAATCCGTTCCGGCCTTTAAGAACGGGCGACAAGGAAACGGCGGCCGCAGTAATGCGGAACCGACCTGTTTGTTTGTGAAAGCCGGTAGAGTCCGGCCTGCGGGACGTATCGAAAGAGCGTGACGTATGCAACACACGACGGCTGCGGTGCAACAGAAATGTTGTAGGGCGTACGGGAGAAATCTTGGTATGCCGGCACCCGGAGAAATCCGGGGTCGTTGAGAGCTTAAGCGTGTAACGGTAGCCGAAACGGGTCGGGAAACTGATGCCGAATGGCGCTGTGTTGAATCATCCGAATACCTCATGATGGTGATGAGGAGGCTGCGGACTGAATGAGCCGTAAGAAGCAAAATATCCAGTAAGTCAGGGTTTGTGGACTCTTTACCGACTGAAACCGGGTCACCGGGTAGCCGTAGGGTATGGATATTTATGTGAGGCGACAGCTAGGAATGATGCAGTAACAACAAACTAACTTGGGAAAGTCTGACTGCCCATAAAACGTACGGGTGGCACCGGCGAAAAGGGTAAAAGACCGGGAGAGTGTCTGAGTAGGAAAGCGTAAGCTGCGTACCCGAGCGCGAGTTCAGCGTGCAAAGGTAAGTCCCGTCGGGGATACGAAAGGAACGGGCAAACGAACAATCTCATCGTAATCAAACCGGATGGCATCCGGGCGTTGAACGGGCTGCCGGCTGATGACCGGCGGTTCGACCGCCGGTTGTTGAGGCGGAGCCTGTGAAGGCGAAAATCGGAGTCCGGTCACTACACACCGACCGGAATAGTTCTCGGCTTGGCCGCCGAGAACTGCCTGCACTTGGCTGTGCAGGAATAACCAATCAACACAACCTACGGTAAGCCGACAGGTAAAACCGTGTATATCTATCCAAAGTCTTATCAAAGATAAAATAGATAATGAATACATAGCGGGCTTCGGCCCGCTATTTTATTTAACACTTTCACAAACAAAAAACGCTGCAAAAATGCAGCGTTGTATGGTTTTAAAAAATCCGTTTGGACTCAATCCATGCTTCGACATCGGAGTCTTTCCATCGAATCATCTTTTTTGACTCAGTCAAATACAGAGGCTGCGGAAAAGTGATATCGTTTTTGCGGATTTCATCCAATTTACTCGCAGAAAGCGCCAATTTCTTAGCCACTTCTTTTCTTGTGAGTAACATAATGTTTCCTTTCATGAAAAAAGGAAACTCGGTTTTTCTTTATTCGCCAACCACCCCACCGTAGCACCGAGCAAAAGCTATTCGGGCATTGGACGTAATATTTTCAGTTGGGCAAATTTTAACAATTTTATGAGACACCTTATTAAATATAAGGTGTCAAACTGAATCAGATCGTTTTTACCTGAGCTACGGGCCTGGGGGAGCGGTTCTCAGACCATCCAATTCTGTCTTTGAGGTTGCTTTAAAGCAGTCCATTATACAATGGATATCGAACGTCAATATTCTAAAAACATTAGAGAAACTTGTCAAATATTCTATTAATTATATAGGCTTATGTGTGGGCAATTGTATGTGGTCGACCGTTAAATCCGATCTTACTCTTTATGATAGCTGCCTAAAAAATTAGACCAATCCTGCATGAGTACAAAACGTTGTTCCAATAAATCCGTCCGGTGATAAGCAGCTTCTACGGAATTTTTGACCGTATGAGCCAATGCCCTTTCAGCCTGTATGGGATCCTTCCCGTTTTCAGAGCACCAATCTCTAAAACTGGAACGGAAACCGTGCATGGTTGCCACCCGGCCTTTAATATTGCTGTGCGCCGAATGTTTGCGTAGGAAAGACGTTAATGCCATGTCCGACAATTGCTGTTGTTTCGACGGCGACGGAAATACGAATTGGGTATCAAACTCCCTGAGAATACTTAATATTTCCAACATTCTGTCAGTTAAAGGAATTCGGTGCACTGCTTTTGTTTTCATACGCTCAGCCGGAATAGTCCAAATTCGATTGGAAAAATCCACTTCCTCCCAAACCATCCCGCGAGCTTCTCCTGAACGGCATGCACTCAGAATGACAAACTCTACAATATACCTTGTTACATTGTAGTGTTCCCCATTCCTCAAATGTTTGGCAATAAATTCCGGAATATCCTTCCACGGCATAGCCGGAAAATGTTCTACACGCTGTTTTTTAGGCGTAGGAGGTGCAAGCAGATAGTGTGTCGCCGGAACCGGATTAAACTGACAATATTCGGATGCTATTGCCCAATCAAAGATACTGCCGATACGCTGACGAATCCTTACGGCTGTTTCTTGTTTTTCATTCCAAATAGGAGAGAGTACCTTTTCTATATCAGCGGCCTTAATCTCATTCATTCGACAGTGCCCAATAACCGGAAAAGCATATTGTTTTAAAGTATTAATCCATTGCCGGCTATGCTTTGGGTTTTTCCATTTAGGTTCCAAGATGGAATGAAGTTTGATTGCAGCTTCGTGAAAAGTGGGAATGCTTTGATTGTGCTTTTCCAGCTTCTTTTCTTTGTGGGGATCAATTCTCTGTGACAGCTTGAGACGATATTCAGAAGCCAATTTGACAGCTGCATTCACATCTACATCAGGAAATACACCCAAACTAATCTGTTTTCTTCTGCCGTCTTCGGGATTCACATATCTGAAAATCCATTGGCCATGCCCATTCGTCGTTGCAGAAGGACGGTATTGAAGACCCTGTACGCTGCCTTGGGCAATCGCCTTCTCTCCGGCTTTGATTTTTAAAATATCAGAGTTTTTTAAAATTTTACCCATCATGCACCTCTTCCATTTTATGTACCATTTTGTGTACCATTTTTAAAGTGATATCATGGCACAATATAGGTCTATCTGGTACTAGTAAATTTATAACTATATGAATTGAAAATTACTATTGAAATGGCAAATAACAATACGGCACTATACATGGCAGACGTCCACTCCGCCAAATATTGAAGAGCACCTGATTAATCAGGTGCTTTTTTATTGCTTGTTTTAAGTCTTCTGATGATGAAGAATCGCTACTAAGCTGAGTAATTTGAATGCGGCGGTACTGTTTTGTTTTTGTATTGAAGAAAGTGCTTTGATCAGTATCTAAAAAAGCAGTTGACTAGGCCTCCTGCAAGAGCTTTATCATCCCAATGTGTAGCATTAAGCTTTTTCGTTACCCAAATCGATCAAATCTCATATTTCTTTGTTATTTTAATTCTAAAAATAATAAACAAATTTAATAACTTATAAATTCTCTTTCAAAACATAGTGAAATGTTAAAAAAATCGCATTGTACGTTATATTGTACAAAAAATAAGTTGCAAACAGGAATAATTGCTATTAACATTGCAAATTATGGAAAATGAACGTGTCTTAATACCCACTACTCTTGTAGTGGTAATTCTATTGCATATATGGCTGATATTTTTGGCATGGCAGGTTGTGAAGCCTGCGCAAATGGGCGTGGAGCATATAGAGTTTGTTGATTTGAGCGATTTCGGTGGCGGAGACGGTAAGCCGGAAGGTGCCGGAGCGCCTGCTCCTGAAGAAACGCCTAAATCGGAGCCTGAAAAGCCCAAGCCTAAAGTTGAGGCTAAACCTCAACCCAAGCCCAAGCCTGTTGAGCAGCCTAAGCCTGAGCTTAAGCCTGTGATCACGAAAAAAGAACAGGCCGATATC
This sequence comes from Neisseria sp. Dent CA1/247, assembly GCF_022870825.1. Classification (NCBI taxonomy): domain Bacteria; kingdom Pseudomonadati; phylum Pseudomonadota; class Betaproteobacteria; order Neisseriales; family Neisseriaceae; genus Neisseria; species Neisseria sp. Dent CA1/247. The sequence continues at coordinate 2,116,419 of NZ_CP091522.1, read as the reverse complement.
AAGCAAGCTAAAGAAACGCCTAAGCCCAAACCTGTTGAAAAACCTAAGCCTGAAGTTCAGCAGAAACCGGTTGAAAAGCCGGTAGAGAAGCCGGCCGAAAAAACGGTTGAAAAGCCTGCTGAAAAACCTGTGGCTAAAACCAACGACAATGCTTCGGAAAATACTTCGGCAGGCGGTGCCAAGGTTACTGCGAAAGACGGTAAAGGCGATGGCAGCGGTTATTCCAAAATCCAAGGCAAAGGTGGCGGCACAGACGGTACCGGCGAAGGTCGCGGTTCGGGCAAAGGTGAGGGTAGCGGTAGTAAAACCGGTAGCGGTCACGGTGATGGGGATACTCGTGGCGCAGGTGGCCCGGGCGGTAGCCGAGGCAATCCTACAAAAGCAACAGGCTCAATTCCAAGACCTCCTTATCCTCCGCTTTCAGAAGAGAACGGTGAAGAGGGTACTGTTGTGCTCAAAGTAATAGTAGATCCTAGCGGCAGAGTTGTAGATGTGAAGATTTCTCGAAGCAGCGGCTATGCCCGCTTGGATAAGGCTGCGGTCGGTGGAGCCCGTAAAGGTAAATTTAATCCCAAAGGCTGGACTGAGTTTACGGTGCCTGTGAAATTTACCCTCTAAGATATTTTTAACATTCGGCAGGTATCTGTTTTATTCGAAAAAATGGATGCCGGCATAAAAAGCTTCATTAATTTATTTTGTAGTTATTTTTGGAAAGAGTTATGAATTTAAAGTTAATTTTTGAATCGGGCGATGCCGTACTGATTAGTGTATTTTTCTTGCTGCTGTTTATGAGCATTATGACTTGGGTCATCATGATTGTGCGCGGTATCAAGCTGATGCAGGCCAAGAAAGCCAATCAAGCGGTTAAGCCGTTAATTTGGAATGCTAAAAATTTGGATGAAGCCGTGCAGAAAGCGCAGAGCGTTTCTTCTCCGATGAGCGAATTGACCTTGGAAGCGGTACGCGCCCATCAAAATTACCGCAAACACAAAGATACGCAAATTGCTGCTGCCGTGCCTTTAAATGATTATCTGGTAAGACAAATCCGTAACAGCATGAGCCAGATTTTGCGCAAGTTTGACGGCGGCCTGACTGCGTTGGCTTCCGTGGGGGCAACGGCGCCGTTTATCGGCCTGTTTGGTACGGTTTGGGGGATTTACCACGCGTTGATCAACATCAGCGAAAGCGGCCAGATGAGCATTGCAGCGGTGGCAGGCCCCATCGGCGAGGCGTTGGTGGCGACTGCTTTCGGTTTGTTTGTGGCGATTCCCGCTGTATTGGCTTATAACTTTTTGGTGCGCGGCAATAAAACGCTGGCTCAGGATATGGATGCTTTTGCGCACGACTTTCATGTTCAACTGTTGAACAATAAGGATTGATGATTATGGCATTTGGTTCGATGAATTCGGGTGAAGAATCTCCGATGGCCGACATCAACGTTACGCCCTTGGTGGATGTGATGTTGGTATTGCTGATTGTGTTTATGATTACTATGCCTGTGCTGACGCATTCCATTCCTTTGCAACTGCCGACCGCTTCGGAAAATGTTAAACAGGAAACCCAGCCCAAAGAGCCTCTGCGCTTAACGATTGATGCCGACGGCGCGTATTTGCTGGGTGCGGAATCGACGACTAAATTGACGTTGGAAGAGGTAACCGCCAAGTTGAAGCAGGCCAAAGCGGATAATGAAGACACGATTTTGGCGATTGCTGCCGATAAAAGTGTGGAATATGACTTTGTTGCCCAAGCCCTACATTCGGCGCGTGAAGCGGGTATCGGCAAAGTAGGGTTTATTACCGAGACCAAAGCAGGTAACTAAGCGCTGAGTAATCGGTATTTATTTTTAAGGTTTGATTGGAAAAAGGCCGTCTGAAAATAGGATTCAGACGGCCTTTGTTTATGTTGGTTTTCAGCGAAACCCGCTCTGCTCGTTTTGGCGAAGCTCACAAAGTTCGCTTTCAGACGGCCTCAAGCTGTTTCAGGATAAAGAAGAGACGGCATGATGGGTTTGGGTTGCATCAAGGCCGTCTGAAATCATCAAGAATGAATCTTTGTGCAATCGTGAGTGAAACCATTCAATAGCGTTGGAAGCACGGCTTGATAAGGGAACATGCCATTTTAGGCATCTTCGGCCGCTTCGTTTTCTTCAATCAGGTCAACTTTCGGGAAATACAGTAAATCATAGGTGGGTTTGTTGACCAAGTCGGCAAGCGTGAAGCCGTCGAGATAGTTGAGAAACGCGCGAATGCCGCCGCCTAAAATGCCTGCCATGCGGCAGTTGGGGGAAATCATGCACTGGTTGTTGTTGCCCATACACTCAACCAGCTGCATCGGCTCGAGATGGCGGACGACGGTGCCGATGTTGATTTGGTCGGCAGGACGTGCCAAGCGCAGGCCGCCGCCTTTGCCGCGGATGCTGTCGAGAAAGCCGCCTTTTACCAAGGAAGTAACCACTTTCATCAGGTGGCTTTTGGAAATGCCGTAGGTGTCGGCGATGGTGCTGATGTTGACTAAAGCATCATCGTTGATGGCGGTGTAAATCAATACGCGCAGGCCGTAATCGGTGTGCTGGGTCAGATACATAATGATGAATGGCAGGTGAGTTTGACTTTGGGTTGTTATAAGTTTCATAATATATGAAACTTATAAAATAATCCAGCATAGGCACGACCATGAAACCTTTGAAACGCCATCCCGATTTAATCGAACGCTCGCGCGAGCATCATCATACTTTGGCATTGTGTGTGCGGATTTTGCGCGATGCCAAGCAGAACCACCGTGATGATATTGAAACGCACCTGCCTGATTTGTTTGCGCATTTTGCGGCGGAAGAAGCGCAGTTCGCGCCGTATTGGGATAAGCTGGATCCGGCTTTGCGGCAGCGTTTTGAGGCGGAACATGCTTTGCTGCGCGGGCTGGCGGCGGCACCGCAATACGATGATGCGGAGTGGAATACCCGCTTTGCCACGACTTTGCGCGACCATGCGCGTTTTGAAGAGCGTGAACTGTTTCCTGCGCTCGAGCCGTTTTTAGATTGAACTGTTAAAGCCGGAGAGGAAGGTTTTCAGACGGCCTCGGTCTGTATTTGAGGTATGGATTAAATAATGGTTGCTGCTGATTAAGGCTGATACGCGTTAAGACTTTTGTAGGATGGCCGTCTGAAAAATAGTTTGGCAAGGTAGGCGGCAATTTTTTGGACGCAGCTGCTTGATGCTTTTCCGGCATTTCGGTATGTGAAGATCACTGGATAAAAACTTATATAAAAGGAACTTACCATGAAAACCTTGTTTTCCCATCCTGTGTGGGCAATGGCTTTCCGCCCGTTTTATGCGTTGGCGGCTGTGTTTGGCGCCGTGTCGATATTGCTGTGGGGGTTCGGTTATCAGGGTACGGCGGATATGCCCTCGTTTTACTGGCACGCGCATGAAATGATTTGGGGTTATGCCGGTGCGGTGGTGGTGGGTTTTCTGCTGACGGCGGTTGCAACGTGGACCGGCCGGCCGCCTACGCGCGGTGCGGCTTTGTTTGGCTTGACAGCCTGCTGGCTGCTGGCGCGCATTGCGATGTATTTTCCGCACGGCGCGGCAGTCAGCGGGGTGTTGGGAACGCTGTTTTTCGGGTATGCGGCGGTGTGTATGGCGATTCCGGTGGTCGAAAGCAAAAATTCGCGCAACTATATTGCCGTGGTGGCGCTGGCGGTGTTCGGCCTTACCCATGCTGTGTTTCATCTCTATCTGGAGCCTTTTCAGGCGGCGGCGCTGCTGAACGGTATGCTGGCGGGTTTGATCATGGTGGCCGGTTTTATCGGCTTGGTGGGGATGCGGATTATGCCGTTTTTCACAGCCAAGCGTTTGGGCATTCCGCAGGTGTCTTCGCCGATGTGGGTGGCTTTGTCGGCTTTGGTGCTGCCTATGTTGGCGGCGGTGCTGATGCTTTTTCAGACGGCCTTTACGCTGGTGGGGCTGTGTGCGTTTGCCGCGGGCGTGGTTAATTTGGTGCAGCTGTTCCGTTGGTGGCACAAGCAGGTGCTGCGCGAGCCGATGTTGTGGATTTTGTTTGCAGGCTATCTGTTTACGGCGCTGGGCTTGATGGTGGTGGGCGTGGCGCAATGGGTGCCGGTTTATCTGAGTTTGGGGGCGCACTTGATCGGCGTGGGCGGCATCGGTTTGCTGACGGTGGGCATGATGGCGCGGACGGCGCTCGGCCACACGGGGCATCCGATTTATCCGGCGCCTTCGCCAATGACTTTGGCGTTTTGGCTGATGGTGGGGGCAACGCTGGTGCGCGCACTGGCGGCTTTTGTGGGCGGTACGGCTTATACGCACAGCATCCGCTTGTCGGCCGCTTTGTTTGCCGCGTCGTTGTTGCTGTATGCGTGGCGGTATATTCCGTGGCTGACGGCGCCGCGGGCGGACGGCAAACCGGGCTAACGTGTGCTTGAGTTTCCGTTTGAACATGAGGCCGTCTGAAAAAATAAAACAGCCTGAGCCAATCTTTTCAGACGGCCTGTTTGCGCTTAAACTGGCGCCTTGATAAAAACACCTTGTAATAAGTAGAGGAACATCATGTCGCATCAAAAAATAAAAGCAGGTATTGTCGGCGCAACCGGTTACACAGGCGTGGAATTGCTGCGTTTGCTTTCCGGCCATCCGCATGTTGAGGTTTGCGCGGTAACCAGCCGCAGCGAGGCAGGCATTCCGGTGGCCGATTATTTCCCCAGCCTGCGCGGTGTGTATGACTTGGTGTTCCAAACGCCCGACGATGCCGACTTGGCCGCGTGCGACGTGGTGTTTTTCGCCACGCCCAACGGCGTAGCCATGAAAGAAGCGCCGGAATTGCTGGCCAAGGGTGTACGCGTGGTCGATTTGTCGGCCGACTACCGCATCAAAGACATTCCCACTTGGGAAAAGTGGTACGGCATGACGCACGCCAGCCCCGAAACAGTGGCCGGGGCGGTGTACGGTTTGAGCGAGATGAACCGCGCCGAAGTGGCGAAAGCGCGTTTGGTGGCCAACCCCGGCTGCTATCCGACCTGCGTTTCGTTGGCCTTGCTGCCCTTGTTGAAAGCAGGCCGTCTGAAAGAAAACATGCCGCTGATTGCCGACTGCAAATCCGGCGTGTCGGGCGCGGGGCGCAAGGCCAACGTGGGTACGCTGCTGTGCGAGGCGGGCGACAACTTCAAAGCCTACGGCGTGGGCGGACACCGCCATTTGCCCGAAATCAAGCAAACCATTAGCGGCCTGCAAAGCGGTATCGCCGACGGGCTGGTGTTTGTGCCGCACCTTACGCCGATGATACGCGGCATGCAGGCCACTATGTATGTGCATCTGAAAGACGGCACCAACCCGCACGATATCTTGAGCGGTTTTTACCGTGACAGCGCGTTTGTGGACATCATGCCTGCGGGCAGCACGCCGGAAACCCGCAGCGTGCGCGGGGCGAACCTCTGCCGCATCAGCGTGCAGCAGGCGCCGCAAAGCGACGTGTGGATTGTGTTGTCGGTGATTGACAATCTGGTGAAAGGCGCGGCCGGCCAAGCCGTGCAGAATATGAACATCATGCTTGGTTTTGAAGAAAACGCAGGCTTGGGTAACGCGCCGCTGCTGCCGTAACCCGCATGACGTTTTGCCCACTTTGATTCCCGGCCCGTTATGTCGAAACCTTCCCTGCTGAAAAACCTGCCGTTTCTGCTCACCCCGCCGCTGTTATGGGCGGGGAACGTGATTGTGGCGCGGGCGGTGCGTAACGATATTCCGCCGTTTACCTTGTCGTTTGGGCGGTGGGTAATTTCGCTGCTGATTCTGCTGCCGTTTGCTTGGGCGGCGATGCGGCGCGATAAGGCGCTGTATTTCCAGCACAAAAAAATGATCGCGGCAACGGCACTCACAGGCATTGCCGCGTTTAACACGCTGGTGTACGCAGGCTTGCACACAACCACCAGCACCAACGCTTTGCTGCTCAATTCGTGCATTCCCGTGTTGATTATGCTGATAGGCGCGGTGTTTTACGGGCAGTGGCTGAACCGTTTTCAGACGGCGGGGTTGCTGCTGTCGCTGTCGGGCGTGTTGGTGGTCGTGTTGCAGGGCCGCGTGGACAATCTTGTGGCGCTGCGTTTTCACCCCGGCGATTTATGGGTGTTTGCCGCGGCGGTGTGTTGGGCGTTTTACACGCTGTGGATGAAGAGAATACCGGCAGAAATCAACCGCACGGGTTTGACCGCCGTGCAGATTATGCTGGGCTTGCTGGTATTGTTGCCTTTGTGGTGGTGGGAGCAGGCCGGCGGCGCGGCGGTAAATTGGAACCTGCGTTCGCTGGCGGGGTTTGCCTATGTGGGCATTTTCCCTTCCGTGGTGGCTTATTTATGCTACACCGCCGCCATCGCCCGCTTGGGCGCGGTGGGCGCGGGCTTGAGCATTTATCTGATGCCCGTATTCGGCACGCTGCTGGCGGTAACGCTCTTGGGCGAGACGTTGCAGGTGTATCATGTGGCGGGCATCGCGGCGATTTTCGGCGGCATTATGCTGAGCAACCGCAAATAAGCTTAACGTATCTTTTTTCAAACCGCGTATAATGCGGGCGTTTAATCGTTTTATTTTTAGAGTCAGGAATCGAGATGAGCATTCAAGATCAAATCAAAGAAGTCGTAACCACCCACCGTGTCGTGCTGTTTATGAAAGGCACCAAGCAGTTTCCGCAATGCGGCTTTTCTTCGCGTGCGGTGCAGATTCTTCAGGCCGCGGGCTGTGAAGATTTTGTAACGGTAAACGTGTTGGAAAACGACGCGGTGCGCCAAGGCATTAAAGAATACAGCAACTGGCCGACCATTCCCCAACTGTATGTAAACGGCGAGTTTCTCGGCGGTTCGGACATCATGATGGAAATGTACGAAGCGGGCGAGTTGCAAGAGGCGCTGAAAGCTTAATACGCCGATGGTTTGAATCATCGGATTGGAGGCCGTCTGAAAAGTTTTTCAGACGGCCTCTGTGTATTTGGGCGCAGGATAGCTTAATCCAGCAAAAACAGCTCGTTGCCGTGTTGCTTCAGCCATTGCTTGGCATCGGCGGTATGGGGCGTGTGGCGGTTGACCAGCGCCCAAAAGCGCGGGCTGTGGTCGGGATGGGGAAGGTGGCAGAGTTCGTGGACGCACACATAGTCGATCACGAAATCGGGCGCGCCGATCAAACGCCAGTTCAGACGGATGCCGGTGCGCCGTCGGCATACGCCCCAAAAGGTTTTGGCGTTGCTGAGGGCGGTGGCGGCGGGGAAGAGTTGCAGGGCGTGGGCGTGTTGCTGCAAACGCGGCAGCAGGGTTTCGGCGGCGCGTTCGGTGAGGAAGCGGCGCAAATGCGTTTTTTGCTGCGCCCACGGTTGTTCCGGCAGCAGAAAGTGCGGCGGTTGGTGGCTGATGTGGTGTTGCGCGTGGGTGTGGAGCTGGTGGTGTTCGCCGCGATACCAAATCCGTTCGGGCGTGGTTTGCGACGTGGTCACAGGCGGCGCGTGATGGAGGGTGCGGAGAATCAGCGGTTCGTTGTGTTGCAGCCACTGACGCAGCTGCCGTTCGCTCAGATAGGGCGGGATGTTGATGCGGATAGCGGTTGCCGACAGCGGCCGCAAAATGATGTTTTTCTTGGCGCTGCGTTTCAGATGGAGCGTGATGTCGAGGCCGTCTGAAAGGGTGTGGGCAAGCTGCATGTCAAATCAGGCCGAGATAGTGGAGCGCGCAGCCGATAATCACGGCGGCTCCGGCGGCAAGCAGGGCGGCGCGGGTGTTGGCCGACACGCCTGCGTCGCGCAGGCCGCGGTTGAAATAGGCTCCGCCGATCAGGGTAACCAGCAGGGCGAAAATGAGGGCGGAATAGGTGTCGCTGTTCATATGGTTTATATGATGTTAAGTTGGCTTTGAGGCTGAGACCTTTGCAAAACCTCCATCTGCGGCGCATTTCTGCGTTGTGCGCTGCTCGCTCGTTTGCCTATCTATATGATATGTCTGCACTCGCTGCGCTGCTACGCCTTGAACTGCATCCACATCTGAGGGTTTTGCAAAGGTCTCAGGCCGTCTGAAACTTTCAGACGGCCTTTTTGGCGGCAAACGGCCCGGCACCGTCGATTTTTTCCTGTTGGCTTTCAATCCAGTTTTCACATTGCTTCATCAATTCTTCAGCCGTGCCGCTGTCGTAGGCGACGGGCTTGCCGATCACAACGGTAACTTCGCCCGGGTATTTCAAAAACGAATTGCGCGGCCAGAATTCGCCGCTGTTGAGGGCGACGGGCACTAAGTCCATTTCAAACATCTGCGCCATGCGTGCGCCGCCGAGTTTGTATTTGCCGCGCGTGCCCGGCGGCAGGCGTGTGCCTTCGGGGAAGATGGTGATCCAGAAGCCTTCTTTTTTCCGCGCCATGCCTTGTTCCATCAGCTGGCGGTTGGCTTGGGTGCGGTTGCTGCGGTCTATGCCTATGGTTTTGGCGAGTTTCAAGCCCCAGCCGAAGAAGGGCAGTTTGAACAGCTCTTTTTTCGCCACGAAAACGTGCAGCGGAAAGATTTCCTGAAAGGCGAGCGTTTCCCAGCCCGATTGGTGTTTGCTGCAAATAATCGACGGGCGGTCGGGAATGTTTTCACGGCCGATCACGCGGTATTTGAGGCCGATGATGTGCTTGAGCATCCACACCAAAATCAGCGCCCATGCCCGCCCGACGTGATTGGCGCCTTTGGGAATCAGGGCGATGGGGATGATTAGGGTGAACATCGGCGGGGTAATCAATACCAATACCAGCCAGTAAATCAGGTTGCGGATATAGAGCATCGGGAGCTTTCTTTAACGGGTTTTCAGACGGCCTTCTCTTCCGCCGCTTGCTTGCGTGCGTTTTCCTGCATCAGATATTGGGAAAACGCGAGCAGGTTGTCGAAAATTTGGGTGTTTTCGGGCAAATCGTCGCCTTGGTTTTCCAGCGTTTTTTTGCCTTTGCCGGTCAGCACCAGCGCGGATTTTCCGCCGACCGCGTCAATCGCCTGCAAATCGCGCAGGCTGTCGCCCACCAGCCAAGTTTCGGCGGCATTGGCGTTGAAACGCTCGATGATGTCGATAATCATGCCGGGCTTGGGTTTGCGGCAGTCGCAGTTGTCGTCGGCAAGATGCGGGCAAAACCAGATGCCGTCGATTTTACCTCCGGCCTGTTGTACCAAACGGTGCATTTTGGTGTGCATTTCGGTCAGGTCTTGCACGGTGAAGAATTTGCGGCCGATGCCGGATTGGTTGGTGGCCACGGCGATGGTGTAGCCCGCTTCGGCGAGAAACGCAATCGCGTCCATGCTGCCTTCGATGGGCACCCATTCGTCGACGGATTTTACGAAGTCGTCGCGGTCGTGGTTAATCACGCCGTCGCGGTCGAGAATAATCAGTTTCATGCGTGCGATACCTTTCAGACGGCCTCAAGCATGGCTTGAAGCTCGGTAATGTGCTGTTCTAAAGAGGGATTGTAAGTTAATGCCTGTTGCGGGTCGGCCAGTTTGTGCGTGCCGCTTTGTTTGAGGGCGACGGCTTGTTCCACGGCGGCGGCCAGTGTTTCGGGACGGGCACGCGAGAAGAAGAAACCGGCATGGTCGTTCATCACTTCCGTGCAGGCCATGTTGTCGGACAACACCACGCGCGTGCCGCTCAATACCGATTCCACGCCCACCAGCCCGAACGGTTCGTAGAGCGAGGCCATGATGGTGTAATCCGCCGCTCGGTAAAGCACGGGCATGTTTTTGCAGAAACCGAGTTCGATGACATTGTTCATCGGGCGGGGCAGCGGCGAACCGGCTACGGCAAGTTTAACCGGCAAACGGGTGTGCTCGAAAAAGTTTGCCAGCATGTCCAAGCCTTTGCGTTTGTGGCCGGTGGAGGGGAAGAGGAACACGGTTTCGTTTTCGCCAAAGCCGTATTTGCGGCGGAGGTTGGCGGTTTCTTCGGGCACGGGGAAGAAGCGTTGCATGTCGGCGGGCGGATACACCACGCGGATTTTGTCGGGGTTCACGCCATAGAGTTCGACCAGCTCGCGCTGCATCAAAGCGGAATGCGCCATGATGGATTTGGCGGTGCGGTAATTGGTGCGGTTGCGGCGGATGGTGAGTTTGTCGAGCAGGGTGGCTTGCTGCTGCATTCCGCGCAAATAGCCCAGATGCGTGCCGCCGCAGACGAAAATATCGGCGTGGTCGCTGGGATTGCAGGCGATCAGCCGTTCACCGCTTCGGCGCAGTTTCTGCAACTGGCGCGCAAAGAAAAACGGGCGCAGTTTTTTGGGAATGCGCTTTTGGTTGACGGTTTGCGCGTCGATTTGCGCGTATTCGGGCAGGGAAGTGTCGAACCTCGAAGCGTAAACGCGCACCGGTATGTTTTGTGCGGCCAGCGCGCGGACGATATCGAAGGTGTAGCTTTCCATGCCGCCGCCGCGGTTGAAACGGTTGATGCTGATGGCGATGGGGTTCATAGGGTTCAAAATGATTAAAATAACTTTTCAGACGGCCTCAGAGCGGATGAGGCCGTCTGAAAAGGGAAGATCGACATTATTCAAAAACAACGGCTTGGGTAAGCGTTTTGCCGGCCGCATCTTTGGCCGACAGTTGCGGCTCGCCCGTGAGCGGCCAGCGGATATTCACCGACGGGTCGTTCCACAGCAGGCAATGCTCGGCCTGCGGGTTGTAGTAATCGGTGCATTTATACACGAATTCCGCGCCGTCTCCCAGTACATAAAAGCCGTGGGCAAAGCCTTCCGGCACCCACAGTTGGCGTTTGTTGTCGGCAGACAAAACCGCGCCGGCCCAGCAGCCGAAAGTGGGGGACGCGCGGCGCAAGTCCACCGCCACGTCAAACACGCTGCCCGCCACCACCCGCACGAGCTTGCCTTGCGTGTTTTCGGTTTGGTAGTGCAGCCCGCGCAAAACGCCCGCCGCGGATTTGGAATGGTTTTCCTGCACAAACGTGTGGTCGCAAACATTTTCCCGAAACCATTGGTCGCGGAAGGTTTCCATAAAAAAGCCGCGCTCGTCGCCGAATACTTGCGGCTCGAGGATTTTCACGTCGGGTATGGCGGTGGCGATGATGTTCATATCGGTGTGGTCGGTTTGGATTTTCAGACGGCCTTATCTGTATGAGGCCGTCTGAAAAATCATGTCTGCGGCCCGGTTGCCTGTTCAAGAGCCATGTTCGCGGCTTTCCAATAAACGCAATAAATAGCGGCCGTAATCGTTTTTGCACATGGGGGCGGCCAGGGCTTCGAGTTGGCCGTCTGAAAGCCAGCCGTTGCGCCAGGCGATTTCTTCCAAGCAGGCGATTTGCAGGTTTTGCAGGTGTTCCACCGTTTTCACAAACGAGGCGGCTTCGTGCAGGCTTTCGTGCGTGCCGGTGTCCAGCCAAGCGAAGCCGCGGCCTAAAAGCTGTACGTTGAGCGAGCCGTCTTCCAAATACATTTGATTGATGCTGGTGATTTCCAGTTCGCCCCTTTCAGACGGCCTCACTTGTTTGGCGAAACCGACTACACGGTTGTCGTAGAAATACAGGCCGGTAACCGCCCAGTCGGATTTGGGCTTTTGCGGTTTTTCTTCGATAGACAAGGCTTTGAACTGCTTGTCGAATTCTACTACGCCGAAACGCTCGGGATTTTTCGCCTGATAAGCAAAAACCGTTGCCCCCGATTCACGCGCGGCGGCTTGTTGCAAGGTTTGGGTAAACGATTGGCCGTAAAAAATATTGTCGCCCAACACCAAGCATACTTTATCGCTGCCGATAAAGGTTTCGCCGATGATGAAAGCCTGCGCCAAACCGTCGGGGCTGGGCTGTTCGGCGTAATCAATGCGGATGCCGAAATCGGAGCCGTCTCCCAAAAGGCGGCGGAAAGCGGCGTTGTCTTCGGGCGTGGTAATCACCAATACATCGCGGATTCCGGCCAGCATCAAAACCGATAAAGGGTAATAAATCATCGGTTTGTTGTACACGGGCAAAAGCTGCTTGGATACGCCGCGTGTAATCGGGTAAAGCCGAGTGCCTGATCCGCCTGCGAGAATAATCCCTTTCATTTTGCCGCTCCCAAGCGTTCGAGCCGGTAGGAGCCGTCGAGCACATGCTGCCACCAGCTGCGGTTGTTTAAATACCATGCTACGGTTTGGCGGATGCCGGATTCGAAGGTTTCTTGCGGTGTCCAGCCAAGCTCGCGGCTGATTTTCGAGGCGTCTATCGCATAACGCGCGTCGTGCCCGGGGCGGTCGTCCACAAAGGTAATCAAGTCGCGATAGGCTGCGACGCCCGCGGGTTTTTGCGGCATCAATTCTTCGAGCAGCGTGCAGATGGTTTCAACAACTTCGAGGTTGGTTTTTTCGTTGTGGCCGCCGATGTTATACGTTTCGCCCACTTTTCCCTGTGTGATGACGGTATATAACGCCCGCGCATGATCTTCGACAAACAGCCAGTCGCGGATTTGCAGGCCGTTGCCGTACACGGGCAGAGGCTTGCCGCCGATGGTATTTAAAATCATCAGCGGAATCAGCTTTTCGGGAAATTGATACGGCCCGTAGTTGTTGGAGCAGTTGGTAATCAAGGTAGGCAGGCCGTAAGTGCGCCGCCACGCCCGTACCAAGTGATCGCTGGATGCTTTGGAAGCGGAATAGGGGCTGCTGGGCGCATAAGGCGTGGTTTCGGTAAACAAATCGTCGGTGCCGTGCAAATCGCCATACACTTCGTCTGTGGAAATGTGATGAAAACGGAACGACGCCTGTTTTTCAGACGGCATGTTTTGCCAATATGCCCGCGCTGCTTCCAACAAGGTATAAGTGCCGACGATATTGGTTTCAATAAACGCCGCCGGCCCGTCGATAGAGCGGTCGACATGGCTTTCCGCCGCCAAGTGCATCACCGCATCCGGTTGGTGTGTGCTGAAAATCCGCTCAAGCGCCGCACGGTCGCCAATATCGGCATGTTCAAACATATAGCGCGGGTTGTCTGCCACGGATGCTAAGGATTCAAGATTGCCGGCATAAGTCAGCTTATCAAGATTCACCACACTGTCTCGAGTGTGGTTGATGATATGGCGGATAACTGCGGAGCCTATAAAGCCGGCACCGCCGGTAATGAGGAGTTTCATGTTTAAATTGCCGGCACCTTAGATAAATCAAGTTTGCTTAATCAAATGATTTAATTATAGAAAATTTACGGTTTGGCTGCTTCACTTTCTTGAAAGCGGGCATTCATCCAAGTAATAGCTTCCGCTAACGGAAAGTGGCGGGTTTCTTTCGATGGCGCAAGCAAATCGGAAACAACCATGAAACTCGGTACATCTTTATGGTGCATCGGATACCATTTGCTGATGTTGGCAGGATTATTGGCATAAAAACCCAACAGAGGCTTTTTAAAGGCGCAAGCTAAATGCACAGTGCCGCTGTCCACACAAATTGCCATATCAGACGAAGCAACCAGCGACAGGTATTGGGATAAACTGGTTTCGGGCGAGAGATTCAAACATATGTCTTTACGGCATAGGCTTTTTAATTCTTCCAAATAAGCTTGGCTGTTGCGGGTGTTGCATAAGACGAATTGTGCTTGAGCGATGTGCTTCGGGTCGCAGCCGTTTAAAAGCCCGGCCAATTCACTAGCCGGAATACACCGGCTTTCTTCACTGCCTTGTGGTGCAAGAAGAATGCGGTATTTTTTATCATACCCGTTTAACCAATAAGAATCCGCCTCGCGCAAGGTTTGAGGGCTCAATTCCAAAGAAACATCGGGTTCGCCGACGGGAAAGTATTGGTTAAATATGGAGGTTGTTAAATAGGTGGCAATGTGGGCGTTGGGAGGCGGCGGGCAATGGAAGTCGTAGTTTTTCACATTATCGGCGTTGTAATATTTTTTGTTGCCTTTGCCGAAAATAATGTTGATATCGGGCGCCAGCAGACCGGTTTTGATGATGTGCGTGCTGTTGTAGGTTTCGTAAAAATCGAGGTGTACTTGCCACTTTTTTCTATTTTTCAGGCAAGTGGTAAATGAATCGTCCAATAAAACATCTATCAAGCGGCAACATTGATAGATGGGCAGGCTGCGGGCATTGGTGAATACACCGATTTTGCAATGGGGGTAGAGGGTTTTGAGCTGGCGGATGTAGGCAATATGCGCAACCGTATCGCCTACGGAATGCCCCATCGGCCTGATCAAAACGGAAGATACATTCTTGAAGTTAAAGTTTACATTCGGTTTTTTATTGGCAAAAACACGAAGAATGAGGTTTTTAAAGAGTGACATGAAAGTTGTTGCTTCTTTTATTTTGGTAGCGTTTATATTTTAAGTTTTGCTTAACATATAAATGCTACCTTTTCTAAATATTTAAGACTTTTTGTTTATCTGATTAAATCGTTATGCCGAAGCTTTTTGTTGTTGTAAGCAGTTTTTTATTTGTTGATTCAGCCAACTCTTTGCTTCATCCAATGGGAAATTATGTGTTTTTTCCGTTTCGGCGGTAACCATTAAAAATGGCACGCCTTGATTGGGAAGGGGATGCCACATCTTAAGGTTTTTAGGTAAGTTGGCATAAAAAGCCAATAACGGTCTGTTGAATGCACAAGCCAAGTGGACTGTGCCGCTGTCAACGCATATGGCAATATCAGCAGAGGCGGTTAGAGCCAAATATTCTTTTAGGGAAGTTTTAGGCGCCAGAGATAGGGAAATATCGGGCGGACACAGCTGTTTCAGTTGTGCGAAATAAGGCTCGCTGAATTTAGAATTGCATAAAACAAATTCCACTTGATTCAATAATTCGGGAGGGCAGTTGTTTAAGAGTTCTGCCAAATCTTCTTCCGGAATACACCGTTTGGGGTCGCTTCCTTGCGGCGCAAGCAAAACGCGGATTTTTTGCTTTGCGGCATCAGGCCAAAGGGATATGGCTTTGGTTAATTCATGGTTGGGAATTTCGAGATGGAATTTACTTTTTTCTAAAGGAATATGTCTTACAAATTCCGAAGTAAGCAAGCGGTCGGCGATATGGTTTTCAGGCGGTGGGGGGCAATGAAAGTCATAATTGAGCACATTGTTGAGGCTATAGTATTTTTTGGCGCGCTTCTCAAACACCATGATCAGTTCGGGTGCTAATAGGGAGTCGCCAATAATGTGCATGCTGGTAAAAGATGCGTAAAAATCCAATAAAACCTGCCACTTTTTTCTATTTTTTAAATAGCTGGCCGGTTTGTCTTCAAGTAATTCATCAATTTCTTCGCAACATTTAAACACATCCCTGTTTCTGTCGGTTGTAAACATGCCGATGCGGCAATTGGGATAGGCTTTTTTGAGTTGGCGGGCGTAATTAATGTGGGCAACAGCATCTCCGACAGCATCTCCGATAGGGCGAATCAGAATGGATTGAACATTTTTAAAATCAAAGTCTTGGTTTTTCTTTTTATTTGCAAATAACCTAATAACTAATTTTTTAGATAAATGCATAATATTGATTCCTTAAAACTGTTTTTGATGTTGTTGGACGGATATTATCGGATTGCGGGATTTTGAAGACGGGAGCTAAGTATTTTGATTAAAGTTAAATGAAATAGACTGTTGCCAAGTATCAAAGGCCGTCTGAAAAACCTGATTCAGTATCTGCTGGTTTTCCCGGGTATCTTCTGTGCGGTAGAAATCTTCTTGTTTTTCGAGGCCTAAGGCTAGGAAGTAGTCGGTAATGAAATTGCCGTAGCCTTCGTCTTCATCTTGATAATAGTATTGGGTGAAGCGGTTGCCGAGGTCGTTGAAGCAGGTGGTGTCTATGCCGCCGCCCAATTGGTTCAGTATGAATTCGGCGCCGGAAAGTGTGCCGTTTTGCAGTTCTGCAAATTGGGGCAATGCTTCCGCTTCGGGGCTGTGCAGGTCTTGCGATACTGCCCATTTGTAATAATAACCCATGTGATTTGCTGCATTTTCTTTAGGCAAATCAGATGGGTAGTTTTCTTCGGTGTGAAAGGTAATGTGATCGTAGTGCATGGCGGAAATTTTACTATGAATGGCGGTAATGCTGTTGATTATTTTATACAATATTTAGGGTGATGTTTTATATATAAAGGCCGTCTGAAATTTCAGACGGCCTTGTGTGTTTGGGGAGCCGGAAGGGGTTAGTGGATGGTGTAGCCGCGTAAATATTGGCTGCGTTCGCGTGTCATGCGGGTGTCGCATTGCAGGCGCAGGTATTCTGCTTGCAAGGGGGTTTCGGCTTGGGCGGCTGCTTGACGGCAATGGTTGGTTTTGCTTTGAATCCAGCTGCGTTGTTCGCCGAGCAGTTCTTTTTGTACGGGTTGCTCCATGTTGTTCCAAAGCCGGTTGATTTCGTTGTTGGCGGCTTGGTTGTTTTGTTTGGCCTGCTCCAGTTCGTTGGCCGAGAAGGTTACTTCGGCACGTTTGGGTTCGGGGCTGAGGATTTCGGGTGCCGGGGTTTCTTCTTGGTCGAAGACGTTGCTGGCGGCGTTGTTGTCCAAAATATCTTCGGGATCGGCTTGGGGCGGCTCGGCATGGGGTTGGTTGTTGAGGTTGAGGGCGTCTTTGAGCGGTACGGCTTTGCCGTCTATCATGAGTATGCTTTTAATGCCGTAGGGGATGAGGGCTGTGGCGATGTTTTTGGCGGCAACGGTTAAGCCGTTGTCTTCATAATTGACGGTGGTTTGGCCGTCTGAAACGGATAGGGTGTAGGAAAGGGGGCGTGAGAAGCCGCCTTTGTCGTCATAGGTAAGCTGGCTGCCTGTGAGGCGCTCTTGCATCAGTTGGCTGATGCTGCGGTTGTTGTAGAGCAGGGGGCTGTTGGTTTGTGCGGTATTCAAAATGTCGCTGGGGATTTGAATATTCAGCCCGGCGGTGCAGACGGTATTGCCGTTGCTTTGTGTTTCTTGCGGGTTGTTGAGCGAGATATTGAGCTGTGTTGCCGCAGCGATGATTTTATCGGGGTCGATGAATTGCCGGCTGTCTTTGCGGGCATAGGATTGTGCTTCCTGCTTGATGATTTCTTGTACGTTGGCACGGATGTTGTGTGCGACGGCAGGGTTGTTACATTCGAGTTTGTTGCTTGCTTGCTGGGTAGGTGTGTCGTCGCTGCAAGCGGTGAGTGCGGTGGCAATCAGGGATAAAGTGAGTAGTTTTTTATACATTTTCAAACCTCATAAAATGATTTTCAGACGGCATCATAACAAAAGCACCTGTAACGGGTAAGGCTGTTACAGGTGCTTTTTATTTTGCTTTCAGTTTATTTGATGAAGTTTACAAAACTGGTGAGGATAACAACGTTGATCAAGTCAACGAAGAAGGCACCTACCATCGGCACGATCAGGAATGCTTTGTGTGATGCGCCGAAGCGTTCTGTAACGGATTGCATATTGGCAACGGCTGTGGGTGTTGCGCCCATGCCAAAACCGCAGTGGCCGGCGGCCAAAACGGCGGCATCGTAGTTGCGGCCCATCAATACATAGGTAACGAAAGTAGCATAAAGCACCATTACCAGAGTTTGCGCCAACAGAATGATGGTAACGGGGCCAGCCAAGCCGGTGAGTTCCCACAGTTTCAGGTTGAGCAGTGCCATAGCCAAGAACAGCGACAGAGAGGCGTTACCGAACACGTCGATGGCGCGGTCAAACATATTGAATTTGAACACAATGGTCAGGATATTGCGCAGAATCACGCCGCCGCCTAACGCCCATACGAATTTAGGCAGGTCGTAGAGGTAGTCTTTGTCGATGCCGTCCATGATTTCGGCAAAGGCCAAACACGCGGCAAACATGGCCAAAGTTTCGATGGCGGAGCTGGCGGTAATCAGGCGGGTTTGCTCGGGATGCTCGAACAAATCTTCTGTGCTTTTGCCGGGGTCGTCGTCATCGTACACGGCTTCTTGGGCTTTGATGCTTGCTTCGTCTAAGGGTTGGCGTCCCATTTTGTTGATCAGACGGCGTGCTACGGGGCCGCCGATCAAACCGCCGGCTACCAAGCCGAAGGTGGCGGCAGCCAAGCCTAAACCGGTGGCGCCGGTTAAGCCGAAGTTTTTCTCAAAATCCGGGCCCCACGCACCGGCGGTTCCGTGACCGCCTGTAAGGGTGATAGAGCCTGTCATCAAGCCGATTAAGGGGTCGAGGCCGAGTACGCCGGCCAAGCCGACACCGACGGCGTTTTGGATGAAGATGAAAAAGCCGACGATGGCGGTAAAAATTACCAACGGCAAGCCGCCCGCTTTAAGGCGGGAGAAGTCTGCACTCAAGCCGATGGAGCTGAAGAAAATCAGCATAAACGTGTCTTGCAGCGGTTTTTCAAATTTGAAGCTGACGCCGTAAAACGAGTGTAAAAAATATAGGATGATGGCGGCAACCAAACCGCCGGCTACGGGTTCGGGGATGTTGAAATTTTGTAAGAATTTGATTTTGTTTACCATTATTTTGCCTACCAGCAAAACGATGGTGGCGGCAATCAGTGTGTAATAACTGTTAAATACCCATTCCATAGATTCTTCTTTCCGGTAAAACTGTAAAAATCAAACCGCAGGCAAATTTTTGCGTGTGGCTAAACGTGGCGATATTAGGGGAAGAGTTAAAATTTGTCAAAGAAAGGTTTGCTTTTAATGGCTGTATTTTTTAGCAAAATTGCCTTGTTTTTATGATAAATGCAATATTTGATGGCGCTAACTCGGCTTCTGTGCCTATAAAAAATCAACAGGCGTGAAGCGGCGTGTGCGCTTGAAGGCAGAAGTGGGGCAGATATAAAAGTGATGTGGATTTAAGGGATAAGGTTTTTAGTGTGGGCTGAATACGGGCGCCACCATGCCTGCTTGATGGATGTTTTGCGGCATCGTAGTGGTTTGGTCTTTGATTGTGATTTAACCCTTAAAGAAGGTTCGGCGCGGCATTGCCTGCTATACTTGCGTGTTTTCAAATTTTTACGCGCTTGAGTTTTAAAGTGCGGTATGCAAAGTTTTATGGTTCAGGAAACAGTTTCTCAATCTACCCGGCGCTGGGCGTTGATGATTTCTTATAACGGGCAAGGTTTTTGCGGTTGGCAAAAGCAGGCCGGAGGTGTAGCCACGGTGCAGCAAGCTTTGGAGCATGCGTTAAGCTGCATTGCCGGCGAGCCGATACGCACGATTGTGGCGGGGCGTACCGATACGGGTGTGCATGCCACGGCGCAAGTTGTGCATTTCGATACTTCGGCAAAACGCCCGACACAGGCATGGATAAGAGGGGTAAACGCCCACCTGCCTCAAGATGTGGCGGTGTGGCACGCGCAGCCTGTGGATGCGCGTTTTCATGCCCGCTTTGATGCGTTCGGGCGCCGCTACCGTTATGTGTTACAGTCTTCCGCCGTCCGCAGCCCTTTGCTGGCCGGCAAAGTGGGTTGGGTGTGCAGAAAGCTGGATTTGGACAAGATGCGTGAAGCGGCGGCTTTATTGGTGGGCGAACACGATTTTTCCAGCTTTCGGGCGGCGGAATGCCAAGCCAAGTCTCCCATTAAAACGATTTACAGCGCCGAATTGAAAGGCAGCCCTTCGTTGATGACGTTAGACTTGCACGGCAATGCGTTTCTTCATCATATGGTGCGCAATATCATGGGCGCGCTGGTGTATGTGGGCGACGGGCGCTTGAGTGTGCAGGATTTTGCCGGTTTGATGGAGATGCGCAGCAGGCTGCATGCGCCGCCTACGCTGATGCCCGACGGCCTGTATCTGACAGGAGTGGATTATCCGCCGGAATGGGGTGTACTAACGCCCGAGCCTCCGGAATGGCTGTGGTAAAGAAAAGGCCGTCTGAAAATTTTCAGACGGCCTTTTATATTTAAAGCGGCTTATTGTTTAGAACAGCTCCCACACGAAGAAAATGAAGGTGTGCAGGATAAACAGCGGTACCAAAATACCGAAAGACCAAATCATGTAGCCGAAGAAGCTGGGCATATTCACTTTGCGTTGTTCTGCAATGGCTTTCACCATAAAGTTGGGCGCGTTACCGATGTAGCTCAATGCTCCCATAAACACCGAACCCATAGATACGGCCAATAAGGTGTGGAACAGCGGGCCGCTCATCAAAGCTTGGGCATCGCCGCCGGCCATGTTGAAGAATACCAAGTAGGTGGGCGCGTTATCCAAGAAGGCAGACAATATGCCGGTCATCCAGAAATACATGCTGTTGATCGGGTCGCCTGCATCGTTGTGTACCAAAGAAATCAAACCGGCAAACGCGCCTTTCTCTCCGGCCTGCAAAATGGCAATCACGGGCGCGATGGTAATGAAGATGCCCAAGAACAGTTTGCCCACTTCGAGAATCGGATCCCAGTTGAACTCATTACCGGCACGCACCTGTTTGGCGGTGATGGCCAAAGAGATGCCGGCCAAAACCAGCAAAATAATGTCGCGCAGCAGGTTGGGCAACAGATAAGGCGTACCCAATACATTCACGCCGGGATGGTCGGGCTTCCACAAGCCGGACATCAATACCGCGCTTACCACGCCCGCCAGCAGCAGGAAGTTCCATTTACCGAAGATTTGCAGTTTGCTGTCGGGAGAAGGGTCTTTCGGCAGAATTTCGTCTTCTTTAGAGAAGAAATAGCTGTCGACAAAGTAGAACAGAATCAGCAGCAATACGGAGCTGATCAGCACGGGCACCATCATGTGTTGCACGGTCCAGCCGAAATCAACACCTTTCAAGAAGCCCAAAAACAGCGGCGGATCGCCCAGCGGAGTCAGTCCACCGCCGATGTTGGCCACGAGGAAAATAAAGAAAACCACCACATGCACTTTGTGTTTGCGGTTGTCGTTGGCTTTCAAAATCGGACGAATCAGCAGCATGGCCGCACCGGTCGTACCCATAATCGACGCCAATACCGTGCCGATGGCAAGAATGGTTGTATTCAGGCGCGGGCTGCCGTGTAAGTTACCCCATACCAGAATGCCGCCTGAAATCGTATATAAAGCAAACAGCAGCACGATAAAGGGAATGTATTCGGCCACCAAAGCATGGGCGACGGTGTGGACGGCCTCGCCGAAACCGAACACGAAAATAAACGGAATCAGAAACAGCAGCGTCCAAACGGCCGTGATTTTACCGAAGTGATGATGCCATGTGTGCGAAAACAACAGAGGGCCGGTGGCAATCGACAGCAGAATCAGAATGAAGGGAATGCCCCATAGCAGGCTGAGCGAGGCGCCGTCGAGAGAGGCGGCCATCGCCGGCACCGGCGCAAGCAGCAAAGGGAGAAGTGCGGTGGATAATCGCATTATTTATTATTCCTTATGGTGGAGGGTCGTCGAAATACACGGCAGCCAAGATGAGCCGCCGCGCACGGCCGAAACCTAAGGCTTCGATGAATCATAGCGGTAAAAACAACCGTTTGAGGAGTCGGTTTGGTCGCATTTGAATGACCGAACGCACGTTTGCGCTTTGTACATCAATGGGTTTCCGGCTACGAAAGTGATGAATTGTAAATGAAAGACGCCGGTGTGTCAGCTTTTGCTACCGTGTGTTTTCAGACGGCCTGTACGATACATGAGGCCGTCTGAAAATAATCATGGCATAAAGGCAGAGGTAGGGATTGTTCATGAGTATCGGGAATGGATTGATGACAACCTGCGGGGAAAATGATGCTTAAGAATTTGAGCAGACAGGGAGTTTAAGCATCGGGCAGATGCCACATCCATACCGCTACGCAAAAACAGAATACGGCGGAAACAGCCGCCACCCACCAACGTTCGGGAAACTGATAGAGCATCAGGCAGCAGGAAAACGCCATCATGCTGAACGCAAAATATTTGGCACGGCGGGGTACGGCGCGGCGTTCTTCCCAATCTTTGACCATCGGGCCGAAGAAGCGGTGTTGGTGCAGCCAGCGGTGGAAACGCGGCGAAGCGCGCGCCCAGCAGGCGGCGGCAAGAATCACAAACGGCGTGGTGGGCAGAATCGGCAGAAAGATGCCGAGAATGCCCAAGAGCAGCGCGACGGCACCGAAAAGCCAGAATAAAGGACGTAATATCATGTTGTTATGTGGTGTGAAGTGAGCAGGGTTTTATCGTTTGTGTGGTTCAGCATTATTGTTTATCGCTTTCATCGTGCCGGAACGGGCAGCGCGGAATCTCCAAATCATTCCAGCCTTGATGCCCCATTTCCCGCAGCAAGGCCATGTTGCGGCCGAAAATCGCTTCGGCATCGGGGAAGGCTTCGGCTGCTTTGCTGATGCTGTCTTCGCGGATTAAATGCAGGGTAGGGTAAGGCGAACGGTTGGTGTAGTTGGTGATGTCGTCCGCTTCCGTGCCTTCAAACTGAAAATCAGGGTGAAACGGGGCAATCTGAATCACGCCTTCCAATCCGTTATCCGCCACAGCCTGCTCGGCGAAGTCGAGCATATCGTTGAACACCAAAAAATCACCAAATAAATCAGGGTGTACCAGCAAAGTGGTTTCCAATTCTTCCGGCGGCGTGCTGCCTAATAATTGCAGTTCGCGGTCGAGGTCTTCGAGAAAACCGTCGAGATGTTTGGCGCGGCTGACTTCTATCCTCACCAAACCTTTCACATAAGGTGCTTTGGCAAACGGGCACAGATTCAAACCGATAACGGCTTTTTCCAGCCACCGGCGCGTGTGTTCGACTACGGTTTTATCGCAAACAGACATCATTAGATTCAAAACTGCATTATTTGAGAACGGTTTGCAATGATAAAGTTTTTTACCCCGAATGAAAATACATAGAGCGTATTTCTGCCGTGCAAGCCGCTTGGTATGAGGTTTTCACGCCTCAAATGGTGTTTGTCGAGCTGTGGCGGTTTTTGAATGCGGCAACATACAGAAAGGCCGTCTGAACATTTTCAGACGGCCTCGAAAGTAAATCAGGTTGCTTAGTCTTGATGCAAATGACCCAAAGGCAGCGCGGTAGTATTTTTAATTTCTTTCAGCACAAAGCTCGATTTAGCGTCCTGCACGCCGGGGTGGGACAACAGCGTATCCAAAACAAAATGCGAAAAAGCGTTCATATCGGTAAAAAACGCATGGAGCAGATAATCGGTTTCACCCGTTAAAGCAAAGCAGCTCAACACTTCCGGCCAGCTTTGCACCGCCGAAGAAAAATCGTCGCGCGCTTCCACGGCCTTATCAATAGACACACGGATAAACGCCTGCAAACCCAGCTTCACCGCCACGGGCGAGAGCAAAGCCGCATATTGGCGGATGATGCCCGCATCCTCCAACTGCTTCAAACGGCGCAGGCAGGGGGAGGGCGACAAAGCCACCCGTTCGGAAAGCTCCACATTGGTCAGGCGGCCGTTTTCCTGTAATACCTGCAAAATTTTTAAATCGGTTTTATCCAGAGTGATTTGTCCCATTTGTATAGCCCTTTTTCTTATTTATTTTGATTGGATTCCCATTCCAACTGCAAGCTTAATATAAGATAATTTAACTTAACGCACAATAGTTTAAAAAACATATTTTTTTAAAATATTGTGTAACGATAAACTCCGTTTTCAGTTTCATATTGTTTGTTCGTTTTTCAGACGGCCTCAAGCCGGCCGCGCAGCTTCCGCACAATGTAAAGCAAACTTGCCCGCCGCCGAAAATCCCGCCATAATCAAACCCGATGCAGGAGAGTGCTACACCGTATTACACGGCAAGCCACCGAAGGCGCAGACACCCTTAAATCGCTCAGG
The DNA here is from genome assembly GCF_022870825.1 of Neisseria sp. Dent CA1/247. NCBI lineage: Bacteria > Pseudomonadati > Pseudomonadota > Betaproteobacteria > Neisseriales > Neisseriaceae > Neisseria > Neisseria sp. Dent CA1/247. The sequence continues at coordinate 2,092,774 of NZ_CP091522.1, read as the reverse complement.
TAAAAGGACTGCATTTCATCACAATCATCTGGAGAGCGGCGCGGCTGCGCCCACCGAAGGGGAGAAGGCCGTCTGAAAACATTCGGGCGAACACACAGGCATTCGATTCAGACGGCCTGTTGCCGAAAATCTCAGGTTCAAGGACAGATAGGGGCGCGTGAAAAGCATCGCAGCCCTTAACCTATGGAGAACCAGAGCAATGACTACCCTCAAAACCACCCCGTTCAACCAAGCCCATAAAGACGCAGGCGGCAAACTCGTCGATTTTGCCGGCTGGGAGCTGCCCGTCAACTACGGCTCTCAAATCCAAGAACACGAAGCCGTGCGCACCGACGCAGGCATGTTCGACGTATCCCACATGCTCGTTTCCGACATCAAAGGCAGCCAAGCCAAGCAATGGCTGCAAAAACTGCTCGCCAACGACGTAGCCAAACTTTCGTTCGTCGGCAAAGCCCTCTATTCCGCCATGCTCAACGACAACGGCGGCGTGATGGACGACCTTATCGTTTACCGCACCAACGAAGCCGAAACCCAATACCGCATCGTATCCAACGCCGCCACCCGCGAAAAAGACTTGGCACAATTTGCCAAAGTGGGCGAAGCGTTCGGCATCGAAATCACCCCCCGCTACGACCTCGCCATGCTCGCCGTGCAAGGCCCCAAAGCCATTGAAAAACTGCTCGCCGTCAAACCCGAATGGGCCGAAACCATCAACGCGCTCAAGCCCTTCCAAGGCGCAGACTTAGGCAACGACTGGTTTGTCGCCCGCACCGGCTACACCGGCGAAGACGGCGTAGAAGTGATTTTGCCCGGCACCGAAGCCACCGCCTTCTTTACCGCCCTACGCGAAGCCGGCGTACAACCCTGCGGCCTCGGCGCACGCGACACCCTGCGCATGGAAGCCGGCATGAACCTCTACGGCCACGACATGAACGACGAAACCAGCCCCCTGCAAGCCGGCATGGGCTGGACGGTGGACTTGAAAGACGAAAACCGCGACTTCATCGGCAAAACCGCCCTCGTCGCCCTCAAAGAAAAAGGCGTGGACGTGAAACAAGTCGGCCTGCTGCTGGCCAAAGGCGGCGTATTGCGCGAAGGCATGGAAGTCGTTACCGAACAAGGCAAAGGCATCACCACCAGCGGCGTGTTTTCCCCCAGCCTGAAACAATCCATCGCCATCGCCCGCGTGCCCAAAGCGTTTGAAGGCGATGAGGCCAAAGTGGTGATTCGCGGCAAAGAAGTGGACGTGCGCGTGTTGAAACTGCCGTTTGTACGGAATGGGCAGAAGCAGTTTGATTAAGCTATTATTATTTCAGTATCTATTAAGTATCTACAAAGGAGTAATTAAGATGTTAAACGTAGAACCAAAATATTCTATTAATAACGAAGTGAAACTAAAAAATGGTTCTCTAGTATTAATAACTGGAATTGATCAAGGAAAATATGGTGAATTCTTTTACGATTATCAATCTGAACTTGGGGTAGGTAGAGTTTCTGAGGATGAAATTTCTCATGTAACAAAAGAAAATTTTTATACTCAGGATGCCTAGAAAGCAGGGTGAGCCACCAGCACGCACGCGTTGGTTGAGAATAGTTGAGACCGCGTGCGCGGCTTGAGCCGCACACCCTACGCGAGGCAAGCAAGAATTGTTTTACCAACACTAAACTTTCAGACGGCCTCTTAACGAAACCTATATCCATCTGTTTCTACGATGCCGTCTGAAAATAGCTTGAATCACTTTACAAGCAAGTGTAGGTCGGATACTCGTATCCGACAAATCCTTTAAGGCTGTCTGAACTATTTTTTTGAATGGGGCATTTTCCTATTTTGTCGGATTCAAGAATCCGACCTACATTTGGGCAGCGTAGCTTGCAAGTTGTTTGCTTCCCCGTGTTTGCCGTTACTGACTGGTTGGTCATACAGCGAGTAGCAACTGTGTTACCAACCCGTCGGTCAGCAACAGCAAACACAGGTAATTAAGCGCATTGCAGGTTGTTTGAATGCAGGTAATCCCTTACCCGGGCATTCAGAATACGCAGCAGTTTGTGCATACACGCATTGATGGCTACTTTGAACGGTTTTCCGCGTTGCGTTAGCCGTTCGTAAAACGCCTTAATCTTCGGTTCAAAACGGCTGGCGGTTAAGGCCGCCATATACAGCGCATTACGTACTGCCATTCTGCCGCCAATACAACCTGTCTTGGTTTTGGATTCCCCGCTTTCATTGGGTGGCGGCACCACACCTACCAGCATAGCAATGCGTTTGTGCGATAGTTTTCCCAATTCGGGCAGCATCGCCATTAAGGTGGCGCAGATATTTTTGCCCACGCCTTTAATTGAGCAGACAGTATCTCCCTTTTCATTGAAACCACCACCGTACCTGTCGATTTGTTTATCTAGATCGGTGATTAGGCGGTCAAAGTGACGGATAAGGTCTGCAACGCTCTGCTTTTGGCTCTCGTGAATCTGATGGTGGCGGTTCTTCTCCACCGCTCGCATCTCTACCAACTGGCTGCGGCGTTTGACCAAGGCTTCGAGCGTTTCTTCTTCGGTAGAAGGCGGAATATAGCGCATATCGCCCACCAATCCTTTAGTCTCGATGGCTTGGGCGAAATCGGCCAACATTTTAGCGTCTTTGGCATCGGTTTTGCCTAAAGAAAAAGATTGGGAATAGGAATGTGTTTGGCGTGGGTTGGCGATGACAACACGCAATCCTGCATGGTGCAACGCTTTGGCTAGAGGGATTTCTAACCCGCCGGTACTTTCCAGTACAACCAAATCGACATTGTGTTTGCGCAAATAGTCGACGGTATGTTGGAAACCTTTGGCATTATTGGTTTCGGTTTTGGTTTTGGCCTTACCGGTAATACCGATGACGAAGTTCTTTTTGGCTACGTCTATGCCGCCATAATTTTGGGTGCTCATCAATAAACCATCCTTGTATTCGGTTGTAGGGTCTTGCAACTGTTCGGTTGTGTTGATGATTGGCCGTCTGCTCGTTTGGCTACAATACGGGTGCGGAAGCCCAAGGGTGTGTTCGGAGGCAGACGGCCTGTTTGCTTGCCATGGTACATTAGTTTCAACATACAAGGGTGCGTGCCACCGGCACGCACGCGTTGGTTGGGAATGGTTGAGAACGCGTGCGCGGCTTGAGCCGCACACCCTACGTGAGGCAAGCAAGAATTGTTTTACCAACACTAAACTTTCAGACGGCCTCTTAACGAAACCTATATTTATCTGTTTCTACGATGCCGTCTGAAAACAGCTTGAATCACTTTATAAGAAAAAGATTTACAAGAAAAAGAGCCGTTTCCGCTTTACACCCAAACCACACATACCCGTAAAATTTATCCGACACTACAAAGGAAAAAGGAGTAACAGCATGAAACAATTAGCAATGTATATCAACGGTGCGTTTGTGTCTGATTTTGCAGGCAGCTACCGCGATGTGTTGAACCCGGCTACCGAGGCGGTGATTGCGCAGGAGCCGAAGGGCAGCCGTGCCGATGTGGAAAAAGCGGTGGCGGCGGCGTATGCGGCGCAGCCTGCGTGGGAACGCGTGCCGGCGGTGGAGCGCGGTGCGTATCTGCGTAAAATTGCGGCGGGTATCCGCGAACGTGCCGACGAGTTGACGGATACGATTGTGGCCGAAGGCGGCAAAACCAAAGATTTGGCGCGTATCGAAGTGATGTTTACCGCCGATTATCTGGATTATCAGGCGGAATGGGCGCGCCGCTATGAGGGCGAGATTATTCAGAGCGACCGTCCGAAAGAAAATATTTTCCTGTTTAAGCGTCCGCTGGGCGTGATCGGCGGTATTTTGCCGTGGAATTTCCCGTTTTTCCTGATTGCCCGCAAAATGGGGCCTGCGCTGGTTACGGGCAATACGATTGTGATTAAGCCCAGCAGCGTAACGCCCATCAACTGCCATATTTTTGCCGAAATCGTGCACAGCGTCGGCCTGCCTGCGGGCGTGTTCAACGTGGTGAACGGCTCGGGTGCGGAAATCGGCAATGCGCTGGCATCGCATCCGCAAGTGGCGATGGTGAGCCTCACCGGTTCGGTAGAAGCCGGCCGCCAAGTGATGGAAGCGGCTTCGGCCAACATTACCAAAGTGTCGCTGGAATTGGGTGGCAAAGCGCCTGCGCTGGTGTTGAAAGACGCGGATTTGGATTTGGCGGTGAAGTCGATTGTGGCTTCGCGCGTGGGCAATACCGGCCAAATCTGCAATTGCGCCGAGCGTGTGTATGTGCATAAGAGCATTAAAGACCAATTTATCGAGAAGATGACCGCCGCTATGAAAGCGGTGCGTTTCGGCAACCCTGCCGAGGCGGCCGAAGGTGCGTTGGAAATGGGCCCGCTGATTGAAGAGCGTGCGGTAAAAGAAGTGGCGGAAAAAGTGCAGCGCGCCGTTTCGCAAGGTGCGACGCTGGTGTGCGGCGGCAAACGCGCCGAGGGCAAAGGCTATTTCTTCGAGCCGACCGTGTTGACCAATGTCGATAACAGCATGGACATCATGAAAGAAGAAACTTTCGGCCCCGTGCTGCCGATTGCCACTTTTGAAACGCTGGACGAAGCCATCTCGTTGGCGAATGATTGCGAATTCGGCCTCACCAGCTCGGTGTACACCACTAATCTGAACGAAGCCTTCTACGTAACCCGCCGCCTGCAATTCGGCGAAACCTATATCAACCGCGAAAACTTCGAGGCCATGCAGGGCTTCCACGCGGGTTGGAAAAAATCGGGTATCGGCGGCGCCGACGGCAAACACGGTTTGGAAGAATACCTGCAAACGCAGATGGTTTATCTGGAAACCAATATTTAAAGTGCAGAGTAGGTTGGGTAGTGTTGTCAGACGCTGCCCGGCCAATCGGAGATCATCCTGCGTTTTTTCAGACGGCCTCCTGAAACATAGGCCGTCTGAAAATTAAGATGGCATTTTCCAAACCAATTTGAATGACCTTTCTGAAAAACGAGGATAGATACGATGCGTAAGATAGTATTTTTGGCTGCTGTTTTGTCGTCGCTGGCCTTAGCGGGCTGCGATGCGAAAGACGCTTGCTTGGATCAAGGCGGCAGCTATAATGAAACCACCAAGCAATGCGAGAAATAACGGCAGTATTAATTTTGAAACCTATGGAGAACAAACCATGAGCAATATCCCCGCTGAATTGAAATATGTGTCCAGCCACGAATGGCTGCGTTTGGAAGCCGACGGCACCGTAACCGTGGGCATTACCGAACACGCGCAAGAGTTGTTGGGCGACATCGTATTTGTAGAGCTGCCCGAAGTGGGGGCGAATCTGGCTGCGGAAGAGCAGGCCGGTGTAGTGGAATCCGTAAAAGCGGCTTCCGACGTTTACGCGCCGATTGCCGGTGAAATCGTAGCGGTAAACGAAGCTTTGGTAGATGCGCCGGAAACGGCCAACAGCGAGCCTTACGGTGCAGGCTGGTTCTTCAAAATCAAACCGGCCAACGCAGCTGATTTGGATGGTTTGCTGACTGCCGAGCAATACGCTGCGGAAATCGGTTAATACCATCGGCAGTTCAAGTAGGGCGGGCATCCTTGCCCGCCATTTTTGCAAGAGACGGCGGGTAGGGATGCCCGCCCTACACTTATTCATATTTTCAGACAGGCATCAAGCTTTCATTGAGTGCAGTGCCTGTCTGAACCATTATCCGACGGAATATCATGAAAACCATAGGCATCATCGGCGGCATGAGTGCGGAGAGTACCGTGCTGTATTACCAAATCATCAACCGCGAAACCAACGCGCGCTTGGGCGGCAACCACAGCGCCGATATTGTGATGCACAGCGTGGATTTTGAAAAAATTGTGCGTTTGCAAAAAGCAGGCGATTGGGCTGCTGCCGGCGCGGTGTTGGCGGAAAGTGCGCGCAAGCTGGAGGGCATGGGCGCGGATGTGTTGGTGTTGGCCACCAATACCATGCACAAAATTGCCGATGTGATTGAACAAGCCGTAAGGATTCCGCTGCTGCATGTGGTGGATGCGACCGCGGCGGCGGTGAAGGCGAAAGGTTTGAGCCGTGTCGGGCTGCTGGGCACGCGCTTTACGATGAGCGACGGTTTTTATTCGGAGAGAATGGCCAAGCAGGGCGTGGAGATTACGGTGCCGTCTGAAAATAAGCAGGCCGAAATCCACCGGATTATTTTTGAGGAATTGTGTTTGAACAAGATTCAGGCGGGTTCCAAAGCTTATTATCAGCAAGTGGTGCGCCGTTTGCAGGAGCAGGGCGCCGAGGGTGTGATTTTGGGCTGCACGGAAATCGGTTTGCTGCTGAAAGAAAACGATTGCCCGCTGCCGCTGTTTGACAGCGCGGAAATTCACGCGCTGGCTGCGGTGAATTTTGCTTTGTCTTAAACGGAATATGGCAAATCAACTTATTTTTGATACAAGGCAGTAAGCACAGCAATGAGGTAGCGGAAATAAAGTTTATTTGCGATATAAAGCATTCAGGCCGTCTGAAAACTGATTTTCAGACGGCCTGAATGCCTGATGAATCACGCAGTAAACGCTACGGGCATTAAGCCAAAGCTTCCGCTACGGCGCGGTAGGCTTGGTCGATGGCGCCGTGTACATACGGCATCCATGCGGCATCGGCGCCGGCGATGAAGATGTTGCCTATCTGCTGCTGCATGGTGGAAGTGGCGTTTTCCGCGCTGCTGTCCGAATCCCACAAGCCGGTTTGCTCGTAGCTGTAACCGTGCGCCCAGCGGTTGAGGGTAACGGCAACCAAGACGCTGTCGAGTTTTTCTCCGGCGGCGTCGTAGATGCTGCGCAGCTGGTCGAGCATCTCTTTTTCGAGGCTTTCGTAGCTTTGGTTGTTTAAGGCGCGGCGGCCGCTCTTATACATGTCGCGCGCGGTTTGGCCGGTGAAGTCGGTGGCAATGCGCACCATGTGGATAACCATCGGCTCGTCTGCCGTTTGGGGGAACTGGTAGCCGCCCATGCTCACGGGGTCGTCGAGTTTGACCAAGCAATACGGGGCGTCGGGCGCGTAGAGCGAGTGTACGCCGAGCTTTTGGAACGCTTTGGAGTTTTTGACCACGACTTTGCCGTACACCATCGGCACTTTGATGGTGGTTTGTGCGGCGGCTTTTTGGGCGTCGGGCATTTGGGGAATCACGCGGGCGGCCAATACGCTGTGTCCGGCAAAAATGGCTTTCTTGGCGCTAACCTGTTTGAGCGCTTCGGCATCGTGCGGCATATAGGCCACGGCAACGCTGCCGTCGGGCTGGTTTTCCATCAGCAGGGCGGTGCTGTTGAGGCGCAGGCGTACGCGGTTTTCGGGCAGGTCGAGTTTGCTGTAATCGAATTTGGCTAACACAACATCTTCCATGGTGTAGCCGGGGGCGACCGCCGGAATCAGCTTGCGCACGAGCATGCGGGCGATGGAGGCGTTGCCGTCGGGGAAATGGTAGATGTAGGGTTCTTCTTCGGATTCTTCCTTTTCCAAGCCGAGGTTTTGTACGCCGGGGTAGCCGTCTTCAAAGGCTTCTTGTACGGAAATGGCGTTGATGGCGTGGCCCCAGTATTCCGAACTGATGTTTTTGAGGTATTTCAACGCGCCTTCGGGTAGCTGTACTTCGTTTTTCAGGAAGTTGTAATAGCTGGTGTTCTCGGCAAAGCTGATCCGCTCGCTGTCGGTTTTGCCTTCGAGATAATCGGTGGCCGAGGTGTACAGCTCGGTCAGGGCTTTTTTGTCGGCATCGGGCAAGGGGAATTGTTTGATGATGTCTGCCGCGCTCTCTTCGCCGGCTTCGGGTATGCCGCGGACGACGGTGTTTTTACCGAACGAAGCTTGGCTGAAGAAAACGCCTTCTTTGAGTTTGCGCGTGGTTTCGTATAAATCTTGATGGAAGTATTGCTCAAACTTGTTGTAGTCGATGCCGAGCTCTTTGAGCAGGGCGAGCGATTCTTTGGAGTATTCAGACTTGGGCGAGTCGATGGATTCGCTGCCTGCGTAAGAAATCAGTAATCGGCCGTTTACGGTAAATTCGTTGCGCTGGGCATGGCCGCCGAAATCGTCGTGGTTGTCGAGAATCAGGATTTTGGCTTGAGGGCGTTGCTGTTGATACAGGTAGGCTGCGGTCAGGCCGCTGATGCCGGCGCCGACGACGACAAGGTCGTATTCTTCTTCGGCTGCGCCGGGCAGGGTGTAGGGTTTGTTTTGCAGGGCAACGCTGTGAGCGGCGCGCTGAACGCCGTCGGCATCGCCGCGCAAGCCGAGCAGGGCGGGCGGGTAGTAGGTGGCGTTGACGGCGGCATTAACGGAAGATTCGAGCGTTTGCGGGGAAAATAATTTATAGATTTTATAACCGCCCAGCATCGCTGTGCCGGTAACGGCGGCGGAGCCGGCTAAGAACGCGCGGCGCGAGAGTTTGCGTTTCATAAACTTCCTGATTGATATGAGTAAGATATGTTATTTTGTGGCCTGCGATATGAAGCGGGCTGCATTTTCAGACGGCCTGATGTGTGTGCGGCGGGTCTGAAAAGGGTTGAATTTAAAAGGGCATAAGTCTAACAAATTATGCTTTATTCAGGCCATAAATCGGATGAAAAAACATGGTGTGGTGATTGATATTTACGACAGATAAGACCTCAATCGAGAAGGCCGTCTGAATTTTTCAGACGGCCTGTGTTGATATGGGTGCTGCGGCATTACGGTTTGCCGGCAGGCACGTTTACCAGCTTTTCTTTGGGCTTGAGGTTGACGGCATAGCCTTGGTTTTCAATCCATTTTTCTTCTACGCGCCATTTGCCTGCCGCGTCTTCTACCCGCACATACCAATGGTGGGTTGCAGGCAAAGGTTTGAAAACGGCACTATATTCGGTTTTATCGCCGGAAAGCGTGCCGCTTTGGGTGGCATGCAGTTTCACGGTTTGGTCGTCCGATTTTTTGGCGGGGTGCATCAATACCAAATTTAAAGGCTGGGTGCGGTCGAAATTGCCGCTGACGAATACTTTGGCAGCGTTTTTATCGGGGTTGAACAGCACTTGGGCGTTGATGCCGAGTTTAACGGCTTCTTCGTCGCGGTGCAGTTGCAGGTCGATGTGTTTGCCGTCTTTGTAGTAATCGTCGCTCACTAAATCTGCGGAATTGCTTTTCGCCAGATAAAAGGTATAGAAAGCCGCAGCCACCACAATGGCGGGGCCTGCCATCAACAGCCACGGCCACGGCTCTTTGTACCAGACTTTCGATTGTGTGCGGTGGTCGGTCACATTATTCTCCGATAAACGATGATTTTTCAGTAATGGTGTTGACTTCTTCGCTGCCGCTTTCTCGATAGGTAAATTCAAACATAATCGGATGGCTGCCTTTATCGGCGTATTCGGGAATCGTCGATACTTGCACCGGCACGGTTATGGTTTCTTTCGGCGGCACTTTGAGGCCGTCTGAAGGTAGGCCGGTGAGGGCGATTTCGTCGAAACCGCTCACTTTGGCGGTCAACACCTGTTCTTTTTCGCTGTCGTTGATGATGCGCAGATTGTAAGCGTTTTCCAGCCAGCCGTTGCTGTTTTCACGCAGCATCACGCCGCGGTCTTTGATGATGTCCACGCTCATGGTTTCGCGGGTGGCGATGCCGGCAATCATGGCGATCACAGCCACGAACAATACCGCTCCGTAGCCCAACACGCGCGGGCGCAGCAGGCGTTTTTTGATGTCTTTGTCGGCGTATTCGTGTTTCAACGCACTTTCGGTGGTGTAGCGGATGAGACCGCGCGGATAGTTCATTTTATCCATGATTTCGTCGCAGGCATCAATACAGGCGGCGCAACCGATACATTGGTATTGCAGGCCGTCGCGGATGTCGATGCCGACGGGGCATACCTGCACGCACATGGTACAGTTGATGCAGTCGCCAAGCTGGGTGTCTTCTTTGCTGGCGTTTTTCTTACGGGCGCCGCGGGGTTCGCCGCGCTCTTCGTCGTAAGAAATAATCAGCGTGTCTTTATCAAACATCGCGCTTTGGAAGCGGGCATACGGGCACATGTATTTACACACTTGCTCGCGCATTTGGTGCGCCATCAGCCACGTCATGAAGCCGTAGAACGCAGCGGCAAACAGCGAGCCACCGCCTGCCTGCAAGGTGAAAATGGCCGGTACGAATTCGCGGATGGGGGTAAACCAGCCGGCGAAAGTAATGCCCGTCCACGCGCACACGGCGAAAATCAGCAGGTATTTGGTCAGCTTGATGCGGATTTTGCGGAAATTCCACGGCTCTTTGTCGAGCTTGAGGCGTTTGTTGCGGTCGCCTTCGACGAAATGGTCTATCCACAACATGATTTCGGTGTACACCGTTTGCGGGCAGGAATAGCCGCACCACAAACGGCCGGCGATGGTCGTCCACCAAAACAGGCCGAACGCCGAAATAATCAGCAGCAACGCCAGATAAATCAAATCGCCCAAGCCCAGCGAAAGGCCGAAAATATAAAAATGGCGCTCGGGAATATCAAACAATACGGCTTGGCGGCCGCTCCAGTTGAACCACGGAATCACATAAAACACAAATTGCGTGGCCAATACCGCCAAGATGCGCAGATTGGTGTAGCGGCCTTTGGCCAGTTTGGGGTGAATGCGTTTGGATCCCTGGTAAAGTTGGATAACCTGCTCTTTGGGCCGGTTGGGTGTTTTGTCTTTCTGTTCGCTAGACATCACGGTGTTCCTTAAATTTTTTATGTTTTACGGCGCGTTTTCCAACGGCCTGATTTGCTTATTATAACAGTTTCATGATTTCAGACGGCCTTTAAGAAGGTTAAGACGGGAGGCCGTCTGAAACAGCCGAAAGTACAAGGTTTGCGTTTGTGCCTTGCTGTGCGGATTAGTGCGCATAGCAAGTAAAGCTTGCCTCTCAAGAAAAAATCCATTAAATTATTTTGTATTAGAACAAAACGGATTTTGTATTGTGGAATTAAAACCTAAAGGAAGCACCGCTGTCAATATCGCCCAATCCATCAGCAGCCTGATACGCGAAGAAGTGTGGCCTGCGGGATACCGTTTGCCTACCGTGCGCAGTTTGGCCGAAGATTTGGGCGTGAATCCCAATACCGTTTCCGCCGCCTACAAGCAGCTGCGCGATGCCGGCATCATTGCCACCGACGGGCGGCGCGGCAGTTTTGTGCCGGAGAAAACCGAAATCCTGCACACTGAAAGCGCCGTGCCGAAAGGCTTGGTGGATTTGGCTTCGGGCAATATCGACCGCAGGTTGCTGCCCGAGCTGCCGCCTTCATTGCTGGACGGCTACCATTTGGCAACCGACGTCGGCGGCAGGGGCGACAATCCCGAGTTGATGGCGCATATCGAACATTGGCTGCGCGACAACACCGGCATTGAAAACAGCGAGATGGTGTTGTTTTCCGGCAGCTTAGACATTATGGAACGCGCCCTCAGCCAGCGGTGTATGCCCGGAGCCAAAGTGTTGGTGGAAAGCCCTTGCTGGCTGCCGTTGCTGGCCTTGCTGTCGAATCTGCGCCTCGAAGCCGTGCCCGCAGAATTGGACGAAGAAGGCGCGCTGGTACCGGAGCATGACGGCTTAAGCGGCGTGTCTGCGGTTATCTTAACGGCACGCGCACACAGCCCGACGGGGATTGGTTACAGCCGCCGCCGTTGGCAGGAATGGCAGCGGGCGTTGTCGCAACATAATGCGCTGCTGATTGTGGACGACCATTGGGGCGCGCTCAGCCGCCATCCTTTTCACGGTATGCAAGGTTTTGATAACGAATGGATTTACAGCACATCGACCAGCAAGTTTCTCGGCACCGATGCGCGGATTGCCGTGGCGGCGGGTAACGGTCACACTTTGAATGCCATGAAAAAACGCTTCTCGCTGGGGCCGCGCTGGATCAGCAAACTCTTGCAACATGTTACTTTGCAACTATGGCGGCAGCTCGGTTCAGACGGCCTCAAAGCCATTGCAGACAGCTATCACGCGCGCCGTTGCCGTTTAATCGAAAGCCTGCACAAACACGGCATCCGCGTGCCCGGAAGCGGCGGGGAAGGCCAGCATATCTGGCTGCCTGTGCATAACGAAGCGCAGGTGATTCAGTTTTTGGCGGCCAAAGGTTGGGCGGTGCAAAGCGGTGCGGCGTGCAACCTTTCCAAGCAGCCCGCCGTGCGCATTACCATTGGCAATTTGAGTTTGGAGGATTGCGATACATTGGCCGACGATATCGCCGACACGCTGGCCGCCGGCGGCAGAAGCCTGTATTGAATTGTCGGTTGATAAAGTTGGTTTGCCGTTGCCTGAATAACGGTACAATACACCGCCTGACAAACGCGCCGCGTTTCGGCGGTTTTCAGCTTTCAGATTAAAACCTACACAAGCCGCAACACTATCCACACCCACAAAAATATGCCTAAAAAAATTCTGATTATTTCGCCGAGCTGGATCGGCGATTGCGTGATGACCCAGCCGCTGTACCGGCGTTTGCATGAGCTGAACCCCGGCGCCACGATTGACGTGTTTGCGCCGAAATGGTCGATGGCCGTGTTTGAGCGTATGCCCGAGGTGAACGACATCATTGAAAACCCGTTCGGCCACGGCGCGTTACAACTCAAAAAACGCATTCAAACGGGCAGGGCGTTGGGCAAGCGCGGCTATGATCAGGTGATTGTGCTGCCCGGTTCGCTCAAGTCGGCGCTGATTGCCGCGGCAACGGGTATCAAGCAGCGCACCGGCTATGTGGGGGAATCGCGTTATCTGCTGCTCAACGATATCCGCAAGCTCGATAAACAAGCGCTGCCTTTGATGGTGGACCGCTACACCGCGCTGGCGCATCCTTCCCAAGCCGATTTCAACGGCCATTCCGAACATCCCCTGTTCAGCATCAAGCCCGAAAGCCGCAGCGCTGCTTTGGCCGCGCACGGTTTGAATACCGAAAAGCCCGTGCTGGCGTTTTGCCCCGGAGCGGAATTCGGCCCGGCCAAACGCTGGCCCGCGCGCCATTTTGCCGAACTCGCCCGCCGTTATCAGGCGCAAGGTTGGCAGGTTTGGCTGTTTGGTTCGCAAAAAGATTTTGATATTGCGGAAGAAATCAATACGCTTTCAGACGGCCTGTGTGTCAATTTGTGCGGCAAAACCAGTTTGTCGGAAGCGATTGATTTGCTCGGATGTGCCGATGCCGTGGTGTGCAACGACAGCGGCTTGATGCACTTGGCCGCCGCGTTGGGACGCAAACTGGTGGCGGTTTACGGCTCTTCCAGCGCCGACCATACGCCGCCGCTCAGCAAACAGGCCGCCATCGTGAGCTTGAATTTGGACTGCTCGCCGTGCTTTCAGCGCGAATGTCCGCTGGGGCACATGGATTGTTTGAACAAGCTAACGCCCGACCGCGTGCAGCAGGCGCTGGAAAGTTTGTAAATAAAGTTTGAGGCCGTCTGAAAAAATCCCGCAGTTTCTTGTTACAAGGACTGCGGGATTTTTTTCAGACGGCCTTTATCAGACCAAGAGAATAGGGTTGTGCGACCCCCCCCCCCCTTATTCCTGTTTGCCGAATTCTTTTTCAACTGCCGCGCGTACTTTTTCGGCCGAGGCTTCGATGTCGGTTTGGCTGACAGTGTGGCCGGTTTCAACCGCTTCAGCAGCCACGGGCGCGGCGGATTCGGTCGCGGGATGGTGTGCGGCTGCCGCTTCTTGTACCGCTTTGGCTTCGGCAGCTTGGGGAACAGATTCGGTGTGCGGCGCTGCGGGTGCGGTCAGCGGCAGGCGTGCCAAAATGGTGCTGGTGCCGCTCACTTTGTCGCCAATGGAAACTTGCGCTTGAGCGTCCAAAGGCAGATACACGTCAACACGCGATCCGAAGCGGATAAAGCCGTAGCGTTCGCCGCGGCGCAGCGTGTCGCCCACGCGGGTGTAGCACAAGATGCGGCGCGCCACCAAACCGGCCACTTGCACGAAAGTTACTTCACGGCCGCTGCGGGTGGTGGCCAATACCGCGTTGCGTTCGTTTTCGGTGCTGGCTTTGTCGAGCGCGGCATTTAAAAATTTGCCGGGGTTGTATTCCACCGCCGTTACCGTGCCGTCGATGGGGGAGCGTTGGGAGTGCACGTTAAACACGTTCATAAACACGCTGATTTTTAACGACTCGACTTTGCGGTAGGGGTCGGTGGCGCGCTCAACCACCACGATGCGGCCGTCCACCGGGCTTAAGACGGCATCTTCGTCTTGAGGGGTAGGGCGCGCGGGGTCGCGGAAAAACTGTAAAGCAAAAACGGTAAACACCCAGAAAGGCAGCGACCACCAGCCTGCACATGCCGTTATCACAATGCTGAGTATCAGGCCGCCGAGGATAAACGGCCAACCTTCGCGGGCAATAATCGGGTGGGGGTAAAAACTGGGCATAGCGCTTCCTTTTTGCAAATGAAAATATCTCTCGAATTATAGCCGATAACCGCGCGTAAAGGGCAAAGCCGACAACGGGAGCGGGAGCAGAGGCCGTCTGAAAAATATAGACGCGTGAGGCAGACATCCTTGCCTGCCGTAAGATTGGCGCGGAAGTTTATCGGCAGGCAAGGATGCCCGCCCTACTATATAATTGAGTTTTAACACACAATCGGTTACCCGATGGCCTGCGGTTTCCGGCGGAGCGTGCACAAAGCAAACGGTGGGCGCGGCAAAGGTTTCAGGCCGTCTGAAAGGCTTTTTTATCATGCAACCACCCTCCAACGAACCGGTACGCCTCTCCAAGCGCATGGCCGAACTGGGCTTGTGTTCCCGCCGCGAAGCCGACAGCTACATCGAGCAAGGCTGGGTCAAAGTCAACGGGCAAACTGCCGTACTCGGCCAAAAAGTTACCGCCGCCGACCGCATCGACCTCAACAAACAGGCGCACGAAAAGCAGGCGCAGCGGGTAACGATTCTGCTCAACAAGCCGGTGGGTTATGTAAGCGCACAGGCCGAAAAAGGCTATAAATCGGCGGCCGAACTGATTACGCCCGAAAACCATTGGGAAGGCGACACCAGCCGCATCGAGTTCAGCGAAAAACACCGCTTCGGGCTGGCACCGGCGGGGCGTTTGGACATTGATTCGGTGGGCTTGCTGGTGTTGACGCAAGACGGCCGTATCGCCAAACAGCTTATCGGCGAGAACAGCAGCAGCGAAAAAGAATACCTCGTGCGTGTGCGGGGAAAGTTGAGCGGCGAGGGTTTGAAGCTGCTCAACCACGGCTTGAGCCTCGACGGCGAAAAGCTCAAGCCCGCGCAGGTGGAATGGCAAAACGAAGACCAACTGCGCTTTGTATTGAAGCAAGGCAAAAAACGCCAAATCCGCCGCATGTGCGAATTAGTCGGCCTGCGCGTTACCGGCCTGAAACGCATCCGCATGGGCAAAGTGAAATTGGGCCGCCTGCCGCCGGGAAAATGGCGTTATCTGCGCCATGACGAGCAGTTTTGATTGAGCCTGACAGCCGTGCAATATCCGCGCGGCAAGCTTTGTGAGATTTGAGGCCGTCTGAAAGCGCGTTTTGCGGGTTTTGAACGCAAATATTGCGGCATGATTGCTGATTTTGCACAGAGTTCGGTTTGGTTATTCAATATGTTGTCGGATGTGAAACATTAAAAAGAGGCCGTCTGAAAGTGTTTTCAGACGGCTTCTTAACTTGTATTGATACGGACGTGATTACTCGGCTTCTTCTTCGTCGCCGTAATATTTCACACCGATTTTAATCGGCGGACGGCCTTGCGATTTACGCCAATGGTTGGTATCGCGCAACGAATACGCACAACCGCAGTACTCCTGCTGGTAGAAATGTTCGCGCTTGCTGATTTCGATCATGCGTGCGCTGCCGCCGCCTTTTCGCCAGTTGAAATCCCAATACACCACATCATCGTAAGGGGCGACGGCGTGGTGGCCGCAGTCGTTGATTTGGTTCATGTTTTTCCAGCGCGAGATGCCCAAAGAGCTGGTGAGCACGGGAAAGCCGTGTTCGTGGGCATAAAGGGCGGCGCGCTCGAAACGCATGTCGAAACACATGGTGCAGCGGCGGCCGCGTTCGGGATCCATTTCCATGCCTTTGGCGCGCTCGAACCAGTTGTCTACATCGTAATCCGCGTCGATAAAGGGAATATTGTGTTTCTCGGCAAACGCGATGTTTTCGTTTTTGCGGATTTCGTATTCTTTTTTCGGATGGATGTTGGGGTTGTAGAAAAAGATGGTGAAATCAATGCCGCTGGCGAGCATGGCTTCCATCACTTCGCCGGAACAGGGGGCGCAGCAGGAATGCAGCAGCACTTTTTTCCCGCCGCCGGGCGGGTTCAGCACGGGGCGGTCGATGGGGGTAACTTCGGGTTTGTCGTTCATGATGTGGTCTGCCCAAAAGGTTTCAGACGGCCTTTAATCATGAGGCCGTCTGAAAATATAGTTGATTTGGCGTATATTTTAGCAGAACGCAGGCCGGCGTGTCAGGCCGTCTGAAATATGGCCGTCTGAAAGATAAGGTTATTGGGTATAATATCCGCTTTCTTTTTCAACGCACTCCGTTCAGATGATTTATCCGTGGCATCAAACCCAATGGCAGCAAATCGCCGCGCACCGGCAAAGCCTGCCCAACGCATGGCTGTTTACCGGCAAGGAAAACACCGGCAAAACCGTGTTTGCCCGCCACACCGCGCAAGCCTTGCTGTGCGAACAACCCGATGCGGCAGGTGGGCCGTGCGGCGTTTGCCCGTCGTGTCATTTGTTCGGGCAAAACAGCCACCCCGATTTTTACGAGCTGACGCCGGAAATCCCCGAAGGCGAGGCGGTGGGGCGCAAGCTGTTGCAGATTAAAATCGATGCCGTGCGCGATATTGTTGAGAATATCCACTTAACTTCCGTGCGCGGCGGCAGGCGGATTGTGTTGGTGCATCCGGCCGAAAGCATGAATCTTCAGGCGGCCAACGGTTTGCTGAAAGTATTGGAAGAGCCGCCGGAAAACGTGGTGTTTCTGCTGGTAACGCACGCGCGCGACAAATTGCTGCCCACCATCAAAAGCCGCTGCCGCCAAATGGTGTTGCCCGCGCCGTCGTACGAAGAAGCCCTGCAATATCTTCAGGAACGCGGCACCGAACATGCCGAAGCGTTGCTGGCTTTCCACGGTGGCGCGCCGCTGTTCGAACACACGCCCGAATTGGACGGCTTGCGCGAAGAGCTGCTCGGCCTGCTTGCCGCCCCGCGCCTGCTGGCGATTCTCGATTACGCCGCCGCGTTCGACAAACACAAGCAGCCGCTGGCGGTTTTTCTCGACTGGCTGCACAAATGGTTGCTGGATGTGGGTTTGGCGCAACAGAATATGCCGCCGCTGTATTATCCCGAATACGCAGCCGTGCTGGCAAAAACGGGGGCGAAAACTTCTCCGGCAGCATTGTTTGCACTAATAGGCCGTCTGAACCGCTTAAGCCCTTACGGACACCACACCTTGAGTGTTAAAATGCAGCTCGAATACTTACTCACCGAATATCTTAACTTTTGGCAAAACAAATAAATAAGGGAAAATTATGAATTCTGCAAAAGACTTGCCGGGCAAAATGATGACTTTGCAATTAAAAGAAAAAGTGGCACTCTACAACTGCTATATGCCGTTCCTCGAACATGGCGGCCTGTTTGTGCCGACCGACGATGCTTTTTCATTGGGCGAAGAAGTGCTGTTGGCATTGGAATTAACCAACCACCCCGGCAAAAAATTCCTGCGCACCCAAGTCGCTTGGATCAACCCCGCCCGCACGTCGGTAAACCGCCCCAAAGGCGTGGGCTTGGCTTTCAGCGATGACGAAATCTGCATTCAAACCAAAAACTTGATTGAAGCCGAATTGGGTTCCAATCTCCGCAGCGACCGTGCTACTTTCACGCTGTAAACAAGATGCTAAGGCCGGGCAGGGTTCCCGGCTTTTTCAATGATAGCGCTTGGGCAAACTTAACGATGCCGTCTGAAAACAAAGATTCAGACGGCCTCAAACTTATCTGAATGCACCGTATTGTTTTCCGTTAAAACAGAGTGCATTTCAAAAACACCGGTTCCGTTTTCCTCTTCAAATATCCTTTTTCATACGATGGTTATGTCTGCATCTTCCTTCTCCGAACGCCTTATCCGCTGGCAAAAAACGCACGGCCGCCACCATCTGCCGTGGCAGGTTCGCCATGCCTACAACGTGTGGCTGTCGGAAATCATGTTGCAGCAAACGCAAGTCGCCACCGTATTGGATTATTACCCCCGCTTTATCGCCCGTTTTCCCACCGTTCGAAGTCTTGCCGAAGCAGAGCAAGACGAAGTATTGAGTTTGTGGGCGGGCCTAGGCTATTACACCCGCGCGCGCAACCTGCATAAAGCCGCGCAGCAGGTGGTAAACGATTTCGGCGGCGTGTTCCCCGAGAGCCGCGAAGGGCTGGAAAAACTGTGCGGCGTGGGCCGAAGCACCGCCGCCGCCATTGCCGCATTTGCCTTTCTCCGGCGCGAAACCATCTTAGACGGCAATGTCAAACGCGTTTTGTGCCGCGTGTTTGCGCGCGACGGCAATCCGGCCGACAAAAAATTTGAAAACGAACTGTGGGCATTGGCCGAAAGTCTGCTGCCGGAACGGCGCGAAGACATGCCCGCTTACACGCAAGGTCTGATGGATTTGGGCGCAACCGTGTGCAAACGCACCAAACCCTTATGCGGCGAATGTCCGATGGAAAGCATGTGCGAGGCCAAAGCCCAAAACCGCATTGCCGAGCTGCCGAGGAAAAAAACACCGCCGCAAGTGCATACCTTGCCGCTGTATTGGCTGATACTGCGCAATCAAAACGGCGGCGTATGGCTGGAAAAACGCCCGCAAAAAGGCATTTGGGGCGGCCTGTATTGCGTGCCTTGTTTTGAAACGCTGGCCGAACTCCACCGCCGCGCGGAGCGCTTTTCCGTTTTTTCAGACGGCCTCGAAGAAGCTGCGCCCGTAACCCACCGCCTCACCCACCGCTTGCTGTTGATTACGCCGTTTACCGCCGTTGCCGATGTGAAGATGCCATCTGAAAACGGTTCAGACGGCCTTTGGGTGGCCGAAAAAGATTTGCAGAACTACGGTTTGCCTAAGCCTTTGGAAAACTATTTTTCCGGCGGTTCGCGACGTTGAGATTGAAAAGCCGGGATACGCAGAAAGCTTGCGATTAGGAAACGCTGTTGAATCGCCCCGTGTTTTGCTTGTGCCGGATTCAGAGCAGGGCATGAGATTTAACGGCTGATTAACCGTAAGCTCGGTAAGGCCGTCTGAAAATTTTGTGGTATGGCTGCTGCGGCTTCTACCTAAATTCTTCAAGCGTAAAAAAAGCTCGGCCGCGCGTGCAGATATCCGCCTGTGAATATTCTGAAAAAGTTTTTGCCACCACTATTTTTACATTTTCAAATTGTTCGATTTTGTTTCTTGTTTTTCGAAATAAAACATTTTCAAAGTATTTTTCTGTTTTATATTTTCCAAACAGAAAATTTTATCGGCTGAGTATGTTCAAAACAGCAGCCTCAAACTTCACGTCTATTTGCCAGCAATCCCGTTTACTGATAGGATTTCGCATTAAGTAACATATATTCAAACGCAGTTTTTCACTCTGTTTAAATATCAATAAAGCATTAATATGCTAACGCTTTTATTAGTGCATTGAATATTAAGAAGTATGTATTGCTGGTATCTTGGCCGGACGCTGAAAAGCAAGAAAGCCGGGCAGGTTTCATAAACGAAAATAGAAGAGGCCGTCTGAACAGGCTGATTCTGAAACTCAACAGAAGGGATAGATTATGTCAACCCAAATCCAAGACGCTGATCCGATTGAAACCCAGGAATGGCTGGACGCGTTAAGCTCAGTATTGGAAGCAGAAGGCGAAAGCCGCGCACATTTCCTGCTGGAACAATTGGTGAAATATACCCGCCGCCGCGGCGTGCACATGCCGTTTGACGCGACCACCGCTTATTTGAACACCATTCCGGTGGGCAAAGAGCAAAAATCGCCGGGCAACCATGAATTGGAACACCGCATCCGTTCGATCATCCGCTGGAACGCAGCCGCCATGGTATTGCGTGCAGGTAAAAAAGATCTGGAGTTGGGCGGTCATATCGCTTCTTTCCAATCCGCAGCCACTTTGTACGACGTCGGCTTCAACCACTTCTGGAAAGCCAAAGGCGAAGGCGAAGAGGGCGATATGGTATTTGTTCAAGGCCACTCAGCCCCCGGTATCTATGCCCGCGCTTTCGTTGAAGGCCGTCTGACCGAAGAGCAGCTCGACAACTTCCGCCAAGAAGTAGACGGCAAAGGTCTGTCTTCTTATCCCCACCCCCACCTGATGCCCGATTTCTGGCAGTTCCCCACCGTATCTATGGGTTTAGGCCCGTTGATGGCCATTTACCAAGCCCGCTTCCTGAAATATTTGGAATCACGCGGCCTGACCAAAACCAAAGGCCGCAAAGTATGGGTATTCTGCGGCGACGGCGAAATGGACGAACCGGAAAGCCAAGGCGCGATTTCACTGGCCGCCCGCGAAGGTTTGGACAACCTGATTTTCGTGATTAACTGTAACCTGCAACGCTTGGACGGCCCGGTACGCGGTAACGGCAAAATCATTCAAGAATTGGAAGGCAACTTCCGCGGCGCCGGTTGGAATGTATTGAAAGTGATTTGGGGCAGCCGCTGGGATGCGCTGCTGGCCAACGATACCAACAATGCACTGAAACAGCGTATGAACGAATGTTTGGACGGCGACTACCAAACCTACAAATCCAAAGACGGTGCGTATGTGCGCGAGCACTTCTTCAACACGCCCGAATTGAAAGCCATGGTGGCCAATATGTCTGACGCCGAAATTTGGGCGTTGAACCGCGGCGGCCACGACCCGCACAAAGTGTACGCGGCTTATTACGAAGCTACCAACAACGCCAACGGTCGTCCGACTGTGATTTTGGCGAAAACCATTAAAGGCTACGGCATGGGTTCTGCCGGCGAAGGCCAAAACGTTGCCCATCAAGCCAAGAAAATGGACGTGGAATCACTGAAAAAATTCCGCACCCGTTTCGGCATTCCGGTAAGCGACGAGCAAATCGAAAGCGGCGACCTGCCTTACTACCGCTTCCCCGAAGACAGCGAAGAAATGAAATACCTGCGCGAGCGTCGCAACGCTTTGGGCGGTTATCTGCCGCAGCGCAACCCGAATACCGAACCGCTGCCTATCCCTGAATTGTCTGCGTTTGACGCGCAACTGCAAACCAGCGGCGACCGCGAGTTCTCAACCACCATGGCGTTTGTGCGCATCCTTTCTACCTTGTTGAAAGACAAGCAAATCGGCAAACGCATCGTACCGATCGTGCCCGATGAAAGCCGTACTTTCGGTATGGAAGGCATGTTCCGCCAATACGGTATTTGGAACCCCAAAGGCCAGCAATACACCCCGCAAGACAAAGACCAATTGATGTTCTACAAAGAATCTACCGACGGTCAGATTCTGCAAGAAGGTATTAACGAGCCGGGCGCGATGGCCGACTGGATTGCCGCGGCAACCAGCTATGCCAACAACCGTTACGCCATGATTCCGTTCTACATTTATTACTCAATGTTCGGTTTCCAACGCGTAGGCGATTTGGCTTGGGCGGCGGGCGACATGCACGCACGCGGCTTCTTGGTAGGCGGTACTGCAGGACGTACCACACTGAACGGCGAAGGCTTGCAGCACGAAGACGGCCACAGCCACATTCAAGCCGATCTGATTCCGAACTGCTTGTCTTACGATCCGACTTTCCAATACGAATTGGCCGTGATTATCCAAGACGGTTTGCGCCGTATGTATGTAGAGCAAGAAGACGTGTTCTACTACCTGACCGTGATGAACGAAAACTACACCCACCCTGCTATGCCGCAACGCAAAGGCATCGAAGAAGAAATTCTGAAGGGTATGTATCTGTTCCGCGAAGGCGCGAAGAGCGACAAGAAAGTACAGTTGATGGGTTCGGGCGTGATTCTGAACGAAGTCATCAAAGCTGCCGATATGCTGAAAGCCGATTTCGGTGTAGAAGCCGACGTTTGGTCCGTACCTTCATTCAATCTGCTGCACCGCGATGCCATCGAAGTTGAGCGTTACAACCGCTTGCACCCGATGGAACAAAACAAACTGCCGTTTGTTGCCCAACAGCTGCAAGGTCATGAAGGCCCGGTAATTGCTTCAACCGATTACATCCGCAGTTTTGCCGACCGCATCCGCGCCCACATCCCCAACGATTACCACGTTTTGGGTACCGACGGTTTCGGCCGCAGTGATTCACGCGCCAACCTGCGCGACTTCTTCGAGGTGGACAGCCGCCACGTTGCCGTTGCCGCACTGAGCGCACTGGCCGACCAAGGCAAGATTGAGAAAGTGGTTGTGCAGCAAGCCATCGAGAAATACGGCATCAAAACCGATACTGCACCGAGCTGGAAGCGGTAATGATATTTTCAGACGGCCTCTGAAAATGAAAGAGGCCGTCTGAAAAGAATATCCGCTTGAAACCGTTTTAAGTCTTACAACAAAACAACATGCCGCAGCACATTGCTGCTGCGGTTGTTAAAGGAAAGCACGATGAGTCAAATCGTAGAAATCAAAGTACCCGACATCGGCGGCCATGAAAATGTAGACGTGATTGCCGTTGAAGTGAAAGCGGGCGACACCATCGCTGTCGACGATACCCTGATTACGCTGGAAACCGACAAAGCCACCATGGACGTACCTGCCGATGCCGCGGGCGTGGTGAAAGAAGTTAAAGTCAACGTAGGCGACAAAGTTTCCGAAGGCAGCGTGATTGTCTTGGTTGAAGCCGCCGGTGCCGCTGCTCAAGCAGCGCCCGTCGCCGAAAAAGCAGCTGAGCCTGCTCCTGCCGCCGCACCTGCACAAGCTGCTCCTGTTGCGGGCGGCGCAACTGTAAAAGTGGAAGTACCCGATATCGGCGGCCACGAAAATGTAGACGTGATTGCCGTTGAGATCAAAGTAGGCGACACCGTATCCGAAGACGATACGCTGATTACTTTGGAAACCGACAAAGCCACCATGGATGTGCCGAGCACCGCTGCCGGCGTAGTGAAAGCCGTGTATGTGAAAGTGGGCGACAAAGTTTCACAAGGCACTCAAATTATCGAAGTGGAAACCGCAGGCGGTGCAGCTGCCGCTCCTGCCGCAGCTCCCGCACAAGAAGCGCCTAAAGCCGCTGTGCCTGCGCCGCAAGCTGCTCCGGCTCCTGCCGCGCCTAAAGCCGATGCCGCTCCGGTTGCCGCATTCGGCAACACACCGGTAAACGAAGCTGCATTTGCCAAAGCCCATGCCGGCCCGTCCGCACGCAAACTGGCGCGCGAATTGGGCGTGGATTTGAGCTTGGTAAAAGGTACGGGCTTGAAAGGCCGTATCGTCGGCGAAGACATCAAAGCCTTCGTGAAAGCCGCCATGCAAGGCGGTGCGGGCAAAGCTTCGCCTGCTGCCGCAACCGCTTCATTAGGCGGCGGTTTGGACTTGCTGCCGTGGCCGAAAGTCGATTTCAGCAAGTTCGGCGAAATCGAAATAAAAGAACTTTCCCGCATTAAGAAAATTTCCGGCCAAAACCTGTCGCGCAACTGGGTAATTATTCCCCATGTTACCGTAAACGAAGAAGCCGACATGACCGAGTTGGAAGAGTTCCGCAAAACCCTGAACAAAGAGTGGGAGCGCGAGGGTGTGAAACTGTCGCCGTTGGCGTTCATTATCAAAGCTTCGGTAACCGCACTGAAAGCCTTCCCTGAGTTCAATTCTTCTCTTGACGGCGAAAACCTGATTTTGAAGAAATACTACAACATCGGCTTTGCCGCCGATACGCCCAACGGTTTGGTTGTGCCGGTAATTAAAGACGTGGACAAAAAAGGCTTGAAAGAAATTTCCCAAGAGTTGACCGAGTTGAGCAAAAAAGCCCGCGAAGGCAAGCTCAAGCCTAATGAAATGCAAGGTGCCTGCTTTACCATTTCCAGCTTGGGCGGTATCGGCGGTACAAGCTTCACGCCGATTGTGAACGCTCCCGAAGTGGCCATTTTGGGCGTGTGCAAATCGCAAATGAAACCGGTATGGAACGGTTCGGCCTTTGAACCGCGCCTGATGTGCCCGTTGAGCCTGTCGTTCGACCACCGCGTGATCGACGGCGCGGCCGGTATGCGCTTTACCGTGTATCTGGCGAACCTGTTGAAAGACTTCCGCCGCGTGGTACTGTAAGGCTTTTCAGACGGCCTCTGGCAATCTTAGAGGCCGTCTGAAAACAAGATTGTAATAAAGCAGCATGATGGCTGCTTTACAGAAAGGTTTAACAATGAGCTTGATTGAACTCAAGGTCCCCGATATCGGCGGTCATGAAAACGTGGATATCATCGCCGTAGAAATCAAAGCGGGCGATACCGTGGCGGTTGACGATACATTGGTTACTTTGGAAACCGACAAAGCCACGATGGATGTGCCTGCCGAAGCCGCCGGCGTGGTGAAAGAAGTAAAAGTCAAAGTAGGCGACAAAATTTCCGAAGGCGGCGTGATTGCCGTGATTGAAGCTGCCGGCGCGGCAGCCGAAGCACCCAAAGCCGAAACTGCGTCTGCTCCTGCACAAGAAGCACCGAAAGCGGCTGCCTCTGCACCGCAAGCCGCTCAATTCAGCGGTTCGGCAGATGCCGAATACGACGTGGTTGTGTTGGGTGGCGGCCCCGGTGGTTATTCCGCTGCATTTGCCGCAGCCGACCAAGGCTTGAAAACCGCGATTGTAGAGCGTTACGCCACTTTGGGCGGCGTGTGCCTGAACGTGGGTTGTATCCCTTCCAAAGCTTTACTCCACAACGCTGCTGTGATTGACGAAGTGCGCCATTTGGCTGCAAACGGTATCAAATATCCCGAGCCTGAGCTGGATATCGACATGCTGCGCGCTTACAAAGAAAAAGTGATCGGCAAGCTGACCGGCGGTTTGGCCGGCATGGCGAAGGCGCGCAAAGTGGACGTCATCCGCGGTAACGGCCAGTTTGTCGGCCCGAACCACATGGAAGTGGCTCTGACTTCCGGCGAAGGTAAAGAAGAAACCGGCGAGAAGAAAACCGTTGCATTTAAAAACGCCATCATCGCTGCGGGCAGCCGCGTGGTGAACCTGCCGTTTATCCCTGAAGATCCCCGTATTATCGACTCTACCGGCGCGCTGGCTTTGAAAGAAGTGCCGGGCAAAATGCTGATTATCGGCGGCGGTATCATCGGTTTGGAAATGGGTACGGTGTACAGCACGCTGGGCACCCGTTTGGATGTGGTTGAAATGATGGACGGCCTGATGCAGGGTGCCGACCGCGATTTGGTTAAAGTTTGGCAGAAGCTGAACGAATACCGCTTCGACAACATCATGGTTAACACCAAAACCGTTGCCGTAGAGCCGAAAGAAGACGGTATTTATGTAACCTTCGAAGGTGCCAACGCGCCCAAAGAGCCGCAACGTTACGACACCGTGTTGGTTGCCGCAGGCCGTGCGCCTAACGGCAAGCTGATTGGTGCCGAAAAAGCCGGTGTGATTGTTACCGACCGCGGCTTTATCGAAGTGGACAAACAGCAACGTACCAACGTGTCGCACATTTACGCCATCGGCGATATTGTCGGCCAGCCTATGTTGGCGCACAAAGCGGTGCACGAAGGCCATGTTGCCGCTGAAAACTGTGCCGGACACAAAGCCTATTTCGATGCCCGTGTGATTCCGGGTGTAGCCTATACCGCACCTGAAGTGGCTTGGGTGGGTGTAACCGAAACCTCTGCCAAAGAGCAGGGCATAAAAATCACCAAAGCCACCTTCCCGTGGGCGGCTTCGGGTCGTGCGATTGCCAACGGTTGCGACCAAGGCTTTACCAAGCTGATTTTTGACGCGGAAAGCGGCAAAATCATCGGCGGCGGTATCGTCGGCCCCAACGGCGGCGATATGATCGGCGAAATCTGCTTGGCGATTGAAATGGGTTGCGATGCGGCGGACATCGGCAAAACCATCCACCCGCACCCGACGCTGGGCGAAAGCATCGGCATGGCTGCGGAAGTGGCTTTGGGCACATGTACCGACCTGCCTCCGCAACGTAAGAAGTAAGCTGAATTCATTTTATTGAGACAAAGGCCGTCTGAAATTTTTCAGACGGCCTTTTGGTATGCTGAATGTGGGGCAGATCAATTTCAACGCGAAGTTTGCTTGCAGGCTGCATCAAAATTTTTAATGCTGTTAACTGAATCCTGCAAAAGGTTAGGCCGAGACCTTTGCAAAACCCTCATCTGCGGCGCATTTCTGCGTTGTGCGCTGCTCGCTCGTTTGCCTATCTAAATGATATGTCTGCACTCGCTGTGCTGCTACGCCTTGAACTGCATCCACATCTGAGGCTTTTGCAAAGGTCTCAGGCCGTCTGAAACCTTTTAAGACGGCCTCTGCACCCGATATACTCAGATTTTAAGAATAATCAAACAAATCCGGCTGTTTGTGTTCGCTGGTTACGCGCACGTCGGTTTCGCCGTCGGCAAAGGTAATGTGCAGTTTCTGGCCTTGCTTTAAAGCATGGGCGCTGCGGATGACTTGGCCACGGCTGTTTTTAACCACGCTGAAGCCGCGTTCCAAAATGTGCTGCGGCGACACGGCTTCGAGCAGGGCGGCCTGTTTCTCGAGGCGTTGGCGGTACAGGGCGAACAAAGACAAACGGCTTTGCTGTAAGGCCGTCTGAAAACGCATTGCGTCTCGTTTGGACGCCGAAATATCGGGGCGCAGATGGGCGAGGGTTTGCTGCTGGCGGGCGAGCTTCTGCACATTGAAGCGGTGGTTGTTTTGTATGGAAAAGCGCAGCGATTGTTGCAAGGCGGCAAGTTGGTTGCGTTGTTCGTTCAGCTTTTGCTGCGGATGGCGGATTTGGCGGGCGAACCAATCGACGCGCTGGCTGGCATCGTAATAACGTTGCTCCAACACGGTTTTCAGACGGCCTTGTGCTTGTGCGAGCTTGTGCAGCGACTCCAAGCGGTTGGGGCTGACCAGTTCTGCCGCACCCGTGGGCGTGGGTGCGCGCACGTCGGCGACAAAATCCGCCAGCGTGAAATCGGTTTCATGCCCCACGCCGCTGACCACGGGAATTTTGCACGCCTCAATCGCCCGCACGACCGGCTCTTCGTTAAACGCCCACAAGTCTTCGATGCTGCCCCCGCCGCGGCACACGATTAACACGTCTGCTTCGGCACGCGCAGAGGCTGTCTGAATCGCTTGGGCGATCTGAAATTCGCTGCCCGCGCCTTGAACTGCGGTCGGGTACACAATCACAGGGATTTCCGGCGCACGGCGTTTCAACGTGCTGACCACGTCGCGCAAAGCCGCCGCGGCAAGGCTGGTTACGATGCCGATGGTGCGCGGATGGGCGGGCAGCGGTTTTTTGCGTTCCGCCGCAAACACGCCCTCGGCCTGCAATTGGGCTTTCAGCTTTTCGTAGGCTTCGTAAAGCTGCCCCAAACCTTTCAGACGCACTTCGTTCACGGTGATTTGAAACTCGCCGCGCGCTTCGTAAATGCTGATTTTGCCGGTCAGCTCGATGTGGTCGCCTTCTTTCAACGGGGCGGCCAACTTTGCCGCCGTACCTTTAAACATGGCGCAGCGCACTTGGGCGCGGCTGTCTTTGAGCGAAAAATAGTAATGCCCGCTGGCGGCGCGGGTAAGGTTGGACACTTCGCCCGCCACCCACAGCCCGAACAGGTTGTCTTCCAGCAGGCTTCTGGCTAGGGCGTTCAATTCGGAAACGGAAATGGCGGCAGGGGCGAAGAGTTCGGACATGGTGTGATGTGCAATCTTAAAAAGAGAGAATTATAAAAGGAAATTAGGTTAGGGAAATCAGGTCTTTTGAAACCTTAAGGCCGTCTGAAATGCTTGGTTTCAGACGGCTTTATATTATATGCTTTTAAGCAAATATATTATTGAAACAATGGTTTTTGAGTTTAAATCATATAAATAGTAGATAAACCTTACGGGGCTAAAGGGTCTGTAGTATGTGCATAGCCATAGTCTGTTGCTAAATAAGCAAGGATTAAATTGGCGATTAAAATTCCAAGTAAAACCAATAGCCAGTATTTAAATTTTATTTTTTTCCTATGAAAGAAAAAAAAGGTAATAGTATTGATAGTAGGTAGGATAAATAATGCAATTAAACTGATAATTTTGACAAAATTAGTAGCACATCCCTCTACGCACATGTTCCATTCTAAATATTTACTTAAAAAATCAAAAAATAAGATTTCAGCCACAATGGTAATTGTATAAACTAAAAATATATAAACCCAGATCATTGTTTTACCTTAAAAAATAAATTTTTTAGACTTTCTGAATCTGAATAGCCATCAAAGGTAATGGCGACAGAGTTGATTTCTAATGTAAACTTCAAAAAAGAAGTTCTGATCTTGGCTATGAAAATCAAGCCTTATGGAGCTAAAGGATCAGAGGTGCGGACGTAACCATAATCAGTTGCCAAATATGCAATGATAAGTACACAGATAAAAGATAGTATCAATGCCATCAACCACCATGTGCTTTTAAGTATCTTATTCTTGTATAACAAAGTTGCGATGCTTAAAAAAATAGGGATAGCAAAGAAAATTATGGTTCCTACGGCATTAGAAAAATTACGCGAACAACCTTCAACGCACATATCCCAACCCAAGATATGCCTTAAAAACCTAAACAGAATTTCTTCCACCAAAATGGTTGCGATAAAAGTAATCATAAATATAAAAATATTAAATTTTAATGTCATTTTTTCACCTAGATCCGCATATTCTCAACGGATTGAGATTATATTGATTCGAAATTAAATCTGAAAAAAGTTCCAATTTAGGTAATAGAGGTTAAATCTTATGGAGCTAAAGGATCTGTAGTGTGCGCGTAGCCATAGCCTGTTGCTAAATAATCAATAATTATGCTGGAAAGTAAAATCATAGCTACTATTAAAAACCAATATTTAAATTTCATTTTCGTCTTTACAAGAAAAAAAGTGGCAGTAGAACACATAGCCGGCAAAACCAATAGTGTTAATGTATTGGACAGATTGGCAAAATCGGCAGAGCAGCCTTCAATACACATATTGAAATGTAAAAAATCATATAAAAAAAATGATATGGCGGTTTCGGCTGCAATCGTTAATGTAAAAGCTAAAATAACGTATATCCAAATCATTGGGTTACCTTGAGAAATGAAATTTTTAGATTCACTAAATCAGAATAGCCATCAAAGGTAATGGCGACAGAGTTAATTGCTAATGTGAACTTCAAAAATAACTTTTGATTTTGTCTATGAAAGACCAAACTTTATGGAGCTAAAGGATCAGAAGTGCGGGCATAACCATAATCGGTTGCCAAGTAAGCAATACCTACGTTTACAACCAGCATTAAAATAGATATGAACGTCAACCATTTAAAACGGGCTTTTTTTCTATAAAACAGAAAAAATAATATGGATAAAAGAGTAGGGAAAATCATCTGAATAGCACCTGCCACTTGGGAAAAATGTATACTGCAAGCTTCTATACATATTTTCCAGCCCAAAGTGTTTTCTAAAAATCTTAATAATAATTCTTCCATGATAAGGGAAAAAGCAAATACAAAAATGGTATATATAAAAATCATTGCTTTACCTCGAAAAACAAGATTTTTTTAGATTTACCTAAGTCTGAATAGCCCCAATCTCCAATACCAAAAGAATCAATTCCCAAAGTAAATCTGAAAAAAGAAGTCCATCCTACGCGGGTCAACGTATCTTGATTCCATAAATCGATATGTCCTCCGGTCGATTGGCCTGCCGCATCGCTGTCATGAGACCAGTATTCACCGAAGAAAATCACACCCCTGCGCCCTTTGATTTTCTCCTGCCAGTTTTTCCCCGTGATATTTTCAGGCCGCCCGATTCCGCAAATCGGGCGGCTCTCTAGCCAGCGTGCCAGCTCGTCTGCCCGTGTGGCGGTTGCCTTTCCGTTTAAAAGTATTCGCCCCAAGGTGTTCCTGCCAGCTTGCGGTTTAACTGTATTTTGAGAAAATGATGCCATCCGGCTGCCTGTGGCATGGAATGTTGCACTCATGCGGATAGCACATTGATTTTCATATCCCTTTGGAACTTTTCCTTTTACTTTATAGGGTGGCTCACTAGGATAAGCGCTCCACAGTTCCTGAAAGGTAACGGGTTTTACACCTGCAGGGCATTGGGAGTTAGGGCGCGTATTGGTGGCTATTTGATTGCCTTGGTTTCTATTCAATTGAGTAGTCATTTTTTTGTGTTTCCATTTGTTTGGCTAATGCTTCGTCTCCCAAATAAAGTGTGTAGCTGTTTTCTTCTGATGTTGCTACTCGTGGTAATTTACCTAGTTTGGAAACAATACCGTAATAAGTTTTCCCTTCATCCGTTTCGATAAAGTAAGGTATACCTTCGGTAATCTCAGGGTCTAGAATAACTTGTTCATCATAATATCGGGTTTCTTCAGCAGGAGAGTTGTTGGTGAAGGTGGGGTTTGTATCGGTTGAAATATGACTACTTTCTACCGCAAGCGTGTATTGGGTTTGAGAGCCTATCAGTTTTGCTCCGCAAGTAGTAAGCATGCCTTCAAATGCAATGGATTTGTTATCGCACACACTAGGATAACCACCTTCTACAATGTGAAAAACTCCTTTGCATTTGGGGCATGAAACAGGATCTCCTGATAATGCTACTTGTTTACCATTAACCGTCATTCTGCTTGATCCAGTAAGCACATAACCACCATGGGTGGTCATATCCCCTTCGATGATTGCACTTTTCATTTCCATAACATTAAAACTCCTGTAATTTTGTAATTATATATATTTTATACGAATAAATTTTTATGATTTTGGCATTTAGATAAAGTTCCTTCAACTCTTTTGAAAACACAAAATTGCGTTTCAGAACAAAACGAAAAGTGCAAATAACGCTAGGATTTGCTACAGATATGACCAGCAGCGACGGCCGCACTGAAAATAAATTCCGTGCGGTGGTATGGAGTATTTTTATGACGCTGATCAGCTACGCGGTGATTGTGACGGAGAAGATAGAAGGGATTAAGGCCGTGGGTTCGTTTTCGGGCTTCCCGTTTGTGTTTGTGATGTATCTGTGGTTTGCGGCTTTGTGGCGGCAGCTCAACCGCGACGTGCCGCGCCGGAAGGGAAAGGAGTAGCTTGTGGACAAGGAAATTTTTTATTGGAACCAAAGCACGCATGACAATATTGTGGAAACGGTGATGCTGCTGCTCACGGTGTTGTTTTTGTGTTATGTGGTCAAGCTGGCTTTTTTTGATAAAGACGAATAGTTTGATAAACCCTAAACATAAAGGCCGTCTGAAAACGCGTAAGCATCGTTTTCAGACGGCCTTATCCGTTAATCAATCGGATTAATCGGAAATTTTGGGCAAGTGCCTACCTATCGGAAACAGACGTTTCTTTTTGATTTGGGCAACATTGGAATAGATGGCCCATGCGGCCAAGCCTGCGTAGCCTAAAGTGGAAAGGATGCCGATCACGGCAAAAATGGGCATAAGACGTTCAATCATAACTTCTCCGGTAAATAAATGTTTATTTATGTGATTATTTGTAGCTTTATTTTTATTTTAAATGAATGGAAACAACGCTAGTCGTTGCGTAATATTTTGATATTAAAAAACGTTAATGTCAATTCAAATTGATACTTTTGTTTGTTGAGTTCCCTTATTGTTGTAAAAATATGTAATTAAAAGGTTAAGATTGTAGTTTATTTGAATGGGGGTTGAGTATCCGTATGGCTTTCAGACGGCCGATTGCCCCGCAGATAGGCTGCGCGTACAATCCCTTCCCATGAAAAAAACATGCTTCCATTGCGGGCTGGATGTGCCCGACAACGTTTCTTTGCCCGTGGTTTACGAGGGCGAATCTCACGATACCTGCTGTGCCGGCTGTCAAGCGGTGGCTCAAAGTATTATTGATGCGGGGCTGGGCAATTATTACAAACAGCGCACCGCCGATGCGGAGCGGGCTGCATTGCCGCCGCAGGAAATTCTCGACCGCTTGAAACTCTACGACATGCCGGAAGTGCAGGCGGGCTTTGTGGAAACGGCTGCCGACGGCGCGCGCGAGGCGGTATTGATGCTCGGCGGGATTACCTGCGCGGCCTGCGTGTGGCTGATTGAGCAGCAATTGCTGCGTACCGAAGGCGTTTTGCGTGCCGATTTGAATTACAGCACCCGCCGCGTCCGCATTGTGTGGGACAACGACAAAGTATCACTTTCGGATATTTTGCTGCTGATTCAGAAAACCGGCTATACCGCCGTGCCTTACGATGCCCGCAAAATGGAAGAGCAGATGCAGGCGGAACGCAAACAGGCGCTGATACGGTTGGCGGTGGCCGGGCTGTCTATGATGCAGACGATGATGTTTGCCGTGCCGACTTATCTTTATGGAAACGAAATCGAACCGCTTTACTTGGGCGTGCTGCACTGGGGCGCGTTTTTGATGGTGTTGCCGGCCATGTTTTATTCTGCCGTGCCGTTTTACAAAGGCTTTTGGCGCGATCTGAAAAACCGCCGTATGGGCATGGATACGCCGGTGGCCATTGCCATTTCGCTCACGTTTTCGGCAGGCGTGTACGGCTTGGTCAGCAACGCAGGGCAGGGCATGTATTTTGAATCGGTGGCGATGTTTGTGTTTTTCCTGCTGGGCGGGCGCTATATGGAGCAGATTGCGCGGCGCAAAGCAGGCGATGCGGCGGAGCGCTTGGTGAAACTCGTTCCCGCTTTCTGCCATAAATTGCCGAATTATCCTGAAAACGATACCGCCGAAGAAGCGGCGGTAGTGCAGCTGAAAACCGGCGATGTGGTGGCGGTGTATCCGGGCGAAGTGATTCCGGTGGACGGCACGGTGCTGTCGGGCGAGAGCGAAGTCAACGAAGCCATGCTCACCGGCGAGAGCCTGCCCGTTTTGAAACAGCAAAACGCCAAAGTGACTGCAGGCACGTTGAATACCCTCAGCCCGCTGGTTGTCCGCACCGACCAAGTGGGCGGCGATACCCGTTTGTCGCACATCGTCAAACTGCTTGACCGCGCGTTGGCGCAAAAACCGCGTTTGGCGGAAATGGCCGATAAATATGCTTCTGCTTTTGTGTCCGGCCTGCTGATTGCCGCTGTGCCCGTGTTTATCGGCTGGACGATTTACGCAGGGCCGTTTCAGGCGTTGTGGATTACCGTTTCGCTGCTGGTGATTACCTGCCCGTGCGCTCTTTCTCTCGCTACGCCCACCGCGCTGGCGGCCTCTACGGGCATGCTGGCTTCAGACGGCATCTTGGTTAGCGGCAGCAGAAGCTTGGAAACCCTGTCGCAAATCGATGATGTGGTATTTGACAAAACCGGCACGCTCACCAAAGGTACGCTTACTGTGATCCGCGCCATCGCTTTAGGCCGTCTGAAAACAGAAGAAGCCGCCGCTATTGCCAAAGCGCTGGAAAGCCAGTCGGAACATCCGATTGCCAAAGCCGTCATCCGCTACGCCGAACAAGTCGGCGGCAACCTTACCGCATTGCAGGCCGGGCAGCGTGTCAATCATGTTGGAAAAGGCGTGAGCGCCAGCCTTACCGTTAACGGCGAAACCCAAATCTGGGCATTGGGAACAGCCGATTTTGTTGCAGGCATTGCCGGTGTACCGCTTCCGACCGAACACATCGAACACAGCGGCAGCATTGTTTATCTCGGCAACGAACAAGGTTTTCAGACGGCCTTTTTGTTGGAAGACGAAATCAAAGAAAGTGTGGTCGATATGATTGCCGCCCTGAAAAAACAAGGCATGCGCCTGCATCTGCTCAGCGGCGACCGGGAAGCCGCAGTAGCTGGTCTCGCTGCTTCGTTGGGCTTGGATACCTACCGCGCAGAAGCCTTGCCGGAAGACAAACTCTCATACGTCGAAACCTTGCAGCGGCAGCAGCGTAAAGTGCTGATGGTTGGCGACGGCATCAACGATGCACCCGTGTTGGCGCAGGCCGATGTGTCGGTTGCCGTAGCCGGCGGTGCGGATGTGGCGCGCGAAGGTGCAGATGTGATCCTGCTCAACGACGATATGCGCGTACTCCCCATCACCATCAACCAAGCCCGCCGAACCCGCCTGATTATCCGGCAAAACCTGATTTGGGCGAGCGTGTATAACCTGATTGTGATTCCCTTGGCCGTGTTCGGCTACGTTACCCCGTGGATTGCCGCCTTGGGCATGAGCTTAAGCTCGCTGCTGGTGGTGGCGAACGCCTTGCGTTTGCTGAAGAAAAAGCCGTCTGCAAATTGATTTCAGACGGCCGGTGTGGAATTTATGAGGTTCCTAAAATATTTGCAACAGCATATTTATCACGATATGAACAATCTTTGTCTTGATTTAGAATACGCTCTGCAATTAATAGCTGAATCAATTGCCATAGGGGCTGGTAATGCCCTGACATTAATTCATTTGAGCATAAAGCTTTCAACTTTTTCAAATCTATAATATTTTGAGTAATTACGCTTGGTTGAGAGTCTAAATAATGGATGAGTTCTCCTTTCCTATCTGCCAATAATGAATTTATACCCCGCCTATTTTTAAATTCAAAATTCTCTGGCCACTCATAAGGTATGGTTGCAGGAATATTATCTCCCGTAATCGCTTCCAATTCTTTTGGCCATGTTTGTTGAGCAAAAGGAATACGAGTGAGTTTGACATCAACCCTTTTCAGCATTTCGTAATGAAATTCCTCATATGATCTAGATAGCGAGCCTGCGTTATAAGTAAATTTAACAACACATTCATTAAAGAATAAGAAAGGAGCGAATTGGATGGTATTAAAGAATTTTCCCAAAGTGCTTACCCATCTGCTTCCTCTGAACATAATTCTATGTAAAGTGGGAATTTGGTTTATAGGGACACCATCTGCAATACATTGGTCGATAAATTTTGATATTTCACTTTGGTTACTTGAAATATGTTTATCAAATAAAGATTTGAGTATATCTCCATGTGCCAAGTGATTAGAAAACCATTTATAGAGCTCTTCTTGTGATGAGAAGATTTTTTTTCCGGCAATATTTCTTAAACCTGATTCTTGACCATGGAGCTGTACTCTTTTTTGTACTCTTGTGTTAAAGCATAAGTCCATTGGCGATAGCTCGCCATTAGTTAAATAAAAATGCTTATATAATTTTTCATATATTCCTGTAAATAAATCATTATTGGCTGCAGTTGTATTATCGACAAATCTATGTTGTAAACCAAAGTATTCAGCTACGTTTTGTGCAGATAAAACTTCGGGAGAAAAAGCAGGACCATTTGTGAAAACATCCGTAATTTTATCTTTGGCTTTCGAACTCATAATAAGTGATAAAAGCAATCTACTGTCTTTGCCGCCACTTAAAGGAAAACTGATATTTCCTTTGAATGAATTGAGAACTCCTGCATATTTTCTTAAAGATTCAAAACAAAGATCCCAGTATTCTTTTCTATTTGTTTTATAGATTAATTCCAAATTTTGATCTTGTAAAAAATTCATAGACATTTTATTAATTTTCAAAATACCTTTTTGAATTTCTAAAGTTTCATTTGGCATCAATTTTTTGACAGATTCTATAATGGAAGTGTTATTGAAACAAACTGAATAGGTTAGAACCGTTCTTGCAAAGTTTTCGGAAACTTGGATATTTTTCAAACAGCTGGATACTATTAAAGGTGTCGATCCTACGGCAATCAGGTCTTCATCTTCATAGTAATATATCGGATAGGTATTTATCTTTGGTTGATTGATTTTTACATTGCCGTTGTTTTCAACTTCCAAATATAAGTAATCACCAATGATACCGTTTTTCGGTTCATTGATGAACGAAGAAATGTTTGGTATGGCATCTCCGTTTTTATTTACTGCCAAGCCTGTATAAAGTTTAATTCCATTGCTGTTGTTAATAACATAGTCATCAATTTTTGCATCTAATAGTGAATTTTCTCCCCAAATCCATAATCGACAGCTGCTCTTTTGATAGTAGGCGCTTAAGCCTGCAGGAAAAGGCCTAGTTTTTTTGGCTTTTTCTGCGCAATAAGTAGATTCTTGTGCTGCTTGGGATGACTTTGAATATATGAGTAAAAAATCAAGCATACTTTTATCTCTATAATGTTAATTTGACAAAATTATGAATTCCGTTACTAATTTTAACACGATTTTTATTTTTAAACATATATTTCTAAAAATATTAAACAAAAAATCAGTTTGGGTTGTTGGTCAAAATTCACATTCATAATTAATCGTTTGTGAAGTTGAAAAATATATTATTTAATCCCCGCCCATTTATGCGTTTGTACGCTCAGTTGCCAATGTACGTGGGCATCGGGGCGGCTGTTGAGCAGCCCGATTTGGCGGATGGTGTCGTAGATGTTCATTTCGCCGTTTTGTTCGCAGGGCGAGAGATAGTAGTGTTTGGCGCGGATTTTTTGTTCCATGCGTTCGCAAAAGGCCAGCACGTTGCCGTCGGCCACGATGCGTACTTCGTCGGCGGTTGCTATGCACTGCTTTTCGTATTTTTCGGCGTAGCAGGCTTTGGGGCTGGTGGCGACAAAGTCGATTTGCGGCGGTGCGGGGTTGAGGCCGTTGGTTTCGATGCAGAGTGTATAGCCTTCGGCTTTGAGCGCGTCGAGCAGGATATCGAGGTGCGGCTGGATGGTGGGTTCGCCGCCGGTGATGATGATATTGCGGGCCGTATGGTTTTTCAGACGGCCTAAAATATCCTGCAAACTCATCGTGTTGAATGTGAGGTAGTCGGTGTCGCACCACGAGCAGGCGAGGTTGCATTTGCCGAGGCGGATGAAGACGGCGGGCATGCCGGTGTTGTAGCCTTCGCCTTGCAGACTCTCGAAGATTTCGACGATGCGGTATTGCGGGTTTTCGGGGCGGATTTCGGTCATGGCGTTATTCCCCGTCGTATTCGGCGCAGGACGTGGGCGTTTCCCACAGGCGGATCAGGCTGACGGGCAGGCCGGCGTTTTTCAGACGGCCGAACATTTCCACGGTCATGTTTTCGGCAGTAGTGCGGAAACCGAGCCGCAGGGTTTTCATGTTCCAGCTTTCGAGCAGGGCGGCGATTTGGCTTTCGCGCGGGTTGTTGCCGTTGTAGATAAAGGCGTGGTCGAACGGCTCGATGATGGTGCGTTTGACGATGGTTTTGAGATCGGAAAAGTCCATGACCATGCCGTCTTTCGAGCCGCCTTGAATGAGGCCGTCTGAAATTACGACTTCGAGCTTGTAGGTGTGGCCGTGCAGGTTTTGGCATTTGCCGTCGTGTCCGTCGAGCATGTGCGACGAATCGAATGTGAAGATTTTGGTGATTTTCATGGTGGATTTGGTTCGGGGTTCAGGCCGTCTGAAACGGGTTTCGCTAAAACCTGTTTCAGACGGCCTTTTTTGTTTTGGGAAGATAAGGCGGTTAACGTGAAGCGAGATATTCCGCCAGCCCGCGTTCACGCAGCACGCAGCTCGGGCATTCGCCGCAGCCGCCGGTTACGCCGTGGTAGCAGGTGTGGGTGTGTTCGCGGATGTAGTCGAGGCAGCCCAACCGGTCGGCCAGCGCCCACGTTTGCGCTTTGGTGAGATACATCAGCGGCGTGTGGATTTGGAAGGCGTAGTCCATCGCCAGATTGAGGGTAACGTTCATGGATTTCACGAATACGTCGCGGCAGTCGGGGTAGCCGGAAAAGTCGGTTTCGCACACGCCGGTGATGATGTGTTTGATGTTTCGGCTTTTGGCGTAAATGGCGGCGTAAAGCAGAAACAGGGCGTTGCGGCCGTCGACAAAAGTATTCGGCACGCCGTTTGAGGCCGTCTGAATTTCGGCGGTGTCGTCCATTAAAGCGTTGTGGGTGATTTGCTGCATCAGGCTCAGATCGAGCACGGTTTGTGCGATGCCTAAGTCTTCGGCAATCCGGCGGGCGCAGTCCAGCTCGACGGCGTGGCGTTGGCCGTATTGGAAAGTGACGGCCTGCACGTTTTCGCGGCCGTAGGTTTGAATCGCCTGAATCAGGCAGGTAGTGGAATCTTGGCCGCCTGAAAAGATGACCAGTGCTTGTTCGTTGTTCATGTAAATGCTCAATTTTTGTATTTCGGTATCATTTATAAGTATTTGTTTTGTATTTTATTGTTCGTGATTTTATGTTTCTTATAAAAAATTGCTAATTATCCTTCGAAGTGTCGTGAAGAGGCAAGCAAGTTTGATAAAGCGGAATTATTGTCACTAACTCAATGACGGGATGCACGCAAGGTTTTATAGGAAGAAAAAATGAATGGGTGAGAGAACCGTGTCAATACTTTGGAGAGTTGGCAATGGATGTTAAATATCGTGCAAAACTGAGCCAGGGAAACGGGGAGTTGTGCTCCAAAAGTGAGCCACTCTCCGTTTGTTATAAACTGCTCCGCTTTATCACACAGCGGAGCCCAACCTGGATGTTATGCATGGAAACCATCGCAAAAGTGCACCGGCTTTTTCACCGACAGAAACTCTCACAACGTGAAATCGCCAAACAACTCAAACTCTCCCGCAATACAGTCGCCAAATATCTGCAGCACGCCACAGTCGAACCCCCCGTCTACCGCAGAGAACAAACCCATTACCCCAAGCTCGGTCCTTTTCTTGACGTGTTGACCCAACAGTTGCTCCAAGAAGCCCGGCTGCCCAAACAGCAACACCTTTCTGCCCGTCGACATTTCGAACGCCTCAAAGATGCCGGTTATGCCGGACAGTACAGTGCCGTTGCCGTATTTATCCGCAAATTCCGCCAACAGCACCAACCCAAGCCGGTTCCGGTCTTTATGGCTCAGGCTTTTGCTCCGGGTGATGCTTATCAGTTTGACTGGAGTATCGAAACCGTTTGTTTGGCCGGACAGACCGTTAAGGTAAATATCGCTCATTTCCGCTTATGCCACAGCAGGGCTTTTTTCGTTTGTGCTTATCCCAATCAGAAAGCTGATATGTTGATGGATGCGCACAACCGCGCATTCGCTTTCTTCGGCGGCGTACCTGCCCGCGGTATCTACGACAATATGAAGACCGCCGTTACCCGAATCGGCAAAGGTAAGGAGAGAGAGTTTAACGCACAGTTTTTACAGATGATGACCCACTTTCTCATTGAACCGGTTGCCTGTACCCCGGCCTCCGGCTGGGAGAAAGGCCAGGTCGAGCGGCAGATACGCCACCTGCGCGAAAGATTGTTCAAGCCGACTTTGGCTTTTGATTCCTTTACCTCTCTCAACGACTACCTGCAACAGCAATGCCTGCGGCTGATGCGGCAGCACAAACATCCCGAATACAGGCAGCCGGTTAACGACATATGGGAAAGGGAGAAGCATTCGTTGGCTGCTTTCCGTCCCTATCCGGCAGAACGTTTGGAGATACTCAAAGTCAGCAACCAATCTTTGGTTACCGTCGAACGCCACCGTTACAGCGTACCGGTCGAATGGGCGGGCAATACGGTTAGGGTTTATATCGGCGCACAGACCGTCCGCTTTTGTAGCGATACCGACTGTATTGCCGAACATCCGCGCAGCTTTGTGAAAGACGGCATCAGCTATAACCCTTGGCATTTTTTGCCCTATCTGCAAAAGAAACCCGGAGCGTTAAGAGACGGCAGGGCTTTTATCGGCTGGGTACTGCCGCCCGTCATAGAGCGTCTGAAAGCCTGTTTGCTTAAGCAGCCCAAAGGAGACCGGGTAATGGTCAAACTGCTGAACCTGATGGCCGAATACGATGCCGACTTGGCATTGACGGCAGCGGAATTGGCATTGGACGAAGGTATGCCGACTCCGGAGGCAGTCTTGAACATCATCAACCGTCTGAAAGAACCGCCTCCACCCCGTTTCCATATTAGGGACATCCCGCTTACCGTCCCGCCGTCAGTTGATTGCAGCCGTTATGACCGCTTACTGAGTCTGTCGGGCAAACAAACGGATACGATGAAGGAGAAGCATCATGCAGCATGAACGTCTGGCCGGACTGTTGAAAGAATTGAAACTCGGTGCGATGGCGGAGCAGTGGGATGAAATCGTAGTGGACGGCATCCGTCGCAAACGGGGTACGCTGGATATTCTGGAGCGGTTGTTGACTGCCGAACATATAGCCAAAACCGCAAGGAGTATCCAAAACCGGATTAGCCAGGCAAGGTTTCCGCAACACCGCAGTTTGGCCGACTTCGATTTTGAGCAGAGTTTGATACACCGTCCGGCATTGGAACTGCTTTTGGGCGGGGACTATATCAGACAGAAGCGTAATGTGGTGTTGGTAGGCGGACCGGGTACGGGCAAAACGCATATTGCCACAGCATTGGGTATCGAAGCGGCGACACAAGGATTTAGGGTACGTTTTTGGAATGTACTGGACTTGGTCAACAAATTGGAAGCAGACAAAGACGAAGGCCGTCTGAAACTGACCGAGCAGCAATGTCGGTACGATTTGTTGATTCTTGATGAGTTGGGGTATCTGCCGTTTAGTCAGAAAGGCGGTGCGCTGCTGTTTCATCTGATGAGCCAACTGCATGAAAGGACGAGTGTTGTCATGACAACCAATTTGGCCTTTAGCGAATGGGTGAAACTGTTTATGGATGAAAAGATGACGGGTGCTTTACTGGACCGCCTGACTTATTGCTGTGATATTTTTGAGACGGGCAATGATTCTTACCGGATGAAACACCGCTCATAGGGTGGCTCAATTTTAGACCACAACTGTGGCTCAGTTTTGGAATGGAATTGACAAAATACTTTTGCAAATTATACCGAACTCGGGAAAGCAGAATGATAAAAGCGACGATGTAGTCGCTTTTGTTTATCTACCAGTTGCAGATGACCAGCTCGCCGCTGGTCTTTTGCGTTTTATCACGGCTGACTGAGTAAGCAAGTTCGAGGCGGTCGATGCGGAAGTCTTTAAACAGCTCGAGAATATCCGGGTGGTCGTTGATGGAAAGCATAACCTTGCCTTTGCACTCGCTCATCATCTTGGCCAGTAGTTCGTACTGCGCCCAATCAAAGGCACGGTCGTAGCCTGCAAGCTGCCAGTACGGTGGGTCGGCGTAAAAGAAGGTATGTTCGCGGTCGTAGCGTTTGAAGCACTTTTCCCACGGTTCGTTCTCTATATATACACCGCTCAAGCGTTGCTGCGCTGCTTGCAGACGGTCTGCTATGTCGGCGGCTTTAAAGCCTGCTCCTGTAGTGGCCGTGCCAAAGTGCTGGTCTATTGTTTTACCTCCAAACGCCGTGTGTTGAAGATAGAAGAATCGGGCAGCACGTTGGATGTTGGTCATGCACTCGGGTGGCGTTGACTGAAGTCGGGCAAATACTTCGCGACTGGTCAACGTCCATTCAAACTGGCGCACGAACTCGTCGAAGTGGTGCTGTACGACTCTATATAAGTTGATGAGTTGGCCGTTGAGGTCGTTAAGCACTTCGCACTTGGCGGGTGTTTCACGCAAAAAGAACAGTGCGGCTCCGCCGGCAAACAGCTCTACATAGCATTGATGCTGAGGAAACATGGGAAGCAGGTGTTTGGCCAAGCGGCGTTTGCCGCCCATCCACGGTACGATTGGTTGGGGTTTGGGTGTCATTTTGACTCCTTAATATAAATATAGAAGTAAA
Source organism: Neisseria sp. Dent CA1/247 (assembly GCF_022870825.1). Taxonomy (NCBI): domain Bacteria; kingdom Pseudomonadati; phylum Pseudomonadota; class Betaproteobacteria; order Neisseriales; family Neisseriaceae; genus Neisseria; species Neisseria sp. Dent CA1/247. Next base: position 2,051,131 of record NZ_CP091522.1, on the reverse strand, counting down.
ACGGCACTCGCGGTGCTCTACCGGTTTCAATCAGAATGTTTTGATGAGTTTTTCGGCAATCCACTGCGCGACTTGAGGGCAGACGGCGTTTCCGGCAGCCCGAGCCTCACGAGCGTTGGCCGCATCCAGTCCGCGCCGAAGCCCATAATGGTCAGACGTTCGCGCCCGCTCAACCATCTGATGCCGACTGTTTTCGACAGCGACGATATTTCCGCCCGATATGTCGATACTTGTGCCGTCGGCAAAACCCGCAAGCAGCGTAGGATGAGCGTCCGCCCACGCGCTGCCCGCTTCCGTCTTGCCAGATACGCGCGCCATTGGTCCGGCATCACCCAAGAACTCCACGGGGGGCAGCTCTCGAAGACCTGCGACCATGAATATGCGGCGGCGTTTTGTGGGGACTCCGAAATAACGGCTGTCCAACACCCGCCAGTATCCCACATACCCGCATTCGGCAAGCGTTTCAAGCACCGTTTGGAAGTCGCGGCCACCGTTTGAAAACAGCAGTCCGGGGACATTCTCCAGCACCAGCCAGCGCGGTTGAAGGGTTTGCACGATACGCATTGCATCGAAGAACAGCCCGCTGCGTGTTCCGGCAAGGCCGCGCCGTTTGCCCATCGCCGAAACGTCTTGGCAGGGGAATCCGCCGACGACAGCATCGACGCGGGAGAGTGCGGGCAGGCAGGTACGCACGTCTTCGTGCCGCTCTGCATGGGGGAAGCGGTCGGCCAGCACGGCTCGGCAGACGGGATCGATTTCGACCTGCCACGCGGTTTGGAATCCGCCCCGTTCGAAGCCGAGGTCGAAACCGCCGATGCCTGCGAACAGGCTGCCGACGGTGGGTTTGGGACGGGGTTCAGGCCGTCTGAAAGTTTTTCCGGCATCCATTGTGTCCTTTCTCAAAGGTCGGATGCTCGGGGGCATTCTCGGTTGTTAAAGAGCGGAAGCTGTTTACGGTTTTACAGCGCGGACACTTGATTTCAAAGCGGCCGATGCCGATTGCCAACAGCTTGTTACAATTTTTGCAACGATGTTTCATTTTTTGCATTCATCCTATGCGTTAGTGATAAAATGCCGCTGCCTCGCGAGGTGGCGGCTTCGAAGCTAACGCAGGATATGGCCCTGCTTGGCCGGCGTGTCGGTGTTGCCGCACCGGCACGTCGCCGTCTTTCAATATTTCTTCATATTTGGGCCGTCTGAAATTTCAGACGGCTTCTTTTATTTGCGTACCAAAAACAACGCGGCCAGCATATTGGGGCTGATGCGCCAAGGCTCGCTGACACCCAAAGAGGCGGCAACGGCCTCGCTGCAAAACCAACGATTTTGACGTTGGCGGAACGGGCGGAACACCACACCCAAACTGCCCAGCAAGTCGTAGCGGTTGCCTTTGCGTTGCTCGAACCAATCCCTTACCAGTGTTTCAGACGGCCACCCGAAGCCGATGTCGATAAAATCCCAATGATCAGGGTTGAAGTTGATTTTTTTGAAGCGAACGCCACCGTCAAGCCAGCTGGCCGAGGCGCACATGCCGTCTGAAAACACCACCTCACAGTGGCTATACGGCCCTCGATCAACAAAACGCACCAAGCGGCTAATCCAACCACGCCATCCGGGCAAAGTACCTTTATATAACGCTATTTTCATAAAAAAATCCCCACATAAAGATGCAGGGATATTAAGGCGGGAGTCTGCTGCGGGCTATTAAACGGGTTTAAAGATTATCTACATCAGATGATGCCTGTACGGGATGGGAGGGCAAATGATAAACAGGGCTGATGGCCTCAACCTTGTCGACATCTTGAGCCTGCTCCAGCTGGTCTGCATAGGCTTGACGCTGACCTGCGACCGATGCGGACAAGGCGGCAAACTGCTTGGCTTTTTGCAGCGCCTTTGCACGGAGGCCTTCTAAATCACACCCACGGTCGGCGGCAATTTGTGCCAATAGCGGTGTAGGGGCAGACGGGTTTTGTTCCCATGCCAACGCCTCGGCCGCCTGCATTGACCATGTTTGGCGTTCAAATTCCGGCACTTCGTAAGCTTTAGATACTTGCCTGTCAATTCCATTCCAAAACTGAGCCACAGTTGTGGTCTAAAATTGAGCCACCCTATGAGCGGTGTTTCATCCGGTAAGAATCATTGCCCGTCTCAAAAATATCACAGCAATAAGTCAGGCGGTCCAGTAAAGCACCCGTCATCTTTTCATCCATAAACAGTTTCACCCATTCGCTAAAGGCCAAATTGGTTGTCATGACAACACTCGTCCTTTCATGCAGTTGGCTCATCAGATGAAACAGCAGCGCACCGCCTTTCTGACTAAACGGCAGATACCCCAACTCATCAAGAATCAACAAATCGTACCGACATTGCTGCTCGGTCAGTTTCAGACGGCCTTCGTCTTTGTCTGCTTCCAATTTGTTGACCAAGTCCAGTACATTCCAAAAACGTACCCTAAATCCTTGTGTCGCCGCTTCGATACCCAATGCTGTGGCAATATGCGTTTTGCCCGTACCCGGTCCGCCTACCAACACCACATTACGCTTCTGTCTGATATAGTCCCCGCCCAAAAGCAGTTCCAATGCCGGACGGTGTATCAAACTCTGCTCAAAATCGAAGTCGGCCAAACTGCGGTGTTGCGGAAACCTTGCCTGGCTAATCCGGTTTTGGATACTCCTTGCGGTTTTGGCTATATGTTCGGCAGTCAACAACCGCTCCAGAATATCCAGCGTACCCCGTTTGCGACGGATGCCGTCCACTACGATTTCATCCCACTGCTCCGCCATCGCACCGAGTTTCAATTCTTTCAACAGTCCGGCCAGACGTTCATGCTGCATGATGCTTCTCCTTCATCGTATCCGTTTGTTTGCCCGACAGACTCAGTAAGCGGTCATAACGGCTGCAATCAACTGACGGCGGGACGGTAAGCGGGATGTCCCTAATATGGAAACGGGGTGGAGGCGGTTCTTTCAGACGGTTGATGATGTTCAAGACTGCCTCCGTAGTCGGCATACCTTCGTCCAATGCCAATTCCGCTGCCGTCAATGCCAAGTCGGCATCGTATTCGGCCATCAGGTTCAGCAGTTTGACCATTACCCGGTCTCCTTTGGGCTGCTTAAGCAAACAGGCTTTCAGACGCTCTATGACGGGCGGCAGTACCCAGCCGATAAAAGCCCTGCCGTCTCTTAACGCGCCGGGTTTCTTTTGCAGATAGGGCAAAAAATGCCAAGGGTTATAGCTGATGCCGTCTTTCACAAAGCTGCGCGGATGTTCGGCAATACAGTCGGTATCGCTACAAAAGCGGACGGTCTGTGCGCCGATATAAACCCTAACCGTATTGCCCGCCCATTCGACCGGTACGCTGTAACGGTGGCGTTCGACGGTAACCAAAGATTGGTTGCTGACTTTGAGTATCTCCAAACGTTCTGCCGGATAGGGACGGAAAGCAGCCAACGAATGCTTCTCCCTTTCCCATATGTCGTTAACCGGCTGCCTGTATTCGGGATGTTTGTGCTGCCGCATCAGCCGCAGGCATTGCTGTTGCAGGTAGTCGTTGAGAGAGGTAAAGGAATCAAAAGCCAAAGTCGGCTTGAACAATCTTTCGCGCAGGTGGCGTATCTGCCGCTCGACCTGGCCTTTCTCCCAGCCGGAAGCCGGGGTACAGGCAACCGGTTCAATGAGAAAGTGGGTCATCATCTGTAAAAACTGTGCGTTAAACTCTCTCTCCTTGCCTTTGCCGATGCGGGTAACGGCGGTCTTCATATTGTCGTAGATACCGCGGGCAGGTACGCCGCCGAAGAAAGCGAATGCGCGGTTGTGCGCATCCATCAACATATCAGCTTTCTGATTGGGATAAGCACAAACGAAAAAAGCCCTGCTGTGGCATAAGCGGAAATGAGCGATATTTACCTTAACGGTCTGTCCGGCCAAACAAACGGTTTCGATACTCCAGTCAAACTGATAAGCATCACCCGGAGCAAAAGCCTGAGCCATAAAGACCGGAACCGGCTTGGGTTGGTGCTGTTGGCGGAATTTGCGGATAAATACGGCAACGGCACTGTACTGTCCGGCATAACCGGCATCTTTGAGGCGTTCGAAATGTCGACGGGCAGAAAGGTGTTGCTGTTTGGGCAGCCGGGCTTCTTGGAGCAACTGTTGGGTCAACACGTCAAGAAAAGGACCGAGCTTGGGGTAATGGGTTTGTTCTCTGCGGTAGACGGGGGGTTCGACTGTGGCGTGCTGCAGATATTTGGCGACTGTATTGCGGGAGAGTTTGAGTTGTTTGGCGATTTCACGTTGTGAGAGTTTCTGTCGGTGAAAAAGCCGGTGCACTTTTGCGATGGTTTCCATGCATAACATCCAGGTTGGGCTCCGCTGTGTGATAGAGCGGAGCAGTTTATAACAAACGGAGAGTGGCTCACTTTTGGAGCACAACTCCCCGTTTCCCTGGCTCAGTTTTGCACGATATTTAACATGCGGCCTTTGACTATGGCTTGTTCCCGTTGTATCGGCTGGGCATTTTCAGACGGCATAGTTTGGGCAGCGGCATAAGATATTGGATAAAACAGGCTGACCACCGGAGCAGCCAACAGATTGAGACCGAAAAGACGTCGCCGCAGCATGGTTTTACTCCTTTTATTTCTAGCCGATCGTGTGAAATATACGATTAATAAAAATGATTATCAATAGTTATTAAGTATAAAAAACGTTTATTATCAAATGGCTTGATGGAAATTTTTTATTTGGTTGAGTTTATTCTTTTACTGCCTAACGTATGAAACAAAAAGAAATTACAGAGGGCGAATAATAATGACTATATTAATGTGTTAGATAAGGTCGGATTATTTACCGTTTTTATGCTAAACAGTTTTTTGATGAAATGATCGTTTCATGATTTTTGAGCATCTCAAGAACTCCGCAGCTTTATCGTGCCTTTCGGCGTTTTTGACAACCCTCAAAAATTCCAAAATGGATATTCAAACAAGAAACAGCAAGTGTAAACAACGCTAGGATTTTCTACATTTTTTTTTGAGGCCGTCTGAAACAGGTTGGGGTGGATTGGGGGCTTTTGAGCAGGTATAGCTTTTCAGACGGCCTTGAGACCTTTGCCAAACCCTCATCTGCGGCGCATTTCTGCGTTGAGCGCTGCCCGCTCGTTTGCCTATCGTGTGATATGTCTGCACTCGCTGTGCTGCTACGCCTTGAACTGCATCCACATTTGGAGGTTTTGCAAAGGTCTCGGCCTCAAGGATGGGGCGGCAGAATGTATATATAAAAACAGGACGGGCTGTTTTGCCCGTCCTGTTTGGAGCCGAGAAGTTCAGCAGTTCCGGTTATCAGCAGGATTGGATAAAGGCTTCTACTTGTGCTTTATCGGTAAGCGCGCTGCATGATGCTTCTTTGTTGATGCGTTTGGCGAGGCCGGCCAATACTTTGCCGGGGCCGCATTCTGCCGATTGGGTAATGCCTTCGGATACCAATGCGTTTACCGTTTCGGTCCAGCGCACGGGGCTGTACAGCTGGCGCACCAAAGCGTCTTTGATTTTGTCGGGATCGTTGTAAGAAGCGACATCGGCATTGTGAATCACGCGGATTTGGGGCGTGCGGATGTCGATGTTTTTCAAGGCTTCGGCCAGTTTTTCGGCGGCGGGTTTCATTAGGCTGCAATGGGAAGGCACGGATACCGGCAAGGGCAGGGCGCGTTTGGCGCCTTTTTCTTTGGCCAAATTCATGGCGCGCTCGACTGCGGCGGCAGAGCCTGCAATCACAACTTGGCCGGGCGAGTTGAAGTTCACGGCTTCCACCACATCGCCTTGAGCGGCTTCCGAACATACTTGGCGGACAACGTCGTCATCCAAGCCCAAGATGGCGGCCATGGCACCTTCGCCTTGCGGTACGGCGTTTTGCATCAATTCTGCCCGCAAGCGCACCAGTTTGACGGCATCGGCAAAGTCCAAAGCACCCGCAGCCACTAAGGCGGTGTATTCGCCGAGGCTGTGGCCGGCTACTGCGTCGGGCGTTTTGCCGTCGCTTTCCAAATAGGCGCGGTAGGTGGCGACGCCTGCGGCAAGCATCAGCGGCTGGGTGTTGACGGTTTCGTTAATCACGGCGGCGTCTTCGCCGTTCATCATCGCCCACAGGTCTTGGCCGAGTGCGGCGGAGGCTTCGTCAAAAGTGGCTTTTACTGCGGCCGTGCCTTCAAAGCCGTTCATCATGCCGAGGCTTTGCGAACCTTGGCCGGGGAAGAAAAATGCAAAAGACATGGTATTCCTTTTAGTTTTTTAACAATAAGGCAATCGGGTTGTCGCCGTAATGTATCAGCAGGGCATAGGTTATGGCAATATTTGCGGCCACGGTTAGCCAGAAAACGCGGATAAACGAGGCTTTCCCTGTTTTGTGGTTGAAAGCGCCGCGGGCAAACAAGGCGCCAGGCCAGCCGCCGAGCAAGCCGATTTGATGCAGTTTCTTCTCGGGCACGCGCCCCAAATAGCCTTGTTTTTGACGGGATTTGGTCACGGCGGTTTGTTTGTCGCTGCGGTAAAGCCAAAAAGCTGCGGCGCTGGTGAGGCAATAGAAGGAGGCGAGCTTGAGGGAAAAGTAGGCGACGCCGGAGAGATACAGGCTGCCGGTCAGGCCGTAACACAACAGTTTGCGCATATTGAGATTGAATTCGTGGTAATCATAAGGGCGTTCGGAAAACAGCGAGGCTTCATGTCCGCTCAATACGACCCGCATGGCGCGCTGCGGTTCGCTGCCGACGGGGCGGTTGCAGTAAAAGCTGACTTTTTGGCCGATATTCGGGCGCTGCGACATGTAGTGGAACGCGGAAATATGGAAGAAAACGCTTTGCTGGTTTTCGGTTGAAATAAAGCCGTAGCCTTTTTCGTCGTTCCAATGGGCAATAGAGCCGCCCAGCACGCGGTTGGCAGGCAAAGCGGCGGGCAGTTCGGTATCTTGTGCGGCCTTAATGGTACTTTTGGCTTTAGACAGTTTGGGCGGCGGAGGCGGCGGAACGGGTATCTCAGCCACTGCGGGAATGTCGGGCAGGGCTGTCGGCGTTTTTTCGATGATATCGACTTCTACCAGCAGCCATTGTCCGTTGCTGTGTTTAACCAGTCGGCCTTCGAGCGTTTCGCCGTTTTCGGGGATGCGCGTTTGGTCGTTGAGAAACTGGCCGAGAATGAAAATCGGAGAGTTGCGCTGCACATGGTGCATGCCGTAACCGCCGTTTTGTTGGTAGTTCCAATCGCTGAGGGTGATTTCCACCCGCTCGTTTTCCTGCAAAGGCGGGAGTAGAGTGGCTTCGTCGGCGCATAAGCGGTTTCGGCTGTCTTCGTGAAGACTGAAACTGATGCGGTCGCCGCTTTGAGGGTTGCGGTAGCCTTCGGTGAGGGAGGCGGCTTCTAAAAGAATGCGTTGTGTGCCGTGGTCGTCGGATAATACCGAGCCGCGTTGGAGGTCGGTAAACCAATGGGTTACCGTGCCGTAATGTGTTTTTTTGTCCATTTTTATAATCTGTGTGAGTAAGGAGCTTCCCCTGCTCCTGTTAAGCAGGCCGTCTGAAAAAAGTTATGTTGTGTTTTCAGGTTTGTATGTGAGATTCAGACGGCCTGTATTTACTGAGGAATCAGTATTTCAATAATACCGCTCCCCATGCGAACCCGCCGCCGATACCTTCCAGCAGCAGATGTTGCCCGCGGCGGATTTGGCCGCTGCGGATGCCGTGATCCAAAGCCAAAGGAATGGATGCGGCGGATGTGTTGCCGTGGTCTTGCACGGTTAAGATTACTTTATCCATGCTCAGGCCCAAGTGCTTGGCGGTGCTTTCGATGATGCGTTTGTTGGCTTGGTGCGGCACGATCCAATCGATTTGTTGGGCGGTATAACTCGCTTCTGTAATCACGTCGTCGGCCACTTTTGCCAGCATTTTGACGGCGAATTTAAACACGCCGGGGCCGTCCATAGTCAGGAACGGTGTGCCGCACACTTGGCCGTTCACCACTTGGCCGGGCGTTTTGAGCAAGTCGATGTAGTCGCCGTCGGCTTGCAGTTTGCTGTGGATAATGCCCGGTTCGTCCGACGCGCCAAGCAATACCGCGCCTGCCCCGTCGCCGAACAGCACGCAGGTGGTGCGGTCTTCCCAGTTCATGATGCGGCTGAAGGTTTCCGCGCCGATCACCAATACTTTTTTGGCCATGCCGCTTTTAATGTAAGCATTGGCCGTGGTTAGCGCATACATAAAGCCCGCGCACACGGCCTGCACGTCGAAAGCGGGGCAGCCGGTTGAGCCGATGCCGAGCTTGCGTTGGACGATGGTGGCGGTGGACGGAAAAATCATGTCGGGCGTTGAAGTAGCCACGATAATCAAATCGACTTGGTCGGCGGGTACGCCGGCGTCTTCCAAAGCGTTGCGTGCGGCAGCCACCGCCAAATCGCTGGTTTGTTCGTGTTCGTCTGCGATGTGGCGGAATTTGATGCCGGTGCGCGTGGTGATCCATTCGTCGGATGTATCCACTTTTTTGGCTAAATCATCATTGCTTACACGGTTGGCGGGCAGGTAGCTGCCCGTGCCGAGAATTTTGGCATACTGCATGGCATCGCCTTTGGTGATGGTTTGTGAATAAAAGGTATTGTAAGGTAATACGCCTGATTTTCCCAACATTAATCACTGAGTTTCAGACGGCCTGAAACAGGACGTTGCAATATAGCAAAACAGGCGGCTTTGAATATCCAAAGCCGCCTGAAAAATGTTGGTCGGAATGAGAGGATTCGAACCTCCGACCCCTTCGTCCCGAACGAAGTGCGCTACCGGGCTGCGCTACATTCCGAATAAGCGGAGCATTATAGGCAAAGAAATTTTGCTTGGCAAGCAGAAAAATTATGCAGCGTGCAAGATAAATATGGTCGGCTGTTTCTTCAAATCGGGAAGGGAGGGGAGTTTGCGCCAATCGGCAACGTGTTTGCTGATAATGGTTTGCGTGGGCAGGGTTAAATCACTGGCAGTACACAAGCGCGTTGACGGAGAAAGGGTGGCGACGGCATCTTCAAGCATGGCGTTGTTGCGGTAGGGCGTTTCGATAAAAATTTGGGTCTCGTTGTTGCGCCGCGATTGTTGTTCCAAAGATTTCAATGCTTGGATGCGTTCGGTTTTTTCAGACGGCAGATAGCCTTTGAAAGCGAAGTTCTGACCGTTGGCGCCGGAGGCCATGAGTGCCAGCAAAAGGCTGGACGGGCCGACAAGCGGGCGGACTTCGAAGCCGTGTTTGTGGGCAAGTGCCACAAGGTTGGCGCCGGGATCGGCTACTGCGGGGCAGCCTGCTTCGCTGACTATGCCCATGCTCCGGCCTTCGTGTAACGGTTTCAGCAGTTCCGGCAAGGTGTTGATATCCGTGTGTTCGTTGAGGGTTTGCAGGTTTAGCTCGCGAATCGGCGTGGTGATGCCGAGGTGCTTTAAGTGGCTGCGGGCGGTTTTTTCTGCTTCGACCACAAAGTCGGTTAAACCGCTAATTTGAGCTTGTTCGTGTGGAAGCAGGCAGGGCGTGTCGGGCGTGCCGAGGGGCGTGGGAATGAGATAGAGAATGGGCGGCATGATGTTTGGTCTGAATAATAATAACTGGATTATATTATTGGGTTGAGGCCGTCTGAAAAAAGAGAGGTTAGTGGTTTTCAGACGGCCTCAATACTGTTTTTAAAAACTGTTTTTAAAATGTTTGCTTTCTATGTCTGAATAACAAGCTTCATTGTGTGGGTTACAGTACGTCGAAGCCTTCTAAAGCGAGAAAATCGACCAATTTAAAAATAGGCAGGCCGATGAGCGCGTTCGGGTCTGTGCTGTCAATTCTTTCCAACAATGCCGCGCCCAGCCCTTCGCTTTTGGCTGCGCCGGCGCAATATACGGCATCGGGTTCGCGCTCCAAATAGCGGCGGATTTGCTCGCTGCTGAGCGTGCGCATGGTAACTACGGTTTTATCTATATGTGTGTGCAGGCTGTTTGAAGAGGTGTTGAGCAGGCAGACTGCGCTGTAAAATTCGATGCGCTGCCCGCTTAAAGATGCGAGCATGTGTTGTGCATTCGCGACGTTCATCGGTTTACCCAATTGGGTGCCGTTGCTCCACGCAACTTGATCTGCACCGATAATCAGAGCTTCAGGAAATTGTGCTGCCAACGAGCGTGCTTTGCCGACTGCCAAACGTAATGCGGTTTCCTCTGCCGTTTCGTTGGCAGCGGGTGTTTCATCGCAATCGGGTGAGGCCGTCTGAAAAACGATGCTCAAGCGTTGCAGCTGGGCTTGGCGGAATACGGAGCTTGAGCCTAAAATAAGCGGCAGAGATGTATTCATGTATGCAATAAAATCATTGACGTTAAATCTTTTAAATTATATCATACCCCGTTTATGTCAGACCTTAATTTGATTGACCCCGCAGCTTTCGCCGCAGAAAAGCAGAGTTTGCAAGGCAGATTTTTGCTTAGCCAGTTGGACGAACGCGTTTGGTCGCACGAATATTTTGCCGACAAACAGTCAGAGGTTTCGTTTACGCTGCAAGGCGGGCAAGACCGCTTGCAGCGTTTGTTTCTTGATCTCAGTGTAAGCGGCAGCATTCCTTTGGTATGCCAGCGTTGCATCAAACCGATGCCTTTCGAGCTGAATGAACACAGCCGCATCGTTTTGTTTGATGACGAAGCCGTTTTAGACGAAGCCATGCTCTCCGATGAGGAATTGGAAGGAATGGTGGCAGAAAGCGAAATGGACGTGCGTGTTTTGGTGGAAGACCAAATCCTGATGGCACTGCCTTTTTCGCCGCGCCACGAATCATGCGACAATGCCGCTATTGAAGAGGTGAATCAGGACAAACCCAATCCGTTTGCCGTTTTGGCAGGGCTGAAAAGCAGCCGCTAACCGGTTTTAGTTTTATATATTTTTAGGAGCTTGAAATGGCCGTTCAACAAAATAAAAAATCTCCCTCAAAACGCGGTATGCACCGTTCACACGATGCTTTGACTGCACCTGCTCTGTCGGTTGACAGCGCTACCGGTGAAGTACACCGCCCCCACCACATTTCTCCCAACGGTATGTACCGTGGCCGCAAAGTGGTAAAAGCTAAAGGCGAATAAGTTTCTACGCCTTTGCTGATGAAGAGAAAGCCAGAAAATTGCCCCAAAACCGCAATTGCTGGCTTTTTTACGTTACTGATACGTCAGCTAGGTTGGTTGCAGTTAAGTAGGGCATGAGGCCGTCTGAAAGGTTTGAATGCCCTGCTTGTCGGGTATATGGTTTTGTACGATGAAAAAGAAAATCTGGTATACATACGATGATGTTCACCGCGTCATCAAACAGCTTGCCGATAAAGTAAAGGCTTCCGGTGTTCAATATGATGCAATGATCGCTATTGGCGGCGGCGGGTTTATTCCGGCGAGAATTTTGCGCTGCTTTTTAAATATTCCGATTTATGCGGTTACTACGGCTTATTACGACGGCGAGCATACGGGCAAAGTGACCGACAGCGTAAAGAAAATCCAATGGCTTGATCCGCTGCCTGAAACCTTGAAAGGCAAGAACGTGCTGGTTGTGGATGAAGTTGACGACAGCCGGGTAACTTTGGAGTTCTGCCTCAATGAGTTCGCGAAAGAGGGCTTCGGCACCATCGGAATCGCCGTTTTGCATGAGAAAATCAAAGAGAAGAAAGGCAAGCTGCCGGAAGGTATGCCTTATTTCAGCGGCATTACCGTGCAGGACTGGTGGATTAACTATCCGTGGGATGCTGACGATATCGACGAGCACAACCGTTTGGCCGATCAGGCAACCATTGATTGAGAAACTTGAAGCGGAATCTGCGGGCGGCTTGTGTTAAAGTAGCTGCCTGCATATTTGAGCGTCTTTTTATATTGTAAACACTACTGAAAATAAATTGATTTGCTTAAGACATCCTTTGTTTGCGGTGTATTTTGAGTAAATAGGTGATTGATTCAGACGGCCTTTGTAGAGAATGCCGTCTGAAAACATTGCAGGGATAGCCGGGTAGATGCGTAGAATAAAACGGCATTGATACTTCCGGCAAAATTTGGGAACACGGAGAAAATTTATGATTACTTTGGCAGTAGATGCTATGGGCGGTGATGCCGGTTTGGATGTAACTGTACCCGGAGCCATAGCTTTTCTTAAGCAGCAGAGTAATGTGCATCTGATTATGGTGGGCGACGAATCCGCCTTGAAATCTGCTTTGGCCGCTGCACAAGCGCCGATGGACAGGATTACTGTAATCCATTCCACGCAGGTGGTGGAAATGGACGAGGCGCCGCAGCTGGCGCTGAAAAATAAAAAAGACTCTTCCATGCGGGTGGCGATTAATCAAGTGAAAGAGGGGCATGCCCAAGCTGCCGTGTCTGCCGGTAATACCGGTGCTTTGATGGCTACCGCCCGTTTTGTGCTGAAAACCATCCCCGGTATTGAGCGGCCGGCAATTGCCAAGTTTCTGCCCTCGGCTTCCGACCATGTGACTTTGATGCTGGATTTGGGTGCCAATGTTGATTGCACGGCGGAACAGTTGATGCAGTTTGCAGTAATCGGCAGCGAGCTTTATCAGGCGCTTTATCCCGCAAAAGGTCGACCGAGAGTGGGTTTACTGAATGTAGGTACGGAAGAAATCAAAGGTACTGATACGGTTAAGCAGACTTTCAAACTGTTGAGCGAAAGCAATTTGAATTTTATCGGCAATGTGGAAGGCAATACGGTATTTACCGGCAATGTGGATGTGATTGTCGCTGACGGTTTTGTCGGCAATATTGTGCTGAAAACCATTGAAGGCGCAGTCAAATTCATGGGCGGCGCCATCAAGCAAGAGTTTAAGGCCAATCTGTTTACCAAAGCTGCGGCGTTGGTTTCCATGCCGGCTTTGAAGGGCTTTAAAAATAAATTCGACCCGCGCCGTTTTAACGGAGCCATTTTCCTCGGCTTGCGCGGTGTAGTGATTAAAAGCCACGGCGGAACGGATGCGGTAGGATTTGCTTTCGCGCTTGAAGAGGCTTATCACGAAGCGAATGCGGCCAGCTTGGCAAAAATTGAGCAGGGCGTAGCATCGCAGCTGGCGGTGTTGGCGGAGAAGCAATTGGAAAGCGAACATGCCGCTATGGCGGATAATTTGGGTTGATGATTGTTTTTTAATCTTGTATTAATCAACAAAAAGGCAGACGTATATTGCGTCTGCCTTTTTATTTGTGCGTTGATATTCGGAGTGAAATATCTAACCTGAATATGGAGTAATGTGTTGTGCACTTTCGTTTTGCTGATGCCTCAGGCCGTCTGAAAAGACAGCCATAAATAGTGCCCGGCAATAGCTAAAAACCAAACCAAGCCGATGCGGTTGTTTTCTAAGAACGTGCGGAAACACAGCCAGCGGTCGCGCGTTTTGATTTGGCGGTATTGTTGGAATTGCCAGTAAACGGTGAGCGGCAAGGCCAGCCAGAAAGGCCATGTGGCTTGAATTTGAACACCCAGTATAGCCATCAAGGCAGTAAACCAAAAGTGGCAAATCATGATGGCCGAGATGTCGTTGTCGCCGAACGTGATGGCCGAAGTGCGGATGCCGATTTTTAAATCGTCTTCCTTATCGGCCATGGCATAAATGGTATCGTATGCCAAAGTCCATAAAACATTGGCGGTGAAAATCAGCCAAGCCAAAGGCGGGACGGTTTCTGTTACGGCGGCAAAGGCCATGGGGATGCCGAACGAGAAGGCTAGGCCTAAATAAAATTGGGGAAGAGGGAAAAAGCGTTTGGTAAACGGGTAGGTAACGGCCAAAAACAGTGCAGGCAAGCTTATCAGCCAAGTCAGGCGGTTGAGGGGTAGAAGGCACAATGCAGCCATGAGGCAGAGAATCAGCGCCAAAAGTATGGCTTCTTCTGTGGAAACCAAGCCTTTGGCAAACGGACGGTTTTGGGTTCTTTCTACCGAGCCGTCGAAATCGCGGTCGGCAAAGTCGTTCACCACACATCCTGCGCTGCGCATCAGGAAAGTGCCGGCGGCGAAGGCGAGCAGGATGGTGAAGTCGGGAATACCTTCTGAAGCGATCCACAATGCCCAAAAAGTCGGCCAAAGCAGCAGCAAAGTGCCGATGGGCTTTTCTATACGCATCAGTTTGCTGTAAATCACCAGCCTTCCTACGACATAGCGCGGCAGAAATTTTAAGAGTAACCGTTTTATATTCATGTGTAATATTTACTTTATTTATTAATATGATGGAAATAGACAAGCCGTCTGTTTCCAAACGGCTTGTCGTTACGCTGTTTTATGCAGAATTATAGACCAGATTATGAAAAGACTCATGTGCTTAAACAAAACTTTGCAGCCCGGGCAGAAAGTATTCGGCCAAGCCTAATGTTTCTTGCTGCCAGCTAAAAAACGAGCGTCGTGCTGCGAAAGCGTGTCCGTCGAATCCGGGCAGGCGGTGTTGTTGGGATGGAGAGGTGTATTCGAAAGGGGAGCGGGTCAGCGGTAGAGAGCCGTCAAACAATTTTTCGCCCAGCGGACGGGTGCCGCAATCCAAAAGCCCGCACCAATTATCTGCATCGGCACGGCAAATGCTGCGCGCCCAAACGACCGGTGTTTGGTTTAGACACAGCAACACATCGCGGGAGAACCATTTGTCTGTGTCGTTGGGATTGAGGCCGTCTGAAAATGCCGGATCGAAGCTGTCTTTACCCAAACGGAGCAAACGCACGGAAAATGTGTGATTGGTGTTCCGCAATGCTGCGGTCAGCGATTGTGCATGCATTAATGTGGCGGCGTTTTCAGAGACGCTGTGTAAAACGGTTTCGGGCAGTTGGGGCTGCCATATCAGAGGATTGTTCATGTTGCCGGTTATATCGGGCGGCGTGTGCTCAGGCCCGTGTGAAAAGTGAGTATTGTACATGATAGTTGCCCTGCGTAATCATGCGTGAAGCGGAGGCTTGTCAGGACAACTGTGTTTTTCGGGCTTCAATATTGCGGGCAAGCTTTAAGCCGGTTCCGCCATGCTCAAAGCCTGTTGGATATCCACCGCCACAATGCGCGATACGCCTTTTTCCTGCATGGTTACGCCGATAAGCTGTTCGGCCATTTCCATGGTGAGGCGGTTGTGCGAGATGTAGAGAAACTGGGTTTGCGCCGACATTTCTTTCACCAGATTACAGAAGCGGCCGGTGTTGGCATCGTCGAGCGGTGCGTCCACTTCGTCGAGTAGGCAGAAGGGGGCGGGGTTGAGGCTGAACAGGGCAAACACCAAGCTCATGGCGGTCAGGGCTTTTTCGCCGCCGCTTAAAAGATGGATAGTGCTATTTTTCTTGCCGGGCGGGCGCGCCATGATGGATACGCCGGAAGTGAGCAGGTCATCGCCTATCATGTGCAGCTTGGCTTCGCCACCGCCGAACAGGGTGGGGAAGAAGGTTTGCACTTTTTCGTTTACGGCATCGAAGGTTTCTTTAAACCGCGATTTGGTTTTGTTGTCGATTTGTTCTATGGCTTCTTCAAGCAGGTTGATGGCGGCCTGCACGTCTTCGCTTTGGCCGCGGTAGTAGCCGTCGCGTTCGCGGGCTTCTTCCAACTCTTGCAAAGCGGCAAGGTTGACGGCACCGAGGGCTTCGATTTGTTGGGCGAGGCTGCCGATGTCGCTGTTGAGGTTTTTTAAGCTGCCGGACGCAGCGGCCAGTGATTCGAGTGCGTCGAAATCGGCTTGGCGTTCGGCAAGATTTTGGTGGAAGCGTTTGGCGTTCAGCAGGGCTTCTTGTTGTTGCAGCAAAGCGGTTTGGGTGGCGGCCTGCAATTGCGGCAGTTTTGCCGACAGGGTTTGCTGGCGGGCGTATTGTTCGCGGCCTTTTTCTTGGGTGGCGGCGAGTTGCTCCTGCATGGCGGCGTACTGCTCGTCGAGGGTTTGTGCCGATTCGGTCAGTTCGCTGAGTTTGGCTTGCTGTTCGTCGTTTTGGGTTTCGGTTTCGTAAGCAAGGGCCAATTCGGATTGGCGTTCCTGCCAGTCGAAAGTTTGCTGCTCAAGCTGGATCAATTGTTGCTGGAAGTGCTGTTTTTGCTGTTGC
Organism: Neisseria sp. Dent CA1/247; assembly: GCF_022870825.1. Classification (NCBI taxonomy): domain Bacteria; kingdom Pseudomonadati; phylum Pseudomonadota; class Betaproteobacteria; order Neisseriales; family Neisseriaceae; genus Neisseria; species Neisseria sp. Dent CA1/247. The sequence continues at coordinate 2,035,074 of NZ_CP091522.1, read as the reverse complement.
AGTTTGTGCACGGCCACTTCTGCCAAACCGTATTGGCGGTTGGCTTCGAGAAGGGCTAACTGGGCTTGTTTCAGACGGCCTTGCTGCTCTTGGCGGCTGCCGCCGGTGTTTTGCTGCTGGTGTTCGAGTTCGGCTGCGGCTTCGGTAAGCGTGGCGATATCGTCTTCGAGGCCGTCTGAAGTTTGCTCGAGAATGATTTGTTCTTCTTCGAGCTGTGCCAGTTCGCGTTCGATATGCTCGCGGCGGATTTGGCCCTGATTGGTGCGTGCGAGCAGTTCGGCAGCGCGGTTTTGAGCCGACTGGTATTGTTGGCTGTGCTGCTTTTGCTGCTGATGCAGGTTTTTGTAGTGCTGTTCGGCAGCATTCAAAGCGGTTTGGGTTTGGGCGGATTGTTGTTCCGCTGCGGCCAGTTTGGGCGTGAGTTGTTCCAATTCGGCGGTTAATTCGTCCAAACGGGCTTTGCGCGCCATCAGGTTTTCTTGTGCGGCTTGGGCATACAGCACCACGCTGACGCGGTCGATTTGGTGGCCTTCGGGCGTGAGCCAGATTTGGTGGTTTTGCAAATCGGCTTGATGCTGTATGGCGTAATCTAAATCGGGGGCGCATAAAACGCCGTCCAACCAATGGTGTAAGGCCGTCTGAAAAGGGGCTTTGGCTTGGATTTGGTTCAGCAGCGCTTGAGCGGGCAGGGTTTTCTTGAGGCCGCCTGAAAGATTGTCGGCCAACCAAGCGGCACTGCCTTCGGGCAGGGGCGAGGGCGGTTGGAAGGCGGCGGGTACGGCGCGGGCGTGCAGACGTGTGGCTAGAATCACGCTTAAGGCGTGCTGCCAGTCGGCGGGCGCGGTGATGTGTTGCCAAAGCTGGGGCGCGTCCGCCGCCGCGGTTTGCTGCCAGAAATCGGTTTGGGCGGCCTCGTTTTGGGCGAGCAGATGAGCCAGCGCCTGCTGTTGTGCTTGCAGGGTAATGTGTTGCTGCTTCAGGCTTTGCTGGTGTTGTGAGGCCGTCTGAAATTGTTCGCGCAGGCTGTTGAGCTGCTCTTCGGCGGCGAGAATCTGTTCTTCGTAATGTTCCTGCTGGCTGTGCAGCAGGGCGGCCTGTTCTTGTGCGGCGGCGGTTTCGCTGTTGTCGGGCAGGTTGAGTGCTTGGCTTTCCTGTTTCAGACGGCCTTTGCGGGCTTCGTGCTGTTGCAGGGTTTGCTGCGAGTGGGCGAGTTGCTGCTGCTTTAAGGCCAGTTCGCGCTTGATGCGGTTGTGTTCGTCCTGCTGGTTTTGGTAGGCGGTATTCAGCGCGGACTGCGCTTCTTCGAGTTCGGGCAGGCGTTCTTCGTGTTCGGCAACCTGCATGGCCAACTCGGCCAGTTCAATCTGTTTTTCTTCTATATGAATGTCGGCTTCTTCAAGCTGTTCTTTGATTTGCCGCTGCTCTTGGTGGATACGCGAAAGCTGTACCTGTGCGGCGGCTTTGTCGCGCTCGATGCGCTGGTGCAGGGTTTGTTGGTGGCGGATTTGTTCTTCCAAGCGGGCAATCTGTTCGCGCAATACGCCGCGCTGGTTGCTGATGTCGTGCACGCTCTGTTGCTGCGCCTGTTCGGTGGCTTGCAGGGCGTGGATTTCTTCGGTTAGGGCTTGGACTTGGGCGGCGGTTTCGTCTTGCTGTTGCTGGAATGTTTGGTGTTGCGCAGTGGCTTTGTCGGCAGTGGCCAGCGATTGCTGCCATTGCACATAGTCGAGCAGGTCTTGCTGTTGCGAAAGTTGGCGGGTGAGCGTTTGGTAGCGTTCGGCAGTTTCGGCCTGCTTTTCAAGTTTTTCTACTTGGCGGGCAAGCTCGTTTTGTAAGTCAGACAATCGTTGCAGATGCTCGCGGGTGTCTTTCAGACGGCCTTCCGTTTCTTTGCGGCGTTCTTTGTATTTGGATACGCCCGCCGCTTCTTCTATATATGCCCGCAATTCTTCCGGCCGCGCTTCGATGATGCGCGAAATCATGCCTTGTTCAATCACGGCATAACCGCGCGCGCCTACGCCGGTGCCGAGAAAGAGATCGGTGATGTCGCGGCGGCGTACCACTTGGTTATTAATAAAGTAAGTGGATTCGCCCTGCCGCGTAAGCTGCCGCTTGATGCTTACCTCGGCATATTGCCCCCATGCGCCCTGCAAGCTGTGATCGCTGTTGTCGAACACCAATTCCACCGAAGCGCGCGGAGCGGGGCGGCGTGTGGCGGCACCGTTGAAAATCACGTCCTGCATACTCTCGCCGCGCAGTTGTTTGGCTGATGCTTCTCCCAATACCCAACGCACGGCATCGATCACGTTTGATTTTCCACAGCCGTTCGGCCCGATAACGGCAACAAGCTGTCCGGGTACATGAATGGTGGTGGGGTCGGTAAACGATTTGAAGCCGGCAAGTTTGATATGGGTGAGGCGCATGGATTGGGGGATTGTGGTATGAAAAGCCGTATTTTAGCGGAAATTGCAAAGCTGATGTACGAAAGGCCGGAAAGTTGTCTAGTGCTTAAAGCTGCAAGAAGCAGAGACTTGTTGCAAAAAAGATAATTACCTTATTTATTTTGTTATTTTTATCGGAATATTTCAAATGATTAAAATTATGTTATTTAAATTCAAATGATTAACTTTTTCTGCTAAAAAGTTATTAAATGTTAAGGCAAATACAATGGGATACCTGTTATCCATAAAAAAATACCGTTGGTATCTGTATGTGAAAAAGCAACGGCAATGCGTATATCATTCTATTATTGCTATGGGCTATGTCATGTGAAACTTCATTAGTCGGTTTATATTGATTATAGCTGTAAATATTTGAATATAACGAATAGTGCCGTTCTTTCGGATGCGTTATAGATTATAGAAAGTCAGGAGTTTTGAATTATGTTTCAGTACCGTAATTTATTGTGGATATTATTACCGCTCACGGCAGTAGGCTGTGCGCATCAGCAAAGGGAAAGCTGGATAGATACCAAAGAAGCAGTATACAGCACTTCAGTGCCGGAAAACCGCTCTTCTGTGGTTGTTTACCGTGAGGCTGACGCCATTGCCGGCCCCACTGTCAATATTTACGTTAACGGACAGTATTCAGGCTCGCTGCAACCCAATGCTTACCGCCAAGAAACGATATGTGCGCAAAACCAACGTTTTCATGCTGAGTTTACCAAGCGCGATGCAGGTTACCGCCATAAGTTGAATTCAGGCGACTACTACAATTTGCCCGAAGCCGCTGTATCTTTCTTCAAAGTGGTAGATGACGGGGCGGGCAATCCCGTATTGCGTGCCGTATCGCCCGAGCAAGCCGAAGTCGAAATGAAAGGCATTCCACGCCAAAATCACACGCTTTCCCGTGTTTCCAGCGCACAAAAGTGTGCAATCGTTTTGAAAAAATATGCTTTGCAGGCTTCAACATTGTTTGCATTCGATCGTTCCGACTATGCCGGCATGCTGCCTAAAGGTAAGCAGGAAGTTGACCAAATCTCCAATGAAATCAAACAACACCCCGATTCGGTAACCAGTGTGGCGGTGGTGGGTCATGCAGACCCCGCCGGCAAGCCCCAATACAACCAAAAACTTTCAGTTGAACGTGCTGAAACGGTTAAACGCGTTTTGGTCGAAAGCGGTTTAGACAACAGAGTAGTCAGTGCGGAAGGCCGTGGCGAGCGCGAACTGGTAGTAAAAGACTGCCGCGCCAAACACCCGGCTGATGAGAATGCGCGCAAACAATGCGACCAACCTAACCGTCGCGTTGAAGTGATTCTGCACGGTGAAAAGAAATAAATTAAATTGAAAATGATAAGGTGAATAATATGTCTAAAAACATTACGTTAAAAATCAACAATGCCAAAGAAACCGTAGAAACCGTCAAATTTCAGACGGCCTCGGGTGAAGTTTTGCGCATTCCCGCACAAGCGGATGTCAATTATCAATTCGTAGACGAGCTCACGCAGTTTGCTCCTGAAAATATCATGACCAAACGCGTCGGCGACAACCTTGAGATTGCTTTTGAGGGTACCGAAATCCAAAATCCGGATTTGATTTTGGAAGGTTATTATTCAAACGGAACAGGTGCTTCGAAAAGCAGCTTGTTGGTCGGTGAGCACGAAAACGGTAATGTTTACCCGTATGTTCCTGAGAGTACCGAAGCTTCAGACGCCGTAACCATGTTGGCAGAAGAAGTTCAGGCCGGTCAGGCTTTGGGCGGTGAAATTATCAGCGCAACGTGGTTGCCTAATCCGCTGTGGTTGTTGGCTGCCCTGCCTTTGGGCGGCTTAGCCGCTTTGGGCGGCAATAATGATGATGGTGCTCCGCGCGATCCCATCATTTCCGTGAATGCTCCCGATAACACAACTGATAATACCCCTGAAATTACCGGTAAAGTTGGTTTTGCAGAACCCGGCAGTGTGGTTACCGTTGTGTTGACTGACAGTCAAGGCAATGCACAAACAGTTTCTACCATTATCGGAGAAACCGGAGAATATTCCGTAGAACCTGAAAAGCCTTTGGCTGACGGCGATTATGTTGCTACTGCTACAGTGAAAACGCCTTCTGATAAATCAGCAACGGCCACCGATCCCGGCAGTATTGATACGACCGCTAAAATTACTGTTGATGCACCGGATGCAAGCAGCGATACCACGCCTACCATTACAGGCAAAACCACAGATGTGGAAGAAGGCCAAATCGTTACTATTGTGGTAACAGATGCGAACAATAAAGTTCAAACATTAACCGCTACTGTTCAAGCCGATGGCGGCTATAGTGTAGATGTGCCAGAAGCATTGCCGGACGGTAAATATAATGTTACAGCGTCCGTAAAAGATAAATTAGGCAACGAAGGCACCGCTAAAGATGACGGCTCTATTGATACTACTGCGCCGCAAATCAGCGTAGACGCACCCGACAACAGCAGCGACAACACCCCGACCATCAGCGGTAACACCGACGCTCCGGTAGGCTCGGTAGTGACCGTAGTGGTAACCGACGCCAACGGCGCCAGCCAAACCGTGACCACCACCGTTAAAGACGGCGGTGTGTACAGCGTTGACGTACCGGCGGCACTGCCCGACGGCGACTACCGCGTAGAAGCCAAAGTACAGGATCCGTCCGGTAACGAAGGCAAAGCTAACGACAACGGTTCGGTAGACACCCAAGCTGCGATTACCGTAGATGCCCCCGCATTGAGCAACGACACCACCCCGACCATCACCGGTACCACTACCGATGTGGAAGAAGGCCAAGTGGTGACCGTCGTGGTGACCGGTTCAGACGGCCGCAGCCAAACCGTCAGCACCACCGTTCAAAAAGACGGCAGCTACAGCGTTGACGTAGCGCAACCGCTGCCCGAAGGCGAGTACAGCGTCAAAGCCACCGTCAGCGACAAAGCCGGCAATACCGCCACAGCCGAAGACAAAGAAGGCAACGTCATCGACACCTCAGCGCCGATGATCAGCGTAGACGCGCCCGACAACAGCAGCGACAACACCCCGACCATCAGCGGTAACACCGACGCTCCGGTAGGCTCGGTAGTGACCGTAGTGGTAACCGACGCCAACGGCGCCAGCCAAACCGTGACCACCACCGTTAAAGACGGCGGTGTGTACAGCGTTGACGTACCGGCGGCACTGCCCGACGGCGACTACCGCGTAGAAGCCAAAGTACAGGATCCGTCCGGTAACGAAGGCAAAGCTAACGACAACGGTTCGGTAGACACCCAAGCTGCGATTACCGTAGATGCCCCCGCATTGAGCAACGACACCACCCCGACCATCACCGGTACCACTACCGATGTGGAAGAAGGCCAAGTGGTGACCGTCGTGGTGACCGGTTCAGACGGCCGCAGCCAAACCGTCAGCACCACCGTTCAAAAAGACGGCAGCTACAGCGTTGACGTAGCGCAACCGCTGCCCGAAGGCGAGTACAGCGTCAAAGCCACCGTCAGCGACAAAGCCGGCAATACCGCCACAGCCGAAGACAAAGAAGGCAACGTCATCGACACCTCAGCGCCGATGATCAGCGTAGACGCGCCCGACAACAGCAGCGACAACACCCCGACCATCAGCGGTAACACCGACGCTCCGGTAGGCTCGGTAGTGACCGTAGTGGTAACCGACGCCAACGGCGCCAGCCAAACCGTGACCACCACCGTTAAAGACGGCGGTGTGTACAGCGTTGACGTACCGGCGGCACTGCCCGACGGCGACTACCGCGTAGAAGCCAAAGTACAGGATCCGTCCGGTAACGAAGGCAAAGCTAACGACAACGGTTCGGTAGACACCCAAGCTGCGATTACCGTAGATGCCCCCGCATTGAGCAACGACACCACCCCGACCATCACCGGTACCACTACCGATGTGGAAGAAGGCCAAGTGGTGACCGTCGTGGTGACCGGTTCAGACGGCCGCAGCCAAACCGTCAGCACCACCGTTCAAAAAGACGGCAGCTACAGCGTTGACGTAGCGCAACCGCTGCCCGAAGGCGAGTACAGCGTCAAAGCCACCGTCAGCGACAAAGCCGGCAATACCGCCACAGCCGAAGACAAAGAAGGCAACGTCATCGACACCTCAGCGCCGATGATCAGCGTAGACGCGCCCGACAACAGCAGCGACAACACCCCGACCATCAGCGGTAACACCGACGCTCCGGTAGGCTCGGTAGTGACCGTAGTGGTAACCGACGCCAACGGCGCCAGCCAAACCGTGACCACCACCGTTAAAGACGGCGGTGTGTACAGCGTTGACGTACCGGCGGCACTGCCCGACGGCGACTACCGCGTAGAAGCCAAAGTACAGGATCCGTCCGGTAACGAAGGCAAAGCTAACGACAACGGTTCGGTAGACACCCAAGCTGCGATTACCGTAGATGCCCCCGCATTGAGCAACGACACCACCCCGACCATCACCGGTACCACTACCGATGTGGAAGAAGGCCAAGTGGTGACCGTCGTGGTGACCGGTTCAGACGGCCGCAGCCAAACCGTCAGCACCACCGTTCAAAAAGACGGCAGCTACAGCGTTGACGTAGCGCAACCGCTGCCCGAAGGCGAGTACAGCGTCAAAGCCACCGTCAGCGACAAAGCCGGCAATACCGCCACAGCCGAAGACAAAGAAGGCAACGTCATCGACACCTCAGCGCCGATGATCAGCGTAGACGCGCCCGACAACAGCAGCGACAACACCCCGACCATCAGCGGTAACACCGACGCTCCGGTAGGCTCGGTAGTGACCGTAGTGGTAACCGACGCCAACGGCGCCAGCCAAACCGTGACCACCACCGTTAAAGACGGCGGTGTGTACAGCGTTGACGTACCGGCGGCACTGCCCGACGGCGACTACCGCGTAGAAGCCAAAGTACAGGATCCGTCCGGTAACGAAGGCAAAGCTAACGACAACGGTTCGGTAGACACCCAAGCTGCGATTACCGTAGATGCCCCCGCATTGAGCAACGACACCACCCCGACCATCACCGGTACCACTACCGATGTGGAAGAAGGCCAAGTGGTGACCGTCGTGGTAACCGGTTCAGACGGCCGCAGCCAAACCGTCAGCACCACCGTTCAAAAAGACGGCAGCTACAGCGTTGACGTAGCGCAACCGCTGCCCGAAGGCGAGTACAGCGTCAAAGCCACCGTCAGCGACAAAGCCGGCAATACCGCCACAGCCGAAGACAAAGAAGGCAACGTCATCGACACCTCAGCGCCGATGATCAGCGTAGACGCGCCCGACAACAGCAGCGACAACACCCCGACCATCAGCGGTAACACCGACGCTCCGGTAGGCTCGGTAGTGACCGTAGTGGTAACCGACGCCAACGGCGCCAGCCAAACCGTGACCACCACCGTTAAAGACGGCGGTGTGTACAGCGTTGACGTACCGGCGGCACTGCCCGACGGCGACTACCGCGTAGAAGCCAAAGTACAGGATCCGTCCGGTAACGAAGGCAAAGCTAACGACAACGGTTCGGTAGACACCCAAGCTGCGATTACCGTAGATGCCCCCGCATTGAGCAACGACACCACCCCGACCATCACCGGTACCACTACCGATGTGGAAGAAGGCCAAGTGGTGACCGTCGTGGTGACCGGTTCAGACGGCCGCAGCCAAACCGTCAGCACCACCGTTCAAAAAGACGGCAGCTACAGCGTTGACGTAGCGCAACCGCTGCCCGAAGGCGAGTACAGCGTCAAAGCCACCGTCAGCGACAAAGCCGGCAATACCGCCACAGCCGAAGACAAAGAAGGCAACGTCATCGACACCTCAGCGCCGATGATCAGCGTAGACGCGCCCGACAACAGCAGCGACAACACCCCGACCATCAGCGGTAACACCGACGCTCCGGTAGGCTCGGTAGTGACCGTAGTGGTAACCGACGCCAACGGCGCCAGCCAAACCGTGACCACCACCGTTAAAGACGGCGGTGTGTACAGCGTTGACGTACCGGCGGCACTGCCCGACGGCGACTACCGCGTAGAAGCCAAAGTACAGGATCCGTCCGGTAACGAAGGCAAAGCTAACGACAACGGTTCGGTAGACACCCAAGCTGCGATTACCGTAGATGCCCCCGCATTGAGCAACGACACCACCCCGACCATCACCGGTACCACTACCGATGTGGAAGAAGGCCAAGTGGTGACCGTCGTGGTAACCGGTTCAGACGGCCGCAGCCAAACCGTCAGCACCACCGTTCAAAAAGACGGCAGCTACAGCGTTGACGTAGCGCAACCGCTGCCCGAAGGCGAGTACAGTGTCAAAGCCACCGTCAGCGACAAAGCCGGCAATACCGCCACAGCCGAAGACAAAGAAGGCAACGTCATCGACACCTCAGCGCCGAAGATCAGCGTAGACGCGCCCGACAACAGCAGCGACAACACCCCGACCATCAGCGGTAACACCGACGCTCCGGTAGGCTCGGTAGTGACCGTAGTGGTAACCGACGCCAACGGCGCCAGCCAAACCGTGACCACCACCGTTAAAGACGGCGGTGTGTACAGCGTTGACGTACCGGCGGCACTGCCGGACGGCGACTACCGCGTAGAAGCCAAAGTACAGGATCCGTCCGGTAACGAAGGCAAAGCTAACGATAACGGTTCGGTGGATACCGTTGCACCGACGATTACGGTAGATGCGCCTGACAACAGCAAAGATAATACTCCGACCATCAGCGGTAAGACCGATGCGCCTGTGGGTTCGGTTGTGACCGTCATCGTTACCGACGCTAAAGGTGGTGTTCAAACTGTTACTACAACCGTAAAAGATAATGGAGGTTACAGTGTGGATGTGCCTAAAGGTTTACCTGATGGCAGCTATACTGTTGAAGCCAAAGTGCAGGATCCCGCCGGTAACGAGGGCAAAGCTAACGACAAAGGTTCGGTAGACACCGTTGCTCCGAAGATTACGGTAGATGCCCCGGATAATTGCGACGACAATACTCCAACTATCACAGGTAAGACCGATGCACCGGTAGGTTCAGTAGTGACCGTAGTGGTAACTGATGCCAACGGCCGAGTTCAAACTGTTACTACTACAGTGAAACCTAATGGCGGTTACAGTATAGATGTGCCTAAAGGCTTGCCTGATGGCAACTATACTGTTGAAGCCAAAGTGAAAGATCCGGCAGGTAATGAAGGTAAAGCCAGCGATAAAGGTTCAATAGATACCGTTGCACCAACCATCACAGTAGATGCGCCGGACAACAGTCGTGATAATACTCCGACCATTACTGGTAAGACCGATGCGCCGGTAGGTTCAGTGGTGACAGTGGAGGTGGCAGATGCCAATGGTCGCATTCAAACTGTAACTACAACAGTAAAAGGCAATGGCAGCTACAGCGTAGATGTACTTAACGGCTTGCCTGAAGGTAAATATGTTGCTAAAGCTTCTGTGAAAGATGCTGCCGGTAATATCGCTAAGGCAACTGATCCCGGTTCGGTGGATACCATAACCCCATCCGTTAAAGCGGCCGACCAATATGTCCAAGAAGCGACAGGTACTAAAGTTGGCGGAATTATTAAAGTGGGTGATGCTAGCGGTATTGTTATGATTACTGTAGCCGGCAAAGATGTTACGTCAGCGTCAGCTGCGCGCCCGGTTGTTATCAAAACCGACAAAGGAACATTGACTGTTAACGGCTACAATGCAGCAAAAGGTGAGGTGGCTTACACTTACACCGAAAATGGCGGACGCAAAGATCACTCCAAAGGAGATGATTCAGTTATCGATAAGTTTGTTGTTGCTGTTAAAGACAAAGCCGGTAATACAGGCATGGATACTTTAGACATCAAGATTACCGATACCGCTCCGGTAGCTGCTAATGATGTTAATAGTATGAGTGAAAGAGATACTTCTGTGTACGGTAATGTATTGGCTAATGATTTGAAAGGTGCTGATACGCCGATCACGTCTTCTTCAGGAAGCGCCAATGGCCAGTACGGAAAATTGGTGATGGCACAAGACGGCACATACACTTACACCTTAAATGGCAATAACTCTGCTGTGAAAGCATTGAACAGTGGACAAAAACTGGTTGATACCTTCACCTATACCATTAAAGATGCCGATGGCGATACGTCTACCGCGGAACTGAGCATCACTATTAATGGTGTGGATAACGACCAAATTACCATCGGTTCAAACGGTTCAAACACCATTAAAGGCGGAAGCGGTAATGACGTATTAATTGGCGACCATGGCGGTACTCAAACCATTATTACTAAGGGCGCTAATTACAATGTGGCTATCTTGTTTGACGTTTCCAGCAGTATGAATAACTTCATTGCTGCAGATGGTAAGTCTTACTTGCATATGGCTAAAAAATCATTGCTGAAACTAGCGGGTGATTTGGCTGCTCATGACGGAAATGTTAATACGACCCTGATTGTATTTAGCGGTAAAGCGCGTGAAGTTGTGGATATTCGTGATTTGAACGAACACAATGTAAACAAACTGCTGAAAGGCATTTCTGCACAAACAGCAAAAGAGACCGGTGGCGTTACTAACTACGAGGATGCGTTTAGAGATACAGCCAAGTGGTTTAAAGAAGTGTCCGGAAACGGTTACAACAACGTAACTTACTTCCTGACAGACGGCCAGCCTACCGCTTACGGTAAAGACGGCTCAAGCGGACATAAACGCAGCATTGGTTATGTAACGCAAGAAGCAGTTGATGCCGGTTTGCATAGCTTTAAAAAGCTGAGCGCATTATCTGCCGTTCATGCAATTGGTTTCAAGCAAGGTGTTGAGCAAACAACGCTGAAATATTTTGACACCACTACTTCAGGGCCGTTGGGTTATGGTCGTGATGTAGTAAGCGCACCGATTTACTACAACAAACATGCTTCTGTGGTTTATCACGGTGCGACAGGTGAAGCATCTATTGTTCATTCGCCTAAAGAGTTGGATGCAGCCTTGCAGAAAGGTTCTACTTCCATAGTTGCAAATCAAGTGTCTCACGATACTTTGATCGGCGGAGAAGGTAACGATATTCTGTTTGGTGATTCAATCAATACAGACCAACTGTCTTGGACCAACAAAGCTACCGGTGTGTCTTATGAAGCAGGTAGTCACGACGGAATGGGTTCTGCAGCACTGGATGAATTCATTAAATGGAGTGAAAACGGCGGTAAAGCAGCAACTACGCAGCAGAAAGTAGATTTTGTACATAATAATTGGGAAAATCTGCTGGATGGACGCTCAGATGGTGGTAACGACAATCTGAGCGGCGGAGCCGGTAACGATATCTTGTTTGGTGGTGCAGGTAATGACACTCTCGCAGGCGGAGAAGGGGCAGATAAGTTTGTATTCTTGGCCAATAGCAACAGCGGCAAAGACCAAATTTTGGACTTCCAAGCAGGTACCGACAAAGTAGTGTTTGCTGATTTGGTAAGCTCTGCAGATCTGCAAGGCGCAGTATGGAACGATAAAACCCATACTCTGAGCTTTACCGGTGTAGGTGAAAATGGTGCAACATATCAGAACAGCATTACATTCTCCGGTATGTCTTCAGGCGAAACCCTGAACAGCATTTTGGAAAAACATGTTGAATTTATCGGTTAATTAAACTGTTCGATACAAGGCCCTGCTGGTAAGCAGGGCCTTTTTTTAGCATATATTTATCATCGGAGTTCCAATAATAAGGGGATGTTTATTAAAATTTCTTAAACTGCATTATGCAAAGCTAAGGCTTATAACCAAGATCCATAAATGAAGGTTTTGGCTATACTTTCTATTTTCTATGCTTAACTTACTGATTTTGATATAATGCGCCGTTTAGTTAATCCGCAAAAACACTATTAAGGATAATGAGCATGGGTTTTCTGCAAGGCAAAAAAATTCTGATTACCGGTATGATTTCCGAGCGCTCCATTGCTTACGGTATTGCCAAAGCATGTCGAGAGCAGGGTGCCGATTTGGCTTTTACGTATGTTGTAGACAAATTGGAAGATCGTGTGCGTAAAATGGCGGCGGAGTTAGGTTCCGACTTGGTATTCCGTTGCGATGTACAAAGTGATGAAGAAATCGAACGAACATTTGCCGACTTGGGTAAAGTTTGGGATGGACTGGATGGCTTGGTTCATTCTATTGGTTTTGCACCGCGTGAAGCATTGGACGGTGATTTTTTAGACAGCATCAGCCGAGAAGCTTTTAAAATTGCTCATGAAGTTTCTGCTTATAGTTTGCCTGCATTGGCAAAAGCAGCTCGCCCAATGATGCAAGGTAGAAATGGTTCGATATTGGCTTTGACCTATCTTGGCGCCGTTAGAGCCATTCCTCATTACAATGTTATGGGCATGGCTAAAGCGAGCCTTGAAGCCGGTATCCGCTTTACTGCGGCTTGTTTAGGAAAAGAAGGTATTCGCTGTAACGGTATTTCAGCGGGCCCGATTAAAACATTGGCTGCTTCCGGTATTGCGGATTTCAGTAAACTGCTGAACCATGTAGCATCGCACAATCCGCTTGGCCGTAATGTAACGATTGCAGAGGTGGGTAATACTGCCGCGTTCCTGCTTTCTGATTTGGCTTCAGGTATTACCGGTGAAATCACTTATGTGGATGGCGGTTACAGCATCAATGCACTAAACGATCCTGAAAATATCTAAGTTGGCATTTTCTGAGATGCAAATAAATAAAACACCCGGTATGGCCGGGTGTTTTTATATCAATTGGTTTATCTTCGAAATTAAATCCTAAGGATTTAATTTAAGAGTTCATTATGTCGGTTAGCGGCCATCGCGGTTTGACGTTGAAAACGCCGGCTTTTTGGGCTTTTTGCAGACGCATGGCTCCGGCAAAAGCAATCATAGCTCCGTTGTCAGTACAATATTCCATCGGTGGAAAATATACCTTTACCGGTTCTGGTACAGGTTTGGATTTACCTTTCGTATGGGGCGGTTGTACTTTCAAGCTGCCTAGCGCTTCACGCAGTTTCCAGTTTGCACCAACCCCGCCCGCAACAACCAATGTGCGAAAACCTGTATCAAGTAGTGCTTTATGTGCTTTGGCTGTTAACACCTCCACTACGGCATCTTGAAACTCTCGACATATATCATTGCGGGTTTGGTCGGGTATGTTGCCGTTATTTTCTTCTCGGACTTTTTGAACAGCAGTAAGTACAGCCGTTTTTAAGCCGGAAAAACTCATTTGTAAATCATGGGAGTGCAGCATAGGTCGGGGGAAATGAAACACCTCCGGTATCCCCTCTTTGGCAAGCTGTGAAAGCTTGGCGCCTCCGGGGTAGGGAAGATCCAACAGTTTGGCTGTTTTATCAAAAGCTTCACCGGCTGCATCATCAACACTTTCACCTAACAAAGTATAGTTACCAATATCTTGCACCGCCATGAATTGTGTGTGACCTCCCGATACCAGTAAGGCAACAAACGGGAATGCAGGCCGCTCTTCAGAGAGTAGGGGGGAAAGCAAGTGGCCTTCGAGATGATGAACGGGGATAACGGGAATGTTGAGTGCGAATGCTAATGCGTTGGCGTAGCTTGAACCTGCGAGCAATGCACCGCCCAGCCCGGGGCCTTGTGTAAAGGCTATGGCATCCAAATCGGCATACTGCACTCCGGCTTGCTTTAGGCAGCTTTGTGTTAGAGGAACGAGCCTGCGGATGTGGTCTCGGCTGGCAAGTTCGGGTACCACGCCGCCGTATTCTGCGTGCATGGCCATTTGCGTGTGTAATTGGTGCGCCAATAAGCCGCGTTCTGTGTCGTATAAAGCTACACCGGTTTCATCACAAGAAGATTCTATTCCCAATACCAACATATATAAGGCCGTCTGAAAAATAAAGCCTGCTATTTTAATGGATTCTGATGGAAAGTGTTTGCCTAAACTGAAGGCTGTCTGTTTTTTCAGACGGCCTCAATACCTTGCAATACTTCATTCAGAGAAAATATTTGCTGTCGATGGTTTTAAATGCTACGCCCAAACCATTCAACTCTTCCGATAATGGCGACATCGTCCGTCATCTTATTGAGATTGATTTCAAAAGTAGGATACGCCTCATTGGCCGAAATCACGTTAACGATACCGCCGGGCATTAATTGAAGGCGTTTGACCAATAAATTTTCATTTAAGCGGAGTACATACAGGCCGTCGCGCGGCGTGGTTTCTCCGTGGTTGATCAGTATGGAATCGCCGTCGTTGAGTACGCCTTCCATCGAATCACCTTTTACTGAAATAACGGAAAGATTTTTAGTGTCTCGAGTAACGTAGTTTTCAATCCAATAACGGCGGAATGCCATGCTGAACACGGGTTTTTCATCATCTACCAGCCGGCCATGCCCGGCAGCCGCTTGGATATCATAGCGCGGTACAAAAACAAATTCTTCAATATCAACTGGATTACCTAGTGTGTCTTGTACACAGGCAGCTGTGGCAGTAGAAGCATCGGGGAACGGCTCTCCTTCTCCGGTGAGCAGCCAATCAATACTGCATCCTTTCAATTGCTTGATTTTTTTTAATGTTTCAGCTTTGGGGAGGCCGCCTTCGTTCCAAATGCGACTGAATCCCGCGATAGTCATATCAATGTCGGCGGCAATTTTAGCTTGGCGGGCTTCGTCTTTCCAAAGAAAAGCTAATCTATCTTTAAATGTGTCCATCTTTTATTCCTTGCGGAGTATGTTTTTTTATATTTTCCAACCATTGAACTTTATTTTACTTTAGTTTTGAGTAAAAAGTAAGACAAATTAAAATTAAAATAAGAAAAAGTATTGATTATTTAGATTTGTCTTATTAAAATGTGCTTCATCTGAGATTTAATGAAACTGTAAGTGTGATTTATACGGTTTGGTGTGTTTAATTTTATCTTATTAAATATTTTCTAACTTTACTTTTGAAAAGCTAAAATTTACTTCTCAAAAGTATGCTTGCAGAGATTCAGTTTAGTTGACGGGAGCAATATGATGATGAAGAAAAGTAAGAATTTGGCTTTATTAAGCTTATTTACAGTAGTATTCCTTGTGGCGACAAATGGCTATCAAGAAGCTAAAGCTGCTTTATTCTCGAGTGAATGTGCGGAATTGAATCATGTTGTGTTCGAACAAATGAACTCATCTCAGCAGAGTTTTGCTCAAAAATGTTCTGCGATAGAAGCTGCCCAAGCATGGGAGCAATCTTACGGTGATTTAAATACAGAAATGCTGATGGCAGGTGTAGTGTATGAGTGATGAAAGCCCGCTGAACTAAAATTCTTTTGAAAAATTTAAGAGGGCGTGAATGCTGTGTTTCATGCCCTCTTTGGTTTGACGATGAAAACCTGAGTTGCTGTTATATGGCGACTTTGCAATACGCTTTCATTGCGTTTGACAGTATTGTAGTTGATTTAAATGAGAAAATAGCATTCAAAATACATCACAACTTATTGCGTGCCAACCATTTTTCTAATTCTTCGCGGCTGATGCCGTTGTTATCTTCAAAATCCAATTTATTGAGCTGTTTGCCGTGTCCGTATTTGGCTAAAACAGGTGTGCCGCTTAAGCCGTATTGTGTTTTGAAAGCAGTCCAAGCCGGTTTGTCTTGATTGAGCCTGTGTACATTCACATAGTAGATTTTGTTATGCAACTGATGCTTGTGAATATAGCGTTTGAGCATAGGCTCGAAGGTATTGCAGTCTCCACAGCTGGGGCGGCCGATATAAGCGTAAAATACATCCCCTTTGGCTACTTTGGCTTTAAAATTTTCTACGGTTAAGCTGTTTAAGTCGAAATAAATATCGGAATAGGTGCTTTCCAGCCTTTTGGTATTTTCGGCAGAAAGTTTTACAGCAGTCTCCGCTTCGGATAATTTGTTTTGTAAAGCTTGGATTTCGGCATTAGAGCTACATGCAGTAAGGATGAGGGCTAGGGTGGTCAGCATAATTGATTTTGAAAGCATGATTTCTTCCTCCAACTTTTTGTATCAAAAATAATTTTTACTTCTTTTCATTATAGCTCTCGGGGTGTTTTCAATAAATAAGCAGATGTTGAAGGTTTTCAGACGGCCTGTTGCTCTTGGGATGCCGAGTATATTTTTGTATTTAAATTCACATGTGTAAACTTGATTTAACGGCCGCCTTGCAGTAATATTGCCGAACTGAAATTGATTCGCCGATTTGATACAGCTTGCGGGCGTTAAACAGCTAAAGCGTAAGGTTGCAGTTCGCAGCCCTTCGTTTTGTGATTCCGGCCCGCTGTGTTACACATCGGGCTTTTGTTGTATGTGTTGGAAAGTTTATGATTATTTTGGACAATGTTTCCAAGCGTTATCAAAACCGTGATAAGTCATGGTTTACTGCGGTAGAGCCGACTACGTTGGAAATTAAAGCAGGTGAGATATTTGGTTTGATGGGTTATTCGGGAGCGGGGAAATCCACTCTTTTGCGCTTGATTAACTTATTGGAACGCCCGGATACGGGTAAAGTAACTGTGGGCGGAGAAGAGCTGACTGCATTGAGCGCGGCTGCTTTGCGTAAGGCGCGCCAGAATATCGGCATGGTGTTTCAACAGTTTAATTTGTTAAGCAATAGAACGGTTGCCGATAATGTGGCGTTCCCGCTTGAGATTGCCGGGTGGCCGTCTGAAAAGATTAAAAAGCGTGTTGCAGAGTGTTTGGAAATTGTCGGCTTGGAAAACCGTGCGGAACATTATCCGGCACAGCTTTCAGGCGGGCAGAAGCAAAGGGTGGGCATTGCGCGTGCGCTGGCTTCCAGCCCTAAAGTCATTCTTGCCGACGAACCGACTTCCGCACTTGATCCTGCCACGACCCGAAGCGTGTTGGAATGTTTGGAAGACATCAATAAGCGTTTCAACGTAACAATTGTCATTGTAACCCATGAAATGAGCGTTATCCGTCGCTTGTGTGACCGCGCGGCACTGCTTCATCAGGGAAAAATCGTGGAAGTGGTGAACGTTGAAAATAATCAAATTCATGCACGTTCGGAAATCGGCTGTGAGTTGGTGAGGGAGGATTGATATGGCAGATATGACCTTCGCTCAGGCAGTTGAAAATATTAGCAGCATGCGCGGTGAAATCGTGCAGGCTCTGTGGGAAACCTTCATTATGGTAGGGCTTTCGACCACTTTTGCCACCCTATTCGGCACATTGCTGGGTGTGTTTTTGTTTGTAACGGCCAACCGCCAGCTTCACTATAACCGCCCCGTCAATTTGGTGTGGGACAATTTGGTTAATTTGATGCGCGCCTTCCCGTTTGTGATTTTGATGATTGCTATGATTCCGGCGACGAGAGCGATTGTCGGCAGCACGATTGGCCCGGTGGCGGCTTCGTTGGTGTTGAGCGTTTCAGGTATGTTTTATTTCGCCCGTTTGGTTGAGCAAAATCTTCGTGAAGTTCCTCGTGGTGTGATTGAGGCGGCCAGCAGTATGGGTGCGACTCCGATGACGATTATCCGCAAAGTGTTGCTCAACGAAGCACGTGCGGGCATGGTGTCGAGCATTACCGTGCTGGCTATCGGTTTGTTGTCTTACAGTGCTGCTGCGGGCATGATTGGCGGCGGCGGTTTGGGTGATTTGGCTATCCGTTATGGCTATTATCGCTATCAAACTGAAGTCATTATTTTTATTGTCGCCATTTTGGTGTTGTTGGTTATTTTGATTCAAAGTTTGGGCAATTTTATTTCCCGTAAATTGGATAAGCGGTAAACCTGTTTATAAGGCCGTCTGAATCTTCAGGCGGCATAATCTTACTTTTTACACATTTACCTCAAGGAGTATTTGATTATGCAAGCATCTGCTTTGTTTAAAACTTTTTCTGTCGGTGCAGTAGCATTCGCATTGGCTGCCTGCGGCGGTCAAAGCCAAAAGGAAACGGCTCCCGCAGCTTCCAACGCTTCGGCCGGCGGCGCTGCTGCGGTTGAGAAAAAAGAAATCGTATTCGGTACAACGGTTGGCGACTTCGGCGATATGGTGAAAGAGCAAATCAAACCTTCGCTGGAGAAAAAAGGCTATACCGTTAAGCTGATTGAGTTTACCGATTATGTACGCCCGAATCAGGCTTTGGCGGAAGGTGAGTTGGACATCAACGTATTCCAACACAAACCTTATTTGGACGACTTCAAAAAAGAGCATAAATTAGACATTACCGAAGTATTCCAAGTGCCGACTGCTCCGCTGGGTCTCTATCCCGGTAAATTAAAATCATTGGATGAAGTTAAAGAAGGCAGCAGCGTTTCTGCTCCCAATGATCCTTCCAACTTTGCCCGCGCTTTGGTGATGATGAACGATTTGGGCTGGGTTAAGTTGAAAGACGGCGTTAATCCGTTGACTGCGTCTAAAAACGATATTGCTGAAAACCTGAAAAAAATCAAAATTGTTGAGCTGGAAGCTGCTCAACTGCCCCGCAGCCGTGCCGACGTCGATTTTGCTGTTGTGAACGGCAACTACGCTATGAGCAGCGGCATGAGGTTGACCGAAACTTTATTCCAAGAGCCGAGCTTTGCTTATGTAAACTGGGCTGCTGTGAAAACTGCCGATAAAGACAGCCAATGGGTTAAAGATGTTGCTGAGGCTTATAATTCTGATGAATTCAAGTCTTATGCCAAACAGCGCTTTGCCGGCTATAAATACCCTGCGTCATGGGGCGAGCAAGCTGCTCAAGGTGCTGCTTCAGAAGCGGCTGCTACTGCGTCTGCTGCATCTTCAGCTAAATAATTTGCTTTAGTTTGCTGAACGCCTTTCCTTTTGGAAGGGCGTTTTGTTTTTATTGAAGTAATTTGACATGATAGATCGATGGCTTGTGATATTAGTCCTAGTTGAAGGATGATTAAGGCCGTCTGAAAAATGTATGTACCTTTGCTATGGTTAGATAAACTGACCACAAGGTAAATCAAACATTGATGCTGACTAACGGGTCACGGAGCTTTGCTGATTTAGGCTATAATTTCCCGCTTCTCTTCAATTGATGATTGGACACAATGATTGGCTTTGTGTCTAATGCTGCAAACTAAGTCCCACCATATTAAGGCTTTGAAAGGTAAAACCATGAATGATTACAGCGATATGATGCCGTCTGAAACAGACCGTGAGGTAACGGCCCTTTCACTGCCGCCGCATTCTATGGAGGCGGAGCAGTCGGTGCTGGGGGGCTTGCTGTTGGAAAATGCAGCGTGGGACAGAATTGCCGATGTCGTTAGTGCGGAAGACTTCTACCGCCACGAGCACCGCCTGATTTTCCGCAACATTGCTGCGTTGATTAATGAGAGCCGTCCTGCCGATGTGATTACCGTCCAGGAAGCGTTAGAGCGAAATGATGAATTAGAAGCCGCAGGTGGTTTCAACTATTTGATTTCTTTAGCTCAAAATACGCCGTCTGCGGCCAATATACGCCGCTATGCCGAAATCGTTAGAGAGCGGTCGATTATGCGCCAGCTTGCCGAAGTCGGTACGGAAATTGCCCGCAGTGCATACAATCCTCAGGGGCGTGATGCGGGGCAGCTATTGGATGAGGCCGAAAATAAAGTCTTTCAAATTGCAGAAAGTACGGCCAAGTCTAAACAGGGTTTCTTGGAAATGCCGGCTTTGCTGAAAGAAGTGGTTGCCCGTATCGATATGCTTTATGGGCGTGATAATCCTGATGAAGTAACCGGTATTGCCACGGGTTTTATTGATTTGGACAAAAAAACATCAGGGCTTCAACCCGGCGACTTGATTATTGTGGCAGGTCGTCCGTCTATGGGTAAAACGGCATTTTCTATCAATATTGCCGAACATGTAGCTGTTGAATCAAAACTGCCGGTGGCCGTGTTTTCAATGGAAATGGGCGGCGCCCAGTTGGTGATGCGTATGCTCGGCTCGGTCGGGCGGCTTGATCAGCATGTTTTGAAAACAGGCCGTTTGGAAGATGAGCATTGGGGCCGTCTGAATGAGGCTGTGTTGAAATTAACTCACGCACCGATGTTTATTGATGAAACCCCCGGATTAACGGCGCTGGAGTTGCGTGCGCGCGCACGTCGCTTGGCGCGCCAGTTTAACGGAAAATTGGGGCTGATTGTGATCGACTATCTTCAGCTGATGGCAGGTTCAGGCCGTAGCGATAACCGGGCGGCAGAGTTGGGTGAAATTTCCCGTTCGTTGAAAGCATTGGCCAAAGAGCTGCAAGTGCCGGTTATTGCCTTGTCCCAATTAAGCCGGACGGTGGAGCAACGTACCGATAAACGCCCCATGATGTCAGACTTGCGTGAGTCAGGAGCTATCGAGCAAGACGCTGATTTGATTATGTTTATGTATCGTGATGAATACTATAATGCCGAAACACAATTTAAAGGATTGGCAGAATGTATTATAGGGAAACACCGTAACGGGCCGACCGGAAAAGTATTTCTCACCTTTATCGGCCAGTTTACGAAATTTGAAAATGCCGCATATATACCGGAAGCGGCAATGATGGAAGATTGATACAGATTAAAATGATCAAGAAGACTGATTTCATTTTTTACTAGGTATGCCGTTATATTATCGTTTACAATGGTAAACAAAATTAAACAAAACTATTTAAGGCGGCATTAAGTTAAAAATGAGTCGTAAATAGAGTGGAACATTTTAGTTTGCAAGGTGTTGATATATTTATTTTTTATGCTGTGAACCCCATAGCCGCACCGATACAAACTGCCTCTAAGGCTGTGTAAAACGGCCTTATTCATGAAATACATTACTCCAATAACGTTACCAGGCTCACTTATGCGCTTACGGAATAAAGGTTTTACTTTAGTAGAATTACTGATTGTCATAGCAATTGTCGCCATTATGGCCACAATTGCCCTCCCCAATATGAGCCAATGGATCGCTTCTCGCCGCGCAGCGAGTAAGGCGGAACAGGTGGCCAATCTTTTGCGTTTTGCACGCTCCGAAGCGGTTCGTTTGAATTCTATCGTGTATGTATGTCCTGTTCAAATAAGAAAAGACGGCAATCCTGATAAATATTGCGATATGAAAACCTATGCCGGTCAAGGCTTGGCTGCGTTTGCAGATAATGACAAAAGCGGTTCATACGAGCGGAGTAGAGATACGGATTTGCGTACTGTGATTTTAAATTCTCCTAATAATCAGAGAGTGGCTTATCAGGTTGATAACCATGATTTCAGTACCAAGCATATAGGTCAAAATCAAATATGGGGATTTATGCCGGACGGTACATTCGGTCATAAAGCCAAAGTTACCGATAAATTGAAACCGTCAACAGGGTTTGTGAAAATTTCCCTTACTGATGCCTCGGCTGTCAGCGAAAGCGATAAAAAAGCGCGTTCTACCATCGTTATACTGGATAGTGCCGGCCGTGCAACCGTTTGTTCGGGCAATTCAGACGGCAGCACAGGTGCTCAAGACGTTATGAAAAAATTATGTCAATTTAAGAGTGTTTAATAGTTCATTATAGTTATAAACGCTTATGCCTGAATCAAGCTGAATCTTTTCTCATTATTTATGATAATCAAACAAGAATCTTAAAAATGAAAGTCCCTAACAATTCATTGATAAAACTATATACAGGCCGTCTGAAAATCCGGCAGCGCGGTATGACATTAATAGAAGTACTGATAGCGATGTTTGTGCTGGCGATAGGCGTATTGGCTTTACTTTCCACCCAATTAAGAACGGTAGCCAGTGTTCACGAGGCCGAGAGTCAAACCATTGTTGCTCAGGCCGTTCAGAACTTAATGGAAAGTATGTTGATTAACCCTACATTGTGCAGCAAGGACAATCTGGGGGATTCCCGCTGTACCGGTAAAGTAAACGATCAAACTCCGGAAGGCTGGGTAGTGAAAAGTTATGACAACAATAAAATTTTTGTGGAGGGGAATGCCGGTGCGATAAGTTATCGATTTTCAAATCCTATTAAAGTCAGGTCTTGCCGACAAAGCAGATGGTGCCAACCCGATAGTGTCCCTTCTTTAAATAAAAGGCAAATATTGGAGGATCATTTGGGCCGTTTCGAATCAGCCCTTTCCGAGGCATTACCAAATGCAAATATTTGGTACATCATTTGCAACGATAATTCAGGCCGTGAGATGACTATTTCAAATAATGCTGCCACCCCCAGCCACCTCTGTTCGCGAAACGACAACCATCCTTTGGTTGTGAAAGTGTTGTGGGAAATGGAAGCGGAAAAAGTGGAAAGTAATCAAGCTTTGAAAAGTAACGGTAAAAAAATCGTTTACACCTATCAGGCACGCTTGGCGGAGTGATGTGCAATGAAAAAATATCAGTCTTATTTATACACTTCACATAAGCAGGGGCAGAAAGGCTTCAGCCTGATTGAATTTGCCGTGGCAAGCGTGCTGAGCATGATTGTGTTGGTTGCGGTAAGTTCGGGTTATTTCACTGCCCGCCAATTAAATAATGCAGCGGATACCCGTTTGAAGTTTCAGCAAGATTTGCGTAATGCGGCCAATATGGTGGTGCGTGATGCGCGTATGGCAGGCAGTTTTGGCTGTTTTAACCTGATCGGCGAAAAAGGTGACAGAGTTATTCACGATAATAGCGCAACGTCAACATCAAATATATTCAAGCTTGAGAATGATGCCTCCAACCTGATGCCCGTCCGCTCTGTTCCACGGAATCAATTCCAATCTGTCGGGTTTACAGCAAGCTCTGATGCTTTGGTATTCATATACGGTTCCGGATCAGGAAATATAAGTGCTACATCAAATGGTGCGGGCAGCCAACCTTTGGTTTTCAGTAGCTGCAAAACGGTAATCCGTCCGGCTGCAGATAATGTACCTGCCCAAAATACACTGATAACTGAATTGGGTATTTCCACTCAGCAGCAGAGTGAAATGATGGTTATGAACTATGTGGTTAATGCTTATGTAACCGGTAGTATCAATGGTCAGTCAGGTTTATTCCGTTTCCAATTGGAGGGTGATAATTGGGGAAGTCCGCAATTATTGATCAGAGATGTTACAGGAGCTAATTTTAGATATACCTATGTGAATAATTGCCCGAAAGAAATACTACCGGATAAGACAAAGTTTGAAACATTTGAATATTCTTCCAAATTGTCAAAAATGCCGGCATTAATACAAATGACTTTGAATGGTGGCACTCAAGACCCAAACCAAATTTACACGATTAATGCTTCTGTGAGGGGGGGGAACTCATGCGCAAACCGTACACTGTAAATTATGCGGATAAATCGGCACAGCAAGGATTCTCTTTGTTTATTGTGCTGATGGTGATGATTGTTGTGGCATTTTTCGTTGTTAGTGCTACACAATCCTACAACACCGAGCAGCGCATCAGCACCAATGACGCAGACCGGAAATTTGCAGCGGCACTGGCAGAGGCAGCTTTAAGGGCAGGAGAAAAGGAAATCGCAGAGTTTGACGGAGTGATTCAATTTACCGATAGCTGTGAAAATGCCAGATGCAGAGCGGCCGGTAGTGCCGAAGGTAGCTTCGGAGATATTGTTGTTGCCGGTAATTCTTCAGTAGAGGCGTGGCAAAGAAGTGATGGTGGAAGCAGAGCTAAACTTTATATAGATACTAAAGGCACACCGTTACCCAAGTCCGGAGCCAGTCAAGATCCGCGCTATATTATCGAATATATCAGCACTCAAAATGACGGTTCGGTCATTTACCGTGTTACGGCTAAAGCTTGGGGTAAAAATGCCAATACCGTTGTAGTTTTGCAGTCGTATGTATCTGCAGACTAGGGAGAGAGCGTCATGACAAAGTATACAAAGCAGAAAGGCTTTACTTTGCTGGAAATGATGATAACCGTGGCCGTGATCGGCATTCTTGCGGTAATAGCATTTCCATCATATATGCACTACATTGAGCGTGGTCATCTTACACAGGCTCATGTTGGATTGATTAATATCAATAATGAAATCAAAACACAAAGAATTAAAGAACCGGCAAATTATAAAACTCTAGTCCAGTTACAAACCTTGGTACGAGCATCCCACATAGATGCAGAAGTTAAAAGAAAATATGATTTTCAAGTTAGTATGCCTGTTCGAGACAGTATCGCTTACAATCTCATTGCCAAACCCAAGGCAGATAGCGGTTATACAAAAGCAGTGTGGATGAGCAGTTCCGGAGAGGCCTACCGATGTAGCAATGCTGCTTCTGCTGAAAGGTTTGCTACCGATGGTGATTGTGAAAAAATAGGCGGCTAATGATTTTCAAATTGAAAGCTCAATAATCATTCAGAAGCTGACAGAGTGCCAAGATAAGATGTCGAAATCCAATATCGGGATTTCGGCTTTTTATCTTGGAGGTTTATTTTACGGAATGAGCAATAAGTATGAAGTGCAAGTTTTTCATAGAATGCACTTTATTCATTTTTAGCTAAACAAAATAATTTCAGACGGCCTTGAGCCATGTATTAAGCGATGACGAACACATTTGAAAAATTGAATAACGGCATTAGCTAAAGTTTGAGTAATTATGAAACCATGGCCGGTAGTGTGCAGACAATGCTTCAAGCTTTTTGGTTGAGGGTTCCGTATCTGGTTTTGGCTTTGTCGGTATTTATTCTGTTTTGGTTTTTATCCAAACTTTTTAAGTCGTTAACGGCCAAACTGTTTGCCAACCGATTGAGTGGGCGCATGAATCTTTTGCTGGTTTTGCAACGAATCGGCGGGGCGTTAATTATATTTGTCGGATTTTTGGCTGCGATGATGATTGCCATTCCCGATTTCACGCCGGCACAATTGATTAGTGCATTAGGTATCGGTTCGGTGGCGATTGGTTTTGTGTTTAAAGATATTTTTCAAAATCTGCTTTCGGGTATTCTGCTGCTTTTTGAGTGAAACTGTTCAGAATCGGAGACAGCATTGTGTCCGGTTCGTTTGAGGGAACGGTAGAAAATATAGAAATTCGCGCCACTACGCTGTGTACTTATGATAGCAGATGCATTGTGATTCCGAATGCCCAGCTTTTTATCTCGCCGGTAACCGTTAATACCAGTAGTAAATATTGTTAAAACACAACTTTCAGTCTGTCGGCGGCATCTGATATGGGGGCTGTTAAAAAATCAAATTATTGCTTCTGTTCAAAAATGTTGCAGCAGTGATATTTCAGATCTCGAAATTGCTGTGATTGCACTTTCCGATACCTCGGCCATTATGGAGCTGTGTTGGTGGACGCAGGATCATACGGACAATAACCGTATTTGGGATGAAGTATTATCGTGCATTCAGGTTTTTTGATGAAAGATCAAAAGGATTAAGATAAATGGCTTCAAAAGCAAAACGTTGGCTTAAAAGCATTTTTCAGACGGCCTTAATGGTTTTATTGATTTCTGTTGCGGTAGATTGGTGGCGTAAACCTGTGCAACCTTTGGAGTTTGCAGAGCAGCCTCTTTCTTTACTGGATGAGAAGCAAACCAGTTTAAGCAAACTCAGCAAAGATCGTGCCGCTGTGGTCTATTTTTGGGGTAGTTGGTGCGGTATTTGCAGTCATACTTCTCCGGTGGTGCAGCGTTTGCATCAATCGGGAATACCTGTGTTGAGTGTCGCTTTGAAATCAGGTTCTGCTCAAGAAGTGCAGGCTTACATGCGTGATAAAGGTTTGAGTTTTGAAACGGTAAACGATATGGACGGTAGTATTTCGGCTCATTGGAAAATCGCAGTCACCCCCACGATTGTTATAGTGAAGAATGGAAAAATGATACACAGTACGACGGGGATAAGCAGTTATTGGGGACTGCGGAGCAGAATTTGGTTGGCTAATCAGATTTATTGATATGTTAAGTAATTGATATTTTTATTTTTTAAAAATCCCTTGATTGCCAAATTGTTAAAAAGACTAGGCAATCAAGGGGTAATTTTTATGGGCTTTTATGCAGCGGGCTTTTTGCTTGAATTGGCTTCTTGATATTCGGTGCCGTCTGAAAGCAACAGCTTAGGCTTTTCGCCTTTTCCAATCACATTCTCATTAACCACAACTTTCTTGACTTCTTTCAGGTCGGGAAGGATATACATAGTCTCGAGCAGGCATCGTTCGACAATCGAACGCAAGCCGCGGGCGCCGGTTTTGCGCTCCATAGCTTGTTTGGCAATGCTGCGCAGGGCGGAAGGCAAAACTTCCAATTCTACGCCTTCCATTGCAAACAATGCTTGATATTGCTTGATAAGGGCGTTTTTCGGTTCGGTCAGAATGTTGATCAAGGCATCTTCATCAAGCTCGGCCAGCGTGGCAATAACGGGAAGACGGCCGATCAGTTCGGGAATCAAGCCGAATTTGATTAAGTCTTCCGGCTCAACGGTTTCAAACAGTGCCGTAATGTCGGCATTTTCATCCTTACTGCTCACAACCGCTCCGAAGCCGATGCCGCCTTTTTCGGTACGCTGGCGGATCACTTTTTCCAAGCCTGCAAATGCACCGCCGCAGATGAACAAGATATTGGTGGTGTCCACATTGATGAATTCTTGATTGGGGTGTTTGCGGCCGCCTTGCGGAGGTACGGAAGCTACCGTTCCTTCAATCAGTTTCAACAATGCTTGTTGTACGCCTTCGCCGGATACGTCGCGGGTAATGGAAGGGTTGTCGCTTTTGCGGGAAATTTTGTCGATTTCATCAATATATACGATGCCGCGCTGGGCTTTCTCCACATCGAAATCACACTTGCCCAAAAGTTTGGTAATGATTTGCTCTACATCTTCGCCGACATAACCTGCTTCTGTGAGCGTAGTTGCATCCGCCATCACAAAAGGTACATCCAGTTTGCGTGCAAGTGATTGTGCCAATAGGGTTTTACCGGATCCTGTGGGGCCGATGAGCAAAATATTGCTTTTGGACAGTTCTACGTTTTCGCTGTTTTTCGGGTGGCGTAAGCGTTTGTAGTGGTTGTAAACGGCGACGGCCAATGCTTTTTTGGCTTGTTCTTGCCCGATAACGTGGTCGTTGAGATTGGCCACGATTTCGGCAGGGGTGGGTAAACGGTCTTGCGCTGCGTTTTCGGCGGGCATATCGGAATCTTCATGCTGGGCTTTGAGCATGATGCCGCAAGTTTCCACGCATTCGTTGCAGATTAAAGCTTTTTCGCCTTCAATCAGGTTTTTTACTTCGTGCTCAGGTTTACCGCAAAACGAGCAGAAACGTTTTTCGTCTGACATATTTATATTTTCTTCAGGATTATTGTGTGATGTTTAAGATGCAGAATTTGCTTGGTTGAACCGATAAGTATAATAAGTATCTGCTTGTTTATCAAACTAAGCGGATAAATGCTTTGAGAGAATGAAAGGGGTGTGCTTTTTGCCGGGTTTTAATGATTTGGAAAGTAAGGCGGAGTAGGGTAGCACTTTTGAGTGTAAGCTTCATACAACATATTAAATAATCTTAGTTAAAGTAAATATAGTTATTTATTGTAAGGTTTTTTGAAGTTTTTTATGCTTATTTAATAGTTTGAAAAGGTAAAATATGGTTTAAATGGGGGAAAATATATTTTTCGGCTTTACAGCAAAGCCCGTTTTAATCAATAATTTACTAATTACAGATAGAACGTGTTGTCATAAGGCCCAAACAGTAGCTTTGTTATGGCGGCACATTTGTTTCAACTTAAGTACACACGGAAGATGAAAAATGCCGATGATGAATATCAGCAAAAAAATTGCCGCAGCTTGTTTGAGCATTGGTTTGGCTGCTTTCAGCCTACCTGCCGCAGCGGATGATTTGGACGTGCTGGGTCAGTTTTTGGAGCAGAACTTCCCCGTTGAAAGCGATCCCTTGGGCGCATTTGCGACCATGAAAATTGAAGACCAGCTTGAAGCACAGGCCGCTTATGCAGGCCCCTTGCTGTCTTCGCAATCTGCTTTGATCGTGAACAATAAAACCGGCGAAGTGCTGTTTCAGAAAAATCCCAACCGCGTAATGCCGATTGCTTCGATTTCAAAATTGATGTCTGCGATGGTGGTGTTGGATGCGAATCAGAATATGAACGAGCCGATTACCATTACCGCTGCTGAAATTGACCGCCTGAAAGGTACGGGCAGCCGTTTGGCGGTGGGCACTACGCTGACGCGCGGCGAGCTTTTGCATCTGAGCCTGATGAGCAGTGAAAACCGCGCTACTCATGCGCTTGGCCGCAGCTATCCGGGCGGTATGTCTGCATTTGTGGATGCGATGAACCGCAAAGCGCAAAGCTTGGGCATGGGCAATACCCGTTTTTACGAGCCGACCGGTTTGGATTTCCGCAATGTTTCCACGGCCAACGATTTGAGCAAAATGGTTCAGGCTGCGAGCAAATATCCGGTTATCCGCCGCGACAGCGTTTCCAACTACCGCGCGGTTTACACGCATAAAGGCCAGCAAAGCTATCGCAACAGCAATGCTTTGGTTCGTGAGGGCGGTTGGAACATCGAGCTTCAGAAAACCGGTTATATCCGCGAGGCAGGCCGTTCTATGGTTGTGAAGGCCAAAGTGCAGAACCAACCTGTAACCATCGTATTGTTGAATGCGCCTTCTTCTCTGAGCCGTGTGAACGATGCGCGTAAAATCGAATCTTGGATGTTGCAAACACGCTCTTAATCCATTGTTGGTTTGATTTTAGGATAGAAAGAAGTAACAGCCTGACGGGTTTTGTGCCGTCAGGCTGTTTGTTTTGTTGCAGACGATGGTTTGGGAAGAAGAGCAGAGGTGTTTTTAGCCGGGCTTGAGAAAGCATGTAACGCCGGCTTGAGATTGAGTTTTAGATCAATAGTGATTTGATTAGAACAGATGTAACGAGGCCGTCTGAAAGCGAAGCTCACAAGTTTGCTTTCAGACGGCCTCACCAATAACCAGATTCTTTTACGACAAGATACTTACGCCCGACAAGCCGATAAACAAGCCTGCAATCACCGCGCTCATCAGGTTAGACAGCGAACCGGCAACCACTGCTTTGATGCCCAAGCGGGCTACGTCTTTGCGGCGGTTCGGCGCCATAATGCTCAAGCCGCCCACCAATACGGCAATCGAACCCAAGTTGGCAAATCCGCATAGCGCGAAAGAAATAATCGCTTTGGTGGTGTCGGTGAGTTTAACTGCCGATTCGGGTTTCAAGTAGTTCACAAATTCGGAATAGGCCACAAATTCGTTCACCACTACTTTTTGCCCGATTAACGAACCTGCCACACCCGCCTCATGCCACGGCACGCCGATAATCCAAGCCAGCGGCGAAAACACCCAGCCCAGAATGGCCTGCAAGGTCAAATCACCGTGGCCGAACCAGCCCGCTATGCCGCCGATAATGCCGTTGATCATGGCAATTAAAGCGACGAATGCCAGCAGCGACGCGCCCACAGCAATGGCGATTTGCGCGCCGGTTACCGCACCGCCGGCCGCCGCGTCGATCACGTTGGTCGGCTTGTCTTCTTCATTTTCGGCCAACACTTCTTCATCGTTTTGCGTTTTTTCCGTTTCGGGTACCAACAGTTTGGCGAACAGCAAACCGCCCGGTGCCGCCATAAACGAAGCGGCAATCAGATAGGGCAGCGGCACGCCCATTTGGGCATAACCGGCCAACACCGAACCGGCCACCGAAGCCAAACCGCCGCTCATCACGGCAAACAGCTCCGATTCGGTCATTCTGCGGATATACGGGCGCACCACCAGCGGCGCTTCCGTTTGGCCTACGAAAATATTGGCCGCCGCCGACATGGATTCGGCTTTCGATGTGCCCAACACTTTTTGCAGAAAACCGCCGATGACTTTAATCAGCACCTGCATCACGCCGATGTAGTACAGCACCGCCATCAGCGATGAGAAAAACACAATCATCGGCAACACGCGCAGGGCAAACACAAAGCCGCCGCCGCCGAACATTTCAAACATTTTGTCCGACACCAAGCCGCCAAACAAAAAACTCACGCCGTTGTTGCCGTAAGCAATCACATTGCTGATGGCGTTCGACGCGCCTTGCAGCATATCGCGTCCTTGCGACACATACAGCACCAATGCGCCCAGAGCCACCTGAATCAGAAACGCACCGGCCACCGTGCGGATGTTGATGGCCTTGCGGTTGGTGGAAAGCAGCACCGCAATCGCCACCAGCACCGCCATGCCCAGCAAACTGTGTAAAACACCCATTTCAGTTTTCCTTTATTGACAAAGTTCCGCCATTATAAAGGAAGCCTGCCTAAAGCCGTGCCGGAATTTTCAGACGGCCGCAGATTTGAATTTGAATTGATTGTTAACCGGACGGATTGATTGCGGTTCGTCATGCCGGAGCCAAGCCGGGTGGGAGGTGTAGGGGTTTTATCCGGTTGATTCGTTTTTTCAGACGGCCTTTGGGTGTAAGCGCAGAATGGTATAAGATAAAGGACGTCTGAAAACCGATTGAGAAAGAGAACGACATGCCGCAATACAGCTTTACCCTGCCATCTTCCGCCGAGCGCGATTTCGTATCCGACGGACACCTGCCGCTGGTGGTTTATTTCTACCCCAAAGACAGCACGCCCGGCTGCACCACCGAAGGCTTGGACTTCAACGCCCGCTTGGACCAATTCAAAGCCCTCGGCTACACCGTGGTCGGCATCTCGCGCGACGGCGTGAAATCGCATCAGAACTTTTGTGCCAAACAAGGTTTCCAATTTGAACTGCTCAGCGACAAAGACGAAACCGTGTGCAAACTGTTCGATGTGATCAAACTGAAAAAACTCTACGGCAAAGAATCGCTCGGCATCGAACGCAGCACTTTCGTACTCAACAAACAAAGCGAAATCGAGCACGAATGGCGCAAAGTCAAAGTAGCGGGGCACGCGCAGGAAGTGTTGGAAACCGTCAGTAAGGCCGTCTGAAAAAAGGTGAAACCATGAATACACCGCAACCGATTACCCTCAGCTTAAACGGCATCCGTTTGGAGCCGTTGGGTATGCAGCACGAAGAAGGTTTGCGCGAAGCCGCGGCCGACGGCGAACTGTGGCAGCTGGTGTTTGCCTCCGTGCCCGAACCGCACAACACCGTCGCCTATATTCAGACGGCCTTAAACATGCCTAACCGCTTGGCCTTCGCCGTGATTGACGAGCGCAACGGCAAAGTGATCGGCAGCACCAGCTATCACGATATCGTCCCCGCCGCCGCGCGTTTGGAAATCGGCTATACCTGGTATGCCCGCAGCTACTGGCGCAGCCATGTGAACACCACCTGCAAATACCTGCTGTTGCGCCATGCCTTTGAAACGCTTGCCGTACAAACCGTTGGCTGGCGCACCGATATTCTGAACACCCGTTCGCAGCAGGCCATCGAACGCTTGGGCGCGAAAAAAGACGGCGTTTTACGCGGGCACCAAGCCCGGCGAGACGGCAGCGTGCGCGATACCGTGATGTACAGCATGATCCGCGCAGAATGGCCGCAAGCCGAAACCAAACTGGCGGCATGTTTGAATATTCAGCGATAATTTTTCAGACGGCCTTAAACCATGAACTATCCTTGTCTTTATTCCGCCCCGTTCGGCGACATCACCTTAATCTTCGATGCAGAGGAAAACCTTGTCGAAGTAAACCTGCACGGCCGCCCCGAATATGCGCCTTACCCCTTGCCCGAAGCATGGAAAAACAAACTGGACGACTACTTCTCAGGCCGTCTGAAAAACTTTCATCACCCGATTTCCACGCAAGGCACGGCGTTCCAGCAGAAAGTTTGGCAGGCGATTGCCGAAATCCCCGCCGGAGAAGTGCTCACTTACCAAGACATCGCCCGCAAAATCGGCAGCCATCCCCGCGCAGTCGGCGGCGCATGCGGCAAAAACCCGCTGGCCTTAGTGGTGCCGTGCCACCGCGTCGTCGCCAAACAAGGCTTGGGCGGATTTTCCAGCGGAGAAGGCGACGCGCTGGCGATTAAACGCTGGCTGCTGCAACATGAAGGTGTTGAAATAAATAGCAAATAAATTTATTGCAGCAAGTCGTATCAGAAATAAAGTTTATTTACTGCTAAGGCCGTCTGAAAACCAACCGGTATACAAACATCTATGAATGACCTAATCGACCGCCTGCTCGAACACCTCTGGCTCAACGACCGCCTCAGCCAAAACACACTCGACAGCTACCGGCGCGACCTGCAAAAAGTCGCCGCGCGCTTAGCCGAACACGGCCTCAACTGGCAAAACGCACAAAGCAGCGACTTATCCGCCGCCATTTACCATCCCGACGAGAAAACCCGTTCGCAAGCCCGCGCCCTTTCCGCCTGCAAACGCCTTTACGCTTGGCTGCTCGAAACCGAACGGCGCAGCGACAACCCCACCCGCCACCTCACCACGCCCAAACAGCCCACAACCCTGCCCAAGCTGATTACCGAAGCACAAATCGACGCGCTGCTGAATGCTCCCGACACAGAAAGCACACACGGCCTGCGCGATAAAGCCCTGTTGGAGCTTATCTACGCCACCGGCCTGCGCGTCAGCGAAGCGGTAAAACTCCAAATCGGCCAAGCTAATCTGCACAAAGGCATCATCAACACCATCGGCAAAGGCAACAAACAGCGCATTGTGCCGCTCGGCGAAGAAGCCGCCTACTGGATAAAACGCTACCTCGCCGAAGCCCGGCCGCTGCTGCTGAAAAACAAAGCCTGCGACGAATTGTTCGTGAGCCAGAAACGCACCGGCATCAGCCGCCAGCTCGCTTGGATGATTGTTGAAAAATACGCCCAAGAAGCCGGTATCGAACACCTTAGCCCGCACGGATTGCGCCACGCCTTCGCCACCCATCTCGTCAATCACGGCGCCGACCTGCGCGTGGTACAACTGCTGCTCGGCCACGCCGACATCAGCACTACCCAGATTTACACCCATGTTGCTAACGAGAGGTTGAAAAATATCGTGCAGGAACACCATCCGCGCGGTTAAGTACGGTTAAGTTATTGGTGCGGAAATGAAGACAGGCCGTCTGAAATATTTCAGACGGCCTGTGTGTTTTATAAATGGTGTTGAATAATAACTTAGCTTTGTACGTTGATACCGGCGGTCATGGTGCTGGTGCCGGAAGCGTTGCTGCCGGTGAGGAAGGAAGAGGCCAATTCGCTGCAACAGCCGCAGCAGGTTGCGACGCCCAGTTGGGCTTGCAGGTCGCTCAAACTGGAAGCGCCGGCGGCGACGGTTTCTTGAATTTGGCGGTCTGTAATGGCATTGCAGATACATACAAACATTTTCGTGCTCCTTGTCCCGTTATTTTGGAATTCGTAATGAGATTTAGTTTTATTATTAGCGTGTTTGAGAATATAAATAAAAACAGTTCGCATTGCAAGTATAGGAAATGTAAATTAGGCGGATACGGTAAATAAATCGGAAGGGAGAAACGCGAGGCTTCTCCCTTCCGATTGATGTGGCGCTTGTTGAGCAGCAGGCGAAACGCTGCGCTGTTAACAGCTTGGATATGCTTGATTTAGTTGCCGAAAGTATTGCATTGGTTGACGTCGCCGCTGTTTAAGCCGCGCTTAAACCATGCCATGCGTTGTGCTGACGAGCCGTGGGTAAAGCTGTCATGTACAACGTAGCCTTTGGATTGTTGTTGCAGGCGGTCGTCGCCCACGGCTTCGGCGGCGTTGACGGCTTCTTCGATGTCGCCTTCTTCAAACAGGTTTTGGTTAACGGCGTAATGCGCCCAAATGCCGGCAAAGCAGTCGGCCTGCAATTCCAGCTTGACGGAAAGTGCATTGGCTTGTGCTTTGGAGTTTGCCGCCTGCTGCATTTGGTTGACTTGGGGCAAGATGCCGAGCAGGTTTTGTATATGATGGCCGACTTCGTGGGCGATTACATAAGAGAAGGCGGCATCGCCGGATGCACCGAGTTTTTTACGCATGTCTTCATAAAACGATAAGTCGATATAGACTTTGCGGTCGGCAGGACAGTAAAACGGCCCCATCGCTGCTTGGCCAGTGCCGCAGGCGGTTTGCGTGCCGGCGGTGTAGAGTACCAGTGTGGTCGGTGTGTAGCGGCTGCCGTTTTTGGCGAAATAATTGCTCCATACGGTTTCGGTGTCGGCCAGCACCACGCGCGAAAGTTCGTTGAGTTGGGCTTCGAGTTTGCTGTCTAATTTGGTTTGCGGCTGAGTGATTTGCGTAGGCGAGGGTGTGCCGACCAAGCCGGATAAATCCACGCCGTAGTAAGCGCCTACCAATAAGATGATGATGCCGATGATGCCCGTGCCTTTGCCGCCGATACGGCCGGAACGCCCGCGGCGGTCTTCTACGTTTGAGCTTTGCTTTCTGCCTTGCCAGCGCATGGTTTTTTCCTTTTCGTGGTGTTATGTTGCCGCCATTATACGGTATAGATTTGATTTGGGCGGATGGTGTGAAGGGTAAATCTTTGAAGCGTATGTGATGCCGGTTTGATGAAAATAAAGTGAGAGGCCGTCTGAAACTGTTCAGACGGCCTCATGTGTTTGGTGATCAGTTGATGCGGAAATAGTGTTTCAAATCCTGCCAAAAACGCGGTTCGAGTTTGAGCAGGTAGGCCACCAGCGGTATGTTGCCCAGCGCTACCACGAGATAAAGCAGGGTAATGCTGTCGAAGGCAAACAGCAGTAATGCGCTCAACAGTGCGGCCGTTACCATAAACATGCCGTTAACGATATTGTTGGCGGCAATGGCGTGGGCGCGGAAGGTTTCGCTGCTGGCGGTTTGCAGCCAAGTGTAGAGCGGCACGGAGAAAAAGCCGCCGAAAAAACCGATGGCGATCATGGTAAGGATAACCGGATAGGCGTTGGCTTGAGACAAAAACCAGCCGATGCCTTGAAGCTGTGTGAAACGTTGACCGTAAGTCAGCCACACCAGCAGCAGCCCGCTAACGGTTAGGCCCGCGCCGCCTATGGCGACCAGCCCGAGGTGTAGGCGTTGGTGGCTGACTTTGGCGCACATGATCGAACCGGCGGCGATGCCTATCGAAAACAGGGCCAGCATCAGGTTGAATACGTTGTCGTTGCCGCCGAGATGGATTTGGGTGAAGGTAGGCAGTTGGGTGGTATAAACGGCGCCGACCATCCAAAACCACGAAATGCCGATGATGGCGGCGTACAGTTCGCGTTGGGCGAAGGTTTCTCTCAGCAGCACCCAAGTGCCTTTGGCGATGTTCGGCTCGATGCGGGTGGCGGGGTCTTTGGCGGCGACACGCGGCATAAACATGCTGGTAACGGTGCCTGCGATGGCGACGGTCATCACCATCATGCCGACGAAATGGGGCGGAATGCCCGCTACGGCTGTGCCGAGAATCTGGCCGAACAGAATAGCGATGAAGGTGCCCGATTCAATCAGGCTGTTGCCCATGATCAGCTCTTTGCTGTTGAGATAATCGGGCAGCACGGCGTATTTCAGCGGGCCGAACAGGGTGGATTGCGTACCCATGCAAAACAGGCAAAACAGCAGCAGCGGCGCGGATTGGATATAGAAGCCGTAAGCGGCGACGGTCATCACTGCAATTTCCAGCACTTTGATAACCTGCGCCAGCCGCGCTTTGTCGAACTTGGTGCTTAGTTGGCCTGAGATGGCGGAAAACAGAAAATAGGGCAGGATAAACAGCAGGGCGCCGAGGTTGAGCATTTGGCTGGCGGGCAGCACGGTGTTTTCTCCCAAGCCGTAGAAGCTGATCATCACAAACAGGGCGGTTTTAAACAGGTTGTCGTTAAACGCGCCTAAAAATTGTGTGCCGAACAGCGGCGCGAAGCGGCGGCCGGTGGAGAAATTCAGATTATCTTTCAGGCTCATTGTCGGGCTTTTCTTGGTTGTTGCCGGAAGCGGGCGTGTCGGCGGTGTCGTCGTCATCCATGATGATGCGGTGGGCGGGGCCTTCCAAATCGTCAAACTGCCCGTTTTTGCCCGACCACCAGAAAAAATAAGCAATCAGAAAAGCCAAAACAATGCTGATGGGGATCAGGATAAATACGCTTTCCATTTACATCATTCCTGTAAGGTCGTTCAGCACCAGCGTTTGCCCGCCGATGCTGAGGTATTCGTTGCGGATGCGGCCGAGAAGGTTTTCGTCGTCAAACAGCACAACATGGTCTTTTTCCACTTTCCAATAAAGCGGTGTTTCGTACTGCCCGTACAATTCAACGGCGCGGGCGGCGGCGGTGTCTTGCGGGGTGTTTTCGCTTTGCAGTTTGATGGCAAAACGGCCGCTCAAGGGCGGCTGTTCGGATTCGTCATCGGGCAGCATGATGAAAAAGCCCAGATGTTCGCCTTGTTGGGTGTGGATGCTGAAGTAGTGCATGTTTTCAGACGGCCTTAAGGATGATGGCGGTTTTAACGGATAACGGCGGATGTGCAGATGGTAAAGTTTATGCGTTCTGCTCCGCCGCTGCCTGTCGGGTGTAGTCGATAAATGCCTGCTGTTTGGCTTTGGCTTTGCCCGAATCGATGGCTTGGGCGGCGGCGGCTACACCTTCTTGCAGCGAAGGTACGATATCGCCCGCATACAGGCAGGCTGCGGCATTGAGCAATACGATGTCGCGCGCGGCTCCGGTTTCGCCTGCCAACACGCGGTTCATCATGGCGAGCGATTCGGTGCTGTCGGCTACGCGGATGTCGTCGAGATTAGCGTAAACGGGCAGGCCGAATTGGTCGGGCGTGATGTCGTATTCGCTGATGCGGCCGTTATGCAGCTCGGCCACGCGGGTGGCGCCGGTAATGGTGATTTCATCGAGGCCGTCGCTGCCGTTGACCACTAAAACGTGGCGGGAGCCGAGTTGTTGCAGCACGCGCGAGAGAATGCCGCACAAGTCGATATGAAACACGCCCAAAAGCTGGTTGGGTGCGCCTGCGGGGTTGGTAAGCGGGCCTAAAATGTTGAAGATGCTGCGGAAGCCCAATGAACGGCGCACAGGGGCAACGTAGCGCATGGCACTATGATGGTTGGGGGCGAACATAAAGCCGATGCCGATATTGTCGATGCTGCCGCCGACTTGTTCGGGAGAAAGGTTAAGGCTTGCGCCCATTTGTTCCATAACGTCTGCCGCGCCGCTGGAAGACGACACCGAACGGCCGCCGTGTTTGGCTACTTTGGCTCCGGCGGCTGCGGCCACAAACATGGCGGTGCTGGATATATTGAATGTTTGCGCGCCGTCGCCGCCGGTGCCGACGATATCGACCAGATGGGTGTTGTCCTGCACGGGCACGGGGGTGGCAAATTCGCGCATGACGGCGGCGGCGGCGCTGATTTCGGACACGGTTTCCACTTTGATGCGCAGGCCGGTAAGAATGGCGGCAATCTGTTCGGACGGAACCTGACCGCTCATAATCTGGCGCATCAGGTCGGTCATTTCGTCGTAAAAGAGTTCGTTATTGTCGATAAGGCGGGCAATGGCTTGCTGCGGGGTAATCATCGGGGTGTTGCCTTTAAACGGATAAGTTTTCGTGAAGGCCGTCTGAACGGTTTCAGACGGCCTTTGGTATATGTAATCAGGCCGTCTGAAAGTCGGCAAATTCTTTTAAGAAATTATCGAGCATTTCATGCCCGTGTTCGGTGAGCAGGGCTTCGGGATGGAACTGCACGCCTTCGATGGGAAAATGCTTGTGGCGCACGCCCATGATTTCGCCGTCGTCCGTCCAAGCCGTGATGTCCAAACAGTCGGGCAGGGTGGCGCGGTCGATGACGAGGCTGTGGTAGCGGGTGCAGGTTACCGGGTTGGGCAGGTCTTTAAACATGCCGCGGTTGTGGTGGTGTACCGGCGACACTTTGCCGTGCATCAGTGTTTTGGCGCGTACTATGTTGCCGCCGAATGCTTCGCCTATGGTTTGATGGCCGAGGCAGATGCCCATAATCGGCAGTTTGCCGGCGAAATGCTGCATGGCGGCTACGGAAATGCCCGCTTCTTTGGGCGAACAGGGGCCGGGGCCGATGACGAGGTATTGCGGTTTGAGGGCGGCAATTTCGTCTAACGTGATGTCGTCGTTGCGGCGCACGACCACTTCTTGGCCGAGTTCGGCGAAGTATTGGACGATGTTGTAGGTGAAGCTGTCGTAGTTGTCGATCATTAAAAGCATGATGTGTTGACTTTCTTAAGGCCGTCTGAAAAAAGGTTTTCAGACGGCCTGTTGATCATGGATGTAGTGTGTTGCCGATACGGATTATTTCAGCGCTTCGTTGCGTTTGCCGAAATAGATAAAGCCGATCATACCGAGCACGATCATCGGCACGCTCAGCCATTGCCCCATCGAAAGACCTAAAGTGAGCAGGCCGAGGTGGTCGTCGGGTTGGCGGGCGTATTCGGCGATAAAGCGGAAGATGCCGTAGCCGGCAAGGAAAACCATCGATACTTGTCCGACCGGGCGCGGTTTTTTAGAAAACAGCCACACAATCACAAACAGGCAGATGCCTTCGAGCGCAAACTGATAAAGCTGCGAGGGATGGCGCGGCAGCATACCGTATTGTGCGAGCCATTCCGCCCATTGCGGGTTGTGGACTGCTGCGGCGGCATCTTCGTGATGCGCCTGCGGAAAACCCATGGCCCAAAAGGCGTTGAGGTCGGTCACGCGGCCCCACAGTTCGCCGTTGATGAAATTACCGATGCGGCCGGAAGCCAAACCCAGCGGCACCAGCGGGGCAACGAAATCGGCAACGCGCCAAAAGCCGATGCCGCGTTTGCGTCCGAACAGCCACATGGCAACCAACACGCCCAAAAAGCCGCCGTGGAACGACATGCCGCCTTCCCAAACTTTCAAAATGTCGCCCGGGTTTTGCATGTAGTGCGAAAACTTGTAAAACAGCACATAGCCCAAGCGCCCGCCCAAAATCACGCCGAGTACGCCGTAAGTGAGCAAATCGTCGAGCATTTCTTTGGTGAACACGGTGTTGCCTTGATTGATGCGCCGTCTGCCCAACCAAATAAACAGAACGAAGGCCAAAATATAGCTGAGTGCATACCAGCGGATAGCCAGCGGGCCGATGCTGATCAGCTCGGGGCTGAACTGAGGATGTACCATCATAATCATGCTGCCTTGGTGTGTTTTTTAAGGCGGCCATTATAGCAGTTGGCGCTCCACTTAGGGATGCCGCCGTTTCAGACGGCCTCGTAGGGCGATGGCCGTTGCCGTGCGGAATGTCGGCATTGCGTGTTTCGATATCGGGTTTGGCATACTATTTGGAATAGATTGGGGCCGTCTGAAAGCAGGTTTTCAGACGGCCTTATCAGACGGAAATTACCGTTAATCGCTTAAAGATAAACGCAGATTAACGAATCTTGACTTAAATCAAGGCCTGCGGTTAAATGCCGATGCGTCTTTTACCAAAGTACGCACGGCAGAAAAAGAAACGCTTAAGCGCCACATGATGGCGCGGCTTGTTAAGTTTAGAAATCGAGGTATTTATGGGCAATTTTAATCCGATGTACGTTACCTTCGGGATGTACCTGGTCGCAGTATTGCTGATCGGTATGGCGGCATATTATTCCACCCGCAGTTTTGACGACTATATTCTCGGCGGCCGCAGTTTGGGCAGTTTCGTAACGGCGATGTCGGCAGGTGCTTCCGATATGTCGGGCTGGCTTTTGATGGGTCTGCCCGGTGCGATTTACGCCGGCGGTTTGAGCGAGGCATGGATTGCCATCGGTTTGACGGTCGGTGCGTATTTCAACTGGCGTTTGGTGGCGGGGCGGCTGCGCGTCCACACCGAATACAACAATAACGCGCTGACGCTGCCAGATTACTTTTTCCACCGTTTCGGCGCGAAAGGTAAATTGATGAAGGTGATTTCGGCGGCGATTATTCTGTTTTTCTTCACCATTTATTGCGCCTCGGGCATTGTGGCCGGCGCACGTCTGTTCCAAAGTCTGTTTGACGTTACCTACACACAAGCCATGTGGCTGGGCGCGGGCGCAACCATTGCCTACACCTTTATCGGCGGCTTCTTGGCGGTAAGCTGGACGGATACGATTCAGGCCACGCTGATGATTTTCGCCCTGATTCTGACCCCGATTATGGTTTACCTCGCTTTGGGCGGTGCCGATCAAATGAGCACAGCCATTCAAAGCGTAGCCGCAACCACCGGCAAAGAATACGGCAGCCTGCTGGCCGGCACCACGCTGATGGGGATTATTTCCACCGCCGCATGGGGCTTGGGCTATTTCGGCCAGCCGCACATCTTGGCGCGCTTTATGGCGGCGGAAAACGTGAAATCGCTGGTATCCGCCCGCCGTATCGGGATGACGTGGATGATTCTGTGCTTGGCCGGAGCCTGTGCAGTCGGCTATTTCGGCATTGCCTACTTCGGCGGCCACCCCGACCAAGTGGCGGCCATGGACGGCAATAACGAACGCATCTTCATTGCTTTGACCACGCTTTTGTTTAACCCGTGGATTGCCGGTGTGATTCTCTCGGCGATTCTGGCTGCCGTGATGTCCACCTTGTCGTGCCAGCTGCTGGTGTGTTCGAGCGCGATTACCGAAGACTTCTACAAAGGCTTCCTGCGCCCCGACGCGCCGCAAAAAGAGCTGGTATGGGTAGGCCGCTTGATGGTGCTGGCCGTGGCCGTGATTGCCATCATTATCGCCGCCGACCCCGAAAGCAAAGTATTGGGCTTGGTATCTTACGCTTGGGCCGGTTTCGGCGCCGCGTTCGGCCCCGTGGTGATTCTGTCGGTATTCTGGAAACGCATGACCGCCGCCGGTGCCTTGGCAGGCATGGTTGCCGGTGCATTGGTGGTTGTAACATGGAAACCGCTCACCGGCAGCAGCCTGTATGAAATCGTACCCGGCTTCATCGCCTGCTTCATCGCCATCGTTGCCGTGTCGCTGCTGGGCAAAACGCCGAAAGAAGTGGAAGATAAGTTTGAAGAGGCAGACAAAGCTTATCAGGCAGCGAAATAAACTGCTGCTGATGCCGATATGATTGAGGCCGTCTGAAATTTCAGACGGCCTTATGTTTAAACGGCTCAATAAAAAGTGTTAACGGCTGCTTGTTATCAAAAGTCGGGGACTTTGCATAATCAGCCATGGTTTTGAAACGCCTGTATCTAAAACCAAATCATAGGCTCGGATAGACCACCCTGTGAAGGCTACCTGTTGTTTGGAAGCCCGTTTTAGCGAAACTCACAAAATTCACTTTCAGACGGCATGGAGGTAAAGGCTACCGATAAAACGGGTAGTTGTTGTCAATAAAAAAGCTACCTGTTAACGGGAGCTTTTTTATTAGGCTGAAACAATTCTGTTTCGTTTTTCCTTACGCTTTTTTGTTGGCCAAAGCCGCTTTGATGTAAGCGGTAAACAGCGGGTGGCCTTTGCGTGGCGTGGAGGTGAACTCGGGGTGGAACTGGCAGGCGAAGAACCACGGGTGGTCGGGCAGTTCGATGGTTTCTACCAAACGCTCGCGGCCTGCGGATACGCCGCCGATCACCAAACCGGCTTGTTCCAGCTGCGGGATGAAGTTGTTGTTGACTTCGTAGCGGTGGCGGTGGCGTTCTTTGATGGCGGTGCTGCCGTAAATTTTGGCGGCAAGGCTGTCGGGTTTGAGTTCGACTTCTTGCGCGCCCAAGCGCATGGTGCCGCCCAAGTCGGTGTTTTCGTCGCGTTTTTCCACGCTGCCGTCGGCGGTTTGCCATTCGTCGATTAGGGCGACAACGGGGTAGGCGGTTTTCAGGTCGAACTCGGTTGAGTTCGCGCCTTCGATGCCGGCAACGTCGCGCGCGTATTCGATGAGTGCAATCTGCATGCCCAAGCAAATGCCCAGATAAGGCACTTTGTTTTCGCGCGCGTATTTCACGGCAGCGATTTTGCCTTCTACGCCGCGGATACCGAAACCGCCGGGCACTAAAACGGCATCCATGCCTTTCAGGCAGTCGGTGCCTTCTTTTTCGATGGCTTCGCTGTCGATGTAGGTAATCTGCACGTCGGTTTCGGTGTGGATGCCGGCGTGTTTCAGGGCTTCGGTGAGCGATTTGTAGGATTCGGTGAGATCGACGTATTTGCCGACCATGGCGATTTTAACGGTGTGTTTGGGGTTTTTAATCGCGTAAACGATTTTTTTCCACTCGGTCAAATCGGCCTGTTGCACGTTTAATTGCAACTGCTCGCAAATGATGTTGTCGATGCCTTGGCTGTGAAGCATTTCGGGGATTTCGTAAATACTGTCGGCATCGTAGCTGCCGGCCACGGCGCGCTCTTCGACGTTGCAGAAGAGGGCGATTTTGCGTTTTTCTTCATCGGGCAGGATGCGGTCCATGCGGCAGATGAGCACGTCGGGCTGGATACCGATTTCGCGCAATTCTTTAACGGAATGCTGGGTCGGTTTGGTTTTGATTTCGCCCGCTGCGGCAATGTAGGGAACGTAGCTCAGGTGGACAAACAGGGTGTTGTTGCGGCCGAGCTGGCTGCGCATTTGGCGGATGGCCTCCAAGAAAGGCAGC
This sequence comes from Neisseria sp. Dent CA1/247, assembly GCF_022870825.1. Classification (NCBI taxonomy): domain Bacteria; kingdom Pseudomonadati; phylum Pseudomonadota; class Betaproteobacteria; order Neisseriales; family Neisseriaceae; genus Neisseria; species Neisseria sp. Dent CA1/247. The sequence goes on along the minus strand of NZ_CP091522.1, from coordinate 1,992,344 downwards.
GATTCGATGTCGCCCACGGTGCCGCCGATTTCGACGATGGCGACATCATGGCCTGCCGCGCCTTCGTGGATTTTGCGTTTGATTTCGTCGGTGATGTGCGGGATAACCTGCACGGTGCCGCCCAAGTAGTCGCCGCGGCGTTCTTTGGCGATTACCTGCTCATAAACTTGGCCTGCGCTGAAGCTGTTGCGGCGCAGCATGGTGGAGTTGATGAAACGCTCGTAGTGGCCGAGATCCAAGTCGGTTTCCGCGCCGTCTTCGGTTACGAACACTTCGCCGTGCTGGAAGGGGCTCATGGTGCCGGGGTCGACGTTGATGTAGGGGTCGAGCTTGAGCATGGTGACTTTCAAGCCGCGCGATTCGAGAATGGTGGCAATAGAAGCGGCGGCGATACCTTTACCTAGTGAAGATACAACGCCGCCGGTTACGAAAATAAATTTGGTCATGATCTTTACCGCTCGTTTTGAATGCGTGATTTTACCGTGAATGGGGTTTGCCTTCAACTTTAGAGGCCGTCTGAAAAACGAAAAAACATTGCTTTTCAGACGGCCTTCTTGTTTTGTGCGGCAAGCGCGGCTAGGCTTTTTTGGCTTCTTCGCGCAGTTCGCGGCGGAGGATTTTGCCGACGTTTGATTTCGGCAACTCGTCGCGGAATTCGATGTCTTTCGGCACTTTATAGGCGGTCATCTCGGTGCGGCAGAAGGCGATAAGCTCTTCTTTAGTGAGCGAGGGGTCTTTTTTCACTACGAAGAGTTTCAGGGCTTCGCCGGTTTTTTCGCTGGCTACGCCGATACAGGCCACTTCGAGCACTTTGTCGTGATGGGCGACCACTTCTTCGATTTCGTTGGGATAAACATTGAAGCCGGAAACGACAATCAGGTCTTTTTTGCGGTCAACCAGTTTGAACCAGCCTTTTTCGTCAACCACGGCGATGTCGCCGGTTTCGAGGAAGCCGCGGCTGTCGATGGTTTTGGCGGTTTCTTCGGGGCGGTTCCAATAGCCTTTCATCACTTGCGGGCCGCGCACCCACATTTCGCCGGGTTGTCCTACCGGCACTTCTTTGCCGTCGGCATCACGCAGTTCGATTTCGGTGGAGGGCACGGGCAGGCCGATGCTGCCGGTGTAGGACGGAATGCTGAGCGGGTTGCAGCATACGCCGGGGCTGGCTTCGGTGAGGCCGTAGGCTTCGACAATCGGTGTGCCGGTGATGTTTTTCCATTTTTCGGCCACGGGTTTTTGGGTGGCCATGCCGCCGGCTAGGGTGAGCTTGAGGGCGGAAAAGTCGATTTCGGCCAGTTCGGGGCGGTTGACCATGGCGTTAAACAAGGTGTTTACGCCGATGAATACGCTGATTTTTTCTTTTTTCAATTCGCCCATGAAGCCTTTCATGTCGCGCGGATTGGTAATCAGCAGGATTTTGGCACCGGCTTGGGTAAAGATCATCAGGTTAATGGTTAAAGCCAAGATGTGGTAGAGCGGCAGGGCGGCAATCACGATTTCTTTGCCGGGTTCCAATAAATTTTTAATCCATTCGGCGGCTTGCTGCATATTGGCGCAGATGTTGCCGTGGGTGAGGATGGCACCTTTGGCCACGCCGGTGGTGCCGCCGGTGTATTGCAGAAAGGCGGTGTCGTCGCGGGTGAGGGTAACCGGGGTGAACGGATGCGCTGCGCCTTCTTTTAAGGCCGTCTGAAAAGGAATGGCGTTGGCGATGCGGTATTCGGGCACCATTTTTTTGACTTTGCGCACCACGAAGTTCATCAGCTTGCCTTTCAAGCCGAACATATCGCCGACGCTGGCGACGATCACGTTTTTCACTTTGGTACGCGGCAAAACCAATTCCAGCGTGTTGGCGAAGTTTTCCAGCACCACGATGGTGGTCGCGCCGCTGTCGTTGAGTTGGTGTTCGAGTTCGCGCGGGGTGTAAAGCGGATTGGTGTTGACGACGATCATGCCTGCTTTCAATGCGCCGAAAAGGGCGATGGGGTATTGCAGCAGGTTGGGCATCATGATGGCGACGCGTTCGCCGCGCGGCAGTTTGAGGGTATTTTGCAGGAACGAGGCGAAGTTTTCGGCCAGCTTGGCGGTTTCGGCGTAGGTGAGGGTTTTGCCCATGTTTTGAAAAGCGGGCAGATGGCCGTGTTTGCTTACGCTTTCTTGAAACACTTCGATAATCGAGTTGTAGCGTTCGGTGTCGATTTCGGCATGGATGCCTTGCTCGTAGCTTTGGAGCCAGATTTTTTCCATAAAGTGAGTTTCCTTGTTGTGAGGCCGTCTGAAAATCAGGTTGGCTTTTTCAGACGGCCTGACTGTTATTGTGTAATGATAACGGGTTTGTCGGTAGCCGTAATGATGCCGCCGCCCAAGCATACGTCGCCGTCGTAGAGTACGGCGGATTGGCCGGGAGTAACGGCCCATTGCGGTTCGTCGAACAGCAGCTCGGCGGTTTCGTCGTCGATGTAGCGCAGCTCGCACGGCGCATCGGCCATGCGGTAGCGGGTTTTGCAGGTGTAGCGGCCTTCGGCGGGACGTTCGGGCAGTGTCCAGCTTAAATCGTTCATGGTCAGGCTCTTGGTGTAGAGCAGCGGGTGGTCGTGGCCTTGTACGACGATTAATTGGTTGCGGGTCAAATCTTTGCCGGCAACAAACCACGGTTCTCCCGCGCCGCCGATGCCCAAGCCTTTACGTTGGCCGATGGTGTAGAACATCAGGCCGACGTGTCCGCCTACTTTTTTGCCTTCGGGCGTAACCATGTCGCCGTTGTCGGTGGGCAGGTATTTTTGCAGGAATTCGCGGAACGGGCGTTCGCCGATAAAGCAGATGCCGGTGCTGTCTTTTTTGGCGGCAGTCGGCAGTTTGGCTGCGGCGGCGAGGCGGCGGACTTCGGGTTTTTCCAAGTCGCCGAGCGGGAAGATGGCGCGTTCGAGCTGGTGCGGTTTGAGGCGGTATAAAAAGTAGCTTTGGTCTTTGTTGTTGTCGAGACCTTTGAGCAGGTAGTGCACGCCGTTGCGCACTTCTTTGCGGGCGTAGTGGCCGGTGGCGATCACGTCTGCGCCTTGTTCGACGGCGTAGTCGAGAAAGCATTTGAATTTGATTTCGGCGTTGCACAATACGTCGGGATTGGGCGTGCGGCCTGCTTGGTATTCTTTGAGGAAGTAGGCGAAGACGTTGTCTTTGTATTGGGCGGCGAAATTGACGATGTCGATGTCGATGCCGATGATGTCGGCCACCGACATGGCATCGAGTGAATCTTGTTTGATGCTGCAATATTCGTCGTTGTTGTCGTCTTCCCAGTTTTGCATGAAAACGCCGCGCACTTGGTGGCCTTGTTCTTTGAGAAGGTACGCGGTAACGGAGGAATCAACGCCGCCGGATAAGCCGACGATGATGTTTTGCGGGGTGGGTGTGTGCATACTGCGGTAGGGGTTTGGTATTGGATTAAGGGCGGATTTTAACATTTTTAAGCGGTTTATGAACCATCGGCGGATAAAGGCTGCCGATGCGGGCGGGCGAATACTTTTTCTGTGTGGACGGGCGGGCAGATTAGTTGAAAAAAGCGGGCTTAATCGGTGTACAATAACGCCTTTTTTCAGACGGCCTCCCAAGCCGTATCTCATACGCTTTACTATAAGAAAGACACACACATCATGTTCCGTACCATGCTCGGCGGCAAAATCCACCGTGCCACCGTTACCGAAGCCGACCTCAACTACGTCGGCAGCATCACCATCGATCAGGATTTACTCGACGCAGCAGGCATCTGCGTGAATGAAAAAGTACAAATCGTCAACAACAACAACGGCGCGCGCCTCGAAACCTACACCATTCCGGGCGAGCGCGGCAGCGGGGTCATCTGCCTGAACGGCGCTGCGGCGCGTTTGGTGCAGAAAGGCGACATTGTGATCATTATGTCGTATGTGATGATGACCGACGAAGAAGCCGCCAAATACGAGCCGAAAGTCGTGCTGGTCAACGAGAAAAACAACATCCGCGGCATCATTCATTACGAGCCGCCGCACACCGTTTTATAATCAAACATTCAGGCCGTCTGAAATTTCAGACGGCCTCCACAGCAAAGCGAGGCCATATCATGAATGTAGCAATCAAGCATATCAACGTCGGCAACGACCTGCCGTTTACCCTGTTCGGCGGCATCAACGTGCTGGAAGATTTGGATTCCACCCTCAAAGCCTGCGAGCATTACGTTAAAGTTACCGAAAAACTCGGTATTCCGTATGTGTTCAAAGCATCGTTCGATAAGGCCAACCGTTCTTCCATCCATTCCTACCGCGGCGTCGGCCTAGACGAAGGCATGAAAATTTTTGCCGCCGTGAAAAAAGAATTTAATGTACCCGTGATTACCGACGTGCACGAGCCGTACCAATGCCAACCCGTTGCCGAAGTGTGCGACGTGATCCAACTGCCCGCATTCTTGGCACGCCAAACCGATTTGGTGGTGGCGATGGCGAAAACCGGCAATGTAATCAATGTGAAGAAGCCGCAGTTTTTAAGCCCTTCGCAAATGAAAAATATTGTGGAAAAATTTAAAGAGGCCGGCAACGGACAAGTGATTTTGTGCGAACGCGGCGCACAATTCGGCTACGACAATTTGGTGGTGGATATGCTCGGTTTCGGCGTGATGAAGAAAACCTGCGGCAATCTGCCGGTGATTTTCGACGTAACCCACTCGCTGCAACAGCGCGAATCGGGTGCCGCCGCATCGGGCGGCCGCCGCAGCCAAGTGCTTGATTTGGCGCTGGCAGGCATGGGAACGCGCTTGGCGGGATTGTTTTTGGAATCGCACGCGAATCCCGACGAAGCCAAATGCGACGGCCCCAGCGCGCTGCCGCTGGCGAAATTGGAAGATTTTCTGGTGCGCGTGAAAGTGGTTGATGATGTGGTGAAATCGTTTCCGGTGCTGGCAATCGACTGATAATATTTAAGCTTTTGGTTTGATAGCAGAACGAATTGCGCTGCCGAGAGAAACATGAGGCCGTCTGAAAAATTGTTTTTCAGACGGCCTCGTGTTTTGGCTGAACCGTTAAGGCAAGCGCATTAAGGCTTCACGGGCTGGCCGTTGATTTTGATGCTTGTCAGTTTCAAATCGTAGGTTTTGCCGTCGTCGGTGTAGGTGATTTGTGCGGGCACGTTGTTAAACGCCGGAGCGAAGGCATAGTGAACCGTGCTGTCGCCGCGTTGGATGCGGTATTTGTTGATTTCGGTTTTGCCGCCGCTGATTTTGTATTGGCCGCTGCCGGTTTTGTTCAAGCCGCCGACGCGGTAGATTTTTTTACCGTTGGTAATGCGCAGGCCGGAGGGCAGGGAGGCGTCGTTGGCGGCCAGCTGCCATGCGAGGGTAAATAAATCCATGGTGGTGCCGGAAGCGGCTTCGGTTTTTTGTTCGCCCGCTTTGCCGTAAGTGACTTTGCCGCCGCCGAATTTGGCTTCGGCGTAGGTTTTGCCGCCGCGCACGTCTTTATAGTAGGAAGGAATCAGGCGGTTGCCGGAAATGGTGCCGCCGGATTCAAAGCGGATGTTGTACAGCGGCACTTTGATGTGGGAAACGATTTTGTAGCTGTTGCCGTTGCGGTTGAAAGTCATGGTGGCGGGGATGCCGTAGCTGCCCGAATATCTCAATTCGGCAGATTGCGGCAGTTCGGCCGCTGCTGCGGGAATGCTCACGGCAAGGGCGAGCAGGGATAAACTGAATTTTTTCATGTGGGTTCCTCTTTATGCGGAAATCAGGCCAAAAGCTGCGATTCGAGCTTGGCCGAAGGTGTGCGGATAACGCGGTTGCCGTCGATTTTCAGACGGCCTGCGGCAAAATCAGCCACAGCCTGCGGAAATAATTGGTGTTCTACTTTCAAAACCCGTGCGGCCAGTGTATCGGCGGTGTCGTCGTCAAACACCGGCACGGCGCCTTGTGCGATTACCGGACCGCAGTCCAACTCGGGCGTAACAAAATGAATGGTGCAGCCGGCAATACGGCAGCCTGCTTCGATGGCGCGTTCGTGGGTGTGTAGGCCGGTAAAGGCGGGTAGCAGGGAAGGGTGGATGTTGATCAAACGCCCTTCATAATGGCGGCAAAACTCGGGCGTGAGAATGCGCATAAAGCCTGCCAAAACCACCAAATCGGGCTGGTAAGCGTCGATTTTCTCCATCATTGCGCGGTCGAATGCCGAGCGGTCGGCAAATTGCTTGTGGTTCAGGCTGCCGGCGGTTATGCCGCGCTCCGCCGCCCAAGCCAAACCGGCGGCGTTTTCGTTGTTGCTCAAAACGGCGGCAATGCGCACTTGGGGAATCTGAGCTTCAACAATGGCCTGCATATTGCTGCCTCTGCCGGAAATCAGGATAACGATGTTTTTCATGTTCAGACGGCCTCGAATGAAAGTTAACATATCGCCGCACCAGCCGTGCTGCAAGGGCATTAGCTTAATTTAACGGCTTTTTAATGATTGTTGCCACAACCTGCTGATTTGTATCACGAAAGTGTCTGCAATGCGTTACAGGCGGCGTAAGATAATACATGCCTTATACACTCAATCGGCTGGCGGGATTGCGGCGTATTGTATCAAGACGGCGGGTCGGTTTGAAAGCATCATTCAGACGGCCTGAAACCTTTATGCAGGTGTTTTTGTGCGCTTATGTTGAATCGGTATACGACCCGACATCTTTGCAGGGCTTCGGTTGGCGAACTTTTCTTTTTCTTGAGAAATGTTATATTATAACAATTCCGTATCAATCAGATGATAGACAACTTCAAGATTCAAGAGAGGAAAAGATGAACAAATACACCGTATTGGCTTTGGCAGCATTATTGGCTACCGCTTCGGCACACGCCCACCGCGTTTGGGTGGAAACCGCGCACACGCACGGCGGCGAAATTTTGAAAGCGGAATTGGGGTATGGCGAGTTCCCCGATATGGAACCGATTGCCAAAGACCGTCTCCACATTTTCCGCAAACCGATGCAGCTGGTTACTGAAAAAGGCAAAGAAGATTTGGTGCAAAAAGGCGAGCACAATTACCAATACCAAAGCAAAAAGCCGGTGAAAGACGGCAGCTATTTGGTTACCGCCGAATATCAGCCTACTTTCTGGTCTAAAAACAAAGCAGGTTGGAAGCAGGCCAGCATCAAAGAAATGCCCGACGCCGATTATTGCGAACAAACGCGCATGTACGGCAAAAACATAGTCAATGTCGGCCACGACAGCGCCGATACCAAAATCATTACCCGCCCTGTGGGGCAAGGTTTGGAAATCGTGCCGCTCGACAATCCTGCCAATATTCATGTGGGCGACCGCTTCAAAGTGCGGGTGCTGTTTAACGGCGAACCGCTGCCGGGCGCGGTTGTGACCGCCACTTTCGACGGTTTCGATAACAGCGACCGCAGTAAAACGCACAAAGTAGAGGCGCAGGCGTTTTACGATAAGGCGGGAGACGACGGTACGGTGGATATCATTCCGCTGCGTCAGGGCTTTTGGAAAGTGAACGTCGAGCATAAAGCCGATTTTCCTGATCAAAAAGTTTGTCAGAAACTCGCCAGCTACACCACGTTGACTTTCCAAATCGGCCATCAGGCGCATTAATCAATAGAGATTAATCGTTAATCCAAGTCAGAGCCTAAATAAAACCGCTTGCTGATATAACGGCAAGCGGTTTTTTCAGACGGCCTGAGCGCTTTATAAAATTCGGACAAAAGCTTTAGGCCGTCTGAAAGCAGTTTGCGGACAACAAACGGGTCTCATAGGAAAGGATTGCCTATCCGCCCGCAGATAGGTTTGAGGCCGTCTGAAAAATCATATTCAGACGGCCTGTTTGTACAACAATGAAAATGCTTATTCGGCGGAAGCAGAAGGCTCGGCTTGCTCGGTGTTTTCCGCAGCAACTTCAGGCTGGGCTTCGGCTTTTTTCGCTTCTGCCGCAGCTTTGCGTTCGGCTTGTGCGGCGAGGGCTTGCTGTACTGCCGGATGCTGTTGGGCAATGGCTTGCTCTTCGGCGCTCACTTCGCCTTTGAAGCGGTTGTTCAAATCGAAGCGTTTGCCGCCGCGGGCCAAGGCTTTCAGGTAGCGCGGGCGGCGGCAGTGGTTGGCCAGCACGCGGGCAATCAGGGCGGGGTCGAATTGGGGCAGGGCGGTGACGAGATCTTGGTCGATGCCGACGGCCAAAGGTTTAAAGCGTTTGAACACATCGTATTTGTTGTAGATGTGGTCGGCAATCATATCGGTTTGTTTCTTTTTGCTCATGGTTTGTACTGCGGTTTTGAGCGCAGCACCCAAAGCGGTTTCCTTCGTCATGTCGGTTTCCTGTGGGTAAAGCTTGTGTTTTGAAACGCCGGACTGAATGATCCGGCTTGCTCAAGGGCGGCGAATTTTAAATGAGACGGTCAAATGATGAGGCGCGGCTTTTACCGCGTGTGGAATCAATTTGACTATCCATATTCAGATGGCCTAAAGCTCAGGCCGTCTGAAAAGTGTTTGATAGGCCTGATTCCGGATGGTTCGCCACAAATATAAGATTTTGCGCATTTTATTATAAAGCGCAAATTTTTGCTAAGATTTTATATCTGTTTTTAATGAATTGAGAGACTGAGACCTTTGCAAAACCCTCAGATGTGGATGCAGTTCAAGGCGTAGCAGCACAGCGAGTGCAGACATATCATATAGATAGGCAAACGAGCGGGCAGCGCACAACGCAGAAATGCGCCGCAGATGGGGGTTTTGCAAAGGTCTCAGGCCGTCTGAATGGTTTTCAGACGGCCTCGGTATATTCAGGTTTAGCGGCGGCGGGCGATATCGGGCGTGTTCACGCTCACGTCGGCATTTTGGGCGCGGTGGCGCAGGGCATGGTCGATCAGTACCAGTGCGAGCATGGCCTCGGCAATCGGGGCGGCGCGCAGGCCGACGCAGGGATCGTGGCGGCCGTGGGTGGCGAGTTCGACGGGATTGCCTTCGATGTCGATTGAGCGGCGCGGGGTGGCGATGCTGCTGGTGGGCTTGATGGCGATGTTGACGGCGATATCTTGGCCGGTGCTGATGCCGCCCAAGATGCCGCCGGCGTGGTTGGACAAAAAGCCTTCGGGGGTCAGCTCGTCGCCGTGTTCGCTGCCGCGTTGGGTAATGCAGCCGAAGCCTGCGCCGATTTCCACGCCTTTGACGGCGTTAATCGACATCATGGCGTGGGCGATGTCGGCATCCAGTCGGTCGAATACGGGTTCGCCCAAGCCGACGGGTACGTTGCGGGCTGTGACGGCGAGTTTGGCGCCGACGGAATCCAGCGATTTGCGCACGCTGTCCATATAGTTTTCCAACTCGGCTATTTGGCTTTGGTTGGCGGCGAAAAAGGGATTGTTGCCGATATGTTCGTAGCCTTCGAAGGTGATGGCTTTTTCGCCCACTTGGGTAACGTAGGCGGTGATTTCGGTGCCGAACTTTTCTTTCAGCCATTTTTTGGCAATCGCTCCGGCGGCAACGCGGGCGGCGGTTTCCCGGGCGGAGCTGCGGCCGCCGCCGCGGTAGTCGCGGATGCCGTATTTGTGCCAATAGGTGTAGTCGGCGTGGCCGGGGCGGAATTGTCGGGCGATGTTGCCGTAGTCTTTGCTGCGTTGGTCGGTGTTGCGGATGAGCAGGGCAATCGGTGTGCCGGTGGTTTGGCCTTCAAACACGCCGGAGAGGATTTCCACTTCGTCGGCTTCGCGCCGTTGGGTAACGTGGCGGCTGGTACCGGGTTTGCGGCGGTCGAGGTCGGTTTGGATGTCGGCGGCGCTTAATGAAAGCCCGGGCGGGCAGCCGTCGATGATGCAGCCTAATGCGGGGCCGTGGCTTTCGCCGAAAGTGGTTACGGTGAAGAGTTGTCCGAAAGAATTGCCTGCCATGATTTTTTATGTGGGGAAAGTGGATACAGGCGGCAAGTGTAGCATAAAGGCCGTCTGAAACGGAGTGGGGCGGGCAGAATCGCCGTATGCGTTTGGGAAAGAGTTTGCTGTAAAACACAAAACCGCTGCGGCTTTGTCGGCAGCGCAGCGGTTGTGGGTTTGGAATTTATCGGCTTATTCGGAGCGTGATTCTTGCAGCCATTGTTGAGCCGAAGCGGCATCGTCGAAATATTTGGGGTGCTGTTGGGTAAGCAGGCTGGAGAGGCGGGTGCCCAGTTTGATCCATACGTCGTCCACTACGATGGCAATGCGGCCGAAATCGTCTTCGTGTTCGCGCATGAATTTAAGCTGTTCCATCGCCATATCAATGGTGAAATCTTTGAGCATGCTTAAATCGAGCAGCATGTCGGGGCGGTGGATTTTTTGTGTGCATTCCAGTGCGGCACGTTCAAATTCGTAAAAGTCTTCCACTGTAAACTCGTTGTAGAGAGCCACATTCAAACCATAATCCTGTTCGCGGATGGAAATCATTATGCACTCCTTATCTGAATGGTTATTTGGATAATCTGAATTTGCGCAGCCGGGCAGGATTCAGGCTGCTCAAGATACCGCTTGCCACAATAATACCCATTCCCAGCACTTCCTGCCAGCTGATTTTATCGCCTAAAAACCATACGCCGGCGAGCGAGGAAAAGACAACTGCCAAATAAGAAAGAGATGCTACGGTGAATTTGTTGCCGACTTTGTAGGCGCGGGTCATGCACAGTTGGGCAATCATGGCGGAAAGGCCGATGCCGGTCAGGTAGGGCAGGGTTTGCCAAGTCAACGGATGCCAGCCGGTGTAGGTAGCCCATACGCTCGATAAAGCCATGCCGACTAAAGAAAGGTAAAACACAATCCGCCATCCCGGTTCGCCGAGCAGCGACAGTTCGCGCACGAGTAGATAAGCCCAAGCGGCGAGCAGGCCGCCGCACAGGCCGACCAAGGCGGCGAATTCCTGCCCGCTTTGAAAGGAAGGGTTAAGCAGCACAACTACGCCGATGAAGCCCAACACCAGCACGGCCACCGTGTAGGAAGAAATTTTTTCCTTTAAAACAATAAATGATAAAACGGCAAGAAAAATCGAGGAGGTGTAGCCGAGGGTTACACCTGTGGCTAAGGGCAGGTGCATGATGGCGTAAAAAATGCACAACATCCCCAAGGTGCCGGATATGCTGCGGTTCAAATGCCCTTTCCAATGCGGTGTGCGGAAACTTTTGCCTTGTGCTTTGGCGGTGATGCCGAGAAAAAGGGCGGCGAAGCCCATCCGCCAGAAAACCAGTTCGCCGGTACCGAGAGAGAATGTTTGCGAAGCACCTTTTACCAAGAGATTCATCAAGGTAAAGCAGACGGCGGCGATAATCACCCAGCCTGAGCCGAGTGGGTCTTTGTATGGGGATCGGGTAGCGTTCATGGGTGTGCGGTTTAGGGAAAAAGGGCAGGCCGAGACCTTTGCAAAACCCCCATCTGCGGCGCATTTCTGCGTTGTGCGCTGCTCGCTCGCTTGCCTATCTATATGATATGTCTGCACCCACTGCGCTGCTACGCCTTGAACTGCATCCACATCTGAGGGTTTTGCATAGGTCTCAGGCCGTCTGAAATTTTTCAGACGGCCTCTTGAGGGTGTGGTTAACTCGGGCATTTCAGCCCCAGCCATTTCATCGAGCCGTCGTGTTCCAACTCTTTAACGGTGAGGATGAAATCGCCGATGTGGATGCGGTCGCCTTCCACGGGTACATTGCCTTCAAAGCGTTTTTTAAACAGGCCGCTTAAGGTTAGGTTGCGTTCGTGTTCTTCCAGCCGCAAGCCGTAGGCATCGGCCAAATCGCCGGCGATACTGGAAGGGTTGACCACAAATTCGCCGAAGAAGTCTAAGTTGATCAGCGCCGATTGGCCTGTTTCGCAGAAGCGTTTGGCGAGTGTGTCCACCTGTTCGGGCGGCACGATATACCAAGCCACATCGCCGGCTTGCAAGCGGGTGTCGAATGTCAGCACTTCGCGTTTGTCGTTGCGGATGAGGGCGAAGCAGCGGGTGGAAAGCATACACAAATCCCGGGCCACTTCATCGGGGTGCTGCCCTTCGGCGTCGGAGTCTGCCACCACTTCGTAAGCCAGCAGCGGCACCGATTCGCTTTCCGAAAGCCAGATTTCGCGGCTGTCGGTCGGTTCGGGTTTGGGCGGTACGGTCACTTTCAACCAGCGGGCGACCACGGGAATGGTCGTTCCCTGAATCAGCAGCGACAAAATCACCACCGCAAACGCTACGTCAAACAGCAGCCGCGCATTGGGCACGCCCATTACCAGCGGCATCATCGCCAGCGTAATCGGCACCGCGCCACGCAAGCCTACCCAGCTGATGTAGGCCATTTCGCGCATATTGTAGTGAAACTTCCAGATGCCGCTGGCCACCGCAATCGGGCGGGCGACCAGCATCAGAAACGCGGCGATGGCGAGGGCGTCCAAACCGTGTTCGAGAAGGCGCGTGGGCGTAACCAGCAAACCCAGCACCACAAACATACTGGCTTGTGCCAGCCACGCTAAGCCGTCCATCACGCGCAAAACATGCTCGGTGGCGTGACTGTGGCGGTTGCCGACGATAATGCCGGCCAGATAAACCGCCAAGAATCCGCTGCCGCCGATGAGGTTGGTAAACGCAAAAGTCAGCAGGCCGCCTGAAACAATCATCAAGGCATACAGACCTTCGGCCAAATTCAGACGGCGTGTTAACCGCGATAAAATTTTGCCGCCGATAAAGCCCAGCAGCAGGCCGAAGCCGAGTTGTTGCACCAACAGCAGTAAGAATGGAAGCACGCCCGCTTCTTCGGGATTCATCGTCAGCGCAATCAAGGCCGTTACGAGGAAAATGGCCATCGGATCGTTCGCGCCCGATTCGATTTCCAGCGTGGCCTGCACCCGTTCGTTGAGGCGCACGCCGCTGTTGCGCAGCAGGCTGAATACCGCACCGGCGTCGGTAGAGCCAACGATGGCGGCCATCAAAATGCCCAAGCGCCAATCGACATTCATATAAAGTGTGGCGAAAATGCCCAGCAAGGCTACGGTGGCAATCACGCCCCAGCTGGCCAACACAGATGCCGGTTTCAAAGCGATGCGGAAGCTGTCGAGTTTGGTGCGCAGGCCGCCGTCGAGCAGGATCACGGCCAGCGCGAGTTGCCCGATTAAGGTGGCGGTAACGAAATTGTCGAACGCGATGCCGCCGATGCCGTCTTCGCCCGCCAGCATGCCGACGCCGAGAAATACCAATAACAGCGGCAGCCCCAGCCGGGCCGAGAGCGTGGTCGAGATCACGCTGAGAAAGAGCAGCAGCCCCGTGATTAAGAATAAAGTGTTGATTCCGTCCATGATGGTGTGTGCGTTGTTTTGCTTATGTTTGATAGCGTAAAACGCTGCCATTTTAGCATAAAACAGTATTTTCCCCGACGAAGCAGGCGGATCGGTCGGCACTGGCCATACCTTTTCAGACGGCCTCGATGCCATTGGTCGGGCCGTCTGAAAACAAATTTCCGAAATCGGCTATAATGCGCGCTATTTCAAACTTGTTGTTCAGGAAACACTATGGCTTTTGCCTCTCTTTTTACTCTGCTTGATGATATTGCTTCCGTGTTGGACGACGTGGCCGTGATGACGAAAATGGCCGCGAAAAAAACCGCCGGCGTGGTGGGCGACGATTTGGCTTTGAACGCCAATCAAGTTACCGGCGTGTCGGCCGACCGCGAGCTGCCGATTGTATGGGCGGTTGCCAAAGGTTCTTTGATTAATAAAGTGATTTTGGTGCCGGCGGCTTTGCTGTTGTCTATTTTTATTCCGTCGCTGATTAAGCCTTTGCTGGTAATCGGCGGCGCGTTTCTCTGCTTTGAAGGTGTGGAAAAGATACTGCACAAGTTTCTAAACAAACACAGCGGCGACGAAGCGCATGAAGCTGTCGGCGATGAAATCGTGGACGAAAAAACCAAAATCAAAGGCGCCATCCGCACGGATTTCATTTTGTCTGCCGAAATCATCATCATTGCACTGGGCGTGGTGGGCAGCTTCGGCGTGCTGACCAAATCGCTGGTGCTGTCTGTAATCGGCATCGGCATGACCGTGCTGGTGTACGGCTTGGTGGCCGGCATCGTGAAGATGGACGACTTCGGCATGTGGCTGATGAATAAAACCAATGCGTTAGCCCGTGCGGTAGGCAAAGGCATCATCTTGTTTATGCCGTGGTTTATGCGCGGCCTGAGCGTGGTCGGCATGTTGGCGATGTTTTTGGTGGGCGGCGGCATCATTGTCCACAATATCGACTTCGTACATCACCTGCTTGAAAAATACGGTGTGGTCGAAGGCTTGGCCAGCTACCCTGCCACGTTGTTGGTCGGCCTGCTGACCGGCGCGGCGGTGTGTGCGGTGGTGCTGCCGGTCATGAAAATGTTCGGTAAAAAAGCCGCACATTAAATATATGGTATGAAGGCCGTCTGAAAACTACATTTCAGACGGCCTCAAATCTTGGTACGCCGATTAACCCGAATCATCACAACCCTATGAATGTTTTTGAAAAAGCCGACACCTTGTGGCAAAAGCCGTGGCTGTATTGGCCGCTGTTGCTGGCCATCGCCCTTGCAACGCCTTTGACGTTTGCGCCGTATTATCATTTTTGGCTGATGCCTTTGCTGTTCGGTGCTTTGATCAAGCTTACCGAGCTGCGTCCTCAATACGCGGCGAGAAGTGCTTATCTGTTTGGATTGATCGGCTATACCGCCCAGTTTTACTGGATTCATACCGCGCTGCATACCGTGTCGGGGCTGCCGAACCTGTATGCCGTGCCGCTTACTTTTCTGCTGCCCGCATTTCTGGCGCTGTATCCCGCGGTGGCGTTTTGGCTGGCAAACAAATTTAATGTGTCTCGCACCGTGCGCATCGGCTTGGTGATTCCGCTGGTGTGGACGCTCACCGAGTTTGCCCGCGAGCGTTTGCTCACCGGCTTTGCATGGGGTGCGCTCGGGTATTCCCAAATTGCCGATTTCAGCCCGCTGGCCGGCTTCGCGCCTTTGGGCGGCATTCATTTGGTAACACTGGCAACTGCTTTAACAGGCGCATGGTTGGTGTTGCTGCTGGACGGCAAAAGAGGCCGTCTGAAACAGCGTGCCGTGGCAGCGGGCGCATTGGTGGCGGTGCTGTCGGCAGGCTATATGGCCAAACAGATTGAATTTACCCGCGCCGATGGCAGCTCTGCCACCGTGGCGTTGGCTCAGGGCAATATTCCGCAAACATTGAAATGGACGCCCGAGCAGTTCTTCCCCACGGTCGAACGCTATTACGAGCAGGTCGCCGGCAGCCGAGCCGACATCGTGATTCTGCCCGAAACCGCCATTCCGATGATGCGTCAGGATTTGCCGCAAGGTCTGATAGAACAGTTTGCCGCCCGCGCCAAAGCCAACGGCAGCGCATTGGCAATCGGTATCAGCCAATATACTTCAGACGGCCTCGGTTATGAAAACGCGGTTATCAACCTTGCCGGCTATCAGCCCGAACAGCCCGACCACATTCCGTATTACGCCAAAAACCACCTCGTGCCGTTCGGCGAATACAAACCCCTGCCGTGGCTTACCGAGCCTCTGTACCAATTGATGAACATGCCTTTGGCCGACTTCAAGCGCGGCGGCGATGCCCAAACGCCGTTTCAGATGGCCAACCAAAAAGTCGCGTTCAATATCTGCTATGAAGACGGTTTCGGCGACGAATTAATCGCATCCGCCAAACAATCCACGCTGCTCGCCAATGCCAGCAATATGGCGTGGTACGGAAAATCCAACGCCATGTTCCAGCATTTGCAGCAGTCGCAGGCGCGCTCTATGGAGTTGGGGCGTTATATGGTGCGCTCCACCAACACCGGCGCCACCGCGATTATCGACCCCAAAGGCCGAATTGTCAGCCAAACCGTGCCGGATACCGAAGCCGTATTGGAAGGCAAAATCGAAGGCTATACCGGCGAAACCCCTTACATGAAGATGGGCGGTTCGCTGCCCTTAGTCATCTTGCTCGGTCTTGCCGCAGCGGTATTGTTTGCAGCAGGAAAACGGCGCAGATAAATGCTTTCAGACGGCCTCAGGCTTTATTAACAGCCTGCACGGTGTTGCGGTATCCATCGAAAACCGAAAATATACAGGCCGTCTGAAACGATAAATCCACACAGCGTGTATAATCTGTGCTTTAATGCGGAACTAATCCTGATAGAAGCACTCAAATATTTTAAATCAATCAAATTTAAAAAAATACAAAATTTTACCTATTATGTATTGAATGTGTACACGATAATTCTGTTTAATAAGAAAGCCGGGTATCCGGTAAACCACAGAGGCTCAGGCATCCGCCGAAAGCCTTGCACAATATAAGGAAAGCCAACTAATGACAATGAATAACGCCTTTGCATTACCCGTCCCCAGCGGCCATGGTAGCTTGGAGCAGTACATTCATACCGTAAACAGTATTCCTATGCTTTCTGCCGAAGAAGAAACCAATCTGGCAGAGCGACAACAAAAAGGCGACCTTGAAGCCGCCAAACAACTGATTCTTTCCCATCTGCGCGTCGTCGTATCGATTGCACGCGGTTACGATGGTTACGGCCTTAACCAAGCCGACCTGATTCAAGAAGGCAACATCGGCCTGATGAAAGCGGTGAAACGCTTCGAGCCGACCCGTGGCGCGCGCCTGTTTTCATTTGCCGTACATTGGATTAAAGCCGAGATTCACGAGTTTATTTTGCGCAACTGGCGCTTGGTGCGCGTTGCTACCACCAAACCGCAACGCAAACTGTTTTTCAATCTGCGCAGCATGCGTAAAAACCTGAATGCCCTGTCGCCGAAAGAAGCACAGGAAATCGCCGACGATTTGGGTGTGAAACTGTCGGAAGTGCTGGAAATGGAACAACGCATGACCGGCCGCGACATCGGCATTTTGGCGGAAAACAGCGACGATGAAGACAGCTTCGCGCCGATTGACTGGCTGGCCGACAACGACAGCGAGCCGACCCGGCAAATCGAGCAGAAAGCCCACTACGCTTTGCAAACCGAAGGCCTGCAAAACGCCTTGGCCAAACTCGACGACCGCAGCCGCCGCATCGTAGAAACCCGCTGGCTGCAAGACGACGGCGGTTTGACACTGCACGATTTGGCTGCCGAATACGGCGTGTCTGCCGAGCGTATCCGTCAGATTGAAGCCAAAGCTATGCAGAAACTGCGCGGTTTTCTGACTGAAGACGCGGAAGCAACTGTTTAAGGTTTGAATTTTAAGATTTGAATTTGAATGATGTAAAAAGGCCGTCTGAATTTTCAGACGGCCTTTGTTGTATCAGGGCTTATTTGCCTGCCGTTGCCAAGCCGGCCAAGTCTTTATCGACATGATATAAGCCCTTGCCGTCGTCGCCGACCAGATTGATTTTGTCCAAAATCGATTTAAACAAACGCTCTTCTTCGTGCTGCTCCGATACATACCATTGCAGGAAGTTGAAAGACGAATAATCTTTTTCGGTAAAGGTTGCTTCTACCAATTCATTGATTTTCTTGGTAATCGTTTTTTCGTGTTTGTACACGGCCTCAAACATTTCCTTCAAACCTTTATAGTTGGTTTTCGGTGCGGGAATCGTGCCGATTTCAGGCATGGCGCCGGTTTCGCTCAAATAATCAAACAGGCGGTGCATATGCTGCATTTCTTCGGCGGCGTGGGCTTTCAAAAATGCGGCTGCGCCTTCAAAGCCTTTGCTGTCGGCCCAAGCAGACATTTGCAGGTAAACGTTGGAAGAATAAAACTCAAGATTCAGCTGTTCGTTTAAGTGTTTGACGATTTTTTCAGACAACATAACATCACTCCTTTGTAAAGGGTTGAGGGGAAATGGTTGAAAAACGGCGGTGTGTGCAATAGGGCGGAGCAGCTTGTTAAAAATGCGTCCGAGAAGATTGTTGTTATCGGCTAAGTTTTTATGAACTGCGTTGGCGTGGTAAGGCGATGATTCCGCTTTTATCTTTGAGTGTTATGGCGCCGGAAATATCCGTACATGCAAAGATAACACATTCAAGTTAATTAAAAAATGATATGGGTTATCATTTGATTAAAGTTGGGTAAGCGTTTTGAAAAATACCGGTCGCGGGATGTGGTGATTTGAGGCCGTCTGAATTTTCAGACGGCCTGTTTTGTGTTGGATATATTTGGCATTTGCTGAGCATAGCCGTTTGAGCCGAGAAACGTGCGGCTACTTTTTTTGGCGTTTCGAGCGCGGGTGGGTGTCGTCGTACACTTTCGCCAAATGGTCGAAATCGAGTTTGGTGTAAATTTGCGTAGTGGATAAATTGCCGTGGCCGAGTAGCTCTTGCACGGCTCTGATGTTTTGCGCCGATTGGAGGATGTGGCTGGCGTAGCTGTGCCGCAGCATGTGCGGGGAAATGTGTTGCGGGCTGCCTTGCGCTAAGGCCCAATCGCGCAGGCGGTTGCGAATCTGGCGGACGCTGAGGCGCCGGCCTAAGCGGTTGGTAAACAAAGCGGTTTCATTATCTTTGGCAACGCGCTGCGGCAGATAGGCTTCTATCGCTTCAATGCTTTTGGCGGTTAAAGGCACGCGGCGCTGTTTGCTGCCTTTGCCTGTTACGCTTACCCAGCCTTCTTGCAGCAAAACATCGCTTAGATTCAAAGCGTTGACTTCGCCGACACGCAGCCCGCTGCCATACATCAATTCAAACAAGGCATGGTCGCGCACGCTGAGTACTTCGTCGCACACATGCTGGTCGAGCAGATGGTTCAGCATTTCCTGCTCCAAGGCTTTGGGCAGGCGTTCGGGGGCTTTGGGGGCTTTGAGCGTTTCGGTAGGGTCGGCGGCCATCAAGCCTTGTTTGACCAACCATCCGCAATATTGCCGCCAAGCCGAAAGCTTACGCGCCATGCTTCGTTCGCCGGTGTTTTGTTGTGAAAGGCTTTTCAAGGTGGCGACAAAATGTTTGCGCGCGGCAGGTTCTTGACCGCAGTCGGCGGGGAGCAGGGCGGCCAGTTGCGTTAAGTCGCGGCGGTAAGCGGCTACCGTGTGGGTGGATTTGCCTTGCTGGACTAGCGTTTGAAGATAGTCGTCTTGATGGTCGAACAAATGGGAAAGCTGCATGATAGGGTTCGGGTGAAACAGAAAGCGATAGGCGCATTGTACTGCGTGGAAGCGGCGCGGCGTAAGCGGTATGTGATGCCGGATAAAAGGCTTGATTTAAGATGAGGCCGAAACCTTTGCAAAACCCCCATCTGCGGCGCATTTCTGCGTTGTGCGCTGCTCGCTCGTTTGCCTATCTATATGATATGTCTGCACTCGCTGTGCTGCTACGCCTTGAACTGCATCCACATCTGAGGGCTTTGCAAAGGTCTCAGGCCGTCTGAAAATGTTTTTCAGACGGCCTCATCATGCCATACCTTATTTCAGTATGTTTTTAATCACACCCATCACGCTGCGTGAAATGGCACGGGTAACTTGCTTGTTGATCTGGTCGCCCACGCTGTCGGCCAAATCATACGCCACGCCTTGATTGGCTTTTTTGCGGCTGCCGAACAAACCGCCCAAGAAGCCGCCGACTACGCCGTCTTTCTGTGGCTGTACGGCAGCTGTTTTCTCCGCTTTGGCCTGCTCTTTCGCCGCGGCTTCGGCCTGCTTCGCTTCGGCTTGCTGCTGCTCCAATTCCGCCAATGCTTCGTAGGCCGAGTAGTTGTCGACCATATCTTTGTAGTGGCGGTAGAGAATATCTTTTTGGAACTTCTCGTCGCGTTCGGAGGCGGCCAGCGGGGTCAAGTTGGATTGCGGCGGCAACACAAGCGCACGATCCACCGGCATCGGCATGCCTTTTTCATCCAAAAACGACACCAGCGCCTCGCCTACGCCGAGTTCGGCAATCGCTTCCACCACGTTCACATTCGGATTGGTGCGGAAAGTTTCGGCGGCGGCTTTCACGGCTTTTTGGTCGCGCGGCGTGAACGCCCGCAAAGCGTGCTGCACGCGGTTGCCGAGCTGCCCCAAAATCGTGTCGGGCAGGTCGAGCGGGTTTTGGGTAACGAAATACACGCCCACGCCTTTCGAGCGGATCAGGCGCACCACTTGTTCGATTTGCTCCACCAGCGCGGCGGGGGCATTGTCGAACAGCAAGTGCGCTTCGTCAAAAAACATCACGAATTTCGGTTTGTCCAAATCGCCCACTTCCGGCAGGGTTTCAAACAGTTCCGCCAACATCCACAGCAGAAACGCGCTATACATGCGCGGCGAACGCATCAGTTTTTCGGAATTCAGAATATTGATCACGCCTTTGCTGCCTTCGGTCTGCATCCAGTCCTCCAGATTCAGCGCAGGCTCGCCGAACAGGTTTGCCGCCCCTTCGTTTTCGAGCGTCAGCAATTGCCGCTGCACCGCGCCGACGCTGGCGGGCGATACGTTACCGTATTGGCTGCGGTATTCGGCGGCATTATCGGCAACGTGTTTGAGCATGCCGCGCAAGTCTTTCAAATCGATCAGATGCCAGCCGTTGTCGTCGGCCACGCGGAACACCAGATTGAGCAAACCTTCCTGCGTGTCGTTCAGATTCATCAGCCGCGCCAGCAGCATCGGCCCCATCTCGGAAATGGTTACGCGCACGGGCACGCCGGTTTCGCCGAACACATCCCAAAAGCGCACGGGAAAGCCTTGCAGCCAGCCGCTGCCCAAACCGAATTCGGCAATGCGCTCGGCCACTTTGCCGCTGTCGCTGCCTGCGTTCACGATGCCCGACAAATCGCCTTTCACGTCGGCCAGAAACACGGGAATGCCCGCTTCGCTGAAGGCTTCGGCCATGCGGCGCAGGGTAACGGTTTTGCCCGTACCGGTCGCACCGGCGATCAGGCCGTGGCGGTTGGCCATTTTGCCTTGGATTTCCAGCGTGTTGCCGCCTGAACGGGCGATGGGGAACGTGATCATCTGCATATCCTTATGTATTTGATTGGGAATAGCGGTATTGTCTTATGAATCGGGGCAGGGCGCAAACGGGATGATGGCGGCGCAATGGCGGGAAGAACGAAGAGAGATATTTTCAGATGTAGGAAATTCTAGCGTTGTTTACACTTTCCGTTTTTTGCATGCAGACCCATTTTGGGATTTTTGAGGGTTGTCAAGAATGCTGAAAGGCACGGCGAAGCCGCATCGTTCTTGAGAATACTCAAAAATCACGAAACCATCATTCCTGCAAAAAACAAAAGCTGTTTGGTATAAAAAGTGTAAATAACCCGACCTTTTCCAACACCTGAGACCTTTGCAAAACCCCTATCTGCGGCGCATTTCTGCGTTGTGCGCTGCTCGCTCGCTTGCCTATCTATCTGATATGTCTGCGCTCGCTGCGCTGCTACGCCTTGAACTGCATCCACATCTAGGGGTTTTGCAAAGGTCTCGGCCTTTTGATTCATGCCGTCTGAAAACAGATGATTGTTGTGAGGCGCTTCGATTAAGACAAAATGTTTACTAAAAAATGAAAACGTCTTAATGTATATTTACATTTTGGTGTTTCGGAAAATTTGTTCAAAAGGTCGTGCAAAAAAACAGAGGCCATCTGAAATCAATCAGATGGCCTTAAAAAAGAATCGATGAAAAGGAATGTAAACCGGCTGAATTAACTGCCTTGCTACGGGATGAATCTTAACGAATATAAACAAACTGTGCAACTATTTTTTACAGTATTGTGTGATTTTTAACATTTGTGTGGAAATTTTTACAACTAATCGCCCATTTCCGCCAGCAGTTCGGCTTGGTGTTCGGCGATTAAAGCCGTGGTCAGCTCGTCCAAATCGCCGTCCATAATGAAATCAAGCTTGTGCAGGGTTAAATTGATGCGGTGGTCGGTAACGCGGCCTTGCGGATAGTTGTATGTGCGGATACGTTCACTGCGGTCGCCGCTGCCGATGAGGCTTTTGCGTTCCGCAGCTTCTTTGGCTTGAGCTTCGCGTTTTTGCGCATCATTCAAACGCGCGGCCAACACTTTCATGGCTTGCGCTTTGTTGCTGTGTTGCGAGCGACCGTCTTGGCATTCCACCACCATGCCGGTCGGCAGGTGGGTAATGCGCACGGCAGAATCCGTTTTGTTGATGTGCTGGCCGCCGGCGCCGGATGCACGGAAGGTATCGATGCGCAAATCGGCAGGATTGAGCTGGATTTCTTCCAATTCGTCGGCTTCGGGCATCACGGCTACGGTACAGGCCGAAGTGTGGATGCGCCCTTGGCTTTCGGTGGCAGGAACGCGTTGTACGCGGTGGCCGCCCGATTCAAACTTGAGTTTGCTGTATGCGCCCAGCCCTACAATGCGGGCAATCACTTCTTTGTAGCCGCCCAAATCGCTTTCGTTGGCGGATACGATTTCGACCTGCCAGCGGTTGCGTTCGGCAAAGCGGCTGTACATCCGCAACAAGTCGCCGGCAAACAGTGCGGCTTCATCTCCGCCGGTGCCTGCGCGGACTTCGATGAAGATGTTTTTGTCGTCGTCGGCGTCTTTTGGCAGCAGCAGTTTTTGCAATTCCGTATCCAAAGTTTCGATTTTCGCTTTGGCGTTTTCGATTTCTTCGGCGGCAAATTCTTTCATTTCCGGGTCGGACAGCATTTCTTCCGCTTCTGCCAAATCGTTTTGCGCCTGAGTATATTGATGGAAGACTTCTACCACGGGCGTGATTTCCGCATGTTCGCGGGTCAGCTTGCGGTAATTGTCCATATCTTCGGTGGCTTCCGGCTGGCCGAGCAGGTGGGTGACTTCTTCGAGGCGGTCGGCCAGTTGTTGGAGTTTGTCCAAAATTGATGGTTTCATAGTGTTTTCCGGTAAAGGCCGTCTGAAAATAAGGGGAAGTCTGACCAAGCACGCGAATCAAGAATCTGACTTCGATGATGGAGATAAAAGTTTCAGACGGCCTGAAATGCTCAAGATGTCGGTAAAAGTCTTTTGGGGAAAACCGTTGTTTTGCTGTGCAGATTCTTGCACGGGCAAAATGGCGGTTGATTGTTTGGCAAAAGCTTTACCGATTTCCGTATCTGCGGGTATTTTTATCTGATTTAAACAGGGCAGTTCATTAAAGCTGTTTTTTGATAAATAAAAAAGCCAGCTAACGCTTAGCTGACTTTTTTATTTATTGTTGGTCGGAGTGAAAGGATTCGAACCTTCGACCCCTTGCACCCCATGCAAGTGCGCTACCAGACTGCGCCACACTCCGACTCGAAAAGAGAACGGGATTATAAAATCACCTTACTCAGCTGGCAAGTGTTTTTTCAATTTCTCCCAGCATTTTTTGCAACTCGCCGCGCATTTCCTCGGCTTGGATGGCAGGATTGCCTTCCGCATCCAAGGCATTGTGGGTAAATGTGTCCACAAACGGCGCAAAAGTGTCTTTCAGCTTGATCAGCTTCAATACGTCGGCACGGGTGTAGCTGTTGCCGCCGTAGCCGACCACGACGCCGTTTTCGTGCTGCCATTGCGCAAATTGAGCAGGGCTGATTTGCACCAGCTCGCACATTTCGTTCAGGCTGAAGTAGCGTTTGGCCGGAATAACGGGGATGGTATTAACGTTGTTTGTCATAGTAGTGCTCCACCATGCCTTTGAGTTTTTGGCTTGCATGGAAAGTAACGACTCTGCGGGCGGTAATCGGCACTTCTTCGCCGGTTTTCGGGTTGCGGCCGGGGCGTTGGGGTTTGTCTCGCAATTGGAAGTTGCCGAATCCGGAAATTTTGATTTCTTCGCCACGGGCTAAAGTGGCGCGGATTTCTTCAAAAAAGAGTTCGACGATTTCTTTGGCATCGTTTTTGGTTACGCTGCTTACTTTTTCTACCAAAATATCTGCCAGTTCGGCTTTAGTTAATGTCATATTATTACCTTCTTTTTTCAATAGGTGTGGATTATTACTAATTTTTTTTTAGAATTCAAGTGAATAAGGATTTTTTTTAGCCGCGAAGTTGCGCCCCTGCACTTTCGGCCGCTTTGATTAATTCGGCCATCACAGGCTCTACCGCTTCGTCTGTGAGCGTGGCTTCCATATCTTGCAGTATCACTTTGACCGCCATGCTCTTCATGTTTTCGGGCAGGCCGGTACCGCGGTACACATCAAACAGGGCGATTTCTTGAATCAGCGGGCTGCGGACGCTGCTTAATGCGGCATGCAGTTCGGCATAGCCGACGCTTTCCGGCAGTACGAAGGCCAGGTCGCGGCGGGCGGATTGGAATTTGGAAACGGGTTGGTAAACGGTTTTTTCTTGTGTCAACACGGCAGCCATGTCTAACTCGAATACCAGCGGCGCTTGCGGCAAATCGTATTTTTGCAGCCATTGCGGATGCAGTTCGCCGATGAAACCGACCGTTTCCCCGTTGATTTTAATTTCTGCGGTGCGGCCGGGGTGCAGGGCAGGGTGTTCTGCTTTGACGAACTCGGCATGTTTGCCCGCCAGCAGTTCTTCTACGTCGCCTTTGATGTCGTAAAAATCGACAGGGCGGCTTTTTTCGCCCCACTGCTCGGGGAGGGCGGAGCCGTACGCCAAGCCGCCGATGCGTTCGTTTTGAATGAAACGGCCGTCTGAATCTTTGCGGAAAACGCGGGCGATTTCAAACACGCGCACGCGGTTTTGTTTGCGGTTGAGGTTGTTTTGCAGGATTTCTACCAGCCCGCCGATAAGTGTTGAGCGCATCACGCTGTATTGTGCGGCCAACGGATTTTGCAGGCGGATAGGATGGCTGTTGGCCGCAAAATCCTGCTCCCACTGTTCATTTACGAAAGCATAGCTGACCACTTCTTGATAAGCGCGTGCGGCCAGTTGACGGTAAACGTCAAAGCGCGGACGGCGGGTTTCGGGCAGCGCCATCATTTTCAGACGGCCTGAAGTGTAATCGTCGGGAATGTTTTCGTAGCCGTACACACGGGCGATTTCTTCAATCAAATCGGCTTCGATTTCAATGTCGTAGCGGAAGCTGGGCGAGGTAACTTGGAGGCCGTCTGAAATTTTTTGCGGCTGCAAACCAAGTGAAGCCAAGATGTTTTCGATGCGTGCTTCATCTATGGCTACGCCGAGCAGTTTGGCAACGCGTTCGGTGCGAACCGATACCGTTTTGCGCTCGGGCAGTTTGCCGACGGCTTCTACGATTTCGCCGGCTTGGCCGCCGCAAATCTGCAAAACCAACTCGCTGGCACGTTCGATAGCGTCGCGTTGCAGTTCGAAATCGACGCCGCGTTCGAAGCGGAATGATGAATCGGAGCCAAAGCCGTATTGGCGGGATTTTCCGGCAATGATTTCAGGTGCAAACCAAGCTGATTCCAGCACGATATTGCGGGTGCCGTCTGAAACCGCGCTCGCTTCGCCGCCCATCAAGCCGGCCATGCTCAATGCGCCTTTTTCGTCGGCAATCACTAAGGTGTTGTCGGACAAGGTAACGGTTTTTTCGTTCAAACAAGCCAACGTTTCGCCTTCGGTAGCGCGGCGGACGATGATGCTGCCTGAAAGTTTGTCGGCATCGAAAACGTGCATAGGCTGGCCGATTTCCAGCATCACATAGTTGCCGATATCTACCAGCGCGGAAATACTGCGCACTCCGCTGCGGGCCAAGCGTTGCTTCATCCAGTCGGGCGTGGCGGCTTGAGCGTTCACGTTTTCAATCACGCGGCTGAGGAAACGGCCGCAGTCTTCGGGCGCATCGATGCGTACAGGTTGGATTTTGCCGCTGGCGATTGAGGCCGTCTGAATTTGAGGTTGGCGGAATGCGCAGCCGGTTAAAGCGGCGGTTTCTCGTGCCAAACCTTTGATGCTTAAGCAATCGGTGCGGTTGGGTGTGATTTTCAGTGTAAATACGGTGTCGTCCAAGTCCAGATAATTGCGGAGGTTTTCGCCGACGGGTGCATCATCAGGCAGAATGTGCAGACCGTTAACGCCGTCGTCGGGCAAGCCCAGTTCGTCGGTAGAACACAGCATGCCGTTTGAAACCTGACCGCGCATTTTGGTCGGCTTGATTTTGAAATCGCCCGGCAATACCGCGCCCGGCAAGGCACAAGGTACTTTGATACCCGGTTTTACATTCGATGCGCCGCAAACAATCTGAATCAGCCCGCCCGTGCCTGCATCGACTTGGGTGACGTTCAGGCGGTCGGCATCGGGGTGTTTTTCTACCGATTTGACTTCGGCTACTACTACGCCTGAAAAGGCGGGCGCGGCAGTTTCGGCTTCTTCGACTTCGAGGCCGGACATGGTCAATAAATGGCCGAATTCATCGGCTGAAAAATGGGTATCGGCTTGGGTTTTGAGCCACGAATAAGAAAATTGCATGAGTTATCTCTTTATATATCATTAACTTGGATATAACTACATAACGGCTTGGGTTGCTTGACTGTGTAAATCCGGCATATCCCATTTGTTTTGTATTTTTTAAGTAGAAAAGCGTTAGTGCCACATCATGATGAATACGGCCAGCATGCTGTAAGCGCAAATAAAACAAATCATGAATGCTGGTTTTTCTTTATGGTGAAAATAAGGTAAGAAAAAGCTGGCGCATAACCCTGTGATTCCACCTGCCAAAATGCTCCGGCTTCCGTATTCACTCCAAATCAAAGCTTGCTCAATTTCGCCTGTGCCGATTTTTAAATCAGCTAATTGTGAAGAACGATATGCACAATAGAAAGCAAAAATGAGCAAGGCTGATGTCAGTAAATAGAGCCACAGCCATATTTTTTGCATGGCATTACTTAAACTGTTTCAAAAAATTCAAATCGTTATCAAAGAATAAACGCAAATCGTTAACGCCGTAGCGTAGCATGGCGAAGCGGTCGAGGCCGATGCCGAAGGCGAAGCCGGTGTAACGTTCGGGGTCGATGTTGACGTTGTTCAACACGTTGGGGTGTACCATGCCGCAGCCGCCGACTTCCAGCCATTTGCCGTTATCACCCATGATGTCGATTTCGGCGGAAGGCTCGGTAAAGGGGAAGAAGGAAGGACGGAAGCGTACTTGCAGATCGTCGCGCTCGAAAAAGCGGCGGATGAAGTCGGTAAACACGGCTTTGAGATCGGCAAAGGTTACGCCTTCTTCCACCCATAAGCCTTCGGCCTGATGAAACATGGGGGAGTGGGTGGCATCGCTGTCCACGCGGTAAACGCGGCCGGGGGCGATGATGCGGATGGGCGGGTTTTTCTTATCCAGCATGTAGCGGATTTGGATCGGCGAGGTGTGGGTGCGCAATACGTCGCCGTTTTCTACATAGAAAGTATCCTGCATGGCGCGGGCAGGGTGGTTTTGCGGGATATTCAGTACTCGGAAGTTGTGGAAATCGTCTTCGATTTCGGGGCCGTCGGCAACGTCGAAACCCATGCCGTGGAAGAGTTCGACCACGCGTTGAAGGGTGAGGGTAACGGGATGCAGGCCGCCTGAGATTTGGCTGCGGCCGGGCAGGGTAACGTCCAGCGCTTCTGCGGCAAGGCGGGCTTGCAGCTGGGCGGCATTGAGGGCATCGCGTTTTTCGTTGTAGGCCGTCTGAAAACGGTTTTTGCATTCGTTAATGTGGGCGCCGACGGTTTTGCGCTCTTCGGGCGACATTTGTCCGAGCTGTTTCAAGAGGGCGTTTAGCTCGCCGGTTTTGCCCATGTAGCGGGCTTTGACTAATTCTAATGCTTGAAAATCAAGGGCTTCGTTAACGGCTGAAATGCCTTCTTCAACAATTCTGTTTACATTTTCCATGATGTTTAATTTATTTTCTGTGTTCCGGCGCGACGCCTGAGGGGATTGGGAAGATTAACAAACAAAGGCCGTCTGAAAACTGTTTCAGACAGCCTCGAAGGCGTTCCGCTTCAATTTTAAAGGTGGCTATTGTAACGCAAATTGCGCCTAAAAAACAGCGTGCTAAAGCAAAAAGCGAGGTGCGGTTTATATGAAAAAGGATGGTTGGTTTTTTGATGTTCGGGTGTATTTGCATTGTGTAAGTTAATGAATTTTATATTGATTGTTAGTTTTCGGCCGAGTGATGCTTGATGCGAAGCAAACCGGCCGTTTTTGTTGTAGCGATAGATGATTTTCAGACGGCCTTTGAGGTGAATTGCTGCTTGTTGCAAATGTGCAAACATACTGAAAATTCCAAAGAAATATTTGCATGATTACGTCATTGATGGTAACTTTTGTTTTAATTTGTAAATAATAAATAAAGTTACTTTTACAAATTAGGTTGTTTATTTTGATTGATAAAATAAATATATAAAACATATTGTTGTTTTAATTTTGTGGTTTTATTTGTGTCGAGAATATGTTTTTATCTTATGAAATAAAAATATTTGAATAAAGTCGGGATGATCGGAATGGTTATTTGATTAATATTTGTTTAAATTTGTTAAATATCATTTGGCTTGTTTTGATTTTTTGAGATTTTTATTTTATCTAGTTGTTTTATATAAAAAATAATTAATTAACATTACGGAGAGTTTTAAAATGTCTAGTCAGATGATTATTTCTGTGGGCAAATTGGATGGCGGTGGCCGCTTTACTGATGCAGAGGGTGTTGCCCGATACAGCGTGAAAAAAGGTTCGGGTGAGCCTTTGTATATCCGGGCGGAACAACATGCTGCTTATCAATTGGCGGATGCGGACACCGGATTGATGCCCGAAAACATTGAATTAGTGCAAATGGGCAATCATTTGCATATCCGTGCAAAAGGCTCCACATCTGCCCAGCCGGATATTGTGATCGAAGATTACTATCTTTATGTGAAGCCCAATGGTGTCGGCAAGGTTTTTGCTTTAGATGCCGGCGGTAATGCTCATTATTATGCTTCGGAAGTGCCTGAAACCACTTTATTGGCGGAAGAGGTAACGGTTAACCGTGCTTCTTCAGGTGGTGTAAATAAATTGGCTCTTGCTTTGGGTGGCTTGGCCGGTGCCGGTTTGATTGGTGCTTTGGCGGGCGGCAGCTCGGGTAAGTCTTCGGGAGAGGCTTCTGCACCGGCTTCGAGCAACAAACCCGAACAAGTTGTGAAAAAAGAAGAAAAAGCCCTGCTTGGGGCACTGCCGTCTGAATCTGAAAAGGCGCTTGTTCATGAAAAAGAAGAGGTGGTAAGCAACCATTTGGAAGTTGCTGTGAATGAAGCGCCTGTAGAAAAAAATAACTTTGTTAAGGAAGTTGCTGCTGATAAGGCAGAAGTTGCAGCCAATCAAACAGAAGTTGAAACTAAGCAAGTAGAAGTTGTTGCCGCTAAAGAAGAAGTTGCTGTCAATAATGAGATGCCGTCTGAAATTGTGGCTGAAGTTAAAGCAGAAACCGAGCCTGCTCCGAAGACAACAATTTCAGCTCCTGCCGCAGAAGAAGCTCCGCTTGTTGCTGAAACGGATTCAACTCCTAAGCTTTCGGAAACAGAAAAGCCGGTTGAGGTTGCAACAGTCGCTCCCGTAAAACTTGCCAGCGATGCTGCGGCTATCTCTCCCGAATCTTTAGAAAAAGTGGGCAATAATGACACCGAAGCCGTTGAAGTACGTTTCGGTAAAGACGGCCATTTTTATATTTACCAACACAAAACATACGGCAAATACATCGATGCGGCCGAATTCGGCACCGACTCAACGGGCAAGACCGATAGTTTGGCTGCCATTAATAATGCTTTGGCGGCCGCGCACGAAGAAAAGGTTGCCGTGCGCTTGAGCGGTAGTCTGTATATTTCCGACCAGATTGTGTTGAATGAAAAAAATGCCGGCGTTACCGGTATTTTCGGCGATGGTATGGGTAAGACCGTTGTGTCTTTTGATAAGGCGCAAAAAGGTGTTTATAACCCCAATAGCAATGACGATGATGTGCGCGAGTTTGCCGGTATTTTGGTGGACGGGCAGAGCAATAAAACCATTGCCGATTTGTCGGTTAAATACACCAATCCTGATTTTTACCGCAAAGGGCAAAGTTATTTCGGCAAAGTAAACGGTATTTTGGTTAATGATGCCGACAACACCTTGATCAGCAAGGTGGAAGTTTCCGGCGCAAACCGTGCCGGCGTGTTTTTCACGTCAACCCAGACTTTGCAGAAAGACCCAGAAAGCACTAGAGGCAGAACCTATAAAGCCAGATTGATTTTGAAAGAAGTGGACGAGCATTACGAAAATCTTCCTCTGGGCGAAAACAACCGTATTGTCGATAGCTACTTGCATCACAACCGGGTAGCGGGAGCGTTGGTCGCTTATCAAAAAGATTTTTTAGCCAATGGCAACAAGCTGGCTTGGAACGGCCATGAGGCTGACGGCGGCACGGGATATGGTATTGCCAGCATGGCAGGCAGCTACAACTATGGCATTACCTATACCAATAATAAAACCGACCACAACTACCGCAAAGGCTTGGATGTTCACGACGGCGACGATGTTGTGATTAAAGACAATATGTTGATAGGCGATAGACTTCACGGTATTGCGGTGTATAACCGTCAATTTACGATGGAT
Source organism: Neisseria sp. Dent CA1/247 (assembly GCF_022870825.1). NCBI lineage: Bacteria > Pseudomonadati > Pseudomonadota > Betaproteobacteria > Neisseriales > Neisseriaceae > Neisseria > Neisseria sp. Dent CA1/247. The sequence goes on along the minus strand of NZ_CP091522.1, from coordinate 1,961,984 downwards.
AACGTAAAAATTACCGATAACACCATTATTCAAGATCCAAACTTCCGTTTGGCGGTTAGCGATAATCCGAAGTACACCTATCACGGTTATGCCGGTATCCAATTGCAGACCAATACTCAATTTAGAGATTTAGGCAGTAGCGATACGGGTAATTTTGAAATTCGCGGCAATACCATTAAAAATCTCGATGTATATAAGAATGCCCAGCATACCTACGGTATTGAATTCCGCAACCATGAGCAGAAGATGCATTATAAGTTGGACATCAGCAATAATGTGATCGAAGGCGAATCCAGCAAATATATGATTGCGATTATCAACGATACCCGTGACCGCCGTACTGGAGAAAAAGGCCCGGGTGCCAGCGATATCAATATTTCAGGCAATAAAATGAACATCGGGTCGATTTTGCCGGGAAATATGGCCGTATTTATCAACGAGCAGAGCAATAACGGCAAGTTGCGCGGCAAAGTAACATATGATGACAACAGCCTGATCATACGCAAACATTCAGACGGCAGTATGGAAGGTATTCAGATGATCGGTAATGCCGAAAGCTATCATGTAACCAACAACCAGTTTGAAATCCACGGCACTATGAACAAGCCGTTGATTAGTGTGTTGGGCCGCGCCGGTAATGAAATACCTGAACTGCATGTAAATGGCAACGACATTATCACCGATCTCAAAGGCGCGCTTTACCGCAGCTGGATTGAGCGCAGTAAAGCCGATGTTTTTGCCGATGGAAACACCCACAACAATAAACCGTTGGGCAAAGTGCAGCACATCAACAAGCCGGCAGCGGGTTTTTCGCCTGAAGACGAAGAGAGCGCAGCTGATATGCAATGGGATATCGGTGCCGACAGCATTTCAGGTGTGCCTGTGCATCACGATGTAGGCCGTGTGGCGCCTTCGGTTCGCTCCGAATCAGTAGTATTGGGAGTGGATGATCAAGATGATGAACTGTTTGCAGAGTCTCATCGCGCTCCGGCATTAGACGATTTGCTTTCTGTTACCGAACTGAATCTTTCCGGCTTGCTGGGTAAGCAAAACCATGCTGCATTTGCCGATAGCGTTATCGTGCCGGAATACAGGCAGTCGGCGGATATGCAGGCAGAGCAATGGCAAAGCGAGGTATTGGCGTATATCGTTTAAGTTTTGGTAAAAGGTATGGCGGCATGATGGGTAACAAACATGCTGGGACCTTTGCAAAACCCCCATCTGCGGCGCATTTCTGCGTTGTGCGCTGCTCGCTCGTTTGCCTATCGTGTGATATGTCTGCATTCGCTGTGCTGCTACGCCTTGAACTGCATTCACATCTGAGGATTTTGCAAAGGTTTCATGCTTGCCGATGCCGATGCCGATAAAGTGACAGCCTAAAACGGAATCATCCGTTTTCGGCTGTTTTATATGGATATTTCAGTGTTCAGAATAGGTTGCGAAAGAGATGTACCGTCATCATGCCGAGTGCCGTTAGGATGAGCGAACCAAACAAGTGCAGCGAAGAGACGGCTATGGCTGCGCCCCAACGCTGCGAGTTCAGCATGTTGACCACTTCAAGGGAAAAGCCTGAAAACGTGGTTAGGCTGCCTAAGAATCCGGTAATCAGCAGCAAGCGCCAATGCGGATCGATGGAGGGAAACAGTTCGGAAAGGGCGGCTATGATGCCGATAATATAAGCCCCGATCCAGTTGGCAGCCAGCGTACCGAAGGCGAACCACGAAAATGTGTGCGCGAACCAATGACCCAATGCCCAACGCAATAGGGCACCCAAAGTAGCGCCCATCACAACGGCGGAAAGATTGACCGGCATTTTGTTTTACCTTTATGAACGACGTACTGGGAAATCATGGATTGCGAGATGTGCAGCCCATGAACTCAGGTTGATGATTATCCAAAACTTGAGGCCGTCTGAAAAGTTTCAGACGGCCTCAAGTGTATTTCAATCAAATGTTACGGACGGCTTTAAAGCTTCAGGTATTGACTCGGCAAACCGCCGCAACTAATTGATCGAACCGGTTTATTTGTTTTCCTGATACCAACGGATAAACGCATCGGGTTTGGCAAAGCCGAGCAAAGCTTCGCTGCGGCTGCCGTCGGCGCGGAGAATGAAAATACCCGGCGGGCCGAACAAACCGTATTCTTTCAGCAGAGCCTGATGTTCGGCCGTATTGGCGGTTACATCGATTTGGAAGAAGCGGTTCATGTCCACAGCCTGATGCACTTCGGGCTGGTTCAGTGTGTAGGCTGCCATTTCTTTGCATGAAATACACCAGTCTGCATAAAAATCAAGCAGTACGGGCTGGTCGGGGTTTTGTTGCAAAGCGGCCTGCATTGCGGCTTTCAATTCGCTCACATCGGTATATACCTGCCCGTGCGCACTGGCGGAATCGGCAGCGGGCGGCGTGAGGGTCAGGAAGTGGTGCAGGGCGGTGCTTTGGCTGTTGGCGCTTTGATAAGCAAACCAAGAGCCGCCTGCCAGCAAAACCGAACCTAAAATCAGCGAAACGGTTTTCAGACGGCCTGACTGCTTGCGTATGCCTGCCAAGAGCAGACCGGCGGGAATAATCATCAGCAGGGTGTACAGCGCCACCACCAGCAAATACGGAATATAGGGCGTGGCAAGGTAAACGGCGACGGCGAGCAGGATAAAGCCGAAAGCGTATTTGATGCCGTCCATCCAACCGCCGGCGCGGGGCAGTATATGGCCGCCGAACGTGCCGATGGCAATCAGCGGAACGCCCGTGCCCAAGGCCAGAGCATAGAGTGCGATGCCGCCCAAAGCCGCATCACCGGTTTGGCCGATGTAGCCGAGTGCAAAAGCCAGCGGCGGCGCGACGCAGGGGCCGACAATCAGGGCGGAGAGCATGCCCATCACAAACACCGAAGCGATTTTGCCGCCGCTCAGTTTGCTGCTTTGGTTTTGAAAGTAGCCTTGAATGGAAGCGGGCAGTTGCAGGGTGAACACGCCGAACATCGACAAGGCCAACACCACCATCACAGCCGCAGCAGCCAGCACTACCCAAGGCTGTTGCAGCCATACGGTCAGCAGCGCGCCGGTCAGCCCTGCGGTAATACCGACCAAAGTGTACGTCAGCGCCAAGCCCTGCACGTAAACCATAGACAAGGCGAAGGCGCGGCCTTTGGAGGCGTTTTTATCGCCGACCACAATGCTGGAAACAATCGGCAGCAGCGGATACATACAGGCGGTGAAACTCAAGCCCAGTCCGGCGACAAAAAACGCCAATAAATTGGCGCCCAAAGTATCCCAAGAAAGCTTGAAACGGCTGGTTTCGGTGCTGTTTCGGGTTGGTGTTGAGGCAGGGCCGTCTGAAACCGGCATGGGTTGCAGAAAGCGGTTTTTGCCGGAAGGCGGTGTGGCAGATTCGGGCTGATACAGGCCTTTGCCTTTGATGTCGAACGCCGTTTCCGTGGGCGGATAGCACACGCCGGCCTCCGCGCAGCCTTGGTATTTTACCGTGAGGCGGTAGTTTTGCTGCGGTTTGGTGTAAGGCCAGTTAACCTGTGCGGCGTGATGGAAAACCGTCTGCCTGCCGAAAAATTCGTCTTCCTTCTCTTCGCCTTTGCTGAATTGCGCTTCGGCGAGCAAGCCTTCGGGCGCGGTTTCAGCCGAGATTTTCGATTGGTAGAGGTAGTAGCCTTCGGCAATGGCAAACTGCACATTGATACCCTGATCGGTTACATTGACTTGGGGAACAAAAGCCTGTTCGGGCGGCAGCAGCTTCGACGCGTCCACTTGGGCGGAAACGCTGCCGGCCAAACACAGCCATGCAGTAAAGAAATAAAGTAGTTTTTTCATATCGGATTTTAGGTTTGGTATTCAAATCATCTGATGCGGAACGTACCGCCGCAGTATTGAAGCGGGTACGTTGAAAGAGACGGATAAGACTGCCGATTCTTACAAGCATATTTTTCAGACGGCCTCAATGCTTGCCAAAGGCCGTCTGAAAACGTGCGGCGGCAACAGATCGCTTTTTACTTCATTACCTGCTGTAAAAACTGCTTGGCACGTTCGTGTTTGGGGTTTTTGAAAAACGCTTCCGGCTCGGCTTCTTCGATAATTTGGCCGTGATCGACAAAAATCACGCGGTCGGCCACTTCACGGGCAAAACCCATTTCGTGGGTAACGCACATCATGGTCATGCCGCTGTTGGCCAAGTCTTTCATCACGCGCAACACTTCGCCGACCATTTCGGGGTCGAGAGCGGAAGTCGGTTCGTCAAACAGCATCACGCGCGGTTCCATCGCCAAGCCGCGGGCAATCGCCACGCGCTGCTGCTGGCCGCCGGAAAGCTGGCCGGGCATGGCGTCTTTTTTGTGTGCCAAACCTACACGCTCCAGTAGCTCCATCGCTTTCTTTTCAGCTTGGGCGCGGCTTTGCTTTTTCACTTTCATCGGCGAAAGAATGATGTTTTCCAACACGTTGAGGTGCGGGTAAAGATTGAAGTTTTGGAATACAAAGCCCACTTCTTCGCGCACTTTGTTCAAATCGGTTTTCGGGTCGGCTACGTTCATGCCGTCCACCCAAATTTCGCCGCTTTCGATGGTTTCGAGTTGGTTGACCGTGCGGATCAGGGTGGATTTGCCGCTGCCCGAAGGGCCGCAAACCACCACCACTTCGCCTTTTTTGATTTCCAGATTCACGCCGTTGATGACGTGTAAGTCTTTGAAATGTTTGTGTACGTTGATAAATTTAATCATTATGTTGTTAATCCAGTGTATTCAGACGGCCTTGGCTGAAAGATGATTGCTCAATGCCACATAAAGCTCGGGCGCGATGTGTTCGGCGCGGTCTTGCGGGTTGATGCCGACGGCCTGCAAATCTTCGTCTGTGGCAATGTCTTTCAGATTGTTGCGTATCGTTTTGCGGCGCTGGTGGAACGCGGCTTTGACCAGCTTGGAGAAATGTTCGAAATCTTCGGCCTCGCCGATTCGGTGTTTGACCGGAATCATGCGTACCACTGCCGAATCGACTTTCGGCGCGGGGTCGAACGATTCGGGCGGCACTTCAATCAGCATTTCCATGTCGAAAAAATATTGCAGCATCACGCCCAAGCGGCCGTAGTCGTTGGTTTTCGGCTCGGCCACCATGCGCTCGACCACTTCTTTCTGCAACATAAAGTGCATATCGACCACATCGTCCGCCACTTCGCTCAGGCGGAACAGCAGCGGCGTGGAAATATTATAGGGCAGGTTGCCGACGATTTTCTTTTTGCCCGGCACGCTGTTGAAATCAAACTGCAATACATCGCCCTCGTGGATAACGAGTTTATCGGCGAAGGGCAGAGTTTTCAGACGGCCTACAATGTCGCGGTCGATTTCAATCACATGCAGGCGGTTGAGTTTTTGCGCCAAAGGCCCGGTAATCGCGGCCAAACCGGGGCCGATTTCGATTACCGTGTCGTCAGGCTGCGGGCGCACGGCATTGACAATATCGCGGATGATGCGCGTATCCTGCAAAAAATTCTGCCCGAACCGTTTTCGGGCTTTATGTTCTTTCATGCTGCTTCTTCAAGGCTGGTTTTGAGGGCGTATTGTAGCGCAAAATGCCCGCACTGTGCGGCGGGCGCAGGCATAAAACCGGCGCGGCGGCAATCGTGCGGACGGCGGCTAAACATTTGGCGGCGAAAGGTTTATGATGGGCAAAAATGAAAGGAGACAGAATGAACCTTTTCGATACGCGCAGCGTGACCTTTGCCGAACCGATTGATATGCTGTATGCCTGCCATGGCAAAGTGCGCCGTTTTTGCAGCCAGATTGAAGTGTTGCCCGAATATCTGGCGCAACACGGCTGCAACGAAACCGTGTTGCAGGCGGTTAAACAGATCAGCCAATATTTCAATGTGGCCGCGCCGCTGCATCATGAGGATGAAGAAAGCGATTTTTTCCCGCTGTTGCTGCAATATTGCCCGCAGGCGCAGGAAAATATTAACGAATTGTTACGCCAGCACGAAAGCCTGCATGAAAACTGGGCGGCGGTAGAGCAAGAATTTGCCCGTTTGCAGGCCGACTGCGCCTATCGCGTGGACGAAGTGGTGCTTCAGCGTTTTTGCGCCGCCTACGAAGCCCATTTGGCTTTGGAAGAACCGTTGTTTGAAATGGGCAGGCAGATTCCGCAGCAGGCATTGGCAGAGATAGGGCGGAAGATGGCAGCAAGGCGCAAGGCTTGAGATGCGGGAGTAAAAGCGGTTTGTATCTTTGGATAAAATGAAAATTGCTTGAGGCCGTCTGAAAGCGAATTGTGCGAATTTCGTCAAAGCGGGTTTTGGGGGGCTAAATTTTTTCAAGCCGCAAACAGATTTCGTAGGGGCGGATATGCAATCCGCCCCTACGGTTTTCTTGGGTATGAATATCTCGGAATGGCGGCTGACTTATGCCAAGGTTTGAGGCCGTCTGAAACCCGTTTGGCGGTTTTTCAGACGGCCTCAAGCAACCTAAGCCATTAAAAAACAGCGTAGGGCAGGGCGTGCGCTACGCTGTTTTAAATTCACAGAGCAAACGGCTTACTCTTTTCTCAAAGCCTTGGGCAAAACAAACACAATGCTTTCTTCCACGCCTTCGCCTTCGCGCACGGTGTCGTGCCCCCAGCTTTGAATGGCGGCAATCACTTCCTGCACCAATACTTCGGGTGCGGAAGCTCCGGCGGTTACGCCTACTTTGTTTTTGCCTTCAAACCATTCGCGCTGCAAGTAGCCTGCGTTGTCCACCATATAGGCATCAACGTCGCGCAGGGCGGCCACTTCGCGCAAGCGGTTACTGTTGGACGAGTTGGGCGAGCCGACCACGATTACGATATCGCATTCTGCCGCCAAATCCTTTACCGCTTCTTGGCGGTTGGTGGTGGCGTAGCAGATATCTTCTTTGTGCGGGCTGCGAATGTGCGGAAAACGCGCCTGCAAGGCTTCGATGATGTCGCGGGTTTCGTCCACCGATAGAGTGGTTTGGCTCACATGGGCGAGCTTTTCGGCATCGCGCACTTCGAGCTTGGCAACGTCGTCCACCGTTTCCACCAGCAGCATACTGCCTTCGGGCAGCTGCCCCATCGTGCCTTCCACTTCGGGGTGGCCGGCATGGCCGATCATGATGATTTGATAGCCTTGGCTATCCAAACGCGCCACTTCTTTATGCACTTTCGTAACCAGCGGGCAGGTGGCGTCAAACACCTGAAAACCGCGCTCAACCGCTTCATCCTGCACGGCTTTCGATACGCCGTGGGCGGAATAAATCAGCGTTGCGCCTTCCGGCACGTCGGCAAGGTCTTCGATGAACACCGCGCCTTTTTCGCGCAGATTGTCCACCACGAATTTGTTGTGCACGACTTCATGGCGCACATAAATCGGCGCGCCGAATTCTTCCAGCGCGCGCTCTACGATGCTGATGGCGCGGTCAACGCCCGCACAGAAACCGCGCGGGTTGGCCAAAATAATGGTTTTTTTCGTCATGATGGTGTTTGCTTCACAATAATGTTCAGACGGCCTTAGCGGCTTTTTCTTCTTTATCGTCGGCTTTTTTGTGTTTGAAGCCGTCGAGTATCAGCAATGCGGCGCCAACACAGATAAAACTGTCGGCCACGTTAAACGCCGGATAATACCAGTTTTGCCAGTAAACCAGCAGAAAATCAACCACATGGCCGTGAATCAGGCGGTCGATCACATTGCCGACGGCGCCGCCGATCACCATAGCCGCACCGAGTTTACCCCATTTGCCGAAATCGTCTTTCACAATCGCACGGGCAAGGTAGAAGCTGATTACGGCAGCCAGCCCCAAGAAAAAATATTTTTGCCAGCCGCCTGCGTCCGCCAAAAAGCTAAACGCCGCGCCGGTGTTGAATACCAGCGTTAAATCAAAAATATGGGGAATCACGTTGAGCCGTTCGGCAAATTCAAAATTCTGCAATACGGCGATTTTGGTAATCTGATCAAGCACGATGGCGGCCGCAATCAGCAGCCAATATTTGATTTTGGAAGTTTTCTGAGTGGTCATGTGTGTGTAATGCCAAAGAATCAAAGACCCGCATTTTACCTGAATCACGCCCGCGCGGGGTTAAAAATACCCTGCACCGTATTGTTTCAGACGGCCTTTAGGTATAATTCAGGCCGTCTGAAAACATTTAAATATCGGAAACCTCATGGCCGCCTCACCCGAAGCCAAATATACGGAAGAAACCGTATTATGGATCAAGCACCACACACCCAAGCTGATGACATTCGCCATCTCCCGCCCCGAAGCCTACCGTTTTTCGGCCGGCCAATTTTCACGTTTAGGCTTTCGTGACGGCGAAGGCTTTATCTGGCGCGCCTATTCCGTCGTTTCCGCCGAATACGCCGACACCTTAGAATACTTCGCCGTTTTGATCGAAGGCGGCCCCATGTCGGCCAAACTCGCCGCGATGAAAGAGGGCGACACCATTCTGCTCGACAAAAACGCCACCGGCTTTTTGCTGCCCGAGCGTTTCCCCGACGGCAAAGATTTAGTGATGCTTTGCACAGGCTCCGGCATCGCGCCGTTTCTGTCGATTTTGGAACAGCCCGAAATCTGGCAACGCTTCGACCGCCTCGCCCTCGCACACTCCGTTTCTTACGGCAACGAACTGATTTTCAACGACCGCATCGCCGCCCTTGCCGAGCATCCGCTGATTGAAGAACATTTCCACAAACTGCATTTCGTACCCGTCGTTACCCGCGAAACCACCGACGGCGCCCTCGGCAAACGCCTGCCCGAACTGTTAAAAAACGGCGAACTCGCTGCCGCACTCGATATGCAGTTTACCCCCGCAGACACCCGTTTCATGATCTGCGGTAACCCTGCCATGGTGAAAGACACTTTCCAAGCCTTGCTGGACATGGGTTTCGCCATGCACCGCAACCGCATTCCCGGGCAAATCATGATGGAAAACGGATTTTAATGAATCTTGCGGATGCTTAATTGAAGAGGCCGTCTGAACAGTTTCAGACGGCCTCTTTCATGAGCAACGCTTATTTATAAGGCGCAGAAGTTAAAATCGCAGATTCCGATTTCGTTAAAATGCTCGGAATAAAACTTTCCGAATAGCCCGCAATAATCAAAATCAACATAAGCGACCACGGATTATCCTCTGACAAAATCACCGAGCTGATCAGGTTGGACTTAATCAAAATATAAGTGATGCTGCCCGTGAAGAAGGCCAAAAACAAACGCTCCAAACCAATCAGAAAATAGCAATGCCTTCTCTCAAATTCCTGAAAACTCAAATTCTTAGAGTTAATCAACACCCCCGTGCTGTTGCCGAGCAGAATGGCGAAAATAAACGGCAGAATGTCCAAAAAATTTTGCAGAAAAGCATAATCTTTTCCAAACGGGAACACTTCCGACGCCACTTTAAACAACACGCACAAACAAATCGAAATAATGTTTGGCAGCAGATAAAGCAGCCGGTTTTTCAAAATAAGATTTTGCTCGTCGTGAATCGCATCAATCAGGCGGGGGAAGAGGTTGACGTTGTCTGCATCATCATTGTTCAAACACATCGCCAGCGCATGAGCAATCCGCTGCTTGTTGGTTTCAAAATTAATCGAACGCGAAAGAATGCCTTTGGCCAGAATATAATCGCACCGCACTTTATTGAACCTATCTCGAATGATTTTTTCAGATTCATCCGTATGCCCGTCGATAAAGAGCTTGATTCGGTTTTGAATATTCGAGCTGTCGATTTCATAAATCACATACTCGTTGTGCATCGCCAGCACATTCACAACCGTGTTCCCCAAAATATCGACCGACCCCACCTGTATATTTCTAATCGACGGCACGATGCCGGTTTTCGCATGTTCCGGAAGATAGTTCTCCATTTGCTTCTCCCTCGCAGTTAAAGGTTTTTCGATGCGATTCAGTATAAATTTTGAGTTTGGGTGTGTGTGGATATTGGGGAATGCTGTTTTGTTTTGATGTTATATTAACAATATAAATCATTGTTTTCATTAAGTCTAGGTGGCTGGGGAATGAGAGAGATAAGATGTTTTAGAGAAACCTGTGCAGTTCGTTTTCAGACGGCCTTAGTATATGAATTGCAGTTCCTCAAGTAATGCGTGCGTGACACCCTACACTTTAAAGCATAGCGAACGTTAAATCTTCATTGGTAGCAACTGTGTTACCAACCCGTCGGTCAGCAACAGCAAACACAGGTAATTAAGCGCATTGCAGGTTGTTTGAATGCAGGTAATCCCTTACCCGGGCATTCAGAATACGCAGCAGTTTGTGCATACACGCATTGATGGCTACTTTGAACGGTTTTCCGCGTTGCGTTAGCCGTTCGTAAAACGCCTTAATCTTCGGTTCAAAACGGCTGGCGGTTAAGGCCGCCATATACAGCGCATTACGTACTGCCATTCTGCCGCCAATACAACCTGTCTTGGTTTTGGATTCCCCGCTTTCATTGGGTGGCGGCACCACACCTACCAGCATAGCAATGCGTTTGTGCGATAGTTTTCCCAATTCGGGCAGCATCGCCATTAAGGTGGCGCAGATATTTTTGCCCACGCCTTTAATTGAGCAGACAGTATCTCCCTTTTCATTGAAACCACCACCGTACCTGTCGATTTGTTTATCTAGATCGGTGATTAGGCGGTCAAAGTGACGGATAAGGTCTGCAACGCTCTGCTTTTGGCTCTCGTGAATCTGATGGTGGCGGTTCTTCTCCACCGCTCGCATCTCTACCAACTGGCTGCGGCGTTTGACCAAGGCTTCGAGCGTTTCTTCTTCGGTAGAAGGCGGAATATAGCGCATATCGCCCACCAATCCTTTAGTCTCGATGGCTTGGGCGAAATCGGCCAACATTTTAGCGTCTTTGGCATCGGTTTTGCCTAAAGAAAAAGATTGGGAATAGGAATGTGTTTGGCGTGGGTTGGCGATGACAACACGCAATCCTGCATGGTGCAACGCTTTGGCTAGAGGGATTTCTAACCCGCCGGTACTTTCCAGTACAACCAAATCGACATTGTGTTTGCGCAAATAGTCGACGGTATGTTGGAAACCTTTGGCATTATTGGTTTCGGTTTTGGTTTTGGCCTTACCGGTAATACCGATGACGAAGTTCTTTTTGGCTACGTCTATGCCGCCATAATTTTGGGTGCTCATCAATAAACCATCCTTGTATTCGGTTGTAGGGTCTTGCAACTGTTCGGTTGTGTTGATGATTGGCCGTCTGCTCGTTTGGCTACAATACGGGTGCGGAAGCCCAAGGGTGTGTTCGGAGGCAGACGGCCTGTTTGCTTGCCATGGTACATTAGTTTCAACATACAAGGGTGTGTGGCGCAGCCACGCACGCGGTTTTGAATGGAACAGCGCATATCAGCCATTAAGATTTTAAAATCACGCTACATTATTTATGTACAAAACAATGCCGTCTGAAAAGAAAGTTTCAGACGGCATTGGAGCGGAGAACCATACAACGCGTGCGTACCGCACATACCCTACGCATAGAGTTTTAGGTTTTATGCAGGCTACGGCTTGCTACGCATGGTTTTATGCAGGCTACGACTTGCTTGTTATGAATCTTGATTTTTTAATGTAATTGATAAATTTTGAATTGCTTCTCGAAGCTCTTGTCTTGAGCGTAGAACATTGTCATAAAGTTCTTTCATTTTAGTATAGTCATTCTCATATGCGTCAACAAACCAAGAATCAAGAGGTTCTTTCTCTTTATCTATTAATGCAAATGAAACAAATGATTCTTCATTTTCATCTTTCCCTGCCCATAACCGAACATAATTTGTTCCTAAATGGGCTTCAAATATTTCGAAAGGATTTTTATTCCATTCTATTAACCCGTTTTCAGTTTGTTCGCTGATTTTATCAATAATCTCATTATATATTTTAGGTATCGCCATTTAATTTTATTCCTGAATTTGTTAGTAAAAATACATTTTGTGATGAAATTTCAGAAAGATAGTCGCATATTTCTGATATTTTTAGAATAATGTCTGCAATTCTATCATGGTCAAATTTATTCATTGATGATTTCTCAATGTAAGAATGAATCTCTGTTAGCATAGCTAAGTGCTGGTCAAATTTTGATAAGTAATCTGAGTTTTCAGGTTGTTGGCCTTTTAATTTACTAATATCATTTCTCAACTCCATGACATGAAAAACAGCAATTGAGAAATTTCTGCTGCGTAAAGCAGCGATCAATTCATTAGATTTACTAGTTACTTTATGTATAGAGATGATGATATCTAATTGTTGGATAACAGCTTTTGTATCTTCAGAAGCAAGTTTAGCTGCTTCTGCAATGGATTTTGTTTTATGTAATTGAAATATAGTAAATCCAAAACCGAAACAGGAGATTACTGTTCCAACTATACTAACTATATCTGATAACGTCATTTTTTATTTTACTCCTGCTTGCTAGATTTAAAAAATATTTTCCAGATACTTCCCAGTATAACTCCCCTCAACCTTAACCACTTCCTCCGGGCTACCTGAAGCAATAATCCGCCCCCCGCCATCGCCACCTTCCGGCCCCAAGTCCACAATATAATCCGCTGTCTTAATCACATCAAGATTGTGCTCAATAATCACAATCGAGTTGCCTTTGCCTTTCAGACGGCCGATTACTTCCAGCAGCAGGGCGATGTCGGCGAAGTGCAGGCCGGTGGTGGGTTCGTCTAGGATGTAGAGGGTGCGGCCGGTGTCGCGTTTGGAGAGTTCGAGAGCGAGTTTGACGCGTTGGGCTTCGCCGCCGGAGAGGGTGGTGGCGGATTGGCCGAGGCGGATGTAGCCTAAGCCTACGTCCATCAGGGTTTGCAGTTTGCGGGATACGGTGGGCACGGCGTCGAAGAATTCGCGGGCTTCTTCTACGGTCATGTCGAGCACTTGGCTGATGTTTTTGTCTTTGTATTGCACTTCAAGGGTTTCGCGGTTGTAGCGTTTGCCGTGGCACACTTCACAGGGCACGTAAACGTCGGGCAGGAAGTGCATTTCGACTTTGATCACGCCGTCGCCTTGGCAGGCTTCGCAGCGGCCGCCTTTGACGTTGAAGGAGAAGCGGCCGACGTTGTAGCCGCGTTCGCGGGCAAGTGGCACGCCGGCGAAGAGTTCGCGGATGGGGGTAAAGAGGCCGGTGTAGGTGGCGGGGTTGGAGCGGGGTGTGCGGCCGATGGGGGATTGGTCGACGTTGATAACCTTGTCGAGGTGTTCGAGGCCGGTGATGTCGTCGTAGGGCGCGGGTTCTTCGTGGGCGCGGTTGAGTTCGCGGGCGGTGATTTTGGCGAGGGTGTCGTTAATCAGGGTGGATTTGCCGCTGCCGGATACGCCGGTGATACAGGTAATCAAACCCAAAGGCAGTTCGAGGGTAACGTTTTTGAGGTTGTTGCCGCGTGCGCCTTTGAGGACGAGCATTTTTTCGGGGTTGACGGGCGTTCTTTCAGATGGCACGGCGATGGCTTTTTTGCCGCTGAGGTATTGGCCGGTAACGGAGTTTGTGCAGGCGGCGACTTTGTCGGGCGTGTCGGCAATGATAACGTTGCCACCGTGTTCGCCCGCGCCGGGGCCCATGTCGATAACGAAATCGGCTTCGCGGATGGCATCTTCGTCGTGTTCGACCACGATGACGCTGTTGCCGAGGTCGCGCAGGCGTTTGAGGGTGGCGAGCAGGCGGTCGTTGTCGCGCTGGTGCAGGCCGATGGAGGGTTCGTCCAACACGTACATTACACCGGTGAGGCCGCTGCCGATTTGGCTGGCGAGGCGGATGCGCTGGGCTTCGCCGCCGGAAAGGGTTTCGGCGCTGCGGCTGAGGTTCAGATAATCGAGGCCGACGTTAATCAGAAAGCCCAAGCGCTCGGTGATTTCTTTGAGGATTTTTTCGGCGATGTGTTTTTTGTTGCCTTCCAAATCGAGGGTTTCAAAGAACTGATGCGTTTGGGTGAGCGGCCATGCGGAGATTTCGTGCAGCGGCTGTTTGCCCACATAAACATAACGCGCTTCTTTGCGCAAACGTGCGCCGCCGCAGCTCGGGCAGGCACGATGGCTTTGGTATTCGGCAAGCTGTTCGCGCACGGTGGGCGAATCGGTTTCGCGGTAGCGGCGTTCGAGGTTGGGGATGATGCCTTCAAAGGCGTGGCTGCGGTTGAAGGTGGTGCCGCGTTCGGAAAGGTAGGTGAAATCAATCACTTCTTTGCCGGAGCCGTGCAGCACGATTTTGCGGATGTTTTCAGGTAGCCCTTCAAACGGGGTATCGACATCGAATTGATAATGCCGTGCCAGCGATTGAATCATTTGGAAATAGAACTGGTTGCGTTTGTCCCAGCCTTTAATCGCACCGGCGGCTAGGGAAAGCTCGGGGTGGGCGACCACGCGTTCGGGGTCGAAGAAATTCATGCTGCCCAAGCCGTCGCAAGTGGGGCAGGCGCCGACGGGGTTGTTGAAGGAAAACAGGCGCGGTTCGAGTTCGGGCAGGCTGTATGAGCACACGGGGCAGGCGAATTGCGAGGAAAACCAATGCTCTTCGCCGCTGTCCATTTCCATTGCCAACGCGCGTTCGCCGCCGTGGCGCAAGGCGGTTTCAAAACTTTCGGCCAGCCGCTGTTTGATGTCGGCTTTCACTTTTACGCGGTCGATGACTACGTCGATATTGTGTTTGATGTTTTTTTCGAGCTTGGGTACTTCGTCTAGCTGATAGACTTCGCCGTCCACACGCACGCGGGCAAAGCCTTGCGCCTGCAAGTCGGCAAAGAAATTGACAAACTCGCCTTTGCGTTCGCGCACGGCGGGGGCGAGGATCATCACGCGGGTGTCTTCAGGCAGTTTTAAGACGGCATCCACCATTTGCGACACGGTTTGGCTGCTCAAGGGCAAATCGTGTTCGGGGCAATGCGGCGTGCCGACGCGGGCATACAAGAGGCGCAGATAGTCGTGGATTTCGGTCACGGTGCCGACGGTGGAGCGCGGGTTGTGGCTGGTGGACTTTTGTTCAATTGAAATCGCGGGCGACAAGCCTTCGATCAAATCGACATCGGGCTTATCCATCATCTGCAAAAACTGGCGCGCATAGGCGGAAAGGCTTTCCACATAACGGCGCTGGCCTTCGGCATAGAGCGTGTCGAACGCGAGCGAGGATTTGCCGCTGCCCGACAAACCGGTTACCACCACGAGCTTGTGGCGGGGGATGTCGAGATCGACGTTTTTCAGATTATGGGTGCGTGCGCCGCGGATACGGATGGTGTCGTTGTCTTGCTTGCTCATGATGGTGAGGCCGCCTGAATTCCGGTTAAAAAAGAACCGCGTATTGTAACATTTTTATGTGTGCTGCCGTGCAGTTGGGAGAGGTAAATACTTTTCAGACGGCCTCAAAGGCCGAATCAAGTATGAAGGCAAAAGCGGTTTGGCCGCGCCCGCTGTTATCCGCCGCGCCGATATGTTATCTTTACTGACTTTTCCCACAGTTTAAGCTCATCATGCACTTAATCGACTCCCATTGCCATCTGAATTTCGACGGCCTCAGCAGCCGCCTGCCCGAAGTATTCGCCAACATGAAGGAAAACGACGTGAAGCAGGCGCTGGCCATCAGCGTGAGCAAACAAACGTTTACCGAAGTGTTGGCGCTGGCCGAAGCGCACGAACATATTTATGCCACCGTCGGCGTTCATCCCGACCAACAAGACACGCCCGAATTTACCGTTGCCGAATTGGTGGAGCATGCGAAACATCCGAAAGTGGTGGGCATCGGCGAAACGGGCTTGGATTACTATTGGTGCAAAGGCGATTTGGGTTGGCAGCACCAACGGTTTGCCGACCACATTGTAGCGGCCAACCAAAGCGGGCTGCCGTTGGTGGTGCATACCCGCGAAGCGGCGGCGGATACCATGCGGATGCTGCGCGAACATCAGGCGCATGCCGGGGTAATCCATTGTTTTACCGAGAATGTGGAAGTGGCCAAAGCCGCATTGGATTTGGGCTTTTATATTTCGTTTTCCGGCATCGTTACCTTTAAAAATGCCGTCGATATTCAGGAAGCCGCCAAATATGTGCCTGCCGACCGGATTTTGGTGGAAACCGACGCGCCGTTTCTCGCTCCCGTGCCCAAGCGCGGCAAGCCCAACGAGCCGGCTTATGTGCGTTATACTGCCGAATTCGTAGCGAAACTGCGCGGCGATTCGGTGGAGCATATTGCTGAAATCACCACCGAAAACTTCTACCGGCTGTTTAACAAAGTGCCCAAGGCGGTGTGAAAAAAGCTGAAACCGCAGCAAACCATCATCTTGGAAACATGGCAAACCCACAGAGGCCGTCTGAAAACTTTCCCTAAACGGAGCGTGAACCGTGAGTAAACCCACCCTGTTTCAAATCGACAAATCCCTTGAAAAACCGGAGCGCGTGATGCTGGTGGGCGTGATGCTGAGTGCGGACTATTCCGGTGCTAACGAATTGCGCGAACAGGGTTTTCAGACGGCCTTAGCCGAAGCGGCAGACTTGGTGCGCGCGGCAGGCGGCGATTTGGTGTGCACCGAAACCGCCAAGCGCGACAAAGCCCATACCGCGCTGTTTGTCGGTACGGGCAAGGCCGAGGAGTTGGCAGAAGTTGTGCAGCGGCACGACATCGAATTGGTGGTGTTCAACCACGAGCTGACGCCGACGCAGGAGCGCAATTTGGAGCGCGTTTTGCAATGTCGCGTGCTTGACCGCGTAGGGCTGATTCTGGCGATTTTCGCCAAACGCGCACAATCGCAAGAAGGTAAGCTGCAAGTGGAGTTGGCGCAGCTCAACCACTTAAGCGGGCGGTTGGTGCGCGGTTACGGACACATGCAAAGCCAGAAAGGCGGTATCGGTTTGAAAGGCCCGGGCGAAACCCAGCTCGAAACCGACCGCCGTTTGATCAACCAAAAAATCACCGCCTTGAAAAGACAACTGCAAAACGTGCAGAAACAGCGTGCTACCCGCCGCAAATCGCGGATGCAGGGCAGCATTAAAACCTTTGCGCTGGTCGGCTATACCAATGCGGGAAAATCCAGCCTGTTCAACCGTTTAACCAAAGCCGACGTGCTGGCGAAAGACCAACTGTTCGCCACGCTCGACACCACCGCCCGCCGCCTGTATCTGTCGCCCGAGGCCACGGTTATCCTAACCGACACCGTCGGCTTCGTGCGCGATTTGCCGCACAAGCTGGTGTCTGCATTTTCGGCCACTTTGGAAGAAACCGCGCTGGCCGACGTGCTGCTGCATGTGGTCGATGCCAGCCATCCCGATTTTGAGCGGCAGATGGATGATGTGAATACCGTGCTGGAAGAAATCGGTGCGCATGAAGTGCCGCAACTGATTGTGTATAACAAAATCGACCTGCTGCCCGACAACAAACGCCCTGCCGGTATTTTGTGCGATACGCAGGGCAGGGCGGTGGCGGTGAATGTTTCGGTAACCGAAAGTTTGGGTTTGGATGCTTTGCGCGAGGCGATGATTGAGCGGGCGCGAGATTAAGATAGGTTTTACAAGCAATTGAGGTTAGAATACCGCCTATCTTTATTTGGCTTTGTGCAAAACATACACCACTGTGAAACAAAGCCTAAGTGATTCCATTCAGACGGCCTTTCATGATGTTCAGGCCGTCTGAAAACATTTTTCCCAATACGATTAAAAGAGAACATTATGAGCCAATACGTTTATTCCATGCTGCGCGTGAGCAAAGTGGTGCCGCCGCAAAAAACCATTATTAAAGACATTTCCTTGTCGTTTTTCCCCGGCGCGAAAATCGGCCTGCTCGGTTTGAACGGCGCGGGCAAATCCACCGTGCTACGCATTATGGCGGGCGTGGATAAAGAGTTTGAAGGCGAAGCCGTGCCGATGAGCGGCATCAAAATCGGCTATCTGCCGCAAGAGCCGGAGCTGGATCCTGAAAAAACTGTGCGTGAAGAAGTGGAAAGCGGTTTGGGCGAAGTGGCGGCCGCGCAGAAGCGTTTGGAAGAAGTGTATGCCGCGTATGCCGATCCGGATGCCGATTTTGATGCACTGGCGGAAGAGCAGGGCCGTTTGGAAGCGATTATCGCCGCAGGTTCTTCAAGCGGCGGCGGTATGGAGCATGAATTGGAAATTGCCGCCGATGCGCTGCGTCTGCCCGAATGGGATGCCAAAATCGGCAATCTTTCCGGTGGTGAAAAACGCCGCGTGGCCTTGTGCAAGCTGTTGTTGAGCAAGCCGGATATGCTGCTTTTGGACGAGCCGACCAACCACTTGGATGCCGAATCGGTGGAGTGGCTGGAGCAGTTTTTGGTGCGCTTCCCCGGCACCGTAGTGGCCGTTACCCACGACCGTTATTTCTTGGATAACGCCGCCGAATGGATTCTCGAGCTTGACCGCGGCCACGGCATTCCGTGGAAAGGCAATTACTCTTCTTGGCTGGAGCAGAAAGAAAAACGCTTGGAAAACGAGGCGAAAACCGAAGCCGCCCGCCTGAAAGCCATGAAGCAGGAGTTGGAATGGGTGCGCCAAAATGCCAAAGGCCGCCAAGCCAAATCCAAAGCGCGTTTGGCCCGCTTTGAAGAAATGTCCAATTATGAATACCAAAAACGCAATGAAACTCAGGAAATCTTTATTCCCGTGGCCGAGCGTTTGGGCAATGAAGTGATCGAGTTTGTGAACGTGAGCAAGTCGTTCGGCGACAAACTCTTAATCGACGACTTGAGCTTCAAAGTGCCGCCCGGTGCGATTGTCGGCATCATCGGCCCCAACGGTGCGGGTAAATCGACCCTGTTTAAAATGATTGCCGGTAAAGAACAGCCGGACAGCGGCGAAGTGAAAATCGGCCAAACCGTGAAAATGTCGTTGATCGATCAAAGCCGCGAAGGTTTGCAAAACGACAAAACCGTGTTCGACAACATCGCCGAAGGCCGCGATATTCTGCAAGTCGGCCAGTTTGAAATCCCCGCCCGTGCTTACTTAGGCCGTTTCAACTTCAAAGGCAGCGACCAAAGCAAGATTGCCGGCAACCTTTCCGGCGGCGAACGCGGCCGCCTGCATTTGGCAAAAACTTTGCTGTCGGGCGGCAACGTGCTGCTGCTGGACGAACCTTCCAACGATTTGGACGTGGAAACCCTGCGTGCACTGGAAGATGCTTTGCTGGAGTTCGCCGGCAGCGTGATGGTGATTTCGCACGACCGCTGGTTCCTCGACCGTATCGCTACCCACATTCTGGCTTGCGAAGGCGATTCGAAATGGGTGTTCTTCGACGGCAACTATCAGGAATACGAAGCCGATAAAAAACGCCGCTTGGGTGAAGAGGGTGCCAAACCGAAACGGATTCGCTATAAACCGGTAACGCGTTGATTAAGAGTTTGAAAAGGCCGTCTGAAAAGTTTCAGACGGCCTTTTGGGTTTTAAACGAGATTTTGGCAACGGCTGTTTGTGCCGAGGCTGTGCCAGTATTATACAGGCAATAAAAAAGACCTTGTTTAAACAAGGTCTTTTATGAAAACTGGTGGAGGCGGGGGGAATTGAACCCCCGTCCGAAAGTCCTCTACAAAGCGTTCTACATACTTAGTCTTGCCTACTTAGAATCTCGTTCCCATTCTGCCGACAGACAGGCTGTTTGGAAACCAGTCACCTTAAATCTTATTTCCTGCCAAGTAACCCGACAGAAAACCAGCCAATGTAAAATGACGTTGCCGTAGCTTGCGCTACACAGCCCATTGACCAACTGTTGCAACGGCTAGCCTTAAGCGGCTAAAGCGTAAGTTTCGTCGTTTGCGACTATTTTCGTTCAGTGTTTTACGGGAATCTGAGACCCCGGTATGCCCGCATCTGCTTCGCAACCCCCGTCGAAACCAAGATCGCCCCCAGATATCGCAAATAAACTTTATTTCTGCTACGGCGTTGCTGCGCCTTAGCTCAAAGAGAACGATTTTGTAAACCGCTAAAGCGGCAACAGAATCGGTTCCGTACTACTTGTATTGTCTGCGGCTTGCTGCCTTGTATCAAAAATAAGTTTATTCGCTAAAGGAACCGGCAATTATACGCGTGTTGCGGATAAATTGCCAATCAATGTCGCGAGGCCGTTTGAAAACCATATAAAGGCTTTCAGACGGCCTTATCGGTTATAATGGCCGTCTGAAAACCATTGCGAATCTTCACATTATGTATGATGTCAACACCACCGATGTGCGCCGTTTTTTTGCGCAAGTTTGGCAGCAGCGTATGCTGCCTTTGCAAATGGATGCCTTGCAGCAAAAAGCGTTGAGAATCATCGAAGCGCATCCCGAATACCATCATTATTTGGAAAACATCGAAGACTATCTCGATAAAAACTGGACGCCCGAAGCAGGCGAAACCAATCCTTTTCTGCATATGTCGCTGCATCTTTCGATACAAGAGCAGGCGGCGATAGACCAGCCGCCGGGTATTCGTGCGATTCATGAAAAGCTGTGTGCGAAACATGCGGGCGATTGGGTAAAAGCGGAGCACGATATGGCCGATGCGTTGGCGGAAACGATTTGGGAAGCGCAGCGTTTCGGGCGAGGGTTGGATGTAAACGCCTACATCACGCGCTTGCGCAGGCTGGTGGGTTTGGGGCAGGAAGACAATGCGCGCATCAATCCGCATGAGGTTGGGTTGTCCGATAAAATCAGCGGTCGGGAATAATTCTGCCGATTAAGATAATGTGTTGCAAAACATGATACATGAGGCCGTCTGAAACCGTTTCAGACGGCCTCAGATGAAGTGAATAAGAGATTTTTTATTGTGAAAAAGACGAGTAAATTTTTAAGTTATATCCTCCGTCACCACCCCGAAGCCATCGGTTTGCATTTGGACAGCGAAGGTTGGGCGGATGTTGACGAGCTGCTGCAAAAAGCGGCTGAGCAAGGCAGAGATATTGATAGGGCGCTGCTTTTGGATGCGGTGGCCAATAATGATAAGAAGCGTTTTGCCTTGTCGGAAGACGGGCGCAAAATCCGTGCGCAGCAAGGCCATTCGACCGGCCAAGTGGCGATTGATTATCCGCCTCAAGAGCCTCCGGAGGTTTTGTATCACGGCACGGCAGACCGCTTTTGGCCGTCTATCCGCGAGCAGGGTTTGCTGGCCAAAAGCCGCCATCATGTGCATTTGTCGGGCGACTTCGATACGGCGGTTAAAGTGGGGCAGCGGCACGGTAAAGTGATGGTTTTGAAGGTGTTGGCGCAAAAAATGTATCAAGACGGCCACCGTTTTTATTTGAGCGGCAACCATGTTTGGCTCGCCGATCATGTGCCGCCGCAATATATCGTGGTTGAGGATGGTTCCGAATAGCTGCGGCGGGTATGAGCAAAGGCTTGAGGCCGTCTGAAAAATGTTCCCAGCAAAATAATTCATTGGAAAATAGAGGCAGAATATGGCCGGAGTGTATGATTTCACGGTAAAAAATGCAGAAGGTGTTGAAGTTCCTTTGTCAGACTATGCCGGTAAGGTGCTGTTGATTGTGAACACGGCAACGCATTGCGGGTTGACGCCGCAATACAAAGAATTGCAGGCTCTGCACGAGCGTTATGCCGACCAAGGTTTGGTGATTCTTGATTTTCCGTGCAACCAATTCCGCGGGCAGGCGCCGGAGAGCAGCAAGGAAATCGCGCAGATATGCGAAACCCGCTTCGGTACGCAGTTTGAAGTGTTCGATAAAATCGAAGTCAACGGCAAGCGGGCGCATCCTTTGTATATTTATCTGAAAGCGCAGCAGCCGCACGACAGCGGCGGCGGGTGGTTGAAAAACGCCCTGTTCAAAATGCTTTCGCGCGGTATCAGGCAGAAAAGCGGCGATATCGAATGGAATTTCACCAAATTTTTGGTGGACAGACAGGGCAGGGCGGTAAACCGTTTTGCACCTGCGGCGGCACCGGGCGAGTGCGAAGAAGCGATCCGCCGCCTGCTTTAAAAGTATTAAAAGTATGTGGCGCAAAATTTGGAAAGGAAAAACGATGGAACAGCGTGAATTAGGCACTTCGGGCATCAAGGTCAGCAAAATTTGCTTGGGCACGATGACGTGGGGCGAACAAAATACCGAAGCCGAAGCGCATGAGCAGCTCGATTATGCGTTGGCAAACGGCGTGAATTTTATCGATACGGCCGAAATGTATCCCGTGCCGCCGCGTAAAGAAACTTACACCCGCACCGAGCAATATATCGGCAGTTGGATTAAGCAGCGCGCTCGGCGGGATGATTTTGTGTTGGCCGGCAAAATTGCAGGGCCTACCGGCGCGAATAATCTCGACAGCTACATCCGAGGTGGCAACGATTTTTCCCGTGCCCAGATTTTCGAAGCCTGCGAAGCCAGCTTGAAGCGTTTGAATACGGATTACCTTGATTTGTATCAGCTGCATTGGCCGGAGCGCAAAGTCAACTTTTTCGGCAAGCTGGGCGTGTCGGCACTTCCGGCCGAAGAAAGTTTCACGCCGTTAGAAGAAATTGTCGAAGCATTGGGCGAGCTGGTGAAGCAGGGCAAAATCCGCGCTTTCGGCTTGTCGAACGAAACGCCGTGGGGCACGATGCGCTATCTGAACGAGCATGAACGCCGCCCTGAGCTGCCGCGCGTGGCTTCGGTGCAGAATCCGTATAACCTGCTCAACCGCAGCTACGAAGTGGGCATGAGCGAAATTTCTTTGCGCGAACAAATACCGTTGCTGGCTTATTCGCCGCTGGCTTTCGGCGTGTTAACCGGCAAATACCGCCACGGCGCTTTGCCCGAAGGCAGCCGCTTGGCTTTGTTTGAACGCTTCAAGCGTTATACCAAGCCGCAAGGTTTCGCTGCGGTTGAGCGTTATGCCGAGATTGCCGAAGAAGCCGGATTGAGCCTCACGGCGATGTCGCTGGCGTTTGTGAACAGCCGTGCGTTTTTGGCCAGCAACATCATCGGCGCGACCACGATGGCGCAGCTGCGGGAGAATATTGCGAGCGCCGAAGTGGAGTTGCCGCAAGATGTGTTGGCCGCCATTGATAAAGTGCACGCCGAAATCAGCAATCCTTGCCCTTAAGTTGTTGTCGGATAGGCTTTGAGGCCGCCTGAAAACATTCTTTCGGCACGTTGCGTGTGGTGCGCAAACAGCTAAAGACGCTGGTGGTGAAACCGTTTACAATAATGTTTTAACGAATCAATCAAGTTCCGAACAGGAAAACGTATCTCTATGAAAATCAGCACCCAATTCGACGCAGGCTCCGTCAGCGTGATCGACCTGAGCGACCCTGCCAATATCCGCCTCAACCTGCGCCCCGACAATGCTTCCGATTTCGCCCAATGGTTTTATTTCCGTTTGCAGGGCGCAGCCTATCAAAATTGTGTGATGCACTTTGAAAACGCCGCTTCATCCGCCTACCCCGCCGGTTGGGAAGAATATCAGGCCGTAGCTTCTTACGACCGCAGCAATTGGTTCCGCGTGCCTTCCCGCTATGAAAACGGCGTGTTTACCATCGAGCATACGCCGCTGGCCAACAGCGTTTATTACGCTTATTTCGAACCGTATTCGCACGAGCAGCATTTAAATCTGCTCGGCGATGCACAAGGCAGCGGCCTGTGCCAGATTGACGACTTGGGCAGCACCGTACAAGGCCGCGATATCAACCTGCTTACCATCGGCAACCAAGTGGCCAGCGATTTGAAAGTGTGGATTATCGCCCGCCAGCATCCCGGCGAAACCATGGCCGAGTGGTTTATCGAAGGTCTGCTGGGCCGCCTGCTCGACCCGCAAGACCCGACCGCCCGCGCTTTGCTCGACCGCGCCACGTTTTATATCGTGCCCAATATGAACCCCGACGGCTCGGTGTTGGGCAACCTGCGTACCAATGCCGCCGGTGCCAACCTCAACCGTGAATGGCTGGAACCGAGCATCGAGCGCAGCCCGGAAGTGTATTATGTGCGTGAAAAAATGCGCGAAACCGGCGTGGACTTGTTTTTAGACATTCACGGCGACGAAGCCATTCCGTTTGTGTTTGTGGCCGGCACCGAAGGTGTGCCTTCTTATGATGAGCGTATTGCCGCGCTGGAAACGCAGTTCAAACAAGCGTTTGCCGCCGCAAGCCCTGATTTCCAAGACGAGCACGGCTATGAAAAAGATGCGCCCGGCCAAGCCAACATGAGCATGGCGACGGCATGGGTCGGCGAAAACTTCCGCTGCTTGGCCTACACGCTGGAAATGCCGTTTAAAGACAACGACAACCTGCCCGACGACGATTTCGGCTGGAACGGCCAGCGCTCGCTGCGTTTGGGCGAAGCGGTTTTGTCGGCCGTGTTAAATGTGCTGCCCGACCTGCGTTAAAACTTGAAAAAGGCAGTTGCTTCGGCTTTACAAACCGAGTGCCGATAGACCGATTGTCTTTTATAAAGGCCGTCTGAAATGATTTCAGACGGCCTAAGTTTTTTCAGCTTCTTTGATATTCACAGCGAAGTAGAAAGAGCTTTGAATCTTCGATTATCTATACCTATGATATGAATAAACATTTTTTGCCATGAAGGCGAACGTTACTTTTATAATCCCGGCGATATGACAAAAGCTTCGGTTTTTGCGCCGTGCTTATGAGGCCGTCTGAAAAAAACGTTATACTTGATATAATTTATCTATTTTGTTGCACCATTACAGGATATTGAGGAAAGTACCATGCCTGATCAAAACCGTTTACTCTGTCGTGAACTGAGCCTGCTGGAGTTCAACCGCCGCGTGTTGGCTCAGGCTCAGGATACGCGCGTGCCTTTATTGGAGCGTTTGCGCTTCTTGTGCATCGTTTCATCGAATTTGGACGAATTTTTCGAAGTGCGCATGGCTTATCTCAAGCGCGAACACAAGCAGAATCCGCATCTGATTCTCGACAGCGGCAGAACGCCGGCGGAAACGATCGAGCTGACCGCCCAAGCGGCGCGCGAGTTGATCCGCGAACAATATGCCTTGTTTAACGAAGAGCTGCAACCAGCTCTGAGCAAAGAAGGCATCCATTTTTACCGCCGCCGCAACTGGACGCCCGAGCAGCGTGCTTGGATTGAAGATTATTTCGACCGCGAGCTGTTGCAGGTTCTCACGCCCATCGGTTTGGATCCGTCGCATCCTTTCCCGCGTCCTTTGAATAAATCGTTGAACTTCGCCGTCGAGCTGGTCGGCACGGATGCTTTCGGCCGCGCATCGGGCATGGCGATTGTTCAGGCGCCGCGTATTTTGCCGCGTGTGTTGAAGCTGCCGTCTGAAATTTGTAACGGCGACGACGGTTTTGTGTTTTTATCTTCGATTCTGCACGAGTATGTGGGCAAATTGTTCCCCGGCATGGAAGTGCGCGGCTGCCACCAATTCCGCGTTACGCGCGACAGCGATTTGACGGTTGACGAAGAAGATCTGCAAAACCTGCGCACGGCGATTCAAAGCGAACTGCAAGACCGCCACTACGGCGACGGCGTGCGCTTGGAAGTGGCGGAAACGTGTCCGAAGCACATTTACGAATTTCTGCTCAGCCATTTCGACCTCGATATTGCCGACCTGTATCAGGTAAAAGGCCCCGTAAATCTGGTGCGTCTGATGTCGGTGCCGGATATGGTGGATCGCCCCGATTTAAAGTTCCCGCCCCACACGGCGGGGGTTCCTAAACGTTTGAGCAAAGGCAAGTCGATTATTGCGGCGGTGGCCGAAGCGCCCGTGCTGCTGCATCATCCTTACCAGTCGTTTGAGCCGGTGGTGCGGTTTATTCAGGAAGCCGCCTCCGATCCCGATGTCGTCGCCATCAAAATGACGATTTACCGCACGGGCACCGATTCCGAATTGGTGAAAGCTTTGCTGCGTGCTGCCGAGGCCGGCAAAATCGTGACGGTGGTGGTGGAGCTGATGGCGCGTTTCGACGAAGCCAACAACGTCAGCTGGGCGCAGAAACTTGAGAATGCCGGCGCGCATGTGGTGTACGGCGTATTCGGTTATAAAGTCCATGCCAAAATGGCGCTGGTCATCCGCCGCGAAGCGGGCGTGCTCAAGCGTTATGCGCATTTGGGTACGGGTAACTACCACCAAGGCACGTCGTGCATTTACACCGACTTCGGCTTGCTGACTGCCGACGAGGACATTACCGCCGACGTTAACACGCTGTTTATGGAGATTACCGGATTGGGTCAGCCCGGGCGCTTGAACAAGCTGTATCAAAGCCCGTTTACCCTGCATCCGATGGTGATGGAAAGCATCGAGCGCGAAAAACGTAACGCGCAGGCGGGTCGCCCCGCGTGGATTATCGCCAAGATGAACTCGCTGATCGAGCCGGGCGTTATCGAAGCATTGTACGAAGCCAGTGCGGCGGGCGTGCAGATTGACTTGATCGTGCGCGGCATGTGTGCGCTGCGCCCCGAAGTGCCGGGCTTGTCGGACAATATCCGTGTCCGCTCCATTATCGGTCCGCAGCTTGAACACGCGCGTGTGTATTATTTCTTCAACGACGGCGAAGAAAACACCTATATTTCCAGTGCCGACTGGATGGCGCGAAACTTCTTCCGCCGTATCGAAACCTGCACCCCTATCGAAGAGCCGGACTTGAAAGCCCGCGTGATCCGCGAAGGCTTAACCTTGGCGTTGAAAGACAGCCGCAAAGCGTGGCTGATGCAGCCCGACGGCAGCTATGTCCGCGCGAAGCCCGCAGAAGGCGAAGCCGAATCCAGCTTGCAGGCGCAGTTGTGGTCGGAATACGGCGTGTGAAGTATTTGGTGATTTGAGAGAAGCAAAGAGGCCGTCTGAAAGTTTTTCAGACGGCCTGTCTTTATATCGGAAGCCCGAGGCAGGCATTGCTGCCCGCTGTTGACTTTAGAGATTACCACTCGAAGTTAAAGCCGACGTTGTAAGAAGCGTCGCCGCCTTTGGTGTTCAAAGACACGCCGGCTTTGGCGGCAAAGTGGTCGTTGAAGCGGTAGCCGGAGCCGATAGCCACGGCGGTTTCGGATTGGTAACCGCCCACTGCGGCCGAAACATTCAGTTTGCCGACATTGTAGGGTTGGAACAGGCCGGCTAAGGCTGCTTGAGAGGCGAGGCCGCGTTTGACTTCTTTGTCGATGTTGTTGACTTTGTGCTCAATCTGTTTCAGTTTGGCGGCGTTTTGGGTACCGATGCGTTCGATGGCCGCTTTGTTGGCGTTGATGGCGTTCAGATTGGATGCGATGTTGTTTTGGTTGGTTTGGGAACGGCTGTTCACTGTGCCGATAAGCCCCGCCTGAGTGTTGAGTACCGCAACGTTGGCGTTGATGCGTTGGGTATTATTTTCTACGCGTTCAGCCAGTTGGGGGTCTGCAACTTTGGAGATCCGTTCGATTTCCGTTTTGTTGGTGTTGATGACTTTGGTGTTGGCATTGATCAGTTCGCGGTTTTCTCTGGCATAGCGTCCTGTGTCAAAGATTTGCTTGCTTTGCTCTTGGATGGCGTTCAGGTTGGAGGCGATGTTGTTTTGGTTGGTTTTAATATTGCGCTGGGCTTCGCCGATAAGGTTTGCCTGCGAGTTAATTACAGCTAAATTATTGTTGATGCGTTCGGAATTGTTGGCGACTTTGGCAGACAGTTGATCGTCAGCATACACGTTGCCCGCTGCGAAAATACCAAGTGCGGCTGCGGTTACGGAAGCCAGCAAAGCGGTTTTTTGGGTTTTCATAATAACTACCTCACAATAAATATGGAATAAGCGTTTGTTTGAATCCCGGGATATGGTGTTTGGACGGCAGATATGCCGATTTCTTACGGAAATGGAAAAAATTTTGATATTTTTGTTGATAACATTTTGAATATTATTATTTTATTTATTCATTTTAAAATTGTTGGCAAGGCCGTCTGAAACCTTTGCTTTTTCAGACGGCCTCTCTTGCTATAATGCAGCCACTTATTTTTGATTGGTGAAACGGAGCGGCTCATGCAAACTTGGCACGATGCTATCGGGTCGGAAAAACAGCAGCCTTATTTCCAATGTATTTTGGACACGGTCAGAGCGGAGCGCGAAGGCGGGCAAATTGTTTATCCGCCTGCTTCCGATGTGTTCAATGCGTTTAAAGCGACTGAGTTCGACCAAGTAAAAGTGGTGATTTTGGGGCAAGACCCTTACCACGGTGCGGGGCAGGCGCACGGGTTGGCGTTTTCGGTGCGGCCGGACATTGCGATTCCGCCGTCGTTGGTGAACATCTATAAAGAATTGGCGAACGATATTGCCGGTTTTCAGATTCCGCGCCACGGTTTTCTGCAACATTGGGCGGAGCAGGGCGTGCTGCTGCTGAATACGGTGCTGACCGTGCGTGCGGGGCAGGCGCATTCGCATGCTTCTTTGGGGTGGGAACAGTTTACCGACCGCGTGATTGCGCAGTTAAACGGGCACCGCGAGCATATCGTGTTTCTTTTGTGGGGCAGCCATGCGCAGAAAAAAGGTGCGTTTATCGACCGCAGCCGCCATCTTGTGCTGACTTCGCCGCATCCTTCGCCTTTGTCGGCGCACCGCGGCTTTTTCGGCTGCCGCCATTTCTCGCAAGCCAACCGTTACTTGCAAGAGTACGGCGAAACGCCGATAGACTGGCAGGTATAGCCAAAACGAATGAGGCCGTCTGAAAGTTTCAGACGGCCTCGATGCGGCATGATGAAGCCGTTTAGATGATAAGGAAAGTTCATGAACATCTTGTTTATCGCCGACCCGATGGCGACGTTTAAAACTTATAAAGACACCACTTATGCAATGATGCGCGAAATGGCCATGCGCGGTTGGCGTTTGTCGCACACCTTGAGCAGCGAATTGGCGGTAAAAAACGGCGTGGTGACGGCTCAGGCTGCGGCGTTTGAGTTTGTTGCATTAGATCATGATGATAAACAATGGTTTAAAGCCGCCGATAAAGTTCAGACGGCCTTAAAAGACTTTGATGCCGTGATTATGCGTACCGACCCGCCGTTTGACATGCAATATCTCTACGCCACCCAGTTGCTCACATTGGCCGGGCAGCAAGGCGCGAAAGTGTTTAACAGCGGGCAGGCCATGCGCGATTTCAACGAGAAGCTGGCGATTCTGAATTTCAGCCGCTTTACCGCGCCCACTTTGGTATCGACCCGCTCCGCCGATGTGCGCGCGTTTCTGAAAGAGCATGGCGACATCATCGTGAAACCGCTCGACGGTATGGGCGGCATGGGCATTTTCCGTCTGACCGAAACCGACCCCAATATCGGCAGCATTCTCGAAACCCTGATGCAGATGGATACGCGCACGATTATGGCGCAGCGTTATATTCCCGAAATCGTGCACGGCGACAAACGCGTGCTGGTTATCGGTGGCAAAGTGGTACCGTTTGTCTTGGCGCGGATTCCGCAGCAGGGTGAAACGCGTGGCAATCTGGCTGCCGGCGGGCGCGGTGTGGCGCAGGAACTGTCCGCCCGCGACCGCGAAATCGCCGAGACCCTTGCACCCGAGTTGAAACGCCGCGGCATTTTGTTGGCCGGTTTGGACGTAATCGGCGACTATCTGACCGAAGTGAATGTAACCAGCCCCACCGGTTTTCAGGAAATCATGAAGCAGAAGGGCTTCGATGTGGCCGCTATGTTTGCCGATGCCGTGGCCGAATGGTCTGAGGCCGTCTGAAAACATGGAGCATAAGCCGCAAACTTATGCTGCTTCTATGAAAGGCAGCCGCGGAATCAAACGCATCATCAAGGCGTTGGGCTATTCCGCCGACGGCGTGCGTTCGGCTTGCGAAGAGCAGGGGTTTCGCCAGCTTTTGTGGATTCATGCCGCTTTGTTCGCCGGGCTGTTTTTTGCAGACTTTACCTTGCCCGTTAAAATGATATTGGTGCTGGTGTCGGCGATGTCTATCGTGGTCGAATTGATTAATACCGGTTTGGAAGCCGCCGTCGACCATACTTCCGAAGAAATGCACGTGCTGGCTAAAAAAGCCAAAGATGTCGGCTCGGCGGCGCAATATACTACATTGGCGGCATTGGCCGTTTTGTGGATGATGGCTTTAACAGGATAAACAATCATGTCAAATGAAGAATATGCGCGAAAACTTAAAGGCAAAAGCGGGGTCAAACGCATCATCAACGCCGCCGGTTATTCCAAAGACGGCCTGCGCGCAGCCTATCGGCACGAGAGTGCATTCCGCCAATTGATATGGCTAAACGGTATCTTGCCGGTGTTGGTTTTTGTTTTAGATTTCGGCCCTGCAACCCGCATGATGCTTATCATTGCCTCGTTTTTATCGCTGATTGTGGAGTTGTTCAATACCGCCATCGAAGCGGCGGTCGACCATACTTCCACCGCCCGCCACGAGCTGGCCAAACGGGCTAAAGATGCCGGTTCGGCGGCGCAGATGTTGGCCTTGGTTTTGCTGGTTGTGTTGTGGTTTATGGCGATTTGGCGCGAATATGGATTGAATCTTTTTTAATGTAAGTCAAACGCCCAAACCTTGTTTTGCCGTATAACCGAATTGTTTTTCCAACATCTCAATAGTGAAGGAGTAAAGCATGAAAAAATTACTGAGCGCATTAATGCTTGCCGGCTTGTGTCACACCGCATTTGCCGCGGATATCAACGTGGACGATGTTTGGGCACGCGCTACCGTAGAAGGCATGACCATGGGCGGTGCGTTTATGGACATTAAAAACGAAACCAAAAGCGACGATGTTTTAGTGGGTGCTACCAGCCCCGTGTCCGACCGTGTTGAAATGCATACCCACACCAACGACAAAGGCGTGATGCGGATGCGCGAAGTAAAAGGCGGCATTCCGTTGCCCAAAGGTAAAGAAACCAAGCTGCAACCGGGCGGGTATCATGTGATGTTCATGGGCTTGAAAGCGCCGCTGAAAGAAGGCGATAAGTTTCCGCTCACTCTGAAATTTAAAAAAGCCAAACCCAAAACCGTGGAAGTGGAAGTGAAAACCGCACCGAAAAACGGCGGGCATGATCACCACCATCACGGGCATGATCACAAGCATAGCCACTAATTCATGAGTGTGTGTTAACCCAAGGCCGTCTGAAAACATTTTTTCAGACGGCCTTAAATATAAACAGCCGCTTTGTTTAAAAAGCGGCTGTTTCACTTGCTTCAAATCATAAAACGGTATTGGAAAAATACGTTATCAAGCTTGGCGCGATTATGCGCAAAGCTTTTTATATTTTAAGAGGCTATGTCGATATTGGTATCAGCAGAGTCCGGTTTTTCTGTATCGGGCTGCTCTTCAGGTGAAGTATCAACAGATGCCTGCTTTTCTGCTTTAACAGGCATTCTGATCGAAGAAGTCGGTAAAGGAATGCCGGATGAAACCGGTTCTTTCATTACAGGAAAGCCGTTGTCAGCCTGTTCTTCTTCGGATTGTTCTTCTGTTGAAGAGGGTAAAGCATCTGCTTCATTGTTAACGGTAGCGTCGGCAACATTTGAAGAATCATCAACAATACCTTGAGTAGATTCGGCTACGCTGATTTCAGGTTCGGCTTCGCTCACTTCAGGTTGGGCTTCGCTCACTTCAGGTTGGGCTTCGCTCACTTCAGGTTGGGCTTCGCTCACTTCAGGTTGGGCTTCGCTCACTTCAGGTTGGGCTTCGCTCACTTCAGGTTGGGCTTCGCTCACTTCAGGTTGAGCTGCGCTGACTTCAGGTTGAGCTGCGCTGACTTCAGGTTGAGCTGCGCTGACTTCAGGTTCGGCTACGCTGACTTCAGGTTGAGCTGCGCTGACTTCAGGTTCGGCTACGCTGACTTCAGGTTCGGCTACGCTGACTTCAGGTTCGGCTACGCTGACTTCAGGTTCGGCTACGCTGACTTCGGGTTCGGCTACGCTGACTTCAGGTTGAGCTGCGCTGATTTCAGGTTCGGCTACGCTGACTTCAGGTTCGGCTACGCTGACTTCAGGTTCGGCTACGCTGACTTCAGGTTCGGCTACGCTGACTTCGGGTTCGGCTACGCTGACTTCGGGTTCGGCTACGCTGACTTCAGGTTCGGCTACGCTGACTTCAGGTTCGGCTACGCTGACTTCAGGTTCGGCTACGCTGACTTCGGGTTCGGCTATGCTGACTTCAGGTTGGGCTACGCTGACTTCAAGTTGGGCTGCGCTGACTTCAGGTTGGGCTTCACTGACCTTGGGTTCAGTTACGCTGGCTTTAGATTCCGAAATGTTGGAAACAGATTTAGCCGTTGGAGCATTAGGCTCAGTAACAGCGGGCGTATTTTGCTCCGTAATGTTTTGGTTCTGTTCAATGGTGTTTGATTCAGGGGTGGTTGGTTTTGTGGTGATTGTAGATACTTTATTTTCTGCATCCGGTTTGGCTGGAACGGGATAAATGTAGCAATTTTCTCCAACTTTAATCGATTCAATGCCTGAAACCAAAAAAGTATTGGTGGGGTTGCTGTCGCTCGAATATTCTACTTCCCCTTTTAACGCGACATAAATAGGTGTTTTGGCAGGTGTGCTTTTGCGTGTGCTGATGAGTTCGGCCATGGCTTCGTAGCCGTATTTTTTATATGGCAGTAATGAATAATGTTGACGCCGTGTGCAATCTTGAAGGCGGACAAAATCATTTTCAACGATTAACATGCCCGGGAAGTATCCATTAGCGGTATCTTTAGCGTTTTCAGCGGTGTGTGAAAAAGCTGGAACTGAAACGTTGTATAGCAGAGCCAAGATTGCCAAGCGGATATAGTGAGGCATAAAAACCTTTCTTGTATAGAATTTAATTTAAGTGAGTTTGTTATCGCGTAAATATATCACTTATGCATATAAATGCAAAATGTATTTTTAGGTGGTTAAAACGTATTAATTTCATGAACTTGTAATGATTTGTTTCTAAATGGGAAAATGGTAGTTGATATATTGGAAAACAGGCTGCAGCGGGGAGTATTTTCAGATAATTAAGAGAGATAATTCCATATTTATCAGATAGATAGAAGCAGATGTGGGATAGATACAACTTGGAAATCATTGTATTTTCTGCTGTTGCTTAATTGCAGTTATTGTTTGCATGATTTGCCATTGTTGAGATGGGGAAATCAAATATTATGCGGGCGTTGATGGGTAAATTCTTTATGTAAAAAAGCCTGCTTTGTTTCAAAGCAGGCTTTTAAAGCTATGGTTTTGTTTTAGCTTAATTTTCCGTGGCATTGTTTATATTTTTTACCGCTTCCGCAGGGGCACAAATCATTGCGGTGGATAAACCGGCCTTGTTGTGCAAGTGTTTCCGGGCTGTAATCGTTGCCTGTGGGGTCGAATGCCTCGGTGGCGAGATCATCACGCGATTCGCCCAGTACGTCTTCCATCGACGGTGCGCCGGAGTGGGTGGCCTGCATGAATGAAGGCTCTTTCGGCTCGGTATCGGCAACGATGTCATCGCTTTGTTCGACTTGGACAGCCGTTAACAGAGATGCTACGTTTTGCTTGATGCCGTTCCACAGGTGTTCAAACATGATGAAGGCTTCGCGTTTGTATTCCTGCTTGGGGTTTTTCTGGGCGTAGCTGCGCAGATGGATACCTTGGCGCAGGTAATCCATAGCGGCCAGATGTTCACGCCAGTTGTTGTCGATTACTTGCAGCAAAACGTTGCGCTCGAAGTTGCTCATGTTTTGTTTGCCGACCAAATCGGATTTTTCGGCATATTCTTTTTCTGCTTGGGCAATCAGACGTTCTTTGATGTCGTGGTTGTCCAAAGTGTTGTTTTCTTTGAGCCAGCCTTGGATATCGGCATTCAAACGGAACTCGCTTGCCAGTTGGGCTTCCAGTGCGGGAATGTCCCATTCTTCTTCCATGGTGTCGGGCGGCATGTGGCTGTCAACCAAGCTGCCCAATACTTCTTCTCGGATGGCTTGAGCCAATTCGCCGACATCTTTGTTGGTCAGAATCTCGTTGCGGTAGTGGTAGATTACTTTACGTTGGTCGTTGGCAACGTCATCGTATTCCAATACTTGTTTACGCATGTCGAAGTTGCGACCTTCGACTTTGCGTTGTGCGCCTTCGATTTGACGGGTGAGCATGCTGTGTTCGATGGCAACGCCGCGTTCAGGGGCGAGGCGGTTGAGAAGCGCTGCTGCACGGTCGAGGGCGAAGAGGCGCAACAGCGGGTCTTCAAATGAAAGGTAGAAACGGCTGGAACCGGGGTCGCCCTGACGGCCGGCACGGCCGCGCAATTGGTTGTCGATACGGCGGCTTTCGTGGCGCTCGGTACCGATAATATGCAAGCCGCCTGCTGCCAATACTTTTTTGTGCTCGGCTTCCCAGCCGTTTTCCAGTTTGCTGATACGGGCTTGTTTTTCTTCTTCGCTCAGGCTTTCGTCGGCACGGATAGCGTCGCTTTGATGTTTGACGTTGCCGCCCAGCACGATATCGGTACCGCGGCCTGCCATGTTGGTGGCAACGGTAATCATGCTTGGTTTGCCGGCTTGGGCAACGATTAAGGCTTCGCGTTCGTGCTCTTTTGCGTTCAATACGTTATGCGGCAATCCGGCTTTGGTGAGGAGCGCGGAAACCAGCTCGGAGTTTTCGATACTGGTTGTGCCGACGAGTACGGGTTGCCCTTTATCGAAGCAGGCTTGGATGTCTTTGATAACGGCTTCGTATTTTTCTTCGGCAGTACGGAAGATCTGATCGTTGAAGTCTTTACGCTGCATCGGGCGGTTGGTGGGGATGATAACGGTTTCTAAGCCGTAGATGCTTTGGAATTCAAAGGCTTCTGTGTCGGCAGTACCGGTCATGCCTGAAAGTTTTTGATACAGGCGGAAGTAGTTTTGGAAGGTAATCGAAGCGAGGGTTTGGTTTTCGCGTTTGATTTCCACGCCTTCTTTGGCTTCTACGGCTTGGTGCAAGCCTTCAGACCAGCGGCGGCCTGACATCAGACGGCCTGTAAATTCGTCGACGATAACGATTTCGCCGTCTTGGATAACATAGTGCTGGTCTTTGTGGAATAAGGTGTGTGCGCGTAAGGCCGCCATCAGGTGGTGCATCAGCATGATGTTGGCGGCGGAGTAGAGCGAATCGCCTTCTTGGAGCAGACCGATTTCAGCCAAAATGCGCTCGGCGTGTTCGTGTCCGGCTTCGCTCAAAACGACGGAATGGGCTTTTTCGTCCACCCAGTAATCGCCCGCACCTTCTTCGGTTTGTTGGCGGATAAGGCGGGCAGGCACTTGATCCATCACTTGGTACAACTGCACGTTGTCGTCGGCTTGGCCTGAGATAATCAGCGGGGTACGGGCTTCGTCGATCAGGATGGAGTCCACTTCGTCCACGACAGCAAAAGACAGCTCGCGCTGAACTTTGTCGTATTGGTCGGTTACCATGTTGTCGCGCAGGTAGTCGAAACCGAATTCGTTGTTGGTGCCGTAGGTAATATCGGCATTGTAGGCGGTTTGACGGAAGAAGGGCTGCATGTCGCTGACAATCACGCCGACGCTCAAGCCTAAAAAGTTGTACAGCGGTTCCATAATGCCGGCGTCGCGCGAGGCAAGGTAGTCGTTGACGGTTACGACGTGAACGCCTTTGCCGGTAAGCGCGTTGAGATATACGGCCAAAGTAGCCACCAGTGTTTTACCTTCGCCGGTACGCATCTCGGCGATTTTTCCGTCGTGCAGCACCATACCGCCGATCAGCTGGACGTCGAAATGGCGCATACCCAGTACGCGGCGGCTGGCTTCGCGGCACACGGCGAATGCTTCGGGCAGGATGTCGTTGAGGCTTTCGCCGTTGGCTAAACGTTGTTTGAATTCAGGTGTTTTCGCTTTCAGAGCCTCGTCGCTGAGTTCTTTCAATTGAGGCTCGAGCGCGTTGATTTTGGCGACGGTTTTGCGGTATTGTTTGAGCAGGCGGTCGTTGCGGCTGCCGAATACTTTTTTGGCTAAGTTGGTAAGCATGGAATTTCCTGTGGCGGAGCGGCTTGGGCGTTCCGTGAATATAAATAAGATGCAAAAAATTAAATCCGAATTTTAACACAAGCCGTTTGGCAGGGTTACAATGCCGTCTGAAATGGCGGCAGTTTGACTGAATTTCAACTTTTCTTTACTGAATGAAAACAACACTCGGGCGGTTTGACTCAAAATGGACTTGGAAAAACTCGGTAAACAAGACAGCCGGCTGCTGGGTTTGCTCAAGCAGTCGCAGCAGTGGAGCAGACTCGATAGGGAGATAAAGCAGATTATGCCTGCCAATCTGCGCCCGCATTTTCAGACGGCCTGTGTGGAAGAGGGCGTGTTGATTTTGTTGGCCGCCAATAATATGGCTTTGTCGCGCTTGCGTATGATTGCGCCGGGATTGCTGCCGCAGTTGCAGAATATCCGTTCGGATATTCGGGAAGTGCGTGTGAAGATTGTGCCGAAACAGCCGGAGCCGGTGCGTAAAAACACACTGGTGTTGAGCGAGGCGGCGGTGGAAGGGTTTAAGCGCACTGCCGATCAGTTGGAGCAATATCCTGAATTGGCGGAGGCTTTGCGCAAATTGGCGGAGAGACACGGCGGTTAGCAAAATTGCCGTTTGTTTTGAACTTATTATTGTTGTTATTCTTGAAAACGCTTTTACAGCGGCCTGTTGTTGCGTTGCGCAGGCAAATCTTATCTTTCTCTTAAACTCATCACCTTTTTTCAGACGACCTTTATCCATCTCGCCAAAACTGAAAATAATCTGCACGGTGGTTGCTGCGTCCGAACACGGCTTCGCGGGCGTGTCGGATGCACAAGCGGTTGAAGGTGGCTCTTTGTTGCTGATTGTTTTCGATCACGTTCACTTCCAATGCGGTAGGTTTGGGAAGATGGTCGGCAAAATTGTTTTTTACCGCGTTCCAGCGGCTGCGTTGCAGGTGCACGATGGCGAACATGTCGGCGGCTATGCTTACGCCGATGCTGAATTGGGCGCGGGAAATCTGTGCGCAGAATCCTGTATCCGGGAAAAGGCAGCAGTCGGATTCTTCGGTGTAGCTGTACAGTTCTATTTTTACGGAGTTCGGGTCGGCGAATAAAGCGGCAAACAGGCGTTCAAATAAGGAAGGCTGCATCACGCCTTCGCTCAACATGCCGTAAAGGTTGGCCAGCCAGCGGGTATAGCTGTCGGGCGTGAAAGCAAATTCGGTCAATATTTTGCCCAAGCGCGGCTGCGGTCTTTGCTCGATGAGTTTGACAAACTCGGAACTGACTTCGGGCAGTTGTGCCAATACGGCTTGGTGCAGGCCGTGGACGAATGATGTGTTGTGGTTGTAGGGATTGCGGAAAATACCCAGCAATTTCAGCCGTAAAATGCGCCACAGTGCTTCGGGTAATTTCTGCTTGCCGGGGCGGACGGTTCTCAACATGTTGCTGGCTTCTTCATAACCGCTTTCGTGACGGCTAAACCAGCTTTCCAAGTTGTATTGGCTGCCGCCGCTGCCTTCAACGAAGGATAAGGTGTAGAGGTTGTTGATTTCCAGATTGTTTTCGATGTTGACGCTTTCCGCTTTGCCTTTATAGGGCTTGTGGAACAGTGAGAGCGGCAGGCGGTATACGTTTTGATTTTGCGGATTCACGCCGCGGTTGAATGCGTGTTGGCGCTGCTCGGTCTGTGCAATAAAATGATGGCCTTTGGTTACGTTGGCGGTAAGCAGTGCATAAGGTTTTTCTTCGCACAGCGGCGGTTCGCAATCGCTGAGTATAAAAGCGCGTTTCATATTTTCAGACGGCCTGATAGAAAAGAGGCTTTCATCATAACCATGTTGGGGAAGTATTTACAAGTATGGGGGCGGGGTTGGAAAGGTTCTGCCGTGTGGCGATCTGCGGATTATATTTTCGGCGCGTTGGCGAAGATTTGGGTAATTAAAAAAACAGCCCTGCCGGAGCAGAGCTGTTTGATTGCCGATATGAATGCGCTTTATTTCAAGCCGCTCAATCGGGCGGTGTCTTGGGCAATCATCAATTCTTCGTTGGTCGGAATCACCACTGCTTGGGCTTTGCTGTCGGCAGTAGTAATCACGCCGGCATTGCCGAAGCGGGCTTGGGTATTGGCTTGGGCATCTTCGGTTAAACCTAAGAAGCTTAAGTGATTCAGAACTTTGCTGCGGATAACGTCGGAGTTTTCACCGATGCCGCCGGTAAACACCAGAGCGTCCAAACCGCCGGCAGCTACGGCCATAGAAGCGGCATATTTGGCTAAGCGGTAAGAAAAGACTTCCAAGGCCAGCTTGGCGCCTTCGTGGCCTTTGGCGGCTTCTTCTTCAATGGTACGGCAGTCGTTGGAAAGTTCGGAAATGCCGAGCAAACCTGATTTTTTGTTCAACAAGTCGGTAACTTGGGTAATGCTCATGTTGGCGTTTTCGGCCAAGAAAGAGAAGATGCTCGGATCCACATCACCGCTGCGCGTACCCATCACCAAGCCTTCCAGCGGGGTTAAGCCCATGCTGGTGTCTTGGCATTGGCCGTTGGCGACGGCGGCAATCGAAGCGCCGTTACCCAAGTGTGCAATGACCATGCGCAGGCTGTTTTTGTCTTTACCCAAGAAACGGGCGGCTTCGTCGGCTACAAAACGGTAGCTGGTGCCGTGGAAACCGTAACGGCGCAGGCCGTATTTGCGGTAAAGTTCGCGCGGAACGGCATAAGTGTAGGCGTGTTCGGGAATGCTTTGGTGGAAGGCGGTGTCAAACACGGCCACGTTCGGCAGGCCTTTGAAAATGTTTTGCGCGGCGCGGATGCCCAACAAGTTTGCAGGGTTGTGCAAAGGTGCCAGCGGGATACATTTCTCAATGCCGTCAACCACTTCTTCGGTGATTACGATAGATTCGCTGTACAGCTCGCCGCCGCTGACTACACGGTGGCCTACTGCCGCGATACGGCTGTCGAGGCCGTGTTGTTTCAATTCGTTCATCAAGGCTTCCACTGCGCCGGTGTGGTCGGGATTGGCGGTCAGCTCCACTTTGTGTTTTTCGCCGTTTACTTTAAAAGTAATGTAGGCATCTGACAGATTCAGCTTTTCAGCCAAGCAGCTTAATAAAACCTCTCCGCTGTCGTTATCCAATACCGCGCCTTTCAATGAAGAGCTGCCGCAGTTCAATACTAAAATCAGTTTGTCAGACATAAAAATACTCCTGTTTTTTTATGCGGTATTTACCGCTGTTTGGATGCGTAAATCCGATTTAAGGTTAAAAAAGCCGCGTATTTTATCAAAATTATTGAAGGCCGTCTGAAAATTAAGCCGCCCCTGAAAATGGGTGGGAGTAATTGGATTTGGCTGCTGTTAAAGTTTGAATGGTTTGGGGCGGTAAGCGGTGTGATATTGTCGATATTCATGCGGGGAAGGATTGTTGCAGGCAAGATAGACGGTGCAATCATTTTTCTGTTTATCAAAAGCTTATAATCTGCCTTGTACATCAAGTTTTGATAATGCTAACATCGGCCAATCCATCATTATTCATTGTCGGAATGAGCTTGTTGCAGTGGTTTGTTGTCCGCAGCAATCCATGCTATTTGTGTCAATTCAATCAAATCATTCAAAGGAGAAAACATGGCTACTTTGCCGCGCCCGGAAGTTGATGAAAGCGGTCTGCTCGAATATTCGGTTGTTTATACCGATCGTGCTTTGAACCACATGTCGCAGAAATTTCAGACGGCCTTACGTTATATTTCCGCTACGTTGAAAAAAGTCTATCAAGCCGGGCATGTGGCCGTGATTCCCGGCAGCGGTTCGTCGGGTATGGAAGCCGTTGCCCGCCAGCTTGCGCGTGATGAAAAATGTTTGATTGTCCGTAACGGTTTTTTCAGTTTCCGTTGGACGCAGATTCTCGAAAAAGGCCGCATCGCCGCCGATGCCAAAGTGTTGACGGCCAAACAGCCTGCCGATGAAACCCAAGCGCCGTTTGCGCCTGCGCCGATTGAGGAAGTGTGCGCGGAAATTGCGGCTTACAAGCCTGCGGTTGTGTTTGCGCCGCATGTGGAAACCGCTTCGGGCATTATGCTGCCTGATGCTTATATCCGTCGGCTGGCCGAAGCCACTCATGCGGCGGGCGGATTGTTGGTGATCGACTGTATCGCTTCCGGCTGTATGTGGCTGGATATGGCACAGCTTGGTATTGATGTGCTGATTTCCGCGCCGCAAAAGGGCTGGAGCGGCTCGCCTTGCTGCGGTTTGGTGATGTTGAACGAGGCTGCATATGCCAAAGTGCAGGCTACGGAGTCCGACAGCTTCACGCTTGATTTGAAAAAATGGCTGCAAATCATGGAGGCTTTTGAAAACGGCGGTCATGCTTATCATGCTACGCCGCCAACCGATGCTTTGCTGAAATTGCATGATGTGATGAAAGAAGCCGAGGCCATTGGTTTTGACAAACTGAAAGCGGCGCAGATTGAATTGGGCCGTAAAATCAGAACGCTGTTGGCGGAGCAAGGTTATCCGAGCGTGGCGGCGGAAGGTTTTGAAGCACCGGGCGTGGTGGTGAGCTACACCGATCGTGCCGACATTCAAAACGGCAAGGCTTTTACGGCGCACGGTATTCAGATTGCGTCGGGCGTACCGCTCCAATGCGGCGAGCGCAGTGATTTCCAAACGTTCCGCTTGGGCTTGTTCGGCTTGGACAAACTGGAAAATGTAGATCGCACGGTACAAACATTTGCAGAGGTGTTGAAGAAGGTTTGAGGCCGTCTGAAAATGCAGTGTTGTTAAAGGCTTTGCGGCGTTTCTAGTATCTAAGTTATTTATTTTTATAAGAGAACCTGCAAAGGCTTGTGTAAACATTTGAGGCCGTCTGAAAAATATTTTTCAGACGGCCTCAAATGTTTAGGGAAGGGCATACTACTGTTTTACAGCGCGGCTTCTTCCTCTTTTTTTACCGTGTTTTTCTTGAACTTCAACATCACCTCGGATTTTTTCGAATCCCAATCTATGCGGACAAAACCTCCGTCGGCGAGTTTGCCGAAGAGCAGTTCGTCGGCCAATGCTTTGCGGATTTTTTCCTGAATCAAACGGCTCATCGGGCGCGCACCCATTTGCGGATCGAACCCTTCTTCTGCCAAATAGCGGCGCAATGCCGGCGTAAACTCGGCTTCCACTTTTTTATCCAGCAGTTGTTGTTCGAGTTGCAGCAGGAATTTATCCACCACTTTGGCAATAATCTGTCCGTCCAGCGGCGCAAACGGAATAATGGCGTCCAAGCGGTTGCGGAATTCGGGTGTGAACTGTTTGTTGATGGCTTCCATTTCATCGCCGCGTTGACGTTTGCCCGCGAAGCCCATAGCCGGTTTGCTCAGGCTTTCGGCACCGGCATTGGTGGTCATAATAATGATAACGTTGCGGAAATCCGCACTTTTGCCGTTGTTGTCGGTCAGCTTGCCGTAGTCCATCACCTGCAGCAGCACGTTGAAAATATCGGGATGCGCTTTTTCGATTTCGTCGAGCAGTAACACGCAGAAAGGCTGTTTGTTTACCGCTTCCGTCAACAGGCCGCCCTGTTCGAAACCGACATAGCCCGGAGGCGCACCGATTAAGCGCGACACAGCATGGCGTTCCATATATTCCGACATATCAAAGCGTTGCAGTGGCACACCCAATGAATAAGCCAGCTGTTTGGCCACTTCGGTTTTACCCACGCCGGTGGGGCCGGAAAACAGAAAGCTGCCGATGGGTTTGTCGGGCAGCCCCAAGCCGGAGCGTGCCATTTTCACGGCGGCAACTAATGCTTCAATGGAATTATCCTGACCGAACACCATATTTTTCAGATCGCGCGCCAGATATTGCAGGACTTGTTTGTCGTCATGGGAAACGGTTTTTTCGGGAATGCGGGCAACTTTGGCAATCACCGCTTCGATTTGTGCTTTGCCGATTACTTTTTTCTGTTTTGATTTCGGCATAATCCGTTGCGCCGCACCGGCTTCGTCCATTACGTCGATGGCTTTGTCGGGTAAAAAACGCTCGTTGATATAGCGTGCGGAAAGTTCGGCGGCGGCTTCCAATGCACCGGATGTGTAGCGCACTTGGTGGAAGTCTTCAAACATCGGTTTCAATCCGCGCAGAATCTGCACGGTTTCGGCGACGCTCGGTTCCACAACGTCGATTTTTTGGAAGCGGCGGCTCAAGGCGTGATCTTTGTCGAAAATGGTGCGGTACTCATCATAAGTAGTTGCACCGATACAGCGCAGTAAACCTTTTGCCAACGCGGGTTTCAGCAGGTTGGAAGCATCCATCGTGCCGCCGGATGTGCTGCCTGCGCCGATAATGGTGTGAATTTCGTCTACAAATAAAATGGCGTTGGGTATTTTGGCCAATTGTTTTAAGACGGCTTTTACCCGCGCTTCAAAATCCCCACGGTATTTCGTGCCCGCGAGCAGGGCACCCATGTCAAGGGAAAATACCACCGCATCTTGAAGGGTTTCGGGTGCGCTGCCTTTAACGATCATGTGTGCAAGACCCTCTGCCAGCGCAGTTTTTCCGACACCGGCTTCTCCGACGAGAAGGGGGTTGTTTTTACGGCGGCGGCATAAAACCTGTACCATGCGTTCTATTTCTGCACGGCGGCCGATTAAAGGGTCTATGCGCCCGGCCAGCACTTCTGCATTCAGGTTGACTGTATAAGCCGACAAAGCATCGTTGTTTTCTTTGCCGGAAGTGCTTGATGCTTCGTCTTCCTGTTCGCTTTCGGACTGTTCGTCGAACGGTACGCCGTGCGCAACGCAGCGGAGAATGTCGTAGCGGGTCACCGACTGAAGCTGTAAGAAATATACTGCATGGCTGTCCGATTCACTCATCAGGGAAACCAATACGTCTAAAGGCTTTACGTCTTGCTTGCCGGCAGATTGCGCGTGAACCATGGCACGCTGCAATACACGCTGGAAACCTAAAGTAGGCTGGGTTTCGGTTTTGTCAAACAGATGTTCGGGCAGCACGGGGGTGTTGTCGACCATGCTGCTGATCAGTTGTTCGGAAAGCACGCCGCAGTCTGCACCGCATTTGCTCAATACGTTGTACACTTCTTCGCTTTGTTCTATCAGTGCCAACAGAAGGTGTTCCAGGCTGATAAATTCATATTTCTGCTTGCGTGCGTCGGTGTAGATAATCTGTAAAATCTGCTCAAGCTCGGCTGAAATCATTTAAACCTCCTCAACAGTACATTGCAGCGGATGGCCTTCTTCGCGCGCGCATGTCATTACTTGCCGTTGTTTCGTTTCGGCTATATCGCGCGAGTAGACGCCGCATAATCCTTTTCCTTCATGATGAACCAGCAGCATAACGGCGACTGCACGTTCTTCGGG
Organism: Neisseria sp. Dent CA1/247; assembly: GCF_022870825.1. Classification (NCBI taxonomy): domain Bacteria; kingdom Pseudomonadati; phylum Pseudomonadota; class Betaproteobacteria; order Neisseriales; family Neisseriaceae; genus Neisseria; species Neisseria sp. Dent CA1/247. Next base: position 1,918,853 of record NZ_CP091522.1, on the reverse strand, counting down.
CATCATGAATATTTCTGTTAATACTTTAACAACAAAATCCATCGTCGTGTAATCGTCATTGAGAAGATACACGCCGTAGCGTTTCGGCGGTGTGGTGCGGCTGCGGTTTAAGACGTCGGTATCTGAATCGTACTGCGTGTTGTGCTTAGTCATATTAAATCTTTAAAGAATTTTTTGGAGGCGGTTTATGTTGTTTTTTGCTTTATTTTAATAAATTTTGTCTTTTTTCCCAAACACTACTTGACTACACACCTTAACATAGGTAAAAAGCTTTCTTAGGCAGAGCTTGGCAGCCGGGTATAAAGCATAATGGTTTGGGAGAAACTCGAAACTTTTAGGTTTTCAGCGTTGCCTGAATTTGCTGTTTTTTGTTAATTTTTTAGTATAGGAAGTTCAATGGCAACCGGTATTGTTAAATGGTTTAACGACGCTAAAGGTTTTGGTTTCATCACTCCGGACGAAGGCGGCGAAGATTTGTTCGCTCACTTCTCTGCGATCAACATGGAAGGTTTCAAAACCCTGAAAGAAGGCCAACGCGTTTCTTTCGACGTTACCACCGGCCCCAAAGGCAAACAAGCTGCTAATATTCAGGCTGCTTAATTAAGACGTTGTCGGGGTGTTCCGACAACCGGTTTATATTTAATGGCGGGTTAGGAAACCTGCCATTTCTTTTTGCCTGATTTTACTCTGGTTTTATCGGAACATGTTGTTTTAAATACAAATCGGATGCTGCTAATGCCGAACTCTGAAGAATATAAAACTGCTTTAAAGCAAATTGAAGAGTTAATCAATCATTTGCGCTGCCATCAATCGGCATCATGTGCATTGGCGGAAGAGGAAGATGCTCTATTGATACGTCTCGCAGATTGGAAAACTGATCTCAAGCCGCACCATCATGAAGCCATAGCCGAAATAGGGCGTTATTACCAACAATTCATTTTATCTGATAAGTCAATATGAACATTGCCGTCAAACCCGGTATTTACCGCCATTACAAAGGCAATCTGTATGAAGTGATCGGCGTGGCATCGCATTCCGAAACGGAAGAGCCGATGGTTGTGTATCGCGCGCTCTATGGCAGTTACGGTCTGTGGGTGAGGCCGGCGCAGATGTTTGCGGAAACCGTAGTACACGAAGGCAAGACCGGGAAACGCTTCACCTGCATACAGGTATTCTGATTTTTTCATTGGTCTTTTCGTTGCAATAAAAACCTTTGAACGTATAACCATTTTCTTCTTTTCAGACGGCCTTCTGCTAGAATAGGCCGTCTGAATCATTATCCGATTGAAACATTATGAGTATAGCCAACAATAAAAAAGCGTTTCACGACTATTTTATCGAAGACCAAATCGAAGCCGGTTTGGTATTGGAAGGCTGGGAAGTCAAGGCCATCCGTGCCGGCCGCGTGCAGTTGAAAGAAAGCTATATCCATTGGAAAAAAGATGCTTTTTATTTGGTGGGCTGCCATATTACCGCGCTGCCCACCGCCTCTACCCATGTCAAACCCGACCCTGTGCGTCAGCGCAAATTGCTGTTGAACCAATCCGAAATCAACAAGCTTATCGGTAAAACCGAGCGTGCGGGCTATACGATAGTGCCGTTAAACATGCACTACCATCGGGGCAAAATCAAAATGGACATCGGTTTGGCGAAAGGTAAGAAGCAGCACGACAAACGCCAAAGCCTGAAAGAAGCCGACTGGAAACGCGAAAAACAACGCTTGATGAAAAACGCGGGTTAATCGGCCGCCCGCAGATTTACTGTTTTACATAGGCCGTCTGAAAACTTAATCTACATTGCAAAGGAAATACGATGAAACACAAAATCTTAGCTTTCACTCTGCTGGCTTTGGGGCTGAGTGCATGTGGCACCACTAAAGTTAACGTTGCTGACAATCGGTCAGACGAATTGAAAACCATACAGCGTATCTGCATTATTCCGAACCCCAAACGCACGCCGCACGGTTTGGAGCAAGTGATTGCCCGTTCGCTGCAAAATCAAGGTATTGAGGCTGAAATCGTGGATGTGGCTGCCAATCGCCAACGTCTTTATGAGCCGGAATGCCGCTACAACTTGCGCTACATTTCTGCCGGCAGCCCTGAAATGATTAAAAAGATCGCCATGATTCTGCGCACGCCCGATTATCATGTCGCCAACCTGGGCTATAACGTCAACGACGAGCCGGAATACCGCAGCTCGCCCAACTTGCAGCAGCAAACCGACGGCATTATCGCCCGCCTGCTGGGTAAAAAAGCGCAATAATTCTTAACACCCCCTTTTCAGACGGCCTGCACAGCACAATAATGCAGGCCGTCTGAACACATTCGGAGCGTAAACATGCGCCAGTCTTCACTTGCTTTGCCTTTATTCCTGATTATTGCGGGCGCGGTATGGTTTCTCAAAACCACCGGCATTTTGCCGCCGACCGCCACCTTGATTGCCGCCGGTTTGGCCATAGGCGGTATCGCCGTTTTGCTGATAGACGGCATTAACAAACAGTCTGTCGTCTCCGGCCCGCTGCTGGTTTACATCGGCGCCGCCGTGTACCTCAAAAGCCAATATCTGCTCGGCTATTCGCCGCTGATTGCTTTGGGTATGATGATTCTCGGCTGCTTGTTGCTGCTTTCACGCAGCAGCGTCGTGCCGTACAAACATCCCAAGCTGCCCGAACATTAAGCCGTTGCCCAAGCAGCAAAACACAATTCAGGCCGTCTGAAAAAATGGTACAATAACGCCCTTTTCAGACGGCCTGATAACTTTATTTGCCGTACCCCTTTTTGCATTGTGCAACCGCAAAACCAACCCGAAGAAATCACCATGACCCAAGACAAAATCCTCATTCTCGATTTCGGCTCGCAAGTAACCCAACTCATCGCCCGCCGCGTGCGCGAAGCCCATGTTTACTGCGAACTCCATTCCTACGATATGCCTTTGGAAGACATCAAAGCTTTTGCGCCCAAAGGCATTATTCTTTCCGGCGGCCCCAATTCCGTTTACGAATCCGATTATCAGGCCGACACCGGCATTTTCGACTTAGGCATTCCCGTGCTCGGCATCTGCTACGGTATGCAGTTTATGGCGCATCATCTCGGCGGCGAAGTTTCCCCCGGCGACCAGCGCGAATTCGGCTACGCCCAAGTAAAAACCATCGACTGCGAACTCACCCGCGGCCTTTCAGACGGCCTGCCCAACACGCTCGACGTGTGGATGAGTCACGGCGACAAAGTATCCAAACTGCCCGAAGGCTTCTGCATCATCGGCGACACGCCAAGCTGCCCCGTGGCCATGATGGAAAATGCCGAAAAACAATTCTACGGCATCCAATTCCACCCCGAAGTCACCCACACCAAACAAGGCCGCGCCTTACTCAACCGTTTCGTGCTCGACATCTGCGGTGCGCAACCCAGCTGGACCATGCCCAACTACATCGACGAAGCCGTAGCCAAAATCCGCGAGCAAGTGGGTAGCGACGAAGTGATTCTCGGCTTGTCCGGCGGCGTGGATTCTTCCGTAGCCGCCGCGTTGATCCACCGCGCCATCGGCGACCAACTCACCTGCGTATTCGTTGATCACGGCCTCCTGCGCCTGAACGAAGGCCAAATGGTGATGGATATGTTTGCCCGCAACTTGGGCGTAAACGTGATTCACGTTGATGCGACCGACGACTTCATGGGCAAACTCGCCGGCGTGACCGACCCCGAACAAAAACGCAAAATCATCGGTGCCGAATTCGTAGAAGTGTTCCAAACCGAAGCCGGCAAACGCCAAAACGCCAAATGGCTGGCACAAGGCACGATTTACCCCGACGTGATCGAAAGTGCCGGTGCCAAAACCAAAAAAGCCCATGCCATCAAGAGCCACCACAACGTAGGCGGCCTGCCTGAAACCCTCAACCTGAAGCTGCTCGAACCGCTGCGCGATCTGTTTAAAGACGAAGTGCGCGAACTCGGCGTAGCACTCGGCCTGCCGCGCGAAATGGTGTACCGCCATCCCTTCCCCGGCCCCGGCTTGGGCGTGCGCATTCTCGGCGAAGTGAAAAAAGAATACGCCGACCTTCTGCGCCGTGCCGACGATATTTTCATCCAAGAGCTGCGTAACACCACCGACGAAAACGGCACTTCATGGTACGACCTCACCAGCCAAGCCTTTGCCGTGTTCCTGCCGGTCAAATCCGTCGGCGTGATGGGCGACGGCCGCACTTATGAATATGTTGTAGCGTTGCGCGCCGTCGTAACCAGCGACTTCATGACCGCACATTGGGCCGAACTGCCTTATTCGCTGCTCGGCAAAGTGTCCAACCGCATCATCAACGAAGTACGCGGCATCAACCGCGTGGTGTACGACGTAAGCGGCAAACCGCCTGCCACGATTGAGTGGGAATAAGCCGGTTATTTTTATTGATATAACCATAGGCCGTCTGAAAAATCATTTTCAGACGGCCTTATTCATTACTGCCTTAACAAGTTGACGGCTTTTCATTCACAGTCCCATTGCATGTTTGATCAAGCGGTTTTTGACGGCGGGCACGGCGTTAACCAAATTCAGGCCGGTGTTGCGCAGCCGGGGCAGGGCAGGGAGGTGTTTTTCGTTAAAGAGGTGGAAGAGGCCGTCGCAGCCGAGCTGCATGGTGCGGACGGGTTCCAGGCGGTTGCGGGCGTATTGCTTCAATAGTTGGTAGGCGCCGACATCGGGGGCGTGGCGGCTGAGGCGGGCAAATTCAATCACGTCGCCGAAGCCGAGGTTCACGCCCTGCCCGGCGAGAGGATGGATGGTGTGCGCGGCGTCGCCCATGAATAGGACGCGTTGGGCGACAGTGGATTCGGGGCGGCGCAAGATTAAATCGAAAGCGAAGGCGGGGGAGAGCGGTGAAAGTTGGCCGAGTACGTTTTCGCCTTGCGCGGTGACGGCAGCGGCCAGGTCTTCGGGGCTGAGGCCGGTGAGTTTTTCAGGCTTGTGTGTGCTCCAAACGATGGAGATTTTTTTGTCGGGGAGCGGCAGGTAGGCAAGGACGTCGCCGTTTTTGAACCATTGGAAGGCGGTGCCGTGGTGGTCTTGTTCGGTGTGGAAGTTGGCAACTACGCCGTGCTGGCGGTAGGGGTCTTCTTTAACGGTGATGCCTGCTTGTCGGCGTACCCACGAGTTGGCGCCGTCTGCACCGATAATCAGTTTGGCTTGGAGTATTTCGCCGTTTGCGAGAGTTAGTGAGGCCGTCTGAATATCGGTTTCAAGCTTTTCGGCGGCTTCGGTAATCACGGGTATTTCTAAGGCGCGGATTTGCTGCCACAGGCCGGCGAGCAGCCAGCGGTTTTCGGCGATGCAGGTGAGGTGCGGTGCGTCGATGTCGGCGGCTTTGAACTCGATGCGGCCGCCGTTGTCGCCGCGTACGTCCATGCGTGAAACGGGCTGGATACGGCTTTCAGACGGCCAAGCGTTGAGCGATTGGAGCAGTTTTTGGTTGGCGGGGCTGATGGCGTAGATGCGGGCATCCCAGCCGTTTTCGAGTTTGGCGAAATCGGTTTCGGGAGGGCGGATTTCAAGCAGGGCGACGTCACGGCCTTGCTGTTTGAGGGATACTGCGGCGGCGGCGCCGACCAATCCGCCGCCGATAATGATGATTTCGTGGTTCATGTAGGCAGTTTCTGTGTCTGTAACGGTTTGGCTGGATTATACCCGTTTCAGACGGCCTTTTATATTTTGAGGCCGTCTGAAAACTTATTGCATAAGGTTTGGTCTATATGCAGCCGGGAAAAGGGGCGGCTGTTTTTTCAGACGGCCCCGGCTTTGAATAAAACGGAATCCGGCGGCAAGCATATCCAAGTAGATTGTGGGATCATGTACGGCGGTACTAAATAGACACTGATGGTTGCAGTCGGTAGAATGGATGCCGTCTGAAAATAAGGGAAATCATGAATATTTTGATTTGTAACGACGACGGCTATCTCTCGCCCGGCATTGCGATTCTGGCGCGGGTGGCCGCAGAGTTTGCCAATGTGCGCGTAGTAGCGCCGGAGCGCGACCGCAGCGGCGTCAGCAATTCGCTCACACTCGACCGCCCTTTGCGCATCCGTGAGGCCGACAACGGCTTTTATTATGTGAGCGGTACGCCGACAGACTGCATTCATCTCGCTTTGCACGCGCTGCCCGAGTTTCAGCCCGATTTGGTGCTTTCCGGCATCAACAACGGTGCCAATATGGGCGACGATACTTTATATTCGGGCACGGTTGCGGCGGCGACCGAGGCTTATCTGCTGGGTATTCCCGCGATTGCCTTTTCTTTAAACGATTTTACCGGCCGCTATTGGGAAACGGCGGAAAAAGCCGCTTGGATTATGTTGGAACATTTGCTGAAAAATCCGCCCAAGCAGCCGATTTTGTGGAATGTAAATATTCCTGCCGTGGCACCCGAAGATATTCAGGGCTGTAAAATTACCCGTTTGGGTAAGCGGCATCATGTGCAGAGCATCGTGCCTGCGCACAATCCGCGCGGCGAGGCGGTTTACTGGATCGGCCCGATAGGCGATATCTCCGACCGCAACGGCGGCACCGATTTTGCCGAGAGCGAATCGGGCTATATTACGGTAACACCCTTGCAGATTGATTTGACCGATTATCATAAAATGGACGAAGTGGCGGCATTTTGGCAGGGAGTGATGCCGTAATGCAGGGAAACTGGACGGGTTTTGAAAACCGCCGCCGCCGCATGATCGAACGGTTGGCGAGGATGGGCATCGGCGGGCGGGTATTGCAGGCAATGACCCGCGTGCCGCGCCATCTTTTTGTTGAAGAAGCCCTGCAAACCCGGGCTTATGATGAGATGTCGCTGCCGTTGGGTTTGGGGCAAACCATTTCCCAGCCTTATACCGTAGCCAAAATGACGGATTTGCTGTTGGGCGGCGCGTCGCAAAATATGCGGCGGGTGCTGGAAATCGGCACCGGTTGCGGTTATCAGACGGCCGTACTTTTAGCCTTGGATTTGCCTGAGATTTATTCGGTAGAGCGTTTGCGCCCGCTGCATGAGCGCGCCAAACAGCATTTGCGTACAGCAGGGTTGTTGGCCAAAGCGCGTATGGTGTGCGGCGACGGCTACTTGGGGTTGCCCGAAGTCGCACCGTTTGACGGTATCTTGGTTACCGCCGCACCCGCCGAAGTGCCGCTTGCCCTTTTGCAGCAGCTTGCCGTCGGCGGGCGTATGGTGCTGCCTTTAGACGAAGGCGGCGTGCAGTATTTGTGGCTGATTGAGAAAACACCGCAGGGATACCGCGAAACCTGTGTGCAGGAAGCCAACTTTGTACCGTTGGTCAGCGGTATGGACACTTAAATTGTAAAGACTTGAGAGTAAGGCATAATTTGTTTTATGATATATCGCGATGAAAAATCCAAACAGAAGGTAGAAAATATGTTGAAAAAAACCGCATTCCGTGCCGGCTCGGCAGCTTTGGTTTTCATGTTGGGCGCATGTTCGTGGCTGCAACAGCCCGCAGCGCCTGTCGTATCGGGTTCGGCAGGTTCCGCTTCGACAGGAGCAGAAAAAACTAATCCTTACGGTGCAAAGCCTTATGATCCGAATGCGGCCGGAGCGGGTGCAGCTCCCGCTCCTTATACTCCGCCTGCTGCAACGCCGGCTCCGGCTTCCGGCGGTGGTGCCTACATACCTTCCAATGCACCCGTTGACATCAATGCCGCGACGCATACCGTAGTGCGCGGTGACACGGTTTACAATATTTCCAAACGTTACAACATCACGCAAGATAATCTGCGTGCATGGAACAATCTGGCAGACAACACCATCAGCGTAGGCCAAGTTTTGCGTGTTAAACCCGCGGGTTACACCGCTCCGGCGGCAACCGCGCAAACCAAAACGCAAACTCCTCCGCCCGTGGTTTCCACCAGCGCTCCGTCTTCACGCCCGCAAATTTCCGAGCCGGCTAAAACGCCCAGCGTTTCTACCGGCAGCGTCCGCACCGTATCCGGCGTAACTTGGCAGCGTCCGACTACCGGCAACATCATCACCCAATTCGGCGGCAACAGCAAAGGCGTGGATATTGCCGGTACAGCAGGTCAAGCGGTGGTATCGGCGGCAGACGGTAAAGTGGTTTATGCCGGTTCAGGCTTGCGCGGCTACGGTAATTTGGTGATTGTTCAGCACAACCAAACCTTCCTGACCGCTTACGGACACAACCAAAATCTTTTGGTTAAAGAAGGCCAAACCGTAAAACGCGGCCAAACCATCGCCCGCATGGGTAACAGCGATGCTGACCGCACCAAGCTTCATTTTGAAGTGCGCCAAAACGGTAAGCCTGTGAATCCGACTCAGTTTGTGGCGTTTTAATGTGAATTGGTCAGATTGACAATCTGAGGCCGTCTGAATTTTTCAGACGGCCTTTTGCCCATCTGACGAATGGTTCACAGTATGTTTGAAATAATCACTATAATGGCGGGGCTATACGGTTTCAAAAATATTCTGAATAAAACGGAGAAACAGAGAATAGGGAAACGACATGAATATAAGCAGTATAAAAACCAATAAAAACGTTCAAAACCTTTGGAAGCCGGTGCTGATTGCTCTGGTGGTTTTTGTTTTGGGGTACAGCTTTTGGTACAGCGGCCCGTGGTTGAAATTGTGTTACGGCTTGGCCTTGTTTCTTTTCGGCATGCAATGTATCGAAGAAGGCTTGCGCAACGCCGCCGGAGGCACGCTGGAAAAGTTGATGGCGAAAAGTACTTCCACGCCGGCCAAAGGTTTGGGTTTCGGTGTCGGTGCTACGTTTATTCTGCAATCGAGCACGCTGGTGTCTCTGTTGACCATTGCGTTTTTGAGTACGGGGCTGATTACGCTCGCGGGCGGTATTGCCGTTATTTTGGGTACCAACTTGGGTGCGACCAGCGGTATTTGGTTGCTGGCGCTGGCGGGGCAGAGTATCAGTTTGAGCCCGGTGGCCGTGCCTATGCTGGTGTTCGGTATTTTGGCCGGATTTTTGAATGTCAAAACCAAAACCATAGGCCGTGTGTTGGTCGGTATTGCGCTGATTTTTTTAGGTATTGATGCTATTAAAGACGGTTTTCACGCTTTGGGCGGACAGGTTGATTTATCGACAATTAAAGCCGGCGGCTTGACCGAAATTGCGGTGTTTAGCGCCATCGGTTTGCTGTTGACGATTGTGTTGCAGTCTTCCCATGCTACGCTGATTTTAACTTTGGCGGCATTGTCGGCAGGTCAGATTAGCGTGGAGCAGGGTTTTGCCATTGCAATCGGTTCGAACGTGGGCAGCAGTGCTTCTACCGCTTTTGTGGGTATGCTCGGCAGCGACCGCAGCGGGCAGCGCCTCGCGTTGGCGCATTTGCTGTTTAACTCTGTAACCGCGGTGTTGTCGTTGTTGCTGTGGTTGCCGTTAACCAAGCTGGTAACGCTGTTGGCAGGTTCGACGGGTATGAGCAGTCTGCTTCAATTGGCTCTGTTTCATACTCTGTTTAACGGCTTGGGTTTGGCGGTGTTTTGGAAGCTGCAAAACCGCTTGGCAGACCAGTTGATGAAATGGCTGCCGGAAAAAACCGAAGGTACGCACTTTTTGCCGGAAGATAACCGCACACCGGTGCGTGCTTTGTATCTGAGTCCCAACATGCTTCGTTCGGGTGATACGGCTTTGCGTGCGGTATTTAAGGAAATAGGCCACCTGAACGCAGTCAGCTTGGAAGTCATCTGCCACGCTTTGTTTGTGCCGGTCAGCAAGCTGTATGAAGAAGGGTGGGATACCGATCAGGATTTGCCCGTTCCGCTTCCTCCTTTGCATTTGGATGCGCAGGCTTATTACGAATCGCAAATCAAGCCGCTTTACAGCGAGCTTTTGGACTTTACCAGCAAAATCGATATCGAAGGTGACGATCAAAATCAAGAGCTGACGACCGCACATATGGCTGCGTTTCAAATGGTGGAAATCGTTAAAGAGAGCAAGCACCTGCAAAAAAACCTGCAACGCTATCTGCAAGAGCCTGATGCCGCCGCCGCGCGCGACTATATCCGTTTGCGTAAGCATCTGTTTAAGACTTTAATATTGTTCCGGCAGATTACTGCGCTGCCCGTGCATAGCGGGAAGTGGCGGGAGCAGGTGGCATTATTGTCAAAACACGTTGATTCGCTGGAAACTTTCCGGGGCAGAGCGTTGGTCAAACTGCGCAACAAGCAAATCAGCGGTTGGGAAACTTCTTCTCTGATGAACGATATCAACTACGCCCGCCGTATCGGTTGGGGTGTGCAGGAAATCATCAATATGTCCAATCTGGACTTTTCACACAGGGCAACAGCCAATGCAGCGGCTTAATTAATATTGAGGCCGTCTGAAAATAAACCTGATATGAGTTTGACAAACAAAGGTTTCTTATCTGACCAACATGCAGAGCCAAGCAGTTTGGTGCTACATGTCGATTCGTCGTGGCCCGAAGCATTTGTACCGGGGGCGGTGATAGAAGTCGGCTTGAGCGGCGGAGTAGATTCCGTGGTGCTGCTTTACATTTTGGCAGCTTTGCGGGAGAAACGAGGAATCATGTTGAAGGCGGTACATGTTCATCACGGATTGAATCGTCGGGCGGATGAGTGGGCAGATTTTTGCCGCAGATACTGTCAGGATTTGGATGTGCCTTTGCGTGTAGAACATGTTGATGTGAAGCCGAACAGCCGTTTGGGTGTTGAAGCAGAGGCGCGCAAAGAACGTTATCGTGTGTTTTCAGACGGCCTCAGCAAAGTAGTCGCGTTGGCGCACCATCAAAACGATCAGGTTGAAACCTTTATGTTGGCCGCGTTAAGGGGAGGCGGTCTGAGGGCTTTGTCTGCCATGCCGCGTATGCGTTTGTTGAACGCAACCACGCAAATTTGGCGGCCGCTTCTCGATATTCCGCGTATCGAACTGGAAAAATATGCGGCTGAAAACGGGTTGGAGTATATAGAAGACGACAGCAATCAAAATCCAGCATTTTTGAGAAATTGGCTGCGAAATGAAGCTTTGCCGCTATGGCGCGAGAGAGTGCCGCATTTGGATAGTCACGTCATCAGCAGTATTAAATCGCTGCAAGGCGAATTGGCGCTGTTGAATGAAGTGATTGCGGAAGATTATGCGGATATTTGCCGCAGCGGATGGTTTGATATTGAGCGTTGGAAATCATTGAGCCGGCTTCGGCGCCATCAGCAGCTGCTTCATCACGCCAAAACCAACGGCTTGGGTATTCCGCGTGCAGAAAGTGTAGAAGATTTTGCGCGAACTTTGGCACAAGCCGCGACTGCCGAATGGTCTCTGCCGCAAGGGAAGATGTATGCCTACCGAGGGCGTTTGTTTGCCCAGAAAAACGGCTGGGAAAATGCCTGCCCTTGGGTGAAAAACGGTGGGATTCAGCAGGGCCGTCTGAAAGATATTATTCAAAAAAACAGTTTTACGCTTGATAGGCATTCGTTTGGATTATGTGAAGAAGTGTTGGATGGCTTGTGTATTATTCGTTCTGCAAATGCCGATGATGCTATTGAACTTGCCGTTGGTCGTAAAAATGTTTGGAAAATTTTACAAGAGCGCAAGATACCCCCGTTTGCACGTCGGTATTGGCCGGTTGTTATCGACAGTCAAAACAGGTGTGTGGCTATTGCCAATATTTTGGTAAACGTTCATTATGGCTGCCGCAACGGCTCTATGGTCGTCTTTAGCAAATTTAATCAGTTTATTTTGGAACCAAAGTAAAGGTAAAGTGTCACAGTACTGCAATGCACGCTTTGCCTTTTCTGTATTGGTTGTTCGATTATAGTAAGGGTTTTAAGTATGAATGATCGTAAAATCGATCAGGCACTGGTAGAGCGGGCGCAAAAAGGCGAACACAGAGCGTTTGAGCTGCTGGTGTCTAAATACCAGCGCCGTTTGACTAGATTGCTCTCCCGTTTCATCAAAGATGAGCATGAAGTCAACGACGTTGCACAAGAAGCCTTAATAAAAGCCTATCGGGCATTGCCGAATTTCCGCGGAGAAAGTGCGTTTTATACGTGGCTTTACCGCATCGGCATTAATACTGCTAAAAACTTTTTGGCTACTTCCGGAAAACGGCCGTTTGTAAGTACGGATGTTGCCAATGATGAAGGGGATGTTCTCGATTTAGCCAATCAGCTCGCTGATGATCACACACCGGAAGCAGAGATGATGAATCGGGAAATATTAGAAACTGTAGAAGCAGCAATCACTAAGTTGCCGGACGACTTACGGAAAGCCATTTCTTTACGGGAAATGGATGGTTTGTCTTACGAGGAAATAGCTCAGATAATGGACTGTCCCATCGGTACTGTTCGCTCGCGGATATTCAGAGCACGCGAGGTAATCGCTAAAGATTTAAGGCCGTTGTTGGATACGTCTGAAGACCAAAGGTGGTAAATAAAATGAATCAAAATAAAGACTATGAATTTGTCTCTGCCGCCATGGATGATGACAATTTGTCAGAGGAAATGCTGGATAAACTGTTGTCTGATGATGAAGCACAGCAAAAATGGCGTGAATATCACATTATTCGCGACTGCATGCAACGTGCCCAGTCAAGCATGGGTAAAGACATACAATTCATCAAAGAGGAAAGTTTTGAAGTTGCGGAAAAACCTTCTGCCGCTGCAAAACAACAAGGAACACAATCTCAAACTGCAAACAGTCAACAGCAACGCAAGGCGGCTAATTGTATGTTTGGCGGTTTTGCCGTAGCTGCAAGCGTGTTGGCTGTGGCTGTGGGTGTATGGCAATTTTTCCCGTCGGGAAATCAAGGCGATTCTGAAATGGTTGCCGAGCAAGTTGCACCTAGCGGAAACGATCAAAGCGGTATCGTTTCGGTTGGCGGTAAGGCAAAGCAGGTTAGTACGGATGCTGTTGCCAATGCGGAAGCGCAAGGTGCAGTTGTGCCTAATGCTGCCCGAGCCAACCAAGCGGAAGCTGTTGAAAGCAAAGCTGTGAGAGTAGAGAAAGTTCAGCAAGAGAGTATGGCTAGTGAAGCGAAGTAATTCACTGCTAAATCATCGTTGAATTTTAGAGGCCGTCTGAAATATTTTCAGACGGCCTCTGTGTATTGGCTTTATTTGGAGCGTAGTTGTTTGGCGGCTTCAATAGCATAATAAGTCAAAATGCCGTCTGCTCCAGCGCGTTTGAAAGCCAGTAAGCTTTCTAAGATAACCTTATTGCCGTCGAGCCAACCGTTTTGAATGGCAGCCTGAAGCATGGCGTATTCTCCAGATACTTGATAGGCATAAGTCGGTACACCAAATTCATCTTTAACACGTCGGATAATGTCTAAATACGGCAGCCCCGGCTTTACCATAACCATATCGGCACCTTCTTGAATGTCTAAAAAGACTTCATGAAGCGCTTCATTGGAATTGGCCGGATCCATTTGGTAAGTAAATTTATCTGCTTTTCCTAAGTTTGCAGAGCTGCCAACAGCATCGCGGAATGGCCCGTAAAATGCAGAAGCGTACTTTGCAGAATAGGCCATAATGCGGGTGTGTATATGACCGGAGTCCTCCAGTGCTTCTCGAATAGCGTCAATGCGCCCATCCATCATATCTGAGGGGGCGACTACTTGCGCACCTGCTTCAGCGTGGCAAAGTGCTTGTTTAATAAGCACTTCAATGGTTTCGTCATTAAGCACATAACCATTTTTATCGATTAAGCCGTCCTGACCGTGAATGGTATAAGGATCAAGCGCAACATCCGTCATGATGCCTAAATCGGGAAATGTCTCGCGAAGTTTTCTGACAGCTGTTGGAACAAGCCCTTCAGGATTGTAAGCTTCCTCGGCAGTTTCTGTTTTGTTTTTGGTTACAACAGGAAATAAAGCCAGCATTGGAATGCCGAGTGAAACAGCTTCTTCGGCTGTATATAAAAGTTTGTCCAAGCTTTGTCTTGTTACGCCCGGCATGGATGTAACAGCTTCTTCTTGATTTTGCCCCTCTAAAATGAAGACGGGGTAGATTAAATCGTCGGCAGTCAGACTATGTTCTCTCATTAATTTGCGGGAAAACTCATCTTTACGCATACGGCGCATTCTTGTAGAAGGAGTAAATCTGTTTGGAAAATTCATATATAAACACCTTACGTTTGGTTGTTTGCTGCATTTTATTTGGAATGTTAATAAATAAAATGCAAAATTATTTTTAGATGCTGGTACATTTATCGAACCATATACTTCATCAGTTAAGTAATCAAGTTTGATATGAAGTGGTTGGATATTTGAATGAAGATGAAAATTGTTTTTTGAAGCGTTTGAATAAAAATTTTTTAAAAAATAATTCTCATAATAAACAGCGATATGTGATTTTGGGTGTAATTTTTTTCGTTTTGGCGGTTGACGGGGGTGCGGGCGGATGTGTATAGTTCGATTTCTTCGCTGCTGACACAGCAGCAACCGTTCTTTAACAACACAGATTACCGATAAGTGTGAGTGTCTTTGGGCCTCATACTGCGACAAAAACAGAGAGACAAGATTATACATTGTCTGTCAGTTACTTTGAAGCAGACCAGAAGTTAAAAAGTTAGAGATTGAACATAAGAGTTTGATCCTGGCTCAGATTGAACGCTGGCGGCATGCTTTACACATGCAAGTCGGACGGCAGCACAGAGAAGCTTGCTTCTTGGGTGGCGAGTGGCGAACGGGTGAGTAATGCATCGGAACGTACCGAGTAGTGGGGGATAACTGTCCGAAAGGATGGCTAATACCGCATACGCTTTGAGAAGGAAAGCAGGGGCTCTTCGGACCTTGCGCTATTCGAGCGGCCGATGTCTGATTAGCTGGTTGGTGGGGTAAAGGCCTACCAAGGCGACGATCAGTAGCGGGTCTGAGAGGATGATCCGCCACACTGGGACTGAGACACGGCCCAGACTCCTACGGGAGGCAGCAGTGGGGAATTTTGGACAATGGGCGCAAGCCTGATCCAGCCATGCCGCGTGTCTGAAGAAGGCCTTCGGGTTGTAAAGGACTTTTGTCAGGGAAGAAAAGGTTGTGGTTAATACCCATGACTGATGACGGTACCTGAAGAATAAGCACCGGCTAACTACGTGCCAGCAGCCGCGGTAATACGTAGGGTGCGAGCGTTAATCGGAATTACTGGGCGTAAAGCGGGCGCAGGCGGTTACTTAAGTCAGATGTGAAATCCCCGGGCTCAACCTGGGAACTGCGTTTGAAACTGGGTGACTAGAGTATGTCAGAGGGGGGTAGAATTCCACGTGTAGCAGTGAAATGCGTAGAGATGTGGAGGAATACCAATGGCGAAGGCAGCCCCCTGGGATAATACTGACGTTCATGCCCGAAAGCGTGGGTAGCAAACAGGATTAGATACCCTGGTAGTCCACGCCCTAAACGATGTCAATTAGCTGTTGGGCAACTTGATTGCTTAGTAGCGTAGCTAACGCGTGAAATTGACCGCCTGGGGAGTACGGTCGCAAGATTAAAACTCAAAGGAATTGACGGGGACCCGCACAAGCGGTGGATGATGTGGATTAATTCGATGCAACGCGAAGAACCTTACCTGGTCTTGACATGTACGGAATCCTCCAGAGACGGAGGAGTGCCTTCGGGAGCCGTAACACAGGTGCTGCATGGCTGTCGTCAGCTCGTGTCGTGAGATGTTGGGTTAAGTCCCGCAACGAGCGCAACCCTTGTCATTAGTTGCCATCATTTGGTTGGGCACTCTAATGAGACTGCCGGTGACAAGCCGGAGGAAGGTGGGGATGACGTCAAGTCCTCATGGCCCTTATGACCAGGGCTTCACACGTCATACAATGGTCGGTACAGAGGGTAGCCAAGCCGCGAGGTGGAGCCAATCCCACAAAACCGATCGTAGTCCGGATTGCACTCTGCAACTCGAGTGCATGAAGTCGGAATCGCTAGTAATCGCAGGTCAGCATACTGCGGTGAATACGTTCCCGGGTCTTGTACACACCGCCCGTCACACCATGGGAGTGGGGGATACCAGAAGTAGGTAGGGTAACCGCAAGGAGCCCGCTTACCACGGTATGCTTCATGACTGGGGTGAAGTCGTAACAAGGTAGCCGTAGGGGAACCTGCGGCTGGATCACCTCCTTTCTAGAGAAAAGAGGCTGAGAGGCACTCACACTTATCGGTAAACTGTGATATTAAAGATGCGTTTAAGCTTGAAGATGTGCTGCATGAATTACTTTTAAGCCGAGCATGACCGAAAAGGTTATTCGGATTAAGAAGGATGGTTGTTGGCATATTGGAAAGCAAAGAGACCTTGGGTTTGTAGCTCAGCTGGTTAGAGCACACGCTTGATAAGCGTGGGGTCGGAGGTTCAAGTCCTCCCAGACCCACCAGACATTCTCAAAGCAAGAGTAAGCAGTATCGATACTTGAGTAAGAGTATGGGGGCATAGCTCAGTTGGTAGAGCACCTGCTTTGCAAGCAGGGGGTCATCGGTTCGATCCCGTTTGCCTCCACCAAACATTTAAAGACTTTACAAATTAAAGTTAGCTGCTACAATGCGCAGCTCATTTTAATTTGCGAAGTTTGAGACAAAAGTTTGTTTCATATAAACGCATTGATCTTTAACAAATTGGAAAGCCGAAATCAACAAACAAAGACAATGTCGGCTTACTGTAACAGGTAAGCCGCAGTATTTGGGTGATGATTGTATTGACCGGATTGTGAAACACAAAAGGCACAGTTCGGTACACAACAAGCAGTAAGCTTTGTCAAAGTAGAGTCTTCAAGTTGCGTAGGTAGTCAACGCCGAAGCAACGAAGTCAGAGAGGTTCTTGAAATGATAGAGTCAAGTGAATAAGTGCATCAGGTGGATGCCTTGGCGATGATAGGCGACGAAGGACGTGTAAGCCTGCGAAAAGCATCGGGGAGCTGGCAATAAAGCTATGATCCGGTGATGTCCGAATGGGGAAACCCACCGTATTTTGTACGGTATCCTTATCTGAATACATAGGATAAGCGAAGCGAACCCGGAGAACTGAACCATCTAAGTACCCGGAGGAAAAGAAATCAACCGAGATTCCGTAAGTAGTGGCGAGCGAACGCGGAGGAGCCTGTATATGATAGCTGTTGAGATAGAAGAACAAGCTGGGAAGCTTGGCCATAGTGGGTGATAGCCCCGTATTCGAAATTTCATCAGTGGTACTAGGTATACGACAAGTAGGGCGGGACACGTGGAATCCTGTCTGAATATGGGGGGACCATCCTCCAAGGCTAAATACTCATCATTGACCGATAGTGAACCAGTACCGTGAGGGAAAGGCGAAAAGAACCCCGGGAGGGGAGTGAAATAGAACCTGAAACCTGATGCATACAAACAGTGGGAGCCTATTAATTGGGTGACTGCGTACCTTTTGTATAATGGGTCAACGACTTACATTCAGTAGCGAGCTTAACCGGATAGGGGAGGCGTAGGGAAACCGAGTCTTAATAGGGCGATGAGTTGCTGGGTGTAGACCCGAAACCGAGTGATCTATCCATGGCCAGGATGAAGGTGCCGTAACAGGTACTGGAGGTCCGAACCCACGCATGTTGCAAAATGCGGGGATGAGCTGTGGATAGGGGTGAAAGGCTAAACAAACTCGGAGATAGCTGGTTCTCCCCGAAAACTATTTAGGTAGTGCCTCATGTATCACTTCCGGGGGTAAAGCACTGTTATGGCTAGGGGGTCATTGCGACTTACCAACCCATGGCAAACTAAGAATACCGGAAAGTGCAATCATGGGAGACAGACAGCGGGTGCTAACGTCCGTTGTCGAGAGGGAAACAACCCAGACCGCCAGCTAAGGTCCCAAATGACAGATTAAGTGGTAAACGAAGTGGGAAGGCCCAGACAGCCAGGATGTTGGCTTAGAAGCAGCCATCATTTAAAGAAAGCGTAATAGCTCACTGGTCGAGTCGTCCTGCGCGGAAGATGTAACGGGGCTCAAATCTGTAACCGAAGCTGCGGATGCACCTAGTGCATGGTAGGGGAGCGTTCTGTAGGCCGATGAAGGTGACTTGAGAAGGTTGCTGGAGGTATCAGAAGTGCGAATGTTGACATGAGTAGCGATAAAGCGGGTGAAAAGCCCGCTCGCCGAAAGCCCAAGGTTTCCTACGCAACGTTCATCGGCGTAGGGTGAGTCGGCCCCTAAGGCGAGGCAGAAATGCGTAGTCGATGGGAAACGGGTTAATATTCCCGTACTTGATTCAAATGCGATGTGGGGACGGAGAAGGTTAGGTTAGCAAGCTGTTGGAATAGCTTGTTTAAGCCGGTAGGTGGAAGACTTAGGCAAATCCGGGTCTTCTTAACACCGAGAAGTGATGACGAGTGTCTACGGACATGAAGTAACCGATACCACGCTTCCAGGAAAAGCCACTAAGCTTCAGTTTGAATTGAACCGTACCGCAAACCGACACAGGTGGGCAGGATGAGAATTCTAAGGCGCTTGAGAGAACTCGGGAGAAGGAACTCGGCAAATTGATACCGTAACTTCGGGAGAAGGTATGCCCTTTGATGTGAAAGACTTGCTCTGTAAGCATTGGAGGGTCGCAGAGAATCGGTGGCTGCGACTGTTTATTAAAAACACAGCACTCTGCTAACACGAAAGTGGACGTATAGGGTGTGACGCCTGCCCGGTGCTGGAAGGTTAATTGAAGATGTGCAAGCATCGGATCGAAGCCCCAGTAAACGGCGGCCGTAACTATAACGGTCCTAAGGTAGCGAAATTCCTTGTCGGGTAAGTTCCGACCCGCACGAATGGCGTAACGATGGCCACACTGTCTCCTCCCGAGACTCAGCGAAGTTGAAATGGTTGTGAAGATGCAATCTCCCCGCTGCTAGACGGAAAGACCCCGTGAACCTTTACTGTAGCTTTGCATTGGACTTTGAAGTCACTTGTGTAGGATAGGTGGGAGGCTTAGAAGCAGAGACGCCAGTTTCTGTGGAGCCGTCCTTGAAATACCACCCTGGTGGCTTTGAGGTTCTAACCCAGGTCCGTGATCCGGATCGGGGACCGTGCATGGTAGGCAGTTTGACTGGGGCGGTCTCCTCCCAAAGAGTAACGGAGGAGTTCGAAGGTTACCTAGGTCCGGTCGGAAATCGGACTGATAGTGCAATGGCAAAAGGTAGCTTAACTGCGAGACCGACAAGTCGAGCAGGTGCGAAAGCAGGACATAGTGATCCGGTGGTTCTGAATGGAAGGGCCATCGCTCAACGGATAAAAGGTACTCCGGGGATAACAGGCTGATTCCGCCCAAGAGTTCATATCGACGGCGGAGTTTGGCACCTCGATGTCGGCTCATCACATCCTGGGGCTGTAGTCGGTCCCAAGGGTATGGCTGTTCGCCATTTAAAGTGGTACGTGAGCTGGGTTTAAAACGTCGTGAGACAGTTTGGTCCCTATCTGCAGTGGGCGTTGGAAGTTTGACGGGGGCTGCTCCTAGTACGAGAGGACCGGAGTGGACGAACCTCTGGTGTACCGGTTGTGACGCCAGTCGCATCGCCGGGTAGCTAAGTTCGGAAGAGATAAGCGCTGAAAGCATCTAAGCGCGAAACTCGCCTGAAGATGAGACTTCCCTTGCGGTTTAACCGCACTAAAGAGTCGTTCGAGACCAGGACGTTGATAGGTCGGGTGTGGAAGCGCAGTAATGCGTGGAGCTAACCGATACTAATTGCTCGTGAGGCTTGACTCTATCATTTGAAGGACTTTGGATAGTTTCTTTGAATAAGCTTGCATCAGTCTTGTGAGACTGATACACATCACCGTTGATTAAAGAATAAATAAGTGGAAGCGAGCTTCCATAACGGCTTACCGATTTGTACAGTTTACGTCTGGCGGCCATAGCGAGTTGGTCCCACGCCTTCCCATCCCGAACAGGACCGTGAAACGACTCAGCGCCGATGATAGTGTGGATACCCATGTGAAAGTAGGTCACTGCCAGACACTTATTCCGAACCCCCGATACTTGTGTATCGGGGGTTTTAGTATTGCGGTCGTGGACAGGAAAATTTATTGGGTTCGGATGACGGCTCATAAGGTTAGTTTGCCGGCAGGCTTGTGCGCAATAGGCACAGAAGCCGAGAAGGCCGGTATATGGCGGATCAAAGGGGGGCGGAGTGGTAATGGAAAGACAGCGTGTTGTTGGGGAGCGACAATGTTCTCTATGTATATAGTAACCAGAGTTAAAAGTATTTGAAGGGTGTTGGGAATCTGTTTATGATGGTTCGGACTGCCTGTGCGGGCAGTGTGAGGTATATTGCCTGTTGGTAGAGGCCTCAGGTATGACACATTACGGAAAACCATCAAGAAGGATTTAGAAGATGAAGAAATATTTAGCGGGTGCGCTGGCTCTGTTGTGGTCGGCGGTATCGCTGGCGGCGGTGAATATCAATACGGCGACGGCGGAGGAATTGAAGGCGCTGCCGGGTATCGGTCCGTCGAAGGCGGCGGCGATTGTGGAATACCGTCAGCACAACGGCCAGTTTAAGAGTGTCGACGATTTGAAGAATGTGAAGGGTATCGGCGAGGGTATTTTAGCCAAGCTGCGCGATGAGGCGACGGTGAGCGGTGGCAAGAAACCGGTCAAAGCGGCGGTGCCGGAGCTGAAGGAGAAGGACAAAGAGAAGCGCTGATAGAGCCTAGGTTTGCTATCGGCTGAATTGGTAGATTGGTGCTGTTTGGTTGGCAGTGGACATAGTATAGAGAGCGGCCGGATGCGGGAGTGTCCGGCCGCTTCGTTTGGGTGGAAGCAGGTGATTGATTGGCAACCGATCGGGCATTACCTGAACCATTAAAGAACCCGCTACCTTCGAGACCACCGCAGCCAGCCAGCCTATCCCCTGCTATCTATCTTCAAAGCCATTTTACTCGGCTAATGACACAGCCTTTCTGCTCCTGAATTCGAACACAGCTTGAGGCTTTTGCAAAAGTTTTCTTTCAAATAAAAAACGCTGAAAGCTTTAGACCATTATAAGCTTCAGCGATTTTTACTGTTTTAGATACGATTAAGAACGAATTGATAGCAATTGAAGTTTAAGTTTTCAGACGGCCTCTTACATAAGTAAGAGGCCGTCTGAAAACTTATAAAAACTTACACCACTCCTTTTTTCTCCAAATAGCTTTCGTAATCGCCCAGATAGTGTTCGTAACCGCCTTTCCCGTCCAGTTCGATAATTTGGGTGGCCAGTGAAGATACAAATTGGCGGTCGTGCGATACGAAAATCAGCGTGCCTTTGTATTTTTCCAAAGCCATGTTTAAGGATTCGATGCTTTCCATATCCATGTGGTTGGTCGGTTCGTCCATAATCAACACGTTCGGTTTCAGCAGAATCAGCTTGCCGTAAAGCATGCGGCCTTTCTCTCCGCCGGAAAGTACCTGCACTTGTTTGACCACGTCGTTGCTGCCGAACAGCAAACGGCCGAGTGTGCCGCGGATAACCTGTTCGTCGTCGCCTTCCTGACCCCATTGGCGCATCCATTCGGTGAGGTTCATGTCGACATCGAAGTCGTTTTCGTGGTCTTGCGGATAGTAGCCAACGCTGGCTTTTTCCGCCCATTTGATGATACCGGCATCAGGTTGGACACCTTCGCTGTATTCGGGATTGAATGCGCCGGCCAACAATTTCAGCAAGGTGGATTTACCGGCACCGTTGGGGCCGATAATCGCCAAACGTTCTCCGGCTTCCAAAATAAAGCTCAGGTTTTTAAACAATTGGTTTTCAAAGCGTTTGCTCAAACCTTCCACTTCAACGGCTTGGCGGTGCAGCTTGGCTTTTTCGTCGGTTTCAAAGCGGATATACGGGTTTTGACGGGTAGACGGCTTCACTTCCACCATTTCGGCCTTGATCTTATCGGCTTGTTTCAAGCGGCTGGTGGCCTGGCGGGCTTTGGATTTGTTGGCCGAGAAACGTGCTACGAATTCTTGCAACTCTTGCAGTTTTTCTTTGGCTTTGGCGTTGTCGCGCATGGCGCGTTCGCGGGATTGTGCGGAAGCCAGCATGTAATCATCGTAGTTGCCGGGGTAGATGGTGATGCTGTTGTAGTCTACGTCGGCCATGTGGGTGCACACTTCGTTCAAAAAGTGGCGGTCGTGCGAGATGATGATCATGGTCGAGTCGTATTGGTTCAACACGCCTTCGAGCCAGCGGATAGTGTTGATGTCCAAGTTGTTGGTCGGCTCGTCGAGCAGCAATACGTCGGGTTTGGAGAATAAGGCTTGCGCCAACAATACGCGCAGTTTGAAGCCGGGAGCCACTTCGCTCATTTGGGCATTGTGCAATGATTCTTCGATTCCCACACCGCTCAACAGCTCGGCCGCGCGCGCTTCGGCGGTGTAACCGTCGTATTCGGCAAACTTGGCTTCCAATTCGGCGGCACGCATGTAGTCGTCTTCGGTGGCTTCGAGGTTGGCATAAATGGCATCGCGCTCGGTCATCGCCGCCCACATTTCGGTGTGCCCCATCATCACCACATCCAACACGCGCATGTCTTCGTAAGCGAATTGGTCTTGGCGCAATTTACCCAAACGCACACCGTTTTCGATGGCTACTTCGCCGCTGGTTGGCTCCAAATCGCCGCCGAGGATTTTCATGAAGGTGGATTTACCTGAACCGTTGGCACCAATCAGCCCGTAGCGGTTGCCTTCGCCGAATTTGACAGACACGTTTTCAAACAGCGGCTTCGCGCCGAACTGCATGGTTATGCCGTTGGTAGAAATCATTGATGTAAACCTTTTGCAAAATGAAATATTTAAAGCGCGAAATTATAGCATATTTTCGGATGAAACCATTGCTGCTTCATGTCGGGAATGAGGGGGATTTTCGAATAGCCGACGATAGCTTGAGGCCGTCTGAAAACATGTTTTTCAGACGGCCTCTTAGCCTATATCAGTAAACAATCAAGGCATAGAACCTTCATTTTGATAGAGCGTGAACAGTGATACGCCACGTTCGCGGATGTTTTTGCCGCCGGGTAAGTCTGTAAACTCTAGAATGGCCGCTGCTTCTACAATGGTGCCGCCGAGCTGACGAATCAAATCAATACCTGCCTGCATGGTTCCGCCGGTGGCGACTAAATCATCCACCAGCAACACGCGGGCGCCGGGGCGGACTGCATCGGTATGGATTTCCACCGTAGCTTCGCCGTATTCGAGGGCATAGCTTTGAGATACGGTTTCAAACGGCAGTTTGCCTTTTTTGCGGATAGGTACAAAGCCCACATTCAATTGATAAGCCAGTGCGGCTCCGATGATGAAACCGCGTGCATCCAAACCTGCCACTACGTCGATTTTTTGACCCATATAGCGGTAAACCAGCAAATCCACCAACAGGCGGAAATATTCGGGGCTTTGGAGTACAGGTGTAATATCGTGAAATAAAATGCCTTTTTTAGGCCAATCCGGTATTTTGCGGATTTTCGCAGCAAGTGCTTCTACGCCCATCACATCAGGATGAATCAACATAACATTACCCGTAAATATCAAATCTGTATCAATAGTTCAAAACAAAACGAGCTATTTTAACAAAAAGTCGCTTTTGTTTGTTGCTGTGCTGTGATTTTAAAGTGCGCGCGCAATAGATAGGCGGTTTTGCAAAGCCTTTGGGCGGTATGGCATAATAACTACTTAAATTTTTCATTTTCGGAACGACCATGCGCTCATCTTCCAAAGGCAATATTTTTATCATTTCCGCCGCATCCGGCACGGGAAAAACCACTTTGGTTTCGCGTTTAATCAATCATCACGACGACATTAAAGTTTCCATTTCCCACACGACCCGTCAACCGCGCGAAGGCGAAGAGCACGGCAAGCACTATTATTTTGTGGATGTGCCTAAATTCGAAACTTTAATCAGCGAGAGCGCATTTCTCGAATATGCAAAAGTATTCGACAATTATTACGGCACAAGTGTGGAAGGCGTGAATATCTTGCGCGAGCAAGGCTACGATGTGATTTTGGAAATCGACATTCAGGGCGCCGAACAAGTGCGCAGAGCTTGGCCGGGCGCGTGCAGTATTTTCATCCTTCCGCCTTCATTTCAAGTGTTGGCCCAGCGTTTGGTTGGCAGGGGAACAGACAGCCCGGAAGTGATCGCACATCGTTTAGGCAAGGCACGCAAAGAAATCGAGCAAGCGTATATGTTTGATTATGTAGTGGTAAATAACGATTTGGTTGAGGCCGAAGCCGATTTGCTGTCGATTATCAGAGCACACCGTTTGAAACAATCCTGCCAACACTTATTTATTGAAAATCTGTTGGAAAATTCTTAAAAAACAGCGACAATACAACATTATTATTTTTAAATCCGTTTCTAAAAGGAACCATTCAGAATGGCACGTATTACCGTAGAAGACTGCATCACTAAAATCCCAAACCACTTCGATTTGACCCTGACTGCCGCCCGTCGTGCGCGCCAGCTTGAAAACGGCAACGCCCCTTTGGTTGACGATATCCGCAACAACAAACCCACCGTTACCGCTTTGCGCGAAATTGCTGCCGGCGAAATCGGTGTGGAACTGCTCAAGCGCAACAAATAAAAGTAAAAAAACAAAAGGCCGTCTGAATGCAACAGCCTCTACCTACCGCCCCTTATGATCCGTTAACGGCAGAAGCGCGCGATTTATTGTTTCGCACCGCTTCGTATCTCAACGAGCAAGAGCAGCAGCAGCTTGAAAAAGCCTGTGCTTACGCCTTTCATGCCCATGACGGACAAACCCGCAAAAGCGGCGAACCTTATATTACCCATCCGATTGCCGTGGCGACCCAGCTGGCAATTTGGCACATGGATATACAGGGTTTGTGCGCGGGGGTGATGCACGATGTGTTGGAAGACACCGGTGTATCCAAAGTCGAAATGGCTGCCGAATTTGGCAACACCATTGCCGAAATGGTAGACGGCCTCTCCAAGTTGGAAAAACTCGAATACAACAGCCAAGCCGAGCATCAGGCGGAAAGCTTCCGCAAACTGATTCTCGCCATGACTAAAGATGTGCGCGTGATTGTCGTCAAATTGGCAGACCGCCTGCACAATATGCGCACCTTAGGTTCCATGCGCCCTGAAAAGCGCCGCCGTATCGCTCAAGAAACCCTTGAAATTTATGCTCAAATCGCCAACCGCATCGGTTTGAACAACGCCTATCAAGAGCTTCAGGACTTATCATTCCAAAACCTTCACCCGCGCCGTTATGAAACCCTGCAAAAAGCCATGAAAGCAAGCAGGAGAAACCGGCGCGATGTGGTCGGCAAAGTGTTGCGCGCGTTCAGCATGCGCTTGGTCGATGCCAATATCGAAGCCAAAATCAAAGGCCGCGAGAAAAACTTATACAGTATCCATCAAAAAATGCAGGCGAAAAATCTGCGTTTTGCCGATGTGATGGATATTTACGGCTTTCGCGTTATCGTCAACAGTATTCCGGCCTGCTATGCCGCGCTGGGTGCTTTGCACAGCCTCTATCAGCCCAAGCCGGGTCGGTTTAAAGACTATATCGCCATTCCCAAAAGCAACGGCTATCAAAGCCTGCACACCACATTGGTGGGCCCTTACGGTTTGCCGATAGAAGTGCAGATACGCACTCACGAAATGGATGCCGTGGCAGAAGGCGGCGTGGCCGGACATTGGATTTACAAATCAGGCGAAAGCACAGTCGATCAGGCGACCCTCCACACCAATCGCTGGTTGAAAAACATTTTGGATTTGCAGGCAGGCAGTTCCAATGCCATCGAATTTCTTGAGGCTGTTAAAGTCGATTTATTCCCCAACGAGGTTTATATCCTTACGCCGAAAGGCAAAATCCTTACCTTGCCGAAAGGTGCCACGCCTATCGACTTTGCTTATGCCGTGCATACCGATGTAGGCCACCACACCGTTGCCGCCCGCGTCAACAATACCATGATGCCGCTGCGTACCAAATTGAAAACCGGCGATTCTGTGGAGGTGATTACTTCCGAACAAGCCAAGCCCAATCCGGCATGGCTGAATTTTGCCGTTTCCAGCCGTGCGCGCAGCGCCATCCGCAATTACATCAAAAACATGAACCGCCAAGATGCGGTTACCTTGGGCGAAAGCCTGCTGCAAAAAGCCTTATCCAGCTTGTTGCCGCAAAACGTATTGCTTTCAGACGGCCTCAAAGAAAAGTACCTTTCCGATCTCAACCATAAACAAACCACTTTTGAAGACGTGTTGTACAGCGTGGGTATGGGGCATACTCTGCCGATTACCGTGGCCATGCACATTGCCGATTTGGCCGGCGAACACTTCGGCGGAGAAGTGCGCTTAAGCCCGATTAAAATCAACGGCAGCGAAACCGGAAGGGTACATCTCGCGCAATGTTGCCAACCTCTGCCCGGTGATGCCGTCCGTGCGGTTTTAATTAAAGATCAAGGTTTGGTTATCCACCGCGACACTTGTCCGAACGTGTTGAAAGTTGATCCCGAGCAGCAGCTCGACGCCGACTGGGAGAGCATTCCCGATCAGACTTTCCGTACGACGCTTATCGTGGGCGCGCGCGATACCCGCGGTTTGTTGGCCTTGATGGCTCAAGCCATTTCGTCTGCCGGCGCCGATATCGAATCGGTAGAAACGCCTCAAAAACAGCCGGGTACAGAAGGGTTTATCGAGTTTAAATTTTTCATTAAGGTTAGCGGTATCGACCAACTTAATGAAATCATCCGCGCCTTGCACGCGATTACCGACGTCCGCCGTGTGGTGAGGGTGTAGCGGGGATTTGTACTGCTTCATGCAGATGAATCGAATGTGATGAATAACGAAAGCCGTAGCATTTGGTTCTACGGCTTTTGCTTTGAGGGTGGGCAGTCTGCTGCTTGATCCGGGCTATGGTTCGGGCATTTTTAAATGAGGCCGTCTGAAATTATATTTTTCAGACGGCCTCAGTTTGCTTTGTCATGATTGAATATGGAACGATTGAGTAGGCTGTGAATAAGCAGTTGGTTTCGATATTTAACTGCTTCTCAATGAGCAGTTAATCGTCTTCGTCTCTACGGATTTGATGCAGGAAGCGTTTGGTTCGCTCGTGCTGAGGGTTTTCAAACAAAGTTTCCGGCGCGCCTTGCTCGACAATCACACCGCCGTCCATCACAACCACCAAATCGGCCACTTCCATGGCGAACTTGATTTCATGCGTTACCACAACCATTGTCCAGCCTTCTTTAGCCAGTTCTTTCATGGTGTTCAATACATCTTGCACCAGTTCGGGATCGAGTGCGGAGGTCGGTTCGTCGAACAGCATCAAATCCGGTTGGATAGCAAGTGCGCGGGCGATGCCGACACGCTGTTGCTGGCCGCCTGAAAGCTGGAAGGGGTACAAATCCACTTTATCGGCCAAGCCGACTTTGCCTAGCAATGCCAGCGCTTTTTGCCGCGCATCGGCAGATGAAACGCCTTGTACGGCGACGGGGCCTTCCATCACGTTTTCCAATGCGGTTTTGTGCGGGAACAGATTGTATTGTTGAAACACCATGCCTGATTTACGGCGCAGGGCAAGGATGTCTTTTTTGGAAGGGTGGGCGGCAAAATCAATGCGCAGCGGTTTTTCGCCGTCAAACTCGATGCTGCCTTGTTGCGGCATTTCCAAGGCGTTCAAGCAGCGCAGGAAGGTTGTTTTTCCTGAACCTGACGGGCCGAGAATCACCACTACGCTGCCTTTGGCTACGTCCAAATCAATGCCGTTCAAAATCGAATTGTTGCCGAAAGCTTTATGGATATTGCGGATTTTAATCATGGTTTATGCTCACTTGGCAACGTAGCGGTCAAGCCGTTTTTCCAGCTTGGCCTGTCCGATAAACAGGAAGAAACAGAACACCCAATAAACCAAACCGGCTTCGATATACACGGGTAAAAAGTCGTAGCTGGCATTGGCAATCTGCTGTGCCACGCGGAAAAGCTCGGTAATGGTTACGACGGAAGCCAGTGAAGTTTCTTTAAACAGGCTGATAAAGGTGTTGCTCAAAGGCGGTACGGAAACGCGGAACGCTTGCGGCATGATGATACGGCGGAAAGTCTGCATGTAAGTCATGCCGATGGAGAAACCTGCTTCCCATTGGCCTTTGGGCACCGATAAAATCGCCGCGCGTATGGTTTCGGAAGCATAGGCACCGATGTTCAGCGAAAAGCCGATTACTGCGGTCGGCAGCGGGTCAAGCGTGATGCCGATGGCGGGCAAGCCGTAAAACACCACCATCAACTGCACCAGCATCGGCGTGCCGCGGATGGCCGAAACATAAAACTTTACCAAGCCCAGCAGCACACGGTGCAATACGCCCGATACGGGGATCACGCGCACCAACGCAACGGCCAGCGCAATCAGAATGCCGAAAATAAAAGAAACGACGGCAAGCGGAATCGAATATAAGAATCCCGCTTTTACCATCGGCCAAAATGCGTTTATGACCAAAGCCGCACGGGCCTCGGTCATAAACGGCAACGCACTTAAAAGATCACTTAACACTTACATCTACGCCAAAGAATTGTTCGCCTAATTTTTTCAGCGTGCCGTCCGCACGAAGTTCTTCAACCGCGCCGCTGATTTTTGCCAAGGCTTCATCGTTGTTTTTGTTGACAATAAATCCCGCACCTAATTTTTCTTCCGCAGGGGCAGTCCATGCGGTTTTCAAGCCGGAATTCGGGTTTTTCTTGAGATAGTCAAGCAGGGCGAGGGAATCGTTAAACGTGAAATCGGCACGTTTTTGCTGTACCAACGCCAAAGCCTGCGCCATGCCGTCGACCGGAATGATTTTGGCTTCTGCTTTTTGCGCCATTTCGCCGTAGTTGCTGCTTAAAGTTTGCGCGGCAGACAGGCCTTTCACGTCCGCCAGCGTTTTGATGCGGTTGTCGTCTTTGCGGTCAACCGCCATCGGGCCGGAATAGCTGTATTCGGCGGATTTGTCGAAAGTGGCGCGGCGTTCGGGTGTGGTCAGGCTCACTTGGTTGGCCACGATATCGAAACGTTCCGCTTTCAAGCCGGCCAGCATCGCATCCCACTGGGTTTCTTTGAAATCCACTTTAACGCCCAATTTTTCAGCTACGGCGCGGGTAACTTCCACATCGTAACCGGTCAATTTGCCGCTTTCGTCATGATAAGTGAAGGGAGCATAAGTACCTTCGGTGCCTACGGTGATCGTGCCTTTGTTGTTGATGCGCTCCAGCAGCGAACCTGCAACTTGGGTTTCAGGAGCGGAAGAAGCCGGGGCGGACGCCGTTCCGGCAGAAGAACCGCCGCCGTTGCCGCAAGCGGCCAACACAAAAGCAGCCATGCCGCCGAGTACGAATTTTTTCAACATAATCACTCCAGTAAAGCGTCGATAAAGAAGCGCGCATTGTACGATAATCAAAAACACAATACAAAGAACGCTTGCTTCTATTCTTTATAATCGAAAAGTATAAGGCCGTCTGAAAATACGTTTTCAGACGGCCTGCCGATATTACTTGCCTGCCAACACATTCAAAATAAAGCGTAAATCGTTCGCACCGATCTGCCCGGGTGCGGAAGCGGTTCCCGCCGAGCCGAAAGTCATTGCCGAGCCGAAGGTTTCGCCCGCCAAGCGGCTTACCACGCCCAGTTTGCCCATCGCCATCGTTACCAGCGGCTGCCGCGCATATTGGTTGAACATGGTTTGCGTAGCATCGAGCAACACCAGCACGTCGGCGGCGGATTGCGGCATCACGGCGATTTTGCAGATGTCCGCGCCCCAATCCTGCATGGTTTTCAGACGGCCTATGATCTCTTCTTTCGGCGGCGTTTTATCGAAATCGTGGTTGCACAGCAAGGCCGCCACGCCGTTGGCTTTGGCCAGTGCAACGGTTTCTTTCACTTCGGCTTCGCCCGCAAACAGTTCTATATCGATGATGTCGGTCAGGCCGGAGCGTATGGCCGTCTGAACCAGCGAAAAATAAACCTCCGGCGGCACGGGGTACTCGCCGCCTTCTTCGGCGCGGCGGAAGGTAAACAGTAGCGGCGTATCCGGCAGGGTGGCACGCACTTCGCGCAGGCGTTCCACGATATAGCCGCTATCGGCCGCACGTTCGAGAAAGTCCGCACGGAATTCCACCACATCAAAAGCCAAGCCCTGCAAGCCTGCCAAAGCGGTTTGCAGGCCGTCTGAATCTTTTGCCACCAGCGGTACGCAGATTTTCGGGCTGCCTGCGCCCAGCACGGTGTTTTTGATTTTCACGGTATTCATCGAGGCGGATTCCTTTAAAAAACGGTCGGCGTATTGTACGGGATTTCAGACGGCCTGAAAGCCTGCGGTTTGAGGCCGTCTGAAAAACACGGCCGCTCTTTTCAGACGGCCAATTTGTCGGCAAACTCGTCCGCCGCCCGCACCAAACCTTTGGCCACTTCGCCTTCAAACGAGGCATGGCCGCCCTGCACAATCCGCAAATCGGCCTCGGGAAACGCCTGCTTCAGCTCCCACGCGCTTTTCATCGGCGTGCAGATGTCGTAACGCCCCTGCACGATCACGGTGGGTATATGGCGGATTTTGCCTACATTCGCCAGCAACGCTTTTTCGTTATCCAGCCAACAGCCGTTGACGAAATAATGGTTTTCGATGCGCGAAATCGCCAACGCCTGTTCCGCATCTTCTTCCACCGGTTTCGGGTCGAACTGCACCAGCCAGCTTTCCCATTCCGCCCATGTTTTCGCCGCCCGCAGAGCCTGTTCGCGGTCTTGGCCGAACAGCATTTCATGATAAGCCTGCACGATTGCGCCGCGCTTTTCTTCGGCCACGGGGGCGAGGTAATGCTGCCACTGTTCGGGATAAATGTGTTCCGCGCCGCCTTGCTCGTTCAGCCAGCGGATTTCACTTTGCCGCCCCAAGAATATGCCGCGCAAAATCAAGCCGCGCACACGGTTCGGATGGGTTTGCGCGTAAGCCAGCGAAAGCGTGCTGCCCCAAGAGCCGCCGAATACCAGCCAACTGTGTATGCCGAGCATTTCGCGCACTTTTTCGATGTCGGCCACCAAATCCCAAGTGGTGTTTTCATAGGTTTCGGCATACGGCAGCGAACGCCCGCAGCCGCGCTGGTCGATAATCACCACGCGGTATTTGTCGGGGTTGAAAAAGCCGCGCGCTTTCGGCGACGCGCCCGCCCCCGGCCCGCCGTGCAGAAAAATCACCGGAATGCCGTGCGGATTGCCGGATTCTTCCCAATAAATTTGATGGATGGCGGATACTTTCAACAGGCCGCTTTTGTAAGGCTCTTGAATCGGGTACATAGGATGCTCCTTGTTTGGCTGAATCGTTCGGTGGGTGGGTAACGATTTTCAGACGGCCTGAAACAGTTACCGCGGTAGGGCAATATTTATACAACTTAACTTTGTGATGCCGTCTGAATACATAAAGCTTGATTATGATATGCGGGTTTTGTGAAGATTCGGAGTGTCGCATGAAATTTTTCAGCCCCGCTATGTTTGCTGCTTTGGCAGTCGGTTTCCATACTTTGCCCGCTTGGGCGTTGTCGCCGCAGAAATTGGTGCAGGATGCGCGTTGGCAAATCGGTAAAACAGTATCTTACGATCCCGCCTACACGCGGCTCAACTATCCGATGGGCGATGTGCCGCTGCATAAAGGCGTATGTACGGATGTGGTAATCCGTGCTTTGCGCAAGCAGGGATGGGATTTGCAGCAGATGATTCATGAGGATATGTCGAAAAACTTTTCCGTATATCCGAAAAAATGGGGGCTGACCGCAACCGACCGCAACATCGACCACCGCCGCGTGCCGAATATCGCCACTTATTTTGACCGCAAAGGCTACCGCGTCCGTGCCGGCGCTTATCAGGCGGGCGATGTGGTAACTTGGGACTTAGGCAAAGGCTTAACGCACATCGGTATTGTGTCTGACAGAAGTATACGCGGCACCCCGCTGATTATCCATAACATCGGCCGCGGCACGAGAGAAGAGGATATTCTTTACCGCTACAAAATTACAGGGCATTACCGCTTGCCCAGATAAGTAGTGTTACGGGATTTTTAGCATGCTTGTGGATGAAGCATGAATCCGGTGTGAGGGATAAGTTAATTTAAAAGCCGAAGAGGCCGTCTGAAAATCATTTTCAGACGGCCTCTTGTTGATTTACAGCCGAATTTATTCCATATGATTGTTAATATCTGTTTTGTTTTTATGTTTTTTATAAAAATCAAAACCTTTTATTTAATTTTCGATAGTTATTTAAAAAGATTGTTTATTGTAAATCAAATAAGGGGCAAGCATATTCCAGCAAAGGAGTATTGATGCTATTCTGCTTCCAGTTGCTTCCCGACCAACCTCGTTAAAATCGTGAAAAGAAAAGGAGAAACCAATATGAAAATGAGTCTGTTGGCCGTTCTGGCTATGTCTTCAGTATTGGCTGCATGTGCAGGTAGCGGCAAAGGCAAATTGCCTTCAACCGATACGGTAAGCTGCAAAGCCGTGAGCAAGCAGGAAATAGCGGCATTGTTTGACCGGTGGAACAACTCGCTGAAAACAGGTGATCCCAAGCAAGTGGTGGCTAACTATGCGCCCGGTTCAATCCTGTTGCCGACGGTTTCCAACAAACCACGTTTAACGCCGGAAGAGAAAGAAGATTACTTCACCCATTTCTTATCGCACAAACCCGTAGGCTCGATTGACATGAGCCATATCCAGCTCGGATGTAACTTGGCGATGGATAATGGTTTGTACACATTTACTTATGCAGACGGCACCAAACATTCAGGCCGTTATACATTCACTTACGGTTGGGACGGCAACGCGTGGCTGATTTCTTCCCACCACTCTTCGCTGATGCCTGAAAAACCGGGCAAAAGCAAACATTAATCGTTTGTAGATAATGTTTAAATCGAAAGGCCGTCTGAAAATTTCAGACGGCCTTTCTAGTTTAGTTAAGCCTTAGGTAAGGCGGTCGAGCTTAGGCTTCCGGTTTTTTACGCCACAAAACCAAAAGTTTGCCGATGTGTTGCACAAGCTGTGCATTTACCGCTTGGCACAAAGCTTCGCATATTTCAATCCGCTCTGCACGGTCGTCACCCAAAACGCGCACTTTGATTAACTCGTGTGCGGTCAGCGCCGCGTCGGTTTCCTTAATCACAGAATCGGTCAGGCCGTGTTGTCCTATCATTACAACAGGATTCAAATGATGGGCGCGCGCTTTAAGCTCTAAAATCTCGCGTGTGGTTAATTTGTCGGTCATTTTCTTGAAATTCTTAAAACAATATAAACGCAGTATTTTACGCGAAACTGCATGGTTAAGGGGAAAATAACGTACAATAGCGCTCTTTATTTGCAGTGATCTGTTATGTCTGTCCGCTCAAAATCTTCCAAAGCATGGCTCAACGAGCATGTAAACGACCATTATGTCCATATGGCGCAAAAAGACGGCTATCGGGCAAGAGCAGCTTATAAGCTTTTGGAAATCAATGAAAAAGACAAATTAATCCGCCCGGGTACGGTGTTGGCCGATTTAGGCAGCGCGCCGGGAAGCTGGTCGCAGGTTGCCGCGGGGCTGGTTGGCGAAAAAGGGCAGGTGTTTGCTCTCGATATCTTGCCGATGGATGCCATTGAGGGCGTCTCTTTTATTCAAGGTGATTTTAGAGAAGACAGCGTGCTGGCCGAGTTTGAAGCCTTGCTGAACAAGCGCCCTTTAGACCTTGTAATTTCAGATATGGCACCCAATATGTCGGGAAATGCAGTAACAGATCAGGCACGCAGTTATTATTTGTGTGAACTGGCTTTGGATTTTGCCGCCAACCATTTGAAACCGGGCGGAAATTTTTTAGTGAAAGTATTTCAGGGCGCCGGTTACCAAGAATATATGGCGGCCATGCGCGAAGTATTTGCCTCCGTGCAAACACGCAAACCGCAAGCTTCGCGCAATCGTTCCAGTGAGATTTATTTATTAGGCAAAAATAAACGCTGACAATGCAGATAGCCTGATTTAAAATCCGTTTTTGTCTTTTACCCTTGTATGGAGCCTGTTTCAGTGGGGAATATTTTTAAGAATGTTTTAGTTTGGCTGGTGTTAGGTGTTGCCTTAATGGCCGCTTTCAATGCCCTTAACGACAAACAGGAAAGCAAACAGCAAATCGAATACTCGCAATTTATCGAGCAAGTCAATAAAGGCGAAGTAGCCAACGTTAATATTGAAGGCTCGGGTTTGAGCGGTTATTTGATTAAAGGTGAACGTACCGACAAATCCCGTTTCTTTACCAATGCACCTTTGGATGACAACCTGGTTAAAACGCTGCTGGACAAGCAAGTGCGTGTAAAAGTCATTCCCGAAGAAAAACCGAGTATGCTGACCAGCCTGTTTTTCAGCTTGCTGCCGGTGATGCTGCTGATCGGTGCATGGTTTTATTTCATGCGGATGCAATCCGGCGGCGGTGGTAAAGGCGGTGCTTTTTCATTTGGCAAAAGCCGTGCCAAATTGCTGGATAAAGATACCAATAAAGTCACTTTCGCCGATGTAGCGGGTTGCGACGAAGCCAAAGAAGAAGTTCAAGAGATTGTGGACTATTTGAGAGCACCCAACCGCTATCAAAGTTTGGGTGGTCGTGTGCCGCGCGGTATCTTGTTGGCAGGCAGTCCCGGTACCGGTAAAACTTTGTTGGCCAAAGCCATTGCCGGTGAAGCACAAGTGCCGTTTTTCAGCATTTCAGGTTCCGACTTCGTAGAAATGTTTGTCGGCGTAGGTGCCAGCCGTGTCCGTGATATGTTTGAGCAGGCCAAGAAAAATGCCCCTTGTATCATCTTTATCGATGAAATTGATGCCGTAGGCCGCCAACGTGGAGCAGGTTTGGGCGGTGGTAACGACGAGCGTGAACAAACCTTGAACCAATTGCTGGTTGAAATGGATGGTTTCGAAAGCAATCAAACTGTAATTGTGATTGCGGCTACCAACCGCCCTGATGTGCTTGATCCGGCATTGCAACGCCCGGGACGTTTCGACCGCCAAGTGGTAGTGCCCCTGCCCGATATCCGTGGTCGCGAGCAGATTTTGAAAGTACATGCGAAAAAAGTGCCTTTGGACGAATCGGTAGATTTGGTTTCTTTGGCGCGCGGTACGCCGGGCTTCTCAGGTGCCGATTTGGCCAACTTGGTTAATGAAGCAGCTTTGTTTGCCGGACGTCGCAATAAAATCAAGGTTGATCAAAGCGACTTTGAAGATGCCAAAGACAAAATCTATATGGGGCCCGAGCGCCGCTCGATGGTGATGCACGAAGATGAAAAACGTGCGACTGCCTATCATGAAGCTGGTCATGCTATTGTGGCTGAAAGTTTGGACTTTACCGATCCGGTTCACAAAGTAACCATCATGCCGCGCGGCCGTGCTTTGGGTTTGACTTGGCAATTGCCTGAGCGTGACCGTATCAGCATGTATAAAGACCAAATGTTGAGCCAGATTTCCATTTTGTACGGCGGTCGGATTGCGGAAGATATTTTTGTAGGCCGCATTTCCACCGGCGCTTCCAACGACTTTGAACGTGCAACCCAAATTGCCCGTGAGATGGTAACGCGTTTCGGTATGAGCGATAAAATGGGTGCGATGGTTTATGCCGAGAACGAAGGCGAAGTATTCTTAGGCCGTTCTATTACCCGTTCGCAGCACATTTCCGAAAAAACCCAGCAGGAAGTAGATGCCGAAGTGCGCCGTATTTTGGATGAGCAATATGCCGTGGCTTATAAAATCTTGGACGAAAACCGCGATAAGATGGAAACCATGTGCAAAGCATTGATGGAATGGGAAACCATCGACCGCGACCAAGTGCTTGAAATCATGGAAGGCAAGCAACCCAGTCCGCCTAAAGATTACAGCCATAATGTGCGCAAAGAAGAAGAGTTGATTGTGGTGGATAATGCTTTGGATGCTCAGGAAGAATCTTCGGTAAAAGAAGTTCCTGCTTCTGCGGAAGTTGAAGCGCAACAAGCTCCTTCGCGAGAACAACCGGAAGCCAATCAGCCGCAAAATGAAAATAAACTTTAATTTTCCCAATAGCAGCCTTCGGGCTGCTATTTTTTATGTGCTTTTTTCTTGCATACAAGAAACAAGCTAAAAGCCGCAATGTTTGGTATTTAAATCAAGTAAATCATGCCGACAAAAGCATGGGGATTTTTCGATTGGATGGAATTTATAAAAATATTGTTGTGGAATTTTATTTAGCGCTTGCCAAAGCGTTTTTATTTTTGTATATTTGTATTCAAATGAATACAAAAATTTTTAATTGAATATGAACGCAAGCAACAGAATTCCTCTTAGTGTCAGAATTTCTCAGGAAGATGCTGATTTTATTGCCGGTTTGAATTTGGAGGGGGCGAATACGCCTTCTGAGAAAATCCGTGAAATATTGAAGCAGGCGCGTTTGATGAATGCGCAACAGCGGGATTACGGTGCGGCATTGAATCAGGCCGAGCAGTTTTTTCAGACGGCCAAGCATGAAGTGCTGCATGCGGAAAAGCAGTTGGGAGTGCATTCGCCTATTTTGGCAAGGGTGTTTGAATTGTTGCCGGATTTGAGCGCCACTCTGGCATCGGATCTGCCGGAAGAAGCAGATTTGGATAGCTTGAAAAAATATGAGCAGGAAATTATGCGGCGTGTAGTGCGCTTGGCAGACAGCATTTTGCAGCTTGCGGTCACGGGCAGGGGCGCAGCTTATGATGATGCGGTTTTGGCTGAGTTGGAAAATACTTTAAGGCTGGCACGGATTGTGTGGCAGCGCTATGAAGATGAGGCCGTCTGAAAACGGTAATGATGGTTTTGCGGTTTATTTAAATCCATACATCGGAAAGGAATTGAGATGAGTGAAACGTTAGCACGCAGAGTAGGGCGTTTGGTAAGCGGTGGTTTCCACGCTATTGTTGATGCAGCAGAAAATTTAGCGCCGGAAGCGATAATGAATGAAAGCATTCGTGAAATTGAACGTGCCGTAGATGAAGTACGCGCAGAGTTGGGCAAAGTATTGGCTCAAAAACATTTGGCGGCGAAGAAAATGGCAGATGAAAGCAACCGTCATGAAGCTTTGAGTGCCAGTCTGCAAGCGGCGGTGGATGCCGGACGTGATGATCTGGCCGAGGCGGGAATTGCCGAACAGATGGATATTGAAGCCCGCTTGCCTGTGTTGGAAAACACCATAGCCGATTGTGCGGCGCAAGAAAAGGAATTGGAAGGTTTTATCGCTGCATTGCAAGCCAAAAAACGTGAAATGCAGCAGCAATTGCAGGAATGGCGTGCGGCGCAGCAGAGTAGTGCTTCAAGCTCATCAAATGCTGGTGGGAGTGATTTAAACCGAGTTGCCCGTGATGCTGAAAAAAGCAGCAATGCTTTTGACCGCATTATGAACCGCCAAAATGCCGTACACAGCAGTACGGATGCTGCGCAATTGGCAAAGCTGAAAGAACTTGAAGATTTAAGCCGCCAAAACCGCATTGCAGAACGGCTGGCGGTATTGAAAGCCCGGCAAAAATAAACCGAACAGCTGTAAGGTTGGGGAATGCAGCAGAATCCTTATCAAGCGCCGAAGATAAACAAAAAATGGTTGGCGTTGGCTTTGTTTTTGCTTGTGTTGAGTGTGATTGGATTGATTGTTGATCAACAAAATACTGAAAACACCCAACACGAAGCGATCGCGCATGTTAAACCTTCTTTAAGTGAGAAGAGGCCGTCTGAAAAAGCCGTGCCGACACAGGAAGTCCAAATTGCCGCTGATTTACCCAAGCCGGAAGCTCCGCCTTCTGTTGAAGTTATGCCGCAAGGGGAGGCGGAACAATGGTATGCGCAGGCTCGAGGTTATATGCATTCGGGCGACTGGAAGGAGGCCGTGCCGTGGCTAGAGAAGGCGGCAGAAGCCGGGCACTGGAAGGCGCAAAACAATCTCGGTGTTGCTTATATGGAAGGTCGCGGCATTGCTAAAGACGAGCAGCTTGGATGTATGTGGATTGAGCGTGCCGCCAAAAACAGCTTAGACGATAAGGTGTTGGAGAACCTCAGTATGTGCAGTATTGAGGCGTCTCGCCCGATTGACGCGGAAACGATGGACTTGTTCAAAAAGAAGACAGAAGAAGGCGCATTAAACGACGAGTTTGCTTTGGCGAAAATGTATTTGCATGGACACAGCGAAGCCAAAGATGCTGCGAAAGGGCTGTATTGGTTGGGCAAGGCAGCGATAAACGGGCATAAACATGCGCTGGTTGCTTTGTCTGATTGCTTTTCCCTGCGCAGGTGCAGCCAACAATATTACGATCCGGCAATCGCTTATGCCCTGTTGGTAAGGGCAAACCAAAGCATCAGCAGCGATTTGTCTTGGTGGGGCCGTCTGAAAATAAAATGGGCAGAACGCCGTATGTGGAGCAATTTGAGCAGCAGCGACCAGAAATATGCCGAAGAATATCTGCAAGAGTGGACTGAATGGGATGATGCGGCAATGGTTAAGTACATGATGGCCGAAGCCGGTTTGGCTTCCGGCAACGAAAAGTAATATAAGATTTTTTGTTTACATCATGTTTTATTAGTGGTTTTTGTAGTTTAATGGCATAATTTGCTGTTTTCAAAGGTGCCGTTGCAGCGTGAGTTGATGGGTAAAAGGCATGTCTGTCATCCAAACGAACTAAAGCGAGCACGACTAGACAACCATCAACGAAGCATTTGACACAGTTTTTTCAGACGGCCTCTCGGGTCTCAGTAAAATTTGAGGCCGTCTGAACACTAAGAAGGAAACAAAATGTGGAATCTGATTAACGCACCGCAGACTGAAATTTTCGGTATTGCGATTATGCTGATGCTGTTGCTCGGCGTGGCCGAAATCGTTTCGCTGTTGATGGGTGGCGTAAATGATTGGATAGACAATTTGTTGCCCGATAGTTTGACTGAAACCGCTCACGCCGAAGTGGGTTTGGACGTAGCCGACCCGGGTTTGTTTATCCGTTTTTTAAGCTGGCTGTATGTGGGTAAAGTGCCGCTGCTGATGCTGATGGTGGTGTTTCTCGCCGTATTCGGTACGCTGGGCTATTTGTTTCAGACGGCCTTCAACAGCATTGCCGGGTTTTATCTTAACGGCTGGTTGGCTGCGGCAGGAGTATGGTTTCTCAGCTTGCCGGTCGTGCGTGTGGTTGCGGCAGGTTTGTATAAAGTTATGCCCAAAGATGAAACCACGGCTATCGAGCAAAGCAGCTTGGTAGGAAGAGTGGGCGTGGTGGTGCTGGGAGAAGCGAAGCAGGGCAGCCCTGCGCAGGTAAGGGTGAAAGACGGCCACGGCCAGCAGCATTATGTGATGGCAGAACCCGATTCAGACGGCCTGATTTTGAAACAGGGAGAAGCAGTGTTGCTGGTGTCGGCAGAAGGCACGGTATTCAAGGCCATCGCCAATCCGAGCGGAAGTTTGGTCGATT
Organism: Neisseria sp. Dent CA1/247; assembly: GCF_022870825.1. Classification (NCBI taxonomy): domain Bacteria; kingdom Pseudomonadati; phylum Pseudomonadota; class Betaproteobacteria; order Neisseriales; family Neisseriaceae; genus Neisseria; species Neisseria sp. Dent CA1/247. Next base: position 1,879,502 of record NZ_CP091522.1, on the reverse strand, counting down.
AAAGCAAAACATATGCTCACTTTAAATAAATGCAGTTCGATTTAAGCAGAAGCGGTATTGCTTAACAAAATTTCGGTAGTTTCATTCAATCATTTTTTATAGATAAAACATCAAAAAGGAAAAACACTATGGGTTTGATTACGATTGCCAGCATCGCCGGTATTATTCTGGTCGCACTGATTATCCTCGGCCTGATTCTTACCCGTCTTTACCGCAGAGCGAGCAAAGAAGTTTCGTTTGTCCGCACCGGTTTCGGCGGCGAAAAGGTAATTATGAACGGCGGTGCGATGGTGTTGCCGGTATTGCATGAAATCATTCCGGTGAACATGAATACCCTGCGTTTGGAAGTCCGCCGTGCCGCCGAGCAGGCTTTGATTACGCGTGACCGTATGCGTGTCGACGTCATGGCCGAGTTTTATGTGCGCGTGAAACCCAGCGCCGAAAGCATCGCCACTGCCGCTCAAACATTGGGTATGAAAACCATGTCGCCCGAGCAGTTGAAAGAATTGGTTGAAGGTAAATTTGTTGACGCCTTGCGTGCCGTTGCAGCGGAAATGGCCATGGAGGAGCTGCATGAAAAGCGCGTGGATTTCGTTCAGAAAGTGCAGCAAGTTGTTTCCGAAGATTTATTTAAAAACGGTTTGGAGTTGGAAACCGTATCGCTGACCGGCTTAGACCAAACCAGTTTCGAGTTTTTCAATCCGCAAAACGCGTTTGACGCCGAAGGTTTGACCCGCTTGACCGAAACCATCGAAGTGCGCCGTAAAAAACGTAACGACATCGAGCAAGATACCGATTTGGCCATCAAAACCAAAAATCTCGAAGCAGAACGCACCCGCCTGAACATCTTGCGCGAAGAAGAATACGCGAAACTTGAGCAAGAACGCGAAATCGCCGTGCGCCGTGCCGAGCAAGAAGCCAGCATTGCCGAACAGGAAGCACAGAAAAAACGTGAAGCCGAAGAAGCCCAAATTGCCGCTGCCCGCGAAGTCGATTTGAAACGCATCAGCGCCGAGCGCGACATTAAAAACGAAGACATCCGCAAAGCACAGGCTATCGAGCAGGCCGAAGTGGAACGCCGCAAAGCGATTGAGTTGGCAGAGCAAGACCGCGCCATTGCCGTAGCCGAAAAATCCCGTGCCGAATCCGAAGCCAAAGCAGAAGCCGACAAAGCCCGTGCCGCTGCCGTACGCGAAGAAGAAAGCGTGGTTACCGTGCGCGAAACCGAGCGCGCCGAGCGTGCCAAAGCCGTTGAATTGATTGCGGCACAAGAAGCAGCGCAGAAAGATGCCATCGCATTAACGGTTGCCGCAGATGCAGAGAAACAGGCCGCGCAAGACCGCGCTGAAGCCGTGCGTATTGCAGCCGAGGCGGAAGCCGAGAAACAACGTCTGCAAGCAAAAGGTGAGGCAGATGCCAAAATGCTGCTGGCTCAAGCGCAAGAGCAGCAATATAAAGTGGATGCGGAAGGTACGCGTGCTGTGAACGAAGCCGCCAATGTATTGAGTGTAGAACAGGTAGAAATGCAAGTGCGCTTGGCCTTGCTGAAACACCTGCCCGATATCATCCGCGAATCCGTGCGCCCGATGGAAAACATCGACGACATTAAGATTCTGCAAGTGAACGGTTTGGGCGGATTCGGCACCAGCTCTGCCGGAGCGGAAGTTTCAGACGGCCAAAATGCACAAGCAAGCCTGTCTGATCAATTGGTAAACAGTGCGTTACGCTACCGCAGCCAAGCGCCTTTGGTTGATAATCTGATGAAAGAATTGGGTTTGAACGGAGGCGATATCAACGGCCTTACTCAGGTGTTGGATAAAAATATAACGCATAAACCTCAATAAATAGGCTAAGCAAAGCATTCAGGCCGTCTGAAAAAGTTTTCAGACGGCCTGATGTATATGGCGCTCCAAGATAGTTGTGCGCATTTTTATATAGTTTTTGTGCCTGCGCTTTAACCGACTTTCAGCGCAGACTTGGATTACGCAGAAACAGATAAGCAAATAACCAAGCAAAAGGCGCCGACCTTAAAAATTCACGAGCTGTTTTTTCAACGCCATGCTGTTGGCAACCATATTGCCGCAGTTTGCAATATCAAGTTCGGTTTCAGCAATCAAGAGATTAACAGGGCGGCCTGCATGCAGGCTCATGCGGATTTCTGCGGGAATGAAAGGTAAGTGGCGGGAAGCGGCAAAAGCGCGTGCACGCTGGTTGGCGAGCTTCAACATGGGCAGCAAGGTGATGTCGAGATGGAAACGTCTTACACCCAATACGATAATACGGGCGGCAAACCAATCGGCCTCTTCGGTAAAAACATCGGGGCTGCGGCCGGTGAAATCGTGTCGCATGGCGGCAATCAGCGTGGCTACGGTGCGGATTTGCGGCAAAAGTGCTTCACTGATTTGGATGCCGCCGGTTGGCATGGCTGCCGGGGCGCACAAGTCGGGGCGGTGGATATTGCCGTTCACAATCAAATGTACGCTTTGCAAAACGGCGGTTTCGGTTTCAATCGGTAAAGTGGCGGTTTTCATGATTATCTGCTCCTGTGGTGTCGGGTGCTACAGGCGGCAACACAATAAAAAGGCCGCCTGAAAAATCGGGCGGCTTCTGTTTCGCGTTTGCTTGGTTTATCTGTGTTTCAGACAAGCGCAAAAGAGTACCGCACGTTTGTGTGGTACCAGTAATAATAAGCAAAGGGGCGAATGTTTAATGTGTTCATGGCGGTCAATGTAAATCAGGGCGTTGAAAATTGTCAACGTTTATTTGGTTTTTTTGCTCTTTTGTTTTTTATCTTTTTGAAATAGTTGGATTTAATTTTCTTCTCCCCATTTGTTCATTAAGCGGTGGGGAATGCGCAGCTGGTCGAGAATGCGCGCGACCACGAAATCAATCAGATCGTTTAGTGCGCTGGGGTGGTGATAAAAACCCGGCGACGGCGGCAGGATAACGGCACCGAGCTGCGAAAGTTTGAGCAGGTTTTCCAAGTGCAGGGCAGAAAGCGGTGTTTCCCGTGGAACGATAATCAGTGGCCGGCGTTCTTTGATGCAAACGTCTGCGGCACGTTCGATCAGATGATCGGAGGTTCCATGTGAGATTGCGGCCACCACGCCCATGCTGGCCGGGCAGACAATCATGGCATCGGCAGGGTTGGTGCCTGAAGCGGGCGGGGCGAACCATTCGTCTTTGCCGAATACGCGCAGTTGGGCGGGCGATACTTGATACCGTTCGCACAAAAACGCTTGGCATTCGGAAGGCGATGCGGGCAGAGTGAGGTTCATTTCTTGGCGGGCAACAATTTGCGCGGCTTGAGAATATAAAAGCCACACGGTTTTGCCGCTTTGCAGCAGGCATTCGAGCAGACGGATACCGTAGGGCATGCCCGATGCGCCGGTAAAGGCGAGGGTAACGGTGTTTATCGGATGTTGGGGTGTATTCATGGTATGTGAAGCAGAGAGTGTTATTTTCAGACGGCCTGTGTGTTAAGGAACAGCAATAGGTAATCGGTTTAAAAAGCTTTAGATTTCCCTGCTGCGTTCGATTTCCACGCCGACTTCCCGCACATCGGGCAGAATGCCCGGTTTAACAATGCGAACGCGCACCCAAACGGCACCGAAATCGGACAATATCAGCCCGGCAACGTGTTCGGCTAAGGCTTCGAGCAGTAAAAATTGTTGGTTTTTCAAGCTGCTGCGCACGGCTTCGCATACGTCGGCATAATGGACGGTATCGTTGATGTTGTCGTCGGCCGCCGATTTTTCAGGGACGCCGATAACCAAGTCAAGTACCAAAGTCTGCTTTTGCTTGCGTTCCCAATCATAAAGCCCGATCAGGGTTTCGGCTTTCATGCCGTGTAAAAAGATTTTATCCATTTTGTGTTACGCCGTTTTCACGTTAAAATCACGGCTCCATTCTAAAACAAAAGTTTTTGCAATGTTCAATTTCTTGATGATTACTTCCGGCTATCTGATAGGTTCGCTGTCGTTTGCCGTGATTGTATCCAAATTTTACGGCATGGATGATCCGCGCACTTACGGCTCGGGTAACCCCGGAGCAACCAATGTTTTACGCAGCGGTAAAAAGAAAGCCGCAGCGCTGACACTGCTGGGCGACGCGCTCAAAGGTCTGGCAGCTGTGCTGCTGGCGCGTTATCTGCAAGAACCGTTGGCCTTGGATAATGCAACCATTGCGCTGGTAGGCGTGGCGGCATTAGTGGGGCATATGTGGCCGCTGTTTTTCCGCTTTAAGGGCGGCAAGGGTGTGGCCACGGCTTTGGGCGTGCTGCTGGCTTTGTCGTGGCCGACTGCGCTGGTGTGTGCGCTGATTTGGCTGGTGATGGCGTTCGGATTTAAAGTGTCGTCGCTGGCGGCTTTGGTTGCCACTGTACTCAGCCCGATTTTGGCTTTCTTCTTCATGCCCTATGATTCGTGGGTTTGGTCAACCGTGGCGATTGCCTTGCTGGTGCTGTACCGCCATAAGAGCAATATCCAAAACTTGATGAGCGGTAAAGAAGGAAAAATCGGAGAAAAAGTAGAAAAATCCGATTCTGAACAATAACGGAAAGCAGCCTCGGCTGCTTTTTTGATTTGGTTTGAAGGAATGATGTGATGTGGAATTTTTCAGACGGCCTGAAAAAATGTGCGGCCATATCTCTAGTTTGTTTGTTGTCTTCTTGTGCTTTGGTGCAATACCGGCCTTTGCAAACCATTGATCAGATTGATGTCAACAAAGGCTACCGCTTGGAGAAAGCCTTAAGCCGGCGTGCGGAAGACGATACGTTTGTGGTGTTGATTTTTTCGGGCGGCGGTACGCGTGCGGCGGCTTTGGGCTACGGCGTGCTGGAAGAGCTGAAAAAGCAGCAGGTTAATATCGGCGGCAAGCAGAAAAGCCTGCTGGACAATGTGGATATGGTGTACGGCGTATCGGGCGGCTCGGTATTGGCTGCTTATTTTTCGATGCACGGAGCCGAAACAGTGCCTGCTTTCGAGCGTCGGTTTTTAAAGCAGAATTTCCAACGCCAGTTTACCAAGCAGTTGTTTTCGCTGGCCAATGTGCCGCGGTTGACCTCGCCGGAATACGGCAGGGGAGATTTGTTGCAGGAGCAGTTTGAAAACACGCTATTCCGCGATGCGACTTTCGGCGATTTGGATAGAAACAGAAAAGGCCCGTTTGCCGTGATTTCTGCGACCGATATGGCGGCTGGCAGCCGCTTGGATTTCACGCAGGAATATTTCGATATGATGTGTCTGGATTTGTCGCAACTGCGGATTGCGCGGGCGGTGGCGGCTTCCAGTGCCGTGCCGTTGGTATTCAGTCCGATTACGCTGAACAATAACGGCGGCAAGTGCGGTTATGCCGTGCCCGAAGAAGTGCGGAAAGCGGCGGCCGAGAGCAGCAAAGGTTTGCAACGCCAAACCCAACGCGAGTTTGTACAAAGCTATCTGCAATACAACGACAGCACCAAACGCCCCTACATTCATCTGCTCGACGGCGGCCTGACCGACAATCTCGGCCTGCGCGGCTTGCTGGATGTGGCCGATGCCCGCTCCAGCAGCATGTTGCAGCGGCAATTGGCCGACGAGCGTATCCGCCGCATTGTGATTATCAATGTGAACGCGCAAAACAAAATCAGCAGCAGCATCGACCAATCGGCGGCTGTGCCGGGTTTGGCGGATGTGGTGAGCGCGATTATCGACATTCCGATAGACAAATATTCGCAAGAATCGCTGCGCCGCTTCCGCGCATTTGCCGACCAATGGAACGAAAGCACCCGCACGGGTCGCAACCGCAACCAAACCGGCATGTATTTTGTGAGCCTCAACCTGCGCGAGCTGCCCGAGTCGCAGTTGCGTAAAAACGTGTTGAACATTCCCACAACCTTTTATCTGCCGCCGAACGATATCAATGATTTGAAATCCGCCGCGCGTGCTTTGTTGCAGCAATCGACCGAATACAAACGGCTGTTGGCGGATTTGTCGGTAGAGCCTGTTGTGGGCACGGAGCCGGTGCTCAACAAGCCCGTTTGGTTTGTCGGCGAAGGGCCGCAGTTGCCGCAGTCGGAGGCGCCGGCAGGGTATGATCTTGAGTCGCTGCGTACACCGTAATTTTGATGTTTGAAGATATGCGGAGGCGTTTGTATTCCGTTTGACTGCATTTCCCCTATTGCAACATATTTTCAGGGAAATGGCCGGAAAGCTTTGCCTAAGCAGATGTTTTTGATACAATCCCGTCCCATACAACTTCTTAAAAACAAGCCGCCGGTTTCAGGCGGCTTGTATTTTTATTTGCCTATTATTCTGACGGCGTATCAGCCGTTACCGACTGGAGAAAAGTTTCATGCAGAAAATTCCGTTAACCGCACGCGGTGCAGAATTATTGAAAGAAGAATTACAACAGCTCAAAAGCGTTGCCCGCCCGCAAGTGATCGAAGCGATTGCCGAGGCGCGTTCGCACGGTGATTTGTCGGAGAACGCCGAATACGAAGCGGCTAAAGAGCGCCAAGGTTTTATCGAAGGCCGCATTGCGGAAGTAGAGCATAAATTGTCGATGGCGCACATCATTAATCCCGCCGAAATCCATGCAGAAGGCAAGGTGGTATTTGGTGCGACGGTAACGCTGGAAGACTTGGATACCGAAGAGCAGGTGCGTTATCAAATTGTGGGCGAAGACGAAGCGGACATCAAAAACAATAAAATTTTTGTCGGCTCGCCCATTGCCCGTGCGCTTATCGGCAAAGTAGAGGGCGACGTGGCCGAAGTTCAGGCTCCGGGCGGTATGCGCGAGTATGATATTGTTGCGGTAGAGTATATTTAATCTAGGTTGTTTGACTGCTTTAAAACGGTAACAGGCCGTCTGAAAAATCTTTTTCAGACGGCCTGTTACCTTTGCAAAACCCCCCATCTGCGGCGCATTTCTGCGTTGTGCGCTGCTCGCTCGCTTGTCTATCTATATGATATGTCTGCACTCGCTGCGCTGCTACGCCTTGAACTGCATCCACATCTGAGGGTTTTGCAAAGGTCTCAGCCTGTTTGTTTATGCAGCAAACCGATTAGGGCTGTTTGATGCGCGGCAGCACTTTCACGCTCAAGGGCAGGTGGTCGGAGAGCATTTGCCATTGTTTTTCTTTGTGGATTTGCGAATCGAGCACTTCGAGGTTGCGGGTGTAAATCCGGTCGAGGCTCAACACGGGCATGCGCGACGGGAAAGTTTTGGGGCGTTTGCCGTTGGCATCTACAAATACTTCTTCGAGGTTTAAGGCTTTGCCGAGCGCGGCGGCGGATTTTGAACGCCAGTCGTTGAAGTCGCCGGCGATAATCAGCGGGCTGTGCGGATCGACGTGGCGGTCGACGTATTCGAAAATCGCCTGATACTGCTTCATGCGGTCGGGTTCGCGCAGGTTGAGGTGGGCGCACAGGCACACGAGCGGGTGTTCCCAATATTCGGGCCGGATTTCGCAATGCAGCACGCCGCGCTGCTCGAGTTTGTTGACCGTGATATTGAGGTTGTGGCGGGTGTCGATGGGCATGTGGCTGAGAATGGCGTTGCCGTGGTGCCGCTCGGGGTAAACGGCGTTTTTGCCGTAGCTGCTGTTGAACGACAGATGCTCGCTGAGGATGTCGTAGTGCGGGCGGTGCGGGAAGTCGGGCAGTTTGATGCGGCGGGTTTGGTGTTCGCCTTGCACTTCCTGCAAGAATAGGATGTCTGAATTCAAACCCTGCAAGGCTTCGGCCATGCTGCTCACCTGTACTTTGCGGTTGAGTGCCGACATGCCTTTGTGCATGTTGTAAGAGGTAATGGTAACGGGTACGGGGGTCATAATGTGCTCGATATTTGTTATTGTGTATTCTTTGATTATATATCAACAGGCCGTCTGAAAAACCAGCTTTTACATAAAGACAGCTTTGTAAAAAGGCCGTCTGAATTTGGGTTTTCAGACGGCCTTTAACGGATTTATTTACGCAGCGAGGCGAATACTTCGAAATAGGTGGGAAAGGTTTTGTGGGTGCATTTGGGGTCGTTGATGACCACGGGCACGCCGAGCAGGGAAACGAGTGAAAAACACATGGCCATGCGGTGGTCGTCGTAGGTGTCGATTTGCGCATCGGGCGTGAGTGCGGCGGGCGGAACGATACGGATGGCTTCCGGCTCTTCGGTAACGGTTGCGCCGACTTTGCGCAGTTCCGCCGCCATCGCTGCGATGCGGTCGGTTTCTTTCACGCGCCAGCTGCCGATGTTGCGCAGGGTGCACGGTGCGCCGGTGGCGAGGGCGACGACGGCCAAGGTCATGGCGGCATCGGGAATGTGGTTGGCATCCAAATCAAAGGCTTGGATAGGGTGGTCGGCAGGGCGGGAGACTTCGATAAAATTGTCGCCCCACCTTACATCGGCACCGATTTTTTCCAATTCGCGGGCAAAAGCGACATCGCCCTGAATGCTGTTTTTGCCGATACCGGTTACGCGCACGGGTTCGCCGGAAAGCAGGCCGGCGGCGAGGAAATAAGACGCGCTCGAAGCGTCGCCTTCCACATACAGATTTTCCGGTGCATGGTAGTGTGCGTCGGCAGGCAGCTTGAACACGCGGTAGTCTTGGTTTTCGACGTTGACGCCGAATTGCGCCATCAGTTTCAGCGTGATGTCGATGTAGGGTTTGGAAATCAGCTCGCCGACCATGTGGATTTCAAACGCTTGGCCGGTCAGCGGCAGCGCCATCAGCAGCGCGGTCAGGAATTGGCTGGATACGTTGCCTTTAATCGGAATCACGCGCACGCCGTTGTCGGTGCGTTTGCGGATGCGCAGCGGCGGATAGTGTTCGTTGCCGAGGTATTGCACATCCGCACCGGCCGTGCGCAGGGCATCGACCAAATCGCCGATGGGGCGTTCGTGCATGCGCGGCACGCCGTGCAGGTGGTAGTTGCCGCCAAACACCGCCAGAGCTGCGGTAAGCGGGCGGAATGCCGTGCCTGCGTTGCCGAGAAACAAATCCGCCTCACGGTTGGGAAAACGCCCGCCCGTGCCGTGCACTTTCAGACGGCCTTCCGAGATAAATTCGAGTTTGACACCGAGTTTTTCCAACGCTTCAAGCATACGGTCGGTATCGTCGGATTTTAATAAAGAATGGATTTCGCACACATTGTCCGACAATGCCGCCAAGAGCAGCGTGCGGTTGCTGATGCTTTTGGAGCCGGGCAGGGCGACGGTGGAGGGCTTGAGTGTGGCGGCGGGCAGGCGGACGGATTCGGTCATTGTTTTTCTTTCCGTGAACGATAAAAAAGATGAAGCGGTATTATGCCTGTAATCGTGCGGCTTGGAAAACGGGCGTGAAAGGCGGGTATGGCTTTTGCTGAAGCGTTGGGATTCGGCAGGCGCGCCGAAACGCCTGTTTAAAATATTTCAGACGGCCTCCGGTATAAAGAGGCCGTCTGAAAATCAAGCGTTAGGGCGGGAGGCCGGATTATTTCGCCGTTTTGTTGCCTTCGACAATTTTCAAGCCGGCGGAAACCAAGCTGCCGATGTCGGCCACGTTGGCGGGCATAATCAGTGTGTTGTTTTCTTTGGCCAGTTTGCTGAAGGCTTCTACATATTGCTCGGCCACTTTCAGGTTCACGGCTTCGTTGCCGCCCGGAGTTTGCAGGGCATCGGCGATTTTGCGGATGGCGTCGGCATTGGCTTCGGCCACCAAGCGCAAGGCTTCGGCTTCGCCTTGTGCGCGGTTGATGCGGGCGATTTTGTCGCCGTTTGATTCGTTGATGGCGGCCTGCATTTCACCTTCGGACTGCTGGATTTCGGCTTCGCGTTGGCCGCTGGCAAGGTTGATTTGTTCGATTTTGCGGCCTTCCGATTCGGCGATGCGGGCGCGTTTTTCACGTTCGGCGGTGATTTGCGCATGCATCGCGCGCAGGATTTCTTGCGGCGGCACCAAATCTTTGATTTCGTAACGCAATACTTTCACGCCCCACGATACGGCGGCTTCGTCGAGCGCGGAAACGACGATGCTGTTGATTTCGTCGCGTTCTTCAAAAGTTCTGTCCAATTCCATGCGGCCGATAACCGAACGCAGCGTGGTTTGGGCAAGCTGGGTAATGGCCATGATGTAGTTGCTCGAGCCGTATGAAGCGAGTTTCGGGTCGGTTACTTGGAAATAGATGATGCCGTCGACGGTAAGCTGGGTGTTGTCGCGGGTGATACACACTTGGCTCGGCACGTCGAGCGGAATTTCTTTCAGCGTGTGCTTGTAGGCGATGCGGTCGATAAACGGAATCAGAATGTTCAGGCCGGGCGTGAGCACTTTATAGAAACGGCCCAAACGTTCCACCACATAGGCTTCTTGCTGCGGCACCACGGTAAACGCTTTGAAGCCGAATACGATCACGGCGATGAGGATTAAAATCGGAAAGCTGAGAAACAGGTTGAGATCCATAATGATTCCTTAAATCACAATTAAATCAGAGTATTAATTTAGATGTATAAGCAGAAAGTTACCGTTTTTGCCGGTAATCACGGCGGTTTGCGGGGCGGACGTGCCGGCTATGTTTTCCGCCTGCGCCTGCCAGAGCGTGCCGCGGTAGTGCACTTCATACAGGTTGCCGTACAGATGGCGCAGAATCTGCACCGTTTGCCCGATGTCCAAATCGTTGCGGGCGGATTCTTCCACGGGCGGGCGGCGGTGTTTTTTAATCCAGCCGTGCGCCCACCACACGCCCACGGCGGCCAGAACGGCGGCGGTGATGATGCTGGCGGCGAGGCTGTCGAACAGCCAAGCGGTCAAGCCTGCACCGAACAGGGCGGCGCTGACCACCAACAGATAAATCGTGCCGACAAACAGTTCGACAATCAGCACCAATACGGCGGCGATAAACCAAGCAATCATAGGTTGCCCCCTTCGTTATTTCAATCGGGTAGATGATAAAGGCTCTCGGCGAAAATTCAATGTTTTCGGCGGGAACGGTAAAAAAGGCCGTCTGAAACGGTTTCCGCAAAGAGTATCGTTAATCTGCTTAACAACAAAACCGTCATACTCGGGCTTGACCCGAGTATCTCTTAAATTTGCTGAAACTCAAGATACTCGGGTCAAGCCCGAGTATGACGGGTGTACTATTTTTAAGTTGATTGACTATATAAACGGTTTGCGTAAAGAGTTTTCAGACGGCCTTTAGAATCGAAACGGTTTATTTCTCGGCGTTCAACACCCGTTGGCGGCGGGTTTCGCTCAACACCATGCCCGCCGTTACCGATACGTTCATGCTTTCCACCGTGCCGAACATGGGCACGGAAACGAGCAGGTCGCAATGTTCGCGGGTGAGGCGGCGCATGCCTTCGCCTTCGTTGCCCATCACCCATGCGATGCTTTCGGGCAGTTTGGCGTGATAGAGATCGGCTTCGCCGCCCATGTCGGTGCCGACCACCCAGATGCCGTATTCTTTCAATTCGCGCAGGGTGCGGGCAAGGTTGGTTACGGTGATGTAGGGCACGGTTTCGGCTGCGCCGCAGGCCACTTTGCTCACGGTGGCGTTCAGCCCCGCGCTTTTGTCTTTCGGCGCAATCACGGCGTGAACGCCCATCGCGTCGGCGGTACGCAGGCATGCGCCGAGGTTGTGCGGGTCGGTGATGCCGTCGAGTACCAGCAGCAGCGCCGGTTCGCGCAGGTTTTCCAACACGTCTTCGAGGTGGACGTGGTTTTTGGAGGCGTCGATAAAGCCGACCACACCTTGATGGCGCGCGCCTTTGCTGATGGTGTTTAAGCGTTCGGCGGCGGCAAAATGCACGCGCACGTTTTCGGAGGCGGCTTTTTCCAGCACTTCGCGGGTGCGGGCATCGTGTTTGCCTTCTTGGACATACAGTTCGGTAATGCTTTTCGGGTTTTGCCACAAACGGGCGTTAACGGCGTGGAAGCCGTAGATAAGTCGTTGGTTTGCCATGTTTTGCTTTGTTGTGAAGGTTTCAGACGGCATTATACAGGGTTTGGGCGGCGCAGGGCTTTGAGGCCGTCTGAAAAACAGGTGGGTGATTAAAGAGTGATAAGGTTGCCGTTTCAATGGCTCGCCAAGCCGATTTCGCGGAAAAACGCGCCATAGGCTTCGGCCTTTTCTACCAGCGGCAAAGGGTAGGCGCGGGAAGAGGAAGGCAGGCGGTACAGGCGCAGCGGTCTGCTGGCAAACTCGGTTTCGGAATATCCGCCGATGGCGGGTTTGGCGGTTTCAGACGGCATCAGCGAGAGCAGGGTGTTGGTGGCCAAATCTCCCGTGGTCATGATGGTGCGGCAGTGCGGCAAGGTGTCGAGCAGCGCGGCCAAATCGACCGGCTTCACAATCTGCAAAAACTTGTCGGAAGCGTTGCCCTGCAAACGGATAACCTGATGCGCCGTATCGCTGACGGCGATGCCGCGTTCGCTTAGAAAGCTGCGGATAAGCGCCTCTTTAAAGGCTTTGCCGCCGGGTTCGACAAAATAATCTTTGTCGTTGAAGAACACCAAGCCGAAAATCCGCCACATGTCGTTTAGAAAATTGGGGTAGTAAAAGTCCATTTTCCAACGGGCGCGCGGCGGGGGAAACGAACCGAGCATCAGCAGAGTGGCGTTTGCGGGGGCGAACGGGGCGAGCGGGTGGGTTTCTATGGTCGGGTTCATGGCGGTTGCTGCGGTGGCGTTGGATATCAGCTTTTTTGCGCTGCTAAAATCCGCGCCACGGTATCGACCACGGCTTGGGTTTGCGGGTCGATTTCCACATTGATGCGGTCGCCGGCTTGGCGCGTGCCGAACAGCGTGCGTTGCAGGGTTTCGGGAATCAGGTGAACGTTGAATTCGGTGTCGGTAACGCTGCCGATGGTGAGGCTGCATCCGTCTAATCCCACAAAGCCTTTGGTGAGGATGTAGGGCTTGAGTTCGGGCGGCAGTGCAAACCAGACGGTGCGGTTGTGTTCGCTCTCTTCGATGCGGGTGATGCGGGTTACGGCGATGATGTGGCCGCTCATCACATGGCCGCCGATTTCGTCGCCGAAGCGGGCGGCGCGTTCGAGGTTGACCAAGCTGCCGGTATCGAGTTCGCCGAGGTTGGTTTTCGCTAGCGTTTCCGCCATCAGGTCGAAATCGACTTGGCGGCCGTTGATGCGGGTGATGGTGAGGCAGCAGCCGTTGTTGGCGACGGATGCGCCGGTTTGCAGGTCGTGCGCCATGTGTTCGGGCAGCTCGACGGTGTAGGTGCAGAAGTCGGCGGAGGGCGCATGCTTGGCAACGATGCGGCCCATGCCTTGTACGATGCCTGTAAACATCTTGATTCCTTAATAAAAATGGATGAAAGGTCGGTGCAGCGGCGACGGTTTATGCGGTGGCGGAACGCGCTTGGTAGGCGGCGTGCAGCGGTTTTATTTTTTCCAGCCGCGCCCGGTCGATGGCTTCGGCAATTTTTTGCGGCGCATCGGCATGGGCGGCGGCGATTTCGGCGGTGTTGATGCTGTTGGCGGCATCGAGCAGAGCCAGCCAGTGCCCGCGCTGCGGGTAGGGTTCGTGTTCACGGTTCAGATGGCCTTGCGTATCGGCCACGCAGACGTTTAAGGCCGTCTGAAAACGCTCGGGCCGTCTGAAAGCGTCGGTTTGCTTTAAGGTTTTCAACACGGTTTGTGCTTTCAGGTTTTCGACGCTGTGTAAAACGATGTGCCAGCGGCACACCAGCTCCGCCAGTTCCGAGCAGGCTTTGGGCACTTTCCAGCGGGCGTTGACGGCGCGGACGGGTTCGACGCCCGCTATATCGTGGCCGTGGTGTTTGGGCAGAATGTCGGCAGGCGTGAGTGCTTTGCCCAAGTCGTGCAGCAGGGAGGCGTAGCGTTCGGGCAGGGTCAAGCCCATGTCGGCGGTGCGCTGCAATACCATCAGCGTGTGGATGCCGCTGTCGATTTCGGGATGGTAGTCGGCGCGTTGCGGCACGCCGAACAGCGCGTCCACTTCGGGCAGCAGCACTTTCAAAGCGCCGCACTCGCGCATGATTTCAATCATTTTGCGCGGCTGTTTTTCCATCAGCCCTTTGGCCAATTCCTGCCACACGCGTTCTTCCACCAAAGCATCGGCCTCACCGTCGCGCACCATCTGCTTCATCAATTCCATGGTTTCGGGAGCGACGCTGAAACCGTAGCGGGCGGCAAAACGGGCGGTGCGGAGAATGCGCACGGGGTCTTCGGCGAAGGCTTCGGAAACATGGCGCAAAACGCCGTTGCGCAAATCTTCTTGGCCGCCGAAAGGGTCGATAATCAGGCCGTCTGAATCTTGTGCCATGGCGTTGATAGTAAGATCGCGGCGCATTAAGTCTTGCTCGAGGGTAACGTCTTTATCGGCGTAAAAAGCAAAGCCGGCATAGCCTTTGGCGGTTTTGCGTTCGGTGCGGGCAAGGGCGTATTCTTCGTGGCTGTCGGGGTGCAGAAATACGGGGAAGTCTTTGCCGACGGGCTGGAAGCCTTGCGCCAGCATGGCCGCGGCATCGGCGCCGACAACGACCCAATCGCGGTCGGTCACGCTGATGTTGAGTAAGGTATCGCGGACTGCGCCGCCGACAAGGTAAATCTGCATGATGTGATCAGGCCGTCTGAAAAAGTATCAGGCCGTATCTTAACTGATTCCGGATGATTTTTCAGACGGCAGCGAATAGCCTGAGTGAGAAGGGGAGTGTGATTTAATGGATAAAACTGAAAGCCGTTGATATTTAAAGACGTTGCGCCTGTTCAAACGCAATCAATACGTTTTTCACTTCGTCCGCTTCTTTCAACGTGCGGATGCGTTCAAACAATTCCTGCGCCTGCGGATACACTTTTTTCATCATGCCCAGCCATTGTTTTAAGCGGGCGACGGGGTATTTGTTGTTGGCTTCTTTGGCAAGGCACAGGTCAAAAAACAGATTTATCCAGCCCGCGATTTCGCCGAAATCCGCTTCGGTAACGCTTTCGCCGCGTTCAAACTGCTTAATCTGCCGCGCCAAATCCGGCCGCATCACCGCGCCGCGCCCGAGCATCACGCTGTCGCAGCCGCTTACTTCTTTAATGTCGAGATAATCCTGCAAGGCAAACACATCGCCGTTGGCCGTTACCGGAATCTGCACGGCCTCGCGGATTTTGCGCACCCATTCCCAATGCGCGGGCGGTTCGTAGCCTTCCACTTTGGTGCGCGCATGCACGGTCAGGCCGCAGGCTCCGCCATCGGCAATCGCGGCGGCGCATTCCAGCGCGAGCGTTTTGTCTTCAAAGCCCAAACGCATTTTGCCGGTGAGCGGAATATGGTCGGGCAGACTTTGGCGCAAAGTGCGGACGATATGGTAAATCAGCTCCGGCTCTTTCAACAGCACAGCACCGCCTTTGTGTTTATTGACGGTGGGCGCGGGGCAGCCGAAGTTGAGGTCGATTTTGTCGGCACCGAAGCGGACGGCTTCCAGTGCGTTTACCGCCATGTTGTCCGCATCGCTGCCCAAAAGCTGCACGGTGCAGGGTACGCCGGCAAAGGTTTTGTTTTCACGGGCGATTTCGGGCACATATTTCAGCCAGGTTTGGCGGGAATGCACGGTATGGGTAATGCGCACGAACTCGCTCACGCACTCGTCGAACCCGCCGATACGGGTCAGCAAATCGCGCATCACATCGTCCACCAGCCCTTGCATGGGCGCCAAAATCAACTGCATATCTGAAAAGGCCGTCTGAAAAAACCGCTTATTTTACCGCAAACCGCCTCTCAAAGCGCGAAAGTTGCGGAAACGGTTTGCGCCGTGCCACATCGGGGAGGCTGTTGTTTTTATCATCTTGATAATTTAAGATGTGGAAGCTTTTGCAGCCCGTGCTTTGAGGCCGTCTGAAAGCGAACTTGCGAGCTTCGCTAAAACGAGCTTGGCGAGTTTCGCTAAAACACACTACCGCATATACAAGGGAGAAATATGAGCGACACCCAACACATTTCCGCTTCGGAAAAAGCAGCGATTCTTTCCGAAGCCCTGCCTTACATCCGCCGCTTTTCCGGCAAAACCATCGTAATCAAATATGGCGGCAATGCCATGACCGAGCCGCACCTGAAAGAAGGGTTTGCCAAAGACGTGGTGCTGCTGAAACTGTGCGGCATCAACCCCGTGATTGTGCACGGCGGCGGCCCGCAGATTAACGACATGCTCAATAAAGTGGGCAAAGAGGGCACGTTTATCCAAGGTATGCGCGTTACCGACAGCGAAACGATGGATATCGTAGAAATGGTGCTCGGCGGCCATGTAAACAAAGAAATCGTGTCCATGCTCAACCAGCACGGCGGTAAGGCCGTGGGCGTTACCGGCCGCGACGGTCATTTTATCCGCGCCAAAAAACTGTTTATCAACACGCCCGAGCGCAACGGTGTCGATATCGGCCAAGTGGGCGTGGTGGAAAGCATTGACTGTTCGCTGATTAAAGGCATCATCGGCTACGGCCACATTCCCGTGGTTGCACCCATCGGCGTGGGCAGAAACGGCGAAGCGTTCAATATCAACGCCGACTTGGTGGCAGGCAAATTGGCGGAAGAACTCAACGCCGAAAAACTGTTGATGATGACCAACATCACCGGCGTGATGGATAAAAACGGCAATTTGCTCACCAACCTCACACCCAAACGCATTGATGAATTGATTGCCGACGGCACGCTCTACGGCGGCATGCTGCCGAAAATCAGTTCGGCGGTGGAAGCCGCGGTGAACGGCGTGAAAGCCACGCACATCATCGACGGCAGAGTGCCGAATGCTTTGCTGCTGGAAATTTTCACCGATTCGGGCATAGGCTCGATGATTTTGGGCGGCGAAAAAACACAAAGCGCAGCCGAATAGGGCGAACATCTGCTTCATTAAGTATGAGGCCGTCTGAAAAAGCCAGCAGCTTTTTTCAGACGGCCTCATGTATTTTAAGGTACAATCCGGCCTTTGTTTTTCACGTTTCCGCCATGTCTAAGAAACCCAAACACGAATTAGAAAACAATAAGTTAAATAAACGCTTGCGTCACGCGGTGGGCGATGCCATCAACGATTTCAACATGATTGAAAACGGCGACAAAATCATGGTCTGCCTTTCCGGCGGCAAAGACAGCTACGCCTTGCTGGACATCCTGCGCCAATTACAGGCCAGCGCGCCGGTCGATTTCGAGTTGATTGCCGTCAATCTCGATCAAAAGCAGCCCGGATTTCCCGAGCACGTTTTGCCCGAATACCTCGAAAGCATCGGCGTGCCGTACAAAATCATCGAAGAAGACACTTATTCCGTAGTTAAGCGCGTGATTGAAGAAGGCAAAACCACCTGTTCGCTGTGCAGCCGTTTGCGCCGCGGCGTGCTGTACCGCGTGGCAAAAGAATTGGGCTGCACCAAAATCGCGCTCGGCCACCACCGCGACGATATTCTGGAAACGCTGTTTTTAAATATGTTTTACGGCGGCAAACTTAAAGCCATGCCGCCCAAGCTGGTGAGCGACAACGGCGAGCATATCGTTATCCGCCCGCTGGCGTATGTGAAAGAAAAAGACTTGGAACGTTATGCCGAGTTGAAGCAGTTTCCGATTATTCCGTGCAACCTGTGCGGCTCGCAGCCCAATCTGCAACGTCAGGTGATTAAGGAAATGCTGCAAGATTGGGACAAACGCTTCCCCGGCCGCATCGAATCCATGTTTTCCGCCCTGCAAAACGTTGTGCCTTCGCATTTGGCCGATACCGCATTATTCGACTTCGCCGGTTTGCAACGCGGGCAGGTGTTGAAACACGGCGGCGATTTGGCTTTCGACAAAGAAACTGTGCCGCAGCAGTTTTCAGACGGCCGCGAGGGCAACGAAATCACCATTTCGCCCGAAATTCCCGTGAAAAAAGTGATCAATATCTTGGCCAGCAAGCCTAAAAGCTGAATAAAGTCGGATGCGGATTCAGGCGTGTTGAGGCCGTCTGAAAATATGTTTGATGAAAATGCTGCCTGTTGCGGGCAGCATTTTGTTATATGAGAGAAAAATATTTGGAGACGAGGATATAAACCGGCATTGCAATGAGAAATAAGCCCGCCCGCAATCTGTTTTATTCAGGTACAATAAACCTATCAGCAATTACATCGGGAAACTTTGACCGAAAACCGAACAGCCGATTATATGAGCAGAAAGCCGTTTAACGGTGTTTTCAGACGGCATCTGCCATTGATTATAAAATTTCCTACTCACAATAATTTTTATATTCCGGCCAAATCGGCCGCCGCATTTTTCGGAGCTGCCCGTGTTTTTCAGCACACATATTTTAAACGGAGAAACCTTATACGAGCGTGAAGCCCAATCATGGGAAGAGTTCGAATACCACTTGCGGCGTTTGAGAAAGCGCCAACAGGCGTTTGCCGAACTTTCGGTTACCCAACGCTCCGAGTTACTCAGCGCCTTTGCCGACCGCTTGGAAGCCAACCGCGGCCGCTTGGCGGTAATGATTTGCGAAGAAGTCGGTCGTTGCCTGCGCGAATGCAAAGCGGAACTGAACAAATCGGTTGAGCTGGTGCGCTATTACGCGCGCAAAGCCCCCGAATTGCTGGCGCATAAAACTATTGAGACTCAAGCCAGTCTAAGCCAAGTAAGATTCGAGCCTTTGGGCGTGGTGTTTGCCGTGATGCCGTGGAATTACCCGGTGTGGCAGGTGTTACGTTTTGCCATTCCCGCTTTGTGCGCCGGCAATGCCTGTATGGTGAAACCCGCGCCCAGCGTCGGTAGGGTAACCGAAGCCCTGTTTGAAATCATCGGCAGCAGCCTGCCCATGGAAGTGGCGTGGCTTGATCACGCCGAAGTGCGCCGCGCCGTTGCCTGCACCGATGCGCTGGCCTTTACCGGCTCCGCCGACACAGGACGCCGCTTGGCAGCCCAAGCCGGGCTGTACCTGAAAAAGAATGTGATGGAATTGGGCGGAAGCAATGCCTTTATCGTGATGTCGGACGCCGATTTGGCACAAGCCGCCAAAGATGCCTGCTATTCCCGTTTCCGCGACGCAGGCCAATCGTGCAATGCGGCCAAGCGCATTATCGTAACCGAATCCGTGGCCGAAGAATTTATCAGCCTGTTTTTAGCGGAATGTGCCAAACTGAAAACCGGCGACCCTATGGATCCCGAAACCACATTGGCTCCGCTGCACCGCCGCGATTTGCGCGAGCGGATTCACTCGCAAGTGATTGATGCCTTGGTAAACGGCGCAAGCGTGCTTCAGGGCGGGCAGATTCCGGAGTGTACCGAAAAAGGTTGGTTTTATCCCGCCACGGTGTTGGATCGTGTGAACCACAATTGCCGCGTGTATCACGAAGAAGTGTTCGGCCCTGTGGCCGTGATTATGCGGGCCTTGGGCGAAGAGCACGCTATCGCGCTCGCCAACGACAGCCCTTACGGTTTGGGCGCGAGCATTTATTCGCAAAACCATGAAAAGGCTTGGGAATATGCCGCCAAACTGCAAACCGGCGCGGTGTATATCAACCGCCATACCAGCAGCGATTTACACCTGCCTTTCGGCGGCGTGAAAGATTCCGGTTATGGCAGGGAATTGTCTGAATTTGGAATTTATGAATTTGTAAACGTGAAATCTTATTGGCAAAAATAATATGAAATCAATAGGCTATACAGTTTTTTCGTCGGCAGTGCTGGCAGGTTTTCCCCTTGCGGCGGTTGCGCAGATGCAGGAACTGTATTTCAATCAGCAAGGGCAGATTACCGCGAATATGTCGGCGGTGGCTTATGTGCGTCAGTATGAAGTGAAAGACGGCGTCGCCCAAGCTCAAGATTTCTATTATCCTTCCATGAAGAAATATTCAGATCCTTATCAGGTGGCGGCAGGGCAAATCAAAAATTTCGTTCCTGCGCCAAACAGCGGTATGCTGACCTTGTGGCATTTCAACGGACAGAAGAAAATGACCGGCCGCTATAAAAACGGCAAGCCCGACGGCGTGTGGACAAACTGGTATCCCAACGGTAAAAAATCGGCCGTGATGCCTTATGTGGAAGGTAAAAGTGAAGGCACGGGATCACGCTATTACCGTAACGGCAACAAAGAAAGTGAGATTCAGTTTAAAGGCAATAAGGCCAACGGCTATTGGAAGCAGTGGTACGCCAACGGCCAACCCAAAACGGAAATGATGATGGTTGACGACAAACCCAACAGCATCGTCAGTTGGAACGAAAACGGCTTGCTGCTTACCGAAATCACGATGGAAGGTGGAAGACGCAACGGTATCGTGCTCGATTGGCATCCCAACGGCGCGAAAAAATCCGAAGCGGTGTATTTAAACGGCTCGCTGGTTAAGAAAACGGTGTGGGATGAAGACGGCTATGTGCTGTCGGATTAATCATTCAATAATAATCACTTAATTAAATGAAACGCATCAATAAAGGCTGTCGGCTGAATGTCGGCAGCCTTTGTTTTTATTTGCGGTAAGCAGGGGGGGAGATAGGCTTGTTGAAGGAATGGTCTTTATTTCAAAGCGCCGCTATGGTTGAGGCCGTCTGAAAATATTCGGGCAAAAGCAGGTATGACGTTACGGTTACTTGATAAGTGGTTTGACGGTCGATAATTCTCTAGCTTTCTTCTGATGCAGCTCAAAAAAGTGTCGATTTGTTTTCAGACGGCCTCATAAGAGCAGGCGGTGAATTCCAAAATATTAATTTCTAATTTCTTGATTCTTCTTTTGTTTATATGAGGTTTGATGAAACGGCGGCATGGCTTGCATGTTTCTCCGCCGGCAGAAGAAATTCATCTTTCATTGCAAATCCAACTAAAAAACATTAAGATATGATTAAACCTGAATAAAAATTAATATCATAATATCAGACGCAGTTCTGTCACGTTCAGGGGTCTCCGTCTTAAGCTTAACTTTTGTATCAAAACAAGAAAGTAGGCTTTTATGTCTGTTATCCCGCTCTCCCAATTAAATAAAGGCACGTGTGCCCATATCGAATTTATTCAAGACAACCCCGCTTTCGGTGAGTTGGATCCTTTGGTGAGCCGCCGTTTGGCCGACTTGGGTTTTTCCAACGGTATGCCTTTGGAAGTAATGGCTGTCGGCGTGCTCGGCAAAGGGCCTTATGCCGTGCGTTTGAGCAACCATTCGCAGTTTGCTTTGCGTGCGCCCGAAGCTTCCAAAGTGATGTGCCGGGTGGTAACCGATCATTTCTAAGCGGTTGGGTTTCTTTATCTTCATTTTTAATGTTCAGCATTTTCAGACGGCCTCTTAACGAGAGAAGGAGCGGCTTGATACGCAATAATGAAAGGATTCAACATGAGTGCCTCTGCGTCGGCTTCTTTAAGCTATTTCGCTTTGGTGGGCGCGCCGAACTGCGGTAAGACGGTATTGTTTAACGGCCTTACCGGTGCGCATGCCAAAGTAGCCAATTATCCGGGCGTAACGGTGGATAAACGCGAGGGTGTGTTTATCGACGATACGTCTGTTCATATTATCGATTTGCCGGGTACATACAGCCTGCGCACTACCAGCCCTGATGAAGCGGTGGCGCGGGATGTGGTGCTGGGTAAGCTCGGCCGGCAGCCGGATGCGATTATTGCGGTGGCGGATGCGACCAACCTGCGCATGACGCTGCGGATGATGCTGGAGCTGAAAACGCTCGGGCTGCCGATGGCGGTTTCCCTCAATTTGAGCGATGTGGCTCGTTCGCGCGGTTTGAAAATCGATGCGGACAAATTGAGCAAGCTGCTAGGCGTGCCGGTATTGGAAACGGTGGCGGTGAGTAAAGAAGGTATCCGCGCCGTGCGTGAAGCGGTGGCGAAACTGCCGCGCCGTTCCGACCCCATCAATGTGGAAGAAGCGGAACAAACGCTCAACCGGCTCGACAGTAACGAGCTGTATGCCCAAGTGGAAGATATTCTGCGGCAGGTCGTGAGCACGGAAATGAAACTGCCGGAATGGCACCGCCGTTTAGACAGCATCGTACTGCACCCGATTTGGGGCTTTGCCATTTTGCTGGTGATTTTGCTGCTGGTGTTTCAGGCTGTTTATTCGTGGTCGGAGCCTTTGATGGGCGCGATTGAAGACGGCTTCGGTGCGCTCGGAGAATGGGTAACGACTGTGATTCCGGCGGGCATCTTGCAGGATTTGCTGGTGAACGGTGTGATTGCCGGTATCGGCAGCGTGCTGGTGTTTTTGCCGCAAATTACGATTTTGTTTGCCTTTATTTTGTTGCTGGAAGATTCGGGCTATCTGCCTCGTGCGGCGTTTTTGCTGGATAACCTGCTGTCGAAATCAGGGCTTTCAGGCCGCTCTTTCATTCCTTTGCTGTCGAGCTTTGCCTGTGCGGTACCGGCAGTGATGTCGGCGCGTACCATGCACGACCCGCGCGAACGGTTGATTACTATCATGATTGCGCCGATGCTCACTTGCTCTGCGCGCCTGCCGATTTACGCATTGATTATTGCGGCGGTGATTCCCAACCAAACGGTGATGGGCGTATTCAACCTGCAAGGGCTGACCTTGTTCGGGCTGTATGTGGCGGGCATTGTTTCTGCGGCGGCCACGGCTTATGCGATGAAATATTTTGCACGCGGTAAAACGGGTATCAGGCAGTTTCCTCTGCTGATGGAGCTGCCGACTTTCCGTATGCCCAATTTCAAGCATATTGCGGTAAGCCTGTGGGACCGTGTGAAAGCGTTTTTAAAACGTGCCGGTACGATTATTTTCGCTTTAAGCGTGGTGTTGTGGGCTTTGGTGAGCTTTCCCGTGCCGCCGGAAGGTGCAACGGCCGCGGCGATTGATTACAGCTTTGCGGGTACGATCGGCCACTTCATCGAGCCTCTGTTTGCACCGCTGGGTTTCACTTGGCAGATGTGTATCGCCATGATTCCGGGTATCGCCGCGCGCGAAGTGGTGGTGGCTGCTTTGGGTACGGTGTATGCCGTGGGCGCTGGTTCGGAAGATGCCGTGCAAAACGCGCTGATTCCGATTGTGCACAACAACTGGGGGCTACCGACCGCTTTTGCGTTCTTGGCTTGGTATATTTACGCGCCGATGTGTATGGCCACATTGGCGGTAATCAAGCGTGAAACCAAATCGGCACGGAAAACCTTTATGATCACGGCGTATCTGTTCGGGCTTGCCTATGTGTTTGCCTTTATCGTGTATCAGGTAACTTCGAGGATTTTCTGATGGAACAATATATTATCGTCGGTGCCATCGTGCTGCTGTGCACCTTATATATCTTGCGCAAGTTTGTGTTTAAACCGAAAAACAGCGGTTCGGCCTGCGGCGGTTGCGACCGCTGCGGCGGCGGTAAAAGCGGCGGCTGCCATTAGGGAGTAACGCTTTTACGGTATGAGGCCGTCTGAAAACACTGTTTATTTGAAACGGTGTTTTCAGACGGCCTTTAAGTTGATGGAAGGGATTGGGTAATTAAATATTACCGAAACGGCCATTGTTGAAATCGTGGATGGCCTCGCGGATTTCTTCGGCGGTGTTCATCACAAACGGGCCGTAACCGACCACCGGCTCTGCAATCGGCACGCCGGAGAGCAGGAGGATTTTCACTTCTTCGCTGCCTGCGGCGATGCGCACTTCTCCGCCGCCGTGTTCAAAGCCGACCAATTGGCCTGCGCCTGCGCGTTCTTTACCGTTAAAGACTGCCTCGCCGCGCAAGACCACCATAGAGAGGCTGTGGTTGGCGGGCAGGGTAAGGGCGGCTTCTTTGCCGGGGTGAATCACGACGTCCCACACATTCATTTCGGTATAGGTGTCGGCAGCGCCTTGAGTGCTTGCGTACTCGCCTGCAATCAGGCGCAGATGGCCGGCTTCATTGGGCAGCTGCACCACGGGAATGTTTTCTTTGGCGAGGTGTTGGTAGTGCGGCGCTACGTTTTTGTGTTCGGCAGGCAGGTTGACCCACAGTTGCACCATCTCGAAAAGCCCGCCTGTTTTGCTGAAGGCTTCGGAGTGGAACTCTTCATGAATAATGCCTGCTCCGGCAGTCATCCATTGCACATCGCCGGCTTTGATGACGCCGCCTCCGCCGGAAGAGTCGCGGTGGGCGACTTCGCCGTGATAGGCGATGGTAACGGTTTCAAAACCTTTGTGCGGATGTTGGCCCACGCCGCGCGGGCTGCGCGCTTCGTTGGGAGCAAACTCGTGCGGTGCGGCGTAATCAAGCATCAAAAACGGGTCGGTGCCGCGGTCGTCGCCCATGTGTGAAAACAAGGGCTGTACCAAAAAGCCGTTGCCTACCCAGTGTTGGCTGTTGGCGCGGTAGATTTGGCGTACGTTTCTCATGTGGTTTTCCTTTCTGATTGTGTGTGCTGTGTCGGTAAGTTGTCGGCAGGGCTTAATGTACCTGCATACCTGCGGCCTGTGCTTCGCGCAGTTTGGCGGGAGTAACGTCTGTGCCTTCGGGATCGACAACGGTTACGGTAGACAGCATATTGTTGATTTGCCCGCACACTTGGCGGATATAGGCTCGGCGCAAAGTGTCGCGCTCGGCCGATTCGGCTTCCGTTAACCCGATGGTTTTGGCTTTATAGGCCAGCTCGTTGATACGGTCTAATTCTGTGATACGCATGATGGACTCCTGATGGTGTTTGCCTGCAAAACGTCGAGCCTGTTTTAGCGAAGCTCACAAATTCACTTTCAGACGGCCTTGGTTTTTACTGGGCTTTTTTTGTGTTAAGGCGTATTATACGCAGTACCTGCTTATAGACAAGTACGCACATTTTTTATACTGTAAACGATAACCGACAAGGGCTAACCATGAACCATCCCGACGCACCACACGACAATTGCTGCCCCGTCAGCACCACGCTCGATATTATCGGCGGCAAATGGAAAGTATTGATTCTTTACCATTTAAACACCCAAACCCGCCGTTTCAACGAATTGCAGCGGCTGATGCCCGCTGTGACTCAGCGCATGCTTACCCTGCAACTGCGCGAGCTGGAAAGAGACGGCATTGTGCATCGCGAAGTATATCCGCAGGTGCCGCCGAAAGTGGAATACTCGCTTACTGAGTTCGGCCTGACGCTGATGCCGGTGATTGAAGCCATGCACCGTTGGGGTACGGAATATGCGCTAGAATGTGAAAAACATAAATTGACTCGGCAAAACGATACGGTATAGCCGAACCGCTTGCGGAAACGGCATTCTCATGCCCGCGTTTTAAGCACTTCTATATCAAGATTCAGCATATTGGATTTTCAGACGGCCTCATGCTCTAAAGGCCGTCTGAAAGGTGGATAGGATGAACCAACTTCTCGATATCTTTTGGCGCAGCGCCCGCCTCGAATGGCGCTACTTGATCCGAGAGCGCTGGGAGCTGTCGCTGCTGCTGTGGCTGCCGCTGGCGAGCGTGCTGCTGGTGTGGTGGATGTTTGCCCGCGCCGCCATTACCGATTTGCCCATCGGCGTGCTGGATAAAGACCACAGCGCATTGTCGCGGCAGACGGTGCAGTATCTCGACAGCGCGCCGGCTTTGAAAGTGGTGCACACTTACGCCAACGAACGCGAAGCTCAACAGGCTATGGATAGGGTGGATGTGTACGGCGTGGTGGTGATACCCGATGATTTTTCCCGCCAACTCAAGCAGGGTGGAGCTTCGCCGCTGATTTTGCAGCTCAACGGCCAATTCGGTTCGTTTTCGGGTTTGCTGGTGCGCGATGTGCAGGCGGTGGCGGGTACTTTGTCGGCGGGTGTGGAGATGAAAGCGTTGAACAAGCGCGGGGAATCGGTGCGGCAGGCGGAGCATACGTTCAGCCCGATACGCACGGTTACTTCGGCGCTGTTTAATATTTCCACCGATTACCAGCAGTTTCTCGGCACGACGCTGATTCCCGGGCTGCTGCATATTTTGGCGATGACGGCCGGGGCGGTGGCGTTCGGCAGGGAAATCCGCGACAAGAGCCTGCACAATTGGTTGGGCAAGGCGGGCTGCCGCGTCCGCAACGGGCATGTGCGCTTTGCCGATGCCGCGTTCGCTTTAGGTGGCAAGCTGGTGTGGCCGATGCTGGCTTTTACACTTTGGGGCGGCGTGCTGCTGTGGATGCTGGCGCAGACGCATGAAGTGGCTGCGATATCGTGGCTGCTGAATTATTTAGGCTTGTGGCTGATGATGCTGGTGTCGCTGTGGCTGGGCGTGATATTTTCCGCGCTGCCGATGTCGATGCGCACGGGGCTGTCGGCCACCGGCTTTATTTCCGCACCCGCTTTTGCCTTTTCGGGCATTGCATTCCCGCGCTTGGCGATGCCGACTTGGGCGCAGAAGTGGTCGGATATGCTGCCGCTGACGCATTATCTGGAATTGCAGCAGGGCTTGCTGGAAATGGGGATTCCGTGGCAATGGGCGGTGAAGCCGCTGGGATGGTCTTCGCTGGCGGCCTTGCTGCTTCTTTTGGCGGCGGCCAAACTTTCGCAGCGCGCGTATGCTTTGCCGCAGCGTTGGGGTGCGAGATAACGGCGGCGAAAGGTACGGAATAACATGAAGAAAAGTATGTTTTTTACAGCGTTTGCCGACACCATCCGCAACATTTTTACCGATAAGGGCGTGTTGCTGATGCTGGTGATTGCGCCGTTTATCTACGGTTTTTTCTATCCGTGGCCGTACAGTACGCAGGCGGCGCGGCGGATTCCGGCTGCGGTTGTGGATGAAGACCACAGCACATTGTCGAACAAAATCATTCAGATGGCCGAAGGCAGTCCGCGCTTGGCGGTAAGGGTGATGCAGAGCGAGCGCGAAGCCAAGCAGGCTTTGTGGCGGCAGGAAATCGGCGGCTATATGGTGATTCCGGCGGGTTTGAAAAGCGATGTGATGATGCAGCGGCCGGCGCGGGTAGGCGTGTTGGCCAACGGCAGCTATCTTTTGGTAAGCAAAGAGGTTCAAACGGGCTTTGCCGAAGTGGTGGGCACGGCATCCACCGGTATTCAAATCAAGCGTTTGCAGGCGGGCGGCATGGCGAAAGAGCAGGCGTTTGCCGCGCAAAACCCGATACCGTTTCAGCTGCAAGTGCAATACAACCCGACGCAGGGCTACGGCAATTATGTGGTGCCCGGCGTGGCGGTGCTGATTATCCAACAGGTGTTGCTGATGGGGTCGGCGCTGCTGGTCGGCACATGGCGCGAACAGCGGCGGCAACATGCTTCGATGCGGGTATGGCTGGGGCGGATTTCGGCTTTGTCGCTGATGGGCTGGCTGGCTTCGCTGTTTTATTTCGGCTGGGTGTTTTATATCCAAGACTACGCCCGCGCGCAGAATATCGGCGGCATGCTGGCCTTGACGGTGCTGTTTGCGCCTGCGGTGGCGACGCTGGGCTGTTTGTTCGGCTTGTGGTTTCAAAAGCGCGAGCGGGCGCTCCAGCTCTTGATGTTTACCTCGATTCCGATGTTTTTCCTCAGCGGCTATGCGTGGCCGTCTGAATCTTTGCCGCTGCCTTTGCAATGGTTGCGCTGGCTGATACCGAGCACTTCGGCGATTCAGGCTTCGGTGCGCTTCAACCAAATCGGCACGCCGCTTGCCGACGGCGCGTATCTGCTGTGGGTGCTGGTGGGTTTGCTGGCGGTTTATTTGCTGGTGTTGTGGTGGTATGTGAAAAGCGGCAAGAGTGGTAAACAGCCTTAGGTTTTGTATGGATACAGGCCGTCTGAAAGCATCCTGCGGGCGGATATGCAATTCGTCCCTACACTTGCTTTGGAAAATTTCAGCCTTCCCGTAGGTTGGGTTGCCAAACCCAACGTGGTAGAAGAGTTGAGTATTTTTTGTTGGGTCACGACCCAACCTACGTTTGCTGCCAAAGAACACAGGCCGTCTGAAAGCGAACTTGTGAGCTTCGCTAAAATATCTTTTCAGACGGCCTGAGTTTGTTTTACCTGATAGTTGATGATCCGAACGTTCATGATCGGTTTCAACCTGCACGCGGCAGCAATTATTTAACCGTAAATGCTCGGCTTATCAAGCAGACTCCCGAAAGCGTTTTGCTTAAAACGCCTCGCCCACTTTCACACCGCCGGCAACATCTTTCGGCGTGGCCAGTTTCGCCGTAGCGGCTTGGGCGGCTTTGAATTCGGGTGTTTCCATTACGGCGGCGGCTTCTTCGGCGGGCAGGGTGTTCGCCATGTATTGCCAGCGGTCGGCCAATGCAGGGTTGGACGGAATCACAAAGCCTTCGCGCAATTCGTCAACCAAATCGGGGCGGTTGCACACCAGCACGATGTCGCAGCCGGCATCAAACGATAATTTTGCCCGCTCTTTGATGCCGCCCGCTCCGCACGCGCCTTCCATGGTGAGGTCGTCTGAAAAAATCACGCCGTTGAAGCCGATGTCTTCACGCAGAATATCTTTCAGCCATTTGGCCGAAAAGCCCGCCGGTTGGCTGTCGACTTGCGGGTAAACCACATGCGCGGGCATCACGGCCGCCATGCCTGCCGCGCTCATGCGGCGGAAGGGCACGATGTCGGCGGCTTCCAATTCGTTCAAACTGCGGTCGTCTTGCGGCAAAACGTGGTGGCTGTCGCCTTCGACGAAACCGTGGCCGGGGAAGTGTTTGCCGCACGATTTCATGCCGCCTTTGTTTAAGCCTTTCTGCAAAGCCAGCGCCAGCTCGGTAACGATTTCAGCCTTGCCGTGGAAACTGCGGTTGCCGATTACGGCGCATTGACCCCAGTTTAAATCCAGCACGGGCGTGAACGACAAATCCACGCCGCACGCGCTCAATTCGGTTGCCAGCACCCAGCCCACCTGCTCGGCTTGAGCTTTGGCCGCTTCGGGGCTTTGCGTATCCCAAATTTCGCCGAGCACATTCATGGCGGGCAGGCGGGTGAAGCCGTCGATAAACCGCTGCACGCGCCCGCCTTCGTGATCGACGGCGATAATCAGTTCGGGAGAGCGCAATGCTTTGATTTCGCTTACCAGCTCTTTAAGTTGGGCAACGTTTTCAAAATTGCGGCGGAACAAAATCACGCCACCGACGGCAGGGTCGAGCAGGCGTTGTTTTTCTTCGCCGGTAAGACGGAAAGCGTGGACATCGGCCATCACGGGGCCGCGCGGGATAATGGGTTTGGTCATAAGTTTTCTCAAAAAATAGGGAATGTGGTGCGGAAAAGGGAAGATTATACAAGACTGTATCGGCGGGCAGTAGTAAGGTTACGTTTATATAGATAGGCCGTCTGAAAAGCGGGTTTTCAGACGGCCTTAACTAAGCATCAGCCGTTTTACTCGGCCAGCCAAGCCATGGCTTCGATTTTGTGGCCGTCCAAGTCGCGCACAAAGCAGCCGTAATATTCTTTGCCGTAATGCGGGCGCGGGCCGGGTGCGCCGTCGTCTTTCGCGCCTGCGGCCAAAGCCGCTTGATAAAAGGCATCGACTTCTTCGCGGGTTTCGGCATAAAACGCGATGTGTACGCCGTTGGCGGTTTGCGCGGGCTGGCCGTCGCATGGTGCCTGAATCCAAAACTCGGGATAGGCGCGACCGTAAGCCACGGCTTGATGTGCGCTTAAATCCAAAGTCCGTCCGATGCCGAGAGAAGCCAGCACTTTGTCGTAAAACGCCACCGCTTCTTCAAAACGGTTGGTACCGAGCGATACGTGGGAAAGAATGCTGGGATTGGCAGACATGGTTGTACTCCTTTCTAAAGGGTTGCGCCAAAAGATTTCAGATGGCCTCTTGAGGCCGTCTGAAAAAGTGTAAACGCCTGAACGGCAAAGACTTCAGCTTGATTTTAAGGCAGGTTTAAAGCCATAAAGAGCATATCGCCGTCGCGCTCGATCAGCAGGGGAATGTTTTTGCCCGCGCCTTCCAATGCGCTTTTAAGCGAAGCCTCGTCTTCAACGTTAATATGGTTGACGGTGATGATTTCATCGCCGCGTCTCAAGCCGGCGCGTTCGGCAGCGGCTTCGGCTTTTACCACCACCAGTTTTCTGCCGGTATTGGACGTGCGCACTTTCAGGGTCAGGCCGGTTTGCTCCACCGTAAATGCTTGGCCGTCGGTGGAAAACATCGGATCGTCTCCGCCCGCGTTGCCGGCTTCTGTGTCGTTACCGCTGGCGCCGAGTATTACTTTGATTTGCTGCTCTTTGCCTTTGCGCCATACGTTGAGCGTTACTTCTTTGCCCGGAGCCATTGCGCCGACCATCACAGGCAGGTCGCTGGATTGGCGCACCTCTTCGCCGTTGACGCTGCGCACGATGTCGCCGGGTTGTAGGCCGGCTTTCAGGGCGGGGCTGCCGGGCAGTACGCGGGCGATTAAGGCGCCGGAAGCTTTGTCGAGGCCGAACGATTTGGCCAGATTGTAAGAAACTTCCTGAATAATCACGCCAAGCTGGCCGCGCTGTACTTTGCCGCCGTTTTTCAGTTGTTCGGCAACGTTCATGGCCACGTCAATCGGAATGGCAAACGAGACGCCCATAAAGCCGCCGCTACGGCTGTAAATCTGCGAGTTGATGCCGACCACTTGGCCTTTCAGATTAAACAGCGGGCCACCGGAGTTGCCGGGGTTGATGGCGACGTCGGTTTGGATAAACGGCGTGTAGTTTTCGTTCGGCAGGTTGCGGCCTTTGGCAGACACGATGCCTGCGGTAACGCTGTTTTCAAAGCCGAACGGCGCGCCGATGGCGGCCACCCATTCGCCCGGTTTCAAAATTTTGGCTTTGCCCACTTTGATAACGGGCAGGTTTTCCGCGTCGATTTTCAACAAGGCCACATCGGATTGAATGTCGGAACCGATCAGCTTGGCCGTGTATTCGCGTTTGTCGTTGAGCAGCACTTTGATGTTGTTCATGCCGTTCACTACATGGGTGTTGGTAAGAATGTAGCCGTCGGGGCTGATGATGAAACCGGAGCCGAAATTCAGATCGCCGTCGTCTTCCTGCTCGGGGAACTCGGGCAGGTTGGGGACGAGGCGTTTGAAAAATTCGTAAAACGGATCGTTGTCGGGAAACTGGTTTAAATCCATGTTGTCTTGGCTGCGTCCGCTGCGGGGGGCTTTGACGGCTTGGATGTTGACCACGGTCTGGCCTTCTTGCTCGACCAGTTTGGTAAAGTCGGGCAGCAGCATTTCTACTTTGCCGCTTTCGGTTTGTGTTTCTACTTTTTGTACCAAATCTTTTTGCGGCTCGGCTTGCTTGCCGAAAAAGCTGTCCACTTTGTCGCAGCCGTTTAGGGCTAAGGCTGAAGCAAGCACCAAGGCAATGTATTTTGGCGTTTTGTTCACGATGTTTCCTTTTAAAACAGATTCGTTGAATTGCAAAGTTGTGATTGTAAATGAAAATATAGAACCCTGCACGGCGAAAACAAGTGCATATATTCCATTTAAACAGATGTTTTCACTGTTTTTCACTCTTCCTTACAATTCGTGGCAAAAACCGTTGCGGATATGCCGTCGGGCAGAGGTTTGAGGCCGTCTGAAAGATTTGTGCGGCCGAACCGTCATGAAGTGGGAGCCGCCCATCGTGGCGGCAATCATTGTTACAATAACGGGATTTTTCAACACATATTTTGAAGCGTTTGCCCGACCTTTGCCTGCGTAGCTTACGTTTGCGTTTCGGGCGGCGGGCAAGGGTTTGGGCGGCACGGCGGTGATATGGGCGGCGACATTACTTTTCTGACTTTATTCCTGATCGGTTTTTTCGGCGGCGGGCATTGCGTGGGCATGTGCGGCGGCTTGAGCAGTGCGTTTGCCTTGCAGTTGCCGCCGCATATCAACCGCTTTTGGCTGATTGTGCTGCTGAACGCGGGGCGGATCAGCAGCTATGTGCTGATCGGCGTGCTGCTCGGTTTGCTGGGTCAGGTCGGGATTTCGTTGGACGAAACCCGCTGGCTGCAAAACGGTTTGTTTGTGGCGGCGAATGTGCTGCTGTTGCTGCTGGGGCTGTATCTTGCCGGCCTGTCAGCCTTAGTGGTGAAAGTGGAAGCGGTGGGCAAACCGGTATGGAAGCGTTTGAACCCGCTGCTCAATAAGCTGCTGCCGATACGCAGCGTGCCGGCCTGTTTTGCCGTGGGGATGTTGTGGGGCTGGCTGCCGTGCGGTTTGGTGTACAGCGCGTCGCTGTATGCTTTGGGCAGCGGCAGCGCGGCTCAGGGCGGTATGTATATGTTGGCTTTTGCCTTGGGCACGCTGCCGAACCTGCTGGCGATGGGCTTTTTCGCGGCGCAGTTGAAATCGTGGCTGCAACATAAAGCGGTGCGTTTGTGCGCCGGTTTAACCGTATCGGCATGGGCGTTGTGGCAGTTGGTGTCGTTTTTTCAGACGGCCGTCTGAAAAGTATGGGCAGGGAAGAGATGGGCATGCAGGGCGGGCAAGTTGGCCGGCAGTTTTATTTGTTATAATGCCGCCTTTTAGCGCGTACAAAACCGTATGAAAACCGTAGAAAAAAATATGTTGGTGCTGCACAGTGCCGAGCAGATGTTCGAGCTGGTGGACAGGGTGGAAGATTATCCGCAGTTTCTGCCGTGGTACAGCAAAACCGAAATCATCGAGCGCAGCGGCAATGAGCTGAAAGCGCGTCTGTTTATGGACTACATGAAAGTCCAGCAATCATTCGCCACGCACAATCATAATGTGCCGGGGCGGGAAATCCGCATGGACTTGCTCGAAGGGCCGTTCAAAACCCTGCAAGGCACATGGAAGTTTATTCCCGTGGGTGACGATGCCTGCAAAATCGAATTCAAACTGCAATACGATTTTTCCAGCAGCCTGCTTTCCGCGCTGATTTCGCCGGTGTTCAGCCACCTTTCGCGCACGCTGGTGGACGCATTCGTTAAAGAGGCCGACCGCCGCTATGGTTGAAATAGAAATCGTGTACGGCACGGCGGAGCGCCAGCTGTTGCAGCGTCTTTCCGTTGCGGAAGGGACAACCGCGCGCGAGGCGGTGTTGCGGAGTCGCATTGCCGAAGAATTTCCCGAAGCAGACGTGCGCAATGCGCCGTTGGGCATTTTCGGCAAAGCGGTGAAAGACGATACGGTGTTGCGCGATAAAGACCGTGTGGAAGTGTACTGCCCGTTGTTGATTGATCCCAAAGAAGCCCGCCGTTTGCGGGTGCGCAACAATAAAGAAGCCGATTGAGCCGTGTTTGGCGGTATGACGGCTGTGCTTTTCTTTAATGAGACAGGCGAATCAGAAGATACATCAGGCCGTCTGAAATTTCAGACGGCCATAAATATGGAAAGATAAAATGTCGGAAATCAAATTAATCGTCGGATTGGGCAATCAGGGCGCGGAATACGCACACACGCGCCACAATGCCGGATTTTGGCTGATAGACGAATTAGCTTGGGCATGGAATGCCCGTTTGAAAGAAGAGAAAAAATTTTTCGGTGAAGTGGCGCGCGTTACCCGC
This sequence comes from Neisseria sp. Dent CA1/247, assembly GCF_022870825.1. Taxonomy (NCBI): domain Bacteria; kingdom Pseudomonadati; phylum Pseudomonadota; class Betaproteobacteria; order Neisseriales; family Neisseriaceae; genus Neisseria; species Neisseria sp. Dent CA1/247. The sequence continues at coordinate 1,846,228 of NZ_CP091522.1, read as the reverse complement.
CCCGAAGGCGAAATATGGCTGCTGAAACCGAATACGTTTATGAACCGCTCCGGTCAGGCGGTGGCGGCATTGGCATCGTTTTACAAAATCAAGCCGGAAGAAATTTTGGTGGTGCACGACGAATTGGACATTCCTTGCGGGCGCATCCGCTTCAAGCTCGGCGGCGGCAACGGCGGCCACAACGGCCTGAAAGACATTCAAGCCAGACTGGGCACGCCCGGCTTTTACCGGCTGCGTTTGGGCATCGACCATCCCGGCGACCGCAATCTGGTGGTGGGCTATGTGCTCAACAAACCCGGCGCCGAAGACCGGCAGGCGATAGATGATGCCATCGCCAAGTCTATACAAGGCTTGCCGCTGGTATTGTCGGGACAATGGGAAGAGGCGACCCGTTTTCTTCACAGCAAGTAATGTGAAATCTTTTTAAAATCAGTTGGTAACTGAAATATCGGTTTCAATGTTCCGTTACTGAAAATCTCACGCGGGCGGAGATGCAATCCGCCCTGCCGCAAGATGTTGGCCGTCGGACAGGTATGTTTTAGCGAAGCTCGCAAGCCCGCTTTCAGACGGCCTCATATACTCGTTTTCATTCTTCTCTATACAATCCACTCGAAACAAGCAGGTGCGACAGCCTTATTTGTGCAGCCCGCATTCTTTGCTGTCGCTGCTTTCCCACCACCAGCGGCCGGCGCGGATGTTTTCACCGAGTTTGACCGGGCGGGTGCAGGGTTCGCAGCCTATACTGGGATAGCCGCGTTGGTAAAGTGCGTTCAGCGGCACATTATGCGCGTGTGCGTATGCCCAAACGTCGGCTTCTTCCCAGTCGAAAATCGGGTTGAACTTGGGAATGGCGCGGGCGGCGTCGTGTTCTTCAAACGCCAAACTGCTGCGCGTGTCGGACTGGCTGCGGCGCTGCCCGGTCATCCATGCCGGTGCTTGCGCGAGGGCGCGGTTGAGCGGTTCGATTTTGCGGATGTGGCAGCATTGGCGGCGCAAGTCCACGCTTTCATACATGGCGGCTTGGCCGAACTGCCGTTCAAATGCGGCCGAAGTGTCGGCATCGGGGTGGAACACTTCGATTTGAAACGGATAGCGGATATTGCTTTCGTCAATCAAGGCTACCGTTTCGGCGTTGAGTTTGCCGGTGTTGAGCGTGATGATGCGCAGCGGCAGTTTCAGACGGCCTATCATGTCTGCAATCACCATATCTTCCACGGCGAGGCTGGAGGCCAAAACGGCATGCGGAAAACGGCCGGCAATTTCGTGCAGGCGTTCGCCGAGCGTGTTTTCCAATGATTTCAGACGGCCTGATTCGGTTGGGGCAGGGGCGGGGATTTGCCAGAATTTGGGTGCGTGTAGTGACATGGCGGTAAGGGTTTCGTGTGTTTAAACGGTATGAGACCTTTGCAAACCGCCTCATCTGCGGCGCATTTCTGCGTTGTGCGTTTATGCCCTAGGGGTACTGCCCGCTCGTTTGCCTATCTATATGATATGTCTGCACCCGCAGTGCTGCTACGCCTTGAACTGCATCCACATCTGAGGGTTTTGCAAAGGTCTCGGTATGCTCAATGTTGGTTGATATTGTGCACCCACCGCCGCAGGCCATAAAAGGAATGTTTGTTTATTTGTTTATAACCAAATGAAAGAGGCCGTCTGAAAATGGTGTTTCAGACGGCCTCGAAATGTATTGGAATGCTTGAAGGTTTATCCGCCGCGTTTGCCTGCGCGTTTGGCGCGGATCACTTCAATCACGCCGGGCAGCACCGAAATCACGATAATCGCGCCCAGCACCAAGCCCAGATTGTTTTTTACCACCGGAATATTGGCGAAGAAATAGCCCGCGTAGGAAAACAACACCACCCACAAAACGGCGCCGATCACGTTGAAGCGGATAAAGCGGCCGTAGTGCATATTCGCCATGCCTGCTACAAACGGGGCGAAAGTGCGCACGATGGGCACGAAGCGGGCGATGATGATGGTTTTGCCGCCGTATTTCTCGTAAAACTTGTGGGTTTTGTCGAGATAGCTGCGTTTGAAGATTTTGGAGCCGGGGTTGGCAAACAGCTTGGCACCGAAGTATTTGCCGATCATAAAGTTCACCGCGTCGCCGATGATGGCCGAAGCAATCAGCAGCGCCACCATCACATGGATATTCATTTCGCCGATGGCCGCAATGCCGCCGGCGGCAAACAGCAGCGAATCGCCCGGCAGAAACGGCGTAACCACCAGCCCCGTTTCGCAGAAAATAATCAGAAACAGAATGGCGTAAATCCACGCGCCGTATTGTGCGGCCAGCTCGGTAAGGTGCTGGTCGATATGCAGGATAAAGTCGATGATGACTGAAATAAATTCCATGTGGGTGCTTTCGGTTGATGAATATAGAGGCCGTCTGAAAAGGAATCAAACAGCTTTCAGACGGCCTTACTGTATGCGAAGTTCGCCATTTTAAGTGAAAACTTTAAATTCTGCCAAACCGTTGCCGCAGCTTGCTGCTGTTTATCGAAACAACGTACAATGTGCCGTCTGAAAGCCGTCTGAAAACCTTTTCCGTGAACCAGCTCATATTCGATTTTGCCGCCCGCGATTACCCTTCGTTCGATAAATTTTTGGGCACTTCCAACGCCGAACTCCTGCACGTTTTGCAACAGCAGCACGGGCAGTTTATTTACGTTTGGGGGCAGGAAGGTTCCGGCAAAAGCCATCTTTTGCAGGCTTGGGTGGCGCAGGCTTTGCAGGCGGGGCACAACGCCGTTTACATCGATGCCGCCCGCATGCCGCTGACCGACCAAGTGCTTGAAGCCGACTATCTGGCGGTGGATCAGGTCGACAAACTCAACGACGGCGAGCAGGCGGTATTGTTTGAAGCCTTCAACCGCTTCCGCAACAGCAAACACGGCTTTCTGCTGCTGAGTGCCGACGTGCCGCCGCCGCAACTGGTGATTCGCGAAGACTTGCGCACACGCATGGGCTATTGTTTGGTTTACGATGTCAAACCTTTGAACGACCAAGAAAAAATCAACGCGTTAGTGAGCATGGCGGCGGCGCGGCAATTAACCGTAGAACCGGAAATCTTCCAATACCTGCTCAACCACTGGCGGCGCGATATGGACAGCCTCATGCAGATGCTCGACACGCTCGACAACTACGCCGTGATGATGGGCAAACGCATCACCCTGCCGCTGCTGCGCCAACTCTTAAAACAACAGGAAACAGAATGAAAAACCTCGCCATTTTCGATTTGGACAACACCTTGATCAACACCGATTCCGACCATTCTTGGCCGCAATATCTGATGAAAAAAGGCGTGGTCAATGTCGAACACACCCGCGCCCAAAACGACAAGTTTTACCGCGACTATCAAAACGGCTGTTTGGATATCGACGAGTTTCTCAAATTCCATCTCGAACCTTTAAGCCGCTTCAGCCAAGAAGAATTGGCCGAAATGCACCGCGAATTTACCGCCGAATTTATCGCCCCGCACATCTCGCCGATGGCCCAAATGCTGGTGCAGAGCCACCGCAACGCAGGCGACGAACTGCTGGTCATCTCTTCCACCAACGAATTCATCATCACCCCGATTTGCCGTCTGTTCGGCATTGAAAACATTATCGGTACGCAGCTCGAAACCGGTTCAGACGGCCGCTATACGGGCAATTACGTCGGCACGCCCAGCTTGAAAGAAGGCAAAATCACCCGCCTGAACGAATGGTTGGCGGCACGCGGCGAAACGCTTGAAAGCTATGGCAAAACCTATTTTTACAGCGATTCCAAAAACGATTTGCCGCTGCTGCGTTTGGTGAGCGACCCCGTAGCCGTCAACCCCGATGAAACCTTGCAGCAGGAAGCCGAAGAAAAAGGCTGGCCCGTGCTGAATTTTCGATAAGGCCGTCTGAAATGCCCCAATTCAAACCTGTTGTCGTCGTAACCACTGCGCCCAACCGCGAAGAAGCCGAACGCATCGGCGGCCTGCTGCTGGAAAACCGTCTCGCCGCCTGCGTGCAATACGAAACCGTCCGCAGCCAATATGTGTGGGACGGCGAATTGTGCAACGACGAAGAAATCCGCATCGTGATTAAAACCGCCCGCTGCCACTATAAAGCGGTGGAAAAAACCATCGTGCAAAACCACAGCTACGACTGCCCGCAAATTCTGATGCAGCCGATGAGTAGGGGCTTTGTGCCGTATCTGCGCTGGATGAAGGCGCAGCTGGGTTTGTAAGCAGCCTCCGGCCTCATCGGGGCGTTTCTTCGCTATAATGAAATGAATAAACAGCATCACGAAACGCTTATTTCTTAGAAAACAGCCTTATCGGAAAAACCATGGATATACAGCAAAATCCAACCCAGCGGCACCGCGCGTCTTTGCGTAAGCACAGTATTTATCTGCTGCCCAATTCCTTTACCATCGCCGCCTTGTTTGCTGCGTTTTTCGCCATCACCCAAGCCATGCACGGGCATTATGAAACGGCGGCGATTGCGGTATTCATTGCCATGCTGCTCGACGGTATGGACGGGCGGGTGGCACGTTGGACAAACAGCCAAAGCGCGTTCGGCGAGCAGCTCGACAGCTTGGCAGATATGGTCAGCTTCGGCGTGGCGCCCGCTTTGATTGCCTACAAATGGCAGCTGTGGCAGTTTGGCAAAATCGGCTATTCGATTGCGTTTATTTATTGCGCGTGTGCGGCATTGCGTTTGGCTTTGTTCAACACATTAATCGGGCGCGTGGACAAACGCTGGTTTATCGGCATTCCCAGCCCCACGGCGGCAGCTTTGATTGTGGGCATGATTTGGGTAAACCACAGCTACGGGCGCCTGCCTTACGTGCAGTGGTTGTGCCTGATTATTACGCTGTTTGCGGGCTTGTCTATGGTGGTGCAGATTCCGTTTTGGAGCTTTAAGGAAATCAACGTGCGCCGCAAAGTGCCGTTTTTCGCCATGATTATCTTCATGCTGATTCTGGCGGTGGCGGCATCGGAGCCTTCTTTGGTGCTGTTCTTGTTTTTCTTGGGATACAGCTTGTCGGGCTATGTGATGTTTGGCTGGCGGTGGTGGAAAAAACGCCGTCAGGCCGTCTGAAAGTGAGCTTGGCGAGTTTCGCTAAAGTGAGCTTGCGAGCTTCGCTCAAACAGGCTTGGCTTTAAAACAAAAACCATTGTTGTCTATATCATCTACAAAGAAGCTATAAAGAAGAAAAATGCTGGATATTCAATTGATTATTATCATGCTGGCGGTGGGCAGTTTCGCCGGTTTTATTGCGGGGCTGCTCGGTATCGGCGGCGGGATGATTATCGTGCCGGTGGTGTTGTGGGTGCTGCAAATGCAGGGCATGGAAAACATCGCCCACGCGCAGCATTTGGCGGTGGGCACGTCGTTTGCGATTATGGTGTTTACCACGTTCTCCAGCATGATGGCGCAAAACCGCAAAGGTGCGGTGGATTGGCAGGTGGTGAAGCGTATGGCGCCGGGCATGATTTTCGGCGTGCTGCTCGGTTCGTTTATTGCCAAACACATTTCCAACGGCGCTTTGCAGATTTTCTTTATTGTGTTTACCGTGCTGATTGCTTTGAAAACGCTGGCGGATGCCAAGCCCAAACCGTCGCGCAGCCTGCCGGGAGGCGCGGGCTTGAGTGCGGTGGGCACTTTGTTCGGCGTCGTTTCGAGCTGGGTCGGTATCGGCGGCGGTTCTTTATCGGTGCCGTTTATGATGTATTGCAACGTGCCCGTGCATAAAGCGGTGGGCACTTCCGCCGGTTTGGCTTGGCCGATTGCGGTGGCGGGTGCGCTCGGTTATCTGTATTCCGGCTGGAATATCAGCGGCTTGCCCGAAGGTTCGTTCGGCTTTTGGTATCTGCCCGCGGTGGCGGTGTTGAGCGTTGCAACAGTAGTGTGCGCGCCGTTGGGCGTGAAAGTCGCGCACAAGTTGCAGCCTGCCAAACTCAAGCTGGCTTTCGGTATTTTGCTGCTGGTGATTGCCGGCAGAATGCTGTGGCGTTTGATATAGCGCTTATGCTTATGCGGGTATAGAAGTTTACAGTTCAGGCCGTCTGAAATATTTCAGACGGCCTTACTGACTGAATATCAAAAATAATTTTATTTCCAAACAAACCACTATCATGAATAAACAGATCCGCCAAGAAATATTCGAGCGTTTGCGCGCGGCCAATCCGCATCCGACGACCGAGCTGAATTTCAACAGCCCGTTTGAGCTGCTGATTGCCGTGCTGCTTTCCGCGCAGGCAACCGACGTAGGCGTGAATAAAGCCACGGCCAAGCTGTTTCCCGTCGCTTCCACACCGCAGGCCATGCTGGATTTGGGGTTGGAAGGTGTGATGGAATACACCAAAACCATCGGCCTGTACAAAACGAAATCCAAGTACATCATGGAAACCTGCCGGATTCTGTTGGAACAATACGGCGGCGAAGTGCCGGCGAACCGCGAGGCACTCGAAGCGCTGCCGGGCGTAGGGCGCAAAACGGCCAATGTGGTGTTGAATACGGCCTTCGGGCAGCCTGTGATGGCGGTGGATACGCACATTTTCCGCGTGTCGAACCGCACCAAGATTGCGCCGGGGAAAAACGTGCGCGAGGTAGAAGATAAACTGATGAAGTTTGTGCCGAAAGAGTTTCTGCAAGACGCGCATCATTGGTTGATTCTGCACGGGCGTTATACCTGCAAGGCGCAGAAGCCTTTGTGCGAAAAGTGTTTGATTAACGATTTGTGCGAATACCCGGCCAAAACCGTGCCGTTATAAGGATAAACCAAAGACCTTTGCCGCACGCTGCACTGTTTTTTGCAGCGCGCGGCAAAGGTCTTGCTTTTTGCTTGATGAGATAAACGGTTGAGCCGTTTATTTGACGATTTCTACGGGGCCGTGGTCGTCGCAGTGGTCGCCGTGTTGGTGGTGCAGACGGCCGTTAACGATGTAGTCGGTGTGGTCGCCGTGCGGTACGGCTTCGTGACCGCAGCCGGGGCCGTGAACATGGCCGGCGCAATCGTGAACGGGATGGCAGCCGTCGGGATTGGTTTCATTCACGTCCAAATGGTGTTCGTCGTAATGGCCGTTGTGCTCGTGATGCAGATGGCCGTCGTGCAGATAGTCAACATGGTCGCCGTGTTTGATGGCGGTGTGGCCGCAGCCTTTACCGTGTACATGTTCGTGATTGGGGTGGGTTTTGCAATCGCTCATGGCTTTTCCTTTGATGGGAGGTTGATACTTTTCATCATACGACTAAAAAGCATGATTGTAAATAACCTATTGTTTATAATAGACTTTATTTCGATATATCATAACACTTCACGATGCGGGGCAAAGGTGCTGCGCCCCGAGAGGGAAGGCGGAGCAAGCCTATTCGGGTATAATTCCGCCTTTTGCGCGGCTTGGTTGTAAAGGCGTGCCAATCTTTTTGCCGAACCGCCGGATTAAGTGCAAAGCGCGGTTTGTCTGCGCTTGAGGCCGTCTGAAAACTGAATAAATGGCTTATGGATAGTCTGCTTACGTTAATTTCCGTGTTGATACCGCTGTTTCTCGGCTTTTTTATCAGCGTGCCCAAACATTATGTGCGGCTGGTGGATAAGGCTTTGGCGTGGCTGGTTTATATTATTCTGCTGTTGATCGGCGTGTCGCTGTCGCGCGTGGATAATTTGGTTGCGCAGTTGGATACGATTGCCGGTGCGGCGGCCTTGCTTTGCGGGTGTGTGATGGGTATGAACCTGCTGGTTTTGATGTGGTTCGACCGCCGTTATCCCCGCCAAACGCAGGGCAGCGGCAAGAAAAGCAGGGTGAGTATGGCGGGCAGTGCGCGGCAGTTGGGCTGCGTGGCGGCAGGTTTTGTGCTGGGTAAAGCGATGGCAGGCCACTGGCTCCCGCCGGAAAGCACGGGCAATTATTGTTTGATGCTGATGGTGTTGCTGGTCGGTGTGCAGTTGCGCAGCAGCGGCATTACTTTGCGGCAGGTGTTGGTAAACCGCAGGGGCGTGCAGACCGGCGTGCTGTTTACCGTGTCGTCACTCGTCGGCGGCATTGTGTTTGCGGCGCTGATGCCCGAAGTGTCGTGGAGCAAAGGTTTGGCTTTGGCTTCGGGCTTCGGTTGGTATTCGCTCTCGGGCATTGTGATGACCGAGGCTTACGGGCCGGTGTGGGGCAGTATTGCTTTGTTGAACGATTTGTCGCGAGAATTTTTTGCTTTGGTGTTTATTCCGGTGCTGATGCGCAAGCACCCGAGCGCGGCGGTCGGCTCCGGCGGGGCGACGAGTATGGATTTTACGCTGCCGGTGATTCAAAGCTCGGGCGGTTTGCAGGTTGTGCCGCTGGCTATCAGCTTCGGTTTTATCGTGAACGTGCTGGCTCCGTTTCTGATGGTGGTTTTCTCCAATATGCACTTTTAAGCGCGCGCTTGCGCCACCGCGCCGAATTTGGCACAATTCGCCGCATAAGTTGATGATGTAAAATTATTTTAACAATTGATAAAGTCACATAAGCCATGCCTCCCCGCATACAACGTCACGAAAAAATTATTGCTTTAGTCCGCGAATACAACTTCATGCCCATCGAGCAGCTGGCTCGGGAGCTGGACGTGACGCCGCAAACCATCCGCCGCGACATCAACCAGCTGTGCGAAGAGAACATTCTGCGGCGTTATCACGGCGGTGCGACTTTGGGCGACAGCTTGGAAAACGAGGATTTGAACACTCATAAAGCCAAGCTGCAAAACGAGAAAATCCACATTGCCGATTTGATTGCCGAGCATATTCCCGACAACGCGTCGCTGTTTTTGAGTATCGGCACCACGATTGAGGCCGTGGCGATGGCGTTGGTGAAAAAGCGCAAAGGCTTGTGCATCATTACCAATAACATTCATGTGGCGTCGATTGTGTCGGGGCGCAGCGATTACACTGTGATTATTACTTCCGGCGTGGTGCGCCCGATTGACGGCGGCGTAACCGGCGTGGCGACGGTGGATTTTATTAACCAGTTCAAAACCGATTATGCCGTGTTGAGCGCGTCGGGCGTGGATGCCGACGGCTCGCTGCTGGATTTCGACTACAAAGAAGTCAGCGTGATGCAGGCGATGATGGCCAATGCGCGTATGTGTTATTTGGGTGTCGATCACAGCAAATTCGGCCGCAATGCTTTGGTGCGGATGGGCGATATTACCGAGTTTGACGCGGTGTTTACCGACCAAACGCCCGATGAAACCATGTGCAAACAGCTCGAAGCGGCGAGCGTGAAATGGTATGTGGCGGAACGCGATAGCGAAGAAGAGTAGAAAAATCCTATATGAATCAGGCCGTCTGAAAAATCTTTTCAGACGGCCTGAATCTTTTTTGCTTGTGTATTAAGCAGCTTAAGAACAGTTTAGAGGTTAGCACGCATCATTTACTGAATCGGCGCCAATTCTATCTGCTCAATCTGTTTCACCCACGAATCTTGTTCTAAACCGTTGTGGGCAAAATCGCCGATCAGCTTAAACACATTGTCGCTGAAACCGCCGATATTCAGGATATCGTTGCGGTTGGGTGTTTGCGCGCTGGTGTAGGGCTGGATGTCAATGCATACCATTTTGGCTTTGGGGCAGCGGCGTTTCAAGATTTCCCACTCTCTCATCAGGCCGGTTTTGCCGTTTGTCCGTCCGAGGTCGGCCCAGCTTTCGTTGTCTGAAACCATAATCAGCAGATCGACATGCGCTTTCTCTTTGTTGAGTTTTGCCAAAGGCGCGCTGCATGATGTGCCGCCACCGCCTATTTGGGCGAGCTTTTCGGCGTTGGTCATGATGCTGTCGCGCGGATTAAGCTCGACGCCGACTACGATGGTTTCAAACGGGATAACGCGCGCTTCCGGGTTGGTACGCAGGAAAGCGGCGGAAACCAGCGCGGCCACGTCCACGCAACGGGTTTTGCTGGTGGCCGAGTGGCGGTAGCCGGTAACGGGGCTGTGCATGGAGCCGGATACGTCGGGGCAGACAACCACTTTGCCTGCCAGCTTGGGCACGTTTTGGACGGCGGTTTCCATCGCGTCCTGCAAGGCGTTGCTGATTTCAGACGGCAAGTTTTTTGAGGCCGTCTGAAAAGCGGTCAGCAGCTGGTAGGGCAATACGCGTGCTTTGGCGATGGCCTGTTTGTTACGCAATTTCTTGGCGATATGGTGCACGTTTTTCTGCTTTTCAAACACGCCGTGGCGGTGGAAAGTGTTCAGATTTTGGCGCACTTGCTGCCACGAGCCGTTACGGGCGATTTGCGCCCAGCCGCCGTTGTCGAGATTCAGGGAAGTCAACATTTGGAACGGCACGTCGGGCAGCGGGCCGCTGCGTTCGCGTTTGTAGATTTCAAAGGCGCGGGTAAGCGGCGGCAAATCGGCTTCGTTGAAAGGTTTGCCGATCAACCACGCAAACCAAGCGGCACGCCAAGCTTCTTTGGGCTTGGGGTGAACCATTTTCACAATGTCGGCCAAAGAAGGGTTGTTGCCAATCGCGGCGTTCAGCAGCTGTTTTTCGTTGGCGGTAAGCAGCCAGTGCTGAATCAGCTTTTTCGGGCGCGAACCGAACGATTGCCGGCCGGTTGTGCCGCTGCGGATGATTTGGACGGAGTTACGCAGCATTTTGCCGTTGTCTGCAACGCGGTCGAACACCCGTGCCAGCATGGAAACGTCTTTGTGCGCCAGAATCGCCAGCAGCAGGGCGGGCATGTCTTTCATATAGCCTTTTTGGCGCGCATATACGGCGGTTTTTGCGATGAATTCTGCGTCTAATTTTTCGGCAAGCTCGCTGACTTTGGCCAGCTGGCTTTCGGCCGTAGCGTAGAACGTGTTGTTCAAGCAGCCGGTGGCGGCCAGTTGGGCAAGCTGTTGCTTGGGCGTTAAGCTGTAAGCCAAACCGCCCGCTTCGTTATAAGTGTCGGCGGCGGTTAAACGGTTTTTAATGGATTGGAACAGGCTGATGTTGGCCATTTCATTATCCTTTTCTGATTGCGCCTGCCGCTGTGTACCGGCAGGCATGGCTTAAATAGATGGCGGCTAGGTGGTGGCAAGATATCTGCTTTTTTGCAGTCTCCGAAAAATGTAATCCTGCCGGCATTCGCCGAAAAAAGTAGTGGTTGGGCGATGAGAAATAACTTTCACAGTAGTTCTCCGGCATTCGTTTGCCGCGCCCAAACGCTTGCCAAACGGTTTTCTTTAGTTTGGCTTTTAAGGCTTGAGGCCGTCTGAAAAGATGGTGGTTGTAGCGATAACTGATTTTCAGACGGCCTTTGGAATAAAGGGCACCCTTCACAACAAGAGGTGGAGAAATGTTACGCGCTCTATCCATCTGAGCTACTCTGCCATCGTGGCGGCAGAAACGGGACTCGAACCCGCGACCTCGAGCTTCACTAGGCTGTAATTCCTCCGGCATTTGTGCCGGGTGCTTGATGGGTATATTGCAAACGCCGTGCCATGTTTGATTTTTATTTGTGAAAAATTTTTAGTGTTTTGATTTTAAATGAAATAAAATTTTTATGAGAAAATCGGCAATCATATCGACATGAAAGAAGAATAGTTTAATTTCTAGTAAATTAGAAATATAGATAGATGAATAAGCCGGGATAGAAAGAGGCCGTCTGAAACAAAAAACCACAAAGCCTGTCAAACATGGTTTAATGACAATCCGGCCCAATCAGATAAGGGATGAGACGATTACCATGAAACCGAACGCTCCAATTATCCAATCGCTGCTCGACACTGATTTATATAAATTCAGCATGTTGCAGGTGATTCTCCATCAATTTCCCCAAGCGCACGGTGTGTATGAGTTCCGTTGCCGCAACAACGATCAAACCGTTTACCCGCTTGCCGAAATCCAAGCCGATTTGGAGCGTGAGTTGGACGACTTGTGCCGCTTGCAGCTCACCCAAGACGAGCTGGATTATCTGCGCGGGCTGCGTTTCATCAAGAGCGATTTTGTCGATTACATGGAGCTTTTTCAGCTCAAACGCCGTTTTGTCAAAGTGAGCACCGACGACGAAGGCCGCCTGCACATTAAAGTGGAAGGGCCGATGATACAGGCGATGTTCTTCGAGATTTACATTCTCGCCATCGTTAACGAACTGTATTTCCGCCGCCTCGAAACGCCCGAAGTGCTGGCCGAAGGCGAGTGCCGTCTGCAAGCCAAAGCGGCGCGTTTGAAAGAGTTGGCCGCCGCTCAAAAACCTTACGATCCGCCTTTCCTGATTTCCGACTTCGGCACGCGCCGCCGCTATAACTTGGCTTGGCAAGAGCACGTTGTCCGCACCTTGTTGGCTGCTGCGCCCGATGTGGTTCGCGGCACCAGTAACGTTTATTTGGCCAAGAAACTCGGCATCACGCCCATCGGCACGATGGCACACGAATTTCTGCAAGCTTTCCAAGCTCTGGATGTGCGCCTGCGCGATTTCCAAAAAGCCGCGCTGGAAGCATGGGTGAAAGAATACCGCGGCGACCTCGGTATCGCCCTAACCGACGTAGTAGGCATGGACGCTTTCCTGCGCGATTTCGACCTTTATTTCGCCAAACTGTTTGACGGCCTGCGCCACGACAGCGGCGATCCTTATGTTTGGGGCGACAAAGCCTATGCCCACTACAAAAAACTCAAAATCGACAGCCGCACCAAAATGCTGACTTTTTCAGACGGCCTCGATATCGAAAAATCATGGGCGCTGCATCAGTATTTCAAAGACCGCTTCAAAACCAGCTTCGGTATCGGCACCAACCTCACCAACGATTTGGGTCATACGACGCTGAATATCGTGTTGAAACTGGTGGAGTGCAACGGCCAATCCGTCGCCAAACTTTCCGACAGCCCGGGCAAAACCATGACCGACAACAACACTTTCCTCGCGTATCTGCGGCAGGTGTTTGAGATTCCCGAGCCGGTTGAGAAGGCATAACCGTCTAACCATGATGAGGCCGTCTGAATATTTTTTCAGACGGCCTTACTCTTGAATATTTAGATGGTTCACTCTATTTTTATGCCTGTACAAGCCTGTTTTCAAACTTATTTACGTCGGATTCATCGTAGCAGAAGGTGTGTAACCCGGCCGTAACGCCCGTGCCGGGCGGTTTTGCAAAGGTCTTTATTTGTGATATAAGGCGTGTGCTGATTGAAAACTAACCAACTTTATCAAAATTAAAAAGGCTTCACTTGAAGGCCGTCTGAACATTTCAACAGATTCAAAAAGGAAATATTTATGAGTTCACAAGATTTGAGCGGCAAAATCGCTTTGGTTACCGGCGCATCACGCGGTATCGGCGCGGCGATTGCCGATACATTGGCACAAGCCGGCGCAACCGTTATCGGCACCGCCACCAGCGAAAGCGGCGCGCAAGCCATCGGCGAGCGCTTGGCACAATGGGGCGGCAAAGGCCGCGCGTTGAATGCGGCGGATGAAAACGGCATCGAAAACCTCGTTGCCGACATCGAACAGGAATTCGGCAAGCTCGATATTCTTGTCAACAACGCCGGCATCACCCGCGACAACCTGCTGATGCGCATGAAAGAAGAAGAGTGGGACGAAATCATGCAGGTGAACCTGAAATCAGTGTTCCGCGCCAGCAAAGCCGTATTGCGCGGCATGATGAAGCAGCGCGGCGGCCGCATTATCAACATCACTTCCGTGGTCGGCACGATGGGCAACGCCGGTCAAACCAACTACGCCGCCGCCAAAGCAGGCTTGATCGGTTTTGCCAAATCGATGGCTCGTGAAGTCGGCAGCCGCGGCATTACCGTGAACTGCGTGGCCCCCGGCTTTATCGACACCGACATGACCCGCGCACTGCCGGAAGAAACCCGCAAAATGTTTACCGCGCAAACGTCGTTGGGCAAGTTTGGCGAAGCGCAAGACATTGCCGACGCCGTGCTGTTTTTGGCCAGCGATCAAGCCAAATACATTACCGGCCAAACCCTGCATGTGAACGGCGGTATGTTGATGCCTTAACGGCATAGGGTTAATCCGCTTGAGGGCAAGTGCATACATCATGCTTGGGGCAAGCCCGGGTATGCAGTACGGCGGCTCGGTAAATGGATTAACCGTATAAAAAGCTAAAGGCCAGCCTTTATGCCGACGAGGCCGTCTGAAAATGTTCAGACGGCCTCATTGCGTGTGTGGCTTACATGCTTGAAAAAGATGTTTTATCCAATCAAATCGGTATCTTCTTCAGCAGAATCAGCCGCCGCTTCCTCCGGCTCTTCCTGTGCGGGCTGCTCGGAAACTTCAACACCATCGTCTTTCAGGCGGATATCAATCTCGGCAAAATTTTCCGGCTGGATGATGCGCACCAAGCCTTCTTTGGCCAATTCCAGCAAAGCGATAAAGTTGACCACCACATAAGCGATGCCTTGTTCGGGATGGAACAGCTCGGAAAAGCGGCATTGCCCGCGTTCGTTCAAACGGCGCAAGATGCTGCTCATTTGCGCACGCACCGAAATCGCTTCCTGCACGACGGCATGGCTGCGGGTGTGCTTGGCGCGGGAAAGGATGTTCAGCCATGCTTGTGTGAGATCGGCAACGTGCACGTCGGGCAGTTTGGCTTCGACGGCAATTTCCAGCGGCAGATAAGCCCATGCGAAATCGCGTCCGGCGCGGGGCAGGGCGTCCAAACCGGCGGCGGCGAGCTTCATCTGTTCGTAAGCCAGCAGACGGCGCACCAGTTCGGCACGCGGGTCGGCCTCTTCGCCTTCTTCGACACTGGCCGGTTGCGGCAGCAGCAGGCGCGATTTGATTTCAATCAGCACCGCCGCCATCAGCAAATATTCCGCTGCCAAATCAAACTGATAGGCTTCCATTTGGGCGATGTAGTGCAGATATTGCTCGGTGATTTTTATCATCGGAATATCCAGCACGTCGATATTCTGCTTGCGGATCAGGTAAAGCAGCAAATCCAGCGGCCCTTGAAAGCTGTGCAGCACCACCTTGAGCGCGTCGGGCGGGATAAACAAATCCTGCGGCACGTCGGTAACGGGCTGGCCGAAAATCCACGCGACGGCGTTGGGGTTGTGCGTTGTGCCGTTTTCAGACGGCCTGTTTTGCATATCGGTACCCACAGTCATTTTTTACCGCCGATTTTTTCAATCGCAGCCTGCGCACAATACAGGCCGAATGAGGCGGTTACCAACATGCTCGCGCCGTAGCCTGCGCAGGACAATCCTTGCGGGACGGCATCGGCGGCGCAGGCTTCGCCTGATTGCGGCGGGGTGATGTTTTCGGTGGAAAACACGCAGGGTACGTTCATTTTGGCTTTGGTGTCGCGGGAAAAGCCGTAGCGTTTGCGCAGGGTGTAGCGCAGGTTGGCGAGCAGCGGGTCGTGGGTAACGCGGCTTAAATCGGCCGTCTGAATCAGTGCGGGGTTTTTCTGGCCGCCTGCGCCGCCGCTGAGGATAAAGGGCTGTTTGTGCTGTACGAAATAGGCCGCCATCGCCGCTTTGACGCGCACTTGGTCGATGGCGTCGATCACGAAGTCGAAAGGCCGTCTGAACAGTTCGTCGAGGTTTTCTTCGGTAACGAAGTCTTCGATTTCGGTTACTTGGCAGTCGGGGTTGATTTGCAGGATGCGTTCGTGCAGCGAGCTGACTTTGGCTTTGCCGAATTCGGAGGTCAGCGCGGGGAGCTGGCGGTTGACGTTGGATTCGGCCACGTTGTCCAAATCAATCAGGGTCAGACGGCCGATGCCGGTGCGTGCCAAGGCTTCTACCGCCCAAGAGCCGACGCCGCCGACGCCGACCACGCATACATGCGCCCGGCTGAAATGTTGCAGGGCTTGGTCGCCGTAGAGGCGGGCAATGCCGCCGAAGCGGCGCGCAGAAAGGGAATCGGACATCGTTCGGCCTTGTGGTAAGTCAAATTCAACGAAAAAAACGCTGCTAAAACAGCGTGGGGGTATTATACTTCAAGCTGGGTTTGATTCACACTTCACACAAAGGGCCGGTAAGGTGCCGTTAACCAAGGAGAATGAATGATGTATAAAAATTTAGTGGTGGCCGTAGATGGTAGCGCAACATCTCTCAATGCCTTGAAACATGCAGTCGCTTTGGCGGGTTCGGGCAATGCGCGTTTGACTTTGGTGCATGTGGCCAATCCCGCCGAATACATGGCGTTGGCTCCTGAGTTTCTGCAACACGAGAGTTATGAGGCGGCAGCGGTCGCACAAGGTAACGAGGTATTGGATTTTGCCGAAAACTGTGCCAAAGAGCAGGGCGTGTCGGATGTGGTGAAACATCTGCTGGTGGCCAATAAAGGCGCGCGCGAAATGGCTCAGGAATTGGTGGATTATGCCGATTCTCAAGGTTCTGACCTGATTGTGTTGGGTACGCACGGCCGCAGCGGTTTGATGCACTTACTGATGGGCAGCTTTGCCGAAACCGTGATGCGTCAAAGCCATCTGCCGCTGCTGGTAATCCGCAGCACGGAGAGCGAACAAGAATAAAAGCTGTTGCTTGAAATGATGATGCCGTCTGAAAAGTTTCAGACGGCATCATCATTTCATTCATCAGACTTTTAACGGAACCAGCCGCGCACGGCTTCCAGCCCGCCGAAGCGGATGCAGGCGTCGGCATATGCTTGGGCTTTGGGTTTGGCGCGGTAGGCGATGCCGACGCCGGATTCGAGCAGCATGGGGATATCGTTGGCGCCGTCGCCCATAGCCAATACTTGATGTGCCTGCAAGCCGAGTTTGGTGCGGTATTCGGCCAGCAAGTCGGCTTTGGTTTGGGCGTCGACGATTTTGCCGACGAGTTTTCCGGTGAGCTTGCCGTCTGAAATCTCCAGAACATTGGCGTGTTGGTATTCAAAGCCGAGCCGCTGTTGCAGCCGTTCGGTGAAAAAGGTGAAGCCGCCGGAGACCAGTAAAAATTTCACACCGTGTTTTTTACATTCATCGAGCAGATATTCCGCGCCGGGCGAAAGCTGTAAAACCTTGTCGTACACTTCTTGCAGTACCCGCGCATCCAAGCCGGCGAGTAGGGCGACGCGGCGGCGCAGGGATTGCTCGAAATCCAATTCGCCGCGCATGGCTTGCTCGGTAATCTCGGTAACCTGTTCTTTCAGGCCGACCCCGGCGGCAATTTCGTCCACGCATTCGATGGTAATCAGTGTCGAATCCATGTCGCTCACAATCAGACCCAAGTCGGAAAACGCCATGTCGGGCAATACGGCATAATCGATAGACTGCTCCTGCAGCGTGCGTGATAGCGTTTCGCCGACTTGGAAATCGTCTGCCACGGGAATGCGCAGGGTACGGCCGGATGGTGTTGCCGCGGGCAGGTTAAGGCTGTTTAAAACGCTTAAGTTGCATTGGTTGAGAGACGGATGCTGGAGAATGAGTACGCGTTGCATGGTGAAGTGGGAAGTCATGTCAAAGATGTCGGATTATAAAAGAAATTACTGAAGGCCGTCTGAAAAGTATAGAGGCTGAAATTTCGGATGTCGGATTAATGGTTTGTGTAATACGATGAGGCCGTCTGAACAAAATATTCAGACGGCCTCACCATGCAACCGGGTTTCGGATTATTTGAACGGTGTGACTTCCAAACCGAACATGGCACGGGCGGTATTCAGCATTTGACAGCTGAAGCCCCATTCGTTGTCGTACCAAGAGAATACTTTAACCATATTGCCGGCGGTTACTTTGGTCAGCGTGCTGTCGAAGTTGCTGGCTTGGGTGGTGTGGTTGAAGTCCATGGAAACCAAGGGCAGGGTGTTGTAGCTCAAAATCCCTTTCATTTCGTTTTCCGAAGCGGCTTTCAGAATACCGTTGATTTCTTCCACAGTGGTATCGCGGGCGGCTTCAAAGCTCAGATCGACCAGTGAAACGTTTACTGTCGGCACGCGGATGGCCAAGCCG
Source organism: Neisseria sp. Dent CA1/247 (assembly GCF_022870825.1). NCBI lineage: Bacteria > Pseudomonadati > Pseudomonadota > Betaproteobacteria > Neisseriales > Neisseriaceae > Neisseria > Neisseria sp. Dent CA1/247. The sequence continues at coordinate 1,828,386 of NZ_CP091522.1, read as the reverse complement.
TCCAAGCGGCCTTTCAGCTCGGGCAGTACCAAGCCTACGGCTTTGGCGGCACCGGTTTTGGTTGGAATCATGTTTTCCACGCCGCTGCGGGCGCGGCGCAAGTCTTTGTGGCGCACGTCGGTAACGGTTTGGTCGTTGGTGAGGGCGTGGATGGTGGTCATCAAGCCTTTGTTGATGCCGATGCCTTCGTGCAGGGCTTTGGCAACGGGAGCCAAGCAGTTGGTGGTGCATGATGCGTTGGATACGACGGTCATTTCGGGGGTTAATACGTTGTGGTTAACGCCGTATACAATAGTCGCGTCCACATCCTCGCCGCCGGGGGCTGAAATCAGCACTTTTTTAGCACCTGATTCCAAATGGACTTTGGCTGCGGCTTTGCTGGTGAATGCGCCGGTACATTCCATTACCAAGTCAACGCCTAAAAGATCCCACGGCAGTTCGGCGGGGTTGCGGGTAGAGAAGAAAGGAATTTTTTTACCGTTGATGATCAAGTGGTTTTCATCATGAGACACATCTGCGTCGAAGCGGCCGTGTACGGTATCGAATTTGGTGAGGTGGGCATTGGTTTCTATGCTGCCGCTGGCGTTAACCGCCACGACTTCAAGTTGTTTTTCCAGTTTGTAATCGTAGATTGCGCGTAATACCTGACGTCCGATACGGCCATAACCGTTGATGGCAATCTTAATGCCCATGTTGGTTTCCTTTGTGGTTTGGTTGGTGGTTGAGTGTGAATGCAGGCCGCCTGAAAGCGGACTTTTCGGGTTTCGGTAACGGTCTGCGTGAAGACGGAATTATACCGTGTTGTAGTGCGATGTAGTCAAGGCTAAATTATATGCGCTTAGGTTTTGTTTTAATATTAATGTTTTGGGGCGGCAAGCGGTTCCATGGGTATTTGTTGCGCATATAAAAAAGATAGCCGGCACCGGAAAAGCATGGCTATCTTTTTGTATTTTAGAACGGCTTAGCGGCGGATTTCCACATACGCGCTTTGATGCAGTTCTTTCAGCAGATTAGTTGCGGCTTGTTCGGCCTTTTGTTGGGCAATGTATTGGCGTACTGCTTCGCGTTGCCGCTCTTCGGGTGTGCCGGCATCGCGCACGTCGACCAGTTTGATGATGTGCCAGCCGAATTGTGTACGCACGGGGCGGCTGATCTGACCGGGAGTCAAGTTATGTACGGCATTTTCAAATTCCGGCACCATTTGGCCGTCTGAAAACCAGCCCAAGTCGCCGCCGCTGTTGGCACTGCCGTCTTGCGAAAACTGGCGCGCCAAGCCTGCGAAGTCCATGCCGCTGCGGGCTTGTTTGTGGATATTGCGGATGCTGCTTTCTGCGGCTTGAACGGCTTTGGGATTGTCGGCTTTAATCAAAATGTGTTGGGCGCGGTATTGGCGTAAAGGCCGGCCTTGCGGCAGGCTGATGCCTTGTCGGGCGGCACTTTGGATAAATGCGTTGATTTCGGCATCGCTGACGCGGGTATGCTGCATCACGGCTTGCTGCTGCACTTTTTGCGTGATGATGCTGTCGGCAATGCTGCGGCGCATGGCGGCTTTGCTTACGCCGCGTTTGGCACTTTGGGTATACAGGGCTTCAACCGTGGTTTTGCGCGATTGGGCGATGTCTGCCAGTGCGTTGTCGATTTCGGCATCGCTGGCAGTAATATTACGGCGTTTGCCCGCTTGGACGATCAGTGATTGATTGATGAGCTGCTGCAATACCTGTGTGCGCAGTTCGTTTTCGGAAACATTGTTTTTACCCAAAAAGCTGCGGGCTTCGGCCATGGCTTGGCGTACGTCGCGGTGGGTGATGACTTCGTTGCCGGCAACGGCGGCAATGCCGTCGACCTGTTTGATCTCAGAGGCTTGTGCGGTGTGTAAGGCCAAGCCGGTGGCGGCAGCAAGCATCAGGGTTTTGAAATTCATGGTTTGACTACCTCGTTGGTTTTGCTGTAGCCGGGAATGGCCAAGCGTAGTTTCTCGAATGGGTTGTTGCCGATATTGCTTAAGTCTTTAAGCTGCAAATTGAAGAATACGGCGTTTTTCTTGCTGTGCAGGCCGGTAACGTAGCGTTGGCCGACTACGCTGGCACTCCAGCAGCCGCAGCCGCTTTTGTATTCTAATCCCGCCAGCATTTCAAGCGGTTTTTTGGCTCTGATTTCGTAGTTGTAGCGTGCTACGGCATAAAGATTGGGGGTAAGCGGCCATTGTGCGGCCAAATCTATTTGGTTGAGTTTGTCGTAATGATAGCTGCCGTTGTCTTGCAGATAGATTTTTTCGTTGCGTCCGTATTTGTAGCGGGCGCTTAAGGTTTTGCCGGGAGCAGGGTTGTAGCGCAGTCCGGCGGAATAGCTTTCGGCACGGCTTTCGTTTTGGCTGTAATGGATATCCAAATCCAAGCGCACGTTGTTGCTGATGTTGCCGTTGGCAAAGGCTACGATGTCTGAGCGGTTGCGCGTGTAACGGCCTATGCTGCCGTCGGGCTGAACATTATCGTTTTTAAGATAAAACTTTTGCCCGATACCGGCGCGGAAGATTTCAGAGCCGTTATCCGGGTTGAGAAGCCGGGTTTGTACGGCTGTGGAAACGCTGTTGGCCGAGTTGATGCGGTCGTTGCCTGAATACAGGTTTTCTCGGAAAAGCTGGGCATAGTTGAAGCTGTTTTCGGTAGTGTCAAAGTTCGGCAGATCATTTTGGGATCTGGAAGGGATATAGTTGTAAAACAGGCGCGGCTCAAGGGTTTGCAGGTAGCGGTCGCCCCATAAGGAGATATTGCGTTCTAAAGTGATGCCGCTGTCGATATTAATGATGGGCAAAGTACGCGATACGGTGCGTGAGGGAATATTGCCCAAGCTGTCCAAATCATAATAAGTGCTGTGCAAACCGATTTTCGGCCGCACATAACCCCATGAATTGTGCAAATCCCATTTCACGCTGGGGTAGAGCACGACGCGGTTGCCGGCTTGTTTGGTATCGTGGGCAAAGCGGGTGAATTGCCCGAATACGTTGAACTGCGCTTTGGCGGCATTTTTTTCCCATTGCGTCGAGAAGCGGGGCATGATGCTGTATGGCTCGTCTTTGAAGCCGTCGGCATTGGCAAGGGTTTGGTATTTTTGTGCGGTGAAATAGCTGCTTGCGCTGCCGCCCCAAAGCCGGCGGTCGTAGTTTAACCAAATCTGACGGTTGAGGTTGACGTTACGGGCAATGTCTTCACGGCCGTAGAAGTCGCGGTAATAGTCGTCGTCGGAAACTTGATGGTATTCCACGCCGCCGCGCAGGTTGTCGGTAAATTGGTGGCGGTGGTCGAGTTTGGCCTGATAGCGGTTGTTGTGAATGCTTTTTCTGTCGTCCGGCATCCACGAACCTTCCACTTGTCCGGCGAATTTTTCGTCAAGATAGCGGAATTGTCCGCCCAAGCGCACGCCGCGTCTGGCGATAAAGCCGGGTGCAATCGTGGCATCGTAATTGGGGGCGAGGTTCATATAGTAGGGCAGATCAAACTCGAGGCCGTCTGAACCGATGGTTAGGTTGGGTACGAGCAGGCCGCTTTTGCGGTGGCCGTTGAGCGGGAAATCAACCCACGGTGTATAGAGAACGGGCACGCCGCCGAATACCAAAGAGGCGTTTTTGGCCACGCCGATACCGGTGTTTTGATCGGCTTCTATGCTTTTGGCTTTGATAAACCAGCTGGCATCGCCGGGCGAGCAGGTGTTGAATTGGGTGTTGATGAGCTTGTAGCGGCCGTTGCCCTGCATTTCGGCTTTTTCGCTCACGCTTTGCAGACGGCGGCCATCTTGCTCGGCTTCGAGGCGGGCGTTGTGGGAAACACCGGTGCCGTCTGAAAGGTTGTATTGGAGGTTGCTGCCGCTGACGGTGGAGCCGTTTTGGTAAAGCACGAATTGGTCGCCGGCCGTTACCGTTTCATTGGTTTGGTCGTAGTCCACCCATTGTGCGTTCAACACTTGATCGTTGCGCTCGATAATCACATCGCCTTCGGCCCGCACTTTGACATTGGTTTGGCCTTCCACTTTGTCGGCGGTAATGCGGGTGTAATCGGAGGGCAGGGGCGTTTCCCCGCTGCGTTTGATATCGGGATTGCTATGTGATTTTGCGTATTTCTGTAATTTTTCCGGCGAACAATTCAGGCAAGTGCTGCCGAGTGACAAATCATTGGCAGCCTGCGCCGTAACGCTTGCTCCGAAACCGACACTCAGTGCCAGCACCAGCGGTTTTAATGAAAATAAACGAGCCAAAGTCTCACCTTAAATCGGTTTTGCCAGTTAGAATAGCGGCTATTGTAACCTGAAAAAACACAAAACGACTATGCAACGACAATCTGAACTGAAAAACTGGCTCGAGGCGCTTTACCCCCAGCGGGCGTTCAATCTTGAGTTTGCCGCCGCCGATGCCGATTTCCGCCGCTACTTCCGCGCCGTGTTTTCAGACGGCCAAACGGTTGTCTGTATGGATGCCCCGCCCGATAAAATGAGCGTTGCACCTTATTTAAAAGTGCAAAAACTATTTGATATGGTTAACGTGCCGCAAGTTCAGCATGTGGACGAATCTCAAGGTTTTATGGTGCTGAACGACTTAGGCAATACCACGTTTCTCACCGCCATGCAGCACGAGCCTAGCGAAATTGCCCATAAAGCGCTGCTGCTGGAAGCCATTGACGAACTGATTGTTTTGCAGAAAAACAGTCAAGCCGGCGTATTGCCCGAATATGACCGCGAAGTGATGCTGCGCGAAATTAACCTGTTCCCCGAATGGTTTGTGGCTAAAGAACTGGGCAAGCCTTTGAACTTCAAACAAAAGCAGCTGTGGCAGCAAACCGTGGACGTTTTACTGCCGCCATTGCTGGCTCAGCCGCAAGTGTATGTGCATCGCGATTTCATCGTCCGCAACCTGATGCTGCAAAAAGACCGCCCCGGCGTGCTGGATTTCCAAGACGCTTTATACGGCCCGATTTCTTACGATTTGGTGTCGCTGCTGCGCGATGCCTTTATCGAATGGGAAGAAGAATTTGTGCTGGATTTGGTGATCCGCTACTGGGAAAAAGCGCGTGCGGCCGGTTTGCCCGTGCCTGAAAATTTCGACGAATTTTATCGCTGGTTTGAATGGATGGGCGTTCAACGCCATCTGAAAGTAGCCGGTATCTTCGCGCGGCTTTATTACCGCGACGGCAAAGACAAATACCGCCCCGAAATTCCGCGCTTTTTGAATTACCTGCGCCGCGCCACCCGCCGTTATCATGATTTGGCGCCGCTGTATGCTTTGTTGGTGGAGCTGGTGGGCGATGATGAACTGGAAACCGGATATACCTTTTAATAAGTAAACACAGCAGGTTTATGCTAAGAAATGATTCAGACGGCCTCGAAGCATCGATGAGGCCGTCTGAAATTTTTTGATGGAACGAATAATGTAAAAACAATAGTTTGTTGCTTTAAGCTGCTAAAAATGTGAAGAAAATGCATCGGTTTACAACATTATTCGGTAAAAAAAATCCCATAACTTGCAGTAGAAAGCATTTGCCCCTATTCTACATACACCGGTGCATGTATTGCACCATTGTTAAGGAAACAAATCCATGAAAAAAACCAAATTCTTTGCCCTGTATGCCGCCGCTGCTTTGTTGGCGACTGCAAACGTTTATGCAGCCAAAGAAATCAAAGTAGCATCCAATAACACATCTTACACACAAGACAACGTACAAAAGCTCGCTTCTACTGCCGTGAGCATGGGCGTGAAAGAGCCGGTTAACCTCAATCTGTCCGGCGGTAATCTGACCATTTCGGGTAGCTCTTCAACCAAGTGCGTATTTAAAGTCGGCGATGGTGATACGCCGAAAATTCAAGGTGTGAACTGTAAATAATACGTTCTCCGTTTAACCGGCCGCCCTCTGAGTTATAGCGATTCAGAGGGCGGTTTTGTTATGGGGAAGTTTTGTTTTACATATTTGACCAATCTGTGAAAAAAACGCACACTTGTTATATTTCACAAGTAACCATTGAATATAAGAGAACATCATGAACGCAACCCGGTTGTTACAAACGCTCACGGAAATTGTCGGCCAGCAATACATCATTACCGATCCGGCCAAAACCGAACCCTACCGCCAAGGCTACCGTTTCGGCGAAGGTAAAGCACTTGCCGTGGTGCGGCCGGGCACTGTGTTGGAGCAATGGAAGATTCTGCAAGCCTGTGTGGAAGCCGATGTGATTGTGCTCACGCAGGCTGCCAATACGGGGCTGACCGGCGGTTCCACGCCCGACGGCAACGATTACGACCGCGATATCGTGATTGTGAACACTATGCGCATGGACATCATCCGCCCCATCAATAACAACGAGCAAGTCGTGTGTCTGCCGGGCGCTACTTTGAATCAACTTGAATTGCTGCTGAAACCGTTGGGGCGCGAACCGCATTCCGTAATCGGCTCATCGTGTATCGGCGCATCCGTGCTGGGCGGCGTGTGCAACAATTCGGGTGGCGCACTGGTACAACGCGGCCCCGCTTATACCGAAATGGCTTTGTTCGCGCAAATAGACGAACAGGGAAAGCTTCATTTAATCAACCATCTGGGCATTGATTTGGGCGAAACCCCCGAAGAAATCCTCACCAATCTGCAAGGCCATCATTATCAGCAAAAAGACATTACCCGCGATGCCGGAAAAGGCCACGATCACGCCTACTGCAATCATGTGCGCCAAGTGGACGAACCCACCGCCGCCCGTTTCAATGCCGACCCTGCCCGCCATTACGAAGCATCGGGCTGTGCCGGCAAGCTGATGGTGTTTGCCGTGCGCTTGGATACCTTTCCTTTGGAAAAAAATATCGCCGTTTTCTATATCGGCACCAACGATACCCAAGAACTCACCGACATCCGCCGCGCCGTGTTGGGCAGTTTCAAAAATCTGCCCGTTTCCGGCGAATATATTCACCGCGATGCCTTTGATATGGCTGCCGAGTACGGCAAAGACACGTTTTGGGTGATTAAAAAATTCGGCACACACCAGCTGCCCAAGTTGTTTGATTTCAAGGCAAAAGTCGATCGGTTGGGCAAGAAGTTCAAGCTGTTGCCGCCGCACTTTTCAGATAAGGTTTTGCAGTTTGTCAGCCGATATCTGCCGGAACATCTTCCTTATTCTTTGCGCGACTACCGCAGCCGTTTCGAGCATCATTTGATTTTGAAAATGGGCGGCGAGGGGGTTGACGAGGCGAGGGCGTTTTTGAAAACTTATTTTGCCGAAAAATCGGGCGCTTATTTTGAATGCAGCCCCGAAGAAACCCAAGCGGCCATGCTGCACCGTTTTGCCGTGGCTTCCGCAGCCGTGCGCTACCGTGCCGTGCATGATCAAGAAGTGGAAGACATTGTGGCGCTGGATATTGCTTTGCGCCGCAACGATGATGATTGGTTTGAACGGCTGCCGTCTGAAATCGACAGTAAAATCAGCCACAAACTTTACTACGGCCATTTCATGTGCCATGTATTCCACCAAGACTATATCGTGAAAAAAGGCCATAACTGCACGGATTTGGAACACCAAATGCTGGAGCTGCTCGACCAACGCGGCGCTCAATATCCGGCGGAGCACAACGTAGGCCATCTGTATGAAGCCAAGCCTGCTTTGAAGCAGTTTTACCGCAAGCTCGACCCGACCAACAGTTTTAATCCGGGGATTGGTAAAACGTCTAAAAAGAAACATTGGGCCTAATAAACGGCGGATGATGGTTGGAGAGATTGAGGCCGTCTGAAAGCGAACTTGAGAGCTTCGCAACTTTTTCAGACGGCCTCAAGGTTTTATGGATAGATGGATATGGAAACGGCCTTGACGAAGCAGCCCCAACTGATTTGCCTGCTTGCAGATCACAGCTGCGCCGATCTGTATCGCGCGGAAATGCTGGATGTGCAGGACAAAAACCGCGTGGCGCACAATCCGTCTCTGGCGCAACGGATGGATTGGAAGGTAAGCCGCTACCTCAAGCAGCAGGCGGTTTTGCCCGTGCTGTCTTTGTCGCACAGCAAAGGTTCGGCGGCTGTTTTAACGGGTAATGGCGTACCGCATGCCGGTGTGGATTTGGAATACATGCGGCCGCGCGATTTTGCGGCGCTGGCCGAGTGGGTGGCTGCTCCGCACGAGCAGGAATATTTGGCGCAACGCGGTTGGCTGAGTGAAGATTTTTACGAACTGTGGACCTTGAAAGAAGCCTTATTGAAAGCCGCAGGTTTGGCGTTCCCGTCGGATATGCAAAGGGTAGGGTGGCAATATGATTCAGACGGCCTCAAATGTCTGCATGTGAACCAAGAGGGTGGTTGGAACGGCATAAGCGCAAAAATAGGCAATTTCATGCTGGCTTGCGTATGGAAAGGGCAGGCGGAATGTACGCTGGAAGCGCCGCGTGATATGGAAGTCCACATCATAAAGCGTTGGCATGTTTGCAGCGGCAACGGTTAAAGCAGATGTTTAAACAAAAGATACTTAGGCTTAAACCCGCAGGCTAAGGGCGTAAAATATCAACTTAACGGTATTGTTCGCTTTACAAAGCATGTAGCCAATAAACCCACAATCTAAAGGAGAAGCCATGAATCTATTTTCCCTCAACGGCCAAACCGCTTTAGTAACCGGCAGCGCCAAAGGCATCGGCAAAGGCATTGCCGAAGTGCTGAAAAAAGCCGGAGCCAATGTCGTTATCGCCGATATCGACCGTGAAAACGGAGAGAAAACGGCGGCCGCATTGGGCGGGCATTATCAATATTTGGATGTGCGTTCTCAGCAAAGTTGCCGGGAAGCGGTTGAGCAAGTGGTGAAGCAGCACGGTAAGCTTGATATTTTGTGTTCGAACACCGGCATTTTCCCGCAAAAAAACTTAGCCGAAATGAGCGAAGCCGATTGGGACAACACCCACAGCATCAACCTGAAAGGCACGTTTTTTATCGTTCAGGCGGCCTTAAACGTGATGCAGCCGCAGAATTACGGGCGGATTGTGATTACTTCGTCGATTACCGGCCCGGTAACCGGTTTTCCGGGGTGGAGCCATTACGGCGCCAGCAAAGCCGGGCAGCTCGGCTTTATGCGCAGTGCAGCGCTTGAATATGCACGCTTCGGCATTACCGTTAATGCCGTGATGCCGGGCAATATTTTGACCGAAGGTTTGGAAGCGCAGGGCGAAACTTATCTGGCGCAAATGCGTGCGGCCATTCCGACCCACACTCTCGGCAAGCCGCAAGACATCGGCTATGCAGCCTGTTTTTTAGCCAGCCGTGAAGCTGCTTATATTACCGGCCAAACATTGATTGTGGACGGCGGGCAGATTCTGCCGGAGTCGCCGGAAGCTTTGTTGTAATAGGTTTGAAGTAGTTGAGTGAGGCCGTCTGAAAAAGCAGATTGGACTTTCAGACGGCCTCAAAAGACCGGGTTCTGTGAGAAACAGAACCCGGTCTTTGTTTTTATCCCGGCAGATAAATTATTCGTGTGATTTAATTAAGATGAAAATAATTAATACTTATATAATGAGTTTTTGTGAAAACGAGTCGGCATGTGTAAAGGTTCAGCTTTGTTTTTCATGCAGATTTTTCTGTTTTAAGCATGAAACTGCGGGATGTTGATGATAAATAAGCCGGCAGAAAAAAGTTCTTAACATGTTAAGAACTATTCAGATGAAACATAAAATTTCACAAAAAATTAAATAAATTTGACAAAATTTCAATTCTCATTTAATTTTTTCGCTAGAGACTTGTCGAGAGCTTCACTGTACTCAAACCGTTTTGAAGATGCCCTGCAAGTCTTTTGACACATACCTCTATTGGAGAAATCGATATGCAATTAAAAAAATATACCTACTTAAGCTTGGCAGTTGCGACAGCATTGTCATTGAGCGCATGTAATAAAGATAAAGCAGAAGCAGGCGCTCCGGCCAAGCCTGAATGTATCGCACCGGCCAAACCGGGCGGCGGCTTTGATTTGACTTGTAAGCTGGCGCAAAGCGGTTTGAAAGATACCGGCCAATTGGATAAACCGATGCGCGTAACGTATATGCCGGGCGGTGTGGGCGCAGTAGCGTATAACAAAATCGTTGCCAACGATCCTGCCAATAACGATGCGATTGTGGCGTTTTCTACCGGCTCGCTGTTGAACTTGGCGCAAGGCAAGTTCGGCCAATATTCAGAAAAAGACGTGCGCTGGCTGGCGGCTGTCGGCACCGATTACGGTATGGTTGCCGTGAATGCTGATTCGCCTTTGAAAAACCTGCAAGATTTGGTTGAGGCGTTGAAGAAAGACCCCAAATCCATCAGCTTCGGCGCGGGCGGCAGCGTGGGCGGTCAAGACTGGCTGCAAACTGCGATGGTGGCCAAGGCTGCCGGCATCAAGCCGAAAGACATGACTTATGTGGCGCTTGAAGGCGGCGGCGAGGCGGTTACGGCGGTTTTGGGTAACCATATCAGCGTGGTAAGCGCGGGTATTGCAGAGATGGGGCCGCATATCGAATCCGGCAAAGTGCGCGTTTTGGCGGTGTTTGCGCCGAACAGACTGGAAGGCCGTCTGAAAGACATTCCTACGGCAAAAGAGCAGGGCTATGACGTGGAATGGCCGGTAATCCGCGGCTACTACATGGGGCCGAAAGTGAGCGAAGAGGCTTTCCAATGGTGGAAAACCCATTTCGATGCCATGCTGAAAGATCCGAAGTTTGCCGAATTGCGTGCCCAACGTGATTTGCTGCCGTTCCAGCTGACCGGCGACGAATTGGCACGGTATGTGGAAAAAAATACCGAAGAAATGCGTGCGTTGTCTAAAGAATTCGAGTTGATCAAATAATTGGGAAAGAGGGTAAGTATTGGCTCGAACAGCTTTTCAAGTGTTTGATAAAACTTGAAATTGATAAAAACGGCAACTGCGGTTGCCGGTTTTTATTATGATTTGGCCGTATAGTGATTAAAGAATACTTTTGACGGTTTTCGACGGAGTTTAAGCGTATGAAAATAGAACGCTTGTTTGCCGGAGTATTGTTGTTGGCAGTGCTCGGCCTTCTCTATCTGGCATGGGGTTATACGGCTCCGATTGCTTATGATCCCTTAGGGCCGCGCCCTTATCCCGTGCTGATTCTTTCTCTGCTTGGTTTGTGCTGCGTGTTTTTGATTGTGCGGCCGCGTGGAGAATATATTGATTTAGGCTATACCCCGGCCATTTTGAAAAAAGTCGGCCTGTGTATCGGGTTTTTGGCCGCTTATGCAGTTTTGTTTGAAATTTTAGGCTTTCCTATCGCCACGGCTTTGATGGCTTTCGGCGTGGGCAAGCTGTTTGGCGGCAAAACCCTGCATTGCGCAATATCCGGTGCGGTATTGGGCGGGCTTTTGTATTTATTGTTTAATTCGTTGCTTGATGTGCCGCTGCCGTTGGGCTTTTTCGGTTGATCATGGCGGAGGTATATAAATGGAAACGTTAGAATATTTGATGTCGGGTTTTCAGGTGGCCTTGATGCCGAAAAACCTGTTGCTGGCGTTTATCGGTGCCTTTATCGGCACCATTGTTGGTATGTTGCCCGGTTTGGGGCCGATTAACGGCGTGGCTTTGCTGCTGCCTTTTGCCTTTGCGTTGGGCTTGCCGGCAGATTCGGCTTTGATTTTGCTGGCGGCCGTTTATCTCGGCTGTGAGTACGGCGGGCGGATTTCGGCTATTTTGCTTAATGTGCCGGGCGATGCGGCGGCGATTATGTCAACGCTTGACGGTTATCCTTTAGCCAAGCAGGGTAAGGCGGGCATTGCGTTGTCTTTATCCGCGGCCAGCTCGTTTGTCGGCAGCCTGATTGCCACCATCGGCGTGGTTTTGTTTGCACCTTTGTTGGCACATTGGGCGATTGCATTCGGCCCTGCGGAATACTTCGTACTGATGGTGTTTGCCATTACCTGCTTAAGTGGCTTGGTTAGCGACCAACCGGTGAAAACCGGAGTAGCAGCGCTGATCGGCTTGGGTTTGGCGATGGTGGGTGTGGATGCCGTAACCGGTGTGTACCGCTTTACTTTTGATTCGGTTAATTTGTCGGACGGAATCCAGTTCACCACCATCGTTATCGGCTTTTTCAGCGTCAGCGAAATTCTGATCATGCTGGAGCATACGGAAAAAGGCCAAAAAGCGTTGGAGCAGGGCAAGCGCACGTTGTTTAATTTGAAAGAACTGCTGTTCAGTTTGGGTGCGATTGTGCGAAGCGGTGTAGCCGGTTTCTTTATCGGTATTCTGCCGGGAGCGGGTGCTACGATTGCCAGTGCGATGTCTTATACCAACGAGAAAAAAATTGCCGGCAAAGAAGGCAATTTTGGTAATGGCGATTTGCGCGGTATTGCCGCCCCCGAAGCCGCCAACAATGCCTCTGCCTGCGGTTCGTTCATTCCCATGCTGACTTTGGGCGTGCCCGGCTCCGGCACGACCGCCGTGATGATGGGCGCGCTCACGCTTTACAACATCACGCCCGGCCCACAGCTGTTTAGCGAACAGCCCGATATTGTGTGGGGATTGATAGCCTCTTTGTTTATCGGCAACGTGATTTTGCTGGTTCTTAATATTCCGCTAGTGGGTTTCTTTGCCAAATTGTTGAATGTGCCGAATTACATTCTGATTCCTGCCATTGCGGCGGTAAGCTTCGTAGGCGTTTATGCTATTCACAGCACAACTTTCGACCTGATTTTGATGGTGTGTTTGGGTATTTTCGGTTATATCCTGCGTAAACTGAATTTCCCGCTTTCAGCATTGATTTTGGGTTATGTGTTGGGTGAATTGATGGAGTCGAGCCTACGCCGGGCACTGTCTATTTCGCAAGGCGATGTCGGTATTTTGTTTAACGGAGTGATTGTGCAGGCTTTGTGGACTTTGTCTGTGTTTATGGTGCTGCTGCCGATATACCGTTGGTTGCGCCGCCGTAAAGCTGCTTAACGCACGGCTGATAGCGATATGATGGCAAACTGCATATGGTTTCATTAAGAATATGTACCATATGCAGTTTTTTGTTATACATTGTCTGTAAGTTACTGAATTGCTTTGATGCAATAGGGAATGCCCAAATGAACACGTTAACCAAGTATTTAATCGGGTTTGCCGCTGCGCTTGCCGGCGCATTAGCCGCCAATGCTATCGGGCTGCCGATTCCGTGGCTGCTGGGTTCATTGTTGGCAACCGCTGTGTTGAGCTTGAACGGCTTACCTGTAAAAGCACCGGGGCTGTGCCGTAAAGTGGGCTTAACGATTATCGGAATTTCTTTGGGGCTTTATTTCACGCCCGATATGGTCAGTTTGCTGCTCAAATATTGGCCTTGGCTGCTTTTCGGTATGGTGTTTTCCGTTAGTCTGGGTGTGCTTGGCAGTTTGCTGCTTTATCGTTTTGCCCGCGTGGATTTTGTAACTGCTTGGTTCGCTTCGGCCATGGGCGGAGCCAGTGAAATGGCGAATATGGCCGATCAGAAAGGCGCACAAATCGACAAAGTCGTATCCGCGCATTCGCTGCGTGTGTTGATGATTGTGACCATCGTGCCGTTTTTCTATCAATACATGGGCTATCAAAACATCGATAACAGCGTATTGCAGCAAAACACGCAAATACATTGGGGTGGCTTGATATTGCTCTTTGGTTTGGCTTATATGTTTGCACGATTTTTCGAGTGGCGAAGATGGTCGAATCCGTGGACGTTCGGCCCTCTTTTGGCAGCAATATTGTTGACCGTTTCCGACATCCACTTATCCGCCATGCCGCTCGTGATTTCTAAAATCGGGCAATTATTTATCGGCTGGGCGTTGGGGAACAAATTTTTACCGAGCTTTTTCAAAAGCGCCCCGCGTTTATTAAGCGTAGTGGCGGTCAGCGTAACCATATCGCTTTTACTCACAGCGCTGGCAACTTATATTTTGGCAAAAATCAGTGTAATTCCCTTACCGACATTAGGCTTAGGCTTGGCACCCGGAGGAGTTGCGGAAATGACGATTACCGCAAAAGTATTACAGCTCGGGGTGCCGGTTGTTACAGCATTCCACGTTTCCCGTATGGTGGCGGTAGTTGGTAGTGCCGGGGTTTTGTGCCGGTTTATGGAGGGATGGGTAAAGCGGAAAATTAATGGCGGATAGCAGCTCGCGGTGAATGAGATTGCCGAACTCGTCATGGTAGTAGCTGATGCCGTTGTAGTGTTTGATGCGGTTGTCGGTTACGGCGTTGAGGCCGTCTGAAACGGTTTGGCCGTTGGTGGACAGGATATTGTGCGCAGGGTCGAAGGCGAACCGTTCGTTGCCTGCTTGGGTGATTCTGCCGAGTTTGTCATACTCGAAATGCGTCGTTCCCGTCCGCTGGTCGCTGCTGTGGAGCAGGTTGCCGGTTTTGTCGTAGCCGTAGCTGCGTTTGACCGCGGTTTGGGCAGGGGTGCGGGCGGGTATGTAACCCGCCCCTACGGCTGTTTTGCCGCTTTCAGACAGGCTGTCGAGTGCGGCTATCTGTTTTTTCAGACGGCCTAGCGGGTCTAGCTCGTAGCGGCTGGTTAAGGCTCCCTGTGTCCTTTGGATTTCGCGGTGGAGTTTATCGCGTTCGATGTCGCTGATGACTTCGCCGTCGAGGTTGATTTGGTGCAGGTGGCCGCTGCCGTAATACAGGTAGTTGATTTGTCTGCCGTCGGGCAGTACGGTGGTGGTGCGGTTGCCGTTGAAGTCGTAATGGTAGTGGATGCTGTCGGTAATCGGCTGGAACAGCATATCGTACTGCGGGTCGCGCCAGTCGGTGTCTATCAGGCCGTTTCGGGCGTTCTCTTCTTTAGTCGGTACCTCCTGTTAAATATCGTGCAAAACTGAGCCAGGGAAACGGGGAGTTGTGCTCCAAAAGTGAGCCACTCTCCGTTTGTTATAAACTGCTCCGCTCTATCACACAGCGGAGCCCAACCTGGATGTTATGCATGGAAACCATCGCAAAAGTGCACCGGCTTTTTCACCGACAGAAACTCTCACAACGTGAAATCGCCAAACAACTCAAACTCTCCCGCAATACAGTCGCCAAATATCTGCAGCACGCCACAGTCGAACCCCCCGTCTACCGCAGAGAACAAACCCATTACCCCAAGCTCGGTCCTTTTCTTGACGTGTTGACCCAACAGTTGCTCCAAGAAGCCCGGCTGCCCAAACAGCAACACCTTTCTGCCCGTCGACATTTCGAACGCCTCAAAGATGCCGGTTATGCCGGACAGTACAGTGCCGTTGCCGTATTTATCCGCAAATTCCGCCAACAGCACCAACCCAAGCCGGTTCCGGTCTTTATGGCTCAGGCTTTTGCTCCGGGTGATGCTTATCAGTTTGACTGGAGTATCGAAACCGTTTGTTTGGCCGGACAGACCGTTAAGGTAAATATCGCTCATTTCCGCTTATGCCACAGCAGGGCTTTTTTCGTTTGTGCTTATCCCAATCAGAAAGCTGATATGTTGATGGATGCGCACAACCGCGCATTCGCTTTCTTCGGCGGCGTACCTGCCCGCGGTATCTACGACAATATGAAGACCGCCGTTACCCGAATCGGCAAAGGTAAGGAGAGAGAGTTTAACGCACAGTTTTTACAGATGATGACCCACTTTCTCATTGAACCGGTTGCCTGTACCCCGGCCTCCGGCTGGGAGAAAGGCCAGGTCGAGCGGCAGATACGCCACCTGCGCGAAAGATTGTTCAAGCCGACTTTGGCTTTTGATTCCTTTACCTCTCTCAACGACTACCTGCAACAGCAATGCCTGCGGCTGATGCGGCAGCACAAACATCCCGAATACAGGCAGCCGGTTAACGACATATGGGAAAGGGAGAAGCATTCGTTGGCTGCTTTCCGTCCCTATCCGGCAGAACGTTTGGAGATACTCAAAGTCAGCAACCAATCTTTGGTTACCGTCGAACGCCACCGTTACAGCGTGCCGGTCGAATGGGCGGGCAATACGGTTAGGGTTTATATCGGCGCACAGACCGTCCGCTTTTGTAGCGATACCGACTGCATTGCCGAACATCCGCGCAGCTTTGTGAAAGACGGCATCAGCTATAACCCTTGGCATTTTTTGCCCTATCTGCAAAAGAAACCCGGAGCGTTAAGAGACGGCAGGGCTTTTATCGGCTGGGTACTGCCGCCCGTCATAGAGCGTCTGAAAGCCTGTTTGCTTAAGCAGCCCAAAGGAGACCGGGTGATGGTCAAACTGCTGAACCTGATGGCCGAATACGATGCCGACTTGGCATTGACGGCAGCGGAATTGGCATTGGACGAAGGTATGCCGACTCCGGAGGCAGTCTTGAACATCATCAACCGTCTGAAAGAACCTCCGCCACCCCGTTTCCATATTAGGGACATCCCGCTTACCGTCCCGCCGTCAGTTGATTGCAGCCGTTATGACCGCTTACTGAGTCTGTCGGGCAAACAAACGGATACGATGAAGGAGAAGCATCATGCAGCATGAACGTCTGGCGGGACTGTTGAAAGAATTGAAACTCGGTGCGATGGCGGAGCAGTGGGATGAAATCGTAGTGGACGGCATCCGTCGCAAACGGGGTACGCTGGATATTCTGGAGCGGTTGTTGACTGCCGAACATATAGCCAAAACCGCAAGGAGTACCCAAAACCGGATTAGCCAGGCAAGGTTTCCGCAACACCGCAGTTTGGCCGACTTCGATTTTGAGCAGAGTTTGATACACCGTCCGGCATTGGAACTGCTTTTGGGCGGGGACTATATCAGACAGAAGCGTAATGTGGTGTTGGTAGGCGGACCGGGTACGGGCAAAACGCATATTGCCACAGCATTGGGTATCGAAGCGGCGACACAAGGATTTAGGGTACGTTTTTGGAATGTACTGGACTTGGTCAACAAATTGGAAGCAGACAAAGACGAAGGCCGTCTGAAACTGACCGAGCAGCAATGTCGGTACGATTTGTTGATTCTTGATGAGTTGGGGTATCTGCCGTTTAGTCAGAAAGGCGGTGCGCTGCTGTTTCATCTGATGAGCCAACTGCATGAAAGGACGAGTGTTGTCATGACAACCAATTTGGCCTTTAGCGAATGGGTGAAACTGTTTATGGATGAAAAGATGACGGGTGCTTTACTGGACCGCCTGACTTATTGCTGTGATATTTTTGAGACGGGCAATGATTCTTACCGGATGAAACACCGCTCATAGGGTGGCTCAATTTTAGACCACAACTGTGGCTCAGTTTTGGAATGGAATTGACAACTGCCGTCTTTCTTAAAGATTTCCACCTTAACCAGTTGGTCATGCAAATCATAGAAATAGTTTTGTACTTCGCCGTCGGGCAGTTCCCTATGAATCAGGTTGCCGAGGTCGTCGTAATAATAGCTGATGCCGTTGTAGTGTTTGATGCGGTTGTCGGTAACGGCGTTGAGGCTGTCTGAAACGGTTTGGCCGTTGGTGGACAGGATATTGTGTGCCGGGTCGAAGGCGAACCGTTCGTTGCCCGCTCGGGTGATTCTGCCCAGTTTGTCGTACTCAAAGTGCGTGGTGCCCGTCCGCTGGTCGCTGCTGTGGAGCAGGTTGCCGGTTTTGTCGTAGCCGTAGCTGCGTTTGACGGCGGTTTGACTGTAACCCGCCGCTACTTTGTTTTTGCCTTTGCCGCTTTCAGACAGGCCGTTGAGGGCGGCAATCTGTTTTTTCAGACGGCCTACCGGATCCAATTCGTAGCGGCTGGTCAAGGCACCCTGTGTCCTTTGGATTTCGCGGTGCAGCTTATCGCGTTCGATGTCGCTGATGACTTCGCCGTCGAGGTTGATTTGGTGCAGGTGGCCGCTGCCGTAATACAGATAGTTGATTTGTCTGCCGTCGGGCAATACGGTGGTGGTGCGGTTGCCGTTGAAGTCGTAATGGTAACGGATACTTTGGGTCTGCGGTAAAAACAGCATATCGTACTGCGGGTCGCGCCAGTCGGTGGCTATCAGGCAGTTTCTGGCGTTTTCTTCTCGGGTCGGTACCTTCCAGTGGTGCTGGTCGATGAGTTGGCCTCCTGCGTTGTAGTCGAAGCAGGTAATGCTGTGTGCATTGGCGGCGCGGACGAGGTTGCCGTTGGGGTCGTAATGATAGGCGGTTTCCTGAACCTTGCCTGTGCTGTCGTGGGCAAGGGTTTGGATCAGGCGGCCCAAGATGTCGCGTTGGAACTCGGTGATTCTGAGCGGGGTTTTGTCTTGGAGGCCGTCTGAAAGCGGGAATATGTATGTTTTGTTTACAAGCTATTCGTATATTCGTGCTGCATTAAGAATATCTGCCAACATGCTCCAATTTAAAGTTTGATTATCGCAATACTCTTCTTTGCCTATATTTTTATAATATCCATCCATATCCTTAATCCAGCTTTCCATGGCCTCTAAAAAGCTACTTAAGGTATTATTTTCAAAGTTTCCTGTATTTGTTTCATTGATGAATTCTCTTAAAAAAACTAAAAAATCATTTCTGTCATTAATTTTCATGGTTTAACTAAAATTAATTTAATATATTTATTGAAATTTTATTCAAAAATTTATTACAACTTGCTTTTTATCTTGAGTTTTTTGCCAATATTCTTGATACATGGTAAGGCAATCATATATTATATTATATAAAGATTCATTTTTTTTTCTTAGTCTTTCTATAAATTTGAAATTTATAATTATTTTTCCTTCAGGTAACCAGCTTAAATCTTGCATGCATTCATCTAGTGCATTGTAATTAAATCCAAAATAATTTGGAAAGTATAACTTTTCATTCATGATTTTTAAAAAACTGTTTGATGTTCTTAAACTTCCTAGATTAATATCTACGACAAGAGTATTACTCATTATAATATTACCTCTACAAATGTTTCATAAAACGTATCTTTATTTGTTATTTAAATATATTGTCATAGTCTATTTGGCAAGAATTTAGAAAAATATGGAATTTTTCTAAAGCATCTTTCACATTTTTATTGTCATGTTTTAATAATTGAATTTGTTGTTCTGAATCTACATCAATTATATCAATGATAGTTCCTAGCTCATGCAAGATTGTAAATCTTCCTAAAATTTCATCAGATATATAAGTTAGGCTCATGACCTCCATTGATTGATCATCTGAACTTTCTAGAATTTCAAAATTAGATAAATCCAATGTTTTTAGATAAGTTATAAAATCGTTTAAAGGGTTAATTCCGTTCAATTGTAATCTCCAAAAAATGATATTTAGTTATATGATTTTTAGCAGTCATTGCTTTCATTATCTTTAATATTGCCATTTTTATCTTTTCTTTTGCAAACTTGTATATCAGTAGCTTCGGGCATTTGTGGAACAGGCTTTCCTTTTTTCTTCGCTAATCGTGCCTCCAGCGTATTTGGCCCTAAAATTTTTCCCCAACCTGATTGAGCATTTGTCATTTTCACAGATGAATCTGGAACATCAAAAGCAACAAAAACACTTCCTGTTGCCGCTTGCTTACCGAAAGCATTTGGGTTCGCAGGTACTGCCACATGAGTAGTTCCCGAATCGCTCTCTATAACCTTATTAGTTGCTTTCATTTTTTGACATTCTTGGACACTCATCCATCTACCAACGCGTATCAATCCTAAAATATCAATCCATTGATTTGCATTTGGCGCAAACCAATACATGTTATCCCCACCTCCTAACCCAATCGGATCCTGATTAACAAACCTACCCACATCAGGATCGTAATACCGGAAGAAGTTGTAATGCAGCCTGATTTCGCTGTCGCAATACTGGTTCTGCAACCTGAACGGCTGGTGCGCTCTTCCCGTTACGTTGGTCTCTTTGGAGAGTTTGCCCCAAGCATCGTATTCGCCGAACCATATCAGATTGCCGTCCCTATCGGTCATCTCGCGCGGAATGCCGATTTGGTCGCAGTGGAAGTAGTTGATCTCCTGTCTGCTTTCGCCGTCCGTATCGGTGTAGCTGTGAATTTGCGCCAGCGGTTCGTAACTGTCTTGGTCGGTGTGGATATAGGTATATCTGCCGTTGCCGTTTACTTCCTGAACCAGGCGGCTGCCGCTCCATATAAACTCGGTAACGTCTTCGAGGCCGTCTGAAATTTGCCCGCCGTTTTTCAGACGGCCTTTACTGATTCTGCGACCTAATGCGTCATAATCAAACAGCCATGTCTCTTTTACCCATTCTCCCGTTTCAGGATTGTGTTTGAACGTTTCCGTTTTGACAAGTTGGTGAAACACGTCGTAGTACAGGTTTTGGGTGCTGCCGTCGGCAAATTCTTTGTGTACGGTGTTGCCGAATGCGTCGTAGAAGAATTTTGCGCCGTTATAGGTGTCGATGCGGTTGTTCTGGATTTTGCGTTCGCGGTTGTCGATAATGTTGTGCGCGGGGTCGAAGGCGAACCGTTTGTCCCCCGCTTGGGTGATTTGCCCCAGCGGGTCGTATCCGTAATGTACCGTACCACTTCTTTGGTCTGTCGAATGGGTAAGGTTGCCGGTTTTGTCGTAGCCGTAGCTGCGTTTGACGGCGGTTTGGCTGTAACCCGCCCCTACGGCTGCTTTGCCGTTTTCAGACAGGCCGTTGAGTTGTGCGATTTGGGCTTTCAGACGGCCCAGCGGGTCCAGTTCGTAGTTGCTGGTCAAGGCTCCCTGTGTCCTTTGGATTTCGCGGTGCAGCTTATCGCGTTCGATATCGGCGATAACGGTGTCGTCCAGCATAATGCTGTGTAAATGCCCGCTGCCGTAATATAAGTGATGGATGCGTTGGCCGTCGGGAAGTTCGGTAACGGTGCGGTTTCCGTTTGCATCATAAAAATAACGGATATCGGCACTTTTGCCGAGCAGGAACATATCGTGTTCGGGGATCTGCCAATCCAATTCGGGCAAAGCCAAGGCGGCGCATTCCTGCGCTGCGGGAAGTTTCAAAGCATATTCGCCGATAATGCCGCCGTTGGGATTGTAGTCAAAGGCTGTGCTGTGGTTCGGTATGGCTGCGCGTATCAGGTTGCCGTTTGAATCATAGTCGTAAGTGCGCTGCCCGATGCTGCCGTCGGTATATTTGGCAAGAATATGTTTCAGACGGCCTAAGTTGTCACGGCCGTATTCGCTCACAATCAATGGGGTATGGTCTTTGAGGCCGTCTGAAAGGTTCTTGTCGGCAGTAATGTCGACTGTGCCGTATTCGCTCTGCTGCACCAGTTCGCTGCCGGCGTTGTAGTGGTAAGCAGTCAGTTTACGGTCGAAACCGCTCTCGGCCACCAAACGGTCGAGCACGTCGTAGGCGAAGCGGTAGCGGGCGCCGTTTTCGTTGGTGAGGCCGATGAGCCTTCTTGCTTGGTCGTAGTGGTAGTCGAAGGTGTGGCCCAGCGCATTGGTGCGTTGTGTCGGCAAACCGTCTTGGCCGTATTCGTATGTGGTGGTGTGGCCTTCGCCGTCGGTATGGGCGGTCAGGCGGCCGGCATGGTCGTAACGGAAGGTTTCTTTGCTGCCGTCGGGATAGAGGGCGAGGGTGAGGTTTCGGTTGGCGTCGTAGTGATACTCGGTGTGCCGGCCCAAGGCATCGGTAATGCGCGCCAACTGTCCTTCGGGAGTGTAGGCCAGTTTGGTTTGGTAACCGGAGCAGTCGGTAATCAGGTCGGGCTGGTGGTTATGGTCGTAGCGGTATTCGGTGGTGCTGCCTTTCGGGTCGGTCACGCTCAGCAGCAAACCGTTGCCGGCATATTCGAAACGGGTGGTGTGTTTGAGCGGGTCGGTGTGGGTGAGCAGGTTGCCGGCTTCGTCGTAGGTGTAGCCGTCGTAGTTTCCTTCGGCATCGCTTTTGCGGATGAGGCGGTAGCTGTCGTCGTAGTCGAAATGCAGCATGGCGCCGTCGGGGCGGACGACGGTCTCGATTTGGCCTTCGTTGCTGTATCGGTAGCGGGTAACGCGCCCCATCGCATCGGTGTGGCTGAGCAGACGGCCCAAGTTGTCGCGTTCCATGATGTTGGTGCTGCCGTCGGCGAACACCCGTTTGGTCAGTTCGTTGTTGTCGTCGTACCAGTATTGTTCGGTGCGCCCCAACACGTCGGTCACTTCGGTGTAACCGTCGTGATAAGCGAAACGCCATTCTTCGCCCAACGAAGTCCAGTTGCGCAGCACTTTGCCGGTGGGGGTGTAATGGCTGTATTCGTAATAGGCGGTCAAACCCGCCGCATCGGTGTGCGACACCATCAGGTTGTTTTGATAGGTGAAACTGCGTTTGACCGCGCCGTCGCGGCCGATCACGCGCAGCAAATCGCCGCTGCAGCTGTATTCGTAGCGCACCAATGCCGCCCCGACCTGCGCGGCTGCGCCGACAGCGGGCAGGGCATCGAGCAACGATACCGACAACAAGCGCAGCTTCGGCGCGGCGGCATCGGCGACATTGCCGAAGTGTAGATAAAACACCCGTCCGTTGCCGTCGATAACGTATTGCGGCAATCCGGTGAGCGGGTGGTAGATAAAGCGCTGATGGTTACCGTTGGCATCTTCCACCGCCACCAATGGCAAGAGGCTGCAACTGTTGCCGTTCGGATCGTCTTCCGACACCGCCAGCGGCGCGAAACGCAACGACACCGAACCGTCCAGCGACGCAATCACATAATGGCCGTCTGAATTCTTGCTGAACCAGATTTGTTCGCTCTCGAACAACACCGGTTCTTCATCGTCTTCGTCCACTTCCGGCAGCGGAAACAGCCGCCCCTGATCGTCGATATAGGCCAAGCCTGCCGCATCGCGGATGATGCGTTGGCTGCCGGGTATGCTCCAGCCCTCGCCGAGCCAGCCGGTGCCGTCTTGGTCGGAATAATAGCTGCGGTTCCACACCAAAGGCATCAAGCCTTCGAAGGCAAAATCGGTTTCGTTCTCCAGAAACTTCAACCCGTGAATCGGATTGACCGGGCGGCCGACCGCCGCCGCAGCCTTACAGGAAATACACGGTTTCGGCGGCAGTTTTTTATTATATTTATTGTTCATGTGGAACATATCGCCGGCACGGACGATATAGCGCTTGCGGATTTTAACCGAAGAAGAATGCATCATCGGCCAGGCCGGTTTGGTGGCGGTGCGGGAAATCACCCCTTTGCGGCCGGGTAGGGCGATTTCGTCGCCGTAGGTGCGGTTCGTTTTACTGGCTTTGAAGACGAAAGCGGGTTTGCGGTTGATTTTAACGTCTTTGGCAACTTTTTTAGCACCGCCGAGGTCGGCGAACAGCGGGAAAGGAATCGGCGGCACTTGCGGCGGAGCGGGCGGGGGCGGCCAACAGAAATCGGGCACGGTAAAAATCACGCGGAACGAACTGCTCTTACGGGCGATTTTGTTGATGGCCATGAATATGCTCCTGTTTCGGTAATCTGCTTAAAGCGGTTTGCGGTCGGAAATCAATCGGTTTATGCGGGTGCCGTTAACGACGGCGGTATGGGGATAAATTCAGTTTGCGAATCACGGCAGGCTTGGGCGGCGGCGATTTGGTCTCCCCGTTCGTGCCGCGCGATAAACCTGAGTTGACACGAAGCGATTTCCAGCTCTTCCGCAAAAGAGGTTCGGTAGTTGCAGTCGATGCGCCGTTTTTCCACATCTACAAACACGGTATCCAGCACCATATCTTTGCACAATGACTGATTGGCTGCGGTATAGGCATGGACGAACACGGTTTCTACCGGCAGTTCGACGGTAAAGTGCTGGTTGGGCGCTTGGAAGGAATGCACCATACCGGAGAAACCGAGTTCATAAATATGGTTGGGTTTCAGATGGGGCAGTTGCAGCGACGGATGCGCGCCGTTCCAATAGGCCATAGAAAAATCTTCCGGCAGCAGCGGGGCGCGGTTTTCAATCCAATGGGTGTCGGCGGTGCCGGTATGTTTGGCGCGGCGGGCGAAGTAGCGCGGCATGAAGCCGAAGCCTTCGGGGGCGGCTTTTTCGGCAGGATCGCGCACGGGTTTGGCCGGATCGTAAATCTGATGGGCTCTCAGCATCCGCTTGAAGCTGTTTTTTTGCAGGAAGGATTTCGGATAATAGCCGATGCCGATGGCGTTTTCCTGATAGCCTGTGTGGTCGTCTTCGACTTCGCTGCCGCCGAAAGCAAATTCATAGCGGATGGGCAGGGAAAGGATAGGGGAGGGTTCGCCGACAGACCAGCCCACGGCTTCGCGTACCCAATAGCGCTCCCCGGTAACGGCAAGGGTTTTGCGGTAATCGCCGATGCTGACCGAAGCGGCAAATTGCCGGGCAGGCAGATCATCAGGCGCGTAGGCTACCGCATTGATCACAAAATCCGTTTTCGGTTTATAAAGGCAAAAATCGCTTTCAAACTCGGTGGCGGTTTGCGACGGCTCGCCGTAAAAGGTATCGGCAAACGTAAGCGGCGTTTGCGTGCGGGCAAACTGTAATTCCGTCTTGCCGGTTGCCGGGTCGATTTCAAACTCATAGCTGACTTTGGCCACCACAACATCATACGTTCGATCCAATTGGTCGACGTTTTTAAATTGCTGTGTGTGGAAACAGGTAAAGTTTTCCAGCTCAAACATAACGGTTCTTCTCTAGTTGATGTCCACTTTTTTACCGTCCATATCCACCACCTTGGAACCGACGATTTTGATTTTTTTGCTGACAATCGCAATCTTGTTTTTATCCATCACAATCATGGAATTACCGACTTGCAGGGTGATTTTGGAATTGGCGGACAAAGTAATGTTGCGGCCGGCATTGAGGCCGATGTTCATGCCGGCATTGATGTTCATGATAAGGCCGACACTGTGCATTTCCGCCGCTCCGACGTTGGTCATCCAGCCGCCGCCGACGTTCAGCATATAGCCCGCACCGATATTGGTCATCTGGCCGATGCCGACATTATTCATACCGTTTTGGCTTACCGTTTCCTGCTTGTTGCCGCCGATGCTGCTGACTTCGTTTGAAACCACGGTTTTATTGCGGTTGGCTCCGACGGTAAACGCTTGGTTTTGGCCGACGGTAACGTTTTGATCCTGCCCCACTGTCAAAGCCTGACTTTGGCCGATGGTTACATTTTCGTTTTGACCGACCGAACGGCTGCGGTTCATCGCCACGTCGACGCTTTGGTCTTTGCCCACGCTGGTGCTTTGGTTTTGGCCGACGCTGATGCTTTGGTTTTGGGTGATGCTGGCCGTTTCGTTCTGCCCCACCGATTTGGTGCGGTTTTGGGTAATCGAAGCCGTTTCGTTTTTCTGAACGGTTTTCGCCCTGTCGCCCACCACCGTTACCGTTTCGTTATTACCGATGGTGGTGGTGCGGTCGTTATTGACGTTGCGGGTTTCGTTATTTTTAACCAGCGATGTCAAATCTTTCTGCGCCTGAAAATTCACCATTTCAGAGCCGGCGGTATCGTTGAACATCAACTCGTTAAAGTTGGAAAGCGGCGAGTTGAAACTTTTACTCTTAATACCGGATTGCTTGGCGGCGGCAGGGAACCCCCACGGCGGCGACATTGCGCTGTTATACAGACGGCCTAATACGATCGGCCGGTCGGCATCACCGTTAATGAAGTCGACCAACACTTCTTCGCCGATACGCGGCGTATTGATGGAACCGTATCCCGCACCGGCCGAGCCTTGCGTTACGCGCACCCAATTGGAGCTGTTTTCATCCATTTTGCCGTAGCGATCCCAATGGAATTGAACTTTAATATCGCCGTATTCGTTGGTATAAACTTCTTCTCCGGCCGGGCCGGTTACCGTTGCGGCCTGCGTGCCCAACACTTTCGGTTTGGGTGTTTTCAGCGGCGGGCGGTATTGGTACGACTTCGGCAATACACGGAACGAAATTCTGAATTTGCCGATACGGTCGCCGGTGGTATAGCCGGCTTCTTCAAAATCGTAGTTTGCCTTCAAAATCGTATATTCGGTATTGGATGACGAATGCGGGTGTCTGCTCAGGGTAAACGTATAGCCCGGAGCAATCGTCAACGCCGTGCCTGAGCCGGTAATGACTTTGGTTTGGCTCTTCAAATCTTCACTGCGCACTTGGCTGTAATTCTGCGCTTCGGAAACATCGCTGAAGCCGGTATAGAAATCATAATGTTCCATAGAAACCGAGCTGAAATCGTGGACGGAATCCGAAGACTTCATCGGCACTTTGGCGTTTTTATAATTGTATTCTTGTGTAACGAACTGGCTGGATTTCAGAGAGTCCCGCTCTTCCCAGATGTCGATATAAGCAGTGCTGGGCGCGCCCGGCGCGGTTTGGCGGGAGTGGTAAGGAATGTTGGAAGAAGGAATCGCCTGCAAAATGCCGACATCGTCTGCGATAACCAGCTCGTGCGAGCCGTTGCTGTGGGTGAAATAATAATAAATGCCTTCTTGTTCAAACAAGCGGTTTAGGAAATCGAAACTGGTTTCTTGATATTGAACGCAAAAGCCCCTTGTCCGATACCCTTTTTGGCATTTCACTTGATATGGGAATCCGAACGGCGATAAAACTTCATTGGCGATATCCAACACCGATTTATCAACAAACACCCTGCTGTCTACATTTTGAGTGAGATACCACATAAACGGGCGGGCGGTACAAGCATAAGCATGGTAGCCCTCTTCGTCTTCATCTTCACCGATGTAGCCGAAATCGGTAACCAAGCCGTTCAGGTAGCGCGGGCTGCCCGCTTCGGTATCGATTTCCAGCGTTACGGGCTGGCCGATGATATCTTTGCCTTGTAAATTGGAATCTTTAGAAACAAATGTGATATCAAATTCAAAAAGATTGGAAACGGATTCCGCCCCAAGCATTTTTTTGAATAACAGTTGTGGTCCCAAAGGTGTATGAGCAACGATTGTTCTATTCATTTCGGGAAATTCCTTATTCACATTAAAAACCAACATTCCGTTTGTTAAGCGCCTAAACCTTTATTTTTAATCATTTGCAGGTGGATTTCGGAATGTGTTATTTCAGACGGCCTGCTTACATCCTCATTAGACGCTTAAACGCACTGAAAATTCCTTAATTTATTTAAATTAAAGGGGTTCGATGCGGTAGAGGTTGTAAATTCAACCACAACGTTTTTGCCTTGGATGTTGTATTCAACCACGGTGGTGTTCCCTGTTTGGCGGACGATTTTTCCTTTTTCAATCAGGCGGAAGATTGACCACGGCCCGGTGGCGCTGATACCGGCGCTGTTGATTTGAGGGGAAGAAATGTCTATTTTGGCCAAAGCGTTTTCATTTTTAGACGGCCAAGTAAAGGTCGCAGGATTAACAGGCCCGTGGCTGTATACATAGCTTTTTCCGTCGTACGAAATATTTACGCTCTCCAAGCTGGCATCGAGAATCAAAACTTTAACTGCGAAATCAAACGAAGGGGTTTCCGAACCTTTGTCGAAATAGCCTTGTCGGATGGCTGCTATGTCGTCCAATTTGGAAAAGCGGTCTTTAAATGCGCTGTTTTTAGCCGTTAATGTTTCCAGCTTTTCCGAGCGAGCCAACACGGCAGCTTCGCCTGATAAGTTGGTAAATTTGTTGTAGATGCCGTTAGGGCCGAAGATGCTGGAGAAACTTTCCAAGGCAACATTGTTTTCCGACCCTCTTTCGAAAGGATAGCCCTGTTGGCGGGTTTCTTGGCAACTGTTAGTTAGAGTAGCCAATTGTTTTTCCAAAGTAGACATGAGTTTCTCATCGACAATCTTATCGGTGTTTTTCAAGATAATCTCAGAAAAATTGTCCAGCATTTGGCGGAAAGGTGAGGGCAGTCGGTTTACTTCGGCCTTGTATTTCACAAAAGGATCGTCGGGAGGCAGATCCACCCCTTTTTCTACCGCAACGTTAACGGCAACCAAATAAACATACAAATCGTTGATGGCTTCGGTAATGCCGTTAATGGCGGGAGGCTGATCATTTGTGGTTTCGGTCAGTATATGGAAGTCTGCAAAAGCATCATCAACAGGTGTTGCTTGTTTTAAAGCGGCCAATTCGTTTTTCACATTGGCTTCACCTTCAGCGCCTAAAAGCTTGGAGAGGCCGGCTCTGTTTAACCAATCGGCAATTTTGCTGCCTGCTTTTTCAGTGACCCGATTATCAATGGTTAGCGTTGTGTTATCGCTAATTCCTTTGATGATATTAGCCAAAGGGGAATTTTTTTCAGACAGCAGTTTGGCAATCTGAATGCTCTCGCGCGATGATTTCGGCGTAACTAATGACAAGTCGGCTAAATAATTATTCCATACTCTAATGTAGTTGCTGAAATAGAGCCTTTGGGCATCGGAAAGAACGGAAGCCTTGCTTTGGCTTAAAGAGGCGTAATTACCCAGCACCCAGTTATCTTCGTTAAAAAACTGTTCTGCCGATTTAACCATGGCAGGTAATACTTTGGTGATGTATGCCTCTTTGGTATAGATGAAGTTAATCGGTTCTTTTAAAGCCCCGCCTGTTTTCCGACGGAACAATAAGTGGCTTTGTACACCGCCCATGCTGGAAAAGGAAACAGGTGTAACCCCTTCTTTGCCTGAGCGGGCAACCGTATTCACGGTATCTTCCAATACCATGGTGGCAATATCCCTTTGGGCAATTTCCTGCCTGCGGCGTTCTACCAATGCTTCATCATAGGGTACGCTGGGCGTGATGCTTTGCTTGGAAAGGATTTGGTTTAAAGCCTTCTCGACAGATTTTTTTTGCTGCTCGCTCATGCCTGAAGATTCTGCTTTAGACAGATTAGACATCAGCCAGTTTTGCATAAAAGCCGCATCGAAATGTTCTTTATTAAACATCATCAGATAGGCTTTTAAAGCGTTATAGCCATTGATGCCGTCTGAACCGCTGGTTGTGCGCAGAAGCTCGTCCAGCTTATAGCTGATTAAAGGCATTACGTTGTCTTGGAGAATTCTGCGGTAGGCAGACTCACCCACGTCCTCCATTTGAGCGCCTTGATACAGACCCATACGGTAGCCGAGGGGAGGGGATGAGAGATCGGGAATTTCGCTGCTTCTGGTGGTGTCTCTAACGTGTTCTGCAAACGTTACCGCTTTAAGCAAATCGGGCGCATCTGCATATTTTTTTGCATCCATGCCCAATTTAGTTGCTTTGCTGCCAACCTGTTCCAAATAGGAACGGTTATTGGAGTAGCTGTTCAACATCATGGTCAAGCAGGTAATTACGGTAGCCGCAATCGCGCCGACGCCGAGCCAATACAGCATTTGGTTTTTGACGAACCAAGATTTATTTTCCCCGGCTAAGTTTGCTTCGCTGAGGATAACGTCGGAAAACAATCTGTTCAGGAAGAAGCTGCGATCAGAGGTCTGAGCTGCGGTTCTCTCCGAATCCAAGTATTTTCTTGATAATTGGAAATCGCTTTGCAAACCTTCCAAGATGGGGTTGAGATGCTGCCCGGTTTGAGTACCGCTTGAAAAGTAGACACCTCTCCATGCAATCGGTTGCTCAAATTTAGAAGATTTGGATAGCTCTTTAAAGAGAGAAAGCACGGCTTGGTTCAGACGTTCAAACTCCTCAGGGAAAGCAAAAGCAGCAGCTTTGTCTTCAGAAGATTCCAATTGGTGGATGGTGCCTAACATAGACGAGCGCAATTTATCCACAATCTCCGATAAGGCATTGGATGCGGTGGCAATCGGCGTTTCCATTCCTTCTGTGTCAGACAGGGAAATACCTAAGTATTGGTTTCTTTGCTCTTCTGTTAAATGAGCGAAGAATTTATCAAAACCATGTAGCAAATCCAGTTTGGTAATCATGAGGTAAACAGGGAAATGAATACCTAGTTTGGTATGCATTTCGTGGATTCTTTTGCGCAGTTCAGCCGATATTTCCGTGATATTGGTTTTACCGCCTAATAAATCATCCACGCCCACAGTAACTAATACACCGTTGATAGGTTGTTTGGGGCGGTAGCGTTTCAGCAACGATACAAATTCTTCCCAGTCGCTGGAATCTTTATTGCTGTGGTTATCGTGTAGAGACAATCTGCCGGCAGTATCCAGCAAAACGATTTCATCAGATAAAAACCAATCGCAATCTCGTGTGCCTGCCAAGCCGCTGACAGACGTTCCCAAAGTGCTTTCCAGCGGGAAATTAAGGCCGGAGCGTTTCAGAGCTGTGGTTTTACCGGAGCCTGCTGCACCCAAAACGACATACCACGGCATTTGGTAAAGGTATTGACCTTCTTCCAGTCTCGCCAATAGGCTGTTTTTCGATTTGGAAAACTTGGCGTTTTTCAGCACTTTGTCCATCTCGGCAAACTGGCGGCTCATAGAGCTGATATCGCTTGCACTTTTCAAAATGGGTTCTTGTGCGGCTTTGATTTCTTTTAATAAAGCCGCATTACGACGCGATTCGCGATATTGACGGAATACGGCTTTAGCCAACCAAATACCGACAATGGCAGCACACACGGCAAAGCGCACGACTTTGCTCGCTAAAGGACGGATTTCTCCTATGGAAATCAGCGGGCCGATAAACCATACCAATATAATCAGACCGGCGATACCCAACATTACCCATAAAGAACGGGAACCTAGAAAATAAAGAATTTTTTTCATGTTTGTTTTTCCGTATCAATCCAATTTCAGATTATTGACCTGCACTGACATCGCTGCTTGGTTGAGCAGCCGGAGCGTTGGTTTGCACTTCTACTGCGCTGCCCAGTTTAGGGCCGCTGCCGGTCGTGAATAGGGTGATTTCAACCCGTCGGTTTTTGGCTCTGTTTTCCACAGTATCGTTCGGTACAACCGGATTGGTCGAACCGCGTCCTTCCGAACGGATACGCGTTCCGCCGTTTTTAACGTAAGTTAAGAGAATTTCTTTTACCGCATCAGCCCGACCTTGTGAGAGATGCCAGTTGGACGGGAAATTCAAGCTTTGAATAGGCTTGTCATCGGTATAGCCTGTAACGACAATTTGCCCTTCGACACTATCCAAAGCCTGACCGACCGTAGCCAAGACGGGGTAGTATTGGTCTTGAATCTGTGCGGAGCCTGATTCAAACAAACCGTCGCCCAAAATGGTTACCGTGCTTCTGTCTTGGGAGTCTTCAACAGATACCAGCTTTCTGGCGATTTCGTTTTCCAATAAAGGCCGCAGGCGGATGGTGTTTTTGGTTTCCTGCTGTTTAGGTGCGACAGCGGGAAGTTTGAGGCTGTTTACTTTTGTGCTGGCAGTATCAAAGTCATCGCCCAACGACCATTGCATCGCGAAATAGCCTATTCCCAAAGCAACTGCGCCTAATACGCCTACTACCCATAAAGGAATGGTCAGCCGCTGTTTTCGCTGGATGGTGTTGGTAACAATCGGATCGTGCTTGAAGAGATTAACGGTTTGATCCGGCCGTTTGCTGTGAATCAAGGCGAGCAAGTCTCTTTTGATTTTGTCGATTTCCAGCTCGCCGCTGTTTAAAACTTGATATTTACCCTTGTAGCCGAATTGCAGGCACAAGTACATAAACTCTAATAAATCGATGTTTTTATCAGGGTCTTGCTTTAAGTTTTGAATAATTTCAAAAAAGCGCTCACCACCCCATGTCTCATCGTAAAAGGACACCAGCAGGCTGTTTTTCGACCACGTTTCATCTGCCCAGCCTGCACGGACGGCCAATTCGTCTACGAATGTACACAAGCAGTATTTCGCAGCTTGAATGGCATCATATTTCGCTCCGTTTTTCTCAGCATTCTCTTCAAAGTTATTGATTAAAAGAGAAAACTTATTAATCAAGCTGTCGGTAGAGAGTTGACTGGTGGTTTGCTGCATGGCATTCACCAAGATAAAAACGGGTTTGGCAGCTTCAATCAAAGGGTTGTAGATATTTACTGCGCTATGTGTTGCATTATTCTGGTTATTCATAATGAAATTCCAAATTAAACCAAATTAACTCAAAGACTTAATTGCCCAAAATTCAACATCTAAATTCGGAAAATTACCGGCTAAATGAAAGGCCATGCCTGAAGAAGTGTCAAACATGTCCCACATCTCGTGTTTTTTATCCAACTCGAAATAAACATAGCCGCTGTGGTAGGGCAATTCTCTCGGTGCAACGGATAAGGCATGTACTCTGATTCCGGGCAGGTGGTAGGCGACTAATTCTTTTACTTTTTCCACCGTACCTATCTTCACCACGCTTGGAATTTTTTGGCGCAATGCTTCGTTCGGCATATCGGCTTTGATGGCGAGAACGAATGAGGCTTTATCCAGCAGGCTTTGATCAGGCGTTTGGGCAACGTGCGTTGCCTCGTCACGCATGTCGAGAGGAATTCTGATCGCTCTTTGTTCAAGCACGATAGAAAGTGATTTACGCAGATTGAAAAATAATTTTCCGAAGCATGAGGCCAAGTCGTTGTGCTGATACACAGGAATTTCGCCTACTTTGCGGGCAGGTAAGAAAGTCATCAAATCGGCACACAACTTCGAAAGATTAACGAATAATTGTTCCGGATGAGTTTGGCGGGCGCCTTCATTTTCATGGTGTAAATAGGCTAAATATCTGTTGATGGTTTGGAGCATCATGAAATCCATCACTTCAACAGAACCTCCGGTATTGGGATCGTTTACAGCATTGGCCAAACTATTGCTTTTCTGCATTAGCAGACCGTATATCTCTGAAATATAAGCCTTTAAATGCTGTTGCTTTTGGCTGCCGAGACAGGGTGGGATATAGGATTCGTCTAAGACCACCTCGAAATCTGCCGAACTGGAATGGATAAGCGCTATGGGGAGGGCAGTTTGTCCGCTGGTAACATCGCTTTCTAAAACCAGCATGGGGTTAAGTTCTGCCAACGTAACTTGGCGGCCGTCTAATTCGGTATTGGTGGTATCTGCAAGTGTTTTATCAAATGCTTTATAGCGGTGAGGGGCAGTTGAGTCTTGATCCGGAAAGCAAATCTCATTGTTCACGGAAGAGGGTAAGTTAACGGCCAAGCAGATTTTGGTGTCTTTAATATTGGCAGGAACGGTTAAGCTCAGATTTTCGAGTTGTTTCTGAGAAAGTAAAAAGACCGAGCCGTCGGGAAACACGCCTTCTGCTTCACGAATACCGATTACCCCGCGCTTGAGGCCGTCTGAATCCAAAACGAGTGAAGAAAATCCCCAAAAATAGCCTTCACGGGAAACGGCTAATTGACGTAAACCGGATTCAATGTAACGTTCAAATTGCTGGAAATGTTGGGGAGCAATGAAGATTCCCTCAGACCAGACCACTTTTGCTTCTATCGCCATGTTTTCAACCTAAATCTTCTATATAAAGTTATTATTTTTCTTCACGGAAAACGCCTTTGCTAAGGTCGCTGTCGTGTTTGTGAACTTTGCCGCTTTCTTTAATGCGTTTGTTGTCGGGGTGACGTTCTTTATATTCTTGCAGCATGTTTCTCATTTCCGCCTTCGACAATTGACTCAATTTGTTTTTGCCGAGATTTAAATAGAAATAATGCTTGCCGAATTGATACCAGCGTTTTTTCTGTTTCAACAATGTCAGTTGCCATTCGCTGTTATCCAAATCACGATAACTGGCTACTACACCTAAGTATTTCAGGTGGGAATCCATTTTAATCGGCAATATCGTAACCGTATCCGGGTGCAGCATGAATTGGTTTTGCTGGATTAATTTATCGCCTAAAGTTTCTTTGGCGTTGTTGGTAAGCTCGAAATAGTTTGCTTTCTTAAACTCGCCATCGGAAGACAATTGATATAAATCCAAGCGGATGGGTGAAGGGCGGCCGACCAAATCGGGGTTTACATCAGGCGAAACAAGGATTTGGACATCAATCTTTTCTCCGCTTTCATCGGATTCTTTCGGCGGTTTATGATTGGAAGCACATGCGCTCAATACTAAAGGTATTGCCAAGAATAATGTATATTTCATTAATTTTTTATGCATTTCGACTGCCTAATCTTGGTTGGTAATTTATTACATTGTTTAGCATGTAATAAATCTCATCATTTATATATTATGTCGTTTGATAACTTGTGTTTACATTATACAAATTGTAAACATTAAGCGTTAGAAAGGCGAAACAAATTTTAGTTTTTCCTTTTTACTTAAGATTATCTTTTTTCTTGAATTTATATTTGTATGTAAAGTCATGGTCTTTCACGCCGATGCTCACTGCAGAGACCTGTTTGCCTTGTGTTGCGCAAGTAAGCAGTTCGCGGCTGATTTGCGGCAGAACGGTATTGGTGAGAATCGCATCGATCATACGGCCGCCCGATTCGACTTCGGTGCAGCGCGAGGTAATCAGCTTCAGCACTTCGGGTGAATAGGTCAGGTCGATATTGTGGTTGTCTTTGATTCGTTTCACGATACGGCCCAATTGCAATTCAACAATTTTCGCGAGCATGTCGTCGGATAGCGGATAGTAGGGGATAACCTGCATGCGGCCCAGCAGGGCGGCGGGGAAAACTTTCAGCATGGGTGTGCGCAAGGCTTTGGCCAAGCCTTCCGGAGTCGGCAGCATGTCGGGGTCATCGCACATGTCCATAATCAAATCCGTACCGACGTTGGTGGTGAGGATGATGATGGTGTTTTTGAAGTCGATGTAGCGGCCTTCGCCGTCTTCCATCCAACCTTTATCGAATACTTGGAAAAAGATTTCATGCACGTCGGGGTGCGCTTTTTCCACTTCGTCGAGCAGGATAACGCTATACGGTTTGCGGCGTACGGCTTCGGTCAGCACGCCGCCTTCGCCGTAACCGACATATCCCGGCGGTGTGCCTTTCAGGGTGGATACGGTGTGCGCTTCCTGATATTCGCTCATGTTGATGGTAATCACGTTTTGCTCGCCGCCGTACAAGGTGTCGGCCAGAGCCAGCGCGGTTTCGGTTTTACCCACACCGGAAGGGCCTGCCAGCATGAAAACGCCGATGGGTTTGTTGGGATTGTCGAGATTGGCACGCGAGGTTTGAATGCGGCGGGAAATCGCATCCAAGCCGTGGCGTTGGCCGATGATGCGTTTGTTTAAAGTATCGGCCAGTTGCAATACGGCCTCGACTTCGTCTTTCATCATTTTGCCGACGGGAATGCCCGTCCAGTCGGCTACCACGTCGGCAATCGTGCGGCTGTCGACCAACGGCATCACCAGCGGTTGGATACCTTGCAGTTCTTTCAGTTTGTCGACCAGCTCTTTTTGGCGTGCGTACAACTGCTTGCTTTCATCATCGGCGGTTTCTTGCCCTGCCTGCATGATTTGTTCGCGTACGGCCAACAGCTCGGCAACCAAGCCGGTTTCTGTTTGCCATCTTTCTTCCAATTCTTTCAGACGGCCTTCAACTTCGGCCAATTCTTTGCCGATATTCGCCATCCGCTCTTCGGAATCGAAATTGAGCTTTTTCTCGCGTTCCAGATGGGCTTGTTCGAGCTTTAATGCTTCGGATTTTTTCTGCAGATACTCGATGCTGCCGGGTACGGCGTGCTGGCTGACGGCAACGCGCGCGCAGGCGGTATCGATCAGGCCGACGGCTTTATCGGGCAGTTGGCGTGCGGGAATATAACGATGGGAGAGTTTTACGGCCGCCTGAATCGCTTCGTTGAGAATAATCACCTTATGGTGTTTTTCCAGCGAGGCGTTTAACGCTCTGAGCATGTTGACGGCTTTTTCTTCGTCGGGTTCGTCTACCTGCACGACTTGGAAACGGCGGGTGAGGGCGGGGTCTTTTTCAAAGTATTTTTTGTATTCCGCCCATGTTGTTGCGCCGATGGTGCGCAGTTTGCCGCGGGCCAAAGCGGGTTTGAGCAGGTTGGCGGCATCGCCCGTGCCGGCTGCGCCGCCCGCGCCGATTAAGGTGTGGATTTCGTCAATAAACAGCACAATCGGCGTGGGGCTGGATTCGACTTCGTCCATCACCGCCCTGAGCCGCGATTCAAATTCGCCGCTGATGCTGGCACCGGCTTTGAGCAGGCCGATGTCCAGCAGGATTAACTGTACGTCTTGCAATCCGGGCGGCACGTCGCCTGCAGCCAAGCGCAAGGCCAACGCTTCGACCACGGCGGTTTTGCCGACACCGGCTTCGCCCGTGAGAATCGGGTTGTTTTGGCGGCGGCGCATCAGGATGTCGATGATTTGTCTGATTTCGGCATCGCGGCCGGTGAGCGGGTCTATTTCGCCGTTTTTAGCTTTTTCGGTAAGGTTGCTGCCGTATTTGGCCAACGCACTTTCTTTGTGGGTGGCGGTAGGCTCCGAAGATAAGGCGTTTTTAGCGGCATCGAGATTTTCTTCCGAACCGGCGGTAATGGCGATGATGTCGTCTGCCAGCGTTTCGGGTTTGATTTTGAGGAATTCCGATGAAATGTTGGCCAAGATGCCCTGCAAAGTTTTATTTTGCAGCATGGTGTAGAAAATATGCGCCGTGCGGATTTTGTCGGTGCCGAATTTCAGCGAGCTGTATGTCCAAGTTTGTTCGACAAGGGTTTGGATATGCTCGGAAAAATCGATAACGGCAGTGGCGCCGGCGGGCAGTTTTTCCACGGCGGCCAATACGTCTTTGCGTACTTTCGCTTCGTCTAAATTGAAACGGTTTATCAGGCAGAAAATGTCGGTTTTTTCGGTTTGCAGCAGGGAATGGAGCCAGTGCACCAGCTCGACATAGCTGTTTTCCCGAAGGCGGCAGAATGTGTAGGCATTTTCCAGAGTTTTGTATAAGGTAGTATTCAACTTACCGAATAATACGCTGCGGCTGATGTCTGACATAAGATTTCCTTAAATAATCCAACATGTCCAAAACGGTTTGTAAGAGGCTTTTATCAGGATGAGGCCGTCTGAAAAAGCCGTTTAACGGTTGCTGACGATTAAGTCTTCAGCGTCGCGGGAAACATTGCCCAGCCAAGTCGATAAGCCGAGCTGGGTTTGCCCGCCCAAATCCATCGGGGGAACTTCTTTTTGCATCAAAACGGGCTGTATGTCCCATTCGTATTCGTCTGCGGCAAACAGGCGCACCCATTCCCGCAGGCGGGCGGTGTTGGTGCCGTCTTTGAAAAACGACCGGTAGGCCGGCAGAGTCAGCGGGCCGACGATGATGCGGAATTTGCTTTGAACATCGTAAAGTTTGTCGCCCAGCAGCAAACCTTCTCCCAGCGTATAGCCGCCTGTTGCGCCGATTTGCGTTTTTTCCTCGGCAACTTCAACCCAGTATCCGACATTGGTTTGAATGGTAACGGGCGCTTTGAAATAGCGGTTGAGCAACTGTTGCAGGTTGGCGGCGGAACGGCTTTGCTTCATCAGCAAACCGGCAAAATAACGCTTGGCAAATTCGTGAATCAAGCCTTCATTGTGTATGGGCGGAGTATTCAGGCCGTTGAAGCTGGCGATGTATCTGCCGAAGCGGTCGTCGGCGTTTTTGTCTAAAGAAGTAATGCTCTGCGCGTTGGCCCATGCCCGATAAAACAAGACCGCCAAACGGTGTTGCAGCATATTGGCAAAGCCCGTCCATGTACGGTCGCCGTGCTGGTGTTGGCGCTCGTAGGCATATTCGGTCAAATGCAAGGGCAGGGGGCCGGAAGGGCCGAACAAACCGAAGCCGTTGATGGAAATTTCCGCATAATGGGGCGACAGCGTTACCGATTGGATGTTGCGCGGGGAAAAAATAAGCGAAGGCTCTTGGCGGATTCTGATTTTTTCCATTTTCGGGCTGACGGCCTTGCCCAACATTTTGCCGCCAGTAACAAATTTAACCGACTCAAGCTGGCGCAAGAGTGAAAAGTAGTCATATTTATACGGCTGGGAGGCGACTTTGTTTAAAAAGCCGGTGAGTTTTTCATCCCAAGCATCGTCCAGCGG
Source organism: Neisseria sp. Dent CA1/247 (assembly GCF_022870825.1). Lineage (NCBI taxonomy): Bacteria > Pseudomonadati > Pseudomonadota > Betaproteobacteria > Neisseriales > Neisseriaceae > Neisseria > Neisseria sp. Dent CA1/247. Next base: position 1,790,713 of record NZ_CP091522.1, on the reverse strand, counting down.
GTCGCCGAAATCCGTTTGCACGTTAACCGGACTCATATGATTACCCTTTCTCCAACCGCGGTTGGCCACGTGGCCACATGCCCTTGTTGGAGCGTGTCGATCTGCAGTTGTATGAATGAGTTGATCGACACCAAGCGCCGGAAGTAATGGTTTAAAACCGAGCCAAACAGGAAGGGATGGATGCCGCCCAATTGTGCGTCGTCGAGCGTAACGGTGATTTTGATGCCGCGCACCGGAGCGGCGGTACCGTGATGGCGAACCACTTTATTCACGACGGCGGTGTCCACCCGCGTGATCGACTCGATCTGTTTCTTCAGCAAATCGTTTTCGGAAGAAACAAACACCATCAATAATTCTTTCAAGGTAACGGGGGCATCTTCTTGGTCGGTGTTCAGCAGCGACAGATAGTTCAGGCTCAATTGGTTTAAAAACGGCCAAAGTGTTCTGTCTTCGCTAACCGCCGCTAGAGGCCGCGTCAGTTTGGAAATCAGTTTGATCGAGCTGACCGGCAAAAAACCTTCGATCAGAAAATCCGACTCACCGTCGCGCGGCATCATCAGCGGCAAATCCCTGCTGGTACACCAAGCATCGACGGAAAGGTGCTGGATGCCTGAATTGAAGGCGTAGTCTTTATTGTCGGCCAGCGACAAAAACACTTCGCTACCCAGATAGGAAGAGCGGAAACCGTTTTTAACGGCGTTTTCAGACGGCATCCTGTCTGCCCGCCGTGCTGAAAAATAAGCGTGTTGGGTTTGCGCTTCGGGAAACAAACCCATATCCGGCGCTTTGTACATCGGCGAAAAAACCACGGTTTGGCGGTTGTTGGTGTCGAAACCTTTCACTTGCTCGATAGAGTGGACTTCGTAATTCAGCGGCTGGGTGCGGTCGATAACGACATGGTGTTCCCGATCTTGAATGTTCACGGGAAAGCGCGCGCTCTTTTTCCTGAATAGATTCACCACCGGCACGGCGTTTACGGAAAAATCTTCCACGCCGACCAGATCCGTCAGCTCGGGTATTTTGTGGCTGAACAAAAATGACAGGCTGAAATAGCGTTTGCGGTAAGTGATGATTTTCTTATTGATGCCCTTGTCGCTCACGATTTCTTCCAACTGTTCGGGCACTTTGGGCAGATGACCTTCTTTTTCGGCCTGCCGGACAGCTTGCTTGATATCTTTTTGGGCAATAAACAGGAATTTTTCCGGCAACCGCGCATATTCCTGAAGAATCCGGAACGCGCTGACCGATTTGTCCAGATTGAAAGACAAGGCTTCGTCTTCGCGGAATCCGCTATGTTCCGGTTTGGACGGCAGTGCGTAGTGCCATTGTTTGGGGTTTTCATAACTGTGGCAGACTACGCCCACGCATTCGGAAGCCAGCAGGAACAGCAAAGAAGACGACTTGGAAAGCTCCGTGCCTAAAAACACAGGCAATTTGTCCGGCAGCATTTCCGAACACGCCCCGGGCACGCTGAGCGAAAAATCCAAGCGTAGGGCGGATTGCACTTTTTTGCCGGAATAGGGTTTGAGCATGGGAAGCGTACCCGGCAAATAACCGAGCGAATCGGTATATTTGGCTTTTTCTATACGCAGCGGCAGGATTTCGGTGGTTTTGGTTACCGAAAACGGGCAGCTTACCTTGAATTCGTCAATCGGCAGCGACCTCAATATTCTGCCGCGCTCCAGCAGATTGATAACATCGGCGTTGTATTGGCCTGCGGGTTCTAAATTGACAATGGCCGCCGCCGGTTTTTGGTTGATGAAGTCGGGGTAAACGACTTCTAAAATTCTTTGCACGAAACGGGGATATTCCGCATCCAGTTTAAGCTGGGTGCGGGCGGTGAGAAAGCTAACGCCTTCCAGCAGCCGTTCGACGTAAGGATCGGGAATGTCGGAAGTATCTAAGGCCAGTCGGGAAGCCACTTTGGGATATTTGAGCGCAAACTCCCTGCCCATTTCTTTCAGGAAGGCCAGCTCTTTATTGTAATAAGACAGTAATTTGTTATTCACGGCCCGTTCCCCCTTCTAATAAATTAAACAGCCCGGTTTCGATATCCATGCTGGTTCGCAGCAGGAATTCTTTTGGATAAGGGTTGAGTTTCAGATGGCCTTTGATTTCAATAATCAGTTTGTTGTGCAAGGCATCGTCGTCATCGTCTTCGGTGTTCACAATCACTTGCAGCGATTTGCTGTCGAGCCGTGGTTCGAAATCGAGAATGGCCTGCTTGATGTTTTGCTCCACGTCCTGCCATTCTATGTCGGAAAAATTAACGCCGGAAAGGGGCGGAATGCCGTAGTTGAGCGTGGAAGAACGCACGTTTTCGGGCAGGTGTTGCTCCATGGTTTCCGCTTGCAGGTTGCAGGTGTTCAGCAGGTAAAGAATATCGCGCAGCACGGCTTGCCGATATTGGTCAAGATTGATGGCCTGATCGGGTCGTGCTTCTTTTTTTTTGCGCGGCTCTTCGTCGGTGAGTCTGTCGAACAAAGAAGGCAGCAGTTGATTTCTGAATTGCGACATGATTAATTGCCGTGGCTGACAGATGGGTGGGTTTAACGGTGTTGCTCGAATTTAATGCTGCGGATATCCAACAGGCCGAAATCGTGGTTGTCGGTGTACAGCATCTTCTGGCCGATGCCGGTGAAAAGCTGGTCTGCCACTTCAACCCAGTCGGTTTGCGCGCATTGCAGCAGCAGATCCGACCATTCCGATTCTGCATCGGGTAAAACGGCATAGCGGGCGGGGCTGGTGCATTGGATGCATTCGCCGTGGCTGAATGTGATTTCAGACGGCCTCCAAATCACGTCGAGCAAGGAAGCGGGTGCTTTGAAAGAAATGCTTTCGATAGAGCCCCAAGTTTGCCAGTAGTAGTGGCCGCGGTAGAAGTATTCGTAAACAAAAGCGGTACGTACATCGCCGTCGATAATCCAGTTGCCGCCGGTGTCTGCAACCGATTTGTCTGCCAGAAGATAGGTAATGTTTATCGGTGTTTCGTCGATGTGGTCGGATAAAATGGCATAGCCGTCGGCAAGAGCCGTGCTTTTTTGTTCTGCTACATGAGCGACCAAAGAGAGTTGTTTTTGCAGAATATCGAGCTTGCCGGCTTGCTGTTCCAGCGTTTTCGGCTTTTGCTGTGCCGTTAAAACGGCTTGGCGGCGCATTTCTGCTTCGATGTTTTCAATGAGATAGAGCATCAGGGGCTTTTGGGTGTTGGGGAAGAGTTTTTGGTATTGCCCGATCTGTTTCAGCGCCTGATCCCATTTTGCGCACAGGCAAAGATATTGAATCAATGCCAAACGGTGTTCCTGATTGTCGGGATTTGAACGCACCAGCTCAATCATGTCCGATAATTTAGTTTTCAAATCCATCTCAGCAACTCCTTGTTTGTTTTTGTAGAAAGTGTAGTAAGAGCGAAAGCCCGAATTGACTTTTCAGGAAGGGTAGAGGCCGTCTGAAAAGTATATATATGTAAAGCCTGACTTAAAACGCCTTTTAAGCCAGGCTTCTCCAACTAAACGTGCATAAGGATTATGCAGATTTGTTTTCTTTGATGTTGAAGGCCATCTGAACTTCGGCGCCTTTGGAACCTTTATCGGTTTGTTCCCAATATTGGTTTTTCACTTTGGCAGCTTGGAATGAGTAACGCATTTTCAGCGCGTCATTGCCTTGTACGCCGATGAATTTCACACCGGTTACCAAAACGTCTTCCAATGTGGTGCGCGAATATTCGATCTGTTCGCCGCCGGCTTTGCACACGGAGATTTCTACTTTGCTCAAGTGTTGGCCGGTAGCACAGTTTTTCAGAATGGTCGGAGCGGCTTTATCAATGGCGGCAACTACGGTCAAGTCGTTAAAATTCACTTTGCCGGCACCACCGCCACCACCGCTGGTCATCGAACCGGGTTGCTCGGCACCCCAGTCGAAACTTTCGATATTGGTCCAGTCTTTGTGGTTGGCATCTTTTGATTCGCCGTTTACACCTTCAACTTTCATGAACATATCAATAGCCATGTTTTACTCTCCTTGTTAAGAAATTTAAGCGATCAGACAACAGGGCATGAGTATGCCCGACTAAATAAACCAAACCCGACTATTCCTGTTTAGCCGAAGGCAGTTTGGAAACTAAGCGCAATGAAACGGTAAGCCCCTCAAGTTGGTAGTGCGGGCGCAGGAAGAATTTGGAAGTGTAGTATCCGGGGTTGTCTTCCACTTCTTCCACCACTACTTCCGCCGCCGCCAACGGTTTGCGGGCTTTTGTTTCTTGGGTAGAGTTAATCGGGTCGCCGTCTACATAATTCATAATCCATTCGTTCAGCCAGCGCTCCATATCTTCGCGTTCGCGGAAGGAACCGACTTTGTCGCGCACGATACATTTCAGATAGTGGGCGAAGCGGCAGCATGCAAACAGATAAGGCAGGCGGGCGGACAAACGCGCATTGGCCGTAGCATCGGGATCATAATATTCGGCAGGCTTGTGCAGGGATTGCGCGCCGATAAACGCTGCCAAATCGGTATTTTTGCGGTGGATCAGCGGCATGAAGCCCAATGCTGCCAGCTCGGCTTCGCGGCGGTCGCTGATGGCGATTTCGGTCGGGCATTTCATGTCCACGCCGCCGTCGTCGGTCGGGAAGGTGTGGCAGGGCAGGTTTTCAACGATACCGCCGGATTCCACGCCGCGGATAGAAGTACACCAACCGTAGTATTTGAACGAGCGGTTGATGTTCACCGCCATCGCATAGGCCGCGTTGGCCCAAGTGTATTTGTTGTGATCCGCGCCTTCGGTTTCTTCTTCGAAATCGAATTCGTCCACAGGATTGGTGCTGGCACCATAAGGCAGGCGCGACAAGAAACGCGGCAAGGCCAAGCCGATGTAGCGTGAATCTTCGGAATCACGCAGGCTGCGCCACGGTGCGTATTCGGCGTTTTGGAAGATTTTGCTTAAGTCGCGCGGATTGGCCAATTCCTGCCAAGATTCCATCTGCATCAGTTTGGGCGATGCGCCGGCGATAAACGGGCAGTGTGCGGCCGCGGCAATTTTTTCGAGGCTGTTGAGCATTTCCACATCGGGTGCGGAATGGTCGAAATAATAGTCGCCAACCAAGCAGCCGAAAGGCTCGCCGCCGAACTGACCGTATTCTTCTTCGTAAATGCGTTTGAACAGCGGGCTTTGATCCCAAGCCGTACCTTTGAAGCGCTTCAGGTTGCGGGCAACTTCTTTTTTGGAAATCGGCAATACTTTGATTTTCAGCAGGGTGTCGGTTTCGGTGTTGTTAACCAAATGATGCAAACCACGCCATTCGCCTTCCAGTTTTTGGAAATCTTCGTGGTGCATGATCAGGTTGATTTGTTCGGAAAGTTTTCTGTCGAGTTCGGCAATGATTGCTTCGATGGTTTGATAAGTGTCGTCTGAAATCGTAACGACATTTTGCAAGGCTTGTTGGGCCAATGTTGCCACGGCGTTGGTTACGGCACTTTTGGCTTCTTCGGTTTTGGGTTTGAATTCTTTTTGCAGCAGTTGTTCAAATTCGCTCGCTGCAAACGCGGTTTGCGCGCCGCCGCCCCCTTGGATATCTAATTGCTTTTCAGCCATGATTCACTCTCGCTTTATTGGTTTTCATCCGAAATTACTGCTCGTCTTTGGGTGTTGCTTTCGGTGCGGCTGCAAGGCTTTTCAGCAGCTCGCTGTCGCCCAAGACTTTTCCGATTAATTCCTCCGCACCGCTCTTGCCGTCCATGTATGAGAGCAGGTTGGAAAGCTCCGTGCGCGCTTGCAAAAGCTCGTTTAGAGGTTCTACTTTTTTGGCTACTGCGGCGGGTGAGAAATCGTCCATGCTTTCAAATTCGAGCTCTACGTTCAGATTGCCTTCGCCGGTGAGCGTGTTTTTCACGTTGAACGCCACGCGCGGTTTGAGGGCTTTCATACGCTCGTCGAAATTATCTACGTCAATTTCCAGAAACTTGCGTTCGGCCAATTCGGGCAGTGGTTCGACGGGCTTGCCGACCAGATCGGCCATGACACCCATCACAAACGGAAGTTCGATTTTTTTCTCGGAGCCGTACAGTTCTACATCGTACTCAATCTGTACCCGCGGAGCCCGGTTGCGGGCAATAAACTTTTGACCAGATGATTTGTTTCGTGACATGTTCAGTAACCTTTAAATGATTAAAGCTGTTTTCTCTCAACAAACTTTAGCTTATTAAAAATAGACTATTTCACTCGCCGGAAGTTCCAGTTTCTTCTTCCGGTTTGCCGATTAAAACTTCCAAATTGGCAATGCTTTCTGGACTGATATCTTTCATGATGTCGTAGAAGTCCATATTCATGAGGCGCTGTACCCTGCGGATAAACAGCGGGGCAGGGTGGCTGGGCTCAAGGGTTTCAAAATAGACGCAGATTTTCTCCAAAGCCAAATCGACATCGGCGCGGTTTTTGATATTCAGACGGCGCCACGCATCGGCATCTTGGAAAGCCGTTTGCTCTTGCGTGCCGTTTGCGGCGGAGGTTTCGGCTGTGCGGTCTGTTTGTTCCGCCTGTTGCGGCTGCGGTGTGCTGCCGTCGTTGTAATTGACAGCTTTATGAATCAGGGTGAGCGGCTTTTGAATGACCTCGAAATTGAGGGAATGCTCGTCTTGCAGCTTGGTTGAGAAAGTGTTTTGGATTTCTTTCAGATGGCCTAATGCTTGGATCAAAGCCACCAATTCCGGCTTGCCGGTGTCGGCACTTACCCTGATGTCGAGCATCAGCCGGTCTTTTCCGCCCGGATAGCTTTGCGGGTCATTGCCTTGTAACACGGAAACCGCTTCTTTTACGGTAACCGGTTGCTGGGTTAGCCCGTTTACCAACAGTTTGGCCGGAAAAATTTCTTTAACGATGCCGTCGAGCGTTGTGAAAGCGCTGAGTGCATTGATGCGGTAAAACGGGTCGTACTCGCCGTCTTCATCTTCGAGCTTGGGGTAGATGGAATCCCAATACGAATCCACATTGGTTTTGATGGCTTCGCAACCGGCGCAGAATCCGACAAGCCCGTGTTTGGCGGTAAGGGCTTGCGTGTAATAAGCCAAGACGCGCAGGTCTTTCGATTCGGCCAGCAATTGGTTGCATAATTTCTCTACCGTTGCCCAATCCGGTTCTTCCGCCGGAATAATGGTGTCGCCGTATTGTTGCTCGGGCTTGCCTTCTGCCGCGCTCTGCAGTTCCAGAAAGCGGCTGTCGTATTCGATATTCACCCCTTCAGGAGCATCGGTGGAAATAGGTTCGTCCCATCGGGAAAATGTTTTCATCAGTTTACGATCCAAATAATTTATTAAACAGAGAGCACGAGGGTTCGCCTTCGTGTTCTATATGGCGGCCGCTTTCGCTTTCCTGCCAAAAACTGCCGGTATCGCCTGAATTAGATAAATAGTTTCGGAAAGGTTCGGATAAAAGAACGGAGCCATGGCTTGTGCCGGCGTTAAAGCAATTTTCGATAACGCATTTGCCGTTGTTTAAGGTGTTGCGGAAGAAATCCGTTTTTTCAGCAATAAAGCTGATGGAATCTGATAAGTCGGAATGAGAGTCGGGTTTGCAGAATAATACAAAAGGATATTGCCTGCCGGTTTGGTCGGCGCTGAGGGCGGTTATGCCCGTATAAGCAATATTATTAGGCAATTTAATGCAAAACAGCCAAGTTTTCGGTGTGGTGAATGTTTTTCGGGTAAACGGAATTAATCTGTCTTGGCTGGTGCAACGACCAAACCAGCCGTCCCAAAAATATTTATCGTCGGCTTGAAGATTATCGGAAACAATAAAATCGCGAGATTGGCTTAGTTTGCCAAAAAAATAGATTTCTCTTTGTAGCATTAATCGTAATCCCAACAATGGATGAAATGACGATTATTCCCCTACGGATATTCTTGTTTTGAATTTTTCGGGTACTTTACCATAATTTTGATTGGTGCATTAACACTATTTATTTTCAGACGGCCTAACCATTTACCTAAGTTATTCTTATTGAAAGGAACAAATATTAAGTTCTATTGTCTGACTTAAGATTGCTTTTGGCCTCTTGAAATGTAAAGCGGCATTTTCAAATGAGCAGAAGCGATTTAAAATTTATTTCAGAAATCTGCGGTCGCTCTATTTTTAATTTTAAAAACAACGGAATTTTGACGGAGTAATCTCATGGCATCTTTCGGCAACACCATAGGCATTCTCATTCCCCAGCCTTCGGCGCCGGCCATGGTGTCCCAAGGCTCCGCCAATCCGCCCGAACCGCTGACCAATGCTGCCGGCCCCGTTGATGTGATTGAGATGGTGGCCGATGTTGCTTCTACCGCTTTATCAATTGCTTCCCCCGATTCCGCCGTATCCGCAGCCGTTGATGTGGCTTCTACGGTGATTTCCTTAGCTTCGATGATTCCCGGTGTGCCGGGGCCGAAGCCGCCTACTAAAAAGACCGTTAGCGGGTTTGGCGGCGGTAGCAGTATGGGGTTTGACGGCGGGTTGGTTACAGGTTCGGGAACCTGCATTTCTTGTAAGGTAGCCGCAGCAGTCGGCCCTCCGGTTAATGCCGTTCTCGGTATCAAGATCTTGTTTGACGAAACCGAGGCGGATTTTGCATTTGACGGGTTGCTTCCGTTTGTATGGCAGCGCAGCTACTATTCCGACCAACCCGGCAACGGTTGGCTGGGGCAGGGTTGGTCGCTGCCTTTCTCGATGCGGCTGGAACGCCGCGCAAACGGTTTTCTTTATATTGACGAACAAGGCCGGGAAATTCCGCTGCCGGATATTGATGACGAGCAAGACGAACTGCAATATGCCGACGATGATGAAGACGGTTCGGATACAGAAGATGCCGATCCGCTACCCGAATCCGCGGAAGAAGATCCTTATGGTTTAAAATCGGCTTATTTCGATCCTTACGAGCAAATCTATTTTTCGCAAATTTCAGACGGCCTCTACCAAATCGCCTCACCTGACGGCGGTGCCCGTTTATGGTTTGCCGAAGTCGACGAAGGCGACGGCATTTACCAACTGATTGCCCAAATCGACCGCAATAATCACCACATCCGCCTTTGCTACGGCGACAACGGGCTGCCGCACAGCGTTTACGACAGCAGCGGCCGGCAGTTCCAACTACATTTCTCCTCCATCCGCCTAAACGACAGCGACGAAGTATTCGATGCCGCTGCCGAGCACGGCGTATTTGTCGGCCAAGACGACAACCTTTACGTCAACCGCCTAACCTCGGTTACCCTCAACAGCCGCGAACTGGTGCGCTACGGCTACGACGGCTACGGCGATTTGACCGCCGTTTACGGCCGCGACGGCAAACGTCTGCGCGGTTTCGCCTACCGCAACCACATCATGATCGAGCACAACCGGCCCGACGGGTTGGTATCGCGTTACGAATACGACCGCTACGACACCGACGGCAAGGTATTGAAGAGCAGCAACAACAGCGGGCAGGAATGGCATTTCGATTACCGCCAAGGCCATACCCGCGTTACCGACGCATTAGGCAGGGAAGAAATTTACGGTTTCGACGAGAACTACGAAGAAATTTACCACATCGATGCCGCCGGCCACCGTACCGATACGGAACGCGACGACTGGGGGCGGGTTACCCTTCAACGCGACGAACTCGGCCGCGAAACCCGTTTCAGCTACGACACCTTCGGCAACCTTATCAGCATCACCGCCCCCGACGGCAGCCGCACCCAGATCGACTATCACGACACTTTAAACTTACCGGTTGCCGTCAACGACCCCGCCGGCAGAATCACCGAATACGCCTATGACCAGCGCGGCAACCTGATTCACATCACCGATCCAGCAGGCCACAGCACTAGCTATACCTACAACGAACAATGGCTGCCCGCCGCCATTACCGACGCATTGGGCAAAACCAAACAGCTCGAATACGATTCAGACGGCCAATTGATCCGCTATACCGACTGCTCCGGCCAAGCCACCCGTTTCAGCTACACCGAATACGGCGACCTCGAAACCGTTACCGATGCCCTCGGCCATACCACCCGCCATCATTACGACGCGGCCGGCAACCACATCCGCACCGACTACCCCGACGGCAGCAGCGAAAGTTTCGAATACGACCGCATCAACCGTTTGATTGCCCATATCGACGGCCTCGGCGCCAAAACCGAATACGAACTGGCGGTGGACGGCTTACCGGTCAAACGCACCAACGCGCTGGGCCATACCTTCGGCTACCGCTACGACCAAGCCCGCAGACTAACCACCCTCACTAACGAAAACGGCGACAGCTACCGCCTCGATTACGACAACACCGACAACCTGATTCAAGAAACCGGCTGGGACGGCAAAATCACCGGTTACGCCTACGATGCCGCCGGCCAACTGAGCGAACAAACCGAATACGGCCTTTCAGACGGCCTCAATGCCGACCGCCCCGAGATTTGGCACATCCACCGCTTCAAACGCAATATCCTCGGCCAGCTGGTGGAAAAAACCAGCCGCCGCATCGACGGCACCCCCGTTCCCGCCGAAGAGGGCAAACACTACAGCCGCACCCGCTTCGACTACGACCCGCTGACCGGCAACCTGATCAAAGCCCGCAACCGCCACAGCAGCGTCGAACTCATTTACGACGTACTCGACCGGCTCGTCAGCGAAACCACCGTCCACAACGGTCAAACCGCCAGCGTCGGCTACGCCTACGACCCGCTCGGCAACCGTATCCGAACCGTTCTTCCCGACGGCCGCAGCATCAACTACCTCTACTACGGCAGCGGCCACCTGCACCAAATCAACCTCGACGGCGAAGTCATCAGCGACATCGAACGCGACCGACTGCATCAGGAAATCCAAAGAACCCAAGGTGCCTTAACCAGCCGCTACGACTACGACCCGATGGGCCGTCTGAAACACCAAACCGCCACCGCCAACCGCACTTTGCAGCACAACGGCAAACTCAATACCTTGGTCGGCGGCGCAGTACGCCGAAGCTACCGCTACGACCAAGCCGGCAACCTGATTCAGACCGCCGACCAACGCAGCGGCGTATTGGATTACGTGTACGACAAACTCGGGCGGATTGAAAGCGCCGTTAACAAACAGAGCGGCAGCAGCGAAAAGTTCGCCTTCGACTCGGCTCACAATATCCTGTCGGATACAATTTCAGACGGCCTCAAAGACACCACAGGCCTGTTTGAACACCTTTCAGACAGGCATCACACAGGCCGGATAAAAGGCCGCAACATCGGCAAAGGCAACCGCCTCGAAGCATACAACGCCACCGAATACACCTACGATGCTTTGGGCAATATGATTTACCGCCAACTGCCCAATGGTGAAAGCCAGTTGTTCCAATACGATACCGAAAACCAACTTATCCGTGCAGAGATTAAAAAGCCCAAAGGCAATACCGAGATTTGGGAGTATGCCTACGACCCGTTTGGGCGCAGGTTAAGCAAAGAGCGCAAAGACAAGTTAGCGTGGATAAGCACCGCGCCGAAACGGACGCATTTCGTTTGGGACGGGACGAGATTGCTTCAAGAGTATAGCTATAAGGGCAGCTATAGCTACATTTACACCGACCAAGATTCTTACGAACCCTTAGCCCAAGTCTTTGATAACCACAAAGACCAACAACAATATCTTTTTTATTTCCACAACAATCAGATTGGCACGCCTCATGAGATGACCGACATCCACGGCAATTTACTGTGGTACGGCAGTTACTCGGCTTGGGGGGCTTTGGTTTCAGAACATAGAATTTATCAAAATGTTCATCAGCCGTTTAGGTTGCAGAACCAGTATTACGACCAAGAAACGGGGTTGCATTACAACTTCTTCCGTTACTATGAACCGGATACGGGGCGTTTCATCAATCAAGACCCTATTGGGTTGTGGGGTGGGGATAATTTGTATTTCTTCGCGCCGAATGCGAATGTTTGGGTCGACCCTTTAGGCTTACTATTCTTTGATCCAAATCATAGAGATTTATTTCCAACCACAGGTGACCAAAAAAATACCGTGCAAATTACTATGCAAGGCAGCCGTGGTCGTGATTTTACTGCCGCCTTTAAGGCAGCGGGTATTCCTAGAGCTGATGCTACAGGCTACACATGGCATCATGTTGATGATTTTGATCCGCAAACTGGTAAAACAACTATGCAGTTGGTTAGAACTGATGGAGATCATAAATCTACTGGGCATAAGGGTTCTGTACACCAGTTTGAGAAAAGATATGGCGTCACATATGGTACTCCTAAAGCTGTTGGTTTAAGCCAAAGGAAAGGTTGGCTAACGGGAAGAAGACCGTCCAAAAAGAGAAGGAAAAAGAAAAAAACAGGTGCTTGTTAAATTATTAAAGGAGTTTGCTATGCTTAATTTTTATGATTGCGATAAAAATTTATCTGAAAACGATTTTAATGAAGTTGAAAAAAAACTAGAAGTATCTTTTCCATCTTCATTTAAGTCACATTACCTCAAATGGAATGGAGGTACTCCCAATCTTTCTTGTTTTGTCAATGATAATATTGATTATGACTATATTGAAATCCGTGACTTTATCCCAATGAAATATTCTAAGCAGTTTGAAGATGATCCAGATTTTACATTAGAAGGAAGAGCAACAAATGAATGGGAACTTAATGAGTTACCTAAAAATTTGATTCCTTTTGCTTTTGATTGGGGAGGGAATTACCTCTGTTTAGAAAAAAATAGTTGGCTAATTATTTATTATGTAAGGGACGTGTGGAGTAAAAATATATCTAGAGAAGCTAATTTTAAAAAAAATTCAATTGTCATTGCAAAATCATTTGAGGAGTTCTTAAATTATTTAGAAGAAAATCCTGATGATTAATAAACTGGCGTAGCCTGTATATTATATATAGCAAGCGTAGGTTGGGTTGTAAAACCCAACAAAACCAGTAGATTTAACCAAACCCTTTCAGCAAGCCGTGGCCTGCATAAAATGTCTTTTTCGCAGGTAAGGTGTGTCTTAGGCACGCACGCATTCCTATTTTTTCTGAGCTTTCAAGGCCAGCTGAAAAACTAACTAAAATCTTTTTCAGATGGTTTTTTCCGTTCTTTAACAATTTAATTGTTCGGTGTTGAGAAGCATACCGATACAGAATGCGACGACTGGGGCAACTTACTGTCTAATGTGACGAACAATGGCTGCCCGCCACCATTACCGACGCACTGGGCAAAACCAAACAGCTCGAATACGATTCAGACGGCCAACTGATCCGTTATACCGATTGCTCCGGCCAAGCCACCCGTTTCAGCTACACCGAATACGGCGACCTCGAAACCGTTACCGATGCCCTCGGTCATACCACCCGCCATCATTACGACGCAGCCGGCAACCACATCCGCAGCGACTACCCCGACGGCAGCAGCGAAAGTTTCGAATACGACCGCATCAACCGCCTGATTGCCCATATCGACGGCCTCGGTGCCAAAACCGAATACGAACTGGCGGTGGACGGCTTACCGGTCAAACGTACCAACGCCCTCGGCCATAGCTTCGGCTACCGCTACGACCAAGCCCGAAGATTAACCACCCTTACCAACGAAAACGGCGACAGCTACCGCCTCGATTACGACAACACCGACAACCTGATTCAAGAAACCGGCTGGGACGGCAAAATCACCGGCTACGCCTACGATGCCGCCGGCCAACTGAGCGAACAAACCGAATACGGCCTTTCAGACGGCCCCAAAGCCGACCGCCCCGAGATTTGGCACATCCACCGCTTCAAACGCAATATCCTCGGCCAACTGGTCGAAAAAACCAGTCGCCGCATCGACGGCACTCCCGTTCCCGCCGAAGAGGGCAAACACTACAGCCGCACCCGCTTCGACTACGATCCGCTGACCGGCAATTTGGTCAAAGCCCGCAACCGCCACAGCAGCGTCGAACTCGTTTACGACGTACTCGACCGACTCGTCAGCGAAACCACCGTCCACAACGGCCAAAGCGCAACGGTAGGCTATCAATACGACCCGCTCGGCAACCGTATCCAAACCGTTCTCCCCGACGGCCGCAGCATCAACTACCTCTACTACGGCAGCGGTCATCTGCACCAAATCAACCTCGACGGCGAAGTCATCAGCGACATCGAGCGCGACCGACTGCATCAGGAAATCCAAAGAACCCAAGGTGCCTTAACCAGCCGCTACGACTACGACCCGATGGGCCGTCTGAAACACCAAACCGCCACCGCCAACTGCACTTTGCAGCACAACGGCAAACTCAATACCCTGGTCGGCGGCGCAGTGCGCCGAAGCTACCGCTATGACCAAGCCGGCAACCTGATTCAGACCGCCGACCAACGCAGCGGCGTATTGGACTATGTGTACGACAAACTCGGGCGGATTGAAAGCGCCGTCAACAAACAAACCAGCCGCAGCGAAAAGTTCGCCTTCGACTCGGCTCACAATATCCTGTCGGATAAGGTTTCAGACGGCCTCAAAGACACCAAAGGCCTGTCTGAACACCTTTCAGACAGGCATCACACAGGCCGTCTGAAAGGCCGCAACATCGGCAAAGGCAACCGCCTCGAGGAATACAACGGCACCGAATACACCTACGATGCCTTAAACAAAATGATTTACCGCCAACTGCCCGACGGCGAGAGCCAGTTGTTCCAATACGACAGCGAAAACCAACTTATCTGTGCAGAGATTAAAAAGCCCAAAGGCAATACCGAGATTTGGGAGTATGCCTACGACCCGTTTGGGCGCAGGTTAAGCAAAGAGCGCAAAGACAAGTTAGCGTGGATAAGCACCGCGCCGAAACGGACGCATTTCGTTTGGGACGGGACGAGATTGCTTCAAGAGTATAGCTATAAGGGCAGCTATAGCTACATTTACACCGACCAAGATTCTTACGAACCCTTAGCCCAAGTCTTTGATAACCACAAAGACCAACAACAATATCTTTTTTATTTCCACAACAATCAGATTGGCACGCCTCATGAGATGACCGACATCCACGGCAATTTACTGTGGTACGGCAGTTACTCGGCTTGGGGTTCTCTTGCGTCTGAAAAGCGCATTTATGAAAACATTCATCAGCCGTTCAGGTTGCAAAACCAGTATTTTGACCAAGAAATAGGGCTTCACTATAACTGCTTCCGTTACTATGAACCGGATGCGGGTCGGTTTGTGAATCAGGATCCAGTTGGATTGTTAGGTGGAGATAACTTTTATTTCTTTGCTCCTAATATCCAAGATTGGCTAGATCCTTTAGGTTTAGCTCGAGCAAGAGCTAGGCCAGGAACATATGGCGCAGAAAGAAGAACCCATACTGGCGGAGAAACTAATCATGTTCCTGCTTATGATGCATATAAAGGATTGGATGGTGCTCCATCTCGACATTATGGCCCAGCATTTCACATGGATAGAGCAGATCATAGAAGCATGACAACTACAGGTTCATCTCATCGTTCTGTAGCTTATAGAGCGCAACAGAGAAGTCATATAAGATCAGGCCGTTGGGATTTAGCTATGGAAATGGATATTCGAGAAACAAAAACAAAATTTGGTGATAAATATGATCGACGTATGAGAAGAATGATTTCAGAAGCAAGAAGACAACGCTTGCTTTCTAGAAAGCAAGCAGCACGACTACGTAGAATTATTGGAAGATGTTCATAATTTTTTGAGTATTATGATTTAATTACAGAAAGGAAATATCATGAAAATGTTAATTAATTCTTATAAATCAGTGGGTGAGTTCACATTTGGTTCCTCACTTGTTGATGTAAAAAAACAGCATGGAGAGCCAGCACGTTTAATTGAAGATAATATTATGAATAACATAGTTGAACAAAGAAATGCTTGTGAATTGGTTTATGAAAATAATATCCTTGTGTATGTTAATTGTTTTAAAGACTCTAATCCTCAAATAAATGGCATTGATATTTTTAAAGAATCTATTGAAGCCTTGAAATCCATGGATTCTGATTTTGTTGAGGGAAAGAAGTATATAACTTTTAGAAATTTGGGAATTTGTGTAGGTGGTATGCTAGGAAAAAAAATACCTGAAGGAAAACTATTAATAGCATTTGATAAAAATCATTTAGATTTTTTTGAAACATTTACTGAAGTATAATTTTTGAGAAACATTTTTTATTAATATTCTACTCAACTATTTCACCTCTCTCTTTTACCTTGGGCAATCATGATATCTTGCGGCAACACCATAGGCATTCTTATTCTCTAAATCTTCCGCACCAGCCATGGTATCCCAAGGCTCCATTAATCCGTCCGAACTGCTGACCGATGCCGCCTACTCTGTTGACGTAATTGAGATGGTGGTTCAAGCATCATACGGGCTGGATAAAAGGCTATATAACATCGGCAAAGGCAACCGCCTCGAAGCATACAACGGCATCGAATACACCTACGATGCCTTGGGCAATATGATCTACCGCCAACTGCCGAATGGTGAAAGCCAGTTGTTCCAATACGATACCGAAAACCAACTGGTATTGGCCGAAATCAAAAAGAACAGCGGCGAAAGCCAAACGTGGGAATACGCCTACGACCCGTTCGGCAGACGCTTGAGCAAAGAACGAACCGACAAAGGTGCCTTAACCGCTACCGCGCCGAAACAAACCCATTTCGTTTGGGACGGCAGCCGCCTGCTGCAGGAATATAACTACCGCGGCAGCTACAGCTATATTTATACCGACCAAGACAGCTACGAACCGTTGGCGCAAATCTTTGACAACGCCAAAGACGGCAAACAATACCTCAGCTATTTCCACACCGACCAAATCGGCATCCCGCGCGAGATGACCGACCAGCTCGGCAATCTGCTGTGGTACGGCGAATATACCGCTTGGGGCCGTCTGAAAACAGATGAGCGGGTTTATCAGCATGCGCACCAGCCGTTTAGGTTGCAGAACCAGTATTGTGATGAAGAGACGGGGCTGCACTACAACCTCTTCCGCTACTATGAGCCTGATTGTGGTCGGTTTGTGAATCAGGATCCGATTGGGTTATTGGGCGGGGATAACTTCTATGAGTTCGCATTAAATGCTGTAAACTGGGTTGACACTTTAGGCCTAAGAAGAACCTTTGGACAAAGAATAGGAGATTTTGGCGAACGTAGTTTGATGAAATATTTAAAAGGGACTGGTTACAGAGAAGTTTTTTCAGTCCAAAATGCTTCTGGAAACGGACTTGATGTCGTAGCTCGGAGAAGAGACGGTAAATTTGATATTTTCGAGGTTAAAAGTTCTATGTCAGGCAATTTTAAACTGAGTGAGGCACAGGCTAAAGGAGGTAAGGCCTATGCTAAAAAAGTTTTAGGACAGGATGTTCTACGAGGTGGTTATTATAAAATAGACATAAATGGCAATAAAACCAAAATATCACCAAAAGAGGCTAGTCGTATCCTCAATAATATTAATAAAACAGAGCAGGTAAACATAGATGTTGGGCGATGTGCAAAAACAAAAAAATTCTTTAATAAGTTAATGACTTTTAAACCATGGTAAAAGGATTTGATATGGAATTGAAGAATATCTATAAAAATTTAGCTAAATCAGTTGAGTTTGCAAATCTTGATGGAGATTTTAAAAAAGTTATCGATAATTTTTTAATACAATATTCAGAAGGAAAAAGGATAGTATTTCAATATACAGACCCAGAAGATCCTGATTTCCCAGAAGTTTATACAATTGGCAATCTCCTGTGGTTTAAAACTGTAGAGAGTTGTATACCTGTAGAAAATTTTATCAAAGAGCCATCTGTTCAAAATTACCACGATTTAATTGAAGGATTTTATTACTCAAGCTTAGAAAATATTACTACTTTTTTATCCAAAGAAGAAAAAAGCATTGGTTATAATGAAGTTGCTATGAATTTTTTTGCTGCTTTAACTTGCTATCCAATTGATGAACAACTGTTAATTCTTCAATTACTTATTGAAGGAATAAAAAATCAACAAATAGATACCGAAAAATTAGACAGTTTACAAACCTTATTTCCCTTAACCTTTTATTTAGCTCATACGTTTCTCCAAGAAACTATGAGTGCTAATTTAAAAGTCGAAGTTAATAAAATGTTGGCTAACTATCAATTTAATTCAGTATATGAAAAAATTCCTACCCAATACTTAAGCACCAACAAAACAGAAGTTATTGAGTTATTTAACACATTATGTGAATATCATCTCGATAAGAGTACCCTTGACCCAGATTCTCTTGCAGAATTCACGCTCCCTGTTTGGCAAATAGTTCCATGGGAAATTTTGGTTCTATTACATCTACGAACCCAAAAAGGATTAGAAATTGATATGATTGAACATCCATTAATTAACCCCTATATACCGTTCATTAAAAATGAAATATCCATCTCAACAAAACAACAGCAATTAAGAAGATCTATTTTTAACCAATTCAATTACTTACCAATAATTGCTTTATAAATTTTTCAGCAAGCGTAGGTTGGGTTGCAAAACCCAATAAAACCAGTAGATTTAACCAAAACCCTTTCAGACGGCCTTAAGCGCTTGAGGCCACCTGAACCGCTATTCTTTAACAATCCGAATCCAACAAACACCAAAATACGGGCAAACCTGACTTTGTCCGTATTGTTTGGTTTTCAGACGGCCTCTACCAAATCGCCTCACCCGACGGCGGTGTCCGTTTATGGTTTGCCGAAGTCGACGAAGGCGACGGTATTTACCAACTGATTGCCCAACTCGACCGCAACCATCGCCACATCCGCCTTTGCTACGGCGACAACGGACTGCCGCACAGCGTCTACGACAGCAACGGCAGGCAGTTCCAACTGAATTTCTCCTCCATCCGCCTAAACGACAGCGACGAAGTATTCGATGCCGCTGCCGAATACGGCGTATTTGTCGGTAAAGACGATAACCTTTACGTCAACCGCCTTACCTCGGTTACTTTCAACAACCGCGAACTGGTGCGCTACGGCTACGACGGCTACGGCGATTTGACCGCCGTTTACGGCCGCGACGGCAAACGCCTGCGCGGTTTCGCCTACCGCAACCACATCATGATCGAGCACAACCAGCCCGACGGGTTGGTATCGCGTTACGAATACGACCGTTACGACACCGACGGCAAAGTGCTCAAAAGCCATACCAACCTCGGCGAAGCATGGACGTTCGACTACCGCGACGGCTACACCCGCGTTACCGACGCATTGGGTCGGGAAGAGATTTACGGTTTCGACGGGAACTACGAAGAGATTTACCACATCGATGCCGACGGCCACCGCAGCGATACGGAACGCGACGACTGGGGGCGGATTGTTCTCAAGCGCGACGAACTCGGCCGCGAAACCCGTTTCGGCTACGACACCTTCGGCAACGTTATCAGCATTACCGCGCCCGACGGCAGCCGCACCCAAATCGATTACCACGACACTTTAAACCTGCCGGTAGCCGTCAACGACCCCGCCGGCAGAGTTACCGAATACGCCTACGACCAACGCGGCAACCTGATTCAAATCACCGACCCCGCCGGCCATACCACCGGGTACGCCTACAACGAACAATGGCTGCCCGCCGCCATCACCGACGCATTGGGCAAAACCAAACAGCTCGAATACGGTTCGGACGGCCGACTGATCCGCTATACCGATTGCTCCGGCCAAGCCACCCGTTTCAGCTACACCGAATACGGCGACCTCGAAACCGTTACCGACGCCCTCGGCCATACCACCCGCCATCATTACGACGCAGCGGGCAACCACATCCGCACCGACTATCCCGACGGCAGCCGTGAGGCCTTCGAATACGACCGCATCAACCGCCTGACTGCCCATATCGACGGCCTCGGCGCCAAAACCGAATACGAACTGGCGGCGGACGGCTTACCGGTCAAACGCACCAACGCGCTGGGCCATAGCTTCGGCTACCGCTACGATACCGCCCGAAGATTAACCGCCCTCACCAACGAAAACGGCGACACCTACCGCCTCGATTACGACAATACCGACAACCTGATTCAAGAAACCGGCTGGGACGGCAAAATCACCGGCTACGCCTACGATGCCGCCGGCCAACTGAGCGAACAAACCGAATACGGCCTTTCAGACGGCCCCAAAGCCGACCGCCCCGAGATTTGGCACATCCACCGCTTCAAACGCAATATCCTCGGCCAATTGGTGGAAAAAACCAGCCGCCGCATCGACGGCACTCCCGCTCCCGCCGAAGAAGGCAAACACTACAGCCGCACCCGCTTCGACTACGACCCGCTGACCGGCAATCTGGTCAAAGCCCGCAACCGCCACAGCAGCGTCGAACTCGTTTACGACGTACTCGACCGACTCGTCAGCGAAACCACCGTTCACAACGGTCAAACCGCCAGCGTCGGCTACGCCTACGACCCGCTCGGCAACCGTATTCAAACCGTTCTCCCCGACGGCCGCAGCATCAACTACCTCTACTACGGCAGCGGCCACCTGCACCAAATCAACCTCGACGGCGAAACCATCAGCGACATCGAACGCGACCGGCTGCATCAGGAAATCCAAAGAACACAGGGTGCTTTAACCAGCCGCTACGACTACAACCCGATGGGCCGTCTGAAAAACCAGACCGCCACCGCCAACCGCACTTTGCAGCACAACGGCAAACTCAATACCTTAGTCGGCGGCGCAGTGCGCAGAAGCTACCGCTACGACAAAGCCGGCAACCTGATTCAAACCGCCGACCAACGCAGCGGCGTATTGGATTACGTGTACGACAAACTCGGGCGGATTGAAAGCGCCGTCAACAAACAGAGCGGCAGCCGCGAAAAGTTCGCCTTCGACCCCGCGCACAATATCCTGTCGGATAAGGTTTCAGACGGCCCCAAAGACACCAAAGGCCTGTCTGAACACCTTTCAGACAGGCATCACATCAGCAGGACAAAAGGCCGCAACATCGGCAAAGGCAACCGCCTCGAGGAATACAACGGCATCGAATACACCTACGATGCCTTGGGCAATATGATTTACCGCCAACTGCCCAACGGCGAGAGCCAGTTGTTCCAATACGACAGCGAAAACCAACTTATCCGCGCAGAGATTAAAAAGCCCAAAGGCAATACCGAGATATGGGAATACGCTTACGACCCGTTCGGGCGCAGACTGAGCAAAGAGCGCAAAGACAAATTGGCGTGGACGAGCACCGCGCCGAAACGGACACATTTCGTTTGGGACGGGACGAGATTGCTTCAGGAATATACTTATAAGGGTAATTACACCTATATCTACACCGACCAAGATTCCTACGAACCGCTGGCGCAAATCTTCGATAACGCCAAAGACGGCAAACAATACTTAAGCTATTTCCACAACGACCAAATCGGCATCCCGCGTGAGATGACCGACCAATACGGCAATCTGCTGTGGTACGGCAGCTACTCGGCTTGGGGTTCTCTTGCGTCTGAAAAGCGCATTTATGAAAACATTCATCAGCCGTTCAGGTTGCAAAACCAGTATTTTGATGCTGAAACGGGGCTTCACTATAACTTCTTCCGTTACTACGAAGCAGAGACAGGACGTTTTACCAATCAAGACCCAATAGGTTTGGTTGGTGGGGAGAACCTGTATTTTTTTGCGCCTAATACGCAAAGATGGATTGATATTTTAGGATTATCTCCAAGTAGTATTTTAGATAGAGCACTTGGAGGGAAAGTAGGAGATAGACTTTCTGCGCACCATTTAATTCCAGTAGAAATTTGGGCAGAAAAGAAAAATTTCTTAGATAGCATCGGACTTCAGGATCAACGAGATCGGGCTAGTAATGGCTTATTGATACCCGGCAGTAGAGCTGCTTATTTGGATGGAGCAGGGAAAGGTATGAGAGTTTATCATAGTTCCAATCATCCAAATTATAGCGATATGGTAAGGCAACGGTTAAATGCTATAGAGCAATCCAAGATGTCTGATAAAGATAAAAGAAGAGCTGTCCGAAAACTTCAAATTGAGTTAAGAAGGCGAATTTGGGCAGGGAATGTTCCCCATCTTACATGTGGCAATCAGAGAAATAGAATGAATTAGTTTAGTAATTATGTGAATTATTAAGGAGGTTTTTGTTATGGATAATTTTTATGCAATGTTAGTGGATTATGAAGGTAAAAGCTGCCCAGGAAAAATCCTTGGCTTATTTTCTACTGAAATGATGAATCCTAAAAATGAACTGTTTCATTCAGTAGATATGAATAAAGAGATATTTCAGATTAATCAGGAAAAAATATATCTAAATTTATGGAAAAAACAAAATGTAAATTTTGATTATTACTCTGATTCCTCTTCTCATATTTTTTCAAAAGAATGTTGGAGCTTAATTAGTAAATATAAAATTGCTCCTCATATATCTATTCCTTTGACTGTTGCCATTTCTGACCAAGCTATAGCTGAGGAAAAATCGTATAAACTCTTCGTATTTGAGAAAAAGCAATTTTTTGATGAACAAACATCTATTTTCCAAATAGGAGAGATGGGAACTATATTACCCTCTAAAATAAACTTTACAGATACAAAATATGATTTATTTCAGTTAAATGACACCATATTGCATAATGTGTTAATAGTAAGTATAGAGCTTATGGATGTTTTAAAAACTGCTAATTTGGATGGCTACAAATTTGTTTCTTTGGATAATTTATTAGATACATTTATGAATGACCATCATTTAGATATAAGTGATTTCATTAAACCTAAACATAGAAAATTACCATAATAAATTGTAGCCTGTATTGTATTTAGGCATATGGGTCTTGCTAATCTTTATCTTTCAAGGCCGTCTGAAAAAAACTAGCTAAAATCTTTTTCAGATGAGCTACCGTTCTTTAACAATTTCAACTTGCCAGCGACATCGAACGCGACGCACTGCACCGGGAAACCCGCAGAAGCCAGGGCGGATTAGACAGCCTGTACGGTTACGACCCCCAAGGCCGTCTGAAAAACCAACGCACCGTCGGCAACCGCAACCTCCGAAACACACACGCCGCAACCGGCGGCGCAGTACGCCGAAGCTACCGCTACGACCAAGCCGGCAACCTGATTCAGACCGCCGACCAACGCAGCGGCGTATTGGATTACGTGTACGACAAACTCGGGCGGATTGAAAGCGCCGTCAACAAACAGAGCGGCAGCAGCGAAAAGTTCGCCTTCGACCCGGCGCACAATATCCTGTCTGATAAGGTTTCAGACGGCCTCAAAGACAAAGGCCTGTCTGAACACCTTTCAGACAGGCATCACATCAGCAGGACAAAAGGCCGCAACATCGGCAAAGGCAACCGCCTCGAAGCATACAACGGCACTGAATACACCTACGATGCCTTGGGCAATATGATTTACCGCCAACTGCCCAACGGCGAGAGCCAGTTGTTCCAATACGACAGCGAAAACCAACTTATCCGCGCAGAGATTAAAAAGCCCAAAGGCAATACCGAGATATGGGAATACGCTTACGACCCGTTCGGGCGCAGACTGAGCAAAGAGCGCAAAGACAAATTGGCGTGGACAAGCACCGCGCCGAAACGGACACATTTCGTTTGGGACGGGACAAGACTGCTTCAGGAATACACCTACAAAGGCAGCTATACCTACGTTTACACCGACCAAGATTCTTACGAACCGCTGGCGCAAATCTTCGACAACGCCAAAGACGGCAAACAATACCTAAGCTATTTCCACAACGACCAAATCGGCATCCCGCGCGAGATGACCGACATCCACGGCAATTTACTGTGGTACGGCAGCTACTCGGCTTGGGGTTCTCTTGCGTCTGAAAAGCGCATTTATGAAAACATTCATCAGCCGTTCAGGTTGCAAAACCAGTATTTTGATGCTGAAACGGGGCTGCATTATAACTTCTTCCGTTACTACGAAGCAGAGACAGGACGCTTTACCAATCAAGACCCGATAGGTTTGGTTGGTGGGGAGAACCTGTATTTTTTTGCGCCTAACGGGCAAGTGTGGGTTGATGTATTGGGTTTAGTTCCGCTTGGAGGAGTTGCAGGCTATTTAAGTCCTGCTCATCGAGGAGATGGGCTGGATGCACATGAAATGTTAAGAAATGCTTTTCTAAAAGATAGCCCATTAACAAAAATAAGCAGCCGTAGTGGGGCAAAAGGCAATCCAGCAATGGGATTAACAAAAGACTTGCACAGGGAAGTTCATAATGCAGAAGCTGCATTACGCGCCAGCCGTGGAATGGGGCGAAATGACTTCTTTAGGCGGGGCAAACAAGAAATTAGAATCATGTATCAAGCTATGGAACAAGTTTTAGTACGTACTCACGGAATCATTACTCAAAATCAATTGAGACAAATGCGCCAACAAGCTATTAAATTCGCAAAAAAACACCGTTGTTATTAAGGAAATTGATATGCCAAAACTAATTTTCACTTCGCAAAAGACACCTAATAGTATTGGTTATATAGGAGGAGGAGCAGAACACATTCCAGCTAAGCTTTGGCCTAAAATTCCCAATTCTGAAAGCTATCAAACTCATATATTTACATTATATTCTTCGTTTTTACCTGAATCTGTATTCCCACGTAGAAATTTAGCAATCTCCGTGTTTTGTTCTATCGAACAACATATATTAGGGGGAGTAAAAGAGTCAATTTCATCGAAATACACTGTTAATCAAAAAAATGATTTAAGTATTTTAAATGAAGGATACAGTACTTCAGTTATTTATGAAATCTGTGAAGGCTACCAAGAAAATTTAGCTAATATTCTCTTGAAAAAAAAATATTTCGAGAGACTTGATGTTGTCAATCCAGAAGCAGGTAAGAAATATAGAGAACAAGAGTCTTTATTTTTCGAAGATAATGGTATGGGCTTAGATGTATCTAAAGTTTTTGATATTCCTTATTTTGAACAAGATATTATTTATGCTCCCCAAAAATATGATTTTTGCCTTCAATTGTTAGAAGAAGATATTGATGATGAATTACATATTTTTCAGCATGGAATTGGATATTTTTTCTACGATAAAGGGGTCGGCAAGAAGTTAAAATCAGGAGATGTTGCAGGACTGTTTTTTATTCAAAATACTAATTAAGCAAGCGTAAGTTAGATTGCAAACCCAACCAAAACCGCAGACTTAGCCCCCCATCAGACGGCCTTTCCCCCAAGGCCGTCTGAAAAAACACCCATATTGCGCTATAATCCTTTAACTCCTTATTTTTCAGACGGCCTCGGCTTTCATTTATCCAACCCTTTAACCCCCGGACAACCATGGCATCTTTCGGCAACACCATAGGCATTCTCATTCCCCAGCCTTCGGCGCCGGCCATGGTATCCCAAGGCTCCGCCAATCCGCCCGAACCGCTGACCAATGCTGCCGGCCCCGTTGATGTGATTGAGATGGTGGCCGATGTTGCTTCTACCGCTTTATCAATTGCTTCCCCCGATTCCGCCGTATCCGCAGCCGTTGATGTGGCTTCTACGGTGATTTCCTTAGCTTCGATGATTCCCGGTGTGCCGGGGCCGAAGCCGCCTACTAAAAAGACCGTTAGCGGGTTTGGCGGCGGTAGCAGTATGGGGTTTGACGGCGGGTTGGTTACAGGTTCGGGAACCTGCATTTCTTGTAAGGTAGCCGCAGCAGTCGGCCCTCCGGTTAATGCCGTTCTCGGTATCAAGATTTTGTTTGACGAAACCGAGGCGGATTTTGCATTTGACGGGCCGCTGCCATTTGTATGGCAACGCAGCTACTATTCCGACCAACTCGGTAACGGCTGGTTGGGGCAGGGCTGGTCACTGCCTTTCTCGATGCGTTTGGAACGCCGCGCAAACGGCTTTCTTTATATTGACGAACAAGGCCGGGAAATTCCGCTGCCGGATATTGATGACGGGCAAGACGAACCGCAATATGCCGACGGTGATGAAGACGGTTCGGATGTAGAAGATGCCGATCCGCTACCCGAATCCGCGGAAGAAGATCCTTATGGTTTAAAATCGGCTTATTTCGATCCTTACGAGCAAATCTATTTTTCGCAAATTTCAGACGGCCTCTACCAAATCGCCTCACCTGACGGCGGTGCCCGTTTATGGTTTGCCGAAGTCGACGAAGGCGACGGCATTTACCAACTGATTGCCCAAATCGACCGCAACCATCACCACATCCGCCTTTGCTACGGCGACAACGGACTGCCGCACAGCGTTTACGACAGCAGCGGCAGGCAGTTCCAACTACACTTCTCCTCCATCCGCCTAAACGACAGCGACGAAGTATTCGATGCCGCTGCCGAACACGGCGTATTTGTCGGCCAAGACGACCACCTTTACGTCAACCGCCTAACCTCGGTTACCCTCAACAGCCGCGAACTGGTGCGCTACGGCTACGACGGCTACGGCGATTTGACCGCCGTTTACGGCCGCGACGGCAAACGTCTGCGCGGTTTCGCCTACCGCAACCACATCATGATCGAGCACAACCAGCCCGACGGATTGGTATCGCGTTACGAATACGACCGCTACGATACCGACGGCAAGGTATTGAAGAGTAGCAACAACAGCGGACGGGAATGGCATTTTGATTACCGCCAAGGCTATACCCGCGTTACCGACGTACTCGGCCGCGTCGAAATCTACGGTTTCGATGAAAACAACGAAATGGTGTACCACATCGATGCCGACGGCCACCGCACCGATAGCGAACGAGACGACTGGGGGCGGATTACTCTTCAACGCGACGAACTCGGCCGCGAAACCCGTTTCGGTTACGACACCTTCGGCAACGTTATCAGCATCACCGCCCCCGACGGCAGCCGCACCCAAATCGATTACCACGACACTTTAAACCTGCCGGTTGCCGTCAACGACCCCGCCGGCAGAATCACCGAATACGCCTACGACCAGCGCGGCAACCTGATTCAAGTTACCGATCCAGCAGGCCACAGCACCGGGTACACCTACAACGAACAATGGCTGCCCGCCGCCATTACCGACGCACTGGGCAAAACCAAACAGCTCGAATACGATTCAGACGGCCAATTGATCCGCTATATCGATTGCTCCGGCCAAGCCACCCGTTTCAGCTACACCGAATACGGCGACCTCGAAACCGTTACCGATGCCCTCGGCCATACCACCCGCCATCATTACGACGCGGCCGGCAACCACATCCGCACCGACTACCCCGACGGCAGCAGCGAAAGTTTCGAATACGACCGCATCAACCGTTTGATTGCCCATATCGACGGCCTCGGCGCCAAAACCGAATACGAACTGGCGGTGGACGGCTTACCGGTCAAACGCACCAACGCGCTGGGCCATACCTTCGGCTACCGCTACGACCAAGCCCGCAGACTAACCACCCTCACTAACGAAAACGGCGACAGCTACCGCCTCGATTACGACAACACCGACAACCTGATTCAAGAAACCGGCTGGGACGGCAAAATCACCGGTTACGCCTACGATGCCGCCGGCCAACTGAGCGAACAAACCGAATACGGCCTTTCAGACGGCCTCAATGCCGACCGCCCCGAAATTTGGCATATCCACCGCTTCAAACGCAATATCCTCGGCCAGCTTGTAGAAAAAACCAGCCGCCGCATCGACGGCACCCCCGTTCCCGCCGAAGAGGGCAAACACTACAGCCGCACCCGCTTCGACTACGACCCGCTGACCGGCAATCTGGTCAAAGCCCGCAACCGCCACAGCAGCGTCGAACTCGTTTACGACGTACTCGACCGGCTCGTCAGCGAAACCACCGTCCACAACGGCCAAAGCGCAACGGTAGGCTATCAATACGACCCGCTCGGCAACCGCACCCGAACCGTTCTCCCCGACGGCCGCAGCATCAACTACCTCTACTACGGCAGCGGCCACCTGCACCAAATCAACCTCGACGGCGAAATCATCAGCGACATCGAACGCGACCGGCTGCATCAGGAAATCCAAAGAACCCAAGGAGCCTTAACCAGCCGCTACGACTACGACCCGATGGGCCGTCTGAAACACCAAACCGCCAACCGCACTTTGCAGCACAACGGCAAACTCAATACCTTAGTAGGCGGCGCAGTGCGCCGAAGCTACCGCTACGACCAAGCCGGCAACCTGATCCAAACCGCCGACCAACGCAGCGGCGTATTGGATTACGTGTACGACAAACTCGGGCGGATTGAAAGCGCCGTCAACAAACAGAGCGGCAGCAGCGAAAAGTTCGCCTTCGACCCCGCGCACAATATCCTGTCGGATAAGGTTTCAGACGGCCTCAAAGACAAAGGCCTGTCTGAACACCTTTCAGACAGGCATCACCCCGGCCGTCTGAAAGGCCGCAACATCGGCACAGGCAACCGCCTCGAAGCATACAACGGCATCGAATACACCTACGATGCCTTGGGCAATATGATTTACCGCCAGTTGCCCGACGGCGAAAGCCAGTTGTTCCAATACGATACCGAAAACCAACTTGTACTGGCCGAAATCAAAAAGAACACCGGCGAAAGCCAAACATGGGAATATGCCTACGACCCGTTCGGCAGACGCTTGAGCAAAGAACGAACCGATAAAGGCGCCTTAACCGCTACCGCACCGAAACGGACACATTTCGTTTGGGACGGGACGAGACTGCTTCAAGAGTATAGCTATAAGGGCAGCTATAGCTACATTTACACCGACCAAGATTCTTACGAACCCTTAGCCCAAGTCTTTGATAACCACAAAGACCAACAACAATATCTTTTTTATTTCCACAACAATCAGATTGGCACGCCTCATGAGATGACCGACATCCACGGCAATTTACTGTGGTACGGCAGTTACTCGGCTTGGGGTTCGTTATCTTCGGAAAACAAAATCTATCCGAATATTCATCAGCCGTTCAGGTTGCAAAACCAGTATTTTGATGCTGAAACGGGGCTGCATTATAACTTCTTCCGTTACTACGAAGCAGAGACAGGACGCTTTACCAATCAAGACCCAATAGGTTTGGTTGGTGGGGAGAACCTGTATTTTTTTGCGCCTAATGCTCAGAATTGGACTGATGCTTTGGGTTTGTGGGGATTTGTTCCTTATGTTTTAGGGGGACTTGCTGTAATAGGAAGAGCAGCAGTAAGTATGTTGTCAAAAGCTGCTAGAGCAAGTAAGAAAGCGGCTCAAAAGTGTGTTGGGAAATGTCAAAAGCCCAAAATACAATTTGGTAATAATCCTAATCAAGTCCACCATACATTTAGACATACTGATAAATTGGGGTTAGACAGAGGAATTGTACAAAAAGAGGTAACTAAACATTTATCAAAAGTTTCCAGTCAAGTAGCAGAAGGAAAACCATTTAATGCAATCATAAAAGTTCAAGGAAAAAATATCCAATACACTGCATTCAAACTCAAAGATGGAACCTATAACATCGGGAGGATACATGGTGTACCATAAAAGATTATTGAATGAAAGTGAAAAAAAATTACTTAATATTTTACGAGAAAATATTTTTTCAGAATATAAAAGTATGAAACTTTCCTTCCCAGACTATGTATTATCATTAGATGATGGGAAAATGGGGAGTATAAAATTTTTTTATGACCACGAACCGGAAAGTTGCAATATTATACCAATATCTGAATATCAATTTAACGATATAGACAACGTTCCTGTTTTAACAACATTATATGCTTATGAAAATGGTGATTTATATGAGCTGGATATTTGGAAGTCTGACTTTAGCCAGTTATTATCTTACCCAATATAGGCAGATTGAGTTGGAAACTTAATCTGAACAACGATGTCGCCTGAAAAAACCTAACTAAAACCTTTTCAGACGGCCTTTCCCGTTCTTTAGCAACTTAATTTTCTAACTGCTGTTTACGGTTGGGACGGCAAAATTACCGGCGACACCTACGATGCTGCCGGCCACCTGCACCAAATCAACCTCGACGGCGAAGTCATCAGCGACATCGAACGCGATAAACTGCATCAGGAAATCCAAAGAACCCAAGGCGCCTTAACCAGCCGCTACGACTACGACCCGATGGGCCGTCTGAAACACCAAACCGCCACCGCCAACCGCACCTTGCAGCACAACGGCAAACTCAATACCCCGGTCGGCGGCGCAGTGCGCCGAAGCTACCGCTACGACAAAGCCGGCAACCTGATTCAGACCGCCGACCAACGCAGCGGCGTATTGGATTACGTGTACGACAAACTCGGGCGGATTGAAAGCGCCGTCAACAAACAGAGCGGCAGCAGCGAAAAGTTCGCCTTCGACCCGGCACACAATATCCTGTCGGATAAGGTTTCAGACGGCCTCAAAGACACCAAAGGCCTGTCTGAACACCTTTCAGACAGGCATCACATCAGCCGGACAAAAGGCCGCAACATCGGCACAGGCAACCGCCTCGAGGAATACAACGGCACCGAATACACCTACGATGCCTTGGGCAATATGATTTACCGCCAACTGCCGAATGGTGAAAGCCAGTTGTTCCAATACGATACCGAAAACCAACTTATCCGCGCAGAGATTAAAAAGCCCAAAGGCAATACCGAGATATGGGAATACGCTTACGACCCGTTCGGGCGCAGACTGAGCAAAGAGCGCAAAGACAAATTGGCGTGGATAAGCACCGCGCCGAAACGGACACATTTCGTTTGGGACGGGACAAGACTGCTTCAGGAATACACCTACAAAGGCAGCTATACCTACGTTTACACCGACCAAGATTCTTACGAACCGCTGGCGCAAATCTTCGACAACGCCAAAGACGGCAAACAATACCTAAGCTACTTCCACAACGACCAAATCGGCATCCCGCGCGAGATGACCGACATCCACGGCAATCTGCTGTGGTACGGCAGCTACTCGGCTTGGGGTTCTCTTGCGTTTGAAAAGCGCATTTATGAAAACATTCATCAGCCGTTCAGGTTGCAGAACCAGTATTGCGATGAAGAGACGGGGTTGCATTACAACCTGATGCGCTATTACGAGCCTGATACAGGTAGGTTTATCAACCAAGACCCGATTGGGTTGTTGGGTGGCGCGAACCTGTACTTTTTTGCGCCTAATGTAAACGCGTGGGTTGATCCGCTGGGGTTGTGGAGATTAGAGCTTTATGTTGTCAATTCCATTCCAAAACTGAGCCACAGTTGTGGTCTAAAATTGAGCCACCCTATGAGCGGTGTTTCATCCGGTAAGAATCATTGCCCGTCTCAAAAATATCACAGCAATAAGTCAGGCGGTCCAGTAAAGCACCCGTCATCTTTTCATCCATAAACAGTTTCACCCATTCGCTAAAGGCCAAATTGGTTGTCATGACAACACTCGTCCTTTCATGCAGTTGGCTCATCAGATGAAACAGCAGCGCACCGCCTTTCTGACTAAACGGCAGATACCCCAACTCATCAAGAATCAACAAATCGTACCGACATTGCTGCTCGGTCAGTTTCAGACGGCCTTCGTCTTTGTCTGCTTCCAATTTGTTGACCAAGTCCAGTACATTCCAAAAACGTACCCTAAATCCTTGTGTCGCCGCTTCGATACCCAATGCTGTGGCAATATGCGTTTTGCCCGTACCCGGTCCGCCTACCAACACCACATTACGCTTCTGTCTGATATAGTCCCCGCCCAAAAGCAGTTCCAATGCCGGACGGTGTATCAAACTCTGCTCAAAATCGAAGTCGGCCAAACTGCGGTGTTGCGGAAACCTTGCCTGGCTAATCCGGTTTTGGGTACTCCTTGCGGTTTTGGCTATATGTTCGGCAGTCAACAACCGCTCCAGAATATCCAGCGTACCCCGTTTGCGACGGATGCCGTCCACTACGATTTCATCCCACTGCTCCGCCATCGCACCGAGTTTCAATTCTTTCAACAGTCCGGCCAGACGTTCATGCTGCATGATGCTTCTCCTTCATCGTATCCGTTTGTTTGCCCGACAGACTCAGTAAGCGGTCATAACGGCTGCAATCAACTGACGGCGGGACGGTAAGCGGGATGTCCCTAATATGGAAACGGGGTGGAGGCGGTTCTTTCAGACGGTTGATGATGTTCAAGACTGCCTCCGTAGTCGGCATACCTTCGTCCAATGCCAATTCCGCTGCCGTCAATGCCAAGTCGGCATCGTATTCGGCCATCAGGTTCAGCAGTTTGACCATTACCCGGTCTCCTTTGGGCTGCTTAAGCAAACAGGCTTTCAGACGCTCTATGACGGGCGGCAGTACCCAGCCGATAAAAGCCCTGCCGTCTCTTAACGCGCCGGGTTTCTTTTGCAGATAGGGCAAAAAATGCCAAGGGTTATAGCTGATGCCGTCTTTCACAAAGCTGCGCGGATGTTCGGCAATACAGTCGGTATCGCTACAAAAGCGGACGGTCTGTGCGCCGATATAAACCCTAACCGTATTGCCCGCCCATTCGACCGGTACGCTGTAACGGTGGCGTTCGACGGTAACCAAAGATTGGTTGCTGACTTTGAGTATCTCCAAACGTTCTGCCGGATAGGGACGGAAAGCAGCCAACGAATGCTTCTCCCTTTCCCATATGTCGTTAACCGGCTGCCTGTATTCGGGATGTTTGTGCTGCCGCATCAGCCGCAGGCATTGCTGTTGCAGGTAGTCGTTGAGAGAGGTAAAGGAATCAAAAGCCAAAGTCGGCTTGAACAATCTTTCGCGCAGGTGGCGTATCTGCCGCTCGACCTGGCCTTTCTCCCAGCCGGAGGCCGGGGTACAGGCAACCGGTTCAATGAGAAAGTGGGTCATCATCTGTAAAAACTGTGCGTTAAACTCTCTCTCCTTACCTTTGCCGATTCGGGTAACGGCGGTCTTCATATTGTCGTAGATACCGCGGGCAGGTACGCCGCCGAAGAAAGCGAATGCGCGGTTGTGCGCATCCATCAACATATCAGCTTTCTGATTGGGATAAGCACAAACGAAAAAAGCCCTGCTGTGGCATAAGCGGAAATGAGCGATATTTACCTTAACGGTCTGTCCGGCCAAACAAACGGTTTCGATACTCCAGTCAAACTGATAAGCATCACCCGGAGCAAAAGCCTGAGCCATAAAGACCGGAACCGGCTTGGGTTGGTGCTGTTGGCGGAATTTGCGGATAAATACGGCAACGGCACTGTACTGTCCGGCATAACCGGCATCTTTGAGGCGTTCGAAATGTCGACGGGCAGAAAGGTGTTGCTGTTTGGGCAGCCGGGCTTCTTGGAGCAACTGTTGGGTCAACACGTCAAGAAAAGGACCGAGCTTGGGGTAATGGGTTTGTTCTCTGCGGTAGACGGGGGGTTCGACTGTGGCGTGCTGCAGATATTTGGCGACTGTATTGCGGGAGAGTTTGAGTTGTTTGGCGATTTCACGTTGTGAGAGTTTCTGTCGGTGAAAAAGCCGGTGCACTTTTGCGATGGTTTCCATGCATAACATCCAGGTTGGGCTCCGCTGTGTGATAGAGCGGAGCAGTTTATAACAAACGGAGAGTGGCTCACTTTTGGAGCACAACTCCCCGTTTCCCTGGCTCAGTTTTGCACGATATTTAACATAAAGGAGCATCATCCTGAAGATTATTGACTAATCGAATTAATACGGCTTCGGTTTCACACTTCTCAGCGATACTCTCCCAAGTGTCCCCAGCCTGAACTTCATAAAAAGCTTGTCTATACTCAGCCGGTTCATTATTGTTATTTTCAGTCTCTCTCAAGTCTACTTCATATATCGTTGGTGCTTTCACGGGTTGGGTTACTACATTTTCTTGCCATAAAAATGTTTGGGATGCAAAAGCAGATTCTTGAGTTTGACCCTTCCCCCAAAAGCGTAACCATATTTTTTTATTTTTTATTAAATCAGAACGAAAAACTCCACGACCTTGACTGTCAGCTATACCATCCTGCAAAACTTGGAAATAATGCATAATTTGGAAATGGCATCCAGCCATAGGATTATTCTCTGCATCTAGAAACTCAATACGGTAATTAGCCATTTAATTTCCTTAATCTTCTTTCCCAGCTAATAAAGTGGCATATCCTGCAAATATTTTTACAGTTTCAGCCTTATCGGAATAAATTCTTTGCGTGCGGCCCATTTTGTCTAACACCCCTTGTTGTACTTGTCTGTCTTTATTACCGATAACAACATAGTTTATAGACTCTCCCAAAGATGCTCCGAAGATGTCGTATAAATCTAATCGGTTACTAAACGTCTGCAATGGAGGTATATTGTGTAAAGGGAACGACACACTACTCGGCCCCATCACCTGAAACCCCGCACACTTCACCCACACCATCTTCGGACAGCCCAACTCGATATTGCCGTCTTTAATCTTGATGTACGCCCCGCCGCTGGTGAGCAGGATTTCGTCTTTTGCCGCCACGGTCACTTTGCCCGCGCTGCTGGTGATGGTGGCGTCTTTGAGGGCATTAATCTGCATCTCGTCGTTCTGCGCCTGTATCTCCACCTTGCCCTGATTGGCCTGCAGTTTCGCGCCGCTGCTTTGGGCAAACAGGTTGACGCTCTCTACCGCATGGGCGGTGAAGTTTTGGCCGGCGCTGATGTCGGTGTCGCCGCCGCTAATGTGGTGGATGTGTTGGCCGGCGGTGTGCAGTTGGCTTTGCGGGGTGGCGGTAGCGATGCCGTCGGGGGCGGATTGGATGATGCCCGCGCGTTGCAGCTGTATGAGGCTGTCTTTCAGACGGCCTGCCTGTTCTTCGGCCTCGGTGGCTTCGTTTTTGGCGGTATGGGCGGCTTTGTTGAGGCTTTTGGCTAAGGAGATTGCCTGCTCGAGTTGGGCAATGGCGGCATCCATATCCAACACCTGACCCGCAGCCTGATTCTGGGCATCGGCACTGATGAATAAACCCTTACCCGCCCGTAATGCGCCCCAACTGTCGGTACGCAGCTCGAAGCCTTCGCCGTTGTCGCCGCGCTTCTGTCTTTGGCTGTCGACGATATGGCCGAGGTTGAGTTGGGTTTTACCGTATTCGGTCGCCAGTTTGATATGTTC
This sequence comes from Neisseria sp. Dent CA1/247, assembly GCF_022870825.1. Classification (NCBI taxonomy): domain Bacteria; kingdom Pseudomonadati; phylum Pseudomonadota; class Betaproteobacteria; order Neisseriales; family Neisseriaceae; genus Neisseria; species Neisseria sp. Dent CA1/247. The sequence continues at coordinate 1,755,818 of NZ_CP091522.1, read as the reverse complement.
CTGACCCTGTTTGTCTTCCATCCGCAGTTTGTTATTCGCCCAAGTACGGATGACGTTACGGGTGTTCCAGTCGGCAGGGACGTGGTCGGGGTGGGAGCTGTCGTGCATCACGCCGCTGATGTAGGGTCTGTCGGGATTACCCTGTACGAACGACAGCATCACTTCGGTGCCTTCGTGCAGCGGGAAGTGTTGGCCGTAGTCGGGGCCGGCATAGGGTTTGGCCAGACGGATGGGACGGCTTTCTCCGCCCGGGCTCCATTCGTCGAGGTCAAACGGCAGTTTGACGCGGTAACGGCCCATATTGTCGATATAGGCATAGGTGTAGTTGCCGGGGCTGGTGATTCTGGCGGGAAGGCTGCCCTGAATCTTGGGCAACGGGGTGATGCGTTCGGGGCGGAAGATGCTGTCGGCGGGAATGGCGGTAAAAGTATGGCTGTACGCTTGGTCGCGGCTGCCGCTGTGGGTAAGCGACACTACCAACCAGCCGTTGGGTGCTTCGCTGAAGCTTGGGGCCGTCTGAAACACTTGGCCGGGGCTAAGCGCGGTGATGTTGCCGCTGCCGGAAGCAACAATACGGCGGCTGTGGTCGAGCTGTTGCAGTAAGGCCGTCTGAAGTTGGGCTTCTTCGGGTGTCTTGTGATGCAAACCCCAATGGCTGTCACTGCCGAGTAAGACGCTGCCGTCGGTCTCCGTACCCTTGGCCGTTACTGTGGACGATAAGTCGGTATCGGCATCGCGGTAGTTGTAGTCGCCGACGCGGATGGATTCGAGAATGGGATTGTGTTTTACCTGTAAGGCGAACACCGCTTCCTTGCCGACGCTCTCCAATCTGCCGTGGGGGCGGTAGGGATACGGCAGACGGTTGTCACGAAAATAATGGGCGGCATCGTCGCCGAATACCGCCACCTCGCCATATTGGGCGTTCTGCTCGAAGGCGTACCAGATGCCTTCTTCTTCACACAGCCGGTTGATAAAGGCGAAGTCGCTTTCCTGATACTGGGTCACATACTCGCGCACACCGTATTCGCGGGAAGTGTTAAAGCGGAAATCGACGCCGGAGAAGCCGTGGTGTTTCAGCAGCGATGAAATAATGTCGGGAACGTTTTGGTTTTGAAACAGCCGTGAAGTGCGGTGGTGCTTCAATGCGGCAATGCGCGGTTCCAATACCATGCGGTAACGGGTTTCGTCGGCCGATACCGACAGCTTCTCGCAGGAAGTGATGATGCCGCTCCATTCCTTCAACGCTTGGGGCGCGATCATTCCTTCGATCAGTCCCAACGCATCAGAGCTTACCGGCGTCACCGTAAACTTGGCCGCTTGGTTGATGTACGACGACAGCGGCAAATCGGCATCGGCGCAGGTCAGTTCGATGTCGAGACGGTAGGCTGTATTCAATGCTTCGGTGGCGGTGAAGGAGACGACGGAGAGGGACGGGCTGAAGCGGGAGAAGGTGAGGTGGTAGGATTGGGTTTGGGTCATCGCGGGCGTTCCAAAGCGGTGTGTCAGAGTATCGGGATTCAAGATATATTCTTTGGCAATATAGCAGAATGGACATCTTTGCCCAATATGGGTATGACAAAAGGCCGCCTGAAATTTCAGACGGCCTTGGGGTGCTAAGATTTATCTATAATATCAACCAGATTATAGAAACAACAGGCTTTGAGTATGACAAGCCAGATTCATCGGCAAACTACCAAGTGGAGTCTTGAATAGCATCAATTATGTTTCATTCATGAACATTTTGCCTATTCGCAAAAGGCAAATAGTTGGTCATGACGACGCTTATCTTTTCATGAGATTGGTAAAGTGTTGATGCGCTATGAATGCAGCTTTCTCTGGCAAAGCTCTAACAACCAGACTAAGGTAAGAACGGTATTTGATTTACCAAAGTGATCATACTGAAGTAATCGACGTATTGGTGGCTAAATACTATCATAAGATATGAAAAAAAGCCGGTGATTGATCACCGGCTTTTTTTGTGAGGTACACAATATGGTACATACAACAGATATAACCCGAAATTTTTTTATATTAATTATCAGGTTATGATAATCGTTGGCGGAGTAGGAGGGATTCGAACCCTCGATCCAGGTTTTAGCCCAGATGCACCCTTAGCAGGGGTGTGCCTTCAGCCTCTCAGCCACTACTCCGTTTCAAAGAAGTCAGAAATATAAAGGTTTCCGAAGATACTGTCAATAGCTTAATGCGGTATGATTTTTAACTGCTTGAAGTATCATTGAATAAAACCCACTGCCTTTCGGTAGTGGGTTTGTTTTTATCATTTACAGATTACATGCGTTCGATCATGGCTTTGCCGAAGGCTGAGCAAGACACTTCGTTTGCTCCGTCCATCAGGCGGGCAAAGTCGTAAGTAACTTGTTTGTCGCCGATGGCTTTTTCCATAGATTCGATTACTAAATCAGCGGCTTCTTTCCAGCCTAAATGGCGAAGCATCATTTCGGCAGACAAGATCAGAGAACCGGGGTTCACTTTGTCTTGGCCGGCGTATTTAGGTGCGGTGCCGTGAGTGGCTTCAAATACGGCGTATTTGTCGGAAATGTTTGCACCGGGAGCGATACCGATACCGCCTACTTGGGCGGCCAGTGCGTCGGAAATGTAGTCGCCGTTCAGGTTTAGGGTGGCGATTACATCGTATTCTGCAGGGCGCAGAACGATTTGCTGGAGGAAAGCGTCGGCAATAGCATCTTTCACGATGATTTCTTTACCGGTTTTCGGGTTTTTAAATTTGCACCACGGGCCGCCGTCGATTAATTGTGCGCCGAATTCTTTTTGTGCCAATTCGTAGCCCCAATCACGGAAACCGCCTTCGGTAAATTTCATGATATTGCCTTTGTGAACCAGCGTTACGCTGTCGCGGTCGTTGTCGATGGCGTATTGAATGGCCGCACGCACCAAGCGAGTGGTGCCTTCTTTGGAAACGGGTTTGATGCCGATGCCCGATGTTTCGGGGAAGCGGATTTTTTTCACGCCCATTTCGTTTTGCAGGAAGTTGATGATTTTTTTAGCGTTGTCGCTTTCGGCTTCCCATTCGATACCGGCGTAAATGTCTTCGGTGTTTTCACGGAAAATCACCATGTCGGTTTTGCTGGGGTCTTTGAGCGGAGAGGGTACGCCGTTGAAATAACGCACGGGGCGCACGCATTGGTATAAGTCTAATTCTTGGCGCAGGGCTACGTTTAATGAGCGGATGCCGCCGCCTACGGGCGTGGTCATCGGGCCTTTGATGGATACGGAATATTCTTTCAGGGCTTCCAGAGTTTCTTCGGGCAGCCAAACGTTGTCGCCGTATACGCGGGTTGCTTTTTCGCCTGCGTAAACTTCCATCCAATGGATTTTTTTCTCGCCACCATAAGCTTTTTCAACGGCAGCATCAATCACGTCTTTCATAACGGGGGTGATGTCTACGCCGATGCCGTCGCCTTCGATAAAGGGGATAATCGGGTTGTTGGGAATCGCTTGGCCGGGAATGATTTTTTGGCCTTCTGCGGGTACTTTAATGTGACTCATGGTGTCTCCTGTTCTGTGGGGTCTTTTTTTCTTTGCGGTTGGAAATATTGTGATTGATTTACGTTTTCTAAACACTTCTTCCGTGCGCATAATGCCTGCCGATTATGCTTGATTTTTGATGATTGCGCTAGGGGAAAAGAGAGTGTGAAGGTTCGGAATAGGGGTTGAGGCCCTCTGAAAAATTATAAAGACGGTTTAGGTAGTCTTAGATTGAGAAAAGTGTACAAATAAAATAACCCGCTGAATGAATCAGCGGGTTTTGAATTTTGGCGGAGGCGGTGAGATTCGAACTCACGGAGGGCTATCAACCCTCGACGGTTTTCAAGACCGTTGCATTAAACCGCTCTGCCACACCTCCGGTTTTATTGTGTTTCAAGATTGGCGGAAGCGGTGAGATTCGAACTCACGGAGGGCTATCAACCCTCGACGGTTTTCAAGACCGTTGCATTAAACCGCTCTGCCACGCTTCCGTTTCTTGAAAACGGGCATATTAGCGGAAATCTGCCGCATTGCCAAGTGTTTTGCTGATATTGCGGATTAGTTTTTTGTTTTTATTTGGATTGTTCTTTTCGCAGAAAAACCCATTCGTTTTCATTGGAAGCGGCGGCATTGAACGCATAGCCTTCGTAATCGAAGTTTTTGAGCTGTTCCGGCTCGGTAACGGCGTGTTCGGCGGCGTAGCGTACCATCAGGCCGCGGGCGCGTTTGGCGTAGAAGCTGATGATTTTGTATTGGCCGTTTTTTTCGTCTTTAAACACGGGGGTGATGATGCGTGCGTTGAGTTTTTGGGTGTCGACCGCTTTGAAATATTCTTGTGAGGCGAGATTAATCAAGGTGTTGTCGCCTGTTTCGGTAAGGGTGCGGTTGAGGGTGTCGGCGATTCGGCTGCCCCAGTATTCATAAAGGTTTTTGCCGCGCGAGTTGGCAAACGGGGTGCCCATTTCCAAACGGTAGGGCTGCATGAGGTCGAGCGGGCGCAAGACGCCGTATAAGCCGGAGAGCAGGCGTACGTGGTTTTGCAGGTAGCTGATGGCGGTTTCGTTTAGCGACACGGCATCCAAACCTTCGTATACGTCGCCGTTAAACATGTAAACGGCTTGTTTGGCGTTTTCGGGAGTGAACGGGGTATGCCATGCGCTGTTGCGTTCGGCGTTGAGCAGGGCGATTTTGTCGGAAACGTGCATCAGTTCTGCCAGTTGTTGTGGTGAGAGTGGACGCAGTTCGGCCATTAGTTTTTCGGCTTCGGTCAATAATTCGGGCTGGGTGTATTGGGAAGTGGGGGAGGGGTCTTTTTCGTTTAGGTTTTTGGCGGGGGAAAGTACGAACAGCATGGGGAGCTTGCCTTTGAAAATGGGAAATATGGCGTACTTTAGTGTTTGGCTGCGGGTTTGGCAAGACGGGGTGGATTGGGATATTTTATGGCGGTTTATGTGGTTTTTATATTGAGGCCGTCTGAAAAATGTTGTGCCGGCAACAGAGCTTTATATGTGTTGCTGTGCTGTTGCCGGCTGATAAGTGCGGTTAATGGGAGAAGCTGAATTGCTGCCCTTGGCTGTGGTTGCAGCGTGAGAGACGCAGTGTGTTGGATTTGGCGGCGTCCAAACATAAGCCATTGAGGCTGCTGCGGATGGTTTGGCCGTCGCGGTACCAGTTTTGGTTGGGTTGGCCTGTGCATTGTGCGGCGGCTACGGTGTGTGTTTTGTTGGTTTTGCCTGATGCGGCTTGGAGGCATAGGCCGTTAACTCGGATGTCGTTGCCGGCGACGGCAAAGCGTTGGGTATCGTGTTTGCTGCAAGAGGCGGCGGAAAGTGTGTGTTTGGTGGTGTTGTGCTGGAGACATTTTCCGTTGGCTGTTTTGATGCGGTAATCGTAGGCTTGGAGTTTGGCTTTGTTTTTGGCGGCGGGTGTGGCTGCGCAGCCGCTGATGATGAGGGTGGAAAGGAGGATAAGGCCGGATAGTTTCATGAGTTTTCCTTTTCTTGGTGTTATGGGTAATGGGAACGCAGGCTGCTTGAGGCCGGTTGGTTTTGAATGTTTATTATTTATGTCGTTGTGCCTCAAGTATGCGGTATGGAGGCCGTCTGAAAAATGTTGCTAACGGCGGTAGATGGGCTGTACGGGTTGTGCTTCTTGATAGATTACGGTCGAGCCGGGTGGGGCGTGGATGTGGATGTTTTTATGGACAACGGTTTGGCTTTGAGCGGGTAAATCTATCACGGCAGCTTTTCCGTAGGGTGTTTCTGTGTACACGCAGGCGTTGAGCATTAATATGTTTAGCATAATTAATGCTTTTTGCATGGTTTTTTCCTTTCAGACGGCATTAATTTTCGGTAAGCGGCGATGGCATTAACGATAGTTGCTTTTACTTATGTTTTAGTTCCCAACATTGGTGGATTTTTTTGTTGCGGAAGTCTTCGGGTACGGAATGTTTGGAAATGTTTTTGACGGCATATTTTTGTTCAATGCTTTTGTCTAGCTCAAAGCTGCGCAGGTTGTTGGAAAAATACATGATGCCGTCTGAAGAAAGCAGCTTCATGGCGTCGTCGATTAGTCTGACGTGGTCGCGCTGGATGTCGAGTATCTCAAGCATTTTTTTGCTGTTGGAAAAGCTGGGCGGATCCATCATGATCAGATCAAAATGCTTGCCTTCTTTGGAGGCCGTCTGAAGATATTGGAAAACGTCGGCACGCACGATTTGGTGCTTTTCGGTATCGATGTGGTTCAGCTCGAAGTTTCGCCGTGCCCAATCTAGGTATGTGTTTGACAAATCAACAGTTTTGCTGGTGCTTGCGCCGCCTGTGGCTGCATAAACGGTGAAGCTGCCGGTGTAGGAAAAGAGGTTGAGAAAGCGTTTTCCGTGTGCGCTTTCACCGACTTTTTTGCGGGTGTTGCGGTGGTCGAGAAAGAGGCCGGTATCGAGGTATTTGTCGAGATTGACCCAAAACTTCCTTCCGTTTTCATGCACAATAAAATCTTCGCCTTGCTTGCCGGTTTTTTCGTATTGCTGCGTTCCTTTTTGGCGTTCGCGGCGTTTGAAGTGGATGTGTTCCGCGCTAAATCCGGTGGTAAAGGAAATCGCTTCCAATACTTCCGCCAGCCATGCTTCATATTCTTCGGGCTGCATCAGCCAGCCTGTATCGTATTCCTGTAAGTGGATTTGGTCGCCGTAAATATCTATGGCAAAAGGAAATTGCGGAATGTCGCGGTCGTACATGCGCCATGCTTCGATGTTGTTGCGTCTGGCCCATTTCAAATGGTGTTTGATGTTTTTGCCTAAGCGGTTGGCGAATGAAGTGATGTCGGTCATGGAGGATACTTTCAGACGGCCTCGTGAGGTTTATGGAAAGGCGGCTCTTTGATGAGCGTTGTAAAATGTTATTCTACCGTAAAGCAGATTGTCGGCTGCGTTGAATTGCAACTTAATCTATAAGAAGGTTGGGTAAGAGTGCGGCGCCAAGTTTGCAAGAGGATTTTTAATTGTATTTGAAATCAAGGTGGTGACAATCATGGAACGCACTTTTTGTATGAATATGTTAAAATGCTTGTCAAAATGTAAAGATGAATCTGCGGGATTTGTCTTTTTAAATTATGTTTAAAATAATCAATTGCTTAATCTAGATGAAATACACATTACTTTTTCTTTCTATCAGCGGTTTGTTTTCCCAAGCTTTTGCCAATCCCGAGCCTGCCGATAAATCTGTTCCGCCCGAACCGGAATTGGAATTGAACATACATGCCGCCGAGCCTTCTCCCACCCAGCAAGTCGGCAAGGTAAAAACAGATGCCGAGCCTGCACAGGAAAAGGTGCTGGAAGTGGATGAAAAAACGCTGCTTGACAATCCTGAGCTTTTATCCCGCGCCATGTATTCTGCCGTGATGACGCAGAATGTTGACGGCATCAAAGTGTTGCTGCCGATTTACCGGCAATGGCCCAAGCACGATAAGGAGATGGCGGTGTTTGCACAGGCTTTGGTGTATCAGCACAACGGCCAAGCTGCCGAAGCCATTAAGCTTTACCGTATTTTGATTTCGGCGCAGCCTGATTCGCAGATTATCCGTTTACAGCTGGCGCAAGCTTTGTTTGACAACCAACAGAATGAAGCGGCGGCAGATCAGTTCGACCGCTTAAAGACCGAACAACTGCCTGAACCTGTGTTGCAGCGCGTGGAAGCATACAGACAAGCCTTGCGCCAGCGCGATTCTTGGCAGGTTTACGGCGGATTTAACATTACCCGCGAGCAAAATATCAACCAAGCGCCTAAGAATCAGCGGTTGGGCAGACAACTATCTGGGACTGAGTGTGAAGAGCGTCGTAAAACCAATCCTGCCAGCGATTGCTTCGACGGTTGGACGTTTGATAAGCCGATTAATGCGACGGGTTTCAATTACCAGCTGGGCGCAGAGAAAAAATGGTCGCTGAAAAAAGGTTTGTATGCCAAAGCCGGTGCGGACGTATCCGGTAAAGCTTACCGCTCTTATTCGCGCTACAACGATGCAACGGCGCGCGTTTCGGCAGGCTTGGGCTATGCCGATCAGCGCAACGATGTGGGCATCACGCCTTTCCATGAGCGCAGGGTTTACGGCGAGCATGCGTACAGCTATTCAAGCGGCGCACGCATCCATTGGAACCGTTGGCTAAACCATAGTTTGCAGAGCTTAACTGCGGTTGAAGCGTCGCGCCTGAAGAATCAGCAGCGCAGACGTTCCGACGTGAACAGCCTTTTGGCGAGCGGCTCTTTGGTGTTTTACCGCAATGCGCGCCAATATTGGCTGGGCGGTGCCGACTTGTATCAGGAGCGTAACAAAGAAGACCGTTCCGACGACTTCAACCGTTATGGCGTGCGTGCCCTTTGGGGGCAGGAGTGGGGCGGCGGTTTTTCTACCCGCGTGCAGGTAGGTGTGGCCAAGCGTTTTTATAAAACGCCCAGCTTCTTTAGTAACGGCGAAGAGCGCCGCGATAAAGAGTTGAACGCTTCTGTTTCCGTGTGGCACCGCGCGTTGCATTATGGCGGCGTGACACCGCGCATCACGTTTAGCCATCAGCGCACTTCCAGCAATGATACTTATTACACCAACAGTAGAAACCGTATGTTTATCGAGTTGAGTAAAACGTTCTAAGCATACTTTCTATTTGTTGTGTTGCATGATGAAAGGCCGTCTGAAAATGTTTTCAGACGGCCTTTTTTCAGACGGCCTTAATGATTTGTGGTGCTGTGCTTCGGCTTTTATCAAGAAACTAATTGCAGCCTGCCGCCATTTCCAGCAATTCCGCGGCATGGCTGCGGGTGGTTTCGGTAATGGTTTCACCGCCGAGCATACGGGCCACTTCCTGAATGCGTCCGGCTTGATCAAGCACGCTGATTTCACTCACGGTTTGGCCGTCGTTGCTGTGTTTGTGTACTTGCCAATGGTTTTCGCCGCATGCCGCCACTTGGGGAAGGTGGGTAACGGCCAAAACTTGGTGTTTTTTACCCAATGAACGCAAAGCCTTACCCACGGTTTCGGCAACGCCGCCACCGATGCCGGTATCGACTTCATCGAAGATCAAAGTCGGGACTTGGGTGTATTGGCTGGTAACGACTTGAATCGACAGGCTGATGCGCGCAAGTTCGCCGCCTGATGCGACTTTGTTTAAGGGGCGCAAGGGGCTGCCCGTGTTGGCGGCGACTTGATATTGAACTTGCTCCAATCCGTGTGCGGTAGGGGAGGAGGGCAGGAGTTCGATATGGAACTTGGCGCCTTTCATGGCCAGCTGCTGCATGTGATGGGTGGTTTCGTTGCTGAGTTTGGCAGCGGCCTGATGGCGCATGGCCGAAAGTGTTTGCGCCGCTTTCATGTACTCGGTTTCGCTTTGAGCAACGGCGGATTCGAGTGCGGCGATGTCGGCGGCAGCTTGGAGCGTGTGCAGTTGGTTGCTTAATTCTTCGAGTTTTGCCGGCAATTCTTCCGGCTCGACGCGGTATTTCCGAGCCATGCTCATCAATTCGCCCATGCGGCGCTCTTGTTCTGCAAGCTCTTCGGGATTGATTTCCACGCGGTTGGCAACATCGCGCATGTTGGCGCTGATTTCGCTGAGTTCCGCTTCGATGCTGGCGAGCATATTCAGGCTCTCGGCAAAGCCCGGCTCTATTTCTTGCAGGGTGCCCAGCAGTTTTTGGCATTGGTAAAGCTGCTGCTGCATACCGTTGTCGCCGTTGATGTAGTCAGCGGTTTGTGCTGCGGCTTGCAATAATTCTGAGGCGTGGGCAAGGCTGCTGTGGCTTTGGTTGAGTGTTTCCCATTCCCCTTGCTTGAGGTCGAGGCGGTTGAGTTCGTTGAACTGCCATTCCAGCCTTTCGCGTTCGATGGCGATATTTTCGGCTTGGTTTTGCGCTTCGCTGAGGGCTTTTTGCGCGTTGTGCCAGCTTTGGTAGCGTTGTTTGACGGTTTCCGCTTGCTGCTGGCTGCCCGCAAACGCATCCAGCAGTGAACGCTGTGCGGATTCTTGGTTGAGCGAATGGTGGGCGTTTTGGCCGTGGATGTCGATAAGTTGTTCGCCAATGGCTTTTAATTGGGCGAGGGTGGCGGTTTGGTTGTTGATGAAGCTGCGGCTTTTGCCTTTTGCGTCGATAATGCGGCGGATGCTGAGTTCTTCGTCGCCTTCTTCGATTAATCCTTGCTCGTAAAGATTTTTTTTCAGCTCGTGTAAATCGCTGATATCGAAAAGAGCGGAAAGCTGCGCTTCTTTGGCTCCGGTGCGGACTTGGCTGTAATCGGCTTTGTCGCCCAAGAGCAGGCCGATGGCATCAAGCGTAATGGATTTGCCTGCGCCGGTTTCGCCGGTGAGCACGGTAAAGCCGCTTTGAAAGTTTAAATTCAGTTTTTCTACGATGACAAAGTCGCGTAATGAAAGTGCCAGCAGCATGGGATTTCCTTCGGTTTGGAGGCCGTCTGAAAATGAAGTTGGTTTAGAAAATCTGATTATAACTAAGATTTATCGTAGCTTAAATAAGTTTTTGTTGATTTTGATTGTGCTGGTTTAATTTTATGGCATTTTGGAATCGCCTGAAACAGTTTGATTGTCCATTTTGTAGGTTTTCGACAGACAAGGCCAGAATAATTTTTACCAACAGAAAGAATGGCTTTTATCAAAACAAAACATAACGGCAAGCTGGGAGAAGGGTAGGGAAGCCGAGGTTGTTATGAACCTGTTTTGTTGACAATATCTGATTTTTTCATCCGCGACGGCAATAAATTCAGTTACAATAGCTTGAATTTTTTGCTTGATTGTTCCCAACATCTGAAGGATGCCCAAACCATGTTTTCAAAAAGCGTAACCATTGAGAAATACGATCCCGAACTCGCCGCCGCGATTGCCAAAGAAGTGCAACGCCAGCAAGATCACGTTGAGCTGATTGCTTCGGAAAACTACGTCAGCTGCGCCGTGATGGAAGCTCAAGGCAGCCAGCTTACCAACAAATACGCCGAAGGCTACCCCGCCAAACGCTATTATGGCGGCTGCGAATACGTGGACATCGCCGAGCAACTGGCCATCGACCGCGTGAAAAAACTCTTCGGTGCCGAATACGCCAACGTGCAGCCGCATTCCGGCTCGCAAGCCAACCAAGCCGTGTACGCTTCGGTGCTGAAACCCGGCGACACCATTCTCGGCATGAGCTTGGCTCACGGCGGCCACTTGACCCACGGCGCATCGGTCAACATTTCCGGCAAACTGTATAACGCGATTACTTACGGCTTGGACGAAAACGAAGTGCTGGATTACGCCGAAGTAGAACGCTTGGCTTTGGAACACAAACCGAAAATGATTGTGGCCGGTGCCTCTGCTTACGCCCTGCAAATCGACTGGGCGAAGTTCCGTGAAATCGCCGACAAAGTGGGCGCATACTTATTTGTGGATATGGCGCACTACGCAGGCTTGGTGGCCGGCGGCGAATATCCCAACCCCGTTCCGTTTGCCGACTTCGTGACTACCACCACCCACAAAACCCTGCGCGGCCCGCGTGGCGGCGTGATTCTGTGCCGCGACAACACGCACGAAAAAGCCCTTAATTCCGCTATTTTCCCGAGCCTGCAAGGCGGCCCGCTGATGCACGTGATTGCCGCTAAAGCCGTGGCTTTCAAAGAAGCGTTGGAGCCGGAATTTAAAGCATACGCGAAACAAGTGAAAATCAACGCGGCGGCCATGGCGGAAGAGTTGGTGAAACGCGGTTTGCGCATCATTTCTGGTCGCACCGAAAGCCATGTTTTCTTGGTGGACTTGCGTTCGAAAAACATTACCGGTAAAGCTGCCGAAGAAGCTTTGGGCAAAGCGCACATCACCATCAACAAAAACGCTATTCCGAACGACCCGGAAAAACCGTTTGTGACTTCCGGCATCCGCGTCGGCACTGCCGCGATTACCACCCGCGGCTTCGGCGAAGCCGATGCCCGCGAGTTAGCCAACTTGGTTGCCGATGTATTGGAAAACCCCGAAGATCAAGCTACGTTGGAGCGCGTAGCCAAAGCTGCTACCGCTTTGTGTGAGAAAAATCCGGTTTACGGTGCTTGATTCGATTTAGTGGGATAAATGAAAAGAGGCCGTCTGAAAACATGTTTTCAGACGGCCTTTTAAATATTTGAGACTTTACCCACTTGCTTCTGTAAGGCGCATCGGCATGGTTTACGGATGCCGCTGCTGGGCGGAATTAAACGGTATCTTTCAAGAAGATGGGTAAAGCTTTATCGGGCTAGAAATCCCTGCTTTAAATCAACTCCAAGTCCGGCCCTGCATTTTGGGCGCGGCGGCTGCGTAACTGGATGTCGAGGTGCAAGTCGTGGGCGGAGTCGGCATTCTTAATGGCGTCTTGGAAGCTGATGTGCCCGCTTTCATACAGTTCGTATAACGCTTGGTCGAACGTTTGCATGCCCAAGCTTTGCGATTTCTTCATGATTTCTTTAATGGAATGCACGTCGCCGTTGTGGATTAATTCGGCAATCAGAGGCGAATTCAGTAGCACTTCCACGGCGGCCACACGGCCTTTGCCGCCTTCGCGCGGAATCAAGCGCTGTGAAATGAAGGCTTGCAGGTTGAGCGAAAGGTCGGTAAGCAGCTGGGTGCGGCGTTCTTCCGGGAAGAAGTTGATGATGCGGTCGAGTGCTTGGTTGGTGCTGTTGGCGTGCAGCGTGGCCATGCACAAGTGGCCGGTTTCGGCGAAGGCAATGGCGTAATCCATGGTTTCGCGGTCGCGGATCTCACCGATCAAAATCACGTCGGGGGCTTGGCGCAGCGTGTTTTTCAGCGCGGCAAACCAGTTTTCGGTGTCCACGCCGACTTCGCGCTGGGTAATGATGCAGTTTTTGTGGCTGTGTACGAATTCGATCGGATCTTCGATGGTGATGATGTGGTCGAAGCTGTTTTCGTTGCGGTAGTCGATCATAGAGGCCAGCGAGGTCGATTTACCCGAGCCCGTGCCGCCGACAAAAATCACCAAGCCGCGTTTCTGCATGGCGATTTGTTTTAAAACCGGCGGCAGATTGAGGTTTTCAAATTTGGGGATGTTGCTGGTAATGGTACGGAATACCAAAGCCGTTGCACCGCGCTGAACCATGGCGTTGACACGGAAACGGCTGGTGTCGGGCAGGCTGATGGCGAAGTTGCATTCGTTGGTATTGGTAAATTCTTCCATCTGTTTGGGGCCCATGATGGAGAACGCAATTTCCATACAACGCTCGGGCGTGAGCGGTGTTTCGTTGATGCGGGTGATTTTGCCGTCCAATTTCATGGCCGGCGGAAAATTGGCTGTGATGAAGAGATCGGAGCCTTTGTATTTGTTTAAGGTTCTCAGCAGTGAATAGATTTCTTCTTTTGCGGGTAAAGGGTTTTCGTTTTCAACCATTGTTCAGCCTGTATGATAATTTGATAAAACGGACGTAATTATAACAAGTTCGGGGCGGTATTTTAAGCGTGTGAATAAGGCTTTACAGAAGGTAGAGGAAATAATTCATTGAGGGTATAATCTTTGAAATGATTATTTATAGGAAAAGATAAATGTTTGAGCAGCAAAAAAGCGGTACGGTCGCGGTAATCGGCGCGATGGAGCAGGAAATCGAACTGCTGAAAAGTAAAATGGAGCAGGTAAAAACCGAATATTTCGGCAAATTTACCGTGTATTCCGGCCTTTTGTGCGGCAAGCATGTGGCTTTGGTGTTGAGCGGTATCGGCAAAGCAAACGCGGCGGCGGTGACTGCATTGGTTGTGGGCAAGTATGCGCCTGATTATGTGATTAACACCGGCAGTGCGGGCGGCATCGGGCAGGGCTTGAAAGTAGGCGATGTGGTGATCGGTACGCGCGTGGCGCATCATGATGTGGATGTGACGGCATTCGGCTATGTGTCGGGGCAGATTCCGCAAATGCCTGCGGAGTTTGAAAGCGATGCCGAGTTGGTGGACAAAGCCGTAGTAGCGGCAGATGCGTTTGACGGTGCGACGGTGCACAAGGGTTTGATTGTAAGTGGCGACCAATTTATTCACAGCAGTGAAAAAGTGGATTTTATTCGTCGCAATTTTAACGGCGTGTTGGCTGTGGAAATGGAAGCGGCTGCGATAGCGCAAGTCTGCTTTCAATTGGACGTGCCGTTTGTGACCGTGCGGGCAGTGTCGGATTCTGCGGACGAACAGGCTGACATCAGCTTTGATGAGTTTTTGAAAATCGCGTCGGTTAATTCTGCGCGTATGGTGATGAACTTGATTTAAGCTGTATTATTTATTGTATTGAGCGGATTGCCGTTGGAATAATCATGGTTCCAACGGCAATCCGTTTTGTTTTTCTGCAATTGTTTTCTTTTGATTTTCATATGGTTAATTTAGACATCTGAAACTTAAATCTCATTCATACACTCTTACGCCTTAAGCCTCGTTTTGCGGTTGTGAAAAAAGCGTGTGTACACGGCGAAAGCCGGCAATGTATGAAACGCAGCTTCATGGCTGAATATGCTTGGCTGTGCAAACAGAATGAATTCAATCGTTTTTATTTCGAAATGTATATCTCTTTAAGGAGTGTAGGTAATGAATAAAACTTTATTGGCTTTTGCCGTAATCGCTTTAGGATTGAGCGCATGTTCGGAGAAAAAAGAGGCTGCTCCTGCTGCTGCCGAGCCGGCTGCTGCTGAAAGCACGGCTAATTTGCATCCTACTTGTACAGAATATTTCAAACGTGTTGAAGCCTGTATGGGCAAAGCGGATAAAGCCGCTGCCGAGCAGGTGAGAGTAGGTTTGGAGCAAACCAAACAGTCTATCGCTGCTGCGGACTCAAGCACTCAAGAAACGATTTGTAAGCAAAGCAACGACATGTTTGGCGAAACTGCCAAAGCCATGCAGTGCGAGTAATACAGTGTTTCAAACCCTGCCTCGGGCAGGGTTTTTTTAATGGCTGTCGGGCGGGAAGAGTAGGGCGGCTATGTCTTTTTGTGAATCATGCTCCGTTTTCTTTGGCAGGTATTTTCCGATAAAACTTTTTTCATTTCTCTTTGAGGCCGTCTGAAAATTTTGGTGCGGGCTGCGGCTGTTTGCCGCTGAATGGCGCTAACTTAATCTGATAAAATAAGCTTTTTTCAACACAGGCCGTCTGAAAACGGGTTTTGCGGGTTTCGCCAAAACTTTTTCAGACGGCCTAAACTGCTGTCCATGCCGATATGAACTATCCTATCCCCGCCCCCGCCCAAAAATCACGCTGGCTCGACCTTTCCCGCGGCAGCCTGCCGTTTTTCCTAGCCCGATGCCTGCCTGAAAAGCCCGTTAAAATCATTCTCACGCAAGATGTGGAGCAGGCCCTGCGCCTGCAAACCGCGTGGCAGTTTTTCCGCCCGCAGGATAAGGCCGTGTTTCTGCCCGACTGGGAAACGCTGCCCTACGAGCGTTTTTCGCCGCATCACGATTTGGTGTCGGAACGGCTGGCTGCGTTGTGGCAAATTAAGCAGGGCGCGGCGGATGCGGTGTTCGTGCCGGTGGCTACGGCCATGCAGAAGCTCGCGCCGGTGTCGTTTTTGATGGGGCGCACGTTTTGGCTGAAAACCGGCCAGAATTTGGATATAGCCGTGCTGCGGGAAAACTTGGTGGAAGCCGGTTACAGCCATGTTTCCAACGTGATTGCCGCCGGCGAATTCGCCCTGCGCGGCGGCATTTTGGATATTTTCCCCAGCGGCAGCGACATGCCCTACCGCTTGGATATGTTCGGCGACGAAATCGACAGCATCAAAACTTTCGACCCCGATACCCAGCGCACCATCGCGCCCGTTTCCGAAATCCGCCTGCTGCCCGCGCACGAGTTCCCGACCGACGACGACGCGCAAAAAATCTTCCGCAGCCGTTTCCGCGAAGAAATCAACGGCGACTACAACGCCGCCACCGTTTATAAAGCCGTGAGCAACGGCCATTTCGGCGCGGGCGTGGAATATTATCTGCCGCTGTTTTTTGAAAACGAATTGGCCACGCTGTTCGACTACATCGGCGAAGAGGCACTGGTGGTGTGCATCGGCGACGTACACGCCGAGGCCTCGCGCTTTTGGATCGATGTCAAATCGCGCTTTGCGATGGCGCAGGGCGACGAAACCTACCCGCCTTTGCATCCACAGCATTTGTATCTCAGCGAAGACCAGTTTGCCGGCCGTCTGAAACCTTACGGCCAAATCCTGCCCGACTTTAACGGCAAGCAGCACGCGCTGCCCGACGTGGCCGTGAACCGCCAATCCGAAACCCCGCTCGCCGCGCTGCAAAGTTTTCAGACGGCCTTTAACGGCAGGGTGTTGTTGTGTGCCGAAAGCGCAGGCCGCCGCGAAACCATGCTCGGCTTTATGCAGCAGCACGGCCTGAAAGCGCAAAGTGTGGACGGCTGGCAGGCGTTTTTGGACAGCGACGCGCCGTTGTGCATTACCGTAACGCAGTTGGCCTATGGGTTTCAGTTGCCGTCTGAAAACGCCGACCGTGTACCTGAATCGACTCAAACCGTAGGTCGGATTCTCGAATCCGACGAAACAGAAGCTGATTTGATGTCGGATACAAGTATCCGACCTACGGAAGCCGAACCTGTAGGTCGGATTCTCGAATCCGACACCCGCACACCTCAAACCTTGCCCCATTTTTCAGACGGCCTCGCCGTTATCACCGAATCCGACCTCTACCAATACGTCGCCCGCAGCCGCACCTCGCGCCGCAAAAAACACGCCCAAGTTTCAGACGGCCTCTTGCGCGACTTGGCCGAAATCAACATCGGCGACCCCGTGGTACACGAAGAACACGGCATCGGCCGCTATATGGGCTTGGTCAACATGGATTTGGGTGAGGGCGACAACGAAATGATGTTGCTCGAATACGCCGGCGAAGCACAGCTTTACGTGCCCGTGTCCAACCTGCACCTCATCAGCCGCTATTCCGGCCACGCACATGAAAACGTGCAACTGCACAAACTCGGCACCGCCGCATGGAGCAAAGCCAAACGCAAAGCCGCCGAGAAAGCGCGCGACACCGCCGCCGAACTGCTCAACCTCTACGCCCAACGCGCCGCACAGGAAGGCTTTAAATTCCCATTCAACGAGTCGGACTACCAAGCCTTTTCAGACGGCTTCGGCTACGAAGAAACCGAAGACCAAGCCGCCGCCATCGCCGCCGTGCTCAAAGACCTCACCCAAGGCAAGCCGATGGACAGGCTCGTGTGCGGCGATGTCGGCTTCGGCAAAACCGAAGTCGCCCTCCGCGCCGCCTTCGTGGCCGTGATGGGCGGCAAACAAGTGGCCGTGCTCGCCCCCACCACGCTGTTGGTCGAACAACACGCACAAAATTTCAGCGACCGCTTCGCCGATTTTCCCGTTAAAGTCGCCCAGCTTTCCCGCTTCAACAGCAGCAAAGAAACCAAAGCCACGCTCGCAGGCATGGCCGACGGCACGGTCGATATCGTTATCGGCACGCACAAACTCGTGCAAGACGACATCCAATTCAAAAACTTAGGCTTAGTCATCATCGACGAAGAACACCGCTTCGGCGTGCGTCAAAAAGAGCAGCTCAAACGCCTGCGCGCCAACGTCGACATCCTTACCCTCACCGCCACCCCCATTCCGCGCACCCTCAGCATGGCGCTCGAAGGCTTGCGCGATTTCTCGGTCATCACCACCGCCCCCAGCCGCCGTCTTGCCGTCAAAACCTTCGTCAAACCCTTCAGCGAAGCCAGCGTGCGCGAAGCCGTGTTGCGCGAACTCAAACGCGGCGGGCAAGTATTCTTTTTACACAACGAAGTCGAAACCATCGAAAACATGCGCGAACGCCTCGAAATCTTGCTGCCCGAAGCCCGCATCGGCGTAGCGCACGGCCAATTGCGCGAGCGCGAACTCGAACAAGTGATGCGCGACTTTTTGCAGCAACGCTTCAACGTGCTGCTCTGCTCCACCATCATCGAAACCGGCATCGACATCCCCAATGCCAACACCATCATCATCAACCGCGCCGACAAATTCGGCCTCGCCCAACTGCACCAACTGCGCGGGCGCGTCGGCCGCAGCCACCACCAAGCCTACGCCTACCTGCTGATTCCGGAATACATCACCAAAGATGCCGAAAAACGCCTCGATGCCATCTCAGCCGCCGACGAACTCGGCGCAGGCTTCACCCTGGCCATGCAGGATTTGGAAATCCGCGGCGCCGGCGAAATCCTCGGCGAAGGCCAAAGCGGCGAAATGATGCAAATCGGCTTCACCCTCTACACCGAAATGCTCAAACAAGCCGTGCGCGACCTCAAAAAAGGCCGCCAGCCCGACCTCGACGCACCGCTGGGTGTAACCACCGAAATCAAACTGCACAGCCCCGCGCTCTTGCCCGAAAGCTACTGCCCCGACATCCACGAACGCCTCGTTTTATACAAACGCCTCGCCACCTGCGAAAACGAAGCCCAAATCAACAGCGTGCACGAAGAACTCGTCGACCGCTTCGGCCTGCCCGAGCAACCCGTCAAAACCCTAATCGAAAGCCACCGCATCCGCCTGACGGCCAAAGAAATGGGCATAGACGCGATCGACGCCACCGCCGAGGCCGTCACCCTCACCTTCGGCAAACACCACAACATCAACCCCGCGCAGATTATCTTGCTGATGCAAAGCAACAAAAACTACCGCATGGCCGGCGCGGACAAATTGCGCGTGAGCGCGGTGATGGAAGATGTGGCGGTGAGGATTCAAACGGTGAAGGCGGTTTTGAAGAAGTTGGGGGAGGAGTAAACAGGCTAACTGAAAGAAAAGGCCGTCTGAAATTTCAGACGGCCTCAAAACCAACCGTAGGGCGGGCATCCCTGCCCGCCGCTTGCTAAATAAAGAAAGGACGACCAAATGCTTCATGCCATTATTCAAGGTAAAAGCAGCCGTTGGTTGAAAGACGCTAAAAAAGAAGCGCTTTTATCTGCCAACAAACGCACCCATACACCTAAAGAGGATGAAATTACTTCGACCATTTTCGGGGTAATGAAATATCTCAACGCTTTTGATGTATACCGTTTTTTTCGGAAACTATCAAAGCAAAGCATTCCAAACGATATTCAGCATGTCAGTCACCAAATCGTTTTTTGGAAACGCAGAAAACATAAGTGGAAAGATAACACGGAAAGGGTAACCGAACCCGATATGCTGGTTTATTTTGAGGTGGATGGTAAAAAAGAAAGCTATATTGTTGAACTGAAGTGGGGAGCTTACTCGCATTTCGGACACGATCAATTAGAGAGGGAGTGGGCTTGCTTTCAAAAAGGGGAAACGCATCTGATTTATCTGGCTGATATGATTCATCCTGATTTCTATAACAAACAAAAAGGACTTCCTTGGCATGCTCTCACTTGGCAACAATTTTTGGGTATTGTTTCATCGGAGTGTGAGCATAATCATGGCTCATATGCTTTATATATGAAAGATTTGTGTGAATTATTAAATACCTTGAAAATAAGGAGATTCTATGCTTTTTCTTCATTAAAACTACCATCTGGTTCAGAATGGCAAAATAGCCATTTTTTCATCTTTGATTTCACTCAAATTAATGTACCAATGTTAAATAATACTTGGAGGGTAACAGATGAACAGTAATATCCAGCAAGGCGTGGCAATCACCCAAGCTTTAAATGAATTGGAAAAATTTTTCCAAGAGGTAGAAGCACTACGCAGATTATTATCCGAACAATTAAATGATTTTTTATCGAACAGTACAGAATTCAAAATAGGAGATATAGACTATATTTGTACGGAATCTGAAAGTACTTGGCTATTTCCTTGGGATAATCTGAGTATTGCTATATTTGAGAAAAAAACAAGAAAGTTGATAGATGATAAGGCTCACAGATTTATTAACTTTCAATTTTCTTTCTTCGGAGAAAGCACCGCAATTCCCGACCAACAGGCGCGGCCTATTCTTCATGTCAGTTCTTCAGGGTTACGTCACTGCTTTGATGACTTTTATGTTCGATATCCAATTGATAAAAATTGGTATTTTGATGATTTTCCGGGAGCCTTATCTTTAGAAAAAAATGAATTAATTTGGTCGAATTATGATTATGGCGATAAATTTTGGCACTATAGTGTTGATTTATTAAGTATTAACGCAACTAATGTTAAACAAATTCTCATCGACCCCGTTTACCGCTTGTTACATGGTGAACCATGGGAAGTGGTTCCCGGTTCTGCTTTAGATAAAGCTATTGTTCGATACGAAAACTTAGAAAGCATTCTCAAATAAAACCAATTGCCATAGGGCGGGCATCCCTGCCCACCTCTTGCTCGGTAGAGCAAGACAACATAAGGTAATAACAGTATCTTGGACAAACGGCGGGCAGGGATGCCCGCCCTACGAAATGGTAAGAACCGATAAACAAAACACAAAAAAAGGAAAACGTCATGCCCAATTTCCGCCGCCATTATGTGCCGGGCGGTATGTATTTTTTCACGGTGAATCTGAACGACCGTTCAAAGGATTATCTTATCCGCTATATCGACGAATTTCGGGCGGCCTACCGTGAAACGCTGCGCCATTTGCCGTTTGAAACCGCGGCCATCTGCATTTTGCCCGACCACTTCCATTGCATTATGCGCTTGCCCGAACATGACCGTGATTTTTCGCGGCGCATTCAAAATCTGAAAATCAACTTCAGCAAACGGTTGCCCGAAGAAATCCGTTCGCCCAATACGGCCCAATCCAATAAGCGGGAAAGCGGGATTTGGCAAAGCCGTTTTGGGAACATGCCATCCGAAACGAACGGGATTTGGAAAACCATATTCATTATATTTATTACAACCCTGTGAAGCATGGCTATGCCGAGCAAGTGTGCAACTGGCCTTATTCTTCGTTTCATCAGGATGTGGCTTCGGGCTTATTCGATGCGGCTTGGGGTGGCAATATGCCGTCTGAAATTCAAAATTTATATCACGATTAAGCCGTAGGGCGGGCATCCCTGCCCGCCGTTTGGTTAGCAGAGTAGAAAAGCTCAAGGTAGCAACAAGTCCGCACGGGGGAACGGCGGGCAGGGATGCCCGCCCTACATTAAGGCCGTCTGAAATTTCAGACGGCCTCATTAACATAGACGCTATATTACCAATAACCTAAAACTTTCCACCAAACGCCGCCGATAAAAATGAATACCAGCAGGTTGACGACGCTCATCACGAAGCCGGCTTTCCACCACTCGCTGAGTGTGGTGTAGCCCGAGCCGAAAATCACGGGCGACGTGCCGGTGGCGTAGTGGGTAAGCGTCATCATGATACTGGAGGCGGCCGCCATCAACAGGGCGAACAGCATGGGCGGTGCGCCCAAGGCGATACCGGCGGCGTAGAAAGCGCCGAGCATGGCGGTTATGTGGGCGGTGGTGCTGGCAAACATATAGTGCGCATACATATAGGCCAGCAACAGTAGAGTAGAAGCGCCCACCCAACCCAAGCCGAGATGTTCGATGCTGCTTTCCAATACGCCGGAAAACCATGCGATCAGGCCGAGTTTATTCAAGAAGGTGGCCATCATCACGAGTGCGGCGAACCAAGTTACGGTGTCCCACGCACTTTTTTCTTTGAGAATGTCGTCCCAAGAAAGCACGCCGGAAAGTAACAGCAGGGAAAGGCCGATAAAGGCAGTGGTGGTGGCATCGACTTTCCAACCGCTGCCGAACAGCATGGCGGGCACGCCCGCCCACAAGATCAGCAGCAGCGCGAAAATGCCCAGCATGATTTTTTCGCCGCGGTTCATTTTACCCAATTCTTTCAGCCGTTCTTTGGCAAACTGGGCGGCGTTCGGCGTTTCTTTGATTTCGGGCGGATAGATGAAATAGAGCACCAACGGCATCAAAAACATGGCGGCCAAGCCGGGCAGCAGCATGGCCAGCGCCCAAGTGCCCCAAGTGAGGTGAATGTCGGAGTTGGTGGCTTTGGCAACGATATCGACCACCAGCGGATTAGGCGCGGTGGCGGTGATAAACATGGCGGAGCTGATGGGATTGCTGTGGTAGTTCACCAGTGCCAGATATTTACCGATGCGGCCTTGCGTGCCTTTTTCAGGGTCGGAATCGTAGCTGGAGGCAATCGCTTTCATCACGGGGTGGATGATGCCGCCGCCGCGTGCGGTGTTGCTCGGCGTAACGGGGGCGAGCAGCAGCTCCGACAAGGCCAAGCTGTAACCGATGCCCAAGGTTTTTTTGCCGAACAGGGAAATAAACAGATAACCGATACGCGCGCCCAAGCCGGTTTTCAGGATGCCGCGCGAAATCATGATGGATACGCCGATCAGCCAAATCAGAGGGCTGGCAAAACTGCTCAAGGCATCTTTAATGGCATCGGCGGGCTTTTCGGCAGTAACGCCGGTAACGGCCACCAGCATAATCGCCACCATCGAAAGTGCGCCGATCGGCATGGCCTTGCCGATAATGGCGGCAATCACGCCGACAAACATCGCCAGCAGATGCCATGCTTGGGGCGTTACGCCCTCGGGTACGGGAATCACGAACCAAATCAATAAGGCCAAACCTACTGCAATGGCAGCGGGTATCGGTTTGAAGCCGAGTTTGTTGTCCATATCGGTATCCTTTTTGTGTTTAAACGGGAAGCATAATGTGAATATGGTGTTGAGATAAAAATGCTTATTTATTCTACCGAAAAGGCCGTCTGAAAAGAACCGCGGCTTTCAGACGGCCTCGTCTCTTTAGCCGATGATTTGTTTGAGATCAAAAGCCGTTCGCATAGTTCGCTATATTTAGGGCTTGGAGGGCGCTGAAAAAAATTAGGGTAGGAATACGGTTTTATGCTGCCGCTTTTTCAATAAAAGTTTTGCTAAAAAAGGGGGTAAGAAAATACTTGTTTTGGCGTTTTTATCAACCGATAAAAACCGGTTGTTTGACCTATATCAAGCATAAAAACAGTATGGCGGTTTGCGAGAAAAAATAAAATTTTTCAGTGTGTTAAATATGCCAAAGTTAAACTTTAATCGAGCGGATTTACTGGAAGCTTGTTCTGTTTCGTGTAAAATCACACTTATAAAAAAGTGTATTTATCTTAACAAACTGAAACTTTATGTAATACACGGCAGGCTTGCGGCAGGGCGGCCGGAGAGGCTCTTGCGGGCGGCGTGTATTTGATGGGTTTCAAACGGTTCTGTGCTTATGATTACGATTTTATATTTCGGCGTGCTGAAGCAGGATTTGAATACTGCCCGTGAGTCTGTGGCGTGGCCGGGAGGAAGCGGGCGTGATTTGCTTGAGATGCTGCGGGCCCGCGGCAGTGATTGGGAGCGCGCGCTGGCCGAGGGCAGGGTGTTCCGCTTGGTAATCAATAAGAAAATCAGCACTTGGGAAGAGGAGATTCCCGACGGTGCGGAAGTGGGGCTGCTGCCTCCGGTAACAGGGGGCTGACGATATGAAGGCAGTAATCAGGGTTCAGACCGAAGATTTCAACCTGCAAAGCGAATACGATGCGTTGTTGGAAAAGGGAGCCAACACCGGTGCGGTCGCGGGCTTTGTGGGTTTAGTACGCGACCGCGATACCGAAACGCCTTTGGCGCATCTGTTTTTAGAGCATTATCCTGAAGTTACCGAAAACGAAATCGCCCGTATCGTTCAGACGGCATCGCAGCGCTGGCCGTTGAGTGCGTGTACGGTGGTTCACCGCGTCGGCAGTTTGTCGGCCGATGACCAGATTGTTTTGGTGCTGACGGCATCGGAACACCGCAAGGCGGCATTTGCGGCTGCTGAGTTTATTATGGACTACTTGAAAACCGAAGCACCGTTTTGGAAGAAGGAAACTTTTTCAGACGGCCTTGAGCGTTGGGTAGAGGCCAAACAAAGCGATGCGGAGGCAGTGTCTCAATGGGAGAAATAAACAATGACGGTAAGTGCATTGATTATGGCCGGTGGAGAGGGCCGGCGCATGGGCGGGAAAGACAAAGGTCTGATGATGTGTCAAGGGAAAGCCTTTGTCGATCATGTGATAGATGCCCTCAGGCCGCAAGTCGACAATATTGCCATTAGCGCAAACCGCAATATCGAGGAATACGCCCAGCGTACGCCGCATGTGTTTGCCGACGCGCGCCAATGGCAGGGTTTGGGGCCGCTGGCGGCTTTGGGAACGGCAGCCAGCGATATCCAGTTTGCCAAAGCGGATTGGTTGCTGATTGTGCCGTGCGATACGCTGAGGTTGCCGCCCGATTTGGTGGAGCGTTTTCTTCAAACGGCGGGAAAGTCTTTTTCAACCCACGCGTTTTATGCTGAAACGCCTATGAAACAGCATTACAGCGTGATGTTTGTACGGCCGCAAACGCTTCAAAGTACGCCGGCTTATCTGCAAACGGGTTTGCGTACCATGCGCGGCTGGCTGGAGCAGGAGCATGCTTTGCCTGTAACGTTTCCGCTGGAAGAGGCGTTTGTTAATTACAATTCGCCGCAAGACATGGCAGCCGTGCCTTGTTAGATGTTGTGTAAACAGCTTGAGGCCGTCTGAAAGCTAGCTATTCGAATAATGGCAGATACGATGGGAAAACAGGCCTAGCAGGCTGAGTTGGGGCCTTACAAGTGCTTTAGCCGTTGGTTTGTATCAATGATGCCGCTGCAAATCACGGTTCGACATGGAAATGTTGGGAAAAGTGTAAGTACCTCAATGTAATGAACTATCGGGAAAACGCAGGGCCGTCTGAATTTTCAGACGGCCCTTTATTTATGTGATGCAAGTTGTTGGGTATTAAACCATCATCTTGGCACTTAGAGCTTTTCTGCGTACTGCTTCAGCACCTCGCGGAAAGCGTCGCCGGTTTCGGGGTGTTTCAAACCGTAGGCGAGGGTGGCTTCCAGATAACCGATTTTGCTGCCGCAATCGTAGCGCGTGCCTTCAAAAGCATGTGCCAGCACAAACTCGTGATCCAGCAGGCGGGCGATGCCGTCGGTAAGTTGGATTTCATTGCCTGCGCCGCGCGGCAGGTTGGTGAGCAGGTCGAAAATACGCGGCGTGAGAATGTAGCGTCCGACCACGGCCAGATTGGAAGGTGCTTCTTCGGGTTTCGGTTTCTCAACGATATTGGTGATGCGCTTGTAGTTTTTCAGATTTTCGATTTCAACAATGCCGTATGAACCGGTTTGCGACGGGTCGACGGTTTCTACGCCCAAAACGCTGTTGCCGGTTTGGTTGTAGATATCCACCATCTGCTTCAACGCGCCTTGCGGTGCGTCGATCAAGTCGTCGGCCAGAATCACGGCAAACGGGTTGTCGCCGACGGCGGCTTTGGCACACAGTACGGCGTGTCCCAAACCCAATGCTTCGGCTTGGCGGATATACAGGCAGGTAATGTTCGGCGGCAGAATGTCTTTAACGTGGGCAAGCAGCTTTTCTTTGTTGCGCTGCTCGAGTTCCGTTTCCAATTCGTAGGCTTTATCGAAGTGGTCTTCGATGCTGCGTTTGTTGCGGCCGGTAACGAACACCATTTCGGTACAGCCTGCGGCCACGGCTTCTTCTACGGCATATTGGATCAGCGGTTTGTCGACGATCGGCAGCATTTCTTTCGGGCTGGCTTTGGTAGCCGGCAGAAAGCGGGTGCCCATACCGGCAACGGGGAATACGGCTTTTTTAATCGGTTTCATTATGTCTCCTTAAATGTGCTTGGCAATACGACAAGTTTTTAATAATAAAGTTTGAAATAAGTTCCAAATTTAAGCGATAAATTTTGTACCGCCTTCATCATTAATGCGGTTTTATCCTCAAGCCAATAAAGTCATCAACTGCGCTTCATCCAACACCGCCACCCCCAACGCCTGGGCTTTTTCCAGTTTGCTGCCCGCCGCTTCGCCCGCAACCACATAATCGGTTTTTTTCGATACGCTGCCGGACACTTTCCCGCCCGCCGCTTCAATCATGGCTTGCGCTTCGTCGCGTTTCAGCGTCGGCAGCGTGCCGGTGAGTACGAACGTTTTACCGGCAACGGCTTGATTGAGGCCGTCTGAAACAGTTGGTTCGTTTTCAGACGGCATATGTTCTAAAAACGCTTTCATAACAGATAACAAGGCTGTGTTTTCGGGCTGGCTGCGCCAGCTTTGCCAATCGCTGTTCAGGGCTTGGTCGTGCAGCAGGCCGTTTATGCTTTTGCCGGCCAAATCCCACAAGGCGGCGGCTTTAGTTTCGCTGATTTTGAAACCGGGCAGGCGGCTGAGCCATTTTTGCGGTTCGACATATTGCGCCAGCGGCAGGGTAACGGCCTGATCTTTCGGGATAACGCCGACGGCAAGCAGCTCGTCTATCATGGCTTGCTGTTCTTCTTGGGCGAAGAAATGGGCGATGGAACGGGCGACGACAGCACCGATGTCGGGCAGGCAGGCCAGCACCGGTTCGGGTGCACGGCGTACTTTTTCCAGCGTGCCAAACGCCTGCGCCAGCACTTTGGCCGTGCGCTCGCCGACGTGGCGGATGCCGAGGGCGAACAGAAAACGGGCGAGTTCCGGCTGTTTGCTGGCTTCGATGCCGGCGAGGATGTTTTCCGCCCATTTGGTCGGCGACTGTTTTTTCGCTGTTGTTTTGAGGCCGTCTGAAACCGTGCTGCCAGTGTCCGCAGCCTGTTCCTTATCGGTGTTTTCTTTCATCAACTGCAAAGTCGGCACGTCCAAACGGTAGAGGTCGGCGAAATGCTGCACCAGATTTTGGGCGACCAACTGCTCGATCTGCCGCTGGCCCAAGCCCTCGATGTCCATCGCTTTGCGCGAAGCAAAATGAATCAGCCCTTGCGCGCGCTGCGCCTGACACAGCATGCCGCCGCTGCAACGGGCCACGGCTTCGCCTTCTTCGCGTTCGATTTCGCTGGCGCAGATCGGGCAGCGTTCGGGCAGGCGGTATTGGGGGTAAAGCGGTATTTGTTCGTTTTGTACGTTTTCAGACGGCCTAACTGGTTCGGCAAATAAATCTTTTTGCAGGCCGTCTGAAACGGTTTCGGCAATAGTTTCAGTAAAGTTTTGCATCGGGCGGCGTTCAAACACCACGCGCACCACTTCGGGAATCACGTCTCCCGCGCGGCGCACTACTACGGTATCGCCCACGCGCACGTCTTTGCGCTGCGTTTCGCCTTCGTTGTGCAGCGTGGCGTTGGTTACGGTAACGCCGCCGACAAACACCGGCTGCAAGCGGGCGACGGGGGTAACGGCACCGGTGCGGCCGACCTGCACGTCAATCGCCTCGACCACGGTTAAGGCTTCTTCGGCGGGGAATTTGTGCGCGATGGCCCAGCGCGGCGCGCGGGAAACGAAACCCAAAGTTTCCTGCTGTGTCAAGCTGTTCACTTTTACCACCATGCCGTCGATTTCATACGGCAGTTCGGGGCGTTTGTGCGACATGTGTTCGTAAAATGCCAGTATTTCGGCGATATTCGGGAAAACGCCGAATTGTCCGTGCGGCAGGCCGAAACCGAGTTCCGACAAATAAACCAGCTCCTGAATATGCGCTTCCAAACGTGCGCCGCCTTCGATGCGGGCGATGCCGTAAGCGAAAAAATGCAGACGGCGTTTGGCTGTGATGCGCGAATCGAGTTGGCGCAGGCTGCCCGCCGCAGCATTGCGCGGGTTGGCAAACAGTTTTTGATTGGTGGCTGCCTGCATCTCGTTTAAGGCGGCAAAATCGGCTTTGAGCATCAGCACTTCGCCGCGCACTTCAAGCAGCGAAGGCAGGTTGTCGCCGTGCAGTTTCAGCGGGATATTGGCAATGGTTTTCACGTTTTGGGTAACGTCTTCGCCGGTGGTGCCGTCGCCGCGCGTGGCCGCCTGAACCAGCACGCCGTTTCGGTAGAGCAGGCTGATGGCGAGGCCGTCGAATTTGGGCTCGATAACGTATTCGGGTTGAATGCCCGATAATCCGCCGCGCACGCGCTCGTCAAACGCCAGCATTTCGGCATGGTCGAAGGCGCCGTTTTCATCTTGCGGCGAAAAAGCATTGTTCAGCGACAACATCGGCACCTCGTGGCGCACGCTTTCAAAGCCGTCTAAAGGCATGCCGCCGACGCGCTGGGTGGGGCTTTCGGG
Source organism: Neisseria sp. Dent CA1/247 (assembly GCF_022870825.1). Taxonomy (NCBI): domain Bacteria; kingdom Pseudomonadati; phylum Pseudomonadota; class Betaproteobacteria; order Neisseriales; family Neisseriaceae; genus Neisseria; species Neisseria sp. Dent CA1/247. The sequence goes on along the minus strand of NZ_CP091522.1, from coordinate 1,727,775 downwards.
TAGGCGCAAATCGGGGTGGGCGGCTTCGAGGGCTTCGAGTTCGCGGAAGAGCCGGTCGTACTCGGCATCGGGCACGGTCGGCGCGTCGAGGGTGTAGTATTCGTAGGCGTAGCGGTTGAGCTGTTCGGTGAGTTCTTGAATGCGGCGTGCGGTGTCGTTCATGGATGAGGCCGTCTGAAAAAGGTAAGTGGTTTTTCAGACGGCCTCTGGTTTTCGTGAATAGATGCTGAAGGCCGTCTGAAACAGATAGGCCGTATTGTATAGAAAAAGGGGCTGTCTGCCATGCCCCTTCTTGATATAGGCATGTTTCGGCAAATAAAAAAGGCCGTCTGAAAAGTTTTCAGACGGCCTTTGATGATGGTTTGCGCTGCTGTTGCGCAGATTAAGAGAACAGGCGTTGTGCCAATTGTCCGCTCGGCTCGATGCCGACTTTTTTCATTTCGTCCTGACGCGCCAGCACATAGCTGCGGACGTCTTTCAGCCATTGGGTGGAGAGTTCTTCCAGTTTGTCGTTGACCAAATCCAAGCCTAAGGTGCTGGAAAGTTTTACGGCCAAATCCATAAAGCGGTTGAACTGTTTTTCGCCCGCAGGCACATGGGTAATGTCGAACAACATGCTGAAGCCGCGGTAGGCTTGGCTGTCGAGCAGGCTGGAGGTGAAGGGCGAGTTGTCGAGGGTAACGATGGTAAACAGCGGTTCGCCTTTGTCGTCGGGGAAGTGGAATGCGCCGTCCACGCCCAATTCGAAGCCGAGCTGTTCGACGGCAGAACGCAATTCCACGCCGCTTACGGTGCCGCGTGAAACGAGGTGCATGGCGATGGTTTGGTCGACGCGGGCGCACAGTTCGTCGAGCGGGCGGGCAACATTGAGGAAGGTCTCTACGTCGGTCAGCAGTAGGCCGCCGTTCATTTTTTCGGCAAACTGGTTTACTTGCTCGCCGAATTGTTCCAACTCTTGGGTGGTGGCCAAACCGCTGCGGCTGACGGATTGCAGGCCGATGATGAAGCCTTGGTAGTAAACGCTGGGAATCGGCTCGGCGATTTGGAAACGGTCGTCCATGGTGCAGCCGGCGATTTGGAAGCGGTGGCGGTTCGACAAGCGGGGAATGGCGTGCAACTCTTGCGGTTCGCTCAGGGAAATGTAGGCCATGTAGTCGAAGCGCGGGTCAAACCACGGCAGTTCGAGTTTGGTGAGGTCGTGCAGGTCGAGCAGCAGTTTGCGTTTGCCGTGGAGTTTGGTTTGTGAGTAAACGGGCGCGGCAACGCGTTTGAAATCGTAGGCGGCTTCGGCTTCTTGGGTTTCCGGTTCGATCACGCTTTCTTTGAAATCGTCTTCAAATTCGATTTCCACATCGGGCTTTTTCGCGGCGGCTTCGGAAACTTTGGCGGCGAATAAGTCGTCTTTGGGCTGCAAAGCGGGTTCGGAAATGTCTTTTTGGCGGACGGGGCGCAGAGGCACGCCGGTTTGGTCTTGCGATTTGCCGTCGCGCACGAAGTCGGTTTTGCTGCCGAGCAGGGCGTCTTTATCGGAATGGCCGAACTGGCGGCGTACCTGCTGGCGGTATTGGTTTTCTTGATACATGTTGTAGGCGATGACACCAAGGATGATGACAAGGGCTAAAACGATAATGATCAGGATTGTTTCATTCATAAGTCTGAAAACCTGTGTTGATGGGTTGAACGGTGCATTATGCCGGGATTATAGCTAAATTTGTGCTTCATTACAGCTTGAGGCCGTCTGAAACTGCGGATTATTTTCTGTGCGGACGATGTTTATGCCGCTTTCATGTATTTTAGCCCAATTGAAAAAATGACCGGGGTCACTTTTTCTGTCTGGTGCAATATCCTGATGACCGGTAACGGCTTCGATGGGATAGCGGCTGCGGAGCGCTTGCAGAAGCCGGTTGAGAGATTGGTATTGGGCTTCGGTAAACGGTTCGAAATCACAGCCTTCCATTTCGATGCCGATGGAAAAGGTATTGCATTTTTCGCGCCCGCGGAAAGACGACGCGCCGGCGTGGTAGGCCATGTCGTCGCAGGAAACGAATTGTACGGTTTCGCCGGTGCGGCTGATGAAAAAGTGGCTGGAAACGCGCAGCCGGTGGATAACGCTGAAAAACGGATGTGCGTCGGGGTTGATGCGGTTGGTGAATAATTGCTCCACCGCGCCGTTGCCGTATTCGAACGGGGGCAGCGAGATGTTGTGCACGACGACCAGTGAAACGGTTTCGTTGTCGGGGCGGGGCGAGAAGTTGGGCGAATCGATTCGCCGTGCAGGCTGCCACCAGCCTTGTTGCCAGTTGTTTTCCATCATCGGGTTTCTTTGCAGGGGCTGTTCAGACGGCCTTTATATAGGGAGGCCGTCTGAAAACGGTTGGTTTGTTCAGACGGCCTTTTGTCGGAAAATCAACGGCCGCTCCGGGGCTTGGGCGATAATTTAAAATTTACAGGAATTACCACTCGCGGCGGCTTTTACGTTTTATACTGTCGCCGAATTTCGATAGGACGAATCCTACCATGTTGAAAAAATTGTTTAAATGGCTTGCCGGTCTTTTTATTGTATTGGTTGCCGCGTGGTCGGCTTTGTTGTTTGTGCCGAAAGACAACGGTAAAGGCTACCGCGTCAAAGTGGAAAAAAACCAAGGCATGGCTTCGGTGGGTCGCAAGCTGGCCGACGACGGTGTGATTTACAACCGCCATGTGGTGTTGGGTACGGCGTATCTGCTCGGCGTGCATAACCGTTTGCACACAGGTACTTACCGCCTGCCTAAAAAAGTGTCTGCCTGGCAGATTCTGCAAAAGCTGCGCGGCGGCCGCCCCGATTCGGTAACCGTGCGGATTGTAGAAGGTATGCGTTTCTCGCAAATGCGCAACATCATCAACAACACCGCCGACATCGAGCATGAAACCCGCGGCTGGAGTAATGAAAAGCTGCTGAAAACCATTGATCCCAACCCGTTGAGCGACAACCCGGAAGGGCTATTTTTCCCCGACAGCTACGAAATCGACGCGGGCAGCAGCGACCTTCAAATTTATAAAACCGCCTACCGCATGATGCAGCGCAATCTGCAGGCGGCGTGGGATGAGCGCCAAAGCGGGCTGCCGTATCAGAATCCTTATGAACTGCTGATTATGGCCAGCTTAATTGAGAAGGAAACCGGCCACGAAGCCGACCGCCGCCACGTTTCCGCCGTGTTTGCCAACCGCATCGCCATCGGTATGCGCCTGCAAACCGATCCTTCGGTGATTTACGGCATGGGCAGCGCGTATAACGGGCGCATCCGCAAAGCCGACCTGCAACGCGACACGCCTTACAACACCTACACCCGCGCCGGTTTGACACCGACGCCGATTGCTTTGCCGGGCAAGGCCGCGTTGGAAGCCGCTGCCCATCCTTCTCAGGAAAAATATCTGTATTTCGTATCGAAAATGGACGGCACGGGTTTGAGCCAGTTCAGCCATACTTTAGACGAGCATAACGCTGCGGTACGCAAATATATTCTCAAGCGTTGATGCGGGCGCATCTTGACACGGGGCCGTCTGAAAGCGGGCTTGGCGGGTTTCGCTAAAACAGCTTTCAGACGGCCTTAGCGTTATAATGCTGCGTTTTACCGTAATGTGTTTTCAGACGGCCTTGATGGAACTGTTCCGCAGAGGCCGTCTGAAATTATCTGAAAGCTTTGTATGCAAGCACAATTCATTACTCTCGACGGCATCGACGGTGCGGGTAAATCCACCAATCTCGCCGTGATTAAAGATTGGTTTGAACGCCGCAAGCTGCCGGTTTTGTTTACGCGCGAACCGGGCGGCACGCCGGTGGGCGAGGCTTTGCGGGAGATTCTGCTCAACCCGTCCACCCAAGCCGGCCTGCATACCGAAACGCTGCTGATGTTTGCCGCGCGCTGCCAGCATATTGAAGACGTGATTCTGCCTGCGCTCGAACGCGGCGTGAATGTGGTTTCAGACCGCTTTACCGATGCCACATTCGCTTATCAGGGCGGCGGGCGCGGGGTGCCGCTGGAAAAAATCGCCGTGCTGGAAAACTGGGTGCAGGGCAGTTTGCGGCCGGATTTGACGATTCTGCTCGACGTGCCTTTGGAGGTGTCGATGCAGCGTATCGGCAGAAGCCGCGAAAAAGACCGTTTCGAGCAGGAAGAAGCGGCGTTTTTTAACCGCGTGCGCGAGGTTTATTTGAGCCGCGCCGCCGCTGCGCCTGAGCGTTATGCCGTTATCGACAGCAGCAGAAGCCCCGAAGACGTGAAAAGCGGCATCGAAGCCGTGCTCGACCGCCATTTCTCTGCACACGGATAAGTTTTTCAGACGGCCTCTTGCCGTTTTAACCAAACAACAACCGCCATTCCGACAGAGAACAGACGGTTTGTTTGGATGCAGCACACACTTTAACCATTAAGATAAACACAAGATAAAAGGACAATAACCATCATGATGTACCGCTGGATTCTGGCATTTAAAAAGCCGAGCAACAGGCTGTGGGTAACGCCTGCTTTGTGGGCGCTGGTGGCCGTTTTGTTTGCATTCGGCGCACGTTTGGCCACTATTTGGCTGCCCGCGGGGATTTTCCCGCAAATCAGCTTGGCCACCCTTGAAAGCCTGCTGGAAGTGATTGCCTCCAGTATGCTGGCGGTGAGTACGTTTTCATTGTCGATTATGGTGTCGGCCTTCTCGTCGGCTGCCAACGGTGCCACGCCGCGCGCCACCGAGCTGGTGATGAGCGACGACAACACGCGCACGGCGATTGCCAGCTTTATTTCCGCCTTCATCTACGCCATCATCGCCAAAACCGCTTTGGGCATGGAGTTTTACGGGCAGAACGGGCGTTTTGTACTCTTTGTAAGTACCGTGCTGGTGTTGGTATATCTGATTGTGACCCTCATCCGCTGGGTGCATACCATTTCGCAATTGGGCGGCATGGCGCACACCGTGAATAAAATCATGAAGGCGGCTGAAGATTCATTGGAAAAATACCGTGCCGACCCGAACATGGGCGCCGGTTGGCGCGGCTCGTGCAGCCACCATGCCCGCATGGTTAAGGCAGGCTTCAGCGGCTATCTCACCCATATTGATATGTCCACGCTGCAAAACCGCGCCGAAAGTGCCGATGTGCGCATTCATATTTTGGTGCGCCCGGGCGAATTGGTCGGCCACGATACGCCGCTGATGTTGGTGGAAGGCGGCGAAGTGGAAAGTGAAGATTTGCTGAAATGCTTCGTGTTCGGCGGCGCGCGCGGCTATGATTTCGACCCGAGCTGGGGCTTTGTGGTGTTGAGCGAAGTGGCGCAACGGGCTTTGTCTCCGGCGGTGAACGATCCGGGCACGGCTATTAATGTGATGACGGGCATGATGCGTATTTTGACCGAGCAGCCGCCTGAAAACGAACCGGGCGATAAAGCGGGCAAATACGACCGTTTGTCGATTAAACCCGAAGAAACCGGCAAATGGGTGGAAGAAGCGTTTTACCCCATCGCACGCGACGGCGCCGGTATTTTGGAAGTCGGCATCGTGATGCAGAAAGTGCTGGCCGGCATTTGGCGCAATGCTCCCGAAGCCGGTGTGTCGCAAGCCGCGGCAAGAGTGGCTGAGAGATCTTTGCAACGCGCGTTGAGCGAAATGTCTTTCGAGCCGGATGCGGAAGAGTTGCGCGCCAAGCATGAAGCTTTGTTTGGTAAGAAGTTGACTGCTTAAGATTCGTGTATAGAAAGCAAGCCGAACCTTGAGGCCGTCTGAAAATGTGTTTTAGCGAAACCCGCCAAGCCCGTTTTCAGACGGCCTTTGTCTTTACTTAGTCTTAATGAAAACAATAAAACTATGTTGAAGCAAATACCGTTTTAGCAAATACATCTTTTTAGATGTGGGCAGAGAAAATGCCCGCCCGCATCAAACGCCGCACCGATGCAAAAACACGGCCGGCTATTGAAATTTGCGTGAAGCGCATCATATTGTTGCAGCTACGTTTATTGAAACTTCGAGATATGAAAGCATTTTTCCGTTTGATACTGACTGTGTTGCTGCTGGCCGCCGCGGGTGTTGCCGCATGGTATTTCTGGCAAAACCGGCCTCAAGAATCCCGTCAAGTGCTCACGCGCGAAAGCGTGTTGACGCAAATCCAAGACCTGAACCGCTTGGAAAGTACGGCCTTTCATATTGATACCATTATCAAAACCGAGAAAAAAGGCAATTGGTATGCTTTGTGGCAGGATTCGCAAACCGGTCTCTTTATCGCGCAGGGCAGGGTGCTGGCGGGTTTGGATTTAAACAAACTCAAGGCAGAGAATGTGAATGTGGTGGACGATAAAGTGATTATCAGCCTGCCACCCGTGGAGATTCTGAGCGTCGGCTTGGACAATATCGAAGTGTACGACATCAAAACCGGCTCGCTCGGCCTGCATCCGATAGATAAGAGCGTGTTTCAAGAAGTGCAGGCACAGGCCAAAAAACAAGTGCTGGAAAGCGCCTGCAAAGCCGATATACTGGCGCATGCACAAGCGCAGGCGCAACGGCAGCTGGAAACGCTGTTTGCCCTCACACAAACCAACGTATCGATTTACCCCGCCGCCTTGCCGCCGTGCAAGGCATAAACTGTTTGACGATTTGATGATTAAGGAGATGTTATGGCTCAAGTAACCCTGCAAGGCAACCCCGTTGAAGTGGGCGGCGCTTTCCCGCAAAAAGGCCAAGCCGCGCCCGATTTCCAACTGACTGCCGTTGATTTGTCGGAAAAAACGCTGGCCGATTACGCCGGTAAGCGCAAGATTTTGAACATTTTTCCGAGCGTGGACACCGGCGTGTGCGCCCAATCGGTACGCACGTTTAACGAAAAAGCCGCCGGTTTGGACAACACCGTAGTGTTGTGCGTTTCTGCCGATCTGCCTTTTGCCCAAAAACGCTTCTGCGGCGCGGAAGGCATTGATAACGTGGCGATGTTGTCCACATTCCGCAGCGGCTTCGCCAAAGATTACGGCGTGGCTTTGGAAAGCGGCGCACTGAAAGGTTTGACCGCCCGTTCGGTAGTGGTATTGGACGAAAACAACCAAGTGCTGCACAGCGAGTTGGTAAGTGAAATCGCTCAAGAGCCGAACTACGAAGCTGCTTTGGCGGTGTTGTAATGTAAGCTGCCGATGCTTGATGAGGCCGTCTGAAAAGATATTTTTCAGACGGCCTTGATTCTTTGTAGAATACCTCTCTTTCGAGCAAGATGTTTCAAATGCCTTCTTGCTTGTTTTAGCTTTCCGATTGAAAACAACGGTGTCTTCCATGTCTTACGATGATTTGAACCAAGCGGCTGCCGATGCGGCGGTGGCCATGCTCAGACGCCATGCGCCCGAAGAGGCGGAGGTGGTGGAGCCTTATGTATCCAAGCTGTTTGCCGCTTTACAGGAAGGGCATGCGTATATTTGGCTGGAAGAACACGAAGCGCGCTCTTTGCAGCGGGCGCAATCGGTGGTGGGCAGCAGCGGTGATACGCCGTTGATTTTAGCGGGCAGAAAGCTTTTTCTGGGGCGGATATGGCAGCTCGAGCGCGATTTGGCTGCGGAGATTGTGCGTTTGGCCGGTGCTGCCGTGCCGCCGGTGGACTGGTTGCAGGCAGGGCGGAATTTGGAGGCTTGGTTCGGTTTGGAAGGCAGCAACGGCCAGCGTGATGCGGCGGCATTGGCTTTGCTGAAACCTTTTATGCTGATCAGCGGCGGGCCGGGTACGGGTAAAACCACGACGGTGGCGAAACTGCTCGGTTTGCTGTGCGGCCATGCGGGTAAGCTGCCGCGCATTGCGTTGGCCGCGCCTACGGGCAAAGCGGCGGCACACATGGCGCGGGCTTTGCATAAGGCGTTGGCTACATTCGATTTGCCCGACGCGGTGCGCAACCATCTGCTGCAACTGGAAGGGCAGACCGTGCACCGCTTGCTGAAACTGCGTCCGCCGCAGATGTTGCCGCTGTTTGATCGCGAGCAGCCCTTGCCGCTGGATATTTTGATTATCGACGAAGCGTCTATGCTCGATATCGCGTTGCTGTTGCAGCTTTTGCAGGCGGTGCCGTCGGGCTGCCGTGTGGTGCTGTTGGGCGATGAAAACCAGCTGCCTTCGGTGGGCGCCGGTGCGGTTTTGTCGGAGCTGGCTCAGAAAACGGTGCTGACTGCCGAAACGACGCAAGAATTGGAAGCGATGTTGCCGCAACATGGTTTTACGATGGCGGAACACGCGCCGCTGTTGGCGGAAAACGTGGCGCGTTTGCAGGTGAGCCACCGCTTCGGCGACAACAGCGGTATCGGCTGTTTGGCGCGGGCGGTGGCGGCCGAAAATGCCGACGAAGCGTGGGCGCAGTTTGCCCGTTTCCCCGACGTGCTCGAAGTGAGGGCGGGCAGCGGCAAGCAGCAGGCGGAAGAGCTTTACCGTTGCCAGCAGCGCTATTGGCAAGCGGTGGACGCGGGCGATGTGGCGGCGGCATTTCAGCATCAGGGTGATGCGGTGGTGCTGGCGGCGAGGCGTGATGACGCGCAGGCGTTTAACGAAGAATACCGCCGCTGCCTGCAACGCCACGGACGCGCCCGTGCGGATGCGCCGTGGTTTGCGGGGCAGGTGGTGATGGTGTCGCGCAACGATTATGCGCTGGACGTGTTTAACGGCGACATCGGCCTGATTTTGCCCGACGACGAACAGCCAGATGTGCTGGCGGCTTATTTTCCCGTGGCGGGCAGTTACCGCAAAATCGCCCTCAGCCGCCTGCCCGTGCATGAAACCGCTTTTGCCATGACCGTGCATAAAAGCCAGGGTTCGGAGTATCGCGAAGTGTGGCTGTTGCCGCCGAGGCAGGCCGAAGCGGGCAATGCGCACGGTTTGAACAAAGCTTTGTTATATACCGCCGTTACACGCGCCCGCGAGCGTTTTGTGTTTTGGGGCGGCAAAGAGGTTTTTCAGACGGCCTGTACGCTCAATGAACGCCGCCGCAGTGCTTTGCGCGAAATGATACGGAGCAACGGTTTCCTCGCAGACTGAATTTATGATTACAATGTGCGGCTTAACCGAACAGCCTCAGGCCGTCTGAATACCATAATGAATCCCGAGAGAACATCATGCAAAATTATCTGACTCCCAATTTTTCCTTCGCCCCCGTCATCCCCGACCACGCATCCGGCAGCCGCGTGTGGGACATCGAAGGGCGGGAATACATCGACTTGGCTGGCGGGATTGCCGTTAACGCTCTGGGGCATTGCCATCCCGCGTTGATTGAAGCTTTGCACGAACAGGCTGCCAAGCTGTGGCACATCTCCAATATCTACACCACCGAAGCGGCGCAAGAGCTTGCCAAAAAGCTGACCGAACACACCTTTGCCGATAAAGTGTTTTTCTGCAATTCCGGCGCGGAAGCCAATGAAGCGGCGTTGAAATTGGCGCGAAAATACGCCCGCGACCATTTCGGCGTGGAAAAAAACGAAATCATCGCCTGTGTCAACGCTTTTCACGGACGCACCCTGTTTACCGTATCGGTAGGCGGCCAACCCAAATACAGTCAGGATTTTGCACCGCTGCCGCCCGCGATTGCGCATGTGCCGTTTAACGACGCCGAAGCTTTGGCCGCTGCTGTTTCCGACAAAACCTGCGCCGTGATTATCGAGCCGGTTCAGGGCGAAAGCGGCGTATTGCCTGCCGAAGCCGCTTTTCTGCAAGCCGCCCGCCAAGCCTGCGACAAGCACAATGCGCTGTTGGTTTTTGATGAAGTGCAGACCGGCATGGGGCGTACGGGCAAACTGTTTGCCTACGAGCATTACGGCGTCTGCCCCGATATTTTGACCAGTGCCAAAGCACTCGGCAGCGGTTTCCCCATCGGCGCGATGCTGACCACCGATGCCGTTGCCCCCAGCTTCGGCCCCGGCACGCACGGCTCGACTTTCGGCGGCAACCCGCTTGCCTGCGCCGTAGGAAGCCGCGCTTTCGACCTGATTAATGACCCGAAAACGCTGCAACACGTCGTGCGCAGCGGCGAATTGCTGCAAGCGGAATTGGCGGCTTTGGGCAAAGAAACCGGCGTATTTAAAGACGTGCGCGGTATCGGACTGCTGATCGGCTGCGTGCTGGCAGACGAATACGCAGGCAGGGCGGGCGAATTGATGCAGGAAGCACTCAAGCACGGTTTGATGATTTTAGTGGCGGGCGGCAATGTGGTTCGCTTGGCACCGAGTTTGTTGTTGGACGATGAAGACAGACAAGAAGGCTTGGTGCGCCTAAAAGCAGCTGTGCGGGCTTGGTTGCCGGCATAGTTTCTTTGCATTTACCGAGAGGCCGTCTGAAATTTTTCAGACGGCTTATTTTTGTTTTGCTGAATTGTAAATATAACTTATGAAACAGTATAGAAAACGGTTAAAAAGATAAAGTTTGTTTTTTGCACAATTTTTTACCTTGATGTCAGAACTAATCCCAAGTCATAAAACAGGCGGATTAATTGTGCGATAAACGGGCTAAGTGTGTATAAATAAATTGTAATGATATGGGCATTGCGGCAGGTGAAAAACGCTAAAGCGTTAATTTCAATTGTAAATTCTATGATATTTTTAGCATTGTCTTGCGATTTTTTAGAAACTAAACCCGGCCTCTCCACTCTCATTACCCAGTGCGGTTCAATCTGCATAAGCGGCTTTAATGCCCGATATGGCCGTCCGGCTCCCTTCCCGGTCGGTTGAAACCAAAACAGAAAACAAACTGTCGATGTAGAAAGGAAGTATTTTTATGAATAAATTATGGATCACCGCAGTAATGGCCGGTTTGATGTTGACCGCTTGTTCAAGCAACAAAGAAAAAACTGCGGCTCCCGAAGCCAACCTGACTGTTGAACAGGCCATGCAGGAATGCCAAAAAACAGTTGGTGCTACTCAAGATCAAGCTGCATTTGATGCGTGCATGAAAGAGAAAGGTTTTGAGCGTCCCGCCGCAAACGCTTCGGCTCCCGCTGCCCAATAAGGCCGGCACTGCAAGGGAAAACGGCTGCCTACACGGCGGCCGTTTTTCTTTGCCACTTAATATGCGCAATTATGCGCAATCAAACGGCGGCTTGTGCGGTTGGGCATGGTGGCGGGTTGGTGTGTATCATGGCCGTCTGAAATGTATCAAACAACAAAAACACAGGTGTTCAACGTCGGCATCTAGATGCCGAGAGAAAGGAAAAAAGATGAAATACAGCAAAAAACTGTGGTTGGTGTGCCTGACTGCCGTATTTGCTTTGGGAGCGTGCGGCGGTGATGGCGACGATGATTCCGACCGCCGCGACAGAGGCCAACGGTTTGAGCGCGACAGAGACGACCGGCGCGACGGAGATTATCGTGATGACGACGGCCACAGCGACGGAGATGACGACCGCGATGACGATCGCCGTAGAGACCGCGACGACGACCGAGATGATGACGATCGCCGTTAAACCGCTTAACCAATCGTTGTCAGGCCGTCTGAAAAATTTTTCAGACGGCCTGTGTACAAGTGTTTGCACGCATTTGGGTTTAATCAAACCGCATTCGGCAGGGCGTTTTTTCGATCTTTACTTTTGATTTGAATCAAGATGCCGTTTTGAGGACTATAATCCTGCACGGAGCCGGCGCGAAAAAGCGGTTTGGTATAAGCAAACCGGCACACAGCCAGACCGCACGGCGATAAAAATATTGCGGGCGCAAATAAGACGCACTGCAGACGCACATCAAAACAGGAAAATCCAATGGACGCTTTAATCCTCAGCCGCATTCAATTTGCGGTCAACATCAGTTTTCATATTCTTTTCCCCGTGATTACCATCGCCTTGTCTTGGTTTGTGGTTTATTTCCGCTACAAAGCAGGTAAAACGGGTAACGACGGCTGGCTTCAGGCTTACCGTTTTTGGACTAAGGTTTTCGCCGTAACCTTTGCGATGGGCGTGGTGTCGGGCGTAACCATGAGTTTTCAGTTCGGCACCAACTGGCCGGGCTTTATGGAGCGGGCGGGCAATGTGGCCGGGCCGCTGCTGGGCTACGAAGTGCTGACGGCTTTCTTTTTGGAGGCCGGTTTTCTCGGCATCATGCTGTTCGGGCGCGAGCGCGTGAGCCAGCGCGTGCACATGATTGCTTCGACTATCGTCGCCGTCGGCACCAGTATTTCGGCTTTCTGGATTTTGGCGTTGAATTCGTGGATGCAGACGCCGCAAGGGCATTGGGTGGATTCAGACGGCATCATCCATGTGGCTGATTGGCTGCAAGTGGTTTTTAATCCTTCTTTCCCTTACCGTTTCGTCCACATGATGCTGGCTTCGGTGTTGACGGCATCGTTTTTGGTGGTCGGCCTTTCCGCTTGGCAGATTCTGAAAAAATCGGCCAACTCCGCCACCGCCAATGTGATGAAAACCGGCTTGACTACCGCCGCCGTCGCCATCGTGCTGCAAATCTTCGCGGGCGACGCGCACGGTTTGAATACTAAAGAACACCAGCCCGCCAAACTGGCGGCAATCGAAGGCGTGTGGCATACCGAGAAAAACGTGCCGCTTACCCTGATCGGCTGGCCGAACGAAAAAACGCAGCAAACCGATTATGCAGTCAAAGTGCCTTACCTCGGCTCGCTGATTCTCACGCACAGTATCGACGGCGAAATCAAAGGTTTGAGCGAGTTTGAACACAAGCCGCCGGTTGCGCCCGTGTTTTTTGCTTTCCGCATCATGGTCGGCATCGGCATGCTGATGCTTTTGGTAAGTTGGTACGGCTGGTACCGCCTGCGCAAGCACCGTTGGCAGCCGCACACCTTGCCGCGCTGGCTGCTGTACACTTTTGCCGGTATGACGTTTATCGGTTGGGCGGCAACGCTGGCGGGTTGGTACGTTACCGAAATCGGCCGCCAACCGTTTTTGGTGCAGGATGTGTTGCCGACTGCCGAAGCCGTTACCAAAATCGTGCCCGCCGGCGATGTCGGTTTAACGCTGGTAATGTATCTCGTTCTTTACGCCGCCATGCTGCTTTCTTATCTGATGGTGTTGAAATATATGGCGGAACATCCCGAACACGAAATCAGCTCCAAAGGCCGCTTGAATACGGCAGGCCGTCTGAATGCGGAGGAAAAATAATGGACTGGAATTACTGGCTGCCTTTGGTCTTTTTAGGATTGCTCGGCTTCGTGATGACCGTGTATGTGGTGTTGGACGGCTTCGATTTGGGCGTGGGCATGTTGCTGCCGCGTGCGAAAGCCGACGAGCAAAACATCATGGTCGGCTCCATCGGTCCGTTTTGGGATGCCAATGAAACGTGGTTGGTACTGGGCGCGGGTGTGCTGTTTATCGCCTTCCCCAAAGCCAATACCATCGTGTTGGGCAATCTTTATCTGCCTGCTACTTTTATGCTGTTCGCCCTGATCGTGCGCGGTGCGGCGTTCGATTTCCGCGTGAAGGCCGACGATAATCATAAAGAATTGTGGAACATCGCCTTTATGCTCGGCTCCGCAGGCATGGCGTTAACCCAAGGCTGGATGCTGGGGCGTTACATTACCGCGTTCGGCACCGGCGTATCCGATTACTTGTTTTCACTCGGCATCATGGCTACCGTGCCCGCCGTGTATGTTTTGCTCGCCGCCTGCTGGCTGGTGGCGAAAACCGAAGGCGACTTGCAGCATAAAGCCCGCCGTTGGGCGAATCAGGCATGGTGGCCGGTGGTGGGCTGTCTGCTGCTGATTTCGCTGGCCACGCCGTATATCCGCCACAGCATTTTCGAGCGGTGGTTTACTCTGCCCAATATGCTTTGGCTCGCTCCCGTGCCGCTTCTGAGTGCGTTCTGCCTGCTGCGCGCCAAACTGCTGCTGCAAAGCGAACGTATTTTGCACCACCGCATTTGGCAGCCGTTTGCATTGGTGATTGGCGCGCTGGTGTTGTGCGCCGTAGGTTTGGGCATCAGCCTCTATCCTTATGCTGTGATCGGACAGCTTACCGTGTGGGAAGCCGCCGCCAGCACGCCTACCTTAGTGGTAACGCTGATCGGTGTGTGCGTGACCGTGCCGTTGATTATTGCGTACAGCATCTTTGCTTACTGGGCGTTTAGAGGTAAGGCGACACACCTTACTTACGGTTAAGCCTAGCCAACGGTATTGAGGCCGTCTGAAAAGTTTTCAGACGGCCTCTTGCTTATTCAAGCTGAGACCTTTGCAAACCCTCAGATGTGGATGCAGTTCAAGGCGTAGCAGCGCAGCGAGTGCAGACATATCATACAGATAGGCAAACGAGCGGGCAGCGCACAACGCAGAAATGCGCCGCAGATGGGGGTTTGCAAAGGTCTCAGCTATTTATTCAATACCCAGCAGCATCAATTGGCGCAGCAGGTCGGCCAAGCTGTCGGCCTGCATTTTCTGCATCAGGTTGGCGCGGTGGACTTCGATGGTTCGCACGGCGACGTTTAATTCGTCGGCCATGTGTTTGTTGGTATAGCCTTTTACGAGATACGAGGCGATGGCTTGTTCTTTTGCGCTCAAGAGTTTGAAGCGTTGTTTGCTTTGCCATTGGGCGTAGTTGTCGAGCGTTTGCTTGGTGGCGGCGTTTAAGGCGCTTTGGAGACGGTGGAGGGAAACGGGTTTTTCTAAAAAGTCCACCGCGCCTTGTTGCAGCATATCGACTGCCAGCGGCACGTCGCCGAAAGCGGTCATCACGATGAGGGCTAAGGGGCTTTCGCGTTGGATTAAGGCTTGTTGAAGCTGCTGACCGTTGAGCCACGGCATGTTCCAGTCGGTGAGTACGATGCCCGGTTTATCCGGCTCGGCTTGCTCGAGGAATACTCTGGGGTCGCTCCAGAGTGTGGGGCGGTAGTCCAAACTTTCGAGCAGAAAACCGCATGCGTCCAGCACGGCTGCGTCGTTATCGACAACGTGGATATCGAGTTCAGGCATCGGTGTTCCTTTCGGGTAAAGAGATTTCGATTCGGGCGCCGGCAGTGTCGTCGGAGCGGTTGGCTAAGGTAATGCTGCCGCCGATGCCGCGCAGCAGGCGGTCGCAAATGACTAAGCCTAAACCCAAGCCGTCTGATTTGGTGCTGCGGAAAGGGATAAAAGGTTGGGCCAAGATGTCTTGGTTGAAGCCGCCGGCATCGTCTTCAATACGGATCACCAGCTCTTCGGATTCAGGCCGTCTGAAAACGGTGATGTCGATCCGCTTGGCTTGTTGCTGCTGGCAGTTGAGCAGGCAGTTCATCAAAACTTGTTCGACAATGCCGGCAACGGTGCGGATGGAAGACAAGCCGCTGTGGTTTTGCCAATGCAGCTGCGGGGCGTGTTTTTGGCAGGCCAGCCAGTCGGCGCAGTGTTGCAGAATGTCTTCTATGCGCGCGTCGGTATAAACGTGTTCGGGCGTTTTGCTCCATTGCCGCAAATTGCGGATGATGTGGCTGCCGCGCTCGGTGGTTTGGATGATGTTGTGCAGGGCTTTGCGTATGGATTCGGGCTGTTTGCCGGCTTCCAATAATTGCAGGCAGGCTTCGGCGTAGTAATGGATGGCGGCCATCGGCTGGTTGAGTTCGTGCGCGAGACCGGCCGCCATTTCGCCGGCGATGTTCATGCGGTCGGCGTGTGCCAGCAGGCGGTCGCGCTCTAATAATTGGCGGTAGGCTTGTTCGAGCTTTTTGCGGCGGCGGTACGCCAGCCAGCCCATCCAGCCGTAGTTGATGAGGGAAATCACCAGCATCAGCGCAACGGCGCCGACAAGTATCGTGTTTTCATACAGCCAGTTTTTCCATTGCATCTGCCAGTTGGGATGCAGGGGATGCCGCCCTAAACTCGCCAACACTTGTTCTGCCTCCACAAACGAAACCGGCGGAGACCACGACGGCATGCCGGCTGCGGCGGTGCTGCCCATCAAGGATGCGGCGATGCGCGAGGCGGTTTGCTCCGGCACGGAGGGCAGGGCGGCCAGCACCCAATGCGGGAAAACAGGCGTGCCGGAGATGCAGTTGTTGACGACGCTGTGAACGTGCAGCGGTTTGAAGCTGCTTTCGGGCAGACCTTGCTGCACGCGCCATTCTTCCATCAGGCACAAAGGCGTGATGGCGGCATCGACTTCTTGGTTTTGCAGGGCGGTTAAGGTCTGCTCCACCGGATAGCCGGTAAACACAACCTGATAATCCCGCCCCGAGCGCAATCCTTTTTCCAATAAAGCCGATTCGGCCAACATAAACCCGCCGAACGCCTGAACGTCAACGGCGGCAACGGTTAATCCGCGCAAGTCGGTTTCGCTGCCCAAGCCCGAATCGGCGCGCACCCAAATCGTGCTGGCCACTTGTTCGGCCGCTTTCGGCTTATGCCCGCTGGGGAAACGCGCCGTCGCCAGCCAACGCCAGCCCTGCGTATCGGGCAGCGAAACAAACTGCGCCTGCGGCCCCAGCGCGAAATCAATCCGCTGCGAAGACAGCTCTTTCTGCCAATTGTTCAAACTTAAAGGAACGAGCACAAACTGCTCGCCTTCCTGCTTCTTGCCCAGCCAATCCAGCCACGGCTGCCATTGGCTGCGCGCCGCTTCCGCACCCTGCGGCGCCAAGACGCCGACATACCATGTTTTCGCCGAAACGGTGGCGCAAAACAGTGCGGTGATGCAAAAAAACAGCCGAATGATCATAGATATCCCTATGTTTTATTGCGTTAGGTCAAATATGGCTGCTTTATGTGGTTTTCCACAATAGAGCCGCCACGGCCGGTGGTACGACAATGTGCTCAAGCACAAATAAATATTCTTTGAAGCATCAAAGCACAGATTCATTAAACTGTAAATATAACGATGCCGAAGGGTGGAAAAAAGGAGCACATATGAAAATGTTTACCAAAGCGGCTCTGGTTGTGGCGATATTGTTCGGCGCGGCATACGGCGGAGCCAAATGGATAACCCACAGCCGCAGCCCGCAAAACGCGGCGGCGGTTGAGGCAAGTTCGGAGACGATCAAACGCGGCGAATACGTTGCCCGTTTGTCGGACTGCTTTGCCTGCCACACCGCACCCAAAGGCAAACCCTATGCGGGCGGTTTGGCGATGCAAACGCCTTTAGGCGCGGTGTACAGCACCAATATCACGCCGGATAAAGAAAGCGGCATCGGCAATTATACTTACGCCCAGTTCAAAAACGCCGTGCAACACGGCATCCGTTCAGACGGCACTCCGCTGTATCCTGCCATGCCTTATCCGTCTTATGCGATTATGCCCGACGACGATATGCGCGCGATGTATGCTTATTTTATGAACGGCGTGGAGCCGGTATCCCAAAAAAATGCCGACAGCACCCTGCCGCCCGTATTGAATTGGCGCTGGCCTCTCGCTTACTGGCAAGCGATGTTTGCACCGCAGCGGCAGTTTGAAGCCGACCGCCGTTTCGACGCCCGCATCAACCGCGGCAAATATCTGGTCGAAGGCCCCGGACACTGCGGCGCCTGCCATACGCCCCGCGGCGTGGCTTATCAGGAAAAAGCTTTGAGCGACGATAAACACTATTTCCTCAGCGGCGCCGTGATTGACGGCTGGCGCGCGAAAAGCCTGCGCGGCGAAGAACGCGGCTTGGGCACATGGAGCGAAGCCGAATTGCAGGATTTCTTTGCCAGCGGCCGCAACGACACCGCCGCCGCATTCGGCGCCATGGCCGAAGTGGTCGAGCACAGCACGCAATATTGGACGGACGAAGACCTGAAAGCCATGTCGGCTTATTTGAAAACCCTGTCCGCATCGCCCGACAAAGCACAAGGACTGCCCAAACGTGAAGATACGACCACAGCCATGCTGAAAAGCGGCAAATACGACAGCCGCGGTGCCATGCTGTATGCCGAACACTGCATCGCCTGCCACCGTGCCGACGGCAACGGCATGGCGCGCATTTTCCCGGCGTTGAATAAAAACAGCGCGGTTTACGCCAACAACGCCCAATCCGTGATTCAAGTTACGCTTGAAGGCGGGCGCACGCCGCATACCAAGCACGACGTCATGACCTTCAGCATGCCCGGATTCAGGCACTTGAGCGACGAAGACATTGCCGAAGTCGTGAACTTCGTCCGCAACAGCTGGCACAACCAAGCACCGGAAATCAAAGCGCGCGACGTTGCCGAAATCCGCCGTTTTGTCAACACCAAAGCACCCAACATCGTGCCTCAAACTGCATCGGGAGACCATCATGAATAAAACATTCGCTTTATTGGGCATGACAGTCGGTGCCGCTCTTCTCGGATTGGCAGGCTGCAACGAGAGGCCGTCTGAAAAAACAGCCGAGCATCCCTACACCTATCCGATTGTGACCGGCAAGGGCGACCAGAAAAAAGTAGTCGGCCAATACACCGTACCGGCCGACAGCGACATCGAAAAAGAGCCGAATGCCGAGCAAATCCGCTACGGCCAACGCTTGATGAACGAAACCCCGCGCCTGCTCCCCGAGCATGTCGGCAGCAAAATGAACTGCAGCAGCTGCCACATCGCACAAGGCAAAGTGCCGGGCGGCAACCCCTACATCAACACCTACAACCGCTATCCCCGCGTGATGCCCCGCCCGGGTAAAGAAATCGACTTGGTCGGCCGCATCAACGGCTGCTTCCAACGCTCCATGAACGGCAAACCGCTGCCCAAAGACAGCGAAGCCATGCAGGCGATGGTGGCCTATATCAAATGGGTCGGACAAGGCGTACCCAAAGGCCGGCAAGTGGATATCGTGAACGCCGTGAAGATAGACACCAACCTCGTGCCCAATCCCGAACGCGGCAAAAACCTGTATGCCCAACATTGCGCCGCATGCCACGGCAGCAACGGTGAAGGTAAAAAAGACGGCACCGGCGTCTATGCCTTCCCGCCGCTGTGGGGCGACGAATCCTTCAATATCGGCGCAGGCATGGCGCGCACCTACAAAGCCGCCGCCTTCATCAAAGCCGCCATGCCCATGGGCGCACAAATGCACGGCATGTGGGGCGAAGGCAAAGTCTTGACCGACCAAGAAGCCGTGGACATCGCCGAATATTTCACCCACCAACCGCGCCCGGACTTTGCCGGCAAGGTTAAAGACTGGCCGAACGGCGACAAACCGAAAGACGCACGGTATTGATGAGATAGTGTTGAACAACCCGTTTGGCAAACACGCCGCCATACCCGGAGAAGTTTCGGGTGTGGCGGTTATGTTTTGGGAAGGCCGGTGTTAAGAGGATTGAGGCCGTCTGAAAACTCTTTACGCGGGTTTTGAAACATTTTCCGAACGGCATTCAAGCGGTGCGGGTTTCGCAAAATATCTTCTGAACGATAAGCAAGGGTTCGTCATACTCGGGCTTGACCCGAGTATCTCGGTTTCCTCCAGTAAGTTGGGGGGATACTCGGGTCAAGCCCGAGCATGACGTACAATGTTTTGTAAATTGATGCGCCATCAATATCGTGGAATGCAGGCCGTCTGAAATGAGATGGGGGCATTGGGGTATTGCCCGCGCTTTGACTGTTAAAGAAACGTGTTTAAATAAATTAAAGGCCGTCTGAAAAATATTTTCAGACGGCCTTTTGCCTTTAGACGATAAAGCCGAATCGGCAGCAAAGATTAGTTTGGCGTAATCACTTTCACGCCGTCTTGGGTGCCGAGTACCAAAACATCGGCGGCGTTGTGGCCGAACAAGCCGTTTTCCACCACGCCGGGGATTTTGTTGATTTCGTCTTCCAAAGAAACGGGCAGAGTGATGTTCAGGCCGTGTACGTCAACGATTTGGTGGCCGTTAAACGTGATGAAGCCCATGCGCAGTTCGGGGTTGCCGCCCAAAGCCACCAGTTTGCGGGAAACCATGGAGCGCGCCATCGGAATCACTTCTACGGGCAGCGGGAATTTGCCCAAGCGCGAAACGTATTTGCTTTCGTCGGCGATGCACACGAATTTGTCGGCAATGCTGGCAACGATTTTTTCGTTCAGATGCGCGCCGCCGCCGCCTTTGATCATTTGCAGCGAGTGGTTTACTTCGTCGGCGCCGTCGATGTAAACGGCCAGATGTGAAACTTCGTTCATCTGTACTTCGGGGATTTCGTAGCGCGCCAACAGTTCGGAAGTGGCTTTAGAGGTAGAAACCGCGCCTTTGATTTTTTTGCCGCTGTTGCCGAGAGCTTCGATAAACATATTGACGGTAGAGCCGGTGCCGATGCCGATGTATTCGTTTTCGGGTACAAACTCTACCGCTTTTTCTGCCGCAATGCGTTTCAATTCATCTTGTGATGCCATGTTTTCTCTCTCCATGTATAAAAAACGGGTTGCAAATGAGCTTATGGTAACAGCTTTCTGCCGGATATGCAGTATTCAGACGGCCTGTAACAGCACGGCGGCCTGCGCTTCGATGCCTTCCTGCCTGCCGAGATAGCCGAGCTTTTCGTTGGTTTTGCCTTTGATGTTGACGGCTTGTTCGGGCAAACCCAAATCAGCGGCGATGTTGGCGCGCATGGCGGGGATGTGCGGGGCGAGTTTGGGTTGCTGCGCGATGATGGTGGTATCTACGTTGACCACGCGCCAGCCTGCGGTTTGTACGCTGCGGTATGCTTCACGCAGCAGCACGCGGCTGTCGGCATCTTTGAATTCGGCGGCGGTGTCGGGGAAATGGCTGCCGATGTCGCCCAATCCGGCTGCGCCCAGCAGCGCGTCGGTGAGGGCGTGCAGCAGCGCGTCGGCGTCGGAATGGCCGAGCAGGCCTTTGTGGAAGGGAATGGTAACGCCGCCCAAAATCAGCGGTCGGCTTTCAACCAGTTGGTGGACATCGTAGCCTTGTCCTACGCGGATGTTCATAAATCTTCCTTCAATGTGAAGCAGCACGGTTTCAGACGGCCTTTGAAAAGTGCTTTTAAAACGGTGTGTTAAAACCGTAACGCATTGCGCGTAAGCCGTACTGCGGTTGGATTGACGGCGGTATTGTACACAAAAAGACTCAGGCCGTCTGAAAGCTTTCAGACGGCCTGAGACCTTTGCAAAAAACCCATCTGCGGCGCATTTCTGCGTTGTGCGCTGCTCGCTCGTTTAGCCTTGTATATGATATGTCTGCACTCGCTGTGCTGCTACGCCTTGAACTGCATCCACATCTTGGCTTTTGCAAAGGTCTCGGCCTGTTTCATATAAAAAAGGATTGAGGCTTAGCAGAGCAGACGCGGCTTTAATCGCGGTACTGCCGCCAGAAATGCGCCAGCGGCCCCGCACCTTTGCCGACGCGCCAGCCTGCGCCGGCTTCGATGGCGCCGTGCAGATAATTTTTGGCGGCGGCAACGGCTGTGCCCAAGCTGGAGCGTTGGGGGCGGAGGGCGGCGATGGCGGCGGCGAGGGTGCAGCCGGTGCCGTGGGTGTTCGGAGTGTCGATGCGGCTGTTGCGGAAGCATTGCGGGTCGTATTCTTCGGTGAGCAGCCAATCGCGTGCTTCTTTGCTGTTTTCCCAATGGCCGCCTTTCAAGAGGGCGGCTGCTGCGCCTTTTTCCATCAGTTGTTTGCCTTGCGCGAGCATTTCCTTCTCGTCTTTGGCCAGACTGTTGCCGGTAAGTTTGGCGAGTTCTTCAAGGTTGGGGGTAATCACGTCGGCCAGCGGTAAAAGCTCGCTGCATAGGGCTTCTACGGTGTCTTCTTGAGAGAGGGAATCGCCGGAGGTGGCGACCCAAACGGGGTCGAACACCACGAATGCGCCGCTGTATTTTCTTAAGGCGGCGGCAACGGCTTTGATGGATTCGACATCGGGCAGCATTCCGATTTTGACGGCGTCGATGCGGATGTCGGAAAAAACCGACTCGCATTGGGCGGTGATGATTTCGGGCGGAATAACGTGAACGCTTTGTACGCCGCGTGTGTTTTGGGCGGTAACGGCGGTGATGATGCTGGTGCCGTAAGCGCCGAGTGCGCCGAAGGTTTTTAAATCAGCCTGAATGCCGGCTCCGCCGCCGGAATCTGATCCTGCGATGGTTAATGCGCGGACAAGGGGTTTGCTGGCCATGAAGTATCCTCATTTCTATTGATGCTGCGCGTGATTATGGTTCACGTTGGTGTTTGGGGCGGTGAAATCTGCCTATTTTTAGGCGGGCTGCATTATAGAGGTATCGCCGCGGTGCAGGACATAGAAAATGCTGTTTGGTATTTTTTTACGATGACTGTATATGCGCAAAAACGGACGGTTTGTTTGCAATCGGTATATCGGATTGTTATGTAAGTGTTTTCGGTGTTAAAGCTGGAAAAGCGACGGTGTGCATGCGGGCGTTTGCGTTGCGGAAATACAGGCTTTGATGGGATGGATAATATTTTGCCTAGATAGTTCCGTGTGATACTTTATCTTTCATGATGATTTAAACGCCGCTGCCTGTAAGTAAGGGGCAGCGGCGCGGGTTGGTGCTGGACGGTTTAGTGATCGAGCAGGGACGGGGCGAGGCGCAGGATGGTGTCGCGCAGGGGAATCAGTTTGCCGTGGAAAAAGTGCGAGGATTCGGGCAGCACGACCACGGGCAGGTCTTGCGGGGCGGCCCAGCGCAGGGCTTTGTTTAACTCGACCACTTCGTCTTGCTCGCCGTGTATCAGCAGGGTTTTGGCGACGTCGGGGGCGTTGGGTTCGGGCGTGCGCGTGTAATGTTTGACGGCGGGCGCGAGCAGCAGCAATAGGTCGGGTTGGCGTTGTTGGGCGGCAAAGAGGGAAACGTAGCCGCCGAACGAGAAGCCGCTGAGTACGAACTGCTTGGCTTCGGGGTGTTGGGCGCGGGCGTAGTCGATAACGGCGATGCAGTCTTCGGTTTCGCCGCGCCCGTAATCGTGTTCGCCGTCGCTGCCGCCGACGCCGCGCAGGTTGGGCAGGTAGCAGTGGAAGCCGAGTTTGTTGAGGGCTTTGGCGGCCGTCTGAATCACTTTGTTGGTGTTGGTGCCGCCTTGCAGGGGATTGGGGTGGTTGATCACGGCCACGCCGCGCGCGGTGCTTTGCGGGGGCAGGTAGATGGTTTCGAGTTGGCCGGCGGGGCCTTGAATGAGGTGTTGGTTGGCGATTTTCAGCATAATGTTTCTTAGATGGGTATGCGGTTGGGGATGAGGCCGTCTGAAAGTTTCAGACGGCCTGTCGGTATTTGGGGTTTATGCAGACTCGGGCGGATCAATCAGCAGGCGTTCTACGGCTTCTCCGCCGGCGAGGTCTTGCCGGAGGATGTCTTGTAAGTCTTCTTCATCAACGTAGGTGTACCAGCGGCCTTCGGGATAGATGACCATGGCGGGGCCGGATTCGCAACGGCCGAGGCAGCTGGTGCTGCTGATGCGCAGTTTGCCGGGGCCGATCAAGCCCATTTTTTTGGCGTTGCCTTTGAGAAAATCGACGGCTGCGGTGCCTTCGCCGTTGTCGTTGCAGCTTTGTTTGCAGGTGTCGTGGCGGGCGTTGGTGCAGATGAAGAGGTGGCGGTTGAAGTAAGTCATAATGGTACTTTCTGCGGCGGGCGTTTTAGCGAAGTTCTTTAAAGTTGCTTTCAGACGGCCTGCGGCGGTTTAGAGGTAAAAGTGTTTGCCGTTGTTGGTGTTGCCGGCTTTCAGCTCGGACAGCATGCGTTTGAAATCGAGATCGTATTGCTTGCTGAGTTTGTCGGCGCGTTTTTTCAGGTTGTCGAGGCG
This sequence comes from Neisseria sp. Dent CA1/247, assembly GCF_022870825.1. NCBI lineage: Bacteria > Pseudomonadati > Pseudomonadota > Betaproteobacteria > Neisseriales > Neisseriaceae > Neisseria > Neisseria sp. Dent CA1/247. The sequence goes on along the minus strand of NZ_CP091522.1, from coordinate 1,704,206 downwards.
TTGTTCTTTGGGGCTGCTTTGGAAGGCCATCACGGCGACGTTGCCGTGGCTTTCGGCGGGCAGCTCGAGTACGCGGCCTTCGAAGACGTTGAGCAGGCGTTCGACAAAGCGTTGGTAGCGTCTGTCGCCGCTCCACCAGTTGGTGACGAAAATGCCGTTGGGCGAGAGGGCTTGGCGGCAGTCTTGGAAGAAGGGTTCTTCGACCAAGGCGTCGATGATTTGGTGGCCGTCGAATCCGTCGGTGAGGATAACGTCGGTGCTGCCGCGCAGGGTTTTGATGTATTCGGCGCCGTCGGCTTCGATGATTTCGAAGCGCTCGTCTTCAAAGGGCAGTTCGAACAGGCTGCGGGCGACGTTGATAACTTGGGGGTTGATGTCGATGGCGGTTTGGCGGGTTTCGGGCAGATAGGCGTCTATCCAGCGGGCAAACGAGCCGCCGCCCAAGCCGATTTGGGTGATGTGCGCGGGGGGCTGCTCGGCAAACAGCAGCCAGCCCATCATGGCGCGGCTGTATGAAAGCACCAGCTCGGCGGGATGGTCGAGGTTCATGGAGCTTTGCACGGTGCTGCTGCCTAAGTGCAGCGAGCGGATGTTGCCGGATTCGGAAATGCCGACTTCGGGCAGCGCGGTTTGTTGGGCGCGCAGGCGGCGGTAGGGGTGGTGTGCCATGAGCAGCTTATGGTGGGTTGGAAAAGGGGTCTATTTTAATACAGTTTGAGGCCGTCTGAACGTTTCAGACGGCCTGAGTTTGTTTTATGCGGCAGGTGCTTAGCCGCACGAGCTGCAGCTGCTGACGTTGTCGGCCTGCAGGCGCAGTTTTTTGCGTTGCTCGGCGGCTTCGAAACGGCAGCGTTGTTCTTCGGTTTTCAATTCGAGCGGAGGTACGGCGACGGGGCGGCCGTTTTCGACGGCAACCATGGTGAAGAAGCAGCTGTTGGTGTGGCGCACGGTGCGTTCGCGGATGTTTTGGGCTTCGACGCGGATGCCGACTTCCATCGAGGTGCGGCCGACGTGGTTGACGCTGGCGTAAAAGGTAACGAGTTCGCCGACGTGAATCGGCTCTTTGAAGGTCACTTTATCTACGGAAAGGGTTACGCAGTAGTGGCCGCTGTAACGGCTGGCGCAGGCGTAGGCAACTTGGTCGAGCAGTTTGAGCAGGTCGCCGCCGTGCACGTTGCCGCTGAAGTTGGCCATGTCGGGCATCATTAATACCGACATTTGCAGTTCGTGTTGGATTTCTACGGAATGGTTTGAACTCATGGTTAGGTGTCCTTTTTGATGTGTTTGTTTTGGAACGATGTTTTAGCGGAGCTTTTTAAAGCTGGTTTTCAGACGGCCTGTTGGGTTTGAGGCCGTCTGAAAAGGGTTACAGCCATTTTTTGCGCGAGAAGAAAACGAGCAGGCCGATGATGACGCAGGCCATCAGGCCGAGCACCATGTAGTAGCCGTAATGCCAGCGCAACTCGGGCATGTTTTCAAAGTTCATGCCGTAAATGCCGGTGATGACGGTGAGCGGCATGAAGAGGATGGTAATTACGGTGAGCATGCGCATCTGCTGGTTGAGGCGGTTGGATTGGAACGATAAATGCACGTCCATCATGCTCGATACGGTGTCGCGTGAGGCGTCGAGCGATTCGGTAAGCTGCATGGTGTGGTCGTACACGTCGCGCAGGTAGATTACCGGTTCGCCTTGAAAAATGGGAAAGTCGCTGTGGGTGAGGCGGTAGAGTACGTCGCGCAGGGCTTGCAGGGTGCGGCGCAGGCGGGTGGCGTCGCGTTTGAGTTTGTGGATGCGCCCGAGCAGGTCGCTGTTGCTGTTGTCGGTGTTGAAGAGGGTTTTGTCGATGTTTTCGACGCGGCGGTCGTATTGCTCGAGGGTGATGAAATAGTCGTCCACCAAGCGGTCGATGATGCGGTAGGCGAGGAAGGCGGCGTTTTTGCTGCGCAGGTCGCTGTGTTCGCTGTCCATGTGGCTGCGGATGCTGCTGAGCAGGCCGAGCGGTTTTTGCTGGAAGGTAAATACGAAATGCTCGCCGACAATCAGATACACTTGGTCGGATTGCAGCCTGCCCGATGTGTATTGGTACACGCGGCCGGCGATGAATACATAATGGCCATAGTCTTCGATTTTCGGGCGTTGGCGGCGGCTGAGGATGTCTTCCAGCACCAAATCGTGTATGCCGTAGGGGGCGAGCAGGGTTTTCAGCAGGGCGCCGTCGTTGATGCCGACGAAATGCAGCCAGTTGGTTTCGTGTTCTTGGGGGCGGTGTAAGTTAGGCACGCCTTCCTGCAACAGGTAGTCTTGCTGGAAAAAGCTGTCGGCAGAATAAACGGTTTGATGCAGGGCGTGTTTCGGTACGCCTGAGGTGCTGCTGCGCGGGGCGGCGATGTCGGTGTGGATGGGGAAAGTGTCTGTGTCGTTCTGATTCATGGTGGTTAAAGCGTTTCAGACGGCATCATGGTTGAGGCCGTCTGAAAAACGGTTGCGCCATTGAGGGGCGGATGCGCTATTTTATACCTATTTGTGATTGAGTGCGGCTATGAACTGCCGAACGGTAGCCGTGTCGCGCTAAACAGGTGCTTGGAATGCTTAAGGGTGTTTGGCAAATTTCTTTTTCACGGCTTCGGAAAGGTCTTTTGTCCAGCCGAACCACGGCAGGTTGTTGGAATAAGCGGGCAGCAACGAGGCTTGGCGGGGGTTGCGCAGCAGCGGTGCCAACACTCTTTCGTAATGCGGCAGATTGGGCAGGTAGGCCGGCCATTTCAAATAGCGCGCAGCATAATAGTGGGCGACAAAATCGGCCTGCTGTTCCATGTTTAGCCCGGAGAACGATTTAATTTCGGCGGGCGGCGGGTAAGCATAGCTTTTGCGGTTGATGTAACCGCCCTTGACCGACAGCATCATGCCACCCAGCCAAGTGCGGTAGCCCATTTGGTATTGCCAAACATGGGTGATTTCGTGCATCAGCCAAACTTGGTAATACTCTTTTGAAGCGGTGAAATCGCACGGGCAATCGTCGGGCGGGAAATAAATATTGCCGTTGGGCACCATCGCCACTTTGAGGGCGGGCATCATGGGGATGCCGCGGCACACTTTAACGCGGGTGTAGTCGATGCCGTCTGAAAACACCAAACGCGCCATGTCGATTTCTTTGTCGGTAAGCAGACGGGAGCGGTTGCTATTGTTCACGGCGCTCCTTCCGTTTTTGCCAAAGCCGCGCTGTGCGCAGACGCCAAAAGCCCAGCACGGCGAAGTAGCCGATTACGGCAAGCGTCGTGCCTAAAACGGGCACGCCCACCAGCAGCGGTTTGCCTGCACCGGCCAGCCAGCTGAGGGTTTCTGAGAAAAAGTGGCCGCTGCTCCACGAGGGGAACGTCAGGTCGCCGCCGTTGGTGCCTAAAATCAGCGAGCCGATTTTATAGGCGGTGTAGTAAAGCGGCATGTAGGTCAGCGGGTTGGTATATAGGGTGGAAAACACAGCCACAGGCAGATTGGTGCGCAAAAAATAAGCCACAATCAGCGCGCTCATCATCTGCGTGGGGCCGGGCATCAAACCGCAAAACATCCCCACGGCCACCGATACGGCGGCTTGGCGGCGGTTGAGCGTCCAGAAATAAGGCTTGTCGAACAGCGGGGCAAAAGGTTTGCTCCAGCGTGAAGCGAAAATCTGCTCGCGTTTGGGAAGTTTCTGGCGGTAGGACGTGCGGCGGGGTTCTTCGGTCATGTCGGCAATATATTGGAAAAGTAGCGTTATATTACTTCAGATGAAGGCGGAAAAGGATATTCCAAGAGCGCGGCTGGTGTCGGCAGGAATAACGAGGCCGGTTTTACTTAATTTATAGCAAATAAACGGATTTTTTATTACGGCTCGTTGTGCTTGGGTCACGCCGCGGGTATGACGGATTTTCGCGTTTATATCCTTGGCGCGGATAATCATCAGGCCGTCTGAAAAGATTTTCAGACGGCCTGATGGTTTCAATCACGGATTATTTGCTTTCGCCGTTGTCTTTTTTAGGTGCCGGTTTTTTGGCAGCCAAGCCCAGCGATTTTTGCCATTGGTCGGGTGATTTCACCAATTCCAAAGCTTTTCTCAACTGGTCGTCTTTGGCGGGGTTGGGAATGCGGCGCGAAGAAAGGTCTTCGTCTTTCGTTTTCTCTTTTTTACCTTTGGCGCCGGGCGTTTCTTGCAGGCTTTCAGACGGCACATAATCGTTGCCGTTCACTTCTTTGCCGCCGAGCGGGTTGCCGATGTGGCCGATGAGGTCGGCTTCGCGGCTTTCAAACAGGCGGTCTTTGTCTTTCACTTCCACGTCCGGCACGATGCCTTGTGCCTGAATCGAGCGGTCTTTGGGTGTGTAGTACAAAGAAGTGGTCAGCTTGATGGCGCTGCCGTTGGAAAGCGGCAATACCGATTGCACCGAACCTTTACCGAAGCTTTGGGTGCCGACGACAACTGCGCGGCGGTGGTCTTGCAGCGCACCGGCCACAATCTCGGAAGCCGATGCAGAGCCTGAGTTGATCAGCACGGTTACGGGGATGGTTTTCAGCTCGGCTGGCAGGCCGGAGAGCGGGTCGCGGCCGGAAGAGAGCATGTAGTCTTCAGGCGTGGCTTTCAGGCTCATGCCGCCTTTGCCGTCGCGGCCTTTGGTGCTGACCACGGTGGAGTCGGCAGGCAGGAAGGCGGCGGATACACCCACGGCACCGTTCAATAAGCCGCCGGGGTCGTCGCGCAGGTCAAGCACCAAGCCTTTCAGCGCGCCTTTGTTTTGTTTCACTAAGGCTTGTGCGGATTCGTTCAGTGCGGGCACGGTGCGCTCTTGGAACTGGCTGATACGGATATAGCCGTAGCCGGGTTCGAGCAGGTGGTGGCGCACGCTTTTCACTTTAATGATGGCGCGGGTGATTTTCACGGTAATCGGTTTGGCGGCATCTTTGCGCGACAGGGTCAGCACGATGTCGGTGCCGGGTTTGCCGCGCATTTTTTTCACGGCTTCGTTGACGGTCATGCCGCGGGTAGATACGCCGTTGATTTTAACGATGAAATCGCCGCTTTTCACGCCCGCGCGTTCGGCCGGGGTGTCTTCAATCGGGGAGATGACTTTCACGAAGCCGTCTTCCGCGCCCACTTCCATGCCCAAGCCGCCGAATTCGCCGGTGGTGGATTCTTTCAGGTCGGCGTAGTCTTTTTTGGTCATGTATTCGGAGTGCGGGTCGAGGCCGGCAACCATGCCTTTCATGGCGCCTTCGATGAGGTCTTCGTCGGATTTGTCTTGGTAATAGTTGGCTTTGATTTGGCCGTAAACTTCCGCCATGGTGCGGATGGATTGTACGGGCAGCGCTTCATTGTTTTTTTCGCCCGCCGCGTAGCTTTGCACGCTCAGGCTGAGAATGACGCCGCTGAAGGCGCCGAGTGTATAGAGTGCGACTTTTTTCAAAGTGGAATTAGACATCTTTGTGCTTTCTCTTTCTTCTTAGACAAAACAGGCTTTCAGACGGCCTGTTTGGATAATGGCGAAACTTTATGTGATTTATCGGCGTCGGGCAACCTTATCCGCGTAAAAAAATACTAATTCAGGTAGGTTAAACAAGATTTAAGTGCTATTTTGAAACAGGGAGATAGCGCGGATAAACGGTTTTTGTCACGGTTTCGTCTTGCTCCGGTTTGATCGGGTTGTTTCTTGAGGTTGTCGGAACGCCGGATACTCGGGTCAAACATGAGTATGACGGCCGTGTCGTGCCTTTAAAGTTTCTTGTCGTGTATGTTTCGCAGTATGCTTTTTCATTTTTCAGACGGCCTTTGTGCCTGTGATGAAGGCTTTGGGTTGAGGCCGTCTGAAACAGGTTTGTGCGGGTAAAAGCCGGTTTGTCAGCGTATCCACGACAAGGGGTTCATTTGCTGGCCGTTGCGACGGATCTCAAAATACAGGCCTTGTTCGCCGGAAGGCAGGCTGCCGCTGGTGCCGACGGTTCGCCCTGCGCTGACGCTGCTGCCGCCGGAAACGGAGATGCCGCTCAAGCCGGAATACACGCTGACATAGCCGTTGCCGTGGTCGATCACCACCATATTGCCGTACCCTTCAAGCGGGCCGGCATGGGCGACGATGCCGGGGGCGATGCTTTGTACTGCCGCACCGCCGGTGGCGAAGAATACGCCTTTCCATGTGCCGCCGCCGGGACGGGGTTGGCCGAAGCGTCCGCTGATGCTGCCGTTCACCGGGCGGTTCAGACGGCCGTGCATACGGCTGAAGCCGCCGGAAGGTTCGGCATTGTGTGCCGGAGCTTTCAAGGCACGGTCTTCGGCGGTGAGGGTGGAACGGGGTGTTTGCGGTGCGCGTGCGGTTTGGGTGGGTTTGGTGTCGCGCTTGCTGGTTTTGCTGTCGGTTTTGTTGTGCGCTTTGGCAGGTTTGGTTTTTTCTTTGCGTGCTTTTTCGGCAGCAGCCAAACGCTCTTCGGCGGCCTTTTTACGGGCGGCGGCTTCTTGTCTGCGTTTTTCGGCATTGCGGCGGGCGATGTCGGCGATGAGGCGGTTGAGCTGCTGTTCGTTTTGGCGCAGGTTGGCTATGCGTTTGTTTTGGTTGTCGATTTGGGCGGAAAGTTGGCGGCTTTCGCGTTGTGCGGCGGTGTTGGCGCGGCCGAGTTTGTTCATGGCGGCCTGTTTTCGGGCTTTGATTTTGTTTAGGCGGGCCAGCTCGGCGTCGATGGCGGCTTCTTGTTTTTTAAGCTCGTTTTGCTGGCGCACTAAATCTTGAATCACTTTTTGGTTGGCTTCGTTGATGTAGCGGCTGTATTGGAGGTAGCGCGCTTTTTGGCCCGGCTCGGCGTTTTTCAGAAACAGCACCACGGCATTGGGCTGGCGGTTTTTGTATTGGCCGGACAGCAGGCGGGCGAGCTGGGCTTTGGTGCCGGTTACTTCGGTTTTCAGACGGCCTAATTCGTTTTGCAGCTTTTGCAGTTTTTGCCATGCGTCGTTTTGCTGTTTGTTGACGGCGGCAAGCTCTTGCTGGGCTTTGGCAAGGGCGGCGCGGGTGCGCTCGAGGGTGGCGCGGGCATTGTTGCGGGCGGTCTGTTTTTGCTTTAAGTCGGCCTGTGCGGCATGGATGGCCTGTTTGATTTCTTTTAAATCGCCCGCGGCCTCGGCTGTTGTGGCCGGAGGGGATTCAGGCTCGGCGTGAGCGGCGGCGGAAAAGCAAAATAGGGCGGCGGTAAGCAGCAGCGGTTTGAAAGGCATGGCGTATGGGGGATACGGTTTATGAAAGCTGCAATTATAGCGGATTGGCAGGCCGTCTGAAAATGTGCTTGCTTTGGCGGTTGGCTTTTCAGACGGCCTGAGTTGCCGCTTGATAGAAACATGCGCTGCTGCTTGGGTTTTCGGGTGCGACGGCAGGCAAGAGCGGCTGGGTTTGGCTTTGATTGGGGCTGTTGCGGCAAGACATTTTTGGGCGGCGGCAGGTATAATCCGCGGCTGACGGTTGGTTTGAACCTGCCGGAAAACGCGTTCGGCTGCGATAGGTTTTACAAGCGGCGGCGGGCGGTTCCGGCTTTTTGATGGGTTGATGTATTCCTTATGATTTATTTGATTATCAGTATTCTGTGCAGCGTGTCGGTGTCGGTTTTGTTGAAGATGGCGCGTTCTAAAAAAATCGATATCGAGCAGGCGGTGGCGGTGAACTATATTGCGGCCATTGCTTTGTGTATGTATTTCCTCAAGCCTGATCTGTATGCTTGGAAGGCTTATCTGCCGACGTGGTGGCTGTTTGCGGCTTTGGGTGTGCTGCTGCCGGTGGTGTTCATTATTATGGGCAGGGCGGTGGAGAAAACGGGGATCGTGAAGTCGGACGCGGCGCAGCGGCTGTCGCTGTTTTTGCCGGTGGTGGCGTCGTTTACGCTGTTTGGCGAGCAGTTGACGCAAGGCCGCTTGATCGGTTTGGCGCTGGCGTTTACGGCTTTGTTTTGCCTGTTGTGGAAGTCGGACGGCGGTAAGAAATCGGCGGGCTTCGCTGCCGGTGCGCTGTTGCTGCTCGGCGTGTGGGCGGGCTATGGCGTGATTGATATTCTGTTTAAACAGGTGGCGAAAAGCGGCACGGCTTTTTCGGGCAACTTGTTGATTGCATTTTGTTTGGCGGCGGTGTTGATGTTTGCTTATCTGTTTTCCAAATCAACCAAATGGACGGCGGCAGGCGTGCTGGGCGGCTTGGTGTTGGGCTGTTTGAATTTTGCCAACATTTTTACTTATGTGCGGGCGCATCAGGTGATGAGCAGCAACCCTACGCTGGTGTTTGCGGGTATGAACATCGGTGTGATTGTGCTGGGCACACTGGTGGGCGCGTTGGCGTTTAAAGAGAAAATCAGCACCATTAATGCGGCCGGTATCGTGGTGGCGGTGTGCGCGATAGGCTGTTTGTTTTATTGGCCGGTGGTGTCGGGTTGGTTGGGCATATAGTGGTTTGAGGCAAATATTATTGAGGCCGTCTGAAATCTTTTTCAGACGGCCTCTCTAGTTATATGAACTCGCTTTAAGCCAATTCTTCCAACCAATCGCGCGGTTTCAGAAATTCTTTCAAGCGCGCTTCGGGCGTGCCTGCTTTGGGTTCGTAAGCGTATTCGAACCGCACCAGCGGCGGCATCGACATCAAAATGCTTTCGGTGCGCCCGCCGCTTTGCAGTCCGAACAGTGTGCCTCTGTCCCACACCAAATTAAATTCCACATAACGGCCGCGGCGGTATAGCTGGAATTGGCGTTCGCGCTCGCCGTATGCCGCGGCTTTTCTGCGGGCGACGATGGGGCGGTAGGCTTCGACATAACCTTCGCCGACGGCACGGATGAAATTCAAGCAGATGTCGAAATACCAACGGTTCAAATCATCGAAAAACAGCCCGCCCACGCCGCGCGTTTCGCCGCGGTGTTTGAGGTAGAAATACTCGTCGCACCATTGTTTGTATTGCGGATAAACATCGGCACCGAAAGGCGCGCACACGGAGGCGGCGGTTTGGTGCCAGTGCAGAATGTCTTCTTCAAACGGATAAAACGGCGTTAAATCGAAACCGCCGCCGAACCACCATACCGGCTCTTTGCCTTCGGGATAGGCAATAAAAAATCGCACATTGGCATGGCTGGTGGGCACATAAGGGTTTTTCGGATGGATAACCAACGATACGCCCATCGCTTCAAACCTCGCGCCGGCCAGTTCGGGGCGGTGTGCGGTGGCGGATGCGGGCATGGCATTGCCTTTCACATGCGAAAAATTGACTCCCGCCTGCTCGAACACGGCACCGTTTTTCAAGACGCGGCTCTCGCCGATGCCCAGTTTGCTCTGCCATTGGTCGGCAACAAAACGGGCTTCCCCGTCTTCGGCTTCCAAGGCGGCGCAGATGTGGTTTTGCAGCGTTTTCAATACTGCCAATACGGATTCTGTATACATGATTTTTCCTTATTTTTCCGTTTACCATTTTTTCAGACGGCATCGGTCATAAACGGAATAAGGCCGTCTGAAATTTTCAGACGGCCTCTTGTACAAACCGGATTACGACTCGCCGTCAGCCTGTTGCTCTTGGCGCGGCTCGCGTTCGGGCGCTTCGATCAAGGCTTTCATCGACAGGCGCACGCGGCCGCGGTCGTCCACTTCCAGCGCTTTCACTTTCACGTTTTGACCGACTTGCAGGTAGTCGCTCACGTTTTTCACGCGCTCGTGGGCGATTTGGCTGATGTGTACCAAACCGTCTTTACCCGGAATCACGGAAACGATGGCGCCGACGTTGTTGTCCAACAGTTTCAATACGGTACCGTCGTACACTTTGCCCACTTCCACTTCGGCGGTGATTTCTTCGATGCGTTTTTTCGCCGCATCGCCCGCTTCTTGAGTGGTGGCGGCAATGGTTACCGTGCCGTCGTCGGCGATATTGATTTCGGTGCCGGTTTGTGCGGTAATGCCGCGGATGGTTTCGCCGCCTTTACCGATCACATCACGGATCTTGTCGGGATGGATTTTGATGGTGAACAGGCGCGGAGCGTGTTGAGACAGCTCTTGCGGGCCTTCAACGGCTTCTTTCATTTGCGCCAAAATGTGCAGACGCGCCTCTTTGGCCTGCTCCAAAGCAATCTGCATGATTTCTTTGGTAATGCCTTGAATTTTAATGTCCATTTGCAGCGCGGTAACGCCTTCGGTAGTACCGGCCACTTTGAAGTCCATATCGCCCAAGTGGTCTTCGTCGCCCAGAATGTCGGTCAACACAGCGAATTTGTTGTTTTCCAAAATCAAGCCCATGGCGATACCGGCAACGTGCGCTTTCAGCGGCACACCGGCAGACAGCAGGCTCAAACAGCCGCCGCACACGGAAGCCATAGAAGAAGAACCGTTAGACTCGGTAATTTCGGAAACCACGCGCATGGTGTAGCTGAATTCTTCAGGCGAGGGCAACACGGCAACCAGCGCGCGTTTGGCCAAACGGCCGTGGCCGATTTCGCGGCGTTTCGGCGCACCCATACGGCCCACTTCACCGGTAGAGTATGGCGGGAAGTTGTAGTGCAGCATGAAGCGGTCGGTGTATTCACCGCTCAAGGCATCAATGATTTGCTCGTCGCGCTGAGTGCCCAAAGTGGCCACTGCCAAAGCTTGGGTTTCGCCGCGGGTAAACAGGGCGGAACCGTGGGTGCGCGGCAATACGCCGGTTTGGATGTTGATCGGGCGCACGGTGCGGGTGTCGCGGCCGTCGATACGCGGTTGGCCGTCCAAAATCTGGCCGCGCACAACGTCGGCTTCCAGTTGTTTGAAAATGCCTTTGATTTGGTTGGCGGTAAGCGTGTCGGTTTCTTCGGTAATCAACGCATCTTTAACCGCATTCCATGCTTCGTCGAGCTTGGCGGAACGGGCTTGTTTTTGACGGATTTTGAACGCTTCGCCGATGGTCTCTCCGGCGATTGCGCGGATTTTTTCCACCAATGCGCTGTCGGTTTCGGCAGGCTTCCAATCCCATACTTCGGGGTTGACTTCGTCGGCAAATTCGTTGATGGCGTTAATCACGGCCTGCATTTGCTCGTGGCCGTAAACCACCGCGCCCAACATTACGTGCTCGGGCAGCTCTTGCGCTTCGGATTCCACCATCAATACGGCTTTTTGCGTACCGGCAACCACCAAATCCATTTGTGATTTCGCCAGTTGCGCTTTGGTCGGGTTCAGCACATAAACATTGTTCACATAACCCACGCGCGCAGCACCGATCGGGCCGGCAAAAGGCACGCCGCTTAACACCAGCGCGGCAGAAGCGCCGATCATGGCGGGGATGTCGGAGTCGATTTCGGGGTCAACGGAAACCACCATCGCTACGATTTGGATGTCGTGGTAGAAACCTTCGGGGAACAGCGGGCGGATGGGGCGGTCGATCAAGCGGCTGGTCAGGATTTCTTTTTCGCTTTGCTTGCCTTCGCGTTTGAAGAAACCGCCGGGGATTTTACCCGCAGCGTAAGTGCGCTCGAGATAGTCAACCGTCAGCGGGAAAAAGTCTTGGCCTTCTTTAACGTCTTTATTGGCGGTAACGGCTACCAAAACCACGGTGTCGCCCATAGAAACTTTCACGGCTGCCGCGGCTTGGCGGGCGATTTCGCCGGTTTCGAGGGTAACGGTGTGCTCGCCGTATTGGAAAGATTTAACGTGTTTGTTGAACATTTCGTTCCTTTCGGTAAGAGCCGCAGCCGCTAAAACACTAATGATGCACACAAGCTGAATATATGTGCATGGTTAGGGTTTCAGGCAGGCTTTGGCAGGTTAGATACGTTTTCAGACGGCCTGTGTTGATTCAGGCCGTCTGAACGCGGATTATAGCCTTAAAAGGCATCTTCATCTACCCGAAAGACGCTAAATAATGGCCATGACGGGTAGGTTGACTGCGGTTTGAAAAGAAGAGCGGAGTAGGCCTTGAGTGTTTTTTACAGACTTGCGTACTTGAGCCGCCTGAATCTCGTTTCAACGCCATTTTTTAGAAACGTTTTTTCAGACGGCCTCTGCTGTTTACAGCAACCACTCAATCGGCAGCAGCGAGCAGAACCATACGGCAAACCGTTTGAACACGCTGCTTTTCGGCTCTTGCTGATAGACAAGCGTTTTGCCGTTTTCTTCGGTTTGCCATTGCAGGCCGCCTTCGGAAAGTTTGGTTACGGTGTAGGTATGCACGGCGTGATGCTGCTTGAGGCCGTCTGAAAGCTGTGTTGCAAGCTCGGGGCTGTCGAGAATAAAGCCCATTTCGGTATTTAAGTCAGCCGAACGCGGATCCATATTGAACGAGCCGACAAAAAGCTTTTTGCCGTCCACCGCAAAAGTTTTGGCATGCAGGCTGGCACCGCTGCTGCCGTGGATTAATCCGCCGTGGTCGTCTGTGGTAACGGTGGCATCCGGTTTCAATTCAAACAGTTTCACACCTGCGGCAAGCAAGTCTTTGCGGTATTTGGCATAGCCCGCGTGAACGGGCGCAACGTCGGTAGCGGAGAGCGAATTGGTCAGCACCTGTACGTTTTTACCGCTTCGGGCAATGTTACTGAGCAGTTCAGCCCCTTTTTTCGTCGGCACAAAATAAGGCGACACGATAAGCAGTTCTTTTTCAGCCGCCGCCATTACAGGGCTGATGTGCGCCAAGGCTTTCAAGTAGTCTTGGGTTTCCGCATTGGCAGACGGCGTGGTGTCGAATGTGGTGTTGGCATGATTTTCCAAAATCAGTTTGGCAGGGTAGCTGGATTCGCTCGCCCAATAGCGGTCGAAGTCTTGCTCGACATCTTTTGCAGCAGCACCGACGGCGGCTACATCCAAGTCGGCAAACATCACGCCCGTGCCTGCACCGAAGTATTCATCACCGACATTGCGGCCGCCGATAATGGTAACGATGCCGTCTGCAGTGAAAGATTTATTGTGCATGCGGCGGTTGAGACGGAAAAAGTCGCTCAAATAGCCCAAAGGCCGAAAACCGCGCTGCATGAAAGGGTTAAACAAGCGTATTTCGATATTGGGGTGGGCATTGACCGCCGACAGCAGCTCGTCCATGCCGCCGGTGTTGTTATCGTCAAGCAAAAGACGTACGCGCACACCGCGCTCAGCCGCTTTATACAAACTCTGTATCAGCAAACGGCCGGAAATATCGTCATGCCATATGTAATACTGCACATCCAGCGTGTGCTGCACCGTTTCCGCCAGTGCCAGCCGAGCCAAAAACGCATCACGCCCGTCGCGCAGCGCGTAAATACCTGAAAGACCGGGATGCGCCTCGGCTTGCGGCAGCAAATGCCGCACCAGCGCACTTTCAGATTGGGGCGACAGATAGTGCGAAGGCTTGCGCCGGCTGTTGTCGGGGAGTTTTTTATGGGTTACGAGTGCGGTAATCGCCAATACGGCGACAATGAATAGCAGGAATATAAAGATTTTTTTTAGCATATTGTTTTTGTTTTAAAGTTGTTTAGGGTTGAGTTGCAGCAAGGTATGAACAATTATCGCTTGGCCATTGAAACAATGGATGAGGGAAGTTGGAGGATAATTTAATTAGACATGAAAATGTTGAGAAGTTTTCTGTTTGATTTCTGAAAATTATTTAATCATATTCACCATATATCTTATGGTCGTAATCCTCTCCTAAAATTTCTTTTCTTTGTTCGATGGTTAAGGCATTCCATAATGTGTTGTAATACAGCTTATGAATAACCGGATAGTATTCATCTCCAAATTTCTGAATGATATTAATATCTCCTGATCTATCCGGATCATGGAATATTTTATTCAGCTGCTCCATTAGCAGATAAATTTCCATAATGTCATTTTTATTTAAAATTTTCATATACTTCTTTCTCATAAACTCATTCTCAAACTAATGGTTTTTACAAAGGGTTGGGTTTTAATAATATATAGAGATAGAAAAGCTAATATAGCAGGGCAGGCATTATAAATACTTGGCTGATGCGGTGGAGTTTGCAAGATATTTTGTAAGATTTAGTTGGTTTCTAATTAGGCCGTCTGAAATTTCAGACGGCCTTTGTCTTGGTTAAGAGTATATAAATTTTGATGTTGTGTTTGGGAGTTTGATTGATATTGGCAATAGACTTTTTGGATAGATAAGCTTAATTCAAAGGTTTTGAAAAATTTAGATGCCGTTTCGCATTCGGCCTAAAAACAAAACAGGCTGCAATTGCTTGCAGCCTGTTTTGTTTTATCTGGCTCCCCGTTCTCGCCCAGCTGCGAACCAAAACTATATCTATTCGGCTGCCTGTAGTGTTTGCGAAGGCCGCGTGATTGCTAAAAATCACGCTGTTTTAGTTTTGTCTTTGGCCGTTTAATAACGGCATGTCTAAGAAATCCCGTAATTATCTCCAATCTCTTGATTCAGTTGTTTTCCGCTGTCATGACTGTCGGAAAAACTTCGAGTGCGCGCCTGAGCGGGTGGAAGATGAACCGGCTCGGCCGCATCATCCTTTCCGTTATTTCGCCGCCTGCCCTGTTTGTGACAGTGAGGTGGAGCAGGCTCAGTATCAGGTTAATTTGATTAAGGCTTGGTGTAATGCCACCGGCCCTAAAACCGATGCGGGGAAAGCGGCAACTGCGAAAAATCTTGAGGGACACCCTACGCCGGAGGAGGCGCGCCGCACGCGTTTTAATGCGATGAAGCATGGGTTGAATGCCCGTGTGGCTCAGTATTTCCCGGCGAAACCTGACCGTTATGCGGCTTGTGAAACTTGCGATATCGACCGCACTTTCTGTGCTTCACAGCCGGCTTGTCAGAAACAGACACAGCTTTTCATGCTGCATCAGGCTGCATTTGAACAACGCGACCCGAAACACCTTATACCGATCTATGCCGATATGCAGGCGGGGATTACCGCGATCATGCAGCAGATCCTTCAAACCATCTTGAAAGACGGGGTTTCTTTGCGCACGCCTGCTTGGGCGGTAGATAAAGACGGTGGTGTTGTCATTGCAGAATATGAAGATTTGGCGACCGGCCAGAAACGCACAATTTATGAAGTTAAAGCGCATCCGCTCTTGCGTTCTTTGCAGGATTTCCTCAGTAAAAACGGCATGTCGTTGGCAGATATGGGCATGACACCGCGGGTTATCGAGCAGGAAGAAGCGGCGATGGGCAAACTGGCTCAAGACGCGGAAAGCCAGCAATCGTTGGTGGAATATGCGCAGCGGCAGGCATTGGCTCTGGAAAACCTGTCGGAATTGGCCAAGCGGGCAAATGCCAAGAAACAGGCTGACCCTGTATTGATTGAATATCAGCAGCAGAACGGCGGTAATAATGAAAAATCCTAATGATGAATATCAGACGCATTGCGAGAAGTGCGGGGTGAAACTGAACTGGCAGGAAGAGCTGAAATTCGGTTGGCTGTGTGCTGGTTGCGATTATGAAGCCTATTTGGCTTGTACGGTTGAGATTGAGAAAGAAGAAAAGGAATTGCAAAATGATGCCGTCTGAAACCTGTGAAGCCTGCAATCGAGTGCTCACAGAGGAAGAAAAGCTGGAGTTTCTTTTTATGTGCACCCAATGCCATGCCGAGGAATCGGCTTATTTTAATCAAGCGTTCGGACTGAGCGATGAGCACGGCAGCGCAGCGGATTAAGGTTAAGCACCGCGCCGAGGTGGAAATCATGCGCTATGCAAAGGCTGACCCTGAAACGGGCGTGAAGCCGCACGCGCTTTGGCATAAGCATGTGCATAACGTTGACCTTGACCCGATGCAGTGTTTGAAAATGCAGGAAATGGATGATAACCGCAGCACGGTTGATTTTTCCTGCCGTCGGACGGGCAAAACGGCGGTTAAAGAGATGTATTGCTTGGAATATCTTGCCACCAATCCATATCAGGAAGAAGGGATTGTCGCGCCGCGATTGCAGCAAAGCCAAACCAATCTGATGTATCACTTGGATGCGATACGCCGCTCTCCGATTTTGACGGGATATATCGCACATAAAAACGGCCGCCGCCAGATGGCCGATCTGCGCTACCAGTTTGAAAACGGCAGCAAGGCTATCTGCTACGGGATTATGAGCCAGATTGACGGTGACGGCCTGTCTATCGGCTCGCTGGAAGAAATTGACGATATGCCGGCCGACCGCCTGTTTTCACGGTTTTTGCCTATGCTTGGCTCTGCTCGGCGCTTGGGTGTGGATGCCGGCGTGAAGTTTGATCCGCAGATACGCATTACCGGTGTTTATAAGGGTGCGGACGTGCTGACCGAGCTGATTAATACCGGCGGCTATCACATTCTGCCGCCGGTGGATGTGTATCTCGGGGTGGAATTGGGGATTTTGAACCAAGCCTTTATCGATGAGATGAAGGCCCAACTTCCTGAAGCCGAATATTTGCGCCAGTTTTTGTGTATGAACGTGGCGGCGCAAAACTGGATTTGGGAAAAATACATACGCCGCGCGATGGCGGTGGGTTTGCAGTCGGGCATTCAGGCGGCCTGCCCGATGCCGGGCGGGCGTTATAAGAAGCGCGGGTTGTTGAGTTTCGGCTATGACCATTCGGGGCACGGTGAATCTGCCCATGCTTCAAAGTCGGCGTTGGTAGTATGCGAGCAGATAGGAAACTTTGCCACGTTTCCGTTTGTGAAAACATGGCCTGCCGGTACGGATGATGCGGTGGTGCAGCGTGATTTGCTCGGTTTTTGGCAATACTTCATGCCTGATTACGCGATGGGGGATGCTTACGGTTTGGGTATGTTGACCGGCCTGAATGACCAGCTTTTTGCGCGCGGCTTAACCGACATTGACCGCCGCACGATAGGCGACGGCCAGTCGACGGCATCAACTTGGCAGCATTGGCCGTTTGCGCCCATTCGGTTTGAGGGCATGGTTAAGCACAATATGGCCAGCCTGTTGAGGCAGGCATTCCACAATAATCAGGCTGCCATTCCGTATGTGGACGATGGCTCGGATGCGCTCAAGGCGAAAAATGATGCTAATACGAGCTGGGGGCCGAGTGTGCTGGATGTGATTCAGACGGAAAGCTCCGATTTTGCGGCGTTTATCCGCCAACTTGGCAATATTAAAGCCGAACCGGCTAAAAATTCGGCTTACAACTCTTACAAAATGGCAAATCCGAAAATCGGTGACGATATGTTTGATGCGGCCTGTGCCGCGGTAATGGCGTTGTTGACGGCAGGTGCGGAGACTTATGTGCCGTCGGTGATTCAGACGCGGGCGGTGTCGCAGGCGGATTTATTGGGGATACGGTGATGGCAGAACCTTTAAGTGAAGAAGAGCGCGCCCGTGCAGCGGAAATGAAAAGGCAGTGGATTGAAGCGTTCGGCGACGACAGCTTTATCCGCGAATTGTATAAGGTCGGCCTGATAGACGGCTGGCGTGATGTTGTATCGGTGAGGAAACTAAATGGGAATGATGAGTTGGCTGTTCCGCCGGAAGGTAGCGGCGGTTGAGGAAAGGCCGTCTGAAAATACTGAAATCGGTATGCGTACCACGCCTGAGCGGGCTACGCGTTTGGAGTATGCGTGGGAAAATATCGATTTTGACCACCGCGCCGTGGTGGCGGATATCCGCCGTATGGATAAAGAAGACGGCCGCGTGAAGCGCATCCATAACCGCGTGGCGCGGGACGTAACGCGCGGCGGCCTTGTGCTGCTCCAAGCCGCTGAAAACGACCGGATTAACAAGGAATGGCGGGCGTTTGTGCAGCGGCTTGAGCTGAATAATGCGCAAAAGCTGAAATCGGATGCGCGCGGGCTGGTCATGGAAGGGAATCTGCCGATACAGTGGGTGCTCAATGAATCCGGTCATGTCGTGCGGGCGGTGCGGATGCCGTCTGAAACCATCCGCCCAAATGTTTTGCCGAACGGTCAATTTAAAGATGTTCAGACGGCCTATGCCCAGCATGATTACCGCACCGGTGTGGATGTGGCTCAGTTTGCGTTGTGGCAGCTGACTTTGGCGCGGCTTGACCCTGATAACTACGATGACTTGTCTTGTTTGGGCAGGCCGTTTATGGATGCAAGCCGTGAAATTTGGCGCAAGCTGCGCATGACCGATACGGATTTGGTTGTACGCCGCCATCACCGCAGCCCGATGCGTTTGGCTCATGTGTTGGAGAATGCGACTAAAGAAGACATGGAGCAATACCGGGAAGCAACGGAGGCGAATAAAGACCTGATTACTACTGATTTCTACCTGAATAAAAAAGGCAGCGTGAGCGCGGTTCAGGGTGATGCGACGATGGGGGAAATCGGCGATGTGGTTTATCTGCTCGACAGTTTCTTTGCCGGCTCGCCGCTGCCCAAGGGCTTGATGGGCTACACCGACGGCATGGCGCGTGACATTCTCGAAGATTTGAAACGCGATTACTACGATGAAGTAGATCAGCTTCAGGATGTGATGGCGTGGGTTTACACGCAGGGATTCAAACTGCATCTGCTGCTTCAAGGTATTAATCCCGAATCGCAGGTGTTTCATATTGCCTTTGCTGAGCGTCGCACCGAAACATTAAGCCAAACCACCGACCGAGCCTTGAAACTGCAGGCATTGAGTATGCCGCAGTCGATGATTTGGGAAGAAATGGGGTATAACGCGGCTGATGTCGAGAAACGTCGCGCCGATGATGCCAAGCGCTATGATCCTTATCCGCAGTCGGACGGCCACCGGCATCAACGCAAAATCAACATCACGCCGGGCAATGCGCCTAAAGGCGAAAGTATGACGAGTGTGAGCAATGGAAGATAAGTATCCTATTGCACCGCCGAACCGCCCCGATTTGAGGGAAACATGGGCAATCGTTAAGGAAATGGAACAGCGAAGCATCCAGGGCTACCGCGAAGCTGCACAGCGTATCCGCCGCAGATTGGAAGCCTACGACGATATTGGCTTGGCTGAATTAGCCGAGATCCACCGCATGCTGGAAACGGAATTGAAAAGTTTGGAGCAGGAGCAAAACGGCCTGCTGTTTCAAGGTATGTTGGCCGCTGCTGCGGCTGCCGTGTTGGGTGTTCGGGGCGGTAGGCGGAACGAACAGATGGAGCATCTTGTCGTGCGGCAGATTATCGATACACCGCATTCGGACGGCCTGAACCTTTCCGCCAGGCTGTGGCGCATCCATGCCGGCGCGGCACATGATTTGAAGCAGATTGTCGACATTGCCGTACAGCGGGGTTGGGATGCCGAGCATACCGTGCAGCATATTGCCAAGATGACGCCCGAATTAAGGCAGGCCTTGCAGGAGGCAGGCGGCAGCACTTTGGGCAAACGGGTGGAAAACGGCCTTCTGCACGATCCGAATAATGCCGCTGTGAAATTCCGCCGTGTGTTGCGTACGGAAATCAACCGCGCACACCGCGACAATTACGAGCGCATGGTGTTTGAAGACGAAGATGTTATCGGTACACGCTTTATGCTTTCGCCGCGTCATCCGCGACCCGATATCTGCGATATCCATGCCACCGCCGATTTATACGGTTTGGGCGAAGGAGTGTACCCGAAAGGTGCCAACCCCTGCCCGGCACATCCAAATACGTTCAGCTATATCGAAGCGGTGAGAAAAGACGAAATCGGCAGCAAAAACCGGACCGTGAACCGCAAACCGGACGATATGCCGGAAATGGTTTGGAAGATACGGCAAAGGGATTGGGGGGACGGATTTAAGCAAAGAGCTGAAGAGGCTTACCGTTATTTCGAAAAACATGGTATGAAACTGGATATCCACGCGGTTGGCCGTATTGACAGGCTGGACAGATTTAAAACTTATATTCCGTTGACCAAAGAAGACGTTGCTGAATTTTTCTTAAACGCCAAGCCTAATTTTGTGGATATTAAAACAGACAGGTGGGTTTATTTTTCTGCCGAGAAGCAGCTGACATTGGTGCAGTCGAAAACAGATGGTATGATTGTAACGGTTGAACGCGATAAAAGGCCTAAAGGTCAAAACAAATGGAAACGAATCACACCCGAAGATTATTAGCTGCCGTCAAAGCTTTGGCTGAGGTGGATATTGACCATGCCGCAAGCACTCTGCCTGCCCTGCTGCCGATCGGCTATCTGGATGCCTATGCCGACAGCGGCGGGACTGCTTTTGATCAGGATATGTTGGATATTTTCGCTGTTGCGATTGAAGATTATTTTTGGGAAAACGAAGAAGCCATTAAAGCGGAATCGCCTGATGCTTATGCGCTGTTGTCCGACGGCATCTCGGACTTGTTCGAACCGTGCGAACCCGGGCTTTATCTCAACGACCCTGCCGCATGGCAAGATTACCGCCGCAATCTGAAAGCCTTTGCCGATCGGTTGGAAACGGTGTTGCCTGAATAAGATTATGTAGGCCGTCTGAAATTTTCAGACGGCCTTTTTCATTTATAATAACTTCGCTTTTCCGTTTACAGTTGTAGGAAATTAAGTTATTGTTAGGATACCTTTCAACTGGTAGGAGATTGCCATGTTTTTGAAACACTTGAAAAAGGCTGTTTCCGAGCAAGTAAAAAACCAAAAAACAGTCAAGCAGATAGAGCAAGCTTTTAATGAAGCGGAAATAAGTAATGCTGCTTTCGAGTTGAAAAAGCAACAGATTTTGCAGGAAATGAGAAATGGTACACGACGAAGCTGCGGAAAACTCCCTCTATGATTTTATTTATATCAACCATGAAGCCCTGTCTTTATACAATGCCCAATTGGATAAAGACGGGCTTTTGACTCATCAGGTTATTACCAAATCTGTCAGCGACCAGCAGAAAAACCAACTCGGTGCCAGCGTAAAACTTGTTTCGGGCGGGCATGAGATGCAGAGTTCGGTATCTGAATCAACGCAAAGCAACTTTGATGCCAGCCGTGCCATGCCGCTGAATGTGATTCGGGAATTAAATCACCGCGGCCTGATTCAAAAAGATGTTGAACAAGCCAAACTTGGCCAGATCGTTTTATTCTCAGGCAGGCTGCAAATTGTGGATTACGCACTGATGGCTTCAATCGTCCGACCCGCTACGCAGATGCACATCAATGAAATGCCTTGTAAAACACCTACCGAAAAACTGAATAAAAAAGCCAAACAAGCCGAGTTTGATGCTTTTGCCAACTTAATCGAGCAAATGCCAAAATTAATACAGTTCCGGTTGTTTGATGACCACCGCTCGGCATGGGGAACAATTTCATCAGGCAGCCTGATGGTGCATTCGTTGGACTTTGTGATGAAACACGCCATTACCGTTCCGGGGCAATGGCATATCCTTGCCGTTTTAGATGCTTTGCCCGACGGAGCTGCCGAGATGGAAATTGATAAAGCGGCTTTTAAATATATGACGCAAATGGAAAGTGCCTATATGGAAGCATTTATACATCTGCGCGGCCTAATGGGACGGCGACTGGAAGAATATGGTGTTTCGCCGCTGGCTATTTTCAGAAAAGTGGAATAATTACGTTTACTTAATATGTAGGCCGTCTGAAAATAATGTTGACTTTCAGGCGGCCTTATTGTTAAATAGCTGCATTGCTTCAATCAGCAATACGGGTTTGACAGCCCGTTATGTAAAGGCAGACAAACCGCTGCCGAGCATCTTGAATGCCAAGCGGTGTTTTTACGTCTGTAATCTCTTCGCAACCTATGGGGCGCGAAGGCAGGAGGCTTCGTGCCTGCCGGTTCCTTTACCCGGTCTGTCAACCTGTCTTCTGCGCCCCGCCTCACGTTTGACAGCGTGAGAAAAATTTGTAAAGGAACTTATCATGAACAAATCAAGCAAATTAAGCCTTTCCAGCCGCCCCGATATTAATGATGCTTTGGATGAGCTTTGCGGCACGCGGCAGGCATTCGAGGGCATGATTACGCTACTTTCCTGCTCCAACTCGAGCAAAATCGATATTGAAGTGATGACGCAATTTTTAAAGACTTTCTCGCTCAGGCTGCATATGTGTGAAAAAGTATTGCAGAAAGCGACGG
The DNA here is from genome assembly GCF_022870825.1 of Neisseria sp. Dent CA1/247. Classification (NCBI taxonomy): domain Bacteria; kingdom Pseudomonadati; phylum Pseudomonadota; class Betaproteobacteria; order Neisseriales; family Neisseriaceae; genus Neisseria; species Neisseria sp. Dent CA1/247. The sequence goes on along the minus strand of NZ_CP091522.1, from coordinate 1,682,308 downwards.
ATGAGACTTTGGCCGATGCGGCTTAATTTTTTAATGCTTTAACTTCGCTTTTCCGACAATCTGTATTTATCAGGCCGTCTGAAAACCATATAAACCGAACGGTTAAAATGGTTTTCAGACGGCCTTTTTATTGCTAAAAATCATACTGTTTTACCTATTACAACTCTATTAATCTTGGTTTTATCTTCAATACGGATAAAGCCATGTCTTATTTTCCACGCATTATTCAATTATCCGGGCAGACGCACGACGGCACGCTGCGCGTGTGCTCGGCTCAGGCGACTTTGCCGCAATCCGGCAAGCAGACTTCTTGGGTAACAATTACGCGCACGGGCAACTTTACCGACCCGCGCTACGGCCGCTTTGAAATTACTCCAGCCATGCTGTTGAGCATGGTGAAGAATTTTGACGCAAACATTGTCGGGCAAGATGTGTTTTTGGATGTGAACCATAAGCCCGGCGACGGTGCGGCGGCAAAAATCCTGAAGTTATCGGTGGAAGGCAACCGCTTGCGCGCGCTGGTGGAGTGGACGGATTTCGGATTGAAAGCCGTTAAAGAGCGTGGCTTCAATTATCTGAGCGCCGAATATCACGAGAACTGGCAAGACAACGAAGCCGGTGCTTTTCACGGCGCAACCCTTTTGGGCGCGGGTTTGACGGTGCGTCCCGTTATCAAACGCCTAGACCCTGTAACGCTGTCGTGTGAATCCGACGGTTCGACCTTTGTTTTGTCGGAATTGGCCGACGATTTGATTACGAAAGCGAAGCAAAACATGAATAAATTGCAAGAGTTGTTGAAAAAGCTCGCCGCTGCGGGCTACTCAAAAACCGTTTGCGACAGCGTTAAGGCGTTGGGCGAAGCGGCGATTAACGAAAATACCGACGATGCAACGGCATCCGCGGTAATTACCAACCTGGAAGAAACCGCGAAAAAGCTGGCTCAAGGTGAAGCCGATGCGAAAAAACTGGCGGAATCCGGCCAGCCTGCGGGCGGCGAGCCTAAGACGGAAGACGGTAAGGACGGTAAAAAGGCATTGTCTGAGCCTGATCCCGCTGCCGGCAAAACCTTGTCGGCTGAAGATGTGGACGCGGCTGTGGCAAAGGCTTTGGCCGCACGCGATGAAGAAGCCAAAAAGTTGGCGCAAAGCCGTGCCGACAATGAAAAGCTGTTGGCTGAAGAAATCGGCAAGGCTGAGGGTTTGTCCGATGATCTGAAGAAAGATTTATCTGAAAGTGCCAAAGCACTGCTGCCCGACAATGCGACACCTGAGCAGGTGAAAGCGTTGGCCGAGCATCAAATCAAGATGGGCAATCAGATGACTGCTTCCAAGCAGTTGGCGGCTTTGGGTTACAACGTGAGCGGCACGCCGCATATCACGGTGCCGGACGAAGGCGTGAAACAGCTATCGGGCATCTACACGGAAAATCTGAAAAAGACCCCAATTGCTTTGGCGTTGTCGGACAAGACCAGTCCGTTTGTGAATATGGTGTTGTCTCAATTTGACCGAGTGTTTGCCCGTGAGCTGAATGCGGAAGCGAAAATGCTCTCGGGTACGCAGACAGATATGCGAAACACCACTCTGCCGTATGGTGTGCAGCGTGAAGTGATTAAAGAGGCGCTGCATGATTTGAATATTTTGAATCTTGTGCAGACGCTGACCGATTTCAGCGCACAGGCCACGACGCAGATTCCGTATGAAGTGCGCGAATTGGATGCGGTAATGAACGACGGCTTGGTGTTTGAAGGCAATCCGATTCCGTTTGCCGGTATCAGCCAACACATGGATACAGCGTTTGTTGTTCAAATGAAATTGGCGCTGAAAGTGACCAATGAAGTGGTTCATTTTACCCGTACCTCTGCCATCAATTGGGATGCTTTGGCGCGAAATATTCAAAGCAATGCCCGCATTTTGCGTGAGTTGGTTGCCCGCCGCCTGATGAATGAAATCCAGCGTTGCAGTGATGCTTACGGTGCGGTTGAAGTAAGCGAGGAATCGGTTAACCCCAACGCTACCAGCGGTGTGTTTAAAACGGCCAATTTCCCGGTGGTTCGCCCCTTCCAGGCTAAAAACCTGCAGGGTGAAGACGTGGGCAATCCTGAAAACCCGATCACGGTTAAGGTGAGCAACAGCCCGATTAAGGCTTATGACGGCACGGGTAATCAATCGAGCGGCACTTACTGGCGTGCGGTGAGCTTCAATCAGGGTGTTTTCCAGCTGGTTAATGAAAAAGGCCAGCCGAAGGCATCTCAAAGCAATGTGAAGATTACCTACAGCAAAGCGACCAATGTGGCGTTGTTTAACTTGGATGCTGCCCCCGGTGTGAGCATTGAAGACCATTTGAACGGCCTGCTGCGTTTGGTGGGCAGCCGCAAAGCGATGTTGAACGGCCAGCGTTACTACGCACCTGATTACTTGCTGATGTCGCCGGTGCTGAACGATCAGCTTTCCAATGCTTCGGAGTTCGTGCAAGAGAAGAAACGCAACGGCACGGATACCACCGGTACGGGCGATTTGGGCGTGGTAAAAGGTTTAAGCGTTTATGGTACCAACGCGCCGAATACCGATTTGGGCGACGACCGTATCTTGATCGGTCAACGCGGCCTGACCACTTACACGGTGGTGAAACCGTTTGCTACGGGTGATTTGTTCGAGTTGACCAACGGCAACGGCCATCCGCTCGGCCAGAAAGCGGCCTATGGCGAAGAATACAACGCGATTCATACGCCGAAACCGTTGCGCATGGCTACTACATCCATTGTGGTTTACAGCGCAAAAGACCGTGCGAAAATCGGTGCGTAATTAACAGGCCGTCTGAAATCGACGTGGGGTTTCAGACGGCCTATTCGATATTAAGGAAAGATTAATGAAAGTCCCTTATTTCAATAGTGAAGACCATATTATCTTTATCGGCGGCGTGATGGTTCCGCCGAATGAAACCCGTTTGGTAGAAGAAAGCTTTATTCCGTCCGCTAGTACGGCTGATTCTGAGCCGGCACAGAACGGCGAAGTCCGTCAGCAAGGCAGTGAGCCAGCACAGAACGGCGAAGTCCGTCAGCAAGGCAGTGAGCCGGATAACGGCGGTGCGGTTGTAATTGACCGTGAAAAGTTGTCCGAACTGCTGAAGCAAAAACAAGACGATGTGCTGAAAGTGTTGCCTGATCTGAGTTTTGAGGAAATCGAAGTATTGGGTGGTTTGGAGCAGGAAGGCCAAGCACGCAAAGGTATTTTGGGCGCGGTGGCCGAACGCTTGCTTGAGCATGCAGCCGGTATGGGGCAGTGAGCATGGATGCGCGTACTGCTTTTCTCGGACGGTATAAAAACTCGCTGCTGGACAGCGTGCGTGCATTTTCAGAAACCGATTTGGAGCGGCATGCCGATATTGCTTTGCAGGCATTGAGCCAAATCAAGCCTAAACGTTGCTTCACGGTGATTAGTTTGGTTTCCGGCCGCTCACTATATCCGTGCCCAGTTAATTTGAACGGTATCCATGCCTGCCATTGGGGCCGTGCGCACAAGGCTGCTGTTCAACCGTGGGAAGATCATTATGCCGGCCGTCTGCCTGAATGGTCGGTAACACACAATGAAGCAGGTGTGCGCTTTCTGCGGGCGAATCCTGCCCCAACATTCCAGCAGATAGGCACATTGGGCAGTTCGGCGGAGGTGGAATACTGTGCCGATTGGCAATGGAGTGATACTCAAGGTATGGAAAACCTGTTGATGCTACGCGCTCAAGCCGAAGCCATGCGTGAGCTTGCAGCCAAAAACGCCACCACGGCGTACAACATCCGCGAAGGCATCAGCGCCACGCCGAAAAACGGCACACCCGCTTATCTGTATGAGCAGCTTCTGCAAGAGTTTGAAAGGCTGGCCGGTCGATGAATATCAGCTACAAGGTTGATGCAGAAAAGGTACTGGAGGGGTTTCGGCGCACGCCGCGCGTGATGAGCCGGAATCTCGACAAGGGGCTAGACCGTGCCGCATTGCAGATGGTGCGGACAGCTCAGGATAAGGTTCGGGATAACGACAGTATCGCGTTTTCTTTGTTGGTGCAGTCCATACGCTATCAGCGTACAGGGCCGCTTGAGCGCACGGTGTGGCCGGCAGCAAATTACGCCCGATACCTCGAGGAAGGTACCAAGCCGGGATACATGCCGAACGGCTATGCTTTGGCTGCTTGGCTCAAAGCCCGTGGCGCAGCCAACCCGAAACGGCGGAGCTTTGCGTTGGCCAAGCATATTTTCAAGCACGGTACCAAGCCGCACCCGTTTTGGCAGCCGTCGTTTGAAGCGGCCGAGCCGGAAATGCGTCGGATTATTGCTCAGGCAGTGGAGCGTGGTGTGAGTGAGGTGTTCGGTTCATGAATATTTATGAATACGAAATGAAAAGGCTCAAGCACGGTATCGCCGCTGCTTTGCCTGATCGGGTAGTTTCGGAAAGTTTGATTGACCACGCGGAATGGCGGCGTGAAGAGTTGCTGAAAGGCGTGGTTACGGTAATGCTGGAGCGGATTAAAAGCGATGGCGAATGGAGTGCCACCCTGCAGGTTTTGATTACCGGCCAGCTTGAAGTGGAGTTGCCGGAGAATAAAGACACAATGGGTGCTCAGGTGGAAGCCGCTGAAATCTCGCTTTATTCAGAGCTTCGCGCCTTTTTGCGCAACACGGGCGGCCTGCCTTCCGTAGAAGTGCAGGATGTTGAGTTTTCAGCGCACAGTAAAGCGCCTTTCGGCTGGTTTTTGCTGCGTGCGCAATACGGCCCCATAAATGAAGCGTGCATGGATTGGGATTTCGGCGATTTGATTGTGCCGCCGAATATGTATCCGCCGACGGTATTGGTAATGCCTTTTGACGGGGTGGATATCAAGGTGGATGTGGAACCGCACGAAACCGACCAAACACATAAAAAGTGGCTGACCGGAGAGCGTACCGACGAGCAGCCGGAAGCAACCATAAAGATGGAGTTACAAAATGGAAATCAAGGTTAAGCCACGAGATGGCATCAAGGTGCGATTGGAAGATGGCACGGGCTTTGTAGCAGAGAAAGGCCAAACTGTTTTTCAGACGGCCTATTACACCCGCCGCATAGAAGACGGCGATCTGATTGTGGTCGAAGAAGAAAAGAAAGGTAAGTAAATGGCAGACAATATTACTTTTGAGAGTATTTCAGGTGATTTGCCGCTGGGCGGGGTGTTTTTGGAAATCGACCCGTCTCAAGCACTTGGCAATCTGGTTAATGCCGAGCGCAAAGTGTTGATTATCGGCCAACGTCTGACTACCGGTGCTACACCTGCCAAAACGCCCGTGCGCGTATTGGATCAGGCGGATGCAGAGCGCAAATTCGGGCGCGGCTCAATGCTGCATAATATGTTTGGCGCAGTGCAGGCTTTTGTTGATCAGGTGGGCTTGGTTGATGTGTATGCCGTTGCGTTGGATGACAAATCATCCGGCACACAAGCTACGGCAACGCTGACATTCGGTGGCCAAGTGGTTACGCCGCGTATGTTGCAAATTTATATCGGCGGCGTTCCTGTGCAGGTTGGTGTTTCGGTAAACGAAAATGCAGCGGCGGTGGCGACAAAAGTGGCAGCGGCGGTTAATGCCAATACGGCACTACCGGTAACAGCGGCTGCCAGCTCGCATAATGTTACCCTGACTGCCCGTCATAAAGGTGAAGCAACCAACGGGCTGGAAATTGCCTGTCAGTATTATGACGGAGACTTACTCCCGGGCGGCTTGACCTGCAATGTTTCAGGGGGTGCCAACGGTATCGGGAAGATGGCGGGTGGCACGGGCAATCCCAGCGTTGCCGAAGCATTGGCCTCTGTGTCTGAAGATTGGTTTTATTCCGTTGCATCGCCCTATACCGATGAAGCCAACATTAAAGCGATGGAAAACGATTTTGACGGCCGCTGGGGCGGCATGGATATGCGCACCGCTCATGGTTTCTTGGCTCTCGACGATACGCATTCGGGCTTGACTACGGCGGGTAATCGCCGTAACAGCGCCCATACCACGATTTGGGGTTTGAAAGGCTGCCCGACATGGACGGCTGTGCGGGCGGCGGCGTTGGCTGTAACCTGTCAATTTTATGGAGATGCCGACCCTGCTCTGCCGCTGAAATCAGTGAAAGTGCCGGGCGTATTGGCTCCGCGTATGAAAGACCGTTTTTCTTATAACGAGCGTTCGCTGTTGGTGCGTGACGGTATTTCAACGACAACCGTATCCCGCGACGGCAATATCTATCTTGAGCGCGTGGTTACGACTTATCAGGAAAACGCCGCCGGCATCGCCGACAGCTCACTCAGCTCGTTGGAAACTAAATGGACGGTCGATTATTACCGTTACGTGGTTCGCACACAGATCGCCCTTAAATTCCCGCGCCATAAACTGGTAGATGACGGCACGAACATCGGCCCGGGGCAGAAAGTAGTATCACCTCAAATCATCAGTGATTTGATCACGGCGGTTGAAGCGGATTTGGAGACAGCCGGCATCGTCGAGCAAACCGAACAATCGCGCAAACGCCGAAAAGTGGTGCGGTCGCTGACAGATCCGAACCGAATCAATGCTGTGTTGCCGCCGAATTTGGTAAACCAATTCCGCACGTTCGCGGCTGCCGTGCAATATAAACTGTAAAGGATTGATTAAATGGCTAAAGTAACAGGTCTTGTTTATATCAGCTTGGACGGTACTAAGCTGCATTCGGAAAAAGGTGCCGAAATTGACGTGGGCGGCGCGTCGAAAGAAGCTCAGATGTCGGTACACGGTTTTGTAGGACACGCAGTAGATGAAATCAAGCCGGGTGTGATTACCGGCACCCTGATCCACACATCGGATATTGATGTGGTCGCTCTACAGGCATGGACAGGGAACGCGTTGTTCGAAACAGACAGCGGCCAGCGTTATCAGGTGCGAAATGCCGCCGTTACCGGCACGCTTACTCTCGCCGGAAACCGTGTGAAAATAACCATTTCCGGCCAGCCCGCCCAGTTGGTTTAGTGGTGTTGGTGCTCTAATTTGCCGCCCTTTGTGGCGGCCTTTTTACGCCTGTAAAAAATATTTTTAGAATAAGTGGTATTTTTGGGAGATATATGGTATTTTGCGCGCATAAATAAGAACGGGGATAATAATGGATAACCGACAAACTCACCAACTAAATGATATTTATGATGAACTTATGGGAAGCCGCAAAGCGTTTGAGGGAGTGCAAGCCTTGTTAGCCGGTAGCAATTCGTCGAAAGTTGACACGGAAATGCTTTCCCAGCTCATAGGAACATGTAATAACCGATTGAAAGATGTGGAAGCACGTTTCAGCGGTATTATTCGTTCGTAAGTGATTATTTTTTCGAGAAGGCCGTCTGAAAATTCAGACGGCCTTGTTTGCATATAGGCGAACAGCCTCGTTGATAATTGCTGCTTGAGACTTTCCTGTTTTTTTTGCCAGCGCTGTAATTAATTCGATCGTTTCTTTTGGCAGCTTGTAGCTTTTTGCCTTTACTCCCCTTTTTTCATCGCTGCGTTTTTGGATTTCATTGGGTGATAGTGCCATTTTGAGCCATCCTTGATTTTTTAATTTAATGGTTGTATATTTGATGGAAGCGGGGGAGATGCACCTCCCCCTGTCTGGTACTACGTTACCATGCCTGAGCGTTTATCAGGAGTAGTAACACCAGAACGATTACTTTGATGAATGCACTCATCGGGTAATCCTTCCTTGATAAGCCCTGCTTCGGTAGGGCTTTTCCCGTTGTTGGCCATCCCCAACAGTTATTATTATAGGTGTACCTATAATAATTTGCAAGCACTTTTTATCGACAGGCCGTCTGAACAACAGACGGCTTTTTCATTGCTAAAAATCCCACTGTTTTACCCTCTCAAACAGCCTGAAAATAAAGGCTGTTTTTTTATTTTTGTCTGAACATAACCCACGGAGAACGTAAATGCGTACACAAGTAGTAACCCTGAAGCATGGTTTTAAAGTAGCCGGTGAATATCTAAAAGACGTTGTACTGCGCGAACCGCGCGTCAGCGACATGATTCAGGCTGAAAATCTTGTTCCTAACGGTGGGAATATCGCTTTCCGTACTGCTTTATTGGCAACCTGTATCGATAAAGTGGACGGATCAGACCTGCCTGTAACGGTGGCGATGATCGGAGAATTGAAACTGGGTGATTACAACATTTTGGTTGAGGCGTTCGGTCAGTTGGAAGCCGAGGGAGAAGATGAAGCAAAAAAAGAGTAAGGCTGTTGCAGGCTGTTTTGCTGTTGGCAGGACATACCGGTTGGAGTGAAACGGAAATATTAAATCTCCCCGAATGGCGGTTTTATGCGTATCTCGATGAATTAGTGAAGTTGAAAGGTGTTGAATGAAAACAAGTCATGAGTTGTTCGTGAAAATCACGGCACGGGCTGACGGGGTGAGCATGGCCTTTCAACGTGCCGCTAATGATACGAAACGATTTTCAGACGGCCTGAACCGACTGGGTAACAAAAGCTATTTCGGACGTTTGATTTCCGACCTGCGGAAAGTGCGCGAAGAAAGCAGAGCGGCCTGGAAGCAGATGAGTACGCTTGAAAAGACGCGACACCGTATGCGGCAGGCGGGAAGTATTGCAGCCGGTGCAACGGCAGCGGCGTGGGTTTTGAAAGAGCCGGTTAAAAAGACGATGGATTATGACCGTCGTCTAGCCCACTTGGTCAATGTTGGTTACTCCGATCTGGCTGTCGGGGAGCGTATTGCCAATAAAAGTACCATTGATGCAGTTATTCAGGAGGCAGTTAGAAAAACAGGAGCGAAAAGGGATAACGCCATCGGAGCCGCTGAAAATATTTTGGCGGCCAACAGCAACATCAAACTTTTAAAGCCTGTTTTGGAAACTTCTTTAAAAGGTGCGGTTGCGCTTGATGCCGAAGCATCGGATGTCAGCCAGATTCTTCTCTCAGCCAATAAGAGCATGAAAATTGCGGCAACCGATTTTGAACGGGCACTGGATATAGTCACTTCTTCGACGGGGTTGGGCAATTTTGAGGCTGATGCATTGGCGCGGCATTTACCGCAGCAAATGTCTTTAGCTGCCAACGTTTTTGGCACAGATTTGCAGGGTTTGAACAAGCTGGCTGCGTTGAACCAAGTGGCAAGGGTAAATGCGGGCAATTCGGATGAAGCAGCAAATAATGTAGTCAATATTTTGCAAAAGCTGACATCAGCCGATACGAAATCGAGTATTGAAGATGCTTATAAGGATAATTTGGGCATCAAGAATTTCTCATTGGATGATGCTTATGTCAAAGGCCATCTTGCAGGAAAAGACAAGATGCAAGTCTTTGACGAAGTGGTATCAAGGCTTTTTACCGAAGATAAAAAATCCCAAAAGATTTTGGCTCAAATCGACAAGTTGCGTAAATCAGGGCAAACCGAAGATTCAATATATGAGGCCATTCATTCCACAATGGAAGGTTCTGCGATTCAAACTGTTTTGAGAGACCGACAGGCATTATTCGGGTATTTGGCGTGGAAAAATAATAAATCGATGTATGACGATATTGTCAGCGCCGGCGAAAACTCACAATGGGCCTTAGATAAAAATTTCTCGGTTATTAAAGATACAAACTCGTGGAAAGCTGATGCAGGAAAAAATGAATGGGAAATCGCTACGCAAAAAGCATTCGGCCCTTTCAACGATGCACTGGGAACGGCAGCACAAGTTGTTACGAACTTCTCACAATCATTTCCTAATGCTGCGGCGTTGGGAACCGGGGCGGGATACACGGCGGCGGCATTGGGTGCGGCTGGCGTTACCGGTACTGTAACCATGAAAGGAATAGGCGGTGGAGCAGGAGCCGTAAAGGCGGGCGGGCAAGCTGCGGCAAATGTAGCAGGCAAGGCTGCCGGTTCGCTTTTTTCATTAAAAAATCTGTTTGGCGCAGGGTTGCTGTTTCACTCGGAACAACTCAACAAAGGCGAAAATGAACTGCTGTCAATCCTACACAAACAGCACAAAAATCCTAATAAGGACAGCGGGGTAGATTCAAAGCGTTTGGCAATGGGAATAGGTCCGGAAGTGGGCAAACAGGCGGGCGAGGCTATTAATCAGGCAGGTCAGGCAGCGGCCCAAAGTTTTCAGCAGGCGGGCGAGGCTATTAATCAGGCAGGTCAGGCAGCGGCCCAAAGTTTTCAGCAGGCGGGCGAGGCTGTGACGGCATCTAACAATGCGGTTGGGCAAGCTCTGATTGCTCAGGTAGGACAAACCAAAATTCAAGGCCAAATCAATGTATCTGTAACGGCATCACCCATGCTCAATGTTCAGACATCGGCCGTGGGCAATAACAACACCACGTTGAATGTGGGCAAAACCAATACGGGAGCGAAATAATGGCTTTGCGCGAAGCGTCGTTTAAAGGCGCGAAATTTCACGTTGAAGAAACAGGCGGCAGATTCGGCCGCCGTACTGTTTTGCATCAATATCCATTCCGTGATGTGCCCTACGGCGAGGATTTAGGACGGGCGGCACGCCGTTTCGACATTACAGCGTTTTTTATCGACGCCGCCGAATATCAGGCGTTTGTGGATGCGTGTGAAAGCGAAGGGGCGGGCACGCTGATTCATCCTTTCTATGGAAAGGCATTTGTACAGCTTGAAGATACCGCCGATGTCCGTTTCCCGAGAGCCGAAGGCGGCAGATACTCGGTGCAGGTTTCTTTTGTGGAAGCAGGCGAAAACACAGAGCCGGACGCGCAGGAAGATGCGGGAGGTTTGTTGGATTCTGCCGTTGACGATGCGCTGGATTTGGTCGGGCAAGAGTTTGCCGTTCAATGGCTGAAAGAAGTGGCCGGCTTTCTCGATGTGGCCGAAATCAGACTTAATCAGGTTTATCAATTTATCGAGGGCTTTCTTGATGCGGACGATTTGTCCAAGTCACAGCTATCACGCTTGACGACAGGTTCGCTCGTGGCAAAGCCTTTGGAGTTGTTTGCACGAATTAAAAGTTTAATCCGTATGGCGATATTTAAGGCTAAGCCTTTTTCAATACGAAATGAAACCGGATACACGATAGCGGCTTACCCAGCTTTTCAGACGGCCTCACGCCCGCAAACAAACCTGCTGACTACGTTGCGCGGCGGCGCAGTGCGTGCCGATTGGGCGGTGAATACCATCGAAGCGGATTTGCAGGCACTCCCACCAAGCCTTGCCGATATGGTCAGACAGACAGCCGTATTAGAGCAAGTTCGACAGTTGGCCTTTGCCGAATACGATGGGAAGGCGGATTTGATTAAAGACCGTGCGCGCGCTTTGGCCGCATTGGAAGCGGAAATCACGATTGCTCCGTCTGCCGTGTTCCGAGTATTGGAAACGGCAAGAACACACGCAGTGGCGGCGGTGGAAGCGCGTATCCCTACTTTGCGCGAAATGAAGGTGCTGGAAACCAAAACCACCATGCCTGCGTTGGTGCTCGCATGGCAGGTTAACGGCTCGATTGAGGCATACGCCGATATCGTTTCCCGCAACAAAGTGCGGCATCCCGGCTTTGTGCCGCCCGGAAGAGTGGAGGTAATGCGCGATGGCCAATAACTGCACTCTACTGGTCAACGGCATGATTTACGGCGGCTGGACGAGTATCAGCATTCAGCGAGGGATCGAGCAGCTTGCCGGCAGTTTCTCACTGCGTGTTACCGAGCGATGGCCGGGCGTGGTTGAAAGCCGACCGATTAAAAAAGGCGATGTGGCCGTGGTGAAAATCGACGGCGAGGCGGTGTGCACAGGCTATGTGAACCGCACCCGAATCGGTTTTGACGACCAGAGCACATGGTTTGACGTGGAAGGGCGCGATAAGACGGCCGATTTGGTGGACTGCTCGGCCATCTGGAAAAGCGGCCAATGGCGCGACAGCTCCGTGAAACAGATTGCCGCCGATTTATGCAGCCCGTTCGGCATTTCCGTGGTTATTGGCAAGTTGGCCGAAAAGGCGGCGGCTGAAAAAATCGCCAGTTTTGCTCTGGAAGACGGCGAAACGGTGCAAGACACGTTAGAACGGCTGCTACGCATGCAAGCGCTGATGATGTGGACAGACGGCCTCGGCAATCTGATTATCAATCTGCCCGAACAAACACCCGCACAAACGGCGCTTGTTCAGGGCGAAAACTTGCTGCAAGCCGAAGCCGCCACCGATGAAACCGAGCAATTTGCCCAATACACCGTGAAAGGCCAAGCCCGCGGCGTGCACAACGCGAAAGGCGAAGCCGCCGACGGCACGGTCAAACGATACCGACCTCTGGTTATCCTTGCCGAAGACCACGGCACCACCCCCGTCAAACGCGCCAAGCATGAGCAGACCATGCGCGAAGGCAAGGCCGACACCGCAAGCGCCACTGTACAAAGCTGGCGGCAAGGCGGTGACAAAGGCGGCTTGTGGCTGCCCGGTTTACGGGTCATGGTCAACGCGCCTTATCTGCATAAAGTCAACGACGAGATGATTATTGCGGAGTTGGAATACCGTAAAGACGAAAACGGCACCGTAACCCGCCTGCAACTCACCAACCCCAAAGCATACGACCGTTTGGCCGAACAACCGCCCAAAAAGAAAACGCCTGCCAAGCGGAAAAATTCAGGCCGTCTGAAAAACCAAACAGGAGCCAAGCCATGAATCCATTGCAGAAAATGCGCCTGATGGTGGCGCGCGGCGTGGTTAAGCTGGTTAAAGATGCCGGCTTGCAGCTGATACAGGCCGATTTACTGGCCGACGAAACCCGCGACGGCGTGGAGCGCATACAAAACTACGGATACAGAGGGCATCCGCCGCAAGGCAGCACCGTCGCAGCGGTGGCGGTTGAAGGCAGCCGCGATCATTTGGTGGTAGTGGCCTGCGAACATCCCGACTATGTGCCGAAACTCGACAGCGGAGAAACAGCGATGTATTCGATGTTTGGCCAGCTTTTCAAGATGGACGATCAGGGCAACGTTACCTTGATTTGTAAGAATTTTAAGATTGAGGCCAGCGGCGACGTTACCACCACGGCCAAAAACGTTACCACTACAGCCGACGGCAACGTCAAAACACAGGCTGGCGGCAATGCCAGTATCACCGCCACCGGCGGGGCGAGCATGAGCGGCGGCGCCGGCGCAACCATAACAGGCGGCCTAACTGCCGACACCATAGATGCAGACAGAGTAACCGCCAACGGCGTGGACGTAGAAACACATACACATAAAGGCGTTTTGACAGGCGGAGACAATACGGGAGCGCCAAACAAATGACAAAACTGGTACTGGATTTGAACAAGGGCATACCGTTTAATCTGTATGAAAATGAAATCGTTGGCGCGGTGATTTTAAGCCTGTTTTGCGATGCCCGCGGCACCGAACAGGACGGCACCATCGGGCGCGGTTGGTGGGGCGATGCCTTGACTGATCGCGACGAATGGGGCAGCAGGCTTTGGGAGCTTGAACGCAGTAAAGAAGTATCCGAAACCCTGCACCGCGCCGAAGATGCCGCTAAAGATGCCCTGCGCTGGATGATTGATGACGGCATCTGCGAGAGCATCAGCATCACGGCCTATTCGCCGCGCCGCGAAATATTGGGGCTGATGATCAAGCTGGATAACCGCCGTTTTGATTTGGAATTGCAACATGCCTTATGACACCGAAAGCCTTGCCGAATTAAACCGCCGCCTGCAGTCAGAGCTGCCGCTCTCAGGCAGCGGTGAAGTGCTTCGCCGCAATCTCTACACGCCGTTTTCGCGGGCGTTGGCCGGAGCGGTGCACGGCTTGCACGGGCATATTGAGTGGCGTGTAAAACAGATGTTCCCGCAAACCTGCGATGATGATGTGCTCGAAACGCTGCATGCGCCGTTGTGGTTGGGTTCGGGCCGTCTGCCCGCCGTACCCGCCAGTGGCAAGGCCACGATTAAGGGCAACCGCGGCGTATCCATACCGAAAGGAACATTACTCAACCGACGCGACGGCGCGTGTCAATTCCATTCCAAAACTGAGCCACAGTTGTGGTCTAAAATTGAGCCACCCTATGAGCGGTGTTTCATCCGGTAAGAATCATTGCCCGTCTCAAAAATATCACAGCAATAAGTCAGGCGGTCCAGTAAAGCACCCGTCATCTTTTCATCCATAAACAGTTTCACCCATTCGCTAAAGGCCAAATTGGTTGTCATGACAACACTCGTCCTTTCATGCAGTTGGCTCATCAGATGAAACAGCAGCGCACCGCCTTTCTGACTAAACGGCAGATACCCCAACTCATCAAGAATCAACAAATCGTACCGACATTGCTGCTCGGTCAGTTTCAGACGGCCTTCGTCTTTGTCTGCTTCCAATTTGTTGACCAAGTCCAGTACATTCCAAAAACGTACCCTAAATCCTTGTGTCGCCGCTTCGATACCCAATGCTGTGGCAATATGCGTTTTGCCCGTACCCGGTCCGCCTACCAACACCACATTACGCTTCTGTCTGATATAGTCCCCGCCCAAAAGCAGTTCCAATGCCGGACGGTGTATCAAACTCTGCTCAAAATCGAAGTCGGCCAAACTGCGGTGTTGCGGAAACCTTGCCTGGCTAATCCGGTTTTGGGTACTCCTTGCGGTTTTGGCTATATGTTCGGCAGTCAACAACCGCTCCAGAATATCCAGCGTACCCCGTTTGCGACGGATGCCGTCCACTACGATTTCATCCCACTGCTCCGCCATCGCACCGAGTTTCAATTCTTTCAACAGTCCGGCCAGACGTTCATGCTGCATGATGCTTCTCCTTCATCGTATCCGTTTGTTTGCCCGACAGACTCAGTAAGCGGTCATAACGGCTGCAATCAACTGACGGCGGGACGGTAAGCGGGATGTCCCTAATATGGAAACGGGGTGGAGGCGGTTCTTTCAGACGGTTGATGATGTTCAAGACTGCCTCCGGAGTCGGCATACCTTCGTCCAATGCCAATTCCGCTGCCGTCAATGCCAAGTCGGCATCGTATTCGGCCATCAGGTTCAGCAGTTTGACCATTACCCGGTCTCCTTTGGGCTGCTTAAGCAAACAGGCTTTCAGACGCTCTATGACGGGCGGCAGTACCCAGCCGATAAAAGCCCTGCCGTCTCTTAACGCTCCGGGTTTCTTTTGCAGATAGGGCAAAAAATGCCAAGGGTTATAGCTGATGCCGTCTTTCACAAAGCTGCGCGGATGTTCGGCAATACAGTCGGTATCGCTACAAAAGCGGACGGTCTGTGCGCCGATATAAACCCTAACCGTATTGCCCGCCCATTCGACCGGTACGCTGTAACGGTGGCGTTCGACGGTAACCAAAGATTGGTTGCTGACTTTGAGTATCTCCAAACGTTCTGCCGGATAGGGACGGAAAGCAGCCAACGAATGCTTCTCCCTTTCCCATATGTCGTTAACCGGCTGCCTGTATTCGGGATGTTTGTGCTGCCGCATCAGCCGCAGGCATTGCTGTTGCAGGTAGTCGTTGAGAGAGGTAAAGGAATCAAAAGCCAAAGTCGGCTTGAACAATCTTTCGCGCAGGTGGCGTATCTGCCGCTCGACCTGGCCTTTCTCCCAGCCGGAGGCCGGGGTACAGGCAACCGGTTCAATGAGAAAGTGGGTCATCATCTGTAAAAACTGTGCGTTAAACTCTCTCTCCTTACCTTTGCCGATTCGGGTAACGGCGGTCTTCATATTGTCGTAGATACCGCGGGCAGGTACGCCGCCGAAGAAAGCGAATGCGCGGTTGTGCGCATCCATCAACATATCAGCTTTCTGATTGGGATAAGCACAAACGAAAAAAGCCCTGCTGTGGCATAAGCGGAAATGAGCGATATTTACCTTAACGGTCTGTCCGGCCAAACAAACGGTTTCGATACTCCAGTCAAACTGATAAGCATCACCCGGAGCAAAAGCCTGAGCCATAAAGACCGGAACCGGCTTGGGTTGGTGCTGTTGGCGGAATTTGCGGATAAATACGGCAACGGCACTGTACTGTCCGGCATAACCGGCATCTTTGAGGCGTTCGAAATGTCGACGGGCAGAAAGGTGTTGCTGTTTGGGCAGCCGGGCTTCTTGGAGCAACTGTTGGGTCAACACGTCAAGAAAAGGACCGAGCTTGGGGTAATGGGTTTGTTCTCTGCGGTAGACGGGGGGTTCGACTGTGGCGTGCTGCAGATATTTGGCGACTGTATTGCGGGAGAGTTTGAGTTGTTTGGCGATTTCACGTTGTGAGAGTTTCTGTCGGTGAAAAAGCCGGTGCACTTTTGCGATGGTTTCCATGCATAACATCCAGGTTGGGCTCCGCTGTGTGATAGAGCGGAGCAGTTTATAACAAACGGAGAGTGGCTCACTTTTGGAGCACAACTCCCCGTTTCCCTGGCTCAGTTTTGCACGATATTTAACACCGCATATTTCGTGCCTGCGGGAGTTTTATACCTATGCTGCACAGATACGCCTTATTCCCGGCAATATTTCAGACGGCCTGTCTTATCCCAAAACGGGGCGGCCGCTGCCGCGCGTAATGACCTTAGACAATGCCGAAAAACTTATCTGGCAGCCCGATTTGGGCACGTTTGAGGGCATTCGGGATGCGGCCATCATCAGCATATTAATCGGCTGTGGCTTGCGTATCAGCGGCGTTGCCGCCCTGAACCGTAGCAACCTGATAACGGCCATCGATCAAGGCGACCCGCGCTTGATGATCCGCACTACCGAAAAAGGGGAGAAAACTCGCCAGCTGCCGATTCCAAGAGAAACCGAGATGCTGATAAGGGTTTACCTAGAGCACCCCATGCTTCACAGTATTGATACCCTGTTGCCCGATGGCGACCATGTGCTATTCGTTACCACCGGCAACCGCAACTGCCCGGCCTACCTTTACCACGGAGAGCGCCGCCGCTTCACTACCCGCGGCCTGCGTAAGATGATGCGTAAACACGGCGAAGCGGCGGGCATTGATACCGCTCAACTTCACCCGCATGCCATCCGCCATTTATTCGGCACTGAATTAACCGAGAGCGATGTTAATCAGGCCGTTACACAAGACCTGATGGGGCATGCCGACCCGCGCAGTACAAAAATCTATACCCACTTGGCTACCCGAAAACTGTTCCATGAAATCGATAGAGCAAATCCGCTCTCGAAAATCAAATCTCCCGTCAGCGGATTGTTGGGTCATTTGGGTAAAACGTAAAAAGGATTCTTTCGGGTTCAATTGGTTCCTACAAAACATAGTAGAGGAACCCTTACCCTTACGCCCCGTAATGGTCTTGATGGTTCTTCAAACTGACCTTAATATCGGGCTAAATCAAATAGGTTCCTACAATTAGGTAACTTCGCACTTCGACAAAAAGCGAAGTATCACCACAAAAACACAAGCATTACAGGA
This sequence comes from Neisseria sp. Dent CA1/247, assembly GCF_022870825.1. Classification (NCBI taxonomy): domain Bacteria; kingdom Pseudomonadati; phylum Pseudomonadota; class Betaproteobacteria; order Neisseriales; family Neisseriaceae; genus Neisseria; species Neisseria sp. Dent CA1/247. The sequence continues at coordinate 1,664,943 of NZ_CP091522.1, read as the reverse complement.
GCGTTAAAGCAATGGAAAAGCGAAGTAGTAAAGCTGAAACTGCACGGCTTGAAGGGGTGGGGGTTCGGCAGACAGACAACAGCCCAGCCGCTGGGGGAGGTGGGTACCTAGAAATCTACACTTTTTCTGAACTCCCTATTAGGCCGTCTGAAAAAAATCGCGCGGCTTCGCCGCCTGAAAAAGACCCCCGCTTAAACCAACTGCGAGAAATCGGTCTGAACCATATTTGGCAGGAAGTTGCCGCCGCGATTGGTTACGACAATTTCATCAAAATGTGGCAAATTTTGGATTCTCACGAAGAAATCAGGCGACCAGACGGAGGGATTTTGACGACGCTTCGCGCATTCCGCGCCCAAAAGCGTTACCAGCGCGACCGTTTTGGCGTTTTGATCAAGCAATCATATGGAAATTGCGAATCTGTGAAGCGATTAAACGCGCAGATGGGCGAAAAAGTTGGCAGTTCACACATATCGCGTGTGGCAGACAGGATTAAATTAAATAAATGAAGACGGCAATTATTTATGCGCGCGTGAGTACCGCGCGTCAAGCCGACGAAGGTATCTCAATAGACAGCCAAATCGAGCGCAGTATGAAAAAAGCGGCAGATTTGGGGGCGAATGTATTAAACGTATTTCGGGATGAAGGTAAATCGGGAAAATCTGACCGGCGTCCAGCTTTTCAAAGCGCAGTGCAATATTGCACGTTTGAAAAGGTAGATTATTTTATTGTTTGGAGTACGAGCCGATTTGCGCGGAATAAAATTGACGCAGCTAGCTACAAGCGGTTGCTTGAAGGAGTTGGCACTCGGGTGGTTTATGTGTCTATGGACATTGATAACCGCACCGATGAAGGCTGGTTTAGCGAGAGTTTGCTTGAAATTATGGATGAGCACTACTCTCGACAGATCAGCCGTGACACCAAGCGCTCAATGATGAAGAATGCCGAAGAAGGTTACTGGAATGGTGGCTTTGTGCCGCTTGGTTTCCAAACGCAGGCTGTGGGAAAACGCAAAAAGTTAATTATTAACGAGCAGGAAGCGCCTATTGTGCGTGAGATTTTCAGACGGTATCTTGCTGGTGAAGGAACAAAAGCAATAGCAATGGAGCTGAACAGGCGTGGATTGAGTTTGCGAAATCGACCATACAGCAAAGATAATATTCGGCTTATATTGGGCAATTATGTTTATATTGGGGTGAGTGTTTTCAACCGTACTACAAATCGGAAACCAAACCCTGAAAGTGAATGGGTTATGCACGAAACACACGATGGAATTATCGACAAGGAAGCATTTAAGGCTGCCCGTGCGAAATTGGCTGAAGGCAGAGAGACAACGGGGAAAGGCAGCCCGTTGAGCCAGCATGTGTTCACGGGCTTATTAAAGTGCGGGAAGTGCGGTTTGGCAATGCGGATAGAAACTGCAACAGGAAGAAGCCGCACATACAGCTATTACAACTGTTCAGGAAATCAGAAAGGACACGGATGCAGTTCGCGGCGTATTGATGCAGATAAATTCGACCCCTATTTGCTAGAAGTGGTAATGGACAAGGTATTGCACGCTGACGTGGTGGCCAATTTCATAACGGAAGCCCAGCAGATGTTTCTTTCCAAGCGCAGCGAGCGGCAGCCGCGTATTGACTTAATACAATCGGAATTGCGCGATATCCGCGGCCGTCGGAAATCGTTGTACGATATTTTAGAGAAAATGGGCACCTCTGCGCCTAATATCGATGAAATGCTTGCGCGCGCGAAGTCCTATACAGACCGTGAGAATTTATTGCTTGAAGAGCTTGAGAGCATCAATAACGAGCCTGAATACGAGCCGATCAATGATATTGACTTGAAAAATGCGGTAAACGTATTGAAAGGGGTGATTATGAAGTCGAAGTCACCTGAGAAAATCCGTGCTATGCTTCAGCACTTCATTGAGCGTATTGACGTGAACGATGATGAAATTATGATCCACTATCGTCCAGAGTTAATTATCAAGGAAAAATGCCCTGAACCAAATGTGGTTCAGAGCATTGATAGTTGGCTCCCCGACCTGGGCTCGAACCAGGGACCTGCGGATTAACAGTCCGTCGCTCTACCGACTGAGCTATCGGGGAAGAAGTCGGCATTATAGCTTGGATTTTATCTGCGTCAATACTTTTGTTAGCCTTATGGCATGAAAAAAGATTAATGGTATGAATTGTAATGAAATTTATTTTGGAGCAGGTTTGAGGCCGTCTGAAAAAAAAACAAACCCTGCCGGGAATGCAGGGTTGTTTTTTCAGGGTAACGTTTAACAGCAGCGTCCGCCGTTGCTGCCGCTACGGCGTTTGCTGCAGTAATCCTGAAACTGCAATTTCGTCATCACGGGTGCATTGGGATTATGTTTGCGTTGGCGGGCAACGTAGTTTTCATAATCGGGCATGCCGGCCATCAGGTTGGCGGTTAGGCGTGCTGTTTTCAAAATGCGCTTGATGCGTTGCAGAATATTATGACTCATTGTGTTGAACCTCGTTGCGGTACACGGCAGGGACTTCTTTTGCTGTCGGCCAAGCCACCTTGCGGGCTTTCAGGGCGACGCGCAAGCCGTATACGGCCACAATCACGACTACAGAGAGGAAGATAACGGTTAAGCCTGAGTTGACGTAGTCGTTGAAGGCGATACGACTCATTTCTTCCATGTTTTTGGCCGGGGCTAAAATCTCACCGCGCGCAGCGGCATCTTTGAATTTGGCTGCGTGTGCCAAGAAGCCGATTTTGGCGTCGCTGTGGAACAGTTTTTGCAGGCTGGCATAACAGGTAACGAATAGTACGCCGAGGGCGGGAACGAGGGGAACCCATACATAGCGTTCTTTTTTCATTTTTACCAATACGACGCTTACCATAATCAGTGCGACACCGGCCAGCATTTGGTTGCCGATGCCGAACAGCGGCCATAAGGAGTTGATGCCGCCCAGAGGGTCGGTAACGCCTGTGTAGAGGAAGTAGCCCCACAGAGCGACGGCCATCAAGGTGGCGGTCAGGTTGGCGGGTAATGAATCGGTATTGCCGAAAGGTTTGACGAAGATGCCGCCCAAGTCTTGAATCATGAAGCGTGCCACGCGTGTGCCCGCGTCTACGGCGGTCAGAATGAACAGGGCTTCAAACAAGAGGGCGAAGTGATACCAGAAAGCCATCATGCCGGGGCCGGAAATGAGTTGGCTCATGATGTTGGCCATGCCGACTGCCAGAGTGGGCGCACCGCCGGCACGGGAAAGAATGGTGTTTTCGCCTACATCTTTTGCCATGTTCAGCAGGGTGGCTTCTTCAACGGGGAAGCCCAGTTGGTTGGTAATCACTTGGGCGGCGTTGGCGGCATCGGTGCCGATCAGGGCGGTGGGGCTGTTCATGGCGAAATAAACGCCCGGGTCAAGCGAAGCGGCAGCGGCCAAAGCCATGATAGCGACAAAGCTTTCCATCAGCATGCCGCCGTAGCCGATCATGCGGACATGGGTTTCGTTTTCCACCATTTTGGGGGTAGTACCTGAAGAAATCAGGGCATGGAAGCCTGAAACTGCGCCGCAGGCGATTGTGATGAACAGGAAGGGGAAGAGTTTGCCTGAGAATACGGGGCCGGTGCCGTCGATAAACTTGGTTACGGCAGGCATTTGCAGGGTAGGTCCTACGATGACGATGCCGACAGCCAAGGCGATGATGGTGCCGATTTTCAGGAAAGTGGAAAGGTAGTCACGCGGGGTAAGCAGCAGCCAAACGGGCAATACGGCAGCGATAAAGCCGTAAATCATGATCGCCCAAGTCAGCTGAACGCCGTCTAAGTCGAAGAAATGGGCAAAAGAGCTGTGTGCCACATCTTCGCCGTAAATGATGGCCAGCATCAGCAAAATGAAGCCGACTACGGAAATTTCGCCGATTTTGCCGGGGCGGATGTAGCGGGTGTAGATACCCATAAACAAAGCGATCGGAATGGTGGCGGCGATGGTAAACGTACCCCACGGGCTGTGTACCAGTGCTTTTACCACGATCAGTGCCAATACGGCCATGATGATGACCATAATCATCAGAATGCCGATAGAGGCAATCACGCCGGCGGTGGTGCCGAGTTCTTGTTTGACGATGTCGCCCAAGGATTTACCGTCGCGGCGCATGGAGACGAACAGCACCATCATATCTTGTACGGCACCGGCGAAAACCACGCCGAAGATAATCCACAACGTGCCGGGCAGGTAGCCCATTTGGGCGGCCAGCACGGGGCCGACCAGCGGGCCTGCGCCGGCAATCGCGGCGAAGTGGTGGCCGAACAATACGCCTTTGTGCGTGGGAACATAGTCCAAGCCGTCGTTATGGCGCTCGGCCGGCGTCAGCCGGTTGGGATCAAGCTCTATAACGTTTTTGGCGATGTACAGACTGTAAAAACGATAGGCGATGCAGTAAACGGAAACGGCGGCCGTAACCATCCATACCGCGCTTACTTGCTCGCCTCTGTGGATGGCAAGCGTGGTAAAAGAGGCCAGGCCGACCAAAACCACGATGCCCCAAATCAGAAACGTTTTGAGATGTTTCATAATGACCTCGTCAGTTTGTTGAGATAAAAGCTATTGTCTGGTTGCGTTTATCGGTTGGCGGAGAAGCGAGCAAGATCAAGACGGCGTGTATGAAAGCTGCCGCAAACATGAGATATGGGCCAGAGACGGAATGCTGTGCCGCATACGCCCGTTTCATTGTTTACGACAACTTAAAAACCAATGCCGGTCTTGTGTAAATTATGGTTGTGCAACGTGAACAATCGTTGCAAGGGTAGCACAGTTCCTGCCATGAGCATATGCGGGCGGGGCGGAATGCCGATATGCATTGAGCAAAATCAAAGTATTGCTGTAAAAAAAAGCGTGTTTCGCAGCGGCTTTCGCTGTTGTACACGCTCGTTATCGGATAATAATTTTGGTTATATGCGTTACGGTGGAATTATGTTGCCGTATTCATCAGGCGCAAGGCTTTCAGACGGCCTTCATGGGGCAGGTAATCGGCCAAACCGATAAAGCTGCCGTCTTCCACGTAAATCCGCAGGGGGGTGTCGGCGGATAAGTTGGGGGTGTGGTATTCGGGTTGGCGGCCGAATTTGAGCATTTGTACGGCTCCGTCGGGCAAGGTAAGGCGCGGCAGATGCTTGACCAAAACATCACACGGCAACAGCAGGGCATCGCGTTCGGCTTCGCTTAAGGCTTGCAATGTTTCCAGCGTATGTGCTTCGTTTATGGAAAATCCGGCGGTTTCCGTGCGGCGCAGGGCGGTCAGGTGGGCGAAGGTATGGATGTGTTTGGCGATGTCTTCGCTTAATGTGCGGATGTAAGTGCCTTTGCTGCAACGCACGTCGATCACGGCTTCGGGCGCGTGGAACGAAGTTATATCAATGGTGTAAATCACAATGTCGCGCGGTTTGCGTTCGATCACAATGCCTTTGCGCGCATATTCGTAAAGCGGCCTGCCTTCGTGCTTCAGTGCGGAAAACATCGGCGGCACTTGGCGGATAGGGCCGGTCAGTGCTTGGCAGGCCGTCTGAAAATCTTCGGCGGAAATGTCGGCACGGCCTGTGGCGACGACTTCGCCTTCGGCATCTCCGGTTGAGGTTGCCTCGCCGAGTTTGAGTGTGGCGGTGTAGGCTTTGTCGGCATCCAGCAGATATTGTGCAAACTTGGTGGCCTCGCCGAAACACACGGGCAGCAGGCCGGTGGCGAGGGGATCGAGTACGCCGGTGTGCCCGGCTTTTTCGGCGCGGTACAGGCGGCGGGCTTTTTGCAGGGCGGTGTTGCTGGACAGGCCTTGCGGTTTGTCGAGCAGCAGCACGCCGTTGACGGGGCGTTTTTGCGGTTTGGACGGCTGGTTCATATCGGTTGGCCAAAGGTTTGAGGCCGTCTGAAAAATTTTCAGACGGCCTGCGGTGTTTAGTCTTCAACGGGCTTTTCTGCCGCTACTTTGTCGATAAGGTGGGAAATGCTCATGCCGCGTTCGAGCGATTCGTCGTATTTGAAATGCAGCTCGGGCGTTTTGAAGAGCTTGATGCGTTTCGACAACTCGGTGCGCAGATAGCCTTTGGCGTGTTCGAGCGCGTCTTCGGTAATTTCGCGGGTGCTGTCGTCGAGCACGGTGTAGTAAACCGTGGCGTGGCTGTAATCGCGGGTTACGTCCACCTCGTTAATGGTGATAAAGCCTGCGCGCGGGTCTTTGAGGCCGGTGCGGACAAGTTCGGCCAGCTCGCGCATGATCTGTTCTTTAACACGGTCTTGGCGGGCATAGCCGCGTTGTGGTTTTCTCATGGTCTTCCTTGATAATCAATGATGCCGTCTGAAAGCATTTCAGACGGCCTGAGATAGGTTAAGGCGTGATTATACTGGTTTTGCAGTGCGCGGTCAGGAAGAGTGTTGTGCGGGAGTGTGTAAATGCCGATTGGCCGGCAGAGGTATATACATTGAAGTATGGCGTTCACAAAAACGGTGATGCCGTCTGAAAGCGGTTTCAGACGGCATGGTCTCAAATGTAAAAGGCTGCTGGTTAGAAGGTTACACGCAAGCCGGCAGCGATCTCATTTCTGTGAATTTTCACATGCTGGAATTTGCCCCAGTAGTTATAACGGTAACCTACGTCCATCACGGCTTTTTCATTGAGCTTGAAGCCAACACCTGCCGACACGCCTGCGCCCAAGCCGCTTTTCTTCTTATGGAAATGAACCGTTTTGCCCACTTGCGGCAAGGTTTTCTTGATGCGGACATCAATGCGGTTGTGCGCCAAACGCGCACCTACATAAGGCTTCACTTTGTCGCTCAATGGAAAATCATAGGCGGCGGAAAGCCCCGCGCTGTTGAATCTGACTCTGCCTTCATCGCGATATTTCAGCTTGATGTTGGTTTTGATCTTTTTAGTCAGCTTCAATTTATAGTTGAACGTTCCGCTGCCGGAAAAGTGCAGCGGCTTGTAGTGGGTGTAGTCAACGCCGATACGGAAATGATTGCCGAAATCGTATCCGACGGTCAGGCGGGGGCTGAAACTGTTTTTTGAATACGCCAAATTTTTATTGTTTTTGATGTTTATTTGGCTGAGTGCAGCCTCAGGTTGCACAAAAATACCCGATTCTGAGAAAGCGGATACCGATGAAGTGAGAAAAAATACCGTTAAGAAAATTTTCCTTTTTATAATAAATCCTGTTAATATTATTTTAATAACTAATTGTTTTAAAAAAGAAAATTATATGATAAAAGCATTATATAGACAAATTTTTATTTATTGGTCATGTTGGATATAACCAATCTTTCTTACATTAAAACCAAGCATTCTTTCCTTTTTTCAGACGGCCTCGATACAGTATCGGCATCACAACAATAAAGCCGAGGAACATTCATGACCGCCGCCGACCCAAGAGCCAAACTCCCCGACGCCCCGCTTGCCGACAACGAACGCTTGAAAGACCAAAGCCGCTATCTCGAAGGCACGATTAAAGACGACCTTTCAGACGGCCTCACCGGAGGCTTTAACGGCGACAATTTCCAACTGATCCGTTTTCACGGCATGTATGAGCAGGACGACCGCGACATCCGCGCCGAACGCGTGGAGCAGAAACTGGAGCCGCTGAAAAACGTGATGCTGCGCTGCCGTTTGCCCGGCGGCATCATCCAACCCGCGCAATGGCTGGGCATCGACGAATTTGCCACCGAACACACGCTGTACGGCTCCATCCGCCTTACCAACCGCCAAACCTTCCAATTCCACGGCGTGCTCAAAGAAAACATCAAACCCATGCACCAATGGCTGCACAAGCTCGGTTTGGACTCCATCGCCACCGCCGGCGACGTGAACCGAAATGTGTTGTGCACCAGCAATCCCGTTGAAAGCGGGCTGCACAAAGAAGCCTACGAATGGGCGAAAAAAATCAGCGAGCATCTGCTGCCGAAAACCCGCGCCTATGCCGAAATCTGGCTGGACGGCGAGAAAGTCGAATCCACTGAAATCACCGAACCGGCCCCGCTGAAAGAGGCGGTGAAAAGCGGCGACGCCACCGAACCCGTACTCGGCAAAAACTACCTGCCGCGCAAGTTCAAAACCACTGTCGTGATTCCGCCGCACAACGATGTCGATTTGCACGCCAACGATTTGAACTTCGTGGCCATCGGTGAAAACGGCAAGCTGGTCGGCTTCAACGTATTGGTGGGCGGCGGCCTGTCGATGGAACACGGCAACACCAAAACCTATCCCAACACCGCCAAAGAATTCGGCTTCGTGCCGCTGGAAAAAACGCTTGATGCCGCCGCAGCCGTGGTTTCCGTGCAGCGCGACTGGGGCAACCGCAGCGACCGCAAAAACGCCAAAACCCGCTACACACTCGAGCGCGTGGGCGTGGACGTGTTTATCGAAGAAGTGGAAAACCGCATGGGTGCGAAATTCGAACCCGTGCGCCCGTATGAATTTACCTCGCGCGGCGACCGCATCGGCTGGGTGCAGGGCGAAGACAAAAAATGGCATCTCACCCTGTTTATCGAAAACGGCCGCCTGCTCGATTACCCCGGCAGGCCGTTGAAAACCGGTATGCGCGAAATCGCCAAAGTCCACAAAGGCGACTTCCGCCTTACCGCCAACCAAAACCTGATCGTGGCCAACATTGCCCCGCGCGATAAAGCCAAAATCGAAGCCATTGCCCGCGAACACGGCTTGATCAGCGATGCCGTTACCCTGCAGCGCGAACACAGCATGGCTTGCGTGTCGCTGCCGACCTGCCCGCTGGCGATGGCCGAAGCCGAACGCTTCCTGCCGCAGTTCACCGACAAACTGGACGCGCTGTTTGCCCGACACGGTTTGCAGCAAGAACATATCGTGCTGCGCATCACCGGCTGCCCCAACGGTTGCGGCCGCGCCATGATTGCCGAAATCGGCTTGGTCGGCAAAGCGGTAGGCCGCTACAACCTCTACGCCGGCGGCAACCGCGAAGGCACGCGCATTCCGCGCTTGTTTAAAGAAAACATCACCGAGCCGGAGATTTTGGACATCATCGACGGCTGGCTGGGCGAATGGGCAAAAGGCCGTCTGAACAACGAAGGCTTCGGCGACTTTGCCGTGCGCACCGGCATCGTGAAGCCCGTGTTGGACGCGCCGCGCGATTTTTGGGCGGCGTGATTCGAGAATTTGGCTGTACATTGGAGGCCGTCTGAAAAGGTTTTTAGCGAAATTCGCAAGGCTTGCTTTCAGACGGCCTCAACACTTTGTAAGGTCGGTAGGGGTTTTGTTATAAGGTCGGTGGGGGGTGAAATTCTTGTTTTTCAGGGGAAATCCGTAGGGGCGGATTACATATCCGCCCGTGCATGGGCAATAGATATTGAAGTAGCCAACGGTTTGATTTTTTAGAAAGCAAAATGGGGTGGAAGCTGTTTTGCATCATCCGCAAAGCCTGCTTTGGCGAAACTCACAAAGTTCGTTTTGGCGAAACTCACAAAGTTCGTTTTCAGACGGCCTCAAGCTTTTTAAAGCCCGGCTTCGGCTTTTCTGTATGCCAAAGTATCGTTTTTTATCCCCGCCCGACCATATATATAACCAAACACCATAAGCAAAGCAAAAACCATTCCTTTGGCTGCGGCATAAACCGTTTTAATATTTTCGACAACCGAAGCGGCAGCCGGACTGCCGATGACAGTCACAAGGAAACCCCATGAGCCATTATCCGATTTTTGCCGATTTGAACCGCCGCCCCGTTTTGCTGGTGGGGGCGGGACACGTTGCCGAACGCAAGGCCGAGAGTTTGTTGCAGGCCGGTGCGCAGGTGCGCGTGGCAGCCGCCGCACTCAGCCCGCGTTTTGAAACATGGCGGCAGCAAAACCGTATCGAATGGCTGGGTACATCTTTTCAGACGGCCTTTCTCGACGGCGTATTCCTTGTGATTGCCGCAACCGACGATGCCGCGCTCAACCGCAGCGTGTTTGAAGCGGCCGAGGCGCGCGGCGTATTCTGCAACACGGTGGATACGTTGGATTTGTGTTCGTTTATCGTGCCTGCCGTGATAGACCGCAGCCCGATCAAAATCGCCGTGTCCAGCGGCGGCACTGCACCCGTGTTGGCGCGTTACTGGCGGCAGGCGATTGAAACGCTGGTGCCGCTGCACACCGGCAAAATGGCCGAGATTGCAGGCGAATGGCGCAGCAGAGTGAAAAAAGCCGTCCGCACCATGCCCGAGAGGCGGCGTTTTTGGGAAAACCTGTTCGCAAGCCGTTTCAACACGTTTGTGGCGCAGGGCAACCGTGCCGCCGCCGAAAAGGAGTTGTCGGCACAGCTTGCCAATTTGGACACGCCGCGCGGAGAAGTGGTGTTGGTCGGCGCAGGTCCGGGCGACGCGGGTTTATTGACCATACACGCGCTGCAAGCGATTCAGGCTGCCGATGTGGTGTTGTACGACGCGCTGGTGTCGGACGAAATCTTGGCGATGGTGCGCAAAGATGCCGATAAAATCAGCGTCGGCAAGCGTGCGGGCGCGCATCATGTGCAGCAGGAAGCCACCAACCGCCTGTTGGTTCGATATGCGCAGGAAGGCAAGCGCGTGGTGCGACTCAAAGGCGGCGATCCTTTCGTGTTCGGGCGCGGAGGCGAAGAAGCGCAAGTATTGGCCGAAGCGGGCATTCCTTACCGTATCGTGCCGGGCATTACCGCCGCACTCGGTGCCACGGCCTACGCGGGCATTCCGCTGACCCACCGCGACTGCGCCCAAAGTGCGTTGTTTATCACCGGCCACAGCCGCCACGACGGCAGCGAACCCGATTGGCGCACGCTGGCCTTGAGCCACCAAACGCTGGTGGTGTATATGGGTACGCTTAAAGCCGCCGATATTGCCGCCAAGCTGATTGAATACGGCCGCAGTGCCGATACGCCCGTTGCCGTGGTGTCCAACGGTACGCTGGCACATCAAAGCGTGCAGACAGGCCGTCTGAAAGACTTGCCGCAGATGGCCGCACATGCCCCGCGTCCGGCCTTGATGGTCATCGGCGAAGTGGTGGCATTGCGCGAGGAATTGCGCTGGTTTGCCGACAGCGAATCTGCTTCGGACATGATGCAGATTCATGCGGCTTGATGATGGTTTGATGCTGTGAATAAGCAGTTTGAAAAGAGATGAAAAACGCTGAAATCTCAGATAGTTGGGATTTCAGCGTTTTGTTATTGACGCTTTGCGTTTGGTACGGACGGCAGCTAAACCTGCTGTTTGACGGGTTGCGCCCATTCTTTGACTGATTCGGCAGCAGTTTCGATTTGTGAGGCAAACAGCGGTGATGTAAATACTGCTAAATTACTAAAGTGCCGAGTTTGGTGCATGAAGTGTCTTTATTGGTTTTGTGCTTGGAATGTTTGTTCGGGGCGGTAGGGCGGGTTTGTCAGGCCGTCTGAAAACATTCCGTGCAGTCTTGTTTTATGGTTGTTGGGTCAGCAAGGCCGCCAGTCTGGCCGTGACGGCTGCGGCGGCTTGGTGTTTGTCGGTTTCGGGAAATCCGGTTTCGCCTTGTCCGTCGATAATCGTGATGCGGTTGACGGTTTTGCCCATCGCCACGGCCACATCATTCGCCACCAGCATGGGAATGCCTTTTTTCAGGCGTTTGGCGCGGGCGTATTCGAGCACGTTTTCGCTTTCGGCGGCAAAGCCGACGCAGAAAGGTGCATCGGGCAGGGCGGCGACGGAGGCGAGGATGTCGGGGTTTTCTTCCAACTCAATCACGGGCGGGGAGCCGCTGCTGTCTTTTTTCAGTTTCTGCGCGCTGCTGTTTTTGACTTTGTAGTCGGCTACGGCGGCCACGGAAATAAACACGTCTTGCTGCGGAATGTGTTTCATGACGGCGCGGTACATGGCTTCGGCGCTGACGGCTTGTTCGACATGCGCCAAACCTGCGGGCAAGGCCGTCTGAATTTGGCCGTAAATCAGGGTTACTTCGGCACCGGCGGCGCGGCAGGTGCGGGCGAGTGCCATCCCCATCTGGCCGCTGGAAATGTTGGTAATGCCGCGCACGGGGTCGATGGCTTCAAACGTTGCGCCCGCCGTAATCAGCACTTTTTTGCCTTGAAGGGATTTGGCCGCCCACATATCGGGCAGCAGGTCGGCCAATTCAACGGCTTCGGGCATACGGCCTACGCCGGTTTCGCCGCAGGCCTGTTCGCCCGAGGCGGGAGGAAATACGGTGATGCCGTCTGAAATCAATTGGGCGATGTTGCGCTGATTGGCAGGGTTGAACCACATTTCCACATTCATGGCCGGCGCAACGGCCAGCGGACATTTGCGTGCGGCGGCGAGGTTGGTGAGCAGGTTGTCGGCGATGCCGCAGGCGATTTTGGCGATGGTGTTGGCGCTGGCAGGAGCGATGAGGAACACGTCGGCTTCGCGCGTGAGGTTGATATGCGCCATGCCGTTGCCGCTGCCGCCGGCGTGGGTTTCCGCCAAAACGGGATTGCCGCTCAAGGCTTGGAAGGTCAGAGGCTGTACGAATTCGGTGGCCGCGCGGCTCATGGCAACGGTTACGCTGTGGCCTTGTTTTTTCAACAGGCGCACGAGTTCGCAGGATTTGTAGGCGGCAATGCCGCCGCTGATACCGAGTAGGATGTGTTTGCTCATAAAGGGTACATGGCCTGAAACAGGTTTTTGTGTCAAGGTGTTATTTGTTGATAAGGCCGTCTGAAAAGCTGTTCGGACGGCCTTTCATATAGCATGAATCGATAAAGACCCGCTTTGGCGCGGAGCAGGCGGTCGTGGTTTTTCAGACGGCCTCTAAAACTCGTCAGGCCGTCTGAACGCCGTTTGCAGCCTGCTTCAAGGTTTGTTGTTGGTAGTCGAACAATTCTTCAATGCCTTTTTTGCCCAAGCCGATCAATTGGTTGAGTTCTTCGAGGCTGAACGGCGCACCTTCGGCAGTGCCCTGTATTTCAATGATTTTGCCCGAGGCGGTCATTACCAGATTCACATCGCTGTCGCAGCCCGAATCTTCGGGATAATCCAAATCCAGCAGAGGCACGCCGCCTACCACGCCTACCGACACGGCGGCCACGGCTTCGCGGATCGGGTTTTGAATCAGCATGCCGGATTCAACCAGCTTGTTTACCGCCATCTGCAAAGCCACAAACGCACCCGTAATCGAAGCCGTGCGCGTGCCGCCGTCGGCCTGAATCACGTCGCAATCGATCAGAATCTGACGCTCGCCCAGTTTGTCCAACTCAACCACAGCCCGCAGCGAACGGCCGATTAAACGCTGGATTTCCTGCGTGCGCCCGCTTTGTTTGCCCGCCGCAGCCTCGCGCCGCATACGGGAAGCGGTGGATGCGGGCAGCATGCCGTATTCCGCCGTAACCCAGCCCTGATCCTGCCCGCGCAGAAACGGCGGCAGGTTTTCGTCGATCGAAGCCGTGCAAATCACTTTGGTGTTGCCGAACTCGATCAGGCACGAGCCGTCGGCATGCGGCAGAAAATGCGGCGTGATTTTAATATTGCGCAAAGCGTCGGCGGGGCGGGAAGTGCGGGTGTAGGCAGTCATAAACATTCCTTTAATCTTTAGTGGGGCGGATTATAACATGCCGTATTGTGGTATATTTTCAAAGATTTCACTCGATATTTTTGAAACGGAGTAAAACACCATGGCCATCCACAGCATGACCGGCTTTGCCAATGCCGCAGGCGAATGCGGCGGCAAACGCATCAATTTGGAAATCCGCGCCGTCAACCACCGCTATTTGGACGTGCAGTTCCGCATGCCAGACGATTTGCGTCATTTGGAAAACACCTTGCGCGAGAATATCGCCGCCAACGCCGCACGCGGCAAGCTCGAATGCCGCATCCAAATTCAAGACATCGCGCAAAGCGGACAGGGATTGGCCGTGAACGAGGAATTGGTTGCCCAATTGGCAGCGTTGAATAAAAAATGGCGCAAAGAGTACGATGATTTGGGCAAGCTGAACGTGGCCGATATTTTGAAATTCCCCGGCGTACTCGCCAGCCAAAACGAAGATGAAGAAGCATTTACCGAAATGCTGAAAAACCTGCTGGCCCAAGCATTGGCCGACTTTACCGCCGCCCGTGCGCGCGAAGGCGAAAAACTGGCGCAGCACTTGCTGATGCGTTTGTACGAAATGGAAAAAATCATCAACGGCTTGAGCGGCGTATTTCCCCAATTGCTTGAAGCGCATATGGAAAAAGTGCGCACACGCCTGAAAGAAGCTGTTGAAAACATCGATAACGACCGCCTCCAGCAGGAGTTTGCGCTGTTTATTCAAAAATCGGATGTTGACGAAGAATTCAGCCGTTTGCGCACCCATATCGAAGAAGTGCGCCGTATTGTTACCGGTGCGCAAGGCAGCGTCGGCAAACGCTTGGATTTTCTGATGCAGGAACTCAACCGCGAAGCCAACACGCTCGGCAGCAAAGCCATCGCCGCCGAATGTACGCAGGCCTCGGTGGAATTGAAAGTTTTGATTGAGCAGATGCGCGAACAAGTTCAGAATATTGAGTAAGGTTTTCAGACGGCCTGCCGTCATTGCCAACCAAGCTGCATCTTTGGAAGTAGGGGAGCAACCTGCTTTTGAAGGTGCAGTTTTTTTATGGTTCGGCAGGGCAGATTTTAATTTGTGTTAAAAATCAGGGCGTATTTGTTTTGAATGGCCGCTTCAATTTAAAAAAACCGTTAATAAGCGCTTGTTTCGATTGCAGTGTTACCTGCCTTGTGGCAATTTCAACCCGTCAATGCGCATTCTTAACCCAAAACAAATTATGGCATTGATGTATTTCCCAATTAATAACACAACTACCAAGGAGCAAAATTATGGCAACTCAATTCTTCATGCCCGTTCAAAACATTTTAGGCGAAAACGCCTTGTCTGAAGCGATGGATGTTATCGCCGCTTTGGGCTTGAAAAAAGCATTGATTGTTACCGACGGTGGTTTGAGCAAAATGGGCGTTGCCGACAAAATCGGCGGTTTGTTGAAAGGAAAAAACATCGACTATGCGGTATTCGACAAGGCCCAGCCGAACCCGACGGTTTCCAATGTGAATGACGGCTTGGCGGCGTTAAAAGCGGCAGGTGCCGATTTCATCGTCTCTTTGGGCGGCGGTTCTTCACACGACTGCGCCAAAGCCGTGGCCATTGTTACGACCAACGGCGGCAAGATTGAAGATTACGAAGGCTTGGACAAATCGACAAAACCGCAGTTGCCTTTGATTGCCATCAACACCACCGCCGGTACGGCTTCGGAAATGACGCGCTTTGCCGTGATTACCGACGAAGCGCGTCATGTGAAAATGGCGATTGTCGATAAGCATGTAACGCCGCTGCTGTCGGTGAACGATCCTTCATTGATGGAAGGTATGCCCGCCCCCTTGACCGCAGCTACGGGCATGGACGCTTTAACCCACGCGGTGGAGGCTTATGTTTCTACCATCGCTTCGCCGATTACCGACGCTTGCGCGGTTAAAGCGATCGAGCTGATTGCAGGTTATCTGCCGACTGCCGTTCACGAGCCGAAAAACAAAGAAGCGCGCGAAAAAATGGCCTATGCCCAATTCTTGGCGGGTATGGCGTTCAACAATGCTTCTTTGGGTTATGTGCATGCGATGGCGCACCAATTGGGCGGTTTCTACGACCTGCCGCACGGTGTGTGCAACGCGCTGCTGCTGCCCCACGTTGAGCGTTTCAACCAACAGGCCGCCAAAGAGCGTTTGGACGAAATCGGTGCCATTTTGGGCAAACACAACAGCGATTTGAAAGGCTTGGACGTTATCGATGCGATTACCAAACTGGCGCGTATTGTCGGCATTCCCAAATCTTTGAAAGAGCTGGGCGTGAAGAAGGAAGACTTCAGCGTGTTGGCCGACAACGCCTTGAAAGACGTTTGCGGATTTACCAACCCGATTCAGGCCAACAAAGAGCAGATTATCGGCATCTTTGAAGCCGCGTATGATCCTGCTTGATTGGCTCAATGCCGGTTTGATTCGATTTGAATCTAAAGGCCGTCTGAAAACGTTCAGACGGCCTTATTTATATTTATTGTCTGATCGTTTTGCAATATCGGCAAGGATAGTGAAATATGCGCACGTAGGGGCGGACTGTATATCCGCCCGATGCTTGGGA
Source organism: Neisseria sp. Dent CA1/247 (assembly GCF_022870825.1). Classification (NCBI taxonomy): domain Bacteria; kingdom Pseudomonadati; phylum Pseudomonadota; class Betaproteobacteria; order Neisseriales; family Neisseriaceae; genus Neisseria; species Neisseria sp. Dent CA1/247. The sequence goes on along the minus strand of NZ_CP091522.1, from coordinate 1,648,839 downwards.
ACGTTCAGACGGCCTCAGGCTGTTTGCAACAAAGTTACCGTTCTGCTATGCCCGGGTATGGCTGAAATTTATCCGCTATATCCGAGTGCCATCAAAAACCTTGCATGTTTTCAAACAAAAACATTCCCGCCGGAGCGGGAATGCAGATGTGTGACGACGCTTACAAAGCGGTTGACCAATGCAGTTTGCTTTGGGAGGCAACTTGGGTTACTTCGTTGGTATCCAGATTGGTGGCGGTAAGCTGGCCGCCCCACAGTGCGCCGGTGTCGAGCCCGATTACATGGCGGTCGTTGAAATAGCCGAGAGCCGACCAGTGGCCGAAAACAATGGTGTGGCTCAAGTGCCGGCGTTCGGGTGCTTCGAACCACGGGCGCAGATTGTCGGGCATGTCTTTGAGGCCGCCTTTGAAGTCGTAGTCGAGCTTGTTTTTGAAGGTTAGCGCACGCATACGGGTGAAGACGTTGGTAATCATGCGCAGGCGGTCGTAGCCGGTGAGGCTGTTTTTCCACTTTCTGGGTTTGTCGCCGTACATGTTGAGGAAATAGTCTTTGGTGCGGTCGCTTTTCAACTCGGCTTCGACTTCCAGCGCGAGGGTTTCGGCTTTTTCGATATCCCATTTAGGCAATAAGCCGGCATGAACCAAAACATGTTGTTCGCCGCGCACGAGCAGGGGTTGGGCGCGCAGCCAGTCGAGCATCTTGCGGCTGTCGGGATGTTCGAGAATCGGCGCGATGGTGTCGCCGCGTCTGATTTTGCCCACGCCGTACGACACGGCGAGCAGGTGCAGGTCGTGGTTGCCGAGCACGGTGCGGATGCTGCTTTCGTGCCGCATCACGTATTGCAGGGCTTCGAGCGACTGTGGGCCGCGGTTGACGATGTCGCCCGTGAGCCACAGCGTGTCGGTGCCGTGGTTGAAACCTATTTTGGCGAGCAGGGCGGTAAGTTCGGCAAAGCAGCCTTGAATGTCGCCGATTGCATAATGTGCCATGTGTGTGAATCCGTGTGGTTAGATGAGGTGTGTGAGGCCGTCTGAAAGCTGTTCAGACGGCATATCTTATCATTATGAGACCTTTGCAAAGCCCCCATCTGCGGCGCATTTCTGCGTTGTGCGCTGCTCGCTCGTTTGCCTATCTATGTGATATGTCTGCACTCGCTGCGCTGCTACGCCTTGAACTGCATCCACATCTGAGGACTTTGTAAAGGTCTCATTATATTTTAAATCAGCTGTTTAGCACCAATACGGCTTCTGCTTCCACCTGCACGCCTTTGGGCAGGCCGGCAACTTCGACGGCGGCACGGGCGGGGAAGGGTTGGCTGAAGTATTCGGCCATCACTTCGTTGAATACGGCGAAGTTGCCCAAGTCGGTGAGGTAGGCGTTGACTTTAACGATATCGTCTAAAGAACCGCCCGCCGCTTGCGCCACGGCTTGCAGGTTTTTAAACACTTGGTGCGCTTCGGCGCGGAAATCGCCGTTGCCGACTACGGTCATGGTGGCGGGGTCGAGTGGGATTTGGCCGCTCATGTAAACGGTGTTGCCTGCGCGCACAGCTTGGCTGTATGCGCCGATGGCGGCGGGGGCGTTGTCGGTGTGGATGATGGTCTTCATTTTGACAGAGTCTCCTTGTCTTTGGATGAAATAATTAAATGGATTAAATCTTTTGAATTTTGGGGCTGATTAATTAATTCATGGGTTAAATTTAAATGATTAAATTCTTTTTTAAGAATTTCGATGACATTAGTAGTTTTATTAACAATAGAAATATCCTTGCTTGGAGAAAATTCTAATGATAATGTAATTCTATCGTCATATTGATAATATTTCTCGTCAACAATAATGGAAATATTTTTAATATATAGTGAATCTTTATTCTTGTTAAGAAATTTCATCGCTTTTTCTAATTGGGCGCGAGATGTTTTTTTCAAGGTTGGGTTAGATTTTTCTAAAATATATGCAGTTAACAGTCCGCAACCTAAAGGAATTAATAAAACATTAATATAAGATTCCGCCCATTCTCCAATTAAATATAACCAAGGATATTTACTAGAATCATCTTTCCAATTTTTCTTAAGCACTAATAAAATGAATGGGATTGCGCATAAATAACTTAACACTACTCCATCAAGGTTTTTATCTTTTTTTATTCTAGATATTGTTGCTTTTACTAAAGCAAAAAACATAAGAATTATAGAAATAAAAAAGATTATAGGTGAGATAATGTTAATAAAAACATAATCATTACCTAAGGTAAGCTGTGTAAAATAATAGATGAAAATCAAAGGTGATAAAGCTAAAGCTGGAATAACAATGATGATAAAAAAAGAAAATTTCGCTATAATCCATAATTCCGAGGAAAACTCTTTCAATTGTTTGCATTTTGATTTTTGAATATTCATGACTAAATACCTTTAAAAAGTAAAAATTTAGTTTTTATGGTAATATTTAATATGGTATCAAAAAAATTAAATTGTCAATAAAATTAAGATATTATCAGATATTATCTTTTATATATGTATATTTGAAAGTCTATTTACTCACCCAATTTCTCGCCGCATCCATATCCGCCCAAATCTGTTTTTTCAAATCGTCGATGTTGTCGAACTTGGCTTCGTCGCGCAGTTTGTGTAGAAAACGCACGCGGATACGTTGGCCGTATAAATCGCCGTTGAAGTCGAACAAATGCACTTCGAGCTTCTGGCGGCGGGTTGCCGATACGGTGGGGTTGAAGCCGAAGCTGGCCACGCCGCGGCGGGTGCCGAAGCTGCCTTCCGCTTCAACCACAAACACGCCGCTGAGCGCGTAGTGGTGTTGGGGAAGCTGCACGTTGGCGGTGGGGCAGCCGATGGTGCGGCCGAGCTTGGCGCCGTGTTTGACTTTGCCGCTGAGTGCGTAGTCGTGGCCGAGCAGTTTGCGGGCGTATTCCAAGAGGCCGTCTGAAAGGGCTTTGCGGATGGCGGTGCTGCTGGCACGGATGTTTTCCACCAGCACGGAAGGGGTGCGCTCGGTAACCATGCCGGGCTGGCTTTGCAGTAGGGTGAAATCGCCTTCGCGTCCTGCGCCGAAGCGGAAATCGTCGCCGATGAGCAGGTATTTGGTGTTGAGGGTTTCGCGCAGCAGACGGCTGATGAAAGTTTGGGCGTTGATGTCGGCAAAGGCTTGGTTGAAACGCAGCACCCACACGGCATCGACGCAGCCGGTTTCGCGCAGCAGGTGCAGTTTGCTGCGCAGCGGGCTGAGGCGGTAGGGCAGTTCGCGGCCTTGTTTGCGGGCGAAAAATTCTTGCGGCTGCGGTTCGAAAATCACGGCAACCACGGGCAGGCCGCGGCTTTGTGCTTCTTGTTTGAGCCGCTGCAGGATGTGGCGGTGGCCGAGATGCACGCCGTCGAAATTGCCGATGGTAACGGCGGAGCCTTGCGGAAAGTCGGGGCGGCTGCCCTGACCGAACCAGATTTTCATGGGTAATGTCTGTGTGTGGAAAAACGGCGTATTGTAAGCCGAATCGGCAGCGGGGGGAATGCTGCGGCCAATAGCTTTTTTTGATGACGGATACCGTTATATCCGGTTTTGACCTGAGATGTTGACGGCTGCTGAAATCGGGATACCGGGGTCAAGCCCGGGTATGACGTATGTGGTTTGTTTCGGCCGGTCTGTTATATGGGGCGGTTTGGCGGGGAATGGTGTGAGGCCGTCTGAAAGTGCGCTGTGCGGATTTCGCTAAAGCGGATTAAGCAGACCAATCAAACGCTTTCAGACCGGCAGGCAGCTTGCGTAGGGGGCGGATTGCATATCCGCCCTTGCCGGAAAATGCCAACATTCCATTTGACCCCCGTTATGCCGAATTTAAAAACCGAATCTGACCTAACCCACCACGACCGAACGGCATCTGCGGGCGGATATGCAATCCGCCCCTACGGTTTGGCGTTGAGTGCGGATATTTTTGAGTTTGATTGATTTTGCAGCAGCCTCGCGTTGCCGGCTTTAAAAGATGCGTTTGAGCAAAATCTGAAAATGCGTTTTCAGACGGCCTCGATTAGGTTAGCCGTCGCGGCGCTCGAGCAGCATCAGCAGCATGGCGGCATTCAGTACCAATACATCGTCTTCTGCCGGTGCTTGGGTGGTTTTTTCCAAGCTGAATTTGCGCTCGAAAAACGAGGCGTTTTTCTTAAGGCGGTAGGTTTCGCATCCGTCGGACGTGGCGATGGTATAGGTCGGGTTGAGAAAATAGCCGGTGAGCATGCCGAGAATGGGAATTTCGCCGACGATGCCGTCGAGCACGGCCACCCACGGATTTTCTTCGTGCAGGGTGTAGCGCGGGCTGCCCGCTGCGTCGCTGAGGGTATAGCTGGTTTTCCACAGCGATTTCATGCCGCTGCGCTTGATGCTGCCGATGGTTCGGCCTGCCGCGTCGCGCACGGTGTAGTTGGCGTTGAAGTCGATAATGCGGTCGGCGTCGATGGTGTAGAGCCTCTCGCTGCGGCTGCCGTTGCGGAAAATTTCGATGGATTCTTTGATCTTAAAAATCTTCTGCCGCGTGTAGGCCACTTCTTCGCCTTGCGCGTCGAACACGGTGAAGTCGTTGGACGGTGTGAAGATTTTGAAGGTGAAGTTGAGGGGGAATTGAAGGTTTTGCATGTGTTGTTTCGATAAATCAAGATGTTGCCGATTATAGCAAATTTTGATTCGTCATGACGGAGTTGTTTTTGAAGAGGCCGTCTGAAAACGGACTTTGTGAGTTTCGCCAAAACCAGCTTTGCAGGTTTCAGACGGCCTGATTAAGTTAAGCAAACAGCTCGCAGGAGTGCGGGCTGCTGGGAAAGCTGTATGGTTTCAGACGGCCTGCTCAGCCTTTTTTGAGGTGGAGGACAAAGGCTGCTACGGCGGCCGCGGCAAAGAAATAGCCTAGGTAAGGCGTGCTGTTCGGCTTATGGACAACCACAAAATTGATAATTGAAGTCACTGCAAACAAGATAGAAATTTTTAAGTAGTATCCTTTTTTCATTTTAAACCTTTCTTTATTTCATGAAAAACGTTTAAATGCGGGATGCCGCAGCAGGTCGTTGTTTTGTGCTTTACGGCAAGCCTGCATGTGAAGACAGCTTTTGCCGGGAAAGGTTCTTATAATGTTGATACTTTAAGGTTTTTTGAGGGATGGAGGCCGTCTGAAAAATTAGTTTCAGACGGCTTTTGTATGGGTTTTAAGGTATCGGATGTTTGTAATCGAGGTTGTATTGAATCGTTGCCAATCAAGCCAAGTGTCGGCCTTGCGGCAAGTTTATCTGTTTTTTTGCTTTCTCTTCCGCTGCATCGGCCGCGTCATAGGCTTCGACGATTTTCTGCACCAAAGGATGGCGCACTACGTCTTCGCTGGTGAAGGTGTGGAAATACAGGCCTTCGATGCCGCTGAGTTTTTCCTTGGCGTCTTTCAAGCCTGATTTAATGTTGCGCGGCAGGTCGATTTGGCTCAGGTCGCCGGTAATCACGGCTTTGGCACCGAAGCCGATGCGGGTGAGGAACATCTTCATCTGCTCGGGCGTGGTGTTTTGCGCTTCGTCAAGAATCACATACGCACCGTTGAGCGTGCGGCCGCGCATGTAAGCCAGCGGGGCGATTTCGATTAAGCCTTTTTCCAAGAGCTTGGTTACTCGGTCGAAACCCATCAAGTCGTATAGAGCGTCGTAAAGCGGGCGCAGATAGGGATCGACTTTTTGGGCGAGGTCGCCGGGCAGAAAGCCGAGTTTTTCGCCGGCTTCTACGGCGGGACGTACCAAAACGATGCGTTCGATTTGGTGTCTTTCCATCGCGTCAACGGCGGCGGCTACGGCCAGATAGGTTTTACCCGTACCGGCAGGTCCCAAGCCGAAAACGACATCGTGGTTGAGCAGCGCGCGGATGTAGCCGTTTTGGCGCGGTGTACGCCCGCCGATGCTGCCGCGTTTGGTACGCAGATAGTATTGCTGGTCGTGGTGTTTTTCTTCGTGCTGCGCATCGGCGGTTTTGGCTTCGACGGCGGCAAGCTGGATGTCGCTGTCTTCCAGATCGCGGCTTTCGGCTATATCGGCCAAAGCAAGCAGAGCACAGCGGCCTGCATGGGCGAGGTTGCCTAAGAAGGTAAAGTTGGCGAAACGGCGGCTGATTTGGATGTCGAGGGCTTTGCCTAAGGTGTCGAGATGGCTGTCGAGCGCGCCGCACAGGCGTTGCAGCACGGTGTTGTCGATGTCGTCGAACTGTAAATGCACGGTATGGGTCATATGATTTAGTAACTTCTGATTTCCAAAATGTTGTAATGGCTTTGTTATAAGGATAGCAACGCAAAAATTCAATGCTTGTCATGCAATAATTTTCAGACGGCCTCAAACTGTAAATATAAGCACTCTTTAATGGCTTGGATTCAGATGGCCTGAAAATTTCTGTTTTGTGATTTTTTATACAGCAGTTTTCAAATTTGGTTCATTTAATAAGGTGAAATGTTAGTTGGTGGGGATTGCTTCGATGTGCGACAAAAAAGATATTGATTTAATAAACTCACTCTCCAAATATCTCAATGGCGAATTATCGGGAGAAGAGCTTTTGCTATTGTGGGAAAATGCTCCCACAGCATGGCTTCCTATTTATTATAATTTATGCCATTTTGTTGCGGATGAAGATATTAGAAGCAAAGACAAAATTTATGGCGACAGGCAAATGCGGCAATTTCATAAGTTGCTCAATGGCTTAAAAAACAATGAAAGCATAGAGATTTTAACGGCAATATCTTTCTTGGAATAAAGATATGTGGTTGTTATTTCAATCGTTCTAATTATTTAGAATGTCATAAACGAATATTTATTTTCACCATAAAAATTTTGCCGGATTGATTTCAATATCTATCCGGCAAAACTATTTCTCAAAAGAAAAAAGTTTCAGACTTACCGTTTTTTCAGACGGCATTTTTACCGATATGGCGGTTTCCTATTTTCTCAAAACTATTTATACTAATCTAAATCATTCTCAAATATATTTTTATTTGTTGAATTATTCGTATTGATAATTAATCATGCATGATGCGTGCCGAACCGGCCTGTGTGCCGGCCTCGTTTGATTCGGATAAACGGGGCGCTTCGGGTGCGTTTTGATGCTTTGCAAACCCATTTAATCAGGAAAAGAGATGAAACTGAATCCCACCGTATATGCCGTTGCTTTGGCTTTTGCCGCGCCGGCCGTTTATGCCGATACGCCGTATATTCATAAGGCAAATCTGGAAACCGTTACCGTAACCGCAGACCGCCACGCGCAGGCTTTGGATAAGGCCGCGCCGAATGTGGCGGTGGTTTCGCGTAAAGAGCTGGATAGTGCGGCGGCGGCCAATTTGGATGATGTGGTGCTGTACGAGCCGGGCGTGGACGTGCCGACCGACAACAGCCGCCGCGGTAATGCGGGGGTAAATATCCGCGGTATCGGCGGCAACCGCATTTTGATGATGGTGGACGGTATCCGCGTTCCCGAAGCCTATGCGGGCGGCGGCAGCAATGCGGCGGTTTCGGGCCGCGATTTGGTGGAAGCCGATACTTTGAAGCAGGTAGATATTGTGAAAGGCCCGTATTCCGCGCTGTACGGCAGCGATGCTTTGGGCGGCGTGGTCAATTTTTCCACTTATTCGCCCGCTGATTTTGTCGATGCCGAAAAACCGTTCCATTTCGGCCTGAAACACGGCTACCGCAGTCGCGACCGCAGCCACGGCGTAACGGCAACGGCGGCGGGCTATACGGAAAATGCGCAAGGTTTGCTGATGCTCACGCACCGTCAAGGCCATGAAAGTAAAAACCGCGGCAGCGTCGATACACGCAACGGCCGCCGCACTAAGCCGAACCCGCAGGATTTCCTCAGTTACAACATTCTGGCCAAAGGCGATGCGGGCAATGAAAACCACCGCGTAGAAGCTTTGTTCGAGCATTTTTACCGCAAAAAAGAGACTGATTTGCTCAATACGTTGGGTGCCGGTGCGCCGCGCGGCCCGAGTGTAACCACAACACATTCCAACACTTCCGACGACCGCGCCCGCCGCCAGCGTATCGAGCTGGGCTACCGCTACCGCGGTGATTCGGCCTTGAAAGAAGCCAATGTCCACGTTTACCGGCAGAAGTTGAAATCGGAAGACGATTCGGTTACCGATGACAGCACGAGCATCGGCGGGCGCGTGGTGGGCGGAGGCATCCGTTATTCCGATTACGGTTTCAACCAAACCACCCAAGGCATCAATACCCGCGGCGTGTTTGAAGCCGATACGGGCCGTCTGAAACACACTATTGTGGCAGGCGCGGAATTCAAACAAACCGACACCGAGCGCACGCGCGAAAGCACCACGGTGGGGCGCGACGGCAGCATCAGCCACATGTACGCCGGTGCGCTGTATCCGAACAAAACCTTCCCCGACTCGCGCCGCCGCACACTCAGCCTTTATGCGCAAGACAGCTTGGCGTTTCCCAACGGCATCGTGCTGACGCCGGCCTTGCGTTTCGAGCATGAAAAGCTCAAACCGCAAATCGACCAAGCCTATCTGAACAGCAAGCCCGACAGCCTGCCGAAAGACTTCAGCGACAGCTCGTTCACGCCCAGCCTGCGTTTGAGCGTGCCGTTCGGCGAGGCGTTTACCGGCTTTGCCACTTATTCGCGCGGCTTCCGCACGCCGCCGTTCGACACCGCCACAATGTCGTTCAGCAACAGTCAGCACGGTTATAAAGTGATTCCGAACAACAACTTGAAATCGGAACATTCCGACAGCTTCGAGCTGGGTTTGAAATATAAAGACGAACGCACCAAAGCGCAGGTTACCACCTTCTACAACCGTTACCGCGATTTCATCAACCGCACGCAGATCGGGGTTGAGCCGGGCGCAGGCGGCCGCCCGATTCAGGTGCACAGATACGACAATCTGGACAAAGTAAAAACCTACGGCATCGAAGCCGCCGCTTCCGTGAAACTTAATGACAACTGGCAGGTCGGCACCAGCATCGCTTGGATGCGCGGCAAAGACGGCGAAGGCAAACCGCTGGACACCGCCTACCCGCTCAACGGCGTGCTGGGGGTGGACTACGCGCAAGAAAAATGGGGCGCAGGCACCAAATTGCGCTGGGCAACGGCGCAGAAACGCACCAGCAACCCCGCCTTTTTCAAAGCACCCGGCTACGGCGTGTGGGATGCGGGCGTTTGGTACAAACCGCTTAAAAATCTGGAGCTTGGCCTGAATGTTTACAACATCGCCAACAAGAAATACTGGCAGCACGCCGATGTGGCGGGCGTGGAAAACCTCGGCACGATAGATACCTACACCCAGCCCGGCCGCAATGTCGCCGCTTCGTTGCAGTTGAAGTTTTAAGCGCAATTTCAGACGGCCTCGATAGGGGTTTCAGACAGGCCGTCTGAAAAATATGGCCGCTCTGTTTTCAGACGGCCTCTGTGTTAAGGAATAAGCATGGAACCCACTCTCGAACAAACCGCCGCCCAGCTCCGTTGTCCGCATGGCGAGATGGGCAGGGCGTTCGGCCAAGCCATGAATTTGCGCAATCTTTCGCTGATTGTGAACGCGTTTTCCACGCTGGGTTTGAACGACGGCGACCGCGTTCTCGAATTGGGCTACGGCAACGGCGGTTTGCTGGGGTATGTGTTGTCGCTGGCGGCGCGGCTGCACTATACGGGCGTGGAAACTTCGCCTTTGATGCACGAAGAAGCCGTGGCATTTAACCAAGCCTTTATCAACGCGGGGCTTGCCGATTACCATCTGTATAATGGCGCGGAATTGCCGTTTGCCGACCATGCGTTCGACAAAATCATCAGCGTCAATACGCTTTATTTTTGGGAGCATCCGGCGGCGTTAATGGAAGAAACCTGCCGCGTGCTCAAAACCGGCGGGCGTTTGTGCCTGAGTTTTTGCGGGAAAAACTTTATGCAGACGCTGCCGTTTTGCGCTTACGGGTTTACGCTTTACGAACCGCATGATGTTGTGGCGCTGACCCGCGGCCTGCCTTTGCGCCTGTGCTTTCAGACGGCCAGACAGGATAAGGCCGTGGATAAAAGCGGCAATCTGACCGACCGCATTTATATGGAAATGTTGTTTGAAAAAACGGCATAATGTCATGTTTTTCAAACAGGCGTTTTGATGTTCAAGAGGCCGTCTGAAAAAGCACAGACAAAAAAGAAGGAGCAGAATCGAATGAATCTTTGGGAGCAATACCAAGCCGACAAAGCCCAAAAGAAGGGCATGTATTTCCCGCGCGAAGCCGCCGCCGATTTGGGCGTGAGCGAAGGTGCGCTGATGGCCGACGCGCCGGAAACGGTTTACCTCGGCGGCAAAAACCATGTACGCGACATCGTGTTGAAACTGCACACGCTGGGTTTGGTGCAGTGCATTGTGCGCAACAGCGTGTGCGTGCACGAAAAGCAGGGCGTGTATGAAAACGTGAGTATGGCGCCGACTTCGGGCATCGCCGTGAACGTAGGCGGCATCGACCTGCGGATTTTCCCGGCGCACTGGCATCATGTGCTGGCCGTTACCAACCGCGACGGCGAAAAAGTGTCCCGTTCGATTCAGTTTTACGACGAATTCGGCGTATCCGTGCAGAAAGTCTTTATGCGCGAAGAGGGTAAAGAAGCCGAGTGGCAGGCTTTGCTCGACGCGTTCCGCACCGAAGGCAAGCCTGCATTCCAAACCGGCGAATTGCCGCCCGTAACCGCCACGCCCGCATTGCCGTCTGAAAAAGAAGCCGCGTTTCAAGAGCGTTGGAACGAATTGAAAGACGTGCACCACTTCGGCGGCCTGTTGGAAACATTCAATCTCGACCGCCAAACCGCCTACCGCCACGCCCCCGAAGGCGCAACCAAGCTGCTGAACCACGACGCATGGCAGCAAGTGCTCGAAGCCGCCCGCGACCGCGGCATCGAAATCATGATTTTCGCCGGCAACCGCGGCCTCGTGCAGATTCAGACAGGCAAAGTGCACAACGTCGTGCGCACCCGCGGCTACCTCAACGTGCTCGACGGCAAAGAAGAAGGCTTCAGCATGCACCTGAAAGACGACGAAATCGTAGAAACTTGGGTCGTGCGCCGCCCGATACGCGACGGCTTTGTTACCTGTGTGGAAGGCTTCGACAACCGCCGCAAAACCGTGATTCAGATTTTCGGCAGAAGGCAGGAAGGCGAGCCGGAACTCGAAGCATGGCGCGAGATTACCGATAAGCTGCTGGCAGGTTGATGCTTGGTAAGGTTTTCAGACAGGCATCGAGGCCGTCTGAATCAACACGCCGTATCGTAGGGCGGGCATCCTTGCCCGCCGCATTTGGGCTTAAGTTTTTCGGGTACATGGCGGGCAGGGATGCCCGCCCTACAACAGCATGAAGTCTTAACCAAACCTCTCAGACGGCCTCCACCATACACCGAAGGCCGTCTGAAACTCCCATATCCAAAAAGGAAAAACACATGAAAAAAACCATCTTCACCGCCGCCGTATTGTGCGCCGCCCTGCAAACCGCTTACGCCCAACGCATCGTCGTGATGTCGCCCGACGTGGCCGATATCGTTGTCGCACTGGGCGCCACCAACGAAATCGTTGCCCGCGACCAAACTGTTCAAAACCCCATATTGAAAAGCAAGCCCAGCATCGGTATCCACCGCCAATTAACCGTCGAGCCGATTATCGCCGCCAAACCCGACGTGGCCATCGGTTCGTGGATGGTGCAGCCGGCCACCATTTTCGCCAACTTGAAAAAAGCCGGTGTCAATGCCGTGAACGTCGCCCCCGACGACAGCATTGCCGCCTACCCGCAAAGCATCCGCGCCGTGGGCAAACTGATTAACAAAACCGCCCAAGCAGACGTATTGGCAGGCAAATGGCAGGCCGAGATGAAACAGCAGCCGCAAAACGGCAAACGCTATCTCTTCAGCTACGACGGCCGCATCGTCGCCGGTAAAAACACCGCTGCCGACGAAATCATCAAACGCGCAGGCGGCATCAACGCGGCAGCCAACCTCGACGGCATGAAACCGCTCAACCGCGAAGCATGGATCGCCGCCAAACCTGATGTGATCATCATCGCCGACCACCACGAAAAACTGATCGGCGGCACCAAACAATTCGCCGCCCGTCCTGAAGTCGCCGGCAGCAACGCCGCCAAAAACGGCAAGATTTACCTATGGAAAGCCAACGATATGTTCCGCTACGGCTTGGATACGCCGCAGGTTGTGAAGAAGTTGAACGGGTTGGCGAAATAAGGCGGCCGGTTTTCAGACGGCCTTGATTAACCTTAGAGAAGAGGCCGTCTGAAAAGGCAGTTTGGAAATTTGAATGGTGCTACACCAAGTAGGGCGGGCATCTCTGCCCGCCCTACGGTTTGGTTTCGGGTGGAAAGATTGCAGGAATATTGTTGTATCAAGCCGGTTTGCGTTGCGAAGATTTAAGCCCTTCGGAACCTTCGTTAAAAGCATCTGCCGATTAGTATTTGGCGTTAACCAGTCTGCCGTTTTGATAAACTTTTTGCTGCATCAGATTGCCGTTGTAGGCATAAGTGGTCAGCGTGCCGTTTTCAGGATGGGCGTGGAAATCAAGCAGGCGGTTGCGCGGCAATGTGTAAGGGTCGGTGCGTTTTCTGCTGTTGTCGTAATAAAAATCCTGCACGATATATTCGTTGCTGCGTTTGCTGATCAGCTGTCGGTAAAAACCGCCTTGAACCGGCTGGTTGCCGGCGTTGCCGCGGCTGTCGAAATAAGTGACGATTTGCTCTTCAACCACATTCACGCCGGACGGGTTGCGGTTACGGTCGATGCCCACGGGAATATTGATGGACGTGCCTAAGCCGACATGGCGGCCGATATTGGTGCCGACGCCCAAGCCGACCGACATTCCGGGCGTGCCCACCGTACAGGCGGACAGGGCAGACACAAGCACTCCGGCAAGTAAAATGTTTTTCATGATTCGTCCTTAAATAAAGCGCTAAAACAAACAGATATTATCAGTATATCGGTATTTGCACTTGCATATTGTTAGAGATGGTAAAGAAAGAGGCCGTCTGAAAAGGCTTGTGTCGGTATTTCAGACGGCCTCAAACCAAACCGGCAGCCGATATGAAACCGCGATAAATATTGTCGCGAAAAGGCTTCATATCAGATGCACCATGCGTGCGAAAACAGCGCAAAACCGGCTTTTCCATTTGATTTCAACATTTTTATAAAATGCTGTCTGTTTGTTGCAATTGCCTGTCTTTACACAATAAAACCTTTACTATATATTGCCCATTGAACCGGTGCGCCATACTGCATGGCGGCCGTTTGTCCGAAATATCAAACCGACGGAAGCCTGCGCACCAACCTGCGGCTTCCCGTATTCCAAGAGGAGATGCACAATGAGTACTAATCCCGCAGAACGCGTACAGCACGAAGGCCTGCGCGCCAAGATTATGTCGGCTGACCAAGCGGCCGAGTTTGTTCAAAACGGCATGACCGTAGGCATCAGCGGCTTTACCGGTGCCGGTTATCCCAAAGCCCTGCCCACCGCCATTGCCGAGCGTGCCAAAGCCGCTCATGCGCGTGGCGAGGAATTTGCCATCGGTATGATTACCGGTGCTTCTACCGCGCCGGAGTGCGACGGCGTATTGGCTGCCGCAAACTGCGTCAGCTTCCGCAACCCGTTCCAATCCGACCCCGGCATCCGCAACAGCATCAACGCAGGCAATATCTTCTATCAAGATATGCACCTTTCTCACGTCGAGCAGCAAATCCGCAACGGCTTCTACGGCGAAATGCAGCTGGCCATCATTGAAGCCACCGGCATTACCGCCGACGGCAAAATCATTCCGGCTATGGGTATCGGCCACTGTAACGAAGTGTTGAAAGCGGCCAAACACGTTATCATCGAAGTGAACGCCAAACAAAACCCCTTGCTCGAAACCATGCACGACGTGTATTTCGACGTAGGCACACCGCCCAACCGCCAACCGATTCCGCTGGTAAAACCCGACGACCGCATCGGCACGCATTATCTGGAATGCGATTTGGACAAAATCGTTGCCATCGTGCTGACCGACGCATTCGACCGCAACAGCAAGTTTGCCGACCCCGATGAAAACTCCAAACGCATCGCCGCGCAAATCATTGACTTCTTCTCGCACGAAGTAAAAGCAGGCCGCCTGCCTGCCAACCTGCTGCCGCTGCAATCCGGCGTGGGTAACGTAGCCAACGCGGTATTGGCCGGTTTGATGGATGCGCCGTTTGACAACCTGACCGGCTACACCGAAGTGTTGCAAGACGGTATGTTGGATTTGATCATTGCCGGCAAAATGAAATCTGCGTCTGCAACCGCACTGTCGTTCAGCCCCGATGCCCTGCAACGCTTTAACGACAATATCGAGTTCCTGCGCGACAAAATCGTATTGCGCCCGATGGAAATCACCAACAACCCCGAGTTGATCCGCCGTTTGGGCGTAATCGGCATGAATGCCATGATCGAAGCCGATATTTACGGTAACGTAAACTCCACTCATGTGATGGGTACGAAAATGATGAACGGTATCGGCGGTTCGGGCGACTTTACCCGCAATGCCTTCTTCTCGTTCTTCGTCAGCCCGTCGGTAGCCAAAGACGGCGCCATTTCCTGCATCGTGCCGATGGTTTCCCACCACGACCACACCGAGCACGACGTGATGTTTATCGTGACCGAGCAGGGTATGGCCGACTTGCGCGGCAAAGCACCCCGCCAACGTGCCAAGTTGATTATCGAGAACTGTGCGCATCCTGATTACCGCGACATGCTGCGCGACTACTTCGACCGCGCCGAAAAAGCAGGCGGTCTGCACACGCCGCACATGCTGAGCGAAGCCTTGTCTTGGCATCAGCGTTTTGTTGAAACCGGCGACATGCGCGTCAAATAATACCGATTCGGTAAGAAGCCTTTTTGCACCAAGCTGCAAAAAGGCTTTTGACTTTTTTAGTTGACTGGAGATTGATGTTTGGCATATGGTTTTAGCGAAGCTCGCGTAGCTCGTTTTAGCGAAGCTCACATAGTTCGCTTTCAGACGGCCTCTCGGTGAAAGCGGCGTAAAATCCATAATCACTTAAATAAAATTAACGGTATCTGACTGTTTTTATTCAATCGCTAACTTAAATCTGTATTGAATAATCGGATTTCAATGCCATATCCAAACAGGCAGTAAGAAAATTTTTTAACCATTATCAGGAGGCAGTAAACCATGAAACAAGATTTCGAACAGCAAAAAGACGAATTGATGAAAGAAATCCGTTCCGTATTGAGCGATGTTGAAGAGTTGTACAACACCGGTGTTGAAGCCGGCACCGAAGAAGCCAAAGCTTTGAAAGTGAAACTGCAAGACAAATTGAGCGCTGCTAAGGCTAAATTCTATGATTTCGAAGATCAGGCTGCGAGAAAAGTGAAAAACACTGCCAAGCAAGCTGACGAGCTGATTCAAGACAAACCTTACTACGCTATGGGTTTTGCGGCATTGGCCGGTTTGGTGGTAGGCGTTTTGTTAAACCGCCGTTAATCTACCGGTTAGAGGCCGTCTGAAAAAATTCAGACGGCCTTTCATTGCCCCGCTGTATTGACGGATGCAATGAAACAAAACAAATAAAATATGACACACCATATCATTCACACAACGACACCTGTATTTGGTTTATGTGTGGTTCAGACGGCCTTTAAAAGGACATCAGTATGAATATAAAAAGAAATTTCAACCATTTCCAAATATTATTGAACCAAGGCGTTGATTTGCTGCTGCTGCGTTTGCGTATGCTGCATTTGGATTTGAGCGATCAAGCCGGTTGTGTGATGAGAATTTTTGCCGTTATCGTGCTGATTGGTGCTTTGTTTGCCTTAAGCATCGTCAGCTTGCTGCTGGGCTTGAACCATGTGTTGAGCGATGAAGCGAAGATTTGGGTGTTTTTCGGTATTTCCGGCGTGTGCCTGTTGAGCATAATTATCATGGCGGCGTGGGCGGTATCGTCTTGGAAGCACAAAAACTCACAGATAGCCGCCACCTTGCGCGACATGCAGGAAGACATCGCTTATTTGAGCGGCGCCGTAAAACAAACCGCACACACAGCAGGAGAAAAAGATGCCAACACGATCTGAACAACGCAAACTTTTACAAATGCAGGCGGAGCTGGCCCGTTTGAAAATCACAGCCGAGCATTTGAAAACCCGCAAAGCCAAAGAGCAGGACAACTTTTTTGAAAACAGCTTGAGCACCGTCGTCAGCTTGGCAGATGCCGTTCCTTCCGGCAATATGCTGTTCAAAACCTTCTTTTTGCCCTTGAGCTGGAAATACCGCATCATTACCGGCATGGCATTGGCCGCATGGAAATTTTCGCGTTTGACTTCTAAAAAACGCTGATGCACTGAAGCCGGATAAATAAGAGGCCGTCTGAAATTTTCAGACGGCCTCTTATCTTGATGGGTGCAGCTTTATTTCAATACTTCCGCAAAAGCATCGGCCACATAATCAATGTTCGATTCGTTTAGCCCCGCCACACACATGCGGCCGGAGCCGACGAGGTAAACGGCAAACTCGTCTTGCAGGCGCTGCACTTGTTCGGGTGTTAAACCGGTGTAGCTGAACATGCCGCGCTGGGTGATGAAATAATCGAAGTTTTTACCCGGCACTTTGCGCGTCAGCACATCGTACAGCTTTTGGCGCATGGCGCGGATGCGGTCGCGCATGGCATACACTTCGCTTTGCCATTGTGCCGACAGCTCCGGCGTGTTCATCACGTCGGCAGCCACATAGCCGCCGTGCGCGGGCGGGCTGGAATAAATGCGGCGCACGGTAAATTTCAGTTGGCCGAACACCAACGCGGCTTCTTCCTCATTCGGGCACACCACCGACAAGCCGCCTACGCGTTCGCCGTAGAGCGACATATTTTTTGAAAACGAATTGCTCACAAACAGCGGCAAGCCCATCTGCACGGCTTTGCGGATAGCGTAGGCATCGCTGTCCAAATCATCGCCGAAGCCCTGATAAGCCATATCCATAAACGGAATCAGCTTGCGCGTTTGCACGATTTCCAGCACAGCATCCCATTGCGCGGCGGTTAAATCCACGCCGGTGGGGTTGTGGCAGCACGGATGCAGAATCAAAATGCTGTGTTCGGGCAGATGCAGTAAAAACGCCAGCATTTCTTCAAATTGCACACCGCCGGTGGCCGGGTCGTAATACGGATAAGTGCCGACTTCAAAGCCCGCACCTTCAAAAATGCTCTTGTGGTTATCCCAAGTCGGGTTGCTCACATACACTTTGGCGTTCGGAAACCAGCGGTGCAGAAAATCCGCGCCTACTTTCAACGCGCCCGAACCGCCGAGCGTTTGGATGGTGGCGATACGGTTTTCCTGCAAAGCGGGGTTGGTTGCGCCGAAGAGCAGGTTTTGCACGGCGCGGCGGAATGCGTCCAAACCTTCCATCGGCAGATAGGGGCGCGGCAGGGCGGTGGCGGCGCGTTTTACTTCGGCTTGGCGCACGGAATCAAGCACGGGCAGTTTGCCGTTTTCGTCGAAATAAATGCCGATACTGAGGTTGACCTTATGGGCGCGCGGGTCGTTGTTGAAGGTTTCGACCAAACTGAGAATCGGGTCGCCGGGGTAGAATGCAACGTGCTGAAACATTTTGGATTTCCTATGTAGAGAAAACGGATTGGCCTGCTGCAGGCAAAACGCTGAGGCGTGTGTTTTTGCTCTGCAAGCTGTTGTTCAATCGGATTTTGGCACAAAGGCGCATTGCTTACAATTGAGGCCGTCTGAAAAGCCGAAGCGTTTTCAGACGGCCTCAATATGATAAGATGCCCGCATCTTTCGATTTCGGATGATCACTCTATGTGGCGGTATATTTTTCAGCGTCTGCTTTTGCTGGTGCCCACGCTGCTGGGCATCTTGGCGGTAACGTTTGCCGTGATCCAGTTCGTGCCCGGCGGGCCGGTGGAGCAGATGGTGCAGCAGCTCACGCAAAGCGGAGTAGGCGGCGAAACGGCGGCTCAGTCAGCGGGAGCATTGAAGCGCGGTGGCGGTTTGAGTGCCGACGATATGGCCGCGCTGAATGCTTTATACGGTTTCGACAAGCCGCCGCTTACGCGCTTTTTCGACATGGTATCGCGGTTTGCCCGTTTTGATTTAGGCGAGAGTTTTTTCCATCATCAAACGGTGCTGGAATTGGTGAAAGAAAAAATGCCGGTGTCGATGAGCTTGGGCTTGTGGACGTTTTTTCTGACTTATCTGATTTGTATCCCGCTGGGCATTGCCAAAGCGGTGCGCGACGGTTCGCGGTTTGATGCGGTATCGGGCATCGTGATTTTGGTCGGCTACACCATTCCGCCGTTTGTGTTGGGTTTGGTATTGCTGGTGTTGTTCGGCGGCGGCAGCTTTTTCGCATGGTTTCCGCAGGGCGGTTTGGTGAGCGATGATTGGGAAACACTCGGTTGGGGCGCGAAAATAACCGATTATCTGTGGCACATGGCTTTGCCGATTACCGCCTCTGTGGCGGGCAATTTGGCGGTGATGACGGTGCTGACCAAAAATGTGTTTCTCGAAGAAATCCGCCGCCAATATGTCTATACCGCGCGCGCCAAAGGTTTACCGGAAAAGCAGATTTTGATGAAGCACGTGTTTCGCAACGCCATGATTCCGCTGATTACCGGCTTTCCCGCCGCCTTTATCGGTGCATTTTTTACCGGCAGCCTGCTGATTGAAACGCTGTTTTCGCTCGACGGCTTGGGTTTGCTTTCTTATGAAGCGGTGATGAAACGCGATTATCCGGTGGTGATGGGCACGCTGTATGTGTTTACGCTGATGGGTTTGCTGGCGAAGCTGCTGTCGGACATTTCTTATTCGTGGGTGGATCCACGCATTCATTTCGGCGGGCAGAAATAGGTCGGGAAAAGATTTCAGACGGCCTGAATCATTTTAATCGGGAGACAAACCATGATTAAACGTTTAAACGATATTCCTGCAGACAGCCAAAAGCATAAACATGACGGCGCCAAAGTGGTCGGCATGGTATTGCAAGACGACGAGGCGACCAAGAGGCTGGTTATGCACAGTGCCAAACGTGTGGTTTCCGCCCATCAAACAGAATTGAAAAAACTAGCGTATAAATAAAACAGGCCTCCTGAAAATATCGAAGGCCCGTTACTACTAACTACTAAGGCTCAATAGAAAAATGGCACTTATTGCACAGCCAATCTTCAACCAATGACCCGTGAGGAGTAATTGTTACAATTTTTGCAAAATTTACATCGGCAGCTCTAACTCTTAAATCTTCATGAGTGAATGGAAGAGGTACATTTACCATGCCATTTAATAAGACCATATTTTTTTGAGTAACTATACTGTCCTGATACTTAACGGTATATCTAATTAATTTCGTATGGGGACTAATAAGTTTTGGAACCCAATATTCATTAAATTCTTGCCATTCTGTAACAGGATTTCGCATAATTGTTAAGTCGTTGTCTGATCTGTAAAAAAATATGCCTTCGGCTTCATTTTTCAACCATTGTTCAGGTGATGAAGTAGCTAAAATATTATTGATATCTGAAGTATTCATGCAAATACCCCGTTTTCATGGAGAATATTTGCCATTTTTTCCGTGCATTCAGTTCCCACCCTTTGTAAAATGTTACAGTCATTAACTAATTGAGCTGCATTAAGACCGAATGTATAAAAATAAATATAATCAACTACAAAAAATGCTATATTTTTATTATTGTGTCGAAAACTACATTTAAATATTTTTTCTGCATTCAATTGACTAAGAGTTTTACAAATTAAGTGCTCATGTTCAATCAGTTTTTCTTGTTCAGCAACTCTTTTGATAAAAAGAATTTCCAGTCTATTTTCATCTGTATTAATGAAAATGTCGAGAAGATCGTTTGCTATCAAAATAGAAATTGATTTTTCTGTTGTTTCATGGACTTTTATGTAGGCACTTTGAAAGATATTGGCTAATTGCTGCGGTGTAACCAATTGAGGAGTAATCAAATTAGTCATGAGTTTTCCTTTTTAAGATATTGAGTAATGTGCTTGTAAATAGCGTTTGTATGTTAGAATAGTCAACAGTTTTAAACCACCAACAGTTATTCCTTATAACCCGCCCAAAAAGTATCTAGGCTGGATATTATGCAGATTAATGAAAAAATTAAAAAAGTAAGAGAGCTGAATCAACTCACACAAGAAGAGATGGCTATGCAGCTCAATATGTCTACAAATGGTTATGCAAAAATTGAACGTGGTAAAACGCGTTTGAATATTCCCACACTAGAAAAAATTGCCACAGTGTTGGGAATTGATTTGGTTGATTTATTGAGTATTGATGATAAAAGTTTGATTTGTTTGGTAAGTGAAAACAGTCAATATAGTAGTAATTATTATGGTGTGGATAACTCTGCAGAAATAGAAAGAATGCAGTTGATGCTTGACCATAAGGAACAACTGCTTATTCAAAAAGAACGTGAGATTGAGGCATTGAAACTTGCATTATCTGCGTTTCAAAAAACATGATGTTACATATGAGTTACTGAAAGTTAGATTGCTTTAGGCCGTCTGAAAATGTTAGCCCAACTTATTTTCAGACGGCCTTCAAGTGTTCTATTTTAATAATTAAAGATGCAGAAAAATTTTTCTTCCCAAGCATGGCAGGCATTCAAACAACACAAACGCGGCTGGCTGGCTTTGAGGCTGTTGGCCGTATTGTTCGTCATTGCTTTGGCAGCGCCGCTTTGGAGCAACGACAAGCCGTTATGGATACACTACAACGGCCAATATTACTTCCCGCTCGTCAACACCTATCATGAAACCGAGTTCGGCGGCGATTTCGACACGCCCGCCGATTACCTCGACCCTTTGGTGCGGCAAAATATCACTTCCAACAGCAACTACGCCGTGTATCTGCCCAATCCTTACGCCGCCAATACCCTCAACGATTTCGACACGCAGCCAGACCCTGCGAGGCCGTCTGAAACCCATTGGCTCGGCACCGACGACCGCGGGCGCGACGTGTTGGCGCGGTTGGTGTACGGCTTTCGCGATTCGCTGCTGTTTGCACTGGCCTTAACCGCCGTAACCACCCTTATCGGCGTGCTGGCAGGCGCGGTGCAAGGCTATTTCGGCGGCAAGGTCGATTTGGTGATGCAGCGGTTTTTGGAAATCTGGGGCGGGCTGCCCGAGCTTTATTTGCTGATTATCTTATCGTCGTTTTTCAATCCCGGCCTGCTGGTGCTGCTGGTGATTCTGTCGCTGTTCGGCTGGATGGGCTTGTCGGACTATGTGCGCGCCGAGTTTCTCAAAAACCGTCAGGCCGATTATGTGTTGGCGGCGAAAAGCATGGGCGTAGGCAACCGCACGATTATGTGGCGGCACATTTTGCCCAACAGCTTAACGCCGGTGCTGGCGTTTTTACCGTTCCGCATTTCCGGCGCGGTGCTGGCCTTAACCAGCCTCGACTTCCTCGGTTTGGGCGTACCCGCTTCGCAAGCCAGCTTGGGCGAACTGCTGGCGCAAGGCAAAGACAATCTCGACGCATGGTGGATAGGCCTGTCGGCCGTCGGCGCGCTGACGGTGATGCTGTTGCTGCTGGTGATGATAGGCGAAGGGCTGCGGTATGCGTTTGATGTGAGGGCGCGGACATAAAACAGATAAAGGCCATTTCCCTATCAATATTTAAATTTAAAAAAGCATTGATTTTGTATTTCTCTTGGCATATGGAAAGTAATGATGGAAGTAGATAAGTTTAAGGATTTTTTCTGTAATTTTAGAATGTTAAGGGAAAGAGTGATGAATCAATCGGATTTTCAGCAGCAGTTTGTTAAGTTTTATGATGAGTTTAGATGTTTATATGAAAAACAACCTGAGCAGAAAGCAAAAGCTAAGATTGATTATTCTATAAATTTGGATGCTTCTGAATTAAAAAAATTTTTGGATGCTTATCGGGAGAGAGATGATGCCTTATTTCGGGCAGGAATGCAGATGAACCTTTGGCAGTTTGTGAGAATAGGCAGATCGGAGCTGAAAAATTGTGAAGTTTTAGGTTGGTTGATGGACGAAAAAGGCGATCACGGCTTGGGGAAGTGTTTTTTATTGAATCTATTGAAATTTATTGATAAAGAAAACCGCTTGGGTTCGGTAATTGATTATTTAAGATATGAACCTTATGCAACTCAGTTTGAGATTTGTCAATACGGCAACATCTCCGAACGCATAGATATCGTGATAAAAAGCCGAAGCACCTGTTTGTTTTTGGAAGCGAAAGTAGACGCTAATGAGGCAATAAGTCAGCACAACAGCCAATTACGGCGTTACTGGGAACGCTTGAATAAAGAAACGGCATCACAAAAACATTTGCTATTTCTCACGAAAAATAAACAACTTCCACATGATACATTACTGCACGATAAAGTTATTTTGCTTTCTTGGCAGGAGATTGCTAAATGTCTAAGGCAAACAATTGCTTCGTATTCACACTATTCTCCATATCAGCAGGTTATTTTTAACCAATTGGCTAATCACTTTGCATCACTATAAAGGATTTTAAAATGAACAATACTGAACAAGAGCTGGCTAAACTGGTTTTGAAAAATTTGGATATGCTGGAGAAGTCTTATGAACTTTTAGGCAAAATTGATGATGAGTTTTATCACAAAATAGATACAAAATTTCAGGAGTGGTATAAAGAAGTTAAACAAGACACTATGTGGCCAATGAATTTGGAAGGTAAGAAAGAGAGTGAAGCGATTTGGTTTACTTGGGATGTTAAAACACGTCATAAAATTAGTACACATGAATTTAAGTGGTTAAGTGTATTTACTGATTTAGGACGGTATGAAGATGGGGAGATTATTGAATCTGGTATTAGATTTGGTTTTAACAGAAATTTTTTTACGCTAACCGCTAAAGAATCTAAAAGTTTTATGCAGAAACAATTTGAGAAGTATCCAGAATTATCTCAAGCTAACTTTCAATATGTTGGGGCGGGTAGTGAGGAAAGAGTAATATTTTTACCTGTTAAATTAGATTTAGAGAGATTGTTAGAAGAATATCCTAATTATACTGATGCACTTTTGCCGTTAGACGAAGCTTTTGATGCGGTTATAGAGCATATGCTAATTTTTAAAGCAATTGCTAGAGATTTAATGGAGGGGTATTTAAAAAAAGAATATCAACAAGAAGAATAATATTTAAGCAAATGAACATTCTCGAAATCCAAAACCTAAACGCCTCTTTCCCCGGCAAACAGGTGCTGCACGACATCAACCTCAACGTCAAACAAGGCCGAAAGTTGGCGATTGTAGGCGAGAGCGGCAGCGGTAAAACCGTGTTGGCGCAGGGGATTATGCAGTTGAATCCGGCGGTGTCGTTTGAAGGCCGTCTGAAATTCAACGGCGAAAACCTGCTCGATAAATCGTCGCGCGCGCTGCAAAAATTGCGCGGCAGGGAAATCGGCATGGTGTTTCAGGAGCCGATGACGGCTTTGAACCCCGTGATGCGCGTGGGCAAGCAGATTGCCGAAGTGTTGGCGCTGCATCTGGGTTTGCCGCCCAAGCAGGCGTGGGCGCGGGCGGTGGAATTGCTGGCGGAAACGGGTATTCAGAATCCCGAAGAGAAAGTGTTTGCCTTTCCGTTCCAGCTTTCGGGCGGTCAGCGGCAGCGGGCGATGATTGCGATGGCGGTGGCGGCGGAGCCTAAATTGCTGATTGCCGACGAGCCGACTACCGCGCTGGATGTGGCCGTACAGGCGCAGATTCTCGATTTGCTTTCGCGCTTGCAGGCCGGCCACAACATGACTTTGGTGTACATCAGCCACGATTTGAATTTGGTACGCCGTTTCGCCGACGATATCGCCGTGATGCGGCACGGGCGGATTGTCGAGCAGGGCGAGGCGGCGCAGGTGTTTGCCCGTCCGCAGCACGAATACACCAAAATGCTGCTGAACGCCGGCGCGGTGCGGCAAGTGCAGCCTTTGGCCGAACATGCCGCAACCGTGCTGGAGGCGGAAAACATCAGCGTGGCGGTGGGCGAGCGGGCAGGGTGGTTTAAAAAGCGCAGCAAAGTGTTGCTGCATCCGTTGTCGTTCGACTTGAAAGCAGGCGAAACGCTGGGCATTATCGGCGAAAGCGGCAGCGGCAAAACCACGCTGGCCAAGGCGGTAATGCGTTTGATGGAGTCAGAAGGCCGTCTGAAAATCAACGGCGCACCGTGGCGGTCGGAATTGAGAAAAGCCGTGCAGATGGTGTTTCAAGACCCGTTCGGCGCGTTTAACCCGCGTATGAATGTGTTCGATATTGTCTCCGAAGCCCTGCGCGTGCACGAGTCGGCGATGAGCCGCGAAACCATGCGCTCTCGTGTGGTGGAAGTGCTGCAACAAGTCGGCCTGCCAGAGGATATTCTCGACCGCTATCCGCACGCTTTTTCAGGCGGCCAGCGGCAGCGGTTGGCGATTGCCCGCGCCATTATCGTGAAGCCGCAAGTGCTGGTGCTCGACGAACCCACCAGCGCGCTCGATGTGCAGTGGCAGCAGCAGATTTTGGCATTACTGGCTGATTTGCAAAGAAAACACGGCTTGAGTTTGATCATCATCAGCCACGATTTGGCCGTGATCCGCGCCTTGTCGCACCGCGTAATGGTGCTGAAAGACGGGCGCGTAATCGAGCAGGGCGAATTGGAAAAAGTGTTTGCCAAACCCGATGCGGACTATACTCAAAAACTATTAGCCCACAGCAGCCCTTGAAATTTTGTCTGCCAGCCCCTATGCTAACAACCATGAGCTAATCGAATGGCTTTCATTCACCATCATTTGATAAGGAAAAGAACATGAGCAGCAACTTAATCGTACACGCCACCGACGCGACTTTCGAGCAAGACGTTTTGAAATCAGACGTACCTGTATTGTTGGATTTTTGGGCACCGTGGTGCGGCCCTTGCAAAATGATCGCCCCGATTTTGGACGAAGTGGCCGCCGAATTTGAAGGCCGTCTGAAAGTGGTTAAAATCAATATCGACGAAAACGAGCAAAGCCCCGCCCAATTCGGCGTGCGCGGCATTCCGACTTTGATGATTTTCAAAGACGGTCAAAACGTGGCTACCAAAGTAGGTGCATTGGCCAAAGGTCAATTGGTTGCGTTTGTAAACGCTTCAATCTAATCGGACTTTTGAATAGTTTGTTTCGATATGGATTTAAAGGCCGTCTGAAATTTCAGACGGCCTTTTGTTGATATGCTTTAGCAGCGAGTAAGGTTACCACCAAGAAAAGCCGTTTTGCTGTTCGCGTTGTGCTTGACGGAATGCCCACGGTGCTTGGGCTGAGCGGTTTTGCCACAAGCCCAGCTTGCCGTTGCGGGCGTAGGCTTCGGCGTAAGCATAGGCGGCATAATCGGTTTTGTTTTGCTTGCGTTTGGCAATCGACACATAATGCCATGCGTGGCCGTGGAGGATTTGCAGGAGGTTGATATCGTGTTGATTCGACCAGACTTGCGCAACTTCGCGATGATAGCGGTCGGTATCGAAAACGCGCACTTCGACCGTTTGCCCCAAAACGGCGGCCTCCAGCGCTTTGCGGGCGGCATGGCCGTGTGCTTGCTGCAATTCGGGGGCGTCGATATAGGCTAGGCGGATTTTGTGTTTGTGACCGTGTGAGTCGGTGAGCCGCAGCGTGTCGCCGTCTGAAACCGCTGTTACTTGCCCCGAATAGCGTTGGCCAGCCTGCACTTTAGGCCGGCTTTTTTCGGTTTTAGCGGTGGTGTTGCGATGGGATTGAAGCCACGAAAACAAGTCGTCGGCGTAGGTATTTCCGGCGAAAACAAGGAATAGTGCAAAGAGTGCGGCTTGGGGTGTTTTCATAAAAAACCGATTGGGTTAAAGCAGGAAGGCTGCAAGCATAGCGTTTGAAGCGGCAAGCTGGCAACTGCGAAAATGTTTGAACTTGTGCTGAATGATGAATCGTATTGAAGGCTGATAAAAGCGGAAGGCCGTCTGAAAAATATCTTCAGACGGCCTCATGCTATTTCAGGCGGTTATGCCGAAAAACCTGCCAAGCGGCCGGTATCCATAGCGATCATGCGCTCTTCGTTGGTCGGCACCACCAAAACGGCAGGGCTGTGGCCGGGCTGGCTGATGATGCCGGATGCGCCGAAGCGGGTGGCGTCGTTGGCTTTTTCATCAATGGTCAAGCCCATGAAGCGCAGATAGCCTACGGTTTTGCTGCGGACAACATTGGAGTTTTCGCCGATACCGCCGGTGAACACCAAAGCGTCTATGCCGTCGGTTGCAACGGCCATGGCGGCGATGTATTTGGCCAAGCGGTAAGTCATCACTTCCAAAGCGAGCTTCGCGCCTTCGTGGCCTTCTTCTGCCGCTTCTTGAATGGTGCGGCAGTCGTTGGAGAGTTCGGAAATACCGAGCAGGCCGGATTTTTTATTCAGCAGGTCGGTAACGGCTTTAACGTCCATGCCGGCGTTTTCGGCCAAGAATGAATAGGTGCTGGGGTCGATGTCGCCGCTGCGCGTACCCATAACCAAACCCTCGAGCGGGGTCACGCCCATGCTGGTGTCTCTGGATTCGCCGTTTTTAACCGCACACACGGAAGCGCCGTTACCCAAGTGGGCGATAACCAATGAGCAGTCGGCAACGTCTTTGCCGAGGATTTTGGCGGCGGTGGGCGCTACATAACGGAAGCTCGTGCCGTGGAAGCCGTAGCGGCGGAAACCGTATTTGCGGTAGAGTTCTTGCGGCACGGCGTAGGTGTAGGCGTGCTGCGGCATGGTTTGGTGGAAAGCGGTGTCGAACACGCCGACGTTGGTTAAGCCGGGGAAAATGCTTTGTGCGGCGCGGATGCCGGTGAGGTTGGCGGGGTTGTGCAGGGGCGCCAGCGGGATACATTCTTCAAGCGTGGCGATGACGTCGTCGTCAATCACCACGGAGCCGCTGTATTTTTCGCCGCCGTGTACAACGCGGTGGCCGATGGCTCTCACCAGATTTTGCAGGTCGTGCGCTTTTAATTCTTCCAACAGGGCTTGAACCGCGCCGGTGTGGTCGTATCGGTCGGACAGGCTGACTTCGTGTTTTTCGCCGTCGTTTTTATTCACAAACCACGATCTGCGGTCGGCAGGCTGCACATGGGGATGCTCGAAATATTTGAAGGTAATGTAGGCGTCGGGCGTGGTCAGTTTTTCGGCAAGGCAGCTTAAGATCACTTCGCCGCTTTGGTTGTCGATTAACGCGCCTTTGAGCGATGAACTGCCGCAGTTTAATACTAAAATCAGCTTGTCGGACATGGTTTCTCCTTGTTGGTCTATTTCTTTTGGTGGGCCGTCGCAGAGCCGCTCGGCAGGCCGGAAGCCTGATTTGCGCCGTATGCCGTGCAACACCCGCCGAATGTAGTTTAAGAAGCCTTTATGTGTAAAATGCTTTCTTTAAATGGATACCATCAAAAAAAATGATGGCTGAAATAATAGCGGATATTTCCAATGAGCAATAGACGGTTTTCGGCGCGTATGGTTCGGCCGTCTGAAAAAATGCGGTGGGATTTGTTTTCAGACGGCCATGACTTTATACTCTGACACTTTGATATTTCAGCGCCTGCCGTTCAGACGGCCTCAATTCATGCCTACTTTTAGAGTTTGGCTGTTTACTGCAAAGCTCTGACTTGCAGTAAACGTAAACGGTTGTCAGAAAGCTTCGAGGCCGTCTGAAAGCGAACTTTAGCGAGCTTTGCTAACACACATTTTATGAAAGCCAGTTATGTCCGACATTTTGAATAAAATCTTGGCTACGAAAGCCGAAGAAGTTGCCGCCGCCAAAGCTGCCGTGCCGTTTGAGCTGATTCGAGAACAGGCCGCCGCCGCTGCACCTGCGCGGGGTTTTGCCGACGCGATTCACGCCAAACACCAAGCAGGGCTGCCGGCGGTGATTGCCGAAGTGAAAAAAGCCAGCCCTTCCAAAGGCTTGATTCGTGCCGACTTTAATCCGGTGGAAATCGCGCAGGCTTACGAACGTGCCGGCGCGGCGTGTTTGTCGGTATTGACCGACGAGCAGTATTTTCAAGGTTCGCCCGAATATCTCAAGCAGGTTAAGGCCGCAGTATCGCTGCCCGTGCTGCGTAAAGATTTTATTATCGACGACTATCAGATTTATCAAGCCCGCGCTTGGGGTGCGGATGCGGTGTTGCTGATTGCCGCCGCTTTGGAGGCAGAAGAATTGGCGCAGTTCGAGCGCACCGCCCATTCGCTCGGGATGTCTGTATTGTTGGAATTGCACGATCCGTCCGAGTTGGAAAAATGCCGCAATCTCACCACGCCGCTGTGGGGTGTAAACAACCGCAACTTGCGCACGTTTGAGGTTTCTTTGCAGCAAACATTGAATCTGCTGCCCGCCTTAAGCGGAAAAACCGTGGTAACCGAGAGCGGTATCCGCAACAAGGAAGACGTCGATTTTATGCAAAGCCACGGCGTGCGTACCTTTTTGATCGGCGAAACGTTTATGCGTGCCGATGATATTGAGGCTGCGGTTAAGGCGCTGTTTTAAATTCGTTTGATTTAGCCAGTGTTGTGAAAGCTGAATGTAAGAGGCCGTCTGAAAAATGATTTCAGACGGCCTCTTATCATGCGACTAGACGGCTTAACCGTTCAATACGTTTTCCTGCAAAGCTTGTGAAGCCTGTTCGTCGGCATGGTAGCTTGAGCGAACCATGGCGCCGATGGCGGCGTTGGTAAAGCCCATTTCGTAGGCTTCTTTTTCAAACTCTTTGAATTGCGCGGGCGTTACATAGCGCAAAACGGGCAGGTGGCCGTCTGAAGGTTGCAGGTATTGGCCGACGGTAATCATTTCGATGTTGTGTTCACGCATATCGCGCATGATTTCGCGCACTTCTTCGTCGGTTTCGCCCAAGCCGACCATGATGCCGGATTTGGTGGGGATGTCGGGCTGCATTTCTTTGTAGCGGCGCAGCAGTTCGAGCGAATGTTTGTAATCGGAACCGGGGCGCGCTTGTTTGTAGAGGCGCGGGTGGGTTTCGAGATTGTGGTTCATCACATCGGGCGGTGTGCGTGCAAGGATGTCGAGGGCGATATCCAAGCGGCCGCGGAAGTCCGGCACGAGAATTTCGATTTTGGTGTTGGGGCTTTTTTCGCGGATGGCGCTGATGCAGTCGGCAAAGTGCTGGGCGCCGCCGTCGCGCAGGTCGTCGCGGTCAACGGAAGTGATGACCACGTAGCGCAGGTTCATGGCGGCTACGGATTCGGCGAGGTTTTTCGGCTCTTCGGGGTCGAGCGGATTGGGGCGGCCGTGGCCGACGTCGCAAAATGGGCAGCGGCGGGTGCAGATGTCGCCCATGATCATGAATGTGGCGGTGCCTTTGCTGAAGCATTCGCCGATGTTGGGGCAGCTGGCTTCTTCGCAGACGGTGTGCATTTTTTGGTCGCGCAAGATGTTTTTGATTTCAAAAAATTTCTTGCCTGTGGGCAGCTTGGCGCGAATCCATTCGGGTTTTTTGAGCTTTTCTTCGAGGGGAACGACTTTGATGGGGATGCGGGCGGTTTTGGCTGCGCCTTTATGCTTCACGCCTTGGGCGTTGTCTAATTTGTTTTCACTCATGATGCGGTGTCTTCTTTCGGGGCGAGTTGTTTGGTGAGGTGTGCGGTCAGTTTTTCCGCGACTTCGGCTAATGCGGGGCAGGGTGAAACGAAATCGGCCATCTGAACCATTTCCATGCCGGCATAGCCGCAGGGGTTGATTTGCTGGAACGGCGTTAAGTCCATGTTGATGTTGAGCGCGAGGCCGTGATACACCGAGCCGTTTTTAATCCGCAGCCCGAGGGAGGCGATTTTGCGCCCGTCAACGTACACGCCGGGGCGTTGCGGGTCGGCTGCGGCGCGGATGCCGTATTCGTTTAAGGTGTCGATGATGCTGTTTTCGAGCGCGCTAACGATGTTGCGCACGCTGGTTTTACGGCGTTTGAAGTCGATCAGGGTGTAAACAACCAGCTGGCCGGGGCCGTGGTAGGTGATTTGGCCGCCGCGGTCGATTTGTACGACGGGGATATCGCTGTGCAGCAATAGATGCTCGGGTTTGCCTGCCAAGCCTTGGGTAAACACGGGCGGGTGTTCGACTACCCACAATTCGTCTTCAGTGGTGTCGGTGCGTTCGGCATTGAAGGCTTTCATGGCTTCGAATACCGGTTGGTAGTCGGCAAGCCCCAGTTGTACGGTTTTCATGTTTACAGCACTACTTTGACAAGCTCGTGGGAGGTAAGGTCGCGGTAGATGTTGTCTAACTGCTCTTGGTTTTGCACGTTGTTGATGTGCACGGTAGCCCCCAAATAGTTGCCTTTGCTGCTGGGGCGGACACTGACGTGGTGCGCTTGGGTTTCCGGCGCGTGTTTCTGTACGCACGAAAGCACAGATGATTCGAACTCGGGATGTTGCACGCCCATCACTTTAATGGGGAAGTTGCAAGGAAATTCGATTAATGAAGTTTTTTGCTCTGACATGGGTGTTTCCTCAGGTAGAGGCCGTCTGAAAAGGTTTCAGACGGCCCTGTAACTTAAACCGGCAGTATTTTAACGCAAACACGGTGTGCAATCCATTATACTGCCGTGTAAAGGGCTGTTTGCTTGTGAAGCTAAAATATCGTCGTTTAAGGTTTTTTCAAGGCTTGAAATCGGGCTTCTTTAGCCCAATGTAGGCGGCAATCCGATAAATTAAAGACAAGTTCGAAACAATCAGCGCGTGCGCCGGATATTTCGGCAGGTCTTTCCAGTAAATGATTAAAGAGACTAAACATTATGGCTACAGATAAACATATTGAGGAATACGCCGCTCTGGCCACCCTGCCGTTGCGCGATGTGGTGGTTTATCCGCACATGGTGCTGCCCCTGTTTGTGGGTCGCGAAAAATCCATCGCTGCGTTGAATTTGGCCATGAACAACGACGAACAGGTTTTTCTGTTGGCTCAACGCGATGCGAACGATGATGATCCCAAAGCGGAAGATTTGCATGAAATGGGTACGGTTGCCCAAATTCTGCAAGTATTGAAGCTGCCCGACGGCACGGTAAAAGTATTGGTAGAAGGCGTGCACCGCGCCCGTGCTTTAAAGGTTGAAGATACCGGCGAACTGTTTATGGCACACGTCGAAACGGCGGAAGATACGGATGCTGATAACCCTGACATGGAAGCCTTGCGCCGCACGCTGCTGTCGCAGTTCGACCAGTTTGCCAAGTTGAATAAAAAGATTCCGGCCGAAGTGATCAGCACCATTCACGGCATCAATGAAAACAGCCGTTTGGTAGATACCGTGGCGGCACATTTGCAGCTGAAATTGGAGCAGCGTCAAGAAGTGCTCGACACTGTGAGCATTACCGAACGCATGGAATACCTGCTCGGCCAATTGGAAGCCGAACTCGACATCATGCAAGTCGAGAAACGTATCCGCGGTCGCGTAAAACGCCAGATGGAAAAATCGCAGCGCGAGTATTACCTCAACGAGCAAGTGAAAGCGATTCAAAAAGAATTGGGCGAGGAAGACGAGCGCGGCGAACTTGAAGCTTTGGAAAAACAAATCAAAGAAGCCGGTATGAGCAAAGAGGCTGAAGAAAAATGTTTGTCCGAACTGAAAAAGCTGAAAATGATGCCGCCGATGTCGGCAGAATCTACCGTGGTGCGCAACTACATTGACACCTTGCTTGAGCTGCCGTGGAAGAAAAAATCACGCGTCAGCAAAGATTTGGCAAAAGCCGATTTGGTATTGGATGCCGATCACTACGGCTTGGAAAAAGTCAAAGAGCGCATTTTGGAATATTTAGCCGTGCAAAAACGCATGGATAAAATCAAAGGCCCGATTTTGTGTTTGGTAGGCCCTCCGGGCGTAGGTAAAACTTCGCTGGGTGAGTCTATCGCCAAAGCAACAGGCCGCAAATATGTGCGCATGGCTTTGGGCGGTGTGCGCGATGAAAGCGAAATCCGCGGCCACAGACGCACTTACATCGGTTCTATGCCGGGCAAGATTTTGCAAAATATGGCCAAAGTCGGTGTGAAAAACCCCTTGTTCCTGCTTGATGAAATCGACAAACTCGGCAGCGATTTCCGCGGCGATCCTGCAAGCGCATTGTTGGAAGTGCTTGATCCTGAACAAAACAATTCGTTCTCGGATCATTACGCAGAAGTCGATTACGACTTGAGCGACGTGATGTTTATTGCTACGTCCAACAGTCTGAACATTCCGCCTGCGCTGCTTGACCGTATGGAGATCATCCGCCTGTCGGGTTATACCGAAGACGAGAAAATTAACATTGCCATGCAATACCTCGTGCCCAAGCAAATGAAGCGCAACGGCGTGAAAGAAGGCGAACTGGTGATTGACGAAAGTGCAGTACGCGGCATTATCCGCTACTACACCCGTGAAGCCGGTGTGCGCTCGCTTGACCGCGAAATTGCCAAAATCTGCCGCAAAGTAGTGATGAAGATTACATTGGCAGAAGACAAGAAAACCACTTCTTCAAGCAGAGGCCGTCTGAAAACCAAAGTTGTGAAGGTTGACGAGAAAAACCTGCATGATTATTTGGGTGTACGCAGATTTGACTACGGCGTGGCCGAAGATGAAAACCGCATCGGCCAAGTTACCGGTTTGGCGTGGACTGAAGTGGGCGGCGAATTGCTGACCATCGAAGCGGTTGCGCTGCCGGGCAAAGGCAATATTATCCGTACAGGCCAGTTGGGCGATGTGATGAAAGAGTCTGTGTCTGCCGCGTGGAGCGTGGTGCGTTCGCGTGCCGAAGCGGTGGGCTTGTCTCCCGACTTTTACGAGAAAAAAGACATCCATGTGCATGTGCCAGAAGGTGCAACGCCTAAAGACGGCCCCAGCGCAGGTATCGCGATGACTTTGGCTATGGTATCCGCCTTCACGCAAATTCCCGTGCGTGCCGATGTGGCGATGACCGGTGAAATTACCTTGCGTGGAGAAGTATTGCCGATCGGCGGCTTGAAAGAAAAACTGCTGGCGGCCCTTCGCGGCGGCATCAAGCATGTGCTGATACCGAAAGATAACGTTAAAGATCTGGAAGAAATTCCCGACAACGTGAAAAAAGGGCTGACCATCCATCCGGTAAAATGGATAGAAGAAGTTCTCGCTTTCGGGCTTGAACGCCAGCCTGAGCCGTGGAAAAACGAAGAGGCTGCCACCGATTCGTCATTGGCTAAATCAGGCCGCAAGTCAAGCGTAAAGGCAACTAAGCACTGAATTTGTATGAATGTGTTGTAAAAGATGCGGGTGTTGTAAAGAAAGCTTTAAAAAGCCCAATACTGCGCATCTTTTTGCTTGACACTTTGATTTTAGGCTTGTTATAAAGTCGTCAGATGTACGGATTTGTACCTAAACGCCCGATTTTTAGGGGTTTCATTATTTCAAACGATAGAAAGGGACTTATTGTGAACAAGTCTGAATTGATTGAAGCTATTGCCCAAGAGGCCGATATTTCTAAAGCTGCCGCAGCCAAAGCTTTGGACGGTATGACCAATGCCGTAACCAATGCCTTGAAAAAGGGCGACACTGTAACCCTGGTTGGTTTCGGTACTTTCTACGTTGGCGAGCGTGCCGAGCGTCAAGGCCGTAACCCTAAAACCGGTGAGCCTTTGACTATTGCTGCAGCTAAAACGCCTAAATTCCGTGCAGGTAAAGCATTGAAAGATGCTCTGTAATTTGACGGATCATTTGATTTTAAAAAGCAGGCTGCCAGCCTGCTTTTTTGTTTTGTCTTTTTATCAATCAATAACGTAATGATGACATTGTTTCAAGAGAGATGCGATAAAGCGGTTCTTTATTTTCAGACGGCCTGAAATCCCAGTGAAATCTAAAAAACATTAACACATTGTGAAAACACCGAAATCATTGCCATCTCAAGGCTGCAAGCATATTGAAAGGCTGTTACAATGTGCACCGAAATATCTATTGAAAATGCAGCCTAACGGTTTTGAAAATCGGATATCAAAACAGCTTTCATTCAGGTTTGCATAATTCACAAAATAATTTTAATTCAATCACATAATATTTAAACGCCATGTTTGTAACAGTTGAAAAATACAAAACGCCCGCCAAGATTTTATTGGGACTGATTGCCGTAACGTTTGTGGGTTTCGGTGTGAGCACCGTTGCCGCGCCGGGTTACGATTATATTGTCAAAGTGGGTGACAGAAAGGTCAGCGAATTTGATTTGAATTCGGCCATGCAGAATTTACAGCATTCAGGCGGTGGTTCTGAATCGCGTGAGGCCGTGTTCCAAGCATTGCTCCAACGTGCTTTATTGGCCGAAGGGGCTGAGGAAATGGGTTTTGCCGTATCGCAAGAGCAGTTGAAACAAACTATCGTTAATAACCCTGTTTTTCACGATTCAGACGGCAAATTCAGCCAAAGCCTGTTTAATCAGCATTTGAGCCAACGCCATCTTTCCGAAGACCAATATATCGACGAATTACGCAGTGAGTTTACGGTTCAGCATCTGCTGGCTATGGTAGGCGGTGGTGTCTTGGTGAGTGATGCGCAGGCCAAGCAGATTATCAATGCCAGCCAAGTGGAACGCACCATACGCACGATGACTTTTGCGCCCGAAGCATTTGCGGCCCAAGTGAAAGCAGACGATGCGGCATTGAAAAAATATTATGATGCCAATAAGAAAAACTATGTGCTGCCTCAAGCGGTTAAGTTTGAATATGTAGCATTGGGCATTCAAGATTTGGCCGAGAAGCAAACGGTTAGCGAAGATGAACTGAAAAAAGCGCTTGAGCAGGTTGTGCCTGCGCGTGAGATTGCCCATATTTTGTTTACGGTTGCCAAAGATGCGCCTGAAAATGTGCGAGCAGCAGCCAAAGCTGAAGCGGAAAAGGTGTTGGCTCAAGTTAAAGCCAATCCGGCTAAATTTGCTGCTTTGGCGAAACAATATTCGCGCGATGAAGCTTCTGCCGAAAAAGGCGGTAATCTCGGTTATCTGCCTAAAGACGGCGGTTTGTTGAAAGAGTTTGAAGACAAAGCGTTTTCGTTGGAAAAAGGTCAGATTAGCGATTTGGTTCAAACAGATGCGGGCTATCACATCATCACGGTTTTGAATATTCAAGACCTTGCTCAGGAAAAAGCGCGTGTTGAGGCGGAGTTGAAACAGAAAAAAGCAGCTTCGGCTTTCAATGAGGCTAAAGAGAAGCTCTCTGAAGAAGCGTTTAATCATCCGGACAGCTTGAACGAAGTGGCGAAGAAGCTGAATTTGAAAGTTGAATCTCCGGCTGAGTGGCTGACGAAGGAAAACGGCAAGGCAGCCGGTATGCCTGAGTCGCTGATTAATGCCATATTCAGTGATGATGTGATTAAGAAAAAACATAACTCCGAGCCGGTAACGGTAAACGAGGGTTTGGTTTGGGTGGTGCGTGCCAAAGAAGTGCGAGAAGAATCGACTCAAACATTCGAGCAGGCTAAGGATTTTGTGAAGACTGATTATGTGCGCGCAGAAGCTGTCAAGCTGGCTGAAAGAAAAGCGAATCAGGCTTTATCGGATGTTCAAAAAGGTAAAACCGACGGTTTGGCGTGGTCGCAGGTGTCGCAGATGACAGCGGAGCAGGCGCGCCAATCTATGCCGCCGGAAGCTTATGCCCAGCTGGTTAAAGCCCGTCCGTCTAAAGACAAGCCTGCTTATGTGTTGCTTTCCAATCTGCCTGCTCCGGTGTTGGTGGAAGTTCAGGCGATAAAAGTGCCTGACAATATCAGCCCTGATCAGATTAATGCGATTAAGCAGACCATTAACCAAGGGCAGGGCGTGACCAATTTGAATGCTTTGTTGGCTTATTTGAACTCCCATATCAAGCAGACTCAAGGCGCACAGAAGGTTAATAGTTCGCAGGAATAAGTTGAAAGTAAGTAGTGAAACAAAAGCGGAGCAGATTAATAGTCTGCTCCGCTTTTTGTATTTCAGACGGCCTCAATAGCCGATTAGGACAGGAGGCCGTCTGAAAAATCGTGTTTCGATTTTATTCCTCATCATCGCGGTTGCTGTTGATGCGGATGGCGGTATGTATTTCACCGGTGGCGATGGTGGAAGGCGAGGATTTGTCGTTAGACAATTTTTGCAAATATTCTTCGTCGATATCGCCGGTGATATAGCAACCGCTGAAGCATGAATCATCGAAACTTGTGATGGCAGGGTTCAGGTCTTTCACCACTTGCTCGAGGTCTGCCAAATCTTGGAATACGCAGCCGTCTGCGCCGATTTCACGGGCAATGTCTTCGGTGGTGCGGCCGTTGGCAATCAATTCTTCCCGTGTGGGCATATCGATGCCGTACACGTTGGGGAAGCGTACTTCGGGAGCGGCGGAGGCGAAATAAACTTTGCGTGCGCCTGAAGCGCGTACCATTTCCACGATTTCGCGGCTGGTGGTGCCGCGCACAATCGAATCATCTACCAGCAATACGCTTTTGCCTCTGAATTCGGATTCCATCGGGCTGAGTTTTTGGCGCACAGATTTTTTACGGGTAGCTTGACCGGGCATGATGAAAGTGCGGCCGATGTAGCGGTTTTTAATCAGGCCTTCGCGATAGGGTTTGCCGAGGTGGTGGGCAAGCTCCATGGCGCTGGGGCGGCTGGTATCGGGAATCGGCATCACCACGTCGATGTCGTCGATCGGCAGTTCGCGTTTGACTTTTTCTGCGAGGGTAACGCCCATATTCAAGCGCGATTGATAGACGGATACGTTGTCAATTACCGAGTCAGGACGGGCGAAATACACATATTCAAACAGGCAGGGGCTGACTTGCGGATTTTCGGCGCATTGGCGCGAGAAAAAACGGCCGTCTAAAGTGATGAATACGGCTTCACCGGGGGCGATGTCGCGGTCCAAATCAAAGGCCATGCCGTTGAAAGCTACCGATTCGGAAGCAATGGCGTAGGCGGTTTTGCCGTTTTCATCGGTTTGAGTGCCTAAAACCAGAGGGCGGATGCCGAAAGGGTCGCGGAAGGCCACCAAGCCGTATCCTGCAATCATGGCGACTACGCCGTATGCGCCCCGCACGCGTTTGTGCAGTTTGGCGACAGCATTAAAAATGTTGTCTACGCTGAGAATGGAAGAATCGGAGTCGGTAACTTCGCGGCGCAGTTCGTGTGCGAATACGTTGAGCAGCACTTCTGAATCGGAACGGGTGTTGATGTGGCGCAAGTGTTTGTTACACACGTTTTCATACAGTTCGGCGGTATTGGTGAGATTACCGTTGTGTGCCAATACGATGCCGAAAGGGGAGCTGACGTAAAAAGGCTGGGCTTCCGCGGTGCTGTCGGCATTGCCGGCGGTAGGGTAGCGCACATGGGCGATGCCGGCATGGCCGGTCAGGTCGCGCATGTTGCGGGTGCGGAAAACATCACGCACCATGCCTTTGCCTTTGTGCATGTGAAAAATGCTGCCTTCTACGGTTACGATGCCTGCTGCATCCTGGCCGCGGTGTTGCAGCATCTGTAAGCCGTCGTAGAGGCTTTGATTAACGGGTTGGTAGGCTACCATGCCTAATACGCCACACATTGTTTTTCTCCGAAGTTAAAGAGAGGGATTGGGTAATTGCTGTGTAATCACAGACGATAAATAGGGTACGGCAAGCTGTGCCAATGCTTCAAAGTAGCTCGCGCTCAGCGACTGCTGCCAGCCGTCGGTATGCGGCAGGTCGGTAAACGAGCAAACGGTTACGGCCAATGTAACCAGCAAGATGCCTTTTGCAGCGCCGAACAGCCCGCCGAGCAGACGGTTTACGCTGCCCAAGCCGCTGGCTTTTACCGCCGAGGTAAGCAGGGAGCGTAAAAAATGCTGCACGAGCCATGCAGCAAAGAATAGGGTAACGAAAGATAAAGCGATGCCTAAGGCTTGGGGTTCGAACGAGCTGAATGCGATTTCGGCAAAAGGCACGGCGAACATTTTAGCCACGATAAACGCGATAATCCAAGTAATCAGCGAGGCGACTTCGATAATCAGGCCGCGCATCATGGAAACGATGATGCAAATGCCGATCAGGCCGAATGCGAGAATGTCGAAGGTCGTCATTATTGCTGTCCGATTACCATGCCGTCTGCGCCTTTTTGGCGGATTTTTTCCAATGCTTTACCGGCGGCTTCGCGGTTGGGATAGTGGCCGGTGCGGACGCGGTACACTTTGCCTTTGCTGGTTTCGGTTTCGCTTACATAAGTGCTGACGCCTGCATCGGCAAGTTTTTGCTGCATTTGTTGGGCTTGCCGGCGGCTGCTGTATGCGCCGATTTGAATGATGGCTTTGGTGTTGGCTTTGCCTTCGAGAATGGCTTTGGGGTCGCTTTTTTCTGCCGTGCGCGTCGATTTGTTGTTTAGGGCGTCTTGAGCGGCTTTGCGGTTGGCTTCCTGTTGTTTTTTCTGCTCGGCTTCGGCGGCGCGTTTTTCCGCTTCGGCTTTGGCTTTTGCCTGCTGTTGTGCTTTCAGACGGCCTGCTTCTTGTTTGGCTTGTTGGGCTGCTTTTTCACGTTCGGCGGCTTTGGCTGCCGCTTCGTTTTTGGCCTTGAGAGCTTCTTGTGCCGCTTTTTGTTGGGCGGCTTTTTTCTCGGCGGCTTTACGCGCGGCTTCGGCTTGGCTGTCCGGCTCGACGCGGTTGTTGATGATGACTACGGGAGGCGGAGCGTTGTCGGCTTCGGCTTTCGGCGCTTCGGTTTTGGCAGGTTTGCCGGCTTGTGCAGGTGCCGGTTTAGCAGGTTCTTTTACTTTTTTTTCAGACGGCGTTTCAGGCTTGGCTTCGGGTTTGGCGGCAGCTTGTTGTTTGGTAATGGCTGTTGCGGCAGCGGTGGCTGCGGCCGTTTCGGCTGAAGGCTCGGGTGCAGGTTCGAGAACAGGCTGGGGCGCGGTTTCGACTTCGGGGGCAGCTTGTGTTGGCGGCGGAGAAGTAAGCGGATTATCCAGCTCGACACTTTGCGTGTTGTCTTCCGGAGCAGGCTCTAAAACGGCGGCGGGGGATAAATCGGATGCGTCGTCAGAGGCGTTGCTGCGGTTGGCTTCCGAGGCTTTTACTTCTTCTCTTGAGGCCGTCTGAACGGAAGAAGCGCCTTTTATGGTGATGTTTTCGGCTTCGGCACCTTCATCGCTCTGGCTCAGTGCTTTGGCCAAAATAAAGCCCGCTACGATGACCAATGCGGAGGCGCCGACCAAGCGGCGGCGGTTTTTTCGCTTTAATTGCTCGTATTCTCTTAACGACTGGAAGCGGTTGTTTGCCATGTTCTGCCTTGTTTACAGGGTTGCCATCACTTCGGCAACGGTGTGGAATGAACCGAAAACGGTAATTCTATCATTTTCCGAAGAAGCCGCCAAAGCAGCTTGGAAGGCCGTCTGAACATTGTCAAAACGTGTAATGTTTTCAATGTTGTGTTCTGACAATTTTTGACTCAAAGCGGCAATATCCATACCGCGCGGCAGGTGCAGCGGGGCGATGTACCATTCGTCGAACTGGTCTTTAACGATATCAAGCACTTGGTCGATGTCTTTGTCGGCCAGAATGCTGAATACGGCGGTGCGCTTTTGGGCGAACGGCAGCGCTATCAACCCTTGCCGCAAGGCGCGGGCGGCGTGCGGGTTGTGGCCTACGTCGAGAATCACCAGAGGCCGGCCGGGCAGCACTTGGAAGCGGCCGGAGTTGCTGACGAGCAGCAGGCCACGTTTGATGGAGCCGATGTCGATGGGCAGTTTGTCGTTCAGGCATTCGATAACGGCCAGCGCGCAGGCGGCGTTGTTCAGTTGGTATGCGCCGCGCAGGGCGGGAATCGGCAGGGCGTTGCGGTTACGTTTGAGGCCGTCTGAAAACAATCGGCCGGATTGCGGGTGGAAATGGAACGACCATTGCTGCTGTTCGAGTTTGCTGAAATCGAAATCGCGCTTGATCAGCAACAGTTCCGCGCCGATGTTTTCGGCATGTCGGCGTAGGGATTCGGGCGGTGGGTTTTGGCCGCAGATGGCGGGTTTGCCGCTGCGGAACACGCCTGCTTTTTCGTAGCCGACTTGTTCGACGGTGTCGCCCAAGAAGGATTGGTGATCCAAATCGATGCTGGTAACGACGGCGCAGTCGGCATCGAAAATATTGACTGCATCCAAGCGGCCGCCCAAGCCGACTTCGAGTACCATCACGTCGACTTGTTCGTGCATGAAAATATCAACGGCGGCTAAGGTGTTGAACTCGAAATAAGTCAGTGAAATGTCGCTGCGCGCGGCTTCGATGCGTTCGAACGAGGCGACGATGGTTTCGTCGCTCACAGGCTCGGCGTTGACGGCGATGCGTTCGTTAAATTTGAGCAGGTGCGGGCTGGTGAGGGTGCCGACTTTGAAGCCCGCCTGTTTGTAAATCTGGGTAAGAAAGGCGCAAACCGAACCTTTGCCGTTGGTGCCTGCCACAACAATCACAGGGCATTGCGGGTTGAGGTTCATGGCGGTTTTGACTTCGCCCACGCGCGACAAACCCATGTCGATCAAGCCTGCGCTGTGTGCGGTTTCGAGATGTGATAACCAGTCGTTGAGTGTTTTCATGATGGTGTTGTGTCGGTGTGTGAGGCCGTCTGAAACACGCTCTGCGTGTTTCAGACGGCCTGTTTATGTTTTCGGTTGCCCCCAGCGCGCCCATACGAGCAGGCGGCGGTAGTTTTCGCGGTCGGTCATATCGGGCAGGATAAACTGCCGAATCTGCCGGTCGCCCAAGTCCCATTTTAAAAACAGGGCGTAGCGGGAAATCAGGCTGCCTGCGCACAGGCTGGCGGTAAAGGCGGTTTGTTCGCTGCCGACGAAAACGGCGGAGTTTCCCTGCCTGCTGACGGCGATTTTGTGTACGGCATCGTGTCGGCGCAGTTTTTGCGTCTGCCAAGCCCATGCGAATGCGGCGGATAAAAGCAGCAGGCCGACGATGCGGAACGCGCCGTAAAAGGCAAACAAACAGGCGGCGGCCGCCCAGATGTGCAGTAAAACGGTCAGCACAAGGCCGGTTTTCGAGGGCTTGAGGGCCGTCTGAAAAGCCTGCATGGTTTACATCATGTTGTCGAACACGGGGCTGACGGTCATGTCGGCTTCTTCCATGTCCAGCACCATATCGTGGATTTCCACTTCGAAATATTCCCAAAACGCTTTCAGGCTCATGTCTTCGGGCCATTTGTTTTTGGGGATGTCCCAACCGGCGATTTCGGCTTCGAAGATTTGCTGGTAACGCTCGTCGAAGTAGGAAACCACGGCTTCGGGTTCGTCGAACTGCGGCACGAGAAACACCGAGCAGTTGCTGCGGATTGGTTCGAGGGTTAGGTCGGGCATATTGTCGTCGGCCTGTTTGAGCCATGCCAGAAAGTGTGCGGTGGGTTTCAGCACCACGGCGGTGCGGTCTACGAAATACATGAAGTTTCCTTGCGGGCGTTTGTTTCAGACGGCATTGTACTCAATATTGAGGCCGTCTGAAATATCGTTTTCAGACGGCCTGTTATGCTACGGAACGATGTTTATTAGTGGTCGCTGGCTTCAGCTGCGCCGATACCGGTCATCGAACGTACATATTGAGCTTCGAAACCTGCTTTATCCAATTCGGCCTGTTTCGATTTGTCGGTAATCGAGAAGAACCAAGCTGCGATAAAGGCCAGCGGAATCGAGAACAGGGCAGGGTTGCTGTATGGGAAGATGGCTTCTTTGTTGTGCAGCACTTTCACCCAAACGGTCGGGCCTAAAATAATCAGCACGAAAGCAACCAACAAGCCTAAGAAACCGCCGATAACTGCGCCGCGTGTGGTCAGGCCTTTCCAGAACATCGACAAAGCCAGAATCGGGAAGTTGGCCGAAGCAGCCAGCGCGAACGCCAAGCCCACCATGAACGCTACGTTTTGGTTTTCAAACGCAATGCCCAACACAATCGCCAAAACACCCAAGCCCAAAGTAGCCAAGCGGGATACGCGCATTTCTTCTTCTTGAGTGGCTTTGCCTTCGCGGATTACAGAAGAATACAAGTCGTGGCTGACCGCAGACGCACCGGAGAGGGTCAAACCGGCTACAACTGCCAAAATGGTGGCGAATGCTACGGCTGAAATGAAGCCCAAGAACAGGTTGCCGCCCAATGCGCCGGACAGGTGAACCGCCGCCATGTTGGTACCGCCGATCATTTCGACTACGGTTTTGCCTTCGTTCACCATAGTGGTGAAGAATTGCGGGTTGTCTTTGGTAACGAAGATGATCGCGCCGAAACCGATGACGAAAGTGAGCAGGTAGAAGTAGCCGATGAAGCCGGTGGCAACGAATACCGATTTACGCGCTTCTTTGGCATCGGGTACGGTAAAGAAACGCATCAGAATGTGCGGCAGACCGGCCGTACCGAACATCAACGCCAAGCCCAGCGAGAGTGCGTCGATCGGGTTGGACACCAAGCCGCCCGGCGCCATAATCGCCGTACCTTTTTCATGGATTTCGGTAGCTTTCAGGAACATGCCTTCCAAGCTGAAGCCGCTGGCTTTCAGAATCATGAACGCCATGAAAGTCGCACCGGACAGCAGCAGAACGGCTTTAATGATTTGCACCCAAGTGGTTGCCAACATACCGCCGAACAATACATACGCCACCATCAGCGCGCCCACGATAATCACCGCGGAAGTGTAGCTCATGCCGAACAGCAACTGAATCAGTTTGCCCGCGCCCACAACTTGCGCGATCAGATACAGAATCACCACCAACAGCGAACCGCTGGCCGCAAACACGCGCACGGGTTTTTGTTTCAGGCGGTAGGCAACTACGTCGGAGAACGTAAATTTACCCAAGTTACGCAAGCGTTCGGCCACGAGGAACAATACAATCGGCCAGCCCACCAAGAAGCCGGTGGAGTAGATCAGGCCGTCGTAACCGGTGGTGTACACCATGGCGGAAATACCCAAAAACGACGCGGCAGACATGTAGTCACCCGCAATCGCCAAGCCGTTTTGGAAGCCGGAAATGCCGCCGCCGGCGGTGTAGAAGTCTTTGGTGGATTTGTTTTGCTTGGCAGCCCATTTGGTAATAAACAGGGTGCCGCCGACGAAAATCAGGAACATCACGATGGCCGCGATGTTTAAGGGTTGTTTTTGAACTTCGCCGGTGAAGGCATCCGCCCAAACGCTGCCGGAAGCCAAGAGAGCAACTGCGGTGATTAATAATTTATTCATCTGATTTATTCTCCCTGAACTTCGCGCACGACTTCTTTGGTCATGTCTTCGAATTTACCGTTGGCAATGCTCACGTAGATGCCGGTGGTAACAAATGAAAAGATAATGACAAACAAACCGGCATAAATGCCCCAAGTGGTAATGCTGCCTTCAGATACGGGTTTGGCAAATGTTTCGGGCGATTCGCCGATCATCCAAATGTAGAGGACGTACATAAAAAAAATCACCGCAGAAAACCCCCATCCGATCAGGGCTTTTTGACGGGCCATCCGCTGGAATTTGGGATGTTTGAGCACTTGTTGTGCCGTTTGTTTTTCCATTTTTCTTCTCCTTTTTTACAAAACCTTTAAGGTGTAAACGATGGGCATTAAAATTAAAAAATATTGCAATGGCTAATTTTATTTTCTGATAGTATCAATTTGTTTTGTTGATGGTATAAGCCAAAAAATATGATTTTAAAAGAAATATCATTTTTAAAAAAACTTTTCAGACGGCCTCGAAATGTGTTAAAACAAGCAAGCGGACACTGCTTTAAATCAAGCCGCATAACGCTTTATTCATAACATAATAAATAGATGAAGTGAGAAATAATGGACTACAACCAACTGAAAACATTCACCGAGGTTGCCCATATCGGCAACCTGACCCAAGCGGCGGAGCGTTTGCATTTATCGCAGCCCGCCGTTTCCGCGCAAATCAAATCTCTGGAAAAACGGCTCGACGTCACCCTGTTTAAGCGCACCACCAACGGCATGGAGCTGACGCCCGCCGGAGAAGTGTTTTTGCCGGAAGCCGAAACTTTATTGCAGCACCACCATAAGCTCGACTGCTTTGCCAAAACGCTGGCCGAGCATTATGTTGCCCATGCCGATATCGGTTTGATTCATCCCGTGCCTTCCGACAAAATCACCCGCCTTACTGAAAAAGTGCTCGGCCACGATCCCGATATTCTCTTTCATATTCAATACGGTATGAGCGGCGAAATCGAACAGCGCGTGCTGGATAAGCAGCTGCACGGCGGCTTTTTCCTCGGCCCGGTCAACCACCGCAGTTTGCGCAGTATTTTTCTGCAAGACATTCATTATTCGCTGATTTGTCCGCTGGAAGCCGAAGAGACCGTTCGGGAAGACCTGCCCGCGAGCTTGGGGCAGTATGCGTGGATTGAAATGTCGGGCGTGTCGGGCAGCCGCAAGCACATGCAGCAGTTTTGGCGCAAACACAAAATCTCGCCCAAGCGCCAGATTATTTGCGATTATTCTCAAACCATCATTGATTTGGTGTGTCAGGGAACGGGCGTTGCGGTCGTGCCCGAACACCGCGCCCGTTTTGCCAAAGAGAGCGGCAGACCGATTGCGGTTATCGAGGAATACCGCCAAACCATGCCGCTGCATTTCATTTATTTAAACGAGTTTGAAGAAGACCCCATTTTGAATCTGCTGAAAAATTGTGTGGAAGAAGTGTGGGGAATATAAAGTTGAAATGCTTGGTATAAATTCCGATTGATATCGCTAA
Organism: Neisseria sp. Dent CA1/247; assembly: GCF_022870825.1. NCBI lineage: Bacteria > Pseudomonadati > Pseudomonadota > Betaproteobacteria > Neisseriales > Neisseriaceae > Neisseria > Neisseria sp. Dent CA1/247. The sequence goes on along the minus strand of NZ_CP091522.1, from coordinate 1,604,144 downwards.
GCTGCCATTACATAAGTACATGAGGCCGTCTGAAAAAATATTTTCAGACGGCCTCATCTATTTTTAAAAGCAGTTTACTTGGCTTTCAATGCCGATGCTTCTCGAGCCAAGCGGGTGATGGCTGCCCAGTCCTGATTTTTGACTGCATCTTTGGGTGTCAGCCATGAACCGCCGACGCATAAGACGTTGGGCAGTTTCAGGTATTCGGGCGCGGTGTCGGGGCTGATGCCGCCGGTGGGGCAGAATTTCACTTGCGGGAACGGGCCGTAGAGGGCTTTGAGCATGTTGATGCCGCCCACGACTTCAGCAGGGAAGAGTTTCATGGTGTCGATGCCGTGTTCCAGCGCGAGCATCAGCTCGCCGGGCGTGGCGATGCCGGGGATAACGGCGATGCTGCTTTGGGCGGCGGCTTTGGCGGAATGGATATTGAAGCCGGGGCTGATGGCAAATACTGCGCCGGCATCTTCTACGGTTTTGAGTTGCTCGCCGTTGATGACGGTACCTGCGCCGACGATGGCGCCGGGCACTTCTTTCTTAATCAGCTCGATGGCTTTGAGGCCGTGCTCGGTACGCAGGGTAATTTCCAGCGTGGGGATGCCGCCTTCTACCAGTGCGTGCGCCAAATCGACGGCGGTGTGGATGTCGTCGATGGCTATTACGGGCACTACTGCACCGGCGGAAAGAATGTCGCGTGCGTTCATGGGTTGCTCCAATTTGGAAGACGGGGAGGCCGTCTGAATTTCTGAATAAATAATCAATAAAGGATTCGGCTGTTTTTCAGACGGCCTCATTAATTTAAGGCAGGCCGTCTGAAAATGGTGTGTTGCTTGTTAGGCAAAGTCGCCGCCGAAGCTCATGGCGCCTGTTTCGGCGCTGCTGGTGATGCTGCGGAAACCGGCAAACAGTTCGCGGCCGATGCCGTGGGTGTTTTTGCTTAAATCAGGTACGGGTGTTTCGCGGGCGTTCCATTCGGCTTCGTTGACGAGGGCGGTAAGTTCGCCGGTAACGGAATCGAAGCGGATGAGGTCGCCGGTGCGGATTTTGCCGATGCCACCGCCGAGCAGAGCTTCAGGGTTCATGTGGATGGAGGCGGGCACTTTGCCCGATGCGCCCGACATGCGGCCGTCTGTAACCAGTGCGACTTTAAAGCCGCGGTCTTGCAGGATGCCCAAAGGCGGCGTGAGTTTGTGCAGCTCGGGCATACCGTTGGCGCGCGGGCCTTGGAAGCGTACTACGCACACGAAATCGCGTTCTAATTCGCCGCGCTCGAAGGCGGCCAATACTTCGCGTTGGTCGTCAAACACGATGGCGGGTGCTTCGATGATGCGGCAGTGTTCGCGCACGGCGGAAACTTTAATCACGCCGCGGCCGATGTTGCCTTTCATCAAACGCAGGCCGCCGTCGGGCGAGAAGGGGCGCGAGAAGGGGCGCAGGATGTCTTCGTCGCGGCTTTCGGCAACGGCGTCTTGCCATTCGAGTTTGCCGTCAATCAGGAAAGGCTCTTTGGTATAGGCTTCCATGCCGTGCCCCATCACGGTATCGACGTCGTCGTGCAGCAGGCCGCTGTTGCGCAATTCGCGGATCACGAAAGGCAGGCCGCCGACAGCGGCGAAGTGGTTAACGTCGGCTTGGCCGTTGGGGTAAACGCGGATTAATAGCGGAATGATAGACGATATTTCGTCGAAGTCGTCCCAAGTCAGAATGATGCCGGCAGCGCGCGCCATCGCTACCAAGTGCATGGTGTGGTTGGTGGAGCCGCCGGTTGCCATCAGGCCGATTAGGGCGTTCACAAACGATTTTTCACTCAGCATCTCGCCCATGGGTTTGGCGGTGCCGTTTTTAATGCTTTCGACCAAATGGGCGGCGGCGTAGCGGGTTAAGACTTCGCGCATGGGTGTGTAAGGGTGGAAAAACGCGGCGGCAGGCAGATGCACGCCCATCATTTCCATCATCATTTGGTTGGAATTGGCCGTGCCGTAAAAGGTGCAGGTGCCGGGGCTGTGATACGAACCCATTTCGCTTTCGAGCAGCGCATCGCGACCGACTTTGCCTTCGGCGAAAAGCTGGCGGGTGCGGGCTTTTTCTTTGTTGCCGATGCCGCTCTGCATCGGGCCGGCGGGGGCGAAGATGCCGGGAATGTGGCCGCAGCTCAGCGCGCCTATCATCAGGCCGGGTACGATTTTGTCGCACACGCCGAAATACAATGCGCCGTCAAACATTTGATGCGACAGGCCGACTGCCGTGCTCATGGCAATCACGTCGCGTGAGAACAATGAAAGCTCCATGCCTTCATAGCCTTGCGTGATGCCGTCGCACATGGCGGGCGTGCCGCCGGCTACTTGGGCGGTGGCGCCGTGTTTTTGGGCTTCGTCTTTAATCCAGTCGGGAAATTGGAAAAACGGCTGGTGGGCGGACACCATGTCGTTGTAGGCGGTAATCATGCCCAAATTCGGCGTGCTGTGTTTGAGCATTTCGATTTTGATGGTGTTGGGCATGGCTGCATAGCCGTGGGCAAGGTTGGAGCAGCCCAGTTGGTCGCGCTCGACGCGGCCTTGCTGTTTCAGGGCGCGGATGCGTTTGAGATACGCTTCGCGGGTGGGGCGGCTGCGTTGGACGATGCGCTCGGTTACGGCGGCGAGCTTGGGGTAGAGGGGAGCGGGGGTGTTCATGGTGTTCTGCCTTTCGTAGCGGTGTGCGGCGGAAGATATTATTGGCTGGATGTTGTGCCTTGTTTTTAAGAAGATTCAAACAGATAAGGCCGTCTGAAAATACTCTTCTCCAAATTATAATATATATTTGTAGTTAAGTTACAAAATATTGCTTGAACTGGGTCAAATTTTTCTGCGTAGTTTTGCAACAAATTTAAAGCCTAAGTTCACGTAACGATTTGACTATATGTTTACATAGGTCAAAATTTTATTAAAAACATCATGGACAAAATGTGTAGTGCTGTGTAGGATTGCTACTGATTTTATGTTGATTACAGTAATCAAACAAGGTGTGTAGTTTTATGCAAATCATATACAGTGTTCCGGTTTGACGTTCTGAATTAAAACAGAAGATTGGCCGGGATTTGGAATGGTACAAGGCAGATTGCCATGCTGCGCTCGGCAGTGGTGCGGGCCGGCCTCGATATCAATAAAAAATGAAAGAAGATGGATGAATACGCAAACAAACTTCGATTTGGTGTTATTTGGTGCAACCGGCGATTTGGCCATGCGCAAACTGCTGCCCTGCCTGTATCAAGCGCATGTGGCGGGCTTGCTGCATCCCGACGGGCGTATCTTGGGGGTAAGCCGCAGCGATTTGGATACCGCCGGTTTTTGGGCGAAGGTCGAAACCAATGCCAAAATCCACATCAAACAGCATTTCAGTGAAGAAGCGTGGGCGTCATTCATCAAACGCATTGCTTATGTACCGGTGGACGTTACCCGACCCGAGCATTTCAAAACGCTGGCGGAAACCGTAAAAGCACGCCAGCAAACCGATAATGTCGTCATCTATCTTTCTACTGCGCCGAAATTCTTCGCGCCTGCTTGTGAAAATCTGGCCGCTGTGGGCTTGAATGCCGCCAACGTGCGTATTGTGCTCGAAAAACCGTTGGGCACCGATTTGAAGTCTTCGCAAGAAATCAACACCGATGTCGCCCGTTTCTTCAAAGAAGAGCAGGTTTACCGCATCGACCACTATTTGGGCAAAGAATCGCTGCAAAACCTGCTGGCTTTGCGTTTTGCCAACGTAATGTTCGAGCCGCTGTGGAACAACAAATACGTGAAAAGCGTTCAACTGACCATCGCTGAGCAATTGGGGGTGGAAGAGCGCGGCGAGTTTTACGACATCACCGGTGCGTTGCGCGATATGGTGCAAAACCACCTGATGCAGATGCTGTGCATGACGGCGATGGAAGCCCCCGCCGGTTTGGATGCCGATGCCGTGCGCGATGAAAAACTGAAAGTGATTAAGTCTCTGAAACCGCTGACTTCCGCCGATGTCGATGCCAATGTGGTACGCGGCCAATATACCGCCGCTCAAAAAGACGGCCAAACAGTCAACGGCTATTTGCAAGAGCATAACGTACCGGCCGACAGCCGCACCGAAACGTATGTGGCCATCAAAGCGGAAATCGACAACCAACGTTGGGCGGGCGTGCCTTTCTACTTGCGCACCGGCAAACGCATGGCGGGTAAAGTGGCCGAAATCGTGCTGAATTTCCGCGATTTACCCAATCATATTTTCGACGGCAGCCAAAAAGCCCCCAACCGTTTGGTTATCGAACTGCAACCTGCCGAATCCATCCGCCTGTACACGCAAGTCAAAACGCCCGGAGCGGGAAATCATGTGGAACTCACCGCTTTGAGCGTGGACATGGGTAAAGAAGTGGCCGGCCGCCGTGCGGAAGCCTACGAGCGTTTGCTGTTGGATGTGATCAACGGCAAGCTGGCGCTGTTCAACCGCCGCGACGAACTTGAGGCCGCGTGGGAATGGGTGATGCCGATTATGGAAAACTGGGAAAGCAGCCCGACTCCGCCGCACGGTTATGCCGTACATTCTTGGGGCCCCGAAGCGGCGCGCGAATTGCTGGCGCGCGACGGCAATCAATGGCACGAAGAACAATAAATCAAGGTTGTTTCAGACGGCCTCCTGCTTCTTGAGGCCGTCTGAAAAAATAGAGAAAGGAAATATCATGGCTTACCAATGGCACCATCACGAAAGTGCCGCCGCATCTGCCGCCGCCTTGGCCGATGCCGTTGCCGCTGCATTGGAAGTTGCGCTGGATAAACGGGGCAATGCCGTTTTAGCCGTGTCGGGCGGGCGTTCGCCAATCGCTTTTTTTGAAGCCTTATCGCAGAGAGATTTGGATTGGGCGCATATTGCCGTTACGCTGGTGGACGAGCGTATCGTTCCTACCGATCACCCCGACAGCAATACCGGATTGGTACATGAATACCTGTTGAAAAACAAAGCTGCCGCCGCAGAGTGGATTCCGGTGGTGGAAGCGGAACGGCAAGCAGCCGATCTGCAACCCGAGGCCGTTGTTCAGACGGCCTTGAAACACTACCGCCAGCCGGACGCGCTGGTGTTGGGGATGGGAGGTGACGGGCACACCGCATCGCTGTTTCCGCAAGCACCGCAATTGGACAGCGGGCTGGATTTGGCCAACGAAGTGCCGCTGCTGCATACCACGCCCGTGACTGCGCCGCATGAGCGTGTGAGCATGACGCTGGCCGCCATTGCGAAAACGCCCGCAGTATTTTTGGCGATTCAAGGCGCAGAGAAAAAAGCCGTGTTCGATCAGGCCGCCGCCGCGCTTTCGAAAAACCTCCCGACTAGTTTTATTCTCAATAATGAAAAGGTAAATTGCCATGTCCACTACGCAAACTGAAACCGTTGTTGCCGAATGGCCGCGTTTGGTAGCCGATGTCGGCGGTACCAATGCACGCTTTGCGCTGGAAACCTCGCCGCAGCAGCTTGAGCAGATAGAAGTGCTGAAGTGCAATGATTACGACACCATCGTCGATGCCATCCGCGAATACCTGAAGCGCGCCGGCAACCCCAAAATCAGCCACGCGGCGATTGCGATTGCCAACCCGATTTTGGGCGATTGGGTGCAGATGACCAACCATCATTGGGCGTTTTCAATCGAGACCACACGCCAATCTTTGTGTTTGGACACCTTGATTTTGTTGAACGATTTTACCGCACAGGCTTTGGCGATTACCCGTTTGCCCAAAGAGGAATTGGTGCAGGTGGGCGGTTCCAAACCGGTTGAAAATGCGCCGAAAGCCGTGATCGGGCCGGGTACCGGTTTGGGCGTAAGCGGGCTGATTCCCAGCAATTCGGGCTGGGTACCGCTGGCAGGCGAGGGCGGTCATGTAAGCTTTTCGCCTTTTGACGACGCGGAAATTATGATTTGGCAATACGCTAAGAAAAAATACGGCCATGTGTCGGCCGAGCGCTTTTTGAGCGGTGCCGGGTTGGTATTAATTCATGAAGCTTTGTCAGAAAAAGAGGGTGTCAAACGTCAAAAAATGACGCCGTCTGAAATCAGCGAGCAGGCGTTGAGCGGCTCTTCGCCCTTATGCCGTTTGACCTTGGATATTTTCTGCGCCATGTTGGGCACGGTATCGTCCAATCTCGCGCTTACATTGGGCGCAAGCGGCGGCGTGTATTTGTGCGGCGGCATCATTCCGCGTTTTATTGATTATTTCAAAAGCTCGCCTTTCCGCACGCGCTTTGAAAGCAAAGGCCGCTTTGATGCTTATCTGGCGGCGATTCCCGTATATATCGTGTTGGGGAAACATCCCGGTATTACGGGTGCGGCTGTGGCCTTGTCCCATCATTTGGAAGGCAAGTGCAACAACACTGCGGCATTAGGCGGCGCGGCAGGCAAAAAAGCATAAAGCGGTATGTTTTTCTGCATTGAATAATCTGAGCAAACCAGTATCCCGATATCCAAAAATAAAAAAATTAAAGAGAGTAGAATCATTATGTTAAGTAAAATCAGCGAATCACTCGGCGATTTGTCGGGTGCGGAGAGAAAAGTGGCCGAATCGGCTTTGGCCGAACCGAAATGGTTTGTTCATGCCGCAGTGGCTGAGATTGCAGAACGCGCTTCCGTAAGCCAGCCTACCGTTATCCGTTTTTGCCGCAGCTTGGGTTACAAAGGCTTGCCTGAATTCAAACTGGCTTTGTCGGCAAGTCTCGGCAATGAAGGTATGCCTTATGTGCACGAAGAACTGAACGCCGACGATGATATGGGCACGGTGGTGGAGAAAGTGCTGGGCAATGCCGCCGCCTCCATTTTGGGTGCGCGCCGCTTTTTGAAAGAAGCCGACCTTGAAGCCGCCGTGGCCATGCTCAGCCAAGCGCGCCGTATTGAGTTTTACGGAGTGGGTAACTCGGGCATCGTTGCCCAAGACGCGCAACATAAGTTTTTCCGCTTCGGCATTTCTACCGTGGCTTACGTCGATACCCACATTCAATTGATGGCTGCATCGGTGTTGAGTAACCAAGATGTGTTGGTGGTGATTTCCAATTCCGGTTCTTCGATCGAATTGCTGGATGCCGTGAGCATTGCCAAAGAAAACGGTGCTTCCGTGATTGCGGTTACGCGCTCGGAATCGCCGCTTGCCCAATTGGCCGATTGCGTGTTGAGTATTTCTTCCCAAGAAAACAGCGAATTGTACACGCCGATGGTGTCGCGCCTGCTTCAGTTGGCCGTTATTGATATTCTGACGATCGGTTTGGCGTTGAGACTCGGCGAAACCGCCAGCCTGCAATTGCAGAAAGGCAAACGCAGCATTCACAGCAAACATTTGGAATACAACAAGGAAGAGTCATGAAACATATGCAGGAATTGCCTGTATGGCGCGAGCTGTGGAAGCATTTTGATACCACCAAAAACCTGCACATGCGCGATTTGTTTAAAGACGATCCGCACCGTGCCGAACGCTATTGGCTGGAAGTGGGCGGCCTGATATTGGATTACTCTAAAAACCGCATCACCGATGAAACGCTGTCTCTACTGATGCAGTTGGCTCGGGAAGCGGGTGTGCCGGAACGTATCAAGCAGATGTTTCGCGGCGAAAAAATCAACACCACCGAAAACCGCGCCGTGTTGCATGTGGCTCTGCGCAACCGTACAAATGCCCCGATTCTTGTGGATGGCGAAGACGTAATGCCGCAAGTGAACCGCGTTTTACACCGCATGGGTGAGTTTGCTCACGAAGTGCGCAGCGGCGAATGGCTGGGCTACACCAATCAAGTGATTACCGATGTGGTGAATATCGGCATCGGCGGCTCGGATTTGGGGCCGCTGATGATGTGTACCGCACTCAAACCCTACGGCCATCCGCGTTTGAGAATGCACTTTGTATCCAATGTGGACGGTTCGCAGTTGCGCGACGTGCTGGAAAAAGTACACCCCGAAACCACGCTGTTCATCATCGCCTCCAAAACCTTTACCACGCAAGAAACCCTTACCAACGCCCTGACTGCACGCGAGTGGTTTTTGAAGCATGCCGACGAAGAATCGGCGGTTGCCAAACATTTTGTGGCCGTATCCACCAATAAAAAAGCCGTTGCCGATTTCGGTATCGACACCGCCAATATGTTTGAATTTTGGGATTGGGTTGGCGGACGTTACAGCCTGTGGTCGGCAATCGGCCTGCCGATTATGCTTTATCTGGGCGAAGAAAATTTCATTGAAATGCTCAATGGCGCGCACTTGATGGACCAGCATTTTTTCAATGCGCCGCTTGAGCAGAATATGCCGGTATTGCTGGCGATGATCGGGATTTGGTACATCAATTATTACGGGGGCGGCAGCCACATTATCGCCCCTTACGACCAACACCTGCACCGCCTGCCCAAGTTTATCCAGCAGCTTGATATGGAGAGCAACGGCAAACAGGTTACGCTCGACGGCAAAGCGGTGGAGCATGAAACCGCACCGATTATTTGGGGCGAAACCGGTATCAACGGCCAGCATGCCTTCTTCCAATTGCTGCATCAAGGCACGCATATTACGCCCATCGACCTGATTGCCTCGCTGCAAAAGCGCAGCAATTTGCCCGGCCACCACGAAATTTTGCTGGCCAACGTCTTCGCCCAAGCGGAAGCGTTTATGCGCGGCAAAACGCCTGACGAAGTGCGCGCAGAGTTAAAAGCGCAGGGTATGGATGAGGCGCATATCGAAGAGTTGGTGTCGCATAAAACCTTCTCCGGCAACCGCCCCAGCAATCTGATTCTGATGAACAAAATCAACCCCCGCAATATGGGCAGCCTGATTGCCTTGTATGAACACAAAACTTTTGTGCAGGGCATCATTTGGGGCATCAACAGTTTTGACCAATGGGGCGTAGAGCTGGGCAAACAGCTTGCCAAAACGATTTTGTCGGAGCTGACCGGCGAAACCGAAGTGCAGCCGCACGACAGCTCCACCGAGCGGCTCATCCGCTTATACCGCAATGCCAATTGCGACAAAGATGCCGGCTGCTAAGTTTTTTATCGCATAGAAAAAGCAAACGGGTAGTACAGCATAATAGGCCGTCTGAAAACATGTTTTTAGGCGGTAAAAAATATATAAGGTATATAAAAAATCGCAATATCCGTTTGATAAGAGTATGAGTATTATCGGTATTTCAACCGCTGTCGGGTTTGCCTCCGAGGGCTGTGGGAATAACGGTTTTTAATAAATCACGTTTGTATAAGGATTTAAATCAAATGTCTACGCAATCACAAACAAACAACAATTCCGCTTTGTCGGTTTTGACCGCGCTGTTTTTTATGATGGGGTTCATCACATGTATGAACGATATTTTGATTCCCCACTTAAAAGCCATTTTTAATCTGAACTACGTTCAGGCCATGCTGATTCAGTTCTGCTTTTTCACCGCTTATGCCGTGATGTCGATTCCGATGAGCAAGCTGATTGAAAAAGTGGGCTATAAAGGCGGCGTGATCGGCGGCTTTTTATTGACGGCTTTCGGCTGTTTGCTGTTTTATCCTGCTGCCGACAGCGCCTCTTATCCGATTTTCTTGGGCGCGCTTTTTATTCTTGCTTCAGGCGTTGTTTTGCTGCAAACCGCAGGCAATCCCTATGTTACCTTGCTGTCTAAGCCGGGCAAGGAATCTGCCACGCTTACGCTGGTTCAGGCTTTCAACTCTTTGGGTACAACTATCGCGCCGATGTTTGGTTCGATGTTGATTTTGGCTGATGCCGGTCAAGCTGCAACCCAAGCCGAAAAAGTGGCTTCCGTACAAATTCCTTATTTGGGCTTGGCAGGCGCGTTGGTATTGTTGGCTGTGTTGGTTGCCATGATTAGATTACCGGATGCCCGCAAAATCGCCGAAGCCGTTACCGAACAAAACCATGACGGCAAAACCAGCGTATGGCAATACAAACATATGGTACTCGGCGCAATCGGTATTTTCTGCTATGTAGGCGCGGAAGTTGCTATCGGTTCTTTGCTGATTAACGTGATGGAACTGACTGCCGGACTTGACCATGCCAGCGGTGCAAAATATCTGTCGTTTTACTGGGGCGGCGCGATGGTAGGGCGGTTCATCGGTTCTGCCGTAATGAACAAAATCGCACCCAACAAATACTTAACCTTTAATGCCGTGGTGGCAACGGTATTGGTGGCTACGGCCATTTGGGCAGGCGGCGGTGCGGTTTCGATGTGGGCGCTGTTGTTCGTGGGCTTCTTCAACTCCATCATGTTCCCAACGATTTTCTCTCTGGCTACCAAAGGTTTGGGTAAATTTACCGGTGCTGCTGCCGGCGTTATCGGTACGGCAATTGTGGGCGGTGCGATTGTGCCGGTGATACAGGGTTTCTTTGCCGACAACATCGGTTTGTTGCTGTCGTTCTTCGTACCGGCCATCTGCTATCTGTATATCGTCTTCTTTGCTACCAAAGGCTACAAAGCAGACGAACACGCTTAAGCGCTGTTTTGAACTTTGCTTCATGAAAACAGGCCGTCTGAAATTTCAGACGGCCTGTTTTTGTGTTAATCCTTTGGTTTTACAGATGATGCTTTCAAAGGATTCGGCTTCGTTAGTTTGAACGGAGGCTTGGAATCTATTGAGGCCAAATTAAAAACCGCATCGCTTGAAACGGCTGTTGCCGATATAAGCGATGCGGTTTTTGTTTTTCAGACGGCCTCAAATCAAGGCTGTCGGTTTTGCATTAGGCGCGTTTGCGGAATTCGCCGGTGCGGGTGTCGATTTCGACTTTGTCGCCGTTTTCAACGTAGGCCATCACTTGGATTTCGGTGCCGCCGACCAAACGCGCGGTTTTCATCACTTTGCCTGAAGTATCGCCTTTAACGGCAGGCTCGGTGTATTCTACTTCGCGCACGATGATGGTGGGCAGTTCTACGGAGATCGGGTTGCCTTCGTAGAAAGTTACTTCGCATACGTCTTCCATGCCGTCTACGATGAATTTCAGTGCGTCGCCGATGTTTTCGGCTTCGATTTCATATTGGTTGAATTCTTCGTCCATGAATACGTACATGGGGTCGGCAAAGTAGCTGTAAGTACAGTTTTTGCGGGCCAGAATCACGACGTCGAATTTGTCGTCGGCTTTGTAGATGGTTTCGGTGGCTGCGCCGGTCAGCAGGTTTTTCAGTTTCATGCTGACTTTGGCAGAGCTGCGGCCGCCTTTAATGTATTCGGTTTTTTGTACTACCATCGGGTCGTTGCCGACCATAAATACGTTACCTGCGCGCAGTTCTTGTGCGGTTTTCATGTTGTGTTTCCAATCAATGATTCGGTTAAAAATAAACGCGTTATTTTAGCGATGTTCGATAAATTTGGCTAGTTTTTCGATGGCGGACGGCTGTTTGAAAAGTGTGTTTTTCCAATCCGCGACACTTTGCCGCCATTCGTCGGCATGCCGCTGCAAGGTTTGCCATGCTTCGAGGCGTTGCGCGGGCGTGAGGGAGCGTGCGCCGTTGAGTTCGTCCGACAGGGCTTGATGTGCCGTCTGAATATTATCGGGGTAGTGCGTATAGGCTTTGTGCCAAAAGGCGTGCAGTTTGTCGATATGCACGGATTCTTCCTGCGGGTAGATGTGCCAGAGAAAGGGTTTGGCGGCGAACTGGGCGCGCACGAAGCTGTCTTCGCCGCGGATGATGAGGCCGTCTGAAAGGTGCAGTAGGCGGTCGAAACCGCTTTGCGGGATAAAAGGGATTTTGACGAGTCGGACTGAGGCCGTCTGAAAAATGCTGCCGTCGCTGTTTAGGGCATGGGGAGGAATCGCGCCTGCTTTTTTCAGGCTGTCGATGATTGGGTTGCCGGCCAGCAGCAGGGTAAGCGGCTGCTCCGCTTGTTGCCACATGACGAACCATTCCGCCCATACGGGGCTGTGATAGCCGAACAGCAGCCATTCGGGGGTGGTTTTGGTAGGGAGTTTTAAGGTTTGGCGTAATGTGTGTTCGTCGAAACGGCAGTGTGTTTCGTAATCTTGTTCGCGCAAGAGGCCGCCGCTTCGTTCGCTGAACCCCATAAACCAGAAATATTTTTGCAGGCCGTCGGCTTGGGGCGAGGGCAGGGCGTGGAGTTTTTCGTTGCTGTCTTCCGCGCTGAGATATTCCCAGTTGAGCCACAGCGGTCGTTGCCGGCGGATAACTGCCGAAACGTCGGGCGGTAAATCGCAGGCGAAGGTTTCGATAACGATGTGCGGCGGCGGGGCGTTATCCAAGCCGTCGGCACGTTCTGCCTGCCATGCCCGCACGGTGATGTGTTGATGGGTACAGGGTGTAGCGGGCAAATCGGGGCAAAGGGCGCGCAGGGCGGCGGTATCGTCCACCCATAAATGCACCTGCCAGCCTAGCTCTCGGGTGAGCATTTTTGCCAGCCGCCACGACACGCCGATATCGCCGAAGTTGTCGATAACATTGCAAAACAACCAGCAAATTTTGGGGGAAGTATTTTCAGACGGCATGGTTTCTCGGTTAAGGCTTTGACTGGTCGGAGATTATAGCGGGAAAAGCTTTTGTCAAGCATTTTTATGTTTTTATCCACACAATTTCATGCGGGCGGGCGTGGCTTGCCGATTGGGTGCTTGACAACTTTAATTCTATATTAACTTATTGATATTTATAAATTTTAATAAAAGGCTTATTTTTTGTGCAACGATGTGGAAAGCCTGATTTTTCGGGGAAAAGGCGGGTATTTCACATATTGTCCACAAAGTTATCCACATCTTTTGTGAGTAAGCGGTAAAGTATTGACGGCACCTGTATTTAGCTCGATGTCATGGTGTGGAAGAGGTGGAAATTTTCATGTTTTTTTGAATGAACGGTTGCCGAAAAAATTTTTTTTGTTTCGGAAAAAACAGGCAGGCAAGTTTTTCAGACGGCATTTCGATGAGAAAAACTTCAGGCTTTATCCTGCATATTGTGATGCTCGATTTCAAAACCGCTGCTCCGATAAGCGCGGAAACGTTCGCGGGCTTCGGCGAGTGCTTCGAGGTTGCTGCCGACGATTTCCAACACGCGCGCAGGCGGCACCGGCGCGTCGCACCAAAAGTCGGACGCAAGATTCAGCACCACCAAACCGCTTTCCGTTTCGGGCAGAGTGTTGCCGCAGGCCAGCACCAGCGGCACGTCTCGGGGGCAGTCTTGGCCGGTTTCCCAAACTTCGTGAGCCAAGAAACCGGTCGGCTCGAATTGCCATAAGTCGATATCCAAGCGCGCAACGGCTTCGGGAGAATCCGCCCACACCAACACGCGGGAGCCGCTTTGCATGGCACGGGCGGCCAAACGGCAGGTGAAGGCGTAGGGGTTGCCGACATGGGTATAGAATGTTGCTTTAGGCATGTTGGTCTTTCGTGTTCGGTTGCGCTGTGTTTTTTCAGACGGCCTGAAGTGTTGTATGGGTATGTTTAATTATGTTTAATATAGATGGGAGATGCGGTAAGGTCGGGTTGCGGCGTAAACAATAAGATGAGGCCGTCTGAAAGTGTTCAGACGGCCTCTGCCGTTATTTGGCTTCCAGCTTGGTTACGCCGCCCATATAAGGTTGCAGTGCGGCGGGGATGTTGATGCTGCCGTCGGCGTTTTGGTGGTTTTCCAACACGGCCACCAACGTGCGGCCGACCGCCAAACCCGAGCCGTTTAAGGTGTGTACCAAACGGTTTTTGCCGTCTTCGTCTTTGAAGCGGGCTTTCATGCGGCGGGCTTGGAAGTCTTCGCAGTTGGAGCAGCTCGAAATTTCGCGGTAGGTGTTTTGTGCCGGCACCCATACTTCCAAATCGTAGGTTTTGGCTGCGCCGAAGCCCATATCGCCGGTGCAGAGGGTGATTACGCGGTAGGGCAGTTCCAGCAGTTGCAGGATTTTTTCGGCGTTCCCTACCATTTCTTCGAGCGCATCGTAAGATTTTTCGGGGCGGACGATTTGCACCATTTCCACTTTATCGAACTGGTGCTGGCGGATCAGGCCGCGCACGTCTTTGCCGTATGCACCCGCTTCGGAACGGAAACAGGGCGAATGCGCGGTCAGCTTAATCGGCAGGCTTTCAGACGGCACGATGCTGTCGGCCACGGTGTTGGTGAGGGTAACTTCGGCGGTGGGAATCAGATATTGCGTGGTTTTGGTTTCGTCGCCGCCGCGGGTAACGTGGAACAGGTCTTCACCGAATTTCGGCAGTTGGCCGGTGCCGAACAGCGTGCTGTCGTTCACGATATAGGGTGTGTAGCACTCGGTGTAGCCGTGTTGCGTGGTGTGGGTGTCGAGCATAAATTGCGAAAGCGCACGGTGCAGGCGGGCGATTTGGCCTTTCATCACGGTAAAGCGTGCGCCGGAAAGCTGCGCGCCGGCTTCAAAATCCAAGCCCAGCGGCGCGCCCAAATCAACGTGGTCTTTCACATCAAAATCAAATGCGCGCGGCGTGCCGATTTTGCGGACTTCTACGTTTTCGGTTTCGTCTGCACCCACAGGCACGCTTTCGTGTGGCAGGTTGGGAATGGTGGTAAGCCATGCTTCAAGCTCGGTTTGAATGGCTTCGAGCTTGACGGCGTTTTGTTCGAGTTCGGTTTTGATATCGGCAACTTGCGCCATCACTTGAGCGGCTTCTTCGTGTTTGCCTTGGCCTTTGAGCATGCCGATTTTTTTCGATTCGCTGTTGCGGGCGGCCTGCAATTCTTCGGTGCGGACTTGCAGCGCTTTGCGTTTGTTTTCCAATTCTTCAAAACGGGCGGTGTCAAATTCGTAACCGCGTGCAGCCAAACGGGCGGCGACGGTTGCGGTGTGGTTGCGGAGTTGTTGGATATCTAACATGGTTTCTCTCAAACAAAGTAAAAAATCGGAATGGCCGTTATTGTAAACCAATTCAGGGCGGAAAGGCCGTCTGAAAAATGTTTTCAGACGGCCTGAGACCTTTGCAAAACCCTCAAATGTGGATGCAGTTCAAGGCGTAGCAGCACAGCGAGTGCAGACATATCATATAGATAGGCAAGCGAGCGAGCAGCACACAACGCAGAAATGCGCCGCAGGTGGGTTTTTTGCAAAGGTCTCGGCCTTTGAGGTGCGTTTTTATGGAATTTGCATGCGTGCTTATGCGTTTTCTTCTATCGGTAGCTCCAGTTGCGGATCGGGCGCGGGCGGGTTTTCTAAAAACTCGTTCACGCCGCGTTCGCAGCAGCTTTTCTTTTCATTCAATGTGGCTTTCAGCAAAGCATCGTTGCGCGGCAAGGCGGCGCGTTCGGCTTCGTTATGCCAAAGGTGGTAGGCGATGCCGGCGAATTTCAGATTGTGCCGCTTCATGCCGCTATGGTAGCAGCGGGCGACAAATTCGCTGTCTTCGCGCCCCCAGCCGACAAATTCGTTGTTGAAGCCGTTTACCGCCAGTACGTCTTCACGGAAAAAGCCCATGTTGCAGCTTTTGATGCCTTTGTGTTTGCGGTTGCCGCGTTTGCCGACCAGTTTGGCAAGCTTGGTCAGGCGCAGGGCGGACAGGCGTTTTTCGATGCCGTTGGCGGTAAAGGAAAGGTCGGGCAGCGGCAGATTGGGGTGGCTGAGAATGTCGTCGGTGCGCGCTTTGGTGAGAATCACGCGCGAGCCTTGAATCAGACGGCCTTTTTTGGCGATGGCAATATGGTCGGCGATAAACGACGGATCGAGTACCATGTCGCCGTCGATAATAATCAGGTAATCCGAGGTGGCGGCGGCGATGGCGCGGTTGCGTGATTCGGCGGCGCGGAAGCCGTCGTCTTTCTGCCAAGTGTGTTTGACCGGCACGGGGCTGGCTTGGGTAAATTTACCGACCACTTCGGTGGTGCGCCTGTCTGAGCCATCGTCGGCGATGATGATTTCCTGCGGCAGACGGGTTTGCGCCAATGCCGATTTCAACACCAAAGCCAGCGCGTCGGGGCGGTTGTAGGTGGTGATGATCAGCGACACGCTCATGTTGCGGTTGTGTTCGTAGAGCTTAACGTATTTATAGTACGAACCTTGCGCATTGGCGGCGGAAATAATCAGGCCGTCTGAACCGTAGAGAAAGCCTTTTTTGAGTAGGTAGTTTTTGATAAACGATGCCGCGCCGTGCCAAAGGGCTTTAAACGGCGAGGAATCTTTTTTGTAGCGGTTTTCTTCGGCATATAGCGTGCTGTATTGCTGCATTTTTTGAATCAGCCCTTCGGCGTTTTGAAACGAATAATGTTTCAGATGGCCTTTGAGGGAGCGGACGTTGGTTTTGGGCGGCAGCACCAAAGATTCATGCACTTTGCGGTCTGAAAACTGAATGTATTTGCGTTGATACAGGCGCGGCAGAATGTCGGGATACCAGCCGCAGGCTCGGATTAAACGGCCGTTGTAATGGTTTAATCGCGACAAGGTGTACACGGTTTGCGGGTCGTCGTGTTCTACGGCATCGCGGATGCTTTCAATCAGCTCGGCATCGGGTACTTCGTCGCTGTCGATGCTGAAAATCCAATTGTGTTTGGCCAACGACGCAGCGAGGTTTTTCATCGGGCCGAAGCCGATAAACTCGTGCTTGCACACGCGCACGTTATCGAAGCGGGCGGCAATTTCAAGCGTGCGGTCGGTGGAGCCGTTGTCGAGTAGCAGCACTTCGTCGAAATCGGCCAGCGCGGTCAGCACTTCTCGGAGATAGCGTTCGGAATTTTTCACCAGCATGGCTGCGCTGGCGTGGATTTTGTGTGTTTGCATAAATGGTTAAGGTGCGGGAGGCCGTCTGAAAAACGGCTTGAGTCATTTGGGACATAGGGTAAGGCCGTCTGAAAAGCATGGTAGCACGGTTTGCACGGCGGCTTTTCAGAAAACGCTGAGTTTCCGATATTTTCGCAGATTTGGCAAAAGAATCAGGCCGTCTGAACATTATTTTTCAGACGGCCTTGAGGCTTGGATAAGGTTATTTCAGCGGTTCGCGCGAGCCGGCGATGCCGATTTCCAAGCTGTCTTGTTTTCCGTCTGCTCTCACTTTCATATGGTCGAAACGGAGATTTCCGGCAATTTCTTCGCTGTTTGGGCCGAAGAAGGTTACGTCATAGTAGCCTTTGTGATGGTTTGCCGAAGACGCCTGCCCCCAAATTTCACCACCGTTTTTAAGTGGGTCGGTGGTGATTTTTTTCAATTCGCCTTTGTGCAGACTGATGTCGCCGAAGCGGTTTAAGCCGCTGATGCTGCCGCTGCCCTCACCTTTATCGAAATCGACGGTGTAAGTGAGTTTGCCTTCTTCGTTTGCGGTGAAGGCAGAGCCGTTGTAGGTGAATTTACCCGCTTTGGGCAGTTGCTCGAAAGGTGTGAACCGGCCTTGAGCATCGTCAACTGAATATTCATTGTCTTTTAAGGTAAGCTCCCCTTGTTTCATTGAATAGAGCTTATCCAGATTATTGCCCGCGATGACAGAATATTGTTGCTTGTATAAGCGCATTGAGCCTATTGCAGACTGATCATCTTTGGTTTGATTGGAAAGGCGGGTTTGAGTAACTTGGATTTGATATTTCAGATTGTTCAATCCCAAAGGCAGGTTGGAAATATCGATGACTTTATTACCGACATGGTATTTTTTGTTGTTAAAAGTCATCACGATGTTGTTGATACGGTATTCTTCGCCGGGTATGTCGCCGATGTCGTCTTTACTGGCTGTGTAAGTATATTCCCATTCATCGTCTTGGTAATGCTTGTACATGCTCCAGCCTTTTGTGCTGGTTGGTGTTGCCGAAATATCGGGCTGGCCTCCGCCGCCACCTCCGCCGCCGCAGGCGGTGAGCAGAAAAGCAGAGACGGTAAGGGATAACAAAGATGCGGTGTTTTTCATATTGGCTCTTTCAGAAAGCGTTGTATAGGTCGGAATCATAACAAGAATGTGTTTTAAATATGCTTTTGAAATATGAACGGTTGTTTTTTAAGCCGGGATTCCCGGAAAGCAAGCAGGCCGTCTGAAAAGTGTTTCAGACGGCCTGTATCGGTAGGGCGGTTTATTAGGATTATGCCGACAAGCTGCGGTGTAAAGTCTGTGCGGTGTTAAACGCTTCGTCGGCATCGTCGGCGCATATGGTGAAATGCCCCATTTTTCTGCCGATGCGGGCAGATTTTTTGCCGTATAGATGCAAGTGCGCGCGCGGGTGATTTTGCAGCGGCAGCCAATCGGGTTCGCTGCCGTTCTCGCCCCACACGTCGCCCAGAATATTGGCCATGCAGCAGCTTGACAATAAACGGGTATCGGCGGGCGGCAGGCCGCACATGATGCGTACTTGCTGCTGGAATTGGTTGGCGGCGCAGGCGTCGATGGTGTGGTGGCCGCTGTTGTGCGGGCGCGGGGCGATTTCGTTGACGATTAATTCGTTTGTATCGCCGACTACAAACATTTCCACCGCCAATACGCCGACGTAATCCAGTTCGTCTGCCAAGCGGCGCGCCATCCGTTGCGCTTGCTGTTGGACATCCGCACTCAAGCGGGCGGGGACGATGGAGTAGGCGAGAATGCCGTTTTCGTGGATGTTTTCGGCGGGGTCGAAGGTTTGTACGTTGTCGCTGTTCAGACGGCATACGATCACGGAAATTTCGCCGCGTAAGTCCACCATTTTTTCCAACACGCAATCTACGCCGCCTTGTTCGGCAAACGCGGCTTTCAGTTCGCTCAAGGTTTTGATGCGGATTTGGCCTTTGCCGTCGTAGCCCAGCGTGGCAGTTTTGAGGATGCCGGGCAGAAACGCCGCGCTGGCTTCGGTGATGTCTTCAGGTTTGCAGACGGCCTGATATGGTGCGGTTTGCAGGCCGGCTTTTTGAATCCATGCTTTTTCCTGAATACGGTTTTGCGCAATGGCCACGCAGTCGCCGCCGGGTGAAACTACGGTGTGTTGTGCCAGAAAACGCATGGCATCGGCGTTGACGTTTTCAAATTCGGTGGTAACGGCGGCGCATTTGGCCAACTCGTTTAAGGCGGCCTCGTCGTCGAAAGCGGCGCACAAATGGCGGTCGGCAAAGTCGGCGGCCGGCGCATTGGGATCGGGGTCGAGCACGGTAACCCGATAGCCCATGGTTTTGGCGGCGACGGCAAACATACGGCCGAGCTGGCCGCCGCCGAGAATGCCGAGGTTGGCGGGGGGAAGGATGGGTTTGTGGTTATTGTTCATGATTGTTGTTGGAAATCAATTTGGAGCTGCTGGCAGGAAGTGTGTTAAATGGAGCGAAATTATAAACCATCGTGTCGGTTTGAGTGGTAATTTCTGTGCGGGAAAACAGGCGGGATAGGGCGCGGTTTGCGCGGCGGGATACGGGTTTGGGGCGGCAATGCACAACCTGCCGTTTTGCGGCTTTTTAGCATGTTTTTGCTTTTTTGCAACGAAATATAGCGTACAATCGCGGGCGGAGCATTCCGGCAACGCCGCCGTCGGGTTTATACGGCCTTATATTCGCCCGATTGCACCGTTCGGACGGCAATAGTTGGCCTGCATAAAAATGCAGTTACAATGCCACCGGTTTAAACGCTTTCAGACGGCCTTTGGCAAATGCTGCCGCAGAGATGTGCTTTCTTTAATGATGCCGAGGCCGTCTGAAAAATTGACACAAACACATGAGACACTACATTATCTGCTTCATGCTGCCATTTTTCTTCTCGGGCTGTTTGAGCCTGCCGTCGCTTGAAAACCGCACGGTTACGCGTTATTTGGACGTGCCGGCGTCGAAGCGTCTGACTTCGGCGCTAAAGTCTCCCCGAAACAACAATGCCGACTGGGAAGAAGATACTTCGGGCATCTATATTCTTGACGATGCGCACGATGCTTTTGTTGCCCGTGCCACATTGATCGATTCTGCCGAACATACCCTCGACCTGCAATATTACATCTGGCACAACGACGTATCCGGCAAAATTCTGTTCAACATGCTGCACAGGGCGGCTTCGCGCGGCGTGCGCGTGCGTCTGCTGCTGGACGACAACAATACCAACGGCTTGGACAATGTGCTGGCGGCACTCAACAGCCACCCCAATATCGAAATCCGCCTGTTCAACCCTTTTCTCAACCGGAAATGGCGTGCGCTCGGTTATTTGACGGATTTTCCCCGCCTCAACCGCCGCATGCACAATAAAACCCTCACGGCCGACAACCACGCAACGATTCTCGGCGGGCGCAATATCGGCGACGAATATTTCAACATCAGCGCAGATACCGCTTTTGCCGATTTGGATATTCTCGCCACCGGCCGAGTGGTGTCTGAAGTTTCCGAAGATTTCGACCGCTATTGGGCGAGCGATTCCGCCTATCCGCTTGAGCGTATCGTGCGGCGGGCCAACGTTGCCAAAGGCATGCAGGCGCTGGAAATCGGCGATGACGACAAAAACATCGTTCTCGCCCGCTACCGCAATGATTTGGAGCAGTCCAAGCTGTTTGAAGCGATTAAAAACAACCAGATCGAATGGCGGTTTGTGAAAACGAAATTGGTGAGCGACGATCCTTCCAAAGCCTTGAACCGCGACCGCAACAAGCCCCGAATCAGCGAGAAAATCGACGAGGCTTTGGGTTCGCCCGAAAAAGAAATTTATCTGGTGTCACCGTATTTCGTACCCACCAAAGAAGGCACGGAAGCGATTGCCGATTTGGTCAAACAAGGCGTTAAAGTAACCGTGCTGACCAATTCTTTGCAGGCCACCGACGTGGCTGCCGTGCATTCCGGCTATGCGCGTTACCGCAAGCCGCTGATTAACGCGGGCGTTGATTTATACGAGCTGAAAGCCAATCATGCCGTACCCAGAAGCAAAGACCGCGGTTTGACGGGTAGTTCTTCCACTAGCCTGCACGCGAAAAACTTTATTGTGGACAGGCAGCGCGTGTTTATCGGCTCGTTCAACCTCGACCCGCGCTCCGCCAGGCTGAATACTGAAATGGGCGTGGTGATTGAAAATCCCGAGTTGGCGCAGAAAATGCAGAACAAATTGCAGCAAACCACGCCCAAGTATGCTTATAAAGTAACCTTAAACCCGCGCAACAAACTGCAATGGCAAGACCCGGAAGACGGTACGGTATCTTCAAAAGAGCCGGAAGCGGGCTTTTGGAAAAGGGTAACGGTGAAAATACTGTCGGTATTGCCGATTGAAGGATTGCTGTAAAGATTGAGGCCGTCTGAAAAAAGTTTTTCAGACGGCCTCGTTGTATGAGTTTAAAGATGCGGTATGCTTTGAATTGCCTTATCACGCATCAAACCAATAACGGAGAGGCGGTTGTGATGAAAAAATGTGTGGTTCTGACCGGTGCGGGCATCAGCGCCGACAGCGGATTAAAAACCTTCCGCGACGCAGGCGGCTTGTGGGAAGGCTATAAAGTGAGCGAAGTCTGCACGCCCGAAGCATTTGCCCGCAATCCGCATATGGTGCTGGAGTTTTACAATATGCGGCGTAAACAGGCCAATGCCGCTTCGCCCAACGCCGCGCATGAAGCACTGGTGCGGCTGGAGCAGCATTACCGCGTGCAAATCATCACGCAGAATGTCGATAATCTGCACGAACGCGCGGGCAGCCGCCATGTGCTGCATCTACACGGCGAATTGAACAAAGTGCGCAGCTGTGCCGATGAAGATGAAGTGTTGGATTGGACGGGCGATTTGACCGAATCGGATACCGACAGCAAAGGCTGCCCCTTGCGCCCGCATATCGTGTGGTTCGGCGAAGAAGTGCCGCTGTTTCCGCAGGCGGTGGAAGAAATGCGCGATGCCGATGTGGTGATGGTGGTGGGTACGTCGTTACAGGTTTATCCCGCCGCGTCTTTATTGGGATTCGCCCCACCACACGCGGAGTGTTTTTTGGTGGACCCCAATCCGCAGCAGGCGGGCAGGGCAGTGGAAATTCTGGCGAAAAAAGCCAAAGACGGCATGCCGGAATTGGTGGAAGAGTTGGTTCGGAGGGCGGAAAAAGCGCGCAGCGATTAAAGTTGGATGCCTTTGAAAAATCCGCAATGATTTTGAAACACTTGTGCCGATTGCGAAACAGATTGCATATCCGCCCGCTGCGATAATTGGTGGTGTGTTGTTTACTCATTTGCATTGAGGCCGTCTGAAAAATATTTTCAGACGGCCTCAATGTGTTTGAACAAGCACTTATCAGCGGAATCGCATCAAGCGCTTAAAAACCGGCTTGCTGCTCCAAGGCTTCCACCAGTTTCTCGTCCAAATTCAGAGCTTGAGACAGCTGGGAAAGGAACACAATTTCTTTGCGCGCCAAGTCGCCGCACACCATGCGGGCAGCCAAGTAGGCTTCGGCGGCCAAAGCGGGATTGTTGCCGATGTCGCGGGCGATATCAGCGGCGGTGGCGGGTTTCGAGATTTCGTCGGCAACCCATTTCGCCGTTTCGGGGTCATTGCCGCTTTCGGCCTGAATCATTTGGCGCTCTTCGTCTTCAATCACGCCGTCGGCAGCCGCAGCCGCAATCATGGTGCGCAGAATAACGCGCCCCGCATCTTCGGCGGCTTGGCCGGTAGGCTCGAACGACGCCTGATTCAATACGGGCTGGGCTTGTTGGTTGGTGGCGGCGTTATTGTTGTTGCGCTGCCAGTTTTGATAAGCATGGTAGGCCAGCATACCCAAAGCGGCCATCGAGCCGGCACTCAGCAGTTTTTTGGAGGTTTTTTTCTTTAACAGCATGGAAGCCAAGCCGGTAACGGCGGCGCCGCTGCCGATTTTGCCGAGCAGGCTACCGTTGCTTTTGCCTAAGCTGCTGCTGCCTTTTTGTACGGTGTTCAAAACTTGATTCAGAAGGTTGTTGAAGTTCATGTTGATCCTTTCGTTGATGTGGCTGGGCTGATATGGCGTTGTTTGACGGGAATGCAAGCGGGATTTATGTTAGGGAATGTAGGAATAAGGCAAAGACGGATTACAAAAGCCCAAACCGCGCGGGTAGGGCAGATTATTTCCCCAGCCCTTCCAAAATCGAACACTCCGGGCAGTCGTCGCCCTTGCAGGCGTCGTGAAGCGATTGAAGTTCGGCCACCATCTGCTGCAAAGAAAGGATTTGTGCATTGAGTGCGGCAATGTGGCGTGCGGTAAGGGCTTTGACTTCGCGGCTGTTGCGCACGGGATTGTCTTGCAGCTTGAGTAATTCTGCGGTTTGTTGCAGCGAAAAACCGACGTCTCTGGCGTGGCGGATGAATTTCAAACGCTTCAAATCGCTTTCTTCATAACGGCGGTAACCGCTTTCCGTGCGCGGCGCGGGCGAGAGCAGGCCGTGTTTTTCATAATCGCGGATTTGTTTGGCAGACAAACCGGTTTGGCGGGCGGCTTCGCTGATGTTCATAAGGCTTGACCTTAACTGTGGGTAAAGGTTTATATTAACACCGTTATGGCAAATAACCCCATATTGTTTACGAAAGGAAAAATCATGGAAACCATCAATATCAACATCAGCGGCATGACCTGCGGCGGATGCGTAAAAAGCGTTACCAAAGTGCTGGAAGCGTTGAACGGCGTGGAAAAAGCCGAAGTGGATTTGGCCTCTGCCTCTGCAAAAATTACGTTCGACCCGGCCAAAGTGCAAACTGCCGAACTGGTTGAAGCCATTGAAGATGCGGGCTTTGATGCTTCTTTATCTTAATAAAACACAAAGGTAGTTTTCTATGACTCAAGCCCGACGCATTTTGCCGAAAACGCCGTGGTCTGCGCCTGCATGGTGGTCTTTGCGGCCGCAATCTTTGGCGATGTTGTGCTTTGCGCTGGTTTTGTTCGGCGTGGGCGAGGGCATGCTGGTGAACGCCGGTTTGGGTTCCACGCCGTGGACGGTATTGGCGCAGGGCATTGTGGTGCAAAGCGGCCTCGATATCGGCACGGTTACGTTTTTGATCAGCGCGGCGGTATTGATGCTGTGGCTGCCTTTGCGCCAACGGCCGGGGCTGGGCACGGTATTGAATATGGTGTTGATTGCCGCGGTGTTGGGCGTGTTTGTGCAGTGGGTGCCGCCGCCGATTGCTTGGGCGTGGCGGGTGCTGCAATGTGTAGGCGGCGTGGTGGTAATCGGCATTGCTTCGTCTCTGTATCTGACTTGCTATCTGGGTGCCGGCCCGCGCGACGGCCTGATGATCGGTTTGTGCCAGAAAACCGGTTGGCGGGTAGGCGTGGTGCGCACGATGATAGAAAGCTCGGTGTGCCTGACCGGCTGGCTGCTCGGCGGCGTGGTGGGTTTGGGGACGCTGCTGTTTGCGTTCGGCGTCGGCTGGGTGGTGCAGTTGAGTTTGCAGCAGATTGCCAAACGGTATCCGCAGCAGCCTCTTGAGGCCGTCTGAAACTAAATATGAAAGGCTGAAATACCATGCAACAAAAAGCCCGTTTCCAAATCGACGGCATGACTTGCCAAGCCTGTGCCAGCCGTATTGAAAAAGTGTTGAACAAAAAAGACTTTGTTCAGACGGCCTCGGTAAACTTCGCCGGCGAAGAAGCGCAGGTGGTGTTTGACGACGGCCGTGCCGATGCCGACACGCTGATTCACATCATTGAAAAAGCAGGCTTTAAGGCCGTGTTGAAAACCGACGCGCCCATGCAGCCCGAGGCCGAACCGCATATCGGCTGGCGGCTGTGGCTGCTGCTGGCGATTAACGTACCGTTTTTGTTTGGTATGGTAGGCATGATGATCGGGCGGCACAATTGGATGATGCCGCCGATGTGGCAGTTTGTGCTGGCGAGTATTGTGCAGCTTTGGCTGGCGGTTCCTTTTTATAAGAGTGCGTGGGCGAGCATCAAGGGCGGGCTGGCGAATATGGATGTGCTGGTTACTGTGGGCACGGCGGCGATTTATCTCTACTCGGTGTTCATGCTGTTTTTCCATCCGCACGCGCATCACGGCGACATGGCGCATGTGTATTTTGAAGCGGGCGTGATGGTGGTAGGCTTTGTGAGCTTGGGCAAATTTCTCGAACACCGCGCCAAGAAAAACAGCCTCAACAGCTTGAGCCTGCTGCTGAAACTCACGCCGCGCCAAGTAAGCGTGCAGCGCGGCGGGCAATGGCAGGAAGTGCCGCTCGACAACGTGCAGATCGGCGATTTGATCCGTGCCAACCACGGCGAACGCATCGCGGCGGACGGCACGGTGGAAAGCGGCAACGGCTGGGCAGACGAAAGCCATCTCACCGGCGAATCCAACCCCGAAGCCAAAACCGCGGGCAGCAAAGTGCTGGCGGGCGCGGTGATGACCGACGGCAGCGTGGTTTACCGCGCCGAACAGCTCGGCAGCCAAACCCTGCTCGGCGACATGATGGCGGCTTTGTCGGAAGCGCAAGGCAGCAAAGCGCCGATTGCGCGCATTGCCGACAAAGTGGCTGCCGTGTTCGTGCCCGCGGTGGTCGGCATCGCCGTGATTACGTTCCTGATTACTTGGTATGTCAAAGCCGATTGGGTAACGGCGCTGATGAACGCCGTAGCCGTGTTGGTCATCGCCTGTCCGTGCGCGCTCGGTTTGGCCACGCCCGCCGCAATTATGGTCGGCATGGGCAAAGCGGTGAAGCACGGCATTTGGTTTAAAGATGCCGCGGCTATGGAAGAAGCGGCTCATGTGAACGCGGTGGTACTGGACAAAACTGGCACGCTCACGCAAGGCAAACCTCAGGTTGCCGCAGTATGGTTGAGGCCGTCTGAAAAGCCCTCCGCCCTTGAATCTGAAACCGCCGCGATAGACGAAAACGAACTCTACCGCCTTGCTGCCGCCGTCGAACAAAATGCCACCCATCCGCTGGCCGCCGCCATTGTTCAGACGGCCTTATCGCACGGCATTAGCATTCCCGAAGCCCAAAACGCACAAACCGCCGTCGGCGCAGGCATTTCCGCCGAGATTGACGGCGCGGGCTTAGTGAAAGTGGGCAAACCCGATTACTGCCACCTCGTGCTGCCCGATAATCTTGATTCCGTATGGCGCATCGCCACCATCGTGGCCGTGTCGGTCAACGACCAACCCGTCGGCGCGTTCGCCCTTGCCGACGCGCTCAAAGCCGACACGCAGGAAGCCATAGGCCGTCTGAAAAACCACGGCATCGACGTTTACATCATGAGCGGCGACAACCAAAACGTAGTCGGCTACATCGCCGAACAGCTCGGCATCGCCCACGCCTACGGCAACATGAGCCCGCGCGACAAAGCCGCCGAAGTGCAAAAATTGAAAAACGCCGGCAAGGTGGTTGCCATGGTTGGCGACGGCATCAACGATGCCCCCGCGCTCGCCGCCGCCAACGTGAGCTTTGCTATGAAAGACGGCGCAGACGTTGCCGAACACACCGCCTCCGCCACACTGATGCAGCATTCCGTCAACCAAATGGTCGATGCCCTGCTGATTTCCCGCGCCACTTTGAAAAACATCAAACAAAACCTGTTTTTCGCCTTTATCTACAACACCTTGGGCATACCGCTGGCAGCGTTCGGCTTTCTGAACCCGATTATTGCGGGCGCGGCAATGGCGATGAGTTCGGTGTCGGTGTTGGGAAATGCTTTGAGGTTGAAGCGGGTGAAGATTGAATGACGGAGATTGAAATACGCCCGGCAGCGGTTGAAGACGCGCAGAGTATGGCCGATATTTTCAGACGGCCGTATCGTCGGCGTTTTGGGCTGAATGTATTGTGAAAACAAAATCTTGGACTGCTGAAATGCACAATCAAGCGGTTGGATTTATTTATCGAATAGTTGTAGTTGTCCTAAACCGGCCGTTTCGCAGGATTTATTAAGATGATGCCTGTCTGAAAACTTAGCAAGTAAACTTAAAAATTAGTACACCCGTCATACTCGGGCTTGACCCGAGTATCTTGAATTTCGGTAAATCTAAGAGATACTCGGGTCAAGCCCGAGCATGACGAAACCATGACAAAAATAAAGTTTATTTGCTAAGTTTTCAGACAGGCATTGCTTTAATCTTGGGGCTGAAGTAGATTAGCCCTAAATACCACACCAAAGCCGCAAAGTTTTTAACTGCTGCTTTGGTGTCCCGAAGTTAAAACGAAACTCACATTCTTTCAAGAACAGAGGAAAAGATTTTCGGTCGATTCCGTTGTATTTGCGCAAGACACGTTTCGCCTGATTCCAAAAATTCTCAATGCCGTTGATATGGTTGTGTCGGTCGGCAAACTTTTTGCTGTGATTAATCCTGTGATGGTAAAAACCGCTGACATCCAACACGTCGTAACTGCTCAGGCAGTCCGTATAAACTACACTATCAGGTGTAATTTTCCTTGTAATAACAGGAAATAAACTTTCCTTTCGGGCATTATTCACTACAACCGTATAAACCTTACCTCCACGTTTAAGGATACCGAAAACCACCACTTTACCTGCTGCTCCCCTACCGCGCTTTCCTTTACGCTTACCGCCGAAATAGCTCTCATCCAATTCTATAGCGCCCTCAAAAACCTGATCTGCTTCCAAAGCCAAATGATGGCTGATAACAAGACGGATTTTACGGTAGAAGAGAATGGCCGTATTGGGCTGAATACCCAAGATATCGGCAGCAGAACGTGCGGTTACTTCCAATACAAAATATTCAAGCAGTTTTCTTTGCAGACTCTTCTTTAACTTACAGTGGGTTATCTTCATTTTGGCAGCCTATCATGACTGCTAATCTACGTCAGCCCCTTAATCTTTCTTTTCAAGCGCATCCTGATGAAGCGAAACCAAAAGCTGGTCGATTTTCAGATTATCCGTGTCGATAATTTCAAACTTGTATTTGTCGAACACCACGAAATCGGTTCTCTTGGGCACTTTGCGCAAGGAATACATCATAAAGCCGCTGAGGGTTTCGTAGTTTTCCGAATGGGGGAAAGCGGCGATGTCGAGCGCGCGCATCACGTCTTCCAGCGGCGTTGCGCCGTCGATCAGCCAAGAGGTTTCGTTGCGGCGGATAATCTGCGGTTCTTCTTCGGTCGCCACCAAATCGCCCATCACTATGCTCATCACGTCTTTCAGCGTAATCACGCCGACCACGAGGGCGTATTCGTTGATGATCACAGCGAAGTCTTCTCCGGCGTTTTTGAAGGTTTCCAACACTTCGTAAAGCGACAAAGTGTCGGGAATAAACAAAGCCTTACGCAATACGCGGCGGTCGGTCAGGTTGATGTTCGGCTCTTTCAGATAATGGGTGAGAAACGTGTGCGATTCGATATAGCCGATCACTTTTTCCAGCCCGCCGTTGCACACTAAAATTTTGGAATGCGGCGTTTCATCCATTTTTTTCAGCACGGTTTCGTTGTCGTCGCTTTTGTCCACATAAACCAAATATTCGCGCGCGCTCATGGTGGAAGTGACCGTGCGCTCCTGCATATCGAAAATGTTTTCAATCAGATAATGCTCCTGCTGCTTTAACACGCCGGCCTGCGCACCGGCATCCATCACGGCGTAAATGTCTTCCGAAGTCAGCCCGTCGCTGCGCACGGTGGAAATTTTCAGCAATTTGAAAATCAGATTGGCCATGCCGTCAAACAGGAAAATCAAGGGCTTAAGCACGAAAATCAGCAGCATCACCGGCCGCACCACCCGCACGGCCACCCGTTCGGGGTTAATCATGGCAAAGCGTTTGGGCATCAGGTCTGCAAACAGAATAAACACGCTGGTCACAAAAACAAACGCCAGCACGGAAGCCGCCGTTTCCAAGCCGGTGCCGGCCAGCAGATTGCTTAAAAACGGCCGTACCGCCGCCTCGCCGACCGTACCGCCAAATACCGCCACCGCGTTCAAACCGATTTGCACCACCGTAATAAAGCTGCCCGGATGCTCCTGCATGTTCAGCACATCCAGGGCGCGCACATCGCCTTCTTTTGCCATCACTTGTAATTTGATTTTGCGGGAGGAGGCCAAAGCCAATTCGGCGGCGGATACAAAACCGCTAATCAGCACCAGCAGCAATAAAATGAAAACTGCTTCAAGAATACTCATAAAAAATAAAGATTTGTTGTAAACGGTTGGATTGTAGCATTATTTGATAGACAAAATTGAGGCCACAAAGTTACACCAAGCAAAATGCCTGCCTGAAAGCGCTTGATTTGGCTAAGCGGCGTTCAGGCAGGCATGTTTAAGTACATAACTTTGCAACTAAATATTTTCAGCTCGGCATCGGCTGGAGATAGACAGCGAATTAAACCGCAGAAACAAACGCATCTGAGAAGAAAGCTTCTTCGGGCAAGCTGCATTGCTGCTGCAACAATTCCTTAGCTGATTCAATCATTTGTGGTGATCCGCATGCATATACTTCAAAGCCGGATAAGTCGGGGTAGTCGGCAGCAACTTGCGTTTGAACATAGCCCGCCGCGCCTTGCCAGCCTTCATCAGGGCGGGATAGCACGGGCGTGAAACGGGCATTGGGTAAACGGGCAATCAAGTCTGAGGCCGTCTGAAAATCATACAGGCCGCTTTCATGGTGTGCTCCCCAATACAGATGTACCGTGCGGTTGCTGCCATTGTCGGCCAGTTGGCGCAGTATGCTGGCGATAGGCGCAAAACCTGTGCCGGTTGCCATGAAAATAATCGGCTTGTCACTCTCTTGCAGCGTGAACGTACCCAAAGGACCGCGCACACGCAAAATGGTTTTTTCTTGAATGGAAGCCTCTTCACCGAACAGCATAGCGGAAAACAAACCGCCTTCACGCTTGGCAATGTGCAGCGTCAGCGTTTCCGGCCGGTTTGGACTGCCGGCGATAGAATAGCTGCGGGTTTGGCCGTTTTTGAGCAGAATATCGATATATTGACCCGCCCAAAACCGGAAGGGTGGTGATTTGGGTAAAGACAAAGTCAACACGGCCACATCGCCGATATATTCCGCAGAAGCCACCCGAGTCGGGAATGTTTTGACGGGCGGGGCAGATACGCCGTTGTAGCCGGGTATTTTCAGCATCACATCGCCGCTTAACGTGGTGCAGCACATCAAAATTTTACCTTGCGCCGCTTCTTCCGAACTCAAAGCCAACTCGGCATGAACGCCTTGCACAGCCCCGCCGTTTACCACCTCGGCCTTGCACTGCCCGCAAATACCGCTTTGGCAAGCGTGGGGCAGATTGAAGTTTTGTCGCTTGGCTGCGCTCAATATCGGTTCGCCGGCTTCAACGCTGAAAGTCGCATGATC
Organism: Neisseria sp. Dent CA1/247; assembly: GCF_022870825.1. Lineage (NCBI taxonomy): Bacteria > Pseudomonadati > Pseudomonadota > Betaproteobacteria > Neisseriales > Neisseriaceae > Neisseria > Neisseria sp. Dent CA1/247. Next base: position 1,574,106 of record NZ_CP091522.1, on the reverse strand, counting down.
GGGCGCAAGGGTAACGGTGTATGACATAAGTTTCGGAAGATAAAATCGTTTATCGGAATAGCTTTAACAGTTTCAGGCCGTCTGAAAATGATTTTTCAGACGGCCTCTTTATACTACATAATCAAGATATTACACAATCAAGCCAGTTTCGCTTTCAGCAATTCCTGCACCTGCTGCGGATTGGCTTTGCCTTTGCTGGCTTTCATCACTTGGCCCACCAGAGCATTAAAGGCTTTTTCCTTACCGGCTTTGAATTCTTCCACCGATTTGGCGTTGTTGGCCAGCACTTCGTCAATGATTTTTTCAATCGCGCCTGTGTCGGTCATTTGTTTCAAACCGTCGCGTTCGATAATGGCTTCGGCATCCAAATCGCTGCACCACATCGCTTCAAACACCTGTTTGGCGAGTTTGTTGCTTAATGTGCCGTCGGCGATTTTCGCTACCAAACCGGCCAGGCGGTCGGCCTGAATCGGGCTTTCAGACAGGCTTAAGCCTTCTTTGTTCAAGGTGGCGGCCAATTCGCCGTTCATCCAGTTTGCCACCAACTTACCCTGTCCGCTGGCTTGGGCGGCGGTTTCAAAGAAAGCGGCTTGAGAGCGGCCGGCGGTCAACAAACGGGCATCGTAGTCGCTCACGCCGAAATCGCGGATAAAGCGTTGCGCCATTTCAGACGGCAGCTCAGGCATTTCGCTGCGGGCGCGTTCCATTTGCTCGTCGGAAATGATCACAGGCAGCAAGTCAGGGTCGGGGAAATAGCGGTAGTCGTGCGCATCTTCTTTCAGGCGCATCACGCGGGTTTCGCCTTTATCGGGGTCAAACAGCATCGTTGCCTGCTGCACTTTGCCGCCGTCTTCCAAAATCTCAATTTGGCTTTCCACTTCATAATTAATCGCCTGCTCCAAGAAGCGGAAAGAGTTTAAGTTTTTGATTTCACGGCGCGTACCGAATTCCTGCTGGCCTTTCGGGCGCACCGATACGTTGGCATCGATACGAAACGAGCCTTCCGCCATATTGCCGTCGCAAATATCCAGCCACGTTACCAAGCCGTGCAAAGCTTTGGCATAAGCCACAGCCTCGGCGGCAGAACGCATTTCCGGCTCAGAAACCACCTCCAGCAGAGGTGTACCGGCGCGGTTGAGGTCAATGCCTGTTGCACCGCTCAAACCTTCATGCACCGATTTACCTGCATCTTCTTCCATGTGCGCACGGGTTACATTGATGGTTTTGACTTCGTCGCCCACCACAATCTCCAATTTGCCGTGTTCTACAATCGGCAAATCCAACTGGCTGATTTGATAGCCTTTGGGTAAATCGGGGTAGAAGTAGTTTTTACGGTCGAATACGTTTTTGCGGTTGATTTTCGCATCCAAAGCCAAACCGAGTTTGATGGCTTTTTCCACCACTTCGCGGTTCATCACCGGCAACACGCCCGGCAAAGCACATTCTACCACACTGGCATGCGCATTCGGCTCGGCACCGAAAGCGGTAGAAGCGCCGCTGAAAATTTTGGATTTGGTGTTTAATTGGACATGGATTTCCAGTCCGATTACGGTTTCCCAGGTCATAAAGAATCTTTCAAAATCAAGGAATATTTTAAAATTTAGGTAGATTGGTCGGGTATGAAACCCATATCAAGCAATTCTTGGTCGCAAAATGGCAAAACCAGGTGCAAACTTTTCTGATATTATTTAACGGCATATTTAATCACTTCTTCTTTTCCATCGGGATAATGACGTATTAGATCACCGTTCTCACGCCGATACACGACAACTTCATGCTGTTTTTTATCTGTCATCCACGCGTTGAACACAATATGAAGACGGCGCTGCTGTTCGAGCAATTCTTCGCGCTTGGTCATGAAAAACCTCTTTAATGTGAAGATTATTTATTGAAACCTTCATCTTGAAGTTTCGCAATAAATCTCTCTAATGTGGTTAAATTATAAATACTGGAAATATTATTAAATGCTTCTTCCAATTTGTTTTTAGCAGATTTCCAACCTTGGCCGTCAGTAATCCAAACAAATTCATAATTAGGGTGCCGATTTATCTTAGGAGCAATATCTGAATAAGCGCGGGCAACTTCATTAGGCTTTGAACCACCAGTATTATAAAAGTTGGTTTCTATTAGGTAGGTTTTGAGCTTTGTTTTAATAACGAAATCAAAACGCTTAATATCCTTCCCCAAACCGGTAATATCAGGAAAATTAGTATTAGGGACTTCTTTTAGAAATGGAATATTTGCATTCTCCAACTGTTTGGCAACGGCAAAGTTCATATTGTCCCCACCGCGATTTTTTCTGCCATGAGTGCTTAACCCAGCTTCCACACCAAAAACATAGTCCACCAGATTAGTAATATCTTTATTTTGGAAAATTTTTTCCAAACCTGTTTGTTGTATGTAGTCATAAATCCCCTCTAATGAGGAAAAGTAACTATCTACAAAAACAATTTCCCCTTGATTGTTGAAAGTTTTAGTTTTATTACTTTCTCGAACAGCAATTAAAATACCAAGCACATCAAAGGCTTTAGGATTTTCATTATAAATATCTCGAATGGCTTCTTTTAAATTACTTTTACCGATTAAATAATTTAGCTGATTGAGTTTCAGAGCTATTTTGCTAACATTTTTTCTGACAGTATCAAAACTAACAAAATAATCCAATGTTGCATTTGTTTCCGCCAATTGATCTAAAAATTTTTGAAATTCAGACATTTTTATTATCTAACCTATTTTTTGTTAACTCAAAAAATCCTGTTTCTAGCTCACATCCACAAAATTTCCGTCCATTTTTTAATGCAGCTATACCTGTCGTTCCACTTCCCATAAACGGGTCAAAAATCAAATCGCCCACATTTGAAGCTGCCTGAATGCACCTCTCAACCAAAGCCAACGGTTTTTGTGTCGGATGCTTGCCCAATGCTTTTTCTGCTTTACTTGGTGGTGCAATTTGCCAGACACATTTCATTTGTTTATCGTTGTTTTGCGCTTTCATTACATCATAATGAAAAGTATGTTTGGCTTTTTTGCTTTTCTTCGCCCATAGCAGTGTTTCGGTGGAATGTGTGAAAAAACGGCAAGATAAATTCGGTGGCGGATTGGGTTTTTCCCATGTAATGTTGTTCAAAATATGGTAGCCGATGATTTGCATCAGGTAGCCTATCAAATAAATATTATGATAAGTACCGCATACCCATATCGTGCCGTTTGGTTTTAATAGTGCATAACATAAATGCAGCCACTCTTCGTAAAATTCTAAATCGGCAGACAATCCTTGCGATTTATCCCAATGACCTTTATTTACCGAGACCATTTGCCCGTTTTGGCAGGTAAAACCATTATTGGATAAGAAATAAGGTGGATCTGCGAAAATCATATCGAAGCAGCCGTTTGGATGTTTATCCAAAATACGGCGCATAACAGTTAAAGCATTTTCGTTGTAAATTACGAGGCCGTCTGAAATATATTTTTTGAGACCGGTATGGTAAGCCACTGCTTCTTCTTTTAGCCGGTTAAATTCACTCGCCATATATCGCCAACAATTCGCCTACTTTTTGTCTACTACTTCCTTTAGCTGCAATATTTCTTTGTACATCAATGGTTTCTAGCCGTGCTTCTTTGTAAATTTCCCGTGTAAAAGCTGTATCATGATTGGAAATTAACACGCCTTGAGATTGTATCGAAATTTGCTTTGCCGTTTCGGCTAAGCGGGTTTGGTCATTTAAATCAAATCCGCCTTTAGCATAAGCGGTAAATGAAGCTGTTTCACTCAAGGGTACATAAGGCGGATCGCAATACACGATATCGTCTCCATTTACCAAATCCAAGGCCGTCTGAAAATCAGCACACATCAATTCAATACGATTGGCTTTTTCGATAAATGCCAACATTTCCATTTCAGGGAAATAAGGTGTTTTGTATCGACCGAAAGGTACATTGAAAGCACCTTTGTTGTTATATCTGCACAAACCATTAAACGCGTGCCGATTTAAATAAATAAATAAAGCGGAACGTTCACTTAATTCCTGAGAAGCATTAAATCTTCCCCGTAATTCGTAAAAGCGGCTTTCCTGATTATTTTCTACGTTAAAAAACGAACGCGCATAATCAATAAACTGTTGTTTTTCTTCTTTGAGTATGCGGAACAAACCAATCAAATCAGGATTGGTGTCGTTTAACAAATAGGCTTCAAAATCCAAAGCCATAGACACGGCAGCAGAACCCGCAAACGGCTCGATAAGACGTTTGCGGGGTTGTTTGGGCAGATTAAATTCAATAAAAGATGCAAGTTTGAATTTCCCACCAGCCCATTTTAAAAAAGGTTTAGAAGAAGCCATTAGAATTAAGCGGCCATAAGCAATTTGTAGTTTTGGGCTAATTCCAAAGCTTCTTCAAAATCTTCACATTCAAATGTTTCAATATACGCTTGGTCTTTGTCAGAAATTTGAGCATTGAAGATATCGACTACATATTCTTCAGTTTCCTCATCAAAAGAGATAAAGAAATCTACGGTTCTATCAAAGTTTAAGCCTTCTTGGTAAATGCTCATGGTTAAATACCTTGTTAAATCGAATGAATCATATCAAAGGCGGACTGAGGTTTTTCAGACGGCCTCATTATTTTCAGGTAGCCCTTTTTAAACACCAGCAGGTATCTTAATATGCCAATCACTTTCCAACTGCATCTGATGCGCCACGCCCAGCAATTTCGCTTCGGCAAAATAATTGCCAATCAACTGCACGCCAATCGGCAGGCCGTCTGAAGAGATGCCTGCGGGCAGGGTCATGGCGGGGAGGCCGGCGAGGTTGACGGCGATGGTGTAGATGTCGCTCAGATACATTTGCACGGGGTCGTTGATGTCGCTGCCCAGTTTAGGTGCGGCGGTCGGTGCGGTCGGTGCGAGGATGATGTCGCATTGCTGTAAGGCCGTCTGAAAATCGTTGGCGACCAAGCGGCGCAGTTTTTGGGCTTTCAGGTAGTAGGCGTCGTAATAGCCGTGGCTGAGTACATAGGTGCCGATCATGATGCGGCGTTTGACTTCGCTGCCGAAGCCTTCGGCGCGGGTGTTGCTGTACAGCTCTTCCAAGTTGCCGAACTGCTCGGCACGGTGGCCGTAGCGCACGCCGTCGTAGCGCGACAGGTTGGTGCTGGCTTCGGCGGAGGCGAGTACGTAGTAAGCAGGGATGGCAAGCTCGGTTTGCGGCAGGCTCACTTCTACCATTTCCGCGCCTTGTGCTTTTAATAGGTCGATGGCCGTCTGAACGGTTTTTTGTACGTCTGCGCTCATGCCTTCGCCGAAATATTCTTTAGGTAGGCCGACTTTCAAGCCTTTGAGGGGGTGGTTCAGATCGCGGGTGTAGTCTTCTTTGGCGCGTTCCAAGCTGGTGGAATCGCGTTCGTCAAAGCTTGCCATGGCATTCAGCAGAATGGCGCAGTCTTCGGCGGTTTGCGCCATCGGGCCGGCTTGGTCGAAGCTGGAGGCATAAGCTACCATGCCGAAACGGGAAACGACGCCGTAAGTGGGTTTCAGGCCGGTGATGCCGCAATGCGAAGCGGGTTGGCGGATGGAGCCGCCGGTGTCTGAGCCTAAAGCTGCCGGTGCCAAACGGGCCGCTACCACGGCTGCGGAACCGCCGGAAGAGCCGCCGGGCACGTTTTCTAAATTCCACGGGTTTTTGGTGGCGCCGTAGAAAGAAGTTTCGTTGGTCGAACCCATGGCAAATTCGTCCATATTGGTGCGGCCGAGGGTTACCATGCCTTCGTTAAGCAGGTTTTGAACCACTGTGGCGGTGTAGGGGGAAACGAAGTTGTCCAACATTTTGCTGGAGCAGGCGCTTTTCCAGTCTTTTTGGCAGAAGATGTCTTTGTAGGCAATCGGTACGCCGGTGAGGATGCCTGCGTTGCCGGCGGCGATGCGTTCGTCTGCGGCTTTGGCTTCGGCGAGCGTGAGGTCTTTATCTAAAGTGATGTAGCCGTTGATGGCGGGGTTTCGGGCATCAATGGCGTTCAGGTATTCTTGCGCCAGCTCGGTGGCGGAGATTTGTTTGCTGTGCAGCAATTCGCTGGCTTGTTTTAAGGTGTATTGGGTCATTTTATGTTCAACCGTGGGTTTCAGACGGCCTGAATAGGTGTTGCGTTGCTCAATCAGTATGAGGCCGTCTGAAAAATATTCGTTATTGATGGATGCTGTGTTTTTTTATTCTTCGATAACTTGGGGAACGATATACAGGCGGTTGCGCACTTCGGGGGCAACGGCTTGGTATTCGGCGGCGTGATCGGTTTCGGTAACGGTATCTTCGCGCAGTCTCAGAGCTACTTCGTGCGGGTGTGCCATCGGTTCGATGCCTTCGGTATTTACCGTTTGCATTTTTTCGACTAATGAAAATATGTCATTCAATTCTTGAAGGTTTTGTGCTTTTTCAGCATCTGTCAGGCTCAGGCGGGAAAGTTTGGCAATTTTTTCCACATCGCTCAAAGTCAGGGCCATAAAAAATCCTTAAATTTAATTCAGCAAATACACAAACTAGGGTATTATTACGCGTTTATCTGATTATTCATCCGTTCGGCGGAGAATTATAACCGAAAACCCTATCTTTCGGCATGGCGATTTTAGTGCTTTTCGACTGTTTGTAACAGTATGCGGCCGTCTGAAATGCGATGCTCTATCTTTCTTACTTGTTTAACCAGACACCATAATCCAGGACATATTTATGTTTCGCTTTTTAACACGCTATTTTTCCAACGATCTTGCGATTGATTTGGGCACGGCCAACACACTGATTTATATCCGTAACAAGGGTATCGTTTTGGACGAGCCTTCGGTTGTGGCGATGCAGACGGATGCGGCGCACGGCAAGAGTGCGATTTTGGCGGTGGGCGCGGAAGCTAAAAAAATGCTGGGTCGCACGCCGGGCAGCATTCAGGCCATCCGCCCGATGAAAGACGGTGTGATTGCTGATTTCAACGTGACTGAAAAAATGTTGAAACAGTTTATCAAAAAAGTGAATAACAGCCGCTTTGCCGCGCCGCCGCGTATCGTTATCTGCGTGCCGTGCGGTTCTACCCAAGTGGAGCGCAAAGCCATTCGTGATTCGGCTTCGGCAGCGGGCGCTTCTTCGGTGAATCTGATTGAAGAACCGATGGCGGCGGCAATCGGTGCGGGACTGCCGATTGAAGAGGCGACCGGTTGTATGGTGGTAGATATCGGCGGCGGTACGACCGAAGTCGGCGTGATTTCGCTTTCCGGCGTGGTGTATTCGCATTCCATCCGCGTGGGCGGCGATGCTTTCGACGAGAGCATCATCAATTATGTACGCCGAAACTACGGTATGTTGATAGGCGAGGCGACTGCCGAGGAAATCAAAACCAAAATCGGTTCGGCCTTCCCGGGTATGGAAGTCAACGAAATCGAAGTAAAAGGCCGCAATTTGGCCGAAGGTATTCCGCGCGCATTTACCATCAGCTCGAATGAAGTGCTGGAAGCATTAACCGAGCCTTTGAACCAGATTGTTCAGTCGGTTAAAAATGCTTTGGAGCAAACGCCGCCCGAATTGGGTGCGGACATTGCCGAGCGCGGTTTGGTGCTGACCGGCGGCGGCGCGCTGTTGAAAGGTTTGGATCGTTTGCTGGCTGAGGAAACCGGCCTGCCGGTGATGATTGCCGAAGATCCGCTAACCTGCGTGGCGCGCGGTTCGGGCAAGGCTTTGGATATGATAGGCAAACTGAATTCGATTTTTGTGGTCAATCCTTAATATCGAATCAATCCGAACCATCAGGATGCCGTCTGAACAATGTCCGAACCTTCTTTAAACTTTGCCCAAAAGGGCATGAAGCCCGCCAGCAAATTGATTGTGCTGTCGATTGTGTGCGTGGCTTTGATGATGCTCGACAGCCGCTATGCCGCGGTTCAACATGCCAAAGGCTATGTGGCTACCGCGCTGTATCCTTTGCAGTGGCTGGCCAACCAGCCGGTGCATCTTTACCGTTATGTAAACGGCTTCATGCAGTCGCAATCTGCCTTGATGGCGGACAACAAACGTTTAAACGAAGAGAATGGCCGTCTGAAACTGATGCTCGAGCAATCCAGGCTGCACGCGCGTGATTTGGCGGAATTGAAAAAACTGCAAGGTTTGCAGCAACAAGGTATACGCATTACGGGCGGCGCGGAAATCGTTTCCAACGGCAAAGACCCGCTTTCCGACAAACTGATTCTGAACAAAGGCAGCACACACGGCGTGCGTGCCGGCGATGCGGTAATAGACGGCAACGGTTTGATGGGGCAGGTAACGCAGGTTTACCCGCTTAATGCGGAGCTGACTTTGGTAACCAACAGTAAAAACGTGATTCCTGTGGCGGTGGCGCGTACGGGCGTGCGCAGTTTGCTGTACGGAAGCGGCAGTGCCGTAAGTTTGCGCTATTTCCCTTCGGATGCGGATTTGCGCGCAGGCGATGTGTTGCTGACTTCGGGTTTGGACAGCGTATATCCCGAAGGCATTCCGGTTGCTAAAATAGAGCAGGTGTCGCATGCGGCGGGAACACCTTATTACCGCGTTTCTCTGTCGCCTTTGGCGGGTTTCCGCAGCAGCAAGTATGTGCTGGTGATTCCGCAACAGGCCGGGCAGGCGGTGCCGTCTGAAACTGCTGCCAAAACTTCCTCTTAGGCTTATCTAGTCTTGCCATGACTGATTTTGAAGATTTCCACAACCGGGTGTCCAAACGCATCATATTATCCGGCTTCGTGTTTGCCATGTTGCTGGATTTTATGCCGTTTCCGTTTGACGTATTTTTTTGGCTGCCCGAATTTACCGCTTTGATTTTGCTGTATTGGGCATTGAATAAACCGCAATCGGTGGGCATCGGCATCGCTTTTCTCACCGGTTTGCTGGTGGACATCGGCACGGCATCTTTGCTGGGGCAACACGCGCTGGCTTATATGGTGATGGTGTTTTTTATCCAACAGCGGCAACGGCAGATTGTGTTGTACAGTTACGGTTTTCAAGCCGTTGCTGTATTGGCGGCCTTGTTGTGCAACCAAGCCGTGCTGGCTGTTGTGCGCCTGATGCACGACCAGCGTTTTGCCGAATGGCAGGTATTCGTTGCACCTTTTGTCGGCGCATTGCTGTGGCCGCTGTTAAGCAAAATTATGCTCTCCATTCTTAACTCACGCCGTTTACGTTGATGAACAACTACATGTACCGGCCGGGCAACGGCCATGATTACGATGTCGCCCGACACCAGCGCGATTTCCGATTGCGGCTGGTGTTGGCGTTTGTGCTGATTGTGGTTTTCTTCTCGGTTTTGCTCGGCCGTTTTGTTTATCTTCAAATTTTCAAACATCAAGATTATGTGGTTCAGGCCAATACCAACCGTATTTCTCTGGTGCCGACTGCGCCCATACGCGGCGAGATTGTCGATGTGAACGGTGTGGTATTGGCGCACAATTATCCGGCGTATTCGCTTGAAATAATGCCCCGCAAAGTGGAAGGGAAAATAGATGATTTAATCGAATCGCTGCGCCCTTATGTGGACATTACGCAGGGTGACTTGAAGCGTTTTAAAAAATTCCGTGCCGAATTCCGTTCTTATGAAAATATCCCCTTGAAACTCAAGCTTCATCCCGATGAAGCTGCCAAGCTGGCAGCCCAGCTTTACCGCTTTAAAGGCGTGGAAATCAATGCACGTACTTTCCGCGCTTACCGCTATCCCGAGTTGACGGCGCATTTTCTCGGCTATATCGGCCGTATCAGCGACCGCGATCAGAAAAAACTCGAAGAAGACAATCTTTCCGCGCTTTACCGCGGCAGCACCCATATCGGTAAATCGGGTTTGGAAAGCTTTTACGAACGCCAGCTTCACGGCTTGCCGGGTTATCAGGAAGTGGAAAAAGATGCCTACGGCAATATCGTCCGCGTGATGAAAACCGTGCCGCCGAAAACCGGCCAGATTTTGCGCTTGGCTATGGACATCCGTTTGCAGCAGGAAGCCGACAGGCTGATGGACGGCCGCCGCGGTGCGATGGTGGCGATTAATCCGCAAACGGGCGGAGTGTTGGCGTTTGTGTCCAAACCTTCTTTCGACCCCAATCTGTTTATCGACGGCATCGACAGCGATACTTGGAAGGCATTGAACGAAGACTGGCAGAAACCCTTGATTAACCGGGTAACGCAGGGGCTGTATCCGCCCGGTTCGACGTTTAAGCCTTTTATGGGTATGGCTTTGCTGGAAAACGGCAAGATTACCCAAACCACGATTGTGCCGGCGCCGGGCGCATGGAGCATTCCCGGTTCGCGCCATTTGTTTCGCGATTCGGTGCGCAGCGGACATGGTTCGGCCAATTTGAGCAAAGCCATTCAGGTTTCTTCCGATACGTTTTTCTACCGCTTGGGCTATGAAGTGGGGATTGATAAAACCTCGCCTTATTTGGCCGAGTTCGGTTTGGGTTCGCCAACGGGCATCGATTTGCCGCACGAATACAAAGGCGTGCTGCCGTCGCGCGAATGGAAAGCCAAGCGTTTTGCCAAGTCTAAAGACCCGAAAGCGCGCGCATGGAATCCTGCCGAGATGGTATCGGTGAGTATCGGGCAGGGCTACAACGCCTACACGCCGCTTCAGATGGTTCATGCAACGGCTTCTTTGGCCAACAACGGTGTGGTGTACCGCCCGCATTTGGTGAAAGAATTGCTTGATCACGAACGCCGTGAAATCACGCTCATCGACCCCAAGCCGGAGCGGACGATTCCGTTCAAACGGGAAAATTTCGACTATATCAAGGAAGCGATGGCCAAAGTGTTGCAGGGCGGCACGGCAAGGCGTATCAGCCACGGCCTGCAATATACAATGGGCGGCAAAACCGGTACGGCACAGGTAGTGCAGATTAAACAGGGCGCGCGCTATAACGCGGCGGCATTGGCCGAGCAACACCGCGACCATGCTTGGTTTATTTCTTTTGCGCCGGTGGAGCAGCCGCAGATTGCGATTGCGGTGTTGCTGGAAAACGGCGGCTGGGGCGCCAATGCCGCTCCTTTGGCCCGCGCGTTGAGCGACTATTACCTGCTGACCTTGCAGGGAGGCAAGGCAGGCAAAGATGCAGTGATTCAGACGGCCTCGGCGCCTCATCTCAATCAAGCATCAAGCCATGCGCCGCTGACTGCATCAAGTGCGCCGTTGATGCAGTCGGAGCCGTCGCCGTTCCGACAGGCTTATCAAAGTGTGGCAGGCGTTCAGACGGCCTCGGGAGCAGCACCATGAATATGAATGAAGAAACACTGTTGGGCAGAATCCGGCGCGTGGTGTGGGAGCCTATGGATCCGTGGCTGTTTTATGCCATGTTGGCGATTTACATCATGAGCCTGTTTCTGCTGTATTCCGCCGACGGGCAGGAAATCGGCCAGCTTGAAAACAAAACCGTACACACGGTATTGGCGTTTATTTTGCTGTGGTTTATCGCACGGGCGAAGCCGCAGACTTTATCTGCATTTGCACCGCCTATGTATGCCTTGGGCGTGGTGTTGCTGTTGGGCGTGCATTTTTTCGGCGTAACGGTCAACGGCTCGACCCGCTGGCTGAATATCGGTATCGGGCGCATACAGCCGTCTGAAATCATGAAAATAGCTTTGCCGATGATGGTGGCGTGGTATTTTCAGAAATACGAAATGTCGTTGCGTTGGTATCACTACGTCGGCGCGCTGCTGCTGGTGATGATTCCCGGCCTGCTGATTTTGAAGCAGCCCGATTTGGGTACGGCCACGCTGATTATGGCTTCCGGCCTGTTTGTGATTTTCTTTGCCGGTTTGCCGTGGAAAGTGATTTTTACCGCGCTGGTCGGCTTTTTGGCCGCGCTGCCGCTGATTTGGAACTACGGCATGCACGACTACCAAAAAACGCGCGTGCTGACCCTGCTTGATCCGACCAAAGACCCGCTGGGCGCGGGCTACCATATTTTGCAGTCGATGATTGCCATCGGTTCGGGCGGTATTTGGGGCAAAGGCTGGCTCAACGGTACGCAAACCCATTTGGACTACATTCCCGAAGCCACCACCGACTTCATCTTCGCCGTGTACGGAGAAGAATTCGGCTTGATCGGCAATGTGTTGCTGCTGGCGATTTACCTGCTGATTTTGGGGCGCGGCCTCTACATTGCCGCCAAAGCGCCCACTTTATACAGCCGGACTTTAGCCGGTGCGCTCACGATGACGTTTTTCTGCTATGCTTTTGTCAATATGGGCATGGTCAGCGGCATTCTTCCCGTGGTGGGCGTACCCTTGCCGCTGGTCAGCTACGGCGGCACGGCTACCTTATCCATTATGGTGGTGCTGGCATTGCTGATGGGCATTGGCAACCAGCGGCGTTGAGTGCTTCCGCAGCCGCAGAGGCCGTCTGAAAACACAATATCAAACAACAATAAAAAGGCTAATACACATGATAGGCATGGAAATCGGCAAGCTGATTTTGGCGTTTATGGTGCTGATCAACCCGTTTGGCGCACTGTCGATTTATTTGGATTTAACCCGCAACCTCAGCACGCGGGAGCGCCGCAAAGTGGCGCAGGTGGCCTCGGCTACCGTGATGATTGTGATTACTGCGTTTTGCTTAACCGGCGGAGCTATCTTGAAGCTTTTCGGCATCAGCGTCGGCGCGTTTCAGGTGGGCGGCGGCATTTTGGTGCTGCTGATTGCCATTTCGATGATGAACGGCGGCAACAATCCCGCCAAGCCCGATGTCGGCACGGGGGAGGACAACGATATTACCATCCGCCCCAAAGCCGCCCAGAGCATAGGCGCGATTGCCGTAGTGCCGCTGGCGATTCCGATGATGATCGGGCCGGGCGGCATTTCTACCGTGATTATTTATGCTTCGGCGGCCAAACATTACCGCGATACGCTGATGATTTTGGCGGCAGGTTTGGTAATCAGCCTGATTTGTTACGGCGTGTTGATGGCTGCTACTTATGTGAGCAAAAAGCTCGGCGATACCGGTTTGACCATTCTCAACCGCGTGATGGGCATGCTGCTGGCGGCGGTTTCCGTAGAAATCATCGTGGCTGGCTTGAAAGCCTTGTTTCCGCAGTTGGCGGTTTAAGATAAGTTGAGGCCGTCTGAAAACTTTTCAGACGGCCTCGGTAACACATCAGGCATCATGCCTGAACAATATTAAAAAATAAAAAGCACGGATGCCATTGTTTGCGGCACCGACCGAATAAAATACCGACACATTACAAAAATGCGACTCATACGTTTTTTACTGCTTGCCGCAGTGCTTCTCTCTGCCGCTTTCGTGCGCGCGGGTAAAGTGGAGCATGTCGAAGGCAAACTCGACAACGGCTTGATTTATCACATTTTCAATGTGCCTTCCGCCGAACGCAGGTTGGTTTTGCGTTTGCAGGTAGAAGCCGGAGCCGCAGATGAAGATGGCGGCGAGGAAGGCATCGCCCACATCACCGAACACATGGTGTTTCAAAGCTCGACGGCTTTTCCGCAAGGCTTGTCGGCTCATCTGAATCAGGAAGGCTGGCAGCTCGGCCGCCACTACAACGCCCAAACCGGCTACCGTTTTACCCGCTATCTGCTCACGCCGCCGCAGGGCAGGCGCCAGCTTGAAGACGCTTTGGCGGTTTACCGGCAGATTCTTTCCCTGCAAAACTTCTCGCCTGCCGATTGGCACAAAGAGCAGCAAGTGATTCTGGCAGAGTGGCGCCAGCAGCAAACGCTAGCCAACCGTCTGAGCCGCCGGCATCACGCTTTGCTGCACAGCGGTTCGCGCAGCGGCCGTTATGCGCCCATCGGCAGCCGCGATGCGATTGAAAACGCGCAGATTGCTACGGCAAACCGTTTTCACGGCAAATGGTATGGCAGCAATAATGCCGTGCTGGTTATCGTTGGCGACATCAATCCCAAAAAAGCCGCCGCTGCCGTTGAAGCCGCATTAGGCCGTCTGAAACCGATCAGCCTGCCCGTGCGCAATGCCGCCGAATACGAACCCAAGCCGCACGCGCAGCCGCAGCAGTATATTACCGATAAAGACAATACCGAAAACAAACTGTCGCTGGTGTTCCGTTTCAACAATGCCGCGTCGCAAGAAAACAGCGATGCCGGCCTTTATCAGCGGCTGCTGGATAATTTTGCCGCGCACATTATCAACACGCGTTTGCAGGCGGAAGGCGGGACTGTGGCCATGAAGTTCGGCGACCTCGGCAAGCAAACAGGCTCGCTCGGCTTCTATACCGATGTTCCGCCGGGCGGGCATCAAGAGGCTTTGGCTGCGTTGCACCGCCTGCTTGAAAACGTGAAGCAGCAGCCCGCGTCAGACAGCGAAACCGCCGCCTACCGCAAAATCGTGCACAACCATTTGAGCCGTCAAGACGCATTGCCCGACGATTTCCCCAACATCGTTCAGACGGCAGATGAAACCGCGCTTGCCGGTAAACGCGTGCCTTCTGCCGCGCTGAGAGTCGCCGAACGCGGGCAGCTTTACCGCGTGAATGCCCAAGCCGTGAACCGCCGCATTTTGGAATGGCTGGATTCGGCCGACAAACTCGTGATGATGCAGACGGCAGCGTCGGAGCCGCAAAACGCAACCGCGCCAGACAAGCCGCTTGCTGAGTCTAAGGCCAAGATGCCGTCTGAAAAAACAGTGCCGCAGCGTGCGCATATCCGCCCCGTTACGCCCGAGCGAATTATTCCGAAGGTAGCAGCGAAAAATATTTTCCCTACGCACAAAGGGCAGGGCAGCGTCGTCTCGAAAAGCTATGATAAAGACAACGCCGTTACCTATTTGAAATTCAGCAACGGCGACCACATTGCGATTCTGCATCATGCCGTTGCAGGCAAAAAACTGTATTTCAAAGCCGTGGCCGACACCGGCTATCTGCAACGCGGCGTGAATGCTTGGCAGGCGCAGTTGGCGGCCGATATTGTGAACCGTTCCGCTCCAGAAGGTTTCGACAAAGCTGCCTTCAAACAATGGCAGCGCCAACACGGCATCCAATACCGTTATCAGCTCGACAGCGACCGCCAAAGCGTAGATGCGCAAGTGTCCGAAACCGCATTGGAGATGCTGCTGCAACTCTACCGCGGCCGCCAAACCGCGCCCGCCACCGACGGCTGGCAAGCAGAGCTGGAAGCCGAAGCCGTGCGCTTGCCGGTGTATCTGCAATCCGTGCCCGGCAAGCAGGAGCAGGAATTAGAGATACTGCGTTACGGCCAAACCGAAATCCGCCCTCAAAACAGCGGCGAAATCCGCGCCGTGACGCAGCACGACATCGTGCAACAATGGCGCAGGCTGGCAGCCAAGCCGGTGAATTACTATATTGTGAGCAGCATGCCGTCTGAAAAAATCATGCCTCTACTCACACAATATCTGGCCGACATTCCCCGCAGCCCTGCCGAAAACGTTAACAGGCCGCTGCTGGAAGGGGCGACCTTGCGCCGCGCCCACATCAACGATATCGACGGCACAGACGTTAACGCTTGGTCGTGGCAGCCGTTTTACGATTGGACGCCCGATACTTCGGAGCAGATTCCGCTGCTGGTCAATCTTGCCAATGCGCGTTTGAAAGACGAATTGCGCAGCCGCAGCCAAAGCACATACAGCGTGAAATTCGCCGCGATGCCGCAGCCCGTTTACAACCGCGTGGAAAGCAATCTGTTTTTCAGCACGCCGCCCGACAAAGCCGCCGAAGCATGGGAAACCGCCCAGCAGATTTTGCAGCGCCTTCCCGAAAACCTCACCAAAGCCGAGGCCGATAATCTGCAACAGCTGTTTATCGAGCAGGAAGCCAAACGCCGCCAAAACCCCGAAGTGTGGCTGGAGCGTTTGGCCGCCAGCCACAGGCACTACGGCGACGCCCGCTATCTGAGCCGCCTGCCGCAGCTGCACCGAACCATCATCCAAACCCGCCTGCGCCAAACGGCCAAGCTCTTGTGGTCAACCCAAAACGCGCGGGTGTTGCTGGTGGATCCGAGCCGGTGAGGGTAGGGAGGTTTCATCAAAGTTTCGCTGCCTTCCGTCATTAAGATGAATAAGTAGTGAAACATTTGCCGAATAAGGCCGTCTGAAAAAACGGGTAAGCTGTTTTTCAGACGGCCTTTTTTTGATACACGACAAGTTTCTTTGCTATATATGCTGAAAATCAGATTAATGGAGATAGTGTGCAAGAGTATGATAAGGATAAACATGAGGCCGTCTGAAAAAGCCGAAGGCGCTGTATGAGAATTTTCAAAAACATCTTCTACTTAGCACAAAAAGAACTCAGCAGCCTGTTTTCCGACGTGGTGCTGATGGTGCTGATTGTGTTTATGTTTACGGTTACGATTTTTTCCGCTGCCCAAATCGACCCGGGGGTGAAAAACGCCGCCGTGGCGGTGGTGGACGGCGACCGTTCGGCGCTTTCCTACCGCCTGCGCGATGCCGTGCGCGAGCCGTTTTTCCAGCCGCCGCAGGAAGTGGCGGCGGAAGCGGTGAATAAGGCGATGGACAAGGGCGAGTACATTTTTACTTTGGAAATTCCGCCGAACTTCGAGCGCGATGTGCTGATGGGGTGCAGCCCCGAATTACTGCTGCAAGTGGACGCCACCGCGATGTCGCAGGCAGGTTTGGGTGCGGCTTATCTGACCCGTATTCTAGAGCGCGAAACGACGGAGTTTGCGCGGCAGCAGTCGGCGGAAAAATGGCTGCCCGTGAAGCCGGTGATCCGTTCGCATTTCAACGCCAATGCAGAAGGCAGCTATTACGGGCCGCCGATGGAGTTGGGCAATATGGTGCTGGTGCTGGCGCTGATTCTGGTGGGTGCGGCAGTTATCCGCGAGCGCGAGCACGGCACCATCGAGCATTTGCTGGTGATGCCGGTGAACGCCGCCGAAATCATGCTCGCCAAAGTGCTGGCCAACAGCGCGATGATTTTGCTGGTGTCGATATTGGCGATGTGGGTGGTGGTAAAAGGCATACTCGGCGTGCCGATTTACGGTTCCATCATGCTCTACGGCTTCGGCGTGGCTGTGTATCTGTTTTCGATTGCCACGCTGGCGGTGATGCTTGCCACGATTGCGCCGAGCATGGCGCAGTTCGGCCTCTTGATGATTCCGCTGTACATGGTGCTGCTGCTGTTTTCCGGTGTGGCCTCGCCGCGCAACAATATGCCCGCAGCGGCGCAATGGATCAGCGAATATTGGCCGAGCACGCAGTTTATTCAGTTTGCCCAAAGCGTGCTGTTTCGCAATGCCGGCTTGAGCATCGTGTGGCCGCAGCTTTTGGCAATGGCTTTGACCGGCCTGCTGTTTTTGGCATTTGCGCTGATGCGGTTTAGAAAGATGCTGGAGCAGCAGGGCTGAGTGTTGAGAATGCGGACAAAGGCCGCTGAGGCCGTCTGAAAAAGGTGCATACGATGAATTACGAAGAACTGCTCGCTATCCTTATCCGCGAAGCCGACCCCGAACGCGCCGTGCCGATGAAAGCCTATATGAAACACCGTTTCGACTATCTCGGCATCAGCAAGCCGCGTTTGGCTCAAATCTGCAAGCCGTTGTTTAAAAATGCGGCGGCAGAAGAAGTTGACTGGCGGTTTGTCGAACAATGTTGGGCCGATCCGCATCGCGAGCTGCAATACTGTGCACTTGAGTATCTGAAAACCATGCAGAAAAAGCTCACGCCGCTTGACATTCCGCACCTGAAAAAGCTGATTACCGAAAAATCGTGGTGGGATACGGCGGACGTGCTCGACCGCATTGTCGGCGGCATCGCTTTGGTTTACCCCGAAACCAATGCCGTGCTGCTGGATTGGAGCAACAGCGGCAATATCTGGCTGCGGCGCGTCGCCATCGACCACCAGCTTTTGCGCAAAGACAAAACCGACACCGCGCTGCTGGAGCAAATTATCTGCAACAATCTGGAGCAAAAAGAATTTTTCATCAACAAAGCCATCGGCTGGGCTTTGCGCGATTACAGTAAAACCAACCCCGAATGGGTGCGGGCATTTATCGAACGGTACCGCAGCCGTATGGCGAAACTCAGTATCCGCGAGGCGGAGAAATATGTGTAAGCCGCATGACCGAAACAATCTGCACAAACGTTTTAGCGAAACTCACAAAGTTTGCTTTCAGACGGCCTCCTGCCTGTCTGAAAATAAAGATAAGGAAAAACTATGAAACCCCGTTTGAACCCTGTTGCAAGCAGCCTGATGTTGGCTTTGATGCTCG
This sequence comes from Neisseria sp. Dent CA1/247, assembly GCF_022870825.1. NCBI lineage: Bacteria > Pseudomonadati > Pseudomonadota > Betaproteobacteria > Neisseriales > Neisseriaceae > Neisseria > Neisseria sp. Dent CA1/247. The sequence continues at coordinate 1,555,918 of NZ_CP091522.1, read as the reverse complement.
CCGCCTGCAAAAGCACCGTTGTGCCGCTCGACAGCAAAATCAATATTCCGCAAGCCTTCAGCCAAGCGGAAGCGGCGCGCGGCAGCGCGGAAATCGGCCGTTGGTGGCAGCATTGGAACGACCCTGTACTCAGCCGCTTAATCGAACAAGGCTTGCAGCAAAACCACGATATCCGTATTGCCCGCAGCCGTCTGAACGAAGCGCGCGCCATTTTGCGCTTGGCTGATGCCGACAAAGGCCCGACGGTCGGCGCGGGCGCGGAAGCATCGCGCCTCAACGCCCGCATCAGCAACCCGCTAAACGACGAAACCCGTGCCGTGCTGGGCAGGATTCCGCAGGCTGCCGATTTGGCGGGCGAGCGTTTCACGTTGAAAGGCAACAGCCTCACGGGCGGTTTTTCCGCATCGTGGGAGCCGGATATTTTCGGGCAGAAACGCAGCGATGCCGATGCCGCCGCTTATGCCGCGCTCGGCAGGCAGGAAGAAGTGTACGGTACGCAAGTGCTGATCGGCGGCGAAATTGCCGAGCATTATCTGCAAGCCCGCGCCGCCCAAGCGCGTTTGAAATCAGTCAACCGCAGTATCGCCACCGTGGAGCGGCTCGCGAAATATGTGCAAGGCCGTTTCAAAGCAGGCCACGTTACCGCTTATGAAGTGGACGAAGTGGCCACCAGACTTACTGCTTTACGCGCCAAACAAAGCACCATCGAATCGGAATACGCCGCCCATGTGCGCAGCATCGCCGTGCTTACCGGCCAAACCCCGCAAACATTTTCCCTGCCCGAAAGCAGCGTCAACATCTTAAGCGTGCAACCCGCCGCCCCGAGCGGCCAAACCCCGCAAGGCTTGCTTGAGCGCCGCCCCGACATCCGCGCCCATGCCGCGCAAGTGAACGCCTATGCCGCCAAGCTCGCCAGTGCCAAAGCCGATTTGTTACCGCGGTTTACCATCGAATTTTTGGGCAGGGGCACCATCAGTATCGACAGCGACAGCGATTTAAAAGGCTGGGGCAGCTTAATCAAAGCAGGCATCACAGTGCCGATTTTCACCAACGGACGCATCAAAGCCAATATCGCCGCCGCCGATGCACGGCTTCAGACGGCCTTATTGCAATACGACCAAAACATTCTCAAAGCCCTCGGCGAAGTGGACAGCGCATATCAGGCACACAGCGCGCTCACCCGCCAAAACACCTTGCTGGTTACCGCACACAAACAGGCGGTAAAGCAGGCGGGCGATGCCGAAAAACTGTTTAAATACGGCCAGAAAACGCTCGACAACGCCCTCTCCGCACGCCTGAACGAAGAAGCGATGCAGGAAAACCTGATTCAATCGCAACTGGCGCGCGCGCGGATGCTGGTCGGTTTGTATAAGGCGTTGGGCGGCGGTTGGGTCGGCGGGTAAGCTGTAAAAAGCTTTGATTAATTATATGTTGATTAATGCTTGAGGCCGTCTGAAAAACCTGCCAGTGAGTTTTGCTAAAACGAATTTTTCGGGCTTTACTACGAGAACTTTCAGACTTTACACAACCAATGCTTGTTACGCCAAAGGCCGTCTGAAATATTTTTTCAGACGGCCTTTTAAACGTCGGACGTTTTTTTAAGAAGAAATCAAATCATGCGGAATGGTGCAGACCGGAATCGGGTTGACCTTATGCTGCATGGCTTGGTGCAGGCGGGTGTAGATTTCCAGCACTTCGCGCTGGCGGCCTTCGAAGTCTTCCGGGCGGTTCCAGCCGTAAACGCTCATGGCCCATTCCAGCTCGGGGTAAGTGGCGCCCATTTGTTCTTCGTCGGTGCGGTCGGTGTCCCACAGGCCGTCGGTCGGTGCGGCCACTTGAATGGATTCAATCACGTTGAGCGTTGAGGCCAATTGGTAAACTTGGGTTTTCAGCAGGTCGCCGATAGGGTTGATATCGACGCCGCCGTCGCCGTATTTGGTGAAGAAGCCGACACCGAAATCTTCTACTTTGTTGCCGGTGCCGGTAACTAAAAAGCCGTTGATTTGTGCGTAGTAATAAAGGGTAAGCATACGCAGGCGCGAGCGGGTGTTGGCTAGGGCGAGCTGCTTGGCGGGATAGTCGTTTTCGTTTACTTCGACCGTTTCTGCAAAAGTGTCAAACGTAGGCGTGAGGTCGATATACATGCTCTGTACGTTGGGAAAACGCTGGTGAAGGTTTTCGATATGGGCTTTGGAACGGCTGCTTTGGTCAGCTTTTTGGCGGATGGGCATATCGAGCACCAAAGTCGGCAGGCCGGTGCGTGCGGCCAAAATGGATACGACTGCTGAATCCACACCGCCTGATACGCCCACTACAAAGCCTTTGGTTTTGGCTTTGGCTGCGTAGTCTTTCAACCAACCGACAATATGGTCGATAACGGCTTGTGTCTGCATAAGGTATCCTTTCGGGCTGTCGTTTCAGGGGGGTAAAGTTTATTGTAATATAACGTAATTTTAATATATGTAAAAGTAAAGAATGTAAAGCAGATGCTTTACATTGGAATGCTTGGAAATAATAATGTTGCAATTTATCGGCTTGAGGCCGTCTGAACTGTGTTCGACCCGTGTATGCGTAATAAGTTTCAGACGGCCTCAAGCTTGGCGGGCTGCATGAATTTGATGCATGTTGGGATGCAAATAAAATCACTGTCGGTTTCCGTAAAGGGAAGCGATGTTTTGATAAAATATGATTCATTTAAAAATGGTGTGGACGAAACGGCAGTGGTTTGTGCTTTGGCGCAGCGGCCAACTGTTTTTCATATCTCACACACATTCAATCATCCGAAGGAATTTCATGTCTTTTTTAGATAAAGCCAACACCGTGGCCGCTCCCGGCTTCAACCGGTGGCTGGTGCCGCCCGCCGCATTGGCGGTTCATTTGTCTATCGGGCAGATTTATGCCTATTCCGTGTTTAATGCCCCCCTTACCAAAATTATCGGCATCACCGAATCGGCTCCGGGCGACTGGAAGCTGACCACGGTGGGTTGGGTGTTCAGTATTGCTTTGGCGGTGCTGGGTGCGTCGGCGGCGATGTTCGGCACTTGGATGGAACGGGTAGGGCCGCGCAAAGCCATGTTTGTTGCCGCCTGCTGTTTCAGCTTGGGATTTTTGGTGTCGGCGCTGGGCGTTTACACCCATAATCTGTGGCTGCTGTATCTGGGCAACGGCGTACTCGGCGGCGTAGGCTTGGGCTTGGGCTACATCGGGCCGGTATCGACGCTGATGAAATGGTTTCCAGACAAACCGGGCATGGCAACGGGTTTGGCGATTATGGGATTCGGCGGCGGTGCGATGTTGGCCTCGCCTTTATCCGTGGCTTTGATGAACGCGTTTGGCAGCGCAAGCTCCACCGGCGTGGCGGAAACCTTTGTCGTGCTCGGTATTTTCTATTTTATTTTCATGCTCTTCGGCGTGTTTACCATCCGCGTGCCCGCCGAAGGCTGGAAACCCGAAGGTTTTGTGCCGCCGGCGAAGGCCAAGAAATTGGTCAGTAGCAGCCATGTAAATGCGGCGCAGGCGATTAAAACGCCGCAGTTTTGGCTGCTTTTCTGTATTTTGTGTTTGAACGTAACGGCGGGCATCGGCGTGTTGGGTCAGGCTTCGGTAATGATTCAGGAGCTGTTTTCCGAGGCTTCGGTAGGACAAGGCGCGGCGGTGGGCGTGGCGGCAGCAGCCGGTTTCGTGGGTTTGCTGAGCTTGTTTAATATGGGCGGCCGTTTTTTCTGGTCGAGCATTTCCGACAAAATCGGCCGCAAAAATACCTACACAATATTTTTTGTGTTGGGTTCGCTGCTTTATTTTGCCATTCCGTCTATCGGCGAGAGCGGCAGCAAGGCGCTGTTTGTGGTGGGTTTCTGCATCATTATGTCGATGTACGGCGGCGGTTTTGCGGCGATTCCGGCCTATCTGAAAGACTTGTTCGGCACTTACCAAGTGGGCGCGATTCACGGCCGTTTGCTGCTGGCGTGGTCGGCGGCGGCGGTACTCGGCCCCGTGTTGGTCAACTACATCCGTCAAGGCCAAATCGACAGCGGCGTACCGGCGGCACAGGCTTACAGCATTACCATGTATATCATGGCGGCGCTGTTGGTGGTGGGCTTGGTGTGCAATCTGCTCGTTAAACCCGTGCATGAAAAACACCACGATAAAAGTGTGAAAGACGCGGCGCAAAGTCATAACCCCGATGATGAAACCACGCTTTCCGATGCGTATCTCACTGCAGAAGAAGTGTCGCACGGCGGCGTGCGTGTGTGGTGGCGTTGGGCGTTGGCGGGCGTGCCGTTGCTGTACGGCGTGGTGATGGTGTTTGCCAAAGTGATGGATTTGTTCCGCTAGGTTTTTACCATTGGAGAACTCTGATTTTAAAAGTGAATTGAGGCCGTCTGAAAACCGATTTCAGACGGCCTCGATTCATTCGCATTCATCACAACGATTTTGCAGATTCCCCGCCTTGTAAAAAATCACATAAACCCCATTTCTACTTTTATTCACTGACTTTACGAGCGATAACATGAATCTCGCAGACCATTTTCTGGTAGCCATGCCGTCAATGGACGATCCGTTTTTTGAAGGCAGCGTCGTATATTTGTGCCAACACAACGAAGAAGGCGCGATGGGTATCGTGATCAACAAACCTTCTCCGGTAACGATGGATTTGATTTTCGCCGCCGCCGATACCAATATTCCCGAGCGTTTTCAAAACGAGTGGGTGATGATGGGCGGGCCTGTTCAAATCGACCGCGGCTATGTGGTGCACACGCCGGTGGGTAATTGGCAGAACAGCCTGATTGTGAACAGCGATGTGGCGCTGACGACTTCACGCGACATCATTGAAAATCTCGCGCAGCCCGATGCGGTGGATAAAGCCGTGGTCAGCATAGGCTATGCCAGCTGGGAAGCGGGGCAGTTGGAAGAAGAGCTGGCCGCCAATGCGTGGCTGACCGTGCCTGCCGACACCAAAATCCTGTTCGACCTGCCGTATGCCGACCGCTATGAAGCTGCGTTTGCCAAAGTCGGCATCAATCCCAGCCTGATTATGAACGGTGCCGGCCATGCTTAAAGCGCCGCGCGGCACAACGCTGGCGTTTGATTTCGGCGAAATGCGCATCGGTGTGGCCGAAGGCGATGCCGAAGTAGGCACGGCGCATCCCATCAGCACGGTAACGGGCGACAGCAACGATGCCAAGTTTGAAGCCATCGCCAAGCTCGTGAAAGAATGGCAGCCCAAACATTTCGTCGTCGGCTTGCCCGTTCACACCGACGGCACGGAACACGAGTTAACCCGCCTGAGCCGCAAATTCGGCCGCCGCCTGCACGGCCGTTTTAATCTGCCGGTGTATTGGGTGGACGAGCGTATGTCGTCGCTGTATGCGGAAAGCCTGCTGGCCGAAGCGCAGGTGTTCGGCAAAAAGCAGAAACAGGTGCTCGACCAAGTGGCCGCTCAAGCGATTTTGCAGGGCTTTTTTGAAGGCGGCGCGGCGGAATATTTCAACGGCAGAGAAGCAGACGGAGAGGCCGTCTGAAACTAACAATATTTTTCAGACGGCCTGCCTGAAATCAAATAAAGCAACTTATCCTTGCCTTATTTTTTGCTACACTTCCCATTTTTTCACCCACATAAGAGAGAACACATCATGGCTTTAATGGATTCATTGCTCAGCGCGGCAGCATCGGCCATCGGCGGCAGCAACCAGCAAAACACCGCGATTCAAATGGTTTTAGATTTAGTACGCCAAAGCGGCGGCGTCGGCAATTTGATCAACCAATTGCAGCAGGGCGGTTTGGGCGGCGCGTTGGAAAGCTGGATTTCCAACGGCAGCAACCAAAGCGTGTCCGGCAACGATTTGCAGTCCGCTTTGGGCAGCAGCCTGATCGACCAAATCGCCTCCAAGTTCGGCATGGAAGGCGGCCAAGCCAGTGATTTGTTGGCTCAATATCTGCCCAATTTGGTGGACAGCGCCACGCCAAACGGTTCGGCTCAAGACGCCGACGGTTTCGGCTTGGATGATTTGGCTTCTTTGGTATTGAAAAACCTGATGAAATAAGCCTGTTAGATAATATTGAGGCCGTCTGAAAATGTTTTCAGACGGCCTCAATGCTTCTGACTTTTATGATTTGACTAAACAATCAGCCTGAGACCTTTGCAAAACCCCATCTGCGGCGCATTTCTGCGTTGTACGCTGCTCGCTCGTTTACCTATCTATATGATATGTCTGCACTCGCTGCGCTGCTACGCCTTGAACTGCATCCGCATCTGGGGGTTTTGCAAAGGTCTCAGTCTTTACATTGCATCAGCCTTTACGCTGCATCACCGCGGCGAAGAAACCGTCGGTATGATGTTCCGCCGTATCCATGCGCAGGTATTTGCCGGTGTTCAAACCGTTCACTTTGGCGGCGCGCAGCAACTCGGCGCAGTCCAACAGTTCAAATTCAGGGTGTTCGCTTAAAAAACGCTCAACCTGTAATTCGTTTTCTTCCGGCAAGATGCTGCACGTTGCGTACACCAAGCGGCCTTGTGCTTTCACCAACGCTGCCGCCGCATTCAGAATGCTGTGTTGCTGTTCCAAAAGATTTGATACGGTTTCGGGCGATTGGCGGTATTTCAAATCGGGATTGCGGCGCAAGGTGCCGAGGCCGGAGCAGGGCGCATCAACCAGCACGCGGTCGGCTTTGCCGTTCAGACGGCCTATGCGCGGGTCGTGTTCGCTGCTGATTCGTTCGGGATGAATATTGGTCAGCCCGGCGCGCACCATGCGCGGTTTGAGGTTTGTCAAGCGTTTTTCGGCAATATCAAATGCGTAAATGCGGCCTTTATTCGCCATCATCGCGCCGATCGCCAGCGTTTTACCGCCGGCACCTGCGCAAAAATCCACCACCATTTCCCCGCGCTTGGCGCCGGTGAGCAAGGCGAGCAGTTGGCTGCCTTCGTCTTGAACTTCCAACGTGCCGTCCAAAAACAGAGGATGTTTGTTGAGCGCGGTTTTATCTTGAAGACGGATGCCCCAAGGAGAAAACGGCGTGGCTTCGGCGGCCAAACCCTTGTTTTGTAAACTTTCCAACACCTTATCGCGCTTGGCTTGCGCAATATTAACCCGCAAATCCAACGGGGCGGGGCGGCTGATGCTGCGTCCGAATGCGAGTATGGCTTCATCGCTGTAATGCGCCTGCAAGTGTTTGACCAGCCATTCAGGCAATTCCGCTGCTGTGTTGAGGCCGTCTGAAAACTCGGTTTTGCGGCTTTTCAGACGGCTTAAGAATTCCCGTTCTTCTTCGTTGATCAAATCGCTCAGTTGGCTGATGTTCGCACCGCGCCCCAGTACCAAAGCCGCCAGTGCCGCCGGTTTGGCTTGGGCATGAGGGCGGCGCAGTACGGCAGAAATCTTTTGATAATGGCGCAAGGCGGCAAATGCGGTTTCGGCGATTTCGTGGCGGTCTTGGCGGCCGAGTTTTTTATGTTCGCGGAAATAAACGGAAAGCACGGCATCGGCAGGCTGTTTGAACGTTAGCATGGCGGCGAGCACGGCGGCGGTGTGGTCAAGTTGGGCGGGAGTCATCATAGTGTTAGGGAAATATGAATATTGCGCGGATTATACGCAACAAATACTTGCTGCGTTGCGGATTAACGGTGTTGGTATCACATGAAGGCCGACGGTATTTTCAGACGGCCTAAACATGCGGATGTCGGTTGAAGATTATCTTTTTGGCGTTCAAAAGAAAGAATCCAGCGTTACCATTCGCCGCGCTTGATTTTTTCAATTTGGCGTCGGTCGCGTTTGGTTGGCCGTCCGTCGGGATACGCGGCACTCACGCGGCTGGCTTGGTCGAGCAGTTTTTGTGCCTCGCGTTTTTCGGCCGTCTGCTTGTCTTCTTCATACAGCAGCCGCGCTTCGGGAGCGGGGCGGCGCTGGTGGTTGAGCGCCAATACGGTGATTTTATAGGGCAGCGAGTTTAAAGTAAGGTCGATCACGTCGCCGGTGGCGATGTTTTTGCTGTTTTTCACTTTGGCACCATTCACCTGCACCCGACCAAGCTCGATATGCTTCTGGGCCAGCGCGCGGGTTTTGAAAAAACGCGCCGCCCACAGCCATTTATCCAGCCGCATTGCCGTATTGCTGTTGTCGTTTTTCATATTCGTGTCGTGTGATTGAAGTGTCGGCGAGTTTAGCATAAGATACAGGATTCGGTGCAGTGCGAGTATTTGCACTAAACCCCCGGAGAAATAGAGATAAAAGCCGTTTTGAATAACGGTACTGCACATTAATCAGGCAAAAGGTCAGATGAAACGCGACAAAATACTGCCGAAACTGCTTTGATTAGCGTATGATTACGTCCGAATCCTATTGATAAGAGCATGAATTATGAAACCCGTTTTCTTGGATTTTGAACAACCTATTGCCGAATTAACCAAAAAAATCGATGAGTTGCGTTTTGTACAAGGCGGATCAGCCGTAGATATTTCTGAAGAAATCGTCCGCCTGCAAAAGAAAAGCGCCGATTTGACCAAGTCGATTTTCAGCAAACTGACTCCCGCCCAAGTATCGCAAGTATCGCGCCACCCCCAACGTCCTTACACTCTGGATTACATCAACGCCATTTTCACTGATTTCGAAGAACTCCACGGCGACCGCCATTATGCCGACGACCACGCCATTATCGGCGGCTTGGCGCGTTTCAACGGGCAAAGTGTAGTGGTTATCGGACATCAAAAAGGACGCGATACCAAAGAAAAAATCCGCCGCAATTTCGGTATGCCCCGCCCAGAAGGCTACCGTAAAGCGCTGCGTTTGATGCAGATGGCAGAAAAATTCCATCTGCCTGTGATGACTTTCGTTGACACCCCGGGCGCTTATCCGGGCATCGGTGCCGAAGAGCGCAACCAGTCTGAAGCCATCGGCCGCAACCTCTACGAATTGACTAAACTGCATGTGCCGGTTTTGTGTACCATTATTGGTGAAGGCGGTTCCGGCGGTGCATTGGCGATTGCCGTGGGCGATTATGTGAACATGCTCCAATATTCGACTTATTCGGTGATTTCTCCCGAAGGTTGTGCTTCCATTTTGTGGAAAACCGCCGAGAAAGCTGCCGATGCCGCCCAAGCATTAGGCATTACCGCCAAACGGTTAGCAGACTTGAATTTGATCGACCGCGTTATCGAAGAGCCTTTAGGCGGCGCGCACCGTGATCACGAAGAAATGGCGAAGCGGGTAAAAGACGTGCTGACCGACCAATTGCGCACGGCTCAAGATATGCCCATGGCTGATCTGCTTACCCGCCGTTTCGACCGAATCATGTCTTATGGTCAATTCGTAGAAAAATAAATCTTGAATTTTCGATATGAATGAATAGAAAACAGCAGGTAAGTGCCTGCTGTTTTTTTGTTTAATCTGCACAAAATCACATATTCATCTTTTCATTTCAAACGGCATTTATATTTAGTTAGCCTGCAAGCATTCAGGCCGTCTGAATTAGCCCAAACTGCTTTTTTCAGCTAAAATACGCAGCTATTTGATTCCGATTTATCAGGCCGTCTGAAACTGCATTATTCCTGTTTTCAGACGGCCTCACAGAGAATAACGAGCAGCATGTCTAACTCAATGAAAAACATCAGAAACTTTTCCATTATCGCCCACATCGACCACGGCAAATCCACACTGGCCGACCGCTTTATCCAATATTGCGGCGGCTTGGAAATGCGCGAAATGAGCACGCAGGTGCTGGACTCGATGGATATTGAAAAAGAGCGCGGCATTACCATCAAAGCGCAAACCGCCGCCCTGAACTATAAGGCGCGCGACGGGCAAACCTATCAGCTCAACCTGATCGACACCCCCGGACACGTCGACTTTTCCTACGAAGTTTCCCGCTCGTTATCTGCTTGCGAAGGCGCGCTCTTGGTTGTGGATGCTTCGCAAGGCGTGGAAGCGCAAACCGTGGCCAACTGCTATACCGCGATTGATTTGGGTGTGGAAGTGGTGCCCGTGCTGAATAAAATCGATTTACCCGCCGCCGACCCCGACCGCGTGGCGCAGGAAATCGAAGACATCATCGGTATCGATGCTGTCGGTGCAGTAACTTGTTCGGCCAAAAGCGGCTTGGGTGTGGAAGACGTGTTGGAAGAAATCGTAGCCAAAATTCCCGCTCCCGAAGGCGATGAAGATGCACCCTTGCAAGCCATGATTATCGATTCGTGGTTTGATAACTACGTTGGCGTAGTGATGCTTATCCGCGTTAAAGAAGGCCGTCTGAAACTGAAAGACAAGCTGCTGTTTATGAGCACCAAAGCCGAAACGCAGGCGGAGCAACTTGGTGTGTTTACGCCGAAATCGGTGCAAAAACAAGAATTAAAAGCCGGCGAAGTAGGTTTCCTGATTACCGGTATTAAAGAATTGAATGCCGCCAAAGTTGGCGATACCATTACTTTGGCAGCCAATCCTGCCGAAAAAGCTCTGCCCGGTTTCCAAGAGGTTCAATCGCAGGTATTTGCCGGTTTGTATCCGGTGGAAAGCCACGATTACGAAGCCTTGCGCGATGCTTTGGAAAAACTGCAATTAAACGACGCTTCGCTGAAATTCGAGCCGGAAGTTTCCCAAGCCTTGGGTTTCGGTTTCCGCTGCGGCTTCTTGGGGCTGTTGCATTTGGAAATCGTGCAGGAACGCTTGGAGCGCGAATTCGATATGGATTTGATTACCACCGCGCCGACGGTGGTATATGAAGTATTGCTGAAAAACGGCGAAAAAATCGAAGTGGAAAACCCGTCCAAACTACCCGATGTCGGCAGTATCGACACGATATTCGAGCCGATTATCACGGCTACGATTTTGGTGCCGCAGGAATATGTGGGTGCGGTGATGACCTTGTGCAACCAAAAACGCGGCGTACAAAAAAACATGCAATACATGGGCCGCCAAGTGATGCTCACTTACGATCTGCCGATGAACGAAGTGGTAATGGACTTCTTCGACAAGCTCAAATCCACTTCACGCGGCTATGCTTCGTTGGATTATGAGTTTAAAGAATTCCAAGCGGCCGATCTGATTAAGCTGGATATTATGGTGAACGGCGAAAAAGTCGATGCCTTGAGCCTGATTGTCCACCGCTCCAATGTCGTGTTCCGCGGCCGCGAATTGGCGGCGAAAATGCGCGAACTGATTCCGCGTCAGATGTTCGATATTGCCGTACAAGCGGCAATCGGCAGCCAGATTATCGCCCGCGAAACCGTAAAAGCCCTGCGTAAAAACGTATTGGCCAAATGTTACGGCGGCGATATCACGCGTAAGAAAAAACTTCTTGAAAAACAAAAAGCCGGTAAACGCCGTATGAAACAGGTCGGCAATGTGGAAATTCCGCAGAGCGCGTTCTTGGCTATTTTGCAAGTTGGGGATAAATAATGAGTAAAGCTTTGATACTCGGTGCGATAGCCGCTTTGGTTGTCGGCTTGGTGCTGTTTGCCAAAAGCAATAAAGAGCGCGAAGAAAACGGTGAGTGGAGCAATTCGTTGCAATGGGGCTATCTGTTGATGATGGTCGGCCTGTTTGGCATATTGTCCGCTTTTATGAGCTTCACCGCTGTTTTATTGATTTTCGTATTGATAACGGGCGCGATATGGTTCGTACATAAAGGCCGTCTGAAAAAGCACGCAGAATATCATGGTGCCAACAACCACTTTACCGATTATTTGGGTGGATTTTTTCCGATTATCTTAGTGGTGTTTGTGTTGCGTACATTTGTTGCCGAGCCGTTTCAGATCCCTTCCAGCTCGATGCGCCCCGGTTTGGTGGTGGGCGATTTCATTCTCGTGAATAAGTTTGCATACGGTATCCGCACACCGATTATCAATAATGTGTTGATTCCTACCGGCCAAATCCAACGTGGTGATGTAGCCGTATTCAATTATCCCGAAGATCCTAAGATCAATTACATCAAGCGTATCGTTGCTGTTCCGGGGGATGTTATCGAATATCAGGATAAGGTACTGACGATTAACGGCGTTAGGGAGAAAGACATACTTAAAGGCACCTATTCTTATCCCGATGATCAAGATCCTGCGCTGACTCGTGAGGCGAAAATTTATCAGGCATCGGTATTCGATCATGATTTTGATGTGCTGAAGATGGATGATATTCCGGCTGTAGATGTCAATGCAGTGAATTTCGTACAGCACAGAATGTTAGAAGCCGGCTTGCAGAGCGGTTTGATTGAAAATTGCCAATATGCTGCTGATGGCAGTGGATTTACTTGTAAAGTACCCGAAGGCCACTATTTTGTGTTGGGAGACAATCGGGACGGCAGCTCTGATTCCCGCTATTGGGGTTTTGTAGACGATAAATATATCGTTGGAAAAGCCTTTTTCATTTGGATGAATTTCCGTGATATGAGCCGTATAGGAACCAGCATTCGTTAGTTAGCTTAAATGAAAAAGCCGGACTTTGATTAGATCAGAGTTCGGCTTTTTTGTTTTTATTTTGGTTGTTCAAATTGATTGGATTTATCATCAATGTGGGAATGCTTTATTAAGTAGATAGAAGATATGAATCATTTTTGCTCTTAAAAATACAGCTTGGATGATATTTCCAGTCGTCTGTTAAATATCGTGCAAAACTGAGCCAGGGAAACGGGGAGTTGTGCTCCAAAAGTGAGCCACTCTCCGTTTGTTATAAACTGCTCCGCTCTATCACACAGCGGAGCCCAACCTGGATGTTATGCATGGAAACCATCGCAAAAGTGCACCGGCTTTTTCACCGACAGAAACTCTCACAACGTGAAATCGCCAAACAACTCAAACTCTCCCGCAATACAGTCGCCAAATATCTGCAGCACGCCACAGTCGAACCCCCCGTCTACCGCAGAGAACAAACCCATTACCCCAAGCTCGGTCCTTTTCTTGACGTGTTGACCCAACAGTTGCTCCAAGAAGCCCGGCTGCCCAAACAGCAACACCTTTCTGCCCGTCGACATTTCGAACGCCTCAAAGATGCCGGTTATGCCGGACAGTACAGTGCCGTTGCCGTATTTATCCGCAAATTCCGCCAACAGCACCAACCCAAGCCGGTTCCGGTCTTTATGGCTCAGGCTTTTGCTCCGGGTGATGCTTATCAGTTTGACTGGAGTATCGAAACCGTTTGTTTGGCCGGACAGACCGTTAAGGTAAATATCGCTCATTTCCGCTTATGCCACAGCAGGGCTTTTTTCGTTTGTGCTTATCCCAATCAGAAAGCCGACATGTTGATGGATGCGCACAACCGCGCATTCGCTTTCTTCGGCGGCGTACCTGCCCGCGGTATCTACGACAATATGAAGACCGCCGTTACCCGCATCGGCAAAGGCAAGGAGAGAGAGTTTAACGCACAGTTTTTACAGATGATGACCCACTTTCTCATTGAACCGGTTGCCTGTACCCCGGCTTCCGGCTGGGAGAAAGGCCAGGTCGAGCGGCAGATACGCCACCTGCGCGAAAGATTGTTCAAGCCGACTTTGGCTTTTGATTCCTTTACCTCTCTCAACGACTACCTGCAACAGCAATGCCTGCGGCTGATGCGGCAGCACAAACATCCCGAATACAGGCAGCCGGTTAACGACATATGGGAAAGGGAGAAGCATTCGTTGGCTGCTTTCCGTCCCTATCCGGCAGAACGTTTGGAGATACTCAAAGTCAGCAACCAATCTTTGGTTACCGTCGAACGCCACCGTTACAGCGTACCGGTCGAATGGGCGGGCAATACGGTTAGGGTTTATATCGGCGCACAGACCGTCCGCTTTTGTAGCGATACCGACTGTATTGCCGAACATCCGCGCAGCTTTGTGAAAGACGGCATCAGCTATAACCCTTGGCATTTTTTGCCCTATCTGCAAAAGAAACCCGGAGCGTTAAGAGACGGCAGGGCTTTTATCGGCTGGGTACTGCCGCCCGTCATAGAGCGTCTGAAAGCCTGTTTGCTTAAGCAGCCCAAAGGAGACCGGGTAATGGTCAAACTGCTGAACCTGATGGCCGAATACGATGCCGACTTGGCATTGACGGCAGCGGAATTGGCATTGGACGAAGGTATGCCGACTCCGGAGGCAGTCTTGAACATCATCAACCGTCTGAAAGAACCGCCTCCACCCCGTTTCCATATTAGGGACATCCCGCTTACCGTCCCGCCGTCAGTTGATTGCAGCCGTTATGACCGCTTACTGAGTCTGTCGGGCAAACAAACGGATACGATGAAGGAGAAGCATCATGCAGCATGAACGTCTGGCCGGACTGTTGAAAGAATTGAAACTCGGTGCGATGGCGGAGCAGTGGGATGAAATCGTAGTGGACGGCATCCGTCGCAAACGGGGTACGCTGGATATTCTGGAGCGGTTGTTGACTGCCGAACATATAGCCAAAACCGCAAGGAGTATCCAAAACCGGATTAGCCAGGCAAGGTTTCCGCAACACCGCAGTTTGGCCGACTTCGATTTTGAGCAGAGTTTGATACACCGTCCGGCATTGGAACTGCTTTTGGGCGGGGACTATATCAGACAGAAGCGTAATGTGGTGTTGGTAGGCGGACCGGGTACGGGCAAAACGCATATTGCCACAGCATTGGGTATCGAAGCGGCGACACAAGGATTTAGGGTACGTTTTTGGAATGTACTGGACTTGGTCAACAAATTGGAAGCAGACAAAGACGAAGGCCGTCTGAAACTGACCGAGCAGCAATGTCGGTACGATTTGTTGATTCTTGATGAGTTGGGGTATCTGCCGTTTAGTCAGAAAGGCGGTGCGCTGCTGTTTCATCTGATGAGCCAACTGCATGAAAGGACGAGTGTTGTCATGACAACCAATTTGGCCTTTAGCGAATGGGTGAAACTGTTTATGGATGAAAAGATGACGGGTGCTTTACTGGACCGCCTGACTTATTGCTGTGATATTTTTGAGACGGGCAATGATTCTTACCGGATGAAACACCGCTCATAGGGTGGCTCAATTTTAGACCACAACTGTGGCTCAGTTTTGGAATGGAATTGACAGTCGTCAGTAACTTTTAAAAATTTATTCATACAATACAAAAAAATATGAAATTTTATAAAAGAAAATATACGAAAGAATTATTTATGAAACTTTTACAAATTTTATTATTTTTACACATAAATGTTAATTTAAATTATTTTATAAAATGAAAAATTTTTGAAGGTTAAATTGCGTTTTGTCTTTCCGTCGAAAAATAACGCAAGATGGATAAATTAGATTTTTATGCTAAATATTTATTATATTGGAATAGTTATTGTATAAATTTCATGATATTTAGCATTGTTATTAAATTGAACATCAAAAAATATTATTAATTTAAGTTAAATAAGGTTATATTTTTTATATTTTAGAAGCTTTGGCAATCTAATTATATTGAATTATTTTAATGAAATATTATTGAAAGTGTATATGTTTATGAAATATATAAGATTTGTTATATAAATAAACATGGCCGTATGTAAATTTTACTTTACTGTTTAAAAGATAACGTTAAAAATAATAATTTAAGAAATGGATTATTAATTTTTCATGGATATAATTAACTCAAATCCATCGAATATTTATTTTCTTGAAGTTTTTATATTTTAAGCTATAGGTTGTAGATGGATTTATTGCAGTGCGGGAGTTGTATATCCCTTTTTATGTTTCTGACCGTAACTCAAATATTTAAATTTGATTCAAGGTCTGTTTAACTTGTCTATGAAAGGAATGTATCATGAAAAAATTGACTGCTGCTATCGTGGCTTTGGGTATGAGCGCTTCTGTTTTCGCCGCTGGTTCTTTCAATCAAGCTGTTGTAGTTAATACAGATGCTCAATTGAACGTATTTAAAGCTTCTAACAACGTTCAAGGCTTGAACGTTGTTACTTCTACTAAAGACTTGCATGACGTTGAACAAGGCATTTTGGCTAACAAGCTGGACTTTGAAATTGATGAAGCTTCTAACAACGTTCAAGGTGGCAACGTAGTAGTTGGTGGCATGTTTACCCGTCGCGTTGATCAAGCAGCTTTCGCTAACGAAGTAAACTTGAAAACTACCCGTGGTGCTAACAACACTCAAGGTGTTAACGTAATCGCAATCAAATAAGCATTGATTTGCTGATATGGGTTGGCAGTGGAAATGAAAATTTTGCTGTCGACCCTGTTTAATATATTGAATATGGAAGGCAGGGTATGATTATGATGATGAGAAATTTATCAAAATTAAATATTTGCCTGTTTTTTTCAGTGATGATGGCTCCTTTGCAGCTGATGGCAGAGCATCCGGGGTTTCCTGATATTCCTTCCACTAGATCGATGATAACCCCTGAGAAGATGATTAATGAGGCTCGTGTACGGCCTCAGGATCCGAAAACTAATGGTTATCATGTGATTGATCCCTACGGAAATTCATACTATGTTGATAATATTGTGAAGCCGAAATGTGCTTTTTACGCTAATTATATCAATGTAGATACTTCATCTTCTAAACGTGCCGGTAAAGTGAATCAACCCAAGATTACAAGCAAAGCCTATATTGGAAAAGTTAATATTCAAGGCTGCCATTAATTAATGTTTTTAAAAGTAACCTAATCAAAAATAGTAGGGAGAATGCATTATTATGAAAGCTTCTGCTTTAAAAATTCTAGGCTTGGCTTTATTGCTTTCCGGTTGTTCTTCTCAATCGGTAGATTTCGTTTCTACTACTGCCACACCCAATTACACAGAATCTTCGTTAGACAAATCTTTGGATTGTGTTGGTAAGGAGTTTGAAGAATTTACCAAGACTTCGCCTCGGGTTTCTCTGTTTATCGTATCTAGTGTTATCGACGGAACAGTAAGGCAGCAAGCGTTGCACAGCCCGTTGGCTGATGCAGGAGCTTTTCATTTAAAAACGCGTATACATGCATTATTCCCATATACTTTGGCCAAAGTGGTCAAAGAAGAGCCTTTGATTTTTCAAGCGGTTAACGGGCCGGTTGGGATTAATGCTTTTGGTTTGGTGAATACCAACTATTTGAAAGCCTATCAAGACGGTAATTTGGCTTCCATGAATTTTATCCGTAACCAAGCAGGTTTGTCTCCCGCTACTTATCTTCAGTTGATCCCGATTGAAGCTGCATTTACGCGCAACGATCAGGAAGATTTTTTCAATAGAGGCCGTGGTGCCAATGCTTCTCAGAGCAAAGCTAGAATTCAGGGTAATATTGATTACGGCGTGAGCAATTCTTCTAAAATCATTAGCTTGGCCGTTAACGTTACCGATCCTTCAACCAATACTATTGCTTATGCGACTTCTTTCGATTTGAAATATTCGGCCAAGAGAAAAGAGTTTAGCATTCAGTTGACAGGTTCTGAGCCCGGTATCGGATACTCGTTCTCTTCCGGTCAAGTGGAAAGCGTGCAAAGTGCGCAGCAGGTATTGCTTGATGCAGCCAGCTTATGGGTAGCGGATTTGGCTTATCCTGAATTGCAGCTGCAAAAAAAATGTGCGCCTAAAAAATCTTAAATTCATGGTGTAATGCCAAAACAGCCGTATGTTTTGGTGGATTATAGTAGAATGGTCACTAAAGGCCGTCTGTACAAAACGGTATAGACGGCCTTTATGTTTACTTTTGTAGATATTCAATGGCTTTTAATGCCATCCGAGAGGGAGGAGATGTGACCTTGAAAAATATGAATGTCAAAGGCTATTGTCGCCTGTGTGTTTGGTTACCTGCCATTATGCTGGCAGCCGCATGCGCACATTCAGAGAAGGAAACTGTTCAAGCTAAGCCTACTACTAAAGAACAAGTTGCTGCGGTGGCAGAGAGTCACTTCAATAAGCCTCATGAGCAAGTGGAATTACAATCTTCGCGCAGTAAAAAAAGCAGCGGTATGAAGAAGATGTCTAATCAGGCTGACCATGTGACGGCTGAGGGTGTGGTGAAGTCGGGCGACAATCCGCCGGCGCCTGTTATTGATACCGATAAGGCGAAAGTGGCTGCGAAGGAATTTAAGGCGCAGGCTGCGGCTCATCCTCCTTATAAAGATTTAGATATGCTTACGGAAGAAGAGCATAGAAAGATTCTTAAGAAATCTCTGCCTATGATCGGTCAGTACGGTAATGTTGATTCCACCGGTTTGGGGCATTATCCCCGCCGTGATGGGGAGCGCTATCAGTCTGACCGGCCGATTATTTATTATGTAGATGAGTAAACATGTTTGAAGGTTCAATATATTTGAATGCCGTCTGAAAATGTTCAGACGGCATTTTTATTTATCCATGCTCACACCGAAGTGCAGGTAGCTGCGTTCGGTCGCCATGCGCCCACGCGGGGTGCGTTGCAGGAAGCCTTGTTGGATTAAATACGGTTCGATAACGTCTTCGATGGTGTCGGTGGATTCGCCGATGGCGGCGGCGATGTTTTCCAGTCCGACCGGGCCGCCGCTGAATTTATAGATGACGGCTTCGAGGAATTTCCTGTCCATCACGTCCAAGCCAACCGCATCGACATCGAGCATGCTTAAGGCGGCATCGGCGGTTTCGGCGTTAATCAATCCCTGATTTTTCACTTCGGCGTAATCGCGCACGCGGCGCAGCAAACGGTTGGCGATGCGGGGCGTGCCGCGGCTGCGGCGGGCGATTTCCATTGCGCCTTCTTCGCCCATGTTCAACTGCAAGAGCTGGGCGGAACGGGCGACGATGGTGGCCAAGTCGTTGTGTTCGTAAAATTCCAAACGGGAAACGATGCCGAAACGGTCGCGCAGCGGGTTGGTGAGCATGCCGGCGCGGGTGGTTGCGCCCACCAGTGTGAACGGCGGCAGGTCGATTTTCACCGAGCGGGCGGCGGGGCCTTCGCCGATCATGATGTCGAGTTGGTAGTCTTCGAGTGCGGGGTAGAGGATTTCTTCCACCACGGGGCTGAGGCGGTGGATTTCGTCGATAAATAATACGTCGTGCGGCTCGAGGTTGGTCAGCAGGGCGGCCAAGTCGCCGGCGCGCTCGAGCACGGGGCCGCTGGTTTGGCGCAGGTTTACCCCCAACTCTTTGGCGATGATGTGTGCCAGCGTGGTTTTGCCCAATCCGGGCGGGCCGAACAGCAAGGTGTGGTCGAGCGCTTCGCCGCGTTTTTTCGCCGCTTCGATAAAGATGGCAAGCTGTTCTTTGGCTTTGTGCTGGCCGATGTAGTCGCCCAACGTTTTCGGGCGCAGGGCGCGTTCGAGCAGCTCTTCTTGGGCGGAGATGCTTTGGGCGGTGATGATGCGTTGCGGTTGTGCCGCGCTCAGGTTGTCGGTTTGCAGCATGGTGTACGGCTCGTGTGGTTAAAGGTTTCGAGGCCGTCTGAAAACCGTGCTTTCAGACGGCCTCTCGAATTATCGGTTTCAAGCTCTGTCGCGGGTTTGCCGCCAGACCAGATAATCCCGTAGCGGCGGCATGGGCGGGTTGATGCAGTGCGGGCATACGCCGGTGATGTCTTCGTCGTCGTCTTCGATGTGCAGGGCGTTGGGGTCGAACCGCGCCTGCTGCATCACGGCTTGCGCCAATGCTTGCTCTTGCACGACATCGAATTCGAAACCGCTGAGGATTTCGCCCAGCAATTCGTGTTCCGCCGTGCTGAAGTTTTCGCTGTTGACGGTAATCAGGCGCAGATAGTCGCTGTTGCTGATTTTTCGGTGTAGTAACTCAATATTCATTATTCAGGTTATTCAAGCCGTCTGAAACGGTTTAGGGCAGAAGTTTTATTTAACGGACGGATTATAACGTGTTTCAGACGGCCTCAACTAAGTTTTACCCCCTCTTGAGGCCGTCTGAAAGCATAATGAAAGCATAACAAGCCTTTTCATAACGGCATAACCATATTAAGATTAGCCTTGAAGTATCTTTATCCTATTTCGACCAATATTCAAGGAACACAGAATGAAAGTATTACTGCTCGGCGCTCCGGGTGCAGGTAAAGGCACACAGGCTCAATTTATTACTGCTGCTTTCGGCATTCCGCAAATTTCTACCGGCGACATGCTGCGTGCGGCGATTAAGGCCGGTACGCCGTTGGGCTTGGAGGCGAAAAAAATCATTGATGAAGGCGGTTTGGTTCGCGACGACATCATCATCGGCATGGTGAAAGAGCGTATCGCGCAAGACGACTGCAAAAACGGCTTTTTGTTTGACGGCTTCCCGCGCACACTGGCGCAAGCCGAAGCGATGATTGAAGCGGGTGTGGATTTGGACGCGGTAGTTGAAATCGATGTGCCTGATTCTGTGATTGTGGACCGCATGAGCGGCCGCCGCGTACACTTGGCTTCAGGCCGCACTTACCATGTTTCTTACAATCCGCCAAAAGTTGAAGGTAAAGACGACGTAACCGGCGAAGATTTGATCCAGCGCGACGACGATAAAGAAGAAACGGTGAAAAAACGCCTTGAGGTATATCACGACCAAACGGCGGTATTGATTGATTTCTACGGCAAACTGACCGGCGAACATGCGCCGAAATACATCAAAGTGGACGGCACGCAGGCCGTTGACACTGTAAAAGCCGAAGTATTGTCTGCTTTGGGTAAGTAACCGGCAGCAAGCCGAAATAAGGTACAATACAGGCCGTCTGAACATTTCAGACGGCCTGAGCTTTTGTCTCTCCGGTTTATGGTGCGGCGGCTCGGTTTTTTTATCTATGATACAGCCTTAAATCTTTTCAATATTTGTATGTGCGGTAAGTTTTGCCGTATGTCGGATTGCGTAAGCAAACGCGCTCTTGAAAAGTGTCGAAAAGCATTCGGGCTGCTTGATGAAAGTATCCAAATGAAACGCAACCCTATCCAACAACAGGCTTTAGAGCAGATTCAGCGGTGCATCGGCTATACATTCCGGCAACCCGCACTCTTGGAGCAATCGTTAACCCACCGCAGCTTTTCGGGGCGCAACAACGAGCGTTTTGAGTTTGTGGGCGATTCGATTTTGAATTACACCGTGGCCAAGATGCTGTTCGACACCTTTCCCGATTTGCCCGAAGGCCGTTTGTCGCGGATGCGGGCGAATCTGGTTAACCAAGATACTTTGGCCGAAATCGCTTCGGATTTGAATCTCGGCGACGCATTGTTTCTCGGGCAAGGCGAATTGAAAAGCGGCGGTTTCAGACGGCCTTCGATTCTGGCGGACGCGATGGAAGCCATGTTTGCCGCCATCAGCTTCGATGCCGATTTTGCCACGGCGGAAAATACCGTGCGCCATTTGTTTGGCGAGCGCGTAAAGAAAGCCGACATGATTCACGAAGGCAAAGACGCTAAAACATTATTGCAGGAATCGTTGCAGGCGCGGCGTTGGCCTTTGCCGAAATACCGCATCGAGCACCAGCAGGGCGAAGGCTGCGATGCCGAATTCAGCATAGCTTGCGATTTGGGTGAGCTGGGCTATATCAGCCGCGCCAAAGCCTCCAGCCGCCGTGCTGCCGAGCAGGAAGCGGCAAAAGCAGCATTCGCTTGGCTGGAAGCAAACCATCCGCAAAAAAGCCATTCAAAAAGTAAGAAGAAATAACGAAATATTGTTTTCAGACGGCCGTCTGAAAGACACCGATAGAAAGAATGAAACCGATGAATACAGAAATACCTACCGATATGCTCCCCAATGCCGACGGCTACCGCTGCGGCTTCGTGGCGATTGTCGGCCGCCCCAACGTGGGCAAGTCCACGCTGATGAACCATTTGATTGGTCAGAAAATCAGCATTACCAGTAAAAAAGCGCAGACTACGCGCCATAAAGTAACCGGCATTTACACCGACGACACCGCACAATTGGTGTTTGTGGATACGCCCGGTTTTCAAACCGACCACCGCAACGCTTTAAACGACCGCTTGAATCTGAACGTGACCGAAGCCATGAGCGGCGTGGACGTGATTGTGTTTGTGGTTGAGGCGATGCGCTTTACCGAGGCAGACCGTACTGTGATGAAGCAGCTGCCCAAGCACACGCCGGTGCTGCTGGTGGTCAATAAAATCGATAAAGACAAAGCCAAAGACAAGCTGGCATTGCAGGCGTTTATCGATACCGTGAGCGCAGAATTTGAGTTTGCCGGCCATGAAGTGGTCAGCGCCAAGCACGGTTTGCGGATTGCGCATCTGCTGGAAACACTCAAGCCGTATCTGCCTGAAAGTATTCCGCTTTATCCCGAAGATATGGTTACCGACAAATCCAGCCGCTTTTTGGCGATGGAAATCGTGCGCGAAAAGCTGTTCCGCTATTTGGGCGAAGAGCTGCCGTATGCCATGAATGTGGAAGTGGAGCAGTTTCAAGAAGAAAACGGCATGTACCATATTTACATTGCCGTGTTGGTGGATAAAGAAAACCAGAAGCCGATTGTGATCGGCAAGGGCGGGGAAAAATTGAAGAAAATCTCCACCGAAGCCCGCTTGGATATGGAAAAGCTGTTTGATACCAAAGTGTTTTTGAAAGTGTGGGTGAAGGTGAAATCCGGTTGGGCAGACGATGTGCGCTTCTTGAAGGAACTGGGGCTGTAAGTTTGTCGCATCTTGCGGGGCAAATTCGAATACAGCGTTAATTGCTTGGCGTTACCTGCTTGAGGCCGTCTGAAAAAGCTTTGAGATCGCTTTGTAGGTATCAGATTCTGATTGTGTTCCGCTGCATGATTTTTGGTATTATCACTCTATTTTTTTACCTGATTGTGTGTTGAGGCCGTCTGAGAATATTCGGCGGCATCCAACCCTGATTTTCTTTTCCCTTTCCATTCAGCAAAACGAGAATATTTATGTCGATCAGCTCCCATTGGACATCCAAAATCGGTTTCATCTTATCGGCGGCAGGCTCCGCTATCGGTTTGGGAGCCATCTGGAAATTTCCCTACACGGCAGGCACAAACGGCGGTGCCGTATTTTTTCTTTTGTTTCTGGTGTTTACCGTTTTAATCGGCCTGCCGGTATTGCTGGCGGAGTTTTTTATCGGCCGCCGCACGCAGCGTAACGCGGTGGATGCGTTCAAGGCTTTGGCGCCGAAATCTATGTGGCCGTGGATCGGTCGCATGGGCGTGGCCGCCTGTTTCATTTTGCTGTCGTTTTACAGCGTGGTCGGCGGTTGGGTGCTGGCTTATGTGGTACATGCGTTTACTGGCGAAATCGCGCCGGACACTGATTTCAAACAGCTTTTCGGCGCAACCATCAGCAATCCCGCCGTGGCCATCGGCTATCAAAGCCTGTTTATGCTGCTGACGATTTTGGTGGTGCAAAACGGGATTTCGCAAGGGATTGAAAAAGCCAGCCGTTACTTGATGCCCGCTTTGTTTATCGTTTTCCTGCTGTTGGCGGCGCGTTCGCTGATGTTGCCGGGTGCGATGGAAGGCGTGTCGTTTCTGCTCAAGCCTGATTTTTCAGCCGTAACCGCA
This sequence comes from Neisseria sp. Dent CA1/247, assembly GCF_022870825.1. NCBI lineage: Bacteria > Pseudomonadati > Pseudomonadota > Betaproteobacteria > Neisseriales > Neisseriaceae > Neisseria > Neisseria sp. Dent CA1/247. The sequence continues at coordinate 1,532,572 of NZ_CP091522.1, read as the reverse complement.
GACACGGTGCTGACTGCTTTGGGGCAGGCGTTTTTCTCGCTGAGTTTGGGCGTTTCCGCCATGATTACTTACGCGGCTTATCTGGACGACAAGCAGGATTTGTTCCGCTCGGCCAACAGCATTATGTGGCTGAATATGCTGGTATCGCTGCTGGCGGGCTTGGTGATTTTCCCAGCCGTTTTCGCGCTCGGTTTCCAGCCCGGCGAGGGGCCGGGATTGATTTTTGCCGTGTTGCCGGCGGTATTTCAAAAAATCCCTTTCGGCACAGTGCTTTTTGCCGTTTTCATGCTGCTGGTGACATTTGCCACGCTTACATCCGCTTTTGCTATGCTCGAAACGGTGATTGCCGCAGCGATTCACAATAACGAACAACGCCGCCGACGGGTCACTTGGCTGGCGGGCTTGGCGATTTTGATGGTCGGCATTCCTTCCGCCTTGTCGTTCGGCGCCATGTCTGAATTTACCTTGTTCGGCAAAACGGTGTTTGATCTGTGGGATTATCTGATTACTTCTTGGATCATGCCCATCGGTGCGCTGACGACAGCGGTGTTTGTGGCTTGGGTGCTGCCGAAAAGCAGTGTGTTGGAGCATATGCGGCAGGGCAGTACCTTGCCGGCCAAGATTGTGGTCGTTTGGTATCACGCTTTGCGTTATGCCGCGCCCGTAGCGATTTTGCTGGTATTTGCCAATACCTTAGGCTGGCTTGACTGGTTGAAATAGTTTTAAAGGCCGGATGCTTTGAAAACAATGATGTGAATGCTTTTCAGACGGCCTAATTTTCAGACGGCCTGAAACATTTTATTGAAACAATGTAAAAGACCTTTGCAGAATCCCTTAGCAATATATATCAGGCAGGGATGGCAAAGGTCTTATTTTATGCAGTCGGTTATCAGACACGCGGTTGGGTGTCTGCAATACATCAACGGTTACTTGTGTTCCGATTTGCCGTTGCCTTTAACAATATCGGCAATGGGTTGAACGGGGAAAAACAGATTAAGCGGATTGGCCTTGATTTGCTGCCAAGTGTTTTTCAGCAGCTTGGGTACGCTGTCGATATGCGTATCCCGTGCGCGGAGCGCCACCAGCAAGGCCAGTGCAAAGCTGACGATTAGGTTCACCAGCCCGATTAACATCACAAAACTCAAATTGATCATAAACGAAATGAATCCGATATGGCCGCTTACCGCCGCATAGCCGAGATTGGCCGAAGAGAAGGCAACATGGCGGATATCGAGCGGCAGATTGAGCAGATAACCGAAATAACCGGTCATGCCCAGCAGCATCCCGAAAATAAAGTTTCCCATCAGCGAACCGTAATTGTTGTGGAAGTAGTCTCCCACCCATTTACGGGCTTGAGGGGAAAGTATTTTTTTCAATAAAGGGTTCACAGTGAGGCGGCGGCGCAAATCGAGGTAATCGGCGCGGTTGTCGAAGAAGCCGGCAATAATGCCCGAGCAGAACAGCCAAACTCCCGCAATCGCCGCATACCATAAAGTAGGTTGGGTAAAAACCTGAACCGATTTCAGCTGATAAGCCACGCTGTGCGCATCCAGCAGAGGTTCGCCGGTGTTGGACGCAAAAGTGAAGGCAATCAGAGCAGCTACCAGAATAGCCAAACAGACGTTGCCGAATACGGCCACGCTTTGTGAGCGGACCACGTCGATTAGCAGCGCGCCGAGCTTTGTTTCTACCGAAGAGCGGCTTTTTTCGGTGTGAGCCACTTGTTCAGCAAAGCTCGCCGCCGTCATGGCAGGCTGTTTGGTGGCGACGGTAAAGCCCAGCATGTGAATCAGCATGAAACCGAAACCGTAATTCAGGCCGCTGAGCAGGGAGGTGGTAAATACCCCAAACCCCATGTGGCCGATGTGGATTTTAATCAGCGCCATTAACGAAATGAGTACACCCCCGCCGGCAGCCGACCAAAGCATACTGAAATATTCTTTGCGGCTGCGGGTAATGTAATGCTCGCCGTGATGGCTTTTGTTTTCACTGATGCTGGTAGCCAGCATTTTCACGCTGCGGCGCCACAGTTGGTCGGTGCTGCGCTGTTCTACTGCGGCGGAAGTCATGGATTTGAGCAGGCAGACCACCGCATGTTTGTGATGTTCGCCAGTTTGAATACGGAGCAGGAGGCTCAAACGTTCGATGGTTTGGGAAAGACGTTCGAGCAAATGGGCAACCTTTACCGACGACCCCGAACCGGCTCCCGTGCCTTTGCGGCGTAAACGTTCCACTTGGCTAAGGCATTGGTCGAGCATTACTTCGATATGAGCGGTGTCGTAAGGCGTGGTTTGGGTTTGGTAATGTTCGGCCAACTTGGACGTTTCGCGCTGGAGCGCGACAAACGCCGAATTAACGTCCAACAGCCTCGGTTCGATGCGGATCAGATCCGGTTCCAATGCTTCGGCCGCCACCCAAACCGACAGCATTTCCAAAGCATGCAGTCGGGCGGCGGAAAGTTGGCGCAAAACATTTTGCACCAGTGCTTTATCTGCCTGTTCGTTGATTAAGGAATGGAGCTTCAGCCATTGGCGTACAGTCAGGGTCTGAAGCCATTTGCCGTCGTTTTTGGAATGAAAAAGATAAAGAAAAACGTCGCGTAAATTATTCAGGTCTTTATAAGAAGGGCTGAAACGCTCATACAGGCGCAAACCCAGCTCTCGGGCGAAACCGCTTCGGGAAAATATGCCCAATCCCACTAAAGCGGGGTAAATATGAACTTTGGAAAGCCAAGTGTAAAAACGCCGACTCAATTTGGTACATAAGGCTTGATCTTCCTGCAAGACGGCAAGCAAGGCATCGAAACGATCGGATGCGCGTTTGGCTCCGCCTTTGCGGACAAAATTGATTAAGGCATCGAGTGTGTCGACGAAATCGGCGTTGTCGATGTGTTTATTGAGAATAATGTGTATGGCGGATTGGATGTGTTTTGAAGTCATTTTTATTAATGCCGGTCGGTCTTTCTTTTTCACTTGTGCGGAACTTTTGTGAAGGCCGCAAGCAGTTAAAAATACCTTATTTTGAGAAAACAATCAGCAAAAAATGTAAGCCGGCGCGTGTTTTTACATTGCGGCAGGCAGGTGAGTTTTGAAATAAGATTCTGTTTCGTATCAATTAAAATTGAAAAATGGTGCTATACGCCGAAATGTTTCCGGATATGGCTTAAGGCCGTCTGAAAAATATCTTCTTCGGCGTAAGTGTCGAGTGTTAATTCAGGCTGTATTTTACGCAGCCATGTGAGCTGCCGCTTTGCCAACTGTCGGGTTGCAGCACAGCCTTTTTCGATAAACGTATCAAAATCATATTGTCCTTCGAGATATTCCCAAGCTTGGCGGTAGCCGACGCAGCGCATGGAAGGCAGGTCGGCGTTTAAGCCGGGATACATGGTTTGCAGCCGTTTGACCTCATCGGGAAAGCCTTGCTCCACCATGTTGAAAAAGCGTTTATTTATTTGGGCGTGGAGCAGGGCGCGGTTTTCGGGAATCAGGGCAAGAGTATATAAATCAAGCGGTGGCGTGTAAGTTTGCTGTTCTGCAAAATGCTTACTGAGCGGCTTGCCCGTAAGCATGAACACTTCCAAAGCACGTTCGATGCGCTGGCTGTCGGCAGGTTCCAAGCGCGCTGCGGTCTCGGGATCTATATTTTTCAGACGGCCATATAGATGTGCCGGCCCGTATTGTTTTTTTTCGGCCTGAAGGGCGGCGCGCGTATCGGCATCGGCTTCGGGCAAAGTGTTCAATCCCTGTGTCAGCGCATGAAAATACATCATGGTACCGCCTACGATTAAAGGCAGTTTGCCGTGCCGGTGTATTTCTCCGACCAAGCGGGTGCAGTCGTGTACAAAATCCGCCGCGCTGTAAGCTTCAAGCGGGGAGATGATGTCGATAAGGTGATGGGGAACGCTTTGCCGCTCGGCGGCGGTCGGTTTGGCGGTGCCGATGTCCATATCCCGGTAAACCAACGCAGAGTCCAAGCTGATGATTTCCATCGGTAAAACTTCGGCAATGTGCAGAGCGAGATTGGTTTTTCCGCTGGCGGTGGGGCCGAGGAGTGCGAAGGCTTTCGGGGCTGAAGTCATTAGGCGGGTCGGATGAAAGTAAAGGACAAAGATTATAACAACTACACCCGGCAATGAATATATATGTTTATGCTTAATTATTTTATGACATTTACAATTTCAATGCATCATAATTTTTTACATAATCATAAAATCTTAAGCCTTGAAACATCAATTAAAAAATACTATGCTGAATACAAGCCGAAAAGGCTTGTCTGTTAACTATATGAATGAGGAGAAACATCATGGCAAAAGACCTGAATGTGTTTGATAAAGAATACGGCCTGCTGATCAACGGCGAATGGACCAAAGGCAGCAAAGGCGAATTGATGGCATCTTACAACCCTTCAAATGGCGCCGAGCTGGCGAAATTTGTCGATGCCAGCAATGAAGATGTAGATGCGGCGGTAAAAGCGGCACAGGAAGCGTTTAAAACATGGAAAAAAACCACTGCCGCCGAACGTGCGTTGATTTTGAACCAAATCGCCGACGTGATCGACGAAAACGCCGAGCTGTTTGCTTTGCAGGAAACGTTGGATAACGGTAAGCCCATCCGCGAAACCCGTGCTGCGGATATTCCTTTGGCTTCCGATCATTTCCGCTATTTCGCCAGCGTTATCCGCGGCGAAGAAGGCACTTGCAACCAGTTGGACGAAGAAGATTTGTCTATCGTATTGCGCGAACCTATCGGCGTGGTAGGCCAAATTATTCCGTGGAACTTCCCGTTCCTGATGGCGGCTTGGAAAATCGCTCCTGCTTTGGCTGCGGGCTGTACCATCGTTATCCACCCGTCAAGCAGCACTTCGTTGAGCCTGTTGTCGTTTGCCCAAAAAGTGAACCACTTGCTGCCTAAAGGCGTGTTGAACATCATTACCGGCCGCGGCTCGAAATCAGGCGAATACATGCTGCACCATAAAGGCTTCAGCAAGCTGGCGTTTACCGGTTCTACCGAAGTCGGCCGCCATGTCGGTATCGCCGCCGCCGAAATGCTGATTCCGGCTACATTGGAATTGGGCGGTAAGTCTGCCAACATCTTCTTCGACGACATGCCGTTCGACAAGGCTTTGGAAGGCGCGCAAAAAGGTATTCTGTTCAACCAAGGCCAAGTGTGCTGTGCCGGTTCGCGTATTTTCGTTCAGGAAGGTATTTACGATAAATTCGTGAATGCGCTGGCGGAAGAGTTCAAGAAAGTGAAAGTAGGCCTGCCGTGGGAAGATGACACTCAAATGGGTGCCCAAGTGAATGCCGGCCAACTCGACACCATTTTGAAATACGTGAAAATCGGCGAGCAAGAAGGCGCGCGCATCATTACCGGCGGTAAGAAAATCGAAGGCGGCGATTTGGGCAAAGGCGAATTCGTTGAGCCTACCCTTATTGCTGCACAAAGCAACGACGACCGTATTTCTCAAGAAGAAATCTTCGGCCCGGTGGCGACTGTAATCAAGTTCAAAACCGAAGAAGACGTAATCAAAATGGCCAACGATTCCGAATACGGTTTGGGCGGTGCGGTTTGGAGTAAAGACATCAACCGCTGCCTGCGCGTTTCCCGTGCGTTGGAAACCGGCCGCGTTTGGGTGAACTGCTACAACCGCTTGCCGGCCGGCGCACCGTTCGGCGGTTACAAAACTTCCGGTATCGGCCGCGAAACCCACAAGATGATGTTGGCTGCTTACACCCAAGTGAAAAACATCTATATCAGCACCCGCGAAGAGCGTGAAGGCATGTATTAATTGTTGATGTAATCTTGGTTTGAATCAGGCCGTCTGAAAAATGATTTTCAGACGGCCTTAATGTTTCTTTCAACTTATTGATATTGAGCAGTCTATATTTGATTCAACACCATAATGTTTACAGTAGAAAGCAGCGAAACCATCATAGCCAAAGTGCCCGATATATCTGAGAAATAGGGCTGTTTTTTCCATTTTGCCCCTAAGAAAAGCTGGATAATCAAAACAGCAGGCAGCGGCAGCGTGAAATAATGGAGCAGATTCATATTTAATGTGCCGTTGAAATTCAAAGCTATCATCGCGCAAGAATAGACAGCCGCCCAAAATAGATAAACCAGCCCGTATAGCCTGATTTGGCGCTGCATGATGTTTTCCGGCAGGCTGCCTTGTCGGAAGGCATAAAGGATAAAACCAAGTGCGATATGGAATACCGATGCGGCAAGGATAAACGCCGCGAAAGACATAAACGCCGTCATGCCGGCAAAAGTAGGGAGGCGGGAAAGATAATAAAGCGGCATCATCCAAAAAGCGCAAGCCAGCAGGCGGATAAAGCCTGAAAGCAAAATGCGGTGGCCGGTTGTTTTGTCTGCCTGTTTTTCATTTAGAGAAAAACTGCCCGAAGCGTTTTTGCCGGAAAAAAGCAGAATATCGGCATAGATGCTGCACAAACCCGACGCCAAAATAATCACCGCCATCCATAAATCCATCTCTCCCTCCTTGGTATTGTGAAAACACAGATTCATTCATAAGATTACGGCACAGGCGCGCTGCTTGCGCCGCAATTTCATGATGTTAAAGCGGATAAGGCAGATGAGGCGGAATATGGAAATGGTGAATCAGAGCACGAAAATATTACTCTTTGTCTTGCTTATCTTTTTCTTTTTTATCGTCGTCACCATCAGGGATGGCTGCCCGCACTACCGCTCCCGTGCCTTTTACCGCAACTTTGCCTACCGTTAAAACCGTTGTCGCCGCCAAATCCGCAGCAGCGGCGACAACGCAGCCGTTCAGCATCAGGCAGGCAGCAATAAGAATGACGAATCGCTTAAAAAGTTTCATATTCAGTGCTTGCAATCTTCATGATGTTCATGGTCTTCGTTGCAGGCGGCAAGCCAAGCATCGTCGTCGCCGTCGAACTCTTCCACTTCGTCAAATTCACCGTTTTCCGCAAGAGTCACCAATTCTTCCAAATCGTGTGCGCCTTCCACCCAAAAGCAGGGAATGTCCGGCGGTGTATTCGGGGCAAGAACGGCGGCCAAGCCTTCATGCCATGCCAGCCAGTAGCCGTTGGCCGTCTGAACAAATTGTGCGTCGGGGTGGATGCTTTCGCCTTTGGTGTTGACCAACATGCGTTCGGCGATTTCCGTTTGGAAGGGCAGTATTTTCATTGTGAGATCCGTTAAGGTTTGGAAATAGCGAGCATTATAACAAAGGCCGTCTGAAAACGAGGCGGCAGCTTTTCAGACGGCCTTTGTTATAATGCTATGTTTCTGTTTTTAATAAAGCCGGGCCGCATCATGCAAGTGATTCAATTCGAAAACTCCCCCTTTAAACTCCACCAGCCTTTCCCGCCTGCCGGCGACCAGCCCACCGCGATCGCCGGCCTGCTCGAAGGGCTTTCAGACGGCCTCGCTTACCAAACCCTGCTCGGCGTAACCGGCTCGGGCAAAACCTATACCATGGCCAACGTGATTGCCCAAAGCGGCCGCCCCGCCATCATCATGGCGCACAACAAAACGCTGGCGGCGCAGCTTTATGCCGAGATGCGCGAGTTTTTCCCCGAAAACGCAGTGGAATACTTCGTTTCCTACTACGACTATTACCAGCCCGAAGCTTATGTGCCCAGCCGCGACCTGTTTATTGAAAAAGATTCCGCGATTAACGAACACATCGAGCAGATGCGCCTTTCCGCTACCAAAAACCTGATGACGCGCAACGATGTGATTATCGTCGCCACCGTGTCCGCCATCTACGGTATCGGCGACCCCACCGAGTATCAACAAATGGTGCTTTCCGTGAAAGAGGGCGACACCATCGAGCAGCGCGACATCATTTCCACCCTCGTTTCCATGCAATACGAGCGCGGCGAAATGGATTTCAAACGCGGCTCCTTCCGCGTGCGCGGCGACGTGATCGACGTGTATCCCGCCGAGAGTTCTGATAATGCCTTGCGCATCAGCCTGTTTGACGACGAAATCGACCGCCTCGACATCTTCGACCCGCTCACCGGCAGCAACATCCAGCGCGTCGGCCGCTACACCGTGTTCCCCTCCAGCCACTACGTTACCCCGCGCGATACCGTGCTGCGTGCCTGCGAAAGCATTAAAGAAGAACTGCGCGAACGCATTGATTTCTTTACCAAAGAAAACCGCCCCGTCGAAACCCAACGCATCGAGCAGCGCACCCGCTTCGACCTCGAAATGCTCTACGAAATGGGCTTTTGCAAAGGCATCGAAAACTACTCGCGCCACTTTTCCGGCAAAAAAGAAGGAGAACCGCCGCCCACGCTGATGGATTATCTGCCCGACAACGCCATCATGTTTATCGACGAAAGCCACGTTACCGTGACCCAGATCGGCGGCATGTACAAAGGTGACGCCAGCCGCAAACAAAACCTCGTCGATTACGGCTTCCGCCTGCCTTCCGCCCGCGACAACCGCCCGCTCAAATTCCACGAATTTGAAAAAATCATGCCGCAAACCATCTTCGTTTCCGCCACACCCGCCAAATACGAAGAAGAACACGCCGGCCAAGTGGTCGAACAAGTCGTGCGCCCCACCGGCCTTGTCGACCCGCAAATCGAAATCCGCCCCGTCGCCACCCAAGTAGACGACTTACTCAGCGAAATCAACGACCGCATCGCAAAAGGCGAGCGCGTACTCGTTACCACCCTCACCAAACGCATGGCCGAACAGCTCACCGACTATTACAGCGAACTCGGCATCAAAGTACGCTACCTGCACAGCGATATCGATACCGTAGAACGCGTTGAAATCATTCGAGATTTACGCCTCGGCCTGTTTGACGTGCTCGTCGGCATCAACCTTTTGCGCGAAGGCTTGGACATCCCCGAAGTATCACTCGTCGCCATCCTCGATGCCGACAAAGAAGGCTTTCTGCGTAGCCACCGCAGCCTGATCCAAACCATAGGCCGCGCCGCCCGCAACGTAAACGGCGTCGCGATTTTGTATGCCGACAAAATCACCGATTCCATGAAAGCCGCCATCGACGAAACCGAACGCCGCCGCGAAAAACAGATTAAATTCAACCAAGAACACGGCATCGTGCCGAAGCAGATTACCAAACAGGTAAAAGACATCATCGACGGCGTGTACCACGACGATTCAGGTAGCCCCAAAGGCAAAGGCCGTCTGAAAAACAAAGTGAAAGTCGGCGAAATCCATACTGAAGAAGACGCGATTAAAGAAATCGCCAAACTCGAAAAAGCCATGCAGCAGGCGGCGCGGGATTTGCAGTTTGAAGAGGCTGCGGTGTTAAGGGATAAGATACGGGGGATTAAGGAAGGGTTGTTGTTTGGGGCGGAGTAACCTTATTATTATATTTTCAAATTTTAAATGGTTATTTGAATTATGAATCAAATTATGAGAACAAATATAATAGGCGCGGCACAATATGCAATGGAAGCCCATAAAAGTGCATTAGTTAGCTTTATATCCTTTATATCCAGTAATAGAGGGAATGAGCATAATATAGAACATATTGGAACAGGATTTTTTTATACTTCAGAAACAGGCATTAACCTTTTGATTACTGCTAATCATGTTATTGAACAGCTGCTAAAAAGCCCTAATCCTTATTGTAGTATTTTATTGGGAGATAATAAATTAGGAAATAGTGAGTTTTATCTTTATTCGGTGTTTAAATTGAAGTTTCATATGGATTCTAGGACTGATATTGCCTACTGTATTGTGGATGAAAATTTTCTACGTGAAATAGATATAGCAATTTTTTCATCAAGAGATAGATCTATTTTAAGAAGGCCTAAATCATTTAGGTCAACTATTGTTGATGGTGGAAAAATAGAGGATGAATATATCTTTGGTTTTCATGCAAGTAATAATATACGTAAATTAAACTTTCAGGGTTACAAAAGAAATTCAAGTAAATATCAAATTAGAAGAATACATGATGTGTCAAAGGATGTCTCCGTTTTAACTAGCATTAAAAATCCTATATTTTTATATTTCGATAGAAAAGATATGTTGTCTGTAAATGATGATGATTTTATAAAAACAAAGTTTCAAATAACTCGACAACATTTCACCAAGATTGGTAATTCTCCTGATTGGGCAGGTATGAGTGGTTCGCCATATATTAATGTTTACACAACTGAGAATGATCAGCTTTATTTGAGAGTGTCTGGTATTTTGGTTGAACATTTATATGCTCCACCAGCAAATGGTCGTTATTTAGTAGCATCACCGTTAGAAAATATAGTGAACTCGTAGCAAGTGTAGGTCGGATACTTGTATCCGACATAGCGGTTTTTATTACAGAAATATTCAATCATTATGATAATGCATACATAAACATCGGATTCGAGAATCCGACCTACATCTTGTATCATCTGTATGGGTTAATTTGTATAACAAGGGGAAAATATGCGGTATCGTCGGTATTACCGTGCGGGCGGAACGTATTTCTTTACGGTGGTGGCGCATAACCGCCAACCGATTCTAACCGGCGATGCGGTGCGCTTGGCTTTGCGTGAGGCGGTTTGGGCGGTGCGGGAAAAATATCCGTTTGAAATTGCGGCATGGGTGTTGATGCCGGATCACCTGCATACCATTTGGCATCTGCCTGAAAACGATGCGGATTTTTCCGAACGGTGGCGGCAAATCAAAAGGCACAGCAAGCGTAGGTCGGATACTTGTATCCGACAAAATGCTTGGTATAACGGAAATGTTTAATCATTGTGATGATGCGTAAATGTCGGATTCAAGAATCCGACCTACGGTTACTGTGGTTATCAATCGATAAGGCCGTCTGAAAATTCAGACGGCCTCAATGCTGTTATCTCAAATATGGCAAACAAATGTAGCAAGCGTAGGTCGGATACTTGTATCCGACAAAATGGTTGGTATAACGGAAATGTTTAATCTTTGTGATAATGCGTAAATGTTGGATACTTGTATCCGACATAACGGTTGGTATGACGTAAATGTTTAATCATTGTGATGATACATAAATGTCGGATTCGAGAATCCGACCTACATCTTGTATCATCTGTATGGGTTAATTCGTATAACAAGGGGAAAATATGCGGTATCGTCGGTATTACCGTACGGGCGGAACGTATTTCTTTACGGTGGTGGCGCATAAGCGCCAACCGATTCTAACCGGCGATGCTGTGCGCTTGGCTTTGCGTGAGGCTGTTTTGGCGGTGCGGGAAAAATACCCGTTTGAAATTTCGGCATGGGTGTTGATGCCCGACCATCTGCATGCCATTTGGCATCTGCCTGAAAATGATGCGGATTTTTCCGAACGTTGGCGGCAAATCAAACGGCACAGCCAGCGTAGGTCGGATACTTGTATCCGACAAAATGGTTGGTATAACGGAAATGTTTAATCTTTGTGATAATGCGTAAATGTCGGATTCAAGAATCCGACCTACGGCTATCAAACCAAGAAGCAAGCGTAGGTCGGATACAAGTATCCGACAAAATGTTTGGTATAACGGAAATGTTTAATCATTGTGATGATGCATAAATGTCGGATTCGAGAATCCGACCTACATCTTGTATCATTTGTATTGGTTAATTCGTATAACAAGGGGAAAATATGCGGTATCGTCGGTATTACCGTGCGGGCGGAACGTATTTCTTTACGGTGGTGGCGAATAAGCGCCAACCGATTCTAACCCAAGATGCTGTGCGCTTGGCTTTGCGTGAGGCGGTTTTGGCGGTGCGGGAAAAATATCCGTTTGAAATTGCGGCATGGGTGTTGATGCCGGATCACCTGCATACCATTTGGCATCTGCCTGAAAACGATGCGGATTTTTCCGAACGCTGGCGGCAAATCAAAAGGCACAGTCAATATTTAATCGGTGCCGACACGCGGTTATGGCAAAAACGGTTTTGGGAACATGCTATTCGTGATGAAGCGGATTTTGTTCGTCATTTCGATTATGTGCATTTCAATCCGGTGAAGCACCGCCATGTGCCAAAGGTATCTGATTGGCCGTTTTCTACTTTTCACCGTTATGTCAAACAAGGGCTTTATCCGCAAAACTGGGGCGGGGATGGCTCTGATTTTATGGTGGCGTATGATTCATGAAGGTGTCGGATTCGGGAATCTAACCTATGGGGTGATCAATTAACGAGGCCGTCTGAAAATTCAGACGGCCTTTGCTGTATACGATAAATTTTTATTTTATAATTCGATGTTTTTATTTTAATGGTGGGGAAGATATGGCGGAAGTATTTGACAATAGGCCTTATCCGGATGGTGGGCATAGTGCCGGGGCGGATGGTGTGTTTGTGCAGGCGGAGGATTCGCTTCCGTCTCATGGTTTCGGCGGAAACGTTAGCCGAAATTGGCGCTTTGATTTTCACGGTACGGTCAATGAATATTTTAAGATTTGGATCGTGAATCTGTTTTTATCTGTGATTACTTTGTCGTTTTATTCGCCGTGGGCGAAGGTGCGGCGTTTGCGTTATTTCTACGGTAACACGGTGCTGGGGCAGGATAAATTTGATTTTACGGCGATTCCTGCCCGTATTTTGATCGGGCGGATTATTGCTACGGTTTTGTTTGTGGCGTTTTCGCTTTTATCCAATATTGATCCGATGTATTCGAGTGCGGTTTTGTTGTTGGCATTTGCGCTGATGCCGTGGCTGGTGCGCTCGACCATGCGTTTCCGTGCGCGTAATACGAAATACGGCAACAGCCGTTTTTATTTTTCGGCAACGATGGGGCAGTCTTATTGGGTGTTGGCGAAATGTGCGGTGGTGACGGTTTTGGGCGCGGGCTTGCTGTATCCTTTGGCGCTTTATTGGTTTAAGTCTTATCAAATCAAGCATTTGCATATCGGTAATTTGCGCTTTAATCTGAATACGGGTGTGGGCGGTTTTTATGGCGCGGTGTTGAAGCCTTTGCTGTTTATCGTGTTGTTGGTTGCGGCGGCGGTGCTGGTTTTGTTCGGTATGGGTTATGTGTCGGATTTGGGCTATGTGTTGTCGGATCGGGTGGTGTTTCCGCTGGTGTATCTTTTGATTATGCTGCCTTATATTGCTGTGTTGGGCTTTTTTATACCGCTGACGCAGGGTTATCTGTTCCGCGCAACTTGGCAGGATGTGAGTGTGGGCAACAGCCGTATTACGACTGATTTGAACCCGTATAAATACGCTTGGATTAAATTGACCAATTATATTGCGGCTGTCTTTACGCTGGGTTTGCTGCTGCCGTGGGGTGCGGTGCGTTTGTACCGCTATCAGGCGCAGTCTTTGCAGGTTGAGTTGCAGGATAATCCGCAAGATTTGATGAATATGGCTCAAAATGATCCGGATGCTATCGGTGAGGAAATCGCCGATGTGTTTGATATCGATATTTCACTTTAAGGCTGCTTGAGCATGTCTGAATCTCTTACGGTAAGTTATTACGACGGAAAGCGTAATGTTCCCCATCAGGCTGAAATTTCGCTTGATGGGGGCAAATTGCGCGTGGTGTATAACGGCGGGCAAACTGCCGAATATCCGCTGCACAGTATTGCTTATATGGCCGGAGTGGGCGGCGTTTTGCCTGCTTTGGAGTTGCCGGGCGATGCGCGCATTGAGTTTTTGAATCATGATGTTCCGCACTGGCTGCCTTTGCAAAACAAAACGATGTTGAAGCAAGTAGGGCGGCTTGAGAGAAGTTGGAAATGGGCGGTTGTTTCTTTGGTGGCAATGATTTGCGCGGTTGTGGTGATGTTTAAATGGGGCATTCCCGCTGCAGCTTATCATGCTGCCCACCATCTGCCTGAAAAGACTTTGCGCGGTGTAGGTAATCAGGCAGAGGAATTTATTCTTGAAATCACTGGCAAAAGCAGCCTTACCGCCAAGCGGCAGAAAGAAATATCTGATTTATATTACAAAAAGCTTAATCCTGAAAATCCGGCAAAACTGTTGTTTCGAGACGGCAAAGGGCTTGGCGCCAATGCGTTTGCGATTCCGAACAACACCATTATGCTGACCGACGCATTGGTTGACTTGGCCAAGCACGATCATGAAATTTTAGCCGTGCTGGCACACGAGCAAGGCCATCTCAAAGAGCGCCACAGCTTGCAACAGGCTTTGCGAGGTATCGGCATGAGCGTGTTTCTGCTTGCGCTTACCGGAGATGCCACGGACTTTCTAGACGGCTTGCCGGTGTTGTTTGCCACCGCGCAATATTCGCAAGAGTTTGAGCTGGAAGCGGATTTGCATGCCATCAACGAATTGAAGCGCTTGAATATTCCGCCCCAACATCTTGCTACTTTCCTGCAACGTTTGCATCAGGATCATGGCCATGATGAGGGGAATGCGGTGGAGAATATTTTGAGCACGCATCCGGTTACGTCCGAACGGGTAAAGCAGGTTAAGCAACATGCGAAGTGAAGATTTTTGAAATAACCATCGTTTAAAACCATAAAGGCCGTCTGAATATTTTCAGGCGGCCTTTTAATAGACGGGCAAAACAATTTAGTCTTGGCAATCCAACATATCCTTACGGATATCCCGCAATACAAATTCGGCGGTATCTTCGTCTTCGGCCTGAACCCACACAAACAGTTTGGCGACAATCTTGCCGAGAAACACTTTTTCTAAAGCATCGGCATGGCTCAAATTGTATTGCGCTAAGAAATCGGCAATGTCGGCGGGCAGGGCGGTGCGCTTGGCTTGGCGGATGTTGGTAAAGCGTTTGTCCGATTGCAGGCGTTCCAGCAAGGTTTGGTTTTTATCAAGCTTGATGCCTTGTTCTTTTTCTTCGATGGTGGCGCGGGTGAATTGGTCGTAAATCTCCGCGTAGAGCATATCGTTGGGGCCTTCGAAGATGGTGAAGGGGCGGATGTCGATGGCAATGTTGCTGGCGGGGTGGCCGTGTTCGAAGCCTTTGGCGCCGAGCAGTTTTTGCAAGATTTGTGCTGCGCCGTAGGTGTATTCGGTGGCCAGCGTTTTGATGATGTTGGCTTCCATCAGCTGGTGTGCGACGACGGCATCGGGGGCGACGCGGTTGCAGGTGAAGCGGTAGAGCACTTGCGAGATGCCGTAGCGTTGCATGATTTCGCGGCATTCGCGGGCGACGAATTTGATGTCTTGCTTCACGAAACGGTTCATGTTTTCAATGATGTATTCCATGATGCCGTGGGTCATGCCCACCAGTTGCAGGCGGCTGCGGATGAAGATGTTTTGGAACGCGCGTAAGCCGGCGGCATCGCTTTCGGAAAGTTTCATCACGCAATCGGCGGGGATTTGGGCATCAATATGGTTGACCGCATAGCGCACGGCGAGCAGGCCTTCGGAATTGAGGGTTTCGCAGCGGATGTATTGTTTGGGCACCAGCAGCAGGTTGATGGTTTTCGACAGTTTGCCGTTTTTGCGCTCTTTGGCGGCAACCAGCAGAAATTCGCTGGTGGAATTGCCTTGCCAGTATTTGGTTGCATTAACGTAAACGGTTTGTTCGTCGATATATTCGTAATACGACTGCATTTCGCGGGCAATCGCGGCACCGGAGGTTTCCGGTTCGGTAATGGCGAGGCCGCCGCCTTCGCCGTTGAAAATGAAATCGAGGCCGGTACGGATTTGGGCTTCGTTGCCGAATTCGACCAGAGGCTGCAAAACCAATGCGCCTTCGATGCCGGTGCGCAGGGTAACGGGTACGCCGTAATGGCCGGCGATGCGCAATACTTCCTGAATTTCAAACTGGCTGCTTTTTCTGCCGCCGTGCTTTTCGGCTAAAAAGGGCAGCAACAGGCCGGCTTTTTTCAGCTCCAGCCATTTGTTTTCGGGAAGGTATTGCATCAGATTGATTCCGTTTGGAAAGATGCGTTTGAATGCAGATTCGATGTGCTGTAAGAAATCAGCGGTGTTCATCTGAATGAGCTGTGCTTCCAAAATACCTGATGCCATGATGATTTGCATTTCCGTTTTAGAGTAAAATTTCTATTTTATAGCATATTTTTTGTTTTTTGATAATGGTTGATGAAAAATCGGCAGGTTTTCCGGAAAACACGGGGAGAGTTGTGCCGGATTGGCTTTAAATGAGAGGGAAGGCGGAAGGATATCCGATGAGATGCTCATGCTTCTTTTTCAAATCATCCCAACGTAAATGCAAGTGTGGCAGGGTCGGTACTTAATACTTGCAATATTTATGAATCGGGCGGCGCAAAGGTATTTTCAGACGGCCCCGGATATATTGGCATTCAGGTTCCGCGCCCGTAGCGGCGCAGCCATTCGCTTGGTGTCATGCCGATTTCGCGTGTGAATACGCGGCTCAGTGCGGCAGGGTGGCTGTAGCCGACTTTTTCTGCTGCCAAGCCGATCGGCAGCCCTTGTTGGAGTAAAGTCTGTGCTACGGAAATACGCCAGTTGGTAACGTAAGCCAAAGGCGGTATGTTCATGATTTCTTTGAAATAGGCTGCAAAACCCGAGCGCGACATGGCGGCCTTTTCCGCCATCAGTTCAAGTGTCCATTCTTGTGCGGGATGTTGGTGTATTTCCTGTAATACATTGCTTAATTTTTTATCTACCAAGCCTCTCAATAAACCTATTTGCAGTTTTTTCTGCTCAAGGCAGCAGCGGATAACCTGAATGGTGAAGTAGGCGCACAAATGGTGTATGGCGGCATGGTAGCCGCATGATTGTCGGTTGCTTTCGTTGAAAATTTGATCGGCAATGGTTCTTAATTGGGGCCGGTCTTCTAAAAAAAGCACTTCTACGTTGCGCAGGGTATCTACCAACGGGTTGCGTACGCCTTCTCCGAAATCAAAGTTGATGCAGAGTATTTCAAGCCCTTCGCTGTCTATGGGGTGGATGCGGTGCAAAACATTGCTGGGCGAGAAAACAATGCCCGGTTGGTTTATTTCTATGGTTCGATTCTCTGATAAATGAAGCAGGCAGCGGCCTTTGCGGATAAAGTGGAGATAGCCTTTGTTGGGCTCGTCGAAGTGGCCTGTTCTGCACAGTTGGCCGATGAAGAAGAGGTTGGTGCGGAATCGGAAATAGGTAAAAAGGCGGGAGACGCTATCCATGAAGACTTTCGGTTAATAAGTGTGGATGACGGGTTAAACCGGCTCGGGGTATTTTTCTTAAAATGCCGCCACGTTTGCAGAAAAACAAACATTATCCACATTATTTGAAAGGAAGAATTCTATGTCAAACCACAAAGATGAGCAAATCGACCAATCCCGCCGCAATGCTTTGGGCACAGGCTCCCGTTTGGCTATGGCCGCTACCGTTTTGGGGGCGATGGGCGTAACAGGTGCGGCAGCTGCAGCCGGTAAGAAAACCCAAGAAAAAGGTATGTATGACGAACCCGAGCAATACGGTTTGAAACGCCACGGTATGAAAATCGATCCCCAGCGTGTCGCTTTGTTGGTGGTTGACCCGCAAATCGACTTTTTAAGCCCGAAAGGGGTGTTGTGGGGTGCGGTCGGTAAAAATGTAATGGAAAACAATACCGTAGAGAATCTCGAGCGTTTGTTTAAGGCTGCCAAAGCAGTCGGTATGCCCACCATCGTTTCGCCGCATTATTATTATCCGCAAGACCATCAATGGGCGTTCGGCGGTCCGGGAGAACACGCGATGCACGACGGCGGCGCGTTTGCCCGCAAAGGTGCTTATACTTTGGAAGGGTTTGAAGGCTCGGGCGCGGACTTTATGCCGCAGTACAAACCTTATATATTTGACGGTAAAACCGTGATTGCTTCTCCGCACAAAGTGTTCGGGCCGGAAAGTAACGACGTTGTGCTGCAGTTGCGCAAACGTAAAATCGACCAAGTAATTTTGGCGGGTATGTCGGCCAACTTATGTATCGAGTCACACTTGCGCGAGCTGATCGAACAAGGTTTTGAAGTGGCTGTCGTAAAAGATGCGACCGCAGGCACGATTATCCCCGAAGGCGACGGTTATCAGGCGGCATTGGCTAATTTCCGGATTATTGCCAATGATTTGTGGACGACTGACCAAGCAGTCCGGTATATGAAAGGTTGATGCGCAAGCAAACCGAAGCCGGAATCTTCCCGGCTTTAAAGCAAACTTCAGACGGCCTCATAAGGGGCCGTCTGAAAAACCTTCAAACACGCGCATCCTGTCATAGACAGCATGGCACAGCCGCGCCATAATCACGCTGTTTTGAGAGTCATCCGATTTGTTGATGAAAGATTGATATGAGCGACCAAGTTTTAACCCAAATCCAAAACGTTATCGATTCCCGCAAAGGCCAAGACCCGCAAACGTCTTATGTGGCCCAGCTTCTGCACAAAGGCGAAGACAAAATCCTGAAAAAAGTGATTGAAGAAGCGGGCGAAGTGCTGATGGCTTCCAAAGACGGCGGCGGTGAGCATTTGGTGTACGAAGTGGCGGATTTATGGTTTCACACGCAGGTGTTGCTGGCGCATCACGGCTTGCGCGTTGAAGAGGTGTTAAACGAGCTGGCGCGCAGGCAGGGTTTGTCGGGGTTGGCGGAAAAAGCGGCGCGGCAGGAAAGCTGAATTTGTATTAAAATCCACCCGAAAAGATGCGGAGGCCGTCTGAAAGATTCGGTTTCAGACGGCCTTTCTTTTATAATTGTATAAAGGCAATATCGAATCGGGCCTGTCTGAAAACAGTCCGGCCGCTTTGTGCCGAGGATTGGGTTTTCGGCTATATTTTCGGAGTATCTTGAGATGACTGACTGTATTTTCTGCAAAATCGTGGATAAGCAAATCCCCGCCGGCATCGTGTATGAAGACGGCGACATGCTGTGTTTCAAAGACATCCGCCCCGCCGCGCCCGTGCATCTGCTGTTGATTCCGAAAGTGCATTTCGATTCGCTCGCGCATGCCAAGCCCGAGCATGAGGCGTTGTTGGGCAAAATGATGATGAAAGTGCCGCAAATCGCCGAAGCCAACGGCCTTAGCGACGGTTTCAAAACCCAAATCAACACGGGCAAAGGCGGCGGGCAGGAAGTGTTTCACCTGCATATCCACATTATGGGGCGGCCTGCCTGAACATAAGGCAGAGGCCGTCTGAAAAACATTTCTATATTGATTTTAATGATAAGGACTTAAATCATGGGTAGCTTCTCTATCTGGCACTGGGTTGTCGTGCTGGTGATTGTTGTGCTGATATTCGGCACCAAAAAATTGCGCAACGTCGGCAAAGACTTGGGCGGCGCGGTACACGATTTCAAAAAGGGTCTGAACGAAGGTACCGAAGCCGATAAAAAAGACGATGTGATCGAACACCAAAAAGACGACAACAAATCGGCTTAAACCATGTTTGATTTCGGTTTCAGCGAACTGCTGCTGATAGGTGTGATTGCGCTGGTGGTGCTCGGCCCCGAGCGCCTGCCCAAAGCCGCCCGCATGGCGGGGAGCTTGCTCGGGCGTGTGCAGCGCACGGTGAGCAGCGTGAAGCAGGAATTGAGCGCGCAAATCGAAATGGACGAACTGCGCAAAGCCAAAAGCGAGTTCGAATCCGCCGCAGAATCGCTGCGCGACGGGCTGGGCAGCACGGGCGAAAGCCTGCGCAAGGATTTGGACGATATTTCAGACGGCCTCAAAGTGCCGGCATGGGAACGTGTGCCGCAACAGCGCACGCCCGCCGATTTCGGTTTGGACGAACACGGCAACCCGCTGGGCAGCGACCATGCCGACAACGGCTGGCTCGATTACCCGATGCCGTCTGAAAACCCGCACGCATCCGGCGGGTTTCATACAGTCTCCCTGCGGCGGCAGGCCATGCAGCGCAAACGCGACATGCGAGTGCGCCACCGCCCGAAACCGCAACTGCGCGTCCGCAAAAAGTGAGTAAACGGTGTCTGAAGAACAACAAGCCCAGCAGCCTCTGGTTGAACATTTAATCGAATTGCGCCGTCGCCTGATGTGGATAATCGGCGGCCTCTTGATCTGCTTTTTCGGCCTGATGCCCTTTGCCCAAAAGCTCTATACGTTTGTGGCCGAACCGCTGATGGCAACGCTGCCGGCCAACACCAGCATGATTGCCACCGACGTGGTCGCGCCGTTTTTCGTGCCGGTGAAAGTAACGCTGATGGCGGCTTTTTTGCTGTCGCTGCCGCACACGATGTATCAGGTTTGGGCGTTCGTTGCCCCCGCGCTTTATCAAAATGAAAAACGCCTGATTACGCCTTTGGTGCTCTCGAGCATTTTGCTGTTTTTTGCAGGCATGGCGTTTGCTTATTTTCTGGTGTTTCCGGTGGTGTTCAAGTTTCTGGCCGGCGTTACACCCATCGGCGTGAACATGGCGACCGACATCGACAAATACCTGTCGTTTGTCTTGGGCATGTTTGTCGCGTTCGGCACCACATTCGAAGTGCCGGTGGTGGTGGTTTTGCTGAACCGCATGGGCGTGCTGTCGCTGGAGCAGTTAAAGTCCGCACGGCCTTATGTGATTGTGGGTGCGTTTGTGATCGCCGCCGTCATCACGCCGCCCGACGTGATTTCGCAAATCATGCTCGCTGTGCCGTTGGTGTTGCTGTATGAAGCGGGCTTGTGGTTTTGCCGTTTTATCAAGCCTTTGTCACGGCAGCGGGATAGTGATTGATGAAAGCCGAACCGTTGTTGTGCAGCCAAACCCATCAGCATCATTTTCACATTGGCATGGCGAAGCAGTGAAGCAACATATCGAGGCCGTCTGAAAAATCATATGGTTTTCAGACGGCCTCTGCTGTTTTTAAGGTAAAATGCCCGACGCATTTTTGCGCTGATTTGCAAACTAATTTCTTTAAAGGCCGTCTGAAAACCATATGATTTTTCAGACGGCCTCAAGTCAAACAGATTGAACGATGAATACACTTTCCGATAAAAAACACTGGTCGCACACCGCTGCCGTCATCAGCCTGTGCGGGCTGATTGCCGTCAGCCTTGCTTGGGAGTTGTGGCTTGCGCCTCTGCGCCCGGGCGGTTCGTGGTTGGCTTTGAAAGCCTTGCCTTTGTGTCTGCCGCTGGCGGGCATTTTGAAAGGCAGGGTTTACACTTTCCAATACAGTTGCCTGCTGGTGCTGTTTTATTTTGCCGAAGCGGTGGTGCGGCTGTTTGATGCCGCGCCTGCCAGCCGTGCCTGTTCCGCTGCGGCATTGGTGTGCAGCAGCGTGTTTTTCGTCGCCTGCTTGGTTTTTGTGAAACAGCAGCGGAAGGCGGTGCCACATGTTTAGCCGTTATTCCGACTATTCGGCGACGGTGTGGACGTGGCGTTTGTGGCCGTTGTGGTTGTGCTTCATCTGCATCTGTATTGTGCCTTTCGTGTCGCTGTACCGCGTCGGCCCGTTATCGAGCTTTTATCTGGAAGCGGGTTCGCTCGCCGGTGCGGTGTTATTGTTGCTGCTGACGGCGTTGACAGGCCGTCTGAATGTGCGTTTGCCTGCCGCTTCGGTTTATTTCTTGGTTTTGGCTGCGTTTTGGTGGCTTCAGGCGCGGTTGATGGATTTGACCTATCCGGGCTTGAGCGATATGACGGCCTCGGCATTCGTGATTCTGGCGCTGGCGGCTTGGGCCTGCCGCGGCTGGGTGGCGGAATGGGGGCAGGAACGCGTGGTGTCGGTGTTGGCATGGACGCTGCTTGCCGGTGCGTTGATAGAGGCGGCAGTGGCGTTGATGCAGTTTACCGGCTGGGCTTCGGCGGAAATGTTCCGCGGCATCATTGCCTACCGCGGACTGCGCGAAGTGAGCGGGCAGCTCGGCCAGCGTAATCATCTGGGGCATTATCTGATGTGGGGCACGCTGGCGGCTTCGTATTTGTGGGCGGTGCGCAGGATGCCCGGCTGGCTTGGTTTTCTCATGGTACTGGCACTGACTTCGGTGCTGGGCTTGGTGAACTCGCGCACCATTCTCACTTATGTGATCGGTGTCGGCTTGCTGCTTCCGTTTTGGCGTTGGCGCTCAGGCCGCAGAGCCAACCGTTTGGTGCTGATTATGTTGTTTGCGCTGGTGATGACGGTGGTGGTGCAGTTCGGCATCGGCCATGTGTTGGACATGATTTCGGGTATGCAGTACGACACCGCCGTCGAGCGGGCGAGCGGCTCTACTTTTGACGGTTCGGCACGCGATAAAGAGTGGCGCAAAGCGTGGGCGGTCTTCCTTTCCGCACCGGTTTGGGGCTACGGCTGGGGCAGTTATTCGCTGCAAGGCTTTCTGACGCATATCGAAGAAGGAAGATTCAGCGGCAACATGATGAATGTGTTGTTTACCCATTCGCACAATCTGATTTTGCAGCTGTTGGCGGAAATGGGTATCGTCGGCACGGCGTTGATGGTGCTGGGTTTCTTGGCCGCCATTTGGCGTATGTTCAGACGGCCTCTGCATCACGCTTCGCTGTTGTTATTGGCAATGATGACCGTATCGCTGTGTCACAGTATGCTTGAGTATCCGCTTTGGTATATTTATTTTCTGGTGCCGTTTGCTTTGATGGCCGACCTGTCGCCCGCAGACGAGCGCGATATTTCAGACGGCCTTCAGACTGCGAAACGGCACAACATCGGCGGTGCGGTATTGGCAGTGTGCCTGCTGGCGGGGATTGCCCGTTTGAGTTTCGCCTACACGGATTTGACCGCTTACAACCGCCAGCCGAAAGACGAAACGGTTGAGCAGTCTGCCGAGAAAATCGAAGGACTGCGGCGGATTGCCGACACCGAACCGATGCTGCGTTATTATGCCCAATTGTCGCTGACCCGCCGGGTAAATCCGGCCGCGCCGACCGTCTATCCTTGGGCGGCAGAGGCGGCACGAGAGGCTTTGGTTTACCGGCCTTATTCCAATGCTTATCAGGTCGGGCTGTATCAATACCGCGCAGGGGAAACCCAAAAAGCGGTCGAATGGATGAACAATATGTATCTGTATTACCCGTATATGATGCAGCATTATTTGGACAAAATCCGCAGCAACAAGGAGCTGAAGCCTTTGGAAGCGGGCCTGCTCGAAGCGTGTGCGGCGTTCAACGATCAAAAATTCCCAAAAGCCAAGCCGTGCAAATGATGTGTTTGTTTGGTTGAAGGCCAAGGATTGAAATTAACAGAGGAGCAGGGATGCTCCTCTGGTTGTTTGTATCTTCTCAAATAAAAAAATAAGCCTTTAGCATTTTGTTATAGTATAACATTATGAAATTAAAGATAATTTGACTTCTCTTGCCGTTTTGGCCTATAACTGTCCGACACTACCCGTGTAGTTTCATGTCACATTTTGTTATGAAAGGACGACACATGAAAGGAATGGCTTATTACGGTGCAGGCGATATCCGTTTTGAAGAAAAACCGAAACCTCAAATTATCGACCCGACCGATGCTGTGATTAAAATTGTGAAAACCACTATTTGCGGTACCGACTTAGGCATTTGGAAAGGTAAAAACCCCGAAATCACGCCCGGACGCATTTTGGGTCACGAAGGCATCGGTATTGTGGAAGAAGTCGGCTCGTCTGTGAAAAACGTGAAAAAAGGCGATAAAGTCATTATTTCATGCGTGAGCAAATGCTGTACTTGCGACAACTGTAAAGTGCAGCTGTATTCACACTGCCGCAACGGCGGCTGGATTTTGGGCTACATGATTGACGGCACCCAAGCCGAATATGTGCGCACGCCTTATGCGGATAACAGCCTGATTCCGCTGCCCGATAATGTCAACGAAGAAGTGGCGCTGCTTTTGAGCGACGCTTTACCCACCGCCCACGAAATCGGCGTGCAATACGGCGATGTGCGCCCGGGCGACACCGTATTTATCGCCGGTGCAGGCCCTGTGGGGATGTCGGCTTTGTTGACCGCCCAGCTGTACAGCCCGTCGGTATTGATTGTGTGCGATATGGACGAAAACCGCTTGAAGCTCGCCAAAGAATTGGGCGCAACCCATACCATCAACCCGGCTTCCGGCGATGTGTCTAAGCAAGTGTTTGATATCGTAGGCGAAGACGGTGTGGACGTGGCAATTGAGGCTGTGGGTATTCCGGCGACTTGGGATATGTGCCAAGACATCGTTAAACCCGGTGGCAACGTAGCGGTGGTGGGCGTGTACGGTGTACCCGTTGATTTCAAACTGGAAAAACTGTGGATTAAAAACCTGACCATCACCACCGGTTTGGTCAACACCAACACAACCGAAATGCTGATGAAAGCGATTTCTACCAGCTCTGTGGACTACACCAAAATGCTGACCCACCGCTTTAAGTTCAGCGAATTGGAAAAAGCTTACGACATTTTCAAACATGCTGCCGAAAACGGTGCGATGAAAGTGGTGTTGGAAGCGGATTAATCCGTAACGACTGATTGGAGTAAGCCGATAATATTAAGAGGCCGTCTGAAATTTTCAGACGGCCTCTGTTTGATTCATGCCATAGAAGAAGCGCTTGCTTCATTGCTGTTGCTCACAAGCCATTGCCGCCATGCTTGGAGTAAGCCCGAGCTGGCAGAGACTAAGGCTGCACACAAAACTGCGGACGGCTGCCCGCAGTTTCATGTTTCAAGCCGAAGGTCAGTCTTCTTTGATGCGGATCGCCATCAAGGTATGCAGCCTGCGGTTGTCGGCGCGGGCTACGGTGAATTGCAGCGGGCCGATAACCACTTTTTCGCCGCGCACGGGCAGGTGGCCGATTTCCTGAATCACTAAGCCGCCGATGGTATCGACTTCTTCGTCGCTGTAATCGGTGCCGAAATATTCGTTGATGTCTTCGATTTCGGTGATGGCGTTGATGCGGTAGCGTTCGGCGGATACCGGAAAGATATTGTCGCCGCTTTCGTCTTCGTCGAACTCGTCTTCGATGTCGCCGACGATTTGTTCGATGATGTCTTCAAACGTTACCAGCCCGGAAATGCCGCCGTATTCATCGACCACGATGGCCATGTGGTTGCGCTGTTCGCGAAACTCTTTCAAAAGCGAATTGAGCGATTTGCCTTCAGGCACAAACACGGCGGGGCGCAAGATGGCTTGCAGGTTGAATTGCTCGGGGTTGAGCGCGTATTTGAGCAGGTCTTTGGCGTGGAGGATGCCGAGCACGTTGTCTTTGTCTTCGCCGATAACGGGGAAGCGCGAGCGGGCGGTTTCGATGATGTAGGGGATGATGCGCTCCATGCTTTCGTCGGCTTTGATTACGTCCATCTGGCTGCGGGTAATCATGGCATCGCGCACTTCGAGTTCGGCGAAATCGAGCACTTTTTCCAAGCGCAGCAGGGTTTCGCTGTCGAACACTTCCTGCTCGTGTGCCTGACGCAGCAGGTTGATCACGTCTTCGGCGGAATCGGGAGCGTCGCCCGAAATGCGGGCTACGAGGCGTTCAAAAAAAGAGGGCTTCGACTGGCTGTCGTCCATTTCTGATTAATCCTGTCGGTAAGGGTTGGGGTATCCTAACTGATTCAGCAGGCGGGTTTCAAGTGTTTCCATGATTTCGGCTTCGTCGTCTTCGATGTGGTCGTAGCCCATCAGGTGCAGCGTGCCGTGTATGGTGAGGTGGGCGAAGTGCTGCGCGGGCGTTTTGCTTTGTTCGGCGGCTTCTTTCAGTACCACTTGCGGGCAGATGATTAAATCGCCGTAGAGGCCGTCTGAAAGTTGGTCGGGCATGATTTCGCCTTCGTTGAGGGCGAAACTCAATACGTTGGTGGCGTAGTCTTTGCCGCGGTAATCGGCGTTGTAGGCGCGGGCGGGTTCTTCGTCGAGCAGCACGATGCTGATGTCGGCGCGGCGGTATTCGTTTTTAAGCGCATGCCATGCCCAGCGGTAGAAGTCTTGTTCGGACGGCAGTTCGGAAAGGCTGCTTTGGTTGTCGAAATGCAGGGTGAAGCGTTGTTGTTGCAGGGTGAGGAAAGGGTATTTTTTGGCGCGTTTCATAAATCGTTGCGGGAATGTGGCTCAGGCGGAAATATAGCATAAGGCCGTCTGAAAAACATGATAGACTTGTGCCGTTATTTTGACGTATTGCAAATATATTCTTATGAACCCTAAAAAACTCGTTATCGCCAGCCGCGAAAGCATGTTGGCTATGTGGCAGGCCGAGCATATACAAGGCCGTCTGAAACAGCTTTATCCCGAATGCGAGGTCAGCATTTTGGGCATGACTACGCGCGGCGACCAGATTCTCGACAAAACGCTCTCGAAAATCGGCGGCAAAGGTTTGTTTATCAAAGAGCTGGAGCAGGCTTTGCAAGACGGCCGCGCAGATTTGGCCGTGCACTCGATTAAAGACGTGCCGATGGTGTTGCCCGAAGGTTTTGCGCTGGCCGCCATTTGCGAGCGTGCCAACCCGTTTGACGCATTTGTGTCTAACCGATATGCGCGTTTGGAAGAGATGCCGGAAGGCGCGGTGGTGGGTACGGCGAGCTTGCGCCGCGAAGCGCAGATTCGCGCACGTTATCCGCATTTGACCATCAAACCGTTGCGCGGCAATGTACAAACCCGTTTGGCTAAGCTGGACAACGGCGACTACGATGCCATTATTCTTGCCGCCGCCGGTTTGCAGCGTTTGGGGCTGGACGAGCGCATCCGCATGATTATGTCGCCGTTCGACAGCCTGCCTGCCGCGGGGCAGGGCGCATTGGGTATCGAGATTGCCGCCAACCGCTATGATTTGCTGGAAGTGTTGAACCCGTTGAACCACGCCGTGACCAATGCCTGCGTAACCGCCGAACGTGCGCTTGCCCGCGCGTTGGACGGCAGTTGCCAAGTGCCGTTGGCGGCTTATTGCACCGAAGAAAACGGCCTCCTGACCTTGCGCGGCTTGGTCGGCCATCCCGACGGCTCGGTGGTTTTGCAGGCCGAAGCCGAAGCGCCCGCGGCCTATGCCGACGCGCTGGGCCGCGCCGTTGCCAAAAAGCTGGCGGACGATGGCGCAGTAGAATTGATTCAGGCGATTTTAAGCGAGCAGCAATAAGCGTTTCAGACGGCCTTTCTTAGAGCCTGTTTGTAATCTTCTTGTATAGGCGTTTTTCGAGGTTTCGGCCGACAACATGGCCGCAATGTAGATTTTGAGCAGGCTGAGACCTTTGCAAACCCCCAGATGTGGATGCAGTTCAAGGCGTAGCAGCACAGCGAGTGCAGACATATCAGATAGATAGGCAAACGAGCGAGCAGCGCACAACGCAGAAATGCGCCGCAGATGGGGGTTTGCAAAGGTCTCAGGCTCTTATATTTCCAAAGGAGAAAGCCATGCCGCACGACCATCATTCCCACAGCCACACGGCCAATAAAAAAGTATTGGCGGTAGCATTTGCGGTGATCGCATCTTTCATGGTGGTGGAGGCAGTCGGCGGCTGGCTCACCAACTCGCTGGCGTTGCTGTCGGACGCAGGGCATATGTTCAGCGACGCATTCTCGCTCGGTATCGCCTTGCTGGCGTTCAAATTCAGCGAAAAAGCCACCACGCTCGATAAAACCTTCGGCTACAAGCGGTTTGAAATTTTAACGGCGGCTTTTAACGGCATCACTCTGATCGTGATTGCCGCAATGATTTTTTTAGAAGCCGTCGAACGTTTCCGCCAGCCGCCGGAAATCGCCACCACCGGCATGCTGGTGATCAGTATCATCGGGCTGCTGGTGAACCTTTTCGTGGCGTGGTACATGCTGCGCGGCGGCGACACCGAAGGCAATATCAACATGCGCGGAGCCTATCTGCATGTGTTGAGCGATTTGTTCGGCTCGTTCGGCGCGATAGCCGCCGCCGTGCTGATGATGGCGTTCGGCTGGAAATGGGCCGACCCGTTGGCCAGCGTTTTTGTGGCGGCATTGGTAGGACGGAGCGGCTGGCAGGTATTCCGCAAAACCCTGCACATTTTGATGGAAGGCACGCCCGATAACGTCGATGTCGACGTGCTGCTCGACACCATCAGGCAAACCGAAGGCGTACAGTCGGTGCATGATTTGCATGTGTGGACGATTACCAGCAACATCAACGCCTTATCCTGCCATATCGTTGTCGACGGCGATTTGAGCGTGGTCGAGGCCGAACAAATCGTTTACCGCATCGAGCATGCGTTGGCGCATCAAAATATCCAACACACCACTGTGCAGGTGGAAAGCAGCCGACATCCGCACGAAGACAGCGTATTGTGCTCGATTCATCCGGACGAGCATGAAACGCACGGCCATCATCATGCACATTAAATCTGCTAGAATTCAGGCCGTCTGAAACCTGATTACATCTTTTCAGACGGCCTCAACACATAGAAAACCGTTACCCATCATCATTAAGGACACCCATGACCGAAGCCGTATTGTTCGACTTGGACGGCACCCTCGCCGACACCGCACTCGATTTGGGCGGCGCACTTAACACCTTGCTGCGCCGCCACAATTTACCCGAAAAAAGCATGGCAGAAGTCCGCCCCGTTGCCAGCCACGGCGCAAGCGGCCTGATTTTGATGGGCGCAGGCATCACCAAAGACCATCCCGAACATTCCCGCTGGCGGCAGGAATATCTGGCCGAATACGAACGCTGCTTCGACCATGAAACCGTGTTGTTCGACGATATCGACCGATTGATTGCCGAACTCGACAAACGCGGCATCAAATGGGGCATCATCACCAACAAACCGCACACCTTCACCCACCGTCTCGTGCCGAAACTCGGCTTCAGCATCGCGCCTGCCGTGGTTGTCAGCGGCGATACCTGCGGCGAAGCCAAACCCAGCACCAAGCCCATGTTTTACGCCTGCGAACAAATCGGCGTAAACCCCGAAAATTGTATCTATGTAGGCGATGCCGAGCGCGATATGCAGGCAGGAAAAAATGCCGGCATGAAAACCGTATTGGTAAACTGGGGCTATATCGCCGCCGAAGACAAAACCGAAGAATGGCCGCATGATGCGCGCATTGATACGCCGCTGGATTTGTTGGCGCATCTCTGATGGATGCCGATTCAATTCAGTTTTCTAACAAAAATGCCTGTCTGAAACCCTATCAGACAGGCATTTGTTCAAACCGCTTCAAACCCCGCTTCGGCATACACCACGGAAACCAGCACGCAATCTTCTGCTTCGTTGTTGCGCACTCCGTGTATCAAGCCCGAATCGATCACAATGCTTTCGCCCGCGCCGATTATCCGGCCGCTGTTTTCATCATCCAATAATTCGGCGCGGCCTTGCAGCACCAGCCAAATATCCTGCCCTTGCGGATGGCGGTGTGCAGGCAGTTTGCCGCCGGGCGGAATCTGCCACAGCACCATGTTCATCTGCCGCCCTTGATGCAGCACCGTGCGTACCGGTTCGACGGGGCGGTCAACCAGATAATCGGCAAAACGGATAATGTCGGGGATATTCATAACATGTCCTCCATGTGGGATTTTCAGACGGCCTGAGACTTTTGCAAAACCCCCATCTGCGGGGCATTTCTGCGTTGTGCGCTGCTCGCTCGTTTGCCTATCTATCTGATATGTCTGCACTCGCTGCGCTGCTACGCCTTGAACCGCATCCCATCTAAGGGTTTTGCAAAGGTCTCATCCTATATAACTGAGGCCGTCTGAAAAGTATAAGCCATTGATTCAAAGTATAAGTGAAAAAATTATCCCAGCAACACCGAAGTCATGCTTAACGAACCGCCGACAATCACGTCGTTGAACAGCTTGACTTCATCTTCTTCATCGCGCAACGCCATAATGTAGAGCAGGGGCAGGTAATGTTCGGGCGTGGGTACGGATAAAGCGGCAGCCTCGCCCAAGCGCAGGTAGTGGATCAAGGTTTCGTTGTCCCGATTCAAAATGGCTTGGTTGATGTCGCGGCGGAAGGTTTCCGCCCATTCGTAAGCCGCACCCGCTTGGCGGATATGGGCAAAGCTGATGGTGCGCAGGTTGTGAACGATATTGCCGCTGCCGACAACCAACACGCCTTGTTCGCGCAAGGGCTTGAGCTTTTGCGCCAATGCGAAATGCCATTCGGCGGGTTGATTCCGGTTCAGGCTCAGTTGTACGACGGGAATGTCGGCTTCGGGATAAAGATGCTTGAGTACACCCCATGTGCCGTGGTCGAACCCCCGAAGCATATCGACGGATACCGGTTCGGGTGCGAGCAAACGCTGCACTTCGGCGGCAAGTTCGGGGCTGCCGGAAGCAGGATACTGCACTTGATTCAGCTCTTCGGGAAAGCCGTAAAAATCATAAATCATGGCCGGAGCCGCGCTGCCGGATACTTGCAAAGCATCGCCGTACCAGTGGGCGGAAACCATCAGTATGGCGCGGGGCTTGGGAAACTGCGCCGCAATTTGCTTAAAGCCTTGGGTAAACGGATTATCCGCTTCGATAACGTTCATCGGGCTGCCGTGGCCGAGAAATAGGGCGGGGGTTTTGTTCATGGGGCTATTGAAATGTAACGATGCCTGAGACCTTTGCAAACCCCCCATCTGCGGCGCATTTCTGCGTTGTGCGCTGCTCGCTCGTTTGCCTATCCTATCTGATATGTCTGCACTCGTTGCGCTGCTACGCCTTGAACTGCATCCGCATCTGGAGGTTTTGCAAAGGTCTCTGCCTGCCTGAAACGGTTTAAGGGTTGGCTTTGCCAAAACCTGCGTTATCCGTTTCAGACAGGCATAATCAATCAAACGGCTTACAGGCCGAATACTTTCAGACGGCCTTCCAGCGGCTCGAATGCTTTCTCACCCGCAGGCGCATCAATGCCGCCGAACACCATTTGCGCACGCAATGTCCAGTTGGCGGGAACCGACCATTCTTGGGCAACGGCGTTGTCAATCAGTGGGTTGTAGTGTTGCAGATTGGCACCGATACCGGCTGCGGCGAGCGTAGTCCATACTGCGTATTGGTGCATGGCATCGGCGTGTTCCGCCCAGATAGGGAAATTGTCGGCATAGCTGGGGAAGCGTTCTTGCAAGCCTTTTACGACGTTTTGGTCTTCAAAAAACAGCACCGAACCGGCCGCGGCTTTAAACATATCCAGCTTTTGCTTGGTCGGCTCGAAGTTTTCGGCGGGTACGATGTCGCGCAAGGCATCTTCGGCAAATTGCCACAGCTTTTCGTGTTCCGCGCCGAACAGCACCACCACGCGGGTAGATTGCGAATTGAACGACGAAGGCGTGTGCAGCACGGCATGTTTGACAATCTCGGCCACTTTGGCAGCAGGCAGAGGCAGGTTTTTGTTTAAAGCGTAAACGGAGCGGCGGGTTTCCGCGGCTTGTTGGAGTGCGGTGTAAGTCATGATGGTTTCCTTAAATGATGAAGAAAAAGCGGTTTCAGACGGCATTATAGCTTTTTGCCCAACTTATTATCCAAAGCCCAAGCACCGCCGCCCGCCGCTGCGATATATAGGAAAATAAAGCAGAACAGTGCCGCCGCTTCGCCGCCGTTTAGCAGCGGCAACAAAGGCGCTTTGGCTGCGTGCGACATAAAATAGGCAACCGCCATCTGGCCGGACAACACAAACGCCACCGGACGGGTAAACAAACCCAACAGCAGCAACAGGCCGCCCACAACTTCAAGAACGCCGGTCAAACCGTAAATCGACATTAGCTGCAGGCCGTCGAACATCTCAATATGCGGCAACGCAAACAGCTTCGCCGTGCCGTGCAGCATAAACATATAAGCCGACGTGATGCGCAAAACAGACAATAACATGGGTTGGAAACGGCTCAAATTGGAATGGGTATTCGTCATGATGATTACTCATATAGTGGGAAGATGAGCACAGTATAGATATTTCCCTTTTGTGGATATATACTCTTTTTGTTTAACAATTATTTCCCAATAAGAAATCATGGATACCCTGTTCAGCCTCAAAGTGTTCCGCCAAGTGGTCGAAAACGGCAGCTTCACCCGCGCCGCCGACCATCTCGGCATTTCCAACGCCATGGCCAGCAAACACGTCAGCCATTTAGAAAACACCTTACAAGCCAAACTCTTACACCGCAACAGCCGCAACCTCCATCTCACCGAAACCGGCGAAGAATACTACCGCCAATGCTGCCACGCCCTCGAAACCCTCGAAACCGCCGCCCAAAAAGCCGCAGGCGTTACCGAAAAACCGCAAGGCATCCTGCGCATTACCATGCCGCAATGGTTTGCCAGCCCGCGCGTCAGCCGCTGGATCAGCGAATACAAACAACGCTATCCCGAAGTATCCCTCGACTTGGTACTCAGCAACCGCCACACCGACCTCATCGCCGACGGCTTCGACCTCGCCTTGCGCGTCTCCAACGACCCCGGCCCCTCACTGATTGTCAAACCCTTGGCCGATATTCAGTTTTTCCTCTTAGCCTCACCCGATTACCTGCGTCGCAACGGCGTACCGCAAACCCCCGAAGAAGCCGCGCAACACCCAGCAGTGCTGCCTTCCTACACCGACATGAGCCGCCTCGAAATACAACACAAACACAACGGCCAACGCAGCCTGCTCGAACTCAACGCAGCCATACACAGCGACAGCACACTCATGGTCGGTAGCCTGATCCGTGCCGGCGCCGGCATCGGCTTCCAACCCGAATGGTGCGCTTGCGAAGACCTAACCGCCGGCAGAGTAGTGCGCCTGCTGCCCGATTACCATTTCCTGACGGCAAAACTTTATGCCGCTTATGTGGATCGTGCTTTTTTGAGTGCGAAGGTGAGAAGTTTTATTGATTTTTTGAGTGAGAAGGTTAAGGAGTGATGATTAAGGCCGTCTGAAATTTCAGACGGCCTTTTGTCATACCCATATTGGGCAAAGATGTCCATTCTGCTATATTGCCAAAGCATATATCTTGAATTCCGATACTTTGACACACCGCTTTTGGAACACCTGCGATGACTCAAACCCAATCCTACCACCTCACCTTCTCCCGCTTCAGCCCCTCCCTTTCCGTCGTCTCCTTCACCGCCACCGAAGCATTGAATACAGCCTACCGTCTCGACATCGAACTGACCTGCGCCGATGCCGATTTGCCGCTGTCGTCGTACATCAACCAAGCGGCCAAGTTTACGATAACGCCGGTAAGCTCTGATGCGTTGGGATTGATTGAGGGAATGATCGCGCCCCAAGCGTTGAAGGAATGGAGCGGCATCATCACTTCCTGTGAGAAGCTGTCGGTATCGGCCGACGAGACCCGTTACCGCATGGTATTGGAACCGCGCATTGCCGCATTGAAACACCACCGTACTTCGCGGCTGTTCCAAAACCAAAACGTGCCTGACATCATTGCCGCACTGCTGAAACACCACGGCTTCTCCGGCGTCGATTTCCGTTTCAATACTTCCCGCGAATACGGTGTGCGCGAGTATGTCACCCAGTATCAGGAAAGCGATTTCGCCTTTATCAACCGGCTGTGCGAAGAAGAAGGCATTTGGTACGCCTTCGAGCAGAACGCCCAGTATGGCGATGTGGCGGTATTCGGTGACGATGCCGCCCATTATTTTCGTGACAACCGTCTGCCGTATCCCTACCGCCCCCACGGCGGATTGGAGAGCGCCGGAGCCGAAGCGGTGTTTGCCTTACAGGTAAAACACAATCCCATTCTCGAATCCATCCGCGTCGGCGACTACAACTACCGCGATGCCGATACCGACTTATCGTCCGCAGTAACGGCCAAAGGTACGGAGACCGACGGCAGCGTTTTACTCGGCAGCGACAGCCATTGGGGTTTGCATCACAAGACCCCCGAAGAAGCCCGGCTTCAGACGGCCTTACTGCAACAGCTTAACCACAGCCGCCGTATCGTTGCCTCAGGCAGCGGCAACATCACCGCCCTCAGCCCCGGCCAAGTGTTTCAGACGGCCCCAAGCTTCAGCGAAGCACCCAACGGCTGGTTGGTAGTGTCGCTCACCCACAGCGGCAGCCGCGACCAAGCATACAGCCATACTTTCACCGCCATTCCCGCCGACAGCATCTTCCGTCCCGAACGCATCACCCCGTTGCCCAAGATTCAAGGCAGCCTGCCGGCACGGGTTACCAGCCCCGGCAACTACACCTACGCCTATATCGACAACATGGGCCGTTACCGCGTCAAACTGCCGTTCGACCTCGACGAATGGAGCCCGGGCGGGGAAAGCCGTCCCATCCGCTTAGCCAAACCCTATGCCGGTCCCGACTACGGCCAACACTTCCCGCTGCACGAAGGCACCGAAGTGATGCTGTCGTTTGTGCAGGGCAATCCCGACAGACCCTACATCAGCGGCGTGATGCACGACAGCTCCCACCCCGACCACGTCCCTGCCGATTGGAACACCCGCAACGTCATCCGTACTTGGGCGAATAACAAACTGCGGATGGAAGACAAACAGGGTCAGGAACACATCAAACTGGCGACCGAATACGGCAAAACCCAACTCAACCTCGGCCATATCGTCGACAACCAACGGCAGAAACGCGGCGACAACGGCGAAGGCTTCGAGCTGCGTACCGACAGTTGGGGCGCGTTACGGGCGGGTAAAGGTTTGTTTATCAGTGCCGATGCCCAAAATCAGGCGGCGGGTCAGGTGTTGGATATGGATGCCGCTATTGCCCAACTCGAGCAGGCAATTTCCTTAGCCAAAAGCCTTAACAAAGCCGCCCATACTGCCAAAAACGAAGCCACCGAGGCCGAAGAGCAGGCAGGCCGTCTGAAAGACAGCCTCAAACAGCTGCAACACGCGGGCATCATCCAATCCGCCCCCGACGGCATCGCCACCGCCACCCCGCAAAGCCAACTGCACACTGCCGGAGCACACATCCACCACATCAGCGGCGGCGACACCGACATCAGTGCCGGCAGCAACTTCACCGCCCATGCAGTAGAGAGTGTCAACCTGTTTGCCCAAAGCAAAGGAGCAAAACTCCAAGCCAATCAGGGCAAAGTGGAGATACAGGCGCAGAACGACGAGATGCAGATCAACGCCCTCAAAGACGCCACCATTACCAGCAGCGCCGGCAAAGTGACCGTCGCAGCCAAAGACGAAATCCTGCTCACCAGCGGCGGGGCGTACATCAAGCTTAAAGACGGCAATATCGAGTTGGGCTGTCCGAAGATGGTGTGGGTGAAGTGTGCGGGGTTTCAGGTGATGGGGCCGAGTTCCGCCGGGGTGAACATGCAAGGCATACCCGCCGTTGAGAAGTATGATGAGCAGTTCGTTTTACTTTCTCCTTCAGGTAAACCTAAGAAAAAAGCCCAATATGTAATTATCGATAAAAAGGGCAATGAATTTTTCGGCATTACCGACGAGAAAGGCAGAACTGCCCGAATTCACACGGAAACCCAGGAAGAGCTAGAAATATTTGAAATCTTTGGAACTTATACTGCGGAAGACCATAGCGAACAGGATTAATTATTATGTCGGAATGTTATAAAACGAATACCACGCCGCAATCACAGCTAAAATTATGTTTGGAGTGTCAAAACTCATGGACTGAGGCTCAATTTGAAGCACTCAACCGCATGAAAAGCGCAGAAAGAGAAACTTATCTGGTTTGGTTTTCTCCTCAAGGAATCGTGCAACGCAAAGGGCGCTTTAAAATCAAGAGCCATTATGCACAACGTGCTTACGATATTGCTGCTGTATATGCCAAGATGTATTTGGGAGCAGGCGAGTTTCAACAGTTTCCGTTGCTGAAAAAACATCCCGGCCTGTTTTATTGGATGGGGCTTGCCGCCTTTGCCAGTAAAACGGTGGGATGTTCTTTGGAGAATCCGTGGGTAAAAGATCCCGGAAAACAAGTAAAACGGCATATAGATACGCTGAAATATAAATCCAAAGTTCCATTACCTACTCCCGTAAATATGGCTACTTTATCCGTACCGACTTTGGTTGAAGTATTCTCCTCGATGGATAAGATGCTCGGTAAAGGCAATATATGGCTGTTTTTAGATGTAATGCCTTGGCATTATCTTTACGCTAAAGACAGAGAAGCATTCCAACGTTGCAGGGTTCAAAGGAAATACGGCATGTTACCGGAGGTGATGCAGGAAGATTTGGAAAGGGTGGACGGTTTTGAGGAAACCGTCGGCAATAAATCAATGGATTTTTCTGATTCTGGAAAACAGTATATTTTGAAAGCATTTACTGCATTAGATAGGGCGTTAGTATTTCTGAAGCAAAATAGAGCGGATAGTGCTGCCAAGGAAAAACTCACACACCTTTTACGTTTGGCTGACCACGAACAGGAAATCATTTTACAAAAAATCATGTACAACAGCTTTATTTTTAAAAAATATCTGGAAGTTTCACGTTATTTGGAAAGCAATCACCCCGACCTTTACCGCGAGATGCCGCAAAATGAACTGCATTTGGTAGCAAGCTGTAAGATTAAACGGGGAGAGGAGCGTTTTTTGTCTGCCGCGCCGAAAGGGATTGTGTTGGAGAATTTGAAACAGAGGATGAAATGGATTGCCGATGCGGCAGATTTATACCATCGACGCATGAGCAAACCTGTTGATAAACAATTTTTAGAGGAGCAATTGCGTATTTTGGCAAACGGTAAAAAAGCGGATGGAACAGAGCATGCTTAAACATTTTTTTTATTTGGTTTTATCAATTACGACAGCTATTTTTTTATTAGGAGCGTGTAAACCCATGCAGCAAGAACCGCAAAAAGATAACTTGCCTGAAACCGTATCAATAAGCCTGCCGGAATCTGCACAACATTTTTCGCAAAGGTTTGTTGAAAATTATCAGGGAGCGCCTGCAGATGCCGAGTTTTTTAATGTCAATGTTCATCCGGTATATTTTAATAGCGAAAAAACTGTTCTTTTTGAACATGGCAAACATACTTTCAAGCTACCTTATGTAGGAATGATCAATGCTTATGAAGACAGTGGGCATAAACCATTTTTAGGTATTTCGGATTATGTGATTTATGCCGATCTAGGCAAAGCCAGCAACATTAGCGATGAAGAAGCCAGACAGAACTTTTACCGTTTGGTCAAACAGATGCATCAGGCGGGGTGGAGGGATTTGATTTACCGTAGTGAGCCTAGAATTAAGCGCAACCGTAAAAATGCGGCTGCTTTTTTTGAAATTGAAGACGGCTGGCTAAATGAAAAATGGACTTCCGGTATTCCGACTACTATTGAATTGACAGCGGAAGAATGGAAAAAGCTTCCGCACCGTGCCAGATTGGGAGACTTATATGCGGATGGCGTGATAGTAAGCTTTTCTTTGGGTAAAGATGATTCCGATCAATACCGTGATAAATACGGAAACGGTCAGTATGCACTTGTAGTAACGATTGAAGCTTACTGGAATAGAGTTCGTTTGATTGCTACGGAAGAGTTCGGTAAGCCTACATACAATGATGCTTTAAATAAACAATTCAAAAGCTATGCCATATACCGGAAAATGGAAGAAGATAAAGCCCGTGCGCAAGGGTTTGAAATCGACGAAAGCTATCAAGACCCGCCGATTCCGCCGTTGATTGAGTTGCCGCGCGACGGATCGCGTTAAATGCAATCAGGCCGTCTGAAAAAAGATTGAATAGTTCCAGACGGCCTCTTGTTAAATCTTATCTGTTTCTTTGCTTTCAAATATCAGCCGGCAGATAAATGCCAACTTACACGACCATGTTTAAAAAGATATTGATTTATTTGTTAACGATGACGGTAGGTTTGCTGGGAGCGTGCAAACCCATGCAGCAAGAACCGCAAAAAGATACCCTGCCTGAAACCGTGTCGATAACCCTGCCCGAATCTGCCCAACATTTTGCCAACCGTTTTACCGGTTATATCGATGACGAATCGCCGGGAGAACCGTATTCTTTAACTAATTATTCTGCTACGTTTGCATCTGAAAAAACAGTTTTATTTGAACATGGTGTGCATTCTTTTAGGCTTCCTTATGTAGCAATCATTAAGCTTTATGAGGATGGTAAGCAGCAGCCTTTTTTAGGTATTGACGAATTTAAAATATTTGCGGGCTTAGGTAAAACCAGCAACATTAGCGATGAAGAAGCCAGACAAAATTTTTACCGTCTAGTCAAACAGATGCATCAGGCGGGGTGGAGGGATTTGATTTCTACCACGGCACCAAGAATCAAAATGAACCGTAAAAATGCCGCTGCTTTTTTCGGAATGGAAGAAGGTTATTTTAGGATAAAACCAATCACCGGTATTCCAACTACGATTGAGCTTACTCCGGACGAGTGGAAACAATTGTCCAATTTGGCGGACATCGGAACTTTGTATGCAGACGGTGTGGTGGTGAGTTTTGTATTAGGTAAAGATAATGACGAGCAATACCGCGATAAATACGGCAACGGTCAGTATGCACTCGTGGTAACGATTGAAGCTCATTGGAATCGAGTTCGTTTGAATGCACAGGAAGAATTCGGCAAGCCTACTTTTAATAAGGCCGTAAAAAAGAAATACCAAACCTACGCAATGATTAGGAAATTAGAAGAAGATAAAGCCCGGGCGCAAGGGTTTGAAATCGACGAAAGCTATCAAGACCCGCCGATTCCGCCGTTGATTGAGTTGCCGCGCGACGGATCGCGTTAAATACAGTAAGGCCGTCTGAAAAGATTCTGAGTATATTTTCAGACGGCCTTATTGCTGAATGTCTCAAGAAGGTACGATTAAATGATGATTAAAAAAATCATATATACAACTATTTTATCAATCCCGTTGTTGGCTTATCCGAGTACCTATAAGGGTAAGAATACAAATATATATGTCAAGGTAAAGCATTTAAAAAACGGAAATAATATTGCATTCAATATTTATTCATCTTCGAATGGTAAACGCTCCGAGTTATTAAAAGGGGTTGCAAAATTAAAACCGGGAGATGTTGAAACTGAGTCAGATCAAAATACTATGGAAATTTATGAAGTAGACGAATATATTTATGATCAAAAAAACTGCTATATATTGATGCGTCTAGAATCTGAAAACGGCAAGAGAGGTTCTCTATACACTAATTGTCCTAAGAAAAAATTGAAGAAGTCTAAATTTCCGATTTTGAAAATTAAGTAAGAGTATATGATGGTTTGGTCGGTTGATAGCGGAAAAAGGTGGTAAATGAATTTATCAGCAAGAAAAAGAAAAGTGTAAACAATGCCAGCATTTGCTCAACAAAAAATAGGCCGTCTGAAAATTTTCAGACGGCCTTTAGTCATGCCGGTTGCTACGGTTCAATCCAATCAATCAAATGCCAGCTTATCCCCATCCGCTTTCACATGAATCACGCTTTCAGGTTTGTATTTGCCTTCGAGCAGAGCCAAGGCCAGCGGGTTTTCGATTTCCGCTTGGATGGCGCGTTTGAGCGGGCGTGCGCCGTACACGGGGTCGAAGCCTGCTTTGGCGATGATGTCCAGCGCGGCATCGTCGACTTTGAGATGCAGGTTCTGTGCGGCAAGGCGTTTTTCCAAGCCTTTGAGCTGGATTTTGGCGATGCTGCGGATATTGGCCTGATCCAATCCGTGGAACACGACCACTTCGTCGATACGGTTAATCATTTCGGGGCGGAAGTGTTCTTTCACGTCTTCCATGACCACTTCTTTCACGGCCTCGTAATCCGATGTGCCCATTTGCTGGATGTGGTGGCTGCCGATGTTGGAAGTCATCACGATCACGGTGTTTTTAAAGTCCACCGTGCGGCCTTGACCGTCGGTCAAGCGGCCGTCGTCCAGCACTTGCAGCAGGATATTGAACACGTCGGGGTGGGCTTTTTCCACTTCGTCGAGCAGGATTACGCTGTAAGGTTTGCGGCGGACTTGTTCGGTTAGGTAGCCGCCTTCTTCGTAGCCGACGTAGCCGGGAGGCGCGCCGATTAAGCGGGCAACGGCGTGTTTTTCCATGTATTCCGACATATCGATGCGGATCAAATGGTCTTCGCTGTCAAACAGGAAGCTCGCCAATGCTTTGCACAGCTCGGTTTTGCCGACACCGGTCGGGCCTAAGAAGAGGAAGCTGCCGTATGGTTTGTTGGGGTCGGCCAGGCCGGAGCGGGAGCGGCGGATGGCGTTGGAAACGGCGCACACGGCTTCGTCTTGCCCCACCACGCGGTTGTGCAATACTTCTTCCATTTTCAAGAGTTTGTCGCGTTCGCCTTCCATCATTTTGCTCACCGGAATGCCGGTCATGCGCGATACGATTTCGGCCACTTCGTCCGCGCCCACTTTGGTGCGGAAGAGTTTGTTGGCCTGCTGCTCTTGCGGATTGTTTTCCAGCGCTTGCAGCTGTTGGCTGAGTTTGGGCAGTTCGCCGTATTCCAGCTCGGATGCGCGGGCGAAGTCGCCTTGGCGCTTGGCCTGCTCGATTTTGACTTTGATCTCGTCGATTTGTTTTTTGATGTCGGCGGTGCCGGCGGAAGCGGCTTTTTCGGCTTTCCAGATTTCGTCCAAATCGGCGTATTCTTTTTGCAGTCCGGCGATTTCTTCGTCGATTAAATCGAGGCGTTTTTTGCTGGCATCGTCGCTTTCTTTCTCAACGTGCATTCTTTCCATTTTAAGTTGGATGATGCGGCGGTCGAGTTTGTCCATCTGCTCGGGTTTGGAATCCAATTCCATTTTGATGCGGCTGGCGGCTTCGTCAATCAAGTCAATGGCTTTATCGGGCAGGAAGCGGTCGGTAATGTAGCGGTTGCTCAACTCTGCGGCGGCAACGATGGCCGGGTCGGTGATGTCGATGCCGTGGTGGATTTCGTAACGCTCTTGCAAACCGCGCAAAATGGCGATGGTGTCTTCCACGCTCGGTTCGCCCACCAATACTTTTTGGAAGCGGCGCTCCAGTGCGGCATCTTTTTCGATGTATTGGCGGTATTCGTCCAAAGTGGTGGCTCCGATACAGTGCAGCTCGCCGCGCGCCAAAGCGGGTTTGAGCATATTGCCTGCGTCCATTGCGCCGTCTGCCTTGCCCGCACCGACAAGCGTGTGGATTTCATCAATGAAAATCAAGGTATTGCCATCGTCTTTAGCCAAATCGTTTAAGACGGCCTTCAGGCGTTCTTCAAACTCGCCGCGGTATTTGGCACCGGCAATCAATGCGGCCAAATCAAGCACCAGCAGGCGTTTGTTGCGCAGGGAATCGGGCACTTCGCCGTCCACGATACGTTGCGCCAAACCTTCCACGATGGCGGTTTTACCCACGCCGGGTTCGCCGATTAATACGGGGTTGTTTTTGGTGCGGCGTTGCAAGACTTGGATGGCGCGGCGGATTTCGTCGTCGCGGCCGATCACGGGGTCGAGCTTGCCTTCGCGGGCGCGCTGGGTTAAGTCGGTGGTGTATTTTTTCAAGGCTTCGCGTTGGTCTTCGGCATTGGGGTTATCCACAGAGGCTCCTCCTCGTACCGCGTCAATGGCGGCGTTGATGTTTTGTTCGGTGGCTCCGGCGTTTTTCAGGATGCGGCCGGTGTTGTCGTTTTGCTGTACCAAGGCAAGCGGGAACAGTTCGCTGGCGATATAGGCATCGCCGCGCTTCACGGCGGCTTTGTCCATCAAGTTTAAGACGGCCTGCAATTCGCGGCTGGGGAGGATTTCGCCGCCGGTGCCGGATACTTTGGGCAGGCTGTTCAAGGTTTGGGTAAGCTGTTGTTTTATTTGGGGTACGTTTACGCCTGCGTGTGAGAGCAGGGCTGCGGTGCCGCCTTCGGCATCGTCGAGCAGGGCTTTCAATACATGGCCTGCTTCGAGATAGCTGTTATCGGCAGCCAAGGCCAAGCTCTGGGCATCGGCCAGAGCTTGTTGGAATTTTGCGGTCAATTTATCGAATCTCATCTGTTTTCTTTCTTTAAAGTTTATGTATTGTTCGGATGAAAGCTATATGGGTCTGCCTGTGGGTAAGTCAATACCGTATAAAGGGATTTGTATTGAATTAATTTATATTTTATTGAAATATTTATAAAATTATCTTTATATAGGCTGTGGATAATATTTTGAGGCCGTCTGAAAAGCAGTAGCGTTGACGTTCGCACGGCATAGCGGGTTTTGCGGATGAGGCCGTCTGAAAATCAACAGGGAAAAGAGTGGTTTGATGTATAATCCGTTCCCTGTTTTTAATGATGATCGATATTTTATTTTTCAGACGGCCTGATTCAAAAGGCCGTCTGAAAACCGCAGGAAAGAGCAAAAATGACTAAAAAACGTGTTTTAACCGGAGTAACCACCACCGGCATTCCGCACTTGGGCAACTACGTCGGCGCTATCCGCCCCGCGATTGCGGCCTCGCACGCGCCGGATACCGAATCTTTCCTGTTTCTCGCCGATTACCACGGCATCATCAAATGCCATGATCCCGAGATGATTCACGAATCCACCCAAGCCGTTGCCGCCACTTGGCTGGCTTGCGGTTTAGACCCCGAAAAAACCACGTTTTACCGCCAGAGCGACATTCCCGAAATCATGGAATTGAACTGGATTCTGACCTGTATCACCGCCAAAGGTCTGATGAACCGCGCCCATGCCTACAAAGCGGCGGTGCAGGAAAATTTAGCAAAAAGAATTCAGCGCACGTTTGGGATTAATGGAAGTTACCAAGAGTATGAATGGGCTGATTTAAGATTGTCACAAGAGATTCAAAATTTATTTAATTATCAAACAGACTCAATAATCTCAAATTCATACAAATTATTATGGGATTTTCTCGCTGACATAGATGAATATTTACCATCTGGAATAATAACTATTCCAATATTGGAAGACTTTGAAAAAGAGTTTGTAGAGATTCCTTTTGATGATAGTGGAGCTTATCAAATTAGGAATAAATCTGTTGATGAATTGAGAAATTTTTTCAAAAAATATGGTTATCTTTTGGATTTGAATGATGATGGTATCGAGATGGGCTTGTACAGCTACCCGATTCTGATGACCGCCGACATTTTGATGTTTAACGCGCAAGAAGTACCGGTGGGCCGCGACCAAATC
The DNA here is from genome assembly GCF_022870825.1 of Neisseria sp. Dent CA1/247. Classification (NCBI taxonomy): domain Bacteria; kingdom Pseudomonadati; phylum Pseudomonadota; class Betaproteobacteria; order Neisseriales; family Neisseriaceae; genus Neisseria; species Neisseria sp. Dent CA1/247. Next base: position 1,489,883 of record NZ_CP091522.1, on the reverse strand, counting down.
CAGCACGTGGAAATGGCGCGCGATATTGCCGGCCGTTTCAACCACCGCTTTAAAGAAGTGTTTACGCTGCCCGAAGTGAAAATCGACGAAAACGTCGAATTGCTGGTGGGCTTGGATGGTCGTAAGATGAGCAAGAGCTACGGCAACACCATTCCGCTGTGGGAAAACGATAAGAAAACCCAAAAATCGGTCAACAAAATCATCACCAACTTGAAAGAGCCGGGCGAACCGAAACAGCCCGACGAAAGCCCGTTGTTTGAGATTTACAAAGCCTTTGCCACCCCCGCCGAAACCGCTGAATTCACGCAAATGCTCGCCGAAGGTTTGGCGTGGGGCGAAGCCAAAAAAATGCTCGCCGCGAAAATCAACGCCGAATTGGCCGAACCGCGCGAACGCTACAACGCCCTAACCGCCAACCCTGCGCAAATCGAAGACATTTTGCAGGCCGGTGCGCAAAAAGCCCGCAAACAGGCTCGCGTATTGCTTGACCAAGTGCGCGATGCCGTGGGAATACGGGCTTTGAAATAATTAAGTTTCGTATGCGGTTGGAAATTGATAAAGCCGGGCTTGAGGCAGTTTACTCGTCTTCAGGTTCCGGCTTGATGTCTTCCAAGTGCAGCCGTTTGTTTTCGATTTCGCGGTCGCTTAAAGGATGGTCGGCATAGGTGACCAAATCGTCCACCGAATCTTCGATAACCAGCTCGCGCTCTTCTGCTTCCATTTCTTCTGCGGGCGTTAAATCGAATGTGCTGTCTTGTTCGGTCGGTTTCATACAGGCTCCTTTCGTTTTATTGGCGTGGGGGATTTTCAGACGGCCTCATTTTAAACTTGATGAGGCCGTCTGAAAAAGCATTTAGCAAATCTTAATCTTGCCTTACATCTTGATATATTTTGAGTTTTCTAAAATTTATGAGAGAAAATACTAGGAACCGATTGGCTTTCTGCGATATGCCGTTCGGCGCTTAGAGGGGAATCATGATAGGCCGTATTCTACGCATTGCTTTTTTCGTTGCTTTAATCGTATTGATCGTAAACCGTTTGCTTGGCCGCCAACGCAAACAGGGCATACATGATGTGGTGCGCACAAGTGCTTGGGTGCTGCTGGCGGCGTCTGCGCTGGCTTTGGGCTGGTATACGTGGTTTGCGCAATAGCAGATAGGGAAGCGGAATATATTGAGGCCGTCTGAAATGTTTCAGACGGCCTTTTTTCAGACGGCCTTATGAGGTTTGCCGGAAAGTATTGGATTAGGCTTTCACGCCCAAAATCACGGCGCCGGCTTTAAACAAGGCTACGGCTTCTTGGCCGGTTTTCAAGTGCAGGGCTTCGGTGCTTTTTACGGTGATGCCCGCGCTGACGGTGATGCCGTTGCCTGCGTCCAGTTCGATAACGGAGTTAACGGCGCCGATGTCGATATGGCTGATCACACCTTTGAGCTGGTTGCGGGCGGAGAGGCGGATGCCGTCCAAGCCGGAGGCGATGATGATGTTGGTGGATTTGACTAAGGCAATCACTTCTTTGCCTGCTGCCAGCTCTAAAGCATCGACGCTTTCGCAGGTTACGGAGGCGGTGATTTCTTGGCCGCCGTTCAGCTCAACGATAACCTCGCTGTTGACCGCGCCTTTGGTTACGGATTTGACTACGCCGTTAAATTGGTTGCGTGCGCTTGTTTGCAACATAAATCTTCCTTTCATGTTTTGAGGGGTAAAGATTGCTATGGAATATTTTTCAGGCAATATACTGTATGAAACCGGTGCGGTCAAACTACGCCGTTTTGTTTGTTTTCCAAGATTTCCCAACGCTCCAATTTTTCCAGCAGCAGCATTTCGATTTCTTCCGCGCGTGTTTGCAGGGCGCCGGCTTTTTCGTAATCTTTGAACACGTCGGGGTCGGAAAGGCTGCCGTTGATTTGGGCTTGCTCGGCTTCTAAAGCGGCGATTTCTTCGGGAAGGGCTTCAAGCTCGCGCTGCTCTTTGTAGGAGAGTTTGACGGTGCGGTTGGCTTTGGGTTTGCTCTTTTCGGCGGCGGGTTCTGCGGGCTTTTGCTCCGAGGCCGTCTGAATCGATTGTTCGCGTTTTTTGGCATCGAGATAGTCTTCATAGCCGCCGATGTATTCTTTCAGACGGCCTTCGCCTTCAAACACGATGCTTTGTGTGATGACGTTATCCAAAAACATCCGGTCGTGGCTGACCAAGAACACTGTGCCTTGGTAATCGCGCAATAGTTCTTCGAGCAGCTCTTGGGTGTCGATGTCGAGGTCGTTGGTCGGTTCGTCGAGTACGAGGATGTTGGCCGGGCGGGTAAACAGTTTGGCCAGCAGCAGGCGGTTGCGTTCGCCGCCGGACAGCGACGATACAGGGCTTTGGGCGCGGGCAGGGTGGAAAAGGAAGTCTTCCAAATAGCTCATCACGTGTTTTTTCTTGCCGCCGACTTCCACATAATCGTTGCCTTGGCCGAGGGTGTAAAACACAGTGTCGTTTTCGTTCAGCACGCTGCGGAATTGGTCGAAATACGCCACTTCCTGCTTGCTGCCCAAACGGATTCTGCCGTAAGTGGGTTGGAGTTCGCCCAAAATCAGTTTCAGGAAGGTGGTTTTGCCGATGCCGTTGGGGCCGATGAGGCCGATTTTGTCGCCGCGCTGGATCACGGTGGAGAATTTGTCCATGATGATTTTGTCGCCGTATTGGAACGAGGCGTGCTCGAGTTCGGCGATGATTTTGCCGCTTTTTTCGCCGGCATCGAGTTTGAACGACACTTGCCCTTGGCGTTCGCGGCGGGCGGCGCGCTGTTTGCGCAGCTCTTCCAAGCGTTTGACGCGGCCTTCGTTGCGGGTGCGGCGGGCTTCGATGCCTTTGCGTATCCACGCTTCTTCTTGGGCGTGGAATTTGTCGAACAGACGGTTGTGCTCGGCTTCTACGGCCAATTCTTCGGCTTTTTTCTCGCTGTATTTGGAAAAGCTGCCGGGGTAGGAGCGCAGTATGCCGCGGTCGAGTTCGACGATGCGGTTGGCGATGTTGTCGAGAAAGCGGCGGTCGTGGGTGATGACGACGATGCTGCCGGAAAATTGCTGCAAAAGGTTTTCCAGCCACAGAATCGCGTCGATATCGAGATGGTTGGTCGGCTCGTCGAGCAGCAGTACATCGGGTTTCTGCACCCATGCTTGCGCCAAAGCCAAGCGTTTCTTTTGGCCGCCGGAAAGGTTGGCGATGGTTTCGTTTTCAGGCAGGCCGATTTCGCTGATGGTTTGCTTGATGGCGGCATCAAACTGCCAGCCGTTTTGCGCTTCCAATTCGGTTTGCAGTTCGTGCAATTCTTTCAGCAAGGCTTCGTTTTCGCCGTTTTCAAGCTGCTGGCTGACGTGATGGTAGCGGCGCAAGATGTCGCGCAGGCTGCCCAATCCGTCGGCAACAACGTCAAACACGGTGGCTTGCGGGTCGAAAAAAGATTCTTGCGGCACATAAACGGTTTTGAGGCCGTTTTGCAGGATGAGTTGGCCGTCGTCGGGCTTTTGTACTCCGGCCAGAATTTTCAGAAAAGAGGATTTTCCGGCTCCGTTGCGGCCGATTAAGCCGATTTTTTCGCCGCTGTCGAGCTGGAAAGAGGTTTTGTCTAAAAGGGCGACATGGCCGACGGCAAAGGAAAGGTTTTCTGCTTGCAGGATATTCATGGTCTGGCGGGATAAAAAAGTGGCTATTTTAACCGATTTTGATGAAAAGGCCGTCTGAATTGTGTTTCAGACGGCCTCTCGATTGCCTTTCCAAGCAGCTTACAGCAACACTTTCTCGATGCCGCCGTTGTTGGCTTTATCGACAAACTCGTTTTGCCAGTTGTCGCCGAGGATGTGTTTTGCCATTTCCACCACGATGTAGTCGGCGGGCATGGCGTTGTCGTCGGTGTAGCGGCTCAAACCTTGCAGGCAGGCGGGGCAGGAGGTGAGCATTTTGACCGGTTCGCCCTGCGGCAGCTGCTTGAGGTTTTTCTCGATTTCTTCCTGTTTGCGGAATTTCACCTGTGTGGCGATGTCGGGTCGTTTGACGGCAAACATGCCCGATTCGCCGCAGCAGCGGTCGCTCAACACCACTTCTTTGCCCATCAGCTCACTGGTCATTTTGGTGGCGTTCATGGTTTTGATCGGGCTGTGGCAGGGGTCGTGATACAGGTATTGCTGGCCGCTTACGCCGTCGAGCTTGATGCCTTTTTCCAATAAAAACTCATGAATATCAATGATGCGGCAGCCGGGGAAAATGTCTTCGAAGCGGTATTTTTCCAGCTGGTCGTAGCAGGTGCCGCAGCTCACGACCACGGTTTTGATGTCGAGGTAGTTTAAGGTGTTGGCCAAACGGTGGAACAGCACGCGGTTTTCGGTGGTCATCTGTTCGGCTTTGTCGTGGTTGCCGCCGGCATCTTGCGGATAGCCGCAGCAGAGGTAGCCTGGCGGCAGCACGGTTTGCACGCCGGCATGCCAGAGCATCGCTTGCGTGGCCAAGCCGACTTGGCTGAACAAGCGTTCCGAACCGCAGCCGGGGAAGTAGAACACGGCCTCGCTGTCTTCCGGCAATTGCGGGTTGCGGATAATCGGCACGGTTTTGTTGTCTTCAATATTCAGCCAAGCGCGTGCGGTTTTGATCGGCACATGGCGAGGCAGCGGTCGGTTGATGAAGTGGACCACTTGCTCTTTAATCGGCGAGCCGCCGGTGGTGGCTTTAGGTGCGGCTTTCTGACGGCCTGCGCCGATATGGGCTTTCTTGCCCCAGTTGTAGGCCAGATTCTGCAATTTGAAACCGGCTTCCACCACGCCTTTGCGCAACACTTGGATGGTGCGCGGGTCTTTGGCGTTAAGGAAGGCCATGCCGGCGGCAACGGCGGGGTTGAACTTGCGTTTGCCGGCTTTGCGCAGATAGTTGCGGATGGCTACGGTTACGTCGCCGAAGTCGATGTTGACGGGGCAGGGCTTCACGCAGCGGTGGCACACGGTGCAGTGGTCGCCGAGGTCGTTTAATTCGTCGAAGTGGCGCAGCGATACACCGCGGCGGGTTTGTTCTTCGTATAAAAACGCTTCGGTGAGCAAGCCGACACCGAGGATTTTGTTGCGCGGGCTGTACAGCAGGTTGGCGCGCGGCACATGGGTGCTGCACACGGATTTGCACTTGCCGCAGCGCAGGCAGTCTTTCACCGATTCGGCGATGGTGCCGAGGTCGGACTGCTCCATAATCAGCGATTCCACGCCGAGCAGCTCAAATGAAGGCGTGTAGGCGTTGCGCAAGTCGGAGCCGCGCATCAGTTTGTGGCGGTTGAAGCGGCCTTGTGGATCGACTTTGGCTTTGTAGTCCCAGAAGGGCTGCATTTCTTCGTCGGTGAGGAATTCGAGTTTGGTGATGCCGATGCCGTGTTCGCCGGAAATCACGCCGTTGAGGCTGCGGGCGATTTTCATGATGCGTTCCACCGCTTTATGGGCGGTTTGCAGCATGTCGTAATCGTCTGAATTCACGGGAATATTGGTATGGACGTTGCCGTCACCCGCGTGCATGTGCAGGGCGACGAACACGCGCCCGCGCACCACGCGGCTGTGAATTTTGGCCAAACCTTCCATGATTTTGGTGTCGGCCTTGCCGCTGAAGATTTCAGACAGGGGTTTCATCACGTCGGCTTTAATCGACACGCGCAGGCGGAAATCGCGGAAGGCGATGAAACAGCTTTCTTCGTCTTTGGCTTCGGGCGCGGCGTGAACGGCATGGCCGTAGCGTTGTTTGTATTCGCCCAAAGGCGCGTCGAGGTTGCTAAGCAGCCATTCCCAACGCTCTTTTACGGCGGAAACGTGTTGGAGCGCGTGTTTGGCGCGTTCGCCCAACAATTCGCTGCTGGGCAGGTCGGTGCCCATTTTGTCCACCGGCAGGTTGCCTTGCAGATATTGGATTAAGGCTTCGCACAAGGCGAGTTTGTTTTTAATCGACAGTTCGATGTTGATGCGCTCGATGCCGTCTGAATACTCGCCCAAACGCTCCAGCGGAATCACCACGTCTTCATTGATTTTAAAGGCGTTGGTGTGCTTGGCGATGGCGGCAGTGCGGCTGCGGTCGAGCCAGAAGGTTTTGCGTGCTTCGGGGGAAACGGCGATAAAGCCTTCGCCGTCGCGGGCTTGCGCCAGTTTGACGATATGCTCGGCGGCATCGGCTACGGCGGCTTCGTCGTCGCTCACAATATCGGCAATCAGCACCATTTTCGGGCGGCCTTTACCCGCTGCTTTGGTGGCATAGCCGACCGCGCGCACATAGCGCCAGTCGAGATGTTCCAAACCGGCCAGCTTCACGCTGCCGTGGCCGAGCATGTAGTCGCGGATTTCCACGATAGACGGCGTGGCGTTGGCAACCGTGCCGAAAAATTCCAAACACACGGTGCGGATGTATTTCGGCATGGTATGCAGCACGAAGGCCACGCTGGTGATGATGCCGTCGGTGCCTTCTTTTTGCACGCCGGGCAGGCCGCTGAGGAATTTGTCGGTAACGTCTTTTCCGAGGCCGACTTTGCGGAATTTGTGGCCGTCGATTTCCAAGCGTTCGGTTTTAACGATGTTGAGGCCGTCTGAATCTAAAGTATGTACATCGAAAACGGCGGTTTTTTCGTCGTGGATTTTGCCGAAGTTGTGGCGCACGCGCTCGATTTTCAGCCACTCGCCTTGTGGGTTGACCATTTTCCAGTAGGCAAGGTTATCGAGCGCGGTGCCCCACAATACGGCTTTCTTGCCGCCCGCATTCATGGCCACGTTGCCGCCCACGCAAGAAGCGTCGGCGGAAGTCGGGTCAACCGCGAATACCAATTTGGCGGCGGTGGCGGTTTCTTCCACCCGCCGCGTTACCACGCCCGCGCCGCAATGGATAATCGGATGTTTGCCTTCCAAACCGGGCAGTTCCACATATTCCACGCCGTTGTGTTTGTCGAGTTTTTCGGTGTTGATGACCGCGCTCATGGCATCGAGCGGCACCGCGCCGCCGGTATAGCCGGTGCCGCCGCCGCGCGGAATGATGGTTAAATCGAGTTCGATTAAAGCTTTCACCAAAGGCGCGACTTCGGCTTCAGTGTCGGGATTCACCACCACAAACGGATATTCCACGCGCCAGTCGGTAGCGTCGGTAACGTGTACCACGCGGGCGAGGCCGTCGAACATGATGTTGTGTTTTTTGGTGATTTTGGAGAGGCGCGCCAAAATTTGTTCGCGCTTTTTACGGGTGGTTTCGAAGCTTTCGTCAAAGCGCGCTACGGCGGCTTCGGCCGCCCGCAGCAGCTCGGCTACTTGCTCGTTGTCGTCGCGGCGCTTTTGGATTTCGTTTAAGCGGTGGCGCATTTCTTTCACCAAAGCCTCGCGGCGGTTGGGATGCTCGAGCAGGTCGTCCACCAAATAAGGATTGCGCATTACCACCCAAATATCGCCCAACACTTCAAACAGCATCCGCGCCGAGCGGCCGGTTCTGCGCTGGCCGCGCAGGATTTGCAGCACGTTCCAAGCCGGTTCGCCCAAAAGGCGGATGACGATTTCGCGGTCGGAATAAGATGTGTAGTTGTAGGGGATTTCACGGATACGCTGGGCGGTGGCTGTGGTCATAACAGGCGGTTCCAAAGTCGTTGTTTTTTCAAACTGCATGAATGGCGGGCGTAAGCTTTTTATTCATAACAGTTTATTTTTTATTAAAGCTTTCAGACGGCCTGATAGAGAGGCCGTCTGAAAAAATGTTGATGTAACAGATTCGTAATTTAATGTAATTTCGATTGTTTTTCAATGGAAAAATATGGCCGGCATCATGTAATTTGTTCATGTAGCAAGCTGTGATTGTTGACAATCTGAATCTTTTTGCAGGCAAAATGGGGCAGGCTATTGGTATTTTGAGATAAAGCCGTTATAATGCTCGGCTTACGGCGGGTCTCCCCGCATGGTAATTCGGAACAACGGGTCAGGGGCGGAAGCCAGCAGCCCACTCTGATGCGCCAGTGCCGGGGGTTGGGCTCGCCACCCTTTACCAAACACCGACGGCTTGTCTGAGCCGTCGGTGTTTTACTTTTCAGACGGCCTTAAGCGTAAGGCTTGGCCTGTTACTTTTTACTTTTATAGATTGAGTAGATGCCGTCTGAATGATTTTGTTTTTATTGGGAATATCTGCCATGTCGGTTAACCATTATGAAAACTTCCCTGTCGGGTCTTTGGTGTTGCCACGCCGTTTGAGAAAGCCGGTTCATGCCGTGTATGCGTTTGCGCGCACGGCAGACGATATTGCCGATGAAGGCGATGCGCCCAACGAAAAGCGTTTGCAGGAATTGGATAATCTGCGGCAGGAATTGGACAGAATTTCGCGTGGCGAGACGCCGCAAACCGATCTGATGCGCCGCTTGCAGCGTGAAGCTTTGCAGCCGTTTGCCATCCCTTTGCAGCCTTTTTACGATTTGCTGTCGGCCTTTAGTCAGGACGTAGTGAAAAAGCGTTACCGGCATTTCGGCGAGCTGGTGGACTATGCGCGCCGTTCGGCTAATCCGGTGGGGCGCATCATGCTGCATCTTTACGGCGAAACCGACCCGCGCAGCATCGCCGAGAGCGACGGCATCTGCACGGCTTTGCAGTTGATTAACTTCTGGCAGGACGTGGCAATCGATTGGCAAAAAGGCCGCGTTTACATTCCGCAGGAAGATTTGGAAAAGTTTGGCGTAACCGAAGCGCAAATCGCCGCAGGCAAAGCCGATTTTGCCTTCCAGCGCTTGATGGCTCACCAATGCGGGCGCGCTCATCAAATGCTGAAAGCCGGTTCTCCGCTCGGTAAAACTTTAAAAGGCCGCATCGGTTTTGAACTGCGCATGATCATTCTCGGCGGCCAACAGATTTTGAACAAACTGGAAGCGAACCGCTACGATGTGTTCAACCAGCGACCCAAATTGGAAGTGGCCGACTGGTGGAAAATCGTGAAACGGGCGGTGTTGAAAAAGTGATGCCGTGTTTGATGTTTGTTGATTGAATTGAGGCCGTCTGAAAGCTCGTGTAGTTTGTTTTCAGACGGCCTGAGACTTTTCACTTTCGCGAAAGATACGGAGTATAATCCCGCGATATTTTCCCGCTTCATCTTTTATGACCGCCCAAACCCACCGCATCAATCACGAACCCGCTTTTCTGCTTACCGCCAAGCCGTGGCGCGAGAGCAGTTTGTGGCTGGAAGTGTTCAGCCGCCGCTACGGGCGCGTGGCTTTGCTGGCACGCAGCGCGCGCAAACGGCAGAGCGAATTGCGCGGCGTGCTGGTGCCGTTTGTGCCGATGAGTGCCTCGTGGTATGGTTTGCAGGAATTGAAAACCCTGCACCGTGCCGAATGGTTGGGCGGTTGGCGGCAGCCGCAGGGCAGGGCGCTGTTTAGCGGTTTGTATGTGAACGAGTTGGTGTATAAACTCACCGCCCGCGAAGATCCGCATCCCACCCTTTACGATGCGCTGCATACTGTGATGCAGACGATTGCCAACGAAGCCAACCATGTTGCCGCCTTGCGCCGCTTTGAATGGACGTTGCTGACCGAACTCGGTTTCGCCCCTGATTTGCACCAAGACGAAAACGGCGAGGCGGTTATTGCGGAACGCCGCTACTGGCTGCGCCCCGAGCACGCACCGCTGCCGCTCGAGCAGGCAAACGGTTTGCCGCCGGCTGAAGCGGAAGGGATTGCGGTGGACGGCAGCAGCCTGATCCAGCTTCGTAACGGCGAGTTTGAAAACGGCGAAAGCATGCAGCAGGCGCTACGGCTTACCCGCATGCTGTTGGACTTCCGCCTGCCGGAAGGTATCAAATCGCGGCAGGTATTGCAGCAGATGCAGCAGTTTCAGACGGCCTGATTTAGGACGGCAAATATCACGGCTCGTCATACTCGGGCTTGACCCGAGTATCTTTCGACGTGTGTGGTTTTTAAGTCGACTGATAAACAGGCCGTCTGAAAAGACAAAACACGAAAGGATTTCCCATGTTGTTAGGCGTAAACATCGACCACGTTGCCACCCTGCGCAATGCACGCGGCACCATTTATCCCAGCCCGCTTGAAGCCGCGCTGATTGCCGAAACCCACGGTGCAGACCTGATTACCCTGCATTTGCGCGAAGACCGCCGCCATATCAAAGATGCCGACGTGTTCGCCATCAAACAGGCCATCCGCACGCGCATGAATCTGGAAATGGCCTTAACGGAAGAAATGCTGGAAAACGCTTTGCAGGTGATGCCCGAAGACGTGTGTATCGTGCCCGAAAAGCGCGAAGAGGTAACTACCGAAGGCGGCTTGGACGTGCTGGCGCAGCAAGACAAAATAGCCGAATTCACCAAAACCCTCACCGATGCCGGCATCCGCGTTTCCCTGTTTATTGATGCCGATGAAGCCCAGATTCAGGCGGCACGCGATGTCGGCGCGCCGGTAATCGAACTGCACACCGGCGCGTATGCCGATGCCGAAACGCCACAAGAGCGTCAGGCGCAATTGCTGCGGATTGAAGAAGGCGCGAATTTCGGCAGCGATTTGGGTTTGGTGGTGAACGCAGGCCACGGCCTGACTATCCACAACGTCAGCCCGATTGCCAAAATTTTGGCCATTCACGAATTGAACATCGGTCATTCGCTGATGGCGCAAGCGATTTTTATCGGACTGCCCGAAGCCATCCGCCAGATGAAGGAAGTGATGTTCAGGGCGCGTTCGCTGCCTTATTGATTCAGTTGATTATAGAAAAATAAATTTAACGGTATCTCCGAATGGTATTTCCGTCATACTCGGATTGAACCCGGGCATTCCTATGCCACTCAAAGTCCGTATACCCGGGGTCAAACCCGGATACGGCAAAAACCAAGTTTACCGGGCGCGGCCTGATTCAGGCCGTCTGAACACACACATAAAAAAGGAAACACCATGATTTACGGAGTCGGCACGGATATTGTTTCGTTAAACCGCATTGAAAAGCTGCATAAAAAATACGGTAAGGCTTTTGCCGACCGCCTGCTCAGCCGCATTGATCTGCTTGAATATCCGCAGGCAGGCAGCCCCGCAAACTTTCTGGCGAAACGTTTTGTGGCCAAAGAAGCTTTTGCCAAAGCGGTCGGCACCGGTCTGCGCTCGCCTGTGAGCCTGCGCAATATCGGCATCGGTCATGATGAGTTGGGCAAGCCGGAGTTTTACTGCGAACCTGAGTTGCAGCAATGGTTGGAAGAGAAAGGCATCAAGTGCGTGCACTTAAGCATGAGCGATGAAGAAGACAAGGTGCTGGCCTTTGCCGTGGCGGAAAAATAACCGCTGCCCGCCCGAAAACGTACGCATGGTTTTTCAGACGGCCTTCTTTATGGGAAGCAAGCCTTTCCAATCAGGCCGTCTGAAAACCGTTTTTATTTTTACATCTGTTTTCACATTTATATTTAAGGAAACCTTATGAGCCATTCAGTGATCACCGTAATCGGCAAAGACCGCGTCGGCATCGTGTACGACGTGTCTAAACTGCTTGCCGAAAACCAAATCAACATCCTCAACATCAGCCAACAACTGATGGACGATTTTTTCACCATGATTATTTTGGTGGACACGGCAAGATGCCCGAAAACGCGTCAGGAAATGCTGGATCTGTTTGCAGAAGAGAGCAAAAAACTCGCGCTCGACATCCGTATGCAAAACGAAGAAATTTTCAACGCCATGCACCGCATTTAAAGGATTGAAACCATGACAACCAGCATTCAATCCAGCGAAATATTAGAAACCGTGCGCATGGTGGCCGACCAGAATTTCGACGTGCGCACCATTACCATCGGCATCGACCTGCACGACTGCATCAGTGCCGACATCAACATCCTCAACCAAAACATCTACAACAAAATCACCCGCATCGGCAAAGATTTGGTGAAGACCGCGCAATACCTTTCCGCCAAATACGGCGTGCCGATTGTGAACCAGCGCATTTCCGTTACCCCGATTGCCCAAATCGCCGCGGCCACCCACGCCGATTCGTATGTGAGCATCGCCCAAACGCTGGATAAAGCAGCCAAAGACATCGGCGTATCGTTTATCGGCGGCTTTTCCGCATTGGTGCAAAAAGGCATGTCGCCGTCTGACGAAGTGCTGATCCGCTCCATTCCCGAAGCCATGAAAACCACCGACATCGTGTGCAGTTCTATCAATATCGGCAGCACGCGCGCGGGCATCAACATGGACGCGGTAAAACTGGCGGGCGAAATCATTAAAGAAACCGCCGAAATCACACCAGAAGGTTTCGGCTGCGCCCAAATCGTCGTTTTCTGCAATGCCGTCGAAGACAACCCCTTTATGGCCGGTGCGTTTCACGGAGCAGGCGAAGCCGATGCGATTATCAACGTCGGCGTATCAGGCCCCGGCGTAGTGAAAGCCGCTTTGGAAAATTCCCATGCTCGAACGCTGACCGAAGTGGCCGAAGTAGTGAAAAAAACCGCTTTCAAAATCACCCGCGTCGGCGAATTGATCGGACACGAAGCCGGCAAAATGCTCGGCATTCCGTTCGGCATTCTCGATTTATCGCTGGCACCCACGCCCGCCGTCGGCGATTCTGTCGCCCGCATTCTCGAAGAGATGGGTTTGAGCGTGTGCGGCACCCATGGCACCACCGCCGCCTTAGCCTTGCTGAACGATGCCGTGAAAAAAGGCGGCATGATGGCCTCAAGCGCAGTCGGCGGCTTGAGCGGCGCATTTATCCCCGTTTCCGAAGACGAAGGCATGATTGCCGCCGCCGAATCGGGCGCGCTTACTTTGGACAAACTCGAAGCCATGACCGCCGTCTGCTCCGTAGGCTTGGATATGGTGGCCGTGCCGGGCACTACTTCCGCCGCCACCATTTCCGGCATCATCGCCGACGAAGCCGCCATCGGCATGATCAACAGCAAAACCACCGCCGTGCGCATTATCCCCGTGCCGGGTAAAGACGTGGGCGACAGCGTAGAATTCGGCGGCCTGCTCGGATACGCACCGATCATGCCCGTGAAAGAAGGATCGTGCGAAGTGTTTGTGAACCGCGGCGGACGCATTCCCGCTCCGGTACAGTCGATGAAGAATTGATTGGTTTGTATGGTTAAAAGGCCGTCTGAAAATATTTTCAGACGGCCTCTTGTTTAATTTCAACTTAAAAATTGCCAAAGCCCGTATTTCTCATTATCAAGCAGGTGAAGCCGTATAAGCGGGAGTAACCTCGGGTATGTTTTTCTGCATGGCCTGCCATAAGTCATAGTCGGCCTGTTGGTGCAGCCAGCTTTCAGGGCTGGGGCTGCCGTCTCCCAGCCATTTATGCAGGCGGATGGCCATATCCGCGCTGATGCCTGCCTTGCCGTTGAGCAAGCGCGATAAGGTAACGCGGGAAACGCCCAGCTGCTTGGCGGCTTCGGTTACGCTCAAGCCCAATTCAGGCAGGATGTCTTCACGGATAACCTCCGCAGGATGGGGGGGATTGTGCATCAACATAATCTTGCTCCTAATGGTAATCCTGATAATCCACGATTTCGGCATGGCCGTTTTCCAGCTTGAAAGTAACGCGCCAATTTCCGTTTACTTTCACACTCCAATGATTTTTCAAATCGCCGGAAAGCGGGTGCAGATTCCAGCCGGGAATATTCATATCAGACGGCACGCTTGCCGCATTCAATCGGGCGAGGATACGGCCAAGTTTGGCAGCATGAGCAGCTTGTATGCCCGACTTGCTGCCTGTTTTGTAAAACCGTTCCAGCCCTTTGTGTTGAAAGGAAATAATCATCGTTGTATCGCTGTTGTTTACGTTAATTGTATCGTTACTGTTTACACAAAGCAACCTGCCGTGAGATTGTATGGAATATGATAAAGGCCGTCTGAAAATGTTTTCAGACGGCCTCTCGGCTTTATTTATCTTTTATATATCCAAACTTTCTTTAGTGGCCGTTATTTCGGCTTTACATTGATCCAATGATACGCTTTCGAGTTTCGGACGGCCCACAAATGCGCCGAAGCCTACACTTGCTTTCACGCATTGGATTTCATTGGCACGCAACGGAATGGTTACACTGCGGCGGGCTTCGGTTTTCGCCCAAATCTCGTATTCGCCGGGCGCCAATTCTTTGCTGAGGTAGCCGCCGTTGCGGATATTGCCGATTTTGTGTTCCCCTGCATAGACATCGTAATGAATGGCACTGCCTTTGAAAGACGGCGAGCGGTATACATATAATTTGCTTTGGCCTTCGGCAGGGGCTTCGAGAGAAGAAAAAGAGTTACCGGTGGCGCCGCAGGCAGCCAAAAGAACAGACAGGGTGCTTATAGAAAGTATTTTTCCGATTGTCATTGTCGATCCTTTTTCAATTAATAGCGTTTGCCGCCAAAGGCTGTGTCTAAGCTGGAGTTATTGTCGAATTTCACCACGCCGGCAGTTTCTTCATAATTTTTGCCGAACAAACCGCCTTCGTAGCGTCCGCCGCTGTTGCCGAACACACTTGCATTGCCTGAGTATTGCGCCCCGTTCAGACGGCCTTCATGTAGGGTAATGTTGCGGCGCAAGCCCGGCATCTCGATGGTTCCGTTAACGGTTTTCCGCCCGAAATTAACATGAATGCGGCTTTTTGCGTCCATAAGGATTTTTTCATCAATACTGTCGTTACGCACGGCATTTCCGTAATAGGTGGCCGTACCTGTATTCGGAATGTTTTTCTCGGGCGTTAACGTGCCTTGATAGCTGATTTCTTGAAATTGCTTGCTGTTGTTGAGCCATGCGCCGTAAAACGATGCGCCTTGGTTCCAGCCTTTGAGTGTGCCGTCGGTGGTTTTATGTGTTATTGCGCCTTTGGGTTTGAGATCAAGATTGATTTTGGTGCCGTCGGGCGTGGTAAAAATGACGATTGATTCGCTGCTGTCCATGGGTGTATTGCCAGTAGAGTTACTGCCTGTGGAGGTGCTGCCTGTGGAGGTGCTGCCTGTGGAGGTGCTGCCTGTGGAGGTGCTGCCTGTGGAGGTGCTGCCTGTGGAGGTGCTGCCTGTGGAGGTGCTGCCTGTGGAGGTGCTGCCTGTGGAGGTGCTGCCTGTGGAGGTGTTGCCTGTGGAGGTGTTGCCTGTGGAGGTGTTGCCTGTGGAGGTGTTGCCTGTGGAGGTGTTGCCCGTGGAGGTGTTGCCCGTGGAGGTGTTGCCCGTGGGAGTGCTGTCGGTAGAAGGACTGTTCGAGCCGCCCCCACCGCCGCACGCGCCCAGAATCAGCGCGGAACTTACAGAAACGGCGAGAAGTATGTGTTTCATATTTTGAATCTCCTAAATAAATGTATTTGACTTAAATTTGATTTTCTGAACAGAAACGGCAGCAATGTTTTACCGTGTAAAAATTGTTTCATTTTTTTTTTTTTTTTTTTTCAACAGGTTATTTGTGATTTTTAGATTTTGTAAAATATGTCAATGATTTCGTTTGGAAAATAGTTTTAAATTGAATGAGGTTAAGCTATTGTTTTATTTAATAGTCATAAGAATGTTTGGTGAAATTCAGGCTGGGCATGGCTTTAAGGTTGAAACCCCGCCCAAATAAGCGCAAAATGTTCCCAATTTTTTGCCGTGCTTTTTCAGACGGCCTGTTGATAACGAGAAAGAATCATGAGCGACACACTCCATCCCGAAACTTTAGCGATACGCGGTGCGAAAAGCCAAACCGAATACAACGAACACAATCAGGCATTGTTTCTAACCAGCAGCTTTATGTTTGACGATGCGGCGCAAGGCGCGGCTTTGTTTGCCAAGGAAATCGAAGGTTATACTTATTCGCGCACGGCCAACCCCACCGTGGCGGCTTTTGAAAAACGCGTGGCCTGTTTGGAAGCGGGCGAGAGCGGTGTGGCGACTTCTACCGGCATGTCGGCGATTCAGGCGGCGATGCTGACGTTTTTGAAAACGGGCGACCATCTGATTGCCAGCCGCAGCCTGTTTGGCACTACGGCCGGGTTTATCAACGGTATCGTGTCGAAATTCGGTATTGACATCACGCTGGTGTCGCAAACCGATACGGCCGAATGGCGTGCGGCGGTGAAAGACAACACCAAAATGCTGTTTTTGGAAACGCCTTCCAATCCTTTGAACGAAATTGCCGATATCGAAGCATTGGCCGCCATTGCGCATGATGCCGGCGCGCTTTTGGTGGTGGACAACAGTTTCTGCACGCCTGCTATCCAGCAGCCTTTGAAGTTGGGGGCGGATTTGTCGGTGCAGTCGGCCACCAAAGGTATCGACGGTCAGGGCAGGGTGCTAGGCGGTGTGATTTGCGGCAAAACGGAGTTGGTTAAAGAAATCGCCATGTACAGCAATTCGGCGGGTTTGGCCTTGTCGCCGTTCAGCGCGTGGGTGCTGCTTAGCGGTGTGGAAACGCTGTTTGTGCGCATGGAAAAGCAGGCGGCCAATGCTTTGCAGATTGCCGAATGGCTGCGCGGGCAGGCCAAAGTGAAAGCGGTTTTTTATGCGGGTCTCGACGACCATCCGCAAGCCGAGTTGGTGCGCAAACAGCAGGTTTCAGGCGGCATTGTGGTGGCTTTTGAAGTGGAAGGCGGTCAAGAAGCGGCATGGAAGGTGATTGATTCGGTGAAGATTTTTTCTAAAACTGCCAACCTCGGTGATGTGCGCTCCACCATTACGCACCCTTGGACGACCACTCACGGCAGAATGGCGCCGGAAACAAAACAGGCCGCAGGTATTGAGGCGGGCTTGCTGCGTTTGTCGGTAGGTTTGGAAAACGTGCAGGATTTGATCGCCGATTTGCAGCAAGCGTTGGCGTAATTTTCAGACGGCCTTTAAGGTTTCGTACAGGCCGTCTGAAACATACATTGAAGGAGTAAGAAATGGATGAGGCAGTATTTGCCGATTGGGCATTGAAAATCTGTTTGACCGTGCTGATTGTGTTCTTGGGCTTTATCGTGTGGAACCTCGGCAAGGAATCGAAGGCAGGCAAATTCGGCATGTTTATTTTGTTTTTGGTGTTGGGGCTGGGTGTGTTCGGCTTCATCTTTAAAAACGTGCTGATTGAGTTTTTCGTATTGTCCAAATAAATCTCAATGCGAGGCCGTCTGAAAATTTTTACCTGATTTCAGACGGCCTCTCCGTGTTTAAGCTGTATCTTCCGAAAGAAAACCGATGACTTCTCCCGTTTGGCAGGCAGGCCGTTTTGCCATTGATTTGAGTGCGCCGAAAATTATGGGCATTGTGAACCTCACGCCCGATTCGTTTTCAGACGGCGGCGTGTATTCGCAAACCGTTCAGACGGCCTTGAAACACGCCGGGCAGCTGCTGAAAGAAGGTGCGGATATACTGGACATCGGCGGCGAATCCACCCGCCCGGGTTCGGATTATGTGCCGCCCGAAGAAGAGTGGGCGCGGGTGTCGCCGGTGTTGAAAGAATTGGCAACGTGGGGCGTGCCGGTCAGCTTGGACACGCGCCGCACGGTGGTGATGAAGCGGGCTTTGGAGCAGGGCGGAGTGGACATCATCAATGATGTGTCGGCATTAAGCGATGAAGGTGCGGTCGATTTGCTGGCGCAGCAGTCGCAAACCGGTATCTGCCTGATGCACATGCAGGGCATGCCCGCAACTATGCAGGAAAATCCGCAATATCAAGATGTTGTGCGTGAAGTTGCCGGTTATTTGAACGAACGTGCGGCTGCGTGCGAACAAGCCGGTATTGCACGCAACCGCATCGTGCTCGACCCCGGTTTCGGCTTCGGCAAAACCCTGCAACACAATATCCTGCTGATGCGCCATTTGGACGAACTGGCTACACAATCCGGTTTGCCGCTTTTAATCGGCGTTTCCCGCAAACGCATGATCGGCGCGCTGACCGGCGAAGAAAACGCCGCCGACCGCGTACACGGAAGCGTGGCGGCGGCGTTGGCATCCGTAGCACGGGGCGCGCAGATTGTGCGCGTGCATGATGTGAAAGCCACCGCCGATGCGCTGAAAGTGTGGAATGTATTGGGTGTGTGAGCCTAAAGTTTGAAACAGTATTGTGAGGCCGTCTGAAACCGATATTCAGACGGCCTTTGAATATGCGTTTTGATATGCGTAAAGTTTCAACCGAAAAACCTTGTAAACTGCTGGATACCGCCGCGGGGCTGCTTTACAATACGGGCTAAAGTTTGAACGGAGTGTCTTTATGTCGAAAAAATATTTTGGTACGGACGGTGTACGCGGCGAAGTCGGCCAATTTCCCATTACCCCCGATTTTGTATTGAAGCTCGGTTATGCCGCAGGTCAGGTGCTGGTGCAGCACGACAGCGGGCAGAAGCCGACCGTGATCATCGGTAAAGACACCCGTATTTCAGGTTATATGCTCGAAGCCGCACTGGTGGCAGGCTTTACCGCCGCAGGCGTTAACGTGATTCAAACCGGCCCGCTGCCTACGCCGGGCATCGCCTATTTAACCCGCGCGCTGCGTCTTTCCGCCGGCGTGATGATTTCCGCTTCGCACAACGTTTATTCCGACAACGGCATTAAGTTTTTTGCCGAAGGCGGCGTGAAATTGAGTGACGAAATCGAGCTGGAAATCGAAGCCAAACTGGACGAAGAAATAAAAACCCGCCCGTCCGACCGTTTGGGTCGCGCCCGCCGTGTCAGCGGTGCGGATGACCGCTACATCGAATTCTGCAAATCCACGTTCCCCGCCAACTACGATTTGCGCGGCTTGAAACTGGTGGTCGATACCGCCAACGGAGCGGGCTATCATGTTGCGCCGAAAGTGTTCCATGAATTGGGTGCGCATGTGGTGGCCGTCAGCGACGAACCCAACGGCTACAACATCAACGAAAAATGCGGCGCCACGCATCCTAAAGCCTTGCAAGCGGCAGTGCTGCAAAACGAAGCCGACTACGGCATTTCGCTCGACGGCGACGGCGACCGCCTGATGATGGTTGACCGCCACGGCAAAGTGTACGACGGCGACAGCCTGATTTATGTGATCGCCAAAGCCCGTGCCGCAGAAGGATCGTCTATCGGCGGTGTAGTCGGCACGGTAATGACCAATATGGCGATGGAATTGGCTTTGCAAGAGCAGGGTGTGGCCTTCTGCCGTGCCAAAGTCGGCGACCGCTATGTACTTGAACAGCTGCAACAACGCGGCTGGCTTATCGGCGGAGAAGCCAGCGGCCATATTTTGTGTATGGACAAACACAATACCGGCGACGGCATCATTTCCGCTTTGCAGGTGTTGGCAGCCCTGCGCACGCTGAATCAGGATTTGGCTACCGTTTGCGCCGACTGGCAGCCGTTCCCGCAAACCATGATTAATGTGCGGATTCAAAAAGGCCAAGATTGGCAAAGCGCTTCAAAAGACGTGTTGGCCGAAGTTGAAAAAGAGCTGGAAGGCAAAGGCCGCGTGGTATTGCGCGCTTCCGGCACCGAGCCTGTGGTGCGCGTGATGGTGGAAGCGCGTCAGGCCGATTGGGCGAAGAAAGGCGCGGAACGGATTGCACAAGCGATTCAAAACGCTTCGGATTCTGCCAAAGACAAGAAGTAATTCAGGTATCAATCTTTAAGATGTTTCAGACGGCCCAGGGCATGGTTTCCGGGCCGTCTGAAATAACATGAGAAACTGTTGGGCAACATCAAATTCCACCTTATTTTCAGACGGCCTCAAGCGCAGTATCAAGCCCGTTTGCAATACAATGAAGTTTAAACTGCGAAATATCCGGGCAGGCCGATAAGCAATGTTTTCAGACGGCCTGCCTACTCAAACCGATATTTTATTTCACACAATCAAATCAATAAGGGACAAGCGTTATGCTTGCTATTTTAGAAGCTTTTTTCATTCAATACGGTTATGCGGCGGTATTCATGGTGCTGCTGGCTTGCGGATTTGGCGTGCCGATTCCCGAAGACATTACTCTTGTTGCCGGCGGCGTGATTTCGGGTTTGGGCTATACCAACGTACATATCATGGTTGTAGTGGGCTTGCTCGGCGTGCTGGTCGGCGACGGTCTGATGTTTGCCGCCGGACGGGTGCTCGGCCACAAAATCCTGAAAGTGCGCTTTATTGCCCGAGTGATGACACCGCAACGCTACGCCCAAGTACAGGAAAAGTTTGATAAATACGGCAACCGAGTGCTGTTTGTGGCGCGTTTCCTGCCCGGCTTGCGCACGCCGATTTTCATTACCGCCGGTATCAGCCGCAAAGTGTCTTACTTGCGCTTTTTGGCGATGGACGGCCTCGCGGCTCTGATTTCCGTGCCGGTGTGGGTGTATCTCGGCTCTTACGGTGCAGAAAACCGCACATGGCTGATGGAAAAAGTGCATCAGTTCCAATACGCGCTGTTTGTGCTGATCGGTATCGGTGCGGTGGTGCTGCTGTATTTCTACTGGAAGAAACGCCAGCGCCAACGCTTTTTCCGCGAACACATCCGCGAGATCCGCTTGAAACGCAAAGAGCGCAAAGCGGCGGCAAAAGTGAACAATGCAGCCGATTAAACATTCATTTAAAATCAAATCCTAGATAAGCAAAAGGCTTTCAGGCCGTCTGAAAAACCCGAGACCTTGCAAAACCCTCAGATGTGGATGCAGTTTAAGGCTTAGCAGCGCAGCGGGTGCAGACATATCATATACAAGGCTAAACGAGCGGGCAGCGCACAACGCAGAAATGCGCCGCAGATGGGCTTTGCAAAGGTCTCAGCCTTTATGTTTTTCTGCATACTCACATTTTTTCAGACGGCCTCATCCCACGAAAGACAAACATGACAAACAAAATCTACGGCGACGGCGCGTTCCGCCGCGAATCGCTCAAAGGCTCGACCATTGAAAACACTTATGCGGGCGCACTTTCCTTTATGCGCCGCCGCTACACGCGCGATTTGACCGATGTCGATGTGGTGGTGTCCGGCGTGCCGCTCGATTTGGCCACGACTTTCCGCCCCGGCGCGCGTTTAGGCCCGGCCGCCATCCGTGCCGCCAGCGTGCAGTTGGCCGAATTGAATCTTTTTCCGTGGGGCTTTGATCCGTTTGACGATTTGGCCGTGATTGATTACGGCGACTGCTGGTTTGACGCGCATCAGCCGTGGACTATCCGCGAAACCATCGTCCAGCACGCCCGCGACATTATTCAAAACAGCAACGCCAAAATGCTCACGTTCGGCGGCGACCATTTCATCACTTATCCGCTGTTGCAGGCGCATGCCGAAAAATACGGCAAGCCTTTGAGCCTGCTGCATTTCGATGCACATTGCGACACTTGGCCGGATGACGCGCCCGAATCTTTGAACCACGGCACCATGTTTTACAAAGCCATCAAAGAAGGTTTGATCGATCCGAAAACTTCCGCCCAAGTCGGCATCCGCACTTGGAACAGCGACTTCATGGGCATGAACATGCTGTTTGCGCCGTGGATTAATGAAAACGGCGTTGAAGCGACGGTAAAACGTATTTACGACATCATCGGCGACAACCCCGTTTACCTGACCTTCGATATCGACTGCCTCGACCCCGCTTTCGCTCCGGGCACCGGCACGCCCGTTCCCGGCGGTTTGAATTCGCATACCGCTCTGGGCATTGTCCGCGCGCTGGGCGATTTGAATATCGTCGGTATGGACGTGGTGGAAGTGTCTCCCGCTTACGATAACGCCGAGATTACCGCCATCGCCGCCGCGCATGTGGCCGCCGATATGCTGTGCCTGATGCGCAATAAGAAAGTGGCGGGCAAGTTGTAAAACACAAATGTTCTCGACCTTGAGATAAGCTGCATTTCATCAACATCCTCCGAACCTGCCGGAAAACTGCCGTCGGTTCGGAGGATTTTTTATGGGCAGCAGAAATGCGCCGGCTCCATGCCGTGCGGTTTGATATAACAAAAGTGCATGTGGTTAAAACCAACCATTCTTTCCTTTTTTCAGACGGCCTGTTTAAAGTGGCGGCTATGTTTGGGAAGCGCGTGCCTAACGTGTCTGCCGTAAAGATATAACGCCGAATAAAGAGAATAAAGGAATCCGCATGAGCCAAGCCAATCCGCTGCCGTCTGAAATTGCCGACCGGCTTTCTTCACTTTCTTCCACCCAGCTTGCATGGCTGTCGGGCTATTGTTGGGCGCAAAGCCGGCAGAGCGGGGCGGCTGCTCAGACGGCCTTTGATGCTTCCGCTGCCGCCGTACCCGCCGCCGAACCGCGCCGCGTAACTGTGCTTTCTGCCTCGCAAACCGGCAACGCCCGCCGTGTGGCCGCCGATTTGCTGGTGAAACTGGAATCGGCGGGCATCAATGCGCGCTTGGTGGCGGCGGCCGATTTCAAGAGCAAAACGCTGCCCGAAGAAGACATCGTGCTGTTGGTCACGTCCACGCAGGGCGAGGGCGAGCCGCCTGAAGAAGCTGTGCCGCTGTATAAATTCGTGTTCGGCAAAAAAGCTCCCGATTTGGGCAAACTCAGCTTTGCCGTGCTGGGCTTGGGCGATTCTTCTTATCCCAAGTTTTGTCAGGCGGGCAGGGATTTCGACAGCCGTTTCGCCGAATTGGGCGCAACCCGCTTGAGCGCGTTTGGCGAGTGCGATTTGGATTTTCAGACGGCCGCCAATGCTTGGGTGGAAACGGTTGCCGCTAAAGTGGCCGAACTGTGTGCGCAAGCCGCCGCACCGGTTTCAGACGGCCTCAAGGGCGCATCTCCCGCCGCGTCTGCCGCACAGGTGTACACCAAAGAAAAACCGTTTACCGCCTCACTTTCCGTCCGCCAAAAAATCACTGCCCGCAATGCCGAAAAAGACGTGGAGCATATCGAAATCGATTTGAGCGGTTCCGGCATCCGCTATCAAACCGGCGACGCGCTCGGCATCTGGCCGCTGAACGCTCCCGAATTGGTGGCGGAAATTCTGGCCTTGAACAACTTAAACGGCAGCGAAACCGTGCGCCTTGCCGACGGCAGCGAAACCGATATTCAGACGGCCTTAACCGAACATGCCGACATCACCCAAAATACG
The DNA here is from genome assembly GCF_022870825.1 of Neisseria sp. Dent CA1/247. NCBI lineage: Bacteria > Pseudomonadati > Pseudomonadota > Betaproteobacteria > Neisseriales > Neisseriaceae > Neisseria > Neisseria sp. Dent CA1/247. Next base: position 1,466,962 of record NZ_CP091522.1, on the reverse strand, counting down.
CCTGCTTTTGTGCAGCAGTATGCCGCTTTGTCGGGCAGTGAAACCTTGCAGCGTACGGTGGAAAACGCCGAAGCGTTGGACGCTTATCTTGCCGTTACCCCGCCGGTGGGCGTGCTGGCCGCTTTTCCGCACCCGCTGGATGCGCAAACCCTGTTCGGGCTGTTCCGCGCCCAAACGCCGCGCCTGTATTCGATTGCCTCGGCGCAAGACGAAGTGGGCGACGAAGTTCATCTCACCGTGGGCGTGGTGCGTTACGAACATCACGGCCACACTTACACCGGCGCGGCTTCGGGCTTTTTGGGCGGCGCGCTCGAAGAAGGCGGCAGCGTGCGCGTGTTTGTCGAACCGAATCCGCATTTCCGCCTGCCCGAAAAAGGCGACACACCGGTAATCATGATCGGCGCAGGCACCGGCGTGGCTCCGTTCCGCGCCTTTATGCAGCAGCGCGAAGCCAACGGCGACGCAGGCAAAAACTGGTTGGTATTCGGCAACCAGCGGTTTACCGACGATTTCCTGTATCAGGCCGAATGGCTGCAATACCGCAAAACCAGCCTGCTGACCCGCGCGGATTTGGCGTGGAGCAGGCAGGGCGAAGAAAAAGTGTATGTGCAGCACAAACTGGCCGAAAACGCCGCCGAAGTATGGGCATGGTTGCAGCAGGGCGCGCATGTGTATGTGTGCGGCGACGCAACCCGCATGGCGCGCGATGTGGAAAATACTTTGCTCGAGATCATCTCCGAACAGGGCAAACTCAGCCGCGACGATGCCGAAGACTATCTGAACGGTTTGCGTGAAGACAGGCGTTATCAGCGCGATGTTTATTAACGATTTGAATCGTTTGAATTTGAAGCCGTGAGGCCGTCTGAAAAAAGTTTTTCAGACGGCCCCGTTGATGTATAAGCGTCATTATGCCGTGTGCAAAAAAGACACCATGCCGACGAGGCGGCAAAGGAAGCGTTTTTATACTTTATCAGCCGCGAAATAAGGCGCATAATGAGACCTTTTTACGCGCGGCAGCACCTTGTGTTTAACGGTAAAAATAGTAATAATGTTACGAATTTTTCCAAGCGCAACTAATCTTCCGTTGCATCCATAACATCAATCAAGAAAGCACGAAAAATGGCGTTAATCGTACAAAAATACGGCGGCACTTCAGTAGGCTCCGCCGAACGCATCAAAAACGTAGCCAAACGTGTCGCCAAAACCCGCGCAGAAGGCCACGATGTCGTTGTGGTGGTATCTGCCATGAGCGGTGAAACCAACCGCTTGGTTGCATTGGCGCACGAAATGCAGGATTTCCCCGACCCGCGCGAATTGGACGTTGTATTATCCACGGGCGAACAAGTTACCATCGGCCTGTTGGCGATGGCGTTGAAAAACATCGGCGTAGACGCCAAGAGCTACACCGGCTGGCAAGTACCGGTGAGAACCGACAACGCCCATACTAAAGCGCGCATCGAAGACATCGACGACAAAGCTATGCGTGCCGATTTGAAAGAAGGCAAAGTGGTGATTGTGGCCGGTTTCCAAGGCGTGAATGCCAACGGCGACATTTCCACATTGGGCCGCGGCGGTTCGGATACTTCGGCCGTTGCATTGGCCGCCGCCTTAAAAGCCGATGAATGCCAGATTTATACCGATGTGGACGGCGTCTATACCACCGACCCGCGCGTCGTGCCGGAGGCCCGTCGTCTGGATACGGTAACTTTTGAAGAAATGCTGGAGCTGGCAAGCTTAGGCTCGAAAGTTCTACAAATCCGTTCGGTGGAATTCGCCGGCAAATACAAAGTCCGCCTGCGTGTGTTGAGCAGCCTGCAAGAAGGCGGCAGCGGTACATTAATTACCTTTGAAGAGGACAACAACATGGAAAGAGCAGCCGTATCCGGTATTGCATTCGACAAAAACCAAGCCCGTGTCAACGTGCGCGGCGTGCCGGACAAACCCGGTGTGGCTTACCAGATTCTCGGCGCGGTAGCCAATGCCAACATCGAAGTGGACATGATTATCCAAAATGTCGGCGCGGAAGGCACAACCGATTTTTCATTTACCGTACCGCGCGGCGAATACAAGCCCGTGTTGGAGTTGCTGAACGGCTTGAAAGAGAGCATCGGTGCCGCAGAAATCGACGGCGACGATACTGTATGCAAAGTGTCTATCGTTGGTTTGGGTATGCGTTCGCATGTTGGCGTTGCGTCTAAAATGTTCCGCACTTTGGCCGAAGAAGGCATCAACATTCAAATGATTTCTACTTCGGAAATCAAAGTATCGGTGCTGATCGACGAAAAATACATGGAATTGGCAACCCGCGTGCTGCACAAGGCATTTGATTTGGGCTAATTCCGTTTCATTCCGCTATAAAAAACACTCACAAGCCATGAAAGCTTGTGAGTGTTTTTATTTCAGCCGGTGAAAATTAATCGGCCAAGTTCACTTTGCCGCGCATCAAACCGAGGTGGCCGGGGAACGAGCAGAAGAATTCATATTGGTTGCCGGCCGCAAATTTGCCGGTATCTACGGTAATGCTGGTTTCTTCGCCGCCGCCGATGAGTTTGGTAGAAGCAACAATGCGCTCATCGCCCGCCTTAATGTAGTCGCCTTCAGCACCTGCAGAAGCACCGTCTTTGGTTACAGCATCCACATCTTCCGCTTTGGTAATCACAATATTGTGGCCCATTGCGGCTTTAGGCATTTTGCCGACGTGTTTCAAAGTGATGGTGAACTCTTTACATGCTTTGCTGATATTGATTTCAGACACGTTGTATTTCATCGCATCGTCGGATTCCACTACTGTGCTGCACGCAGCATCGGCGGCAGCCGCAGGAGCTGCTTCGGAAGCGGCAGCAGCGGGTTCGGCCGCAGCAGGTTCAGATGCAGCTGCGCTGGCTGCGGCAGGGGCTTCGGCTGCCGGAGCTTGTTGTGCAGGCTCTTGCGAACAAGCAGTCAAACCTAATACGGCTGCGGAAATAAAAGCTAAATAAAGTTTCATGTGAACATACTCCTTATGTGTATTGAGTTGTTTGGGTTAGCTGTTTTGAATAATTTGATTTAGACCATATTATTCATGAAAAAAGCTGAAAAAACAGGTTTTATGGTGTTTTATTTCAATCTTGATTGCGCTATGTCAAGTTTACTGTTCAGACGGCCTTAGTTACATTCAGCCCAAAAAGAGCTTATAAGCTGCATTATGGGTTTCGTCTTCGTAAACATAGCCCAGCCCGTCGAGAAATTCCGCAAAGGCTTCGCAATCTTGTTCGGGCACGTCCACGCCAACCAGCACTCTGCCGTAATCCGCGCCATGGTTGCGGTAATGGAAGAGGGTGATGTTCCAGTCGGTCTGCATATTGCTTAAGAATTTCGCCAATGCGCCCGGGCGCTCGGGAAACTCGAAGCTGACAACGCGCTCGTTGGCTACTTTGTGCGTGCGACCGCCAACCATGTAGCGTGTGTGGATTTTGGCAATTTCGTTGTTAGTTAAATCGGTGTTCGGCAAACCGGCGGCAGTAAGTTCGGCACTGATTTTGGCTAAATCTTGAACGCCGGCCGTCTGAATACCGACGAAAATATGCGCGATTTGATCGTCGCCGTAGCGGTAGTTGAATTCCGTGATGTTGCGGCTGCCAATAACGTTGACAAACTTCAAGAAGCTGCCGGGCTTTTCGGGAATGGACACGGCAAAAATGCCTTCGTTACCTTCGCCCAACTCACTGCGTTCCGACACATGGCGCAGACGGTGAAAGTTGATGTTTGCACCGCTGGTTACGGCAATTAAAGTTTCGCCTTCCGCTTGATTACGGTTAACGTAAGCTTTCAAGCCAGCCAATGCGAGCGCACCGGCCGGCTCCATAATGCTGCGCGTATCGTCGAAAATGTCTTTGATGGCGCCACAGATGGCATCGGTATCAACCGTAATAATGTCGTCCAATAAATCTCGACAGATACGGAATGTTTCTTCTCCAACCAGCTTCACAGCCGTGCCGTCTGAAAACAATCCTACATCTTTCAGCTCGACCCGTTTGCCTTCGGCAATAGAAACCTTCATACAACATGAATCGTGGGTTTGCACGCCGATGATTTTGATTTCAGGGCGGACTTGTTTGATAAAAGCGGCAATGCCAGCAGCCAAACCGCCGCCGCCGATAGGCACAAAAATCGCATCGATTTTGCTGGAAGTTTGGCGCAAGATTTCCATGCCGATGGTTCCTTGTCCGGCAATTACATCCGGATCATCGAACGGAGCGATGTAAGTCAAACCTTCTTTTTCGGCAAGTTCGACCGCATAATCATAGGCGTCGTTATACGATACGCCTTTAAGCACCACCTCGCCGCCTCGGTTTCGTACTGCGTCCACTTTGATTTGGGGAGTCGTTTCCGGCATCACGATTACAGCACGGCAACCCAAGCGCTGCGCCGACAAAGCAACCCCTTGCGCATGATTTCCCGCGCTGGCCGCAATAATGCCGCGAGCCAACGCATCTTTAGAAAGTTTGGACATTTTGTTATACGCGCCACGGATTTTGAAAGAAAACACGGGCTGCAAATCTTCGCGCTTGAGTAAAATATGATTACCGGCACGATGCGAAAGGCTACGGGCTGGTTCAAGAGGTGTTTCTACGGCTACATCATAAACAGATGCGTTGAGAATGCGGATAAGATAGTCGGAATAAGAAAGAGTGCTCATAATATTATGATAATCAAAAGTATATATTCTTATTTATTTGAGCCGTGTGTAAAAAAACAAACCGCCCAAGTCTAAAGCTGCATTTTTAATATTCTGCCGCCCGTGCAAACTTGGTAAGCACCAAGTTAAATAATATCTGAATAAACCTGAAACCATACTCCGCAGGCCGTCTGAAAGCAAGAAAAATCTTAGCAAATGAACACATTAATAGGTATAATGCGCCTCTATAACCAAAGGCTTGCTTCAAACCGCAAGCCGGCTAAATCAGGCGTGAAACCGCTTTACCGCGTCTGCATAGTTTACCCAACTATTAACAGGCCGTCTGAAAATACAGACGGCTTGTATCACTCATAAACATTTAAAGAAGTTGAACTACATGAAGAAAACCTTACTCGGCCTGATGACGGCCGCTTTTGTTTGCAGCTCAGCCTTTGCCACTGTTCCTGCTCCGCAAGCCAACGCTCCCGCGCAAACAGCCACACCTACGGCAGTTCCCCTGCCTGAAATTTCCGCCACAGCTTATATCGTGAAAGATGCGCAAAGCGGCCAAATTCTCGCTGAAAAAAATCTGAATGCCCAAATCGAGCCGGCTTCTCTTACCAAACTGATGACTGCCTACTTGGCTTTTAAAGCATTGGACAACGGCACGTTAAAACCCGACCAAATGCTGACCGTATCTGAAAAAGGTTGGAAAGCCGAAGGATCACGCATGTTTTTGGATCCTAAAAAACCGGCCAGCGTTAGCGATTTGATTAAAGGTTTGATTGTTCAGTCAGGTAACGATGCCGCCATTACTTTGGCAGAAGCCATCGGCGGCAGCGAAGAGGGTTTCGCTACCATGATGAATGCGGAAGCCAAACGCTTGGGCATGAAAAATACTGTTTACACCAATAGTACCGGTTTGCCGGGAGAAGGCCATCTCACTAGCGTTAACGATTTGGTGATTTTGGCAGATGCAATTATCCGAGATTTCCCTAAATATTATCCGATTTATGCGATGAAATCGTTTAAATACAATAACATCGAACAGCCGAACCGCAATTTGCTGCTGTATCGCGATCCCAACGTAGACGGTTTGAAAACCGGCCATACCAGTAGCGCAGGTTACAACTTGGTGGCCTCAAGCAAACGCAACGGCCGCCGTGTGATTTCCGTTGTAGTCGGCACGGAAAGCACAGAAGCTCGTGCGTCAGAAAGCAGCAAATTATTGAACTGGGCTTTGCAGGCTTACGATACGCCCAAACTATACGATGCTAATCAAACCATTTCCCAGGTGAAGGTATATAAAGGCAGTTCCAATGCCGTAAATGTAGGTTTCTTAAACGCTTCGTATGTGACGATTCCTCATGGTGAAGGGCAAAATATTAAACCGATTTTGGAAACGGTACAGCCCGTATTGGCACCTATTCAAAAAGGGCAGGTTTTAGGCAAGCTGAAAGTTATGAACGGCAATACCGTCTTGGCTGAAAAAAACGTGGTAGCTTTAAATACCGTAGAAGAAGCGGGTTGGTTTGGCCGTACTTACGACAGCATCGTTCTTTGGTTTAAGAGTTTATTTGTCGACGAATAAACTCATTGGTTAAAAAAAGCCGCTTATTGAAAGCGGCTTTTTTAGCTTTTAGGCTCTTTAAATTGAATATAAGATAAATGACAATATATTCAAAAAAATAAATTTAAATAAATTCATATTATTATAAATTTTTTGCCAATAAAGGCTAGACAACATAAAGCAATGCTATTACTATTTCAATTCTTGATTCACAGCACTAACGAAGCGCAGTGAGATACGCACCCGTAGCTCAGTTGGATAGAGTATCTGGCTACGAACCAGAGGGTCGGGCGTTCGAATCGCTCCGGGTGCGCCAAAAATCAAAATGATATCCGCGCCCATCGTCTAGCGGTTAGGACATCGCCCTTTCACGGCGGTAACCGGGGTTCGATTCCCCGTGGGCGTGCCAAATACTAAAAACCTCTTAAGAAAGATTTTTCTTAAGAGGTTTTGTTTTGTCAAAAAATATTTCTATCTACATAACTTGCAAAGTAAATGATTAGGTGATTTTTGCCTTGTTTATCAATGCTTCTAAGTTTTTTGCACAATGCAATCAAACTGTTTTCTCTAAACAATCATTATCTTTAAAAGCAATTTTCAGACGGCCTTGATGCCGTCTGAAAAACATCTCCCTTCATATAGTTTCTTAAATTCAGATTTGAATTACTTCTAAAGAACTAGACATCTACTTAAAAAGCGTTTTTCCCCTCAGCCTTTTTTCTCCTGTTTAAACCCTTTCGGCGCATATTTTCCTGCAGGCGGCTGGATTATATTCTAAGGCGTAAAAAAATTATTTTCAGACAGGCATTTCCTGCCGGACATAAGCATAAGGAACCCGCCATGAGCCACTTTTTAGACCGCCTGAAATTTTTCAGCCAAAAACACGAACCCTTTGCCGACGGGCACGGTGTACTCACCGAAGAAGACCGCAAATGGGAAGATGCCTACCGCAGCCGCTGGCAGCACGATAAAGTGGTGCGCTCCACCCACGGTGTGAACTGTACCGGTTCGTGCAGTTGGAAAGTTTATGTGAAAAACGGCCTGATTACTTGGGAAACCCAGCAGACCGACTATCCGCGCACCCGCCCCGATTTACCCAACCACGAGCCGCGGGGCTGTCCGCGCGGTGCTTCTTACAGCTGGTATGTGTATTCCGCCCAACGTGTGAAATACCCGATGATGCGCGGGGTGTTGGCGGAAATGTGGCGTGAAGCGCGAAAAACCATGTCGCCGATTGAAGCTTGGGCATGGATTGTAGAAGACGAAAACCGCGCCAAATCGTACAAAACCCAACGCGGTTTGGGCGGCTTCGTGCGTACGTCTTGGGACGAAGCCAATGAAATGGTGGCTGCGGCCAATGCTTACACTATTAAAAACTACGGCCCCGACCGCGTGTTCGGTTTCTCGCCGATTCCCGCTATGTCAATGGTAAGCTACGCTGCCGGTGCGCGTTATTTGGGCTTAATCGGCGGTGTGCCGCTGTCGTTTTACGACTGGTATTGCGACTTGCCGCCGGCCAGCCCGCAAATTTGGGGCGAGCAAACCGACGTTGCCGAATCTGCCGACTGGTATAACGCCAACTATCTGATGGTGTGGGGTTCCAACGTGCCGATGACGCGCACGCCTGATGCCCATTTCTACACCGAAGTACGTTACAAAGGCACCAAAACGGTGGCCGTGTCTTCCGACTTCGGCGAAATGGCGAAGTTCGGCGATATTTGGCTGGCGCCGAAACAAGGTACCGACGCAGCTTTGGCGATGGCGATGGGTCATGTGATTCTGAAAGAGTTCCACATCGACAATCCTTCTCCTTATTTCACCGATTATGTGCGCCGCTTAACCGATATGCCTGTATTGGTGCGCTTGGATGCCGACGGTAAAGGCTATGCGCCTAAATATTTCCTGCGCGCGTCCGAATTGGCCGCATTCGGCGAAGAACAAAATGCCGATTGGAAAACTTTGGTATGGGACGAGCTTTCAGACGGCCTCTGCCTGCCCAACGGTTCTATCGGTTTCCGCTGGGACGGCAGCCAAAAATGGAACTTGGAAACCCGCGCACAAGATAAAGAAGTTCATGCCGCCCTGTCGCTGAAAGAACGTGCCGATGAAGTGGTAAACGTAGGCTTTACCTACTTCGGCGGCGAGTGCGACGACATGATTTACCGCAAAGTGCCCGCCAAACGCATTCCGCTGGCCAACGGCGAAACCGCGTTGGTAGCGACCGTGTTCGACCTGATGGTGGCCAACTACGGCGTGGACAACGGCTTGGGCTGCGAAAATGTTGCCAAAGATTATTTCGACGACAAACCTTACACGCCGGCATGGCAGGAAAAACACACCGGCGTGAAACCGGAGCTGGTGATTCAGGTAGCCCGCGAGTTCGCCCAAAACGCCCACGACACCGAAGGCCGCAGCATGGTAATTGTCGGTGCCGGTCTGAACCACTGGTATCACATGGACATGGCGTATCGCGGCATCATCAATATGCTGATGATGTGCGGCTCTATCGGTAAATCCGGCGGCGGCTGGTGCCACTATGTAGGCCAAGAAAAACTGCGCCCGCAAAGCGGCTGGATTCCGTTGACGTTTGCCACCGACTGGCACCGCCCGCCGCGCCAAATGAACAGCACCTCGTTCTTCTACGCCCATACCAGCCAATGGCGGCATGAAAAAGTGCATGTAGATGAAATTCTTGCGCCGGATGCCGACGGCGATATGAGCAAGCTCTCCATGATCGATTACAACGCCAAAGCCGAACGCATGGGCTGGCTGCCGAGCGCGCCGCAATTGGGTGCAAACCCCTTGGATATTGCCGACCAAGCCGATGCCGCAGGAGTGGATACGGCTCAATATGTGGCAGGCCGTCTGAAAGACGGTTCGCTGGATCTGGCGTGTAACGACCCCGACAACCCGCAAAACTTCCCGCGCAACCTGTTTGTTTGGCGCTCAAACCTGCTCGGTTCTTCGGGCAAAGGCCATGAGTATTTCCTGAAATACCTGCTGGGCACGCAAAACGCCGTGTTGAGCGACGAAAACGACGAAGAGTGCATCAAGCCGTCTGAAATTACCGTGCGCCCCGCCGCCGAAGGCAAACTCGACCTGCTGACCGTACTCGATTTCCGCATGTCCACCACCTGCTTGTACGGCGATATCGTGTTGCCGACCGCCACATGGTACGAAAAAGACGACCTCAACACCTCGGATATGCACCCGTTTATCCACCCGCTCACCGAGGCCGTGCAACCGCTGTGGCAAAGCAAAACAGACTGGGAGATTTACAAAGGTTTCGCCAAAAAATTCAGCGAGTTGGCTAAAGACTACATCGGCGTGCGCAAAGACATCGTGCTTACCCCGCTGATGCACGACAGCCCGCAGGAACTCGGCCAGCCGTTTGACCCGAAAGACTGGAAACACGGCGAATGCGACCCGATTCCCGGCAAAACCATGCCCGCAATTACCGTCGTCGAGCGTGATTACGGAGCGATTTACGAAAAATTCACTTCGGTCGGCCCGTTGCTGGAAAAAATCAACAACAACGGCAAAGGCATGGCTTGGGACACCAAGCACGAAGTCGAATTCCTGCGCAAACTCAACGGCGTACAAGCAACCGGCGCGGGCAAAGGCCAGCCGAAAATCGAAACCGCCATTGATGCCTGCGAAATGGTGCTGACCCTCGCACCCGAAACCAACGGCCACGTTGCCAAAAAAGCATGGCAAGCCTTGGGTAAAGCCACCGGTCGCGATCATACCCATTTGATTAACGCCAGCGAGCATACCGCCATCCGCTTCCGCGACATCGTCGCCCAGCCGCGCAAAATCGTTACCTCACCGATTTGGTCGGGCGTGGAAAGCGAAGAAGTGTGCTACAACGCCGGCTATACCAACGTGCACGAACTGATTCCGTGGCGCACCATCACCGGTCGCCAGCAGTTCTACCAAGACCACAAATGGATGCGTGATTTCGGCGAACATCTGTGCGTGTACAAGCCCGCCGTCGATTTCAAAACCACCAAAAAACTGCTCGGCAAATACCCTAACGGCAATAAGGAAATTACTCTTAATTTCCTCACGCCGCACCAAAAATGGGGCATCCACAGCACCTATTCGGAAAACCTGCGCATGCTCACCCTGTTCCGCGGCGGCCCGCACGTGTGGATTTCCGAAATCGATGCCAAGAAAGCCGGCATTGTCGATAACGACTGGGTGGAAGTGTTCAACGCCAACGGCACCATCGCCTGCCGCGCCGTGGTGAGCCAACGCATCCCCGAAACCATGATCCTGATGTACCATGCACAGGAAAAAATCGTCCATACACCCGCGGGCGAGGTTTCACAAAAACGCGGCGGCATCCACAATTCCGTTACCCGCGCCATCTTGAAACCCACCCACATGATCGGCGGCTACGCCCAGCTTGCCTACGGTTTCAACTACTACGGCACGGTAGGTTCCAACCGCGACGAATGGGTGATTGTGCGTAAAATGAACAAAGTGGATTGGATGGATGAACCGGTAAGGTAAGGCCGTCTGAAAAGCTTGGTATGTAAAAAAGTGCCTGTCTGAAAGGGAGTTTTCAGGCAGGTATTTTTGACTTTATTTCATGTGGTTACGTTATCTAATCATTTTGAAAAGATTTAGATGATAAAAAGGGAACCATACATGGTTCCCTTTGAATAAGTTGGATTAAAGATTTACAGTAGAATTCTTGATGTCATGCGTACGGCAGCACTGTCTTCAAATGATAACAAAGCAGCTTTTCTACCATGGCCGAGAAATCCGGCGAAAATATTTGCGGGGAAAGCATTGCGCATTTCGTTGTATGAGACGGCTGAATTATTGTAATTTTGCTTGGCATACGCCACGCGGTTTTCAGAGCTTTCTAAAATATCCATCAAATCGATAATTAATTTATCTTTTTTCAATTCGGGATAGGTTTTAATTACGGATTGTAAATTAGATAAAGCCTCATTTAATTCGGTTTCTACCGCTCCGAGGGAAGAAACGGAATTTTCATCAAGATTGGCAGAAGCTGCGGACAAAACTGCTTCGGCACGCTGTCTGGCACAAGCAACTGCTGAAATAGCAGCTTGATCACGACCTAAATAAACCTTTGAAGCATCTATTAAATTAGGAATGATATCGTGGCGGCATTTCAGCTGCTCGTAGATATTATTAAAAGCATGAATATATTGTTTTTTCCCCATTAACAATTTCTTATTGATAATAATCAACAACAGGCCGCAGAAAATCACGAAGAAGAAAGTGAGTGCAGAGTTCATCGTAACACCTTTCATTTTTTAGTTATTAAACGTTTTCACCAATGTTGTTTCTAAAGTGATTGTAACAAATAATTTTTCAAAATGTAAAGAAATTTTTAAATTTTACAAATTAATACTTCATTATCTTTACATTTTATTACCGATTATTAGTTTTGAAGTTGGTCTGTTTGTTCTAGCTTTGGTTTGGATATTCTGAGTGTAGACTTTTAATCAACTTTCCATTTTGCACTACCTAAAACCACTTCTATATTGTTTTCAACCACTTCCGACCATTCCTCGGTAAGCCTCATACCTGCCACGCGTTTTTTCAGCACCAAGCCATATACAGAGGCAGCATGTGGCCACCAACGGTTTCCAGCTGTTTCCATAAATTGAAAAAGCTTCATTGCGTCGTTGCTTTTAAGCGGTGGTAGATACACCATAAATTTGCCAAGTTCTATTTGAAAACCGATTGCCTCAAGTTGTTTTTTCAAATCCGGAAGAGGGTGGCAATATCGTGCTTCCGGCAGATATTTACCGTTAAACCAATTGCGCAAACGCCAAAGCGAATAAGGGTTAAACCCTGTCAGAATGATTCTGCCTTCAGGCTTTAAAGCTTGAAAAGCTTGAAAAAGTATGTGTTCTGTTGAAGTATTTGTTTCCAAAGTATGCGGCATTAGCAGCAAATCTAATGTGCTTTGTTCCCAAGCCCATGCAGCCGTATCCATATAGATATCTTTGCCGATACAGATACATTTTTCAGATGGCCTCAACCATTCTTCCATACCAAATTGCGCGGATTTACTTACGAAAAAATCGGCGGAAGACTGCTCAAAAAAATGCCGCTCCAGTGTCGATGTATAAATCCCCATATCGGTATCGGTGAACCACCGTGACAATTTTTTATATTCCATTCAAAGCACCTTTTGCGAAAAAGCAGAAAGACAAAGGGATAAAATATACTCTTAAAAATATTCCCAATCAGTATGGTTTACTGGGTAAATATATAAATTATCTCAAATATTTTGCAATATCTTCTTGACTGAATCCTTTCAAAACATTAACATCTGCCCCATTATAAATTAACTATTTAGAATTTCTTGAGACTATGGCGAAACTAAAATCTATAGCCCTAGCCGTTACAGGCGTATCGGCAGTTTCTGGTGCCGCATATACTCATGCAGCTCCTTCTACTCAAACAGGCATGGCAATGATGCGGTTAAACTCATCATTACTGGACCAAGAGCAAAAAAATATTGCTTCAGGCAGCCTTTGGAATGTTATGCGTAAAGACTTCCGCATGGCAGAAGTAAACTCAGAACTCGTACGCCGTCACGAAAGCAAATTCTCAGCAGGTCGCGCTTATTTCGACCGCACCATCAACCGCAGCAAACCTTATATGTACCATATTGCCAATGAAGTCAAAAAGCGCAATATGCCTGCGGAAATCGCTTTACTTCCCTTTATTGAAAGTGCATTTGTTACCAAAGCTAAATCTCATGTTGGCGCTTCCGGTTTATGGCAGTTTATGCCTGCTACCGGCCGTCACTTCGGTTTAGAGCGTACCGCACAATATGATGGCCGTCACGATGTGTATGCTGCCACTAACGCAGCATTGAACTATCTCGAATATCTGCACGGTATGTTCGGCGACTGGTCGCTTGCTTTAGCCGCATATAACTGGGGCGAGGGCAACGTAAGCCGCGCAATCAAACGTGCCCGCGCACAAGGTTTGAACCCGGTTTATGAAAATCTTCGTATGCCTGCCGAAACTCGCAATTATGTTCCCAAATTGCTGGCTGTAAGAAATATTGTCAATAATCCCCAAGCCTTTGGTATGGGTTTGAGTGAAATTGAAAACAAACCTTACTTTAAAGCAGTTGCATTGGATAAGCCGCTTGACACAAATTCAATCGCCAAAATGGCCAACATCAGCGAAAGTGAATTCTTAGCTTTGAATCCGGCTTTTAATGGCTCTGTATTTGTTCCCAAAGCAAACCGCAAACTTCTTTTGCCGGCTCATGCTACTTCTACTTTCGAGAAAAACTATCGAAGCATTAGAAATGATATTCAGCTTGCTTGGGATAATGACTCAACCGACCGTAAGTTCACAGGCAAAGCTGCTATTGATTCAGCCATCAATATTGCTGCATTAACCCAACCAAGCAAAAAAGAGGTTAATACTCCTGAAATCGTACAGGTTGCACAAGCTACAAACATTCAACTTCCCGAACGTTACGAAACTAACGTAGTGACCGTTCAGCAAATTAACGGTATTTCTGACAGTAAACAAGTAGAATCGAATCCTTCGCCGATTACTATCTTGGCAGCGAAATCAGAGCCGGTAAAAGAAACTGCTGAAACTACAGCAGCTCCCGCACCGATTTCCATTGCAGCCTCATTGATTGCCGAAAACTCAGCTCCGGTTGATGCCATTACAGTAGCAGTAGCAGAGCCTTTGCCGTTGCCAACCCAAACATCGGCCACTCCTGCTCCTGAAAAACCGGCACCTTCAGACGCGCCTGTGGATGTAGCCGAAAATGATGCTACTTTACCTAACCGTGCTCCGGCATCTTCCGAAGCACAAGATCCTTTATTGGCCCTGGTTGATGATGCAGAACAAAATCGTTTGAATGCTGCTGAAAGCGTGAGAAACAGCTTGGCTCAATTTGAAGCAGATTCAGCTACCAAAGCCCGCACTGATCGAATTATCGCAAGCCGAGCAAAACAACAGCAACGTACCGAAACCCGATTGGCTCGTGCCAATGCTGCTGCGAAACTGGCAAATAACACTCACCGCGTAGAAGCAGGGGATACGTTATTTAATATTTCTCAACGCTACAATCTCAGTGTTGCTGATTTGATCACTGTGAATAACATCAAAGGTAACAGCATCCGCAAAGGCCAAGTACTGAAAGTTACTGCGGCATCAACCCAACGTAATGCCGTGCGTAATGTTTCTTATACTGTGCGTAAAGGCGATACTTTGAATACCATTGCAAGCCGTTTCAATGTGGATATCAATGATATCCGCCGTTGGAACCGCAATACCCGTACAGTAACTCCGGGTCAACGTTTGAAACTGATGGGTAGTTGATTTCCTCTTACATTATTTAGATATCAAAAAAAGCACCTGAAAATTCAGGTGCTTTTTTTGATATGGTTAGCTTTCTATATTGAGAAATAACCAAATCCCAAAAAGCTGATTTCTAGCTGGTTTCAGTTATTTTTTGAGCTTAACTTTTAAGTGCAATAATTCGGCAATATCTTCTTCTCCCTGCTGTTCCTTGATTTGACGCTGTGCAGCCATATAGCGTTCGTATTCGGCTTCTGCTTTAGCATCGGCCTGTTTTTTGCTGATTTTACCTGCACCTTGCAGCACTTCACGGTCGTTAAACGCCAAAAATTGATCCAGCTTTTCCGTCCAATCCTTTAAAAACACCTGCTTTTTTCTCTGCGCCTGATCTTCGGCAAAATCCAGCCACATAATGACTATGCGATTTAACTGGCTGATTTCTTTTTCGTTTAAATAGTTTTTGGCCGTTTTAATGTCTTTTTTACGCACTACGCCATCGGTCGTATGCGTTAAACCCATTAACGGTTTGGCCGCATCGACACGCCGATAAACCAACTCCGCAGCAGTATGCCCGGTCGCTGCAAAATGCAGTTTGTTTTGAATGGTTTTAAAAAATTGCGTGGTTTCTTTAAAGCTGGGCTGATAATCCGCAGCCAGCGCAAAAATCTCACGCACACGTAAATAGACCCGCTTTTCACTGGCGCGGATATCACGGATGCGCTCCAGCAATTCATCAAAATGATCCGGTGCAGGCAAGGTTCCCACCAGCGGATTTTTCAGGCGCTCGTCATCCAGCACAAAGCCTTTTTGCAGATACTCGCCCAACGTGCGCGTAGCCCATTGGCGGAACTGCGTACCGCGTGAAGAACGCACGCGGTAGCCGACGGCGATAATCATTGGCAGGGAATAATGGGCGATTTCGCGGCTTACCTGCCGCCCGCCTTCGGTTTGAACTATTGAGTAATACTCAATAGTTGCCCGTTCCTCCATTTCTTTTTCAGCCAATATCGCTTTGATATGCTTATTGATATTGGAAACGGTGGTTTGATACAGCTCAGCTATTTCCAACTGTGTGAGCCAAAGCTGCCCGCCCAGTTCACGTAAAACGAATTGGGAGCGGCCGTCTGAAGTGGTGTAGAGGATTAAGGTGTTGTCGGTCATGGCTTAATCTATTTTCGGCTGGGTATTGCACTGATATTTATAAAATATTTTATTTCCTGTATTGCAGATAGCGCATAATTTGGCGTAATTCCAAGTATTGCATATAACGGGCAGCAGTTTTCCAGTCTGGCTGGTTTTCAGTTGTGACAGGCAGCAAAATTTTCTGCTTTGCCATGCGTGCTGCGTTGAATTTATAGCCGTATTGATATTTACCCTTCTGCTTCAGAATGGCGGTTTTTAGAAATAAATAAGCATATTTTCCTGCTTCGGGTGCTTTGATTCTCAATCGTTTTACATCATCGGAGAACAGGCATTCGTAAGGATGATAAAAATTTTCTACTACGCTGCCATTGTAATTCACACCCAAAACGTTTTGGTCTAAGCTGGCATTTTGATTGGCAACAAAAGCAGTGATGCCGTTATTGCCGTCACTTGCACCCGCAAAAGGTCTGTTTCCTATTTCCATATCCTGTTTGGTTAATCGGACACCTGATAAAATCTCACAAATATCCTGTATGGTAAACGTTGCCCAGCGGTTTTTAGACGGCCTCCAAGCCTCTACCCCCCCCCCGCAAGTTATTGTTATTTAATTGTTTATTGTAATAATTTAAGATAGTTTTGATTTTATCCTGCTCGATTTGCTTCATAAAATATTCCATGAACTGCCAGTCGGGTTGGCTGTCTGAATTGACGGGAAGCATGATTCTTGTGCGATTTAGCCTACCTAACGTGGCTCCTGTGCTTCCCCAAGAAAATTTTTCCATTTGGATTTTTAATAAAGGAATTACAAACATTGCCACCCAGTAATTCAAATTTTTATTTCTTAAAACCTGAATATTTTGTCCTGTCCAAAAACTGTTTTTTTGATAAAAAACAGTTTGCGTATCCAAGCCAATAGTAATGACATTACCACTATCTTTTTTATATTTCAGGATCTGTTCATCAGAAACAAATAGATTGATTCCATTATCTATATCACTGCGAGTGATATAAGGAATTTCTCCATTCCCAGAAATGTTTAATTTATTTTTATCGATTCCACTTTGAGTTGCTTTAATATCAAAGATACCTTCTTTACCACCGATAAAAAAGCTTTTCCATTCTCTATCTACTAGTTTTAATTTACTCATTATCTTCCTCTAATCCAAACAAATACCCACGTCCATGTGTAATCATATTGACTTCGAAAGTCAGGTAATCGGCAATCACTTTTTCAAAATCGGCTTCGCTGGGAATTTCATCGTTAAAGTAGTAAAACGAGTGCAGCCATTCATCCTCAGCCTCAACAGTTGTTTCTACGCAAAAGCGGCTTTCAGCTTGAATGCGGTTGTGCCATACGTCTAAGAGATGCTGTTTTTTGTCTTTGGCACTCACCGTTTCCACCAGACCGATGTGTTTTTGTACTTCAAAACCGTCATTTTCAAAGTTGATGAATTTGACGATTTTGTCTTTTTCGTGCGGGATACCTGTTGAGAAAATTGCGATGCAAGGATTGGTTCCAACTCTGTAAAAGGTGTTTTTATTTAAGGTAATCACGCCTTCAAGTGTATGCTTTTTGAGGATATTTTCTTTGATTGCCTGTTCTTCTTTGGTTTTCCCCGTCATAGATGACTGCGGCACAATCACAATGGCTTTACCGTCGGCAGCCAAAGAATCCAGCAAATGCTCTGTAAAGGAAATCTCGTATAGGTTGGGATTGGTCTTTGAGCCTTGCGAATACGGCGGATTCATCATGCCGATGTTGCAACCTTTAAGTTGCAGTTGGGCGGGATTTTGTTTGAGAAAATCTTCCTGTTCTAAATTGCTTTTTCCGTCGCCGCGCAAAATCATATTGGTAGTGGCGATGGTAAACATATAGGGTTGCAATTCGATACCGTGCAGTTGTTCTTTGCGGATTTTTCTTTTTTCTGCTTCCTTATCGGTTTTTTGCAGCATATGGTGCATGGCGGCAATAAGAAAGCCGGCCGTACCGCAACAAGGGTCAAACACCGAATCGGTCGGTTTAATATCGATAAGTTCACAAAAGAGTTCAACGATATGACGCGGGGTCAAAACGATACCGAGCGTCTGCCCGTCTCCGCCGGAATACGACATAAATTCGCCATAAAACCGCCCTAAATAATCTTCGGATGACTGGATATTTTTGATATTTTTGTAAATGTTTTCGTAAATAAACTGGGTATAGTGCTTAAGTGGGGTTTTGCCCAAGGTTTTGTTGGTTTCGTTGATGGCTTTGGTATCTCGGATAACGAGAAATTGGCTGAGTAATTTGTCTTTTTTTACTTGCGGCTTGACTTGGGCACGGTCGAGATTAGCCTGTATGGCTTCATAGATTTTTTGGCCGTCGGTTTTAATGTCGTCGCCATTAAGATGGTCGATATTAAAATTGTGGTGTTCAATTTCACGCAGAGCTAGCAAAATACCGGAAACAATCAATGGTTTATCTTTATCCTGAATGCTGCCGTAGTTGCGCAAATCTTCGTGCAGGGCTTTGGCGTCTTTAAGAATTTCTTCGGTAGTTTTCTCTTCGTCGGTTTGTTCTTTAAGGATGTTTTTGGTGTAATACTCGCCAATATTTTTGTCATTAAATAGCGTGAACGTTTCAACATCCTCCAATTCTTTGTATTCGCCACGCTCATTGATAAACATCGGAGAAATTTTATGGCGTTTTTCATTGCCGGATACGCCGATGGCGATGATTTTTTTATAACTGGTATTTCTGGCTAGATGAATGCCGTAATGTAATGCACCGTTGACAGCAAAATATTTGATGCTGTCGGTAGTTTGGCAAATCAGCTCGCTTCCATTGCGTTTGATGTGATCGGCAATATCAGCTTTGTCTTCAATAACAATAACAAAGTCTTTGACTATTCCACAAAATTCCGGATACCCCGCTTTGCCGGTTTGTGCCTTGGATGCAGTTTTAAGTGCCTTATCCAATTCTGCAATATCACTGCCTTGAGGGCATAAATCCAATCCTGCTTCTTTGAGTAGGTCATATACCCAAAAATCCGTTTTAACTTCTTTTTTAGCCATTTGATGTAGTTTCTTGATTGTTGATTTAGGAGGTGTTTTCAGACAGTCTTTTACCGCTTCAACTTCGCAAACGCCTCGGCCATTGCGGAATTGGCGGGGGCTTTTTCCTGCCGTTGCGGTTTTGGGCCGTTGTTTTTGCGTTTGTTTTCAGACGGCCTGCTGCTTTTTGCCGTGTTGCCCGCTTCATCATCCAAGCGCATGGTCAGCGCGATGCGTTTGCGGGCGGCATCGACTTCCAGCACTTTCACTTTCACCACATCGCCCGCTTTCACCACTTCGCGCGGGTCTTGGACGAATTTGTCGGCCAGTGCGGAGATGTGGACGAGTCCGTCTTGGTGGACGCCGATGTCGACGAATGCGCCGAAGTTGGCGACGTTGCTCACTACGCCTTCCAAAATCATGCCGACTTTTAAATCACTGATTTCGTTGATGCCTTCGGCAAAGGTGGCCGTCTGAAATTCGCCGCGCGGGTCGCGGCCGGGTTTTTCCAGTTCGGCGAGGATGTCCATGACGGTGGGCAGGCCGAATTGGTCGGTGGTGTAGCTGGTGGGCTTGATTTGTTTGATTTTTTCGCGGTTGCCGATAAGGTCGGCGGCTTTGATGTGCAGGTCGTCGAGCATTTTGGCGACGACGGGGTAGGCTTCGGGGTGGACGGCGGATGCGTCCAGCGGTTCTTTGCCGCCGTTAATGCGTAAGAAACCGGCGGCCTGCTCGTAGGTTTTTTCGCCGAGGCGCGGTACTTTGAGGAGTTTTTTACGGCTGTCGAACGCACCGTTTTCGTCGCGGTAGGCAACGATGTTTTGCGCCAGCGTGCTGTTGAGGCCGGAAATGCGCGCCAGCAGCGGGGCGGAAGCGGTGTTCACGTCCACGCCGACGGCATTCACGCAGTCTTCCACCACGGCATCCAATGATTTGGCAAGTTGGCTTTGGTTAACATCGTGCTGGTATTGGCCGACTCCGATGGATTTGGGGTCGATTTTTACCAATTCGGCCAGCGGGTCTTGCAGGCGGCGGGCGATGGAGACGGCTCCGCGCAGGGAAACGTCCAGCTCGGGAAATTCTTTGGCGGCCAGCTCGGAGGCGGAATAAACGGATGCGCCGGCTTCGCTGACCACGATTTTGTGCAGCCCCATTTCAGGCAGGCCTTTCACCAATTCGCCGGCGAGTTTGTCGGTTTCGCGGCTGGCGGTGCCGTTGCCGATGGCAATCAGTTTCACGCCGTGTTGTTTGATGAGGCGGGCAAGGGTGGCTAAGGCGTTGTTTTCTTGGTGCAGATAGGCAACGGCGGTGTCGAGCAGTTTGCCGGTGTCGTCCACTACGGCGACTTTGATGCCGGTGCGGAAGCCGGGGTCGAGGCCCATTGTGGCGAGGCGGCCGGCGGGGGCGGCGAGCAGCAGGTCTTTGAGGTTGCGGGCGAACACGGTAATCGCGTCGGTGTCGGCGGCTTCTTTCAGACGGCCTAAGGCTTCAAGCTCCAGCGAGAGGAAGATTTTGGCGCGCCATGTGAGGCGCACGGTGTCGCGCAGCCATTTGTCGGCGGGGCGGCCTTGATTGGCGATGCCGAAATGTTTGGCGATGATTTTTTCGTATTCGCTCTGCTCGGTGATCGGGGTTTCGTCGGGTTGGTATTTGAGGGCGACTTGCAGCACGCCTTCGTTGCGGCCGCGCAATACGGCCAGCGCGCGGTGGCTGGGCATGTTGCGGACGGGTTCTCGGTGGTCGAAATAGTCTTTGAATTTTTCGCCGGCATCTTCTTGTCCGGCAACCACTTGGGCATGGATTTTGGCTTCGTTCCACAGTTTTTCGCGCAAGTTGCCGAGCAATTCGGCATCTTCGGCGAACTGTTCCATCAGAATGGCGCGCGCACCGTCGAGCGCGGCTTTGGTGTCGGGCACTTGCTCGTTCAGATAAGCTTCGGCGGCGGTTTCGGGGTTTTCAGACGGCCTCTGCAATAAGCTGTCGGCCAAGGGCTGCAAACCGTTTTCGCGGGCGATTTGGGCTTTGGTGCGGCGTTTGGGTTTGTAGGGCAGATAGAGGTCTTCGAGCGTGGTTTTGTTGTCGGCCGCTTCGATGGCCGTCTGAAGTTCGGGCGTGAGTTTGCCTTGTTCGTCAATGCTTTTTAAAACGGTTTGCTTGCGCTCTTCCAATTCGCGCAGGTATTGCAGACGCTCGGCGAGATGGCGCAGTTGGGTATCGTCCAGAGCGCCGGTTACTTCTTTACGGTAGCGGGCGATAAAGGGCACGGTGGCTCCGTCGTCGAGCAAGGTAACGGCGGCTTGGATTTGGGCAGCGGTGGCGTTTAATTCTGATGCGATGGTGGAAATAATGTTCATGGTGAAGGTGTTGAAGCTGAAAAAAGGGAAAAGGATAGCGGTTTTGGGGAGGTTTGGCAAAGGAAAAGGCCGTCTGAAAACAGGGTTTTGCAGGAATGGGAACAATGTTTCAGACGGCCTCGAAGGCAAAGGCTTGCGGCGGCGGATAAAAGCTGCTGCGGATACAGCGGATTATGCTTTGATTGCTTGTGGCTGGGCTTAAAAAATCATTCATGTTGACCAATCAAATAGGGGAGGCCGTCTGAATCAGAGTGTCGGTTGTTTTTCGGTTAGGTATTTCCAGTAACGCTGCGGCATCTGCTGGCGGTGCAGGCGCGGGTTGCGACGGGAGAGGATAGTGGTGCTGTGGAAATAGCGTTGCCACAGCCGCTGGTAATCGCGTTCGCGCTCGGAATAGTGAGCTTCGATGCCGGATTGCGCTAAGTCGCTGATTGGATGGAGGCCGTCTGAATGGTTGAAGATGCCGTAGCCGCGCTGCATGTCGTAAACCGCCCATTGTTGTGCGGGATAGCGTTGGCGGAAATGGCGCACGGTTAGCGGCAGCACGTCGTATTGCGGTTCGATGCGGGCGAGGTAAAGCCCGTTTTCCATTTCTTCAAAGCGCACAAAGGCTTCCATGCGGTGCTTTTCGTGGCCGACGCTTTTCACCCATTTCGCCCATTGCATCACATCATAATGGCCGTAGTCGCTCAAAATGTCGCGGCGGCCGGATTGTGCCAACGCCAGGCGGACGATGCGTAAAAAGGTGTCGGGCATTTCGGGGGCGGCGGATAAAAAGCCGTAGAGCAGTTTGAACGTACCGCGGCGGCCAATTTGACGTTCCAAGCGTTGAAACACGCGCTGTGCTTGCTCCGGCTCGGTAACGACGGTTTCGCTTTGGTCGAATAAATCGGTGTCGTCGGCATCGCAGGTAATGTGTACGCTGTCAAGCGGGTATTTGCGTGCATAGGCTTGGAACACGGCGGTTAAAAGGCCGTCGAAACTGCCGTCGTAATGCAAGATGAAACGCATGGATGGGATTCCTGTCGGCGCGGTTCAGCCAAATAAATCGCTTTGCACGGCGTCGCTTTGGCTGAATTTGGAACGGGTGTTTTGTAAAAGCAGGCCGCGCAGTTGCGGGCTGTCGATTAAGTCGGCGTAGCGGTTGGGTTCGGGCAGGGTGATGAAATAGCGTGCGCGGTTGAGCGCCACGCCCATTTTGCGCAGCTGTGCCATGGTAATCATGCGGAAGCGGCGGGCCTGCACGATTTTGCGGGCGGACTTCACGCCAATGCCGGGCACGCGCAAGATGGTTTCGAGCGGTGCGTGTTGCAGCGGCACGGGAAACCATTCGCGGTGGCGCAGCGCCCAAGCGAGTTTGGGGTCGAAATCCAAGTCGAGAAAAGGTTGTTGGTCGTCTAAGATTTCGTGGTCGGAAAAGCCGTAAAAACGCATCAGCCAATCGGCCTGATAGAGCCGGTTTTCGCGCTGCAGCGGCACTTGCGTCGATAAAGGCGGCAGGCGTTTGTCTTCCAATACCGGCACATAGCCCGAGTAATAGACGCGCTTGAGGCCGTAATGGCGGTAAAAACCGCCGGCGGCGCGGATGATTTGGCGGTCGGTTTCGCCTGCCGCGCCGATAATGAACTGCGTGCTTTGCCCCGCCGGGGCGAACTTGGGCGTGGATTTGATGGTTTTGCGGCTGTCGGCAAAGGCGGCGATTTCGTTGCGGACAAACGCCATCGGCTGCGTCATATCGCTGTGGTTTTTTTCGGGCGCGAGCAGCTTGAGGCCGGAAACGGTGGGGATTTCCATGTTGACGCTGAGGCGGTCGGCATACAGCCCGGCTTCGTGCAGGATTTCGGCAGAGGCTTTGGGAATGGTTTTGAGGTGGATGTAGCCGTGAAAGCGGTGTTCTTCTCGCAGTTTTTTGGCAATCCGCACCAAGCGTTCCATGGTGTAATCGGCGTTTTTGAAGATGCCGGAACTTAAAAACAGCCCTTCGATATAGTTGCGGCGGTAAAAGCTCATGGTCAAATCCACCACTTCATCGACCGTAAACGCCGCGCGCGGGATGTCGTTGCTGCGGCGGGAGGCGCAATAGGCGCAGTCGTAGATGCAATGGTTGGTCAGCAGGATTTTCAGCAGCGATACGCAGCGGCCGTCTTCGGTGAAGCTGTGGCAGATGCCCGCACGCGAAGCGTTGCCCAAGCCTTGCCCGTCGTTGCTGCGCGAACCGCCGCTCGACGAGCAGGAAACGTCGTATTTGGCCGCGTCGGCTAAAATTTCGAGCTTGCGGCTGATTTTTTGGTAGTCCATAGCTTAGCTTTGATTAAAGAAAATCATGTTTTTTTATTATAATTGTGAGATTTTATTTAGTCAGCTAAATTTTTTCTTAGTTTGAGGCTTAAGAGAAGGCCGTCTGAAAATTCAGACGGCCTGAATGGATTTGCTTTGCCGATTATTCTTCAGGCTGTTCGCCGTCGGTATCGTCCAGCGTGCCTTCGGTGATTTGAACATTCACACCGACTTTGGCACGGATTTTGGCGTCGATTTCGTTGGCGACTTCGGGATTTTCTTTCAGCCATACGCGCACGTTGTCTTTGCCTTGGCCGATTTTGGCACCGTTGTAGCTGTACCATGCGCCTGATTTTTCAACGATATCGTATTTTACGCCCAAATCGACCAGTTCGCCTTCCCAGCTGATGCCTTCGCCGTAAAGGATGTCGAATTCGGCTTGGCGGAAGGGCGGGGCGACTTTGTTTTTGATGACTTTGACTTTGGTTTCGTTACCCAAAACGTCGTCGCCTTTTTTGATGGAACCGGTGCGGCGGATGTCGAGGCGCACGGATGCGTAGAATTTCAGCGCGTTACCGCCGGTGGTGGTTTCGGGACTGCCGAACATCACGCCGATTTTCATGCGGATTTGGTTGATGAATACGACTAAGGTATTGGTTTTTTTGATGTGGCCGGTGAGTTTGCGCAAGGCTTGGCTCATCAGGCGGGCTTGCAGGCCGACGTGGCTGTCGCCCATTTCGCCTTCGATTTCGGCTTTGGGCACGAGCGCGGCGACAGAATCGACCACGACCATATCCACGCCGCCGGAGCGTACCAGCATGTCGCAGATTTCAAGCGCCTGCTCGCCGGTGTCGGGTTGGGAAACCAGCAGCTCTTCCACTTTTACGCCGAGTTTGCGGGCGTAGATGGGGTCGAATGCGTTTTCGGCATCGATAAAGGCGCAGGTCCCGCCGTTTTTCTGGCATTGGGCGATGGCTTCCAAACACAGGGTGGTTTTACCGGATGATTCGGGGCCGAAGATTTCGACGATACGGCCGCGCGGCAAACCGCCCACGCCGAGCGCCAAGTCCAAACCGAGCGAGCCGGTGGAGATGACTTCTAAATTTTCGTCTTTATGGCTGCCGTCCATCTTCATGATGGAGCCTTTGCCGAAGTTTTTTTCGATTTGCGCGAGCGCGGCGGCTAATGCTTTGCTTTTTTCGTCTGACATGATGTTTCCGTGTGGAATGATGGTAAGGATTTCGGCGCAGATTATCGCATAAATCGCTGCTTTCCGAAAAAGTTTTCATCAGGCTTTCAGACGGCCTGATGGGTATATGGCCTGCCGTAGCGGTTGAGGCCGTCTGAATATTTTTGCGGCGTATTTCAGGCAGGCGGGTGAATACTCAAGTTCAATCGTATGCCGAAACGATTGGTTTTATTCAGACGGCACGGGTGCTGCCCGTGCATTCAAATAGGTATTCCAACTGCCCGCCATACTCCCAAATAACTACCTCCGTTCCCCTTTTCAGCTAGCCGGCCTACATTCCTTTGCTGCCTGCGCCTGCTCTTTAGACGCATGTTTTTCTTGCACGCCATCTACTAAGCTTCTATCTGTGAAAAAGTTTTAATACAGCGATAGCAACCACTTGACGAAGCCGTTTTTCAGACGGCCTGCCACTACCGGAGAGGCCGTTTGAAAACCAAACCAAAAGGAACACTACCATGAAAATCAGAGCACAAGTCGGCATGGTTCTGAACTTAGACAAATGTATCGGCTGCCACACCTGCTCCGTTACCTGTAAAAACGTCTGGACTTCGCGCGACGGCGTGGAATATGCGTGGTTCAACAATGTGGAAACCAAGCCCGGCATCGGTTTTCCGAAAAACTGGGAAGACCAAAACAAATGGAACGGCGGCTGGGTGCGCAGGCCCGACGGCAAGCTGGTGCCGAAGCAGGGCGGTAAGTTGAAGATTTTGGCGAATATTTTTGCCAATCCGAATATGCCGAAAATCGACGACTACTACGAGCCGTTCACCTACGATTACGAGCATCTGCAAAACGCGCCGAAAATGAAAACGCCACCGACCGCGCGTCCGGTTTCCGTACTCACCGGTAAAAAAATGGACAAAGTGGAATGGGGCCCGAACTGGGAAGACGATTTGGCGGGCGAGTTTGAAAAACGGGCGAAAGACGTGCTGTTTGAAGGCATTCAGAAAGACATGCACGCCGCGTTTGAGCAAACCTTCATGATGTATCTGCCGCGCCTGTGCGAGCATTGTTTGAACCCGACCTGCGTGGCTTCCTGCCCGTCCGGCAGCATTTATAAGCGCGAAGACGACGGCATCGTGTTGATCGACCAAGACAAATGCCGCGGCTGGCGCATGTGCGTATCGGGCTGCCCCTACAAAAAAATCTACTACAACTGGACTTCAGGCAAGGCCGAAAAATGTACGTTCTGCTATCCGCGTATCGAAGGCGGCCAGCCAACCGTGTGTTCCGAAACCTGCGTGGGCCGCATCCGTTATTTGGGCGTGCTGCTGTACGACGCGGACAAAATCGAACAAGCCGCTTCGGTGGAAAACCCGCAGGATTTGTACGAGCAACAACTGGGCGTGTTCCTCAACCCGCACGACCCCGAAGTGCAGCGCGAGGCCTTGAAACAAGGCATCAGCCAAGGCTGGATTGATGCGGCGAAACAATCGCCAGTGTACAAAATGGCGATGGAATGGAAAGTAGCCTTCCCGCTGCACCCCGAATACCGCACTTTGCCGATGGTTTGGTATATCCCGCCGCTCTCGCCGATTCAGTCTGCTATCGAAAATGGTTTGGTGGGCGAAAACGGCATCATCCCGAGCGTGGACGAAATGCGTATCCCGCTGAAATATCTGGCCAACCTGCTTACCGCGGGCAAAGTCGAGCCGATCAAATTCGCGCTGGAACGCATGATTGCCATGCGCCGCTTCAAACGCGGGCAGGTGGTTCACGGCGAAACGCTGGCGCAAACGCTGGAAGGCACCGGCCTCACGCCCGAGATGGTGGAAGACATGTATCAAATCATGGCGATCGCCAATTATGAAGACCGCTTTGTGATTCCGACTTCGCACAAAGAAATGGTGGAAAACAGCTTCGGCGACAAAGCCGGCTGCGGCTTTACCTTCGGCAACGGCTGCTCCGGCGGCGGCAGCGAAGAGAGCTTGTTCGGCAAACGCAAAGGCGCGCCGATTATCTTCCACGGCCTGCGCAAAGATGCCGAGAAAAACCGTGAAGAAGGAGTACGCTGATGGGAGCGAATCCTGTTTACAAATGGTTTTCCGCGCTGCTGTGCTACCCCGAAGCCGAGCTGATCGAAGCCCTGTCTGAATTTCAGACGGCCTTACAAGAATGGCCCGAGCTGCAAACGCAAGCAGGCCGTCTGAACAGCTTTTTAGACTACCTGAACAGCCACAGCCTGCGCGAATTGCAGGAAAACTACGTTGCCACTTTCGACCGCAACCGCAACCACGCGCTCTACATTTTCGAGCATGTGTACGGCGAAGACCGCGACCGCGGCAGCGCCATGGTGGACTTGCTGCAAGAATACCGTAACCACGGTTTCGAGCTGGGCAACGACGAGCTGCCCGATTACCTGCCCGTATTGCTGGAATACCTGAGCCAAGTGCCGCCCGAACACGCGCAAAAACTGTTGGGCGATGCCGTGCATGTGATCGCCCACATCGGCGGCAAACTCGAGAAAAACGGTTCGCCCTATGCCGTGCTGCTGCAAGGCATCACAGCCCTCAGCCCGGTAGCGCCGCAGCCCCTCATCGAGCCGCCCGTGCGCGATATGGACGAAGCGATGGAAACGTTCGGCCCCGATATTTCCGGCACCGAGCCGCTGCTGAAACCGAGCGTCGAAACCGTACAGTTTTATCCTAAAGCCGCTTTTCAGACGGCCCAAACAGGAGCATAAACATGAATACCCTGCACCAATTCTTCTTCGGCATCTTTCCCTACATTGCCCTCGCGATTTTCTTCTTCGGCAGCCTCGTGCGCTTCGACCGCGAGCAATATTCGTGGAAAAGCGAATCCAGCCAAATCCTTTACGAAGGCCAATTGCGCTTGGGTAACATTCTGTTTCACGTCGGCATCTTGGCCGTGTTTTTCGGGCATCTGTTCGGCCTGCTCACGCCTTTATGGTTTTGGGACGCGCTGGGCGTTTCCCACAGTGCCAAGCAGATTTTCGCGATGGTAATGGGCGGCATCTTCGGCGTGATGGCGATGATCGGTTTGATTATCCTGCTGCAACGCCGTCTGAAATGCGACCGCTTGGCCGCCAACACCACATGGCGCGACAAACTGGTATTGATTTGGCTCATCATCACCTTAGGCTTGGGCTTGCTGACCATCTTCGTGAGCATGGGCCATACCGACGGCCACGAAATGGTGAAACTGATGACTTGGGCGCAGCACATCGTTACCTTCCGCGGTGAAGCCGCCAGCCATATCGAAGACGTGAACTTCCTGTTCAAACTGCATATGGTAATGGGCATGGGTTTGTTTGTGATTTTCCCGTTCACCCGCTTGGTGCATGTGTGGAGCGGCTTCGCCAGCGTCGCCTATCTCGGCCGCGCATGGCAGCTGGTTCGCCGCCGTTAAGCACGGGAAATCGATATCTTCGATAAATCCAATATCTTTGACATAAAACAAAAGCATGAAGGCCGTCTGGAACTTTTCAGACGGCCTTCATGACTTATGATTTGAGCTTTGCTATATGGATAGCAGATAAAGCATGGGGTGAGGCAGGGCAGGTTTGCTGTTTATAGTTCTAAGTAACTAGACCGAAAAGGCGGTTGGCCTATTTCCGATGTAGATAAAATGCCGCATAGTTACGCATGGCGGGAAGGCGGTTTGTCTTGCCGAAAACAATGATGGAGCACGGCGTTGCGTTTCACTTTTCTCAACAGCTTGTCGGCACGCTTGAAATTTCTCACTGTGGTGTGGGTGTCGGCGGCGTTGGCATCGATTATTTTTACCTTGCTGCTGTCGTGGCGGCTGGAAGGCAGCGCGGCGGCGATTAACGATGCCGGCAGTTTGCGTATGCAGGCATACCGCTTGGGCTTGATGTTGCGCGAACAGCACAATGTTGAGCACATCGACCGGAAAATCGCCCAATTCGATACGACTTTGCAGCAGTTGGAACGCGGCGACCCCGTGCGGCCGCTGTCGTTGCCCGATACGCCCGAAGTGGGGTGGCACATGGAAAACTTGAAAACCGAATGGCAGCACATCAAGCTGCAGTTGCAAAGTGCCGCACACAACCGCACGGGCGTGGAAGAAAAATATTTAAACCAGTTTGTAGCGTCGATTGACGATTTGGTTTCCGCCGTGGAAATCGTCAATTCCCGCCACACTTATTGGCTGCGCCTGTTTCAAAGCGGGCTGATGGCGATGGTGCTGATCGGCGCTGGCGTGATGGTGGTGCTGCTGTATTTGTGGATTATCCGCCCGATGGAAGAGCTGCAAAACGGCGTGGAAAGGATTCACGACGGCAAGCTGGGTACGCAGGTGCCGATTAACGAGCTGGCCGAGTTTGCCCAGCTTGATAAAGGCTTCAACCAGATGAGTAAGCGCTTGCAGCAGCTTTATGCCAATCTGGAACACGAAGTCGCTGAAAAAACCCGTGATTTGGCCGATAAAAACTATACGCTGCAAACCCTGTATTCGTTTTCGCGTTTTCTGAACCAAACGCAAACCGCAGCCGAAGCCGGCACGATGTTTTTAGAAAAAATCATGCGCCTGATTCCCGCCCGCGCCGGCAGCATCCGCCTGCTCGATTTCAGACGGCATCGTATGGATTTGGTGGCGCATCAAGGCTTGCCCGACACTTTGCAAAACGCCGAAGCCTGCCAGCGTTTGGAAGACTGCTTTTGCGGCAAAACCGTGCAGCAGAGCGGCTGGCAGCCGATTCATTTCGACGGGTGCACGGAAACGTCGGTGGCTATGCACACTACGGGCTGCGAAAAATCGGGTTTCCATTACCTTCAGGTGTTCAAAATCCGCCACAGCCACAAAGACTTGGGCATCATGACTTTGTATTTCGACGAAGAATATGCCTTTAACACCAACACCACCCATCTGCTCGATTCTTTGTGCAACCTGTTGGGGCTGGTGCTGACCAATATCCGCTTGGCCGACGAAAGCAGGCAGCTGGCGGTGTTGCAGGAGCGCAATCTGATGGCGCAAGGGTTGCACGACAGCATCGCCCAAACGCTGACTTTTCTGAATTTGCAGGTGCAGATGTTGGAAAGCGCGATGGCGGCGGGCAACCAAAACCAGATGTCGGAAAACCTGCAATTCATCAAAGACGGCGTGCAGGAATGCTATGAAGACGTGCGCGAACTGCTGCTGAATTTCCGCACCAAAATCAGCAAAAAAGAATTTGCCGAAGCCGTGCAAACGCTGGCGGCGCGTTTCCGCCAGCAAACCCAAACCGACATCGAAGTGGTGTGGCACGGCGACGGCCCCAATTTGAGCAGCGAACAGCAGTTGCAGTTTATTTTTATTTTGCAGGAAAGCCTTTCCAATATCCGCAAACACGCCCAAGCCAAATCGGTAAAGGTAACGCTGGATAACGAGCGCGATTTCGTGATGACGATTACCGACGACGGCAACGGCTTCGACCCCGCTTCATTGGAAAACCTGTCGGGCGGCCATGTAGGCCTGAACATTATGCGCGAACGGGCATTGCGTATTCATGCGTGTTTGGATTTGGATTCACAACCCGGGCAATATACGCAGGTGCGTTTGACACTGCCGCAAGAAGAAAGAATTTTGATTTGATTATGGATACAAACGAAAAAATCAGCATCATTTTGGTGGACGACCATACTTTGTTCCGCAGCGGCATCAAGGCTTTGCTGGCGCGGCAGGAAGATTGCGAAGTGATCGGCGAAGCGGCCGACGGCTTGAGCGGCGTGAAACTGGCGGAGCAGCTTAATCCCGACGTGGTGCTTTTGGATTTGGACATGCCGGTGATGAACGGCCGCGAAGCCTTAGCACAGATACTCAGCAGCCGCCCCGACCAAACGGTGGTGATGCTGACCGTCTCCGAAGACAGCGAAGATTTAACCGAATGTATGCGCTTGGGCGCGCGCGGTTTTCTGCTGAAAAACATCAACGCCGAGTTTTTGGTGGATGCCATCAAGAAGGCCGCCGCCGGCGACAACGTGTTTTCGCCCGAAATGACCGCGCGGCTGGTGCAGTCGCTGATACGCCCTGCCGCGCCCGCCGCAGCAGGGGCTTTGGATACGCTCACGCCGCGCGAGATGGAAATTCTCGGCCACCTCGCCGCCGGACACAGCAACAAAATCATTGCTCGCAAGCTGGATTTGGCCGAATCCACCATCAAAGTGCATGTGCAGAGCATTTTGCGCAAGCTGGAGCTGACCAGCCGCGTGCAGGCGGCGGTGTATGCGGTGCAGCATAATGTGCCGCAACCTAACGATTAAAAACAATCAAATCGTGCCTTGAGGCCGTCTGAAAAAACGGTCGGGCTGTTAGCGAACGATAAAGGAAATGTGATGAAAAGCAGTGCGCGCAACCAATTGGTAGGCAAAGTAACCGCGCTCGAAGAAGAGGGCGGCAGCTGTTTGGTTACCGTGGCAACGGATTCGGGTATCGAAATACAGGCGCAGATCAGCAGCTTCAGCCGCCGCCGTCTGAAACTGGCAACGGGCAGCATGGTCGTGGTGATGGTGAAGGCGGCTTCGATTGTGATTGCCACCGATTTGGCGCCGATGGTGCTGTCGGCGGAAAACTGCTTGCCCGGCAAGGTCAAGCGGGTGGAGCAGGGCGCGGTGAACAATGTGGTTACGCTGGATATCGGCGGCCATCATCTGTGCGCCACGATTACGCTGTACAGCAGCGAAACTTTGGCGCTGGAGCCGGGCAAACCCGCAGTTGCCGTATTCAATGCCAATCAAGTGATGCTGGGCGTTTTGGTTTAAGCTGCCGTAAGCGTTTACCGTATTCGGGCACATCGGGCCGTCTGAAAAATATTTTTCAGACGGCCCGATGTGTTTGCGGCAAAAGAGATACGACTAAATAACTACCCGGATGCCCATTCGGTGGATACGGGGCTATGCCAATGCCTTGTGTCTTCGATGCTTCAAGTGAATGCGCCGCAGATTCCAAGAGAGTAACGTAACACTAAGCAGAAATTTCATTTTGTTATCAACTAAGAAAGGGAGGGGCGGCAAGATGGCCTCGGAAACTTACAAACGCTATTCGGTGTTGGTGTCGAGCACGCTTTCGTTTACGGTGTGCTTTATGGTGTGGATGATGCTGGCGGTGGTCGGCATCAAGGTGCAGGAAGAAATGGGCTTCAACCAAACCCAATACGGCATCTTGATTGCGCTGCCGGTGTTGTCCGGCTCGCTGATTCGGGTGCCGCTGGGCATTCTTACCGATAAATACGGCGGACGTGTCGTGCTGTTTGCACTGATGGCGATTTCGGTGCCGGCGATTTTCCTGATGAGCTATGCCAACCAATACTGGCATTTCCTGATTATCGGCCTGTTGATGGGCTTGGCGGGCGGCTCTTTCTCGGTGGGTACGCCTTATGTGGCGCGCTGGTTCCCCAAGCATCAGCAAGGTATGGCGATGGGCGTGTTCGGCGCGGGTAACGCCGGTTCTGCCGTCAACAAATTTTTGGCCGCTTGGCTGATCACCACTTACGGCACTTGGCAGATTGTGCCGACCGTGTATTCGGCGATTATGCTGGCAATGGCGGTGATTTTTTGGTTTACCAGCTACCACGATCCGAAACATTTGGTGTCGTCTAGCGTGACGTTGCGCGAACAGCTGGCTTTGCTGAAAGACCCCGGCGTGCTGCGTTACAGCCAATATTATTCGGTGGTGTTCGGCGGCTATGTGGCGCTGGCCTTGTGGATGACCAAATATTATGTGGGCGAATACGGCATGGAGCTGAAAACGGCGGCGTTTTTAGCGGCCTGTTTCTCGTTGCCCGGCGGCGTGCTGCGTGCGTTTGGCGGCTATCTTTCCGACAAATTCGGTGCTTACAAAGTAACGTGGGCGGTGATGTGGGTGTGCTGGGTGTGCTTCTTCCTGCTCTCTTATCCGCAAACCGACTTGGTTATCCAAACCAAAAACGGCCCCTTGAGCATGCACATCGGCTTGGGCGTAACCCTGTTTACCGTGCTGATGTTTACCGTGGGCGTGGCAACGGCTGTGGGTAAAGCCTCGGTGTTTAAATTCGTGGCCGACGACTATCCCGACAATATCGGCGCGGTATCGGGCATCGTGGGCTTGGCAGGCGGTATGGGCGGATTTTTGCTGCCGATTATGTTCGGCGCGCTGGAAGACTGGACGGGCATCCGTTCGACATCGTTCATGCTGCTTTACGGCACGGTGTGCGTTTCGCTGATTTGGATGCACTTCTCGTTTAAAGCCAAGCGCGACCAAGAACTGAAAGCCTTGAATCAGAAGCAGTCGTAATCCTTACATCAGACCGTCTGAAAACGCAGCGGTTTTTCAGACGGCCTCAACAGGTTTCTTTTTACGGAGTATCGTTATGTCGCATTTGATCGAACACTGGCAGCCGGAAGACAAAACATTCTGGCAGCAAACCGGTAAAAAAATCGCCACCCGCAATCTGTGGATTTCCATTCCCGCTCTTCTGCTGGCCTTTGCCATTTGGCAGGTGTGGAGCGTGGCGGTAGTCAACCTGCCCAATATCGGCTTTAAATACAGCGAAAACCAGCTTTTCTGGCTGGCGGCGCTGCCTGCGCTTTCCGGCGCGACTTTGCGTATTTTTTACTCGTTTATGGTGCCGGTATTCGGCGGACGCAAATGGACGGCTTTATCGACAGCCAGCCTGCTGCTGCCCGCCATCGGTTTGGGCTTCGCCGTGCAAAACCCCGATACCGACTACATCACCATGATGGTGTTGGCCTTGCTGTGCGGCTTCGGCGGCGGCAATTTCTCGTCGAGCATGGCCAATATCAGCTTTTTCTATCCCAAAGCGGAAAAAGGCACGGCTCTGGGCTTGAACGCGGGCTTGGGTAATTTGGGCGTTTCCACCGTTCAATTTGTCGTGCCGCTGGTGATTACCGCCGGCATTTTCGGTGCGTTCGGCGGCGAACCGCAAACTTGGGTCAAAGGCGACGTTACCAAGCAAATGTGGCTGCAAAATGCGGGCTTTATTTGGGTGCCGTTTATCATTCTTTCCACTTTGGCGGCATGGTTCGGCATGAACGATTTGGCCAGCGCAAAAGCCAGCTTTAAAGACCAAGCCATTATTTTCAGCCGCAAGCACAACTGGATTATGTGCATTCTCTATTTGGGCACGTTCGGCTCATTTATCGGCTTCGCGGCAGGTTTCCCGCTGCTGATTAAAAGCCAGTTTACCGGCATCGATCCGGTGAAATACGCCTTCTTGGGGCCGTTGGTGGGTGCGCTGGCACGTCCGTTCGGCGGTTGGATTTCCGATAAAATCAAGAGCGGCGCGGCGGTTACCCAAATCGTATTCGCAGGCATGATTATCGCGGTGTTCGGTGTGATCGCTTTCCTGCCGAGCAACGGGCAGGGCGGCAATTTCTGGGGTTTCTTCGCCTGCTTCTTGGCCTTGTTTGCGCTGACGGGCATCGGCAACGGTTCAACCTTTATGCAGGTGCCGGTGATTTTCCTCAATATGCACCAAAAGTTTGCCGACGAAGGCAAGGTCAGCGAAGAGCAGGCGCGTTTGGACGCTACCAAAGAAGGTGCGGCGGTGATCGGTTTTACGGCGGCATTTGCGGCTTACGGCGGTTTCTTCATCCCGAAAAGCTATGGCACGTCTATCGACCTCACCGGCGGCGTGAACGCGGCTTTGATCGGCTTCATCATTTTCTATGCCATTTGTTTGGTGTTGAACTGGTGGTATTACGCCCGTAAAGGCGCGGAAGCCAAGTGCTGATCAATGAAGCATATGAGGCCGTCTGAAAAAGTTCAGACGGCCTTTTTCAGACGGCCTTAATGTCTTGTGCAAACCTTTCACGGCAGCGGGCAACTAATCCCTCGGATAGTGCGGAAATACTCCCAAAGTAGCATACGGGCTATGCCTTTGCGGTTTGGGTTCATGCTTTAGGGGCATTCTGTATGCGCTATCACGGCCTTATGATGTCATTACCCGCAAACCCTCAAGCGGGGGGTACACACCGCATCACACCGCCGTATGCCGTTGCACCAAAAACATATAAAGCGCAACCTGTCTTGGTATATCATCCGGCATACCGCTCGCTGTTATTTTTATTTTGCAATCAAGGATAAACCATGTCGCTCACATCCGTTACCGAACTGCAAACCCTGATTCGGGCGCATATCGATAAAAGCAAATACCGCCCCGAGATTGAAACCGTAGCCGTTGCCCGCGCTGCAGGACGCGTTTTGGCGCAAGATATTACGTCACCCTTGAATATCCCGTGCGCCGATATTTCCGCTATGGACGGCTACACTTTGCCGGCCGCAGCCGAAGCGGGCAGCCGTTGGCAGGTGGCGGGAGAATCGGCGGCGGGCAAACCGTTTGCAGGCAATGTACCCGAAGGCGGATGCGTTCGGATTATGACCGGTGCGGTTGTACCGACAGGCGGCGCGTGCGTGGTATTGAAAGAAAACGTAACCGTCGAAGAAGACAGCATCGTGCTCAACCAAACCGCCCGCGCAGGCGACAATATCCGCTATTGCGGCGAAGAAGTCGCCATCGGCAATACCGTGCTGCAAGCTGGGCGTATTCTGCGCACGGCCGACATCATGCTGCTGGCTGCGCTGGGTGTCGGCGAAGTGCCGGTGTACCGCAAAATCAAAGTGGCGGTGTTATCCACCGGCGACGAACTGCACGAACTCGGCACACCGGTGGGCAGACCCGACCAAGTGTACGACAGCAACCGCCACACGCTGATGGCGCGGCTGAACCTGCTGCCGGTGGAAGTGCTCGATTTGGGGCAGGCCGCCGACGATTTGGAAGGCGTGCTGCATGTGCTCGACGAAGCCGCCCAGCAAGCCGATGTGGTCATCACTTCCGGCGGCGTATCCGTGGGCGATTATGATTACGTTCGCGAAGCCGTATTGCGTTTGGGCGCCATCCATCATTACAAAGTGGCCGTGAAGCCCGGAAAGCCTTTTGTGTTCGGCAAAATGTTGAACACATGGTATTTCGGTTTGCCCGGCAACCCCGTGTCCGGCTTTGTGGGCTTCGACCTCTTTATCAAAGAAGCCTTGTGGCTGCTGTGCGGCGCAACCGACGTGCCGCAGCCATTGCGTTTTTCGGCCGTCTTAACCCAGCCCGTGAAAAAATCGCCCGGCCGCACCGACATCCAGCGCGCGCTTTTGCAGCAAGAAGCCGACGGAAGCTGGTCGGCCGCACCCTCCGGCGCGCAGGATTCCCACCGCGTATGGGGCGTGAGCCGCGCCAACGGCTACATGATTCTGCCGTGTGAGGCAGGCGATTTGCCCGCCGGTACGACCGTAACCGTCCAGCCTTTTACAGAGGCTTTCTTATGAACGCACTGACCGACCCTTTCCAACGCCGTCTGACTTACCTGCGTTTGTCCGTTACCGATTTGTGCAACTACCGCTGCGTGTATTGCCTGCCCGACGGCTATCAAGGCAAGGCCAAACCCGACGAACTGAGCCTGCGCGAAATCGAAACACTGGTGCAAACATTCGCCCGTAACGGCACGCGCAAAATCCGTCTCACCGGCGGCGAGCCGACCTTGCGCCGCGACTTGGCCGACATCATTGCCATCTGCAAAGCACAGCCCGAAATCGAACACGTCGCCCTGACCACCAACGCTTTCAAGCTCGCCAAACTTTTCCCCGCCTACCGCGCGGCAGGCTTGGACAAACTCAACATCAGCATCGACAGCTTCGACCCCGAAGTGTTTTACCAAATCACCGGCAAGCGCGAATGCCACAACATCCTGCGTGCCTTAGACGACATCTTGGCCGAAGGCTTCTACTCCATAAAAGTGAACACCTTATTAATGCGCCGCTACATCGACAGAACGCTCGCCGACGCATTGGAGTTCGTGCGCCACCGCCCCGTAACCCTGCGTTTTATCGAATTGATGCAGACCCGTGATAATTTTTCACTCTTCAACGCACAACACCTTTCCGCCGCAGGATTGGAAGCCGATTTGCAGGCGCAAGGCTGGCAGCTCTTGCCACGCCAAGCACACGCCGGCCCCGCGCGGGAATACCGCCATCGCGATTTCGCCGGCGGCATCGGCTTTATTGCCCCGTACAGCAAAGATTTCTGCCGCAGCTGTAACCGATTGCGCGTCAGCGCCCAAGGCAAAATGCACTTATGCCTGTTCGGCGGCACCGCCTACGACCTCCGCCCCTGGCTGCAACAAGGCGACACCGAAGGCTTGCAGCAGCACCTGCACGAATTGATGGACGAAAAACCGGAGCACCACTTCCTGCACAACAAAAAATTCGGCTTGATACGCGATCTTTCGATGATTGGCGGATAAGGTTTCAATCTGCTTGAGATTTCATCAAGTTTCAATGGCGTAATATCCGTTATAAAACCAAGCAGGCCGTCTGAAAATTTTCAGACGGCCTGCTTGGTTTTTTGTTTTCATCTTATGTTAAAAAGCGTAAGATAGATAGCTGGAATTTTCTAATCTTCATCAGTTTCCCATTTTAATTGTAGAAAGGTACCGCCATGTTTTTCGATAAGATCGAAGCCGCACCTGCCGACCCGATTTTGGGTTTGGGCGAAGCATTCAAAGCAGAAACCCGTGAAAATAAAGTGAACTTAGGCATCGGCGTTTACAAAGACGCCCAAGGCCAAACCCCGATTGTGAAAGCGGTAAAAGAAGCCGAAAAACGCCTGCTGGAAACCGAAAACACCAAAAACTACCTGACCATCGACGGCGTGGCCGAATACAACGCCCAAACGCAAAAATTGCTGTTTGGTGCCGACAGCGAAATCGTTACGTCCAAACGCACCAAAACCGCGCAAAGCTTGGGCGGTACCGGTGCTTTGCGCGTGGCTGCCGAATTTATCAAACGCCAAACCGGTGCGAAAAACGTGTGGATTTCCACCCCCACTTGGCCGAACCACAACGCCATTTTCAAAGCCGCAGGCATCAATATCCGCGATTACCGCTACTACGATAAAAACACCCACGGCTTGGATTGGAACGGCCTGATTGAAGATTTGAGCCAAGCCGAAGAGGGCGACGTGGTGCTGCTGCACGGCTGCTGCCACAACCCTACCGGTATCGACCCGACCCCCGAGCAATGGGAAACCTTGGCGAAAATGTCTGCCGAAAAAGGCTGGTTGCCGCTGTTTGACTTCGCTTACCAAGGCTTTGCCAACGGCTTGGAAGAAGACGCTTACGGCTTGCGCGCCTTTGCCAAACTGAATAAAGAACTGCTGGTAGCCAGCTCTTATTCCAAAAACTTCGGCATGTACAACGAGCGTGTGGGCGCGTTCACTTTGGTAGCCGCCGACGAAGAAGCTGCCAACCGTGCTTTCAGCCAAGTGAAAACCATCATCCGTACCCTGTATTCCAACCCCGCTTCACACGGCGGTTCGACCGTGGCTTTGGTGTTGAAAGACGAGGCGTTGAAAGCACAATGGATTGCCGAGCTGGACGAAATGCGCGGCCGCATTAAAGAAATGCGCCAAAAATTCGTGGATTTGCTGAAAGAATACGGCGCGGAACAAGATTTCAGCTTTATCGTGAAACAAAACGGCATGTTCTCGTTTTCAGGTTTAAGCCCGGAGCAAGTTGACCGCCTGAAAGACGAATTTGCCATTTACGCCGTGCGTTCAGGCCGCATCAACGTGGCAGGCATCACGGAAGACAACATCCGTTATCTGTGTGAAAGCATTGTGAAAGTGCTGTAAGGCTCAAGCCTGATTGAGCTTTGATTAAGAAGAGGCCGTCTGAAAAGATTTTTCAGACGGCCTCTTTAAGTTATCGCTTTATTGATTCAGAAATCAAGCAGCCAAAATGTCGCGCCAGCGTTTTACCTGCAAACGCACTTGCTCGGGCGCGGTGCCGCCCAAGTGGTTGCGGGCATTCAAGCTGCCTTCGGGTGTCAGTACGCCGTACACGTCTTCGGCAATCAAACCGCTGAAACCTTGCAAGACGCTTAACGGCAGTTCGCTCAAATCCACACCTTGTGTGTCGGCATGGCGCACGGCCAAAGCAACCACTTCATGGCTGTCGCGGAAAGGCATACCTTTTTTCACTAAATAGTCGGCCAAATCCGTAGCGGTCGCAAAGCCCTGCATCACGGCGGCGCGCATGTTTTCCGGTTTAACGGTTACGCCGCGCATCATGTCGGCGTAAATGCGCAAGGTGTCAATCAAAGTATCTGCCGTGTCAAACAGCGGTTCTTTGTCTTCCTGATTATCTTTGTTGTAGGCCAAAGGTTGGGATTTCATCAACATAATCAGGCCGGTAAGGTGGCCGATAACTCTGCCGGATTTGCCGCGTACCAGCTCGGGCACGTCGGGGTTTTTCTTTTGCGGCATAATGGAAGAGCCGGTGCAGAAGCGGTCGGCGATGTCGATGAAACCGAAACGCGGGCTCATCCACAAAATCAATTCTTCGCTCAAGCGGCTCAAATGCACCATAATCAGGCTGGCCGCAGCGGTAAACTCAATCGCAAAATCGCGGTCGGAAACGGCGTCCAGCGAGTTTTGGCAGATTTGCTCAAAGCCGAGCAGTTCGGCGGTGGTTTCGCGACGGATGGGGTAGGTTGTGCCGGCCAGCGCGGCTGCTCCCAAAGGCATACGGTTTACGCGTTTGCGGCAGTCGGCCATGCGCTCGAAATCGCGTCCCAACATTTCCACATAAGCAAGCATGTGGTGGCCGAAACTTACCGGCTGGGCCACTTGAAGATGGGTGAAACCGGGCATCACAACATCGGCGTTGCGTTCCGCCAAATCAACCAACGCGGCTTGCAGGTCGCGGATGAGGGCTTGAATGTCGGTAATCTGGTCGCGCAGCCATAAGCGGATGTCGGTAGCTACCTGATCGTTGCGGCTGCGGCCGGTGTGGAGACGCTTGCCCGCATCGCCGATTTTGTCGGTCAGGCGGCGCTCGATATTCATGTGTACGTCTTCGAGATCGAGCGACCAAGCCATTCGGCCGGATTCGATTTCTGCTATAATGTCGGCCATTCCCTGTCGGATGGCGGTTAAGTCTTCCTCACTCAATACTCCTGCCTGTTGCAGCATCTGCGCATGGGCCAAAGAGCCTTGTATATCCCACTTCGCCAAGCGTTTGTCGAAATCGATGGAGCCGGTATATTTTTTTACCAGCTCGGATACGGGTTCATTAAAACGCCCCGACCAGGTTTTATTATCATTCATAAATTCATCCACTCAGTTGTCGCATTTAGAGAGTTTGTTGTAAAGATGCCTATTATACGCCAAATACAATCTTGGTTTGCACTTCCTGATTTACGGAATTTCGGCACCATCTCGCGTTTGATTTTGTCCAGCATATTCGGATTGATGGCTTTCCCTTTAATCAGCCTCTCTACTGAAAGTTATACCGACCAGCTTTATCACAACGCGGCTTGGGCCGCGCCCACTTTATTGGCGATTCTGATTAAAGGCTACCTGCTCGCCAACACCTTGCCGCGCATTACCGAATCGCGCTTTGCCGTGCTTATCGTGCACATCAGCAACCTGATTATCTTTACCATTGTCGATTACGTTATTCTCGGCGAGCGCATGTATTTTTGGCAGCATTTCTTTTTGTTCAACTTTTTTGCTTTGGGCTTTATGTACACCGAAGCTTCACGCCGTTACAGCTTGGCGCCTTCGCTTTCGGAAGCGCGTTTGAGCGCGCTCACCGCCCGTATCCGCCCGCATTTTCTGTTTAACAGCTTAAACGCAGCCATCAGTTTGATCAGGCTCCGCCCTTACGACGCGGAAACGCTGCTGGAAAACCTCGCCAACCTTTTCCGCGCCCAACTGCGCGACGGCAGCCAAAACAGTACTCTGGGGCAGGAAATCGAATGGGCGCAGGAATATATCGCCATCGAGCAAATCCGCATGGGGCACACACGCGTTCAGGTGATGTGGCAGCACCACGCGCCGGACGATGCCGAAACCCCTCATTTGCTGCTGCAACCTCTGCTGGAAAATGCGGTATTTCACGGTATTGAATCCACCCACCGTCCGGGCTGTATTTCGGTATTGACCACCCGCCAAAAGCACTGGATTTATATCCGCATCGAAAACCCGTATGTACCGACCGACAGCCAAGAAAATGCCAAGCCGCACAAAGGAAATTCGATGGCATTGCGTAATTTGAAAGAACGTTTGGCGCTGATGTACGACAACGATGCCGTGATTAAAAGCCGCCAGCTCGACGGCATTTTCCGCGTCGATATCCGTTTGCCTTACCGCAAAAAATCTTCCGATTTGAAAAAACTGTTCGGTTAAAAACGCAGGCATTTCTTGTCTGCTTTGAGTCTCAAGAGGCCGTCTGAAAATATTTTTTCAGACGGCCTCTTGAGATTGATGCGATACAAAATCAACGCCAAGCCATTGACTATTGCTTGTCGTGCTTTGCTTAAACAACAGCAAGCAGTTGAAAATTTTAGGTAAACCATAGCATTTAACATAGCTTTCCATCAAACACCGCTATGGTTTTCGGATTTTTTTCAAGCGCAACTTAAGCTATAATAATGCGTTCGCAGATTCACTCCACACCCTCTCATGCAACTTACTGCTGTCGGCCTCAATCATCAAACCGCACCTCTCAGCATTCGTGAAAAGCTGGCTTTCACCGCCGAAAGCCTGCCTGAAGCCGTTCGCGCTCTGACTGCGGGCGAGGGCGTGCAAGAGGCCGTGATTCTTTCTACCTGCAACCGCACCGAGCTTTATTGTGTGGGCGATGAAGAATACATCGTCAAATGGTTGTCGCAATATCACGGTGTCAACTTAGATGAAATCCGCCCGTATCTTTACACCTTGGATAACAACGCCGCCATCCGCCATGCCTTCCGTGTGGCTTGCGGCTTGGATTCTATGGTTTTGGGCGAACCGCAGATTCTCGGTCAGATTAAAGATGCGGTGCGCGTTGCCCAAGAGCAGCACACCGTTGATACTTGGCTGAACGCGCTGTTTCAGAAAACATTTGCCGTGGCTAAAGAAGTGCGCACCGGCACGGCGGTGGGAGAAAATTCAGTTTCCATGGCGGCTGCGTCGGTGAAAATGGCCGAGCAGATTTTTCCCGATATCGCCGATTTAAACGTACTGTTTATCGGCGCAGGCGAAATGATTGAATTGGTAGCCACTTACTTTGCCGCCAAAACGCCCCGCCTGATTACGGTAGCCAACCGCACTTTGCCGCGCGCCCAAGAGTTGTGCGAAAAACTCAGCGTCAATGCCGAACCGCGCTTGCTTTCCGAATTGCCTGATATTTTGTACGAATACGACGTGGTGGTTTCTTCCACGGCCAGCCAGCTGCCGATTGTCGGCAAAGGCATGGTTGAGCGCGCGTTGAAGCAGCGCCAAAATATGCCTGTATTTATGCTGGATTTGGCCGTGCCGCGCGATATTGAAGCGGAAGTCGGCGATTTGAACGACGCTTATCTCTACACGGTGGACGACATTGCCAATATCGTCCAAACCGGCCAAAAAGCCCGTAAGCAGGCTGCCGAAGCGGCGGAGGCGATGGTTGAGCAGAAAGTGGCCGAG
Organism: Neisseria sp. Dent CA1/247; assembly: GCF_022870825.1. Classification (NCBI taxonomy): domain Bacteria; kingdom Pseudomonadati; phylum Pseudomonadota; class Betaproteobacteria; order Neisseriales; family Neisseriaceae; genus Neisseria; species Neisseria sp. Dent CA1/247. The sequence goes on along the minus strand of NZ_CP091522.1, from coordinate 1,424,896 downwards.
TTTGTCGAATGGCAGAAAAGCCGCCAAAACGTGCCCATGATCCGTGCTTTGCGCGACGAAGGCGAACGGGCGCGCCGTCAGGTTTTGGAAAATGCCATGAAGCAGCTCGCCAAAGGCACGCCGCCTGAAGAAGTGTTGGAAAGATTATCGGTGCAGCTGACCAATAAACTGCTGCATTCGCCGTCGCGCACATTGAATAAAGCCGGTTCGCAAAGCAGTGAACTGGTGGATGCGGTGGCGCAGATTTATGATTTGGAACATTTGAAGCAGGGCTGAATTGAGGCCGTCTGAAAAATATGATTAAAAAACCGATGCTCAGAAACGGCATCGGTTTTTTATGTTTTAAATCTGTGAAACTGATTTAAAAAAATTTTGCTTTTAGTTGCGCTTTTTAGTTGCGCTTGGGATCGTTCGGGCGCAGTTGCAGGGCGAGTTTGTCGAGAATGCCGTTAACGAATTTGTGCCCGTCGGTGCCGCCGAAGGTTTTGGTTACTTCGATGGCTTCGTTGATGATTACCGGGTAGGGGGTTTCGGGCATGGCATTCAGCTCGTGGCAAGCCATCAGCAATACCGCGCGCTCGATGGGGCTGAGTTCGTTTTCGTCACGGTCGAGCAGGGGGCGGATTTGCTGCATGTAGGTGCTTTGGTTGCTGTGCGCACCGAAAAAGAGCGCGGCAAAAAGGTCGCCGTCGGCTTTTTTGAAATCTTTGCTTTCGCGGATGTTTTTGGCGGTTTCGGCGGCGGGGGAATCCGTGAGGGCGGCTTGATACAAAGCCTGTACGGTAAATTCCCGTGCGCGGCGGCGGGGAGATGATGGTTGTTTCATGGGTAAATCCTTAATGTTTTTTTCAGGCGGCCTCAGCTTGGTTGAGGCCGTCTGAATCAGATTATTCGTCGTCTTCTTCGAAAGCGTCGTCGATTTGATCTTCCAGCAAGAGGTTGATCAGATTGCCGCATTCGACGGCCACGATGGCGGCATCGGTGGCTTTCTCTTCGATGCGAACGTGCGCCTGCTCGTCGTTTTCGGTAGTGAGGATGGCGTTGGCAATCGGAATGTTGTAGTCGAGGCCGACGCGGGTAATGGCGGCGCCGGATTCGTTGGCTACCAGCTCGAAATGGTAGGTTTCGCCGCGGATGACGGCGCCGAGGGCGATCAGGGCATCATATTGTTGCGAAGAAGCCATGTTTTGCAGCACGAGCGCCACTTCCAATGCGCCGGGTACGGTGGCGACGGTGATGTTGTCGGTGTCCACGCCCAAAGCAATCAGTTTATCGGTGCAGACTTTGAGCATGGCGCTGCCGATTTCGTTGCTGAAGCGGGCTTGCACGATGCCGATACGCAAATGGGTACCGTTGTGGCTGGGTTCGATGATGTTCATGATTCGGTGTCCGTTGAGGTTAATGTGTCAATATAAATGGAATAGGGTGCTTGACGGCGGCATCAGGCGAAAGGCCGTCTGAAAAGAAGCGGGGTGCAGGGCAGCTTAGTCTTTCGGCTGCCAGTCTTCAACGCTTTGAAACGCGCCGTTTTCGTCGGTTTCCCACGCCGAGCCGGCGGGTTGGTTTAACCACTCGGCAACGGCGGGGTTGCTGCGGGTAATGTCGCTGATGCTGTACACGCCGAAGTTGTCGGGATTGGCGGTGTATTCGTCGGTTTCGTCGCCGCTGAAAAAGCGCCAGCCGCTGTCTTGCTCAAACACCGGCTCTTCGCGGTACATAAAACCGACCGGTCGGCCTTCTTCGCTCACCGTTTTGGCGGCAATGCAGCGGCCTAGCGCGGTTGACAGGGCATTGGCAAAAATATTCATGTTCAGACGGCCTGTGGCAGATAAAGTAAGGGCTGGATTTTATCACGATTCCGCCGGTTTACGCATGGCGGTTTTCGTGCGGGGCGAACCGAGATAAATGGCAAAAAGCGTGAGTGCCGCCCCCGTCCATTGCAGCATATTGATGGGTTTGTCGAGCAGAAAATAGTCGATAAGCAGCGCCGCAACCGGTTCGCTCAACAGCAGCAGGCCTGCCAGAGAGAGCGGCAGCAGCGGGATGGAATACGCAATCAAACCCCATGCAATACATTGTATGACCGCGCCGTAAACTAATACCAAGCCGAGATCGCTAAGGGTAGTGGGGAAGAGGTTGTGCGCATCCAATAATAAAGTCGGCAACAACAAAGCCGCCATACCGCCCAAGCTTACCAACAGCATCATCGGAAACAGCGGCGTCGGTTCGGCTTGGTGGGTTTGGCGCACAAACACCATCGATAATGCCAGCATTGCGCCCGAGATAATCCCGCTGGCAAAACCCCAGCCTGCCGCTTCGTTGCGGCCGAATTCGGGGCTGGCAATCAAGGCTACGCCGACCACGGCGGCAATCAGGCTCAATAATTGGGCTTTACCCGGTTTTTCGCCGAAAAAGGCCGCGCCGATGGCCGTGAGAAAAAAGATTTGCAGGCTGTTGAGTAAAGTCGAAATACCCGGGCCGACCGCATAAATACTTTCGTGCCACAAAGCCAGCTCCATACCTAAAAATGCGCCCGAAAGCATTGCCAAACCTGTGGCTTTTCTACTTTTCGGCAGTTTTTGTCCGAAAAAACGCGACAAACCCCAAAAAATAACCGCTGCGATGGAAAGCCGCCAAAAGGCGATGGCATACGGCCCTACGGATACGAATTTAACAATCAGGCTGCCCAGCCCGAAAAGTACGCAGCCCGTAATCAGCAGCGGTGCGGCGCGGTTGGTTGGAGATGCGGTTATCATGGTAGGTTGGCGACAAAGATTCAGACGGCCTGCATTGTAGGGCAGGCCGTCTGAAAAGAGAAGGCGGCACATCCGGCTTTATGCAGAGCGGCAAACCGGTTCGGCTTTAACGAAATGCCGTCTGAAACTTGGTTTTTTTCAGACGGCCTTAATTTCAATTAACGCAAACTTGGTTATAATCCCAGCTTCCTTTATCCAGTTACTCAGGAATAAAACAATGACGAAAACTTTCAAAATGAGCGCATTGGCAGTTACCGCAGCATTGGCTTTGGCCGCATGCAACAAGCAAACCACGGAAAATGCACCGGCAGCATCGGGCGAAAAAGCCGCATCCGCCGCCGCTTCCGACATCGGCAATGCAACCCAGCAAGCCAGCTACGCTATGGGTATGGACATCGGCCGTTCGCTCAAACAAATGAAAGACCACGGCACCGAAGTGGATATGAAAGTATTCAACGAAGCCCTGCAAACCGTGCTTGACGGCAAAGAGACCAAAATGAGCGACCAAAAAGCCCAAGAAGTGATGATGGCGTTTTTGGCCGAACAGCAGAAAAAAGCCCAAGCGAAAATGGTAGAAGATGCCAAGAAAAATCTTGAAAAAGGCCAAGCCTTCCTGAAAGAAAACGCCACCAAAGAAGGCGTGAAAACCACCGCTTCCGGCCTGCAATACAAAGTGAAAAGCGAAGGCACCGGCGCACAGCCTAAAGCCAGCGATATCGTTACCGTGGAATACGAAGGCCGCCTGATCGACGGCACCGTGTTCGACAGCAGCAAACAGCACGGCGACCAGCCAGTTACCTTCCCGCTGAACCAAGTGATCAAAGGCTGGACGGAAGGCTTGCAGCTGATGAAAGAAGGCGCCGAATATACCTTGTTCGTACCGGCTGAAATGGCTTACGGCGAAAACAGCCCCAGCGAAAAAATCGGCCCGAACTCCGTTTTAGTATTCGACGTGAAACTGCTGAAAATCGAAAAAGAGCCGCCTCAAGCTCCGGCTCCCGCTAAAAAATAAAACATCTTCATGAGATGATATTAAGAGGCTGAGACCTTTGCAAAACCCTCAGATGTGGATGCAGTTCAAGGCGTAGCAGCGCAGCGAGTGCAGACATATCATATAGATAGGCAAACGAGCGAGCAGCGCACAACGCAGAAATGCGCCGCAGATGGGGGTTTTGCAAAGGTCTCAGGCCGTCTGAAAAACATATTTCAGACGGCCTTTCATCTTTATAAACCACACAAAACGCCTGAAAGCAGATGCGCCTTTTTCACCGCTTTCCCAATAGCTTTTCTAAGAAAAACAGTCATTTTTCTTGACCTTGCAGCAGAAGTTCTATACTATCCGCACCCTTGTCTTTTTGAAGCCATCGTCTTCAGCCAACTTCATATTATTCAAGCCCGCCCGAGCGGCGCTTTTCTGATTTGCTTGGTACAACAAAGAAACATCAGTCGGCACATGCCGCATAAGCTATGTTTTCTTTGCCAGAGCCGGGCATACTTGCAGGTTGTCGCCGATGTTAACCACAGGTCTAAAGATACCTGCGACAACCCTGCGTAAACCACTCTTAGTGATTTCCATACGCCGTCTTTGCTTCAAGGCCGTCTGAAAAAACTTCAGGCGGAAAAAGTGTTGTTGTTCCGTTCAGGAAACCCATGTCTGTAAAATTTAGCGATTTAAATCTCGACAAAAACCTCTTATCCGCATTAACCCAAGCCGGCTACGATTCGCCCACGCCGATTCAGGCACAATCCATTCCCCATGCGCTCGACGGCCGCGACATCATGGCTTCGGCGCAAACCGGCTCCGGCAAAACCGCCGCATTTTTGCTGCCTACATTGCAACGCTTGACCAAACGCAGCGACAAACCCGGCAAAGGCCCGCGCGCGCTGGTGCTCACGCCCACCCGCGAGTTGGCGGCGCAAGTTGAAAAAAACGCGCTTACCTACGCCCAAAACATGAAATGGTTCCGCACCGTCAGCATTGTCGGCGGTTCTTCTTTCGGCTACCAAATCCGTGCCTTGAGCAAACCGATTGACCTGATTGTGGCCACTCCCGGCCGTTTGATGGACTTGATGGACAGCGGCAAAGTCGATTTCAGCCGCTTGGAAGTGCTGATCCTCGACGAAGCCGACCGCATGCTCGACATGGGCTTTATCGAAGACATCGAAACCATCGTCGCCGCCACGCCCGAAAGCCGCCAAACCCTGTTGTTTTCCGCCACTTGGGACGGCGCAGTAGGCAAACTCGCCCGCAAACTCACGAAAAATCCCGAAGTGGTCGAAGTGGAGCGCGTGGACGATCAAGGCAAAATCGAAGAGCAGCTTTTGTATTGCGACGATATGCGTCACAAAAACCGCCTGCTCGACCACATTCTGCGCGATGCCAACATTAACCAGTGCGTGATTTTCACGTCCACCAAAGCCATGACCGAGCAACTGGCCGACGATTTGTACGAAAAAGGCTTTGCCGCCAACTGCCTGCACGGCGACATGCCGCAAGGTTGGCGTAACCGCACGCTGATGGATTTGCGCAAAGGCCGCTGCAAAATTTTGGTTGCCACCGACGTTGCCGCGCGTGGTATCGACGTGCCGACCATCACACATGTGATCAACTACGATTTGCCCAAACAGGCAGAAGATTACGTTCACCGTATCGGCCGCACCGGCCGCGCAGGCCGCACGGGCTTGGCGATTTCTTTTGCCGAGGTTAACGAGTACGTTAAAGTCCACAAAATCGAAAAATACATTAACCGCAAACTGCCCGAAATGACCATCGAAGGCATGGAGCCGACCCGCAAACGTGCCACCAAAGCCTTGAAGCCGAAAGGCAAAGGCGGTTGGGGCGAGCGCAAGTTTGGCGATAAAAAATTCGGCGACAAAAAGTTTGGCGATAAGAAACCGGGTGCCAAAAAATTTTCCGGCAAGAAACCCGGCGTGAAGCCGAAAGGCGAAGGCTTCGGCGGCAAGAAAAAGCCTGTCGGCGGATTCGCTAAAAAATAAAACAGATTCAAAATCTGAACAAACTCAAACACACACGCAATAAATTTCCCGCATTCAGAAAAACTGCCTGCAAGCATGATTTCTGATGCGGGATTTTTTTATCTGTTTGTTATTCAGATTTTTAGACGGCCTGATTCAGCAAAACATTGTCTTAGCGGTAAAGCGAAACAATTGTTTCCGCCGCTTTCACGCAAGTGTCCACATCGGCAACCAAAGCAATGCGCACATAGCCCATACCCGGATTGCCTCTATCGGTATCCCGCGCGAGGAAGCGGCCGGGCAACACTTGAATGGCGGCTTCTTGCCAAAGTTTGCGTGCAAACGCCAAATCGTCGCCGTACGGCACTTTCAGCCAAATATAAAACGAGGCTTCGGGCAGGCTCACGTCGAATACTTGTTGCAATACCGGCAATACCTTGTCGAATTTTTCCTGATACAGACGGCGGTTTTCGACAACGTGCGCTTCGTCGTTCCAAGCCGCGATGCTGGCGCGTTGGACGGGAATGCTCATGGCGCTGCCGTGGTAGGTGCGGTAGAGCAGGAATGCCTTGAGAATGTCGGCGTCTCCGGCCACAAAGCCCGAACGCAGGCCGGGTACGTTGGAGCGTTTGGAAAGGCTGGTAAACATCACAATGCCTTTGTTGCTTCTGCCCAGCTGCTGCGCTGCTTGCAGGCCGCCCAACGGTTTTTTGCCGTCGAAATAAATCTCGGAATAGCACTCGTCGGAGGCAATCACGAAGCCATAGCGGTCTTGCAAATCAAACAGCTTTTGCCAGTCTTCCAGCTGCATTACGCTGCCGCTGGGATTGTCGGGCGAGCAGACAAACACGATGCGTGCGCGCGTCCAAACCGCTTCGGGCACTTCCGACCAGTCGGGCTGGAAACGCGGCGCGCGGCTGTTGGCAAAATAGATTTCGCCGCCGCCGAGCAGGGTTGCTCCTTCGTATATCTGATAAAAAGGATTGGGGCTGACCACAACCGGCTTGAGGCCGTCTGAAACGGGACTCAGCACGGTTTGGGTGAAGGAAAACAAAGCTTCGCGGCTGCCGAGCACAGGCAGGATTTCCGTGTCGGGGTTGAGCTTCAGGCCGTCGTAGCGGCGGAACGCCCAGTCGGCACAAGCTTGGCGCAATTCGGGCAAACCGGCAGACAGCGGGTATTTTTCCAACTCGGGCAAAGCGGCGGTTAATGCGTCGGTAACGACTTTAGGCGCAGGGTGTTTCGGTTCGCCGATATGCAAAGGCACGGGCTGCAAACCTTCCGGCGCGTCGATACCTTCCATGGCTTCACGCAAACGGGCGAAAGGATAGGGTTTCAAAAGTTCGAGCAATGGATTCATGGTGTGGGATGGTTCGGCGGATGTCCGATAAGTCATGTTAAAGAAAGCGTATCTTAGCATTATTCGGCCATGAGAGCAGGCGGATAAAACGCCCGTGCAAAAAAACTGCAGCCGCCGTTTCTTTTCATGGCGCATATTCCGAGGCAGTGTTAATTTCTGCTATGATGCGGCAAACAAAAAATCAGAAATCTCGGTATGCCCGCCGCATCGGATAACGGCGGCGCAACAGGGGTTTCAGGCCGTCTGAAAGGATACTTCCACATGAACATCGCCATCGTAGATTACGGTATGGGTAATCTGCATTCCGTGCTTAAATCTGTGCAGGCCGCGCAAAAACTTGCCGGAATCGACGCTGAAATCAAACTCACCGACCGCCCCGAAGAGGTTTTTGCCGCCGATAAAATCATTTTTCCGGGGCAGGGCGCCATGCCCGACTGTATGAACGCCCTGAAAAAAAGCGGCTTGGGCGAAGCGGTTTCAGACGGCCTCAAAAACAAACCTTTCTTCGGCATCTGCGTGGGCGCACAGCTTTTGTTTGACCACAGCGAAGAGGGCGACACCGCCGGTTTGGGTTGGTTTAAAGGCGACGTCAAACGCTTTGCCGCCAATCTTCACGACGAAGAGGGCTGCAAACTGAAAGTGCCCCACATGGGCTGGAACAACGTACACCAAACGCAAGCTCATCCGCTGTTCCAAGATATTCCGCAAGACACCCGTTTTTATTTTGTGCACAGCTACTATTTTGCGCCCGCCGATAACGACATCGTACTCGGCACCAGCGCCTATCCCGACGAGTTTGCCTGTATCGTCGGCAAAGACAACGTGTTTGCCACCCAATTCCACACCGAAAAAAGCCACGACGGCGGCTTGTTGCTCCTGCGTAATTTTTTACGCTGGAATGGGTAAGTTGTGTAAAATACATAAAATATAGCGCCACTTTTTTCAGACGGCCTCCAGCCTTTCTTTAGGGCCGTCTGAAAATACCTAAACCAATGGAAATAAAATGTTACTGATTCCCGCCATAGATTTGAAAGAAGGCCGCTGCGTGCGCCTGAAACAAGGTTTGATGGATCAAGCCACCGTGTTTTCCGACAACCCCGCCGAAACCGCCCTGCATTGGGTCAAACAAGGCGCGCGCCGCCTGCATTTGGTGGATTTGGACGGCGCTTTTGCAGGCAAACCGAAAAACCTTGAAGCCATTACCGAAATCCTGCAAGAAGTGTCCAAAAACATTCCCGTGCAGCTCGGCGGTGGCATCCGCAATTTGGAAACCATTGAAAAATATCTCGATCTGGGTTTGACCGATGTGATTATCGGCACGGCGGCGGTGAAAAACCCCGAATTCGTGCGAGAAGCCTGCAAACAATTCCCCGGCCACATTATCGTCGGCTTGGACGCCAAAGACGGCATGGTAGCCATCGACGGCTGGGCAACCGTAACCGACCATCACGTTATCGACTTGAGCAAACAGTTTGAAGACGACGGCGTCAACAGCATCATCTATACCGACATCGGCCGCGACGGCATGATGAGCGGTGTGAACATCGAAGCCACCGTTAAGCTGGCCGAAGCCGTGAACATCCCCGTGATCGCTTCCGGCGGCCTGACCGATTTGAACGACATCCGTGCCTTGTGTGCCGTAGAAAAAAGCGGCGTAGCGGGCGCAATTACCGGCCGGGCTATTTACGAAGGCAGCATCGATTTTGCCGAAGCGCAACAGTTGGCAGATTCGTTGGCATAAAAATACCGTAATAAAGAAAAGGCCGTCTGAAACGGCTATGCAGGCAGACGGAATTCCGCATCATGTTCTGCCTGCGAAAACAAAACACACACGGACTACTCTCTTAAATTTAAGGAAAAACATGTTTCAGGCTTTTTTGCTTGGCTTTTGGGCAGTATGGTCTTACGACCGCGACGTTCACGCAATCAGTGAAAGTTTAAGTTTCATGATTCTCGCCGTGCTGATCAGCATAGGTGTGAACTTCTCCATGCCCATGATCGACGGCGAATGGGTGTTGGTTATGGGCATTTTGTGGATGTATGTAGCGGCCGTATTAACATTGGTTAACCGCTATTCCAACAGCTTTGTGACTACAATGGTTATCGCTTCGGCTGCTGCGGTAGGTTTTTACCAACTTTCCGAACGGCTGCCCGGGTGGATATAGCTTTGGATAAGGGAGGCGGAATTTTATTGATTGATGAGAGAGCGGTATGAAGATTGCGATGGTATCCAGAGTTATCTTTTTAGGTGGAGTAACCAATTATCTGATTGACTTAACCGAAGAGTTAATTAAACAAGGACATGACGTTTATTTGTTGTCTTATGGTGCCAGATACAAAGACTCTCCAGAAAATGCAGGACAATTCAACCGTTTGCTTGCAACAGGAATTAAATTCATTGAAATTGATTTTCCCATCAATAAAACCAGTAAAGTTGTTTATGTATTTAATTTAATCCGTAGCCTCATCAAATTTCAAAGTGTTCTCAAAAAACACCGCTTCGACATCATTCATATCCATACTCCTATTTTGTCGTTTGTACCCAGATACTTGAAACGAAAATTTGTCCGCACCCGACACGGTATTGATAATAAATTGCCCATTTTGGATTATCCTGCCGATAAAGAAATCGCGATTAGCCGTGAAGTGTACGACATTCTAAAAAAACGCTATAACTATAGCGAAAAAGAACTCTGCCTTATCCATAACGGCGTTTCTAAAGACAAATACTATAAAAAATTTACAGCTAGTGAAAAAGCTGCTTTCAAAGCGAAGCAGAATATATCTGCCGACAAAACCGTTATCGGCTTGGTGGCTTCTTTCGAGTACAACAAAGGACACGATATTTTATTGAAAGCCGTTCACGGCCTTCCGGATGAAATTAAAGAAAAAATAGAAATTGTTTTTGTCGGTTCTTCCGCCGAAAGCTATCTCGCCAATGTTAAAAAAAACATAGACGAATTGCAGTTAAGCGAAAAAGTTAAAATTCTGCCTTTCCAACCTTTAACGGAAATTTATCCTATTATTGATATTATGGTTCTGCCGTCTCGAGTCGAAGGCTTTGGTTTAGTGGTGGTGGAGGCAATGTTAATGGGCTGTTGTGTTGTTAGAAGCAATACCGGCGGCGCATACGAACAAATTGAGCATGGTCGTACCGGATATATTTTTGAAAACGGCGATGCCGACCAATTAAGGCAATATCTGAGCGAACTTGTTTTGGATGCCGATAAAAGGGCAGCTTTCGCAGAGGCTGGTCAAAACAAAGCTTTGGCATTTTTTACCAGCGAGATTATGGCTCAAAAAACATTGGAAGTTTATAAAGACTTGCTCGATGGTAAATAAACAGTTATTAAAACCTACAGATAGCGTTTTAAACACTATCTGTTTTATTTTATGTTTTATTAAGTAATTAACTACACAGAAATATACTGAAATGGCATTAGCAAAACGCATTATCCCCTGTTTGGACGTGGACAACGGCCGCGTTGTCAAAGGTGTCAACTTCGTCGGCTTGCGCGATGCCGGCAATCCGGTTGACGTAGCCAAACGCTACAACGACGAAGGTGCCGACGAGCTGACCTTTCTCGACATCACCGCTTCTTCCGACGACCGCGACACGATTCTGCATGTGATTGAAGAAGTCGCCTCGCAAGTGTTTATCCCGCTTACCGTCGGCGGCGGCGTGCGCTCCGTAGCCGATGTGCGCCGCCTGCTCAATGCGGGTGCCGACAAAGCCAGCATCAACACCGCCGCCGTAACCAACCCCGATTTGGTGAACGAAGCCAGCGGCTTTTTCGGTTCGCAAGCGATTGTGGTGGCGATTGATGCCAAAGCCGTCAATCTCGAAAACACCCGCTGGGAAGTGTTCACCCACGGCGGACGCAAAGCCACGGGCATTGATGCGGTCGAATGGGCGCAAAACATGCAGGCGCGCGGAGCTGGCGAAATTCTGCTTACCAGCATGGACAGAGACGGAACCAAAATCGGCTTTAACCTGCCGCTTACCCGCGCCATCAGCGAAGCGGTGGATATTCCCGTTATCGCCTCCGGCGGCGTGGGCAATGTGCAGCATCTGATTGACGGCGTGAAAGAAGGCAAAGCCGATGCCGTGCTGGCTGCCAGCATTTTCCACTTCGGCGAGGTGAGCATCCGCGAAGCCAAAGAAGCCATGCGTGCGGCGGGTATCGAAGTGCGTTTGTAATATTCACTTTCAGACGGCCTCCCAACTGTTGAGGCCGTCTGAAAAGAAAGAAACCGATATGAAAAAGTTCATTCCAATTGTATTGATGTCTTCCCTGCTGGCCGCATGCGGTGGCGGCGATACCGAAAAAATCGGCGAGGCGAGCACCGTGTTCAACATGCTCGGCAAAAACGACCGCATTGAGATTCATGCGTTTGACGATCCGCAAATTAAAGGCGTTACCTGCTATATTTCCTATGCCAAAAAAGGCGGTTTGAAAGAAGCGGTAAACTTGGAAGAAGACGCGTCCGACGCTTCCGTTTCCTGCGTGCAGACTGCGCCGCAAATCAGCTATAACGAAGCTGAAGTGACCAAGCCGCAAAAGATTTTCAAAAAAGGCTCCAGCTTTATTTTCAAGACCCTGCAAGTGATGCGCTACTATGATCCCAACCGCAAAGTGTTTTCATACATGGTGTACAGCGACAAAGTGATTCAAGGTTCGCCGAAAAACTCGATGGACGCTTTCTCCTGCTACACGGGCGCGCCGCTGGACGCTGCCAAGGTGAGCGTGCAGCCGAACCAGCAGATTCACGGTTCGTGCATCGTTACGCTTGCCCAAAAATAAACAGCAAATAAACTTTAAAAGAGTACGTTCGTCATGCTCGGGCTGGACCCGAGCATCTTCATAAGATTACTGGAATTCAAGATACTCGGATCCAGCCCGAGCATGACGGAACTATGATAAAAAAGTTTATTGTATAAACTTCAGGCCGTCTGAAAACCGTAGGCTTCTACGAAACCAAAACAGATTGGAACAGCATGGATCTCACCCTCTGGCACTATCTGGCGATTGCCGCGCTGGGCATTTTGGCCAGCATCATCAATATTTTAGCAGGCGGCGGTTCCAATCTGATTCTGCCGCTGTTGATGGCCTTCGGCGTGCCGCCCGATATTGCCAACGCCAGCAACCGCGTCGGCATTTTTTTCCAGTCGCTCACCGGTATCCGCGGGTTTAGAAATGCCGGTGCATTGCCCACGCACGATTTGCGCGGCATTTTGCTGCCGATGGTGGCGGGCGGTTTGGTCGGTTCGGTGTTGGCTTCGGTATTGCCCAATCAGATTCTGAAACCCGCCTTGCTCGTCTGCATTCTCGGCGTGGCCACGCTCACTTTTCTCAAACCTCAGCTTTTGTTGCCGCCGCAAAACGTGCAGGAACGCAAAGTGTCCGACACGCGCGGGGCGGCGGTTTTGCTGTTTGCGGTCGGTATCTACGGCGGTTTTGTGCAGGCAAGCACCGCGTTTATCCTGCTACCCGTATTGGCCGGCGTACTGCACTACAACCTGCTGCGCGCCAACGCCTTGAAACTGGTGTGTACGCTGGCGTTTACCATCGTGGCTTTGGCCGTATTTATCGTGCAGGGGCAGATTTGGTGGGATGTCGGCCTCGTGCTGGCGGCCGGCAATATACTCGGCTCGATGATCGGCGTGAAAATTGCGTTGAAACTTTCGCCCAACACCTTGCGCACGATTTTGTTTGTGATGACGGTGGCGGCCGTAGCAGCGGCGTTTTTAAAGTAGATGAATGAGTGGGCGGAGAAACAGTCGCCGATATAAGATAAAATTACCGATTTTAAAAAAATACTGTACAAGAAAGCCGGTAATAAAAGGCCGTCTGAAAAAGGAGTCAACAAACATGCCGAACCCACTGTTGGATGCCGTTAAATTCGATGAAAAAGGCTTGGTCTGCGCCATCGCACAAGACGCGAAAACCCTGCGCGTGCTGATGGTGGCTTGGATGAACGCCGAAGCACTGCAAAAAACCGCCGAAACAGGCTACGCCCACTATTACAGCCGTTCGCGTCAAAAGCAATGGATGAAAGGCGAGGAATCGGGGCATACGCAAAAAGTGCGCGAGCTGCGTCTGGATTGCGACGGCGATGCGGTAATTATGCTGATAGACCAAGCCGGCGGCATTGCCTGCCATACAGGACGCGAAAGCTGCTTTTACCGCGTGTGGCGCGATGGTGAATGGCAGATTGTGGATGCGGTATTGAAAGACGAAAAAGAGATTTATGGGCATACGCACGGTTGATTAGAATCACGGTTAAAGGCCATCTGAAAAGTTCAGGCCTTTCATTATTTATTTTTATTTGACAGTTATTTTTAGGAGATTTTCATTATGAACGAAATACAAAAACAAACATTAGAGCATGCTATTAAGAACTATTCATTCCCCGCTGCTTATTATGATTTTTCTAAAAATAAAGAAGTAATAGGTTTAAATATGAGTGATGTGGAACTTCGTATCGGTTCACAATTGCGCTCTTCCGATATTCAAGAGATAAAATTTGGATTAGCCAATATATTATTTTGGGGATATGCTCAAATTGGATTTGGAAGCAAACGCATAGAGAAATTCTATGACAAAATTGATGATAAGCAGCTAATTGAATTTAAAAACTTAGTTGCCAATGGGAGAGTGCCAACAATAATAGAAATTAAAAAATTGAATTTGCCAGAGTTATCAGGAGGCATGTCTTTTGCCACAAAAGTTCTCACTTTTCTTGATTTGGATGAACATTGTGTTCTTGATAATCAAATACTAAAAATCAAAGCACATGTTCCCGCTAAATTAAAAGCTTTAAATGAAATCAAAAAAAGCGATAAAGAAACTTTAATTAGAATTAGTACCCATAATGCAGATTGCTATGAAAAATGGTGTCGTGAATGTCAAGAAATTAGCATGCAATATTTTGACGGAAAATTTAGAGCCGTGGACATAGAAAGAGGTTTTTTTAATCTGATTCAGCAGGGAAGAGTTTTAGAAGCAAGTGAAATATATCAAGCTGCCTAATATACAAGCTTTTCCGTATATTTCATCTTGGAGGCCGTCTGAAAATCTTTTCAGACGGCCTCGATTCATCTATCCATACCTAAATTATTTCCGAATCTGCACAGCCGAAACTTTGATTTCCACAGCCCAGTCGGAATTAGCCAGTTTCGCTTCTACACAAGCGCGGGCAGGGGCGTGGCCGGGGGCTACCCATTCGTCCCAAGCTTCGTTCATGGCGGCGTAGTGGGACAAGTTCGGCAGAAAAATGGTGGCTTCCAAAATGTGTTTTTTATCGGAACCGCATTCGGCCAGCCATTTGTCGATTTGCGCCAGCACGTCGCGGGTTTGTTCGGTTACGCCGACATCGGTGCGTTCCGGTACCATGCCGGAGAGGAAAACGAAACCGTTGGCGACGGTGGCTTCTGAAAGGCGGGGCGTTTGGCCGAAGTATTGGATGGTCATGTTGCTGTCCTTTTTGTGTGGAGGAAAACCGGTGTTGGAAATGTCCGAAAGGCAGATACTGCGTGTCGGTCGAGGCGCTTATGGTAACATAGCCGGCCACATATTCTAACCGCCGTCAAGCATGCCGATGGCCGATTGCAGCGGTTAGGTTTAGCGATTTTTCTATACGATTTTTTCAGACGGCCTTATGAGCAAAACCGATTACCCCATCACGACTGCCATCCGTTTTCTGCGCGGTCATAATATTCCTTTTACACCGCATCTTTATCCCTATGTCGAACACGGAGGCACGGCAAATTCGGCGGAATGTTTGGGCGTGCCGGAGCATCAAGTGGTGAAAACCATCGTGCTGCAAAACGAGCATAAACAGGGCATGATTGTGCTGATGCACGGCGACAAACAGATTTCCACCCGCAATCTCGCCCGCGAATTGGGCATGAAACATATCGAACCGGCCGACCCGAAGCAGGCCAATAAATGGACGGGTTATTTGGTCGGCGGCACCAGTCCTTTCGGCACCAAAACGGCGCTGCCGGTGTATGTGGAGCGCACGATACGCGATTTAGACCTCATCTACATCAACGGCGGCAAACGCGGTTTTCTGGTTGCCGTCGCACCGCAGGCTTTAGACGCTTTGAACGCGCAAGATGTCAACGTTGCCACCGGAAGCTGAGCGAGCGGCCTGTTTTGCACGAAAGCAGGCCAAAAGCTTTATAATGCACAGCTTCGGATTTTTAAATGTGATGCGTTTTCATGACTTCTGCTTCTTTACCGCCGCGCCGCCTTTCCGTGGCACCCATGCTCGATTGGACGGATACTCACTATCGTTACCTTGCCCGCCAAATCACCCGTTATACTTGGCTGTATAGCGAAATGATCAATGCCGGCGCGATTATTCACGGCGATCAAAACCGTTTTTTGAAGTTTAACGAGGGCGAGCAGCCGGTGGCCTTGCAGCTTGGCGGCAGCGAACCGGCTGATTTGGCCAAAGCCGCCAAAGCAGGCGAAAACTACGGCTACAATGAAATCAATCTCAACTGCGGCTGCCCCAGCCCACGGGTGCAAAAAGGTGCATTCGGCGCGTGTTTGATGAGCGAAGTAGAGCTGGTGGCCGACTGCATCAAAGCCATGCAGGATGCGGTGCAGATTCCCGTTACGGTTAAGCACCGCATCGGTGTCGACCGCCAAACCGAATACAGCACCGTGCAGGATTTTGTCGGCACACTGTCGCAGAAAACCGCGTGCACCACGTTTATCGTTCATGCGCGCAACGCTTGGCTGGACGGCTTGTCGCCGAAAGAAAACCGCGAAGTGCCGCCGTTAAAATACGAATATGTGTACCAACTCAAGCGCGATTTTCCTGATTTGGAAATCATCATCAACGGCGGCATCACCACCAACGAACAGATTGCCGCCCACTTACAGCATGTGGACGGCGTGATGGTCGGGCGCGAGGCGTACCACAACCCCATGATTATGCGCGATTGGGATGCGCTGTTTTACGGCAGCCACGAAGCGCCCATCGAATACGCCGATTTGGTGCACCGCCTGTACCGATACAGCCGCGACCGCGTTCAGGCCGGCGGAGGCGCTTTATTGCGGCACACCGTCCGCCATTATTTAGGCTTGATGCACGGCCTAAACAAAGCGCGCGTATGGCGGCGGATGCTGTCGGATGCCGTTTTATTGAAAGACAACGACGGCAGCCTGATTTTGCAGGCATGGAAAGAAGTCGCTGAAGCCAACGGCTTGCCTTACGAAGCGGGCGAATAACGGTTATAAGTTTTCAGACGGCCTCATTACCCAATGCACACCAAAGGCCGTCTGAAACATCAATCAAGCGTTTTTCAAAACACGCTTTGCTTGCCCGAATAAAACCGAAACGAAACAGGAAACAGCATGAACAGGCCGTCTGAAAACCTTCCTGCCATTTTGATTGTGCGTCCGCCGTCGCAAGCCTCGGCGGATGTAGCCAAATTTGAAGCACAAGGCTGGCGTGCCGTGCCGTTCAGCCCGATGCAGATTGAGCCGGACCATAAAGCCTTGCAGCAACTCAACCGCCGCTTTCACAATGCAGATGCCGTTTTCTGGGTCAGCCCCAGCGCAGTCGAAACCGCCGCGCCGCACATTGATTTTTCAGACGGCCTTCCCATCCAAATCACCGTAGGGCAGGGCAGCCGTAAAGCCTTAGCAAAGTTTTACCCTCACAACATCATCTGCCCCGAAGAGGGCAACGACAGCGAAGCCGTGCTGGCTCTGCCCGTGTGGAACACACTCAAACCCGGTGCCGAAATCCTGATTGTGCGCGGCCACGGTGGGCGCGATTTTTTAAGAAACGCTTTGATTCAACGCGGTTTTCAGGTCAAACTGGCCGAAATCTATTTCAGACGGCCTTGCCCGCCCGATTGGTCGGTATGGGAAACCGTAGAGCCGCAAGCCGCCTATATTACCTCTGCCGAAATGGTGGATTTATTGTTCCGGCAAGTGCCCGATAGATTCGCCCAACCGCTGCGAACCTTGCTATACTTCACCCATCATCCGCGTATTGCCGAAGCCTTACGCAAAGCAGGCGCCCGCCGTATCCGCATGATCGGGCGCACAGACGAATGTGTTACACGGAGCGACGAATGAGCGAATCCAACGGAAACACCCCCGAAAACGAATTGCCCGACACCCCGCAAAGCGGGCAATCCAAACAACTCTTGGTGGTATCGAAAGACGGCACGGTGAGGCCGTCTGAAACCGTATCCGAAAATACCACGCCGAAATCATCCGAAAAAGAAACAGCCTCTGCAGCAGAAAAGCCGTCCGAACCGAAAACAGGCTTTGCCGCAGCGGCACCGAATAGTCCCGAACCCGCAGGAAATCTTATGTCTGACTCCAAAAATACCCAACCCCTAGTCACTCCGGTGGTGGTGAAACAATCATCAGGCCGGGCGGTAGCCGTTGTGGCGCTGGCTTTTTCACTGCTGGCTTTGGGCGCGGGCGGCTTTTTGTTTGTGCAGGGGCAAAACCTGCTCAAAACGCAAGAAATGGATTTCAACCAAAAAATCGACAAAGCCGCATTGGGCGAATCGCAAAACGCCGCGCTGCTGCAAGAAATTTTGCGTAAACAAAACAACAACCAAAACGTATTAGACCAAATCGTCGGCAACCAAAAACAAAATGCCGACAAAATCGCCGCCGCCAACAAAGCCTATCAAGAATTGCTCAAAGGCCGCGCCGATTGGCTGGTGGACGAAACCGAAACCATGCTGAATATGGGTTCGCAGCAATTACTGCTTACCGGCAATGTGCCCGCCGCCGTTAACGTGCTGGAAAACATCGAAAGCCGCTTAAGCCGTTTCGACCATCCCGAGCTGCTGCCGATCAAGCAAGCCGTAAGCGCCGATTTAACTGCTTTGAAAAACCGCCCTTATCTTGACGTTTCCGCCGTATCCCTGCGCCTCGACCGCTTGGAAACCGCCGTTGCCGGCTTGCCGCTGATGGTGGACGGCGCGCTCAAACCGGGTCAAACCGCCCAACCGGCAGCCGCGCCCGCCGCCAACCTTTCTTGGTGGGAAAACGCTTGGCAGAAAACCCTCGCCGCGCTGAAAGGCATGGTCGAAGTGCGCCGCTTGGACAACAACGACGCCATGCTGATTGCCCCCGAACAAGTGTATTTCGTGCGTGAAAACCTGAGATTGCGCCTTTTGGATGCCCGCACCGCCTTGCTCCAGCACAACGGCGAAGTGTATCTGAACGATTTGAACAATGCCGAAACCGCAGTCAAACAGTATTTCGACACCGCCTCTCCGGCCACACAATCTTGGTTGCGCGAGTTGGGCGAATTGAAAGCTTTGGACTTGCGCTCCGTATCCGACGACGTGCTGAAAAACAGCTTAAACGCCGTGCGCAATTATCAGGAAGTCGTGCGCCCGAGCCGTCCTTCTACGCTGCCCGAAGCGGCTTCCGCGCCCGCCGTTGCGCCTGAAGCTTCAGCTTCTGCTCCGGCTGCTTCGGATTCCGCAGAGAAAGATTCCGCAGAGAAAAAAGAAGAAGCGGCTTCTGCCCCCGTTGTCGCTCCGTCTTCTCCCTCAACGTTAAGCCCGAAAAAAGAAGATGCGCCGAAAAACGTAAAACCTTCGACAGTGCCGCGTGAAAACAAACCGGCTTCGTCTCCGGCAGTGAAAGGGGAGCGGGCATGAGAGGCTTAATCTGGATTATCGTTTTATTCGCCGTTGCCGTCGGCTTGGCGATTGCGGCGGGTTCTTACAGCGGCAACGTGTATGTGGTGGTTGAGCAAACCATGATGCGCGTTAACCTGCACGCATTTATTATCGGCTTGATGGCGCTGGTGATCGTACTGTATCTGCTGGTGCGCCTGATTGCCGGCATTCTCAACGTGCCCGGCCGCATCCAACGTTTCGGCACGGCGCGTAAAGGCCGCCAAGCTTCTTTGGCGCTGAACAATGCCGGTTTGGCGTTTTTTGAAGGCAAATTCCAAAAAGCCGAACAGGAAGCCGCCAAAGTATTGGCCAACAAAGAAGCGGGCGACAACCGCACTTTGGCCTTGATGCTGGGCGCACACGCCGCCGACCAGATGGACGACATGGCCTTGCGCGACCGCTATCTGACCGACATCCAAGCTTTACCTGCCAAACAGCAGCTTTCGCGCCATTTGCTGCTGGCAGAATCGGCACTTACCCGCCGCGACTACACGGCTGCGGAAAATCATCTTGCCGCAGCTACCCAAATCAATCCGACCTTAACGCGCTTGGTGCGTTTGCAACTGCGCTACGCTTTCGACAAAGGCAATGCGCTTGACGTGTTGGATAAGTCTGAAAAGCTGGTGAAAGCGGGCGCCATCAGCGATTACGAATCCGACCAATACCACAACTGGGCTTACCGCCGTTTGCTGGCTTTGGTTTCCGACGCGGGCGGCTTGAAAGCCTGCTTGAAACGCATTCCCGAGCATTTGAAAGCAGGCGAATTGTGCGTAGTCATCGCTGAAAAATACCAGCGCTTAGGCTTGTATCAGCAGGCGGTGAAATGGGTGGAAGAGTATTACCCGAAAACCCGCCAACTCGAACTGCTGGAGCCTTTCGTGGAAAGCGTGCGCTTTTTGAGCGACAAAGAGCAGCGCAAGGCGATTGATACTGCCGACGCTTGGCTGAAAACCCATCCCGACAATGCCGTTTTGCTGATGTATTTGGGCCAGCTTGCTTACGACAAAAAACTGTGGGGCAAAGCGCAAGGCTACTTGGAAGCCAGCATCGCCCTCAACCCCGAAGTGCCTGCGCGTTTGGCTTTGGCCAAAGTGTTTGAAGAAACCGAGCAGCCGCAGAAAGCCGAATTGCAGCGCAAACTGGTTTTGGAAGCCGTTGCGCGCGATGAAGGCGAAAACCTGCTACCCGTAGAAAGCCGTTAACCGCGTTTTCTTATCCGCTTCAATGAAGAGGCCGTCTGAAAAACAGTCTTTCAGACGGCCTCTTAAAATAACAGCCGGCTGTTGATGTTTTGAATACAAGTTCATGTTTGCAGCCGGAATCACTGCAAAATTTCACGAGAAAATAAAATGACTCCTTTGAAAAACGACACCTTTTTGCGTGCCTTGCTTAAGCAACCTGTTGAATACACACCGATTTGGATGATGCGTCAGGCAGGCCGCTATCTGCCCGAATACAAAGCCACCCGCGCCCGCGCCGGCAGTTTTTTGGATTTGTGCAAAAACACCGAGCTGGCCACCGAAGTGACCATTCAGCCGCTGGAACGTTTCGATTTGGACGCGGCGATTCTGTTTTCCGACATCTTAACCGTGCCCGATGCGATGGGTTTGGGCTTGTATTTTGCCGAAGGCGAAGGCCCCAAATTCGAGCGTGCTTTGCAGCATGAAGCCGACATCGCCAAGCTGGAAATGCCGGACATGGGCAAGCTGCAATATGTGTTTGATGCCGTTACCTCCATCCGCAAAGCCTTAGACGGCCGCGTGCCTTTAATCGGCTTTTCCGGCAGCCCGTTCACGCTCGCCTGCTATATGGTGGAAGGCGGCAGCAGCAAAGAATTCCGCACCATCAAAACCATGATGTATTCGCGCCCCGACTTGCTGCACAAGATTTTGGATGTTAACGCCCAAGCCGTAACCGCATATTTAAATGCGCAAATCGATGCGGGTGCGCAGGCGGTGCAGATTTTCGATACATGGGGCGGCGTGTTGAGCGATGCGGCGTTTGAAGCGTTCAGCCTGCATTATATGAAGCAGATTGTCGGCGGTTTGAAACGCGAAAGCGAAGGCCGCCGCGTGCCGGTGATTGTGTTTACCAAAGGCGGCGGTTTGTGGCTGGAAAAAATGGCTGACACCGGTGCCGACGCCCTCGGCTTGGATTGGACATGCAACATCGGCGAAGCCCGCAAGCGCGTAGGCGGTAAAGTGGCGCTGCAAGGTAATTTCGACCCGTTCGCCCTGTTCGGCACGCCGGAGAGCATCCGTGCCGAAGCCGCCCGCATTCTGGAAGCATACGGTAACGGCAGCGGCCATGTGTTCAATCTCGGCCACGGCATCAACCAACATGCCGACCCTGAACATGCTAAATTGCTGGTGGACACGGTACACGAATTGTCGCGACAGTATCACCGTTAATCCGCGTTTGAAATAGCATTGAGGCCGTCTGAAAAGCTGTTTTCAGACGGCCTTTGAGAGAAAAACCTACTGTTGGGCGCATTTGTTCCGGCAGTAGGTTTGTATTCAGTAGTCAACTCAACCCATCAACAGACTTTTAAGAGAAAGGAAGGTTAGTGAAGGATAAATTAACTCATTTTTTTAGTTCGGAACCTGCGGCAGGCATCGTATTGATGATTGCGGCGGTACTCGGCATCATCGTGGCGAATTCGCCCGCTTCGGAACATTATTTCAGCATGCTCGGCGCTTATGTGGCCGGCTTGAGCATTTCGCATTGGATCAACGACGGTTTGATGGCGGTGTTTTTCCTGTTTGTCGGCTTGGAAGTGAAACGCGAATTGTTGCAGGGCGAATTGAATACCAACGCCAAGCGGATATTGCCCGGCTTGGCCGCGTTGGGCGGTTTGATGATGCCCGCGCTGTTTTATATTTTGTTTAACAGCGGCAACCCCGAAACATTGAAAGGTTGGGCCGTGCCCGCCGCCACCGATATCGCTTTTGCGCTGGGCGTGCTGGCTTTGTTGGGCAGCCGCGTACCGGTGTCTTTGAAAATTTTTCTGACGGCGCTGGCGATTATGGACGACTTGGCCGTTATTGTGATTATTGCCCTGTTTTACAGCAGCAGCATCAGTTTCGTTTATCTGGCTTTGGCCGCCGCAACTTTGGCCGCTCTGTTTTTCTTGAATAAAAAAGGCATATTGAAAAGCCTTCCGTATCTGCTGTTGGGCTTGTTGCTGTGGTTTTTCGTTTTGAAATCCGGCCTCCATGCCACGCTTGCGGGCGTGTTGCTGGCTTTTGCCATTCCTCTGCGGGTGCAGGATTCTATTCAGGAAGCACCGCTGCTCAAGTGGGAGCACGCTTTGGAAAATCCGGTGGCGTTTTTCGTGGTACCGGTGTTCGGCTTTGCCAATGCCGGCGTATCTTTCGCGGGCTTGGACAGCTCGGTGCTTTTCAACCCCGTGGTAGCAGGCATTTTCGCCGGTTTGTTTTTGGGCAAACAGTTGGGCATTTTCGGCGTGGTTTGGGTAACGGTGAAACTCGGCTGGACCCAATTGCCTGAAGGGGCAAGCTGGTTGCAGGTGTATGGTGTGGCGCTGTTGTGCGGCATCGGTTTTACCATGAGCCTGTTTATCAGCCTGCTGGCGTTTGTTGACCCCGCCATACAGGATTACAGCAAAGTAGGTGTGTTTTTAGGTTCGCTGTTCGCGGGCGTTTCGGGTTATCTCGTGTTGAAATTCGCACCGTTTGAGAGAATTAAGATTAAGTATTAAATCGTGTTATCGAGGCCGTCTGAAAACTTTTTCAGACGGCCTCAATGCTAAGGTAAAGCTGTTTACGAAACCCATGTTTTAACAATAAAACCCATCAACCGCAAACGCGATTGCCAACATCAAAAGTGGTTTTTCAATTCCCTCATTGCTGCGAATACCTCAACTTCATCTTCACTGTTTATTCCGCTGAGAGTACGAACCCGCGCGGCTATTTCCCTGTGGTCGGTTCGTAAAAAAGGATTGATATTCCGTTCCCGAGCAAGGCTCACCGGTAGCGTGGGAATATTGCGGGCTTTCTCAAGTGCCGTCTGAATATGGGCATTATCCGGTTCGATGTGGGCGGCAAAGCGCAAGTTTGCAGCCGTGTATTCGTGAGCCGGATAAAAGAGCGTTTCGTCAGGCAGATTTTTGTACCGTTGCAGAGAAGCAAAAAGTTGCGCTGCCGTGCCGGTGAAAACACGGCCGCAGCCTGCTGAAAATAAAGTGTCTCCGCAAAACACATGAAGGCCGTCTGAAAAATGCAGCACATAGCCGAGATGGGTGCCGGTGTGCCCGGGCGCGGCCCATACTTCAACCGTGTGGCCGCCGAAGCTTAATTTGGCGCCTTCATCGACGTTTATGTCGGCAGTCGGAATATCAAGATTGCCGTAAACCGTGCACTCGGGAAATGCTTGTTTCAGCGCGGCAATGCCGCCGGTATGGTCGTTGTGATGATGGGTAATCCAGATTTGAGAGAGCGAAAGGCGGTGCTGTTTGAGGTAGGCTATCACAGCATCGGCTTCGCCGGGATCAACGCACACGGCTTCTCCCTGATGTTCAATCAGCCAGATATAGTTATCGGAAAAAGCGGGGATAGGGTGGATATTCATTGGGTTTAGGTTCCTGAAATATATGGGTTTGAACGGAACTTGGTTTTATACAAGCATATCGAAGGTGTTGGCATGAAACAAGGCCGTCTGAAAATTTCAGACGGCCTTGTTTGTTGAACAGCTGTTTCAGTTCAAAGAGAGTGCGTTAGTCAGGATTAGGCTGAGTTTCATTTAAAGTTTGCCGCACATAAATGATCTTTTTGACCCACTGTAAAGCTTCTTCTGCTTCATCCAAGCGGCGTTGGATACGGCTGCTTTCACAATCGGCATGCCCGGCGTATCGATGGTATTCGCGGGTTAATCTTTCTATTTTTGCTTGTAATTCACTACGCCGCTGTAAGTAGTATGAGTTGTCAGCCTGTTTCTGTTGTTCTGTGAAGCACCCCACGCAGCAGCCGATTTATACGGCTTAGGCACGGGCGTATATCCCGATGTGCCCGACGCATCCAAATACGTTTTAGTTATATTACAGCGGTGTTTGGGGATGAGATTTAATGTATTATTCCATTTTTCTAAAGGGCTATTTATGAAATACATTATTTCTCTGTTGGTTTTGGCGTTAACCGCGTGTGGAGATCCAGAACTTAAACCACCTGAAATCAGCAATTCTATTGAGATTTCAGACAATGAGCAGCAAGATTTGAGTGATGCAGTGCACCACCTAGGAGTTTTGTGTAACAACGTTTTCTCAAAACCTGATTCTTTTAACGTCGTATCGGTTGCACAGCGTGAGGCATCGCCGGAGCAGAAAAATTCTTACGGCTGGGATAAGGTTTTTGAAGTTGAGCTGATGCTGGATAACCATCCGGATTTTAAAACAGCTATCAAAAATAACTGTTCATTCTATATTGGCGACGGCCGCCGCGCTGGCGTGGTGTCTAAAACAAGTTGTATGGAAGATGCCTGTCGTCTTAGTCCGCTTGAAGAAGGAGTCAGCGGGGGAAAGTTTTACGAATTTAATTAAAATCGATATATAGGCCGTCTGAAAATCATCTGAATCTAACGGTTGAAAAGGTTTTCGGCCACCGTTGTGCGGTGCGGCAGGTAAAGCAAACATAATTGGTATTGGAGGCCATACGGATGGTTCTCAAATGTAGAGTTGAAACAGTAACAAGCTGCCTGAAACGGTATTCAGACAGCTTGTCGGTATTACCCCATCAGCTCAATTAACCCAAAGCCTTGCGCGCGCCGGCAAACATTCTGTACCAGCCGGAAAGTTCGCTGTCTTGCCAATCGTCGGGGTGCCAGCTCATTTGGGCGGTGCGGTACACGCGCTCGGGGTGCGGCATCATGATGGTTACGCGGCCGTCGGCGTTGGTTACGCCTGCGATGCCTTGCGGCGAGCCGTTGGGGTTGAGCGGGTAGGTTTGGGTAACTGCGCCCAAGCCGTCCACGTATTGCAGGGCGATATTGAGGCCGTCTGAAATCTTGCCGCCGATATGGGCGAAATCGGCGCGGCCTTCGCCGTGGCTCACGACTACGGGGAGATGGCTGCCTTGCATTTCGGCCAGAATCAGCGAGGGCGATTTGGGCACGTTGACCATGCTCAGGCGGGCTTCAAACTGCTCGCTTCGGTTGCGTTTGAACTTCGGCCAGCCTTGCGTGCCGGGGATGATTTCCGCCAAGTTGCTCACCATTTGGCAGCCGTTGCACACGCCCAAAGTGAGCGTGTCGCCGCGCTCGAAGAAGGCGCTGAACTGGTCGCGCAGTTCGGGGTGGAACAGGATGGATTTCGCCCAGCCTGCGCCCGCACCCAATACGTCGCCGTAGCTGAAGCCGCCGCACGCGGTAAGCATTTGGAAGTCGGCGAGTTTCACGCGGCCGGCCATCAAGTCGCTCATGTGTACGTCGTAAGCATCGAAGCCCGCGCGGGTAAAGGCGGCGGCCATTTCCACCTGTCCGTTCACGCCTTGTTCGCGCAACACGGCGATTTTCGGCTTCGCCCCGCTGTTGATAAACGGCGCAGCGATGTCTTCTTTGAGGTCGAATTTCAGGTCGGCAAACAGCGCGCTGCGCTTGTCGTCTGCCAGCAGGGCAAATTCGCTGTCGGCGCATTCGGGGTTGTCGCGCAGACGTTGGATTTGGTGGCCGGTTTCTTGCCATGCCTGCTGTAATTTCAGACGGCTTTCGTCGAAAATCACTTCGCCATCTTTGGAGATGTGCAGAATGTCGGTATTGTTGGGTACGGCGATTTCGGACACCGCGTCCAACAAATCTGCGGCGGAAAAGGCTTGCCGTATCGCTTCGGTATCGGCTCGGCGCACTTGAAGCACTGCGCCTAATTCCTCGTTAAACAGCACGGAGAGTGCGTCTGCGTTTTCAGGTAGCCGTACATCCAAGCCGCAACGCCCCGCAAACACCATTTCCGCCAACGTCGCAAACAAGCCGCCGTCGCTGCGGTCGTGATAAGCCAAAAGTTTGTCTTCGGCCACAAGCTGCTGAATCACTTGGTAAAACGCTTTCAGACGGCCTGCTTCGATATCCGGCGCTTCGCCTGCCATATCGTTATACACTTGGCTTAAGGCCGAGCCGCCCATGCGCGCTTTGCCGAAGCCCAAGTCCACGGCCAGCAATACGCTGTCTGCCGTGTTTTTCAATTCGGGCGTAACGGTTTTGCGCACGTCCTGCACCGGTGCGAAACCGGTAATAATCAGGCTCAACGGCGAAGTTACCGATTTTTGTGCGCCGTTGTCTTGCCACACGGTTTTCATCGACAGCGAATCTTTGCCCACGGGAATGCTGATGCCCAGTTCCTGACAGGCTTGCGACACGGCTTCGACGGTGCGGTAGAGTTTTTCGTCTTCGCCGGCGTTGCCGCAGGCGGCCATCCAGTTGGCGGAAAGTTTGATGTTGCCGATGTCGCCGATATTCACTCCGGCGAGGTTGGTCAGCGTTTCGCCGATGGCCATGCGGCCGGAAGCGGGCGCGTTAAAGAGGGCGACGGTCGGTTTTTCGCCCATGGCCATGGTTTCGCCTTTGTGGGTATTGAAACCCATCATGGTTACGGCGGCATCGGCTACGGGGGTTTGGTAACGCCCCACCATTTGGTCGCGGTGGGTCATGCCGCCGACGCTGCGGTCGCCGATGGTAATCAGGAAGTTTTTGGCGGCCACGGTAGGCAGGCGCAACACGCGGTAGGCGGCTTCTTTCAGGTCGATATGCCTGCCTGAAAACGGTTTTTCAGACGGCCTTACGGTGTTGTCGCTGCGGGTGGTTTTGGGCGGTTTGCCGAGCAAAACGTTCAGCGGCAAATCGACGGGATTGTTGCCGTACAAATCGTCGCGCACTTGCAGATGGCCGTCATCGGTAGCGGTGCCGACCACGGCAAACGGGCAGCGTTCGCGCTCGCAGATTTCGCGAAACAAATCAAGGCTTTCCGGCAAAATCGACAATACATAACGCTCTTGCGCTTCGTTACACCAAATCTGCATCGGGCTTAGGCCGTGCTCTTCCAGCGGCACGTCGCGCAGTTTGAACACCGCGCCGCGGCCGGCGTCGTTCACCAATTCGGGGAAAGCGTTCGACAAGCCGCCCGCGCCGACATCGTGAATCGACACAATCGGATTATTTTTGCCGAGTTGCCAGCAGCGGTCGATCACTTCCTGCGCACGGCGTTCGATTTCGGGGTTGCCGCGCTGTACCGAGTTGAAGTCCAAATCGGTGGCGTTGCTGCCGGTATCCATAGACGAAGCCGCGCCGCCGCCCAAGCCGATCAGCATGCCGGAGCCGCCGAGTTGCACCAATAATGCGCCTTCGGGGATTTGGTCTTTATGGGTTTGGCCTGCTTGGATGTTGCCCAAGCCGCCGGCAATCATAATCGGTTTGTGGTAGCCTCGCATTTGGCCTTCGAACTCTTCTTCAAAGGTGCGGAAATAGCCCAAGAGGTTGGGGCGGCCGAATTCGTTGTTGAATGCCGCGCCGCCGATGGGGCCTTCGATCATGATGTCGAGCGGGCTGCTGATGTGGTCGGGCTTGCCGTAGCCGCCTTCCCACAGTTGTTTGAAGCCGGGGATGTTGAGGTTGGACACGGTAAAGCCGGTCAACCCCGCTTTCGGGCGCGCGCCTTTGCCGGTGGCACCTTCGTCGCGGATTTCGCCGCCCGCACCGGTGGCCGCGCCCGCGAAAGGGGCGATGGCGGTGGGGTGGTTGTGGGTTTCCACTTTCATCAGGATATGCGTTTCTTCTTCGCTGAAGCGGTAGCCTTGCTGCTCGTCCGCACGCGGGTAGAAACGCTCGATTTTCGCGCCTTCGATAATGGAGGCGTTGTCTTTATAGGCCACAATCGTGCCTTCGGGGTGGGCGTTGTGAGTGTCGCGGATCATGCCGAACAGCGATTTGGGCTGTTTTTCGCCGTTTAAGATGAAGTCGGCATTGAAGATTTTATGGCGGCAGTGTTCGGAGTTGGCCTGCGCAAACATCATCAGTTCGACATCGCTGGGGTTGCGCTGCAAGGCTTGGTAGTTTTCCAGCAGGTAGTCGATTTCGTCGGGCGACAGCGCCAAGCCCAGTTCGCTGTTGGCTTGTATTAAAGCGTCTTTGCCTTTGCCTAAAACGTCAACGGTGGCAAAGGTTTGCGCTTCGGGGTGGGCGAAGAGCTGTGAGGCCGTCTGAAAATCAGGCAGCACGCTTTCGGTCATGCGGTC
The DNA here is from genome assembly GCF_022870825.1 of Neisseria sp. Dent CA1/247. NCBI lineage: Bacteria > Pseudomonadati > Pseudomonadota > Betaproteobacteria > Neisseriales > Neisseriaceae > Neisseria > Neisseria sp. Dent CA1/247. The sequence goes on along the minus strand of NZ_CP091522.1, from coordinate 1,396,888 downwards.
GTGCAAGAGGGCGGCCCATTGCTGTTTTTGCCCGGCGTTCAGTTCGCCTTTCACCCACACCGCCATGCCGCGCTCGATGCGTTCGATTTCGCCCAAGCCGCAGTTGTGCGCAATGTCGGTGGCTTTGGATGCCCACGGCGAAATGGTGCCGATGCGCGGGGTGATTAAAAACAAATGCAGGCTGTTTTCGGCTTCGGGTGTTTTTTCGACACTTTCTGCTTCTAACAAAGCCTGCAATTTCGTTGCGGTTTCGTTGTTCAGCGCGGATTCGCTGCTCACAAAATACCAAAATTCGCTGCTTAATTCTGCTTTCGGCAGGCCGGCGGCTGCGGCTTTTTGCAGGAGTTTTTCGATGCGGAAATCAGACAGGGCGGCAACGCCGCGCAAGGGCAATACGACGGACATGAATCTAGCTCACACATGCGGTTGGAAATGGGCGTAATTGTACACAAAATCAGTATGGTTTGCTCGGCTGCAATCAACCGAATTAATTTTTAATGCGCCAGCCGTATTAGCCGTACTGTCTGCGGCTTGCTGTCTTGTATTAAAAACCCGTTTGATTGGCTGGATTTTCCTTTTCAGACGGCCTGAAAAGCCCATTGAACCTTGCTGTGCTTTATGTTAAAAACAGGCCGTCCGAATCTTCTTCAAAGCGAGAAAACCATGAAAAAAATCGAAGCCATTATCAAGCCGTTCAAACTCGACGATGTGCGCGAGGCGTTAACCGAAATCGGCATCACCGGCATGACCGTTACCGAAGTGAAAGGCTTCGGTCGCCAGAAAGGGCACACCGAAATCTACCGCGGCGCGGAATACGCGGTGGATTTTCTGCCCAAAGTGAAAGTGGAGCTGGTATTGAGCGATGCCGACGTGGAGCGGGCGGTGGAAACCATTATCGAAACCGCGCGTTCGGGCAAAATCGGCGACGGCAAGATTTTCATCATGCCGGTTGAAGAGGCGATCCGTATCCGCACGGGCGAGCGCTCGGATGCGGCGGTTTGAGCGCTTGCTTGAAAACCGTTGAATCAAACTTCAAAGGCCGTTTTTCAGACGGCCTTTAAGCTAAAGTGCTATATAATCCGAGCTGTTTGACCCTATCCCACAGGCCGTCTGAAAAATGCCTAAAAATCCCGATGCCTTTACCCGATTAATCAACGCGCTGAAAATTCTGCCCAATGTCGGCCCCAAATCTGCACAGCGCATGGCTTACCAATTATTGCAGCACAGCCGCGACGGTGCACAGGAATTGGCGGATGCATTACAACACGCGTTGAAGCAGGTGCATCATTGCGCGCGCTGCAATACGTTTTGCGAAGGCGGGTTGTGCGACATCTGCGCCGACCCCGAACGCGACCCGCGCCGCCTGATGATTGTACACATGCCTGCCGATGTGTCGGGTATGGAAGCGGCCAACTGCCACGACGGCTTGTATTTCGTGCTGATGGGGCAAGTTAATCCGGCGCAGGGCATGGATTTGAGCCATATCGCTTTAGACAAACTGGTCGAGCGGCTGCAAAACAGCGAGGTGGAAGAAATCATCATTGCCACCAATTTCACCGCAGAAGGCGATGCCACGGCTTATGTGTTGTCGGAGCTGTTTAAAAACCTTTCTTATAAGGTCAGCCGTTTGGCGCGTGGCATTCCTTTGGGCGGCGAACTTGAATACATAGATGCCGGCACTTTGGCGCAAGCGGTGTATGAACGGCGTTTGCTCAAAGAATAATGCGGCATGTGTGAAAATGCCGTCTGAATTGAAAAAATATCCGTTTATAGAGAAAAAGTTACGCTTGGTATAAATAACTTCACAGCCAACAAAAAAACGCGTATTTTCCGCATGAAATTTTCCCTTTTTTCTTTCTTTTTTCAGACGGCCTCTATCCTCATACAGGCCGTCTGAAAACCAAGAGACGACGATGAGCCTGATTACCGTACTCCGCCCCGCCACCGCCCAAGATTGCGAACACATTTACAATGCCCACCGCTATTCGGTGCAATACACCTGCACCCGCAGCTACGACAATAAAATATTGGAAGTGTGGAGCAAACTGATCAGCCCTGCCGGTTATCTGGATACCATTGCCGATCCGAATAAAGCCTTATGGGTGGTGGAATACCGCGGCCACATTCAGGGTTTTTTCCAGCTTGATTTCAAAGAAGCGCAGCTGGATGCCCTGTATGTTCACCCCTTCGTACACAATCACGGCTTGGGTACGGCTTTGTTGCAGCGGGCGGAAGAATTGGCCATCGACGCGGGCTTGAGTTTCATCAAACTCTATGCGTCGTTAAATTCAGTGGCATTTTACAAGCTCAACGGATACGAATCGCTGGGCGAAGCGGTTTTGCCTTTAAGCCGGGAAGTAGCGGTGCAATGCGAATTGATGAGAAAGTATCTCTAAACATACACAAGCCGCAACAAGGTGTAAATTTCAAACAGACATAAAAAAAGGCCGTTTTCAGACGGCCTTTAACATGTTTGCAAGATTGACCTTAAGCCAAATCAGCAAACAACGGAGTAGAAAGGTAACGCTCGCCGTAAGAAGGAATCAGCACCACAATCAGCTTGCCTGCGTTTTCAGGTTTTTTGGCCAATTCCAAAGCAGCCGCAACAGCTGCGCCGGAAGAAATGCCCACCAAAATGCCTTCTTTCTCGGCCATAGCACGCGCGGTGGCAAAAGCGTCTTCGTTAGAAGCTTTAATAATGCTGTCGTAAACCTGAGTATTTAAAATGCTGGGCACAAAGCCTGCACCGATACCTTGAATAGGGTGGGGGCCTTTTTCGCCGCCGCTGAGAACCGGAGAGGCTTCAGGCTCTACCGCAACTACCTGCACTTCGGGTTTGCGGGCTTTCAACACCTCACCCACACCCGTTACCGTGCCGCCGGTGCCTACGCCGGCCACAAAAATATCGACTTGGCCGTCGGTATCGCGCCAAATTTCTTCTGCGGTGGTTTCGCGGTGAACTTGGGGATTCGCTTCATTATCAAACTGACGCGGCATGAAGTAAGTGTCGGGATTTTCGTCAACCAGCGATTTAGCTTTGGCAATCGCGCCGCCCATGCCTTCTGCTGCGGGAGTAAGAATCAACTCCGCACCAAACGCACGCAGCAACATGCGGCGCTCTTTGCTCATGCTTTCCGGCATGGTAATCACCAATTTGTAACCGCGAGCAGCACAAACCATCGCCAAGCCGATACCGGTATTGCCGCTGGTGGCCTCGATGATGGTGGTATTTTGATTGATTTTGCCTGCTTTTTCCGCAGCGTCCAGCATGGAAGCGGCAATACGGTCTTTAACGCTGCTGCCGGGGTTGAAAAATTCTAGTTTGGCAATCACGCGGCCGGGCAGGCCTTCTGTGAGGCGGTTCAGCTCTACCAGCGGGGTGTTGCCGATTAAATCAGTGATGTTGCGTGCAATATTCATAATTCTGCTCTCCTGATGAATCAAAATGTCGGATACTTTTATACTATATTCAAATTATATGAAAGCCCAATATCTTATGTTTCTTAGGTTATAACTTTTAGTTGTTAAGGCTGGTTTTAACCGAAACGGATATTCAGCAATTCATTGAATACATAGGCCGTCTGAAATAAAAAAGCCATCAAAACACCGGCCTGCAACTGCTTGCCGCTAAACCGCGTAACCGGCTCCTTCGAAATCAAACTGCGGTGTACATAGAAAATCAACATAATCAGCGCTTGGGCAACAAACCAATACGCAGGTTTGAGCGCATACATTTGCAGCAGGGCGGGCATCACATAAGGCGTGATGCCGGTTGGAAAACGGAGATACACCAAGAATGCCAACAATAAAAACACGATGGTCATCAGCATTCCGCTCACGGCAAACAAACTGATAAAGCCGTTGGTTTCCTGCGCCTGCCACCAACCTTTTTCAGGCAGCTTTTTCCAGTGGTTGATGAAAAAGAACAGGCTCGCCAAAGCGATGTACAAATGCGGAATATACAAAGGGGCAAGGTAAGTAATGCCTAAAATGCCGGGGAGTAATTGTGCGCCGATTACACTGAAACCCAACCACAGCAAAACACTTGCCCAAAGCCATTGAAATTCGCCCGCCTTAAAAGCAGCAACAATAAATACGGTAATGTAAACAGCCAATACCCATAAATCAAAACCGACGGCCATGTTAGCGGTATCCCATCATGCGGGATAGAGCCGCGCCGATAGCATCCGCCATGTAACGCACCGTTTCCGTTTCCAAATCAGCTGCAAAACGGTGAACGTCTTCATCGCCTGCCAACAATACTGCCCCGGTTTTGCCGCCTATCGGTATCGGCAGTTGCAGAAAACTTTCGAGCACTATGCCGTCATCCGGCAACAGTGCGCGCATTTCCGCGCTGATTTTGGTGCCCAAAACCGGCGCATCCAAAGCGGCAATTTCAATATTGACCTTATCGGCTCCGGCAGGCAGGCAAACCTTTTCAGGAATACGCGTTTTGTTTTGCGGTTCGGCAATCAATACCAAACGAAACCTGCGAATATCAAAATCGTCTTCCAAAGATTGATATAAGGCCTGCACCAACTGCGCCACCGTATTGGCTTGCAGCAATTTCACGTCCAAAGCCAGTTGGCGCAGCATAATGCGGCGGTTGGCTTCCGAATCGGCCAACATGGTTTGCAGTTGGCCGGCCATTTTTTCGATTTTCAGCCGTGAAGCCGTCAATTGGGCTTGGGCAAACGAGCGCACTTTATCATCGCGCAAACGTATGCCCAGCTCATCGGCATGTTCTGCCAAAAAATCAGGATGCTCCCTTAAAAAATCCAAAACGTTTTCTTTTTTCATCAGTATTGCAGCTCACCTTCATATACAGTTTCTACCGGGCCGGTCATCATCACATCGGCGCCGGGTTGCCAAGTAATCAGTAAATCTCCACCCGGCAAGCTCACGCGCACTTCTTCTCCCTCTGCAAGCAAACCCAAGCGCATACCGGTTACCACCGCCGCACAAGCGCCGGTGCCGCAAGCTTGCGTTTCTCCCGTGCCGCGTTCGTACACTCTCAGCCGGATATGTTTATCATTGCCCACCTGCATAAAACCTACATTCACACGCTCGGGGAATTGCTCGTGCGACTCCACAGCCTCTCCCCATACCTCAACCGGAGCCGTATCCACATCTTCCACCACGATTACCGCATGCGGATTGCCCATGTTCACGCAGCTTACCGCCACAGATTCCAAGCCAATCAAAATAATATGGGTTAAAGAATCGGCGGTTTCTCCTGCTGCGGGGATAAACGGAATTTCAGACGGCATGAAATGCGGTTTGCCCATATTGACCGTAACCAAACCGTTTTCTGCCAAGCGCGGCAAGATAATCCCGCGGGCGGTTTCCACCACGATTTCCGTTTTATCGGTAAGGCCTTTGTCAACCACAAAACGCACAAAACAGCGCGCACCATTGCCGCATTGCTCCACTTCGCCACCGTCTGCATTGAAAATACGGTAGCGGAAATCCACGGCATCAGAGCTCGACTTTTCCACCAACAATAATTGGTCAAACCCCACACCGGTATGGCGGTCTGCCCATTTCGCCAAAGGCGCGCTGCTCAGGTCGAGTTGCTGGTTGATTCCGTCAACCACCATAAAGTCATTGCCCAACCCGTGCATTTTTGTAAACTTCAGCTTTTTCATGATCTTCCTTTTTCGGCCGTTTATTATGTAGAGAATAAGACACTCGGAGTAGCTGGAATCAAGGCCGTCTGAAAATTAAATAATGCTGATTCTACACCATATCGATTCATTTTGCGGCGGCAGTTCCATTCTCCGAAAATGGAAAATCTTTGGATAAAGACGGATTATACGAGTTGCATATAAGAGACAATCGGTATTTAAAAGAAACAAGCGGTATGTTTTATAATTGCCCTTAAACTCAAGAAAGATAACAGATTGTGGCTTAATCAAGTTGTTGTTATTAAATAATAAATAACCAAAATAAAAATATTTCAACGATTAGTTATTAGAGATATAAGTTCAAATTAAATTATTTTCAAACTTCCAAATAATCCGAATATCTAAAATATTTTCCGATTATCTCAATTTAGTGCTTGCAATATTATTCACCATCATGCAGAATACATAACAAGAAAAGTGTAATATTTTAATTGAATACCAAAATAATTATATTTTTCCCGATATATTTAAATATTTTGGCATTTAATGATTCAAAGATGGCCAAACACATTACGAACAAGGATAATATAATGAAAATCAAACGTGCTCTTTCCACCGTGTTTGCTTTTATGCTCCTGTCAGCCGCGCAAACGACTCTTGCCCAAGATATTACCTTTCATCAAAAAGCTTCCGAAGCCGTTCAGCCGATTATCGGTAATTTGGCTTTAAGCATTGATATCGACGCATCGGGCCAAGTGAATGATGCACGGGTTGTGCGCAGCAGCGGCTCTAAAAAAATTGATGCAGATGCAGTGAGCTGGATCCGTACGCAATATATGCGCCCGGTAACCATGAATGGCGATTCGATCCATTTCAGCGCGATCAAAGAAATTAATTTCAGCAAAACCGCTCCGATTCAACATGCAGGTTTGAGCCGCTAAACATTGCTGCTGATGTTCAATAAGAAAGCACTTTTATCTGGTTGGATAAAAGTGCTTTTGTTTATAAAAGGTTGCTTTGCAAACTTGGTGGCGACTTAACAGCAACAGACTACAAACCGAAGGAAGCAAGAGGCCGTCTGAAAAAGTTGATAGCAACTGCAACAACTTCTGAGCTGTATAAGCAAACATTAAAGCAGCAAAAATTTCAGTATCTGCTGCTTTAAAAGTTTCATAGAAAAGAACAATCTTTATTTCTCAAACTGCGACACATCTACCGGCGAATGCCGTTCAAAATAGAGTTTCAGTACATCGGCGTCGACGAAACCTGTGTTCACATAAGAAGGTCTGTCGGCCACTTTGGGATAATGATCCCCGCCGTTGGCCAGAAAATCGGAGAGTGCGAGGCGGTAAACTTGTTGTTCTTGCAAGGGTTTGCCGCCGATAAGGATATTGCTGATCACACCTTCTTTATCAACGTCGAAAGAAACATTGTCAAATTGCGGATAGCCGCCCGAGCCGGGTTTGATTTTGCTGATGGTTTGCAGGTATTCGCGCAATTCGCTGCCGGTCAGCCCCACATAGCTGATGATGTTGCCGAAAGGCTGCACGCGCAGAATGTCTTTGTAGCTGACTTTGCCGGCTTGGATGGAATCGCGGATGCCGCCGCCGTTCATCACCGATACATCGGCACCCGTGCGTTCGCGTTGGGCGCGGGCAATCAAGCGGCCGAGGTTGGTGGGTTGGTGGCGGACAACGCTGCGGTCGCCTTCGAGCTTGCCGTTTATGCTGCCGACTTCGATGCTGAATTTTTTATCCGCTTCGTCTTGATATTTTTTCAGACGGCCTGCCAGCTTTTCATCTTGCGGTATCTCTTTTTGATATAAAACGTATTCGGTTTTGCCGTCGGCCGTTTCGGTTTTGTATTTCAGGTTAACGGGAATGAGTTGGTAGGATTTCAGCGTCAGCTTGCCGTCTTTAAACGTGAAGTCGGCGCGCCCCAAATATTTGCCCCATTCGCCGGCCTGCATAATCCATGTGCCGTTTTGGAAATCGGGTTGGCAAACCTCGCCGGGGCGGTAGTCTTTTTTCAGACGGCCTTCCGAATCTACGCACACGGGGGTATGGCTGTGGCCGCCGATAATCATGTCGAACGATTTTTCGGGCAAGGCATTGGCCAGTTTGATGTCGCTGCGGTAGCCTAAGTGGGTGAGGGCGATTTTAATATCGGGCTTGCGGCGTTTGAGGTTGTTTAGGGCTTTCGATGCGGAGCGCTCGGTGTTGTCGATAATGATGTTTTCGGTGTACACCAAATTGGCGGCGGTGGCGGTTTCTTCAGTGGTTAAGCCCACCACGGCGATGCGCAGCCCTTTCTCACGCATCATCACATAGGGTTTCACCAGATATTTGCCGGTTTTTTTGTGGCGGATATTGGCGGAAATAAAGGGAAACTTCGCCCATTTTTCCTGCATGCCGAGCATTTGCAGCGGATTGTCGAATTCGTGATTACCCAAAGCCATAGCCTGATAGCCAATGGCGTTCATGGCTTCGATGTCGGGACGGGCGTTGTTGACGTCCGACTCAGGCACGCCGGTATTGATGTCGCCGGCACTCAGTACCAGCAGCGAACCGCCTTTCTGTTTCACTTCCTGCCTGATTTGTTTAACCAAAGTCTGATGGGCGGCCATACCGTATTCGCCGCGGGCGTTCGGCCAGAAACGGCCGTGGGTGTCGTTGGTGTGTAAAACGGTGATATGGTAGGTTTTTCCGCTTTGGTAAGCTTGGGCAAAAGCGGGAGCAAGCAGGGTAATGAGCAGGATTTTTTTCATGACGGCACTTCCTTCGTTTTAAGGTGATAGGGACTAATCCGATTTACAATACAATCAAAACGACGTGCAATGACACAGCCGCGAACTTAGATTTTATATTACTATAGAAACAGTTTACATTATTTAGCAAATCCTTTCCTCAAATAATGAGTGAAAACTCTAGTAATAAGAAGCGCTGAAGGCCGTCTGAAAAAAGAAAGCATAACTTCATTCAGACGGCCTCATAACAACATGAAACAAATACTTATATTCAAAAGGAAACCGAAGTGCAGAAAAGCAGGTTTGGGCTTATCCAGCTAGTGCCGCTGGCGGCGGTGTCGCTGCTGTGTATGGTGCTGGCAGAATCGCCCGTGCTGGCCGGTTGGGGCATCAGTCCGCTCACATTGGCTATTGTGGCAGGCATGTTGCTGGGCAACACTGTTTTTCTGCGCACACCGGTTTTGTTGCCTCAAGCTATTGCGTTGAGCAAAACCCATCTGCTGCGGGTTGGCATCATGCTGTACGGCTTCAGGTTGACTTTGGCGCAAATCGCTTATGTAGGCTGGCCTGCATTGCTGGTGGATGCAGCAATCGTAGCCGGAACGATGATGCTGGCCTTGAAGCTGGGGCGGCGGTTCGGGCTGGAAAACAAAACGGCAGCTTTGGTCGGTGCGGGCAGTGCGGTATGCGGAGCGGCAGCGGTATTGGCCGTGCAGCCTGTGCTCAAAGCGCAGGAACGTGATGTGGGTGTGGCCGTGGCAACCGTGGTGGTGTTCGGCACGCTGGCGATGTTTGTTTATCCGCTGCTGGCCGTTTGGTTACTGCCAAACGATGCCTCTGCCGCTGCTTGGTTTGCTTGGGGCATTTACACCGGCTCGACCGTGCATGAAGTGGCTCAGGTTGCGGCGGCGGGCGCGGCGGTGAATCCGACTGTTGCGGATGTGGCGGTGATGACCAAGATGATTCGGGTCATGCTGCTGGCTCCGTTGATTATGGCATTGCCTTTTGTGATGAGTGAATGCAGCAAGCAAACAAGCGGCGGGCGGCTGGTCATGCCGTGGTTTGTACCGGCATTTTTGGCCATGGTGGTATGGAACAGCTGGTTTCCGCTGCCGTCTGAAATCCACAAAGCTGTATTGACCTTGGATACTTTGCTGCTTACTACGGCGATGTTTGCATTGGGGTTGACGACACGTTGGCAGGCGGTAAGGGCGGCGGGTATCAAGCCGCTGCTGCTGGCGGGCGTATTGGCTTTGTGGCTGCTTATTGGTGGCGGAGCGTTGTCTTACATGGTTTACTTGCTGCTTAAATGACAACAACATGCACGGTTAAAACAGGCCGTCTGAACTTTTCAGACGGCCTTTGCTATAATCTGCGTTTATTTTTTCAGACGGCCTTTTCATCATGAATAAAGAACTGATCGGTCTTTTCTTTCTGCCCGCAGGCGTTATCTGCATGTCGATGGCGGCTTTGTGGCAGATGTACGTTATGATGACCGAAAGTTACACCCTCAACCGCTTTAAAGACAAACAACTGGTTTGGGTGGTAAGCGCGCTGTTTTTCAGCTTCAGCCTCGCCGTATATTGGTTTTGCCCGAATGCACGCAAAAAAGGCATCATTTTCGCCGTGCTCGGCGGTGGCGGTGCGCTGATGTATTTTCTGGCACGAATCTGGCTGCCGTTTAAGCAATAAAGCTTTTTTTGTTCCAATACTTTTTCAGACGGCCTTAATGCAGGCCGTTTCCGCCAAATCTTTTGAGGCCGTCTGAAATCGATTTCAAGCACTATTTCAGCTGCATACACTTTCAGAAGCGGCACAAAAACCGCTATAATCCAAGCATCTCAGACCGCACGGTTTTCCCGACATGATCAGCCAATTTAAACACATCGGCATCGTTCCCCGCCCGCAGACACCCAATATTCAGGAAACCCTGCATACCTTGGTTGAGTTTCTCGGCAGCAAAGAGCTGGATATTTATTTGGACAAAGCCAGCATTGACGACGGCTCGGTGTGCGCGGAAGACGTTGACGTGTGCAAGGTGATCGAAAAAGCCGAGTTCGGCAAGAAGTGCGATTTGGTGATCGTGCTTGGCGGAGACGGCACCTTTCTCTCCGTCGCCCGCGTGATTGCGCCGTTCAGAGTGCCGATCATCGGTGTTAACCAAGGCCATCTCGGCTTTCTAACCCAAGTGCCGCGCGAGCAGATGACGCAGATTCTAAACGGCATGCTGTCCGGCAAATATCTGCCCGAAGAGCGGATTCTTCTCGAAACCTCTTTAATCCGCAACGGCGAAACGGTTACGACTTCTCTCGCCTTAAACGACGTGGTTTTATCCCGCGGCGGGGCAGGGCAGATGATTGAATTTGAAGTCTTTATCGACAGAGAATTTGTCTATACCCAGCGTTCAGACGGCCTCATCGTTTCTACGCCCACAGGCTCCACCGCCTATGCACTGGCGGCAGGCGGGCCGATTATGCAGGCCAGCTTGCGGGCGTTTACACTGGTGCCGATTTGTCCGCAGTCGATGACCAACCGCCCGATTGCCATTGCCGACACCTGCGAAATCGAAATTCTGATTACCAAAAGCGGCGATGCCCGCGTTCACTTTGACGGACAATCCTTTATAGACGTGCAAAATTTCGACCGCATCAAAATCCACCGCTACCGCCACCCGCTGCGCGTATTGCATCCCACCGATTACCAATACTACAAAACATTGCGCCAAAAATTACATTGGGGCGAACAGTTGGTTTGATTCAACATCTCAAGCCATTAGTCTCCATAAAGCAATCTCCAACGCATTTTCTAAAAGACATAGCGTTCCCCAAAATACTATGAGGCAGCAAACGGCTACTTAGACCGCTCTGCTACCTGTATAATTGCCTTTCTGTTTTTCTCCGTAAGGACTTCCCGTTGTGACGCAACCAGTCGATTATCAGCAACAGCTAAACGATAAAATCAATTATATCAAAGCATTATTTGCATCCATTCCCACGCCCGAATTAGAAGTCTTCGCCTCGCCGGCCAAACACTACCGTATGCGCGCCGAATTCCGCGTGTGGCATGAAGGCGATGAAATGTTTTACGCCATGTTTGAAGCCGGCCGCAAAGCAGGCGGTGCTACGCTGGTGCGCTGCGATTCGTTCGACCCTGCCTGTGAAGCCATCAATCGGCTGATGCCGCAGCTGATGCAGGCAGCCGATAGCGTGCCCGTATTGAAAAACCGCTGGTATCAGGTTGAGTTTTTAGCGACCTTGAGCGGCGAAATGCTGGTTACCATGATTTACCACAAAAAACTGGATGAAACATGGCAGGCTGCTGCACGCGATGCGCAGGAAAAACTCGGCATCCGCATCGTCGGCCGCAGTAAAGGGCAGAAAATCGTGTTGGCTGAAGACTTCGTAACCGAAACGCTGCACGTTAACGGCAAGCCTTTCATTTACCGTCAATATGAAGGCAGCTTCACCCAGCCCAACGCACAAATGTGCGGACACATGCTGGCTTGGGCATGCAACGTAGCGCAACCTTTGGGCGGCGACATGCTCGAACTGTATTGCGGCAACGGCAATTTTACTTTGCCTTTGGCACACTATTTTGACCAAGTGCTGGCAACGGAAGTGTCGAAAACCTCCGTTCAGGCGGCATTATGGAACATAGAAACCAATCGCAGCAGCAACGTCAAAATAGCCAGATTGTCGGCAGAAGAATTTACCGAAGCCTACACCGGTGCGCGCGAATTCCGCCGTCTGAAAGAGCAGGGGATTTCATTGGATGATTACCGCTTTTCCACGATTTTCGTTGACCCGCCGCGTGCCGGTATCGACCAAGAAACTTTAAAGCTGGTGCAACAGTTTGAAAATATTATCTATATTTCCTGCAACCCCGAAACCTTGCATCAGAATTTGGAAGTATTGTCCACCACGCATCACGTCCGCCGCATGGCTTTGTTTGACCAGTTTCCGTTTACCCATCATATCGAAAGCGGCGTTTGGCTGGAGAAAAAATAAGCCTGATATTGCATGCGCCCAAACCGCAGTTAAACCAAAGCCGTATGCTTGTTTGCATACGGCTTTTGTTTTTATTCAAACAATATCAATGCACACAATCTCGCCACATAATTCTTTCCCCGCCGGGCTGAAATGCCCCGGCTTAAACGCGGCAAAAGTATAAGTGAGGTCAGCCTTAAACGCATCTTTATCCGCCTCGCCCGTATCACCGTTTAGGCCGGTAGGGATATCCAAAGCAATCTTGATGCCGTCTGAAACGTTTAACAATCGGCAGGCTTGCGCCACCGATACAGGCAAATCACCGCTGAACCCGGTGCCGAAAATCCCTTCGATAATCAAGTCGTAATGTTCTTTCAGACGGCCTTCCAGCAGATCCGGCGGTATAAATTCAATACCCGGTAAATGTTCCAAGCGACTGCGGTTTAAAGCAGCAAGTTCCGATACTTCATTGCCCAACAAAAAAACAATATCGGCCTTCCAGCCGTGCTGTAGGAGAACCCGAGCAATGACCAAACCGTCGCCGCCGTTGTTCCCCTTGCCGCACACAATCAAAGCGCGTCCGGTGTCAGGGTGGCGTTTAAGTATGTCGGCGGCCGCGCCTTGACCGGCATTTTCCATCAATTGCTCAAAACTCGTACCCGCATCGACAGCTTCCTGTTCATAGCGGCGCATTTCGGCAGCAGTGCAGATTTTCATGGCAACTCCCTTCATACAGGGTTTATATAGAATGAGGCCGTCTGAAAACTTTTAGCACAACATTAGATAAGCCTGTTTTCAGACGGCCTTGGTATTGTAGAAAAAAGCATAGCAAAAAAGCAAGGTAAGGCATTGAATCAGATGAAATACCGTTTTCAATCTTGATGCTGAAAACAGAAATACTTAATTGAGAACAGGCTGAAGGCGGTTTGCCGTCGTTCTACCGTAAAATGCGGCAGTTCGGCTATGAATATTGAATCACTTTATGTAAAAATAATTAAAACCCATATCGTACAGGCAATAAAAAATCCGGTTTCAAACCGGAGTATTTTTGGTGCCCAGGAGAAGACTCGAACTTCCACACCCGTGAGGATACTAGCACCTGAAGCTAGCGCGTCTACCAATTCCGCCACCTGGGCCATGTTGATTTTTCTGTGTTTTTACTGCATTAAGGCAAAAATAATGTTTCCTAACCGGAAACCGATGGTGCCCAGGAGAAGACTCGAACTTCCACACCCGTGAAGATACTAGCACCTGAAGCTAGCGCGTCTACCAATTCCGCCACCTGGGCTTTGCTTTAATCTTTGCTTTACGTTAAAGTGTCGCCTGCAAAGAGATGTGAATTATATATTTAAATGGAAGATTGTCAATCATCAAAATGAAGAAAAATACTAAGTCTCTCAGTTTAAGAGAGAAAGATCCTTTTTTGAGCCGAGAGCAGCAAAGATACGAAAATCCGTTGCCCAGCCGCGAATGGATTATCGAATTATTAGAGCAGGAAGGCGTGCCTTTGCAGATTCCTGTTTTGGCAGACAAACTCTCGGTTACTCGGGAAGAATACGAATTTTTCGAACGCCGCATCAAAGCAATGGCGCGCGACGGTCAAGTGTTGATCAACCGACGCGGAGCCGTTTGCGCGGCAGACAAACTGGCTTTGGTAAAATGCCGTATCGAAGCCCATAAAGACGGATTCGGCTTTGCCGTACCTTTAATGCCGACGGGCGAAGGCGATTTTGTTTTATACGAACGCCAAATGCGCGGCTTAATGCACGGCGATATTGTGACCGTGCGTCCGGCCGGCACCGACCGTAGAGGCCGTCGCGAAGGGCAGGTCTTGGATATTGTCGAGCGCGCCCAAAAACAAGTGGTCGGGCGTTTTTATGTAGAACGCGGCATTGCCATTCTCGAGCCTGAAGACCACCGTTTAACGCAAAGTATTGTATTGGAGCCGGACAGTATCACCACACTCAAACCCGAATCCGGCCAAGTTGTCGTAGCGGAAATCGAAAGCTATCCCGACGGCCACCGCCCGGCGGTTGCCAAGCTGATAGAGGTATTGGGCGATTATGCCGACAGCGGCATGGAAATCGAAATCGCCGTTCGCAAACACCAACTGCCGCATATCTTCAGCGAAGCCTGTTTAGAGGCTGCTGCAAACATTCCCGACCATGTTACGCCGCAAGACATCAAAGACCGCGTCGATTTGCGCGACCTGCCTTTGGTTACGATAGACGGCGAAACTGCACGTGACTTCGACGATGCGGTTTATGCCGAAAAACAAGGCCGCAACTACCGGCTGATTGTGGCGATTGCCGACGTCAGCCACTATGTGCGCCCCAACGACGCAATCGATAAAGATGCCCAAGAACGCGCCACCAGCGTGTATTTCCCGCGCCGCGTGATTCCGATGTTGCCGGAAAATCTTTCCAACGGCATTTGTTCGCTGAATCCCGATGTGGACCGCCTGTGTATAGTGTGCGACATGGTGGTAACGTATGCCGGCAATATTAAAGAATACACATTCTATCCGGCAGTGATGCGCTCGCACGCCCGCTTAACCTACACGCAGGTTTGGGACTGGATAGAGCAGGGCGACGATTATCCGCACAAAGCGCAGATCGAACCTTTATACAAGCTGTTTCAGATTTTGCAGAACAAACGCCAAAAACGCGGCGCAATGGAGTTTGAAAGCACCGAAACGCAGATGATTTTTGACGACAACGGCAAAATCGAGCGTATCGTGCCGGTTGTCCGCAATGATGCGCATAAACTGATTGAAGAATGTATGCTGGCTGCCAATGTGTGCGCGGCTGAATTTTTGCTGAAACACAAGCATCCTTCGCTTTTCCGCAACCACTTAGGCCCCACGCCGGAAAAACTGGCGGTTTTGCGCGAACAGCTCGGCTTACTCGGCCTGCATCTGGGCGGCGGAGACAATCCGGCACCGAAAGATTACGCACTCTTGGCCGAACAGTGTGCAGAGCGCCCCGATGCCGAACTGCTTCAAGTAATGTTGTTGCGCTCCATGCAGCAGGCGGTTTACGAACCCGGCAACCAAGGCCACTTCGGACTCGCTTATGAAGCCTATACCCACTTCACTTCTCCCATCCGCCGCTATCCCGATTTGACCGTACACCGCGCCATCAAAGCCGTGCTGCAAGGCGAACAATACAAACCGGAATCTTGGCAGGCTTTGGGCGTACACACTTCATTCTGCGAACGCCGCGCCGACGATGCCAGCCGTGATGTGGAAAACTGGCTGAAAACCTACTACATGCGCGACAAGATCGGCGAAGTGTTTGAAGGCCGTATCAGCGGCATGGCCAATTTCGGCATTTTCGTTACTTTAGACAATCTCCATATCGAAGGCATGGTCCACATCAGCGATTTGGGCGAAGATTACTTCAACTACCGCCCCGAAATCATGGCCATGCAGGGCGAACGCAGCGGCGTGCGCTTCAATATGGGCGACCGCGTTACCGTGAAAGTGGCACGCGCCGATTTGGATACCAGCAAAATTGACTTAACCCTGATCAGCGGCGGCGAAGTGCCACGAAAGAAAAGCAGAAAAGCCGGCGTTCAGACGGCCTCAGCAGCACCGGCTGCACGCAGCAAACGGGGAGTTACGGTGAAAGTGGAGTCGGGTGCTAAAGCTTCATCCGACCGTAATTCTCACGAAGAAAAGCGGAAAAAACGCAGCCGTAGCGAAAGCACCAAAGCCAAGCGTAAGAAGCGTTAACCGCTTATTTGGCGAGACCCGCTTAGCGGGTTTCGCCAAGCTCACAAAACTTGCTTTCAGACGGCCTTCTGCTATTTATTGTAGTGAGTGAAACACAGGCCAAACACTCTGCTTGTGATAAGAAATTTAAGGAATTGAATATGCCTATTCATTACAACGAAGTGGTAAAGACTGTCGTATTCGATGTCATTGAAACTGCTGATGATGGTCTGGTGTACAGACTTGAAATACTTAAAACGCCTAATGGCTACAAGGGAGAATTGTTTCGATTGGATACCTATTCTCTGCAGTGTTCTTTTGTTAGATATAGGCCTGATGAAAGTATTTACGTTATAGACGGCCATTTCCACTCAATAAATTTAGATGTAAGGACTTTTGAAAGCCCACAAGAATGTATAGATTTTGTAGCCAAATCATTAGAAGAAAAATTCTCCATAAACCATCAGAACACCTGAGTGAAGTAGGAAAAAAATAAGAACCGCTGCGGAAAAGTAAATACTTTTCCGCTTTCTTTATAGTATTAACGCCGACTACTGAAAAACCGCTTCAACATCTCGCCACACTCATCCGCCAAAATCCCGCCTTTTACCGCCGTATGGCAGTTAAGACGGCTATTCGCAAACAAATCGCACACGCTTCCTGCCGCTCCGGTTTTCGGTTCTGCCGCACCATAAATAACCCGCCGCACCCGCGCCTGAATCAACGCGCCCGTACACATGCAGCACGGTTCTAAAGTGATATACACATCGCAGCCGTCCAAGCGGTAATTCTTCAAAACTTCCCCCGCCGCCGACAGCGCATTGATTTCAGCGTGTCGGCTGATGCTGCATCCGGTAACGCAAGTATTGTGTGCGGCAGCAATTACTTCACCGTCGCGCACCACCACCGATCCGACCGGTATTTCGCCCACCGCTGCCGACTGTTCGGCCTGCGCCAAAGCCTCGCGCATAAAATGTTCCATCTCGGCCAATGGCGGAAAAACATCAACGGGCGGATGTTGCTTCAACTTTTCCAGCAGTTCGGCCTTTTCAGACGGCATCAAGTCTTGCGGTTTAACACCACGAATTAAAGCCTCAAGCTGCCACAAAGTGCTGCGGGTAATCGTTAATCCGGCAGCCTTCAGCAGCAAAAATGCCTTAACCGAACCATGCGCGTGCAAATCCTCAAGCGTTTGAATGCCGAGCGAATTTAACGTGTGCAAAACATTAAGCGTGAGCGGAGGGTGGGTAAGCTGCATCGGAAACAGGCCGTCTGAAAAGAAAGAGGAAGATTTTACAAGATATAAGCCGGGCAAGATACTTGAGCAACGGCAAGTATCCAAACAATCATCAGTTTGCCTTGCCCATCCCCATCAAAAATCCTTCAGGCCGTCTGAAACCGCCTTGAAACGCCTTGAGAATCGGGCGATAATCCAAGCGTTTTTACCCCTAAACAACAAAGGTATCCAAATGGCTTCTCAACTGGCAAACGCCATCCGTTTTCTTTCCGTCGACGCAGTTCAAAAAGCCAATTCCGGCCACCCCGGTGCGCCGATGGGCATGGCTGAAATGGCCGAAGTGCTGTGGACGAAATTTTTAAACCACAACCCCGCCAACCCCAAATTCTACAACCGCGACCGTTTCGTCCTTTCCAACGGCCACGCATCCATGATTCTTTACAGCCTGCTGCACCTTACCGGCTACAACGTATCTATTGAAGACCTGAAAAACTTCCGCCAACTGCACAGCAAAACCCCCGGCCACCCCGAATACGGCTACACCGACGGCGTGGAAACCACCACCGGCCCGTTGGGGCAAGGCATTGCCAACGCAGTCGGCATGGCGCTGGCCGAAAAAATCCTCGCCGCCGAATTCAATAAAGACGGCCTCGATATCGTCGACCACCACACCTACGTATTCATGGGCGACGGCTGCCTGATGGAAGGCGTGTCGCACGAAGCCTGCTCGCTGGCCGGCACTTTGGGCTTGGGCAAACTGATCGTGCTCTACGACGACAACAATATCTCCATCGACGGCAAAGTCGACGGCTGGTTTACCGAAAACATTCCGCAACGCTTTGAAAGCTACGGCTGGCATGTGGTGCCGAACGTAAACGGCCACGACACCGCCGCCATTCAGACGGCCATCGAAGCGGCCAAAGCCGAAACCGGCAAACCCTCCATCATCTGCTGCAAAACCCTGATCGGCAAAGGTGCGGCCACCAAAGAAGGCAGCCACAAAACCCATGGCGCACCGCTGGGAGCCGAAGAAATCGAAGCCACCCGCAAACATTTGGGCTGGAATCACGGCCCGTTTGAAATCCCGCAAGACGTTTACGCCGCGTGGAGTGCCAAAGAAAAAGGCGCGAAACTCGAAGCCGGATGGAACGAAAAATTTGCCCGTTATCAAGAAAAATTCCCCGCCGAAGCCGCCGAATTCGTGCGCCGCATGAACGGCACTCTGCCGGAAAACTTCGATGCCTATGTTCAGACGGCCTTAAAAGAAGTGTGCGGTAAAGCCGAAAAAATCGCCACCCGCAAGGCCAGCCAAAACAGCATTGAAATCCTCGCCAAAGTCTTACCCGAATTTGTTGGCGGTTCCGCCGACCTCACCCCGTCGAACCTCACCGATTGGTCGGCAAGCAAAGCCGTAACCAGCGAAAACGGCGGCAACTATATCCACTACGGCGTACGCGAATTCGGCATGGCCGCCATCATGAACGGCATGACCCTGCACGGCGGCGTGAAACCCTTCGGTGCCACCTTCCTGATGTTCAGCGAATACGCCCGCAACGCCCTGCGCATGGCCTCGCTGATGAAAATCAACCCGATTTTCGTGTTTACCCACGACTCCATCGGCCTCGGCGAAGACGGCCCCACCCACCAACCCGTCGAGCAAACCGCCACCCTGCGCCTGATTCCCAACATGGCCGTATGGCGTCCGTGCGACACCGCCGAATCACTGGTGGCATGGGCAGAAGCCGCCAAAGCGGCCGACCATCCGAGCTGTCTGATTTTCAGCCGCCAAAACCTGCCGTTTATCCCGCGCAACCAAGCCCAGTTGGATAACATCAAACGCGGCGGCTATGTCATCAGCGAAGCCGAAAACGGCCAAGCCCAAGCCGTGGTGATTGCTACCGGCTCCGAAGTCGAGTTGGCTTTGAACGCGCAAAAAGCATTGGCCGAACAAGGCATTGCCGTAAACGTCGTTTCCATGCCTTCCACCAACGTATTCGACCGGCAAGATGCCGCCTACCGCAACAGCGTACTGCCGCAAAACCTGCCGCGCATCGCCGTTGAAGCAGGCGTTACCGACGGCTGGTACAAATACGTCGGCCTGAACGGTGCCGTAGTCGGCCTCGACCGCTTCGGCGAATCGGCTCCGGCAGAACTGCTGTTTAAAGAATTCGGCTTTACCGTTGATAATGTGGTAAACACCGTAAAAGCCGTGCTGAAAGGTTAAGTGTAAGCTAGTTGTGAAAGAGGCCGTCTGAAAAGTATTTTTCAGACGGCCTTTGATTTAAAATCGTCGTACAATAACCGCTACAAACATCATCCCGTTGAATATAGCGGAACGCACGTTCTTCCGCATTTTCAAACCGCATAAACGATTATATGGCGGTATTATCATAACTTCGATATTATGCCTTCTCAATATTTTTCCAGTTGTCAATGCAACTTCGTTTGCCAGGAATTTTTGATGAAAAAAGCTGTTTTGCCTGTATTGCTTTCCCTAGTGCTGAGTGCCTGCCAATCTACGCCGAAAGAAGATCGCAACGTCTATACCAATATCAACGAGCTTCCGCAAACCCAAGCGGATTTTTTGAAGCGCACGGCTGCGGCTCAAGAAGCGGCAAAAGGCTTGCCGGTGCAAAAAGTGGTTTATTTTGATGCCGAATGGAATGTTAAAGAGCAGGCCGATCCCAAAGGGTTTTACCGCGAATCTTACGGCTTGCAGGATAACGGCCTTTATCTGATGCAAGACTTTTTTGCCGACGGGCGCAAGCAAACCGATGTGTTTTACGGCGTTAATATCGAAAGCCCGCTCACCAGCAGCGTTCGAGGATATCTGGCCGTTTATACGCCCGAAGGCAAGCTGGATGCAGTTTATTTCAACCACGACAATAAGCAGTTCAACCGTATCGGTTTCTGCGACGACGGCTCTATGTGCGCCGAGCAGCGTTTAAGCGAAAACAGCAGCAGCGAAACCATCTACTACAAAGGTAAGAAAATAGACGAGTGGTCGCGCACGGGCGGCCGAATCGAATACGAAGAAAGCCGCAAGCATTGGTATCTCAACGGGCAGATGGCGATGTCTTTAAATGCCCGCAAAGAAACAAACCGCAAAACCACAATAGAAATTCAATACCGCCTTGAAGACGGCACGCTTTCCACCGTTGAGCCTGCCACGGAAAGCTACCGCTTTATCAAACAAAAAATTATCGACACCGAACGCGATGTATATGGCCGCGAGCCTGCCGCAAAGAAAAAGAAAGTCCAAGCCAGCCCTCCGGCTGAAAAAGCATCGCCGAATACCCAATCGAATACGGAAAACCCTAAACAAAACAAAGCTGATGAATAGGTTTTCGCACGCCCATCAAGGAATCCGAATGAAATTACGTTTATTAGCCCTTTGCCTGCCTTTACTGTTTGCCGCATGTGCCAGCCGCACCGCGCCCGATGCGCCCGCTGCGGTTGAGGAACAAACAGACGTGATGCCGTCTGAAACCGAAAAAACCGCCCCTGCCACTCAAGCAAACGATGAAAGCGTTTTGTTTTATGTGATTGAAAAACCGCTGTATCCCGAGTGTAAAGTTTCTGCGGAAACCCGCTATACCTTGCTGGATAAAAACGGCACGGCCAAAATCGCCGAACAAGATGGTTTCATCTACCCGCTCACCGCCATTCCCAACATCGAAAAGAATTTGACTCAGGAAGAGAAAAAGCTTTTGGCGACTTTGTTTATGTCGGAGAAAAAACCCGAGCAACCGGCTTCCAAAGCGCAACGCAAAAAACACTGTTTGGATGCCCGAACACTCGCCAAAAGAAACCGCGGGTCGTCTTCCAAAATGGGCATCATCAATGCAGAAGGCGAATGGCTGGCCGAGCCGTTTGTGAGCAAGTGGCATCCCGATATTGATGCTTTGCTGCTTCAAAAATTACAACAACTTTTCCCCGGCAAATTTCAGACGGCCTCAGAAAAAGCCCAAAAGCACCAAGCACGCATACAGCAAGATGCCGGTACGGCAGTTTCTTTGTTCTTTCCGAGTGATAAAGCAAACAGCGCCATGGTTTACGACAATGCCGGCACGCAAACGGTGGGGCTGTTCGACGTTAACGGCAGCTGGCTGATTAATCCGCAAGATTTTAAACAACGCGCTTACAACCGCTTGATTCCTTTCCGCAATCCGCAAAATTTCGAGCTGTGGATGTCAGTCAAACAGCAAGGCGGAAAAAAATGCTACGGCTTGGTCAACGCCAAAGGAGAAGATGTTTTACCGCCCGAATTTGAATATTTCCCGGTTGATTGGATGAATCAAGCAGGCAGATTCCCCGTAAAAACATGTAACGGCTTGGAAAAAGGATTTGTCGACCTGCAAGGGCAGTGGATATTCAAAATGCCGCTCGAATACAGCCATCTCGATATCAGCGGCCCGATGGCTCCAAATGGCTGGTTTCGCGTTACCTCGAAAGAAACCGGCTACACGGGCATGATGGATTCGGCAGGCAAACTGCGCATACCGGTGAGGTTTAAAAAGTTGGAACCGCTCGATAACGGAGAATATGTGATGGTTCTCGACGACAAAAACCTCAACGGCGTGCTGAATGCCCAAGGAGAGTGGACGCTCAAGCCGAAAAAAGAAAGCATCAAGCATCTGCCGAACAGCTCTTTGCTGGAAATAACCCAAGCAAGTGGAGAAGCTCAAGTCTCGAGCTATCAATACCGCACGCTAAACGGCCAAGAAATAGCAGAACCTTTTACCGAAAAAGGCGTGGAATTGGTGTTTGGCTTCGACAAGCAAGGCTACGGATTCGCCCGCAAAATAGATGCCGACCGCCAAGCCATGCTCAACCAAGAAGGCTTCGTGAATGAACAAGGCGAATGGATCATCCAGCCGGAATACAGCTTTACCTTGTTGAACCACGATACCAAGCCGGGTAAAAAGGCACAAAAGTCAAACGAAACACCTGCTTCCAGCCCTGCAAAAAAATCCGGCAGCAAAGTTCCCGGCTCAGACTTGCAACACATCCGCTTCAACGAACACGGCCTGCTGATTGCGGCTAAAAACGGTAAAAAAGGCGTAATCGACCGCCAAGGCAAAATCGTTTTACCTTTTGAATACAAGCACATCAGCCTTTACAGCAACAGCATTGTGGCCAAGCAATAGAGAGGTTTCCATAAAAGCTTGAGGCCGTCTGAAAACGAGCTTTGCGAGTTTTGCTAAAGCGAGCTTTGCTGTTTTTTTCAATACAGCCTTGCCGTTATGGATAAGAGGCCGTCTGAAAAACAGCAGACGGCCTCCATATAAAAAAGCTGCCCGACAAATCAGGCAGCTTTTTTATGCTTCATACGACATAGCGATATCAGCGATGCGGGCGGCGTTGGCCTTTCATTTGCTGTTGCGCCATTTGGTTCATTTGTTGGCGGGTAGGGCGGTTTTTCATCATTGCGTGTGCTTCTTCAACCGAGCATTTTTGCGCCATGCACAAAATCGTAATCACGTCTTTTTGCGCTTGGCCGCCGCTGTGGTACATACGGCGCAGGTTGGCTTCGTTCACGCGGCCTTTTTCCGGGTCGATGTCGAATTTTTTCAAACGCTCGAGAAACTGGCGTTGTTGGCGGCGCGAAGACCAAATCAAACCGAAAACCGTGCCGGCGACAACGGCAACTGCCAGCAAAATCGCAATCGGCCAAGAATCGGTAAATAAGACGAAAATCAAGCTTAATACTGCGGCAGTCAGCACCGCGAGGCCGCCTAAGCGGAGTTTGGTTTTGTTATCCATATCGTTGTGTTTCCTTGAAGAACTTGGTTTTTCAGGCCGTCTGAAAGCAAGCTTTGGGGGTTTCGTTAAAACTTTTCAGACGGCCTGTTGTGTAAATGGGTGCATATTATATCCGTTACAAGGCCAAACCCGTAACCAAATGTTTAAATTCCGCCCACGCATTGCCGTCTTCCGCACCCTTGATGATGCGGTCGATGCGGGCGCAATCTTGCAAGGCGGCAAGCAAACGGCTGATGCTGATGCGCTTTACCGCCATCAGTGCGAGGGTTTGTTTGTCGCCCCACAAACGCAGGCTGTTGCGCACGGCCTGTATGCTCTGGCCTTGCTTCAGCGCGGCGGTCAGGCGGATGAGGGTACGGATGTCTTCGGCTACCGCCCACAGCAGCAACACCGGCTCTTCGCCTTCGGCTTCCAACCCTTCGAGCAGGCGGGCAACGCGGGCACTGTCGCCGCTCATCCACGCGCCTGCAAGTTGGAACACATCAAAACGGGCGACATTGGCGACGGCGGCTTCGGCATCCGCCATATTCACGAGATGGCCGGCAGGATGTAGCAGCGCGAGCTTGTCGATTTCCTGCTTGGCGGCCAAGAGATTGCCCTCCACGCGTTCGGCAAACAAAGCCAGCGCATCGGGTTCGATATTGAGTTTTAAAGCGTTCAGACGGCCTCTTATCCATTGCGGCAAGGCTGCACCGGTAACGGCTTTAGCTTCCAACACCACGCCGTGCGCCGCCAACGCGCCGAACCATTTGGCCTGCGTTTGGGCGCGCTCGAGTTTGGGCAGCATCACAATGATCACAGTGTCTTCCGGCAGATTTTCCGCCAGCGATTGCAGCGCATCGCCGCCGTTTTTGCCGGGCTTGCCGTTCGGGATATGGATTTCCAGCAGCTTCAGATCGGCGAACAAACCCATGCTGCCGGCGGAGTGCAATAATTCGTTCCAATCGAACGCATTATCGGCGGTATAGACTTCGCGGTTGAGATAGCCTTGCTGTTTGGCGGCGGCACGCAAAGTGTCCAATGCTTCCACGCGGAGCAAATCCTCTTCGCCGTGAATCACATACAGCGGTTTCAGCGGCAAATCGGGCGATACCTGTTCGATACTCATTACCGGCATCAGTTGGCCTTCAAAAAGGTTAGGCGGCGCACGATTTGGTCGGCTGCATCGGCACGCATTTCCGCCCAAATGGTGGCTTCTTCTTCCTGTTTGCCCAATACTTCGCTGTCGGCATAATCCATCTTGCGTTCAATCAACACCACCATAGGCTCGCCTTGCGGACGCCCGTTCACAAGCATCTGAGCCACTACGCGCAAAGTCAGCAGATATTCATTGATGTCCGCCGCGCGCGTAATCGTATGAATATCACGCTGGGCTTGGGCGGCATTAACCACAATCGTCGCCTGCGCCTGCCCCGCAGACACAGGCTTGCCGTCGGCCCGTCGTAACGCATTTTCCAACGGCTGGCGCATAGATTGCACGCCTTCCACATGCCAAGAAGGATAGGGCAACTTACTCGGCGTACCGGCCATCCCTTTTAAATGAAAGCCGCAAGCGGCAATCAGCAGAGTTGCGGCGGTCAAAAATATCTTTTTCATAACGGCTTTCACAGTCAGATAAACAGATGGGGATTATAGCCCAGCGGGAAAGCGTTTGTCAGGCAGCGGCGATAAGCTTGAGGCCGTCTGAAAGTTTTCAGACGGCCTCTTGTATGGTAGGGCTTATGCCGTTATTTCAGAATGCAAAACATATAGTGGAAATACACACCATACATATTCACGGACCTATAAAAAATCAAACCCGAAATGGTTGTAAGTAGGGCGGGCATCCTTGCCCGCTCTACAGGTGTTTGACTGAAATTTTGTGCGCATAATTTTAGTTCGTTTTTACTATAAAAATAATTGTAGCTGCACATTAACTATATCAGCTTAATTCAATAAAATGGCATTTTCTACTTTTCCTTTTTCATCGAATGTTAGAGCATATTTCAGTTCTTTTTCAGAATTAGCTATTTTTAGGCTGTTATTCAGAGATAACATGAGCATTTCACATTCCTGTTCAGAAAGTTTTATACTATCACTAAATTTATTAGATATAGATAGAACTTCGTTTCTTCTACTTTCCAAGGTATCATTCAAATTAAAAACTTTATTTTGAAATAATTCATATACTTTATTTTCAACTGAATTATTAAATTTAACTACTGAACTATTCCAATCTTCATTGGAAAAAATATTTTCAAATGATGAATACTTTTTATTGTAAGGGTCTATATAGGCAGTTAATAATTTTAATAAACAATAAAGTTTAATAATTAGTTTCCGACGAATGGTAATTCTATTAATATCTAAGATAGTAATTTTTAATTCTTTATGAGTATTACCTGAACCAAACCAATCTTTGTCTTTTTGCTTTTCAATTTTGCTTATTAAGTTCTTTAAATCTACTGTTAATTGTTCTTGAAATTCATATATATCTTGAATAGTATCTTCTAACTTTGTACTTTTTTCTGATGATAGATGATAGGGATTGTAAGGATCCTTAAATACTTTTACACCAGACAAAAAATTTTCTAAGTAACTTATACGACCTTTTATTTTTGAAAGCTTTTCAGATTCTTGGTTATTTTTTATGTCATTGCATAAAGTCTCAATACTCTTTAAACTTTTTTCAATATCATCTAAATGAGATTGTGCTACAGCTATACTTATCAATTGAAATCCAGCTCCTGCTATTTGTTTTAACTTATTACCTTCTACCAAACGTCCTTTTCCAACAATATTTTTACTTGATATATCTATAGCATCAGCCAAGACTTCTCCATTCTTTGTTCTCATGAGTTTATAAGAACCATTTTCTAGGCCTTTTATAATTTCCGGATGAAATGTAACCTCTAGAGTTTTATTGGGTACACTAACTATGCCCTTAAATATATCTGAAGTTAGATGTTTAAAGTGTTGTTGAATATTTTTATCCGGTTCCTTAATATCCTGAAATGGTTTGTTAGATTGGCAAATTGATATTAATTGAATCCCAGAATTATCTACAATAATAGCATCTAGATCTTCTTCTTTAGATTCTTCAAAAATTTGTGTTGTGACATTTGTAGACAGAGTATTTTGATACCGAATAGAATTAGCCACTGAATTATTAATATTCTCATCTGAATTTTTATGTAAAATTCCTTTTTGATTTATTTTTTGTTTTTTTATAATAAAATATACTAAGATAAAAAATATAATAATTAAAAAGACCGTAATAATTATAAGCATTTTATTCATAAATTACCTCTAATTCTATTGTTGATATAAAACAGATACCTAAAAATTAGGTATCTGTTTTAAGAAAAAATTTACAAAATTAAATTGATCTATTATTAATCCAATCATCTACACTACCCAAAGCATCTGGCAATTTAGCAGTATCCGTACCGCCGGCCTGTGCCAAATCCGGTCGTCCTCCGCCTTTGCCGCCTACTTGCTCGGCGACAAATTTCACTAAATCGCCTGCTTTTACTTTGGCGGTTAAGGGTTTGGAAACGCCTGCGCACAGGGAAACTTTGCCGTCGTTTACGGCGGCGAGCAGTACGATGGCTTTGTCGGATTTGCCGGTAAGGTCGGTAACGATTTCGCGTAAAGCGGCTGCGTCGGCTTCGATTTGGGCCACCACGAGTTTGGCTTCGCCTACGTCTTTAGCGTTATCCAAGAGTTTTGCGCCGGCGTGTACGGCAAGCTCGGCTTTGGCTTTGGCCAAATCTTTTTCCAGCGCTTTGGTTTGGGCGGCGTTGGCTTGGATTTTGCCCAATACGTCGCGCTCGGTTTGGGCTTTTACTTCGGCGATGATGTCTTTAACCAAGCGCTCTTGGTTTTGCGCCCATTGCAGGGCGTTCAGGCCGGTGATGGCTTCGACGCGGCGCACGCCTGCGGCGATGCCGCCTTCGGAAATGATTTTGAAGAGGCCGATGTCGCCGGTGCGTTTGACGTGGGTGCCGCCGCACAATTCGGTAGAGAAATCGCCCATTTTCAGTACGCGCACTTCGTCGCCGTATTTTTCGCCGAAGAGCATCATGGCGCCGGCTTTTTGGGCGTCTTCCATGCTCATAATGTCGGCATCTACGGCTACGTTGGCGAGGATGGCGGCGTTAACACGGCGCTCCACTTCGGCGATTTCTTCAGCGGTAACGGGCTGCGGATGGGAAATGTCGAAGCGGGTGGATTGTGCGGTAACGAGTGAACCTTTTTGTTCTACATGTGTGCCCAATACGTCGCGCAGGGCTTTGTGCATCAGGTGGGTGGCGCTGTGGTTGCGCATGTTGGCATCGCGGATATCGTTGTCGATTTCGGCGGTAACGGTGTCGCCCACTTTCAGACGGCCTGATGATACGACGCCGAATTGTCCGAATACGGCGGCTTTGATTTTTTGGGTGTCACGCACTTCAAATACATTACCGCCTGTTTTAATTAAGCCGACATCGCCCACTTGGCCGCCGCTTTCGGCATAGAACGGGGTGTTGTCCAGCACAACCGCGCCGGTTTCGCCTTCGTTCAATTCGTTTACGGGTTCGCTGTCTTTATAAAGGGCGAGGATTTTGGCTTCGGTTTTGCGCTCGGTATAGCCTTTGAACTCGGTGTCTTGACCGTCGTAGGCAAGCTGGGTGTCGGCTTTAAAACTTTGCGCGGCACGGGCGCGTTGGCGCTGGGCTTCCATTTCGCGCTCGAAACCGGCTTCGTCCATGTCGATACCGCGCTCGCGGCAGATGTCGGCGGTAAGGTCGTAGGGGAAACCGTAGGTGTCGTAGAGTTTGAAGATGATTTCGCCGTCCAGCGTTTTGCGGCCGTCTGAAAGGGCGTTTTCCAGTAAGGCCATGCCGGTTTCGAGGGTTTGGGCGAAACGGGTTTCTTCATGGCGCAAGGCTTCGGTGATGGCTTCTTGCTTTTCTTTCAATTCGGGATAGGCTTCGCCCATTTCGGCCACCAAATCAGGCACGAGTTTGTGGAAAAACGCGCCTTTTTGGCCGAGTTTGTAGCCGTGGCGCACGGCGCGGCGGATGATGCGGCGCAGCACATAGCCGCGGCCTTCGTTGCTCGGCAGCACGCCGTCGGCAATCAGGAACGAGCAGGCGCGGATGTGGTCGGCAATCACTTTCAGGCTGGGCACGTCCATGCTGAATTCGGTGCCGGTTTCGCGGGCGGCGGCTTTGAGCAGGTTGCCGAACAGGTCGATTTCGTAGTTGCTGTTAACATGCTGCATCACGGCGGCCATGCGCTCCAAGCCCATACCGGTATCTACGCTCGGCTTGGGCAGCGGGTTCATATTGCCTTGTTCGTCGCGGTTGAACTGCATAAATACGCAGTTCCAGATTTCGATAAAGCGGTCGCCGTCTTCTTCATCGCTTCCCGGAGGGCCGCCCCAGATGTGGTCGCCGTGGTCGTAGAAAATTTCGGAGCAGGGGCCGCAGGGGCCGGTGTCGCCCATTTGCCAGAAGTTGTCGCTGGCGTAGCGTTCGCCTTTGTTGTCGCCGATGCGGATGATTTTTTCAGACGGCATGCCGATTTCGTTTTGCCAGATGTTGTAGGCTTCGTCGTCTTCGGCGTAAACGGTGGCCAAGAGTCTTTCTTTGGGCAGGTTCAGCCATTCGGGAGAGGTAAGGAATTCCCAAGCGAAATGGATGGCATCGCGTTTGAAGTAGTCGCCGAACGAGAAGTTGCCCATCATTTCAAAAAAGGTGTGGTGGCGTGCTGTGTAGCCTACGTTTTCCAAGTCGTTGTGTTTGCCGCCGGCGCGCACGCATTTTTGTGCGGTGGTAGCGCGGTTGTAGGGGCGTTTGTCGAAGCCTAAGAATACGTCTTTAAATTGGTTCATGCCTGCGTTGGTGAAGAGCAGGGTGGGGTCGTCGTGCGGCACGAGTGATGAGGAGCGCACGATTTGGTGGCCTTTGCTTTCGAAGAATTTGAGGAATTTTTGGCGTAATTCAGTGGTTTTCATAGCGGTTTCTGCAATTGGTTAAAACGGTTTCAGACGGCCTCATTTATAGATAAGGCCGTCTGAAAAAATCAGATAAAAATCTTGCGTATATTACCGCAGATTTCAGCTTACGCCTACTCAAATACGGCCGGCTGCTCTATACTTTGGGAAACCTCGATTTATTCGTATCGGTTTGTATCAAAGCAGGGAACTTTACGATGGTTTTTCCCCTAAGAACATAACGCTACCTAAAGGAATGATAATGCCTCTGAAACTTTCTTTTCTCGTGCTTTCCCTTTCATTGCTGGCTGCCTGTGGCGGCCGTTCTTCTGATAAACCCGAAGTAGCCGATGCGCAAAACAGGCCGTCTGAAACGGCTCCTGCACAGCACAGCAATCTGCCTCAAACGGATGCTTTGAAAATTTATAACTGGTCGGATTATGTGGATCCGAAAACGGTGAAACATTTTGAAGAGCAGTTTGGCGTGAAGGTAACTTATGATATTTATGAAAGTGATGAAACGCTGGAATCGAAAGTGCTTACAGGCAAATCGGGCTATGACGTCGTAGGGCCGTCCAACGCTTTTGTCAGCCGTCAGATCAAAGCCGGCGCATATCAAAAAATCGATAAAAGCCTGATTCCGAACTACCGTCATATCAGCCCGAAGTTATTGGATTTAATGAAGCAGGTGGATGCAGGCAACGAATATGCCGTACCGTTTTTTTGGGGCACCAACACCTTTGCCATCAACACCGAACGGGTTAAACGCGCGCTCGGTACAGACAAGCTGCCCGACAACCAATGGGATTTGGTATTCAATCCCACCTACACGGCCAAGCTGAAAAAATGCGGCATCAGCTATTTGGACAGCGCGGCGGAAATGTACCCGATGGTATTGAATTATTTAGGTAAAAATCCCAACAGCAGCAAGCCGGAAGATATTCAGGCCGCCACGGATGTGCTGAAAGCCAACCGTGCCAATGTGAAACGCTTTACTTCTTCCGGCTTCATTGATGCACTGGCGCGCGGAGATACCTGCGTTACAGTCGGATTCGGCGGCGACCTGAATATAGCGAAACGCCGTGCGGCAGAAGCAGGCGGCAAAGAAAAAATCCGCGTGATGATGCCGAAAGAAGGCGTGGGTATTTGGGTGGATTCGTTTGCAATCCCGAAAGACGCCCACAACGTACTCAACGCCCACCGCTACATCAACCATTTTTTAGAGCCTGAAATCGCTGCGAAAAACGGCAATTTCGTCACTTATGCACCATCGTCTATGCCCGCCAAAGATTTGATGGATAAGGAATACAGCAGTGACAATTCGATTTTCCCAAGCGATGAAGATTTGGCCAACAGCTTCATCATGGTGCCTTTGGAGCCGGAAGCGCTGAAAGAAATGGTGCGCCAATGGCAGCAGATTAAAGTAGCGAAATAGACTGAATTCTGTTTGATGTTTTTAACAGTAGATACTTAAAACTCCGCTATGCTTTGTTGTTTGGAGCATGGCGGAGTTTTTTGAATGGATAGGTCTTAACTTGCCGTCTGAAAAAGTGGCTTGGCAAAAATATAAAATCCCTCATGCCGGAACCATTTTTCAGATGGCCTCAAGCATGAGGGATTTTGATATGAATCTTAAGAAATTAAGCGTTTAAGTTGACAGAATGTTCGCGCGTTTCGTGGAACACAATATCCGGCCAGCGCTCTTGGGTTAAATTCAGATTTACGCGGTTGGGGGCAAGATAAGCCAAATTGCCGCCTGCATCAATGGCAAGGTTGATTGCATTGGCTTTTTCAAACTCGGCCAGTTTTTTCTTGTCGGCACACGATACCCAGCGGGCAGACCAAATGCTGGCGTTGTCAAACACAGCTTCCACGCCGTATTCGGCCGCAAGGCGCGACGTAACCACTTCAAATTGCAACACGCCTACTGCACCCAAAATCAAATCGCCGCCGTTGTGCGGTTTAAACACCTGCACCGCGCCTTCTTCGCCCAGCTGTTGCAAGCCTTTTTGCAGTTGCTTCATTTTCAGCGGGTTTTTAATACGCACGCTGCGGAACAATTCCGGCGCGAAAAACGGAATGCCGGTAAATGCCAGCTGTTCGCCTTCGGAAAAACTGTCGCCGATTTGGATGTTGCCGTGATTGGGAATGCCGATGATATCGCCCGCATAGGCTTCTTCCACCAGCTCGCGGTCGTGCGACATAAACGTAACTACGCTGGAAGCGGCAATGTCGCGGTTGATGCGCAAGTGTTTGATTTTCATGCCGCGCTCGAATTTGCCGGAGCAAACGCGCAAAAAGGCGATGCGGTCGCGGTGTTTCGGATCCATATTGGCTTGAATCTTAAACACAAAACCGGAAAACTTTTCTTCAGACGGCATCACTTCGCGCACGGTGGCATCACGGCCTTTGGGAGCCGGCGCCCAGTCAATCAGCGAGTTGAGAATTTCCTGAATGCCGAAGTTGTTGATGGCCGAACCGAAAAATACGGGCGTTAACTCGCCGGCCAAAAATTCTTCGAGGTTAAATTCGTTTGACGCGGCTTGAACCAATTCGATTTCGGCGCGCAGATTATCCATTTCAAGCGGGAACAGCTCGTCTAAGCGCGGGTTATCAATGCCTTCGATAATTTCAAATTCGTGCGGTAACTTCTCTCCTCCGGCATCGAACAGGTAAATTTCATCATTCAGAATGTGGTAAACACCTTTGAAGTTTTTGCCCATACCGATAGGCCAAGTGACCGGCGCGCAACGGATTTTGAGGATATTTTCCACTTCGTCGAGCAGTTCCAACGAATCGCGCACTTCACGGTCGTATTTGTTCATGAAGGTTACGATGGGCGTGTTGCGCAAACGGCAAACGTTCAAAAGTTTTATGGTTTGCGCTTCCACACCTTTGGCGGCGTCAATCACCATCAAGGCGCTGTCAACGGCGGTGAGTACGCGGTAAGTATCTTCCGAGAAATCTTGGTGGCCGGGAGTATCCAGCAGGTTGACGGTATGGTCTTTGTACTCGAACTGCATGACCGACGATGCTACGGAAATGCCGCGCTGCTTCTCGATCTCCATCCAGTCGGAAGTGGCGAACTTGCCGGTTTTTTTGCCTTTTACCGTACCGGCACTTTGAATCGCACCTGAAAACAACAGCAGTTTTTCGGTCAACGTCGTTTTACCCGCGTCGGGGTGGGAAATGATGGCGAATGTGCGGCGGCGGCGCACTTCTTGTAGGATGTCGGACATATAAACTCGTATCGGAATCGTATGAAAGAGATTTTCAGACGGCCTTAAACATTAACCAAACAACTGCCTGCGTTGTATTTTTACTGCGGATATTATGATGCAGGGCGGTATGTGTTCTTAATAATCGTGCCAATGCTTGCGCCTGAAAAAACGGCGGATTATACGGAAAAACGCTTGTTTTTTCAATGTTCAATCATAAAGTGAGGCCGTCTGAAAAAAGCTTTTCAGACGGCCTCATTTATTTATGCTTTATCAAGCAATGCAGGCAAATTATTCGGCAAAGTATTGTTTTTGAACTTTGTCGTAATCGCCGTTTTCACGCACTTTTTTCAGGGCGTCGTTCAGCATGTTCAAAGTGGCGGTATCGCCTTTGCGTACAGCAATGCCGTAGTTTTCCACTTCAAAATCAGGCGGGGCAATCATGTTGAAGCCTTTGTTGCCGTTGTTTTTCACATAGTTGCCGACAACCGCGCTATCAGAGATGACTGCATCCAAACCGCCGTTTTCAAGCTCTTTGATCACGAGCGGCAGGGTCTCGAAGCGGGCGATTTTGGGGCTGTCGTTACCCAAAATTTTAGAAGCGGCAAGGTCGCCTGTTTGGCCGGTTACCACGCCGACTTTTTGGCTGTTTTTCAGATCGTCGATGGATTTGATGTCTTTGCCTTTTTGCACCAAAATCACTTGGGTAATTTTGAAATACGGATCAGAAAAGTCCATGGTTTGTTTGCGGTCGTCAGTGATGGTGATGGCGGAAAGCAGAATGTCCACATCGCCGTTGGCAAGGCCGGGGAAGAGGCTGTTCCACGGTTGGTGTTTGTATTCCACTTTGAAATTGCCGGCTTTGGCCATGGCGTTCATCAGGTCGATATCAAAGCCTTGAATCTCGTTGTTGCTGTTTTTAGATTCAAAAGGGGCGAATTCGGCATTGGTGGCAACGCGGTAAACTTTTTCACCGGCAGCGGCTGTTTGTTTGTTGTCGCTGCTTTGGCCGCCGCAAGCGCTTAAAGCAAATGCCGAGCAGGCAACGGCTGCGGCAATCCATTTTTTCATATTCATTTGATTCTTCCTGATAAAAGAGTGAAAAATTGATTTTAACATAGGCTAATAAAAATACACATATTTTGATGTTGCGCAATGTCACTTGAGGCCGTCTGAAAATGTTTAGGGAAACTGGCTTTCAGACGGCTTGAACATTGGTTGTGTATTTTTTAAAAACGACGTTTCAGCTGGCAAGCCTGCATGATGCTCACGGCCAATTCTTCCACCGATTTATCCGTGGTGTTGGTAAAAGGAATGGAGTGTGCGCGAAACATGCTTTGTGCATCGGCTACTTCGCGGCGGCAAGTAGTGAGCTGCGAATAGTTGGAGTCCGGCCGGCGCTCGTGGCGAATGGCTTGCAGGCGCTCGGGCTGTATGGTTAAGCCGAATAATTTGTGTTTGTACGGTTTTACCATGCGCGGCAGGTCGCTGCTTTCCAAATCTTCGGGGGTTAACGGATAGTTGGCAGCGCGGATGCCGTATTGCAGGGCGAGATACAGGCAAGTAGGGGTTTTGCCCGAACGGGAAACGCCCATCAAAATAACGTCTGCGTCTTTTAAATCTTTGCCGCTGATGCCGTCGTCGTGGTTTAAAGAGAAATTCACCGCTTCCATACGGGCATCGTAGCGTTCGGTGTCGCCGATGCCGTGGGTACGGCCTACCGAATGCCGCGCCCGCAAGCCCAGTTCGCGCTCAATCGTGCCTAAGAAAGCATCGAAAAAGCTGAGATGCAAACCTTGGCAGGTTTTGATAATCGTGCGGATTTCGTCGTTGATGATGCTGGTAAATACCAATGGCCGCAGGCCGCTGTCTGAAGCGGCGGCATTGATGATTTGCACCATTGCGCGCGCTTTTTCGGGCGTATCGACAAAGGGGTAGGTTGCTCTTTTGAAATTCACTCCCTCGAATTGATCCAGCAGGGCTTCACCCATGCTTTCGGAAGTGATACCTGTGCGGTCGGAAATAAAAAAAGCAGAACGGCGTGCCATTATGGTTCCTTTTTATAATGAGTTATTGATTGCTTAGGATGCCTTCAGACAATACCGCCGTATCATAAGGCCATCTGAAAATGTAAGTCAAAGCAAACCTTGATTCGTTGCTGTCCGCCGGGGCGGGTGGATAAACGCAATGCGGCCTTCAAAAACTACATCAAACTACAATTAAAATCAAAAAAATTTTAAACGCACATTTTTTACAATAAATTCATTATTATTGAAACAATATGCCAATATAAGCAGTTTAAATATCTATTGAAAATATGCTGTTTTAAACCAAACCCTATATTTAACAAGGGTTAATAGGATTTCAAACGGTTTTGTATAATTTATTTCAAGAGACTACATATCCGGCTTCCCGCAATTTTTCAGACGGCATCAGCCATTCTTTCGCAATAAAACACATGACACTGCGGGTTTGAGTGGTTAGAATACCCCCGCGAGATTTATTTCTTTTTTAACTTGTTTAATGGATTTAAAAATGGCTGCAAATTACGTGATTTGGTTTGAAAACCTGCGCATGACTGATGTAGAGAGCGTAGGCGGTAAAAACGCCTCTTTGGGCGAAATGATCAGTCAGCTTACTGAAAAAGGCGTGCGCGTACCCGGCGGTTTCGCGACAACCGCAGAAGCTTACCGTGCTTTTTTGGCGCATAACGGTCTCAACGAACGTATCTCTGCAGCCCTTGCAGCTTTGGATGTGGAAGACGTTACCGAATTGGCGCGCGTAGGTAAAGAAATCCGCCAATGGATTCTCGACACACCATTCCCGGAGCAATTGGATGCCGACATTAAAACCGCTTGGGACAAAATGGTAGCCGATGCCGGTACCGATAAAATTTCCGTAGCGGTACGTTCTTCCGCCACCGCAGAAGATTTGCCGGACGCCTCTTTTGCCGGCCAACAAGAAACCTTCCTGAATATCAATGGCTTGGAAAACGTTAAAGAAGCAATGAAACATGTATTCGCTTCTTTATATAACGACCGAGCCATTTCATATCGTGTACACAAAGGCTTTGCCCACGACGTGGTTGCTTTGTCTGCCGGCGTTCAACGCATGGTGCGTTCAGACAGCGGCGCAGCAGGTGTGATGTTCTCCATCGACACCGAATCCGGCTTTGAAGACGTTGTATTCGTTACCGCTTCTTACGGCTTGGGCGAAACCGTCGTACAAGGTGCGGTGAACCCCGACGAGTTTTACGTACATAAGCCCACATTGAAAGCAGGCCGTCCGGCCATCTTGCGCAAAACCATGGGCTCGAAACTGATCAAAATGACGTTTACCGAGCAAGCTCAAGCAGGTAAATCCGTGCAAGTGGTTGATGTACCTCAAGAAGACCGCAAAGCGTTCTCTATCAGCGACGAAGAGATTACCGAGCTGGCCAAATACGCTTTGATCATCGAAGAGCATTACGGTCGTCCGATGGATATCGAATGGGGTCGCGACGGCACTGACGGCAAGCTGTACATTTTGCAAGCTCGCCCTGAAACCGTGAAATCTCAAGAAGACAATACCCGCAGCCTGCGTCGTTACAGCATTAGCGGCGACAAAAAAGTATTGTGCGAAGGCCGTGCCATCGGTCAAAAAGTCGGCCAAGGTAAAGTACGTTTGGTCAAAGACGCTTCTCAAATGGATACCGTTCAAGCCGGTGATGTGTTGGTAACCGACATGACCGACCCGGATTGGGAACCGGTGATGAAACGTGCGTCTGCTATCGTGACCAACCGCGGCGGACGTACTTGCCACGCGGCGATTATTGCCCGCGAACTCGGCATTCCTGCCGTAGTAGGCTGCGGCGATGCCACCAGTGTGCTTTCAGACGGCCAAGAAGTAACCGTATCGTGCGCAGAAGGCGACACCGGTTTGATTTACGACGGTTTGCTGAATGTGGAAGTAACCGATGTGGCTTTGGACAATATGCCCAAATCACCGGTAAAAATCATGATGAACGTCGGCAACCCCGAATTGGCCTTCAGCTTCTCAAGCCTGCCCAACGAAGGTATCGGCCTGGCGCGCATGGAATTCATCATCAACCGTCAGATCGGTATCCACCCCAAAGCTTTGTTGGAGTTTGACCGCTTAGATGCTGATTTGAAAAACGAAATTTCCGACCGCATCGCAGGCTATGCTTCTCCGGTAGCGTTTTACGTTGATAAAATTGCCGAGGGTGTGGCGACATTGGCTGCGTCTGTTTATCCGCGCAAAGTCATTGTGCGTATGTCGGATTTCAAATCAAACGAATACGCCAATCTGGTTGGCGGTAATCTTTACGAACCGCATGAAGAAAACCCGATGTTGGGCTTCCGCGGTGCCGCCCGCTATGTATCGGATGATTTCAAAGACTGCTTCGCTTTAGAATGCCAAGCTTTGAAACGTGTTCGCGACGAAATGGGATTGACCAACGTCGAAATCATGATTCCTTTCGTGCGCACCCTCAACGAAGCCGAAGCGGTAATCAAAGCCCTGAAAGAAAACGGCTTGGAGCGCGGTAAAAACGGCCTGCGTTTGATCATGATGTGCGAACTGCCAAGCAATGCCTTGCTGGCCGAACAGTTCCTGCAATATTTTGACGGCTTCTCAATCGGCTCGAATGACATGACCCAGCTGACTTTGGGTGTTGACCGCGACAGCGGCGGCCCGATTGCCGGTACATTCGACGAGCGTAACCCTGCCGTTAAAGTAATGCTGCACTTGGCGATTTCTGCCTGCCGCAAACACAACAAATACGTGGGCATCTGCGGACAAGGTCCTTCGGATCACCCCGATTTTGCGAAATGGCTGGTAGAAGAAGGTATTGAAACCGTATCGTTGAATCCTGATACCGTGATTGAAACTTGGCTCTACTTGGCTAAAGAATTGAACAAGTAAGCCTTAAGGCCATCTGAAAAATGCCTTGTCTGTTTAGACAAGGCATTTTTGTTTTGAAACATTTGAGATGAAAACGATTTAGCAGAAGCGGCACTGAAAACATCATGCGGGCGTACAATCCACGCTTACGAAAACAGCTCATCGTTGCAAGGGTATTTTGCTAAATCGGTAATGCCTCTCTCTCAAAGCTTGTTTTAGCGAAACTCACTAAGTGCGTTTTAGCTAAACCCGCGTAGCGTGTTTTGGCGAAGCTCACACAGTTCACTTTCAGACGGCCTCAAGTTCTTAGAGCTAAAAAGCAAGCTCAAAATTGAAACCCTCTATGAAAACACGCTAAATTAACGGACTACTGCTTCCGATGCTTTTTCCAGCCCAAAGTTTAAAGATTCCACCATCGCTTTATAACCGTCGCCGTGCTGCTCGGTTTCAACGTGAAAGGGGCGGCTTTGGCCATTCGGCCAAAGTGCATAGCCGCTGACCAATGTTTTGCCTTGATAGCTTCCTTGAAAAGCTTCCACATAAATTTTCAGCGTTTGCGAACTGCTGCTGCGTGCTGCGGGCACAAATGTGTAGTTCGGATTCAATCGGTTCAGCTTGTTACTGAAACCTGAAGCCAAAGCGTTATCCAGCGCACCTGCCCACAAGTGGTTGCGGGCGAAGTTCACATGATAGGCATCGGTTTGGTAAACCAAGCCGCCGTTGTTTAGAGGTTCTGCCAGATAAACGCGCACGGCGACTTCGTTGCTGCTCCGGCCGGGGTGGATGTATTGGCTGTCGGGCAAGGTAAAGTATTGCGGCACGGGGGTGGCGCAGGCGCTTAATGCGAGTAGGGCGCCAATCACTGTCAATTTACGCATCAGCGGCTTCCTTTCGGGATGGGGTCTTTAACATTGCTGTTAAAAATTAATGAATTGGGTTTTTCTTTTAACGTGTTGATTACGGGCTGGGCTTCTTTCAGCGTTTTATCAATGCTTTGCAGGGTTGTTTGAACATCGCTGTAAAGAGGCGATTGCGGCGAAATACCTTGCAATGCTTGGCGCAGTTCGTACAGGGTTTTATTCAACTCGTTAGGAATGCTTTGGGTTTGCGGTTTGCTGATTAAGGCATTGGCAGAATTGAGCGTGGCTTTCAGTTCACGTAATGAACCGTTCAACTCGCCCACGGTTTTTTCCAGCGGCAGTTTGTTGAATTTTTCCAAGAGGTTGCCAAGCTGGTCTTGCAGGTTATCCAAACCGCCGCCGCGGCTGGCAATCACGACATTGCCGTTGTAATTGGCAAAAGGCTTGAGCTTGCTGCTGCTTGAGGGATTGTCGTCCAATTCGATCATCTTGCTGCCTGTAAGCAGGCTGTCGCTGGTTAAGGTGGCGGTAAGCCCTTTGTTTAAGGCCGTCTGAAAACGGTCGCGCCAATATGCTTGGCTTTGGGCTTCGGCGTTGATTTCCATGCGGTCGGGTTCGATGCGGATGCGCACGGGAATCCAGCCGTTGTCCAGCAGCTTCAGGCTGTCGTTTTGGGCGAAATAGGGCACGTCGGCTACTGCGCCGATATTGATGCCTTTGTATTCGACCGGCGCACCGGGTTTAAGCCCGCGCACGCTTTGTTTGAAAAATGCGGTGTAATACAGAGAACGCTCGCTCGGCAGGTTTTCTACTTCGTTGCGGTTGTTGTACACCGTGAACGTATCTTCGTTGACGGCCGGTTCGCCTTTATCTCCGCCAATCGGTGCTGAGAAGGAAATCGAACCGGAAAGCAGCGCGGCAATGGGGGCTGATTCTATCCGTACGCCGCCGCCGGTCGCTTCGATTTGAATGCCGTTTTGCAACCAAAATTGGCTGTTTTTACCGACCAGTTTGTCGTTGGGGCTTTTGATGAATATGGTGTAATGAACGGTTTGTTCTTTAGGGTTGAAATCGGCGCTCTCTACCACACCGACGCTGAAATCTTCATATAAAACCGGGCTGCCTACGCTGATCATTTTGTCGTTTTTGCCCACCAGTTTCAGGCGCAGGCCGTGCTGGCCGATGGCGGTAATCGGCGGAATATCCGAAACTTCGAAGCGGTATTGGGTTTCTTCGCTTTTGCCGGGGGTGAAAGCGATGTAAGAGCCGGAAACGAGTGTGGTCAGGCCGGAAATGCCGCTTTCGTCGATGCGCGGTTTGACTACCCAAAATTGGGTGTCTTTGCGCATCATATCTTTTGCGTCGGCGGTAAGGAGCACGGTAACTTCCACGCCTTTGCGGTCTTTTTGCAGGCCGATATGGGTTACCCGGCCGACTTCGACGCTAAGCACTTTTACCACCGTATTATTGACTTCGATGCCGTCTGCACTGTCCATCAACAGGGTTACTTCCGGCCCTCTGTTGCGGATCTCTTTCATCAGCAACCAGCCGCCCACCAAAAAAGCGATGACGGGAATCAGCCAGATCACGGAGGTAAACACGTTGGTTTTACGCACCACGGCAGGCACGGGTTTGTATTCGGTTTGATTATTATCGTTACTCATATTCAGCTTGTGTTACCGTCAGATTTTCAGACGGCCTCTTGATGTTTGCAGGGTTTTTACGGGCTTTGTCCCACAATAAACGCGGGTCGAAAAAATAGGCGGAAAGCATGGTCAACAATACGACCAAGCAGAAATATACGGCGGCAGACCCCGGCACCACCCGTGCCACATGGGTGTGAAACGAACTCATCAAAATAATGATGACGAAAATATCAATCATCGACCATTTGCCGATAGATTCGGTAAAACGGTACACCCTCAACATGATTTTGGGGCTGGCGGGCAAGCCGTAGTGAGCGCTCAGGTTCAACACCAGCAGCAGGGCGATTTTAGCGCCGGGCACCAAAATACTGGCACTGAAGATAATGGCCGCAATCAGCTTGTCGCCTTCGTCCCACATATAAATGATGCCGTTGAGGATGGTATTGATCTGCACCGTAGTGGGATTGGAAGAAATCATAATCGGCAAGAGATTGGCCGGAATATACAGCACGATGGCCGCCATTAAAAACGCCATCGAAATGTAGATGCTTTTGGGGCGGCGCTCGTAAAGGTCGGCACCGCATACGCCGCAGGTAGGCTCTTCTTTGCTGCGGAAATAAAGACAACGGCTGCAACATATCCGCTCGTTAGAGGCCGTCTGAATCGTATTTCTGCCTAAAATGCGGTGGATTTTGTAATATACCCAATGTTGCGGAATCGACACAGATGTGCGGATCAGCAAAACGGCGAGTCCGAACATCAAATAAAACGCCGCGCCGTATTCGACTTTTGCCACCGAAGAGAGTTTGATGTGCGCCACCAGCGTGGAAATAAAAAACACATCCACCATAATCCAGTGCCTTAAACGCACCAAAGTACGCGTTGCCGTGCGCAATCCCGGATAAGCCTTGCCTTGCCACAAAGCCGTGTACACATAAAGACACAACAGCAAAAAAAGCAGCGGCGTGCCGAACGTGAGCGCGAACATTACTTCCGCCAAGAAGCCGAAATCAAGCAGAATCAGCTTTCTCATCATCGACGGCAGCGACTGGATAGACGTTACGCCCGCCATCGTGACCGTAACAAACATCATCGTGTAAACGAAACCCATCAACACCAAAGAGGCCGTTGCATAAGCCAAAGGCGCGATATACGGGTTTTTCTCCACTTCCACCACCTCGTAGCCGCAATTGGGGCAATGCGCTTCCTGCCCCTGATGCAAACGCGGCAATTCCATACGCTGCCCGCATTCGGGGCAGTCGAGCGTATGGGCGGGGAGAGCCATATGACGTTGCAGGGTGTGGTAACGCCACCAGCGGCGGTATTGTCGGACAGCTTTCACAGTTATTCAGACGGCCTCGTAAAAGCACGGGCGGGGAAATCAAACAGGTGTGTATTATAACTGAAAACAGCAAAATACATTTTAGCGAAACCTGCTTGGCGGGTTTGGGCGAGGCTCACACAGTTTGCTTTAGCGAAACTCGCAAAGCTCGTTTTAGCGAAGCTCACATAGTTCGCTTTCAGACGGCCTCAAATTCCCACATCACGCCAACACCATACTCACGCTTTCGGGCATTCCTGTTACAATTCGCATCTTAATCAAAACACTCGACTTCCCACACAGGAAAACGCATGAGCGAAAACATTTTAATTACCGGCTCCAACCGCGGCATAGGCAAGGCCGTTGCCTTGGGGCTGGCCGCAGACGGCTACGATATTGTGGTGCACTGCCGCAGCCGTCGCGAAGAAGCAGAAGCCGTTGCCGAAGAAATACGCGCATTGGGCAGACAAACACGCGTATTGCAGTTCGATGTATCAGACCGCCAACAGGCGCGGGAAATCCTGACGGCCGATATCGAAGCCAACGGCGCTTATTACGGCGTGGTGCTGAATGCCGGTTTAACGCGCGACAATGCGTTCCCTGCTTTTGAAGATGAAGACTGGGATCAAGTGTTGCGCACCAATTTGGACGGCTTTTATAACGTTTTGCACCCCGTAATCATGCCGATGATACGCCGCCGCAAAGCCGGGCGCATCGTGTGTATGTCTTCTGTATCCGGCCTTACCGGCAATCGCGGACAAGTCAATTACAGCGCATCGAAAGCAGGTATTATCGGCGCAGCCAAAGCATTGGCGGTGGAGTTGGCCAAACGCAACATCACCGTAAATTGCGTTGCTCCCGGTTTAATCGACACAGAGATTGTTGATGAGCATGTGCCTGTGGACGAAATTTTGAAAGCCATACCCGCGGCACGGATGGGCTTGCCCGAAGAAGTAGCCCATGCCGTACGCTTTTTGATGGATAAAAAAGCCGCCTACATCACGCGGCAGGTTATTGCAGTAAACGGAGGTTTATGTTGAAACGGGTAGTCATCACAGGCATAGGCGGCATCACAGCCTTCGGACGCGACTGGCACACCATTCAGACGGCCTTCAAACGCAAACGCAACGCCGTGCGCAACATGGGCTGGCAAGAGCAGTTTCCCGATTTGGAAGCCAATCTGGGCGCTCCCGTGCCCGACTATGCACCGCCCGCGCATTGGACACGCAAACAGTTGCGCAGCATGGGGCGGGTGTCTTATCTCTGCGTCGATGCGGCCGAACAAGCCCTAACCGACGCCGGGCTTTTGGGAGACGAGTCGATTAAAGACGGGCGCATGGGTGTGGCCTGCGGTTCTTCAACCGGCAGCACCAAAGACATCCGCGACCTCGGCGAACTGCTGCTTACCGGCACTTC
Organism: Neisseria sp. Dent CA1/247; assembly: GCF_022870825.1. NCBI lineage: Bacteria > Pseudomonadati > Pseudomonadota > Betaproteobacteria > Neisseriales > Neisseriaceae > Neisseria > Neisseria sp. Dent CA1/247. The sequence goes on along the minus strand of NZ_CP091522.1, from coordinate 1,354,486 downwards.
GCGCAATTTCAGCGCCAACACCTATGTACGCATGATGCCGCACACCACTGCGGCCAATGTCGGTATATTTTTCGGGCTTACCGGCCGCATCATTCCCACTTCCAGCGCCTGTTCGTCGGGCAGCCAAGGCATAGGCTATGCTTACGAAGCGATTAAATACGGCATGATCGACATGATGCTTGCCGGCGGCGGCGAAGAGTTTTGCCCGTCGGAAGTGTATGTGTTCGACTCACTCTATGCCGCCAGCCGCCGCAATGACGAGCCTGAAGCCACTCCGCGCCCTTACGACGCGGGCCGCGACGGCTTGGTAATCGGCGAAGGTGCAGGGATGTTGGTTTTGGAAGAGTTGGAACACGCCAAAGCGCGTGGTGCCAAGATTTACGCGGAGATTGTCGGCTATGGCGCCAACAGCGACGGCACCCATGTGACCCAGCCTCAAAAAGACACTATGCGCCGCTGTATGGAGTTGGCACTGAAAGATGCCGGCATCAAACCCGAGCAGGTAGGCTACGTTAACGGGCACGGAACCGCTACCGAAAAAGGCGATATAGCCGAAACATTGGCAACCGAGGCTGTGTTCGGCCACGTTCCCATGAGTTCGCAAAAAAGCTATTTCGGCCACACCTTAGGCGCGTGCGGTGCGTTGGAATCTTGGTTTTCGATTGAAATGATGAACGGCGGCTGGTTTGCGCCCACCATCAATCTCGAGAATATCGATCCGCTGTGCGGCAAGGTGGACTACATTCGCGGCGACGGGCGGGAAATCCGTACCGATTATGTAATGAACAACAACTTTGCCTTTGGCGGTGTGAATACTTCGCTGATTTTCAAACGTTGGCAGAAATGAAGCGGCAAACCGGTTAAAAGAAAAGGATTTTAAACCGTAGGCCTTAAATAGAACGCCAAAGCCGCAATATTTTAGCTGCTGTTTCGGTGTTATATTTAAGGCCAATTTACTTCAGCCCCATTTTAATTCTTATCTTAAATTATTTTTGCAAAAATTATTTTTGCAAAAATCTATCAATTTTGCTTTTTGTTTTAATTACAACTATTAGATATGGGTTAACCAATTTTCTACCATAATATTAAAGATTTCAGGTTGGTCGATTTGTAAATTATGTCCTGCAATATCTAAAGTTAGAAAAGTCAGTCTCTCATAATTTTTTGAAACTTCCCATAAATCTTCATAGCCGACAACGTTATCTTGTTTACCACTCAAAATCAAAATTGGTTTGCCAAATTTTATTTCATTCAGTTTTCGATAAAGTTCAAAACTGAATTTATAGTTTTTAACTACTTCTTCTACAAAAGCCAAATCCATCAGCTTATTGCCTGTTTTCACTTCATTGTTATATCTTTGATAGGTTTTTTGGGTGGCAACGACTGCAATGTTTAAAAAGTCGTCTTTTTCTTCCTGAGGCAATGTTTTTAAAAACTCTTCATCTTTAACGATAATGGATTTTTGGGGCAGCTTTCTCGTTGAATGTTCGGGATTAACCATAGGGCAGATAAGGCACATTCCCAAAATCTGAGTATGGAATTTTGAAAGAATACCCATGGATAAATAGCCGCCATAAGACTCCCCGATAATAAGATACGGAGTTTTTCCAATCTCTTTCTCGATAAAACCAATCAAGATGTTTAATATTGCATCAGAATTTGCATATTGTATATCGTTGCCGGATTTTCCCATGCCGGGCAAATCTATATAAATACGTTTAAATCTTTTTTTATTGGCAAATACCGGTTCTAAACAAGCTGTCATCAGACGATGGTCGCAGGTTAGCCCATGTAAAATTAATACGGGTACGCCTTCCCCGATTGACTGATAATGCAGCAATATGTCATCTTGTTTGTAAAACATTTTTCTTTAAACGTTCATTTCTAAAAGCACGGAATTTGGGTTAAGTGATTTTGTTTTCTAAGCTTCAAACTGCTTGAGGCCGTCTGAAAATATAATCACCACTTGAATCTTGATTATTCGGCTTCCGGCAAATCCATTGCCAATACAGTTTGCTCCTGCTTGTCGCGGAACGCCGCAAGTTTCTGCGCCAGTTCGGGATTTTCGTTGGCTAACATGGAAACGGCAAAAAGGGCGGCATTGGCGGCGCCGGCTTCTCCGATGGCAAAAGTGGCAACAGGCACGCCTTTCGGCATCTGAACGATGGATAACAACGAATCTTCGCCGCGCAGGTATTTACTCGGCACGGGCACGCCCAATACCGGCACGGTGGTTTTGGCCGCTACCATGCCGGGCAGGTGGGCGGCACCGCCGGCACCGGCGATAATCGCTTTGATACCGCGTTCACGGGCGGTTTCAGCGTATTCAAACATTAAGTCCGGCGTGCGGTGTGCAGACACGACACGCGCTTCAAACTCAACGCCGAAGTCTTTCAAAAACTGTGCCGCATGCTGCATAACCGGCCAGTCGCTGTTGCTGCCCATGATGATGCCTACCTGTATCATATGTTTTCCTTGTGGATAAAAAATCGAAAATTTGTTGGGTGTTGAAACCGGAAAATCGGATGATTCTCCGGCTTCTTTATTATATTAATAGACGCTTAACTAAATCAGCGTTTTTTCAATTCGCCGTAAGCACGCTTGGCCGAAGCACTGTCGGGATAAATCTGAATCAGCTTCCGCCAAGTATCGCGGGCAATGTCTTGCTGCTGCATACGGTATTGGCATGAACCGACGCTAAACAAGGCTTCTGCGGCTTGCGGGGAATGGCGGAAGCGGGTGGCGAAGCGGTTGCCTATATTGATTACGGATTCGCAGTTTCCCAAGTTTTGATGGCTCTGCATCAGCAGATACATGCTTTGCCTATCGGTGTCGCCGCCGTTGCCGCCGCCGTCTACGCCTTTAAGCAAGGCCACGGCTGCGGCATAGTTTCCGCTTTTATATTGCTTTAAAGCCTGCTCGTATTGTGACGACTGTGCCGCCGAACGGGTCGGCTCTGCCGCGACTGCATTTGCCTGATTGCCGGAAGAGCGGTTTTGCGTGCTGCGTCGAACGGCAGAACGGCGTTCGAGTTGGCGGACGCGGGTTTTTAAACTCTCAACTTCTTTTTCAAGGCGTGCTACTTTGATGCCCAAACTGTCGATTTGGACTTGCGCGTCAGGTTCGGGATAGGGAATGGCGTTGTTTTTGCTTTGCTTGTCGTCGGGAACGGGAGCAGGCGGCGTCATGCTGACACAGGCACCCAGCAGAAACGTGCCGAATAACGGGGCGGTAAATTTGAAATTCATCATCATGACCTCGCATTACTTTTTGAGCAGAAGGGTCAAACCGTCGCCCACGGGGAGCGTGATGGGAATGATGCGTTTGTCTTGAGGCAGGCTTTCATTGAACGCCTGCAAAATGCCGAGAGCCGGCGGGCTGTTTTCATCAGCGGGATCCAACACTCTGCCGCCGAGCAAAACGTTGTCGATGGCAATCACGCCGCCGCTACGCACGAGCTGTAAACAGCGTTCGTAATATTCCGGCGTGGGCGGTTTGTTGGCATCAATCAGGGCTATATCATAAGTGCCTGTTTCGCCCGCGTCGATCAGGTCGTCCAACGTCAATAAGGCGGGCTGGAGATGCAGGGTAATTTTGTGTTCGACCCCGGCCGCCTGCCAAGTTTCACGGGCGATATCGGTAAAGGTAACGTTGATGTCGCAAGCGGTAACGGTGCCGTGGGGCGGCAAAGCCAAAGCCATGGCAGTACTGCTGTAACCGGTAAACACGCCCACTTCCAAATAGCGTTCGGCGCGTATCAGCCTTGCCAGCCAAGTCAGCAGTGTCGCTTGGGCTGGGGCAATGGCCATTTTACCGAGGCGGTGTGTGGCCATGCGTTCGCGTAAGGCGGTTAGGGCAGGGTGTTCCGCTTCGCCGATGCGGTTAAGGTAGGCGCCGAGCTTAGGGTCGATATTGTGTATGTGGGTTGCCATTGAAAGTTAGGCCGTCTGAAAACTCAGTCGGGCTGGTAGGCATAGGGTTTTTTAGGCAGCTTGGCAGCTTCGAATCCGGCTTGTTCTTCGGGATTTAATTCCACATCCCACAACAAGCCGCGGTTTTTCAGGCGTTGTTCTGCTTCTTCGGGATGCTTGGCAATGTATTCTTCGAGAAATTGGGTGGCATCTGATTTGTAGTGGTACATTTTGTTCTCCGAATGGATGGCGTGGTGTGTATCGTATAAGCTAAATTATATTATAGCTTGATACCTTTGCAAAATCCTTATCTGCGGTGCATTGCGGCAGTTGTGCGGTTGTGCGTATGACGGAATTTCAGACGGCAGGCTATTGCCGGAAATGTGAACAAGCCTGTGGTGTTTTTGAGGTAAAACAGCAAGCTCAATTTCAATCGGGTATAATACGCCGTTTTGTTTTTTCAGGCTTTTTACCGTGGCCGTCTGAAACCTTTGCAGAAAGGCTTGTGTGCAGGCTTTTCTGCAAAGGTTCAGGCGTTTCAGACGGCATGGTTTTGAAATGGTTGATTGATATATGTTGAAAAAATGGCTGCATAAGGTGTTGCCCGGCAAATCGGGCAAGCCTCGTGCGCGTAAAGAAGTGATTCCGTTTACCGAGCACCGCATCAGTGCCGATATGTTGAGTTTTGCAGCTGAGAAAGTTGTCCGCCGCTTGCACAATGAAGGTTTTGAGGCGTATGTGGTCGGCGGTGCCGTGCGAGATTTGCTGCTCGGCATGGAACCCAAAGATTTTGATGTGGCGACCAATGCTACGCCCGAGCAGATACGCAAAGTGTTCCGCCGCAGCCGTATTATCGGACGACGCTTTCAGATTGTGCATGTGATGATCGGGCCGGAAACGATCGAGGTAACGACCTTCCGCAGCGGCGGCAAGGTGCAGCACAACGAACACGGCCGCATTATGAAAGACAATGCGTATGGCTCGATGGAAGAAGATGCCATGCGTCGCGATTTTACCTGCAACGCTTTGTATTACGACCCGATCCGTCAGCAGATTATCGACTTCCATCACGGCGTATCGGATGTTTTGGCGCGCAAACTGGTGATGATTGGTAATCCGGCCGAACGCTATCAGGAAGACCCTGTGCGCGTGCTGCGTGCGGTGCGTTTGTCGGGCAAACTTGGTTTTGAAGTGGAGCAGGAAACTGCCGCGCCGATTGCGGAGTATGCAGGCCGTCTGAAACAAGAGCCGGTAGCGCGTTTGTTTGACGAAATCATGAAGCTGCTGTTTTCGGGCTATGCTTCGAGCTGTTTGGCGCAGTTTGACAAACTCGGCGTGCGGGAAAATATCCATCCGATTTTATCCGCCTTGCTGAAAGCGGCGAAAGACGGGCAGAGCATTGCCGCAGCCGCTTTGCGCAATACCGACGAGCGTTTGCGTGCTGATAAATCGGTGTCTGTGGGCTTTGTGCTGGCGGCGGTAATGTGGCCGCAACTTGATGCGCGCTGGCAGAAAAACATCAAAAGCGGTCTGAAACCTGCTCCGGCGCTCACTCAAGCCATTAACGATTTGCGCGATATGGAAAAAGGTTGGGGCGTGCCGCAGCGTTTTTCGGCAACAATGCGCGAAATCTGGCAGCTGCAACCACAATTTGAAAACCGCAAAGGCGCCCGTCCGCATCGTTTGTTGGCACAACAGCGTTTCCGTGCCGCCTATGATTTTCTTCTGCTAAGGGCGGAAACAGGCCATGCCGATCTCGAGTTGGCGCACTGGTGGACGGCGTTCCAATACGCAGACGATACGCTGCGGCTGGAAATGACGGCTTCACAACGCGGCCAAGGCGCAAAATCCGGCGATGAAGCCAAGCGCAAGCGCCGCCGCAAACCGAGGAAGAAAAAAGAGGTTTCGCATGAGGCCGTCTGAAAAAGTACAGCAGCCGCAATGGAAACTAACTTTGATGTTCCGCGAATATTGCAGCTTGTGCCACAAAATGCGCGATGCTTTACAGCCTTTTCAAACGGAATACGGGTTTGCGCTGAATGTGGTTGATGTGGACGACGATCCTGTTTTGGAAGAAAAATACAACGAATTGGTGCCTGTATTGCTGGATGGCGATGTTGAAATCTGCCACTGGTTTTTAGATGAAACCAAGTTACGGGCGCATTTGGACGCAAAGGCCGTCTGAAAAAAAGCCGGAGCCGCATATCAGCAGCTCCGGCTTTTTTCAGACGGCATCATCGCTATATTATTTTCCGTTTACCGTAATCACGCCGAATGGGAACTAAGATTGGCACGCACAGCGTCAAGGCTTTGTGCAAACGGCATTATATTTTGCAGATTTTAAAGTTTGCTTACGCTGATTTATAGTTAAATGTGGCGCAAGTCTGTCATGACATTGAAAGGAAAGAGATGAAAACATTAACGGCCGCCTTATTTGCCGTACCCGTTGCTATTGTGGCGCCTTATGCCGCCGCCCAAACCCAACAGCATCCGGCGCAAGCCCAGCTTCAGCAGAATATCGACGCAGTGTTGAAAGTGGTGCGCAACAAGGGCTTGAGTGAGCAGCAGAAAATCAAACAAATTGAGCGCTATGCCGACAATTATCTCGATTACCAACGCATTTCCGCTCTGGCCGTCGGCCTGCCGTGGAAAGAGTTCAGCCCCAAGCAAAAAACCGAATTTATTTCGGCGTTTAAAGAAATGATTATCTCCATGTACGCCCATTCGGCTTTGATGGGGGCGGAAAAAGCGCAAGTGAAGGTGCTGCCGAAGATGGTGGATAACGGCAAAAACAAGGTTGATACTTATAGCGAAATCGTTACGCCCTCGGGCAAAAAATACGAAGTTTCTTACCAGTTTTACAAAGTCGGCTCCGTTTATAAGGTGTACAACATCCGCGTTGACGGCGTGAGCATGGTCACGGTGTACCGCAACCAGTTTAATGATTTGATCAAACAAAAAGGCATCGACGGCACGATTGCCACCGTCCGCGCTAAAGGTTTGAAGAAAGCCGAATCGCTGTAACTCGTTTTGAGCTTATATAAAATGAGGCCGTCTGAAAATGATTTTTCAGACGGCCTTAATATATAAACCGTACATTTCATTTTATAGATGGCTTATTTTTTCCTTTTTACAAGCCATCAGGCAAATTACCTTGCAAGCAACACCCGATGCCGTCTGAAAATTACTTCTGGCAGTTCGGGCAATAAAATGTACCGCGTTGGCCAATGGTTTCTTTGTGAATCAAACCGCCGCACTTCATGCAGGCTTGGTTGTGACGGCCGTAAACCGTGTATTCCTGCTGAAAGTAGCCGCTTTTCCCTTCGCTATCGACAAAATCACGCAGCGTGCTACCGCCGGTTTCGATGGCACGCATCAGTACCGCCCGTATATTGTCTACCAGTTTGGCGCATTCTTCTTGAGACACTTGGTTGGCGGGGCGTTTGGGCGAAATGCCCGCTTTAAACAGGCTCTCGTTGGCGTAGATATTGCCCACGCCCACCACCACGGCATTGTCCATCAAGGCCAGTTTCACGGCGCGTTTTTGCGTGCTCAGTTTTGCGTGCAGATAAGCCGCATCAAATCCGCTTTCCAGCGGTTCCGGCCCTAAAGACGCCAACAAAGGATGATGCTCGGCGGCTCCGGCAAACCACACCACCATACCGAAACGACGCGGATCGTGATAGCGCAGAACCGTGCCGTTTTCAAATCTGATGTCCACATGATCATGCTTGCCGGCGTGTTCGATGAGGGGATGATCCGCCGTGAAAATGCGCAAACTGCCCGACATCCCCAAGTGAATCAGCAAGATACCGGCTGGGAAGTGAATCAACAGATACTTGGCGCGACGCGTGCAGCCCGATACTTTCTGATGGCGCAGAATGTCGGCCAAATCAGGCGTAACCGGCAAACGCAGCTTGGCTTGACGGACGACAACGTCTGCAACGGTTTGGCCTTCGATGTGGGAACGGATACCGCGCAGGGTGGTTTCAACTTCCGGTAATTCAGGCATGGCAGGCTTTCATGAAAGAAGCAGTTGATGAGGATTAAGCATAATATTCAGAGCAGGCAGAAAGTTTGCAGGCCGTCTGAAAACAATCCATGCTGTTTTCAGACGGCCTGTGCCAGTGTTATGCCGATTATTTCCACACCAGCAAAGCATGATTGCGCTTGCCGCGGCGGATAATCGTGTATTTGCCGAAGCGTTTGTGTTCGTCGGTAATCAGGTAGGCATCATCGGGCTTTTCGGCGGCGTGTTCGGGGTTGTTGAACACGGCCGTTTCTCCGTTGAGCAAAACCGCTTTGTTTTTCACAAACTCGCGCGCTTCTTTGTTTGACTTGGCCAAACCCGCAGTAATCAAGGCCTCCACCACATTCAGACGGCCTGATACCTCAAACGCAGGCAAGCCGTCTAGAGCAAGCTGCGCGTAGTCGCTTTCGGTCAGGCTGCTTTCGTCTCCGGAGAACAGACTGGCGGAAATGCGTTGCGCCGCCTCCAAAGCCTCTTCGCCGTGAATCAGGCGGGTCATTTCTTCCGCCAAAATACGCTGTGCCTCCGGTTTCACGCCGCTGGCTTTATCTTTCGCTTCGATGGCATCAATTTCTTCAACCGACAAGAACGTGAAGTATTTCAGGAATTTATACACATCGGCATCGGCTACTTTCAGCCAGAATTGGTAAAACTGGTAGGGCGAAGTTTTTTGCGCATCCAACCATACCGCGCCGCCTTCGGTTTTGCCGAATTTCGTGCCGTCCGATTTCGTTACCAGCGGCAAAGTCAAGCCGTAAACGGTGGCTTTGTTTAAACGACGGCACAAGTCGATACCGCCGGTGATGTTGCCCCATTGGTCGGAACCGCCGATTTGCAACACCGTGCCGTAGCGTTTGTTCAACTCGGCAAAGTCATAACCTTGCAGCAGCGCGTAAGCAAATTCGGTAAACGAAATGCCCACGTCGTCGCGCTCGATACGCTGCTTTACCGATTCCTTGTTCAACATCGCATTCACAGAAAAATGCTTGCCGATGTCGCGCAGGAAATCCAAGCAGTTCATGCCGCCGAACCAATCATAGTTGTTCGCCATAATCGCGGCATTGTCGCCCTCAAAACTCAAAAAAGGCTTGAGCTGGTTGCGGATTTTCTCCACCCAGCCCGCCACGGTTTCCGCCGTATTCAAACTGCGCTCAACCGCCTTAAAGCTCGGATCGCCGATCATGCCCGTCGCACCGCCCACCAAAGCCACCGGCGTATGCCCGGCCAATTGGAAACGGCGCAAAGCCAACACCGGCAGCAAATGGCCGATATGCAGGCTGTCGGCAGTAGGGTCGAAACCGCAATATAAAGCGATTTTTTGTTCGTTTAATAAAGCGTCTAAGGCTTCGGCATCAGTGGTTTGCGCGATTAAGCCGCGGGATTGGAGGTCTTGGATAACTGATTTCATTGAAATTTCCGTGATTAATATAAGCTGGATGTTATCCAGCAATTTCAAGAATTTAATTATTTCTAAATTTTTGATTAATATATTATTTATGTTGTTAATTCATATTTTTTGTACAATTTAGCCACAGTCCATTTGTGAAAAATTGCTTCTAAGTAATGTAACTCAGTTAATGCTTGGAATCTTAAAAATCTTCTTTTTATTTTATCGGCTACATCAGCCGCTTCTTTTAAATGTTCTGGATATTTGTCGGGGAAATTTGCCCCTGACGGATAAAAACTTTCAGCATGCTTATTAAAATACCAAGCTGGATTTTCATCATCGCATCGAGGTTCCCATTCTGGAACTTGTATGTATTCTCTTAGATGATTATATTCATTCATAATTTCTATTAGTTCAATATTAAAATAGCATGCAATATGACTAGAAAAGCGTGTATATTGTTTTTTCTCTCTAATATCATTACCTAAAATACCCATATCTAGAAAAAACTTACTAGAAACACGACGATGCAAATAAATACTTGAATCTAAGTATAAAATCCTATCTTCTTCGATGAGTTCAATTATTTTTTTTGCATTTTGAAAATCTTGCTGAAGTTTACTCTCAAATACTGGACGAAAAAACGCAAATAACCCTGCCAAAGAACCAATAAAATAAAATATATTTTTTACAATATCTATATAACTAACATTAGACATTTTTCTGAAGCTTTTGAAGAAAAAGTAGGCTAATAAAAGCCTAGCCTACTAAACTTACATTTTTTATATTTTCAAATGACCTTACACATTAAACAAGAAATGAATCACATCTCCGTCCTGCACCACATATTCCTTACCTTCGGCGCGCATTTTGCCGGCTTCTTTGGCTTTGGCTTCGCCACCTAAGGTAACGAAATCGTCGTAAGCAATGACTTGGGCGCGGATGAAACCGCGTTCGAAATCGGTGTGGATCACGCCGGCGGCTTGCGGGGCGGTGTCGCCTTTGCGGATGGTCCAAGCGCGGACTTCTTTTACGCCGGCGGTGAAGTAGGTTTGCAGGCCGAGCAGGTCGTAGCCTGCGCGGATCAGGCGGTTGAGGCCGGGTTCTTCCAAGCCCATTTCGGCGAGGAATTCGGCTTTTTCTTCGTCTTCGAGTTCGGCGATTTCGCTTTCCAATGCGGCGCACACGGCAACTACGGGTGCGTTTTCTTTAGCGGCCAATTCTTTCAGGCGGTCTAAGTGCGGGTTGTTTTCAAAACCGTCTTCCGCTACGTTCCCCACATACATGGCGGGTTTGGCGGTGAGCAGGAACAGGGGGCGCAGCATGGCGAGTTCTTCGGCATCAAGGCCGAATGAGCGTACGGGTTTGCCTTCGTTGAGATGGGGCAGCAGTTTTTCGCACAGGGCAACGAGTTTTTGCGCGTCTTTATCGCCTGATTTGGCGCGTTTACCTTCGCGGGTGATGGCTTTTTCTACGCTGGCAAGGTCGGCCAATGCCAGCTCGGTGCCGATGGTTTCGATGTCGGCAATCGGATCAACTTTGCCGGAAACGTGCACGATATTGTCGTCGTCGAAGCAGCGCACGACGTTCACAATGGCATCGGTTTCGCGGATGTTGGCGAGAAACTGGTTGCCCAAGCCTTCGCCTTTGCTCGCGCCTGCTACCAAGCCGGCGATGTCGACAAACTCGACAATGGCGGGCTGCATTTTTTGCGGGTTAACGATTTTAGCCAGCTCGGCCATGCGCGGATCGGGCACTTCGACGATGCCGACGTTGGGTTCAATCGTGCAGAAGGGGTAGTTGGCCGCTTCGATACCGGATTGGGTTAAGGCGTTGAACAAGGTGGATTTGCCGACGTTGGGCAGGCCGACGATGCCGCATTTTAAGCTCATGTGATTTCCTGAAATGGCTAATGTAATCAAACGGGGGATTTTAGCATATTTCAGACGGCCTCATGCCTTTATGTGAAAGGTATTAGGCAGAAAACGGTATGGGTTGCCGAGGTATGATCGTGTAGAGCTAAAGAGTTTGCAGAATGTGGCGGGACGGGATTTTCAGGCTGTGAGCGCGGCGGGCAAATATTTCCACTATCTTTACTTAAATTGGCGTGTGCCTTTGCGGGATTGATATATGCTCAAACTTTTAACCGAAGGAGAGTGTGTGATGAAAATGAAAGGCTTGTTTTTGCTGGGTGCGGTGTGTTGTGCCGCTTCTGCACAGGCGGAGGGTTTGCCGCCGCTGCAAACCGTGCCGCAAGTGGATGTGCAGCGTTATGCCGGGCAATGGTATGAAATCGCGCGTTTGCCTATGCCTTACCAAAATCAATGTGCTTCGGATGTGACGGCGTTTTATCAAATTAAGAGTAAAGACACCATCAGCGTGACCAACCGTTGTTTGAAGGCCGACGGCACTTGGTCGGTGGCGGAAGGTTTGGCGCGCGTGCAGAATGCGGAAAACACTAAGCTGAACGTGACTTTTCTGCCTAAAGCGATACGCTGGCTGCCTGTGGGCAAGGCGCCTTATTGGGTAATGGCGTTGGACAGCGATTACCAATATGCGATGGTGGGGCAGCCGGATAGGAAATATCTGTGGTTGTTGTCGCGCAAGCCGAATATGGATGAGGCAGTGTATCAGGCTTATCTGCAACAGGCGCAGGCTCAAGGATATGATTTATCTACGCTTATCCGCACCAAGCACGGGCAGGCAAAGTAATCTGCAAATGCGGTTTGAAATACAAAAAGGCCGTCTGAAAATTTCAGACGGCCTTTCATTCAATGGGGTGCTTATTTGCCTTCTTTGTCGGCTTTTAACAGGATTGCGTACAACTGGTCTTTCAGATGTAATTTTTGTTTTTTCAGCTCTTCGATTTCATCCAAGCCGCCGGTAACGGGGTTGTTGGTTAAGCCGGTGATTTTGTCGTCAAGCTCGTTGTGCTCGTTAAACAAACGGGCAAAGTGTGCATCTTCTTGTTTTAATTTTGAAATTAAATCACGGTATTCTGGAAACATATCGTTTTCCTCTTTAAATGACAATTAAAAATTAAGCAAATGATTGCTTACCTGAGTCTGATTGCATTTTATAACAAAGCCGCAGTGCTATCCAGCTTTTTGATGCGGCGTGCGGGTTGCGCCCGGTATAGACGTTTCGCCTTGTCGGGCATACAATTTTCACGTTTCTTGATTCAGGATAACCGCCATGAAAAACGCTGTCGAAACCATGCTGAACCACCGCACTTACCGCCATTTTAAAAACACACCCGTGCCTGACGCCGACATTCAAACCATTATCGATTGCGCCAAACAAGCACCATCTTGGATGAACGGCCAACACTATACGATTATTAACATCACTTCGCCCGAGTTGCGCCAAAAAATTGTTGAGTTGCAGCCTGCCAATCCGCAAATCGGCACCTGCGGCGTGTACTTGATTTTCGTAGCTGATCTTCACCGCGCCGACTTGTGCAGCCGTGCGGCCGGAGGCACTTACACCGCGGCAGGCGAGCTGGACAGCTTGATTACGGCGGTAACCGACACGGCATTGGCTGCCCAAAATGCGGTGGTTGCCGCCGAAAGTTTGGGTTACGCCACCTGCTATACCGGCGGTATCCGCAATATTGCGGTGGAGTTGGTCGAACTACTCAAGCTGCCAAAGAATACGTTTCCGATTGTCGGGCTGTGTATCGGCGAGCCGGACGTTGAGATGAAGCTCAAACCGCGTTTGCCCGAGCAAACTGTTTATGCGGAAAACGCTTATCCCGACGACGCCACGCTTTCAGACGGCCTCGAGCAATACGAGCAAACGATGACGGCGTTTGGTGAAGCGCGTGAAAAATTTCCTTATCGAGAGAAGTTCGCCCGCTATTACAGCAATACTTACGCGCCCAGAAACATCAAGCTGATGCAGCAGCAAGGTTGGTTGACTAAGATGAATGCGGATTCGGAACCATCTTAAAATCATCATCTTATGATGAAGCCGATAGCAAGAGGCCGTCTGAATATTTTCAGACGGCCTTTATCGTAAGCAAACATTAAGTTCCAAACAAACCGCTAAACCAATTCGGGGTCGGGGCTGTCTTCCAAAACTTTTTTGCGCACATAGGCTTCGGCGGCTTCTTTCAATGCAAATCTGTCTTGGCCTTGATATTCCTCGCTGGTAATCGGTTTGCCGAAATCCACATGAATGTGCAGTTCGGGCATGGAGACCACGCGCCAGAGCGAGGTAAGCAGGTTGACGTCGGCGTAGGAAGGCATGGCGGTGCGTCGGCCTAAATGGTCGTAATAGCGCAAAACCACGGTTTGCACGGGTGCGCCGCTGTCTAGGGCGGATTGGAAGAGGGCGGCTTTAAAGGGTAAAACGTCCATACCGGAAGAGGTTTTGGCTTCGGGGAAAAAGCTGACGTTTTGGCCGTTTTTCAATGCTGCGGTAATGGCTTGGTTAATCGGTTCGACATCTTTGCGCGAGTTGCGGTTGATGAACACCGTGCCTGCGTTGCGCCCCATTTTGCCCAATACCGGCCAGTTGCTGATTTCCTGTTTGGCGATGAAGCTGCTGGGAAAGAGGGCGCTCATGGCGAAAATATCCAGCCAAGACACATGGTTGGCCACGACCAAAGTGCCGGTAACGCTGAAATGTTCGGGCGGCGTGGTCACGTTGAGTTTGGCGCCGACCGCCTGCAAAGCGGTGGAGCCGAGTGTAATCAAGGCTTGTTCGCGCTCGTGGGGATTGTTGCCGTCGATATTGCTCAGATTGCGGCCGGTTTTAAACAGCCAAACGGCGAGCTTGGCCAAGCGGGCCAAACGTAAGGTGAAAGGGGCTTTTTGCTGGGACATGTGTATCGTTGCCTTAGAGAAGTGGCGGCGATTATAGCAAGCAGCGGTATTTCGTGGAATGTGTGAATGAAAGCAGGCAGCTTTTTATTAAACACCACTCATCTCGTTTTCAGACGGCCTCAAGCCTGCATCATGGGTTTGAGGCCGTCTGAAAAGACCGTTTTCCTTATGCGGTATTTATAGAGAGAAGGGCGTATAATTCATGTGATAAATACTTTAACGAACCCTTGTTCAGGAGCTGCGCTGTATGGCGAAAGACGAACCCAAACCAACCAATACCCATTCTGCCAATTACGGCTTTTTGATTATGCCGCGCTACGGCCTGCTGTGGCTGTTTGGCGCGCTGACCGTATTCAGCCTGCTGTTTCAAATTTGGTGGCTGTTTGCCATTTCGTTGGCGTTTTCGCTGCTGGGCATACACGACGTTACCCAAAGACGCCATGCGATTCTGCGCAACTATCCCATCGGCGGACACATCCGTTTTCTGCTGGAAAACTTCCGCCCCGAAATCCGCCAGTATTTCTTGGAAGACGATCAGGAGCAGGTGCCGTTTTCGCGCCAGCAGCGTTCGCTGGTTTATCAACGGGCAAAAAATCTCGACAGCACAACGGCTTTCGGCAGCATCAACGATTTAAACAAAACCGGCAGCGAGTGGTTTTTGCACTCGGGCAACAGCCACAAAATCGACAACCACGATTTCCGCGTGCGTGTGGGCAACGAACGCTGCCTGCAACCTTACGACTTATCCGTCTTCAACATTTCCGCCATGAGCTTCGGCGCACTTTCCGCTGCCGCCATCGAAGCGCTCAACAGCGGGGCGAAGATGGGCGGTTTTGCCCACGACACCGGCGAAGGCAGCATCAGCCCTTACCATAAAAAACACGGCGGCGACCTGATTTGGGAGCTGGGTACGGGTTATTTCGGCTGCCGCGACGAGCACGGCAATTTCAATCCTAAAACCTTCGCCGAACGCGCTTCGCTTGAGCAGGTAAAAATGATTGAAATCAAGCTGTCGCAAGGCGCGAAGCCGGGCAAAGGCGGCGTGTTGCCCGCGTCTAAAATCACCGAAGAAATCGCACGCACGCGCGACATTCCCATCGGCGTGGACTGTATTTCTCCGGCCAGCCATCCCGCTTTTTCCACGCCGAGCGAGTTGGTGAAATTCTGGCAGCAGCTGCGTGAATTGTCCGGCGGCAAGCCCGTAGGCTTCAAGCTCTGCATCGGTATGCCGTGGGAGTTTATGGCGATTGTTAAAGCCATGATTGAAGAAGACAACTATCCCGACTTCATCGTGGTGGACGGCGCGGAAGGCGGCACCGGCGCAGCGCCTGTTGAGTTTATGGACTCCATCGGTATGCCTCTGGTTGATGCCTTGATTTTCGTGCAAAACACATTGGTCGGCGCCGGCATCCGCGACAAAATCAAAGTCGGCGTGAGCGGCAAATTGGTGAGCGGTTTCGACATCGCCAAAATGATGAGCTTGGGCGCCGACTGGTGTAACAGCGCGCGCGGCTTCATGTTTGCCGTCGGCTGCATCCAATCGCGTTCCTGTCACACCAACAAATGCCCCACCGGCGTGGCCACGCAAGATCCGTCGCGTCAGAAAGCTTTGGACGTGCCGGACAAATCCCAACGCGTGAAAAACTTCCACGCCAACACTTTGAAAGCCCTCGCCGACATCGTCGGCAGCGCGGGATTGGATCATCCGCAGCAGCTGAAACCGCACCACATCGTGCGCCGCCAGCCCGACGGTTGGATCAAACTGTTGTCGGAGCATTATCAATTCATCCAATCCGGCTCGCTGTTGAGCGGCGATTGCGGGCGCAGGGTGTTGGACGATATGTGGCATTTGGCCGACCCCGACAGCTTCCAAGCAATGGGGATTGCCGACCAAATCATCAATGCGGAAAACATGCGCAATATCAAACAGTAAGCCGCCAAATAGCCAAAAGGCCGTCTGAAATTTTCAGACGGCCTTTCTTAATATCAAAGCCGATAAACTACGCTTCTTTCGCTTTCGGCCTAAACGTAGGTTTCAAGCGGATATAAAGCGTGCGCGTTGCAATGGCTACCGTTTCGCCGTTTTTATCGAACACGCGCACCGGAATTTCAGGCAGGTATTTTTCGCCGTTTTTGGTGTTTTCATAAATATCGTGCAGCATTTCATCGGTGATGCGGCACTCGATAAACACCGCCCCGCGCCCGGGCTTGATAAAGTCGATGTGCGCCGATTTGTCCCACACATAATAACGCTTGCCGATCATGCCGTTGAGCATGGCCGAATAAGAAGCGTCGGTTAGCGCAAACAGGCTGCCGCCGAATTGTGCGCCGTGCACGTTGCGCGTGCTCGACCAATCTTTCAGCGTTGCCTTCATGTAGCGGAAATCGTCGGAAAGCTCCAGTATGCGGATGCCGCTGAAAAACAACGGCGGCCAAAAATTGAGCATGATGCGGGTAAATTTTGCACTGTCGGTGCTGATTCTCATACTAAACATAATGTTCGGGCAGTAGGTTTGGTGTTCCAATATAGCGAGGTCAAGTAAAGATTAAGGGCAGGGCATGAGGCCGTCTGAAAATGTCTTGCGCTTATTCTTTATCTTCTGTTTTGAAGAAAACAGCTTTTTGTTTTAAAGCATTACCGTCGGCATCGTCCAATTCGCCTTCGGCTGCCGAAAACTTAATCACTGCAAGACTGATGCTGCCTTGCTCGGTTAGTGCGTTGTTGATAATCACACCGGCTTCCGCACCCCCGCTCACAACGGCCACGCCCGGCGCTTCGAGCGATGCGCTTTCCAATACGGCCAAACCGCGTTTTACCTGACCGCGGTATTGGGCGCGGGCAATGATTTCCTGCCCGGGATAGCAGCCTTTTTTGAAATGTACGCCGCCGATGATGTGCTGATTGAGCATTTGCGCCACGCTGCTTTCGCTGGTTGCGGCGCCAATCCACGGATAACCGCTGTTTATTTCGTGTACGTTCCAAGCGTTTTCTACGGCTGCATCATACTCGGGCAGTTCTGACAAAGAGCCGATTTTCAGACGGCCTCCATGCGGCAGCTCTACCGTCCACATACCGTTTTCCTGCACCGCATCAAAAGACAATGTCGGCGCTTCGGCGATTTTCGGTTCAAGCTCCTCGGGCAGTTCGCAGGCAACACCCCACTCAGGTAGAGGCTCAAAAACCACTTTCGCACGCAGCACAAACATCCGCAGCCGTTTAACCACGCTCTCAGCCAAATCGGCAGCCAAGGCCAGCAGCACGTCATCGTCTCGGTTTAAAACCAGCATATTGGCAATCACGCGGCCTTTGGGCGTATTGTAGGTGGCATAGCAGGCTTGTCCGGCAGCCAGATGGTTGATGTCGTTGGAAAATTGATTGTGCAAAAACTCGGCACGGTCATCTCCGCTGACACGGACGATGCTGAAAAAGGGAAGGCGGGTGTGGCGCATGAGACATCCTTTATAGATAGAGTGTGTGTGGAGCTTGTGTGAAATTGCAGCCGTATTTTAACGCTTCAACGCAGAAGCGTGTTGATATTTGCCGTCGGCATCGTCTTCAATCTCCGCATGAACCCGGCACCTATTCGGAAAAATACGCAGGCATAACTTTATCCAAACAAGCTCGTTTCAGATAGATTTCAGACGGCCTCAACGAGATTCGGCAGCTTTAAATCATTGACTGAAAGAAGGTTATTATTTCTACCGATTCTGTCAAGCGGTAAACGGTTTATCCACACTTTCGCATCCCGATAGGCGACCGCTGCTCAAAAGCGGCTTGACAACTCTATTTTTAAATTAACCATATGATTTAAATGGATTTTAGTTGTCGGCTTATTTTTTGTGCAATCCTGTGAAAACCCTGATTTGACGGGAAAAGGATGAGAATCTCACAAACTTTCCACAAACTTATCCACAGCTTTTGTGAGTAACCTCGAAAGGCTTTGCGGGACTTCGATTTAACGATACGGCATATTTTTGAAAGCCTAGATTTTGGCTGTGAAAAATAAAAAAGATGAAGCGGTTTTCTTTTCTGATAAACTATTTTAGAGTTATTGTTCAAATTATTCCCCAAACATGATATCGGGTTTTCAGACGGCCTGATAACCCAACTCGGAATTTAAGTAAATCAAAGCCCCCGCAGGTTGTTCACAAATTTGCATACCTTTTCCATGTGGCACCTTTGCGGAAGATAGGCTTTTTGCGACAATAGCCCCGTTCTTCGGAACACTAAAACCGAAAACAACAACATAAACCACATACCCAAAGGAAAGTCCGTGAAACGTATCTTCTTATTCTTACTGACCAATATTGCCGTGTTGGTTGTCATCAGCATCATTTTGAGCATATTGGGGGTAAGCAGTAACCCCAACGATATGGTCAGCTTGCTGATTTATTCGGCAGTAATCGGCTTTACAGGCTCCATCATTTCGCTGCTGATGTCCAAAACCATGGCCAAGCGTTCCGTAGGTGCCGAGGTCATTACCCAGCCGCACAATGAAACAGAAGCTTGGCTGCTGCAAACCGTGCAAAACCAAGCCGCGCAATGGAATTTGAAAACACCCGAAGTGGCGATTTACCACTCTCCCGAGCCGAATGCCTTTGCTACCGGCCCCAGCAAAAACAACTCTTTGGTGGCCGTCAGCACCGGCCTGCTCGACAACATGACCCGCGATGAAGTGGAAGCGGTATTGGCGCACGAAATGGCACACGTCGGCAATGGCGACATGGTAACGCTGACTTTGATTCAAGGCGTAGTGAATACCTTCGTCGTATTTTTAGCGCGTGTCGTTTCCGGCATCGTAGCGCGTAACGACAACGGCGAAACGTCTCAAGGCACTTACTTCTTGGTCAGCATGGTATTGCAAGTTGTGTTCGGCTTTTTGGCCAGCTTTATCGTGATGTGGTTCAGCCGTCAGCGCGAATACCGTGCAGACGCAGGTGCAGCGCGTTTGGTCGGCGCCCCGAAAATGATCGCCGCCTTGCAGCGTTTGAAAGGCAATGCGAGCGATTTGCCGAAAGAAATGACTGCCATGGGCATCGCCAGCGAAGCGCGTGATTCATTGTTGAGCACACACCCGACATTGGATAACCGCATTGCACGTTTGAAGCAGCTGTAAGCTTATCAAGAAAAGAATAAAAAGCAATTAAACAATTTTCTGACTTTCACTCTAAGCGAAATAAATGAGAATAAAACACTTGGCATTTTAGCCAAGTGTTTTTTTATAACCAAACTAATGGAGTTATTTCATTTACTTTGAAGTCTAAGCATATTGCGATAGATGATAAAAGCAATGTTAGATTACATAGGTAATCATCTTAGAGAACGCATAAGCCATCGCAATTTTGCTTAGCAAAAAAGTCATTACACATTAATAAACCGACTTTTTAGTGGTTAACAATTTCACTTCAAATATGAGGCCGTCTGAAAAATTTCAGACGGCCTCATCATTCTTACATCAATACTTCATCAAACCACAACTTCTTCTTTCTGCTTTTGCTGTTTGGCTAAGTTGTCGCGGTTAAGACCGAACATCAGCAATAGAGGGCTGGCAACTAATACGGAAGAGTAGATGCCAAACAGAATGCCGATGGTCAGGGCTAGTGAGAAGCCGTGCAAGGCAGCACCGCCGAAAATCAGCATAGAAAGAACCATGGCTTCGGTAGAGCCGTGGGTGATTGCGGTACGGCTCATGGTTGCGGTAATGGCATTATCGATAATCTGCGGCACGGTTTTATTGCGCATATGCGGTTTGCGGAAGTTTTCGCGGATTCGGTCGAACACCACCACCGATTCATTCACGGAGTAACCCAACACGGCCAAGATACCGGCCAATACGGTGAGGGAAAACTCCCATTGGAAGAAGGCAAAAAATCCGAGAATGATAATAACGTCGTGCATGTTGGCAATAATGGCGGCAACAGCGAAACGCCATTCAAACCGTACCGACAGATAAATGATGATACCGATCACCACCATGCTTAATGCCAACAGACCGTTATTTACCAGCTCTTCGCCTACCTGCGGGCCGATAAACTCAACCTGACGCAACGTAATCGTATCGGAAGTGTCTTGCTTCAATAAGTCCATCACATTGTTGGATAGTTGTGCAGACGGCACACCTTCCTTGTTTGGCAAGCGGATCATGATGTGCTTATTCGTGCCCAGTGCCTGCACCTGTACGTCGCCGAGCTTCAAGGTATCAAGGCGTTGGCGGACTTTGTTGACATCCGCTCCTTGCTGGTATTGCACTTCCATAACGGTACCGCCGGTAAATTCAACCGAAAAACTCAGACCTTTGATAACAAGGAAAAACACGGCGGCAATGAAAGTAACCAACGAAATAAACGTGGTCAGCTTGCCGTAGCTCATAAACGGAATATCGCGTTTGATTTTAAATAATTCCATATTGTTTACTCCTTACCGGCTGTTTCGGTATTGGGTTTCCACACCGAGCCGATGGAAATATGTTGCAGTTTGCGGCGGCCGCCGTACCAAAGGTTAACCAATGAACGGGACACGACAACCGAAGAGTACATAGAGGTAAGAATGCCCAAACAATGTACTACGGCAAAACCGCGAACCGGGCCGGAACCGAAAATCAGCAAGGCGATACCGGCAATCAACGATGTGATGTTGGAATCGACAATCGTTGCCCAAGCGTGCTGATAACCGAGGTTGATGGCTTGTTGCGGCGGTACGCCTGCGCGGAGTTCTTCGCGGATACGCTCGTTAATCAATACGTTGGAGTCGATTGCCATACCCAAAGTCAAAGCCAAAGCGGCAATACCCGGCAAGGTCAATGTGGCTTGCAGAGCCGACAAAATAGCAATTAAAAACAGGATATTGGTTGAAAGAGCAATGACAGAGAAGAAACCGAACAAGCGGTAATAAATGATCATGAACAAGGCTACGGCGGCAAAACCCCATAAAGTGGAGTTAAAGCCTTTTTCGATGTTCTCTTTACCTAAAGAAGGGCCGATGGTGCGTTCTTCCACGATTTCCATAGGAGCAGCCAGCGAACCTGCGCGCAAAAGCAGGGAAGTATCGTTGGCTTCTGCGGTGGACATGCTGCCGGAAATTTGTACGCGGCCGCCGGTAATGGCAGAACGGATAACCGGAGCGGTAACCACTTCGGCTTTGCCTTGGTCGATCAACACCATTGCCATGCGTTTATTCACGTTTTGGGCGGTTAAGTCGGCAAAAATGCTGCCGCCTGTGCTGTCCAAATTGATGTTAACAGCAGGAGCGCCTTTGTCGTCAAAACCGGGTTGCGCATCGTTGATGTTGTCGCCGGTAAGCTCAACCTGTTTGTTAACAAGAGTAGGTTGGGGATGCTCGCCTGCGGTATAGAGCAAGTCGTAACCGGCAGGTACGTTACCTGATAAGGCCGCCTGAACTTGGGCTGGATCATCGGATACCATGCGTACTTCCAAGGTAGCGGTTCTGCCGATAATGTCTTTGGCTTTGGCGGTATCTTGAACGCCGGGCAATTGCACGACAATGCGTTCCGCACCCGCCTGCTGAATCACAGGCTCGGCCACGCCCAATTCATTCACACGGTTGTGCAAAGTAGAGATGTTTTGCTTCAAAGCGTCGGTGCGGACTTTATTGACGGCTTCTTCAGAAAGGCTCAACACCAATTCGTTGCCTTGGGGAGTCAGCGTAGCTTCAAGGAAAAAGCTTTTCAGCTGCGGCAATGCTTTTTGCAGATCGGCGGCATCTTGGAAAGGAACGGTCAGGCTGTTTTCTGTTTGGCGGATGGTGCCCGTGCGGATTTTTTGACGGCGCAACTCGCGGCGGATATCACCGGCATAGCGGTCAAACGTTTTCTGCATGGCGGCTTTCATATCCACCTGCATGGTGAAATGCACACCGCCGCGCAAGTCTAAGCCTAAAAACATGGGGTTGGCATTGATTTTAGACATCCATTCGGGGCTGTCGGCCAACAGATTGAGCGCGGTGATGTAGCCGTCGCCCAATGTTTTCTCAATCACGTCACGCGCTTTGAGCTGGGTTTCGGTGTCTTTAAAACGTACTTTCAGTGAGTTTCCCGCAATAAACATTCCGTCGGTCGGAATATTGGCCGTCTGAAGCGCAGATGCGACGCGCGATTCGGTTTGTTCGTTAATCACGATCGACTGGCGGTTGGTTGAGATTTGTACTGCGGGCGTTTCGCCAAACAGATTGGGCAAGGTATAAACAATGCCCAAAATAATGGTGAAAGCAATCAGCAGGTATTTCCAAAGCGGATAGCGGTTCATGGTTAAACCTTTATTTTAAAATACAAACAGCCGCAGCAGGATGCGGCGGCTCTTGGGGCTGGATAAGTTATGCTACTTTGCTGGCAACGGCGTTGCGTTCTACTTCAACTTCTACGCCGCGGGCAATTTCAACAGTGAAAAATTGTTCGCCCACTTTTTTTACGGTACCTTTGAAACCGGAAGCCAGCAACACTTTGTCGCCTACTTTCAATTCGGCAATCATGGCTTGGTGGGCTTTAAATTTCTTTTGCTGGGGGCGCATGATTAAAAAGTAAAACACCACGATAATCAAAATCATCGGTGCCATCGACATAAGAAAGTTGGGTTGTGCGGCATCGGCGGCGTAAGCAAAATCGATCATAGTTTTCCATTCCTTTTTTGATGGGGGCGGCAAACGATTTGGATTGCCGTCTGAAATAAGCTATTCTAAAGGGCAGGGCGGATTTTTCCAAGAAATTTCCGTGTCGATTAACTATATTTAGCATAAATTACTTGAATATGGCGGCTTATGGCGGCGGCAAATCAAGGATTTGCAGAGAAAAATAACAATGAACAAAATAGTACGCTATATGCGTTTGCAGTTACGCCGCATGCTCGGGCGGCAGGCAAGGGCGGCTTGGATAAGCCATCCTTTATTTTTGCATTACGGATGCGGGAACGGACATCCTGAATCGGCTGAACGGATTAAAGCGATTGAAGCGGAAGTAAAAAAACAAGGGTTTTGGGACGTATTCCAAAAAATCGAAGCGGCCGAAGTATCCGACAGCCAGCTGGCTTTGATTCACCCGCGTAAATATCTGCGCTTTTTGGAATCGGTGCAGCCGCAACCGGGGAAAATTTACCGTATCGACGATGATACGGTGATGGGCAGCGGCGCTTTAGAGGCGGCACGTTATGCGGCAGGAGCAGTAGTAGCGGCGGTTGACATGGTGATGAAAGGCGAGGCTTTCCATGCTTTTTGTGCGATACGCCCTCCCGGCCATCACGCCAAAAGTGATCAGGCGGGCGGATTTTGCTTGGTCAACAATGTCGCTGTCGGCGTAATGCATGCGATTGCGCGCTTCCGACTGGAAAGAATTGCCGTTGTCGATTTTGACGTTCATCATGGCGACGGTACGGCTGAAATCTTTAAAGACGACCCCCGTGTGCTTTTTCTCAACAGCTACGAAGAAGATTTGTTTCCCTTCCCAAATCAGGAAAGCACCGAAAAGCCTTCCCCCTATGCAGTCAATATCCCGCTTGCGCCAAACAGCAGCAGTCGCGACTTTAGGGAAGCCGTGCGCGAACATTGGCTGCCGAAACTGCTTGCTTTTCAGCCTGAACTGGTTTTGCTTTCTGCCGGCTTTGACGGTCATAAATCGGATGAAACAGGCCGTCTGAATCTGCATGAGGCCGATTATGCGTGGCTAACCCACAAGCTTATTCAGACGGCCTCAAGCTGCAAGGGCAAAATTGTTTCTGTATTGGAGGGCGGCTATACTTTGGATAGTTTGGCAAAATCATCGGCGGCACATTTGTATGTTTTGGCCGGACTGGGCAAGCCTGAATGTGCTGTTATTTACGATAAGTTTTTAAAATCTGGGCATGCTTAACCGCTTGAATCAGGAGCTTTGGTTAAAAACTGTCATTAAGGTTTCTGAAAGAACAAAAAGCCAAACAAAAAACGCTGCATTTCCCATCGCAACGGATTTGCAGCGTTTTTTTTATAGGCATATCGGATTATGGCGACAAGCGCTCTTTCAACCAATTTTCCTTTTCCAAGCGGTATTGGATGCGGTCGTGCAGGCGGCTGGGGCGACCTTGCCAAAATTCTACGCGGTCGGGAATAACCACATAGCCGCCCCAATGCGGCGGTCTCGGTACATGCAACGGATGTTTCAACCCTATCGCTGCTGCGCGTGTTACCAGCACCGATTTGCATGAAATCACTTGGCTTTGTTCGCTCGCCCATGCACCGATGCGGCTGGTGTAGGGGCGGCTTTCAAAATATTCGTCGGATGCGGCGGCATCCAATTTTTCCACCCGCCCTTCAATGCGGACTTGGCGTTCCAACTCGGGCCAAAAGAAGGTGAGGGCGGCGAAAGGATGTGCTTCAAGCGCCCGTCCTTTTCTACTGTGGTAATTGGTAAAAAATACAAAGCCTTGCGGATTTACTTCCTTCAACAGCACTTGCCTGTTTTCGGGGCGGCCGTCTGAATTGACCGTAGCAATATTCATCGCAGTCGGTTCGTTCACTTCAGCGCGGATGGCTTCGTTGAGCCAGCGTTCAAACTGTTTCAGCGGGCTGGCATCGCAATCGGCTTCAGAAAGCTCTTGTTTGCTGTAATCTTCGCGGATATTGTGTAAGTCCATCTTTTTGTCTGCTTACAATATGGTTTACGGGATAAAGATTAGATGAGGCCGTCTGAAAAAAATTCAGACGGCCTGTATCTTGGTTTATTGGGGTTGTACGATAAACGGCATATCAACTTTTTCCCATTGCTCGCTTTCGTAGTCCAACGCACCGGCAATCAGGGGATGCTCGTCAAGCCATTGTTTGTTGATGCGCAGGGTAAAGCCTTTGCCGCCGTCGTTGCTGCGCAGTTGAGTGTGTTGGGGCAACTCAAGCGGCAGGCGGTTGCGGCAGAATAGGGCACCCAAACGCAAAGACAAAATGGCAAACCACATCATTTCGCTTTCCACCAAAGGAATCATCTTGCACACATCGCCGCGGTGTCCGAGCACCAGCAGCGATAAAATATTCTGCTCTTTACGCGAAAAGCCGGGCATATCGGCATTTTCGAGAATGTAGGCCGAATGCTTGTGGTAGCCGGTGTGGGCGATGTCGATGCCGATTTCGTGCAGCATACCCGCCCAGTTGATGTATTGTTTCCAATAGGCAAGCTCTTGCACGGGGGTGTTTTGGGCATGGCAAATGCTTTCCATGATTTTCTGCGCGGCGGAGGCAACCCGCAAGGCTTGGTTTTTGCTGACGTGGTAACGCTTTTGGAATTCGGCCGTGGTTTGGTCGCGCATATCTTCGTTGAGTTGGCGGCCGATTAAGTCGTAAAACACACCGTCGCGCAGCGCGGCTTCGGTTACGATCATTTTTTCGATGTCGAGTTCTTCAAAAGCCGCCATCATCACCGCCAAACCGCCGGCAAATACTTCAACGCGCTCGGGCTTCATCGCCTCAAAACGTGCTTTTTTAACACTGCCCGCGCTCACGATTCTATCTGCCAGCTTTTTCATGCCCGCGTAAGTAATATCGGCTTCTTGAGGATTTTCGGCCGCAATCACGTCGCGAATGGATTTGGCAGAACCCGACGTGCCGACGGCAAAATCCCAGCCGGTGCGTTTCATTGATTTGCTGATGCGCTGGATTTCGTTGCGGGCAGCGGTAATGGCCGCCTGAAAATCTTTCTGACTGATTTTGTTTTGGAAAAAACGCATGCTGTAAGTAACACAGCCCAAAGCCAAACTTTCGGTCAACATAGGTTGCAGATCGGAGCCGATCACAAATTCGGTCGAACCGCCGCCGATGTCGATAACCAGCATTTTGTCGCCGTTGGGCGGAAGGGTATGCACCACACCGGTGTAAATCAAACGCGCTTCTTCGCGTCCGGCAATGACTTCGATGGGAAAGCCCAAAGCAGCTTCGGCTTTAGGGATAAATTCCTCAATGTTTTTAGCCACGCGGAAAGTGTTGGTTGCTACGGCACGCACCTGTTCCGGCTCGAAACCTTTCAAGCGTTCGCCGAATTTTGCCAAACATTCCAAAGCACGCTCTTGAGATGCTTGGTCTAGATTTTTCTGGCTGTCTAAGCCGGCGGCAAAACGAACCATTTGTTTCAATGAATCAATGACTTTGAGTTGGCCGTTGTTGATTTCGCAGATTTGCAGGCGGAAGCTGTTGGAACCTAAGTCCACCGAGGCGAGTACATTGGGGGTCATATTCAGAAGATGAAAGGGAAAATATTGAGAAGTGCAAATGTTACCGTGCACTCGTGGCGCTGTCATCCTTGCCTAAAATAAGTATTTGTAACTTATTGATTAAAATTATAGCTTTCACACTGATTGGCCTGAACAGGGTGGGGTTACTAAGTACTGAAGACCGAGCTAAAAGGCTGTTAAAACGTTTGAAATACGTCCCAACCGAATTTCCCAATCAATACACACAACAACGCCATAAATCCGAAACGTAAAAACTTCGTACCGCCGCGCATAGCCAAATAAGAACCAACCAATCCACCGCAAAGATTAGCCGCAGCCAACGGCAAAGCCCACGTCCAAACGATATGCCCGTGAGGCACAAAAAACGATA
Source organism: Neisseria sp. Dent CA1/247 (assembly GCF_022870825.1). Taxonomy (NCBI): domain Bacteria; kingdom Pseudomonadati; phylum Pseudomonadota; class Betaproteobacteria; order Neisseriales; family Neisseriaceae; genus Neisseria; species Neisseria sp. Dent CA1/247. The sequence continues at coordinate 1,327,764 of NZ_CP091522.1, read as the reverse complement.
GGGCGGCGATGTTTGTCGTCACGTTAATCACTTTCGCAGAAGCCGTGGCCGCCAAAAAGTCGTAAGCAAAAAAGCGCACGAATACAAAAGCAAGCAGGCTGCCTGTGCCGGGGCCGAATAAGCCGTCGTAAAAGCCGATAAGGGCGCCGAAAAACAAACCCCAACCGTATTCTTTGCGGGTCAGTGCAGTTTGTCGGACGACTTGCCCCAAGTCTTTTTTACTGAACGTATAAACCACCATCAGCACCATAATTACCAGCATCACGGGCTTGAGGTAGCGGACGGGCAGATAAGCCACCAGATTTGCGCCGGAATAAGAAGCGAGAAAAGCCAGCAGGGCCGCCGGCAACAGCATTTTCCACGGCACGGCGATTTTGCGGACAAACTGTGCTGTGGCGGTTACCGTACCGCAAAAAGATGCGAATTTATTGATGCCCATTATCGGGCTGACTGCCGTAGAAGAAGGCAGAATGTTGAACAATGCGGGAATTTGGAGCAAGCCGCCCCCGCCGACTGCGGCATCCATCAACCCGGCGGCAAAACCGGTCAGCAAAAGCAGAATAATGTGGGAATCCATGGTTGTTATCACGTTTTCATGGCGGCGCATTCAGAGAGTTTATGTGCAAGCAAAATTTTTGGCTCTGCATGATACCAAACCGGCGCAAGCCCCGAAAAATATGTGCCGTAGAACAGCGTTTTTTGTGTATGGAAAAAGGCCGTCTGAAAAAGTTTTCAGACGGCCTGAGATTTATTTGTTACGGTTGGTCATCGTAGTAGGGTGTTTGCCTACCCGCTCAATTACCCGTTGCCGTAAAACTTCAACGTTGGCCGGTCTGCCGTCTTCACAAAAAGCGCGATACAGCGGCGCACGGACAGGGTCGGCACTGTTTAAAATAGCGCCAACCGGCTTCCATTGGGCGTTGCGCGGCGTAATCCAGCGTTTGTTCACGGTGTCGCCGTAACCGAAAATTTTAAACGCAGAACGTTTGCTTTCCTTGATGGAAAACGAAGTATCCGCACAAAACAAACCTTCGGCGCTTAAATTATCATGCCCTTGTTTTGACTTCACATTCAATACATAGCGCACAGAGGTATCCGGAGCGATGGTCAAGCTGTCGAGCAGGATTTTCGGCTGTTTGTCGAATGTGTTGCCCACATAAATATCAAACCAGTTGCCGCTGCGCGTATCGGGAAAAGCAGGTAAGCCGATGTCGGCTTCTTTAAACTCTTTCGCGGCTTTTTCAGCCTCGCTTTCCTGATATCGGTTGTTCTCTAAAGTGTCTTTATCATGGCGCGGTGCAGCAGTGGACACAGCCGAAACCGCCAGCAGCAAAGGCAAAAGCAAAAAGCGCATGGTGTTCTCCATAGTTTAGACCCGCGTCATTGTAGGGATGCGGGTAAGAGGCTGCAACTTGGAAAAACGGAATATTCCTTATCTTCACAGCTTTTTACGCTGCGGCAACTTGTTGAGGCCGTCTGAAAAAGCTACCGTAAACCTCTGATTTGTATTCTGCAATTTCAGACGGCCTCTAAAATTGCTATTCAGCCGAATCAAGTCATCCAATGCCGAACCCGCCAATTCTAACCCGTTTTATGCTAAAATCACGCGAAATTTTTCTATCGAAATCTCAAATATCACCATGACCGACGCAACAACCCGCAACGACCACCACTTCGCCAAAGAAACCATCCCCATCAGCCTTGAAGACGAAATGCGCCGCAGCTACCTCGATTACGCCATGAGCGTGATCGTCGGACGTGCGCTGCCTGATGTGCGCGACGGTCTCAAACCCGTTCACCGCCGTGCGCTTTATGCCATGCACGAGCTGAAAAACAACTGGAATACGGCTTATAAAAAATCCGCCCGTATCGTCGGCGACGTTATCGGTAAATACCACCCGCACGGCGACAGCCCCGTTTACGAAACCATCGTGCGTATGGCACAGCCTTTCTCAATGCGCTATGTATTGGTTGACGGTCAGGGCAACTTCGGCTCTGTGGACGGCGACGGCGCAGCGGCCATGCGTTATACCGAGATCCGCATGGCGAAAATCGCCCATGAAATGTTGGCCGATATTGAAGAAGAAACCGTTAACTTCGGCCCCAACTACGACGGCAGCGAAAGCGAACCGCTGGTGTTGCCCACCCGTTTTCCGGCCTTGTTGGTCAACGGTTCATCAGGTATCGCCGTCGGCATGGCGACCAATATTCCGCCGCACAACCTGCCCGACACCATCGACGCCTGCCTGCAATTGCTGGCTGAACCTGAAACCGATATCGACGCTTTAATCAATATCATCAAAGCGCCCGATTTCCCCACCGGGGCAACGATTTACGGTTTGGGCGGTGTTCGCGAGGGTTACAAAACCGGCCGCGGCCGCGTGGTTATCCGCGGTAAAACGCATATCGAGTCTATCGGCAAAAACGGCGAGCGCGAAGCCATCATCATTGATGAAATTCCGTATCAGGTAAACAAAGCCAAGCTGGTTGAAAAAATCGGCGAGTTGGTGCGTGATAAAGTTTTGGAAGGCATTTCCGACCTGCGCGACGAGTCCGACAAATCAGGCATGCGCGTGGTTATCGAGCTGAAGCGCAACGAAAACGCCGAAGTGGTGTTAAACCAACTGTACAAACTCACCCAGCTGCAAGACAGCTTCGGTATCAATATGGTGGCATTGGTCGACGGTCAACCGCGCTTATTGAACCTGAAACAGATTTTGAGCGAGTTTCTGCGCCACCGCCGCGAAGTGGTTACGCGAAGAACCTTGTTCCGCCTCAAAAAAGCGCGTCACGAAGGCCATATCGCCGAAGGTAAAGCCGTGGCTTTATCGAATATCGACGAAATGATTCAGCTGATTAAAGAATCTGCCGATGCGCCCGAAGCCAAAGAAAAACTTCTCGCCCGTCCGTGGCAATCCGGCTTGGTTGGCGAAATGCTGTCGCGTACCGACTTGGATATGCAGATGGCCCGCCCCGAAGGCCTGCCTTCGGGATTAGGTTTGCAAAACGGCGGTTATTACCTAAGCGAATTGCAGGCTGATGCCATTTTGCGCATGAGCTTACGTAACCTGACCGGTCTCGACCAAGACACGATCGTCAATGATTACAAAACCATCATGGCTCAGATTATTGATTTCTTGGATATTTTGGCAAAACCCGAGCGAATCACCCAAATCATTCGCGAAGAATTGGAAGAAATCAAAACCCATTTCGGCGATGAGCGCCGCAGCGAAATCAATCCGTTTGGCGGCGACATTGCCGATGAAGATTTGATTCCGCCGCGTGAAATGGTCGTCACACTGACCCACGGCGGCTACATCAAAACCCAGCCGACTACCGATTATCAAGCGCAACGTCGCGGCGGCCGCGGCAAACAAGCAGCGGCTACCAAAGACGAAGACTTTATCGAAACCTTGTTTGTGGCCAATACGCACGATTATCTGATGTGCTTTACCAGCTTCGGCAAATGCCATTGGATCAAAGTGTACAAACTGCCCGAAGGCGGCCGCAACAGCCGAGGCCGTCCGATCAACAACGTGATTCAGCTTGACGAAGGAGAAAAAGTCAGCGCGATTTTGGCCGTGCGCGACTTCCCGGAAGATGAATACGTTTTCTTCGCCACCGCGCAAGGTATGGTGAAAAAAGTACAGCTTTCCGCCTTTAAAAACGTACGCGCACAAGGCATTAAAGCGATTGCACTCAAAGAAGGCGATTCATTGGTAGGTGTGGCTCGAACCTCCGGCTCCAGCGATATTATGCTGTTCTCCAACTTGGGTAAGGCCATCCGTTTTAATGAATACTACGAACAGCGCCACGGCGATGTCGATGAAGCGGAAAACGAAAACGAAGATTCAGACTGCCTCAACGAAGCGGAAGACAATAGCGAAGAAAACGGCGAAACACCGGCCTTAAAAGGCAACGGCGTGCGCCCGAGCGGTCGCGGAAGCGGCGGCTTGCGCGGTATGCGTCTGCCTTCAGACGGCCGCATTGTCAGCCTGATTACGTTCTCACCCGAATGCGAACAAGACGAAACCCTGCAAGTGCTTACCGCCACGGCCAACGGCTACGGCAAACGCACGCCGATTGGCGATTACAGCCGCAAAGGCAAAGGCGGTCAAGGTAACATCGCCATCAATACCGGCGAGCGTAACGGCGAATTGGTAGCGGCGACTTTAGTGGCAGAAACCGATGACTTGATGCTGATTACCAGCGGCGGCGTGTTGATTCGAACCAAAGTCGATCAAATCCGCGAAACCGGCCGTGCCGCGGCAGGTGTGAAATTGATCAACTTAGACGAAGGCGAAACACTTGTCAGCTTGGAGCGCGTAGCCGAGGAATCCGAGGAAGAAACGGATGCCGCTCAAGAAGCTCAAGATGAGGCAAACAACGGTGAAGCAAATGCTTCTTCAGATGTAGCAGCCGATTCTGAAAACAGCAGCGATGAAGCGGGCGAGTAATTAAACTAAGTATGAATAGAGGCCGTCTGAAAACTTTATTTTTTCAGACGGCCTCTACTGACTGAGGCAGAACAATGACAGAAAACGATACCAATCAATCTCATGAAGAGCTTGCTCCCGAGCAACACAAGCGCAGCATCCGCAGTTTTGTTTTGCGGCAGGGGCATATGACCGCAGCCCAACAGCGCGCCATCGATACCATGTGGCCGCAATTCGGCGTAGATTATCAAACGGCTGCCGTAGATTTGAATCAGGTTTTCGGGCGTGACAATCCGAAGGTACTGGAAATCGGCTTCGGCATGGGAACGGCTACGGTGGAAATCGCCAAAAGGCTGCCTGAAAAAGACTTTTTAGCCATCGACGTACACGGCCCGGGCGTGGGCAATATCCTGAAATTGATTGAAGAAGAGCAGGTGGGCAATATCAGAGTAATGCGCCATGATGCCGTGGAAGTGGTTGAGAATATGCTCGCTGATGATTCGTTGGACGGCATACATATTTTCTTCCCCGACCCGTGGCATAAAAAGCGCCACAATAAACGCCGTTTGGTTCAAACGCCTTTTGTTGCCAAGTTATTGCCTAAATTGAAAAAAGGCGGGTATATCCACATGGCGACCGACTGGGAAGAATACGCTGTACAAATGCTTGAGGTGTTGAGCGGTTTCGACAGTTTAAGCAACACCGCAGAAGATTATGCGCCCACACCGGAATACCGCCCTGAAACAAAATTTGAAGCGCGCGGAAAACGCTTGGGGCACGGGGTATGGGATTTGGTGTTTGTTAAACGCTGATCTTTTCCAAAGATTGAAATCCGGAAACCAAACTTAAATAAGCCTGAAAATTACGGCTAAGTTTGAGATTCAATCCCCATAAACTTAAAGCTGCCTGATTCAGGCAGCTTTATTAGTTTGTCGGCTTTAAAAGATAAGAGGCCGTCTGAAATATTCAACCGACGCGATAAAAGGCCAAGCTGCCTAAAAGGTTGGGCAAAATATTGATGCGTTTACCGGCGGTCATCACGGCGCGCTCCAAAACGCGGATATGGTTTTTCGCGCATAAACGGTCGAAGTCTTGCAGCGTACACCAATGAATATTGGGCGTGTTATACCATTGATAGGGCATGCGTTCGGATACTGGCATATGCCCGCACAATCCGATTTGCAGGCGGTTGCGCCAGTAGCCGAAGTTTGGAAAAGACACAATGGCTTGCTTGGCAACACGGGTAAGGTCTTGCAAAATGGTTTCGGTATTCTGCATCGCCTGTATGGTTTGGCTGAGTACGAGAATATCGAAGCTGTTATCCCCAAAATCTTGCAGCCCTTGCTCCAAATCCGCCTGAATCACGCTCACGCCGCGCTCTATCGAAGCGATAACGCCTTCCGTATCGATTTCTACACCGTAGCCGGTGCACTGTTTGCGTTGAATCAAGGCGGAAAGCAGTTCGCCGTTACCACAGCCCAAATCCAACACGCGGCTGCCTTCGGGAATCCAGTCGTAAATCAATTGCAAATCATCGCGTAATTCAGTCATGGGTGCATTCCTTGGCAACATTGTTCATATAGGCACGCACAGCGCGGATATAGGGTTCGTCGGCCATTAAAAAAGCATCATGACCGTGGTGCGATTCGACTTCGATATATTGGACATGCTTGCCCGCCTTTACCAAATGCTTCACCAATGCACGCGAGCGGGCGGGAGCAAAGCGCCAGTCGGTGCTGAAGCTGGCTACGAAAAACTTGGCTTGGGTGGTTTTCAAGGCGGCAACCAAATCGTTACCGAACTCGGCGGCAGGGGCAAAATAATCCAAAGCTTTGGTCATGCGCAAATAAGTATTGGCATCGAAGCGTTCGGCAAATTTATCGCCCTGATAGCGGAGGTAAGATTCCACTTCAAACTCAACATCATAGCCGTATTGATAGCCGTTGCTGTGCATATTGCGCCCGAATTTTTTTCCCAAACCTTGTTCGGCAAGATAAGTAATATGCCCCATCATGCGGGCGATACGCAGACCGCGGCGGGGGATGGTATTGTGGCGGCGGTAATGGCCGTCGTGAAAATCAGGGTCGGTAATAATTGCTTGTCGGGCAACGTCATTGAAAGCAATATTTTGAGCAGAGAGACGGGTAGAAGAGGCGATAACCAAAGCGTGCCTTACCCGTTCGGGAAAGTCTATTGCCCACTGTAATGCCTGCATACCGCCCAAGCTGCCGCCGATAATGGCAGCCCATTGTGTGATGTCGAAATGGTCGGCTAAGAGCGCTTGGCTTTTTACCCAGTCTTTTACAGTAACGACGGGAAAGTCCGCACCGTATTCTTCTCCGGTTTCGGGGTTGATGCTCAAAGGGCCGGTGCTGCCGTGGCATCCGCCGAGATTGTTTAAACCCACAACGAAAAAGCGGTTGGTATCGACCGGCTTACCCGGGCCGACCATGCTGTCCCACCAGCCGGGATATTTGTCTTCCGGGCTATATCTGCCGGCCACATGGTGGTTTCCGGAAAGTGCATGACAAATTAAGACGGCATTGGATTTATCGGCATTCAAGCTGCCGTAAGTTTCCACCATCAGATCGAAGCGCGGCAGCGTTTGGCCGTTTTGCAGGGCAAGCGGAACGTCAAACGGTATTTTTTGCGGCAGAGCAACCAACGCATCGGTATTGTGTGTCATAGCAGTCAGCAAAACTTGGTAAGGCGGGTATTATAGCCGTTTGATTATGATTTGTGCACAACCGCTGCAAAAGGTGCTTTGCCTCGAAGTTTTTCAGACGGCCTCAACTTTCATGCTGTAAATTTCTGTAAAGCAGGCTGGCTTTTGAGTGGAATTGCCCTATATCTTCGTTATTCATGCTTTGAAACGGTTTGCTTCGAAGCATGATTGGTTTTCTTGCAAGATACTTATAGTTTTTTATGATTAGCTTTATTTGAACTATAAATTATCTATCTTGGGAATATTGGTTAAAATAATCGGCCAATTTCTAGTTTCCCCTTAATCTAAACGTTTTAAACAGGAGTATCAAAATGGCTTTAGTAGATCGTACCGGTCAGCAAGTACCGAGCGTTGTATTCCACACCCGCGTCGGCGATTCTTGGAAAGATGTTTCTACCGATGATTTGTTCAAAGGCAAAAAAGTAGTGGTATTCTCTTTGCCGGGCGCATTTACCCCCACTTGTTCTTCTACCCACCTGCCTCGCTACAACGAGCTGGCCAAAGCGTTTAAAGAAAACGGCGTAGACAACATTTTGTGCGTATCTGTAAACGACACTTTCGTAATGAATGCTTGGGCTGCCGACGAAGAGTCTGACAACATCATCATGGTTCCGGACGGCAACGGTGAATTTACCGAAGGCATGGGCATGCTGGTTGACAAAGACAACTTGGGCTTCGGCAAACGCTCTTGGCGTTACTCTATGCTGGTAAACGACGGTAAAATCGAAAAAATGTTTATTGAGCCGGAAAAAGAAGGCGACCCCTTTGAAGTTTCCGATGCCGACACCATGCTGAAATACGTTGCTCCGAACTGGAAAGCTCAAGAGTCTGTGGCCATCTTCACCAAACCCGGTTGCCAATTCTGCGCCAAAGCTAAAAAAGCTCTGGACGACAAAGGCTTGGCTTACGAAGAGATCGTATTGGGCAAAGATGCCAGCATCGTTTCCGTACGCGCCATTACCGGTAAAGCAACTGCTCCTCAAGTATTTATCGGCGGTAAATACATCGGCGGCAGCGAAGATTTGGAAGCCTACTTGGCTAAAAACTAATTCGATTTAGTTCATTTATACACCGGGCCGTTTTAGCGAAGCTCACTCAAGTTCGCTTTCAGACGGCCCGTCTGAATAGCTTAAGGGTTATTCAGGCAGTCGCGGGCCGATGCGGACGATACTGCCTGAATAACTCTTAGTTTGGTTTTAGCGGCGGCAAACCGCCCATTAAAGGAAAAACAATATGAAACAGATTCAAGCTGACGTTGTGGTCATCGGCGGCGGTACTGCCGGTATGGGCGCATTCCGCAATGCGCGTTTGCATACCGACAATGTTTACCTGATCGAAAGCCATGCCTTCGGTACCACTTGCGCCCGCGTAGGCTGTATGCCGTCCAAACTGCTGATTGCCGCTGCCGAGGCACGCCATCATGCCTTGCATACCGATCCGTTCGGCGTTCATTTGGATAAAGAGAGCGTTACCGTAAACGGCGAAGAAGTGATGAACCGCGTGAAATCCGAGCGCGACCGTTTCGTCGGCTTCGTGGTGAGCGATGTGGAAGAATGGCCTGCCGACAAACGCATCATGGGTGCAGCTAAGTTTGTTGACGAGCATACCATTCAAATTGACGACCACACCCAAATCAAAGCCGACCGTATCGTGATTGCCACCGGTTCGCGTCCTGTCGTATTACCTCAATGGCAGACTTTGGGCGACAAAGTGATCATCAACGACGATGTGTTCTCATGGAACACCTTGCCTAAACGCGTGGCCGTATTCGGCCCCGGCGTAATCGGTTTGGAACTTGGTCAGGCTTTGCACCGCTTGGGTGTTGAAGTGCAAATCTTCGGTGTCAGCGGCTCGCTTGGCGGCATTTCCGATCCGGTTGTCTTGGAAGAAGCGAAAACCGTATTCGGTGAAGAATTGGTATTGCATTTGGACGCACAAACCGAAGCCAAGTTAAACGATCGAGGCGAAGTGGAAATCAGCTGGTCTGAAAACGGCGAAAGCGGCGTGTTTACCGCAGATTACCTGCTGGCTGCCGTCGGCCGCCACCCGAATGTGGATAATATCGGCTTGGAAAACATCAACATTGATTTGGATGATCGCGGTGTGCCGAAAGCCCACCCGCTAACCATGCAAACCAGTATTCCGCATATTTTTATCGCAGGCGATGCTTCCAACCAACTGCCGCTGCTGCATGAAGCCAGCGATCAGGGCAAGATTGCCGGCGACAACGCGGGCATGTATCCGAATATTAAAAACGGTTTGCGCCGCAGCCATATCGGCGTGGTGTTTACCAGCCCACAGATTGCTTCTATCGGCTTGAAATACGCCCAAGTAATGGAGCGTTATAAAAACCCCGAATGCGTGGTTATCGGCGAAGTTTCGTTCCGCAATCAAGGCCGCAGCCGCGTGATGTTGGTCAACAAAGGCCATATGCGCGTGTATGCCGAGCAAGGCACGGGCTTGTTTATCGGTGCGGAAATCGTCGGACCCGCTGCCGAGCATCTGGCACACTTGCTGGCTTGGGCGCATCAGCAAAAGATGACCATTCCGCAAATGCTGGATATGCCTTTCTACCATCCGGTTATCGAAGAAGGCTTGCGCACCGCTTTGCGCGATGTAAACAGCAAATTAAAAACGCATGAAGTGCATACCGAATGCGCCGAATGTCCGGGCGAATAATCCGAACGGTTTCAATATCAAACAAACAATGCCGTCTGAAATTTCAGACGGCATTGTTATTGGTTTTAAAGCTCAATAAATCAAATCGGCAAAGAAAGATTTATTTTTTCGCTTTTTTATTCAGCTTGGCCGTAGTGGCTTTATCAAGCACACAGCCACGGATAACGATTTGGGAAACTTGCTGCTGCTGGCCGTTTACGGTTTCGATGGCTTCTTGGGTCAGCATGTTGCCGTTCACTTTGTCTAAGTTGGCGGGATTGGCTTTATCCGCAACCCAAGTGATACCGTTGCCGGCAAAAACGTTTTTGTCGTCAGCACCGATCACGCGGAATAAATTGGGAGACAGTTTATCTTGATATTTCACTTGAGCCGCCACAACTTCTTTGCCTTTAATGCCATACATTACGGTAAGAGGCTGTTTGGCTTTGGCGGCACCGCATTTGTAGGCCACTTCTTTAGTGCTGTCGAGAGAAGTAACTTCAACGGTTTTCGGAAGTTGAACTTGGGGAACCTGCTGCTGTACTTGTTGCGGTGCGGCCGGTTGTTGGGCGACAGGTGCGGGAGTAGCGGCTTGGGCTTTGGGTTTATCTTTGCCGAACATACCGCAAGCGCTCAAAGTGGCGGTCAGTGCCAATACGGGAACGATGGTTTTCAGGTTGTGTGTCATAAGTTACTCCGTTGTCAAAATGGTTACATAATGTGCATAGGGCACAGACGTTGATTGGTCAACCATAACAGATAAAAAGTTCCTTGTCTTTCCAGCAAGAGCACAAGCCCAAGTATCTGTATCCGACCAAGCGGTGTTAAGGGCTTTTTTAATTTTTATGATTTTGATTTAATGATTTTTTATCCGTTATGAAAAAACAACTCAAATCAAGTAAAGATTGAATAAGGCCGTCTGAAAACTTTAGTTGGTGCTTTTCAGACGGCCTTATTCAATATGGCGGAATACTGATTTTAAGGTTTAAGGGGCATGATGTTGGAAAACCGCGCCGATGTCGTTTAAACGCTTCAGCACTGCCTCCCAAGCTTCTTCAATATGCGAACAGGCTTCGCCGACGGCTTTGATGCCGAATTCGATGTGGGGCGGGATAACTTCGCCGTCTTCCGTCGACCAGCCCACGCTCGGCAGGCTGAACGAACGTATGCCTTCGTAACCGGCTTCAATGTCGCGCATAATCGGAGCGACATGCGATTCCGGCATACGGAATATCCACACGGTGCGCTGCGCGTTATCTACCGTATTAAAACGGTCGGCATAATAGGTTTCAACCACCCATTCGGCCATCGGGTGCGCCATCACGGGGAAACCGGGAAAGAAATAATGTTCACGGATGGAAAAGCCGGCGATTTTATTGTAAGGATTAGGAATCAAATCCGACCCTTCGGGAAAATCCGCCATCAGCAAGCGCTGTTGATGGGAAGCGGAATCCAGCGCATCGCCGCGCTTGAGCGACGTTTCCTCGATAAACGGCACCGCTCCGGCGTGGCGCTCAATCGGCAGGTTCAAAGCCTCCGCCGCTGCTTGGCGGGTGTGGTCGTCGGGAGTGGAACCGATACCGCCGGTTACAAAAGTAGGCAGGCCGTCTGAAAAACTGCGGCGCAGCTGCTTGACCAACAGCGCGTAATCGTCCGGCAGATACTGCACCTGATTCAAGCGCAAACCGCGTGCTTCCAGCAGATGTTTGAAAAAAGCAAAATGTTTGTCGGCGCGGCTGCCGTGCAGAATTTCATCGCCGATAATGATTAAGTTGAAATATATCATTGCGTATGCTTGGAAATATAAATGAAAAGGCCGTCTGAACCTATTTTCAGGCTGGACGAATCAACTGATTCATACAATAATAACCCGTTTTCGGGCCGTCTGAAACGGCACAATCATAATCAACAGGAATTCCCGATGAGCCAGCATAATCATACTATTCTACAAAGCCTGCCGACAGGCCAAAAAGTGGGCATTGCCTTTTCAGGCGGCCTCGACACTTCCGCAGCCCTGCTATGGATGAAACTCAAAGGCGCGCTGCCTTATGCCTACACCGCCAACCTCGGCCAGCCCGACGAAGACGACTATAACGCGATTCCGAAAAAAGCCAAAGAATACGGCGCCATCGAAGCCCGCCTGATCGATTGCCGCAGCCAGCTTGCGCACGAAGGCATTGCCGCCATCCAATGCGGTGCCTTCCATGTAACCACCGGCGGTGTCACTTATTTCAACACCACGCCTTTAGGCCGCGCCGTCACCGGTACCATGCTGGTATCGGCCATGAAAGAAGACGACGTCAACATTTGGGGCGACGGCTCTACCTACAAAGGCAACGACATCGAACGCTTTTACCGTTACGGCCTGCTGACCAACCCGCATCTGCGCATCTACAAACCGTGGCTCGACCAAACCTTTATCGACGAATTGGGCGGCCGTCAGGAAATGAGCGAATTTTTGATTGCCAACGGCTTCGACTACAAAATGTCGGTTGAAAAAGCCTATTCCACCGACTCCAACATGCTCGGCGCCACCCACGAAGCCAAAGATTTGGAATTTTTGAACACCGGCATCAAAATCGTTAAGCCGATTATGGGCGTAGCGTTTTGGGATGAAAACGTTGCCATCAAAGCCGAAGAAGTAACCGTGCGCTTTGAAGAAGGCGTGCCGGTAGCCCTGAACGGCAAAGAGTTTGCCGACCCTGTGGAGCTGTTTCTCGAAGCCAACCGCATCGGCGGCCGCCACGGCTTGGGCATGAGCGACCAAATCGAAAACCGCATCATCGAAGCCAAATCGCGCGGCATTTACGAAGCCCCGGGCATGGCTTTGCTGCACATCGCTTACGAGCGTTTGCTGACCGGTATCCACAACGAAGACACCATCGAACAATACCGCATCAACGGCTTGCGTTTAGGCCGCTTGCTGTATCAAGGCCGCTGGTTTGATTCGCAAGCATTGATGCTGCGCGAAACCGCCCAACGCTGGGTAGCCCATGCGATTACCGGCGAAGTCACTTTGGAGCTGCGCCGCGGTAACGACTATTCGATTCTGAATACCGAATCGCCGAATCTGACCTACCAACCCGAGCGCTTGAGCATGGAAAAAGTGGAAAACGCCGCCTTCACACCTGCCGACCGTATCGGACAGCTGACCATGCGCAATCTCGACATCGTCGATACCCGCGCCAAACTCGGCCTGTATTCGAAAACCGGCCTGCTTTCATTGGGCGAAGGTTCGGTGTTGCCTCAGTTGAGCAACAACGAGAAATAAAGCGGATATACGCTGATAAGCCGTTATCTTAGTAAAAGGCCGTCTGAAGTATTTTCAGACGGCTTTTTACTTTTGCGTAATTCAGATAGATAAGCGCCTTAAAAACTAGAGGCCGTCTGAAACCGATTTTCAGACGGCCTGCTTATGACTTCACAGATTATTTCAGCAAAACAATCTTTCTCACTCACTGCCCGCGCAAAAACAGCGCGTCCAATTCTTTCAAAGTGAGCTTCACCCAAGTGGGGCGGCCGTGGTTGCATTGGTTGCTGCGCGGCGTGTTTTCCATGTTGCGCAAGAGGGCGTTCATTTCCGGCAGGGTCAGCTGGCGGCCGGCGCGCACGGAGCCGTGGCAGGCCATGGTGGAAAGGATTTGGTTTTCACGCGCTTCGATGGTTTGCGAACTGCCGTTTTGGGCGATTTCGCGCAACATGTCGCGGGCGAGCGAGGCTACGTCGCTTTTGCCGAGCATGGCGGGCACGGCACGCACGGCGATGGTGTTGCCGCCCATGTCGGAAAGCTCCAAGCCGAATCCGCGCAAGGCTTCGGCGTGGTCGGCGAGGGCGGCGGTTTCTTCGTGGCTGGCGGCGAAGGTTACCGGAATCAGCAGCCGCTGGCTTTGCAGGCTGCCGAGGGTGTCGCGCTGGGTTTTCATTTTTTCGTAGTTTACCCGTTCGGCGGCGGCGTGCATGTCCACCAACAGCAGGCTGTCTTCGGCTTGGGCAAGGATATAGATGCCTAAAAGCTGGGCAATGGCAAAGCCCAGCGGCGGCAGTTCGGGTGCTTGCGTTTCTTGATGCGGGGCATGGTTTTCAGACGGCCTCTCCGCTCCGAAACGGGCTTGTTCGAACTGGCTAAGTTCGATGTCTTCGTTCGGTTCGGTTTTGCGGTATAGCTCGGCGTAAGTGTTTAAGGCGGCACGGCTTTCGCGCAGGGAGAGGGTGCGCTGCTGCGGTGCGCGGGCGGCGGAATAGGGTGCGGGTGCGGATTTGCCGCCGAAGCCGCCGAAATGCTGTTGCTGCGGCGGTGTAGTCAGGTTGAGGCCGTCTGAAAGGTTTTCCGACGCACTGGGGTTTTCAGACGGCATCGTTACGCCCAGCATTTCGTGCAATACGCTGCCGGCGTTGCTCACGCTTTCGGTTTGGTCGGCGCGGGTGTCGGCCAGGGCTTTGTTGAGGGTGTGGAATACCAGTTGGTGTACGGCTTGGCTGTCGCGGAAACGGATTTCGGTTTTGGTGGGATGCACGTTTACGTCCACCGCTTCGGGCGGCAGGTCGAGAAACAGCACGAAAGCGGGTGTGAGGGCGTTGTGCAACACGTCGCGGTAGGCTTGTTTTACGGCGTGCAGCATCACTTTGTCGCGCACGAAACGGCGGTTGACGAAACAATACTGTTTGTCGGTTTTGCCTTTGGCAAAGGTAGGCTTGGCGATGAAGCCGTGAAGCCGCATGATGCCTTCGCCGCTGTCGATTTCCAAAGAGGCCGTCTGAAAATCGTCGCCTACGATGGCGGCAATGCGTTCCCGCAAACTTTGTGCGGGCAGTTTGAAGATGGTTTTACCGTCGCGTTTGAGCGAAAAGGCGATGTGCGGATGCGCCAGCGCGAGGCGTTCGAGCATGGTGGCGCAGTGGGCGTATTCGGTGTTTTCGGATTTTAAAAACTTGCGCCGCGCGGGGGTGTTGAAGAAAAGCTCGGCCACTTCCACGGTGGTGCCGACGGGGTGTGCCGCCGCGCCGCTTTCGCTGAGTTTGCCGTCTTCCGCTTTTACCTGATTGGCATGCGCGCTGCTTTCGGTGCGGCTGGTGAGCGTGAGGCGGCTTACCGATGCGATGCTGGCCAAACCTTCGCCGCGAAAGCCCATGCTGGCAACATGTTCCAAATCGGTGAGCGATTTGATTTTGCTGGTGGCGTGGCGGTGCAGGGCGAGGGAAATGTCGTCGGCGTGAATGCCGCTGCCGTTGTCGGTAACGCGGATCAGCCTGATGCCGCCGCCGGCAAGTTCCACGTCTATCGCCGTCGCACCCGCGTCGATGCTGTTTTCTACGATTTCTTTCAAGGCGCTGGCGGGGCGTTCCACCACTTCGCCGGCGGCGATTTGGTTAACGAGATGGTCGGGCAGGGCGGCGATGCGGTTCATGGTGCGGCTCTTTCTATCGGGTAGAAGGTTGTTCAGACGGCATTATAGCGGATAGGCCGTCTGAACGCTTTCGGCTGTTGCAATGAAGCGCGCCTGCAATCATCAGGCCGATTCACGCGTGCAGATTCGCTGTTATATAATAAACGCATATTCAATCTGAGAATTTAAGCATAATGAAAGAAACAATCTTGAAGAAAATCAGCAAATGGTTGCTGATTATTTTGCTGTTATTGTTGTTGATTTTATTGGTTTGTTTGGTTTTGGCCTATTTCTTGACCCGCAACGACGGAGAATCTTACTACTTCAATATCGTCGCCATCACGCTGTTTATGATTTTGGCCTCTTTGTTGGCGGCTTATTTGGCTTTGGTGCCGGGCAACCGCGCTTTGGTTGCAGCAAAAGCTGCGGCTGCATCGACACCGTGGGCTGTTTTGGGCAAATTTGTGTGGATAGCCAAATGCTTGCAGATTACGATTGCGGTTATCGGTATTTCGGCGGCAACCGTGATGGCGGTCAATTTGGCTTCCCATTGGTCGGAAACGCATTTTATATGCGATGAAGAACATCCCTGCGAGCGTTCTTCAGGCGGAAACAGTCGCGGCGATGACTAAAAAGCCATAAATAAAACAAGCCGATACCTGTTCGTAAAAGGTATCGGCTTGTTTTGTTTAGACGGGTAAAAGAGTTATTTGCTTTCCGGTGCTTCTTCAAAGCCGACCACTTCCAAACCGAAGCCGGTTAGGCCGTTCATAGATGAAGGTTTGCCCATCACGCGCATTTTTTGCACGTTTAAGCCGGCCAAAATCTGTGCGCCGATGCCGTAGGTTTTTCTGTCCCACTTTTTCACTTGGAAGCTGTTTTTCGGCAAAGTTCGGTCGAGGAGGACGGCGCCGTCTTCGGTGCGGTGCAGCAAAATAATCACGCCCGCGTCGGCTTGCTGGATTCTTTGCAGCGCAAGGGGAATCGGCCAAGAATGGTTGGGGTCGGCTTGGGTAAAGTCCATCACGCTAAACGGCTCGTGTACGCGCACCAAGGTTTCTTTTTCGGGCGACAATTCGCCTTTTACCAAAGCCAAATGGGTTTCGCCGGAAAGTTTATCAACATACACATGCTGCTGAAACTCGCCCCAAGGCGTGTTCACGGTGGTGTCGCCCATTTCTTCGAGCAGGCTTTCGGTGCGGCTGCGGTATTCGATCAAATCGGCGATGGTACCGATTTTCAGATTGTGTTCTTCGGCAAACTTCATCAGCTCGGGCATACGCGCCATGGTACCGTCGTCGTTGAGAATTTCGCAGATGACGCCGGCGGGAATCAGGCCGCTCATTTGTGCTAGATCGACGGCGGCTTCGGTGTGTCCGGCGCGCACCAATACGCCGCCTTTTTGCGAACGCAGCGGGAAAATGTGGCCGGGCTGGACGATGTCTTCGGCTTTAACCGTCGGCGACACGGCCGTCTGAATCGTTAAGGCGCGGTCTGCGGCGGAAATGCCGGTGGAAATGCCGTGGGCAGCCTCGATGGATACGGTGAAGTTGGTGCCGTATTGTGCGCCGTTTTTCTGTGTCATCTGAGGCAGGTTTAAGCGATCGACCAGCTCGTCGTTCATCGGCAGGCACACCAATCCGCGGGCATGTTTGATCATAAAATTAATGGCTTGCGGCGTTACAAATTGGGCAGCCATGATTAAATCGCCTTCGTTTTCGCGGTCTTCGGCGTCGGTAATGATGACCATTTTGCCGGCTTTGATGTCGGCAAGAATGTCGGCAATAGGGGAGATGTCGCTCATTTTCGGATTCTTTTCTTGAGGTGTCGGATGGTGTGCGGAAGAGGTTTCAGGCAGATCGCCGTGGTCGGTATCCAGCCACATGGCGGGCATTCCGGCAGACTGCTCGATTTTGCGGGCTTTTTTTTCGCCGAACGATTTGTTTTTCAACAGCGAAGACAGTTCGCCCTGATTGATGGAGGCTGCCGCGGCGAAGTGCGCTTGCTGGCCGCCATGCTGCCGTATGATCCATTGGCGCAGATTGCGGCGGCGCAGATCGGCAATATCCATGGTTCAAACTTTCAAAATAATGGTGCGGCGTATTGTATGGCTGATTTTACCGAATGGCAAATTTTCACAACGCTTCTGAATTTACCTTTTGGTAAAGTAAATATCATTTCATTTCATTAAATGGCTTGAGGCCGTCTGAAAGTAAGCTTTGCAAACCTCGCTAAACTTTTTCAGACGGCCTCAAGCGGTTTAATCCTACAAACTGATAGCACTATCTTCATAAAGATAAAAAGATTTTGGCATAATCATCGGCTCGAAAACCGGCAGAATGCTGATTGTGATGTTGAAGAATAGGGCGTTTGATCAGGCTTGGATTGGCAATCATCACCGCTATCGCGCCTTGCGTACATTCAGCGGCGGCTTGCTGTTCGCTGCTGAGTTTGCGCCAAGTCGTACCGCGTTTGTTGAGCAAGGTTTCGATGGGGATGTCTTTCAACCAGCTTTCAATCAAGGCGGCATCGGGCGGCGTTTTTTTGAAATCTACGAAGTCGTAAGCGATATTGTTTTCCGCCAGCCACGCACGGGCTTTTTTAACGGTGTCGCAGTTGGGAATGCCGTATAGGGTAGTCATGATGTGGGTATCCGTAATGATTTCAGACGGCCTCTATTGTAAGCACGGGCGCAAGGTTTGTCATGAACGCTAAAAAAGGATATGCTGTTTTAACTGTAAAATCTAAGTCCGCAAGGAGCATGAAATGTACAAAACCGCTTTAACCGTGTGCGCCGCTTTGCTGCTCGGCGCCTGTTCCGGCAACTCTCCCGGCAAATCTACTTTTGAAAAAGCCATCAACCAACACATTTCGCAACAAGGCGTATGCGTTCCTTTAACCGTTAAAATCGAAACCAACGGCATGGCTGTTCAAACCTTGCTGGGTCTGAATCAGATTAAAATACCCGACCGCAACGCAAACGGCGACAAAATCAATCAATCAGCCATCGCGCAAATGAAAATTTTGGACAGCGAAGGGTTTTATAAAAAACAATCATCCGAAACCTTTGAATTTCCGGGCACTAAAAACAAAACTAGTGTTTACGTTTACGAGCTGACCGAAAAAGGCAAAGGCAAAATCCGTGAAGAAGGCTTGGAGCCGCGTTTCTGCATCGGAACGCAAAAAGTCGAAAAAATCAATTGGTTCACAGAGCCGACACCTTCGGACGGCATGACTGTCAGCAAAGTATCGTATGAGGCGCGTTTTGAAACGGAAAAATGGGCTGAAAAATTCTTAAAAGAAGCCGGCAACGGCTGGAAACACCCCGAAGCAACACGCACCAAAACGGCGACTTTAGTCAAAACCAACGACGGCTGGCGCGACATCCGCGAGCTTCGGTAATCCATTAAACCAAGTAATCGGCTTGAAACAAATAGCGGACAGGTATTTCTCAAAACACCCGTCCGCCTTTATAATCAGGCCGTCTGAAAGTGAGCTTTGCGCACTTCGCTAAAACTTTTATAAGCTGTTTGATGAACTTCCTTAACCAATGGTTTCCGCCCGAATGGACAATCGCCGCCCACATTATCTGGGCGGCTTTTCTGCTGCTTACCGCCCGACGCGCTTTCTCGGCTGCGGCAAAGCATCCCGCCGCCATTAGTGTTGCAGTCATCTGCTTGGCCGTTTTATGGACCTTAAACGCCGATTTAAGCAGCGGTCAGTTAGCCGGAATGAACTACCATCTTCTCGGCATCAATTTGGTTGCCTTGATGTTGGGCGCACCGGCCGCTTTGTGGTTGGGCACTTTACTGCTGATACCGTATGCCGCCGTTCACGGCATTGAAAACCTTGGCGTAACCAGCCTTAACGCACTGTTTTTATTATTGCCCGCCTTGAGCATAAACCTGCTGTTACGCAAAATAGCGGTTCGCCTACCGCCTAATTTGTTCGTGTATATTTTTTTCAACGGCTTCATTTCAGCCGCATTGGGCATGCTGTTGACCGGCGTATTCATCGTTTTGCTGCTGCAAACAGCGGGCGTGTTTTCAGCGGAAGCGCTGTGGTCGTCGGCATTTCCCGTTTTCTTCCTGCTTACATGGGGCGAAGCGTTTCTAAACGGCATTTTTACCGCGATATTTGTCGCGCTTCGCCCCCAGTGGCTGGCTACCTTTGACGATGCCCGTTATTTGCATACAGAAAGCAGCATCTGGAAATAAGCGGCACATTTATCCATAGGCCGTCTGAATTTGATAGATCAGTATCAACAGGCTTATTGAATCTGAAAATCCAACACAAAACGGGCAGATTCGTCTTGCCCCAATATTTGCACCAATTCAGGTAAATTCTTTTGCAGCTGTTCGGCAAGCAGATAAGGCGGATTCACAACAAACATCCCGCTGCCGTGCATACCGAAGCCGTCTGAACGGGGAGCATGAACATGGAGTTCTGCGTTTAAATAATTATCGGGAAAAATCTTTTTCAGTTGCTCAGGCAGCTTCCTGCTTTCCTCACGGCTCAAGCACGGATACCAGATCAAATAACATCCTGATTCAAATCGTTTTTTAGCGTCTTTTAAAACATTGGCCACCCGCGCATAGTCTTGTTTTTCCTCATAAGGCGGATCAATGAGCACCACCGCCCGACGGGTTGGCGGAGGAAGCAGGGCGATCAATCCCTGAAAACCGTCGGACTGCATAACCTGCCCGCGTTTACCCAATCCCGCTACCTGCATATTATTCTGTAAATGTTTAAAATCAGTAGGATGCAGTTCAAACAAACGCAACTTATCACTTGCGCGCGTTAAAGCCTGAGCCAACCAAGGCGAACCGCAATAAAGGTTTTCACCCGGCAAAATATCTTTCAGACGGCCTGTAAATGCTTGGAGCAATTCAGGAAGTTTGTCAGAAGAATTTAACCGTTCAATGCCTTGCTTATACTCACCAATCTTTTGAGATTCGTTGCTATACAAATCATAAAGACCGGCACCGCTATGGGTATCTATGTACCAATAAGGTTTGTCCTTACGGTTAAAATAATCCAAAACCAAATACAAAATAAAATGTTTAAGCACATCGGCATGATTGCCGGCATGAAAAGCATGACGATAACTGAGCATAAATAAGTTTCTGAGAAAAGATAAAGTTTGCTTATTTTACGGCAATAGAATGGTTGTAGCGATAATCAAACGGAGACTAAAAACGGTTAACAAAAAGTTTCTTTTTTTAATAAATCCAAATTATAATTTTAGTTACAAAAACTAAAGTAAAAAAATCATGACAATCACAAAACCGCTAATTATCATTGCAAGCCTTTTAATATCATCCTCAGTATCTGCAAAGTATAGATGGGATATAGAAAAAACTGAACGAAGCTGCCAATTGCAAAAAAATTCAATTCTTAAAGACAAAAACGGTACGCCCGCATGTGACAATTTAAGAGAACTGAACCGATTGCAGAGAAATTTTGAAATAGGGCAGCGGGAAAGCAATTATAGGGCTGAGTGGCGAGAAGAACGGGACAGAAGGGCGCGGGAATACGAGAACCGAAACCCCAGAGCCATAAGGAACGGATACGGCGAGGGCTATAGATGGAATCCCCACGAAAGCAAGTACTGCCAACACGACTATGACGGATACCCCACGACATGCTATTAAAATAAAAAGATAACTAGCAAATGTACAATATTGCCCGAAATAGGGCGTACGCATAAAATAACCGCTCATTGTTTTATAAGCGGTTGTTTTTATTATGCAATCACACAGTCAATGGCTGGATATGTACAAAAAAATGGCTAGCATAAGCACCGACTACAAACTTGCACAAAAATGGCAAACCAGCAGCAGCCGCATCAGCCAAATCCGTAAAGGCCGTCTGAAATTGAGCTTTGCCGAATGCCTGATAATCGTGCAGACGCTGGAAATCGACCCGCTGGAAATCCTTGCTGCGCTGGCTTATCCGGCTGCAAAGGCACACGAAAAAGACTTGGTTAAAGATGTTTACTTTGATGCCTTAGTTAAGACGATAGGCGCACGCATGAGCATAGCGGCAACGGCCAACGGATACCGGCACGGCTGGCGGCGCAATAAGTAGCACATGATATTTCTCATAATAATAAGATTACGTTACTTTCTTCCCCAAACGTTACCTGAACTACCCGTTCCGCTGCACTTTTAACATCTTGCGACGCAATCGGACGGGTGTTTTATACGATTTAAAAATAAGCCCTAAATACCTGCAAGGGGGTATTCATAAAGATGCGGAAAAAAGCGATCCGCATCTTTACAAAGCTTCCCCCTTGCAGGTATTTAGGGCTTATTTTTGGACAATCGCAACCCCCGACCGACAGCGACGCAAGACCGATAAAAAAAACAGCTTCACTAGACCAACCCCCTTCCCTCAAGCTCAACAATCCCGATGAGAACGGGCAGAGTGCAGACGGGAAAATGTTAATGATTTTCATGGTCGAGCAAGCGGCCAAACAACTTAAATAACTGAAATAGAAAGGAAACGATATGATTTAATTTTAAACATTTGACAATCTGAAAAAGCAGGGCGGGGAATAGCAAAAAATCCCCGTTGGCGCGGGGATTTTTGGCATTGCCCGTCATCGTTTAACTTTGATGAAAGGCTTTAAAATGCAGTTTAAAATTCTCTGGTCAAAGGGAAAACTGCTTTTGATGGTCAACATTGACACGCGGATTATTTTAGCGGTCATCATGTTAATCAGTCAATAGCGAGACCCGCCAAATAAAGGCCGTCTGAAATTTCAGACGGCCTTTCTGCCTATCTAAATTGTTCGCCCGCTTCGACGTAGCCGTCATACATTAGATTTTGCTGCGATTTCCCGCCCATTACAAGGACTTCAGGCGCGGGGGAAGGGCTACCCCTTTCAACGCTTTCATACGGCCTATTTTGCGAGTTTTGGCGTTCATCTTTATATGGGTTGAACGGCAGACCATCTTTAACGTAGGTTTCACAGGTTTTCTTTTCAATCTCTTTTATGGCCGTTCCTTGATTCGTATAACAAGTACACCCGCTACTCCCACCCGAAATACAGGCGACTGGATATTCAAATGAACGAACCTGCCTTACAGCATCATATAACGGTTTGGATTCTGTTTTTCCTTTAATAGTAGGCTCAAACATCAACTCATTTAAGCTGTTTTTTTTCTGTTCTTCAGAAAGAGAAGAAATAACATTTTTTTTATCCGTCTGCACAGAAGAAAATTCAGATTCAACATAATCAGGCTGCCCAGAAACACCTTTTTTGTAAATATTATAGACAGAATAACCTTTCCATAAAACAACTGCCAAAACAAAAAACAAGGCATAGAAAGCAAGCGGAATATTTTTGGAAAAATCAACATGCTTGCTTGAAGACTTATAGTATTTAAAAGCTTCTTTAGGAGGCCGCCAAGAAGAAGACTGAACACCCGTTACAGAAGCAGGATTTTCAAGATTGGTTACAGCCTTATACCACCAATATTGCTTCATTCCTATGGGTTTACGCTCAAGGTGTATATGCTTTGAAACGAGATTGCGCAGATAAGGATCAATCATCATTGGATGCTGAGTCATTAAAATAAGCGTGAAACCCTCATGGCGAAGTTCCTTAAGCGTTTTGATATAAGGCGGAACTTCACGGCCTGAAGAACGGGTAGGGTAACAATAATCGCATTCGTCAACAATTAGGACAGAGCCAGTAGGAATCAGCTGATTTAAAGGTGCAGACTGTATCTGTTCTTCAGTCAACTCTTTTGCTTTAAATTTCTTTTTATCAAGGCCATCAACATGACAAAAATAAATAGGACGAAAAACTTGAGTGCCATCATCAAGCTTCATTTTAAAAAGGCCGTCCTCATTTTTAAGCATCATAGAAACAACTTTAGAAGTTTTACCCGTTCCCATATTCCCAGTGATTAAATAAATCATATAAATCCCCTATGACTGGCCCGGCAAAAAAGCCAACTTATTTAAAGCTTTCATAGAAACCCAAAACGAGAAAGCACCAAAAAGATAACCGATGCCTTCACCAAAACCGCCAATTAAAAGTAAATTAAGAATATCGGCCGGCATTTGTCTTATGGCATCTTCGACATAAGATTTAAACTTAGAAAGGGCAGCAACATAACCGACAAAAGAAATAATTGTCAGACCGAAAGCAACAATCAGACGGACAATCAGCATTTTTAAAAGAACCGCAAAAAGCGGAACCAACGGAGCTAAAAAAAACGGCATTTTTAATCCCTCAACGTACCAAAAACGATAGAAGCAGACATGACGATAAATCCGAGCAGAACAGCAAAACGAACTTCTTGCATGAATCTACACAACGGCTCATAACTAAACTCAACCGCACGACCAGCGACATGAAAAACTTTTGAAGGCGGACAAATACCACTAGAGGGAAGAAAACCATCAGGCGACCAACCTGAACCATCACCAACTTCTTTTGTAGGTATTGAAATATCATCAAAAAAGCCATCTTCGACGCCCTCCAACTGAGATTTAGAATCGCCGTCTTTGCCGTCTTTTCCCTTTCCCGTATTATGCCCATCAGCCTGCCCATGATCGGCGGAGGCGGCACCGTCATTCGCAGGCTCATTGCCGCTACCGCCCCCGCCTTCTTTATCAGCGGACAAAGCATCAATCCTATCTTTTAATTCATCAATCTTGCTTGATACATTTTCATTCATCTCTTCAATAGCATTGATAACGCCCAAAATCAGCTTTTCGATTCCCGACAAATCCTGATCATCGTCTTGCTCAGGCTTTTTGTCGTTATCATCGCCTTTAGAATCGCCTTTGCCTTTTCCTTGCCCGTTTCCATCTCCCGAACCTTGAGAATCGCCCGAACCGTTGCCAACCACCTGAGCACCGTTACCTTGACCGCTAGATTGACCACTAGATTGACCACTAGATTGGCCGCTAGATTGGCCGCTAGATTGGCCGCTAGATTGGCCGCTAGATTGACCGCTAGATTGGCCGCCAAGATTGCCCGAACCGGACTGCCCGCCTTGAGAGCTTGAGGACGGCTTGCCACCGCCCGAACCGCCAGCACTATCAGAACTGCCCGTAGACGAAACGCTAGGGCCTACCGCAGAAGAAATATCAGATGCTTTTTTTGTACAGATTACGGAAAAAGAACCCTTGCCCGTATCCTGTTTTAAAAATTTTGTGGATTGGCATTGAGCATCATCTGGATCGGTTTTGTCATAAATATCTTTTTCACCGCCAACAACATAAGAACAATAGAGGGTATATCTTGTTTTCTTACCTTTATACGTAGAAGGCAGATTCTCAGGAATACCGAGACTATTTATAAGTTGCTGATTAGCAGAACCATTAAAAAGCTGATTGCAATATTTATCGGTATAGCCACTTTTGTTTAAAAAAGGCACTTCACCATATCCAGTATCACCAGTTAAAGAATATTGAAAAACATGGCCTTTCCTATGACGTTCAGAACCACCCGAGCTTCCACCGCCCGAGCTTCCACCGCCCGAGCTTCCACCGCCCGAGCTTCCACCGCCCGAGCTTCCACCGCCCGAGCTGCCACCGCCTGAACTGCCACCGCCTGAGCTGCCACCGCCTGAGCTTCCACCGCCCGAGCTTCCACCGCCTGAACTGCCACCGCCTGAGCTGCCACCGCCTGAGCTTCCACCGCCCGAGCTTCCACCGCCCGAGCTTCCACCGCCTGAACTGCCACCGCCTGAGCTGCCACCGCCTGAGCTTCCACCGCCCGAGCTTCCACCGCCTGAACCTTGTTCTTCAAGCTTGCGTTTCTTTTCCTGTTCGGCCTTTTTGACCTGAATTTCACGAACCAGCCGCGCAAAATCGTTTTCTTCTTTTTCCAACCTTTCCCATTCTGCCTTACTAATTCCCGATATTGAAACATCATCAAGAACCATTGATTTTTCTGATTTTTCAGGCTTCTTGCCGCCAACATCAACAACTTTAAAACTTCCATCTTCTTTTGTTTTCGTTCTAAGATTTTGCGCTTTTTTGCCGTTTGAATCGGCATATTTCCAAACGCAAATATCGGTAAAAGGAACACACCATGATTGCTTTACGCAGTAGATGTTTCCATTACTGCCACGACCGCAGCCCTCAGTTTTGCCTTCAGAACCGCGAATTTCAGTAAACGTAAAACCACCTGCCGATTTAGCATATACGGCAGGCGAAAAAAAAGCAGTCGTTAAAGCTGCCAATAAAACCGTTCTTTTCATTCAATACCCCATTTAATTTTTAAACAGCAAAAAGCCAATAAAAACCGGAATTGACAGACCTAAAAAATAATAAAAATCCATCATGAAAATACCTTTTTTAAAATGCCCACAAAATAAACGGAAGCCATAACACCAAATAAAATCCAACCGATTTCAAGGCCACTTTTAAGATTGTCAACAGGATTGCACTCAGGCAAAGATGCTTTCAAAATCAGGCCGTTTAATTTCCAAGTATTTCCATCATATTCAGGTTTTAAAATTTCCCCATTCTGATTTATTTGAGGTACTACCAAGCTAAAATAAACATTCTCAGCTTGGCTTTGCTCAAGACACTTATTTCCGACTTGGTAGTACATTTAAAACACCTTATTAACGAATCAGACGCTTGACAATGGCAATAACAAATAAAGCAGCGAAAACGCCAACAACAAGCCAACCAGCTTCAAGGCCATCAGCTTTTGCACCTTCAATGGCTTGTTTAGCACCGTCAGGCAAAGCAGCCCAAGCCTGAGCTGCGAGAGCAAAAGGAGCAGCAAAAACGACAGCGGCTTTAGAACCGTATTTACGACCAATATTCATGATTTTCATGATTATTTCCTTTAAAAAAGTGATTAAGACGCTTTCAAAGGCAAGCGCCAAGCCCTTAAAAATTACATTTCAGTCAGGAAACCAAAGACTATAAAGTTACCGCCTATTTCTTCCAGCGCGGTTTCTATGGCTTCGTTTCTATCGAAGAAATAGCCCGCTTGGTTGATATACGGCGTATGACCCACATCACCCGTATCAGACGGGTATAGGAAATCCCCCGTTTCCCGTGACTGCACTACATAAACGCGGGTTATCGTCATGGTTTAGCCTTTATGTTGGGTTTTGGGCTGAAAGCCGATGATTTTGAGTTTCTGGCTTTTGCCGTTGGTAACGAGCTCGACATTCAAAACGGCATCAAAGGGAAACGACGCGCTTTTAAACTGTTCGAAATTGGCCGAGCCGCCGAAATCGTATTCTGTGGCCGAACTGCCTAAGGCGTTACCTTGGCTGGCATCCAAGGGGGTGGCGACGATAACGCGGCAGTAATCGAATGTTTTGCCGTCTATTTGGCCGTTAAAACGTTTTACGCCCATGATTTGGCCTTGAATTTGCATTTGCATGATGTTTTTCCTTAATTAAATACGCTGCACTTTCAGGCGGTAGCGTTTTGCCTTTTAAAACTGATGTGCATACCGGCTATATGCCCAATTGAGATAATCTTCATTGCGCTTGTCATCAATCATCTTGGTCAGCTTGCGTTTTTTCTCGAGTTCCAATTCAAGCAGCATTTGAGTAGATTCGCCTAAAACGGGTATATCGTTTTCCCGCTCGTGAATGGCGGGGGCAATGTTGAATTTGGCCGAATAGTTTTCCATGCTCAGACGTTTGGGCAGTAGGTCATGGGCGGGTTTGAACATGGCCAATATTTCCGAATCGTTTTTGTTCGGAAACATGGATATGGCTGCATTAATCGCGCGGCCAACTTGGTTTTTAGCTACTTCGATGCACCGTTCAAAAGTCAAATCAAGCACTTTTTTAACGGTTTCAATGCGTTGGGCTTTCTCTTGGAATTGCGAACAGATGGGGTATGCACCGCCGAAGTATTCGCCCGGGGCGGTCAGCACTTCAAACGGGATTACGATGTCTTTGGCTTTGAATTCGATTTCAAAGCGCACCCAGTTACTTTCTTTATCGCCAAGCTGTTTGCCTTTTTCGTAAACGCGGACGTATTTGGACGATTCGCGGGAGCCTACATAGTAGGTTTTGCCTTTGTTTTGGGGTTTGGCCACATCTTCCCAATCTGTGCCGACCGCTTCTCCAGATGGCATCATGTGATGATTGGTAAATTTGCCTGCAAAACGGTCGGCTTTTGCCTGTTCGGGCGTGTATTCCCCGTTGAAAAAGTCTTTGGCTATGTCGATACGGGTAATCTTCGGGCGGACGGCTTTTAAAATGAATTGGTATAAACGGGATTCCCAGCCGTCATCGGCTGCATTACAGCCGGTAGCCGTGAGTTCAACGAGCATAGTGTTATTTTGGCCGCCGAAGTGGACGCGGCCGTATTGGGCGTTATCCGTACCCATCAACCAGCATGAATCATAAAAACGACCGCCCGAATGTTTGGCTTTTTCGGTAATGCCGAAGCCGAAAATCTGATGTAGCTCCATTGATGCACGGATAACGAACTCATCATCTGAAACGAGCGGATAACCGGCCAGTAGTGAAAAGGTGTCTTCGTGAATTGAAAAGCTGATTTGGTCGATAAAAGCCGAATTGGCTTTACCGCGTCTTAGCGGTATTTCCAACAAACGGCCTTTTGAATCGGTCAGAAAGTGAGTGTATTTTTCAAACGCTTCCTGATCCACGCTTACGACCGCTTCCGTTTCTGCTCCCCCCCTGTTAGATAAGGGGGGCGCCATATCGGCAGCACGTTCATCGGTACTCATAGTTTGCGCCCGATTGAGCGGAGCCGAAGAGCTTTGACAATTTTCAACAAGCTGGAAATTTTTCATATTTACTTTTTTACAACACAGAAATAAAAATTAAGTTACATAGATACATGTAACATTTTTTAACCAATATATACATTGATACATGTAACGTCAAGAACAAGTTACTTGTAACAATATCTAATGTTGCGGAAAATCAAAAAACAGAAAGGAAAAATGACGTATGCAAACTTTGAGAATTAAAGAAGCCCAAGGAGAGATGCTTAGAAAACTAGCAATAGATATTAATAAAAAGCTTGTTCAACACGGCAAGCAGCCGCTTAAAGACAGTGAACTCGCTCACACGCTGCTTAATGAAGCACTTGAAAGGGCAATAGTTGATGAAAATGGTAATGTAACTATTAAAAATAAATAAGCTAAAAAATCAGAATCATAAAAAGGGGAAATTAAATGGGGACATTTCTCTCACTTGCAGTTCCAATATGTCAATTCCATTCCAAAACTGAGCCACAGTTGTGGTCTAAAATTGAGCCACCCTATGAGCGGTGTTTCATCCGGTAAGAATCATTGCCCGTCTCAAAAATATCACAGCAATAAGTCAGGCGGTCCAGTAAAGCACCCGTCATCTTTTCATCCATAAACAGTTTCACCCATTCGCTAAAGGCCAAATTGGTTGTCATGACAACACTCGTCCTTTCATGCAGTTGGCTCATCAGATGAAACAGCAGCGCACCGCCTTTCTGACTAAACGGCAGATACCCCAACTCATCAAGAATCAACAAATCGTACCGACATTGCTGCTCGGTCAGTTTCAGACGGCCTTCGTCTTTGTCTGCTTCCAATTTGTTGACCAAGTCCAGTACATTCCAAAAACGTACCCTAAATCCTTGTGTCGCCGCTTCGATACCCAATGCTGTGGCAATATGCGTTTTGCCCGTACCCGGTCCGCCTACCAACACCACATTACGCTTCTGTCTGATATAGTCCCCGCCCAAAAGCAGTTCCAATGCCGGACGGTGTATCAAACTCTGCTCAAAATCGAAGTCGGCCAAACTGCGGTGTTGCGGAAACCTTGCCTGGCTAATCCGGTTTTGGATACTCCTTGCGGTTTTGGCTATATGTTCGGCAGTCAACAACCGCTCCAGAATATCCAGCGTACCCCGTTTGCGACGGATGCCGTCCACTACGATTTCATCCCACTGCTCCGCCATCGCACCGAGTTTCAATTCTTTCAACAGTCCGGCCAGACGTTCATGCTGCATGATGCTTCTCCTTCATCGTATCCGTTTGTTTGCCCGACAGACTCAGTAAGCGGTCATAACGGCTGCAATCAACTGACGGCGGGACGGTAAGCGGGATGTCCCTAATATGGAAACGGGGTGGAGGCGGTTCTTTCAGACGGTTGATGATGTTCAAGACTGCCTCCGGAGTCGGCATACCTTCGTCCAATGCCAATTCCGCTGCCGTCAATGCCAAGTCGGCATCGTATTCGGCCATCAGGTTCAGCAGTTTGACCATTACCCGGTCTCCTTTGGGCTGCTTAAGCAAACAGGCTTTCAGACGCTCTATGACGGGCGGCAGTACCCAGCCGATAAAAGCCCTGCCGTCTCTTAACGCTCCGGGTTTCTTTTGCAGATAGGGCAAAAAATGCCAAGGGTTATAGCTGATGCCGTCTTTCACAAAGCTGCGCGGATGTTCGGCAATGCAGTCGGTATCGCTACAAAAGCGGACAGTCTGTGCGCCGATATAAACCCTAACCGTATTGCCCGCCCATTCGACCGGTACGCTGTAACGGTGGCGTTCGACGGTAACCAAAGATTGGTTGCTGACTTTGAGTATCTCCAAACGTTCTGCCGGATAGGGACGGAAAGCAGCCAACGAATGCTTCTCCCTTTCCCATATGTCGTTAACCGGCTGCCTGTATTCGGGATGTTTGTGCTGCCGCATCAGCCGCAGGCATTGCTGTTGCAGGTAGTCGTTGAGAGAGGTAAAGGAATCAAAAGCCAAAGTCGGCTTGAACAATCTTTCGCGCAGGTGGCGTATCTGCCGCTCGACCTGGCCTTTCTCCCAGCCGGAGGCCGGGGTACAGGCAACCGGTTCAATGAGAAAGTGGGTCATCATCTGTAAAAACTGTGCGTTAAACTCTCTCTCCTTGCCTTTGCCGATGCGGGTAACGGCGGTCTTCATATTGTCGTAGATACCGCGGGCAGGTACGCCGCCGAAGAAAGCGAATGCGCGGTTGTGCGCATCCATCAACATGTCGGCTTTCTGATTGGGATAAGCACAAACGAAAAAAGCCCTGCTGTGGCATAAGCGGAAATGAGCGATATTTACCTTAACGGTCTGTCCGGCCAAACAAACGGTTTCGATACTCCAGTCAAACTGATAAGCATCACCCGGAGCAAAAGCCTGAGCCATAAAGACCGGAACCGGCTTGGGTTGGTGCTGTTGGCGGAATTTGCGGATAAATACGGCAACGGCACTGTACTGTCCGGCATAACCGGCATCTTTGAGGCGTTCGAAATGTCGACGGGCAGAAAGGTGTTGCTGTTTGGGCAGCCGGGCTTCTTGGAGCAACTGTTGGGTCAACACGTCAAGAAAAGGACCGAGCTTGGGGTAATGGGTTTGTTCTCTGCGGTAGACGGGGGGTTCGACTGTGGCGTGCTGCAGATATTTGGCGACTGTATTGCGGGAGAGTTTGAGTTGTTTGGCGATTTCACGTTGTGAGAGTTTCTGTCGGTGAAAAAGCCGGTGCACTTTTGCGATGGTTTCCATGCATAACATCCAGGTTGGGCTCCGCTGTGTGATAGAGCGGAGCAGTTTATAACAAACGGAGAGTGGCTCACTTTTGGAGCACAACTCCCCGTTTCCCTGGCTCAGTTTTGCACGATATTTAACACATAAAAACGACCGCCCGAATGTTTGGCTTTTTCGGTAATGCCGAAGCCGAAAATCTGATGTAGCTCCATTGATGCACGGATAACGAACTCATCATCTGAAACGAGCGGATAACCGGCCAGTAGTGAAAAGGTGTCTTCGTGAATTGAAAAGCTGATTTGGTCGATAAAAGCCGAATTGGCTTTACCGCGTCTTAGCGGTATTTCCAACAAACGGCCTTTTGAATCGGTCAGAAAGTGAGTGTATTTTTCAAACGCTTCCTGATCCACGCTTACGACCGCTTCCGTTTCTGCTCCCCCCCTGTTAGATAAGGGGGGCGCCATATCGGCAGCACGTTCATCGGTACTCATAGTTTGCGCCCGATTGAGCGGAGCCGAAGAGCTTTGACAATTTTCAACAAGCTGGAAATTTTTCATATTTACTTTTTTACAACACAGAAATAAAAATTAAGTTACATAGATACATGTAACATTTTTTAACCAATATATACATTGATACATGTAACGTCAAGAACAAGTTACTTGTAACAATATCTAATGTTGCGGAAAATCAAAAAACAGAAAGGAAAAATGACGTATGCAAACTTTGAGAATTAAAGAAGCCCAAGGAGAGATGCTTAGAAAACTAGCAATAGATATTAATAAAAAGCTTGTTCAACACGGCAAGCAGCCGCTTAAAGACAGTGAACTCGCTCACACGCTGCTTAATGAAGCACTTGAAAGGGCAATAGTTGATGAAAATGGTAATGTAACTATTAAAAATAAATAAGCTAAAAAATCAGAATCATAAAAAGGGGAAATTAAATGGGGACATTTCTCTCACTTGCAGTTCCAATAAGCATTATTGGAACTGGAGTTGCTTTATTTATCATATGGGCAACAAAACCACGTTACACGGAGAATAATGAAAGCTACAAAAATCAATCACAAACTAGCCCTGCAATACTGGTAATAGGAAGCATAATTGCAATTTCATGTGCTTATTTGGCTTATAGCTCATACAGAGATAGGGCAGAAGCAGAGCAAATAGCAAAAGAGTTAGAAGAAACTGCAAAGAAAATAGAACAAGATACTGAAAAAGCATTAAAAAAAGCGCAAAGAAGGGCGCAAAGAGAGGAAGAAGCACGCAGAAATCGATTCACACCATCAAAACTAGAACATGAAATATCCATACCAAATCGATGCGGAATATCCGGAGTTGTAAAAGTTGAGGCAACAATAACGCGATACGGCAGACCTGAAAGCGTAAAACTGGCAAGAACAAGTGGTTATGAATGCTTGGATAGAGAAGCCCTAAAAGCCGTAGGAAGTGCCCAATTCATACCTGCAAAATTAGGATACGATACCGTACCTGAATTAAATTACATAGACATCACATTTACCAATTAAAGTACTTAGCAAATGTACAATATTGCCCGAAATAGGGCGCACGCATAAAATAACCGCTTATTGTTTTATAAGCGGTTGTTTTTATTATGCAATCACAAAATCAATGGCTGGATATGTACAAAAAAATGGCTAGCATAAGCACCGACTACAAACTTGCACAAAAATGGCAAACCAGCAGCAGCCGCATCAGCCAAATCCGTAAAGGCCGTCTGAAATTGAGCTTTGCCGAATGCCTGATAATCGCGCAAACGCTGGAAATCGACCCGATTGAAATCCTTGCTGCGCTAGCTTATCCGGCGGCAAAGGCACACGAAAAAGACTTGGTTAAAGATGTTTACTTTGATGCCTTAGTTAAGACGATAGGCGCACGCATGAGCATAGCGGCAACGGCCAACGGATACCGACACGGCTGGAGAAAAAAGCGATACAGGCGTTAGCATATGCTATTTCCCATAATATGAATTATGTTAAATTATAGATGTCAAAAACAAACAAGATTGCTTTCCGGTAATAAATACGAAACATCAGCAATCTTGCTTATTTATCATTTAACGCTGCTGCTTAGTATTTAATACCCTTATGCAGCGCCACCACTCCTGCAGTCATATTGTGATAATCGACATTATCAAATCCTGCATCCAACATCATTTGTTTAAGCGTTTCTTGATCAGGGTGCATGCGGATGGATTCTGCCAGGTATTGATAGCTGTCTGCGTCTTTTGCAATAACTTTACCCATCAGCGGCAAAAGTTTAAAAGAATACAAATCGTAAGCCGGCTCTAATGGTTTGAATACTTTGGAAAATTCCAATACCAATAAAGTGCCGCCGGGTTTTAATACGCGATACATTTCTTTAAGAGCGGCTTCTTTGTGCGTCATGTTGCGCAGGCCGAAAGCTACGGATACCAAGTTGAAATAATTATCCGGGAAAGGCAGTTTTTCGGCATCTGCCAACGATACGGGAAGAATGATACCTTCATTGAGCAAGCGGTCACGGCCTACTGAAAGCATGGATGAGTTGATGTCGGTGAGCCATACTTCGCCCTCTTGCCCTACTCTTTTTGCCCAACCGCGCGACAAATCACCTGTGCCTCCGGCAATGTCTAAAACTTTATCGCCTTTTTTCAAGCGTGCGGTGTTGATGGTAAAGTGCTTCCAAACGCGGTGTAATCCGCCGGACATGACGTCGTTCATAATGTCGTAATTTTTGGCTACGGAATGGAAAACCTCGGCTACTTTGCCGGCTTTTTCGCTTTCGTTAACGGTTTGGTAGCCGAAATGGGTTTTGTTGTCGCTCATGTTGTGGCTTTCTTTTCAGGAAAATCGGATCGGGAATTCTTAGGTGCGGTAAGTAGTTTAGGCTTGGCGCGAAGCACCCTGCTTCTCGATTTGGTGTAAGTATTCGGCCCACATTGTATCGTATTCGTGTGCCAATTTATATAAATAATCCCAGTCGTAGAGGCCGCTGTCGTGGCCGTCTGAAAAAGTGATTTTCAAAGCATAATGACCGGCGGGATATAAATCGGTAATCAAAACATCTGCTTTGCCGGTTTGCAGTATTGCTTGCCCCGGAGCATGCCCTCTCACTTCGGCACTGGGCGAATATACGCGCAAATATTCGGCAGGAAGTGCTTTTTCGATGCCTTGATAAACTAAGGTCAATACGTCGCGGTGATGATTGAGACGGATTTCTTGCGGGGCTGGATGTTTCATTGAAAGTGAGGATGATGAAAATAGGTTTTCGCTATTTTAGCAGCAAATGTTTCAGACGGCCTTGAATAAATCCTACCCTACCCTATATTATCAATCCGAGCATACTGCTTTCCCCTGTTTCTTTTAAAACGGAAAAAGAATGAAAAAAATCATTATCCTAACTATTACTTCGGCTTTTGCTTTGACCGCCTGTAAAGACGATACGCAAGCGAAATTGGAGCAACAGCAAAAGCAGATCGAGGCTTTACAACAGCAGTTGAGCCAACAAAATGCCCAACAAGACAATACGGTTTATGAGTTGACTGCCAGCGCGGTAAAAGACACGATTCCTGCCGAATTTTTGGCTAACGGCAACAACGGCGAACCGGTTACCGGCACCGACGGCCAACAATACATTTACGACCAAACCAGCGGCAGCTGGCTGCTTCAAAGTTTGGTAGGCGCGGCAGCCGGTGCGTTTATCGGCAATGCTTTGGCGAATAAGTTCCAAAAAGCCCGCGCGGATACCCCTGCCGTGCGCCGTGCTCAAGCGAATTATTACCAGTCGGCACAGGCTCAACAGCGTACCAGCCAGCAGTTGAACACGAAAACGGTTCCTGCACAAAACAAAGCTGCGCAGCCCAACTACCGTCAAACCAACAAAGCGCAACCCAATCACCGTGCGCCCGCGCGCAGAAGCGGTGGGTTCCGTCGCCGCTAACCATATAGAGGCCGTCTGAAAACTTTAAGCATGGTTTTCAGACGGCCTGAGCAATTAGTCCGCCCCTACTCTTTTATTCATGTTTACATGATAAAAATATAGGAAAACAAGCTGTTTCAATACATATTTTCTCAAGGAAACTCCATGAGTAAGCACCATAAACTGATTATTTTAGGCTCCGGCCCCGCTGGATACACGGCTGCGGTGTACGCCGCCCGCGCCAATCTGCAACCTGTAATCATCACCGGCATGGCTCAAGGCGGCCAGCTGATGACGACGACCGAAGTCGATAACTGGCCTGCTGATCCCGACGGCGTGCAAGGTCCTGAATTGATGGCCCGCTTTTTGGCACACGCCGAGCGTTTCGGTACCGAAATTATTTTCGACCACATCCACACCGTCGATTTGAAAAAACGCCCTTTCACGCTTACCGGCGATATGGGCGAATACACTTGCGACGCTTTGATTGTAGCCACAGGCGCATCGGCCAAATATCTCGGTATGCCGTTTGAAGAAAAATTTGCCGGAAAAGGCGTTTCCGCATGCGCAACGTGCGACGGATTCTTTTATAAACAACAAGATGTTGCCGTTGTCGGCGGCGGTAATACAGCCGTAGAAGAAGCCCTATATTTATCCAATATTGCCAACACCGTTACCTTGATTCACCGCCGCGACACTTTCCGCGCTGAAAAAATCATGGTGGATAAATTGATGCAGCGCGTAGAAGAAGGCAAAATCATTCTGAAACTGAACGCGGTTTTGGATGATATTACCGGCGACGATATGGGCGTAAGCGGCGCACGTTTGAAATACAACGACGGCAGCACCGAAGAGATTGAAGTAAAAGGCGTTTTCATTGCCATCGGCCACAAACCCAACACCGACATTTTCAAAGGCCAACTCGATATGGATGAAACCGGTTATCTCATCACCAAAGGCGGCAGCGCCGATAATGTGGGTGCAACCAATATCGAAGGCGTGTGGGCTGCCGGCGACGTGAAAGACCACACTTACCGCCAAGCCATTACCAGCGCGGCCTCCGGTTGCCAAGCGGCTTTGGACGCAGAACGCTGGCTCGACCGCCAACATTAAACACATCTGTAAGGCCGTCTGAACGGTTCAGACGGCCTCTACCGTTATCTATCAGAAAGGATTAACCATGATTAAATTACACACCAATTTCGGCGTTATCGGTATCGAACTCGACCACGAAAAAGCTCCGGTAACTGCGGCTAACTTCGAGCAATATGTTAAAGACGGTTTTTACGACGGCCTGATTTTCCACCGCGTTATCAAAGGCTTCATGATTCAAGGCGGCGGCATGGACGAAAACATGAATGAAAAAGAAGGCCGCGATCCGATTCAAAACGAAGCCCAAAACGGCTTGAAAAACGACAAATACACCATCGCCATGGCCCGCACGCAAGCGCCCCACTCTGCTTCTTCGCAGTTTTTCATCAATACGAAAGACAATACGTTCCTGAACCACACCGAACCAAGCCTGCACGGCTGGGGCTACGCCGTATTCGGCAAAGTGGTAGAAGGTACCGATGTGGTGGACGCTATTGAAAATGTAAAAACCAAGCGCCACGGCTATCACGATGATGTGCCGGTGGATGCGGTTGTGATTACCAAAGCGGAAATCGTGTAACGACTTGAAAGTTGTTAACCAACAGATATGATTCTGTAAAAAAACCAAGAGGCCGTCTGAAATTTCAGACGGCCTCTGTGCAATCATTAATACAGGTTTCAGGTTTTATGTACGAACCTGCCCGTTACCCAACACCACCCATTTCTGACTGGTCAAACCATACAGGCCGACGGGGCCGCGTACGTGGATTTTGTCGGTAGAAATACCGATTTCAGCGCCCAAGCCATATTCGAAGCCGTCTGCGAAACGGGTACTGGCATTGATCATGACGCTGGCGCTGTCCACCATACGCAAGAAGCGTTGGGCATCGGTATAAGACTCGGTTACGATGCTGTCGGTGTGATGGCTGCCGTGCGTATTGATGTGTGCAACTGCTTCGGCCATATCATTAACGATTTTTACCGATAAAATGGGCGCGAGGTATTCGGTGTCCCAATCTTCGTCTGTGGCTGCTTTAATGTTTGGCAACAAGGCCAAAGTGCGCCCGCAACCGCGTAATTCCACACCTTTTTGAGCATATTGTTCTGCCAGCAGCGGCAGAATTTCAGCGGCGCGCGCTTCGTGCACGAGCAAGGTTTCCATCGTATTACATGTGCCGTAGCGGGAAGTTTTGGCATTCACGGCAATGTCCACGGCTTTTTGCGTATCGGCTGCTTGATCAATGTAAACATGGCAAATGCCGTCTAGGTGTTTGATAACCGGCACCCTAGCCTCTGCGCTGATGCGCGCCACCAATGATTTACCGCCTCGGGGAATGATAACGTCAATCAAGCCGGGAATCTGCAACATGGCGCCGACGCTTTCTCTATCGGTATTTTCGATAAAGCGCACCGCTGCTACCGGCAAGTCATTCTCCGACAAGGCCTGAGAAATCAACTTGGCAATCGCCATATTGCTGTTGAAAGCTTCGCTACCTCCGCGCAATACGCAAGCATTGCCTGATTTCAAACACAGCGCCGCGGCATCAACGGTAACATTGGGGCGAGACTCGTAAATAATGCCGATCACACCTAAAGGCACACGCATTTTGCCTATTTGCAAGCCGTTTGGGCGGATGCGGAATTCATCCATTTCTCCCACCGGGTCGGGCAAAGCGGCAATCTGGCGCAAACCTTCGCACATGCTCTCTATTGTTTGAGGGCCAAGCTTCAAACGGTCTAGCAATGCGGAATCCAAGCCTTTTGCCTCGGCTTGTGCCATATCTTGGGCATTGGCGGCAATAATGGCGTCTTGATGGTGCTTCAATAATTCTGCCAAACGCAAAAGCGCTGAATTTTTTTGTGCGGTAGAAGCTTCTGCCAGCTCATAAAAAGCTTGTTTGGCGGAAGATGCGGTTTGTCGAACGTATTCTTGAATAGAGTGCATAATAACCAGCCGTGGTAACGGTTAAAGATAATGACTTACCGAACAACGCGGCGACCCTCGAAAAATTGCCTGCCGTATTGTTTTATTGGGTTCGGGTAATTCTAGCACAAAGTATGCGGTAGCAAGATTCGGCCATCATTTGATGTGACACATTGTTTTTCGCAGTTGCATGGGTTTGTTTTAGCCGAAACTTGCAAAGCTCGTTTTGGCGAAAACCGCTAGCGGGTTTTGGCGAAGCTCTCATTGCTCGCTTTAGCGAAACTCGCCAAGCTCGTTTTCAGACGGCCTCAACAAGAAATCAAAATCCCTCAAGCGCTTTTGCAAGCACTTGAGGGATTTGAACTTTTCAACATGAAATCAGCTTATCAAGCTGTGAGCGTACCTTTGGTAGAAGGCGTTTGACCTGCCATGCGTTCGTCAAACTCTACCGCCATACGCAAAGCGCGGCCGAATGCTTTGAATATGGTTTCCGCCTGATGGTGGGCGTTTTTGCCGCTCAGATTATCAATGTGCAGGGTAATCATGCTGTGGTTGATCAAGCCGGTGAAGAACTCACTGAACAAATCCACATCAAACTTGCCAATCCAAGCGCGGGTAAATTCAACGTTGTAAACCAAGCCCGGGCGGCCTGACAAGTCAATCACAACGCGGCTCAAAGCTTCGTCCAGCGGCACATAGGCATGACCATAACGGCGCACACCTGCTTTATCGCCCAATGCCTTTTTCAATGCCTGCCCTAAAGTAATACCGATATCTTCTACCGAATGGTGGTCGTCGATATGTACGTCGCCTTTGCAGGTAATGTCCATATCAATTATGCCGTGGCGGGCGATTTGCTCAAGCATGTGGTTGAGGAACGGCACACCTGTGTCGAGGCGGCTCTTGCCTGTGCCGTCGAGGTTAATGGCAACTGTAATCTGCGTTTCGTAAGTATTGCGGCTCACAATAGCAACGCGGCCTTCAGCTTGCTCAAAATCCAATACTGGCGCTAAAGCGTGTACATTTGCCGCTGCTTCGGCCTTGCTTTCTTCCAAACGTGCTGCGGCTTCTGCTTTTTTACGTTGTTCCATTTCAGGATCATGCTCGCGGTTCATCCAGCCTTTGCGCTTGCCCATGCCGTTTTCCAGCTTGGCCAGCAACGAGGGGCGGATACCTCTGCCGTTTTCATCATCGCTTTGCTGCTCCAAACGGCGTTTGATTTGCGACAAAGATGCAGAGTTATCATAACCGCAACGTCTTGCCAGCTCGGCCATGGAACCTGCTTCTTTAATTAAAAACTGTAAGTTTTGTAAGTGAAGTTGTGTCTTATTCATAAGTATCTCTCAAATAGATGTGGTTAGCTTTCAATAATAAATTTAGATTTATTTCAATAATGATGCCGTCTGAAAATTAGGCATAAAGTTTATGCATAACCGCCAATACGGCTTCGTTTTGTTCCGGCGCGCCTATGGTAATGCGCACGCATTGGTCTAGCAGCGGATGAACGCCATGCAGTTTTTTAATTAAAATTTTATTTTGCTTTAATGTTTCATAAAGCATTGCCGCATCGGGAACACGAACGGTAATAAAGTTGGCATCGCTGGGAAATGCTTTCAGACGGCCAAACTTTGAAAGCTCTGCAAACATGCGTTCCCGCTCTTGTTTTAATTGGGCCGTGATACGGTTGATTTGTTCCGCATGGCGTAAGGCAAATTTCGCCGTAGCCAAGCTCAGCTGGTTCATGTTGTAAGGCGGTACGATTTTGGCCAACTCGTCCATCACGGCGGCAGACCCCGAAGCATAGCCGATGCGCAAGCCGGCAAAGCCGATTTTGCTGATGGTACGCATCACCACAAGATTTTCTACGCTACCCGCTTGCGGCAGGAAACTGTCGCCGCTGAACGCGCCGTAAGCTTCGTCTACCACGACAATGCCTTGGGCCGCAGCGATAATCTGCTCCACTTCTTCACGTTTAAAGCACACACCCGCAGGGTTATTGGGGTAAGCAATAAAGGTTAAAGCGGGGTTATGCTGCTCGATGGCGTCCAACATAGCGGGAAGATTAAGCGTGAAATCTTCATTCAGCGCAACGCCTACATAATTCATGCCGTAAAGTGCTGCATTGTGCTTATACATCACAAAGCTTGGTTCGGGAGCCAATACCGACGCGCCCTTCTTTGCTACCAGCATGGTCAACAGCTGAATCAACTCGTCAGAACCGTTACCTAAAGCAATTTTGGCTTCGCCGGGAATATGAAAAGCGTTGCGCAAAGCTTCCTGCAAACCGCTGGTGGCGGGATTGGGATAAAGATGGATAGGGGCGTTTTTAATCAGCGACAGCCATTCATTAAGCAACGCATCGGAACCGGCAAAAGGATGATAAGGGCTTTCCATTGCATCCAGCTTGATAAAGCCTTCCGGCAGATCAGCAACTTGATATGCTGTTAACGATTGGATATCCGGCCGGATAAAATCAGACAAGGCTGTCATGTTAAATTTTCTCTTGTAACATTCATTAATTCAAACAGATAGAAGTATATTATCGGTATTTTTCGTTAATGTATTATAAGCTTCTATCAAAAAGTTAATTTTGCATGACATTATATTATCTTATACAAAATAATTCACTATTTTTTATTCAAAGTGTCGGTTTTTATCAATAGGAAAACGATACAACTGCGCACTTAAAACAAACCATGATAAAAATTAATTGCTTAACATCAGAATAGTATAGTTTTTTTAAACAAAACCGGCTTATTTTGATTTAGACTGTTTACTACACATTTATATCTATCGTCAGGAAACTGCCATGACCTACTATGCCGGACTCAAACGCATTCACGACCTTACCGCCCGCCACCGCACCATCGAAGGCCTGCAACGTCTGCGCAAAGCCTTGGCCGAGCAGATTCCCACACGCACCGTCTCCGACACTCTGCTGCTTGCCACATGGAACATCCGCGAGTTCGATTCCGGCAAATACGGCTACCGCAGCGAAGAAGCCTATTACTACATTGCCGAAATCCTCAACCATTTCGACCTTATTGCCATCCAAGAAGTGCGCGACGGCCTCTACCCGCTGCAACACCTGCAACGGCTGCTCGGCGACAACTGGCAGTTTCTCGTTACCGACGTAACCCTAGGCACGTCCGGCAACTCCGAGCGCATGGCCTATCTCTATGACCGCCGCAAAGTCAGCTTCACCGGTTTGGCCGCCGAACTCGTACTACCCAAAGACAAAAACGCTGAACAGGAACCCTTGCAGCTCGCCCGTTCACCCTATGTGGCAGGCTTCAAAGCAGGCTGGGCCTACCTTACCCTCGCCACCGTACACATCTACTACGGCAAAGGCGTGGCCGTCGATCCGCGCCGATTCGACGAAATCAAATCGTTCAGCCGCACCATCGCCAAACACGCCGCCAAACTCTCCGGCGCACCGCAATACCGGCCCGGTGCAGAAGTGAAGCCCGACAACCTCATCATGCTCGGCGACTTCAACATCTTCAACCGCAGCGACGTCACCATGCAGGCGATTACCGAAGCCGGATTCGTCGTTCCCGAAGAACTCAAAACCATCCCCGGCTCCAACGTCGCCAAAGACCGCCACTACGACCAAATCGCCTACTACAAACAGCTTGCCAAACTCAAGCCCACCGGACGCGCAGGCGTATTCGACTTCTTCGAACACGTTTACCGCTTGGAAGACGAGGCCGCCTACGCCCGAGAGCGCGAAATCAGACCCGGCCGCAGTTTTAAAGACTGGCGCACCTACCGTATGAGCGACCACCTGCCGATGTGGATTGAATTGGGAATAGACGACAGCGATACTTATCTAAACGAATTGAAATAAATCGAGAAGAGGCCGTCTGAAACGCTTTCAGACGGCCTCGAATTGTTATCCCCCCTGTTTCCCGCTACAATCCGTATCCGATAAAAACCATTCAGGAACCGCCGTGCTGCCGCTCGAATACTGCCGTCAAAAAGCCGCCGAAAGCAAATCCAGCTTTTTGGCGGGTTTTCGTTTTCTGCCGCAACCGAAACGCGATGCCATGACCGTGCTGTATGCCTTCTGCCGCGAGCTGGACGATGTGGTGGACGATTGCTCTGACCGGCACGTTGCGCAAACCACGCTCAACTGGTGGCGGGTCGATCTGGCCAAAGTGTTCGGTAGCGAAACGCCGGAACACCCCGTCTGCCTTGCCTTGAAAACCGTTGCCGCCGATTTCGGCCTGCCGCAGGAAGAGCTGGAAGACATCATCAACGGCATGCAGATGGATTTGGAGCAGGCGCGCTACGGACGGTTTGAAGACCTGAAACTTTACTGCTACCGCGTGGCGGGCGTGGTCGGGCGGCTGATTGCCCGCATTCTCGGTTTCAGACGGCCTGAAACTTTGCAATACGCCGAAACGCTCGGTTTGGCCTTGCAACTCACCAATATCATCCGCGACGTGGGCGAAGACGCACGCAACGGCCGTATTTACCTGCCCACCGAAGAATTGCAGCGTTTCAACGTGCCCGCGCAAGTGCTGATGCAGCGCACGCCCACTCCCGAATTTGCCGCGCTCATGAATTTCCAAATCAACCGCGCCCGCGATACCTACCGCAAGGCCGTGGTGCTGCTGCCGTCTGAAGACAAAAAAGCCCAAAAAGTCGGCTTGGTAATGGGCAGCATTTACTATGCTTTATTGAACGAAATCGCTGCCGACGGTGCCGAAAACGTATTGAAATACAAAATCGCCATTCCTTCGCCGCGCAAAAAACGCATTGCCCTGAAAACATGGCTGTTCGGATTTAACCCATGAAACCGCAAAACCCACGCCCAAAAATCGCTGTTATCGGCGCAGGCTGGGCAGGCTTGTCTGCCGCCGTACAGCTTGCTCCGCGTGCCGACCTGACGCTGTTTGAAGCAAGCCGCAGTGCCGGCGGCCGTGCGCGCACGCTGAATGCCGACAGCAGCGGTTTCAGCTTTCTCGACAACGGCCAACACATCCTGCTCGGTGCCTATCACGGCGTGCTTGCGCTGATGAAGCAGATCGGTGTCGATGAACACCAAGCCTTCCTGCGCATGCCGCTGCAATGGCATATTTCAGACGGCCTCCGGTTTCAAACGGCCTCTTTGCCTTCGCCGCTGCATATCGTTGTGGGATTGCTTAAAGCCAAGAACATCGGTTTCGGCGAAAAAATCAAACTGCTCAACGACATGCACGCGCTGCAACAGCGGCACCGCTCACCGCTTCCCCTACCCGACATCACCGTTGCCGAAT
The DNA here is from genome assembly GCF_022870825.1 of Neisseria sp. Dent CA1/247. Lineage (NCBI taxonomy): Bacteria > Pseudomonadati > Pseudomonadota > Betaproteobacteria > Neisseriales > Neisseriaceae > Neisseria > Neisseria sp. Dent CA1/247. The sequence continues at coordinate 1,284,897 of NZ_CP091522.1, read as the reverse complement.
GGCTGCGCAGCCGCAACGTCCAACGTAAAGCCGTCGCGCAATTCTGGCAACCGCTGGTGTGGGGCGCACTGAACACGCCGCTCGAATCCGCCGGTTTGAAAACGCTGTGTAATGTTTTGCAAGACGGCGTGTGGGCAGACAAAGCCGGCAGCGACTACCTGCTGCCCAAACAGGATTTAGGCCGCATCATCGCCGAACCTTCCCTGCAATTCTTAGCCAAACACAAAGCAGACATCCGTATGGAAACGCGCGTAACGCAGCTTTCCAACCTGCCCGACGGCCGCGTGTGCGTGAACGGCGAAGCGTTTGATGCCGCTGTTTTGGCTGTTGCGCCCTACCACGCCGCCGCCTTGATGCCGTCTGAAACCCCCGCCGATATTCAGACGGCCTTTGAAGGCATCACCTACCATGCCATCACCACCGTTTATCTGCGCTACGCCGAAACCGTGTACCTGCCCGCGCCGCTCACCGGCTTGGTCGAAGGCACCGCACAATGGTTCGTCCATCGTGCCGCGCTGGGCTTGCCCGCCAATGAAACCGCCGCCGTGATCAGCGTTTCCGATCATTTAGGCCGTCTGAAAAACGAAGAATGGATTGCGCGCGTAGATGCCGATTTGAAAACGCTTTGCCCTTATCTGGGCGAACCGCTTGCCGCGCAAGTGATTACCGAAAAACGCGCCACCGCCGCAGCAACGGCCGGCCGCACCCCGCCCGATTTGGCATGGCTGCACCACCGCCGCATCTACCCCGCCGGCGACTACCTGCATCCGCGCTACCCCGCCACGCTGGAAGCCGCCGTGCAGTCCGGCGCAACCGCCGCGGAACTGTGTTTGACCGAATACAAACCGTACGGGCCGAAACTTTAGCGTGAACCGCCCGGCCTTACCGCAGTTCGCCATACCCCCCGACACCGCAACATTTTTTCAGACGGCCTGCCGTCGATACCGATTGAAACCTTAAAGGAAAAACCCATGAGCCAGCTTCAAAACAAAACCATCCTCATCACCGGCGCATCGCAAGGTATCGGCGAACAGGTTGCCAAAGCCTACGCCGCTGCGGGTGCCACCGTGGTGCTGGTTGCCCGCCATCAGAAAAAACTCGAAAAAGTGTACGACGACATCGTCGCTGCGGGCGGCCCCGAGCCGTTTGCCATCTGCTTCGACCTCCTAACCGCCGAAGAAGCCGAGTTCGACCGCTTCGCTGCCACCATCAACGAAGCCACCGGCGGCAAGCTCGACGGCATCGTGCATTGCGCCAGCTACTTCTACGCCCTCTCCCCGCTCGATTTCCAAACCGTGGCCGAATGGGTCAACCAATACCGCATCAACACCGTCGCCCCGATGGGCTTAACCCGCGCCTTCCTGCCCTTATTGAAAGAATCGCCCGACGCTTCGGTGATTTTCGTCGGCGAAAGCCACGGCGAAGACCCGCGCGCCTACTGGGGCGGCTTCGGCGCATCCAAAGCCGCGCTCAACTATTTGTGCAAAGTCGCCGCCGACGAGTGGGAACGCTTCCCCAACCTGCGCGCCAACGTGCTCGTGCCCGGTGCCGTCAACTCGCCCCAACGCATGAAAACCCACCCCGGAGAAGCCCGCGCCGAACGCAAAAACTACGAAGACATCATGCCCGAATTTGTTTGGTGGAGCAGCGAAGCCAGCAAAGGGCGCAGCGGCGAGATTGTGTATCTGTAAATCGGCGTCTGCTTATCCTGCTTGGCCGGGCAACCGATATGAGGCCGTCTGAAACTTATCAACTTTTTTCAGACGGCCTGAGATGTAAGAAACTCTAGCGTTGTTTACAGTATTTGAAAGACAATACTGCCATGAACATCCATAAAAACACCCGCCTTACCCCACACCAACGCCAAGCCGTTTGGCGCGCCTATACACAGGATAAAATCACCGTTACCTCACTGGCCCGGCAATACCAAGTCAGCAGAGTTACCATTTACCGCATCCTAAAGGCCGCACGGTTGCAGCTGCTCGCACCACAAAACAGCACCAACAACCGTTTCAAACAGGCCAAATACGGAATGAAGCGTTTGGCAAAAGTGGAAAAAAACATCGAGGAAAAGCTCAAGAAACAGGCCAAACGCTACAACAAATCCTATCCCGGCGAAATGGTGCATTTCGACACCAAACGACTGCCTTTGTTGCAAAACCAAAAAGCAACCGCCTCGAGAGATTACCTGTTTGTCGCCATTGACGACTATTCCCGCGAGCTGTATGCGGCCATTTTGCCCGACCGTACAGCGGCCAGTGCAGCCAAGTTCCTTTTGCGTGATGTGATTGACTGTTGTCCTTATACCATCGAATGCGCCTATTCGGACAACGGCATGGAATACCGTGGCAATGCGTCGCATCCGTTTGCGATTGCCTGTGTGCAGAACAACATCAACCAGAAGTTTACCCGTATTGCCCGACCGCAGACCAACGGTAAGGCAGAACGGGTAATCCGCACCCTGATGGAAATGTGGCATGACAAAGTTCCGTTTAAGGATTCGGAACACAGGCAGAAGGAATTATGCCGTTTTGTGAATTTTTATAATACGGTTAAGCCGCATAAGGGCTTGAAGGGCGATACGCCTTTTGAGGTTTTACAGGCTTATTTTTCTCAATCTGTTGTGTAAACAACGCGAGGATTTCTTACACCTGAGATCTTTGCAAAACCCGCAGATGTGGATGCAGTTCAAGACGTAGCAGCACAGCGAGTGCAGACATATCATATAGATAGGCAAACGAGCGAGCAGCGCACAACGCAGAAATGCGCCGCAGATGGGGGTTTTGCAAAGATCTCGGCCTCATCCAAAGCAAAGCGGGCATTATAGATGCCCGCTTTTTTGCTACCGTTTGCCCGTTCAAATCCTACCGGCAAAATCTTCCGGCCTCAGCGGTTCGCGGCCCAACAGAGAAGCAAACGCCCCGTTATCCGCGAATGAACCCTGCTCCAGCAATGCAATACTGCTCGGGCTAAGCACACCATTACTAACCACATTCGCCAACGGCAACAACGGTTTAATCCACGACAACGGCAGCGCAATCATTTTTTGCGGCGGCTTTTTGTGCAATGTCTGACGCAACGCATTGAAATAATCCGCCAAAGTCAGCGCCCGGCCGCCGGTCATGTTGACCACCGTGCCGTGTTCGGCCGGATTTTCCGCAAGATTAGCCAAACCCTCGGCCACGTCCGCCACATGCACGGGCTGCAAATCGAAACGCCCACCCGCAGGCATCGCCAATAAAGGCAGTTTCGCCAACGTAATAAACAGCTCGCAACTCACCCCGCCGCGCCCATACACCACCGACGGCCGCGCTATCGACACCTGCACGCCCGAAGCATACACCGCGCGGTCGCCCCGCCCTTTACTGCCGACAAAAGCAATACCGCTCTGCGCGTCCGCACCCAAGGCAGAAAGCTGCACCCAGCGCGACACACCCTCCTGCTCCGCCCACTGCGCCAGCTGCTCCGGTGCGCGGTGATGCACCTGCTCCAAAATATCCGCATGACGGCTCATCACGCCCACAGCGTTAACCACCACATCTTTCCCGCGCAGCAAAGATCTCACCGCCGCTTCATCAAGACGAAGATAATCACACTCCTTGCGCCCCGCCGCCGCCACCTCATGACCGCGTTCACGCAAAATCGCCGCTGCGCGCCTGCCGATAAAGCCGTTACCACCTAAAATTAAAACGTTCACGTTTTTCTCCTTTTGCCTATTCGATTTCGTTTTTTCGCCATCATAACCCGAGGCCGTCTGAACATTTTCAGACGGCCTCTTGCTTATGGCTCTTATTGCATCGCATCCATTAACGCTTTTCCTGCTTGCGGATCAAATAAACGCCTAAAACCCCGAAAAGAAGCGTCGGCAAAACCGCCGCGACAAAAGGCGGCACGCCGTAGAGTTCGCCGGTAAAGCCGAACAAGCGGCCGGCAAAGTGGAAGGCCAAGCCCAAACAGATGCCGCCGAACAGTCTCAAACCCATGTTGCCGTGGCGGGTGTTTTGCGGCGTAAAGGCCAGTGCCACCAGTGCCATCACCATGGCGGCAATCGGATACATCAGTTTGCGCCACCAAGCGATTTCATAGGTTTTGGTTTGCTGGTTGTTGTTTTTCAGATGGCCTATATAAGTCGTGAGCGCCGACACCGACATTTGCTCGGGCTTCACCAGCAATACGTCCAGCAAACTGCTGTTCAGATTCACTTTCCATTGCTGCACCGCCAGATTTTCGATGCGTACCTGCTCTTTTTCCAACAGGCTGCGGCGCACGTTTTTAAGCTGCCAATTTTGGTTGTCCACCACGGCGGAATCCGCTTCCACAGCTTCGGCCAACTGAAACTGCTCGTCGTGCCGCCAGATTTTCACGCCGAGCAGCGTGTGGTCGGGCAACATTTCACGCACGTTGATGATGTTGTTTTGCTCTTTCAGCCACAAACCTTGGCTGCCGGTGCTGATTCTGCCGCTCACGGCGGTGGCTTTGAGGTTTTCGGCGCGTTGGCTGAGCGAAGGGGCAATCCATTCGCCCAAAAGCGCGGTCAACACCGCAAAAATCAAACCGAATTGCAGCAGCACGGTAATCAGTTTTTTAGTGCTCATGCCGCTGGTTTTCATCACGGTCAGCTCACTGCCGGAAGCCAATTGGCTGAGCGCCACCAAACCGCCGATTAAAACGGCCAGCGGCATCAGGTCATACGCGTGTGCGGGCATCTGCATCAGCACATACTGCATCATTTTCATGCCGGTATAGCTGCCCTGCCCGATGTCGCCGACTTCGCCGATGATGTCGAAAAAACTGTATAAAGCGAGAAATGCCAGCAGCGCGTAAAGGGAAGTAACGCTGAGGCGGCTGATGAGGTAGCGGGTAAGCAGCATCATTTCGCACCGCCTTTCAAGCTGAGTTTGACGGCCTGCCAAAACGGCTGGGCGGGCATACTGCGCACACGCAGCAGGATAAAGGCGATAAACGCAATCAGTATGTGCATGGGCAACATGCCGAGCCAGAAATTGAGTTTGCCGTCTTCAACCGCGTTGCGCAGGAAGGTAAGGCCGTTTTGATAAACCAAATACAGGCCGATGGCAATCAATATGTTATAAGTATGCCCCGTGCGCGGGTTGAAATAGGAAAGCGGCACGGCCAGTATGCTCAGCAGCAATACGCTGATGGGCAGCGACAAACGCCACATCAATTCGGCCTGATATTGCGGATTATCGCTGCCGAAAAGTTTGGATGTGGGAATGGTGCGGCGGTGGGAAATGGGGTCGATGATTTTCGGTGTGGTGCTGATAATCAGGCTTAAATGTTGGAAAGAAACTTGGTTGTAGTCGGCCTTGCCGGGCGTGCCGCTGTAACGGTAGCCGTTGCTCAATTCCAGCGTGCGTTTGTTGTCTTTCAAGGAAAACGTGCCTTCTTTGGCAAACACGATATTGTCGTTGCCTTTGTCGTCTTGTTCGCGCAGAAACAGGTTTTTCATGATGCCCGAATCCACGTCGAAAGTTTCGACAAAATAAACACGCCCGTTGCGCTTGCCGAGCGTGCGGAACTCACCCGCCTCTACTAAAGAAAGCTCTTGTTTCTGCTTAAGGATTTCGGCAAATTCGCGGCTGCGCAGCTCTGCCCACGGCATCACGAAAAGCTGCATCACCGCAATCAAGATAGCAAACGGCACGGCAAACTGAAGCACCGGCCGCAACCACTGTTTCAAAGCCAATCCGCACGAGAGCCACACCGACATTTCGCTGTCGCGCCAATATCTTGTCAGCACCGTCAGCGTACTGATATAGGCGGTCAACACCAGCAGCAGCGGGGTCATGCCGATTACCCAAAATCCCACCAGCGCGGCCACGGCATCGATGGCCACGCGCCCGTCGGCAGCGCGGCCGAGCAGATTGATGGCCTGCGTCGATACCAAAACCGCCAGCAGCACCACGAAGATGCCGACGGCCGTGAAGGAAAGTTCTTTAATAAAATGGCGTTGGTAAATCATAAAATTGAGGCGCTTTCGGTGCGTGCCGGGTGTTTATGCCGTCTGAAAGGTTTCAGGCAGCCGGATATAGAGTACAATCAGGCCGAAATGTTCAGACGGCCTACCCTGCTTTTGGCTTGTCGAGGCCGTCTGAAAAATGTATGTGAACCACTGTTCAGTTCAGGAGAATCAACATGGAATTTAGCACAAAAGCCGAAAAATTGCAGCCGAGCCAAGCCGGTGCGCTGCTCTACATCTGCGAAGACGCCTGCCCGTGCAGCAAAAACAGCGATAACGAAACCGCCGCCCTGCTCTGCGGCAGTTTGGAAGAAAACCAATCGTTTGCCGAAACCCAAACCGTTGAAAACGGCAGCCTCAAAGCCGTAGCCGTTGTCCGCCTGAACAACCTCAGCCGCGAAACCGTCGCCAAAGCCGCCGCAGAAGCCGCCACATGGGCGCAAAAGCAGGAAGAAATCCACGTCTGCACCGCCCCGTTCAGCAAAAAAAATGCCGCTTTGGTAGCAGAAGTGTTCGCCACCGCTTTCGGCAACGCCGCCTACCGCTTCGAGCGCTATAAAAAAGAACCCAAACCCGCCAAACTCGCCGGCGTGGTTTTCCACTGTCCCGGCCAAGAAGCCGGCATCAAAACCGCATTGGAAACCGCTGAAGCCCAAGTGTACGGCATGACCCTGTGCAGAGACCTCGGCAACGCCGCCCCCAACGAATGCACACCGAAATTCTTGGCTCAAACCGCCAAAAAAGAAGTCGAAAAACTCGGCGTATCCGTCAAAATCCTTGAAAAAGACTACATCAAGAAAAAAATGGGTTCTTTCTGGTCGGTGGCCAAAGGCAGCAAAGAGAAACCCTATTTAATCGAACTTTCCTATTCCGGCGCCAAAAATAAAGACGACGCGCCCATTGTATTAGTGGGTAAAGGCATCACCTTCGACACCGGCGGCATTTCGCTCAAACCCGGCCTCAATATGGACGAAATGAAATACGACATGTGCGGCGCTGCCAGCGTAATCGGCACATTCTGCGCCGCCGTCAAACTGAAACTGCCCATCAACCTGATTGCCATCGTGCCCACCTGCGAAAACATGCCTTCCGGTGAAGCCAACAAACCCGGCGACATCGTTACCAGCATGAAAGGGCTGACCATCGAAGTCTTGAATACCGACGCCGAAGGCCGTCTGATTTTGTGCGACGCGCTTACCTACGCCGAGCAATTCAAACCCAAAGCCGTCATCGACGTCGCCACACTCACCGGCGCCTGCATCATCGCACTGGGCAACGACGTTAGCGGCGTCATGGGCAACGATCAGAAACTCATCGACCAACTGCTCGCCGCCTCACGCGAAACCGACGACAAAGCATGGCAGCTGCCGCTGTTTGATACTTATAAAGAACAGCTCAAGTCCAACTTTGCCGACCTTCCCAATATCGGCACGCCCGGCGCAGGCACCATCACTGCTGCCACGTTCTTATCGCACTTCACCGAAGACTACCCGTGGGCACATCTCGACATTGCCGGCACCGCTTGGAAATCCGGCAAAGACAAAGGCGCTACCGGCCGCCCCGTGCCGCTGCTGCTGAACTATCTGCGCAACGTAAAATAACCCAAGCAGCCGAAGCACAAGCGGAGGCCGTCTGAACAATCAAACTGCACCCGCACCGGCATTTCCGCCGATGTCAGGTGCAGTTTTTTAATGCCGGCCGCCCTTTAAGCCCCCACCTAAATTTGATAAACTGCGCCTACTATAACAACCGCCCAAGAAAACATACGTCATGAAAAAAACCGCGCTCTCCGTTTTAGCTGCCCTGACCTTACTCTCATGCAGCACCACCCACGACCCCGCCAAAGAAAAACCCGTCCCCCCCGTCGGCAAACGCCCGACCTTCAACCAAACCGCCGACTCGGTGGCCATCAGCGGGTTTAACGGCAATGCCAACGTGCAGCGTTTTATCGCGCATGAAGTGGCGGGCGGCAAGTTTACCGAAGGCGAGTTGCAGAGCTTTTTCGACGGCGTGGTGTACAAAGGCAATATTATCAACATCATGAACCGCCCCGGCACATCCCGCCCGTGGTATGAGTTCCGCACCGGCAATTCCGGCGCATCGAAAATCAATAACGGCAAACGTTTCTACGCGCAACACAAAACCACCATCGATGCCGTGGCGCGCAGCTACGGCGTACCGGCCGAGCTGATTGTGGCCATCATCGGCATCGAAACCAACTACGGCAACAATATGGGCAGCTTCCGTTTGGCGGATTCTTTGAGCACGCTGGCGTTCGACTATCCGCGCCGCGCCGAGTTTTTCCAAAAAGAATTAAACGAATTTTTACTGATGGCGAAAGAAGAAAAGCGCGACGTATTCGGTTTTAAAGGCAGCTACGCCGGCGCGATGGGCATGCCGCAGTTTATGCCTTCGAGCTTCCGCAAATATGCGGTCGATTACGACGGCGACGGCTTGCGCGATATTTGGAACAACGTCGGCGACGTGGCGGCTTCGGTGGCGAACTACATGAAAGCGCACGGCTGGCAGACCAACGGCAAAATGGTGGTGCCGGTTACGCTCACCATCACGCAAGAGCTGCAAAACATCATCGACGAAAAAACCGCGCTCACCCGCACAGTGGGCGAACTCAAACGCTTGGGCGTGATGCCGCAGGAAGTGGTGGACGACAATGAAAAAGCCGTACTCTACCGCCTCGAAACCGCACCGGGCGTGTATGAATACTATATCGGCCTGAATAACTTCTACGCCGTATGGCAATACAATCACAGCCGCATGTATGTAACCGCCGTGCGCGATATTGCCAACGGCGTGGGCGGCAACTACCGTTTGTAACGGTTCGATATTGCCGCCGTGCATAAAAAGCCGCTGCCCGTGCGATAACGGCGGCGGTTTTCATGTGTTTGGCGGCAGGTAAAAAATGTTAGAATACCGAATCTTCAAGGCATGGAATCATAGCTCAACCCTGCTTGCCGCAATATCGTCATACTCGGGCTTGACCCGAGTATCTCTCAGCATTACTGAAACCTTAAAGATACTCGGGTCAAGCCCGAGTATGACGTACATTTCACTGGAAGCAGGCTTTTCTATGAACAACACAAACCGGCCAATGGTAAAAAATCCGGCCGCATACCAGCCTTCCTTTACCGAATTCAAACAAAAGAGAATCTATGGCTTATCAAGTTCTCGCCCGTAAGTGGCGGCCTAAAACCTTTGCCGATTTGGTCGGACAGGAGCATGTTGTCAAAGCCCTGCGCAACGCGCTCGACGAAGGCCGCCTGCATCATGCCTATCTGCTTACCGGCACGCGCGGGGTGGGCAAAACCACCATCGCCCGCATTCTGGCGAAAAGCCTTAACTGCGAAAACGCCAACCACGGCGAGCCTTGCGGCGTGTGCCAAAGCTGCACCCAAATCGACGCGGGTCGATATGTTGATCTGCTCGAAATCGACGCGGCTTCCAACACCGGCATCGACAACATCCGCGAAGTGCTCGAAAACGCCCAGTACGCGCCCACCGCCGGCAAGTACAAAGTCTATATCATCGACGAAGTGCACATGCTCTCCAAAAGTGCGTTCAATGCCATGCTGAAAACGCTGGAAGAGCCGCCCGAGCATGTGAAATTCATTCTCGCGACTACCGACCCGCACAAAGTGCCGATCACCGTATTGAGCCGCTGCCTGCAATTCGTACTGCGCAACATGACCACGCAGCAAGTGGCCGACCACTTGGCGCATGTGCTGACGGTGGAGCAGATTCCGTTCGAGCCGCCCGCGCTGCAACTGCTCGGCCGCGCCGCCATGGGTTCGATGCGCGATGCCTTGAGCCTGCTCGACCAAGCGATTGCGATGGGTTCCGGCAGCGTTACCGAGCATGATGTCCGCCAGATGATCGGCGCGGTCGACAAACGCTATCTTTACGAACTGCTGCAAGGCATTGTGAACCAAGACGGCGAAGAACTGCTGCGCAAAGCACAGGAAATGGCCGCCCGCGCCATCGGTTTCGACAACGCCTTGAGCGAGTTGGCCATGCTGCTGCAACGGCTGGCGCTTGCCAAAACCGTTCCCGCCGCCATTGCCGACGACCCCGAACACGAAACCCTGCTGCGCTTATCGCAATATTTAAGCGGCGAACAAATCCAGCTCTACTACCAATGCGCCATCCACGGCAAACAAGACCTGAGCCTCGCGCCCGACGAATACGCCGGTTTCGTGATGACGCTGTTGCGTATGCTCGCGTTCGCCCCGATTGCCGCCAAAGCGCACGACCCCGACGGCGTGATAGAAGGCACGCAACTGCACAACCCCGAAGCGGCAGAGCCTGCCGCAAAAAAGCCGCTGATTCTGTCTGAGCCGCCGGCCGAACCGAAACCTGTTCAGACGGCCTCCGAAACCGTGGCAAGGCCGTCTGAACAGGCCGTGGCACAGGCAGAAGATACACCGCCGTGGGAAGATGTGCCGGAAACGCCCGCTGCGGCAGCGGACGGTTTTCAGACGGCCTCCGAACCCATAAGGCCGTCTGAAAAAGTTGAGACGCAAACAGCGGTTCAGGCGGCAGAAGCATCTTTGCAGAATCACACGCAGGAAATGCCCGCCGTGGCAGCAGAGCATTTTCAGACGGCCTTAACACCGATAGCAAGGCCGTCTGAAACCGCAGGTGAGCAAGTTGCCGTGCAAGAACAAGCCGCACCTGAAACGCTTCAAACCGGCCAACCCGAAGTCGCTAACATGCCGTCTGAAAGCATGGAAAACCTTCAAAACGCAGAGGCAGCCCCACCGGCAAGCACGGCAGACATTCAGACGGCCTCTCCGTTGAGCGAAGTTCAAAGCCCGCAAACCATGCCGTCTGAAACCGCCGAAACCGCTTTTCAGACGGCCTCGGATTATCCGCCCGAATATGCCGAAGCCCCGTTTGATGCGGACGCACCGCCGTATTTCCCCGAAGAATACGACTACCCCGAATATCAAACCTACGAGCCGCCGATGCCGTCTGAAAACGCAGCCGATAGCGAAGACGAAGAGCAGGCCGAGGCCGAAGAGCAGGCAGGTTTCGCCCCGCTGCCCGAGTTCGCCCCCGAAAACTGGGCGGCCATCGTCAAACGCCTCGCCCCCAAACTCGGCGCGGCGCAAATGCTGGCGCAACACGCCGTTTGGACAAGCTACCAGCCCGAAACCGGCCTGATGATGCTCGCCCTCACCGACGAAGCCCGCGCCACCACCACCAAAGAGCGTTTGGATAAAATCCAAAACACCCTCGCCGACGCATACGGCCTGACCTTAAAGCTGCAAACCGAAGCTTGGCGCGGCGATGCAGGCTGGGAAACGCCCGCCATGCGCAGCAAACGCCTGCAACTCGAAGGCCGCCAAAAAGCGCAGCAACTGCTCGAAGCCGACCCCGCCGCCCGGCAGATTCTCGAGCTTTTCGAAGCCCGATGGCTGCCCGACACGCTGGAGCTGTTTGAACAGTCGGACTCTTAATGCGTAGAAAAGCCGTCTGAAAAAAAGCAAGCCTGTTTTTCAGACGGCCTTATCGGAAAATCAATCGTTTATATTGCCGATTTACTATTCAATAGGTATTATCGAACCCTTTTTAAAACAGGAGTAAAACCATGTTCGGAAAAGCCGGATTAGGCGGCCTGATGAAGCAGGCTCAACAAATGCAGGAAAACATGAAAAAAGCGCAAGCCAAGCTGGCTGAAACCGAAGTGAACGGCGAAGCAGGCAACGGCTTGGTTAAAGTTACCATGACCTGCAACCATGTTGTCCGCAAAATCGACATCAGCGAAGATTTGATCAAAGAAGCGGCCGACGACAAAGAAATGCTCGAAGATTTGGTATTGGCCGCCATCAACGACGCGGGCAACAAAGCGGAAGAAACCACCAACAAAACCATGGGCGCGTTCACCCAAGGCCTGCCCGCCGGAATGGGCGACTTTTTCCGTTAATTCAAACGCCCTGATACGAAGCAGCTGTCTGAACATTCAGACGGCTGTTTTAACAAACACCATTAAAAAAACACAATCTGCCGGAATAACCAAACTCAATCCACATTCCACCCATCCGGCCCACACCAAAATCCACCCCTGTGGCACACAACAAACCATTCCCAAACAAGCTGCCGACTACAAACTTACGCTTTGCAAAACGGCACAAACACAGCGCATTCAGACGGCCTGTATTATCACGCAGCCATCCGCTTGCCGTGTTATATGCACTTGGTTAACAATACGACGTTTGTCATACCCGAATTTGACAGCCTTTATTGAATAAACAGTTTCACCATAAACCTATGAAACCTTTTCCCCTTATTCTCTCCCTCATGATTACCGCCGCCCTCGTCTGGTTTTGCGCCGGCATCGGGTTCGGCGAATGGCAGCCCCCGCATCAGATGGATGAAACCATACAGGCCATCCGCCTGCCGCGCGTCGCCAGCTCCTTGCTGGTCGGCGCCGCTTTAGCCGCAGCAGGCGCAGCATTGCAGGCTTTGTTTGAAAACCCCTTGGCCGACCCGAGCCTAATCGGCACGTCGGGCGGCGCGGCATTGGGCGTGATTATCGTGCTGGCGTTCGGCATAGGCGCCATCGGCGTGCCCTTTGCCGCGTTTATCGGCGCATTGGCGGTTTGCCTGCTGATACTCGGCATCCACCGCTTTATCGGCGGCGGCACGCTGGGGCTGCTGGTGTTGGGCTTTGTATTGAGCGCGTTTTCCGCCGCAATCGTCAGCCTGATTCTGTTTTTATCCGACGACATGGTGCTGCGCAGCGCAACCATTTGGCTGTCGGGCAGCTTGGCCGAAGCAGGATTTACTTCACCGTTGTATGCTGCTACTGCAATGCTGGCCGGATTGCTGATTCTCGTGTTGGTCGGCAAAAAGCTCGACATCCTCATGCTCGGCGAAGACACCGCCGTCAGCATGGGCATTTCGGTGCAGGCCGTACGCATACAAACCGTCGTCGGCGCCGCTTTGCTCACCGGAGCCGCCGTATCGCTTTCAGGCATCATCGGTTTTCTCGGCATGATGGTGCCAAACGTTGTAGCGCGGGCAGTAGGCGGCAGGCGCAGCAAACTCATCCTGCTCTCGGCGTGGCTGGGTGCAGTATTCCTGCTGGTGGTCGATAGCGCCGCACGTTGGTTCACCTATCCTGTGGACGTACCGGTAGGCATCGTCATCGCCCTGCTCGGCGGGCCGTTTTTCATGTGGCTGTTTTTAAAACCGTTGCGTAAATAAAACGGTCGCGCTTCCTTCCCAAGATGCCCGCCCCGCAAACATTTATCCTTAAATTCAAAATGATGAACTACTCTTTCACCATCAACCGCCTGAAAGTACAAACCAAAAACAGGGTTTTGCTGGAAATCGACGAACTCAAGCTTCCCCACGGCTGCCACACCGCCATCATCGGCCCCAACGGCGCAGGCAAGTCCACGCTGCTCAAAGCCCTGATACGCCGAACAGGGCAAGGCTCGGTCAAGCTGTTCGACCAAGCCGTACCGCCGCAACTCAAACAAGGCAAAGTCGCTTGGGTGGCGCAGCACGGCCAATACCAAATGCCGCTGACCGTGCGCGAATACATCGAACTCGGGCGCGGAAGCGACAGCGCCTGGCCTTTTCAGACGGCCTCCAAGCCGTCTGAACAAGCCGAAGCCCTGCTGGCTCATTTCGATTTGCAAGAACTCGCCGAAAAACGCATCCAAACCCTTTCCGGCGGCGAGCAGCAACGCGCCAACATCATCCGCGCCCTACTCCAAAACGCCCCCGTGCTACTGCTCGACGAACCCTGCAACCACCTCGACATCCGCCACCAACACAGCCTCATGAGCCACATCAACCGAAACCGGCAAAACTTCAGCGCCATCATGGTGCTGCACGATTTAAACCTCGCCGCCCAATACGCACAGCACATCGTGCTCATGAACCACGGCCGCATCGTTGCCGCCGGAACACCGGAGCAAGTGATGCAGCCCCCTCTGCTGGCTGAAGTCTATCAATGGCCGATTGAGCGGGTGTGCGATGAAAAAGGCGTTTATTTTAGGATTTAGAATAAGGCAAGAGGCTTGAGTAGCTCAAATAAGAAGAAAAGGCCGTCTGAAAAATTTTCAGACGGCCTTTATTACTTAAGTATAAATAAACACGATATTTTTCAGACGGCCTTATTTCTTCAATTCCGCCAGAATCTCATCCACAGTCGCTTTCGCATCGCCGAAGCACATCACGCTGTTTTCATTGAAGAACAGCGGGTTTTGCACACCGGCATAGCCTGTGTTCATCGAGCGTTTGAACACCACCACTTCTTTGGCCTTCCACACTTCCAATACCGGCATGCCGGCAATCGGGCTGTTCGGGTCGGTTTGGGCGGCGGGGTTCACGGTGTCGTTCGCGCCGATGACCAGCACTACGTCGGTTTCAGGGAAATCGTCATTGATTTCATCCATTTCCAACACGATGTCGTAAGGTACTTTGGCTTCGGCCAACAATACGTTCATGTGTCCGGGCAGACGGCCTGCTACGGGGTGGATACCGAAGCGCACTTCCACGCCTTGTTTGCGCAGCAAGTCGGTGATTTCGGCAACGGGGTATTGCGCTTGAGCAACGGCCATACCGTATCCGGGCGTGATGATGACTGAGTTTGCACCTTTGAGCATTTCGGCCACTTCAGCGGGTTTCACTTCGCGATATTCGCCCATTTCTTCACCGCCTGCGGCAGCGGAAGAACCGTCGGTGCCAAAGCCGCCTGCAATCACGGAAATGAACGAGCGGTTCATAGCCTTACACATGATGTAAGACAGAATCGCACCGCTTGAGCCGACCAACGCACCGGTAACAATCAGCAAGTCGTTGGAAAGCATAAAGCCCGCTGCGGCTGCCGCCCAGCCTGAATACGAGTTCAGCATGGAAACCACCACCGGCATGTCTGCACCGCCGATGGAGGCCACCAAATGCCAGCCGAACGCAAGTGCGATGGCGGTCATCAGAATCAGAGCCAACCAGCTACCGTCGTCAGCCGATACAAACACCAACATCAGGATAAACGATACCGCCAAAGCAGCCAGATTCAGCTTGTGTTTGTGCGGCAATTGCAAGGGCGCGCTGCTGAGTTTGCCGTTGAGTTTGCCGAACGCCACAATCGAGCCGGTAAAGGTTACAGCACCGATGAAAATGCCGAGGAACACTTCCACCAAGTGAATGGTGTGCATATCGGAAGATACATTGTCCGCTTCGATAAAGCTGTTGAAGCCCACCAACACGGCAGCCAAACCCACGAAGCTGTGCAGCAAGGCAATCAGCTCGGGCATTTCGGTCATTTCCACTTTTTGGGCTTTGTAAACACCGATGGCCGCACCGATAGCCATTGCAATGATGATCCAGCCCAAGCCTGCGGTTTGCTCGCTGAACACGGTGGCAATCAGGGCAATAATCATGCCGGCGATGCCGTAATAGCAACCGTTTTTGGCGGTTTCCTGTTTCGACAGGCCGGCCAATGAAAAAATAAATAAGATTGCGGCGACGATATATGCCGCGGTAACTAATCCAGATGACATCATTAGTCTCCAATTCTTTGGATTTCTATTATAGAAATAATATCCATCACAATTTACGAACAGCTTAGTGTGGCACTTTGTTTAGTTTTAATTTCAAGAAAACGATCTAGCTCATTTTCTGACTCAACTAGCCAACCCTGCTTTTCCTCGCTATATCTACATATTGATAATGTAGGTTTTTCAAGTGCATTGGTAACAACAGCCAAACGATAATCATTTTTTTGCTCTTCAAAAGCTTTGTATTCATTTGGTGTTAACTCCACAACGAATACAGAACCTGATAACCCTTTAACCTCAATTCTCAAAAATGATTTATCTGTTCTTGCTACTAAATCCCAACCCACATTATCTTTTTCAACACTTTCAATTTGATAGCCAAGCTTTTCGAAATAAGTACGACAAGTCTGAATAGCTGCTTTTTCAACCAAAACCTTTTTCTCCGGATTTGGCTTATCACTACGGATTGAAACAGGAGATTCGTAATTTTTAATAAATGACAAAGTTTCATTAACATAAAGCTGATTCTCTTCTTTATCAGCATACCAAATATTGCTTTGCCCAATCCCACCTTGGACTCTATTAGCTCGTGGAATATCCAGAGTTCTAGCATCTATAGGCAATAAAGTTACATTTTCTTCTAAAGCTTTTATTAAATAACGAGAAATCCCGTTTTTTTGATGGTCAATTGAACAGGAAACAAATTGCTGGAACTCATGGTAAACGGTTGCATTTTTATACCAACCCACAACAGTAGTACCACCTCCTAATTTTTTAGGGCGAGTTGCAGTCCAAATAACCAATACATCGTTAAGGAAGTCAGTATTTGCTTTTTTATCAATTCGAGTTAAATCAATGCTGCGGTTATTTACAGGTTGAACATAACCATATACCCAGTTATCGGCAGACAAGAAATTACAGACTTCATGCCCTGTTCCCTCTTCTTTAACATAGGCACCCCCACCACTAATCTGATCAGATGAATTAATTCCTTGATATTTTTCCATCCAACCAATATTACAAAATAAGATTCTCATCGTATGTTCACTCCACTTAACCTTTACGGAACATATTCAACATGCGGCGGGTAACGTAGAAGCCGCCGAAGATATTGATGCTGGCAATCAGCACGGCAATAAAGGCGAGGAACGACACCACGCCGTTGCCCTGCCCGATTTGCAGCAGCGCACCCACTACGATAATGCCGGAAATGGCATTGGTTACCGACATCAGCGGCGTGTGCAGCGAATGGCTCACGTTCCACACCACGTAATAGCCGATCACGCAGGCCAGCACAAATACGATAAAGTGGTTTAAGAATTCGGCCGGAGCTACGGCACCCATCCACAATACCAACACCGCACCAATCACTGCCGGAGCCAGTTTTTTCCATGTCGGAACAGGTTTCGGTTCGGGTTTCGCCATAGGTGCGGCTTGCGCTTGCTGTTGCGGCGCGGCGGACACTTGAATCGCAGGCGGCGGGAAAGTGATTTCGCCGTCGCGTGTAACGGTCATGTTGCGGATAATCACATCTTCAAAATCAAGTGCAATTTCGCCGTCTTTATTCGGGCTTAACAGCTTGCTCAGGTTCACAAGGTTGGTGGCGTAAAGCTGTGAAGACTGTCCGGCCAAACGGTTGGCCATATCGGTATAGCCGATGATTTTCACGCCGTTATCGGTCACGAACAGCTCGCCCGGTTTGGTTAATTCGCAGTTGCCGCCGGTAGCCGCCGCCAAATCGACAATCACCGAACCCGGCTTCATGCTTTCCACCATTTCTTTGGTAATCAGTTTCGGTGCAGGTTTGCCCGGAATGGCCGCAGTCGTGATGATGATGTCCACTTGTTGGGCTTGCTCGGCAAACAGTTTCATTTCCGCCGCGATAAACTCTTCGCTCATCACTTTGGCGTAACCGTCGCCGCTGCCGCCTGCTTCTTGTGGGAAATCGAGCTTCAGGAATTGGCCGCCCATTGATTCGATTTGTTCGGCCACTTCCAAACGGGTATCGAACGCTTTAACCACCGCGCCCAACGAGTTTGCCGTACCAATCGCCGCCAAACCGGCCACGCCCGCACCAATCACCAGCACTTGCGCCGGCGGCACTTTGCCCGCTGCGGTAATCTGGCCGGTAAAGAAACGGCCGAACGCATTCGCCGCTTCAATTACAGCACGGTAGCCGCTGATGTTCGCCATAGACGACAGCGCATCCAATGCCTGCGCACGTGAAATACGCGGCACCATATCCATCGCCAGCACGTTCACTTTTTGATCAGTGAGCTTTTGTACCAACTCGGGATTTTGTGCGGGCCATAAGAAGCTCACCAGCGTTTGACCCGCATTCAGACGGCCTACTTCGCTTTCAGAAGGTGCGTTGACTTTATAAATCAGCGGGCTAGACCATACTTCCGCTGCATCCGCCACAAGCGCACCGGCAGCTTCATATGCCGCATCATCCAAACTCGCCGCCAAACCGGCGCCGCGTTCCACCACAACTTCAAAACCCAGTTTTTGCAGCTGGGTTACGGTTGCAGGGGTACACGCCACACGGGTTTCACCGGGCAGAGATTCCTTCGGAATACCAATCCTCATCTCATTTTCCTCATAAACACGTTAGTCACATTAAAAATACGATTAAATATAAATTAACAGTCTCTTTATAACGAATTTCAAGCACAAAGACAACCAAAGAATGTTAACAATCTTTCATGGCCGCAATATGCGTTTATCAATAAGGCCGTCTGAAAAAACGCTCTTTCAATACGCATCAAACCTTTGCCGCCAGCAGGATAAAACAGGCTTATGTTAAAATAGACATTCCCACCGCATCTGCGGTTTCCATCTACACCAAGGAACCACCATGAGAATGCTCCATACCATGCTCCGCGTCGGCAACCTCGATAAATCGTTAGCATTTTATCAAGACGTTTTAGGCATGAAACTCTTACGAAAAAAAGACTATCCCGACGGTAAATTTACCTTGGCCTTTGTGGGCTACGGCGAAGAATCCGATACCACCGTGCTTGAGCTTACCCACAACTGGGATACGGAAAGCTACGATTTAGGCAATGCCTACGGCCATATCGCCATCGAAGTGGACGACGCCTATGCCTCTTGTGATGCGGTGCGTGCCAAAGGCGGAAAAGTTGTCCGCGAAGCTGGCCCGATGAAGCACGGCACGACGGTGATTGCTTTTGTTGAAGATCCCGACGGCTATAAGATTGAGTTCATTCAAAAAAATACGGGCAGCGATTCGGTGCAATATCAATCTTAATATTTTGCGGTAACAAAAATGCCGTCCCCCATTATTGGCGGAACGGCATTTTTAATCATTAGCGGCTTCTATTTTTGGTTTTCAAAATAAACCATTTCAGGTAAATCTTTCAGCAAAGCGTCTATGTCGGCAGGCGTGAGAAAACGCCCGTGCAAATCCCATCCTACATTCAACAATCTGCCCGGCACCGGCGCAGTACGGTTGTGCAGATGGCCGTAGAGGTGATACCAACCTTTGTGGCAGCCGTCCCATTCATGAATGGGATAATGAAACAGAATCAATATATTGCTGATTTCCGGCAACTTGAGTTTCAAGTAATGCTGCGCGGACGACAGCAAAGGATTTCCGTCATGCTTGCAAGTTGTCAAAAAATGGCGTCTGTGCCGCTCGATCAAAGTATCGTGATTGCCGAAAATCAGATGATGTTTGCCGTTCAGACGGCCTAATGTGTTTTCGATTTTGCCGATATTGTGTGCAAACGATACGTCGCCTAAATTGTAAACCGTATCTTCCGGCGACACGGTGTTGTTCCATGCCTCAATCATGTATTCGTCCAACTCGTCGATACAATCGGTAGCCGGACGGAACTCGGGGCAAAGTTTGGCAATGTTTTTGTGCGAAAAATGCAGGTCGGAAGTGAAGAATATTTTGCTCATGATGATGCTTCGTATAATCGGTTTTCCATTTTTTCAGACGGCCTCCATGCGTGATTACGGCTTTGATGCCTGAGGCCGTCTGAAAATCTTTCAAATGCTGTTTCTAATAAATTCTTGAATAAAGGCAATTTTATCCAGTTCACCCAAACGATTGAACACAGCCTGATGCTCCCGAATATGATCCACCAACGGGTAATATTCCTCATCGACATGACGTTTATCCAGCTTGCGCCCGATATTGCCTTCGTTGCTGCGTCCGAAAAACTTGGAAACCAGATAATACGGCGATTTCAGCTTAAACAATAATTCCTGCGTTTCAGCATCAAACACCATAAACCCTTCATGCTCCACCGTTTTCAGGATTTCTTTCAGACGGCCAAACGTCAGTTTTTCCTGCATTTCAGGGCGTTTTATCTGTACATCGTTTTCAGCATTAAACCGCTCCGCCACAGCATTTAACTCACGCTCGCTAAACTGGCGCCCGGTTCGCACATCAATCATGCCGATCAGAGTTTCGCCAAAATGCTCGTTGATGATATGAACGTCGTTTTCATCGGTGATTTCAAACAAAAAAGTGTGGTTGGGATATTGTTTGAACAGCTTTTCATACTGGGTGCAATGTTCGCGCGTCATCTTCGCAAAATCGCTATCCAGCGAACCTGTGGTGGAATAAATCACCTTCCGGTCAAACGCCGTACCAAAGCTGGGATGCTGCTCGGGCAATTCCACATAAGTGCAGCAGCCGAGAAATCCGTTTACCTTTACCACCGCATCAACCAAATGGCCGTCTGAAATATCAATCGGATAACGGCTGTTTTTTCCGATACGCTCCGAATAGTTAAACACCTTTTTAAAAGGCCGCACAATAATATGGTTGTGCTTATCCATTACCAAACCGCGCATTTCCAGCAGCGCATCATCAAAGCGGTTTTCATAAAACACCTTGCGCGCATATTTAAACACCCGCAATTCCGGATACAGCTTGGCTTGCTTCACCGTAAAATTGCTGCGGCCAAACATTAGATACTCTTCAGTTACAAACGTCTGCCTATCTTCATCAAAAACAGGCCGCTGCTTACCGAAAGATTCCAATTTACCGATATTGGCTTTCACCGCCTCGCTCATAGGCTGCACCGCCTCCACATGGATTTCATCGCGCAAGCGGTTGTTATTCAAGCGCACATAAGCTGCCAGCACATCGCTTTCTTTAACGTCGTGTACATTGCGATAAAAATTGTGCATACGGTAAATTTCCGTTTCAAAACCATGTTTTCGCGCAAGCTGCAACAGCTGGATGCAAGCAGACGATTTTTGATTAGTATTGGAATTCACCACCAAAATATCTGCCTGAAGATTGCTCTGGCCGGTTTTAAACGCCGATTTCATTACCGCCAAACCTTTAGCCTGCGCCTTAGCCAATGCCTCACTCGAGAAACGGTAAATGCCGTCTGAATCGGTCATTTCCATATCGTTTTCAATATGAAAAATCTGGGCATCAGGATATTGATGCCTAAACTCGGCCATCTTTTTATCTGCAAAAGTGGATTTTCCCGAACCTTGATGCCCGCGGATAAGAATAAATTTCTGCATAATCGATTAAATACGTGAACTGTTGTAGATATTGCATATAAAGCAATACATGTGCCAAAAGATATTTTTTAATAAAATATAAACTACCACTTTGATTTTATAGAAAATTTTTATATTCTCAAATTTAAAAGAGACATGTGCATTTTATATTAAATAGTATTAAAGATAGTTTTTAATACTCAAAAGATAAAAATAGATACAAAGCAAAACCGGATACAAAAATAGCCGCTACACAAAATTGTGTGGCGGCTATTTTTGTATGCTCTTCAAACTTCAAGCATGTGCTTAAGCAACATACTGGTGTTTGATTTAATAAGGCTAGAACGGAATATCGTCGTCGATATCATCCACAGGTGCAGCCGGCGCAACGGGAGCTTGACGGCGCGGTGCGGCCGGCGCAACGGGAGCTTGACGGCGCGGTGCGGCGGGCGGTGCGCTTGGCGCTTCTTGTTGGTAAGCAGGAGGCGCACTTTGGTAGTTTTGTTGCGGCGCAGATTGCTGGTAACCTCCTTGTCCGCCGTCATATTCGGCAGAGCCTCCACTGCGCGAACCCAGCATCTTCATTTCGCTGGCGATGATGTCGTAAGCGGTGCGCTCGATGCCGTCTTTGCCTGTGTATTTGCGGCTTTGGATGCGGCCTTCGATATATACCGAGCTGCCTTTGCGCAGGTATTGGCCGGCAACTTCTGCCAAGCGGCGGTAAAGCGTGATGTTGTGCCATTCGGTGCGTTCTTGGCGTTGGCCGCTGTTGCGGTCGTTCCAAACTTCGCTGGTGGCAATGCTGAAATTACACACCGCTTCGCCGTTGGGCATATAGCGCACTTCGGGATCCCGTCCCAAATTACCGATTAAGATCACTTTATTCAATGATGACATTTTCTACTCCTGAACTGATGGCTTCAGCGGCTTTAGGGTCGAAACCTTTTTGCAACGCTTTAATGTAAACGGTTTTTTTGTCCTGACTAAACTGTATTTCTTCTACTGCCTGCAAATTTTTCAATGCCGCGTAAAGGTCTTTTTCCCTGCCTTGCCATGTTTCGCCTACTGTATAACCCATGTTTTTTACCGGGCGGGGTGCAGGCGCAGTAGCGGCAATCAGCAACCATATCAACGTTAGAGCACTGCAAAATATAAAAACACCCGGAAAACCGTAATGTTTCAACAAATAGCCGCCGCAAGCACTGCCGACCACCAAACCGACGGATTGCAAAGTGTTATATACGCCCATTGCCGTACCTTTGAGGTCGGACGGTGCGATTTTAGACACCATGGAAGGCAGGCTCGCTTCCAATATATTGAAACCGATGAAATAAACAATCATACAGATTGTAATCACGGCGATTGAGTTCAAACTGAACATTAAAGCCATTTGAGCGGCAATCACGCATAAAATTCCGCCGATAAACACTTGTTTCAATTTATTGCGCGTTTCACCGATGATAATCAGAGGCACCATCGCAATCAAACCGATTACCGTAGCGGGAAGATACACTTTCCAATGGCGGTTGTCGGCCAAACCTAAATCCGCCAATGCAAAAGGCAGTGAGGTAAACAAAGCCATCAAAGCAGCATGTAGGGCAAATATACCGAAATCCAAACGCAGCAACTGTTTGTTTTTCAATACTTCTCCCAAGCGGGAAGGCAAAGCTTGGGTATCCTCGTGCAAACGCGATTCTTTGGGATCGGGCGTTATCCACGCTACCACGCCGATACTGATTAAAGTGAGCACACCCATCATCGCAAACAGCCCCGGCACGCCAAGCCAACCTACTAACACCGGCGACAATACCAAGCTGACGGAAAAAGTGAGGCCGATGGTCAAACCGATCATCGACATGGCGCGGGTACGCACTTCATCGCGGGTTAAATCGGCAACCAATGCCGTTACTGCCGCACTGATGGCTCCGGCTCCCTGCACGATTCGGGCGGCAACCAACATACCCCAGCTTTCGGCAAAGGCAGCCATAAAACAGCCTATGGCAAACACCACCAATCCGGCGTAAATCACTTTTTTGCGGCCGAACTTATCCGAGGCCAAGCCCAAAGGAATTTGCAGCAGCGCTTGCGTCAAACCGTATGCACCGATGGCCAAGCCGACCATTTGTTTGTCACCGTTTACGCCTTCGAGCGAAGCGGTATATAAAGCCAACACGGGCAAAACCAAAAACATGCCCAGCATGCGCAGTGCGTACACACTGGCTAAAGATGTACTGGCGCGCCATTCTTCAGGAAACATCTGTGTGCGGTTGTTTCTTGCCATAATATTTTTGCCCGACCGAGAAGGAAGTACGGTCAATTGAAATGATAAAAATGCAAACGATTATACACGATTTGACTTGCGTTTCAGACGGCATCCAATGTTCATATCATGTTGCCGAATTTCAAAAACTTATTAGAGCTGCTTGCTACTTGGAAGGCTTTGTTTACGCAACTCGCACAGCTCATTTTCAGACGGCCTTGAGCTTTTCAAGCCTGCCTAAGCTTATCTATGAGGCCGTCTGAAAAAGTGCCTTAACCGTTCCATTGCCAGCGGTTGCGCCACGCTCCGAGCACGGCGTTCGGATATTTATTACTGCCTAAGCTGCCGTTGAAACGCGCCAAAGCACGAACCAAGTTGCCGCGTTCTACATTATTGTAATGGCGCAATATTGTGCAGCCGTAACGCAGATTGGTGCGGATATCAAACAGATTGTGGGAAGGCTGGCCGATATAGTTTTTCCAAAACGGCATTACCTGCATCAAACCACGCGCGCCCACATTACTGATGGCGTATTGCCTGAACGCGCTCTCTACTTCGATCAATCCCAAAACCACTTGCGTATTCAAACCGGCGCGGCTGGATTCATATTGGATGTTAATCAGCAAACGGCGGCGCTCGGCCTCATCGGGAACATAACGGCTCAAGCGTTGCGACATCTCGTTCAGCCAACGCTCGCCTTCTTCCGGCCGGTCAAACACCAAGCGGGCGGGATTCACGTTATTGACCGAACTGCGCATCACGGATGCCACATCGTCCGACAGCGTTTCTTCCCGTTGTGCGCCGGCCAAAAGCAATCGCGGAAAACATAAAAGCGCACCGCCGCCGACCAACAAAAGCCGCCGTTCGGGCGATGCGGGTAAATGAGTCAATGTGTTACGTTTCATACTAATGTGTGTGATATTTTTATTGCTTTTACATTCAAACATTGGGCTTCATTTAGATAAGAAGCCTTGGATGTTTTCAGACGGCCTCTTCAATCTTTCAGGCCGTCTGAAAATATGGTTGGTCAATTAATCCAAATGTTCGCTGCTTTGCGCCAAAACGGTTCGATTGCCGTTGGCTTCAGGTGCCGAAACAATACCGTCTGCCTCCATTTGGTCAATCAGACGCGCGGCACGGTTGTAGCCGATGCGCAGGTAACGCTGCACCGAAGAAATGGTTGCTTTGCGGGTTTTAATCACGCAGGCAACGGCATCGTCGTACATGGGGTCCAGTTCTTCGTCGCCGTTGCGTTGGCCGTTGGCATTGCTGAACATATCGTCGCTGCCTACGCCGGCAGTCAGAATGTCGTCTATATAATCCGGCTCACCGAACTGCTTGAGATACTCAACCACGCGGTGCACTTCATCATCCGCCACAAAAGCCCCGTGAACACGTTTCGGATAGCCTGTGCCGGGCGGTAAGAACAGCATATCACCCTGACCCAGCAGGTTTTCCGCACCCATTTGATCGAGAATAGTACGGCTGTCCACCTTGCTCGACACTTGGAATGCAATCCGGGTCGGAATATTGGCCTTAATCAAACCGGTAATCACGTCCACGCTGGGGCGCTGCGTCGCCAGAATCAAATGGATGCCTGCCGCACGCGCTTTTTGTGCCAAACGTGCGATCAGCTCTTCGATTTTTTTGCCTGCCGTCATCATTAAGTCGGCAAACTCGTCAACCACCACCACGATAAACGGCAATTTGGTCAGCGGCTCGGGTTCTTCAGGTGTTAAGCTGAAAGGATTGGCCAGCGTTTGGCCGCGCGCTGCCGCTTCGGCTATTTTCTGGTTGAAGCCCGCTACATTACGCACGCCCATATGGCTCATCAAACGGTAGCGTTTTTCCATTTCGTTCACGCACCATGTCAAAGCATTGGCTGCCAACTTCATGTCTGTTACCACAGGCGCGAGCAGATGCGGAATGCCTTCATAAATGGAAAGCTCCAGCATTTTCGGGTCGATCATAATCATGCGCACTTCTTCGGGCGAGGCTTTGAACAGCATGGATAAAATCATGGCGTTCACGCCCACCGATTTACCCGAGCCAGTAGTACCCGCCACTAATAGATGCGGTGCTTTGCCTAAGTCGGTAACCACCGGTTCGCCGGTAATGTCTTGACCCAGCGCCAGCGTCAACTTGGATTTGGACTCTTGAAATGCGGTCGAATTGAAAATTTCACTCAACCGTATCATCTGTCGCTTGGGATTGGGAAGCTCCAGCCCCATGCAGGTTTTGCCCGGTATCGTTTCCACCACCCTGATGGAAGACACGCCCAGCGAGCGGGCAAGGTCTTTTTCAAGGTTCATCACCGCATTGCCGCGCACGCCTACATCCGGTTCGATTTCATAACGGGTAATCACCGGCCCTGCGTAGGCATCCATTACTTTCACTTTTACCTTAAATTCGGCCAGTTTCTCTTCGATAGTAATGCTGTTTTCCAGTAGGGCTTCTTCGGTTTGGGTTGCGCTCTGGTCGAATTGCGGCGGCTGGAGTAATGCAACCGTCGGCAATGAAATGTTTGAAGTTTCGGTGTTTACGGTAACCAACGGCCGCAAAGGTGTGTTTGCAGGCATGCCCGAATGTTCAGACGGCCTATCTGCCTGAACTGCTGAAGCTTGTGCGACAGGCTGCTCAAAAACAGCAGCGGGCGTTTCGCTTGAATTTATGGCTTCATGATGGTTTGAGGCCGTCTGAAACTGAGTTGTGCGAATTTCACCAAAACGGCTTTGCTCATGCTCAGGTGCGGATTCCTGCAACAAACGGTCATTAATACTCCAGCCGGGACGGGTGACGACATGTGCCTCTGCATTTTCAGAATACTCGTTAGCAGCAAGCGCACGCGTAATCGGTGTCTTCAACGTATTAATCGACACGGCGGGCTGTGCATCATGAAATACCGGCGGTTCGGGAATATCGATAACTTGACGCTCCACCTCCGGTACGGGTGGCGGCTCCATCACCATTTTTTCCGTTTCAGGCATGGCCGAATACGGCGTAAAACGGGTGGAAATAGGTTGAAGAGCCGACACAGGTTTTGCGGTGGGCTGCAACTGCACTGCATGGCTCTGCTCCACACGCGCCGCATCGGGAATGACGCTTTCACGCATGGCCGTATTGACGCGGCGTATCCGTTGGCGGTTTACGGGCGAATCGGTACGGGCGAGATTGGCAAACACTTCCCCCTCGGGAATGATTTGCGGCTGTGCCGTCTGAACAGGGGCTTGCGCCGATATTTGACGCCGCCGCGCCATGCGCTGTCTTAATAGGTTGGAACGGATGTCGTCTTCGCCTATCGTCTCCGGATTACCCGCTACTTGCTGAACAGATTGGGCAATTTCAGTACGAGGAACGGCATGGGAAAGCTGGCGCACTTCCGACAATACACGCTCGCGGGTGCGCATAACGGCCGGGTCGTCCAAATCAATGGTTTTCAGCTCGACCACGGGCGCAGGCGGCGAGGCTTCTTCTAAAGCCGGTTTGAATTTCCAATTGATTTCCACCACTTCCATATCGGGAGAAGGATTGGAAAAAGGTTTAACAGGCTGTATATCGGTTTCTTTGTCGTGCCATTCCGACAAATGGGTTTCCTGTAAGGCGCGTGTGGCTTCTTCCAGCGTAATCACCGGCAAAGAAGCATCTACCGGCTTGTGTGTGCGGTATTCGTCCTCATCGAAAGCTACATACGGCGCCGGGGCAATGGCCTTACCAGTTACCGAAGTGCGCTTGCGTTCTGTTTTTTGTTCAGACGGCTGCAATACCGCGCCAAACATAGGAATATCGGTTGTCTCTACTTCAGCTTCAACCGATTCGGAAGACGCCGTATCAGCAACGGAACGCTCAACCGGTTCGGCTTTTGCTGCTGCTTGCTCACGGGAAAGGGGCTGCGCTTTTAAGGCGCGAATAGGCGCATCTTGTTCTTCTGTCGATTCAACAGCTTCTGCTCCATCTCCGACTTCCTGAAACTCTTCTTCAGCAGCAACATCGGCTTTTAAAGCCGCTTTGGGAGCGGAAGCAAAAATCGGTAATTCATTGATGGATTCATCGTCTTCAAGCTGCTCTTTTCTTGTACCCGAAGTAGCATCCAATTTACGGCTGTGTTTAGGCGAAAGCGCACGGAATTTTTCGACGGTTTTGTCGTAAACTGCCTTCGCTTCTTCCGCAGCACGATGACTCTGACGGGTGTTTTTCAGATTAGGATCCACACCTCTCAGCACTTTAGCCGGCTTGGTATTTTCCAATCCTTGCGATGAAGATGCTTCTCCGGCTTCATGACGGCTCAGATAAGTCAGCTCGCGCAGCCACTCTTGCTCCTGAGTGTGGCGAACCCACAGCATACCCGCAATCGCGCACAGTAAAACAATCAGTAAAAATGTCCACAACATGAATACAAACAGCCCAGATTTGATTTTGGCAAAGTGCTTATTCTAGCCTGTTTCGCCCTCGAAAAGAACCATTTTCATCTTTGTTGGTAGCTTTTTGTGACAAAGGGTTTGCCCGCACGGCATCAATTATTTGCCATTTAAGGGCTGTACCTGACGTAAGCATGTTCAAACTTCCACCCTAGCCATAACAAGATAAACTTTGGCAACACAAGCCTACTTGCGCCCTATTCTACTTTTCCCGATATTGGTCAGGCCGTCTGAACGGTTTCAGACGGCCTGTTTTGACTATGCTACAATTCCAGCGCAAAGTTTCCGTTCATTCACTTAACTTCAAAGGAATGCTTATGACAACCATCGCCCATGATATTTTCAAAGCCTACGACATCCGCGGCATCGTCGGCAAAACCCTTACCAACGAAGCAGCCTACTTAATCGGCAAAGCCATTGCTGCCAAATCCGCAGAAAAAGGCATCAAAAAAATTGCTTTGGGGCGCGATGGCCGTTTAAGCGGCCCCGAACTGATGGAAAGCATTTCAAAAGGCTTAACCGAAAGCGGCGTAGATGTATTGAACGTCGGCATGGTTGCCACACCCATGCTCTATTTTGCCGCCATCCGCGAATGCGAAGGCAGCGGCGTAATGATTACCGGCAGCCACAACCCGCCCGACTATAACGGCTTCAAAATGATGCTCGGCGGCGACACGCTGGCAGGCGAAGCCATTCAAGAACTGCTGGCCATCATTGAAAACAAGCGCTTTGTTTCAGACGGCCTCGAAGGAAAAGTTACCGAAAAAGACATCTCCGCCGAATACCGTAACCATATCGTCGGCCACATTAAACTCAAACGCCCGATGAACATTGTGATTGATGCCGGCAACGGCGTGGCCGGAGCATATGCAGGCGATTTATACCGCGCCCTCGGCTGTACCGTAACAGAACTTTTCTGCGATGTGGACGGGACTTTCCCCAACCACCATCCCGACCCTGCCAAGCCGAAAAACCTGCAAGATGTGATTAACGAACTGAAAACCGGCGACGCGGAAGTCGGCATTGCTTTCGACGGCGACGGCGACCGATTGGGCGTGGTTACCAAAGAAGGCAACATCATTTATCCCGACCGCCAACTGATGCTGTTTGCCCAAGACGTATTAAGCCGCAATCCCGGCGCGAAAGTGATTTTCGACGTGAAATCCACCCGCCTGCTGACCCCGTGGGTAAAAGAACACGGCGGCGAACCGATTATGGAAAAAACCGGCCACAGCTTCATCAAATCATCCATGAAGAAAAACGGCGCACTGCTGGCCGGCGAAATGAGCGGACACACATTCTTTAAAGAACGCTGGTTCGGCTTCGACGACGGCCTCTACGCCGGTTGCCGCCTGTTGGAAATCCTTTCCGCCGGCAACAACCCTTCCGCCGTATTGAATGCCTTACCACAAAGCATTTCCACGCCCGAGCTGAATATTGATTTGCCCGAAGGCAGCAACGGCCACAAAGTGATTGAAGAATTGGCGCAAACCGCCTGCTTCGATGGCGCGGAAAACATCATCACCATCGACGGCCTGCGCGTAGAATTCCCCGACGGCTTCGGCCTGATGCGCGCCTCCAATACCACGCCGGTATTGGTGTTGCGCTTTGAAGCCGACAGCGAAGAAGCCATCACACGGATTCAAAACCAATTTAAAGCAGTGATTGAAAGCAATCCCGACCTTCACTGGCCTTTGTAATTTCTGTTTTCAATAGTTGAACATATCGTCTGCCATGCCTCATCGGAAGCATTTTTCCGTGCATGGCAGACATCTTTATTTCCCTAAAAATTCAAATCTTTCCCAACAAAATCAATACATAAAAAAATAATTCATATCCAAGCAAATATTTTTCAACTCTTCTTGCCGCTCTTGGTTTTGATTTCAATTTATTTGCGTGCATAATCCCGCTTAAACATTTAATGACCAACCCGATAACACCTCTCCAACAGCCAATCATCGGGATAAACCCGCAAGCCAAAGATTACTATTATGACTTTACATAACCAACAAAGAAAAAAACTCAGCTTTGAATTTTTCCCCACGCGCACGCCCGAAGGCCGTGTCAAACAAGTCATCACCCGAAAACAACTGAGCCAGTTTCACCCCGAATTTTTCTCGTGCACATCCGGTGCGGGCGGCTCGACCCGAGACGGCACCATGCAGGCCATTCAAGACATCTTGAGCGAAGGCATCGCCGCTGCCCCCCACCTGCCCTGCGTCGGCATGCACGCGCAAGAAATTATTGATTTGCTCAACGAATACAAAGCATTGGGCGTTCGCCACATCGTCGCCCTGCGCGGAGACATTCCTTCCGGTATGGGTGCAGGTTCAGACGGCCTGCGCTATGCCAACGAATTGGTTTCTTTGATTAAAACCGAATTCAACAACGACTTCCATATCGAAGTGGCCGCCTACCCCGAATACCATCCCCAATCGCGTAGTGCGGAAGACGACATCAACAACTTCGTGCGCAAAGTCAAAGCCGGAGCCGATTCCGCCATCACCCAATATTTCTATAATGCCGACGCCTATTTCCGCTTTGTGGACGACGTACGCGGCCGCGGCGTGGATATCCCGATTATTCCGGGCATTATGCCGATTGCCAGTTTTTCCAAGTTGTCGCGCTTCTCGGATACCTGCGGTGCCGAAATTCCCCGCTGGCTGCGCCTGAAACTGCAATCTTACGCCGACGACACCGCCTCGATTAAGGCGCTGGCTTTAGATGTGGTAACCGAAATGTGCGAACGCTTACTGCGCGAAGGCGCGCCCAGCCTGCATTTCTATACCCTGAACCAAGCCGGATTGGTATCTACCATTTGTCAGCGTTTGGGTTATTGATAGTAGAAGGCACTTTACTTGCTCTCGCTAAAAGTAAACGGCAAATAGTTTGAGGCCGTCTGAAAATTTCAGACGGCCTCAAATTCATTGGCTGAGACCTTTGCAAAGCCCTCAGATGTGGATGCAGTTCAAGGCGTAGCAGCATAGCGAGTGCAGACATATCATATAGATAGGCAAACGAGCGAGCAGCGCACAACGCAGAAATGCGCCGCAGATGAGGGCTTTGCAAAGGTCTCTGGCTTACTGCTTAGCAGCTTCTATCCGAATATCGACTTTAACCTTTTTCGACATTCCCGTAGTTGCCAGTGAATCAATGCCCCAGCGGGTGCGGTCTATCTCGGTTTTAAAGTCCCCTCTACACACTTCTTTTTTCAGCGCAACGTGTTGATAGCATTTGAATTGCGTTGCTTTCAAAGTAACCGGCGCGGTTTTGCCCCGCATGGTCAAACTGCCGGAAACCGCATCTAGCCTGCTGCCTTCGAAATGAAAACGTGTGGAGCGAAAACGGATTTGGGGATATCGGGCAGCATGAAACAGCTCGGCACTTTTCAGATAATCATTGACTTTCTCACTACCCGAGCGGACGGTATCGACAGGGATGACGATGTCGGCAAAACCGGTTTTGCTTTGCGGATTAAACTGCATGTTACCGCTCAAATGGTAAAAGCCTGCGCTTTGCTCACCGGTAGCGAAATGATCCACACTTAAGCGCGCGTGGGTATGTTTGCTGTTGATGGTATAAGTGGCTGCACCCACCGTAGAAACAGCCAAGCTGATGGCGGCAGCAAACAGATGTTTTTTCATTATTTTCCAATCAACATGTTGCGGCTTTAACGGCATTAAGCGGCATTTTTCAGACGGCCTCACTCACCGCTTAAAGTAAAAATGTTCTTGTGTTTATTGTTGCAACACAAAAACGCCTCAAAGGCGTTTTTGTGTGATTAGGCATTTTAAAGTGAAATCAACCGTTATTTGATGATGCTCACTTTTTGAATCACGATCGGCTTCACAGGAATATTTTGGTGATAGGCCTGATCGGTGGTTTGCACTTTGGCGATTTTATTAACCACGTCCATGCCGGCGGTCACTTTACCGAATACGGCATAGCCGTAACCTTGTACGGTTTTGTTTTTAAAGTTTAAAAAGTCGTTATTGGCGACATTGATAAAGAACTGGCTGGTGGCGGAATTCGGATTGGCCGTGCGCGCCATGGCGATGGTGCCGACGGTATTTTTCAAGCCGTTGTCGGCTTCGTTCACAATCGCTTTATCGGTGGCTTTTTGCGTCATATCCGCCGTGAAGCCGCCGCCTTGCACCATGAAACCGTCGATCACGCGGTGGAAAATCGTGCCGTTGTAAAAGCCTTTTTGTGCATAGTGAACAAAATTGGCTACGGTTTTCGGGGCTTTTTTCTCGTCCAGCAACAGTTCGATTTTGCCCATATTGGTATCAATCACGGCACGGGTGTCTGCCTGCGCGGCAAAAGCCGGCAACAAAACCAAGCCGGCCAAAATCAGTTTTGCGGTGTTTTTCATCTTTGTTTCCAAATAGCTTTGTTTGTGAAATGGCTGAATTATCGTGTCTTTTGAGATAAGTTGGCGTAAACGGATTGTAAAAAGGCCGTCTGAAAAGATTAAACAGTTTCAGACGGCCTCTTGCGGCCTTTTTATGTTGCTTTTATGCAAAAATCATTCAGGTTTGCTGCCGGTTACAGCGCAGCCAAAACGGCATTGCCCATTTCGGAGCAGGAAACGAGTTTGCAGCCTTCTTCAAAAATATCGCCGGTGCGGAAGCCTTGCTCCAATACGGTTTGAACGGCGTTTTCGATGCGTTTGGCTCCGGCTTCGTCGTTCAGGCTGTAACGCACGAGCATTGCCAGCGAAAGAATGGTTGCCAGCGGGTTGGCTTTGTCTTGGCCTGCAATATCGGGGGCGGAACCGTGCGAAGGTTCGTACAAACCTTTGCCGGTTTCGTTCAAAGACGCAGACGGCAGCATGCCGATGGAGCCGGTCAGCATCGATGCCTGATCACTCAAAATGTCACCGAAAATATTGCCGGTGGCAATCACGTCAAACTGTTTCGGCGCGCGCACAAGCTGCATGGCGGCGTTGTCGACATACATATGCGAAAGCTCGACATCGGGATAATCTTTTGCCGTTTCGGTAAAGATTTCTTTCCACAGTTCGGTGGTTTCCAGTACGTTGGCTTTGTCAACCGAGCACAATTTTTTATTGCGTTTCTGTGCAGCTTCAAACGACACTTTGGCGATGCGGCGGATTTCGCTTTCACTGTATTTCATGGTGTTGAAGCCTTCGCGCTCGCCGTTTTCCAGCGTGCGGATGCCGCGCGGTTCGCCGAAATAAATATCGCCGGTAAGTTCGCGCACAATCAGAATATCCAAGCCGGAAACCACTTCGGGTTTGAGTGTGGAAGCGTTGGCCAATTCTTTATACAGAATGGCGGGGCGCAGGTTGGCAAACAGATTTAAATCTTTGCGGATGGCCAGCAAACCGCGTTCGGGGCGGAGCGGACGGTCGAGGTTGTCGTATTGCGGGCCGCCGACTGCGCCGAGCAACACGGCATCGGCTTCGCGGCAGAGCTTTTGCGTAAATTCGGGATAAGGATGGCCGTATTCGTCGTAAGCGGCACCACCGAGCGGGGCGTATTGATATTCGACATCGAGGCCGTCTGAAATCAATTTGTCTAACACGCGCACGGCTTGGGCGATAATTTCGGGGCCGATACCGTCGCCGGGAAGAATGGCAATTTGTTTGGTCATTTAGGATTCCTCTATATTTTCTTGATCAAACCGGGAATGGTTTATTGGACTTGAAACAGACGGATATTAGCACAAACCACCCTATCCATCAGGCAAGGCCGTCTGAAAAACATTATAATGCCGCCCATGAAACTGATTACCTCCGCCCGCAACGAACAACTCAAGCATCTGTCGAAGCTGCTTTCCCAAGCCAAAGCCCGCCGCCAACACGGGCAAACGGTGCTGGAAGGCATACATCTTTTGCAGTCTTACCTGCAAAGCAGCAGGCAACCCGTGCAGGTTTATATTCCCGAAGCCAAAAAAGATTTGCCCGAAATCAGTGCTGCGGTAAAACATCTGCCGTCGCAAAGTCTGACTCTGGCGGCAGACGGCGTGCTGTCTAAAATCTCCGGCCTAGCCGAAGCCGAAGACCTCATTACGCTGATTGATATTCCCGTTCAGACGGCCTTACCCACAAAAGGCGACTGCGTTGTTTTGGAGCGCGTGCAAGACCCCGGCAATGTCGGCACCATCATGCGCAGTGCCGCGGCGGCCGGAGTGAAGCAATTGATTTTAAGCCACGACTGCGCCGACGTATGGGCACCGAAAGTATTGCGGGCCGGCATGGGCGCGCATTTTTTACTGGACATCCACGACCGCGCCGACCTGCCCGAGTGGAGCCGACTCTACACCGGCAATATTTGGGCAACCGCCTTATCCGAAACCGACAACCACAACCTCTACGACATGCGCCTGACCGAGCCTGCCGCATGGGTGTTCGGCAACGAAGGCAGCGGCATCAGCCCCGAAATACGCCGACATGTGTACGGCTGCGTCAAAATCCCCATGCTCGGGCAAACCGAATCATTAAACGTCGCGATGGCGGCAACCGTATGTTTATTTGAACAAATGCGCCAAAGGCTGTACGCCGCCTAAGCGCAACCACCCTATTTTTCAGACGGCCTCAAGCCGCACCCACAAGGAACCACCATGTTTGACGACTCTTCCCGACAAAGACTTTCCGAGCTTTTGGATACCAAAGCAGAAACCCACGCCACCATGCGTTGCGACGAAGTGCAGGCCTATATGATGGCGCTGCTCACCGGCCCGGACGCGCTCAACACGGGCGAATGGCTGCCGGAAGTGATGGGTGACGAAAACCTGTTCACGCCCAACGAACAAAAAGAAATCGAGTCGCTGGTTCTCGCTTTGGTGATGGACATGCACACCAAGCTGGAAGAAAAAATGCTGCCCGATTTGTGGCTGTATGACGACGAAGCCGAAAACCCCGACTTCCACACTTGGTGCAACGCCTATCTTTATGCCTTGGATGTGGTGCCTACCGATTGGTTTGAAGCCGTCAACAACGAAGAATTTGAAGACCTGTTCTACCCCATCATGGCTCTAGGCGGCATTTATGATGAAGACGACAACGGCGAAGTGCTGCTGCATCTGACCGATAAAGAATTAACCCAGCTCGAATCCGAGCTGCCGCATGTACTGCTCGATATCTATTACTACTGGCGCAGCCTCAAAAACAAACCCAAAACCGTACGCAATCCCGGTGCAAAAGTCGGCCGCAACGACCCCTGCCCCTGCGGCAGCGGCAAAAAATACAAAAACTGCTGCGGCAAAGAGCACTAAACCGCAGAGGCCGTCTGAAAGGTCAACACGATGAACAATCCCTTTGATTTAAACGCCGCCATCGGTTTGCATCCCGATCAAAACGCGCCTTTCTTCCATGCCGACTGGCCGGCTCCCGCCAATGTTAAAACGCTGATTACCACCCGCAACGGCGGCATCAGCGAAGGCGTTTACCGAAGCCTCAACCTCGGCAGTCATGTCGGCGACCGCTCCGAGCATGTGGAGCACAACCGGCAGACCGTTCAAGCGCACATCAGTGCACCCGTGGTGTATCTCAACCAGATTCACAGCACCACCGTTGTGCGGGCGGCGGAATATATCGGCCAATCTCCCGATGCCGATGCCGTCGTCGACAACACCGCCACCGCAGCCTGCGCCGCCATGACTGCCGACTGTCTGCCCGTGCTGTTCTGCGACAAAGCAGGCACCGTAGTTGCCGCCGCACACGCAGGCTGGCGCGGTTTGGCCGCAGGCATCCTGCAAAACACCATAGCCGCCATGAATGTGCCTCCGATTGAAATCATGGCCTATCTCGGCCCCGCTATCGGCCCCGATGCGTTTGAAGTAGGCCAAGACGTTTACGACGCGTTCTGCGCCCAATCCCATCAGGCCGAGCAGGCTTTCGAGCCGATAGGTTCAGGCAAATATCTGGCCGACATTTATGCACTTGCCCGATTAACCTTACAGCGGGAAGGCGTGAGCATGATTTACGGCGGCACCCACTGCACCGTGCTTGAGCGCGATACTTTTTTCTCGTACCGCCGCGAAAAGCAAACCGGCCGCATGGCGAGCATTATTTGGTTGGATAATCGGTAAAGATTCTAGATGTTACTGTTTTAATCAAACCGCAGCGGCGGATTGCCCACCCTCCGCTGCGGTTGACTGCATAGAAACCTTATTTCGTATCCATTGTTGATTAACATATAGCCGGAAAATCAAATTATTACTAAAAACGCCAACTGGCGGATATACAATCCGCCCCCACGAAAGTGGTTAGCAATTCAAAAAAGTGTGAGTAAAACCCGCTTTGGAAAAACTCGCGTTACTCGTTTTGACGAAGCCCGCGTAGCGGGTTTTCAGACGGCCTCAAGATTTTTTTAAGCTCCGTTTGGGCTTTTATCTGAATGGTACAAAGGTCTCAGGCTTCAGCATAAAAAATCCGGCATGGTATCAACCATGCCGGATTTTTTTACAACAGCTTCAGTATTTGCTCATCACGACTTTTACCGTTCGGCACACCTTTCAACATGGTGTGCCACAGCAAAAAAGTTACGCAAACACGGTAAACCCAACCTTATTGACGCTGCGCATCTACCGCCGTCAGCGCGATCATATTCACGATACGGCGCACGGTAGAAATCGGGGTAACGATGTGTACCGGTTTGTTCATGCCCATCAGAATCGGGCCGACGGTAATGCCGTTGGTCGCATTCACGCGCAACAGGTTGTAGCTGATGTTGGCGGCTTCCACGTTCGGCATCACCAGCAGGTTGGCCGAGCCGGTAAGCGTGGTTTCTGGAAAAATGCTCTTACGCATCTCTTCATCCATCGCCACATCGGCCTGCATTTCGCCGTCGATTT
This sequence comes from Neisseria sp. Dent CA1/247, assembly GCF_022870825.1. Classification (NCBI taxonomy): domain Bacteria; kingdom Pseudomonadati; phylum Pseudomonadota; class Betaproteobacteria; order Neisseriales; family Neisseriaceae; genus Neisseria; species Neisseria sp. Dent CA1/247. The sequence continues at coordinate 1,248,390 of NZ_CP091522.1, read as the reverse complement.
CCAAATCCGGGTCGATTTCACGGATCATCTCCAGCGCTTGTTGCATTTTGATGGCATCTTTATCGCTACGCGAACCGTAATTGGAGTTGGACACCAACGCCACTTTCGGTTTGATACCGAAGCGTTTCATTTCTTTGGCGCACATCAACGTACCTTTGGCCAATTGATCGGCATCCGGGTCTTCATTGATGTAGGTATCGGCGATGAAGAAGTTGCCTTTGTTGGAAATCAGCGCGTTCATGGCAAAAGCGTGGTTTTCCGGGTTGTTGTAGCCGATGACTTCTTCAAAGATGTTGAAGTGGTCGTAAAAACGGCCCATCGTGCCGCACAGCATACCGTCTGCATGGCCGAGACGTACCATCAAGGCGCCGATCAATGTGCTGTTGGCGCGCAGGCGGCGGCGTGCCATTTCTTCGGTTACGCCCTTGCGTTTGCGCAGTTGGTAATATTCTTTCCAGCTTTCTTCAAAATGCGGATTGCAGTTGATGTCGATCAGCTCGAAGTCTTTGCTGGGCTGAATGGTCAAACCTTGCGACTGCAAGCGTTCTTCGATGGTTTTTTTGTCGCCTACCAAAATCGGGAACGCCAGTTTTTGCGACACTACTTGCTGGGCGGCATGCAATACGCGCTCGTCTTCGCCTTCCGTCAACACAATGCGCTTGATTTGCTTACGTGCCTGATTAAATACAGGGCGCATAAACAAGCTGGTTTTGTACACAAACTGGTTCAGCTTTTCTACATAAACGTCCATATCGTGGATAGGACGGGTTGCCACGCCGGAATCCATTGCCGCTTGGGCAACGGCGGGCGCGATTTTGGCAATCAGCCGCGGGTCGAACGGCTTGGGAATCAGATATTCCGGGCCGAAGGTTAAATCGGCATCTTCATAGGCACCGGCCACCTCTGCACTGGATTCGGCCATCGCCAAATCGGCAATGGCGCGCACGCAGGCGAGTTTCATTTCTTCGTTGATGGTGGTTGCGCCTACGTCTAATGCGCCGCGGAAGATAAACGGGAAGCACAATACGTTGTTGACTTGGTTGGGGAAGTCCGAACGGCCCGTGCCGATAATCACGTCGGGGCGCGCTTCTTTGGCTTCAGGCGGCCAAATTTCGGGCGTAGGGTTGGCCAGTGCAAACACGATGGGGCTGGCGTTCATGGTTTTGAGCATATCCGTGCTCAACACATTGGGGCCGGACAAGCCCAAGAAAATATCTTTGCCGTTTACCGTGTCGGCCAATACGCGCTGGCCGTTGTCTTGAACGGCGTAGCGCACTTTGCTCTCGTCCATGCGTTCGCGGTCTTCGCGGGTGGTGTAAATCACGCCTTTGGAATCGCATACGGTGATGTTTTCGCGCTTCATGCCCAAGGCTACCAGCAAATCCAAGCAGGCAATGGCGGCCGCGCCCGCACCGGAACACACCAGCGATACGTTTTCAATCGCTTTGCCGGTAACGCGCAAGGCATTCAAAACGGCAGCGGCGGTAATAATAGCCGTGCCGTGTTGGTCGTCGTGGAATACGGGAATATTGCAACGCTCGCGCAGTTTTTGCTCGATATAGAAGCACTCGGGCGCTTTGATGTCTTCAAGATTGATACCGCCGAACGTCGGCTCTAAAGAGGCGATGATTTCAACCAGTTTGTCGGGGTCGGTTTCGTTGACTTCGATGTCGAATACGTCGATACCGGCGAATTTTTTAAACAGAACGCCCTTACCTTCCATCACGGGTTTGCCGGCCAAAGCGCCGATGTTACCCAAGCCCAATACGGCGGTACCGTTAGAAATCACGGCAACCAGATTGCCGCGGGCGGTATATTTGTAAGAAGCCAGCGGATCGTTATAAATCTCCATACACGGAGCGGCCACCCCCGGCGAATAAGCCAGCGAAAGGTCGTATTGCGTCGCCAAAGGCTTGGTGGGGGCTACTTGGATTTTGCCCGGATTGGGATATTCGTGAAAATGGAGGGCGGCTTCTTTGATTAATTCATCCATAAATGTATCCTGACTTATCGGCTTGAGGCCGTCTGAAAAAACCTATTCATGCTTTTCAGACGGCATGTGTGTAGAAAGCGTAATGTTATCATGTGTGATAAACGGCGCATACCGTTATGTGCTGCATCTTTAAGAGAAGTAACGCACTATCTGTTAAAACTTGGCCGTATATACCAAAGGCCGTCTGAAAACATTTTCGCGAAACCCGCAAAGTTTGTTTTCAGACGGCCTTTATTCATATCGGCTGATACTCAATCAAGCGTAAAACGCATACGCCCATGCGGCCACCAATACGATACACAGAATATTCAGCAGCACACCCGTGCGCATCATTTCCTTCTGCCTGATCAGCCCCGTGCCGAACACGATGGCATTGGGCGGCGTTGCCACCGGCAGCATAAACGCACACGAAGCGCCGATACCGATCACAAACACCAGCACTTCTTTAGGCAGCCCCATCTGCGTGGCAATAGTGGCGAAAATCGGCACGAGCAAAGCGGCGGAAGCGGTATTGCTGGTAAATTCGGTGAGGAAAATAATGAATGCGGCCACGGCAAAAATCACCACCAAAGGATGCGCCACCACAAACGCCGTCGCCAGCTGTTGGCCGAGCGCGAGAGACGCGCCGGAAACTTTCAGCAGATTGCTCAATGCAATACCGCCGCCAAACAGCATCAACACGCCCCAGTCGGTATTGCGTGCAACTTCTTTCCAACGCGCCACGCCAAACACCACCACGGCCACGGCGGCGGTCAGAGCGATAACGGTATCGGGATTGGCAATGCCGAACGATGCTTTAAGTTTGGAGCTGAACACCCAAGCCATGGCGGCGGCGATGAAAATCAACATCGCAATCACGCGGTGCAGCGTCCACGGAATATGCTCGGCTTTCACTTCCACGCGCTCGCTCAAGTTCGGACGCAGGATAATATACAGCGCAAACAGCATCAGCGGCAGAATCAGCAACATGACAGGCAAGCCCATTTTCATCCAGCCGGCAAAATCCAAATCTAACGCTTTTGCGGCAATCGCATTCGGAGGAGAGCCCACTATCGTACCCAAACCGCCTACGCTCGCACAGTAGGCAATGCCCAGCAATACAAACACGTAGGTATTACGCTCTTTTTCTTTATCCAAATGATCCATCATACCCATAGCCAGAGGCAACATCATGGCGGCGGTTGCAGTATTGCTGATCCACATAGACAAAAATGCGGTTACTGCAAACAGCATCAGCACTGCGGCTTTCATGTTCCCGCCGGACAAAGACAGCAGCCACACGGCAATCTTACGGTCGAGACGCTGCATGTGAAGCGCCGCAGCCAGCGCAAAGCCGCCGAAGAAAATATAAATAATCGGGTCGGCAAAGCTGCTCATGGCTTTTTTGATGTCCATTTCGGGGAAACCGAGTACCACGGCCAGTATCGGCACCATTAATGCGGTTACGGTAATGTGCACGGCTTCGGTAAACCATAAAATAGCCACAAACAGCAATACGGCAATGCCTTTATTGGCGGTGGCTTCATAAGGCAGAATATGATAAATACCGAAACAGATTACCGCAGCAATGATGGTCGTAATCAGGCCGCGGAAATCGGTAATCGGCGCTTGCGCGCTGAGCAGCTCGATATTTTCCGGGCGCTGTTGTTTGTCGGGAGCCATATTTTTATCCTGTGAAACGTTGTCAAAAATCATTCTACACAAGCAATCCGCGCCTCTTTCAAGACGCATAACTGCCAATCCAGTATAAGTGTAATTCCGTGTAGTTGTAAAGAATGTGTAAACGAGCGGTTAAGCAGCGGATTAAAAGAATTCATGCTAAAAAACTAAATTCATTTAAAACAATATGCTGCACATCAAAACATTCACTTCACAATTCTGCCATAACATTTAAGCGGATAACTCCGGGCGTTTCCCTGCTTACTATGCCCAACATCAATCCCGGCAAACCGGTTTCGTTGGATTACACCGTCTGTTTATGCCGCAAAGCATCTGCGCGCCACCCATCACTTCCCGCTTATCCGCTTGTTTTTTCAGACGGCCTGCTATATAAATGCCTACGGTTTGCAGACTATATTTCATTCAAACAAACCGCTGCTATCGTTAAAAAACACAGAAAACCATTAGAAGAAAAATTCAAGTGATGCACCATCGTTCCGACAATCTGCGGATGGCGTGGCTGGTTATCTTATGCGCGGCATCCGTATTAATGATTACTTCCGGCATCAGGATGTCGCTGGGGCTGTTTGTTCAGCCTATGGTCAAAGATACCGCACTCAGTATTGCCGACATCAGCTTTGCCCTCGCCGTTACCCAACTGATGTGGGGCGTTTCCCAACCGCTTACCGGCGCATTGGCCGACCGCTTCGGTGCGTGGCCGGTGCTGTGGTGGGGAACTTTACTGCTTGTGGCGGGCTGTATCATGGTTCCTTGGTTGAGCGGGGCTTGGGGATTGGCATTCACGATGGGCGTGATGATTGCCTTCGGTTCGGGCGCAGGCGGGTTTTCGATTTTGATGAGCCAAGTTGCCAACAAAGTACCTGCACGAATGCGCGGCACGGCTTCCGGCATCGTGAATGCGGGCGGATCGTTCGGGCAGTTTTTATTTGCACCGCTGATTCAAGGGCTGATTTTTCTGCCCGCCGCAGGTTGGCGCGGCACCATGTATGTATTGGCAGCCATCAGCGTGATCATCATCCCCCTCTCCCGCCTGCTTACCCGCGGCGACAACACACCCAAACCGCAACAAGCCGCAAGCCCAGACAGCGGCAGCCAAACACTCAAGCAGGCTTTGGCTCAAGCCTTTAAAGACCGCAGCTATATCCTGCTGCACTTGGGCTTTTTTACCTGCGGTTTCCACATTGCTTTTTTAGTGACCCATCTGCCCACCGAAGTAGCCTTGTGCGGATTGCCGCCCGCTGTGGCTTCGTGGTCGTTGGCAATTATCGGCTTATCCAACGTCGTAGGCAGCCTTGCGGCGGGCTGGGCGGTCGGCCGTTTCCGCAGCAAATACATTTTATTTTGGATGTACGGCTCGCGCGCCGCTTTGATTGCCGTTTACTTAATGCTGCCGCGCACCGATACCGTGTTTTACCTTTTTGCCGCCGGGCTGGGGCTGACTTGGCTGGCTACCGTGCCGCCCACCGCCGCAATTGTCGGCAAACGTTTCGGCGTACGCTATCTCGCCACGCTGTTCGGCTTAACCTTGCTGTCGCACCAAATCGGCGCGTTTTTCGGTGCTTATCTCGGCGGCAAAGCCATCACGGCTTTCGGCGATTACGGCTGGATGTGGTATGCCGACATGGTGCTTGCCGCCGCCGCAGCCCTGCTTAACCTGCCGATTAAAGAAGATAAAATCGGCCGTGATGCTTAATCTTTCATCAAATAAGGCCGTCTGAAATTTTCAGACGGCCTCAAGCCAACCTACAACCTGTTGACACATATGAACAAGAAAAACATCGTTATCAGCTTTCTCGGCACCCAACTCGACAGCGGGCTGGGGCAAGGACGCTGGTCGAAATGGCGCCCCAATGTCGCCATCAGCCAGCAAAAAGACCTGCACGTCGACCGCATAGAGCTTTTCTACGCCGAACACTACCGCGAGTTGGCCGACACCGTAAAAGCCGACATCGAAAGCAGCGCACCGCACACCAGCGTGCGCCTCGTACCGATGGAATTAAGCAACCCGTGGGATTTCAGCGAAGTCTATACCAAGCTGCACGATTGGGCCGAGCACTATCCGTTTGATACCGAAGCAGAAAACTACCTCACCCACATCACCACCGGCACACACGTCGCCCAAATCTGCCTGTTTTTGCTGGTTGAAAGCCGACGCATCCCCAGCGTGCTGCTGCAAACTTCGCCGCCCAAGAAGCAAAGGCGCAACATGCCTATCGGGGAAGTCGGCAGCTACGAACTGATTGATTTGGATTTGGCGCGCTACGATGTTTTGGCCGAACGCCTCGCCGCCGTGCGCCACGATGCCGTGCGCTACCTCAAAAGCGGCATTGCCACCCGCAACCCCGCGTTCAACCGCATGATTGCCGAAATCGAGCAAGTCGCCCTCCATTCCCCCTCGCCTATCCTGCTCAGCGGCCCCACCGGTGCGGGCAAATCCATGCTGGCGCGGCGTATTTACGAGCTGAAAAAAGCACGGCACCTCATTTCCGGCAAGTTTGTCGATGTAAACTGCGCCACCCTCCGGGGTGACGGCGCCGCCTCCGCCCTGTTCGGCCATAAAAAAGGCGCGTTTACCGGCGCCGCCGACAAACGCGAAGGCTATTTGAAAACCGCCGACAAAGGCGTGCTGTTTCTCGACGAAATCGGCGAATTGGGGCTGGACGAACAAGCCATGCTGCTCAAAGCCATTGAAGAAAAACACTTTTATCCCATCGGCAGCGACAGCGAAGTGCACAGCGATTTCCAACTCATCGCCGGCACCAACCGCGATTTACGCCGCGAAGTGCGCTTGGGGCGTTTCCGAGAAGACCTGTTCGCCCGCATCAACATCTGGCAATACACCCTGCCCGCGCTGGCCGAGCGGCGCGAAGACATCGAACCCAACATCGAACACCAGCTTGCCGTCGTTTCCCAAGAATTGGGGCGCACCACCCGCTTCAACAAAGAAGCCCATGCCGCCTACCTTAATTTCGCCCTGTCGCCGCAAGCCTTGTGGCGCGGCAACTTCCGCGACCTCGCCGCCAGCATCATGCGCTTGGCCACGCTCGCACCACAGGGAAGGATTCAGACCGAAGCGGTGGAAGCCGAAACAGGCCGTCTGAAATGGCTGTGGGCAGACGATGCCGATACCGCCCTCCACAGGCCGTCTGAAAACGATTGGCGCCTGATTCTGAAAGCCAAAGGTATCGACGCCGACAGCTTGGATTTGTTTGACCAAATGCAGCTCGAAAACGTGATTACCGAATGCCGCCACCACAAAAACATGGCCGAAGCCGGCCGGGCGCTGTTTCATGTTTCGCGCGCTCAAAAAGCCAACCCCAACGACAGCGACCGTTTGCGCAAATATTTGGCAAGATTCGGGCTGACTTGGGCCGATATTTCGTCAACAGACTAAACCCGTAGCAAGCCGCTCAATATTGCACAGCTCATTTTCAGACGGCCCGAAACCTTTACACAGATTTCGGGCCGTCTGAAAAACCACATGTGAAACCGGCAAGCAGTCTCAACATTGAAGCATTATTTATACGACAACACTTCCACTTCGTCCCCCGCTTTAACCACGCCTTGATTCAACGCCACCAAATGCACACCGAAGATGGCTTTGCGCGCAATCGCCAAAGTGCTGAGCGGTTCTTGAAACGGGTCTTTTTTGGCGGTTTTCAAATCCACCGTTGTCATCACGCAGCGGGTGCAGGGTTTGAAATGCTCGAACTCCACTTCGCCTATGCGGATGCGGTGCCACGTTTCTTCTTCATATGCTTCTTTGCCGGACACAACGAAATTGGCACGGAAACGCTCCATTTCCACGGGCGTATCGAGCATCGCGTTCAAATCGTCCAAAGAAGCCGTGTTCGTGAGCAAAAACGGTGCGCTGTCTGCAAAAGAAAGCGGCGTTTGCGAATAAGCCAATACGCGCTTGCTGTGTCCGCCGAGCCAATACAGGCGTGCATCGGTGCCGAGCCGCTCCGAAAGCCACGCATCCGTTTCAGCACTGCCGTGATAAGCCGGAAAACAGTCTTTCCACACCGTAACATCGGCGGTATGAACCATCTCGTTGGTGTAAACGGCGCGGCTGCTGCCGTCGGGCGCGGTCAGCGTGAGGCGGTCGGGCGCGGCATCGGTTTGCCACAACAGCATCTGCGGAAACTTCCGCGCCGTGATAAAACCGCCCTGCGGCGTCGCCACCAGCCATTCGCGGTCGTGCGGCAAGCCGACGGGCGTTACCGCGCTTTCCGCCAATACATTTCCGCCCATTGATTTCACAGGATAGCGGGCAATCGAAGTCAGCTTCATTTTCAGACGGCCTCTCTTACCCGGCAAACCATACGGCGCACACCACGCCCGCTGCTACCGCCAACGCCGCCAATACTTTGCCCGTTCCGGCAAATTTCAGCACGGGCAGTTTGCCTTCCAGATATTTGTAGCCGGTAATCATCGGCGTAATCAGGTTGTGCTTTTTCACAAACTTATAAACTAGAATGGTCAGCACATGCACGCCGATCAAAACCAACAGCAAATTGAAGAAGCTCACATGAATCTTGTGAATCAGATTGCCCGTATCTTCACTCACCCAGCCGTTTAAAAAGCCGTTGTTAACAAAGGCATTGTTATCAGGCGTAAACAAACCCGTGGTCACTTGAAACGCCACCGCGCCCAATAGAGCCAGCACCATCAGCGCACCGAGCGGATTATGGCCGGGCTGCTCGTTTTCAGTAATTTCGCCTTTGATATAGCGTTTAATCTGCGCTGGGCCGCGCACAAAGCTGCTGAAACGGGCGGTATCGCTGCCCCACAAGCCCCAGCAAAGGCGGAACACAATCAGCCCCAAGATCAGCAGCCCCACCCGCAAATGCCATACCATCAGGTTGCCGCCGGTTTCGGCGCTGTACCACATAAAGGCAATCGCGATGACCAAAGTCCAATGGAAAAGCCGTGTGGAAAGATCCCAAACTTTCAATTTCTGCTTCATAAAATGCTTTCATTCTTATATGATGGTTTGTGCCGTTTCAGACGGCCTCGATGCCGTCTGAACAACATTGTAATGGATTTACACACGGGTATCATCATGTTTTCAAGCCACTACACCAGCCACCGTCTCGACACGCAGATTCAGGCCGCCGCGCAGTTCGGGCAAGTTTTCGCACCGCGCGACCCGCAAAGCCACAAAGGCACACACGGCACGCTGGCCGTTATCGGCGGTGCGGCAGGCATGAGCGGCGCCGTTATTCTGGCCGCCACCGCCGCCATTTACAACGGCTGCGGCAAGGTGTGGGCAGGCTTCAACCAGCCCGCCCTGCCGCTGCCCGTGATTCCCGAACGCCCCGAAATCATGCTTTCCACCGCCGCCGCCTTGCAACTGCGCAACGACATTACCGCTTGGGCAATCGGTTGCGGCATGGGGCTGTGTCATGAAGCACTTGCCTTACTCTACACGCAGCTGACCTCGGCAAACCGCGAAAGCCCCGTGCTGCTCGACGCCGACGCCGTTACCCTGCTTTCCCGCCACGCCGATTTGGCAGCATCGGCACGCGATTACCCGACATTGGTGCTTACCCCCCACCCCGCCGAAGCCGCCCGCCTGCTCGGCGTTTCCACCGCAGAAGTGCAGGCCGACCGCGCAGCCGCGGTAACACAAATCAGCAGCATGTTTCATGCTTACACCGTCCTCAAAGGCCACCATACATTAGTGTGCAGCCCCGACGGCAGCCTCTACACCAACTTAAGCGGCAATGCAGGCTTGGCAACGGCGGGCAGCGGCGATGTGTTGAGCGGCATCATCGGCAGCCTGCTGGCACAAGGCATCGATACCGAACAAGCCGTGCACGGCGGCGTGTGGCTGCACGGAGCCGCGGCCGATGTGCTGAAAGATTCGGCCATCGGCGAAATCGGTATGCTGTCGGGAGAAATCGCCCCGGCCGCCCGCTGGCTGCGCAACCGCATTATTGAGGCGCAACGCTAAACATCATACATTCCATTTTCAGACGGCCTCATCGAGCAAAAACCATCTCTTCTTTTATCCGACTCATAGCAGGCCGTCTGAAAAATATTCCCTACACCAACCGTTCACATCTTTACATTCCGGCCGCATCTGCAACAAAACATTCAAAAGCCAATCCTTGCGCTGACCGTTTTTAACTCAAAGCATAAAATTTCATACGGTTTGGAAGAGTAATATGCGCATCGAACGGTTTGGCCTGTGCACGGCTTACCCAAGCCCGCTCTCTATCCAAACCGATCATACTCAACATACTAAAATGAACTTTCCAACCTGAAAAAAGGATTGATAACATGAAAACGAAAGCCGCTTTACTCCTTCTTCCCCTGTTAGCCAGCGGTTGTATCTATATAGAACCGCCCACCAATTTCCCCGAATTTCCCGATGTGAGCGACGACGGCCGCATCAAAACGCCGCGACACGACCGCGAATCTCACCACCGTTTCCCGTCTGGCGATTCACACGCCCGCCTGATCCGCAGTTCAGACGGCCAATGCTTAGACCATAGCCGCTCCGGCTACAAAGGCATGATCACTTATTCCTGCCACGGCGAGCGCAACCAGCAGTTTACGTTCTCCCGCAACAGAATCATGGTGGACGGCCTCTGCCTTGACGTAGCAGGCGCTAAAACGGAAGACGGCGCCCCGGTTATCGCCTACGCCTGCCACGGCGACAAAAACCAACAATGGTATCGCGACGGCCGCACCATCCGCAGCGCGCTCAACAACAAATGCTTGGATGTGGGCAAACACGGCAACCAAGCCCGTATGTACCGTTGCGACGGCAGCAGCGGCCAACGCTTCGATATTTCCCGTTACTAAACATCAGCGTTTCTGCTGACGCCACAACCTAAAACACGCCGGCCTGATACACATTTCAGGCCGGCGTGTTTCTTAATAATCAGAAGAAAAACCCACTTATCTGCATCAATAGCCCGCATTGGATTTTTTTGCTGCAAAACAGTTTTCCCGCCGCAAAAATTTAATTAAAATCCATGTTTTATATCCAATCAACGAAAAATAACCGATATGGGTTTCAAACTAACACCGATTGATGTAGTAGAAGACATCAGCCGCGAAGATTTTCGCCAACATTACCTCAAACCGCGCCGCCCCGTAGTCATCAAAAACATGAGCAAAAAATGGCCGGCGTATGAAAAATGGTCGTTGGATTACATGAAAGAAGCCATCGGCGACATCACCGTACCGCTTTACGACAGTAGCAAAGCCGACCCCGCCGCGCCGATTAATGCCGCCAGCACCGAAATGAAATTCGGCGACTACATCGATTTAATCAAACGAGAGCCGACCGACTTGCGCATTTTCCTGTTCGACCCCATCAAGCACGCCCCTTCGCTGTTGCAAGATTATGTGTTCCCCAAAGATTTGATGGGCGGCTTTTTAGACAAATACCCCACCATGTTTTTCGGCGGCATCGGCTCCGAGACCTTCCTGCATTACGATATAGACATGGCGCACATCTTCCACACCCATTTCGGGCGCAAACACATTATTTTGTTTGACTACAAATGGAAAGAGCGCCTCTACCGCATTCCCTATGCCACTTATGCACTGGAAGATTACAGCGTCGAACACCCCGATACCGAGCGTTTCCCCGCCCTCGAAGGCGTGGAAGGCGTCGAATGCTATTTGGAACACGGCGACACTCTGTTCATGCCGACCGGCTGGTGGCATTGGATGAAATACCTCGACGGTTCGTTTTCCTTATCCCTGCGCGCATGGGACGAAAGCTTGGCCGTTAAAGCACACAGCTTGTGGAATCTGACCGTACAACGCAAATTCGACAATATGATGAAAGCACGTTACCGCCAACGCTACATGAGCTGGAAAGAAGAACTGGCAGTCAAAAGAGCCAATAAAGCTCTGGCAAAAGGCTTGCCGCACTAATCTCCAAAATAAAACAAGGCGGGTAATAACATACCCGCCTTGTTTTTATGTAGTTTTCCGATTTATGCGCCGGCAGATGAGCCAAACGAACCCATTACCAAATAAACCGTGTAAGCAATGTAAACCAACAACAGACCCAATCCGACCACACGATTCAGACGGCCTTTCAACAGCCAGCACAATCCAAACACAACCACCGTCAACGCAGACATAATGGCCACGTCACGGTTCAACACTTCAGCACCCGGCTGCATCGGCGACACCAAAGCCGCCAAGCCGACTACCGCAAGCGTATTAAACAGGTTCGAGCCGATCACGTTACCCATTGCAATATCGTGCTGGCCTTTGCGTGCGGCAATTACCGATGAAGCCAACTCGGGCAACGAAGTGCCTACCGCCACCACGGTTAAGCCGATAACCAAATCCGACACGCCGAAACCTTGCGCAATCGTTACCGCACCCCACACCAACAGACGCGAACTGAGCACCAGCACGATCAAGCCCAACACCAACACCACCAAAGCGCGACGAAGCGACATGCGGCTTTCTTCACTTTCAAACTCGGTAGCAATATCTTCCACTATATTGTCGCCGCCTCTCAAAGCCTTAAATACAGTCGGTAAAAATACCGCCGCCAACGCTGCCATCAAAACCACACCGTCAAACCGCGATAATTCGCCATCCAGCAGCAAAACCACTGTCAGTGCAGTTACCGCCAACAATACCGGAAACTCACGCACAATGATGCGGCGTTGCACAAAAATCGGGGCAATCAGCGCCGTAATACCGAGAATCAAAGCCATATTGGTAATGTTGGAACCATAAGCATTACCCAAAGCAATACCGGGGTTTCCCTGCATCGCCGACAATAAAGACACCACCATTTCCGGCGCCGACGTGCCGAAACCCACAATCACCATGCCGATAAACAACGGTGACATGCCGAAATGGCGGGCGGTTTCTGCCGCACCTTCAATAAAGCGGTCGGCACTGAGCGTCAATAACACTAAACCGAAAATCAAACCCAAACAGGCCAATAACATTATTTTTCCTAAACATTCAAAAGCGCGTATTTTACTCGAAGTGATGTTTGCGGTTTACGAAAATTCAATATCCAAACCTTACAGGCCGGTTGATTTTTCAGGTAAATCTTCAACCGCATACCCGCATTCAAGATCAATTACATTAATCGGATTATTTATTGTGCAGCTTCTTCACGCTCACTTTGTTTTTCTTTTTGATGCGGCTTTTCTCTTCTTTACGCCCTTCCCGTTTTTCAATCCTGTTACTCAACGCCACCCTGCGCAACGGCTTCTTCTTCGGTTTGTCTTCGGCTTCTTCGTAAGGATTTTCGGAAACGTTATATTGGATGCGCAGCGGAGTACCTTGCAGATTGAATGCCTTACGGAAAGTTTGCGTGAGGTAACGGGTATAACTGTCTGAAATCGCATGTAAAGAGTTGCCGTGAATCACAATCACGGGAGGATTCATGCCGCCCTGATGGGCATAACGCATTTTCGGGCGCACCAAACCTGCACGCGGCGGAGCCTGGCGCTCAATAGCGGATTGAAGCACGCGGGTGATTTTCGGCGTCGGCATTTTAATCATAGCCGCATCATAGGCCGTCTGAATACTGTCAAACAAACCGTCTATACCGCGCTCTTTCAATGCGGAAATATAGTGGAATTTGGCAAAATCCAAAAAATACAGCTTGCGGGCAATATCGCGTTTTACCTGCTCGCGGCGTTCTTCGCTGATACCGTCCCATTTGTTCACGGCTACAACCAAAGCTCTGCCCGCTTCTAAGGCAAATCCGGCGATGGTGGCATCTTGGTCGGCGATATCCTGCTGTGCGTCGAGCACCAATACCGCTACATTCGCAGCCTCAATCGCCTGCATGGCTTTAATCACCGAGAATTTTTCAACGGCCTCTTCCACTTTACCGCGACGGCGCACGCCCGCCGTGTCGATAATCGTAAATGGCTTGCCTTCGCGCTCAAAATCGATGTGGATGCTGTCGCGGGTTGTACCTGCCATATCAAATGCAATCACCCGCTCTTCACCCAAAATGGCATTCACTAAAGTGGACTTACCCACATTGGGGCGGCCAATCACGGCAAACACGGGATGCTTGGGCTCCTCCACCTCTTCTTCGGCATCGGGGAAATGCTCGAGAATTTCTTCCATCAGGTAATACACGCCGTCACCGTGCGCACCGGAAATCACGTGCGGTTCGCCTAAGGCCAGCTCGTAAAACTCCGCCGCCAATACGGCTCGGTTGCCACCCTCGCCTTTATTCACTGCCAAATAAACAGGGCGCGGGCTTTGGCGCAAACGGTCGGCGATAATCTTATCCTGCGGAGTCAAACCGGTACGGCCGTCCACCAAAAATACCACCGCATCCGCTTCATCAATCGCCTGCAAAGTATGTTTGGCCATTTCGTGCAAAATACCGCTGTCTACCACCGGTTCAAAACCACCGGTATCAACCACTAAATAAGGCTTGCTGCCGATTTTGCCGTGGCCGTAATGGCGGTCGCGGGTAAGCCCCGGCATGTCTGCCACCAGCGCGTCTTTGGTGCGGGTAAGGCGGTTGAATAAAGTAGATTTGCCTACATTCGGGCGGCCGACAAGGGCAATTGTGGGTTTCATAATTATGCTTTCTTGGCCGTTATTTCAGACGGCCTTAAATATCGTCATTCGTATTGTATCAACAGCGATTGCCGTCTCGGCTTTACCGGCTTCTGTGCCGATATATCAAGATATTGGGAAATGCTGTAAGTCGCTGCCGGCTATAGTGCCGGAAGCCATTTTTACCGGTCGAAATCCAACCGGTGCTCAATAAAATATCTAAAACTGCCGTTTTGCTATCATACGCAGCAAAATATTCAAAAATATGGAAATCTCTACCGGCTCTGAAACAGACAAGGGCTTGCCAAGCACAAAACTTGGCAAGCCTCGCTGTTTCAGACGGCCTTAACGCAACTGATCTGCTTTAAATTGCACGGCGTCCCGGTTGGGCGAATCTTTGGCGAGTTTCAACAAAGTTTGTTCGTACATTTGCAACGCTTCTTTGTTTTTTCCTTGTGCTGCATATACGTCGCCTTTGGTTTCCGTCATCAGCGGCTCGAATGCTCCGTCAACAGTTGTATTCAGTGTCGCCAAAGCTTCGTCATATTTACCCTGCTGCAACTGCACCACGGCCAAACGCTGTGCTGCCAATGCTTGAACGGGTGCAGATTTTTGGTGTTTCAAAACCCAATTCAGATGGCCTGTAGCCACATCGTAATTGCCTTTTTCAAATGCCGATGCTGCCGCCATCAAGGTAGCTTGGGCTGCGGCAAGGCTGTCTGAATAATTTTGCTGTAAATTTTGCAAATCGGCTTGAGCTTCTTTACTGTCCGCGCCGGATTGTTCTTTTTCGGCTATCTTGATCAGAATGCCGGCTGCTTCCTGACGTTTATCCAGCTGATGCCCCTGATACAGGATATAGGCAAGATAAGCCAACGCCGCAAGCACTAAAGCGCCAAACAGCCAACGCCCCCAGCTTTTCCAAAAATATTTGAAATTCTCGAGTTCTTCTTGATCTTGAATATGTCCGGCCATTTAAGCATTCTTCCATTGTTGTAAAGTAGTGGTCAGCAAAGCGGCATCAACCGTGGTCTGTTCATGCTTGCCCTGCATATCTTTAAGGGTTACCGTGCCGTCTGAAAGCTCGTTTTGCGCCACGATCAAAGCAAAACGCGCTCCGCTGCCATCCGCTTTTTTCATCTGCGCTTTCAAACTTTGGCTGCCTGAATGCTGAAGCACATCGAAACCGGCAGCACGTAGTTGCTGTGCATATTTCATCACCTGCAAATCGGCACCTTCGCCTTGATGCACGGCATAAACATCGGCCGCAGTGCGATAAGTAAGCGAACCGTATTCATGTACCAACAGCAGCAGCCGTTCAATACCCATGCCAAAGCCGATAGAAGGCGCAGGTTTACCACCCAATTCTTCGATAAGCCCGTCGTAACGTCCGCCGCCGCACACGGTTGCCTGTGCACCGAGTTTGTCGGTTGTCCACTCGAACACCGTTTGATTGTAGTAATCCAAACCACGAACCAAACGCGGGTTTTCGACATAAGCAATGTTCAAACCATCCAACATAGTTTTCAAGCGTTCATAGTGTACGAGAGATTCCTCGCCTAAATATTCGGTCAAGCGCGGAGCTGCATTGCAGATTTCCTGCAAATCAGGATTCTTGGTGTCGAGCACGCGCAAAGGATTGGTATGTAAGCGACGCTTGCTGTCCTCATCGAGCTTGGCCTCATGGCTGCTCAAATAAGCTACCAAGGCCTCACGATGCGCGGCGCGTTCCTCACGATTACCTAAACAGTTTATTTCCAAAGTAACGTAATCGCTAATGCCTAATTCCTTCCACAAATCGGCCGACATAGCGATGATTTCCGCATCCACATCCGGGCCTGCAAATCCCAATGCTTCGATGCCTACTTGATGGAATTGGCGGTAGCGCCCTTTTTGAGGACGCTCACGGCGGAACATCGGCCCCATGTACCATAATTTTTGCGGGCCGTTATAAAGTAAATTGTGTTCGACAACGGCACGCAAGCAAGAAGCCGTACCTTCTGGGCGCAAGCTCAGGCTCAATTTATCGTTGGAATCAGAGAAGGTGTACATTTCCTTGCCGACTACATCGGTTTCTTCTCCGATAGAACGGACAAACAAACCTGTTTGCTCAACAATCGGTGTGCGGATTTGCTGATAACCAAAACGTCTTGCCCAACGTGCCACGGTTTCTTCAAAAGCCTGCCATAACGGAGCAGTCAATTGGAAATCTTTCTGCTCTACCGGCAGTAAATCATTCATGCCTTTAACGGCTTGGATTTTTTGTCCCATATTTATAATCTGTTGTTTTTATCTGTATTGTTTTTTCAGACGGCATCAAGTATTCAGAAAACACCATTCGGCCATCTATTAAACTAAGCTGATGTGATTTTATATGATTCCGCTGTCGGTAAACTGGCGCAGCATGCTCTTGGTTAAACCGACAAACTGCTTATATTTATCCGATTCGGCAATACTTTCTTTATCCAAATCAATCGATACCAACACACCATTTTTATTGCCGTACAACATGATATTTTCGACTTCCCACTGCGGCTGGTTTCGCGGCGAATCGGTCGGCACGATAAAAGCCTGAATCATCTCGCCCGAAGGAAGATTTTGTAAAATAACGCTCTTCTTAACATTCTCAAGTAATTCGGCACTTACAAACTGAAACGGATTAACCGCCATATCGCTCACACCTTGGTAAGTGTAAATAAACACCTGATGCTCAACTTGCGGATTGTTAATCAGATACAGTCTTAATAGTAACTCTCGTAAGTCTGCCATGATGATTTGCCTTAACTAATAAAGTTTGAGTTGGTATCTGCAAATGAGCAAAACCGGGAAAAATCTCACTCAATACTAAGCAGATTTAATGGGAATAATGCGGTTTTCATTACGCTTTTTCCCACCTTCACCGTAATTGGTTTCCACATAGTCCTGAACAATCGCCAAAAATTCGGCAGCCATATTATCGCCTTTCAGCGTAACCTTACGTTCGCCATCAACATATACCGGCGCAACCGGCGTTTCGCCAGTACCCGGCAAGCTGATACCGATATCTGCCAATTTACTCTCACCCGGCCCATTAACTACGCATCCCATTACCGCAACGTTGAGCGATTCAACGCCGGGATATTGAGTGCGCCAAACAGCCATTTGATCACGCAGATAATGCTGGATGTCTCTTGCCAACTCTTGGAAAACCGTACTGGTAGTGCGACCACAGCCCGGACAGGCTGTTACCATGGGGGTAAATGAGCGCAAACCCATAGTCTGTAAAATTTCTTGGGCAACCACCACCTCTTGGGTGCGCGGGCTACCCGGCTCGGGCGTTAAAGAGATCCGAATAGTGTCGCCGATACCTTCCTGCAATAACACGGCCAAAGCGGCAGTAGAAGCCACAATACCTTTACTGCCCATGCCTGCTTCTGTAAGACCCAAGTGCAAAGGGTAACGGCAACTGTCGCCCAATTTACGATAGACTTGAATCAAATCTTGTACCGCGCTTACCTTACAAGACAAAATAATCTTGTCTTCCGGCAATCCCAAATCCACTGCTTTTTGCGCGGATTCCAAAGCCGATACGATCAAAGCCTCCTTCATCACTTCTTCCGGAGGCAGCGGCGTAGAAGATGCCAAATTTGCATCCATCATACGCTTGGCAAGACTTTGATCCAATGACCCCCAGTTAACGCCGATACGAACAGCTTTATTATGTTCGGCAGCGGTACGGATCATATAAGCAAATTTTTCATCTCCCTTTGCTCCTTTACCGACATTGCCCGGATTGATACGGTATTTTGACAATGCCTTGGCACAATCAGGAAATTCCTGCAACAAACGCTCTCCGTTAAAATGAAAATCGCCCACCAAAGGCGTTTGGCATCCCATATCATTCAGACGGCTTCTAATCTCTGCTACTTTAGAGGCAGCTTCGGG
This sequence comes from Neisseria sp. Dent CA1/247, assembly GCF_022870825.1. Classification (NCBI taxonomy): domain Bacteria; kingdom Pseudomonadati; phylum Pseudomonadota; class Betaproteobacteria; order Neisseriales; family Neisseriaceae; genus Neisseria; species Neisseria sp. Dent CA1/247. Next base: position 1,230,260 of record NZ_CP091522.1, on the reverse strand, counting down.
GCTGTTTACCGTAATCCGCACCATCTCCGAGCCGGCATCGCTCAATTCTTTCACTTGTTGTGCCGTACCGATAGCATCGGCCGTATCGGTATTGGTCATAGACTGCACCACCACGGGAGCGTCGGAACCAACGGTCAGATGGTCAATGTTTACCTGATAAGTTTCTCTGCGTTTAATAGGAGAATGACTCATTACTGCCCCGCGATGAATGATGAAGTCGTTTTACCGACCATATGCTTACGAACAGCGATTTCTTGACCGCCATAATTTACGGTAGCACCGGGCGCATAGCCGATCCAAACATTGTAAGGTGCACTGCCTTTGAAACGGTGCTCACTTCCAGCCGGTACAATTTCATTAATCACAAACTGATCATTCTTATCTTTGATGACCAGTTTAGAACGGTAATGAACCTTAACTACAAGCTCATCAGCTGCAACGGGCATTTCCCCACTTGCCGCCGCAACCATATCTTTCGCTGCTTCGGAAGCAGTCGTAACACTAGATGCAGTAATTACAGGCTCTGAAGCAATTTTTACCTCCGAAGCGGTGGATGAAGGGTTAAGAATAGCAGAGGCAACCGCGTCGCTCCCCATCGCTACCACGGAAACATTATCTGCATTCAGGCCGCTAGCCCCTGCATTGTCTAATTCAGGAGGAACAACGCTGTCATTTTGCTTGGCGTATTCTGATTGTGATTTACTTTGCCACACATAAACACCGCCTCCAATCAAAGCCAGAAGCACTAATCCTAAAATCCATTTGGGAAATGATTTACCGACTTCTGTTTGCTGATAATTGAGCAACGAACCGCTGTTTCTTTCTACTGCATAAATATTGCTGCGGCTCTGCGGCATAATGCGGTCTAAATAAGCAGACACTTCTTGTTCATCTAAACCTAAAAAACGCGCGTAAGTGCGCAAAAAACCTCGCACAAACACCAATTCGGGCATACCTTCGTAGTTGCCACTTTCAAGCCCTTCAATCTGGCGTGCGGAAAGCTTCAACCGTTCGGCCACTTCTCCAATAGAATAGCCTTTTTGTTCCCTAGCCTGACGCAGCTTCATGCCCAATTCTGCGGCAACGCCACCGGTAGAATATTGTTCGGTATTTTGATGATCAGTCATTACAAACGTCCTGTTGTAATTGTTTGCAGCTCTTCAGAATAAGGATAATTTGCCCTCAATTGCGCTTCATATTCATAAGCAGCTTGGGTATCGCCCAAACTCTTGTAGATTTTCCAACCTAACAATAAATCATCAGCGCTCAAAACATCAATTTGGCTTTGGTACTGTCGGAAATAATAATCCGCATCGCTTAAATTGCCCGCCAGCATTTTCGTGCGCGCCATTTCTTTCAATACAGGGAAAAACTGCGGTGCAGCAGCTAAAGCACGTTCAAAATAAGCTTCCGACAAAGAATATTGGCCCATTTTGGCGCTACATATACCTTTATTTAAATTGGCAATATGTGGTGAAGGATAAGTCGGATCGGCCAATGCTTTATCAAAATAAGCAATAGATTCATTCGCGCGGTTTTGTGTACTGCACAAGAACCAGCCGTAGTTGTTGTTGATTTCAGCGCTGTTAGGTTTGATAGACAATGCTTTTTGGAAACTCTCTTGAGCTTTATCCGTAACCTTCAAATATTGATAAATTTGCGCACGTATCAGCCACGCATTTTCATTCTTACCATTAGCTGCAAGCGCTTCATCAATGCTTGCGACAGCTTGGCGGTAATCTTGCGCACGCATGTATTCCAACGCCAGTTGCGTTTTAATATTAGATACCTGATGAGCACGCTCGCGTGCACTAGGCTGTTTGTTGGCATTTCCAGCGCATGCAGTCATGCCCAACATCAATAAACAAATCCAACCGGCTTTGAATTTCATATCAACCTCTTTGTTCCAGCAAAACTTGCTGCCATTTTTGCTGCCTGCGTGTTTTATCTTTCACCTGACCGGCAAGCTGCCCGCAAGCAGCGTCAATATCGTCACCACGGGTTTTTCTTACCGTTACCACGAATCCGGCTTGCTGCAAAATATCCCGGAATACTTGGATATTGGCATTGCTCGAACGGTTGTAGCCTGAATTCGGAAATGCATTGAAAGGTATCAAGTTGAATTTACACGGCACATCACGCACAAGCTGGATCAACTCCTTCGCATGTTGTACCTGATCATTCACGCCGTCCAGCATCACATATTCAAAGGTAACAAAATCTCTCGGCGCCTTTTCCAAATAACGTCTGCATGCCGACATTAATTCTTTCAATGGATATTTTTTGTTTAACGGCACAATCTGGTCACGTACTGCGTCATTGGAAGCATGTAATGAAACAGCCAAAGCCACCGGCATGACTTCTTTCAATCTGTCCATTTGCGGAATCATACCGGAGGTGGAAACAGTCACGCGGCGGCGTGACAAACCATAACCATGATCGTCCAACATGATGCTTAAGGCAGTAACTACGTTATCAAAATTTGCCAGCGGCTCGCCCATCCCCATCATCACAACATTGGAAATGATCCGCTCGTTTTTCGGCGTAACACCTAAAGCTTTATTTGCCCACCACAATTGACCGATAATTTCGGCCGTACTCAAATTCCGATTAAAGCCCTGGCGGCCTGTCGAACAAAATGTGCACTCCAATGCACAACCTATTTGAGACGAAATACACAAAGTTCCGCGTTCTGCTTCGGGAATAAAAACGGTTTCCACACCATTTCCGGTGCCGACATCCAACAACCACTTGCGTGTGCCGTCTGAAGATTCTTGAGCAGCCATTAACTGGGGTACTTCCACTACCGCATGCTCATGCAGCTTCGCCCGTAAGGATTTCGCCAAGTCAGTCATTTCATCAAAATCAGACACACCCGATTGATGCATCCAGTGCATGACTTGTTTGGCTCGGAAAGGTTTTTCTCCCATTTGGGCAAAGTACTGGGTCAAACCGTTTAAATCAAAATTCAGCAGATTGGTTTTCATGTTCAACTTTAAGCTTTTAAATGAAAGCTTTATATATAGATCCAGCTTAATATTTTAAAGCTGCCATTTAAAAACCTTCAGGCCGTCTGAAAAAATCAGACAGCCCGAAGAATAACAAATCTTTGTTTAGCGGGCGCAGAGTTCGCTTTCGCTGAAGAAATAAGCAATCTCTTTAGCGGCATTTTCCAAGCTGTCAGAACCGTGAACAGCGTTTGCATCAATAGATTCTGCAAAGTCGGCACGGATAGTACCGGCAGCTGCTTCTTTAGGATTGGTAGCACCCATCAATTCACGGTTTTTGGCTACTGCATTTTCGCCTTCCAAAACTTGAATCATTACCGGGCCGCTGGTCATGAAAGATACCAAGTCGGCAAAGAAAGGACGCTCTTTATGAACAGCATAAAAATCTTGAGCTTCTTTTGTGCTCAGATGTTTCATTTTAGCGGCAACAATGCGCAAACCGTTGCTTTCAAAACGAGTATAAATTTGACCGATAACATCTTTAGCTACTGCATCAGGCTTGATAATAGAAATGGTACGCTCGATAGCCATGAAGAAAGTTCCTTTATATTGTTATTAACTTAAATAAAAAGCCAAGAATGTATTTTAGCAAACTCCACCCGTATTATGTTAAACATCAGCGTTTTTTTTGTTTTTGACGCCCAATGTCAAATGCGGCTGAGCCAAATACTCTTCTGATTGCATTTCCACCATCCTACTTACCGTGCGGACAAATTCATGCGCAAAATCACCTTGTACATAAATTTCTTCCGCCGGCACTTGGCTGGTGGCACAGAATTTAACCCGGAAGTCGTAAAGCACGTCTATTAACCATGTCAAACGGCGGGCTTCTGCCTTTTCACTCTCATTCAGCTTTTCGATTCCCGATACGAAAACCATTTCAAAGTTTTCAGCCAAATAAAGATAATCCGCCTGAGAACGAGGGCCAAAACACAAAGCACGAAAATCAAACCAAATCGCTTTATCGTCTCGAGCATTACACATCAACTCCCGACCATGTATTGTGATAGCTTGGGGCGACTTGGTTTTACCGTGTGCAACTTGAGCAAACAAAGCAGCGAGCTTTTCTTCATTTTCCTGATTATCCGGCACATAGAATACTTCAGCCGGCTTTAAAGTACGCAAGCGGTAGTCTTCGCCACCATCCACATTCAAAACAGTCAGCTTATTTTCAATCAAAGCAATGGTAGGCAAAAAACTACTGCGATTTTGACCCTGCGGATACAGTTCCGAAGGTGCATAATTTGATGTGGCCACCAAAACCACTCCGTTTTCAAACAGGTTTTCCAAAAGCCTGCCCAAAATCATTGCATCTGCAATATCGCTTACATGAAATTCATCGAAACACAATACCCGTGTTTCTTTAGCAATTTCAGCAGCGACAGCCTTCAAAGGATTCGCCTCACTTTTCAAAACCTTCATGCGTTTGTGTACTTCAGCCATAAAAGCATGGAAATGTACACGGCGTTTGCGGCGATAAGGCAAGCAACCGTAAAACACATCCATCAGAAAACTTTTACCTCTACCCACTCCGCCGTAAAAATACAGCCCCTTCGGCAGTTGCGGCGAGCGCAAACTTCGGCCTAAAAAGCGGTTGCGTTTACGCTTAAACATCATCAACTCCGTCCACAAACGGTCGAGATATTCGATGGCCTTGGTTTGTGCTTCATCGCGGATAAATGCCGGCTGCTCGGAAGCAGCCTGATACCAAGTAAGCGGACTGTGATTGCTGAAATCAGGTGCTACAAACCGATTTTCTTTATTATTCATCATTATTATTTAAAGCAGATAAACAGGCTTGCCATTATAAATGATTTCAGACGGCCTCCAAGCGTTTATTGCCGAATGAGGTTCGGTTTGTTTCATTATTCTTTAAATAGAATAACTTCTGACATTAAAGTGCTTGCCCACAAATACTATCTAAGCAAACTTACATGCCAAATCTACAAAAGAAAAACGCTGCATTTCTGCAGCGTTTGTTTTGTATTGCTTATTTGTCTGACATCGCTTGGTCGACGCGCTCGCGCAACTCTTTACCCGGCTTGAAGTGGGGCACGAATTTTTCGGGCACTTCCACACGCTCACCGGTTTTAGGGTTACGGCCGATACGGGCCGGACGGCGGTTCAGATCGAAGCTGCCGAAACCTCGGATTTCAATACGTTGACCTTTAGCCAGTGAACGAGTCATGGTATCTACCAAAACTTTTACACTGTACTCTACATCTTTGGCCACTAATTGAGTACCGTTTTTCTCAGCGAATACTTCTGCCAGACGAACCATTAATTCAGACTTGGTCATGTCTGCACCTTACTCCTGATCGCCAGACAGTTTAGCTTTCAGCAAATCGCCCAAGCTGGTCGTACCGGCACTTGCAGTTGATGCAGCATTAACTGAATTCAAGGCATCGCGGTTTTCTTTAGCGTCTTTTGCTTTAACAGACAGTTTGATGCTGCGGTTTTTGCGGTCAACGGTAGAAATAACGGCTTCTACTTCTTCGCCTTCTTTCAATACGTTACGCAAATCTTCAACGCGCTCGCTAGACCACTCGGAAGCAGGCAGGTAAGCTTCAACTTCGTCAGACAATGCGATAACGGCACCTTTGGCATCTACTGATTTGGCAGTACCTTTTACCAAAGAACCTTTGTCGTTTACGCTGATGAAGTTACCGAAGGGGTCGCCTTCCAATTGCTTGATACCCAAAGAGATGCGCTCTTTTTCAACATCGATAGCCAATACAACGGCTTCCACTTCTTCGCCTTTTTTGTATTTGCGTACGGCTTCTTCGCCCGCTTCAGTCCAAGACAGGTCAGACAGGTGAACCAAGCCGTCGATGCCGCCGGGCAAGCCAACGAATACGCCGAAGTCGGTGATAGATTTAACCGCGCCAGACAATTTGTCGCCTTTGTTGTGGTTGGCGGCAAACTCTTCCCACGGATTAGCTTGGCATTGTTTCATGCCCAAGCTGATGCGGCGGCGGTCTTCGTCGATTTCCAGAATCATTACTTCTACTTCGTCACCCAGCTGAACAACTTTGCTCGGATGTACGTTTTTGTTGGTCCAATCCATTTCGGAAACGTGTACCAAACCTTCGATGCCTTGTTCGATTTCCACGAATGCACCGTAGTCGGTCAGGTTAGACACTTTACCGAACAGACGGGTACCTTGCGGATAACGACGGGTCAGGCCGCTCCAAGGATCTTCGCCCAATTGTTTCATACCCAGAGAAACGCGTTGTTTGTCTTGGTCGAATTTCAATACTTTAGCTTCAACTTCTTGACCGACTTCCAGCACTTCGCTCGGATGTTTCACGCGGCGCCATGCCAAGTCGGTGATGTGCAACAGGCCGTCGATACCGCCCAAGTCAACGAATGCACCGTAGTCGGTAATGTTTTTAACGATACCTTTAACCACTGAGCCTTCTTGCAGGTTTTCCAGCAGTGCTTTGCGCTCTTCGCCCAAAGTAACTTCCAGAACTGCGCGGCGTGATACCACAACGTTGTTGCGTTTTTTGTCGAGTTTGATCACTTTGAATTCTACTTCTTTGCCTTCAAAGTGTGAGGTGTCTTTTACGGGACGTACGTCAACCAGCGAACCCGGCAGGAAGGCACGGATGCTGTTGATCATAACGGTCAGGCCGCCTTTTACTTTGCCGTTGATTACGCCGGACAGGATGTCGCCGTTTTCCATGGCTTCTTCCAAGGCAATCCAATCGGCAGCGCGTTTGGCTTTTTCGCGAGACAATTTTGTTTCACCGAAACCGTTTTCAACTGATTCGATGGTTACGGTAACGAAATCGCCAACTTTTACTTCAATCTCGCCCTGTGCGTTTTTGAATTCGTTTACATCGATCAGAGATTCTGATTTCAAACCGGCATTTACGGTAACGAAGTTGTTGTCGATTGCCACTACTTCAGCGGTAATCACTTCACCGGGGTTCATCTCTTGAAGGGTAAAGCTTTCTTCCAACAGCTGGGCAAAATTTTCCATAGTCATATATAACTCTTTTCAATACACCGCCAAGGGGTGCGGGTTTGGTTTTTAAAAAGCCTGATGCCCTTGGCGCAACAAGCTTATGTAATCAAAAATGTTTTTCAGACGGCCTCAACATATTGCGAGGCCGTCTGAAAAACAATGCGGCATTATACAGCACTAATTAGATTTCTGCATACCAATCAAGCACTTTTTTTACTGCTTCATCAATGGTCATTTCACTTGTATCCAGCAAGTGCGCATCGGGCAGTTGTTTGAGCGGGGCAACCGGTCTTCTACGGTCGGCCTCGTCGCGCGTTTCGATATCGGACAATATTCTTTCAAAAGCCACGCCGTTAAGCGGTTCGCCTATCTGCTTGGCTCTGCGCTCGGCTCTGATTCGGGCGGAGGCGGTTAAAAATATTTTCAAAGCGGCGTTTGGGAAAATGACCGAGCCCATATCGCGCCCGTCTCCGACCAAGCCTTTTTCAGTCAGAAAATCGCGCTGCCGCTGCAACAATGCTTCGCGCACTTTCGGCAGCCCGGCAACGGCGGATGCGCCCATACCTATGGCTTCGGTACGGATGGCATCTGATACGTCTTTGCCGTCTAATAAGATGGTTTTTCCGACAAACTCGACCGGCAGGTTTTGCGCCAGCTTCGCCAATGATTCTTCGTCATTCCATTGAACGCCTTGCTGTTGGGCATAAAGAGCGGTGAGCCTGTAAAGCGCACCGGAATCGAGATAATTGAAACCTAGAGCAGAGGCGACCAATGAGGCGACTGTGCCTTTACCTGACGCGCTGGGGCCGTCGATGACGATTATTTTTCGGTTTAAATCCATTGTCTTGTCTTCTTCAGTAGGAAGCTTTTGAAAAAATAGGATAACAGATTGTTAACTTCAAATCTGTTTGAATATTTTCAGACGGCCTGATTCATTCCATCTGACTGACAGGCCGTCTGAAAACAAATACCAAGGCGGATTATATCGGCACACTCTGTTTCTGCAAGTGATTTTGTTTGAACGGTAAAACGGAAGCTGGCTATCGAGGCCGTCTGAAACCGCGCAAACAGGTAAACACAACATGCTTTGGCGGCGCTATAATTGCGACCGTTTGATTTCAATAGCTAACGGAACTTAACATGCAACAACTTAAACTTGCCGTTTCCGGTGCACAGATTTTATTTGTGGCATTCGGTGCAATGGTACTCGTGCCCCTGTTGACCGGGCTGAACCCCGCCTTGGCGCTTTTGGGCGCAGGTATCGGCACGCTGCTTTTTCAAGCCGTAACCAAATTCAAAGTGCCAGTGTTTCTCGGCTCTTCTTTTGCCTTTATCGCGCCGATTATCTACTCCATCAGCGAATGGGGATTGCCTTCCACGATGTTCGGCCTGTTTGCCGCAGGCTTTATGTATTTTGTTTTTGCGGCGCTGATTAAATGGCGCGGACTGGCAACGGTAAACCGCTTGTTGCCGCCGGTGGTGATTGGCCCCGTGATTATGGTTATCGGCCTATCGGTTGCCGTCGTTGCCAGCCAAATGGCGATGGGTCAGGCCGACGGCAAACAAGTGGTGGACTATACCCAATCTTTGATGCTTTCCGGTTTTACGTTTGCGGTAACTGTAGTAGTGGCCGTGTTCGGCAGCAAAATGATGAAGCTTATCCCCATCCTGATCGGCGTGGCGGCAGGCTACATTGCGGCATGGGTTTTGGGATTGGTTAACACCGCTCCGATTGCCGATGCGCCTTGGTTTGCCGTGCCTCAATTTGTTACGCCGCAAATCAACTGGCAGGCCGCACTGTTTATGCTTCCCGTTGCCATTGCACCCGCCATCGAACACATCGGCGGTGTGATGGCTATCGGCAAAGTAACCGGCAACAATTACGCCAAAGACCCCGGTTTGGATAAAACGCTCGCCGGCGACGGCTTAGGCGTGTGCGTGGCCGGTTTGATCGGCGGCCCGCCCGTAACCACTTATGGCGAAGTAACCGGCGCGGTGATGATTACCAAAAACAGCAACCCCTACATCATGACTTGGGCGGCCATATTTGCCATCTGTATGGCGTTTTTCGGTAAATTCAATGCGTTTTTGGCATCTATTCCTTTACCTGTGATGGGCGGCATCATGATTTTGCTGTTCGGCACCATCGCTTCACTCGGCTTGAAAACCTTGATTGATGCTCAAGTAGATTTGATGCGGCCCAAAAATCTGGTCATCGTCAGCTCCGTGCTGACTACCGGCGTAGGCGGCATGGTGATTAAATTCGGCACCGTCAGCTTTGCCGGCGTGGGTTTGTGCGCCATTCTCGCCATTATACTCAACTGGTTGATTCCAGATGAAAAACCTGTTGAAACACTGAATGAAGAAATCTAAACCCTGTTTGTAACACCGCAATATCTCGGCGAAGAAACCAATCAAGCAAGTCAAAGGCTTGGCATTATCGGTTTCTTCGCCGATTTTTTTATAGCCGTAAACCGATTGATCCGCCGTATTTCCTTCTTACTCAATGTGAAGTAAAATCCGTTAAAGCAAATTCATAAGGAAACATCATGAGCAACAAACTGACCGCCCCCGCCGAGCTGCCCGACGAATCGGATTTACGCGCGGTGTTGGCCTACAATATGCGCCTGTTCCGCGTGAACAAAGGCTGGTCGCAAGAAGAACTCGCCCGCCAATGCGGGCTTGACCGTACCTACGTTTCCGCCGTGGAGCGCAAACGCTGGAATATCGCGCTGTCAAATATTGAAAAAATGGCCTTAGCTTTGGGCGTACCGGCTTACCAGTTGCTGCTTCCGCCGCAAGCACGTTTGGAAATGATGGGCTGAGTTTGAGCGATTAACGATGCACTTGGAAACATTGCAAATACGTTTAAGCCTTTACATACATTTGAGGCCGTCTGAAATTTTCAGACGGCCTCAAATGTATTTACTTAAACCGATTCTCCAATAATCAACACGGCATTACTGCCACCGAAAGCGAACGACGAACTGGCGCCCACTCTTCGCCGCTGCGGCCAACAGCTGTCTTTATCGGTTAAACCTATTTCCGGCAACGCTTGGTCTTGCACACCGTCCCACGACTGTGGCGGCAGTTTTCCTTCGGGATTAACATGGCGGCTGACCATGCCCCACAAAAATGCCGCTTCAACTGCGCCGGCCGCACCGAGCGTATGGCCTGTGTACGGTTTGGTGGAAGTGCAAGGCGTATCGGTGCCGAATACTTCCGCCACGGCAATACTCTCCATGCTGTCATTATGCAGCGTGCCGGTGCCGTGCAGATTAATCCAACCGATATCATGGGCATCAATGCTTGCATGCTTTAAGGCCGTCTGAAAAGCTTTTATCGCACCCAAGCCGTCCGGACGGGGCGACGACATATGATAAGCATCGCTGCTCGAACCATAGCCCAACAACGGCAGGCTGTCTTCAAACACAGCTTCGCGCGTCATCACAAAAACGGCCGCACCTTCGCCGATATTGATGCCGTTGCGGTTGGCTGAAAACGGCGTAGCCAAGCCTGAAGACAACACTTCCAGCGAAGCGAAACCATTGATGGTTAAGGGAGAAAGCGTGTCCACGCCTCCGCAAACCACCGCATCACACAAGCCCGCACGCAACAAGCGGGCGGCGCTGATTAACGCTCTCACACCCGATGTGCAAGCGGTAGATACAACGTAATTCAGGTTTTTCAAACCATACATTTCGGCCACAAATTCCGCCGGCGCATACATCAACTGCTGAGCCTGTTTAAACGGCACGCTCTGCCAATCTCCGCCTTGAGCGACATGTTCAAACATTCCGATATTTTCATCCACCCCGCTGGTTGACGTACCGATCACGACGCCAATGCGTTCCGCACCAAAGCGGGATACTGCCTGCTCGATTTGCGGTTCGATCTGTGCCAAAGCATGCCAAAGCAACTGATTGTTTCTGCTTCGGAATGCTTCGGAAAGAGATTCGGGAAACGGTCTTAAGGTTTCCCCAACCGCGCCGAAAGCATATCGTTTCCCTTTCACCCATTGGTCAGAAAAAGTCAGCGGAGAATCGCCGCCGGGATGCAGCAAGGCGTTAATATGGTTTTGCAGACCGCTTCCCATCGCGCTGACCAAAGCAGGTGCTGATAAATAAACAGAATCGCTCATTTCTTGATGTATTCCTGAGATGATTTACTCTTGAATCGGCGTTACCGCCCATGTTGTCTGATCGGGGAAAGTAACCTGCCAGCGCCCCATCGCGCCTAACACACACCACAGTTCGCGCCCGCGTTGATGGTAACACTCGCCTTTTTCGGTGGTCATTCGGCGTTCCAAATCGGGATAAACACTGGCGGAATCTTCTGCCAAAACCGGCAACATGGCGCCAAACAAACGGCGCGCCGCAGCATTGGGCATCACAAACCCGTCGTTGCTCCAACCTTTTTGCGTAAGCACTTGGCGGGACAAAGGCGCACCTAAAGCATCGGTTTGGACAAACCGCACCGAATCTTTGTTTTGCTCGACGGCCAACAAGCTGTTTTGAATCACATTTCCGCCCGCATCGTACTGCGTGAGCTGAAACCAGTTTCCAGCCGTTTGCCCGAGAGCGGGCACGGTTCGGGGTTTCGGCACGCCCGATGTACAAGCGGCAAGCACTAATGCGGCCGATAAAGCGGTAACTATTTTCTTCATTGTTCCTACCTAAATTGTGTTCGTTTCCTGCCTGAAACAGCAGACTGCGTAGGCAGAGGCCAGCGTAAAAGGCGGATAATACGCTTAATTGATTACCTGAGAAACCTGTATTTTAACCAAGCAAATCTTCTGAAATGGAAGATAAAAGCACCATCAAATACCCCCGGATTTATGCTGAAACCCGGGGGTAAGATCATACTCATTGCTGGCAGTAATCAAACTCAAAGATTTAATAGTCTTCCACTACACCGGCCTGCGGCGCACCGTTTTTCACCTGTGCGATAGCCGCTTCGCGCTCGGCTTCACCGGCATACATCATACTGGTGCCGACAACCTGCCCGTTGGCGGCTTTCACATTAAAATAAAATTTGCCTGAACTGCTGGTTTTCAATTCATAGCGGCTATCGTTACCGGCATTGCTGCGTACCGATTCGATACCGTTTTGCGCGGAAGCTTTGCTGCTGTATTGCTCGCTGCGCAGAATGGTTTTGTCTTCTTCGCCAATGAAGTTGAAATGAAACTCACCGCCTTCGCTTTTCTTCAGTTCAAATGTTGCCATTGCTGACTCCTTCAGTAAAATCTGCATGCAAAAAAAACATCAAAAAAATCATATTCAAACAGGCATTTCGACGAACACTATAATGACCCTGCTTCGAGCTTGTCAATACTCGCACCGCTCATGCAAAGGCCGTCTGAAAACTTCGGCATCGACAAATTGCGATGAAATGTTTTCAGACGGCCTCAACCGGTTTGGGCATTATTCCAATGCTGCTTTGAGTTTTTGCTCGATTAAATCCGCATCAAATGCTTTGGCAATCAGCTCGAAACGGCTGTCGCGCCGCCATGAAACTTGGTTCGCGCCCCATTTGCCGTCCACCCAGTTGAGCCATACCCACGTACCCATTACCTGAAACACGCCTTTGGCGCGCACCAGACCTTCGGTAAATTTCGGCAGATCGTTGAAAAAATTGGTAAGACGTTCGCCGTCGAAATCTTGCCCGGCCGGGAAGGTAAAGCCTTGCGATTGATAGCCCATGGTATTGTCGGGCAAGGCTTTCAAGCGGTAGCGGGATTTTTCCACCACGGGGATTTCCAGCCATGCGATATCCACTTGGGCGTTATCCACTTCCACCACTTTGGCTTTGGGCGGGAAGAGCTTGGCGGCTTTTTCGCGGAATTCCGCCAATACTTCGGGCGTGCACAAATCGGTTTTGCTGGCCACCAACACATCACACACGCCGATCTGGTCTTTATACAAAGCCTGTTGTGCATAATTGGGATCGACGAACTGACGCGGGTCGACTACAGTAAACACAGCGGCGATTTCAAGCTGTTCGTCGAGCGGTTTGACTTTCAATTCGTCAATCACGCTGGCGGCATGTGCCAAACCGCTGGCTTCAATCATCAGGCGGTCGGGCTGGGCATCGCGCAACATTTTCTGCACGGTAGCGCCCAATTGCGGGCCGGCGGTACAACACAGGCAGCCGCCGGCAATTTCGGCAACGGGAATGCCGTTGTTGCTCAACACGGCACCGTCGATGCCGATTTCGCCAAATTCGTTCACGATAATGACCCATTTTTCATTCGGGTCTTTTTGTTCCATCAAACTTTTCAGAGCAGTCGTTTTACCCGTACCGAGAAAGCCCGAAATCAAGTGGACTTTGGTTTTTTTTACCGACATTTTTTGCACACTCCTGTTAATACGACATGTTCTTCTTTCAAAACAAAACCGCTTGCCGCCACACCTGCGCGCAACGCCGACCACTCTTTGCTGAGGGTTTGTTCGTCAACCTCTCCGCATTCGGTACACACGAGAATAAACGCGCTGTGATGTGCGGCTTCACCATGCTCATGACAATGCGTATCGCATTCGTGCTGAGCATGACTGCACAACACATAGCCGTTGACGGCAGCCACTTTATGCAGCACGCCCTGCTCCGCCCAAAAGTCCAACGCCCGATACGCAGTCGGCGGAGCCACTACGCCTTCACTCTGCTGCTGCATTTGCGACAGCACGTTATAGGCTTTAATCACGCCGGTTTGCTGCAATACGATGTCCAAAACCTGTTCGCGCAAGGCGGTAACCTGCACCCCGTCTTTCTTGGCTTGGGCGAGGATTTTTTCTTTAATAGTAGTCATGGCTTTTCAGACGGCCTGTTTCTGATTGAGGAATACTTATTATAACGAGGTTGACCTCGATATGCGAAAGGCCGTCTGAAAGTTTCGAAAAAACTTTTCAGACGGCCTGTTGTTACCGTTCGGGCACCATTACAACGAACGTGCCACTTCTACGATTTCAAATACTTCCAGCTGGTCGCCTTCCATAATTTCATTGAAGTTTTTCAGCATCAGGCCGCATTCATAGCCCATGCGCACTTCTTTAACGTCGTCTTTGTAACGCTTCAGCGAGGCCAGCTCGCCGGTATGGATAACCACATTGTTGCGGATGAGGCGGATGTGCGAATCGCGCTTCACGATACCGTCGGTAACCATACAGCCGGCGATATTGCCTACTTTCGATACGCTGATAACCTGACGGATTTCCACCGTACCGATCACTTGCTCTTTCTCTTCCGGTGCCAACATACCGCTCATGGCCGCTTTCACATCGTCGATGGCATCATAGATGATGTTGTAGTAGCGGATTTCGACATCTTCGCTCTCGGCCAGCTTGCGTGCAGAACCGTCGGCACGCACGTTAAAGCCGATAATAAATGCGCCGGACGCAATCGCAAGGTTAACGTCAGACTCGGTAATACCGCCCACGCCGCTGTGCAGCACGTTGACTTTCACTTCGTCGGTAGACAGTTTTTTCAGACTGCCCGAAAGTGCTTCGTACGAACCTTGAACGTCGGCTTTGATGATAACCGACAGCGATTGCGCCTGCTCGCCCATGTTGCTGAACATGTTTTCCAACTTGGCCGCCTGTTGTTTGGCCAAACGCACGTCGCGGAATTTGCCTTGGCGGAACAACGCGATTTCACGGGCTTTTTTCTCATCCGCCAATACCATAGCGTCTTCACCCGCATTAGGCACGTCGGACAAGCCGAGGATTTCAACCGGAATCGACGGGCCGGCTTCTTCAATCTGCTTGCCGTTTTCATCGGTCATCGCGCGGATCTTACCGAACGCGGTACCGGCCAACAGCATATCGCCTTTTTTCAGCGTACCGCTTTGAACCAGCAAGGTTGCCACCGCGCCGCGTCCTTTATCCAAGCGCGCTTCAACGATGATACCTTTGGCAGGCGTATCAACCGGAGCAGTCAGCTCCAACACTTCGGCTTCCAACAACACGGCTTCCAGCAGCGCATCAATATTCAAACCTTGTTTGGCCGATACATTGACAAACTGCACATCGCCGCCCCACTCGTCCGGCACAACTTCATGCGCCGTCAACTCTTGGCGGATACGCTCGGGGTTGGCTGCCTCTTTATCGATTTTGTTCACTGCCACCACAATCGGCACGCCCGCCGCTTTCGCGTGGGCAATGGCTTCGATGGTTTGCGGCATCACGCCGTCATCGGCGGCCACTACCAGAATCACAATGTCGGTGGCTTTGGCACCGCGGGCACGCATGGCGGTAAACGCTTCGTGACCCGGAGTATCCAAGAACGTAATCACACCGCGCGGGGTTTCCACGTGATAAGCGCCGATGTGCTGGGTAATGCCGCCCGCTTCGCCTTGCACCACTTTGGCGCGACGGATGTAGTCGAGCAACGAGGTTTTACCATGGTCAACGTGACCCATTACGGTAACAACCGGCGGACGCGGGAATTGCTCTGCCGTTGCAGCGGTTTCGGCATCATCGCTCAAGAAGGCTTCGGGATCGTCGGCAGCGGCAGGCTTACCGATGTGGCCTAATTCTTCTACTACAATCAATGCGGTATCTTGGTCGATGGACTGGTTGATGGTAACCATCATGCCCATTTTCATCAGCGCCTTAACCACTTCTACGCCTTTAACGGCCATTTTGTGCGCCAAATCGGCCACGGTAATGGTTTCGGGCACCAACACTTCATGCACCACCGGCTCGGTCGGTGCTTGGAAAGCATGTTGGTTCGGCTCCAGCTTGAGTTTTTTGCCTTTTTTGCCGCCGCGCACGCGCTCTTCCTGATTGGCATTTTGATTGCGGCCTTTGCCTTTATCTTTGCCACCGCGCGGACGGCTTTCCATCTCATCGCGGTTGTGGCGGTCTTCTTTCTTGGCACGCGCAGGCGCACCGGCTTTGCCCGAAGTAGAAGCCAAAGGCGCTTTTTCGCTCGGCTTGGCGGAACGCTGTTCGGCCGCTTTGCCTTCTTTGGCTGCTTTCGCTTCCTGTTGCGCCTGAAGTTTCACGGCTTCACGGCGTGCTTGACGCTCTTGCTTCTCTTTCAACAATGCTTCCTGATGCGCACGCATAGCAGCGGCACGGCGGGCTTCTTCATCACGCTGTGCTTGCTCTTCCGCGCTTACTACCGGCTGGATAACCGCAGGAGCGGCTTGTTTTTTCGGCTCTTTGTGTTTTCCTTGCTTGGCCGGCTTCTCTGCTTTGGCCGTCTGAACAGCTTCTTGGGCTTTCTCTTCCGCGGCTTTCTTTTCAACTGCTTTTTCTTCGGCAGCCTGCTCGGTGCGTGCCTGAGTTGCTTTTAATTTGGCCGCTTCTTCTTCGGCTTTGGCTTTTTCGGCAGCCGCACGTTCGGCATCTGCTTTGGCGGCCGCTTCGCGCTCCGCCTGTGCAGCAGCTTCGGCTGCTTTACGCGCTTCTTCCTGCTCAGCTGCGGCCTTAGCTTTAGCCTCGGCAGCCAATTCGTCGGCAGAAGGTACAATCACTTTTCGGCTGCGGCGGCGGGTTTCCACCTGTACGCCGCTAACAGTGCTGACTTCGGCTTTTTTGCGGCTGATGCTGATGGTACCGCCCTCGCTGCCGTGCGATTTTTTCAGATATGCCAGCAAGAGCTGTTTATCGTCAGATGTGATGCTGTCTCTGCCGCTGTTTTTATGCACACCGGCACTTTTTAATTGTTTCAATAAATCGTCGACGGGTTTTTTAAGTTCGGCGGCAAATTGTTCTACTGTAGTGTTACTCATACTATTACCCCCTTAGTTTTCTTCGGTGAACCAATGTTCGCGGGCTGCCAAAATTACTTTCTTGGCTTCTTCCTCGCTTACTCCGGTAATTTCAATCAATTCGTCTACCGCCAGTTCAGCCAGATCGTCGCGCGTGGTAATGCCGGCCTGAGCCAGATCACGCAACATGTCTTGATCGATACCGTCGAGATTACGCATATCTTCTTCTACATCTTCCAGTTTTTCTTCAGATGCAATGGCCAACGTCAGAATCGCGTCGCGCGCACGGTTACGCAAGGTTTCTACGATGTTTTCGTCAAAACCTTCAATTTCCAGCAATTCGGCAGCAGGCACATAGGCTACTTCTTCCAAAGTGGCAAAACCTTCTTGCAAAAGAATGTCGGCCGTTTCTTCGTCCACATTCAAATGCTCGACAAACAGATTGCGGATGGCCGCATCTTCGGCAGCGTTGCGTTCTTCGGCTTCAGCAACCGTCATAATGTTCAACTGCCAACCGGTCAAGTCAGCCGCCAAGCGCACGTTTTGTCCGCCGCGACCGATGGCCAGCGCCAATTGGTCTTCGGCAACCACGACATCTACCGCATGCTTGTCTTCGTCAATCAGAATGCGGGTTACTTCGGCGGGTGATAATGCATTAATCACAAACTGGGCGGTTTCGGGAGACCACAACACAACGTCGATGCGCTCGCCTGAAAGCTCGTTGGTTACCGCGTTCACACGGGAACCGCGCACGCCGATACAGGTACCTTGCGGGTCGATACGTTGGTCATTTGCTTTAACGGCAATTTTGGCACGGTGGCCGGGATCGCGGGCGGCTTCTTTAATTTCCAACAAGCCGTCTTCGATTTCAGGCACTTCCATGGCAAACAATTTCACCAGAAAATCACGCGAAGTACGGCTCAAAATCACTTGTTTGCGGCCTGAAGCACCGATTTCGTCTACCCGCAAAAACAAAGCGCGCACGCGGTCGCCGTTGCGGAAATTCTCGCGCGGAATCATTTGGTCGCGCGGCAACAAAGCATCCAGCTTACCGATTTCGATGATGGCACCGTGACGCTCGACACGCTTTACCGTGCCCATAACGATATCTTCTTTACGGGCCAAAAATTCGTCCAAAATTTGTTCGCGCTCCGCATCACGAATTCGTTGCAGAATAATTTGTTTGGCAGTTTGGGCGGCTTGGCGGCCAAAACCTTCGTTTTCCATCGGCTCTTCATAATATTCGCCGATTTGAATGGTAGTACCCGGAATTTCTTCTTGGATTTCTTCGATGGTTTTTTCTACGTCCGGATAGGTGTAGTCTTCGTCGGCCACAATCAACCAGCGGCGGAATGTTTTATATTCGCCGGTATCGCGGTCAACTTCCACGCGCACATCCATATTCTCGCGGCCGCTCTTCTTTTTGGCGGCAGTGCTCAATGCAAACTCCAATGCACTGAATACCACTTCTGGATCAACATTTTTCTCGCTGGCTAAGGCTTCTGCCAGTAACAGCATCTCACGACTCATTTATTATTCTCCGTTAATTCAAATATCTTAAAAATTTATCTTAAAAATTAAACTCGGGGCGCAAACGGGCACGGTCAATGTTTTCCAGCTCAATCTCGGCTGTTTTACCGTCAAACTCAATGCGCACAATATTATTTTCACAACTCTCGATACGGCCGATAAAGTTTTTCTGCCCGTCAATCGGCAGGCGCGTTTTGATTTTGGCCTGCTGGCCGGCAAAACGTACAAAATCAGCAGCCTTTTTCAAAGGACGATCCAAGCCCGGGCTGGAAATCTCAAGGCGCTTGTAGTCAATGTCTTCCACCATAAACAAACGGCTTAAATGATTGCTGACAGTTGCGCAGTCTTCTACGGTAATACCGCCTTCTTTATCGATGAACACACGCAAGTCGCCTTGCGCGGTCAATTCAAAATCCACGAGCTCATATCCCAAGCCCGGCAGGGTTTTATCGAGAATGGTTTGAATATCCATAACACTCCAAAAACAAAAAAATGGCCCTGTGGCCATTTTTCGTGAAAATTGAAAAATTTACTGATTATAACGCGTTTACTTATAAAAGAAAAGCAAACAAATGCCTCTTGTTATGTTTACGGCAAGCCAGTCTAGCTGCACCATCATGCGGTTTCAGACGGCCTCACCATCACATACGCCCCAATTCCCGCTGCAATGCTTGGATATTTTGCTGGCGGTCGAGTACGCTGCCTTGAAGTTGGGTAATTTGCTGCTGATCAATATTGCCGTTTTTTGCCGCGCGCGCAGATGCTAACGATTGCTGCGCTTCTGTTAAAGCTTTGCGTTCATTGGCTAATTCTTGCTCCAAGATAGAACGGCGGCTGTTATTACCAGGCGATTTAGGTGCCACAGGCGGCGGAGAAGCCTTGGCTTGCACCGGCGCGGCTTTGGCTTGGTTTTTAGAG
The DNA here is from genome assembly GCF_022870825.1 of Neisseria sp. Dent CA1/247. Lineage (NCBI taxonomy): Bacteria > Pseudomonadati > Pseudomonadota > Betaproteobacteria > Neisseriales > Neisseriaceae > Neisseria > Neisseria sp. Dent CA1/247. The sequence continues at coordinate 1,211,119 of NZ_CP091522.1, read as the reverse complement.
GATGGCGTTTTTTCTGCCAGCTGCTTTTTAGGTTCCGCAGCCTGACTCTGCACATATTGGGGTTGGTCATAACGGGTGCTGCTATATCGACCGATAGACGGCAAATCTGCGGCTTGGCAATTGCCGATGCGTTTGGAAGTATAGGTAATCTGACCATTCACTACACAGGTATAAATTTTGGCAGAGGCCGTCTGAATTCCTGACAGCCCCAACAGTAAAAACGTACCAATCCCGATTAATTTTTTCATATTATTCAAATATCTTTAATACAGAAACCAAGCTTTCAACGCAAAATTTAAGCAAAGCCAAACCTTGCTTAATCACATTCGTGCTTGAGCTTGGCATGTAAAGCTTCTTTCAGACGGCCTTTGTACAAACCAATAAACAGCCGATCTGTTGTTCTCCGATATGAAATCAGCCGCACAAAGAAAAAAGAAAATTGGAAACATCAAAGCTGCTTCACCTGACGTTGCACCAACATAAAGCTGTATGACAAGCCAAATAAGAGCAGCTTTCTTTTATCTATCCATTATCCGTATTCTTTTGCATAATGTTCTTTAACAATACTGCGCAAAACAGACACAGAAAAAGTTATTTAAACGCTTACGGCTAAACGGCCAAAAGCATAATCCATCTGCATGGATACTGCAATCCGGATTCAATTAAATTCTATCGCTTGCCGCATAGAGAGAGGAAGGCTGTGCATCTGCCACCAGCTCCGGCTCCAATGCAACTTTAATAGGCTCGCCCGCTTCTGATTTTTGCGACAAAAGCACTTCGCTGGCTGCCAACAATAAAATAGCCTGTTTGAATGATGTATAAGACATAATAAAACCCCGTAATTTAATGGTTATTCATGGTTATTTAAGATCAACTTGATGGGGCAGCTGAAAATTGTGTTTCAATCTCGTTTTCAATTTGTTCCAGCTCTTCCTGCCAACCTAACCAACTCTCCTCAAGTTTACCCAATTTTACCTTAACATCAGCCAAATTAGCGAGGGTTTGCTGAAGCTTTACTTTATTCTCTTCCAAATAAGCGTCTTCTTGTGACAAAAATGTTTCACATGCCGTCTGAATCCCGCTTAATTCGGCCATTTCCTTTTCAGCTTTGTCGATTTTTTGCTGCACGGGCTTGGTGCGTTTGGCTTTTTCCTGCCGAATTTGCGCTTCGAGGCGTTTGGTGTCTTTGCGGCTTTGGGTTTGTGTCGAAGCGGCGGGCGCTACGGCGGCATTTTCCTGTGCCAAACGCCATTGGCGGTAATCGTTTAAATCGCCGTCGAAGTTTTTCAGACGGCCTTTGTCGATTAACAGAAAGCTGTCGGTGGTGGCTTCGAGCAGGCTGCGGTCGTGCGACACCACGATCAATGCACCCTGAAAACTCTGCAAAGCCACGGTAAGCGCGTGGCGCATATCCAAATCGAGGTGGTTGGTCGGTTCGTCGAGCAGCAGCAAATTAGGCTTTTGCCACACAATCATCGCCAATGCCAACCGCGCTTTTTCGCCGCCGGAAAAAGGTCCGATTTTCTGTAAAGCCATATCGCCGACAAAGTTGAAGCCGCCGAGAAAATTGCGGATTTCCTGCTCGCGCACATCGGGAGAAAGCTGCTGGATGTGCCAAACGGGGCTTTGGTCGTCGCGCAGGGTGTCAAGCTGGTGCTGGGCAAAATAGCCGATGTTGAGCTTTTCGGATTTCACCATCTGGCCGGACAATAAAGCCAATTCTCCGGCCAAGGCTTTGATAAAGGTAGATTTTCCGCTGCCGTTCACACCCAGCAATCCGTAGCGCGCGCCGCTTTCCAGCGATAAGGTGATGTCGTGCAGCACGACCGTACTGCCGTAACCCAAATCGGCTTTGTCCATTTTCAGCAAAGGGTTGGGCAAATGTGCCGGCGTTTCGAATTCAAATGAAAATTCGCTGTCGAGATGCGCGGGGGCGATGCGCTCCAGCTTGGCCAACGCTTTCATGCGGCTTTGCGCCTGCGTGGCTTTGGTGGCTTTAGCTTTAAAGCGGTCGATAAACGATTGCAAATGCTTGATCTGCGTTTGCTGCTTCACATACGCGGCCTGCTGTTGCGTCAAACGCTGGGCGCGTTCGGTTTGGTAAAAATCGTAGTTGCCGCCGTATTGGGTGAGCTTCTGATTCGATAATTCAACGGTTTGCTTGGTAGTGGCATTCAGAAAATCGCGGTCGTGCGAAATGATGATTTGGGTACACGGCAGGTTGGCGAGATGGTTTTCCAACCACAGCACGGTTTCCAAGTCCAAGTGGTTGGTCGGTTCGTCGAGCAGCAATAAATCGGCGCGGCACATCAAGGCTTGGGCGAGGTTCAAACGCATACGCCAACCGCCGGAAAAGGCTTTCACGGGCTTGCCGTGTTCTTCCTGAGCGAAACCCAATCCGCTTAACAGTTTGGCGGCGCGGGCGGGTGCGGTGTATGCGTCGATTTCTTCGAGCTTGGCGTGCCACTCGGCGATTTTGATACCGTCGTTTTGTGCTTCGGCTGCCGCTAAGGCCGTCTGAAACTGTTGCAGCTCGGCATCGCCCTGCAAAACATAATCTAAAGCCGAAATATCCAACGCAGGCGTTTCCTGCGCTACCGCCGCCGTTTTCCAATGTTTGGGAATCAGCACATCGCCCGCATCATGTGTGATTTCCCCTTTGATTAAAGCAAACAGGCTCGATTTGCCGGTGCCGTTTTTACCGATTAAGCCGACGCGCTGGTTGGGGTTGACGGTGAGATTGGCTTGGTTGAGCAACACTTTCAGGCCGCGCTGGAGGGTGAGGTTTTTGAGTTCGATCATGGGAAAACGGGGCGGAGTACAAAAAGCGGCTATTTTAACTGAAATAGGGTTTGCTTTCTTTGATATATTGCCCCAAGCATTTTTCAGCTATAAAAGTATAAGAGCAAACATGCAGCTTTAAACCTTGAAGATAAATAGGCTCCGACTGACTTATACAGGCCGTCTGAAACGGTCTGCAATCTGATTCATCTTGGCCGGAAAATTTTTCAGACGGCCTTGTTATCTCTACTATTTACCGCATGAACTCATCAATGCGATACTCATACTTATTTATTTTGACCGATCCTATTCATAAAGGAAGTTTCATGGCAAGCGAACAACTGAATCCCCTTATCCTCCCCGATAACGACGGCAATTTCGGCAAGCACGGCGGCAAAATCGGCCATCCTGAATTGGCCAAAGCACTGGCGGAAATCGAACAAGGCTTTCGTGCCATTATCCGTGATGATGAGTTTATCAATGAAATGAAACGCTTGCAGGCCACTTATGTCGGCCGTCCCAGCCCTATTTACCACGCCCGCACTTTATCCGAACGCGGTGCGCAGATTTATCTGAAGCGCGAAGACCTCAACCACACGGGCGCACACAAAATCAACCATTGCTTGGGCGAAGTCTTGCTGGCGAAAAAACTGGGCAAGAAAAAAGTGATTGCGGAAACCGGTGCCGGCCAGCACGGCGTAGCCTTGGCCACTGCGTCTGCCTTGTTGGGTATTGAGTGTGAAATCCACATGGGCGTTGTCGATATCGCCAAAGAGCATCCCAACGTGTCGCGCATGAAAATTCTCGGCGCGAAAATCGTTCCCGTGTCGGCCGGTGCGGGCACTTTGAAAGAAGCGGTGGACAGCGCGTTTGATGCTTACATCAAAGCACCCGCCGACAGCATGTTTGCCATCGGTTCGGTAGTCGGCCCTGCCCCCTACCCTGAAATGGTGGCCTATTTCCAATCGATTATCGGACACGAAGCCCGCGATCAGTTCCAACAGCAATACGGCGGACTGCCCGACGAAGTGATTGCCTGCGTGGGCGGCGGCTCCAACGCCATCGGTCTGTTTAACGCCTTTCTTGATGATAAAGAAGTAGCCTTGGTCGGCGTAGAACCCGCCGGAGAAGGTTTGGACAAACCCGGACGCCACGCCGCTACCATGACTTTGGGCAAATTCGGCAATATTCAGGGCTTCAACTGCTACTATTTGCAGGAAGAAGACGGCACGCCCGCCGCCGTGCATTCCATTGCATCGGGTTTGGATTACCCGGGCGTCGGCCCGCAGCACTGCCGTCTGAAAGACATTGGACGCGGCCGTTATGAAACGGCCACCGATGCCGAATGTTTGGAAGCATTTATGGCTTTGTCGCGCGAAGAAGGCATTATTCCCGCTCTCGAATCCTCCCACGCCATCGCCTATGCCTTGCGCCGCGCAGCGGAGCTAGGCAGCGATAAGAGGCTGTTGGTCAACTTATCCGGCCGCGGCGATAAAGATATTGATTATGTATTGGATAAAATCGGTTTGTAATCACCGCTCTTCAAAAGCATATCCAAACGAAAACGGTGCTTCAAATAGTTGAAGCACCGTTTTATTTATGCCAAAGTCTGTTGCTGTTTGCGTTATCAGATTTTTACACTTCGCTCAGATTCAAATAATGGCGGCTGCCCTGCATATCGCTCATCGCGCGCAACAGCATTTCAAAATGTTCATCGTTATTGATGAAGTCCAACTCGTCGGCGTTGGCAATCAACAGCGGCGCATTTTGATACAGATGGAAGAAGCGGCGGTATTCGTCTTGAATCTGTTTCAAATAACCGGCAGGGAAAAGATTAAGCGTGCCGCTATTGCGTTTCTGCAAGCGTTTTTGTGCGTTTTCATCAGAAGTTTGGAGATAAATCACCAAATCGGGCACGGGATATTCGGGCATGATTTTGCGCTTCATCTGCCAAAACAGCGTTTGCTCGTTGGCCGGGTCGTTGCCTTTGAGCAGCACGGGCACAAAAATCTGGTCTTTTTCAAGCAGAAAGTCGGCAATGATCAGCTCGTTTTTTTCTTCTTCTTCATTAATCACTTCCACCGCTTCCGCACGGCGCATCAGAAAAAACAGTTCGGTCGCCAAGCCGTGATTGGCTGCATTCAGGTAAAACTGTTCTAAAAAAGGATTGCGCTCGGGGCTTTCGGTTAAGTGTAAGGCATTGAAATACTCTGCCAAACGGCGGCTTAATTCGGATTTGCCGCTACCGATAGAACCTTCCACCACAATGTAACGATGATGCATTTGAATAATCTTTCTTTCAATTGAAACTGTCTGTTTGAATATTGAATACGTTGATGAGGCCGTCTGAAATTTATATTGAGGGCAGCCTTTCTCATCACGGCATTATGTTTTTAAGCGGATACCTTCGCTGCCGAGTTTTGCAGCCAAATCCGCAGCGCAGCCGTGCTTGCCGATCACATAATCCGGCGCGATTTCCGCCAATGGACGCATCACAAAACTGCGCTCGTGCGCGCGGGGGTGCGGCAAAGTGAGGTGCGTATCGTCGCTAAACTCGCCGTTGAAATCGATAATGTCCAAATCCAAAGTGCGCGGCGCATTGCGGAAACTGCGCTCGCGGCCGAAATCGTGCTCGATACGGTTTAAAACGGCGAGTAAGGCTTTACCGTCTAAAGCCGTGTTTACGATACATACTGCGTTTACAAAATCGGGCTGGTCGGCATAACCTACCGGTGCGGTAATATAGAGTGAAGATACGCTTTTCAGTTCAATTTCAGGATGGGCGGAAATCGCGTTCAGCGCAGAAATAACCTGCTGTTCGGGCTGATCGAGATTACTTCCCAAAGCAATAACGGCAATATGCGGAAAAGATGACGGCATTTTCAGACGGCCTTAAAAGGGTTTGAACCAGGCAAGATAAACAATCGCCGCCACGCAAGCCATAGAAACGGCATAGCCCAGCCAAAATTTTGCAGTATGCGGACGGGCGCGCACGGTAACCATGCCCATGCCGATATAAGCCAGCAACAGCAAGAGTTTCACGCCAAGCCAATCGGCATTACCGAAAGGCATGAAACGGGTAATGTGCATCAGCCACAAGCCGGTAAACAGCAGCAGGGTGTCGTTGAAATGGGGAATGATTTTTAAGATTTTCGGCAGCGGTTTTTCGGGGTTGGCGCAGCGCATCCAAAAGCGCAGGTTAAACAGCAAAACAGTAATCACCACAAAAGTCATGTGGCTGTGTTTGACAATCAGGTATTGCATATGGAAATTCCCAAGCGGTGTTTTCAGACGGCCTATTGTAACCGAAACATGCCGGATAAGTTACGACAGCTTTTCTATTGCCAGAAGATAAGGCGGGCGGTTTTGCCGGTTGATAAAACCGTATTTCAAAACAGCATACTGCTTCTGCGGCAAAGTTTGCGCCCAGCGTTCGATGGCCGAAGCCTCGTGCGCACCGGCTTCGTGGCCGGGATAAACCACAGCGGCCAGCAAGCCGCCTTTTTTCAACAAGGTTAAAGCGGCATTTAATGCGCAGATGCTGGTATCCGCTTGAGTGGTAATGCTTTTATCGCCGCCGGGCAGCCAGCCGAAATTGAATACGGCAGCGGCCAGCGGTTCACGCACATAATCTGCCAGCGTTTCATGCCCGGCGTGCACATATTCCACGTTTGCCTGCACGGCTTCATCCTGCACGCGTTTCGCCGTTGCAGCTAATGCCTGCTCCTGAACGTCAAACACCCAAACCTTGCCGCCCTCACCCACGCATTGTGCCAACAAAAGCGTATCGTGGCCGTTGCCTGCCGTACCGTCGAGCACGGTATCGCCGGCGCGGATATGGGCGCGCAGCAAATCATGGGTAAAAGGCAGAATGTTTTGCAGCAGCATCACAGGCCGTCTGAAAGTATGAGAAAAAATACCTTACCCCTGAAGGTAAGGTATTTTAACTACCCTCCCGCTTAGGCGGAAGGCTGAGTGGTTTCAACTTGAACTGGCGCAGCGGCAGGCTGTTTGTTTTCATGCTGCAAGCTCACGGCACGAGCCGGAACGATAGTGGAAATCGCATGTTTGTAAACCATCTGCGTAACAGATGTATTACGCAGCAATACAACATACTGGTCAAACGATTCAACTTGCCCCTGCAGCTTGATGCCGTTTACCAAGTAGATGGAAACAGGCACATGCTCTTTACGCAAAGCGTTCAAAAAAGGATCTTGTAACATTTGTCCTTTAGCGGTCATTTTTTTCAACTCCGTTATTATTTATGGTTTTAAAGTATTTCGGGAAAAACACGTGCCGATTTTAGCCTTGAATGCATTTTTTTACCAATATTTTTCGGTAAGAATATGCAAACATTACCTGCATCATCCGAAAAGGTTTCCGTAGTGAGATGGTTTGGCGCCTGTAAAGTTCTGCGCAAATAAGTACAAGCATGAAAAATGCACATGCCTTACACAATTTACATATATCCGCCCACCCTCTGCCCGATATGGCCATACTTCAGACTTTCACACATCAAGCAGCCATCCGAAACCTCAATCTCTATAAATAGCGAATTCCTATATAATGATTTTTAAAACAAATTCTTAAAAAGTAAAAGGTGGGTAATGGAACGTGAAAAAATTTATTATGCGGTGGTAATTTTGATATCGGCTATCTCGATTTTGCTCAGCCCGTTTTTCTATGTGAGCCGCGGCAAGCGTTTACTCAAACCTGCCGATTCGCGAAGCTGGCGCAAGATCATTGCCGGCAATATTTTAATGGCTCTGATTTTGCTGGCGGTGTGGTGGTTTTGGTTGCGCGGGAGCTTTTGAACCCCATTATTCACACCAACGGTTGCCTGCCGCTTTTTCAGACGGCATACTTTTGATTGTTTTGACCAAACCGATATTGAAAGCCTTACATGAAAAACACATTACTTTTGGGAACAGCCGCATTGATCTTGGCTACATTGCCTGCCTCGGCTGACACAATTTACGCCTGTAAAGACAGCAGCGGTCGCACCGTTTATTCTCAAAACGCCGGCAAGCATTGCCAAAAAACCGAAATCGGTAAAATAGGTATTTACTCAAACAGCCCGGCACAAAGCAGCGGCCAGCTTGCAAACACTTCCACCGCGCCCAAAGAGCCAACCCATCCTCAAGGCTCGCAAGGTTCACAGGAAGACCAAGCCAAACTTAAAGCTGCACAACAAGAACTTGATGCGGCCAAGAAAGCTTTGGCCGAAGGCAGGCAGATTCGTTACGGCCATGAACGGAACTATGTGCGCTATCAAGAGCGTATTCAAAAGCTGGAAGATGCCGTGCAAAAAGCACAAAACAAGCTCAATGGGTTAAACGGTGCTTCCGAGGGGCATTCATCTGCTCGACCTCCCCAATATTAAGATTGAGGCCGTCTGAAAAATTCAGCTTTGCGTCTGAACATGATGGATGCTTTCTCGATTCACCCATAAATAAAGAGGCAGACGGATGCACCGTCTGCCTGCTTGTTTTCAGATACCTATTTTAATATCTGTCCGATATCAACTATTAATATTGAACAGTCCAGCCGACACTTTCACCCGCACGCATCGGCACTAAGACTTCATTGCCGCCGAACGGCACGGCCGAGGCAACCTGCTGGCTTTGTTTCACCAAGGTAATCGTGCGGGGGTTTTCGGGCAAGCCGTAAAAACGCGCACCGTTTTTCGAAGCAAATGCTTCGAGTTTGTCTAAAGCACCGGCTTGCTCGAATACTTCGGCATACAGTTCGATAGCCGTAACGGCGCTGAACATGCCCGCGCAACCGCAAGCGTTTTCTTTGGCCGATTGCGCGTGCGGGGCGCTGTCTGTACCCAAAAAGAATTTATGCGATTTTTCACCGGTAACCGCTTCAACCAAGGCTTTGCGGTGAATCTCGCGCTTCAATACCGGCAGACAGTAATGATGCGGGCGAACACCGCCGACCAGCAAATCATTGCGGTTCAGCAAAAGGTGTTGCGGCGTTACGCTTGCCGCCACATTGTCGCCTGCTTCCATTACCAAACGGGCGGCATCGGCGGTAGTAATGTGTTCAAACACCACTTTCAAAGCAGGCACTTTTTCCAACACCGGCTTCAACACGCGCTCGATAAATACGGCCTCGCGGTCGAAAATATCGATTTCGGGATCAGTCACTTCTCCGTGCACCAAAAACAGCATGTTTTGTTTGGCCATTTCTTCCAACACGGGAATCAGCTTAAACAAATCGGTTACACCCGAATCGGAGTTGGTGGTCGCGCCTGCGGGATAAAGCTTGAAGGCCACAATACCGGCGGCTTTGGCTTCGCGCACCAATTCGGGTGTGGATTTATCGGTCAGGTATAACGTCATCAAAGGCTCAAACGTGCTGCCTTCGGGCAAAGCTGCCAAGATGCGTTCTTTATAGGCTTGGGCATCGGCCACGCTGACTACGGGCGGCTTGAGATTGGGCATAATCACCGCGCGCCCCATCTGGCGGGCGGTAAACGGCAGCACCGCTTTCAAGGCCTCGCCGTCGCGCAGGTGCAGGTGCATGTCATCAGGTTGGATTATGGTCAGGGTTTGCATGGTATTCCTTTGTTTCATCTATCAATATTTGCGGTAAGGCCGTCTGAAAATCCAGATGCTTTTCAGACGGCCTGATGTCTGTTTATTGAGTGCTGATTACCTTCATGCCCAGCGGCTGGCGGGTGAGATAAAGGGCAAGCTGCGCCGGCACATGCTCGGACGGAGAGGTGTTGGCCGTTAGCAATATTTCTTCGTCGGCACCGTTTTCATGCCAGCCGTACACCAGCTGATTGAACGGAAACGGCGAAGATACGCCGTTGTCGGCTCTGAGCATAGCGGTAGCGCCTGCTCTGCCTTTTTCTGCTAAGGCGACAAAATATTGACGCGCCGCTTGATGGTCGGCACGGGGCGTTTTAACGCTGCACGAACCGGGCGCGGTGCTGATATAAAAGGTTGCGCCGTCTTTCTCAACTGTCCAAACTGCTTGCGCGTCCAATTCCATCATTCCTAAAGGCAGATTTTTCACAGCCGCCTCGTCGAGCATGGGCAATTGCTGTTGCGACGCCCAAGCCGCAACATTCTGCGGGTTGCCGTTGTTTCCGACGCAAACTTCTTCAAACAACTGCACCGCTTGGGCAGCATGACTTTCCAGCCGCTCTGGCGGAATGTTTTCCCCGCACGAAGCAGTAAATAATACAGCAGGCAGCAGAAAGAACATGCTTTTCAACATTTCAGACGGCCTCACTTGTGGCGAACCACCAATTTAAATACGCCATCTGCTTCGGAAGATTCAAGCAATACATGCCCTGTTTGGCGGCAAAAAGCGGCGAAATCATCAGGAGCGCCGTGGTCGGTGGCCAATACGGTCAATACTTCTTCGGCCTGCATCTGCGCCAATGCTTTTTTTGCGCGCAAAATCGGCAGCGGGCATTTCAATCCGGTTACGTCTAAAGTCTGCATAGGTTTGTGTGTTATTTAGGAATATTAAATTGGATATTATACCCTTCGGCGTCACTATCTTACAGAACGATTTTCAACCACCCCAAACATAAATATCGGCACAAGAAGCACTTACCGACATTTCACTTTCGACAGATAAAAAAATACCTGGCAACCGTGATTGCCAAGTATTAAAGGGAGATTTCGTAAACTTTTACACCAGCCCGTCCGCAATCATGATTGGCACGGGATGAGACCTTAGATAAACAAGCGTACAAGCAGCACACAACGCAGAAATGCGCCGCAGATGGGAGTTTTGCAAATATTTCAGGCTGTTCGCTGTCATTTTTGCTCAAGACCGATTAATGGCCTTGCTGATCCCGCATAAATTTGCAGGCATCTTCGTCGCCGCCTTTGCAAGCCTGACCCAGCAGTATGTAGGCCTTATCAATGTTTTTAACTACGCCGCGGCCAATCAGATACATATTGCCCAGATTGTATTGGGCAACAGTATTGCCTTGGTCGGCGGCTTGCGTGTACCACAAAGCGGCTTTTACCGGATCGGCTTCCACCCCTTCGCCGGAGTCATACATAAAACCGATTTCCGCTTGGGCTTCCACCAAGCCTTGTTGGGCGGCTTTTTCATACCACACGGCGGCCTGCTTCATGTTTTTTTCCACGCCGGTGCCGTTCGCATACATATAAGCCAGATTTTTTTGTGCGGTGTTTTCACCTTTATCCGCAGCCTGCTTGAACCACTCAAACGCCTGCTGATAATCCTGCCCTACGCCGAAACCGTAAAAATACAGACGGCCTAAGTTGTTTTGAGCATGCGTGCTGCCTTGCGCCGCTGCTTTGCGGTACCAAGACAAAGCCGTTTTCATGTTGGTTTTCACACCACGGCCTTCCTGATACATTGCGCCTAAATTGGCTTGCGCTTCCGCGTGGCCTTGTTTTGCTGCGCGACGGTACATCTTGAAGGCTTTTTCCAAATCGCTTTCTACGCCGTCTCCGTTTTCATACGCCAATCCCAGCTCGTACTGAGCTTGTTTGTCGCCGCGCTCGGCCAGTTTCGTGCGCTCTTGTAACTCTGCCGCGTTATGTGCAGAGGCTGTAAAAGTCAAACCGAGCATCAATACGGCTGCTGCTAAGCGGGTGTTTATTCGCTTCATTTTCATCTATTCCCGTTTAATCTACTCGATTTGAATAATAACAAATAAATATTTCCCTATATCAAAAGACTGACATGCGGACATTTTTACCGCCTCAATGTTACATTGGTAACTAATGTTATATTTATTGTTACCAAGCGGCCGATTCCCGTTTGCACTGCGCCCCATACCGAATCGGCGTTACAATAGCGCTTTTCAGACGGCCTCATTCCCATACCCTTACCCGCAGGAACCCTCATGGCAAAAGCACCGAAAACCGTTTACCAATGCAGCGAATGCGGCGGCACTACCCCGAAATGGCAAGGCAAATGCCCGCATTGCGGCGAATGGAACACCTTGCAGGAAAGCCTTGCCGCACCCGAACCGAAAAACATGCGCTTCCAATCGTGGGCGGCGGACACCGCACAAGTGCAGGAGCTTTCCAAAGTAACCGCCACCGAAGTGCCGCGCGAACCCACCGGCATGGGCGAACTCGACCGCGTGTTGGGCGGCGGTTTGGTGAGCGGCGCGGTAATTCTGCTTGGCGGCGACCCCGGTATCGGCAAATCGACGCTGCTTCTGCAAACCGTAGCGATGATGGCGAAAAACCGCAAAGTGCTGTATGTATCCGGCGAGGAATCCGCCCAACAAGTCGCCTTGCGGGCACAACGCTTGGGGTTGCAAAGCGAAGGCGTAAACCTGCTGGCGGAAATCCGCATGGAAGCGATTCAGGCCGTCTTAAAACAACACGAACCCGCCGTGGTAGTGATCGACTCGATTCAAACCATGTATTCCGACCAAATCACTTCCGCGCCCGGCTCCGTATCGCAAGTGCGCGAGTGTGCCGCCCAGCTCACCCGCATGGCCAAGCAGATGGGCATTGCCATGATTTTGGTCGGCCACGTTACCAAAGACGGTGCCATCGCCGGCCCGCGCGTGCTTGAGCACATGGTCGATACCGTACTCTATTTCGAGGGCGACCAGCATTCCAACTACCGCATGATACGCGCCATCAAAAACCGTTTCGGCGCGGCCAACGAGCTGGGCGTTTTCGCCATGACCGAACACGGCTTGAAAGGCGTATCCAACCCTTCGGCGATTTTCCTTGCCAGCTACCGCGACGACGTACCCGGCTCATGCGTATTGGTCACTCAAGAAGGCAGCCGCCCGCTATTGGTGGAAATTCAGGCATTGGTTGACGACGCGCACGGCTTTACCCCCAAGCGCCTCACCGTCGGCCTCGAACAAAACCGCCTCGCCATGCTGTTGGCCGTCTTAAACCGCCATGCCGGCATCGCCTGCTTCGACCAAGACGTGTTCCTGAACGCCGTGGGCGGCGTAAAAATCAACGAACCCGCCGCCGACCTCGCCATCATCCTTGCCATGCTCTCCAGCTTCCGCAACCGCCCGCTGCCCGAAAAAATGGTGGCCTTCGGCGAAATCGGCTTGAGCGGCGAAGTCCGCCCCGTAGCGCGCGGGCAGGAACGCTTGAAAGAAGCGGAAAAACTCGGCTTCAAACGCGCCATCATCCCCAAAGCCAACCTGCCGCGAAATCCTAAAGATTTTCCCGGCTTGCAGATTTACGGTGTGAGCAGTTTGCAGGAAGCAGTGGATGTGTGCAGGAATAGTGAAGAGTGAAAATTAAACGATATATAAAGCAGCATAAGCATTGGTTAGAGATAGGCGCCATCCTCTTAGCATTGTTCCTTATGGTGTACATTTCTTGGCAACCGATTCAGTTAAGAAACGGTCTTTTCAAATGGCTAGTCATCACAAGCACTATCGCCTTTTTGCCCGTATTTTTATCAAACAGAAAAAACCTTAAGCCTCCAACCAAATTTTTGCCTAAATGTTGGTATCTACTGCAAGGCATAGCCAAAACATGGTTCTATATCTTCGCTTGCCTATTTTTCACGCTAAATATTATGCTTTGGACAAGCCTAATGTTTGTAGAAGAACATTCTATGCAAGCAAAAATTACCGATTTTGGCAGCCGCCGCAGAGGATGCGATCCATGGATACTTACTCTACAAACCGGTGTTCGAGTTTCAGTGTGTCCGCAAAATAACAGCGGAGCAATCAACGACATCATCACCGTCAAAGTACGGGAAAACTTTCTAGGCTACGAAGTACGCAAAGTTACCGACGAATAAACGGATTCATCATACTTGAGATGCTACTTTAATATTCAACAGGTATTTTTACGCAATTTTATAAGTTCCTAATCTTATTGATTATTTTGTTGTGTCATTTTTAATGGACGTAACTATTTTGAACGGGTTTTGCTTGACTTTCAGGCAATACCCGTTTTGTTATTTTGCGTTACGTTTTCAGACGGCCTTATAACGTTCCGGCTGATAGGTTGTTTTATTTTTGTAAAGATTAAAGGCGATGACCGCCAGTTTCCGCATGATGGCCGTGATGATGACTTTTGTTTTTTTCTTCTTTTGTTTCAGCCGCTTTGTGAATTCGGGAAAGTATCCGCGGGCATAGGCGACCATGGCGGGCATGAATAATGCGGCTCGCAAGCGTCTGTTGCCGAAACGGGTTATGCCGCCTTTGGCGTTGACGCTGGTTCCTGATTGTCTTTGATGCGGGCTTAATCCGGCAAAGGCGACAAATTGACCGGCATTTTTAAATGTGCCGGATAAGAGATGGTTGGTTAGAATGGCGGCGGTTAATTTGCCAATCGAAGGTATGGTTTGAAGGCCGTCTGAAACGTCTTTCAGCTCGGGATTCTGCATGATTTTTTCAATTTCAGCTTTCACTAGGGAAAGCTGTTTTTGGATATGGGCGATGTTTTCGTGATGGATCTGCTTAACGAATTCATCTTTGGCCGCTGAAAGTCTGTTCTTTTCCGCCGTCTGACTTTCGATAAGCTGTTCCTGTAATGCCAATACGCGCTTTAAACGGTAATGGGCTTTTGATACAGGTTGCCTTAGCGGTAGGTCTTTCGTTAAAGCGGTGCTGCAATATTCGGCTATCAGTTTTGCGTCTTGTTTATCGGTTTTGGTTCGGGAAAAGCGGCTTTTGGCATAGTCGCTTATTTTAAGGGGATTAATGACCGACACTTTGTAATCTTTGCCCATGTAATCGGCTACATCTTCAAAGTAGTTTCCTGTTGCTTCCATGCAGATATGAATATCGGAGTGGCTAAACGTGCTTAACCAGTCTTTCAGTTTCTGAAATCCTTTTATGCCGTTTTCAAATTTTGCTGTTTTGATAACACCATCTATCAGCAATGCGGCATCAAAGGTTTTATGCGATATATCCAATCCCAATGCGTTTCTCATCATTACCCTTACTATTCAGATTCATACTTTCGTATGTTCTTTGATGCTACCCAATCTTTATAAACAAGAAATCCCCCGCTTCAATCTCAAGTACAAGCTATGTTGCTTTGGCCGTTGTCGAAGTCGGGGGATACGGTTTGAATTACGTCTAATCCAAACCTTTAAGCCGTCTTTTCGTAAAACGGCTTAAAGCTTTGAATTAGCATTTTATTGCTTTACATTGTTGGTTTTGCTTAAAAATTAAGCTATTTTTAGGGTTTGGCCGAGATCGAGGTAGAACGCCGGAAGAAATAAAATTGCTGAAATTCAAACAGGCGGGAGTTCCCGCACCCCATAGACCATTTTTTTATTGCCGAACTCTCCAATAACATACCGTGTTACCCATACATGCGCTAGGAGAGTTCAACAATAAAAAAACGGCCTTGAATATTACGCTACCTAAGAAATCAAATTGTATACTTACTTTCACCATCCAAGACAGTAACAGAACCACCTTGAGATGCAGGGCTTACAGACGATTCAGACGGGGCGTTTTGAGCATTTGCAGGTTCCTTATACGGATTAAACGGCAGGCCGTTTTTTACATAGTCTTTGCACATTTCGGCGGTTATTTCTTTCAGCGGCGTGGCTTGGTCTGAATAGCAGGTACAGCCGCTATTCCCCCCTGAAATACAGGCGGCGATGCGCTCAAAGGTTTTTACTTGACGGACATTGTCGTACAGGGGTTTGGATTCAGGCTTTTCTGCCAGCACGGGTACATATAAATCGGGTGTCAGGCTTTTGCCCTGCACGGCAGAAGGCGGGGCTGCATAGCCGCCCGCATGGCCGTCTGAAACGGCCGATGCCGTTTCTTCGCTTGAGTAGCGTTTTTTCATATTCAAAAAGGTATAGGCGGTAAAGGCGATTAACAGCGGCAGAAAGATAATCATGAATATCAGGCTTTTGGGTATGCGCCGCTTGGGCTTGGTATGTACTTCAGCCGATTTGTATTGACCGAAGGCTTTTTTGGGCAGTACAAAGCTTCTTTCAATCGCTTTGGCGATATTGGACGCGTTATCCGGCTGGTCGATGCATTCATTCCATTCATACAGTTTTCTGCCAACGGGCTTGATGCTGATGTGCATATGACGCTGGACGAGTCTGCGGACGAAAGAATCAAGAAAGCTGGGGTGCTGGGTAATCAGCACAATATCCAAGCCGTGATGGCGGTGCAGGGCGAGTTTTTCTATATGTTCCGGTACTTTGACGGCGGCGGAACGCATACCCATTAATCTTTGTGCTTCGTCTATGATGACGAGCGAACCATAGGGCAGGAAGTCTTGCAATCCCTGTTCTTTGATTTGCTGGTCTGAAAGTTCTTCATGTTCTATTTGCAATTCGGGAATGCCGTTAACAAACAGCGGGCGTTTTTTCTTTTGGCCGTCTTTATCGGTAAAGTGGGTATAGGATTCATCGGACATCAGCATATTGACGACTGATGCCGTTTTGCCCGAACCGGGAACGCCTGTTTGCAGAATAATCATTTACCACCCCCATTCGGCATAAATGAAAGTTTGGTAATGCTGGCCATTGTGATATTGAATACATATGCGCCGAAGATGATGCCGAGCGCATAGCCGAAGCCTGCGAGCATGATAAGCTGGAATACGGCAGACGGCATATTGTTGAAATTATTAACTATGTACTCTTTCAGCCAATTCAGGCCGACCATATAGCCGCCGAAGGTTACGAAGGTAAGCCCTAAAGCGATAATCAATTTTGCCGCTAAAAAAGTCAGCAGTTTTTGCAGAGCGGGAATCAGGAAACCGGCAGCCATTTTTAATCCTTTTTAAGACCTGAAAACATGATATACGCGGCGGATACGCCCGCTATGCCGATGATTAGAAACCTTATCATTTCGGCAAAGCGGCACAGCCAATCGTAGGAAAAACTGTATTGCCTGCCCATTACGGACACCGATTGGGGCGCGGGGCATTGGCCGTTATCGGGCAGGAAGAAATCGGGCTTAAATGCGGTTTCGTCTGTTATATGCGGAATCTGAAAGGGGTCATCTTCTTTCACTTCCCCCATTTCGGCACAGGCGAGAATGTTAGGGAAAATGTTGCACAGCAAACCGCCGTCTTTCGGCTTTTCTTCTTCCTTTTTATCGGGTTCGGCATCTGTTTTTGGGTTGCTCTGGCTGTTCGTTTGGCCGTCTGTTTGCGCGCCCGTTTGGCTTCCTGTCTGACTGCCTGTTTGGCCGCTGGTTTGCGGGGCGGTTTGGCCGCTGGAATCGGGCGAGCCTGACGGGCTGGATTGACCGCCCGTGTTCGGCGACGCCGACGGGGCGGACGGGCTGTTCGGGCTTAAATCGGGACGGGGCGTTGTATTGACGCTTACGGTTGTTTCTCCGTTTTTTGTAGTAAATGTTACTGTTACTTGCTTTGGTTGACCGTCTGAATCGGTGTACGGACCTATGGTTACTACGGTGCCATCAGGTACGGTTACGTTCGGGCTGACGGTTACACCGGGTACGGTGCCGTCGTCTTTGGCGGTTGCGTTGACGTAAAGGGTAGGATTTTTATCGGCAGAAGGGCCGACAATATCATCAAATTCTGATTGGGTAATGGGCTGTTTTTTGTTGGGAATAACCTGCCAACCGCCTCTTGAGCTTTCCCCCCAATATGTTATCGCATTACAGCCGCCATTTTCATCAGAACCCAAGTCTTTTAATGTTTTATGCGATTCATGCCCTTTTTTTATCAAATAATCATCACCGGCTTTGGCAACTTTTGAACACAAGCCGTCTAACGTAGATTTATAACTTTGATAGCCGTATTCAAAAGATCGTCGAGAAAGGCCAATGCGGTAAACGGCTACTGGTTTGCCGTTTTCGCCGTCAACATTAGACTTAACTTCGATAATGTAGTCTGCCGTGGTTACGAAATTGCCGATTTCGTTATCCCAAACGTAGTCATGACCTTTTAAAAGGGGGGCGACAAGTTCATAAGTGGCCGCCGCGGTCAATGCCCAGCCGACGGGACCGCTGCCGAGACCGGCGGCAATGCGGCCACCGGCTACGGCTTTGGTTAGGAGGTTTTTTAGGACGGTTTGGCGGGCGACGGATAATTTAACACCGCCTGATATGGATTGTGCCGATACGGCACCTGACGGAGTATGACGGACTTTGCCGGAGAGGGATTGAGTGGATTCATAATCTGGCACATTGATTTTACCAACCCACCAATCAGCATTTTTAACAGAAGGTTTTACAGGATTAGAATACTTAACCTTATTTCCATTTACATCAAAATATCCATCATTTGACGCCATGCCCAAAGAAGGCAACAGCATCATCAAAAACATGAATTTTAATTGTTTCAGATTCATAATTTTCAAAAGCCAAAATAGAACCATCTACAAAATAAAAATTCCAAAACTTCCCTTGCCTTTGGTTTCTAAAGTTTGACATCTGATAAAAAAAATCATGCCTATGAACATCAGAAGCAAACAAATCCATTACAATTTTGGCGCAAGACATTCCGAAATATTTACTTTTAGAATCAAATTTTCTAAACAGAATCTTTTCTTCATCATTTAAAAACGAATTAAGAATCTCATAAGACATAAATCCCACTTTCTAACTATCGTTACTGTTTTTGCGAAAGCAGGAATTTAACATACCTTTGCATTATTTGAACAGCAGCCACGCCACCATCAACGGAATGGCCGCACCCAAGTAAAAATAAAAATCCATCATAAGCGCAGCCTGTCCTTCATCAATTTAACCGCCCATACCGCCGCCAATATGGAGAACACCGACCAGCCGATTAATTGGCCGTCTTTGAAGCTGTCTATGACGTTGCATTCGGGCAAATACGCTTGTACGGTTTGGCCTTTGAACTGCCAGCCTAAGGGCGTCCATTGGAGTTGGTGAAATTCGCCCGTCTGAACGCTTGGGGGAACAAGGCTGAAATAGGCGTTTTCGGCTTCGGCTTTGGTTGCGTAACAGGTGTTTCCGACTTGATAGCCCATGCTTAAAACCCCATGCCGCATTCTTGGGCATCCATTTCAGCCAAGATGGCGTTAATTTCTTCTTCCAAGTCGAACTCTTCAGCAGCAAGCTGTTGTACTTCTTCGTCTGATTCGGGTTCTTCTTCTTTTTGTGCGGCCGCCCATATGGCTTCTTCTTTGGCCAATTTGATTTCAGCCAGTCTTAAGCGTATTTCGGCCAGTTTGAGATTTATTTCTTCTTTACGCTCTTTGGCTTCCTGCGATTCGCGTTTTTTCTTTAAATCAAAAATGCTTTTGATAATGGCAATGGCAAACAGGGATACATAGGCGGCAACAACCAAATAGCCTATTTCTTTAATATCCGCCATGTTTACGCCCAATTGCGATGTAATAAGCTCTACTGCCGACATGGTTTTTATTCCGTTATGGTTGTTAAAAAGCGGGTTGCCCCGCTTTCTTTACCGCTTAGCGCAATACTTTGCGGATAATCATTAGACCGAAGATGGCCACGATGATACCCAGTACGACACCGCCGACAGAAATGGCATCGGTTTTGGCCGTTGCCAGTTCGGTCGTTACTGCTTCAGGTACGGCAGCCCATGCCTGAGTGGCCAGAGCCAGCGGGGCAGATACGACAATGGCGGCTTTTGCGCCGTATTTTTTAGCAATATTCATTGCTTTCATGATGTTTCCTTTTTTAAGTGAGTTAATGGAATAGATGCGGGCTGTGTGAAAGGTTTTTCAGACCGCCCGCCGAGCCTGAATTTTGCTTATTCGGTTTTTTGGTAAAAGGCGAATATTTGGAAATCGCCGCCTATTTCGTCCATTCCTGCCTGTAATGCGTCTTCGTAGTGTTCGTACTGCCCCGCGGCTTTCAGGTTTGGTGTAAAACCAATATCGCCGAACGGGTCGGGATAAAGAAACTCGTGATTTTCCAAATCCTGAACAATAAAACGCTGTTCATATTTTTTTGTCATGGTTTAGCCTTTCGGCGGGTTTTGCGGCTGCACTTGGAAATCACGCAGAACGGCCACCATGCCTTTGCCGGTTGATGTCATTTCGATGGTTGCAATCACGGCAATCGGGAATTTCAGGTTTTCCAGCCGTTTGAAATTGTGTGATTCGCCGAATTTCATATTTGCGGCGGTAAAGCCTACGGCATTGCCTGATTGACTCGGCATAGGCGTGGCGACTAAAACGGTACAGGTATCCAACTTATTGCCGTCTATTTCGCCTTTGAATTTTTTTGCGCCCAGCAATGTGGCTTGGATTTGGGTGATTTGGCTTTGCTCAAACATGGTTTTTCCTTTCGGGTAGGGTTTCACAGTTAAAAGATTTGATGGTATTTACGGCTTTTGGCCGATGGTTGATGAAATAGGCCAATGAAAACTTATAGGGCGAGTTTGCTATCTGTATGCGGCGGCTTAGGGCTTTGCCTTCTTTTTCGGCTATCTCCAGTTTTTTGGATTCTGACAAACCGTTATAAAGCTGTTTGGAAAGCCATTTCTCATACTCTTCGTCTTCTTTTCGGCGCTGGGCTTCTCCCCTATATCCGGCCAAGCCGAACAGTGATTCATAAGGGTCGTACCCTCCCGATACTTTCCATTGGAGAAATTCATCGGTTTCCCGCGACAATTCGGCTTCGGGCGAGTTATGGATAAATCCCCACTTTTGCGCTTCCAACAGTTCGTTAACGTCATAGCGGGCAGGTTCCAAGCCTTTCGGGTATCTGCCGTCTTCCGCTATCAGCATTTCCACGATTTGGCCGTCTTCCATGCCGACATCACGCATAAAGCGGACTAACGCGCCTACGGCGTTTTTACCGTGTTTGACCTTATGCTCAAACGTCATGTTTAAGGTTTTTTCCCGAACGGCAATCCGTTTGGCTTCAGGCATATTTTTAAAGGTTTGGCAGATGGGGAACGCCCCTGAAAAATACGCCCCGGAGTCCTGCAATATTTCAAACGGTATCTCTATATCGCCGTGATTGAACTGAATCTCAAAGCGCACCCACGGGCTGCTTTTATCGCCGAGCTGACGGCCTTTCTCGTATATCCGCACATAACGGGCGTTTTTGACTCTGCCGATGTACAGGGTTTTGCCCGTTTGGTCTTCTTTCTGCCACGCAGTACCGCGACACTCACGTTTGGGCTGCATATTGTGGTTGTTGAAAAAGCCGTTATCATGGTCCAGCAAGGCTTGTTCGGGCGTGTATTCCCCGTTGAAAAAATCCAAAGCCAAATCACAGCGGGTAATGCGGCAGCGTATGGCGGTTTTCATAAAGCGGTAAAGGCGCGTTTCCCAGCCCGCCGAAGCCAAGTTGCAACCCAATCCTTTCAGTTCCACCAACACCGTATCCCTTTGGCCGCCGAAATGCACCGCGCCGTATTCGGCATCTTCAGAACCGAGCAGATACATACTTTCGTAAAACTTATTGCCTTTGGACTTGGCTTTGCGGGTAATGCCGAAGCCTAAAATTTCTTCCAGCTTTTCACTCAACACCCACATAAATTCTTTGTCGCTCACGAGCGGGTGGCCTGCACATCTGATTAGCGTGTCTTGGTGGAAAGTAAAGGTTAACCAATCACAGAAAACGCCGTTTACCGCACCGCGCCTTTGGGGAACTTCGATTAAACGCCCCTTACCATCTGTTAAGAAGTGGGAAAAGTATTCAATCGGGTTTGGGCTTTGCTCCCCACTCATGGAATCGGGTTTTGGTTGCTCCCCCCCTGTTAGTCTAGGGAGGCAGCCTTCGGCGGGTTCCGCCGCGCCGCGTGCGTCAAAGCCGCCCGCTGCCGCAGCGGCCACCGCCACGGCCTTTTTGTTTTGCCCAACCGTCATCTCAACATTTCCGCATCAATGATTTTGGATACTTCCGCCCGCCCGCATTTATCGGCCATGCGGTAGGTTCTTTGCGGGAAATGCGGGTTTGAAATGGGAAAGTTGACGGTTCTTACTAGATTGTCGTTTTTGTAGATACGCAGCAGATAGGATTTGCTGTTAAAGAACCTGTCTAAATCTACAGAGTAGTAAGCAATACACACGATTAAGCCCCTTTCACTTGGCTGGAGTTAAAGGGGCTTAACGTTTGTAAAATATGCCCCTGATATGGGGCGCAATATATAAGGCCGTCTGAAAAACTTTTCAGACGGCCTCACCATTTATCTGCCACACATTCAATGTCGAACCATGCCCGACAAAGTATTCAAAATCACCACGCCCGCCAAAATAAACCCGATGCCCACAATCCCAGCGATATCCGCCTTCTGCCCGAAAAACACCATGCTCACCAAGCACGTCAGCACCAGCCCCACGCCTGCCCATACCGCGTATGCCGTACCAAGCGGAATACTTTTCAAAGACAGCGACAAGAAATAAAACGAGCATACGAAAGCCACCGCCATCGCCGCAGTAGGCCACGGTTTGGTAAAGCCCTCACTAAGCTTAAGCATGGAAGAACCAAACACCTCGCTCAGAATCGCCAACGATAAGAAAAACCAATGCACAACCCACTCCTTCCATCAAATCCCACACAACAGGCAAAACGCCTAATTCATCCAACGCCCCAATATCGCCGCAGAAGCAACGGCAATCAACACCGTAGGCAGCATCCCCCAACGGCTCGCCGCCAATATCGTAACGGCCAAAGCCACCAGTTCATGCGGTTTGCCGGAAGCAAAATACGGCGCGATCACTGCAATCAACACGCACCCCGGCGCAGCATCCATCACCGCCGCGGCGCGCGGGCTTAGCGTGCGGTTGCGCAGCATAAAAAAACCGATTAAACGGGTCGAATAAGTTGCCGCCAACATACCCATCACCACAGTAAACGATGCCCACGAAATCATTTGCCGCGCCCTCCCCAATAAGCGGCCAGCAAGCCCGCCAAAGCCCCGGCAGGCACATACCAAGCGCCGTTGATACCCAGATAAACCGACACCGCCACCACCAAGCTCACCAACCACGGCACGGCCGCCTTAAACCCTTTCCACAAGCCGCGCAACAACACCAAAAACACGGCGGGAAACGCCATGCCGAAGCCCCAAGCCGCCACGTCGCCAAACACCGGCCCCGCAGCCGCGCCCATACCCGTTACCGCCACCCACACCACATAAAGCGTCAACGCCGTACCCATATAATACGACAGGCTAAACGCAGGCAAGCCCAGCTGCTTGCGCCGGTGGATATCGGCCATACTCAAAGCCCAGCTCTCGTCAGTCATAAAAAACAAAGCAGGCAGCGCTTTTTTCATCGGCACATCTTTCAGATACGGCGTCAAAGCCGCGCCCATCAAAATATGGCGGGTGTTGATCATAAACGTTACCGTAACAATCAGCAGCACCGGCAGCGGATCCGCCCACAACCCCACCGCCGCAAACTCAGAGCCGCCGGCGAAATTCAGCCCCGTCATCATCGACATTTCCAGCGGGCTCATCCCTTTCTGCCCGCCCTGCACACCCAAAATCAGCGCAAACGGCAACATCCCGATAATCACAGGCAGACAGTCTTTAGCCCCGCGCCAAAACTCGGATTGCGGAGAAACAGCCGTATTCATAACGAATCCCGAAAAACAAAAAGCGGATTATAGCAAGAGGCCGTCTGAAAGCGAACTTGAGGGCTTCGCCAAAACCTTTTCAGACGGCCTCTTCCCTATCAATCCGGCCTATAAAACTGCTATACTCATCCGCATTTTCCACCCCGCTTCAGGCCGTCTGAAACATGATTACCAAACAAGAATACCAAGCCCAAGCCGCCGCAGGTTACAACCGCATTCCGCTGGTTCAAGAGCTGCTGGCCGACCTCGACACCCCGCTTTCCCTCTACCTCAAACTCGCCAACCGGCCCTACACCTACCTGCTCGAATCCGTGGTCGGCGGCGAACGCTTCGGGCGCTATTCCTTCATCGGCCTGCCCTGCCGCACCTATCTGAAAGCGTCGGGCAAACACGTCGATGTGTACCAAGACGGCCAAATCATCGAACAATACGAAGGCAACCCGCTGCATTTCATCGAAGCCTTCCACCAACGTTTCAAAACACCCGAAATCCCCGGCCTGCCCCGCTTCACCGGCGGTTTGGTCGGCTACTTCGGCTACGAAACCATCTACCATTTCGAGCACTTCGCCCACCGCTTCCAAAACAGCAACAAACCCGACACCATCGGCACGCCCGACATCCTGCTGATGCTCTCGCAAGAACTCGCCGTCGTCGACAACCTCAGCGGCAAAATCTACCTCATCGTCTATGCCGACCCCGCCGTTTCAGACGGCTACGAACAAGCCCGCGAACGGCTGGAAGACCTACGCACCCGCCTGCGCCAAAGCTGCGCCATTCCCCTTTCCCTCGGCAGCCCCAAAACCGAACCGGAACACGAAACCGGCGAAGCGCGCTACAAAGAATACGTGCGCAAAATCCGCGAATACATTCTCGACGGCGACTGCATGCAAGTCGTGCCCAGCCAGCGCATGAAGCAGAAATTTACCGACAACCCGCTCAGCCTCTACCGCGCCCTGCGCACGCTCAACCCCTCGCCGTACATGTTTTACTACGACTTCGGCGACTTCCACGTTGTCGGCTCGTCTCCCGAAATCCTCGTGCGCCGCGAACGCGACAACATCATCGTCCGCCCCATCGCCGGCACCCGCCTGCGCGGCAAGACCCCTGCCGAAGATTTGGCCAACGAACAAGATTTGCTGGGCGACGCCAAAGAAATCGCCGAACATGTGATGCTGATTGATTTAGGCAGAAACGATGTCGGCCGCGTCAGCGAAACCGGCGAAGTCAAAGTTACCGACAAAATGATCATCGAACGCTATTCGCACGTGATGCACATCGTTTCCAACGTAGAAGGCCGTCTGAAAAACAACATCGACAACATGCAGATACTCGCCGCCACCTTCCCCGCCGGCACCCTGTCCGGCGCTCCCAAAGTGCGTGCGCTCGAAATTATCGAAGAACTCGAACCCAACAAACGCTGCATCTACGGCGGTGCCGTCGGCTGCTGGAGCTTCAACAACGACATGGACTTAGCCATCGCCATCCGCACCGCCGTGATTAAAGACCAAACCCTGTATGTACAAAGCGGCGGCGGCATCGTGGCCGATTCCGACGAAGAAGCCGAATGGCAGGAAACCCAAAACAAAGCCCGCGCGGTATTGCGGGCGGCACAGATGGTGCAGGAAGGGTTGGATAGATAAGGCCGTCTGAAAAACTGCGATTTTTCAAACTAATATGTAAACCTACCTTTTAAATCATAAATTAATTATTTTTACTCCAACAGTTATGGCTATCAAATCTAATACGTTATTTCACTTTACTCCTAAGGAGGAATATTTATTTGATATTTTGGAATCTGGTTTTTGGCCTAGATATTGTTTAGAGGATATCAAGTGGCTTGTCAGCAAAGAAATTCAACACGAGCTTACCTATAGTGATGGCAACATTTTAAGCGATCTTATAAAAAATATAATTAAAGGAAATATTTCATCTCTTGCATATCCAATGGTTTGCTTTTGCGATATTCCATTAGCTCAGATCACATCACATACAGATTTTTATGGAAAATTTGGCATCGGCATGTCAAAAGATTGGGGAATTAAAAATGGTTTGAATCCTATTTTTTATATATCAGATGAAAGCATGATACCTGATGCAATTAGAAAAAGTATTTTCGATTTCCTTATGATTTTTATTCCCAAATTAATAATCACAAAAAATATTACCATGCCCGCACCTGTTAAATTACTCCAATTTATCAAGCCCTTAAAAGGAATTATGAAAAATAAAATGGGACAAATGGTGGAGAAGAATTTTGATGAGGAGTGTGAATGGAGATATATTCCCAATCCTAAAAATCAACTTTTTTCAGACTTCTTACCTAAGCTTATCTTCAAAGATAATAAAGAGCTTGAAAATGCTAATAATGCTACAAAGTGGGATGCTTCTCTTACTTTTGAACCCAATGATATTAGATATATTTTTGTACCTGAAGATAAAGATATCCCCAATGTAATTCAGCAGATACACATTATTTTTGAAAACAAGGGTTACACAAATGATGAAATTTATTTGCTCTCATCCAAAGTTATTTCCTTAGATACCATAATGAAAGATATTTGATAGATATAAATCTGGTTCTCCTACTTTTTACAATTAATCCTGACAACTGTATCAATAACTTTCTGTCAAAAAATAATAGTAAAAAAATCAGGCTGCACGGAAACCGTTTCCGTGCAGCCTAAACATTAACGCCAACCGATTAACGGGGGCGGCAAACCGTATCCCAAAGTTTTTTGGTCGTGCGGTATTGGCTGTCAGGATAAGTCAGCACCGCCGTACCGCCTTGCTCATGCCATCTTAACGTATTGGCATCGTTCACAAAATAGTTACCCGAAGCGGAAGGCGCTCGGTAGGTTTGAACGATAAACGTATCTTTGCCGTTGTTGAAGCTAACCACAGCGTGATTCTCAGATTTATAGTTCACCAACACTTTATAGCCGTTGTCGCAACGGAACTTGCCGATATTGCTTGAAGAACCGCTCGAAGCGCCATTATCCAGCCCGCCGATTTCAACACCCTCAAGGCTTACGCAGGCGCTTGCCAGCAAAACCAAAGCCATAGGAGCCAACTTTTTGAAAATGCTCATAGAAAATCCTTAAATCAGGTATATTTTAAATATGCTTCACAGCGAAACCATTATAAGAGATGATTTTGTCAGCAACAATCCGCACCACGAAAACAAGGAACACACAGCATGAACCCTCAAAAATTAAGTGCCAAAACCAAAGACGTCGGCGGCATTCCCGTTGCCCGCCTGATACCGCAGGCAAACCGCCGCACCATCGGCGCATGGTGTTTTCTCGACCATGCAGGCCCGGCCGAATTTAACGCTTTTTCAGACGGCCTCCAAATCGGTTCGCATCCGCATACCAACCTGCAAACCTTCACTTGGATGCTTGAAGGCGAATTATGGCACCAAGACAGCTTGGGCCACCGCCAGCTTATCCGCCCCAAACAAGTCAATTTGATGACGGCCGGCACGGGCGACACACACGGCATTGCCCATACCGAACAAACGCCCGAAGGCGTAAAAAATCTGCACGCCGTACAGCTGTGGATTGCCTTGCCGATGAATCAAGACATCAAGCCCGATTTCCAACATTATCCCGAGCTGCCCGAATGGGAAGACAACGGCGTGCGCTACATCCTCACCACCGGCCGCTATCAAGGCCGCACCGCGCCCACCGCCCAACACAGCCCCTTGCTCGGTGTGGACATCCAATGCCCGAACGCCGCAAAACTCGATATTCCGGCAAACCCGTCTTGGGAATACGGCGTGTTGGTAATTGCAGGCAAAGTCCGCATCAACGGCGAAACATTCGGCGCGGACGAACTGGCCTTCATCGCCGCCGGCCAAGCCGAATCGTTTTCTTTGCAAGCCGAAGCGGGCAGCCACTTTATGCTGCTGGGCGGCGAACCGCTGCCACATCCCACTTTGATTTGGTGGAACTTCGTCGCCGACAGCCGCGAAGCCCTACGCCGCGCTATCGAAGATTGGAACAACGGCAGCGCGCGTTTCGGCTCCGAAATCGATTTAAAGGGCACCCGCCTCACACGCCTCCCTGCTCCTGAAATGCCGGGCAAATAGCTAAACAGGCCATCTGAAAACATTTTCAGACGGCCTGTTCTAAAATCTAACCATTGATATCTAATCTACACCGCCCTATCAGGCATTAAACAACCACGGCTGTTCGGCTTTGCGTTTTTCTTCAAATGCTTTGATTTCATCAGCATGTTGAAGGGTCAGGCCGATTTCGTCCAAGCCGTTGAGCAGGCAGTGTTTGCGGTGCTCGGTGATGTCGAAAGAAAAGGTCTGACCGCCCGGAGTGGTCAAGGTTTGTTTTTCCAAATCAATCGACAAACGATAGCCTTCAGTAGCTTCCACTTCTTTAAACAGCTGATCGACTTGGTCTTCCGTCAACACAATCGGCAATAAGCCGTTTTTGTAGCAGTTGTTGAAGAAAATATCGGCAAAAGAAGGCGCGATGATGGCGCGGAAACCGTAGTCTTCCAAAGCCCACGGCGCATGTTCGCGCGAAGAACCGCAGCCGAAATTTTTGCGGGTCAGCAGGATTTCCGCACCTTGGTAGCGCGGTTGATTTAATGAAAAATCGGGGTTCAACGGACGTTTGCTGTTGTCCATGCCCGGCTCGCCGTGATCAAGATAACGCCATTCGTCAAAAGCGTTGGGGCCGAAGCCGCTGCGTTTGATGGACTTGAGAAATTGTTTGGGAATGATGGCATCGGTATCAACATTAACGCGGTCAAGCGGCGCCACCAGCGCAGTAATAGGGGTAAACGGTTTCATGATTGTACTTTCGGTTAAAAATGCCCCCGCGTTGATGCGGTGCGGGGGCGGGTTTTATCTGTTCAGATAAATTTAGTGTGCATGGCGGTCTGCGGATTGCTCAAGTTTGTCGCCGGCTTTAGATACGTCTTTGCCGAAACCTGAAACGGTATTGCATGCAGACAATAAGGTCATGGCGGTTAAAGCGGCTAATACTAATTTTTTCATGTTGGACTCCTTGATTTTTTGAAAGTACAGTTTCATGTTACTGCACTCCGCATCATGCCAAAAATTTTTCTGAATTACAATTCAATATCTTGCGCTATCTGAAAACTTTTCAGACGGCCTGCATATCTTTACAGAGTGCGCACATCGGTAAAGTGTCCCGCCACGGCAGCGGCCGCCGCCATAGCCGGGCTAACCAAATGCGTACGCCCGCCGTTACCTTGCCGGCCTTCAAAGTTGCGGTTTGATGTTGAAGCGCATCGCTCTTGCGGGGCAAGGCGGTCTGCGTTCATCGCCAAACACATCGAGCAGCCGGGTTCGCGCCATTCGAAGCCTGCATCGGTGAAGATTTTGTCCAAGCCTTCTTTTTCGGCCTGCTCTTTCACCAAACCGGAGCCGGGCACAACCAGCACCCGCTTCACACTTTCCGCTTTCTTGCGTCCGCGCGCCACGGCTGCCGCTTCGCGCAAATCTTCGATGCGGCTGTTGGTGCATGAACCGATAAACACCACGTCCACAGGAATTTCGTTCAAAGGCGTACCGGCCACCAAACCCATATACTCCAACGCGCGCTCCATGCCGCTGCGCTTCACGGGGTCTTGCTCTTCAGAAGGATTGGGTACTTTGCCGCCCACATCCAACACCATTTCGGGCGACGTACCCCATGTTACTTGAGGCTCGATATTGCTTGCTTCAAACTCGAAAACTTTGTCGAATTGGGCGCCTTCGTCCGAAACCAAAGTCTGCCAATAAGCAACGGCTTTCTCCCAATCGCTGCCTTTGGGCGCAAAAGGTTTGCCTTTGATGTAATCAATAGTGGTTTGGTCCACCGCAACAATGCCGGAACGTGCACCTGCCTCAATCGCCATATTGCACAAAGTCATACGGCCTTCCATGCTGAGCGAACGGATGGCTTCGCCGCCGAACTCGATTGCATAGCCTGTGCCGCCTGCCGTGCCGATTTGGCCGATGATATACAAAGCCACGTCTTTGGCGGTAACGCCCGGTTTCAGACGGCCATTAACCTTAATCAGCATGGATTTGGATTTTTTGGCAGTAATACATTGGGTGGCCATGGTGTGTTCGACTTCGGAAGTGCCGATGCCGTGCGCCAACGCACCAAATGCGCCGTGGGTGGAAGTATGCGAATCGCCGCACACTACGGTCATGCCCGGCAAAGTCGCGCCTTGTTCCGGCCCCATAACGTGTACGATGCCCTGTCCTTTGTCTTTAAACGGAAAATAAGCCAGTGCGCCGAATTCTTTGATGTTGCTGTCCAAAGTATCGACTTGCAGCTTGGAAATCGGGTCTTGAATGCCTTTATCCCAATTGTCGGTAGGCGTATTGTGGTCGGCAGTGGAAACCACGCTGTCAACGCGCCACAATTTGCGCCCTGCCAACTTCAAGCCCTCAAAGGCTTGCGGGCTGGTCACTTCATGCACCAAGTGGCGGTCGATATAAAGCAAAACGGTACCGTCTTCTTCTTCGCGGACGATGTGGCTGTTCCAAAGTTTGTCGTAGAGGGTTTGTGCGCTCATAATTTTTCTTTGTAGTTCGGTTAAGTTATTTAGAAATTAAATGATTTTGCCGGTTGGGCTGCATAATTCCAAGGGCAATATTAGGCTTTTCAGACGGCCATTGCAACCCTTTTTGTCTAATTTTTTATAATTAATTAGATGGTACGATAACAATGGCAAAATATTTGTACAAATTGTCTAATTTTGAATATCAGCCACGCTGTAAGAAAAATCTTATCAGGCCGTCTGAAATGAAGAACGCTTGTATCTCAAAGCTAAAAAACCTATTATTCCGCATTATTCACAATTACTCGAAGGAGCCTTCATGAACCTGCCTGTAATGTCTCCCGCCTATCTGCCGCAATTGCAAGAATTCGAACGTAAAATTCTGGCCAATCAAACCAAAATCGAAGCATGGTTCCGCCGCCAATGGTCGGAACACAAGCCGCCGTTTTACGGATCTGTCGACATCCGCAATGCCGGTTACAAAATGGCCTCCATTGACATGAACCTCTTCCCCGGAGGGTTCAACAATCTCAATCCCAACTTTATCCAGCTGGCCGCCCATGCCGCCCAAGACGCGGTCGAACGCTCCTGCCCGCAAGCCAAGTCTGTGCTGATTGTACCCGAAAACCACACGCGCAATACCTTCTATCTGCAAAACGTGTTTGCGCTCAGCAATATCCTGCGCTCCGCCGGTTTTGAAGTGCGCTTGGGCAGCTTGAACCCCGAAATTACCGAACCTACCGAATTTGAAACCGCATTGGGCGAAAAAATCCTACTCGAACCCCTCTTGCGTACTCGAGGCCGGGTTCACCTTTCAGACGGCTTCTCCCCTTGTCTGATTCTATTAAATAACGACTTATCCGGCGGCACGCCCGATATTTTAAAAGACATCGCCCAAACCGTATTACCGCCGCTTCACGGAGGTTGGACGACCCGCAGAAAGACCGCACATTTTGCAGCTTACGACGAAGTTGCCGAAGAATTCGCACAATTAATCGATATCGACCCTTGGCACATTAATCCCTATTTCGAACAAATCAGCGGTTTGGATTTTCAAGAGCGCGAAGGAGAAGATGCCCTGGCCGAGGCGGTTGAGCGGATGCTGGCTAAAATTCAAGCCAAATACGATGAAAAAGGTATCCAAGATACGCCTTTTGTGATTGTCAAAGCTGATGCAGGCACCTACGGCATGGGCGTTATGAGCGTTAAATCAGCGGAAGAAATACGCGGCCTCAACCGCAAAAACCGCAATAAAATGGCCAAAATAAAAGAAGGGCTTGAAGTCAACGAAGTTATCGTGCAAGAAGGTATTTACACCTACGAAACACTCAACGATGCCGTATCCGAACCCGTAGTGTATATGATAGACCGCTTTGTGGTTGGTGGCTTCTTTCGAGTCCATGAAGGCCGTGGTACCGATGAAAACCTGAACGCAACCGGCATGTCTTTCGTGCAGTTGAACCAAGCCATCCCCGTGGCCGGCGCAGAAGACGGCAACGAAGAACGCTGCAAACGGGTTTTTGCCCAATGGGATTCACTCGGCGTACCACAAACAAACAGCGCAAACCCTGATTGCGAATGCAACCGCCTGTATGTTTACGGCGTCATGGCCCGTCTTTCCCTTCTCGCGGCATCTAAAGAACTGGAAAAAACTGCATAAACTGCTCTTCCCAAGCAGCTTTTTAGTTCTCTTTTAACATTTCAGTTAAACACCCGGCGGCAGAAATAACTTCTGCTGCTGTTTTTTGAGGGTTGAAGTGCCGGCCAATAAAATTATTTTGCCAATTGCCAAACCACACAAAACACAAAACCCTGCTTAAATGCAGGGTTCAGTTTCATCATCAATCTTAAATTTATTTATTGAAATTTCTAAACTCAGATTGATCTTTATCCTAAAGCAATAAACAGTCGGATAAATTACATCACTTTTTGATGCGTACGAGGTTGGCTGTTCACAGGTTTGCGTGCATTAAAAGCACGTTTTGATGCCTGAAAAATAGCCTGGCGTCTGCGATGTTGCATAATATCTCCTTTCTTTTTTGTTGTCGTCATATGAGATATGGGCAATATAATGCCTTTGTATATTTATTACAATACCATTTTTGATAAACAATGTTTATTATTGATAAATAAGTTATGAAAAACAAATCCCCGGTATAGCAATGTAAAATTTCATGTAACTGACGTATTAATAATATAGTGATAATAAATGCTTATTGATTAATTAAAAAATCCCAAAAGTAAATTTTGAAATTAATTTTTATAAACCGCCCATGATAGATAATCAATTAAATATGAAGTCTTCAATTAAACACAGTAACCTTTAATAGCAATGAGGCCGTCTGAAATTTTCAGACGGCCTGTCTTCAAATCAAAACTTCTTTAAGAAGAAATATTACTCAGCAGCGGCAACCACAGCAACTTTGATAGCTGCCACAACATCAGTATGCAAAGCTACTTCTAAGTCGTACTCACCAACCGCTTTCAGCGGGCCGTTAGGCAGGCGGACGTTTGATTTTGCAACTTCAACACCTGATTCAACGATAGCAGCAGCGATATCAGCGTTGGTAACAGAACCGAACAAGCGACCATCAACACCTGCTTTTTGAGCCACAGTGATGGTTTGACCGTCCAATTTTTCTTGGCGGGCTTTTGCATCAGCCAGAATTTCAGCTTGCTTGGCTTCTAACTCAGCACGACGAGCTTCAAATTCTTTCATATTGGCTTCAGTAGCACGTTTGGCTTTGCCTGAAGGAATCAGGAAGTTGCGGGCATAACCGTTTTTTACGGTTACGATGTCGCCCAAGTTACCCAAGCCACCGATTTTTTCTAACAGAATAATTTGCATAGTCAGAATCTCCGTAAATTATTTATGTTGGTCGGTGTAAGGCAACAAAGCCAGGAAACGAGCACGTTTTACGGCAACAGCCAATTGACGTTGGTAATGTGCTTTGGTACCGGTAATGCGTGCCGGAATGATTTTACCGTTTTCAGAAATGAAGTCTTTCAACAAGTCTACTTGTTTGTAATCAACTTCTTGGATTTTTTCAGCCGTGAAACGGCAGAATTTTCTACGTTTGAATGATTGACGAGCCATTGTCGTTTAACCTTTATATTCTTTAATGTTTTGTATGCGCAACACAGGTTTGGGATAGCGTTGGCTTTTTTGTGCCAGAAAACCGTTTACTGTAACTACGGTTTCAACCCTGTGTTGCCAATTAAGCGCATCCTTACCGAGAATTTTGGCGGGTAGTTCAAATTTGACCAAACATTTCTGCCCGTTTTCCTCTTGCCAAGATTCATGTTTCAAGATGATATCCAAAACCGGTATTCCGGCCGGCGTATATCTCAATTCTCCGCAATGGGAAATTTGGGCGGTAAGGCTGAAAAGATTTTCAATCTTCAATTACGCTTCGGCAGTTTCTTCTTTAGCCGCAGAGTTGCTGTCGAGCAGATTTTTAGACTTTTCGTCTTTCAGCATCGGAGAAGCTTCGGTAACGGCATGTTTGGTTTTGATGGTCAGATGACGCAATACGGCATCGTTGAAGCGGAAAGCGGTTTCCAGCTCTTCAACCACTTCGGGAGTGGTTTCGATGTTCATCAAAACATAGTGTGCTTTGTGGATTTTGTTAATCGGGTAAGCCAGTTGGCGGCGGCCCCAATCTTCCAAGCGGTGGATTTTACCGCCTGCTTCGTTAATCATGGTTTTGTAACGTTCAACCATAGCGGGCACTTGCTCGCTTTGATCCGGATGAACGATAAACACGATCTCATAATGACGCATGTTATCTCCTTACGGCTATTAAATCCTTTTACCATGCGAAAGTAAAAGGCAAGGTTGGAAAACGCGAAATTATAACGGCTTTATTTTTATAAAGCAATATCATGGTATTGTGAATAGCCCGATTCAAGCCGCAAAGTATTACAATAATGTTTTTCAGACGGCCTCATTTACAAAAATACCAACCATGCAAACGCGCAAAATCATCCACATTGATATGGACGCATTCTATGCCTCGGTAGAGTTGCGCGAGCAACCGCATCTGCGCGGTAAACCTTTGGTGGTTGCATGGGACGGGCCTCGCTCGGTGATTTGCGCCGCATCTTATGAAGCCCGACAGTTTGGCCTGCATTCGGCTATGTCTGTTGCAACAGCCAAAAGGCTCTGCCCTCAAGCAGTATATATCCAACCCCATTTTGGTTTATATAGGGAAGTATCGCGCGAGATTCATTCTATTTTTGCGAGATATACCAAGTTGGTTGAGCCTTTATCACTGGATGAAGCTTATTTGGACGTTACCCGCAATCTTCAAAATATTCCCTATGCGGGTGAAATTGCTCAAAAAATACGCCAAGAAATCAAACAGAAAACGGGGCTGACGGCTTCTGCGGGAGTTGCACCCAATAAATTTCTGGCCAAAATTGCTTCAGACTGGCGCAAACCAGACGGACAGTTTGTACTGCATCCTCAAAAGGTAGAAGCGTTTTTGGAACGTTTGCCGCTGGGGAAAATTCCGGGTGTCGGCAAAGTGACGTTGCAAAAGATGAAAACCCTCGGCATGGAAACCGCCGGTGATTTGCGCCGCTTTGAACGCGGTCAGCTGCTGCACCACTTCGGGCGCTACGGCTACCGCTTATACGATTTGGCGCGCGGCATTGATGAACGGGAAGTCAAACCGAACCGTGAGCGGTTGCAGATTTCCACTGAAATTACCTTGCCCGAAGACCTGCCTTTAAACGAAATTTCAACTCATTTATCTGTTTTAACTGCCGATTTGTGGGAACAGATGGTTCGTAAAAAAGTGCAGGCCCGCAGCGTAACGTTGAAATTGAAAACCGCTGATTTCCATATCATCACCCGTTCGCTTACCTATTCTTCTTTCCTGTCGAACCATGCTGCCTTGTTGCAAGCCGCCGAAGCTCTGATTCTGCGTATTCCTGCGCAAAACTATACTTTCCGGTTAATCGGTGTCGGCGTAAGCCATCTGATACCCGAGGGTACGCAGCAATCGTTATGGGATATATGATTTTTCAGACGGCCTGAGACCTTTGCAAAACCCTCAAATGTGGATGCAGTTCAGGGCGTAGCAGCACAGCGAGTGCAGACATATCATATAGATAGGCAAACGAGCGAGCAGCGCACAACGCAGAAATGCGCCGCAGATGAGGGGTTTGCAAAGGTCTCAGCCTGGATGCTTGTTTCCACTCAAAGAATGCGGTTGATATTCAAAACAAAGTAAATAAACCGGCTTATTCCGTTTACTTTTACACTTTTAATCTTAACGTTCTTTTTCTCTAAAGAAAGCGTAAGTCACATCATGGAATAAATCCACGTGCGGACTGTCTTCATAATTCAATTCGGCTAAAGCGTCTTCAAAAGCCAATTGCACCGATTCCACCACGTCTTGTGCGATATCTGCAGGCAGAGCGCGTACCATGCCTTTGAATGCGGTGGAAAGCACATGATTTTGCATACGTAAAACATCGTATGCCTCTTCAAGGTATTCTAAACGTTGTTCTATGCCGCTCATGATTTTTCCTTCTATAAATTCTGCTAAAATAAAACATTATATAGGAATTAAACAAATACCGCGGTTTGGCGGTTGATTGCATCTGCAACCGCCGCCAAACGGCTTCAAACATTAAGGCAGGCCGATTTCTGCCGCATTTCGAATGAAAGTGAATAATTAATAATGAATAATCCACGTTACAATCCGAAATCCGAGCCTCAAAACGGAGAAGATGAATTCGACTGGGAAAGCGGCTTGGAAAAGCTGCGCCAGCAGCGCAATACGGGGCGTGAAAATCCTGCTCCGGCACGCCCTGCCCCGCAACCTGCCGCGCCCGCTTACCAGCCTGCTTCTTCCAAACCGACCGAAGCCCAACTGAGCGCGAGGGCTGCGGAAAAAATGTTGCGCGAGTATTTGCAGCAATGGCAGGAAGAGCATAACGAGCTGTTTACGGAAAACATTACTGCCGAAACGGATACAACCGTTTTGCTGCAAGAAGACTGGGTTGCCGCTCAAACCGCTCTGCAAACTGCCCGGGTTGACGATAAAAATATTGAAAGCACACGCACCGTGTGGCTCAACCCTAAGCGCCAAACCGTGTCATTCAACGAGCCGGAAAACCTGCGCCAAACCGGCCGTTCCGATGACAATGCTGACGAACAGTCTGACAATGCTTTCGAATCCGTTGTACCGCACGAAGATTGGCTGCCGGTTACCGTTAAGGTTATCAACCCGCAGGTTGATCCGAGAAAGCCTGTGATGTGTCTTTCGGAACAGGAATTATTGGAGCGTTTGAGCCGCCGTTTGCGTCCGCATTTAACCGATGCGGTGGCCGGTATGGTGCGTGTGGC
This sequence comes from Neisseria sp. Dent CA1/247, assembly GCF_022870825.1. Lineage (NCBI taxonomy): Bacteria > Pseudomonadati > Pseudomonadota > Betaproteobacteria > Neisseriales > Neisseriaceae > Neisseria > Neisseria sp. Dent CA1/247. The sequence continues at coordinate 1,175,003 of NZ_CP091522.1, read as the reverse complement.
AGTGCAAAAGCAAACCGCCGCCCTGACTTATCAACTCCAACAGCTTTTAAACGAACAAACGCCCGCGCTTGTGGATGAAATTTTGGATTACAATCTCAAAGCGGCTATGTCTGAAATCAAATACAGCTTAAAATACAAGCGTTAACGGCCTATGCGCCAGAAAGGCCGTCTGAAAAAATCCCCGGCCGCCGTGCAATACCGACACGGCGGCCGGGTGTTTAGCTGCTATATGTCCCATCAATTTTGATTGAACCTTACACGATAAACGTCGGAATCTGAACCAATGAACAAAAATTGGATTTTGCCTGCCATTGTTGCCGTCGCGCTGTTTGGCTACCAGTATGTGTACAAACAGACCCAACCTTCGCTGCCCCACACAGAAACTTCGTCTCCGGCCTCACCCACAATCAACCAACAATCCGCCGACGATATTCTTCAGACGGCCTTTGAGCGCCGCCAAAGCAATATCCAAATAGCGGGCAGCGGCACGGTGAGCAAAACCCTGCCCGACGACAACAAAGGCTCCCGCCATCAGCGCTTTATCTTGAAACTCAACAGCGGACAAAGCCTTTTGGTGGCGCACAATATTGATTTAGCGCCCAAAATCAAAGGGCTGAAAAAAGGGGATACGGTCGCTTTTTACGGCGAATACGAATGGTCGGAAAAAGGCGGCGTTATCCACTGGACACACCACGATCCGCAAGGCAAACACCCCGACGGCTGGTTGAAACACAACGGCGTAATTTATCAATAGAGAAAAGGCCGTCTGAATTTTTCAGACGGCCTGAAACCTTTGCTCCATACATTTCATTCAAATCAAACACATGATTCCGCGTAAAAAAATCTTTGTACTCTACACCGGCGGCACCATCGGCATGAGCCACAGTCAGCAAGGGCTGGCTCCCGATACCGCGCTTGTCGAAAAAGCCCTCACTCCGTTTGCAGATGCCTATTCATTCGACTGGCACATCTGCGAACCCCTAATCGACTCTTCCGCCGTCACCCTCACCGATTGGCACAACTGGCTGCTGTTGTTGCGTGAAAAATCAGCCGCTTACGACGGCATATTGGTTCTTCACGGCACCGACACCCTCGCCTACACCGCCAACCTGTTTGCCCTCGCCCTGCCCGACTTAAACCTGCCCATCGTGATGACCGGCTCGCAATGGCCTTATGATGCCGAACACAGCGACGCCCCTTTAAACTTGGCAACGGCCGTAGCTGCATTCGAACTCAATCTGCCGGAGACAACCATCGCTTTTAACGGCAAGCTGTTTCCTGCCGTGGGCAGCAGCAAAACCAGCACCGAACACGCCGACGGTTTCGACAATCCGCATTTCGGCGCACTCGGAAAATGGTCTTCCCAACAAGGCTGGCACGATTTAAACCTGAGGCCGTCTGAAAAAACGCGCACGTCTTTACACAAACAGCCTTTAAACACACAAGCCAAAGTCGTCTGCCACACCCTCGTTCCCGGATTTTCCGCAGAAACGTTTTCAGACGGCCTATACCACACCGCAGCCGACGCCGTGATTTTACAAAGCTACGGCCACGGCAATGCGCCGTCTCACCCCACTTTCATCCAAGCCGTGCGGGATTTCACGGCCAGCGGCAGATTGGTGCTGAATATCAGTCAGGTAAAACAGGGAAATGCGGCAGCCGTGTACGCGCAAGGCAGTGCGTTGCGCCAAGCCGGAGTAGTAAACGGAGGCAAAGCCAATTTAGAAACCGCGCTGGTATTGCTCACGCTGGCGGTTAGCAATGGTTTGAGCAGCAATCAATTGCAAGCAGAATTGGCTGCATTGCGGTTGCTGTAATCGTCAAACTGAAACGAGATGGCAAGCGGGGTGTAGCCGTCAAAAGCTGATGAAATGAAGCATCTCTTATTTAAGAGAACCAGAACTCGGAATGTGGTTTTAGCAAAACCCGCATAACGAGTTTTGGCAAAACTCACCAAGTTCGCTTTCAGACGGCCTCGAGCTTTTACAAAACTCTAGTAAAGGCTAAAGCAAGTTTGAGGCCGTCTGAAAGCAAACTTTGTAACTTTTACCACAGTATCTTCACAACAAGCGGCTTTCGTAAGGGCAGATTGCATATCCGCCCGACACTTGGAAACACGCAAATTGTGTTCAACGCCAATCAAACCTTCTTTTAAAATCAAATCAAAATCGCAAAACAATTGTCCGATTTTTCATTACTGAACTCCAGTTACAGGCGGATATACAATCCGGCCCGCACACCGCTTGCTTTGAACACGAAAGTTTAAAATCGTTGCTGATTCGTAAAGTTTTCAGCCCTGCTCTCAGCCATCGCCTTTATTGATCTGCGCATCCAACATAGCCTTCAAAGCATCCAGATTTCTCTTACCTTCTTCTTTGCTCACAATCGGTTCGCCGCCTTTTCTGCCGAGGATTTTCAAATCTTCCTGCGGCATTTCGTCGATAAAGCGGCTGGGGTCGGGAAACTGCCATGTACCCTGCCGTTTGCGCTTCACGCAGTGGGTGAGCGTGAGCTGGCGTTTGGCTCTGGTAATGCCCACATACATCAGCCGACGTTCTTCTTCGACGTTGCTCTCTTCGATACTGTCGGCGTGGGGCAGCATGCCTTCTTCGCAACCTACGAGAAACACATACGGATATTCCAAACCTTTGGAGGCGTGTAGGGTGGAAAGTTTGACCGCATCTGTTTCTTCTTCATTTTTGCCTTCGAGCAAGGTCATCAAGGCGATGGTTTGGGCGATTTCGACGATGTTTTTGCCGTCCTGCTCGCCTTTGCGCGCCAGCCAGTCGGTGAGGTCGGTAACGTTGCGCCATTTGATTTCGCCGGCTTTACCTTCTTCGCTGCCGAGCAGATGGGCTTCGTAGGCGATGTCGGCCAGCAGGTTGTTGACGAGTTCGCCCGCGTCGTCGTGTTCGGCACGGGCGCGGTAATCTTCCATCAAGGCCATGAATTGTTGCAGGTGCTCGCGGTTTTGCGTATTTAAGACGGCCTGTGCTTCGGGGTTTAACGCCGCTTCATACAGGCTGCATTCGTGGCTGTGGGCGTAGGCGTTGAGTTTGCCGAGGGTGGCTTCGCCGATGCCGCGTTTGGGTGTGGTAACGGCGCGTAAAAAGGCGGGGTCGTCGTTAGGGTTGGCAAGCAGGCGGATGTAGGACAATATGTCTTTAATTTCGGCCTTATCAAAAAAACTCTGGCCGCCTGAAAGCTGGTAAGGCACGCGCGCACTGCGCAAGGCTTCTTCAAACACCCGCGCCTGATGGTTGCCGCGGTAGAGGACGGCGAAATCGGCGTATTGGGTTTTGTCGCCGCCCACCAGTTTCTGTTTCACAATCTGGCTTACCACCCATTCGGCTTCGTGCTGTTCGTGCTGACAGGCGACGATTTTGATGTGTTCGCCCATGCCGAACTGCGACCACAAGGTTTTTTTAAACAGCTTGGGGTTGTTTTCAATCACCTTGTTGGCCACTTTCAATATCCGCGCGGTGGAGCGGTAGTTTTGCTCCAGCTTGATCACTTTCATCTGCGGATAGTCTTCCTGCATTTGGCGCAGGTTTTCCATGTTTGCGCCGCGCCATGCGTAGATGGATTGGTCGTCGTCTCCCACGGCGGTAAACATGCCTTCCGCGCCGGTGAGCAGCTTCATCAAAGTGTATTGGCAGGCGTTGGTGTCTTGGCATTCGTCCACCAGCAGATAGCGCAGGCGGAGCTGCCATTTGTGGCGCACGTCGCTGTTTTGCTGCAACAATATGGCGGGCAGGCGGATTAAGTCGTCGAAATCGACGGCCTGATAGCTTTCCAGCGTAGCCTGATAACCGGCATACACTTTCGCCATTTGGCTTTCCCACTCATTAGAGGCCGTCTGAAGAATCTCTTCGGGCGTTTTCAAATCGTTTTTCCACAAAGAAATCTGATGCTGGGCTTTGAACACGGCTTCTTTGCCGGTGCTGCCGAGCAGCTCGTTGACGATTTTTGCGCTGTCGGTGCCGTCGAGAATAGAAAAATTTTTCTTGTAGCCGATGTTGACGGCTTCTTCGCGCAAAATGCGCATACCGAGCGAGTGGAAAGTACAGATGGTCAGGCCTCGCGTTTGGTTTTTCGGCAGCATTTTGCCCACGCGCTCCTGCATTTCTTTGGCGGCTTTATTGGTAAACGTGATCGCGGCGATGTGGTGGGCGGGATAGCCGACTTTGGTAATCAGGTGTTTGATTTTCTGAGTAATCACGCCGGTTTTGCCGCTGCCCGCGCCCGCCAAAACGAGCAGCGGGCCGCCGAGGTATTGCACGGCTTGTTGTTGCTGGGGATTGAGTTTCATGAGCCGGATCGAACCATAATAAAAAGCGGATACCAAACAGCATCCGCTTTTCTCAATAAAATTAACAACCTGCCCTATCGTTTCATAGCAAATTGCTTAAATATTTTGGCAGAGAGGAAGTCTGCGGTGCATGTTAACATGTTGTTATTTTATATTTCAATAGCAGTCTTTAAAGAACTAGGAGACTGACGTAGATTAGCAGTCATGATAGGCTGTTGAAATAAAGATAACCGACTGTAAGTTAAAGAAGAAGAGTATCCAAAGAAAACTGCTTGAATTATTTGTAATTGAAGGAACTGCACGTTGTAGCTTTAAGTACAGGCTGTTGATGTTTCTGACACTAATCCCTGTCAGTTTGGCGGTGTCGGAAGCGGTCAGATTCAAGGAGAAAAGCCGCAGGATTTAACGGAATTTTGGCTCGGTAATTTTGCTGAACTTTTGATACTTGTTTTTTAATTCCATTTCAGAAGCTTATTACTGCATTTGGTGATTTTGCTTCCTAAGCCCCTAAGTTAATTATGAGAATTAACAACTTTTTTCAGAGTTTAAAAATGAATACCTATAACAATAGCATTTTAATAAAAAATATTATCAGATCGGAGATTATGGTTACAGGAAACAAAAATTTATATAATTTTTTAGTTGGAAAATATATAGATTTGAAATCAGTTTTCTGCCTCAGTATGATCCCAGAACAGGGAGAGGATATTTATACATTAATGATTAATAAAAATAAGGTTATTATGGTAGATGTATCTAGATTAGATTCATCAATAATCGAAACAGAAGGGCTGTCTGCAACAGATTATTTACACCAACTAAAAAATAAACAAGAGAAAGATTTCTTACTAGCTATCCTAAAACAGCAGGAGTAGGCCAAGTTAAAAACCAGTATCTAAAAGCTATTTGAAAACAATTTCAAATGTTTTCAGACGGCCTTAGATTCGAATTTCAAGTGCAACACTCAGGCAGTAGATGAATTTCTTTTAGCGAATATACATATTTAGAAGGAAAATTGCTTACTCTTGAGGTCGATAGATTAGATGTTTCTATTATTTCTAAGCTAGATTGATATAAAGAAAATCAATAAAATTATGAAGAATATACTGTATAAATACAAACCATACACAACAAGTCTCTGTTTTTTCAAAATTAATTTTGAAGAATTGATTAGCTTGTATCAAAAACGCTGTATGGAGTTAGCACGGATTTGGGAACAGACGGTAAAAATAACACCGCTTTGTGAACATATTGATTTTTTAGAAAAAATAGATCATTTAAATCCGCGTTTAGTTGGAATTCCAAATAAATATTTATTGTCAGAGACACAATCCGATTGGTGTCTTTATATGGATAATCGATTTTCGGGGACAGATATAACCAGCCAACCTCCATTTTTAGCAGGTCAATGGGGGGTACAATTGATTAACCTATATCTTGAGCCCGATTATGGAAAAGATCAATATGGTTCAGTCATGTTTCATTGGATGGACGGTGCTAAACCAGTTTCTGATTATGAGTTTCAACATAGAACTATTATGGTTCATAAAGAAGGAAATCGTGTCGATTTTGAGCAAAGTGGAGTGCCTTTCCCGTTTGAAAATACAGCCAACTACGAAAAAAGATTGAAGAAAGACCGGTTGACTGTTGAAATGGTAGAAGAATATTGCGGTCATTTCGGCATTCATCTTTTCGATTTGGATTTTTACAAAGGTAAGTCAGTAATTTTCAATGTTGAAAGAAATATTTGAACATCCGGAAAAGTTGAGCGGAGGGAAATCAACTAAACGATCGCTCGGCTAGGTATTGCGGAGACTTTTACAAAATAGCCCCCTTTACCCAACAGCTGGGGCCAAAACACAGGGTTTCGGCTGTTTTTCTATTTCAATGCTCTCTTTATTCTCCTCAAATACCCGATAATCGGGTATCTGAACTGCCTTTCAGACGGCAACAGGCGCACGTAGCCTGTTGGCTGCTTTCAACAGGTTCAAACACATCGCCTTCAGGTGGCTTTGCGCACTCACTTTGCTCAGACCAAAATAGGCTGCCCGGGCATGGCGGAATTTACGGTGCAGCGTACCAAAGCTTTGTTCGACCACATAACGGGTTTTCGATAAATGTCGGTTACGTTTGATTTGTGCTTCCGTCAGCGGCCGGTTGCGGTGGGATTTGCACATGATGCCGTCCCGCAGCTGATGTTCTTCCAGATGTTGCCGGTTTTCCATACTGTCGTAGCCTTTATCGGCATAGACAGTCGTGCCTTTGGCTAGGCCTTCCAACAAAGGCAGCAGGTGTTTGCACTCATGGGCATTGGCGGCAGTGATGTGCAGTTTCTCAATGTAGCCTTCCGCATCGGTACGGGTATGTTGTTTGTAGCCCAGTCTGTATCGGCCGTCTTTCTTCACCCAACGGGCATCGCTGTCTTTACTCGGTGTGGTTTGGCTATTGACTTGCCCTTCGGCATCCACTTCTATGGCCTGACGTTGTTTGCCGCCGGCCGTCTGAATAATGGTGGCGTCAACGATGGCGGCGGATGCTTTCTCTACTTTTAGGCCCTGGTCAGTCAGTTGGCGGTTAATCAGCTCCGGTAGTTCGGCCAGGGTGTTGTCTTGTGCCGGCCGGTTGCGGTAGCGGCATAAGGTGCTGTGATCGGGGATGCTCAGTTCGTCAAAACGGCAAAACAGATGGAAATCGATGCGGGTAATGAGGCTGTGTTCGAGTTCTGGATCGGAAAGGCTGTGCCATTGGCCGAGTAAAACGGCTTTGAACATGGACAGCAGGGGATAAGCTGGACGGCCGTGGTGGTCTCGAAGGTAACGGGTTCTTTGATGGTTGAGGTAATGCTCGATCGGTTGCCAATCAATCACCTGCTCCAGCTTCAACAGGGGGAAGCGGTCGATGTGTTTGGCAATCATGGCTTGTGCGGTTTGCTGAAAGAAGGTGCTCATGAAAAATCCCCTAAATGTCTTGGTAGGGAATTTAGGGGATTGTGGGGAATTTTGCAAAGGTCTCTGCCTCCTTAAAAACATGAGGCCGTCTGAAAACATTTTTAGACAGCCGCAGTTTTTACTCTTTAAAATTCAGACGGCACCTCTACCGGGTCTCCATCATCGCGTTTAACCAAACGCCAAACGGCATCATCTTTAGTTCGATGACGTTCTCCATTGGGCAAGACCCAAATATGCTCGCCTTCCATCGGAAAAACTTCTCCTGTTTTAAAATGCTCTTCAATCCCTTCAGAAAGGTTATCAGGCACCCACATACCGCTGAAAGGCACTTCATACGGTTTCTGGCGGTACACCGGCATCAGCTCGGCTTTATCCCCTTCAGGGTTGAAAATACCCTGTTCGAAATTAGCGTTATCCCAACGCCGCAGCCAATAATAACCCTGCGAGGCCGAATAGCGGGTTTTGCCATTGCCATAAGCGGTATGCATCGCATCTTTCAGCTTTTCCACCCGAACCGGACGCAGCAGGTTGTTGACTACTAAATAGGGAACCGGCAAGGGCTTGTTGCGGTCGCCGGTTGACGGGAAACTCCCCGCTTTGAATATCATCGTGTCGTTACAGGTTTGCAGGGTAATGTCGGGATAGTGGTTTAACACATTGTCCACCTCCTGCTTTTTCAGACGGCCTTGCAGTTTTTTACCGACAAAGGTGTACCAGTTGATAGATTTCAGGCCGATCTCCCAGTTGGTGTCATATGGAGTGAAATCAGGTGTTATCCCCCAGTAACGTTTGGTGGTGCTATGCTCGTAAAACTGATATTCAAACCCATCATAAGGTAATGAAACCGTCAATCCGGCATAACCGTGAAATATGGAAAACTGCTTACAAAGATATGTTATCCACTCTTCAAACTCCTGTTTGCCTTGAGATGTTTTTAAAAGGGAAACCGGCAAATTAATTTGAAGATAGGATAATTCTTCATTCTGCTCGGTATTAGGTTTTGAAGTCAATGTATGAATAGCATAGTCAGGAGAAAAATCACCTGATTCATCAGAACATAAGTAACCAAATAATGGTTGTCCCTGCTCCGCCGCCTCAATCATTTTATGCTGTTTTTTAGTAAAAGCTGCCTGGTTCAATTTGGCAAAACGAGACATATCTTCCCAAAAATGGGATTTCAAATAGGGATGGTAATGCATATAGAAGCGGTCAAACACTTCCAAAACCTTGCGCTGCCCTGCCACCGAGCCACCGTCGTGAAAGTAAATCAGAATAACCAACCCCAGTTGTGCCAGTATCTTGCGCTCTTCGTCGTGCAGCAGAATATCGCGGTATTCCTGCTCCAAGGCGTCGTATTGTTTAAACATCATATATTTGTTTTCCTAAAATTCAGACGGCACTTCTACCGGGCCTCCGTCATCGCGTTTAACCAAACGCCAAACAACATATAATGCATTGGTAACTTGCTTATTTCCATCAGGCAATGTCCAAATATACTCGCCGTCATTTGGAAAAATTTCTCCCTGCTCCAAATGCTTTTCGATTCCTTCTGGAACATTATCCGGCACCCACATACCGCCGAAAGGCACTTCATACGGTTTCTGGCGGTACACCGGCATCAGCTCGGCTTTATCCCCTTCAGGGTTGAAAATGCCCTGTTCGAAATTAGCGTTATCCCAACGCCGCAGCCAATAATAACCTTGCGAGGCGGAATAGCGGGTTTTGCCGTTGCCGTAAGCAGTATGTATCGCATCTTTCAACTTTTCCACCCGAGCCGGACGCAGCAGGTTGTTGACCACCAAATAGGGAACCGGCAAGGGCTTGTTGCGGTCGCCGGTTGACGGGAAACTCCCCGCTTTGAATATCATCGTGTCGTTACAGGTTTGCAGGGTAATGTCGGGATAGTGGTTTAACACATTGTCCACTTCCTGCTTTTTCAGACGGCCTTGCAGTTTTTTGCCGACAAAGGTGTACCAGTTGACAGACTTCAAGCCGGTTCTCCAGTTGGTGCCATATGGAGCGAAATCAGGTGTTATTCCCCAATAATGTTTGGTGGTGCTGTGCTCGTAAAACTGGTATTCAAACCCGTCATAAGGTAATGAAACCGTCAATCCGGCATAACCGTGAAATATGGAAAACTGTTTACAAAGATAAGCCACCCACTCTTCAAACTCCTGTTTACCTTGAGATGTTTTCAAAAGGGAAATCGGCAGATTAATTTGAATAAAGGATGGTTTTTCATTCGGTTCTATATCGGGTCTTGCAGTCAGTGTACTTATTGCATAGTCAGGCGAATAGTCGCCCCATTCATCACTACTTAAATAGCCGAATAAGGCCTCCCCTTGCTCAGCTGCTGCAATCATTTTCTGCTGTTTTTTGACAAAGGCCGTCTGATTCAGTTTAGCAAAGCGACGCATCCCTTTCCAAAAATGGGATTTCAAATAGGGATGGTAATGCATATAGAAGCGGTCAAACACTTCCAAAACCTTGCGCTGCCCGGCTACCGAGCCACCGTCGTGAAAGTAAATCAGAATAACCAACCCCAGTTGTGCCAGTATCTTGTGCTCTTCGTCGTGCAGCAGAATATCGCGGTATTCCTGCTCCAAGGCTTCGTATTGTTTTGATAGCATGTTTTATTTCCTATGTCGGTTATCAAATTCTCGAACTTTTTCTTCCCAACCCTCCAAATGGCTGGTATCCGAATTTTCACCGCATTCCTGCCATGGCAGGTAACGGATAATTTCATATTCATTGCGTTTATATGTTTGACCTTTCGGTTTCCTCTCAACAAGGTAGCGATAGGCATAACAATTGCTGCGCTCTTCAAAACGTTCATCCGCCGCCCATACCTTTGCCGATACACCTAATGCAGGGGCAAATCTAGCAAGCCTCAATAAAAACGTTCCGGCGCCCAGTAGTGCGGCGGGGGCGAAATAAGCCGCTGCTGCAACAACGGCGACTGTCAGCACAACGATTGCGATGATTTCTTCTTTGTTGTCTTTAACAAACTTCAACGCCAAAGCCAGCGTATCGTCACCGGACATTACCACCTCTGCCTCCTGAATATAAGGCAGATGGTCACGCGGAATATCTTCATATTGTTCCAGATAGTCGGCAGCTTGCTGCAATTCAATATCGCTATATTCAACAACTTTACCGTTTTCGCCTACCCAGCGTATGCCGTCTGAAGTACGTTCGAAATTGCCGAAACTGTCAAACCAAGGCGAATTGCGGCTCAACATTTCTACGGTTTCTGGGCGGTAAGCCGCTTCCAAATCTTGCTTGTTAACCAATTCGCCGGACAGGATGTTGACAGGTTTGCCCGATGGAGGTGTTAGCCACGGCTCAAGACGAATTTTAGGCAACAGTTCTTCTTGTTTAAAACCAAACGCAGGCACCAAATCGGGTGAAAATTCATAAATATGCCGTGTGTCGTCTTTGTTATCATCTTGCCAGATTTTTAATACGGCAAAGCGTTCAGGAGTGGCGATTTGCTGATAGGCTTCTCGCTGTTCAAAATCTAAACCATCTTTCCCATACTTCATCTCCACCAATCGTTTGAGATTATCGCCATAATTTTCTCCTGTAGGCGGATAGGCGGCATTACGTCCCGGCCAACGGGTTTTGTAATCGTTAACGATAATCAAATCGGGTCGCTTGACAGTAGCACCAGCTATAATGGCCGGCGAACCCTTCCAACGTGTATGCCTGCGGTTTTTTCCTTCGGTAGTCGGGTCGGTTAAGCTGATTTTTTCACCGATTTTTTCGATATAGTGTTCATTTTCCTGCTGCTCTTTTTTCCCTGCCTGCCTGTTTCTAGTCAAATGAGGCACAGGCGTTCCTTCTCCTTGGGGAACACTGAAACTGACTTCAGGTTTATAAGGCCAATAGTAGCTGGTCATTTTTTCCGTTAAGTTGACAACATGATCAAAGCCATTTTGCTTTTTATCCTGCGTTTTCTTCCCCATCTGAAGTTTGGGTTTGTAGTATCTGAGAACGTAATCCCATACCAAATAAAGATAACCTAAATCAGACAATTCAATATCGGCATATTTTCTATCAACTTCCAGTCGTGTAATCATCGTCATGGTATTTACTCGTCGTCGTAAATTTCAAAATGCAGATTAATTGTGCCTCCGCCTGCAATATGTAAAAGATGCGGTGCTTTCTTGGGCTTATCTTCCCGAACAAATTCTACTTTTTGAGGAGAGGAAGTCGTAACCAACAAGGTTTCTCCTTTGTGGTTAGTTATCCCTTCTACTTGACTACCGTCCTCTAAAGTCAAAGTGTATGGGCGGTTAACCAATACATTTTGCGTTTTTTTATCCCTCAAAATATAACGCCCGGAATATAAAGGCTCGAATTTTGGCAAGTTACTTGCTATCGCATGAGGATTGATGACCTGAAACCCCGCACACTTCACCCACACCATCTTCGGGCAACCCAACTCGATATTGCCGTCTTTAATCTTGATGTACGCCCCGCCGCTGGTCAGCAGGATTTCGTCTTTGGCGGCCACGGTTACTTTGCCGGCGCTGCTGGTAATGGTGGCGTCTTTCAGCGCATTAATCTGCATCTCGTCGTTCTGCGCCTGTATCTCCACCTTGCCCTGATTGGCCTGCAGTTTCGCGCCGCTGCTTTGGGCAAACAGGTTGACGCTCTCTACCGCATGGGCGGTGAAGTTTTGGCCGGCGCTGATGTCGGTGTCGCCGCCGCTAATGTGGTGGATGTGTTGGCCGGCGGTGTGCAGTTGGCTTTGCGGGGTGGCGGTAGCGATGCCGTCGGGGGCGGATTGGATGATGCCCGCGCGTTGCAGCTGTATGAGGCTGTCTTTCAGACGGCCTGCCTGTTCTTCGGCCTCGGTGGCTTCGTTTTTGGCGGTATGGGCGGCTTTGTTGAGGCTTTTGGCTAAGGAGATTGCCTGCTCGAGTTGGGCAATGGCGGCATCCATATCCAACACCTGACCCGCAGCCTGATTCTGGGCATCGGCACTGATGAATAAACCCTTACCCGCCCGTAATGCGCCCCAACTGTCGGTACGCAGCTCGAAGCCTTCGCCGTTGTCGCCGCGTTTCTGTCTCTGGCCGTCGACGATATGGCCGAGGTTGAGTTGGGTTTTGCCGTATTCGGTCGCCAGTTTGATGTGTTCCTGACCCTGTTTGTCTTCCATCCGCAGTTTGTTATTTGCCCAGGTGCGGATAACGTTGCGGGTGTTCCAATCGGCGGGAACGTGGTCGGGGTGGGAGCTGTCGTGCATCACCCCGCTGATGTAGGGTCTGTCGGGATTACCCTGTACAAACGACAGCATCACTTCGGTGCCTTCGTGTAGCGGGAAGTGCTGGCCGTAGTCGGGGCCGGCATAGGGTTTGGCTAAGCGGATGGGACGGCTTTCTCCGCCCGGGCTCCATTCGTCGAGGTCGAACGGCAGTTTGACGCGGTAACGGCCCATATTGTCGATATAGGCATAGGTGTAGTTGCCGGGGCTGGTGATTCTGGCGGGAAGGCTGCCCTGAATCTTGGGCAACGGGGTGATGCGTTCGGGGCGGAAGATGCTGTCGGCGGGAATGGCGGTAAAAGTATGGCTGTACGCTTGGTCGCGGCTGCCGCTGTGGGTAAGCGACACTACCAACCAGCCGTTGGGTGCTTCGCTGAAGCTTGGGGCCGTCTGAAACACTTGGCCGGGGCTAAGCGCGGTGATGTTGCCGCTGCCGGAAGCAACAATACGGCGGCTGTGGTCGAGCTGTTGCAGTAAGGCCGTCTGAAGTTGGGCTTCTTCGGGTGTCTTGTGATGCAAACCCCAATGGCTGTCACTGCCGAGTAAGACGCTGCCGTCGGTCTCCGTACCCTTGGCCGTTACTGTGGACGATAAGTCGGTATCGGCATCGCGGTAGTTGTAGTCGCCGACGCGGATGGATTCGAGAATGGGATTGTGTTTTACCTGTAAGGCGAACACCGCTTCCTTGCCGACGCTCTCCAATCTGCCGTGGGGGCGGTAGGGATACGGCAGACGGTTGTCACGAAAATAATGGGCGGCATCGTCGCCGAATACCGCCACCTCGCCATATTGGGCGTTCTGCTCGAAGGCGTACCAGATGCCTTCTTCTTCACACAGCCGGTTGATAAAGGCGAAGTCGCTTTCCTGATACTGGGTCACATACTCGCGCACACCGTATTCGCGGGAAGTGTTAAAGCGGAAATCGACGCCGGAGAAGCCGTGGTGTTTCAGCAGCGATGAAATAATGTCGGGAACGTTTTGGTTTTGAAACAGCCGTGAAGTGCGGTGGTGCTTCAATGCGGCGATGCGCGGTTCCAATACCATACGGTAACGGGTTTCGTCCGCCGATACCGACAGCTTCTCGCAGGAAGTGATGATACCGCTCCATTCCTTCAACGCTTGGGGGGCGATCATTCCCTCAATCAATCCCAACGCATCAGAGCTTACCGGCGTTACCGTAAACTTGGCCGCCTGGTTGATGTACGACGACAGCGGCAAATCGGCATCGGCGCAGGTCAGTTCGATGTCGAGACGGTAGGCCGTATTCAATGCTTCGGTGGCGGTGAAGGAGACGACGGAGAGGGAGGGGCTGAAACGGGAGAAGGTGAGGTGGTAGGATTGGGTTTGGGTCATCGCGGGCGTTCCAAAGCGGTGTGTCAGAGTATCGGGATTCAAGATATATTCTTTGGCAATATAGCAGAATGGACATCTTTGCCCAATATGGGTATGACAAAAGGCCGCCTGAAATTTCAGACGGCCTTGGGGTGCTAAGATTTATCTATAATATCAACCAGATTATAGAAACAACAGGCTTTGAGTATGACAAGCCAGATTCATCGGCAAACTACCAAGGTGAGCCTTGAATAGTATCAATTATGTTTCATTCATGAACATTTTGCCTATTCGCAAAAGGCAAATAGTTGGTCATGATGACACTTATTTTTACTAATATTGGTAAAGTGTTGGTGCGTTACGAATACAGCCCTCTCCAGAAAATTTCTAGACAACCGGACCGAGGTAAGAATGGGATTTGATTTACCAAGGCGGCCGTACCGAAGTGACTGACATATTGATAGGTGAATAACTACACATGAGAAAAGCCGGTAATTTTCACCGGCTTTTTATTGGGTACACAATATGGTACATAAAATAAATATAACCTAAAATTATCTAATTCAATCATAAGGTTATAATAAAATATGGCAGAGAGGAAGGGATTCGTATATTTTTTAATATAATGATTATAAATAATTTATTTTATGGTAAGGGTTTGCTTACCATAAAAATAACCATCATTGAGATAAGCCAAGCATCTCAATGCACTCTTTTTTATTCCACACGGCCGCGCCGGTTGGCGTCTGAATCTGTTTGGGGAAGATGCCTTTTTTGACCCATGCGTAAACTGTTTTGCGAGACACCGGCTTATCTTTGCCAAGTGAGTATGCTATCAGATTTGCGGCGTTATTAATATCTATACGCTCGCCCATTTTGCTAATTTCGATCATTTCCTGCTCCTTCTAAAAACTCAAGCCGCTATCTTTTCCGGATAACGGCCTGATATACGTTTAATCTTCGTCTGTGCTGGTTATTGGTGCGTTTCATCGCTGTACGCCAGCCTTTTCAATTTTTACAAGCTGCTGTCTGAAATCGTTGTAATCAATCAGGGTAAGCCCTGTTGCGGTTTCAAACGGTATCAGCCATGTTTGCACGACTGCCTTAATCTTGCGGGAAAGGCTTTCAGGGTTGCCGAAATCCAACCATTCAGGCCGTCTAAGGTCGGGAATATTGTTCGGCTCTTCGATTTCCACAAAGCACTCGGCCATACGGTACAGGTTCCACGCTGCCGACAAGATGTAATCACGCATCAACGGCTCTTTGATGCCGTATTTCTTGGCTTGGCTGCGCAAACTTTCGCCACGAATAACGGCATTCATGGCCTCTATATGTTCGATTGGGCGGTCGTATAAACTTGTCGAATACAAGCACACTTGTACGGCTGAACAGTATTTGGCGATTGCGTCTGTTGTTTTGGCCGGAACAATCTCGCCGTATTGAGCGGCCATACTGGATAAGATAACCAGCGGTCGCAACATAATGCGGCGTTCGTTCGGGCTGCTGTCGTCATGCTTCAGACGGCCTATTGCTTCTTCCGCCGCCTTGCAGATGCCGCGCAGCTTGGTGTCTTGGTAGATGGCCGACACAAGGCGCATGGCGCGTATCAGCTTTTCAAACACCATCACGGATTGGATGTTGTACTCATACACCAATGTGCCGTAGTGCATCAGGTTACGGATTTCGTCCGTTACGTTGATGTCTTGGTCGCACGGTTCGCCGTCTTTCAGACTGCGCAAAAAAGCAGCCTGTTGATACTTGTAGGCTGCTGTCTTGTTTCTATCCCCGCTTTTGTTGCCGATTTGCTGTTTGGCCTTGCGGTTAATCTCTTGGTTTCGTTTGGCCTGTCGTTTTGTGGCCATCATCGCGCTTGCTGTTTGCATATCTATTCCTTTGCTGCGGGATATTCGCGCAGGGATTCTTCCCAGTTACAGTCTTCGTTTGATACGAGTGTTAACTCCTTGCAATCATCGTACATTGCATCGCCCGGATACCAGTAGCCTAAATCTGCATCTTGTTTGGGTTCACAGGCGTATGAAAACACTTCGCCGCTGTTATCTGTCGCCACAAAGTTGTGGCCGGCAGGGATTTCAATATCAACGCCGTAGTATTCCACAACCCGCGTTTCGATTTTTTTCATTGTTTAATCCTTAAAGGAAATTTAACATTACACCTTTTGATGGAATAAAAATAACCCCGGCCATGGAAATAACCCAAACAATAACAACAATTCGTTTGGGCTTGAATGTTTTGGCTTTACCTATGCATAATCCGGTTAAAAATAGGAATGTGAGAAACCAAAACACCACGTTGCACAGGACATCAATGTTTTGTATGACTTCTATAATCCAGTATTTCATCATCTACTCCTTTTCAGGTGGCGCGGGAAGCGGTTTCCAGTAAAGCACTTCTGCGTCAACTGTAAATTCCCACTCTAACTCTTCAGTATCATCAATACGCCAATCAGAGTATATATACCCGTTTGACGTAAATACGATTACAGTTTGGAACGTTTCTGGCAATTCTGTTTTTATGTCAATCCATCGGTTTTGTTCTGCCGCTTGCTCTTTTGCACCAAGCCAAGCGAGCTGCATTAAAAGGCGCAATGGTTCGGATTTGTTTTCGCACTCTAAACTGCCAAACCATTCATTAAATAGTGCAATCTCTTCGTGTACTTGGTCTTGTGTCATTTCCTGCTCCGTTTCTTGCGTTGATGTTTAGGCCGTGTGAATTTTTGCGCAGGGCGTTTTAAGGCCGCCTGCCGGATTTCGGCCTTTACCTCTGGTGTATTACCCGGCCTCGTTTCCCGATTGATGGAAGCGAAAAACGACAATATGCCTGTAATTAACTTTTTAAAATCCATTTAAACCGTCTCCCTGCTATACGCTCTATAAGCATCAGCATGATTAATAATGTGAGTTTGATAATTGGCGGTGTTTTCATATATCCACCTTTTGCTTAAAAGACTTGCGGACACCGTTCACATCACGGCAATAGGCCAGCCAGTAATACCGGCCATCACTACCGCGTGATATACTCATTTTCTCGATACGGTATTCCGTGCCGTCTGTTTCTATGGTGCCGCCTTTTACCCATCGGCAACCGTGAGCGGGCGGGTCTTGCAACATCTTTAATGCAATGTCCCGCACTAACTCATCGGCGTGCTTCAGGGCTTGGACGGCCTTTTTAAAATCATTGAGTGATTGCATGGTTAAAATAAAAGCCGCTTGTCAGGCGGCCGGTTTGGGTTGGTTTCTCTCGGATAAAAGCTCGTCGTAATACTTCCTGCAGGCAATTACCCGCTCTTTGATGCGCTCGATTTTGGATTCATCGCGCTTGATGGTTACTGTGGTTAGGCGTTGGTGTAGCGGTAAGGCTTCGATTGCCGTTATCAACTTATCCACGTCTCCGTAGCCCAATAGGTTTTCGGGGCATGGGAACAGCCAAAAATCAACCTCCGCCACTTCGCACTCAAACAGCCACATATAACCCTGCATCTGCCAATCATAGCCTGTGGACTTTACCTTTGCCTCGGCTTCGCACTTAAACCACGGGTGTGTGTAAATATCCCAACTGCACTTGGTATCTACAATCAGACGGCGTGCCGGATAATAAATATCGCACTCGCCGCTGATATACCCGTTTTCTTTTCGCTCTTGGTTTTTCTCAAAGTGCAAAGCCCGCATTAGGCCGCTTGCTTCGATTGCATACGGTTCCAGTGCGTTACCCTTTTCCGTTTCCCTGCTGCCATCGAAATTGGCAAAGCCTACAATTTCCTGCTTTGCCAGTTCAATAACGTGGGATTTGGCGGTTTGCGATAACTTGCCCGCGTCTTTATCTGCTTTGAGTTTCGGATCGCCGACAATCTTATGGATACTTGAGCATCGGATAAGCATCACATACCCGCCAATTCTGCCCGCTGCTCTTCGGTAAGCTGATACTTTCCGTCTAGCACTTCCATTTTGCTGATTTGCCCTGTGCTGATATTTTCTTTCAGGGCTTCAAACAGGGTATCGTCAACGGTTACAGCAATTTCGGGCGGTGTCGGTTGGTTGTCGATATACTCAAACTCCTGCGCTGTTACGTCTTTGACAACGGCTTGGTCGGCTAAGACGGCCTGTTGCATCTCAATGGATAGCGGTGCTTGCTGGGACAACAGCAGCTTGATAACGGTTTTGCGTGCCATTGCCTCGAAATTGTCCGCCCATACTCCGTAACCGCGTTTGTAGGTTTGGCTGTATTGTTTGGCGTGTGCTTCCAGCTCGTCCATGCTCATAGTCAGGTTTGCTTCATAGCCGTTCAAAAGCTGGAAATAGGCGATATAGCCAATCACACGGCCTTGCGGTTTGGCCGGAATCAGCGAAGTTAAACGCTTGTGTACATCTTCTTCTGTGTCTTGTTCATACACGGCACACGCATTAATGCGTTTGAATTGGCCGCTGCGCTGGGCAAGCTGGATAAAGCCTTTGTAGCCAAGCTGGAATTGCGCTTCGGTCGTTCCTGCCTTGCGGTTGTTAAACGGAACAATATAGGCAAAGCCCAAGTTGTTGTTGATGGGAAGGTTAAGCGTTGCCGCCATACACGCTGCATTGAAAATGCTTTGCGGCGTGGCCTTTTGCAAAAGCTCGTTGCTGTTGACAATCTGCATTACGCTGGTTGCAAAGCTGGCCGCGTTTTTACCCATCAACTCCTGCATCTTTTTCATGGCTGCTTCGCCGTTGATGTAGTTTTTGATGGCAAGTTGGTTTTGTTTTGCTGCATCTACCTGTGTCATTTTTTACTCCAATAAAAAACCGCCTGCTGGCGGGTGGTTACGGGTTTTAAAACTTCAAATTTCATGATCATTTCCTTTCATTTTCTGTAACAATTTTCGGGTAACGGTTGCGCCTGCAAGGCCGTATTGTTTCGCCAGTTCTTCAAATTCAAGACGGTGCTTTTCCAAAAAATCCGCCAACAGGGTTTTTTCAAAATCGTCCAAATAAACACGCTTGTTATTCACATCTCTTACCTTTTATTTCAATTTCATTTATTGCCGCATGGCATAATTAATACTTCAAACGCTCCGAAGAGTGTATGGAATTTCGCATAGGTCGCTTTGATGCCGTTTGTGATTAACTTCACGCGTCTTCGCTTAATGCCAAGCTCTTTTTGCATTTTGGCTAAATCAGCCAAATAGTCGGGATTGAGCATAGCGGGTTCTGATTTTGATTCGTCTGTATTTACTTCATTAAACACTTTCGTGACATCTACATATTTGCAGCCTTCACGTAAAAAGTTAGTGCTTGCAATCACTTCACCGTTTTTATCGGTGTACTGGAAAGAACATTCATGGTTTTCGTGATTGTGAGTGAGATACAGTTTATTTTCAGACTTTCTCCCGCTGCTTTTGAAAAATGAAATGGCCGCCTCAACCGCTTTTCTCGGCATGATTATTTCCAGTTGCTTAAAGCTTTCCGATTCCGTAGGGAACTTCCATCTTGCAGCCCTGTGGCTGTCTGTTGATACTAAAAAGCCGTCTTTAATGGCAATGCTGTTGATATACCAGCGCAGGTCGTCTTTGCCTGCCGTAATCAGCAATGCTTTTAAAACTTCTATTTCAAGCTCTATTTTGTTGTTTTCAATCATTTCTCTGCCTCCGTCGGGTATGCCTCTGCATCTCCGTTAAAAAACTGATAATCCATGTGTTCGTACTGTTTCTCGGCCTGAATTACATCGACAATCGCGCGGGATTCCGCTGCTGAAATTAAAGCGGCCGTATCGTTTTGCTGATAGGCCGTCCGAATCTCTTGGTGCGCGTCATGTGCGCAAGATTTGCCCATGATGACTGCCATGCCGAAAAACATCACGGCGATATACAGGCATAAGGCCGTCTGAAATCTCTGTTTCATTTTCTCTCTCCGAAATAAAAAAAGTGCCGTTAATCCGGCACGTTTGATAATATTTCCGACACTTGCTTGATTCTTTCGCCAATCCATCGCATAACGGGAACGGCCATACTGTTTCCGCACGCTTTGTAGCGCGGTGCATCGGGGCATTCTTCGGCTGGTTTTCCCCGCCACGGTATGCGGGTGTGGTTGTCGGGGAAGCCCTGCAACCGCTCGCATTCAAGCGGAGTAAAACGCCTAACCCTCATACCGTTAATGGCGCAATTGCCGTTGAAAATCTGCTCGTGGTCTAATCCCCTACCGCCGAAGCCTGTTGAGAGTGTGGCAGCTATCGGTAGCAACACTACATTTGTGCCTCCGTCGGTATCTAGCGGCTGCGCAATATTTGATGTGATTGGATCTTGGCGGCCATTAACCACTATCAGGCTTTCGCTTCCGCCACCCAATGCCCCGCCGCTTTCTTTCACGGTTCCGCAATCTGCGTCTGCTTCTCGGTAGTCGCCAAAGCCTGATTCTGCAAAGCATTGCGGAGTATCGGCGGCAATGTGCGGCCGCGAACTTCTGCCCGTCTCAATACGCCCGCGCAAGCTGTTGAACTCAAATAATACCGCTGCGGCAGGTTGCCAGTTTCCAAGATGTCCGACAACAAACACTCTTCTGCGCCGCTGTGGCACTCCGAAGTATTGAGCGTCAAGAACCCGGTAGGCGACCCCATACCCGAGTTGCCCCAAGCCTGTGATAAAGGCTGCAAAATCCCTGCCTCCGTTACTCGACAAAACGCCGGGGACGTTTTCCCAAACCACCCATGCGGGGCGGTATTTGTCAGCAATGGCAAGATAGGTAAGCATAAGGTTGCCACGCGGGTCATCCAATCCTTTTCGCAATCCCGCGATGCTGAATGATTGGCAGGGGGTTCCGCCAACGAGAATATCGATAACTGCATTCGGCCACTCCTTGAATTTAGTCATGTCGCCCAAGTTTGGCACTTGTGGCCACCGGTGTTTCAAAACTGCACTTGGGAATTTTTCGATCTCCGAAAAGAAAACCGGCTTGAATCCCAAAGGCTCCCAAGCAAGGCTTGCGGCTTCCACGCCGCTACATACGCTTCCGTATTTCATATGGAATCCCACAAACACACATACGGATAACCGCCTATACAGCCATGCGTATATCTGCTTCGCTTATTCGGCAAGTTCAGACAACCTACACCCACCCATTCAGGTATAGGCCGCCTGAAAATACCTAGCTTGTTTCTTCGTCCAAGCTGCGCCACGCGTCGAAAGGAGAAACACAAAGGATTATTTCCGCTGCGCATTGTCGGGGTTACTCATACCGCCACTCTCCGACTTGGCGGCCTACTCACTTGCTGGATTATTCCGTTATGGCCGTTACCGCTAAAATTGCGACAGATAAAACGACTTGTGCGATGATGGCGTAAGTAATCAGGGTAATCATGATTGGCTCCTTATCTGTATAAATTAAATGCCGCCTGAAATGCTTTCCAAGCGGCTTGTGTTTTCTGTATGTTGTAGTTTCCGTTGGTGTTTCGGATCAGGATTAATCCGTTTGCCCGTGCATAGCTTTCAAAAGCTGGTCTTAATTGTTCGTTGTCCATTTTTTCCCCTAAAAATTAAGGCCGTCTGAATCAGGCGGCCTGTTGTTTGACTTGAGTTAATACCCAAACATAATCGGTAAAGTCTTCGCACTCTTGCTGGCAGATGAGCAGCATGGACGCGTGTAGGTCGTTGTCGCCATATTCCCGCTTGCCTTGCTCGGCCGCTTCGCACAACAGCCAATCATGCCAA
The DNA here is from genome assembly GCF_022870825.1 of Neisseria sp. Dent CA1/247. Taxonomy (NCBI): domain Bacteria; kingdom Pseudomonadati; phylum Pseudomonadota; class Betaproteobacteria; order Neisseriales; family Neisseriaceae; genus Neisseria; species Neisseria sp. Dent CA1/247. Next base: position 1,153,446 of record NZ_CP091522.1, on the reverse strand, counting down.
CACTCGTTATCCGTTTCGGCCAAAAACTCGGCATCTGTGGTTGCGCCGTCGGCAAACCGAAATTCATGGGCGATGCTTTCAGCAATCTTGCGGCAATCGGCCAAGTGCATTCGCACAAGCCGGCACTCCTCATCTTCACGGCGTTGCTCGGCATCTTCACTGCCATACCAACCACCCATGCCCCAATCGGGGCTGCTGTAGCCAATCATGTTTACTCCTCCCCGATAAAAAACCGCCTTATTCGGCGGTTTTGTCATCGCTAACTATATGCTTTTCAATTCTCAATTTGGCAAAATCAATCAAAAGTTTGTACTCTTGATGGGTTTTGTCGTCGTGATACTTTCTTGACTTTGCCAAAAACTCTTCAATCGTTCCAGTAAAGCAGCCGCGTGTAACGACAAGGCCGTGCTTGCCGGTTGTTACGGTAAGCGTTCCGTTTTCGGTGCCTACATTAGTTGTAGATATAATACATTTATGATCGAACACCCGTGCATCGCCGCACACCCGTGCATTGCCGTACACCCGTGCATTGCCGTACACCCGTGCATCGCCGAACACCTCGGCATCGCCGAACACCCGTGCGTCGCCGCACACCCATGCGTCGCCGTACACCCGTGCATTGCCGAACACCCGTGCGTCGCCGCACACCCATGCGTCGCCGTACACCCATGCGTCGCCGTACACCCGTGCATTGCCGTACACCCGTGCATCGCCGCACACCTCGGCATCGCCGCACACCTCGGCATCGCCGAACACCTCGGCATCGCCGAACACCCGTGCGTCGCCGAACACCCATGCGTCGCCGTACACCCGTGCATTGCCGTACACCCATGCGTCGCCGAACACCTCGGCATCGCCGAACACCTCGGCATCGCCGAACACCCGTGCGTCGCCGAACACCCATGCGTCGCCGTACACCCGTGCATTGCCGTACACCCATGCGTCGCCGAACACCTCGGCATCGCCGTACACCTCGGCATCGCCGAACACCTCGGCATCGCCGAACACCCGTGCGTCGCCGAACACCCGTGCGTCGCCGCACACCTCGGCATCGCCGCACACCTCGGCATCGCCGAACACCTCGGCATCGCCGCACACCTCGGCATCGCCGAACACCCGTGCGTCGCCGAACACCTCGGCATCGCCGTACACCCGTGCATTGCCGCACACCCATGCGTCGCCGGACATGCTTAAATTGCTTTCTTTTTCTATATACCCGCCCATATCGCCCGCCGCAACAGATGACCCGATTGCAACAAGTGCCTTTATTCGGTACAGCGTTTTACCATTGACGGTAATTGTGTCGTCTTTGAGTAATTCGTACTTTTTCATTTCTGCATCCTTTTCAAAACAAACCCGCAATCAATGCGGGGGCGAACATTACCAATCCTAAAATCAAGCCTTTAATCATTTTCTCTCTCCAAAAAAGCTTACTAAATCAGCCTGATAGCGATTGCCGTTTCCGCGTTGCCGTTGCGTTGGCGGTTAGCCTTGTCAAGCTGATTGAGTAAGCCGCCTGTTGCCAAGCGGTTTGATGTGCGGGCATCTCACCCGCCGTCTGTTTTGAGATACCAAACAGATAAAGATACACACATGTCCGGCCTGTTTAACGTGCTTCAGATTACTGTGTGACTTGCTGTCCCGACACGCGCTGTCGTCGGCCTTAATAAATTAAGACTACACCGCCTCAGCGAACCAAGCGGCCTAAATAATCTTTCTCTACTGCGGGCTGAATTAAAGGCATCCAGCCCTCAACATTCGCTATCAACTTATGTAAGCGCGGCAACCTAGCCTGTGTTTCTCTTGCTTACCTTTCCGCAACTCTGTTTCATGCTGCGGTCGTCGGTGTCTGTGTTTTGCTTTGATGGGTGTATAGTACTATTGTACTTACTAAATATCAAGAACAATCGTACTTAAAATAACTTAAAAATAAGTATGTAAATGATTCTAAAAAGAAAAAAGTTTGTGAAATTTTGGGGAAAAGAGAGAAATCAGGAGAAATGAAGGGGAATTAAGAGATTGAATGTATAAGTTGTAAGTTATATACTTCGCTTATAGCTGTGGCGATATTCGCAGCTATTGCATACATCCGGCCTTTGGCGGCCCTATCCACTATCAGGATTTTGGCGACCCTTAGGCCATTTTCTTATTTTCAAGATATGGATTTTTATGAAAAGACGAGTTGCCGTTTTTGTTGATGCAGGGTTTTTTACGAGAATTTTTACAAAGAAAGTCGACCCTGATATGAAAATGAATCCTGAACAGTTGGCTAAATTAATGTGGCGGTATTGGATCAGCCATGTTGATCGAAGAAACGGAGAGCAAATTTATCGGATTTATTTTTATGATTGCCCGCCATTGAGAAACAAGGCGCAGCATCCGATAAGTAAAGAAAATATAAGCATCTGCACGAATAAATTCAGACGGCCTTTGCGGCCGTTTTTTTATGGGCGTGGAAAAGCCCGCTCGGGGCGGGCTTGGTTGTGATTTATTTGGTTAAGAAGATGCCAAAGTGAATTTTCTCTTAATCATATTGTTGATTGAGTTTGTCGAGTTGGATATTTTCACATTTTTTTTAATGTTTTCAATACCTATATCATCTATTAACTTTGAAAAACAGCCGTTAATAAATGAAGATGGAACTGCCAAAATAGAATCAAAAGACAAATTTACAGTATCGCCTTTATCTATTGCGTTCTTCATTGCCTTATAGATTTTAAATCCATCTTCATAGGTGCTGAACTGTTTTGTTTTGTCTGCAATTTTAATTTCTGTCAGTCCCATGAAAAATCCTCCGTTGTTGCCTGAAGCAAGTCAAGTTTATCTTGATAAAGTGTGATTTCAAAAGCCGTTCCGTCAATGTGCGAAAAACCATCCTCTATTTCAATAGACGGGAGGCCGTCTGTTCCGCGAAATACGGTAGCGGATATTTCGCCTGTTCTTAGAATGAATTTCCCTCCATTATTGCATACCGTACAAGCCAGTGTAAACAAGCCCATTCCTGCATTTCTGTGTGATGATTGGGTTGTAAATCCCTCTTGTATGGCATGGCATATACAATCAAAAGCAGTAAAGGAAGGGTGGGTTTTTTGGATCTTTTTTACAAGCCCTATGCCCAAATCTGAAACACAGATTTTTATCTCGCCATTTCCCTTTTGCGGAAAGTGCTGTACTAAAGCTGTCGAGACTTTTACTCCGGAATGGTCTTTTGTATTGTTAAAAAGTTCCTCCAAGCATATTTTAATTTCAGCCAGACTTTCTTTTTCGGCTCCAAGCCGTGAAGCCAGCCATTTGATAGACGTGTTTTCAAGCCACATTAATGTTTGGTTCGGGGCGAGGCTTTTTATCGGTAAAGTGGTTATTCTGCACATGGATTTATCGGATAGATATTTTCCGGATGCTTGCAAGAAAAACTCAGAATCATCCATGTATCTCACAGCTGCCGACAAATTGCCGTCTTTAGTGTGGTTTGTGATAAACACTTTGAATCCATAGGTTTTTAAAAAAACCACTTGGTCGAATAAAATAACCAAAGCCAAGGGTTCGATAAAACAAAGATTTCCAACATCGAAATAGATTTCCATATTCAGCTTGTTTGCGCTGTTGGCAATCTGCTTTATCTCTTGGCTTATATCCCCTATATTGATTTTATTTAAGTTGCGTGGAAAGATGACTGTATTATTTTTGCCTTTGGCCATAAATTCTATTCCTTTGCTTCAATCCATCACACTACACCGGAAAACGCGGCCGCATTAAAACACACTCAACGACCACGCACCCTTGACTTTGCCGCAGATGATGATGTTGCCTACATCTTCCGCCGATACCTGCTCGTCGTGGTAATTGGGATTGTCGCTGATAACGAGCAGCCCACCAGTTACGGTGCGTTGCAGGCGTTTTGCGCGCAGGCCGTCGGGCATATGCAGGACATAGATGCCATCTCCGTCGAAATACTGAATACCCGAATCCACAAACAAAACATCTCCTTCTTTAATCGTTTCGCTCATGGAATCGCCCTTGGTGGAGATGACTTGCACCCTCCTGTAACACGCGCCCAAGTTCTGCCTCGCCCATGCTTCGGCTACGGTAACGGTATCCACTATCTCGATATTTTCGGGGTTGATGCAGCCGTCTCCGAGTTTGGCCGTAATGTTTAATACGTCGTAGCGGATATAGCCTTCGGGAGAATCTTCTTTTAAATCAAAATCAAATATATTTGATGTCATATCTCCTTTTCCTGTTTCAAGCCAAACCGCATCAACACCAAGCACCTTTGCGATTGACGCAATATTGGTTGTTGATTGGTTTCTCCCTGACTCAAGAGCGGCAATAGTTCCTTGAGACTTCCCGATAGCTTTCGCTAATTCTTCTTGAGACAACCCTTTTTTTGCCCTTGCTGTTTTCAATCTGTTTTTTAAAGTCATAAAAGCTCCTTTGTAACTATTGTACTTTCTAAATTAAGAATTTTGGTACTTGATTATTAGAACAATAGTACTTATAATTAAAAAATATTTTTAATGGAAGTTACTATGACACCTAGAAAAATTATTAACGAATTAAAAGCAAATGGGGTATCGACTGCTGAAATAGCTCAAGCCGCCAATTGCACGGTCCACTACATCAACAAAATAGCAAGCGGCAAACGGTTGAGCCCAAGTTATCAAATAGTTGATAAATTGAGAGATTTTTATAAAACAAAGGAACGCCGATGAACAAGAGCAAGAAAAACCGCTTATCGAAGAAAGACAAGCGGATGATTAAGAAAGCCGTTTTTGCGGCAGCCAAAAAATCAGACTTAACGCCTAGTGATTTAACGGCACTGCTGATCGATTCAATCAAGTATGTCAACGGGCTTTAAAAATTCTCATTGAATTTGTCGGATGCACTATCTATCCGTTCGGCCAATGTTTCAATGAAATCTGCAAGCCTGTTTGCGGTTTCTTTTACCTCGCTGTGATACCTAATAATCATATCAGGTTGGGTTTCCAAAATTGATTTAGTCAGTTCTTTTGCGGCGGTTAATGAATCACGTTTCATAAATTACTCCGTTAATAGTTGTTTGTGGAAATTCAATTTTAACGGAGTGCCGACAAAGCGGAAAGACGCTTGACTGCCCGGACAGACGGGCAACGGACAAAAGGAAAGCCCGCACGGGGCGGGCAGAAGTACAGATTAGTGGAGGCATTATGTCTGAAAACTTATCCCAATGCAAGATGGTTTTGAGCCATTTTAAAAACGGCGGCAGCTTAACGAGCTACGAAGCCTATGCGAAGTTCGGCATTACGCAGTTTGCTGCACGCATCAAAGACCTTGAAGGGCAAGGCCATGTGATTAACCGCGTTTGGGAGACAAACGCAAAAAACAAACGCTATAAGCGTTATTTCTTGGGGGTGGCGGCATGAGCATGACGTTAACAGCAAAGGCCATGCAGTTAAAAGTTGGCAGTCCTGTTCGAAAGTTGATTTTGCTGAAACTTGCAGACCAAGCGAACGACAAGGGCGAGTGCTGGCCTAGCTATGACACCATAGCCGAAGCAGCAGAATGCACAAGACGTGCGGTTATGGACAATATCAACACACTGCAAAAAATGGGTTTTTTACAGGTTGCAAAACGCCAAAAATCCAACGGCGAAAATATGACCAATATTTACCATTTGACGCTCGATAATGGCAATTATAGCGATAAAAAAGGTAGTGAATCAGGTTCACTAGGTAGTGAATCAGGTTCACTAGGTAGTGAATCAGGTTCACTAGGTAGTGAATCAGGTTCACTAGGGGGTAGTGAATCAGGTTCACCCAAACCAATCAATTACAACCAATCAATTAACCAATCAATTAACCATAGTAGCGCGGACGCTGACGCGCCGCCATGTGTTCCGTCTGAAAATCGGGATGATTGCAAGCCTGAAAAACCAAAACGAACAAAACGGGACGACGAAGACTTGGCTTTGCTCGCAAGGTACGGCATTTGCGGACAGCTTGCTGAAGACCATTTGCAAATCCGCAAGGCAAAACGCCAACCGCTCACGGAAACGGCTATGCGCCTGCTGGAAAAAGAAGCTGTAAAGTGCGGTATGACTGCCTGCCAAGCCGTTGAGTATGCAACAGGCAACGGATGGGCGAGTTTTCGGGCGGAGTATCTGCAAAACAAAACATTCCAGCATGCTGCGCCAGCAATCGTGCCGCAACAGCACAAGCCAAGCGCAACGTTTCAGACTGCCGCCGTGTTGGAAGCGGAGAAACAGCGGATTTTGCACATGATTGAAAACGGAGAGCTGCAATGAGTGAATACAAACCAAAATTGCCCGCTAGGCTTTACGTCTGCCTGTATGACGGCTTGCAAATGCTGCTTGCGTTGCGCCTGAAAGGCTGCCCATCGATTGACACGATAAACGCCACAGTTCAGGCGTGGGATACGGCTTTAGCGCACGGCAAGAAATTGGATTCCGAAGCCGATATGAAACGGTTTCAGGACTGCTTTGCCATATTGGCCGCTGAAATTAATACATGGCCCACCCCAGCCGATTTTCTCGCGAAACTTCCCAAACGTGAAGAACCTGAGATGTTGAGACTTGATTACAGCTTCGCGCCAACCGAACAAGAGCGAGCTAAGGCAAAGGAAGAAATTTCAAAGTTGAATAAGTTGCTTGAAAATGCTCCGTGCATGAATCGAAGCTGGATCCACGGAACGAAAGGTCGAAGCGTTGAAGAGTGTATCGCTATTTACAATCAAAAACGGCGTAAAGAGAGCGGAAAAGTTTTATGACCAAATGTTACCAATGCACCCACGCCGATTTTAAAACACCGATAAGCAAACAGATGGGCGGTTTCTGCCATTGCAATATCAAGCGGGAGCCGTGGAAGTATCTGCCGAGTTGCCAAGTGTGTGAGACGGGTAAATTTCAGACGGCCTCAAGCGAGGTTATCGAGCGGCGGAAACGGTTTTTTGAGCAAAACGGGAAGGATGTAAGGGGGTTGGAATGACGGTATTGATTGTGATGTTTTACTTGTTTTTGGGTGTTTGCGCTTGGTCTGTAAAGGATGGTTGGGATGACAACGAATAGCTTACTGTTTCGCATTGATGGTATGCCGCAAGGAAAAGGACGGCATAGAACCGCAAATATTAACGGCCAAGTGCGGGCATATACGCCGAAAAAAACACGGGAATACGAGAAGGCCGTAGGCGATGCGGCGAAACATGCGGCCATGCTGAAAGGCTGGGTTAAGTCTGACGATCCGATACGCTTAAATATTTGCGCTTGGTTTCCCGTGCCGACAAGCTGGCCAAAGAAAAAGCGTGAGGCGGCGCAGCGTGGGGATATATACCCTACCGTTAAACCTGATGCAGACAATATCGGTAAAGCAATTTCAGACGGCCTGAATGATATTGTCTATAACGATGATAAGCAGGTGGTGGAGTGCATTGTGAAGAAACGATATTGCCCCGCTGATAAATATCCGCATGTGGTTGTTTTTGTTGAGCCGATGATGGGATTTACAGAAATGCAGGCAAAACATTTGGGGTTGGCAAATGAATCAGTTAACGTTTAGATGCCAAGTGTCCAACGCAAATGCCCTGTTGAATCACATCTCAAGCAATGTAAACGGGTGGCTGCAAGGCTGCCCGGACTTGGAAATCGTAATCAGGCCACATAAAAGCAAGCGCAGTATCGAGCAGAATAAGCGGCTGTGGAAAATATACCAAGAGATTGCCGAAAACGTTTGGGTGGAGGGAAGAAGATACGACGCTGAAACATGGCATGAATATTTCAAGGGCAAGTTGATTGGATATAACGAGCGTTTACTACCCAACGGCGACACGCTAAAAACACCTATATCGACAACGACATTAAACACCGCTGAAATGACCGAGTATCAGAACAAGATACAGGCATGGGGCGCACGAAGAGGCATTATTTGGGAGTTTTGATGCTGGAAAATACAGATGATTTTGAGCTTGCGGAATTAGACGATGCGCTGGCTGCATTTGACGGCGTAGATGCGCCTGACGGCGTGGACGCAGAAATGGACGATAACGCTTGTCAGGGTGGAGCGTGCAAGATATGAGAGACGATAATTATCAAGCATGGGTCAGAAAACAGCCGTCTTGCATTAGTGGTAGATACAGCGAGTGGGTAAACGGCGAGGGTAGATGTGAATATGCCCATGTGCGCCGTGCAAAAGACAGTGGAACCGGCTACAAGCCATTATTCAGCGGCGTGCCTTTAACGCATGAAGAACACGCCATGCAGCATCAAAAGGGCGAAGCCTGCACGCTGGCCGCGTACGGAATCATTACGGAAGATGCTAAGGCGTGGTTCGAGCAAAAGGCCGAAGAATATTTAAACCAGTATGAAGAATTGATTAAGGGGTAAACATGTATCAATCAGTAGATGCAGCACTACAAGACGCTTACCGCTTCGGGTGTTTGCGGATCGAACCACAAAACAACACGGCGCAAGTTATGGCGTGGTGTGAGAATAAAGGGGTTGTTGGAAACGGCGCAGTCGGCCTGACGCAGGCGGAATGGCACGCAAACGCCGCCATGATACAGGCCAAAGTAGAATCGGTATTGAATCGCTACGAACTGGCCGCCGTGGAAATGCAGTACAGCGGCGGATTGAAGCAAGACGGGATTATTGATTTAACGGCGTATATTGAGCAGCAAAACAACGGCGTGAATCTGCTGGTGTGTGATGCCATTATCGCCAATATCTTTACGGGCAAGCCAAAGCAGACGGCCATCATGGACAAGTACGACATGAGCAAGGGGGCGTATTGGAGACAGCATAAAAAAATCAAAGGTGTTGTCGCCGCCCTGCACAACAGCGCGATATGCAAACTGGAGTGCGTGTTTATAGAGGCCGGAATCATGCAAGCTGTTGATGCCGCTTGACTAAAAGCGGGGAGTTTTGTACAATTTTTGCTAATGTGGCGATTCGTGTAAATGAACCGCCGATAAATCCCGCTAAGACATGGCGGGATTTTTGCATTTTTAGCATAAAGTGTTATTCAAGCGTATAGCTTAGATAGCATAAACAATAATAATTTACCCGAAACATTGAAACAAAATGCCGTCATCTAACAAATGGCGGTTTTTTAATGGGTTGCAATTATGGAACGTCTTGCATTAAGCCTAAAAGTAGGCCAACACGTTATCTTACCAAGTGGCAATGCCGCCGAAGTGGTAGAGATTGGAAAAGACACCGTGAGATTTAAATATCTATGCGGTGGCGGTGTGGTGGAGTTATCCCGCGCCCTGTGTTGTAAATATTGGGGCGCATGAATACTTAAACGGAGCGCGACATGAGCGAAGAAAAGAAACGCCCAGTCGGGCGGCCATCAAAGTTCGATGAAAAAGTAGTAGAAAAAATTCTCTCTATGCTGGCAGAAGGCGCTAGTTTGGAATCTATTTGTCTAATGGAAGATATGCCGTCTGCGCGTACTGTTTACCGCTGGCTAGATGAGAATGAGGGATTTTGTCAGAGATACGCGCGTGCGCGCGAGATGCAGGCCGATTTATACGCAGATCAGATTATCAAGATAGCCGACGATTGCCAGCCGGAAGCGGCGGCAGTTGCCAAAGCAAGATTGCAGATTGATTCCCGCAAATGGAAAGCATCAAAACTTGCCCCAAAAAAATACGGCGATAAGTTAGATGTCTCGGCTGATATGCGTGTGCAAGTGGAAAGTAAAACGCTGGAAGATATTTTCAAGTAAAAGACTATGGCAAACCCGTATTTCAAACCGCTGATAAACAAGGCGCGGTACAAAGTGCTTTATGGCGGGCGTGGAAGTGGTAAGTCATATTTCCTTGCTGAGTTAGCGGTTGAAGTATCCCGCAGGATTGATACGGTTATTTTGTGCGCCCGCGAGTTTCAAGGTTCTCTTGATGATTCGGTTTATCAGTTACTTATAGAGACAATAGACCGATTAGGCTACACGGAAGAGTTTGAGATTCTGAAGTCAACCATCACGCATTTGGGAACAGGTACAAAATTTGTCTTTTACGGAATCAAGAACAACGTAACCAAGATTAAATCTATTCAGGGCGTGGGTATCTGTTGGGTGGAAGAAGCCGAAGCGGTAACTAAAAACTCATGGGACGTTTTAATTCCGTCTATCCGTGGCGATAAGAACGCGGAAATTTGGATCAGCTTCAACCCTAAGAACATACTAGACGACACTTATCAGCGGTTTATCGTAAACCCGCCTAAAGACAGCATTATTTTAAAGGCTAATTACGATATAAACCCGCACTTTGAAAACACCCCCTTGCTGGCAGATATGCTGGAATGCAAGGAGCGTGATTACGACCTGTACCGCCATATATGGCTTGGCGAGCCTGTCGCAGATAGCGAGATGGCGATTATTAAGCCCAGTTGGATTGAAGCCGCTATTGATGCGCATATCAAGCTGGGTTTTGAAGCGGCCGGTCAGCGCATATTGGGCTTTGACGTTGCGGACGAAGGCGAAGACGCGAACGCCACGATATTACGGCATGGTTCGGTTGTATTGGATATGGACGAATGGCGCGGGCATGATGTGATTTATTCTGCTGATAAAGCGTACATGTTCAGCCAAGATAAGCGCGTGGATAAAATCGTTTACGACAGTATAGGTGTTGGTGCTGGGGTTAAAGCACAATTTCGGCGCAAGACAGGCAAGGTTCAAACGGTGGGATTCAATGCGGGTGCAGCGGTATACAAGCCTGATGCCAAGTACACCGACGACAAAAAGAATAAGGATATGTTTTCCAACATCAAGGCTCAGGCGTGGTGGGCAGTTCGAGACCGCTTTTACAAAACATGGCGTGCTGTCGAATATGGCGACAAATATCCCGTTGAAGAATTAATCAGCCTTTCGCAGGATATTAAAGACCTTGAGTATCTGAAAGCGGAATTGAGCCGCCCGTGGGTGGATTACGATCATAACGGCCGCGTGAAAGTCGAGAGTAAAAAGGATATGAAAAAGCGCGGCATTCCAAGCCCAAATAGAGCGGATGCGCTGATTATGGCATTTGCGCCGATTCAAGGTGGCTTGAATATCAACCCGAATATATTGAGCGGAATATGAAAAAGAAAAAGCAAAAACGATTGGATGCAAAGGCGATGCGCCGTGCTATCCAACAAATGCCCGAAAAGGCCGTTCAAGTTTACGGATTGGGAATGCCTGAATTACCACAAGGTGTAAAGCCTGAAAACAGTATTGCAATGGATAGCTGCCCCGCTGGAAACTTCGGGGCAGATTTCTTTTTCGGAACGGGCTTTGTCGGCTATCCAAGATTGGCGGAGTTGGCGCAGATTTCTGAATACCGCAGCGTGGTAGAAACCACGGCTAATGAAATGACGCGCCAATGGATAGAAATTAAATCTGTTGGAGAAGACGATAATAGCGAAGTCATCAAGCAGATTAACGAATGCTACGAGCGTTTGAACGTTCGGGATGTGTTCCGCCGCGCGATTGAAACAGATGGATTCTTTGGGCGCGGTCAGATTCTTGTGCAGATTAAAGGTCATGATGATAAACAGGCCAATCCCCTGTTATTGACGGATAAGACGATAGAAAAGGGTAGCCTGAAAGCGTTGGTCAATATCGAGCCGATGTGGACGACACCAGCCGTATATAACGCGGTTGACCCAACAGCGGGCGATTTCTACAAGCCTAAGTCGTGGTATGTCATGGGGCAGGAAATCCACGCAAGCCGAATGTTTACGCTGGTGGCGCGGCCTGTTCCCGATTTACTAAAGCCCGCCTATAACTTCGGCGGTGTCAGTATGTCCCAGTTGATGATGCCGTATGTTGACCGCTGGTTGCGTACTGTTGATTCAATCAGCGATTTATTACACAGCTTTTCGTTATCGGGAATTAAAACCGATATGTCGGGGATTCTTTCCGGTGGCTGTGATAGTGGTGCGGATTTAACGCTGCGCGCAGAGCTGTATAACCGAACAAGAGACAACCGCGGCCTGATGCTGCTTGATAAAGACGCGGAAGAGTTCTTCCAGTTCAATACACCTTTATCTGGCCTTGATGCGCTACTGGCTCAAGCGCAAGAACAAATGGCCGCTCCGAGCCATACGCCATTGGTTAAGCTGTTGGGAATTACGCCAAGCGGCCTGAACGCCAGCACAGAGGGTGAGATTGCCGTTTATTACGACTACATAAAGTCCATGCAAGAAAACCTGTTGCGCGACCCGTTGGACAAGCTGTTGAAACTGGTTCAATTGCACCTGTTCGGCAAGGTTGATGACGACATTACATTTGACTTCGTTCCGCTTGAGCAAATGAGTGAAATGGACTTGGCGAATATCCGCAAGATTAATTCCGATGTCGATAACGGTTATATTCAGTCGGGGGTTTTGTCGGCTGAAGAGACGCGCGAGCGGTTGGCGGCTGATCCAAATAGCGGTTACAACGGCATTGATGTAGAAGATGTGCCGGAAATGTCGGAAGAAGATTTGTTTGGCGGATTAGGCGATGAAGAAACAAACCAACGAAGTAATCCTGAAGCCGATACACCCGAATCTAGGGGTTGAAGCGGCGTACCGGAAAAGCCTAAAGAAGCTGTTGCGTGAAATCAAGCAGGATGTAAATAGCCTGCTTGATAACCACTACCCGAAAGGACTGGCGCAGGACACACTTTCAGACGGCCTTAGTTTGGCTTTATCGCGCCTATTGAAGCGTTGGCTGGATAGATTAGACGTGCTAGCCCCGCAAATAGCCGAGAAGTTTCTCAATCAGTTGATGAAGCACACAGATAAGGCTTTTGAAGTTGCATTAAGGCAAGCGGGCTTTACTGTTAATTTCAGACACACCCATGCAACGAGAAACGCATTTCAGGCCGCATTTGGTGGAAATGTCGGCTTGATACGTTCTATCGCCCAGCAGTATTTAGGGCGCGTAGAAAGTACGGTTTGGCGTTCGATTAATGCCGGTTACGACATGAGCAAGCTAACTAAAGAGCTGCGTAAGGATTTTGGTATCAGCGAACGTAGAGCCGCATTTATCGCGCGAGACCAAACCAATAAAGCAAAAGCCGTGATTGAAAAAGCAAGACGTCAGGAATTGGGTATCACGGAAGCAATATGGATGCACTCCCATGCCGGCAAAGAGCCGAGACCAAGTCATGTGGCTGCCAACGGTAGGCGGTTCAACGTAGCTAAAGGCATGTATCTCGATGGAAAGTGGGTTCAACCCGGAGAAGAAATCAACTGCCGATGCACCAGTAGGGCTGTGATTAAAGGATTTAACTCATGAATCAGAAACAACAGGCTATTTTAGCGGAGGCAAAACGCCTGCTTGCAATGGATAACCGCTGGATTACAGTAAAGCCAAATGGCGCGGAAAACAAAGGCACTCCGGTAGAAATTGACGATTCAGGCCGTATCACAAAAGGCATGGGCGGCAAGCATAAGGGCGAAAAGATTAACGAGATTCGTAAGGATTTTGTTGGTGCTAAATCGCCAAGCAAAGAATTGCAGTCAATCCGTCTGAAAGAGATTGTTTCTAATAATCCTGATAGATATAAAAGTGCTGAAACATCAAAAACAGAGGCAAATCCACCGTCAAAAACCAATATCGGCCATATCGTAAAAGAAACCGAAAAATCCGTTATGGTTAATGCCTATTGCGAGGTTGGTGGGCATGAAAGACCTGTAAAAGTAGGCGTTTGGTTTCCGAAATCAAGATTAGATGAAAATGGCAATGCCCCGCCTGATCTGTTGAGGCAAAGAGAGAAAGAGCTTCAGGATAAGTTTAGAGGAGGCATGAAAAGTTTTGAGCTTGATGGAGGCGCATCTTTTCTTGAGATAATGGGTTTATCAGGAAAAACAGAGCAAGAAGAAAAGCAGGCTATGATTGAGCGGGGTAAGGCTATGACTTCCGCCCCTGAAATCCCGTCTTGGTATGCTGAAATCAGAAGTAAACACAGCAACCCATATTGGAATGGGAAATTCTATGACGGCAAGAAATCAGGCACGCACCGTATTTACGTTTCCAATAAAGAGTACACGATCACAAGCGAACAGAAATCAGAGCTTGAACAGCACCGTAAAGACTGGCAGGCGTTTAAAGCGGGCGAACAGGCAAGCGGCACATATCTGAATGTTCCGTATGAGCAACGCGAACTTGCTAAAAAGCACGGCGCCAAGTGGAATCCTGATAAAAAGAAATGGTATCTGCCTGCCGGTGTAGATTTGGCAGATGAAATCAAGCATTTCAGCCCTGATTACAAAGCGCCGGTTCAGCAGCCATCTTCTTCGTCCGGTGGAAATGCCACTAATCCCAAACCGCGCGTAGATATTAACCAGTTATCCAAAGAAGATTTGAAGTCTCACATTAACGATTTGGAAAAAGCGCGCAAGCGATACCAAAACGTGATGAATGAGGGCGGAGAGGGTTTTAATCCGTATGATTGGGCTATTTCCGAGGCGAACGCGCTATATAGGCGTAAATACAATCCTGAGCTTCAATCTGTTTTAGATAAGATTGATGAAAGCAGAAGAAAAGAGCATGAGCAAATGAAGCGCGATCTGCAGGAAAAAATCGATAGAAACGGAGGCTGGTATCCAGATTGATTATGGATTATTTAGACGAAACCTACGCAATGGATTGTGATAATCCGAAACACTACCGGAAAGAGATAACTTTAGCTCAAGACCGCAGCGCCCGTTCTTACGACAAAGACGGGCGTTTGCATGTTGCGGTATCCAATATCAGCAAGGCTGTGGTCAATCCTTACTACGGCTCAGAGATTCCGAACTTTGAGCGATTGGGGCTTGATGCAAAAAAGGTTTATTACCTGTTGCGAGACCCTAAGGAATTGGAAAAAGCAGCCCCCACATTCCGCAATCTGCCGCTGTTGAACAAACATATTCCCGTATCAGCTAAAGACCCGCAAAAAGACATTGTGGTCGGCAGCACGGGTTCCGATGTGGTGTTTTCAGACGGCTATCTGAAATGCTCGTTGTCTGTTTGGGATGATGAGGCGATAGCCGGAATCGAGAGCGGCGAACAGATGGAACTATCCAGCGCGTATCACTACACGCCCGATATGACAGCGGGAGAGTATCAAGGCCGCCACTATGATGGCGTGATGCGGGATATTGTCGGTAATCATGTTGCCCTTGTCGATGTGGGTCGGGCGGGGCGTGATGTTGTTGTAAGCGATGCAGACCCATTTTATGAAAGGAAAGCTATGAAGCTGAAACAAGGCGCACAAGAGCGCATTAAGGCAGCCTTGAAGCCGTTACTGGCGCAAGATGCCGAATTAAGCCCCGACGAGCTTTTGGAGGTTATCGGGTCGCTGACTAAGGAAGTTCAGACTGCTGAAGATGACGGCAAAGAAATGCCGCCCGAAGAAGTCGGCACTGATGATGATAATCCTGCCGAGAGCGAAGCTGAAACCGAAGATGACGATACCGCAGAGGACGAAGCAGACCCCGACGCGCCCGACGCACCTGAAAACGGCGCACCCAAGCCCGCGCAAGACGCAGCTATTACCAAAGTGGCTATGGACGCAGCAATTAAGGCGGCTGTTGCGCAAGAGCGTAAACGTGCTCAAGCGTTGGCAACGGCGCAACGTGAAGTTGCTCCGTTTGTCGGCGAAGTGGCAATGGATAGCGCGGAAGACGTTTACAAGTTTGCGTTAGAGCAAAGCGGTGTAGATGTTTCAGGTGTACATCCGTCAGCCTACCGCGCAATGGTCGGTATGTTGGGTAAATCAAAAACTGTGGCAATGGATTCTGCGGGCGGCAAGGGTGCTACCACGCAATTTAAAGGCCTTGAACGAATCAGAAAGGGTTAATTATGCCATTTCAAAAAGCAGTAAAACCATATCAAGCCCCCGCCGTTGCGGGGGATTTTGCTTCTGTCAACCCTAATGCTTCTATGTTGGTAGGCGAAGGCGCATTAGTTGCAGGGGAAAGCGGCGTAACCGTTGGCGTATTTGCATGGGCTGATGCTGACGGTAAAGTAAGCAATAAAAAAGGTTCAGGTGGTCGCATCGGCTTTGTGCATCGTGAAATGCAGGCAAGTATTACCGAGTTTTTGGCAGAAAGCGGAAACAAGGTTTTGCCCGGTCAAGCAATCACTTTGGCAACAGGCGGCGACTTTTGGGCGCACTTCCCTGCCGGTGCCGAAATCGGCCAAAACGTGTTTGCCAAAGATGCAGACGGCACGTTGAAGGCGTCGGCGCAAACAACTGAATCAGGTCATACCCTGACCCGCTTTAAAGTAGCATCAAAAGCCGGCGCGGGCGAACTGGCTAAAATCACAACATGGGAGTAACGAATGAATCGAACATTTAACCAACTGGAACGCGATGCCGGTATCGTGTTTATGGGTGGTGGAAAAAAGTTGATGGATGATGCCGTATTGTCGTCTTTGGCAATGGACGCGCAACCAGCTTTGACTACCGTAGGCAATAGCGGTATCCCGGCATGGATGCTGAACTACGTTGATCCGAAACTGATTGAAGTTGTTTTGCAGCCGATGAAAGCCGCCGAAATCTTTGGCGAAGTGAAAAAGGGCGACTGGACGACAGAAACCGCAACATTCATGACTGTTGAGCCTACTGGCGAAGTGTCGAGCTACGGCGACTACAACAACAACGGCGTGAGCGGTGTAAACGTAAACTTCCCGCAACGCCAAAGCTACCATTACCAAGTGTTTACCCGTTGGGGTGAACGTGAGGTTGCGCGTGCAGGCGAAGCCAAGATTGATTACGTTAACCGCGTAAATCAGGCAAGTGTAAACGCCTTGAACCGTTTCCAAAACAAAACCTATTTGTTTGGTGTTAAAGGCTTACAGAATTACGGCATCTTGAACGACCCTGCCCTGCCCTCCGCTACGGTTGCCAGCAAAACATGGGCGGCTTCTACCGGGGAGGAAGTGTACGAATCAATCCGCAAGTTATTCCAAACGCTGTTAAAGCAAACAGGCGGGAAAATCGACATGAACACACCTATGTTGTTGGTGTGTAGTCCGACCGCAAGCGTTGAGCTGACCAAGACCAACCAATACAACGTGAATGTTGCAGACCAAGTGAAGAAAAACTTCCCAAATCTGCGCATCGAAACCGTGCCGGAGTATTCGGCGGCCAGCGGCGAAACCGTGCAATTGATTGTGGAAGAGCTGGATGGACAACGCACGTTGGAGTGCGGTTTTACCGAAAAACTGCGCGCGCACAATATGGTTTTGGAAGCATCAAGCATTAAGCAGAAAAAGTCTCAAGGCACATGGGGTGCGATTATCTACCGCCC
This sequence comes from Neisseria sp. Dent CA1/247, assembly GCF_022870825.1. Classification (NCBI taxonomy): domain Bacteria; kingdom Pseudomonadati; phylum Pseudomonadota; class Betaproteobacteria; order Neisseriales; family Neisseriaceae; genus Neisseria; species Neisseria sp. Dent CA1/247. Next base: position 1,136,183 of record NZ_CP091522.1, on the reverse strand, counting down.
ATTCTGTATTGCCACAATGACCACCAGCTAACCCTAAAGGCCGTCTGAAACATGACGGCTTTTTTCTTTAAGGAAAAAGACAATGGCTAAAGCAAAAGATACCAAGTCAGCAACTGTAATTGTTGGCTGCAAACTGCCAAACGGCGTGATTTTGGAATTGGGCAGCCAATCGGTAGAAATTAACGGCGCAAACAGCTCTCATGTAATTGGCGGCCACGGCATCACTCATGATGTTGATGCTGAGTTTTTCAACGCATGGATGGAAGCACACGCCGACCGCGACATGGTTAAAAACGGTTTTATCTTTGCGCATGACAAAGCGGCTGACGTTAAAGCGCAATCCAAAGAGCAATCCGACAACAATACCGGCTTGGAAGCTGTCGACCCTTCAGATCCTGCAAACGGTGTGCAAAAAGCTGAGGAGTAATCGTCATGGCGGTAGTGGTTTTAGACATCTGCCGCTTTCGTGAACTTTATCCCGAACTGCCTGAAACTACCCCTGATGTGAAAATCGAGTTTTGGTTTTCACAAGCGCAAACCATTATCAATAATTCGGATTGCAGCATTGTTAAAGACTTGAAAGAGCGTGAAATGCTGCTGTTTTTATTGATGCGCCATTTTGCTGCATTGGAAGAACGCGCGTCTCAAGGCGGATTGGTGGGGCGCATTTCTTCAGCAACCGAGGGCAGCGTTTCAGTTAGCGCAGACATGGGCGGAGTAAGTGGTAATGCTGCATGGTTTATGCAAACGCCGTGGGGCGCAAACTACTGGCAAATGACCGCCAAATATCGCGGTTTCCGTTATATCCCCGGTGGTTGTTATGCGCGGCGGCGATAAGTTCAAGGATGCGCTTAGAACGGCGGTTGAGAAAGCAGCAAGCGGTAAGGTTCGGGTCGGCATCATCCAGCAATCGACGTATGAAGACGGTCAGAGTGTGGCACAAGTGGCCTACTGGAACGAGTATGGCACGGCGCATATCCCGCCGAGACCGTTTTTCAGGCAGACAATTGCCGAGCATAAGGACGAATGGTCAGATAAAGCCGCCGCTATCCTACGGGAAACTGATGGCGATACTCAGGCGACACTTGCCATGATGGGCGAAGGCGTAAAGGGTCAGGTTGTGGAAACCATACAGAACTTTCGTGATCCGCCCAATGCGCCATCTACGGAGCGGAAAAAAGGCTTTAATAAGCCCTTGATAGACACAGGCACGTTATGGCGCAGCATTGATTATGAGATGGAAGAATGAACCTTAGAGCAATCGCAAACGGTATAACCCGTTCGGTCAATCCGAATATGGAAGCGCAATTACTGCTGAATATGGGTTACAGAACCGATGAGGCAGGAAAGCGGGAGCCGTATTTTGAGCAGCATAACGTAACCATTCAGACGCAGAGCTTGAGCAGCACGGAGCGGCAGGAATTTGACGGCTTGATGCAAAACGGGTGCATGTTGTCCGTGTATGTAACAGGCCAATTTGCCGTTCTTCGACGTATCGAGGGAAAAGGCGCGGATAAGCTGGTGTTTGCGCCATACGGCGAAACAGAGCCTACGGAGTGGCTGATTAAACAGGTGTCAGAATCGTGGCCTGATTGGTGCAAGGTGGTGGTATGGCGGCAACATTAAACACAACCCATACCGACATCTATATCGATGTAAGACGGTATCTGTTATCCATGTTTCCCGATAATGAAGTCGTGCAGGGTTACAGCAACAATGTTCCCTTGCCAAACGCCCCGTTTATTTTGATGAATATCATCACGGAAACCGACCTGAACGCCCAAATAAACGAGTTTTCAGGCGGCGGTAAGGCAACGTCAGCCCGAAGCGTAGAAATGGCTATGCAGCTTGATTTCTACGGCCAAGAATCAGGAGAGCGGGCGCGGGTGTTCCAAAACCTTTGGCGCGATTACTACGCCTGCGAAAACTTGGAAAAGTGTCAGCCGTTGTACAGCGACAACCTGCGCTATATCCCTTTAACCAACGAAGAGCAGAACTATGAGGAACGGTGGAGCGTAACCGCTTACCTGACCTATAACCCGACAATCACGCATGATCAGGATTATGTGAACAGCGTGGATGTTTCCATTCAACAGATAGATTGAGGAATTGTATGTTTAAGTCTATTCCAGCATCACAGATTGTGAGCGTTAATCCTGCCGTGTTAAGTTCGGGCGGTTCGCCCTTGGCTTTGAACGGCGTATTTTTAAGTAAGCACGAGAATATCCCTAACGGCCAAGCCCTGCTGTTTGCCACGGCTGATTCTGTGGGCGAGTATTTCGGTATAACCTCAGACGAATATAAAGCCGCTCAGGTGTACTTCAAGGGCTTTGACGGCTCTACCAAGAAGCCGGGCCGTCTATATTTCTATGCTGTAAATACCACGGCGGAAAACGGTTATCTGCTTGGTGCAAGTGTTAAGTCGATGAGCTTGGCAGAGTTGAAGAAAATCAGCGGCAATCTGACGGTTCACGTTGATGGTCAGGCAAAAACAGCGGCCAGCCTTAACCTTTCCAATGCAACCAGTTTTTCCGATGCGGCCAGCAAAATCGGTACGGCCTTGTCCGGTGTTGCCGTTCAATTTAACGAACAATTGCAGTCTTTCAAGATTGTTTCCGGTACTACGGGTAAAAATTCCAAAGTGTCCTTTGCTACCGGCACAACCGCCGATGTTTTGGGCTTGAGTGAAGCGGCTGGCGCGCGCATTTCCAACGGCACGGTAAAGGAAAGCGTTGATGAAATGATGCACGGCCTGACTTCATCTACACTGAATTTTGCGACATTCACAACTGTTTATGAGCCGAGCATTGATGAGAAATTAGAGCTGGCTAAGTGGTCTAATCTGCAAAATGAACGGTTCTTGTATGTCGGCTGGGGTAAAGAAGCTACGGCTATTCAACAAGGCAATACAACCTGTTTCGGTGCCAAGCTGAAAGCTGCTGATTATTCGGGCGTTTGCGCGGTTTATGGCGGCTTAGATAAAGCCGCATTCTTGTGTGGTGCTGTTGCTTCTATCGACTTCTCCGAGCGTGAAGGCCGCATCACGATGGCGTTTAAAGGTCAAGCAGGGTTGGAAGTCGAAGTGAATGACGCAACCGAAGCGCAAATCCTGAAAGAGAACGGCTATAACTACTACGGCGCTTGGGCAACGGCAAATGACCGCTTCCTGTTTCTGTATCCCGGCCAATTGCCCGGCAAATGGAAATGGATTGACACCTACATCAACCAAATCCGCCTGAACAGCCAGTTACAGCTTGCTTTGATGACGTTGCTTACTTCGGCCAAATCCGTTCCGTATAACGCCGTAGGCCGTGCATTACAGCGCGCAGCCTGTCAAGATGCCATCAATGAAGCGGTAAACTTCGGTTCTATCCGCGCAGGCGTTGATTTGTCGGAGCAGCAACGCGCAATTGTGAACAACGAGGCTGGTGTTGATGCTGCATCTCAAATCGAGGGGCGCGGCTATTATCTGCATGTCGGCAAGGCTAGCGCGCAGACACGCGGCAACCGTGAATCCATGCCGATGAAGTTATGGTACACGGACGGTGGTAGTGTACATGCCGTCAATATGGCATCAATCAATATCCTGTAATCAATATAGGCCGTCTGAATTTCAGACGGCCTTTTCCTTTGGAATGAAGATATGGTAAATATTGCAGAAAAAACCCTAACATCCGCCAATAGCGTATTGCTGTGGAAAGCAAAAGGTTATAGCGATCAATTTTCAAAGGCCGAGGGCTATAAAACAGATTCGGCATTTGATTTTTCAGATGTAACCATTGGCGAAACCGTAATGGGTGTGGATGGCATCCAATCAGGTGCCTATATCCAGCACGAACACCAGCTTACCATTACATTTGAGGCTAACTCCCCTACCCGTGCGCATTTTGCCCGTATGTATGAGCGCATGACGCAGGGCATGGAAACATTCCCGTTTGAGTTCCAAGTTGATATTCCATCTTTGGGAATCCGTCGTATTGCCAGCGGTTTTATGGTGCAAATGGCAGGCTTCGGTGCTAAAAAGCGCATGGATGCCGGCAGCTTTGTATTTAACCTAGGCAAGGTTGAAGAAGAGGAAATCGCATAATGGCACTCAAAACTAAAACCATCACCATTGAAAATGGTCGTGATGCGGGCAAACAGTTCATTATTACCGAGATGCCGGCCGCCAAGATTGACAACTGGGCAATGCGTGTCTTGTTGGCATTGGCAGGGGCGGGTATTGATGTGGCCGAGGCTAATCAAGGCATGATGGGTTTGGCCCGTGTGGCGTTTGCGGCGTTGGGCAAAATCCCGCATGACGTAGCCTTGCCGTTGCTTGATGAATTGCTTGATTGCGTGCAGATTATCCCGCAGGGCGGCAGACCCCGCCCGTTGGACTTGGTTTCTCTGAATGATGTGGAAGATTTTGCCAATCTTTGGATGTTCCGAAAGGAGGTATTCAATCTGCACATTGATTTTTTGCAACAAGGCAATGGCCTGAATTAGGTGTGACTGCCGGTGGTGCCGACATGGAATACATCAACTTGTCGGCCATTATCGGCGGTTTGGTTTCCAGCCGGATATGCACGCTTTACGAGCTTCAAAGCGTTTATAGTCTTGAGGATGCACTGAATCTTTGGGAAGTATTAAGCATAGACGGCTATAACCAACATCAGGCTCAAAAAAGACAGGCCGTCTGAATGGCGTCGCAATCAGGACTACATACGCGCAATCGCAGCTAAACACAGTTTTTTAAATACCCCGAAAACGGGGGGTTTAAAAACACCATTCAACCCTGCCGACTACCCCGAATTGATACAGGCTAAACGCGGGCGGTATCACTTTTAAAGGTTTGAACTATGGCAACAGTAATTGACACCCTATTTCTTGAGCTTGGCATTGATGCGTCTAAGTTTTCAGGCGAGGTGTCCAAAGCGGAAAAGCAGCAAGAGAAGCTGGAACAGGCCATAGCCAAAACCGAAGATGCCGAAAAGAACGCCACGAAAGCGGCCAATGAAAACGCCGTAGCCCGCAAAAAGAACGCAGCCGAGCAGAAAAAGGCTGGCGAACAATTGCAGCAGCTTGGCAAGGATATTGCCGTTGTTGCGCGCGGATTTATGGCATTTACAGGCATGCTTTTAGGCGCAAGCGGATTATCCAAGCTGGCGGCAGATGCAGCAAAGGCAAACGTAGAACTGGATAACACCGCTAAAAACCTGAATATGAGCCGTAAAGAGCTATCCGCGTGGAAAGGCGCGGCAGATATGGCAGGCGGCAGCGCGGGCGGCATGGCCGGTTATATGCAGACGCTTTCAGGCGACATCATGAGCCTTGTTATGATGGGGGATACTTCGGTATTGCCCTATTTCAATGCGCTTGGCGTGTCGTTACTGGACAGCAGCGGCAAAGCCCGTGCGCTTGATGATGTGATGCTAGACCTTGCCGACCGCATGAGCGGCATGGACAGACAGCAGGCATACAACCTTGCCCGCCAAATGGGTATGGACGACGGCACGGCCAACGCATTGATACGCGGACGGCAAGAGATGGAAAGAATGCTTGCTATTCAGCGGGATATGTATAAATCCAATGAGGCAGACATTGAAAACTCTCGTAAGTTAACAGAAGCCCGCGCCGTGCTGAATGCCCAATGGGAAAGCCTGAAATTAATGATCGGCAATGCCCTGATTCCCGTTGTAACCTACCTGACGGAGAAAGTGAGCGCGTTTGTTGATTATCTTGTGAAAAACGAGCATCTAACTAAAGGCGTGTTTCTTGGTATCGCAACGGCAATCAGCCTTTTCCTAATTCCGATGCTTATTGCTGGTACTGCCGCTGTATTGGCCTTTATCGCCCCATTTACCCCGCTCATTGCTGCTGTAACCGCATTAGGCGCGGCGTTCGGCCTGTTATACGATGATTACAAGACGTGGGCGGAAGGCGGTAAATCCCTGTTCGATTGGGGTAAATTTACGCAGTACATCAACACTTCGGAGCTTTCGACAGAGAATCTTGGTAAGGCGTTTACCTACCTTTTAACCGGCTATACCGATTGGAGCACCGCAGCAAACAGCCTGCTGGATTGGTTGAAATTGAAAGGGTTTATCGACGCTAACGGCGTGTCGGTCAATTCATTGATTACCGGCTTCAAAAACCTTGCGTCTGAAATTTCAGACGGCCTGATGCCCTACTTACAAGATATTGTTGATATTTTCACGAAACTGAAAGATGGCGACTTGTCGGGAGCGGGCGCGGCGTTGGAAGTGGCAGTAAAGCGCAGATGGGAGTTGGCCAAGAAGATTGGCGGGGCTGTATGGGATAGAGTAACCGGAACTGCCGATATTGCCACCGGCCATGAAGTCGGAACGCTTGGCAATTCGATGCCATCAAGAGAGCAGTATGGTAAAGGCATCAATCTTTCCGGCGGTGTCATGAAGCTGACCCAGCGTGATATAGACGATATTTTGCGGGTTACTGCAACAGAAGCGGTAGGTTCTTTGCAGGGCAAGGCATTTACAGACCAAGTAGGCGGTATCGTTGACACGGTGTTAAACAGAGGTTCGATGCACAAAGGCGGCATTCGCGGCGCAATTAACCAGCGGTGGGCATTCAGCGATATTAATGCACCGAGAAAAACAGCTTACGGAGCAGTTGAAAACGTGCCGTGGAGCAGAGTTACGCCGAAATTGCGGGCAGCCGTAATGGAGCATCTGCAAGCGCGGGCAAACGGCAAAGCATCTACCGTTGACGGCAACACCCATTACGCCAATCCGTATTATCTGCATGAAGCATCTGCATCAACTAAGAAATGGGTTAGAGAAGCACACGATCAGGCTAAACGAACAGGACAGATTTACGGCGCAGGTAAAGCAATACATGTTCACGGAACACCAACGGGCGAACGTAGAGCACCTAAATTTTCCATTAGATTGCCAAGTTCGCTTGCCAGCCAGCCCATAGGCGGAGCGGCGGCGGCCAACATTTCCACTAACACGCGCCGTATTGAAGCGCAGAAACAGGCGGCACAATCGGCAGGTCAAACGGTAAACAGGCATACTCAAGTTTCCGTGAATAACGTAACCATTCAGACGACCGCAAGCAACATGAGCGGTGCCGGTTCGGACTTCGGTAATGCGTTGGCGCAAAGGTTAGATCAATACAACCACGCAATGTCATAAATTCTTGTTGAATGGTTAGGTTTGTGTATTTATAATCGCAAAACCTAACTATTCTGTAATTTACAAAGGGAATTTATGAAAAGTATTTTATTTTTGGATTCTGTGTTATCCACGAAAATTATTACATTGATTTATTGGCTGTTGTTGTTTCTTAATAACATCGGCGCCGTGTTGTTTTTGATTATGGGTTTCTCTGAAAGTGCATCAACCCGTTCTATGGGCGGCAGCGGAATTGCTGTTTTGGCGGGATTGGCTGCTTTGATTTTCGGAAACCTTATTATCCGTCTATGGGCTGAATTTACTGTTGTGATATTCAAAATACAGCAGAATACATATAAGGCATCTGAAAATACAAGAATGATCCTAGAACAGCAGAGAGATTAAAATGAGAAGAAGCCCGCCTTATGGCGGGTTTTTATTGCCGACTGAAAGGTAAATCATGCAATGGAACAGTATAGGCATTCCGAATGTGCCGAAAATACCGAAAAACATCGGCAATGCCTTAATCAGCTTTGCCGGAGCGCAACTGATTAACCGCATATTCGGCGAAAAGTGGGGCATATTCAATCAACGCGGCATACCGTTGCTTTTGGCCGATAATGTTGCATCGGTTCGGTTTGAGAATAAATCAAACGTATCAAGCGTGCCGGTAGAGAATGGTGCATTTGCCAGTTATAACAAGGTGGCAGACCCTTACAAGGCATCTGTAATGATGACTAAGGCCAGCGGCGGCGTGATGCAGCGCGGCGCGTTTTTATCCTTATTAGACACATTCGCCAACTCTACTGATTTGCACATGATTATCACGCCGGAGGCCGTTTATCCGAACTGTGTCATCACGGGGTATGACTATATCCGCGAATCAGGAAATGGGGCGCGTATGATTAAAGTAAACGTCCACTTCCAAGAAGTTCGTTTGGTTCAGGTGGAATACAAAAAAACCAAGTCTGAAGCGGGAAAACAGGTTGACGGCGGGAAGGTTCAGGCCAAAGAAGCGCCGACCGCACAACCGAAAGAATCGGTGCTATCCCGTATCGAGCGCGGGTACCGTGATGGCGGGATTAAAGGCGCACTCAAGGGGCTGTCATCATGAAAATGTACACTATCCCTATCCTTAACGAACCGTCGCAAACGCTGACTGTAAGACTTGGTAATCAAACGGTAGATATTGCCCTGACAATGCGTCTCGGTAACTTATACGCAGATGTACGGGTAAACGGTAAAAATGTGGTAAGCGGCCGCGTATGTTTGAATCATGAGCCGATTATCAAGGAATCTTTTAGACCGTTTATCGGAGAGCTTTATTTTGAAGATTTGCAGGGGAATGAAAATCCTGTTTACGGCGGCTTAGGCCGCCGTTTTGTTTTGCGGTGGATTGAGCCATGAATTTGCCGAGTCTGAAAGAGAAGAAGATTAAGGCGACGGTACTGCTTGGCAGTCAAGATAAAGTTTTTGACCAAAAGGGTAACAATACGCTGGTGTTTGACGGCTTACGGACGGAATGCCGTATTAATTACGGAAACGGGTCAGTAATGCCTTCCGCTCAAATCCGTATTTACGGATTAAGGCTGGAAAACATGTTGTCTTTGCTTCGCGTGAAATGGAATACCACGGAATCCTTGCAAAATCTGATACAGATTGAAGCAGGAGATGCCGACAAAATGGCGGTAGTTTATAAGGGTAATATCACATTTGCCCGTACGGACTTTACCACCGCTCCCAATGCGTCTCTGATTATTGAAAGCAATACGGCCATCTACCACAACCTTGCGCCGACCCCGCCCCGAAGTTTCGAGGGAGAAATAGACGTTGCCCAAGCCATAGAAATGTTGGCTAAAGACATGGGTATGATGTTTGAAAACAATGGCGTGAATGTGAAGTTGCAAAATCAATACCTGCCTGATACTGCCTTAAAAAAGGTACAGGCTTTGGCGAAGAATGCCGGTTGTGATTTATACATTGACAACGACACCATTGCCATTGCGCCGAAAGATGCTCCGCGCATGATTGATGTTCCGGTTATCAGTCCCTCAACAGGGTTGATCGGTTATCCGGTTCCCGATTTAATCGGCGTGAATTTTTCATGTTTATACGATTCGTCTTTACGTTTCGGCGGATTGGTTGAAATCGAGAATAGCTTAATAACCCAGTGCAATGGAAGATGGCGCATTTTCGGCATGGCGATTACGCTTGAATCATTGACACCGAACGGCAAATGGGAAGTGTTTATCAAGGCGGCCAGCGCAGAAAGCGATGTGAAACATGTCTCAAAATAAAGCAGGATATGAAGAAGCAGGCCAGCGCGGCGGCACGGGCGAAGTGGCCTTTATTGTAGAAAGCATCTTGACGCGGATTCAGACGGTAACGCTGGTGCGTGTGGTAAAGGTTAAAGGGGGTGGACTTGCACCTGTCGGCATGGTTGATGTTCAGCCGTTGGTGTCTCAAGTAGACGCATCGGGCGGCGTGATTCCGCACGGCGTAATTTACAACGTACCGTATATGCGGCTTCAAGGTGGTAGCAATGCGGTAATTATTGACCCGCAGCCCGGCGACATCGGCATGTGCGGGTTTTGCAGTCGAGATATAAGCAACGTTAAAGCGTTTAAAAAACCAGCCGCTCCGCACAGTAAGCGTAAGTTTGATTTTTCAGACGGCCTGTATTTCGGCGGTTTTTTGAATGGTACGCCCGAACAATACATTATGTTTTCAGATGGCGGCATCAAGATGTTTTCCCCTAAAGAAATCCAACTGGAAGCCCCGAAAACCTTAATCAAGTCGCCTGATGTGAAGATAGACGGCGCACAGATGACGATTAAGGCCAACACCACACAGAACGGCAGCTTTTCCCAAACAGGCGGTGGTGCTGCTTCATTTTCGGGTAATGTAGCGGTTCGCGGGAATGCTAATGTGTCAGAGAAAGTGGAAGCCGGCATTGATGTTATCGGCGGCGGGAAGTCGCTTAAATCCCATACCAACGGCGGTTTGGCTGTTGATTAGAAAGGTTGATATGCACACTTTGTATTTAGACCCTGAAACATGGGATTTGACGCTTGATAGCGGTGGGAATATCGCTTATGCCAAAGACCCGTACAGCAAGGCTCAAGACGTAGCAAGCGCAATCAGGCTGTTTGACGGAGAACTGTATTACGACACGGGTAAAGGTATCCCCTACTTTGACGAGATACTGGGCAAGCCTCATTCATACGCCCTGTATAAGTATCGAATGGAGCAGGCGGCCTTAAGCGTTCCCGATGTCGTTAAGGCCGAAGTAACGGTAAATGTTGAGAATAACCGCGCAATATCAGGCGCGGTTGTTTTTTGGGATAAAGACAATCAGAGCTACACGGTGGGCTTATGAAAACAAACGTACCAAATATTGTGATTGATGATACAGGTGTAAAGATACCGTCTGAAACAGAAATCCTTGATGGTGTATTAGCGGACTTTAACGAAGCCTTCGGCGGCAATCTAAACTTGAATTTGGAAACGCCACAGGGTCAGTTAGCAAGTTCGCTCGCTGCCATCATTAACGACAAAAACAACGCCATAGCGCAGATTATCAATCAAGTACACCCTGATTTTGCTGCTGGTGTAATGCAGGACGCAGTGGCGAAAATCTATTTTCTTGAGCGTAAGCCTGAAACGGATTCTGTTGTTGAATGTGAATTTACCGGGCTTGTCGGAACGGTTATTCCGAAAGGCTTTATTGCCAAAGACGAAGCGGGCAACCGCTGGACTTTGCAGAATCAGGCCGTGATTGAAGAATCGGGAACGGTTACCGCCGTGCTGACGTCGCAATCAGGAACAGAGGCAAGAGCGGGAACGGTTACGCAGATAGAGCAATACATTTCGGGGCTTGATCGTGTAACCAATAAGCAAGATGCGGTGGCGGGTCGGAAAACCGAGAGCCGCGAAGACTTTCGTGAGCGCAGAAAGAACAGCGTTGCCATCAATGCGCACGGCACGCCCGCATCTGTTTACGCGAACGTGTTTGCCCTTGATGGCGTGTCTGATGTGTATGTCGTGGACAACCCTAAGCACACCGCCGATACTATTGGCGGGGTAAGTTTAAAACCGCACAGCCTGTATGTTGCTGTTGTCGGTGGAAATGATGACGAGATTGCACGAAAAATATGGAAGTTCGCGGGAAGCGGTTGCGACTTTACCGGGAACACCACAGTAACCGTGCTTGACGAAAGCTATGCACACCCTAAGCCATCTTACAGTATTTCGTTTACGCGCCCCAGTAACGCACCTATCTATTTTCGCGTGAAAGTTCAATCCGGCGGCGATCTTGGTTACGAAAAAATCATGAAAGATGCACTGATTGACGCTTTCCGAAGACGCGGGAAAAACAAAATCGGAGCAACCATCTATGCGGTGGACTTTGTAGCCCCGCTGTCAGGAATGAGTGGCGTTAATTTGGTGTCTGTGGAAGTCGGATTGTCCAACAGTAATTATGCAAGCCATGTTGTGGCGAATATCGACAAAATCCCCGTGCTATCGCCGGAGAATATTCAGGTGGTAACGGTATGATTAACGTAAAAGATACTGTAATCAGCCAGTATGCCCACAGCCCGATTATGCTTGAAATTATAAAGGATATGAACAAGAGCATAGACCCGCGCCACGACATTAAAGCGTTTTACGATGATGTGTGGAATATAGCTACCGCCAAAGGCTACGGCCTTGATGTTTGGGGTGCGATTGTCGGCATAAACAGGCGTGTGAAGGTAACGGCTGAAGATGTGAATATAGGCTTTGCCGAGGGCTTTACGCCGTTTAATGATGGTGTGTGGAGTATCGGCGCAAACGGCTCTAACATCTACCGCCTTGATGACGAAGCATACCGAAACATCATCATGATTAAGGCTGCTGGTAACATCATCTACGCCACGGCATACCATATCAACAAGCTGCTTACTAAGCTGTTTGAGAATCGCGGGCGGGCGTATTTTGTGAAAAGCGGCACGATGGCCGCGCGATATGTGTTTGAGTTTTACTTAAATCCCATCGAACGATCCATTATCCGGCAATCAGATATTCTGCCCCGCCCGTCCGGTGTATTGCTTGATTTTTACGAACCGCAGCCGAGCGATTATTTCGGCTTTACTGAAGCCAACCTAGCACCCTTCGGACAGGGTGTTTTTTATTTGGAGAATTAACCCATGCCCAATCCAAAATTAATGCCAGAGGCGTTTTGCAATGACGGCCTGAAGAACGATATCCCCGAAACAAGGGCATCGGGAGTAGCTGAGAATGCCATTACCTATGCCGACGGCTTCCCACAAATCACAATGACCCCAGTTGCCGCAGGCGGTAAGCCGCCAAGTGGTAAGGACATGAACGGCATTCTGCATGAAATAAGCCAACATATCGTCCATTTGAATAAAGGTAACATGTATCAATTTGATACTGCATTTGCCAATAAGATTGGCGGCTATCCAAAGGGATCGGTGCTGATATCAGACAAATTGGACGCATTATTTTTAAGCTTGGTAAACAACAACAAGACCAATTTCAACACGGCAAGCTACACAGGCAAGTGGTTAAAATTCGCGAGCCCAGTTGTCAATAACCTGACTACGGACGATGCCGAAAGTACGTTGTCGGCGGCAATGGGCAAGAAACTGCAAGACGAAAAGCTGGGTAAAGAAGGCAGTCAGGAAATCAGCGGTAGCACGTTTACCGTGGGCAACCGCAACTATACCGGGTATCGATTGTGGAGCGCATCGGGTAACGAAGGCTTGATTATTGAAAGCTCGGGCATCAATACAGGCCATAAATTTATTGTCCGCCGCCACAACAACGGCACTTTCGAGAGCGGCAATGTCCGCAGCTTTTCACTGCCTGCCATCGACGGCGACTACACCCTTGCTCCCGCAGGTTTACTGACCAATCAAGATTTGAACACCCTTACCGTGCCGGGCTTATACGGCCAAAACAGCAATTCAAACGCCCAAACCGCCCGCAACTATCCCGTGGTAAAAGCGGGGTCGCTGCTGGTAATGCCCTCCGCCTACGGCGTGCAGCAGATTTATTCCGTGTTTGATGCCACCGATATTTACGCCCGCAACCAAAACAGCGGCGGATGGACGGCATGGCAAAAAACCAACGTCAGCCCCGCCGAAATGCAGGCCGCGATTGCCGCCATTCAGCCTAACAAGAGCGACGAGATAAATCTCGACGATACAACCAAACTGGCCACGGCCAAAGCCGTTAAAACGCTGAACGACAAAATAGACCGTGCCACGCCTGCGGGCGAAATCGCCTTTTTTGCCGGCAGCGCACCGCCATACGGCTGGCTGAAAGCCAACGGCGCGGCCGTATCCCGCACCGCCTACCGCGCCCTGTTTGCCGCCATCGGCACAACTTACGGCGCGGGCGACGGACGCAGCACGTTCAATCTGCCCGATTTGCGCGGCGAATTTGTGCGCGGTTTCGACGACGGCCGCAATCTCGACCGTGGCCGTGCGTTGGGTAGCAGGCAGGCAGATGAAATCAAAGCGCACAACCACATGATGCCGGCAGGCGAGCCGGGCAGCCCGTCTTCTTGGCACTTGGCTGTATACGGTGTGGCGGACGGCCAACCCTACACGCATGTGGAAGACTTTACCTCGGCGACGCAAAGCAGCGTGAGGCATTTGGTATCAAGTACCGGTGGCAGCGAAACCCGCCCGCGCAATATCGCCTTACTCGCCTGCATCAAAGTTTAAGGCCGTCTGAAACCGTAGGGCGGGCATCCTTGCCCGCCGCCCAAACATAAATCCCAAACAAGGAAACAGAAATGACCCAAGACATCCAATGGACAAAACCCGTCTGCCAGCTAGATTCAGACGGCCTGTATCTCGGCCAAACAGAAGCCGAGTTAGACGTTTACGCCCGCGACGGCAGCTACCTCATCCCCGGCGGCTGCATCGAAGCCGACCCGCCCGAAGCCCGCAAAGGACAAGCCGCCCGCTGGACTGGAGAGGTGTGGGAGTACATACCTGACTACCGGGGCAAAACCGCTTATCAAACCGCCGACGGCCAAGCCGTAACCATCGATACGGTGGGCGAGCTTTCAGACGGCCTCACGTTGGATGCGCCGCCGTCGCCGTGGCATACATGGGGCGGCAAAAAATGGGTGGTAAGCAAAGAGGCTAAAGCCGAACAGTTGGCGCAGGCTCAAGCCGCCAAGCTGGCTGAAATCAACCAAGCCGCCCAAGCCTGTATCGACCAAGCGGCAGGGCTAAACAGAGTGCCCGAGTTTGAGGTCGCAACGTGGACAATCCAAGCCCTAGAGGCAAAGGCATGGTACGCCGACAACGCCGCCGCCACGCCTACGCTGGATGCGATTGCGGACGCTCGCGGTATTCCAGCGGAAGTGCTTAAGCAAAAAGCTTATGAAAAGGCGGTTAAGTTTGAGATGTTGACCGCCCATATAGCCGGTTTGCGCCAAGCCGCGGAAGACAAAATCTACGCAGCTAAAACCCCAGAAGATGTTGCCGCCGTGCAATGCGATTTTTGCACCACGCCGCCATCACAAACTACAACGACCGAGGTGGCAGATGAGTAATCGCAAGGTGTATTTAGCTCTGTATAAGGGCAAAAAAGACGGTCGCGGCATTAATCCTTTCCTGATACGCTTGAGAGACGGCTTTGTGCGTAAAATAACAAGGGGAAAATACAGCCATTGCGAAATCGCCATAGAAACGGAAAACAGCGGGGAATACCGCTGTTTTTCTTCATCCATCCGAGATGGTGGAGTAAGAATGAAAGTTATACCCTTGCCGTCTGAAAAATGGGATTTAATCCCCGTTCCGAGCCATGTCGCCATGTGCGCCACAAGGCTGTTCAATCAAACTAAAGGGCGAAAATACGATTATATGGGCGCAATCGGCCTGTATTTGGGTATTTCTCACGAAAAGAAACGCTGGTTTTGTTCGGAATGGTGCGGCGCCGCATTGAATATAAACGAAGCGTGGCGTTTCGATCCGAATGGACTTGCCACAATTGTCAATCAAAAACACAACGGAGTGCATGATGGGCATAGCAGTCAAAAACCTTAACCTGTATCAGGGAGATACCCATATTTTCAAGGTATCGCTTTTTTCAGACGGCTTGCCCCTAAATCTTTCAGGTTCAAATATCGTTATGCAGATAAAGCCCGACAACGGATCGGAATTTATCAGCCCGAAGATAACGCTAAACGGGGAGGTGGCGGTTATACACTTCCCTTCCCTGTTGACGCATGATGTTTCATGGCGCAACGGCAGTTACGACATCCGCCAAATAAACGGCAGTATCGTAAAAACCCTTTTACGCGGCCGCGTGATAATTGAACCGTCCGTAACGCCCGTTAAAGAATCAATCGGGCAAGGCGGATCCGTTCGGGAAGAGCGCATAGAAGTAGAAGTTTCAGGACAAGCCGTGATTGTGCGAAATGGCGGAGCAAATGCGGACGCCAACGCTCTACGCTTAGAAATACAAGAATTGCGCCAAACAATCGCTTCTATTCCTGCAGGCGAAAAGGGCGCAGACGGAATGCCCGGAGAGCGTGGCTTGGACGGCAGGGCGGCAACAGTTGAAATCGGCACGGTTTCTGTCGGCCAAGAAGCAAGTGTAACCAATTCAGGCAATCAATCAGCCGCCGTTTTGAATTTCGTTATTCCAAAAGGCGAACAGGGCTTACCCGGCCAAGCAGGAACAGACGGCCGCCCGGGGGAAAAAGGAGAAAACGGCCTTTCCGCCTACGATATTGCCGTGAAAAACGGTTTTCAAGGCAGCGAACAAGAATGGCTGCAATCGCTTAAAAAACCGGCAGGAAATGAAGCCTACGCCCTTTTGCAAGAAGGCTATTACGGCCGCGAAGACTTGCAGCGTTTTAACGGTGATTCACCGATAGCGAACGGTAAATTTATTACGGTTCCGTGGCCTAAACCTTTTTCAGAGCGGCCATTTGTGCAAATAACCGCTGACGTCGTATCAAAGTCAACACGGATTGTGTATGTGCAGAACATTACTGAAACCGGCTTTGATTTAGCATGCAATTATGCTACCGACCTAAAAGGTGTGTGGTATCGGGCGTATATAAAATCAATCAATTGAATTTCAACTCCCCGCATTGCTGCGGGGATTTTTTTATGGAGTGAAACGTGATTAAACAAGTTGCAGGACATACGGTAGGTGGTCAAACGGGCAGCGGAATCAGCGTAACCGGCGCACTCACAACCTTTGCCGGATTTTTGGCTGATATTCCGTGGGTAACGGTTGTTGGTATGGCGGTGGCGGTGTTTGGCTTTTTGGTCAACGCCTACTTTGGTTGGCGAAAAGACCGACGGGAACAGGAAAAGGCAGACCTTGAGAAACAGGTTCTGTTATCTCAAATCGAGCATCTGAAAGGAGGTAAGAATGCAAAATAAAAAGATGTGGGTTGTAGGCATGACTGCTTCGGCTGCCTTTTTTGTCGGGTTGATTCAGCATGAAGGATTCCGCAGCAAGCCCTACCGTGATTCCGTGGGTGTGCCTACTATCGGTATCGGCAGCACGGTTTACCCTGATGGAAGCAAGGTTAAGATGACTGACCCCGCCATCACGAAAAAGCAGGCAATCGAGCATGCCAAACATCATGTCAGCAAAGATGAGCGGCGGTTCCAAAAATTGATGCCGGACGTGATGTTGAGCCAAACAGAATATGATCTGTATTTGGACTTCGCATACCAATACGGCACGCACACCTTTGCCAAATCATCAATGTTGCGGAATCTGAAACGCGGCGATTATAAGGCCGCCTGCCGTTCGTTGCTGAAATACAAGTTTGCAGGCGGGCGGGATTGCAGCATACGCAAAAACAACTGTATCGGCGTGTGGAAGCGCCAGCTTGACCGCTATAACAAGTGCATGGAGGCTAACCGATGACTTTTTTTACAGCCGCGTGGCCATGGCTGATTGGCGCATTGCCTACGATAAAAAAATACTGGCAGACGATCGCCGTTTTGATTGTCGTGGCTTTATTGGCGTGGTTTTGGTTCGACGGCAACCAATCCGCGTATCAGCGGGGCTATAACGATGCAACGGCTAAAATCAGCCTTGATATTGCCGAAAGTGTGAAGAAAAACGCTGAAAAGGCGCATGAATCCAGCGCGGAGTATCAAGACACCCGCGCCGAACAAGTGGAAAAAGAAAGGGTAAGATATGTCAAAGTCAAAGAAATTATCAAGCAGCCTGTGTATGTTAACCGCTGTTTTGATGATGACGGCGTGCAAGTCATCAACGATTCCGCCGATGAATACCAACCCGCCGCCCGCTGATATAGCGCAGCCCTGCCCGAAAATGCCGCGTCTTTCAGGCGGCACGGGCGCGGATATACTGCCCTATATATTGGAATTGCACGGCCAATACAAGGACTGCGCAGCGCGGCACAAGGCATTAGTTAAGGCGTGGCCGAAGTGATGAAAGGCCGTCTGAAATTTCAGACGGTCTGTTTTGATTAAATCTTACCGCTACCCTTAAGCAACTCAATAATGTGGTCTATGGATATACCGTGTTTACCGGCTACAACCAAATTGCCACCCTCTATCTTAACGTTAGATGTCATGCGGTAGGTGCGTTTTGGTTTGGCTTTGGCTTTATGGCTATCCCTAACCAGCAGCATTTGATATTGCTCATCAGGTTTTTTGATATAGCCGTCGCCAATTGCCTGATACACTTGCGCGGCAGTCAGTTGGCTTAACTCAACGCTGCGGACAAGTTGCTGCTTGTCGTCCGACAACTCTACAATGTCGATACTGCCTTTCTCAATCAATTGCTGCTGCCGCTCAATCGGCAGCGATGCCAACGATGCAATCAAGGTTTTTTGGCCGGCATAATTAACCACAACGCGGGCATCCAGCCTTTTGTTGGCAATCATCGGTATATAGGCCATCAGCCCGTGTCTAAGGCTGCTCATATCTTCGCCGCGTTTTTCCAGCTCCTGCCATACGGCAGCGATATAGGTTAGGTATTCGGCGGTAATGCTGACCGCCGCCGCGAGCCGCTCTTTAAGTTCCGCTGTCGATAGCTCTGATACATTAATCGCCATCTCGTTTTGGTTTGTTTTGCTCGGCCACATTTAATAACTCCTGCGTTTGCTTCATTAGTTTAGCAAGTTCTTGGTTTTGTTTATATTTTTGGCGGGCTGCATGTTGATAGGCTTGGTATTTTTCCCATTCTTCAGGGTTTTTCTGCAAACGCTCTCTTTCTGCCTGCCGCCAAACCCGCCCGCGCTCACGGGCGAGGATACGTCGTTTTTCTTTCTCTTCTTCAGGCAACGCCGCCCAAAAATCCGCCCGCTGCTGATTAATCTCATCGCGATTTTGGATATATCGGCTTGCCTGATATTCCGCTCTTTTCAGACGGTATTCGGGGTCTCTCAGCCTGCGTTTGCTCCGTTCGGCCTCTTTTTGCTTGTGCGCCCGCATTTTTTCGGGGTCGCTTAGCCGCTTTTCTTTTCGGGCAGCGTGGTTACGCTTATTTAATTCAGGGTCTTCGGTTATTCTTTTCGCATAAAACCGATTTTGGATCCCGCGCACCTTATCTTGCTCGCATTGAGTGCAACAGGTGTTTTTTCTGCCGCGCTCTATCGGTATTTTTTTCCCGCACACCACGCAATCGGGTTGGCGGCAATGTTCGCAAAGCTCAAACACCCGCCCGCTCGCCCGCCGCCACTCATACACCCGCCCGCATACAGGGCAAGGTCTGCTGATGGGCTTGTTTTTGGCTGCCATTTCAGACGGCCTTTACTGTGCCGCCCAATACAGCCGCACGGCATCTAAGATGGCAAACTGCTGGGCTTGGCTCATCTTAACCAGCCTCTCGACAAGCGGCTGGCAATGCTCGGGTAGTTGACTGGTAATTGTTGCGCCGTAGTGCGTCATCAGGTCAGCGGCAATATTGATGGGCAAGCAAATTTTGCTTAACTCACTACCTGCGTATATATTTTGGATTTCCGCCCACTCTTCGCCCGACAATTCCGGCTTTTCGGCTTTAGCTAAATGCGCCAAAAGCTCAAAAGCCGAATTGATTGTACCTGACCAATTAGGCTGATCTGCAACGGTGCGCTCGATAATATATTGCTCGGTTCCATCGGAAAGATGGATATTTTTTCTTGGCATGTTTTTTTCCTTTTTAAAAAGCCGCCCAAAGGCGGCTTTGTGAATTAATAATTAAATGATTTGACCCAATTATTTAAGTCTTCTTCCGAGAACCAAGAGTTATCAAAATCCCAATCGCTATCGCTTGTATCAACATCATAAGTTGATCCTGTTTCTTCATTCATTTCTGTCCAGCCGACATAGATGGGATTGCCATTGGTTTCTACCCATAAAACTAAAGCGCTAGGGTAGCCGCCATTATCTTCTAGGCTGATGTTTAATTTTTCCAGTTTGTCACCAAACTCGCCATTGTTCTCAATTGTTTTTGTTGAGCTAGAAATAATTTTTAAGGTGTTGGTAATGTACATTTTTTAATCTCCTGCGCCTCATTCGGCGTCTTGGTTGGTTAATCTGTTATGGCCTTGTTGTCTTGCCATGTGTGTATATTAAATGTATTAATGTGTATTGTCAATATAAAATATAGTACATTTTTATTTATTTATACACACATTTGATTTTAAAAGAAAAATAATTTATTTATTTTTTACCAGCCCTAAAATAACCGCGCTCCACTTTGTAAGCGCATCTCTTCTTTCGGCCAGTAACTCTGATCGGTTATAGGCCGTCTGCGTCTTGGTGCCTAATGAGTGCGCGAGCAACTTTTCGGCGACATCATCCGCTATCTTTAACTCTTCCCGCAGGTAGGTTCGGGCAAGGCTGCGCAGGCCGTGGGCGGTTGTATCAAGCCTTGCCCTTTGCATTGCCATGCGCGGGCTTTCCTTATTCAGATGGCCGCGGAAATTATAGCTTTCAAAGAGATATTTACCGTTGATATTGATTTCTTTGGCCTGTTGCAATACCCATTTCAGGCCGTCTGAAAGCGGTACTACATGCTCCCTGCGCTCTTTTTTGCGCGCGGCCGGAACAATCCACAATCCTGCCTGCTCGTCTATCTCCGACCACTCGGCAAGACACGTCTCTTGCACGCGGGTCATGCTCAATAGCAGCCAGTAGATTGCAAGACGTGTAGTCGCATTGATTTTCAGGCGGTTCGTTGGGTTGGCAAACTCCCCGCGCTGCTCCAAAAAATCAATCAGGCGCGGCAATTCGGACGGTGGTAATGCGGCCATGTTTGCCGTTTTGGCTTTAGCAAATACCCGGCTCCCGATTTGAGTTACAGGGTTGTACTCAATAATGCCCGCTGCCACGGCATAGCCAAATACCAACCCTAAGCTGTTTTTGGTTTTCCGCAGCGTATCGGCAATGCCCCGCGCTTCCATCACGCGGAGACACGAAACAATATCCGCCGTCTTGATGTCTTTTATATCCCGATCGCCAAGCATCGGGAAAACCCAACGCTCAAACATGCTCCAAACCTGTTTATGGTATTTTTCAGCCATGTCTTGATGCCATCGCTCATACCACATTTCAGACACGTTTTTTAGCAAATGGGATTCTTCAATTTTTGGTTTGATGACCTGTTCGCCGTGCGCCCGTTTGCGCCGTATATCTTCCCGCCATTCCCGCGCTTCGGCCAGCGAGAAATCAGGATACTGCCCAAGTGCTATCGTCTGCTGCTTTCCCCTATCGTCTTTAAACGATATTTTCCACGACTTCGCACCCGTAGGATAAACCCAAAGGGCAAGGCCGCCGCCGTCCGATAACTTGTACATTTTAACGGCAGGCTTGGCATTTTTGACTTGTGATATGGATAGCGGTTTAACGAGTTTCGGCATTTTTTATGGTAATCCTTGACGGCAAGATGGTAAGTGCGCATAAATTACCATAATAATGCGGTTATAGATAGGGCATTAAAGGTTATAGATAGTTACTAAAATACCTACAAAATCCAGTAAAAATAATGGTTTAGGTAATAAAAAATCCCAAGCCGAAACAGCTTGGGATTGGTATATGGCAGAGAGGAAGGGATTCGAACCCTCGATACGCTATTCACGTATACACGCTTTCCAGGCGTGCGACTTCAACCACTCATCCACCTCTCTGTGGAAAAACGGGATTATACGGATTTTGAAGAGTGATGGCAATAATATTAAACAAGTATTTACCGAACAAAGTTCGCCCTTCCTGCAAAACAATGACATATTTTCCGCTATCCTCTCACCGAAATCAAAAACCGAAACCTTTGGATATGAAACGCAGGCAGCAATTTAATGTACAATACGCAGCATCTTCCAAACCTTTTCAGACGGCCTTTCAACGCATAGGCCGTCTGAACATTATCCACATCACAAAACGACTTATCCCTATGATGAACAAAGACCAATTTGCCGATAACCACTTTATCCGCACCATCATCGACGAAGACCTCAAAAGCAGCAAACACACCGCTATCCAAACCCGTTTCCCGCCCGAGCCGAACGGCTATCTGCATATCGGCCACGCCAAATCCATCTGCCTGAATTTCGGCTTGGCCTATATTTACGACGGCCTGTGCAATCTGCGTTTCGACGACACCAACCCCGAAAAAGAAAATCAGGAATACGTTGATTCGATTAAAGAAGACGTGCAATGGTTAGGTTTCAAATGGGCGGGCGAGCCGCGTTATGCTTCCGACTATTTCGACCAACTGTTCGATTACGCCGTCGGCCTGATTAAAGACGGCAAAGCCTATGTGGACGACTTAAGCGCCGAAGAAATGCGCGAATACCGCGGCACGCTCACCGAGCCGGGCAAAAACAGCCCCTACCGCGACCGCAGCATCGAAGAAAACCTCGATTTGTTCATGCGCATGAAAAACGGCGAATTCCCCGACGGCAGCAAAACCCTGCGCCTGAAAATCGACATGGCCGCGGGCAACGTAAACCTGCGCGATCCGGTGATTTACCGCATCCGCCGCGCGCATCACCACAACACCGGCGACAAGTGGTGCATCTACCCCATGTATGACTACACCCACGCCATTTCCGATGCCATCGAAAAAATCACCCACTCGCTGTGTACGCTCGAATTTGAAGCCCACCGCCCGCTGTATGATTGGGTGCTCGACAATATCCCGATCGACAACCATCCGCGCCAATACGAGTTTTCACGCTTGGAGCTGCTGTATTCCATCACATCCAAACGCAAACTGAGCCAGTTGGTTTCAGACGGCCACGTTACAGGTTGGAACGACCCGCGTATGCCCACCATCTCCGGCATGCGCCGCCGCGGTTATACGCCTGAAGGCTTGCGCCTGTTTGCCAAGCGCGTCGGCATTTCCAAGTCTGAAAATGTGGTGGACATGAGTGTACTCGAAGGCGCGATTCGCGAAGAGTTGGAAAATTCCGCCCCGCGCATGATGGCCGTGTTAAACCCGATTAAAGTGACGCTCACCAATTTTGAAGCCGGCAAAACCCAAAGCCGCAGTGCGCCTTACCACCTGCACCACGAAGAAATGGGCGAACGCGAAGTGCCCATCAGCCAAACCCTGTATATCGAAGCCGACGATTTCAGCGAAAACCCGCCAGCCGGCTGGCAGCGTCTGACTTTGGGCGGTGAAGTGCGCTTGCGTTACAGCTATGTGATTAAGTGCGACGAAGTGGTGAAAGACGAAAACGGCAACGTGGTCGAACTCAAATGCAGCATCGACCACGATACCTTAGGTAAAAAGCCCGAAGGCCGCAAAGTAAAAGGCGTGATCCATTGGCTTTCCGCCGAACACGCCGTGCCGGTGCAAGTGCGCCTGTACGACCGCCTGTTTACCGAACCGCGCCCCGATGCCGTTCGCGGCGAAGACGGCGAATACCTGCCGTTTACCGATTTCCTGAACCCCGAATCCATGAAAGAAATCACCGCTTACGCCGAACCCGTGGCCAAAACTTTGGAGCCGGAAAGCCGCTGGCAGTTTGAGCGTTTGGGCTATTTCGTGACCGACCGCTACGACCACAGCAAAGAAAAGCCGGTGTTTAACCGCACGGTTACGTTGAAAGATACTTGGCAGGCCAAGGGGCAATAAGGATACGTTTTCAAGGTTGCCCTTTTCAAAGCCCATCGAGGCCGTCTGAAAATAATTTACCGAGAAAACAATACCTTAAAAAATTTTTAAAATTTTCTGCGCAAACTGCTTGCCAAACCGCATCAAGATGGGCATAATGCGCACTTCTTCAGCCGGTATAGCTCAGTTGGTAGAGCAGCTGACTTGTAATCAGAAGGTCCCGAGTTCGACTCTTGGTGCCGGCACCATAAAATAAAAACAGCCTGATCCCAGCGGTCAGGCTGTTTTGCTTTGGTTGAAATTTCACCTTCAGCCTCCATTATTAACCGCGTTTAAACTTAAGGCCGTCTGAAAAGAATCGGAATATTGTGATGATTACAGTCAACACACTGCAAAAAATGAAAGCAGAAGGCGAAAAAATCGCCATGCTCACCGCCTACGAAGCCAGCTTTGCCGCATTGATGGACAATGCCGGCGTAGATGTTTTGCTGGTAGGCGATTCGCTCGGCATGACCGTACAGGGGCAAGCCTCCACCCTGCCCGTTTCCCTGCGCGATATGTGCTATCACACCGCAGCCGTCGCCCGCGGCACGAAAAACGCCATGATCGTGAGCGACCTGCCCTTCGGCGCATACCAGCAAAGCAAAGAGCAGGCGTTTGCCGCCGCTGCCGAACTGATGGCCGCCGGCGCGCATATGGTCAAGCTGGAAGGCGGCGTATGGATGGCGGAAACCACCGAATTCCTGCAACTGCGCGGCATTCCCGTTTGCGCCCATATCGGCCTCACGCCGCAATCGGTGCATGCTTTCGGCGGCTATAAAGTGCAAGGCAAAGGCGACAAAGCGCAAGCGTTGCTGAACGATGCCAAAGCGCACGACGAAGCCGGTGCCGCTATCATCTTGATGGAATGCGTACCCGCCGCCCTCGGCAAACAAGTTACCGAAACCGTGAACAGCCCCACCATCGGCATCGGCGCGGGTGTGGATTGCGACGGGCAAGTATTGGTGATGCACGACATGCTGGGCGTATTCCCCGGCAAAACCGCCAAATTCGTCAAAAACTTTATGGAAGGCCAAACCAGCATACAGGCTGCCGTAGCCGCTTATGTTGCCGCAGTCAAAAACAAAACCTTCCCTGCCGCCGAACATACTTTTTCATAATGTGAACAGGCCGTCTGAAACGTGTTTTCAGACGGCCTTATTCAGTTGAAGGACCAATCCTCCATGAAAATCATCCATACCATCAAAGAATTACGCGAATGGCGCAAAACCGCAGGCCGTGTGGCGTTTGTGCCTACCATGGGCAACCTTCACGAAGGCCATCTGGCTTTGGTGCGCGAAGCCCGTAAGCGTGCCGATCATGTCGTGGTCAGTATCTTCGTCAACCGCCTGCAATTCGGCCAAGGCGAGGACTTCGACAAATATCCGCGCACTTTGCAGCAAGATGCCGACAAGCTGAAAAACGAAGGCGTGGCGGTTGTTTTCGCTCCCGATGAAAAAGAGCTGTATCCGAACGTGGAACAACGCTACAACGTCGAGCCGCCCCATCTGCAAAACGAGCTGTGCGGCAAATTCCGCCCCGGCCATTTCCGCGGCGTGGCTACCGTTGTCTGCAAGCTCTTCAACATCGTCGAACCCGATGCAGCCTGCTTCGGCAAAAAAGACTACCAGCAGCTTGCCATCATCAAAGGGCTGGTTGAAGACTTAAACATCAACGTGGAAATCGTGCCCGTCGATACCGGCCGCGCTTCAGACGGCCTCGCCCTCTCCAGCCGCAACCAATACCTGAACGGACAAGAACGCGCCGAAGCACCGCGCCTCTACCGCGAGCTTTGCGCCATTGCCGAAGCCGTGCGCAACGGCAATTTGGCCTATGCCGAATTGGAAAACGCCGCTATACAGCGCTTAACCGACGCGGGCTGGTCGGTTGACTATGTTGAAGTCCGCCATGCCGGCAGCCTTGAAGTCGCCCATGCCGGCGATAAAAATCTGGTGGTTTTGGCCGCCGCGCGCTTAGGTTCTACACGCCTGATCGACAATATCGAAATTCATCTGTAAACCGACACAAAAGGCCGTCTGAAAAGATATAAAAAAACGGAGCCTCAAGGCTCCGTTTTTGTGTTAGCAATTGCTCTTCTTAGGCAGAATAAAGCGCATTTTCAAACCGTTGGGCTTAACGTTTTCCGCAATAATCTTACCATTGTGCTGATTCACAATATGTTTGGTAATTGCCAATCCCAAACCCGTACCCGGCTTGCTGGCACTACTGTCCGCCCGGTAAAAGGCCGTAAAAATATGCGGCAACTGCATTTCATCGACACCCGGGCCGTTGTCGATAACGTCAATCACCCAATTTTTAGTATCCTGACATAACTTGACCTTAATCGTGCTGCCTTCCGGGCTGTATGCCATAGCATTGCGTATTACATTGTCGAAAGCACGGTAGAGGAAGCCTTCGTTAGCCATAATAACTGCGCTGTCGGTAACTTTTTCCACCTCCAAGCTCACAGTTTGATGGTTTTGCAGTGCAACGGCCTGGCTGTCTTCAACCAATTGTTTGAAAAACGGCAACATCGCCAAATTGTCTTTTTCCAAAGGCATGTTAGACGTTTCCAAACGCGACAAGGTCAGCAATTCGCCCACCAGCGTATCCATACGTGTCAGCTCGCCTTCAAGACGTTTGAGGTATTGTTCCTGCTTTTGCGGCTGCGATTGAATCAACCCCACAATCGCCTGCATCCGCGCCAACGGGGAACGCATCTCATGCGAAACGTGATGCAACAAGTGGCGCTCTTTCGCTACAAGCTGCTCCAACTGCACCGCCATTTTGTCGAACAATACCGCCAGTTGCGACAATTCATCATCACGATCATCCATCTGCTGGGAAATGCGGGTATCCAAATCGCCCGAAGCCAAGCGGTTCATACCGAAACCGAGAATGCGGATGGGTTTGGTAATGTTGTTGGTCAGGATATAAGCCAACAGCAAACCGACCAAAATAATGAACGACAAGATGATAAATTCGTGCCAAATCGGGGCAAGCTCCAATCCGGGGATAAACAGCGGGCTGGGTAAACGCTGGACTTGCTGATTGTCCCAATTGCGGATGAAAAACAGGTATTCCTCACCCCAGCGGTCATACTCTATGCGGGCGAGATCCGAATTGGGGTTCGATATGGCAAATTTGCGCGCATTGGCTATCATTTCCGAGTCAATCGGACGCTCCAAAATATCCTGTTCGTCGTCACCCGTAATCACAAGCACATTATGCGCAACCGGATTGTCTTTCCATTCGGTCAGAATTTCATTGGCACCCTGCTCGCCCCTCGCTCTGAATGCAGAAACAATGCTGTTCATCAGCGTGGTTTCTATCGTGCGCCGCTGCTGGAACTGGTTTTCGGCAATGGTATTTTGCACCAACCAGAAAGAAAAACTCGCCACGAATATTGCGCAGATAATCACTGCGCAAAACGTGGCGAATATGCGTTGAAACAGTTTCATTTAGCTGTTTTATCTTTTCATCAGTTTTTCACAAACAAATAACCCAAACCGCGTACAGTCTGAATCAGAGAAGCATCGCCCAATTTGTGACGGATGCTGGAAATATGTACGTCAATACTGCGGTCGAATTTGGCAAGTTTGCGGTCAAGCGCTTCTACCGACAAGGTTTCTTTGCTCACCACCTGACCGGCATGACGCATCAGCACTTCCAATAAGTTGAACTCGGTACTGGTCAGCTCCAGAGGCACATCTTTGATGGTGGCTTGGCGTTTGGCCGGATACAGCACCACATCGCTCACCGAAATACTGTTGGGGCTGGCGCTTTGCTCGCCGGATTGTTGGGCACGGCGCAGAATGGCATTGATACGGGCCAGCAACTCGCGCGGCGTGCAAGGCTTCGGCACATAGTCGTCGGCGCCCATTTCCAAACCGATAATGCGGTCGATATCGTCGCCTTTGGCGGTGAGCATGATAATCGGCACGGTGCTTTGGTTGCGCACGTTTTTCAATACATCCAAGCCGTTCATTTTCGGCATCATCGAATCCAGTACGACTACATCGTACTGGCCGGATAAGATTTCCTGCACGCCGGCTTCGCCGTCGGGCACGCTGTGTACATTTAAACCCTCTGCCGTTAGGTATTCGGTTAACAGCTCGGTTAACAGAGCATCATCATCTACCAATAATACGCGACTCATGGTTGGTCCTTTATACGGTTATAGTGGGTGGCTGCGCTTTTGCAGATTATGCAGCCTCAATGGATGAATCTTAACATGCAAATCTAATCCGTTATAGCACTTGCTTCTATGCTTTTGCGCTTTTTTGCAATGGCAACAACGGTCTTTACAATTCGTTTTGCATACCGGTTGAGTTTTGAAAACGGTATGTTTTTGGAACTTATGTTAAGAATGAAAGATGGTTTGTTTAATTCAGGCCGTCTGAAAATTTTTTCACTTACAAAGGCATATTGCATTCTGTCTTTCATATCGGTTGCAACTCAGGGAAATATTTTCAGACGGCCTTTTTATTCAAGATGGTTCTTTTTGCCAAACTTTCAAGCCATGCGGGCGTGTTTACATTTCAAACGCATGAAAACTCAGCTGACTTTGTGTTCTTCCAGCAGCCACGCCGACAGCCACAGGTTCAACACCACGCCCACGGCCACGGTTAATCCGAAAGCGGCGACGGCGGGCGTGCCGCTCATGCCGAGCAAAACAAAAGAAATGCCGGTGGTAAGCGCAGCCAAAAGCATGCCGCCCAAGCGTGCAGGTGCGGAATGTTTGGCGGCAACGGCATAAACGGCGTAATCGACGCCGATGGCGGAAACCAACAGCAAACCGAACATGGCAAACAGGCTTACCGGTACGCCCAACCAGCCCAACACGGCTACAGAGCCGACCGCCGCCGCCAAAGGCACGGCAAGAATTTTGATACCGCGCTTAGTACCGAACATGCGCCACAGCAACAGCCACGCCAGCGCGTACGAAGCGAGTTTCAGCCAAGCCGCCTGATTGCGGGTGGCGTGAAACAATTCGTTTAAGTGCGCACGTTTGTCCACCCAATGCACGCCCTTTATGCCCTGTGTGGCCGTCTGAACCGCAACCGGATCACTCAAGCCGTTTAAACGGACAACCGAAGCAAACCGCCCTTGCTCCGCTTCGCCGAGATACAAAGGCCGCCAAGCCTCCGCCAGATCGGGCTTGAGGCCGTCTGAAAGCGTGAGTGCGGGCATTTGCGCAGCTTGGTTTAAGGCTTGGCGCATAGTGTTGCGCGGCACGCCGATGTCGTGCATGGCCTGCCACGCATCGGGCAATCTGGCCAATTCGCGCAAACGGTTTTGCAGTTTTTGCTGCTCGGCCACGGGCAGCAGCCATTGGTCGAGCGACTGCACGCCACCCAATTTTTGCTGTGCAATAAGCGGCTGCAATGCGCGGCGGACTTCGGCGTTTTTCTGTAAAAGCGCATCTTCGCTTTCGGCTTCGACCACCAAATATTGACCGCTGAAATCGGTGCCGGACAACACGCCGATTTGCCGCGCTTCGGCCAGCATTTCAGACGGCATGTTGACCCATTGGCGGATATCGTCGCGCCAGTCGCTGCGCCACAATCCCACCGCGAGAAAAATACTGCCCACAATCCACCAGCCGCGGCGGTGCAGGCGTTTTTTGACCCGTGCCGACACCTCGCCCAGCTTTTCCACCCAGCCGGCAAAGGGAACGTCTTTCACGGGATAACGTGCAAACAAAACGGGCAGCCACAACACGGTTGCGCCAAATGCGCCCAGCAGCGCAAAGCCTGAAAACACGGCGGTTTGTCGCAACACCGGCAGCGGCGTGAACCATAAAAACGCATAGCCTGTTACCGTGATAAACAGGCTCACCGCAAAAGTCGGCATCACATGGCGCATGGCGGAAGCAGGCTGCCACGAGCCGTCTGAAAGCGCGTGGTATTCGCTTTCCGAACGGCGGAACACCGACGGCGCCAGCCAATGCAGCGGGAAATCGACCAGCATCCCCACCAAGCTCGTGCCGATCACAATCGTGAGGATGTGCACTTCGCCGAACACCAACAACGCCGCCGCCAGCCCCGTCAACATGCCTGCCGCCAGCGGCACCGTCAGCCAAAACACGCGCGCACTGCGGAACACCCACAGCAGCAGCGCAAAAGTGAGCAGCAAGCCGGCAGCGCTCATCAGTTTACTTTCACGCTGGGCTTGCGCTTTGGCGGCAGCAGCAAACACCGCACCGCCCGCACTTAAAGTATCAACCTTGCGCTCCGCCGCCAGCTTTCGGCTCGTTTCCAACAGCGGCAGCAATCCTTCGCTGGCGTTGGCAACATGATTGGCCTCGGGCAATCTGCCGCGCAGCACTACCCACGTTTTTCCCTGTTCGTCTTCGGTAAACAGCATGCCGTTGTCGGCATTCCACTGCAAACGGCTCTGCGGGCGGGCGCGTTCGGTTACAAAACGGCCGAAGCCCAGCCAATCTTGCTCCAGCGATAAAGGAGAAGGCGCGGCAAAGGGGTTTACCGCCGCCTCTGCACGCGCCTGAAAATAGTGTTTGGGCTGCTCAAACAGCAAACGCTGCTGTTCAGACGGCATCACCGCCAGCCCCAGCTTTTGGATATCCGCACGCACCTGCGCCAAATCGGGCGTGATGCTGCTGTCCACTTCGGCAAACACGCCGCTTTGCCGCCACTGCCCGGCAATATCCGAGGCCGTCTGAAACGCCGTTTCCGCATCGCTGCTTCCGGCCAACATCACCACTTGCGAATTAAGCTGCTTTTCGTTGGCCGCATCCGCCGCCAGCAACAGCGCGTCGGGCTGCTCTTCCTGCGGCAGCAGCGCGGTCAAATCGGTTTGCAGCCAAGACGTTGCGGCGAAGCTGTACAGCAGAAAACCGAGCAGTAAAACCATCAGCGCGGTGTAAGTGCGTCGGATTGAAGCGAGCATGGAAACTCCTTATGGCTGTGGAAATGGATATTTTATGGGGCGGCAAATCGTTTAGAGTACGTTCAAACGGTTTAACCAATCGGCAACACCCTGCCAATAATAGCAGTTTTCAGACGGCCTGCTGATGCCGTCTGAAACGCCAAGCGTCAGCTCCGCGCCGTTTTGCCCTCCGCGCTCCAGCAATATCCAAATGCTGCCTTCCTGAAGCTGCTCCGATTGCGGCGGCTGCTCGTAACACCAGCCGACGGCAATCTGCTGCCCTACATTCAGGCTGTTGGCGGCCAGTTGCACGATTTGGTGCCATGACTCGGGGCGGTTGTCGGCGGCAATCACCAGTGATGCGCCGCCAGTGCCGAGCGCCTGCGCGGTGTGGAATGCGGGGGCGTTGTGCAGATTGGCGATAAAATCAAACGGCATGGCCACATGGTGATTAAGCACGTTGTCGGCCATTTTCTCAAACAGCGACGGCGAAAAAAACGGTGTGGCCGCATAAACGGCGCAATCGGGTTTGATTTCCGCCCGTTCGCGCAGCAGGCAGCCGCCGAGCGCGGCGATCAGGCTGAGGCGGCTGAGGCGGCGGGCGTCGATGCCGGTTTGCGTTTGCAGCTGCTGTTTGAGTGTTTTGAGCGCGACCGTCGCTTCGGTGTCGAAACGCACGGCAGCAGTGATGTTTACAGAGGGATTTATTTTGTCCATTGCCATACCATCGCGGTGTTGCTGCCGCCGAAGCCGAAGTGGTTGCTCAAATAATGGCCGTCTGAAAAAGCGACGGGATTGCCGTTAAGGTCTTGCCCGCCGCCTTGCTGCAAAGCTTCGGCCAGCAGCGCAGTTTCCAATGCCGTGCTGGCGCCGAGGGTGTGACCGATGCGCGGTTTAAATGCCAACAGCGGCGGCAATGTGCCGAACAGTTGCTGCAAGGCTTGAAGCTCGGCGGCATCGCTGTCTTGCGTGCCGATGCCGTGCGTTTTCACCGCGCAGATGTGTTCGGGGGAAATCTGTGCGGCAGCCAAAGCGCGGTGGATGACTTCAGCTTGGGCAAGGCTGTCGCTTTGGACGGCGCTGGCGGTGGCTGTGTTGGCGGCATGTGCGACCAAATGCAAAGCCGATGCGCTTTGAGGTACAGACGAACACGCCAGCGCGGCAATGCCTTCGCCCAACATCAGGCCGTTGCCGCCGAAAGGCCGGTAATCGTCGGTAAACAAGCCCAAGCTGTGAAAATGCAGCAGCGTCAGGCGGTTGAGGCTTTCCAGCCCGAGCACAAACGCGCACGGATGCAAGCCGCTGCGCAACCAGTTGTCAGCCTGAATCAAAGCGTGGGCAGATGATGTGCAGGCTGTGGCGAAGCTGAAAATGTTCGGATTGCCGCTGCGTTTTTGCAGGTCGCGGGCGAGAAGAAGCAGGGAATATGTGTCTTCGTTGTGCCCGTTTTGGTCGGGGTGGCGGTTTTCGTATTCTGACATCAAATAAGAACTCGAGCCGATAAACACGGGCATTTCGTGCCAACTTTCAGACGGCCACCCTGCCCGTTCGGCGGCTTGGCGCAAATGCTGTTCGGCCAGTGCCACCATTTCGGCGCGGCTCAGGCTGTCGTTGGAAAATGCGCGGAAATACTTGGCCTGCTGCGCTTGCTGCAAAAAGGTAAAACCAACCGTTGCGGGTTGGTTGGTGCTGCATCCGGCTTGCGGCTGCTGTGCGGAAGTGGCCGCCAGCCCGCACACATACATCATGCGCCGTGCTCCGCGCGCACGAAGGCCGCCAAATCGCGCACGGTCATCATGTGTTTGCGCACCATGCGGTCGCCTTGCAAGCGCACTTGGAAATGCTGTTGCAAAGCGACGGTGATTTGCAGCGCGTCGAGCGAATCCAAATCAACATTGCTCTGCCCGCCGAACAGCACGGCATCGTCGGCAAAATCGGCCAAATCAATGCTGTCGGCTTTGTCGGATTCTTGCAGAATCAGTTTTTTCAGCTCGGCTTCGAGCGCGCCCGGTGCCAGAGTAAAAGTGTAAGACATGGTGTTCTTTCGGTATTCGGTATGTGTTTCAGGCCGTCTGAAACGTTTTGGCAAAACTCGCAAAGCTCGGTTTCAGACGGCCTCGCTATCGGTTAAAACCGCACTTGCGTTTGCAGCTGCCTTCTGTACAGCAACACCGCCAGCACAAGCGTAACAGCGGCAAAAGCGGCCAATAATTGCAGAT
The DNA here is from genome assembly GCF_022870825.1 of Neisseria sp. Dent CA1/247. Classification (NCBI taxonomy): domain Bacteria; kingdom Pseudomonadati; phylum Pseudomonadota; class Betaproteobacteria; order Neisseriales; family Neisseriaceae; genus Neisseria; species Neisseria sp. Dent CA1/247. The sequence continues at coordinate 1,103,827 of NZ_CP091522.1, read as the reverse complement.
AAAGCGTGATGCCGTCCAAACCGCTGCGGTTGAGCAGCAATTCTTGAAAGGCTTTCAGCCCCCACGACATCGGCGACACCCAAGCGGCCTGCTGCATGGCTTCGGGCATCACATGGGCGGGCACCATAATGCCGCCGATGGCCGCCATCAGAATCACGCCGCCGCCGCCCAACACCACCGCGTGTTCGGTCGATTTCGCCACCACGCTCACCAGCAGCGCATAACCCAAAGCCGCCGCGCTCACCGCCGCCGACAGCAAAACATAAGGCCACAGGCTGCCGTTCAACATCAAAGCGGGCACGCCGATTTGCGGCAGCAGATAGCGGCCGAGCAGCAGCATACCGGCAAACTGCAACTGGTTAATCAGAAAATACGGCACCAACTTGGCGGCAATCAGCCCCGCCGCTCCTGCGCGGGCAAGGCGCAGGCGGGTGATGGTGTTGGTTTGGCGCTCCAAAGCCATCACGTTCGACAACGGTATCATAATGAAAAACATACCGAAAATCAGCCATGCCGGTACGCTGTGCTGCACGGCGTTCGGCTTGGACACCGCACCGCCCTGCACGGTCAGATAATGTTCTTTAAGCATGGGCTGCTTCAGAAAATCGCTGACAACGGCAAACTGCTCGGCGTTTTTTTCATCCACTTTTTTCTGAATGCTGTCGCGGATTTTTTTCGGCAACTGCTTGTTATCCACGGTGATGCCGGTGCCGCCGTCGAAATAAGCATTCAGGCGCGTTTCGGTGTAGTGCTGCTGTAAAACGCCTTTCACCGCCGCCAGCCAAGAAGGCTCGGTGTCGGGCGGCACATAAATATCCAGCGCACGGCTGTCGGCAAGCGCGTCGGAAGCGGCGTTGGGATTGTGCAGCACCAGTTGGAAACGCTTGTCGTGCAAACCTTGCTGCGCGTCTTTGAGTTTTTCAGACGGCATCAGGCTCACCTGCATGTTTTCCTTCTGCAAAGCGGCGGCAAAAGCAGTGTTGACTTTATCTTCTGCCACGCCCACCAAAGCAATGCGGCTGTCGGTATGCGGGTCTTCGTCGCGGCTCAGGGCCAGCGACATAATCAGCATAAACGCCACGGGCATCACAAACAGCACGGCCAAACCGTGCAGATCGCGGCTTAAGAGTTTGAGTTCTTTGATTAAAGAGGCGGCAATCATGCGGCTTCTCCGCGCAGAAAATCAAGGTAAAACGCCTCCAGCGAACCGTGCCCCTGCTGGAAATAACGGATATCCGTGCCGCTTTGCTGCAAGATTTCATACACCTCGGCCGGCGCGCGCGCGGTTTCCATCATCCCGCGACCGTCAACAGCTTCGGCTTGCAGCAATACCAGCGTTTCAGACGGCAGCGGCGGTTCGGTAATAAAACGTACCCGTTGCGCCTGCGCCGCCAATAGCTCGTCCAACGCTCCCTGATAAACCAAGCGGCCTTGCTGCAACAGCGCGATTTTGCTGCACAACTGCTCGATTTCGGGCAGATAGTGGGACGTATAAACAACAGTTACGCCGTTGCGCGTCAGTTCCGCCACGCTGTCGAGAATAAAGCGGCGCGACTGCGGGTCGATGCCGACGGTGATTTCGTCCAAAAACACCAGTTCGGGCGCATTAATCAGGCCGATGGCGAAATTCAAACGGCGTTTGAGGCCGCCCGAAAGATGCTTCGCCGCCTTGTTTTTGTGCTCGGTAAGGCCGGTTTGCTCCAGCAGCGTTTTCAGACGGCCTTTGTCGCGCATTTTATATAGAGATGCGAAAAACAGCAGGTTGTCCCACACCGAAAGCTGCGGATAAAACGCAAAATCCTGCGGCACCAGCCCGATTTTCTGCCGCTCCGCCCGGCTCAAACGGCGGATGGGTTTGCCGTTAAACAAAATCTCGCCGCGCTGCACGTCTTGCAACCCGGCCAGCAGCGACATCAGCGTGGTTTTGCCCGCGCCGTTGTGCCCGAGCAAACCCCAACATTCGCCCGCAGCAATATCAAGCGAAACATCCGCCAACGCGTCGGCATCGGCGGCAGGATAGCGGTGTGAAAGAGATTGGATGTGGATCATAAGTATCGGATTTTCAGACGGCCTGTTGGTTAAGATTTCAAACTACGCCACAAGGCTTCTTCCTTATCGGCAATCCCGCGCAGAAAGTCGGCAATCTCGCGGCATCCGTTTTCAGACGGCTTCTTACACTGCTTCACGCACTTGGCGGCAAACATTCGCCAGTCGTCGCCGATGGCGGTGAGCTGCTCGGAGGCCGTCTGAAAACGGGATTCGCCGCAAACTTCGGCGGCCTGCTCGAGAAAATAGGCGTAAATGTAGCGGAAGCCTGCGCCGCCTGTGCCGATTTCTTCCTGCATGCGCACGAGATGGCCGAGAAAGAGCTGTTGGTATTTGGCAGATTGTTTGCGCGGCAGGGATTCTATTTTTTTCGCCACGGTGCGTATGCCTTTCACGCCGGCGAAAAATACCGGGGCGAGCATGTGTTTGGCGTTTTTGCGGATAGCAGTACGAATCAGCGCGGGCAGTTCGGCCTGAGCGTTTTCAGACGGCCTATTGTGCAGGGTGTACATCATGCCTTTGGCCGCCAATGCGCCTTTGGCAAAACGGGCGCGCTGCAAGTCTTCGGCAGCGCAGCGCTGCACGGTTTCAAACACGGGGTCGCTGATGAGATAGTCGCCGCCCTCTTTGCCGTACACCAACAAATTGTGCGCGTTGAAATGAAAACGCATATGCGGCGGAAAGTAAGGCAGCCAGAATACGGAAGTCTGCAAACCGGCCAAACGGCCTTGCGACAACGCTTCATCCAACGCTGCCTGCCCTTCCTGCTCGCTCGAAAACTTGCGGATATCCAGCTTGAGATTCAACGCTTTGCAGGTGTTTTTGATGATACTGCGCGGCACGGTGCGGTAGGATACGAGCGGCATGCCCGCCAGTTTCACAACCGGCAGATACACAAAAGAAAGCCCGTGCGCCAAGCCGAAAACCATGGCTTCGTTGAGCGGCAGGCCGTGGTAGTTCAGCAGCGTGGACATGACGCCGCTTTCGCAATGGGCGGTATGTTGGTGGGGAAAATCGGTCATAGGGTTTTGGGGTTGAGGCCGTCTGAAATTGAGCATTGCGGGTTTCTCAAAAGCTGTTTCAGACGGCATGTCATGGTCAATACGTTAGATCATTAAGTTGGGGCTTTGTGTATCGGCGAACCGGCCTCGGCACTTTTCAACTCTTCAATGCCAATACACAAAGCATCGGCGTACTTGCGCAAGGTTTTCTCCGGCAATTTGGCAAACACCTCGGGGCGCAAGTGGCGGCGCAACTGCCATTTCCACACGCCCGCCGCCATCGCCAAACTGGTTTCGTCGTGGCGGAAGCGGAACATATGGTAATACAGCGGCGAATATGCGCCTTGTGCCACAGCTTCGCGCGCGGCTTCGGTTTGCTGTTCCAACTCCAACACCGCCATTTCGGTGGCGTAGGATTCTTCCTGCCAGCCGGTGCTGGTGGCGGCTTCGTAGTGGCCGTTGCGCGTGCCGTAAATGATTTTGCGCTGGCCGTGATACGACTTGCTGTTGTCTTGCGGAATATCTTCAACTTCCATTTTCAGACGGCCTTTACTGCTTCCAAGAGCATGAAACAAGTGGAAAAACGCCCGCTTTCGGGAATATAGCACAAGATTTTCTGGCCGTTTTCCAGCGGGAAAGTACGCATAAATTCTTCCAGAATAATGTAAATCGACGCCGAGCCGGTGTTGCCTTTGCTGTGCAGGTTGGTAAACCATTTTTCCTGCGGAATGGCAAAGCCGATGTTTTCCAGCCCTGCCGCCACTTTGTAGCGGAAAAAGCCTGAAGAATAATGCGGCAGAAACCAATCGATCTCTTCCGCCGTCAGCTTGCGTTTGGCGGCAATCTGCGCCAAAGGCTTTTCAACGGTGTAGCGGATAATGTTTTCATTGAGCAGCTTCACATCCTGCTTAACCGCCATCAGGCTGTTTTGGCGGCAGTAGTTTTGGTCGAACGCTTTCCAGCCTTGAAAGAGGCCGTCTGAAATTTCTGCGCCCGCATACATGCAGGCGGGCATTTCGTTTGCGTAGGAAAGCAGCTCTATCCAATGGATTTTAAAGCTTAATCCCGACGGGTTCGGGCGGTTGCTCACATGCACGGCACCGGCGCCGTCCGACAGCATCCAGCGCAAAAAGTCTTTTTCAAAGCCGATTTCAGGCTTGGCGTTTTCCAGCTTTTTGTAATCGGTTTCGCTTTGGAACACTTCGCCGCGCATGATGGCGGAAGCGGCTTCGGAAGCGGCGGCCACGGCATCGCTATGCTCGCCCGTGCGCACGGCGTTGTAAGCGTGTTTCATCGCCGTCATACCCGCCACACACACGCCGGAAGTGGTCAGCACTTCGCAGGCGGGAATCTCAGGCAGCAGGCCGTGCACCATCACGCCGTGGCCGGGCATCACTTGGTCGGGATAGGAAGTCGCGCACACCAAGCTGCCGATGTTTTCGGGTTCGACACCTTGCGCAAACAGCTGCTTCACCGCTTCCGCCGCGAGTTCGGCATTGGTATGCGTTGCCGCGCGCGTTGCCGGGTCGATGGCGTAATGGCGCGTTTCGATGGCGTTGGAACGCAAAATCATTTTCCGCACGCGCGAAGGCAGCCCGCCCGCCATGCCGAGCACGGCTTCCATGTCGTCATTGCCGACTGCTTCATTGGGCAAAAAAGCGGCAATGCGGTTGATGTAAACGTCGTTGAGAGTGTGGTTTGGGTTCATATAGCGATATTAACTCATCAATATTTTCAGACGGCCTCATTCTCCCGAAGGCAGGCTGTAATAATGTTTTTGCCTTTCCAGCCACGGGCGCAGCAACGGCCTGAGCAGCTGCTTCAGCAAAGCGGTAATCGGCACCACGGTCAAAATCAGGGTAATCAGAAAAACGATGTACACGCCGAGCAGCACGCGGCGCACAAGCGGCGATACTCGCCCTGCCGCCATCAGCAGCTTGCCCCACAGATAAAAACTGCGGGAAGCGGCTTTTTCGCTGAAAATCAGTTTTTCGTTTACTTTTACCGCGTTCATGCCGTGAAAAATACCGCTGTCTAAAGGCCGGTTTTCCATCAAAACATCACGCAGTTTTGCGCCGAAACGCGCACCGTCGGCCAACTGTTCGGGCGCGATACCGGCAGCAGGCAGCGAACGGAAATACTGCCTGTCGCCCGTGAGCATCCACGCCGGTGTGGTAATGAAACTGGCGGCGCTGCTGCACGCATCAATTTTTACGATGTTCCCGATCAGCTTCGCGCCGTTGCGCGCCAACAGCATTTTCATTTTTTCCTGCGCCGCCAACCACATATTGCGGCAGCCGATAAGCGTAATCACGGGTTTGTCGCGCAACAGCCGCTGCGTTTCGGGGCGCTGCAAAAATGCGGTAATCGGTTGGGCGGGCGACAAAAACCACACCGTATAGGCAATCACAACCGCATCGTAATCGGTGTGCGGGATATCGGGCTGCTCAATCGGGGCGGGCTTTAAGTGGACGGTTTCGGGAAAGGTATCGAAAAACCGCCAAAACGGCCACGGAAACGGATAAGGCTGCTGAGGCCGGATATTGACGCAATCCACGTGAATACTGCCGCTTTGTTGCAGCGGCTCGATAAAATGTTGCGCCAACCGGCTCAGCTGGCCGGTTTGCGAGTAATACACCAGCAAAACTTTTTTCACATCAGATGCCATTTTCAACGATACACAAGGCTTATTCTTAAAATTTAACTACATATTTTAACCGAATTAACGCCTGAGCTTACGGTTATTTTTCCCCTGCCTGATTTTTTCTGATGAAATATGTCGTGAATATATAGGGAGATAGCTCCACAAGGCTGTGTGCATCGGCACTAGAGCAGTATCTCTACAAACTTAATGATGCCGTCTGAAAACCTGTTCAGACGGCATCATCATAAGCAAGCCGGGTTTGGTTTACAGCGCCTGCTTGGCAAAAGCATCCAATTCTTTGCCGGTTTGAATCTGGTTAAACTGCATCACCGTGCGGTCGCCCTGCTTTTCGTGCAGTTCGATACGGCGCACAACAGTATCGCCGCTGATGTCGATGTGGTTGAAAATCTGCTTCATCAGCGCGGTTTTCGGGTCTAAACGCAGCGTCCATTTCTGTTGGGTGCCGGAAAGTTTGAGCGTAAACTGTTTTTCCAGCCCTTGCGCATTGCCGCCGAGCAAATCGAGAAACAGGCGGATTTGCTGTGCCTGACCGCTCATTTTGCTCGGATTGGCTGCCGCCCAGCTTTTGCCGTTCCACTGCATGATGCCGTCTGAACGCACGCGCAGGCGGTTGTCAAACGGCTTTTGCATGTGCCACAGCAAACCGCGCTTGGGAATCAACACGAATTGGCCTTGGGTTGTCATCGGTTTGTTGAGCGATTTGAGGTAACGCTGCTGCGTAAACGCGCCTTGCACGTTGTCGGGCTTTTGCAGGGTTTGGGAAAGCTCTGCGGTCGAAAACGCCCAGAGCAGCGGGCTGCACACGGTTAATGCGGCAGCAAGTATCAGTTTTTTCATCAGTTTCTTTCTATCTTAAATTTCACGGTAAACGCTTTCAAACGGCAGGCGGAAGCGTTCGCCCCAAATGCCGCGGCCTTCTTTGCGTATGCCGCAGGAAACAATCATGTTGATTTCCGCGCCGCGCGGCAAATTGAGGATGCGCTTCACCATGTGGCTGTCCAGCCCTTCCAGCGGGCAAGTGTCGTAGCCTTGCTCGGCCATGGCCAGCATAAAGGTTTGCGCCGCCAAGCCGCAGCTTTTGTGCACAACAGTACGCACATCGGCTTCGGATACGTCTACCACAATCGGGCGGAACAGGCCGGCGCTGCGGGCAATGATTTGGCGCAACAAGCCAACCAAGCCGAAAAAGCGTGCATAGATAAACGGCATCAGTTTGCCATAATAAAACTCAGTGTTTTTCAGACGGCCTGCCACTTTTTCGGGCGGGCTTGTGCGGCTGATGTTGCCGCGCTGGAACGCCAACACGGCACGCGCACGCTCGCGGTACAAATCTTGGCGAACCGCAAACACCACCATCTGCGGCGCCGTACTTGCCGCGCCCTGCCCCAAACAGGCTTCCGAAAGCTGCTTCAATACGGCTTGGTCGGTGATGTGGTAAAACTCGTAAAGCTGCATATTGGAGCTGCTCGGCGCAAGCTGCGCCAGCTTGAGGCATTCGCGCACTTTATCGCTATCCAGTGCTTTGTTTTCATCATAGTGGCGCACCGCACGGCGGTGATGAAGCATATCGGAAAGTGTCATGATGTTGCCCTCCTGTCTTGGCAAAGCACCGCCCGCTAAGGTTTCAGACGGCCTCAAACGTAGGATGCCGCTTCACGGCCTGCAACCAGCTTTCAGGCGTTTCAAACTGCATTTCGCCGCTCTCGAGCGACACCGCCGCCTGAGTCGTACTCGCTTTGTTGAGTTTTACGCCGCTTTCGGCATCGACAATCGTGTAATCAATGCGCAGGCAGCTTTCGATTTCCACCACCGCCAAATCCACGCGGATTTTTTGGCCGAAGCGGGCAGGCTTCACATATTTCAAGTTCATCTGCACAATCGGCCAGCTGAAACCCTGCCGGGCCATTTCGTTGTAATCGTAGCCGATTTCGCTGAGAAACGCACAACGCGCCACCTCGAGATATTTCACATAATGCCCGTGCCACACAATGTGCATGGCATCGACATCGAAAAACGGCACTTCCATTTCCGTGCTGTGGCGGCAATAAACATGTTTAGCCATGCGTTTCGTCTTTCCAAAAATCGTAAAAATTAAACCATTGCAAAGGGTTTTGCGCACATTCCCGCGCCAGCGCATCGGCAAACTGCTGCGCCGCCGCAGCAACCTCTTCATTTCGTTTGCCGCGTTTCCAATCCGCCGTGTCCAAAAAGCGGCGCAGCTTCAAATGATAACGCCCGTTTTGCTTCACACAAAAAAGCGTGTTTACCCGCGTTTTCAACAAAGCCGCCAGCAGCCACGCACCTTGCGGCATATCGGCTTTCTCGCCTAAAAAATCCGCCGCCACCGTTTTTTCACCGCGCACCGGCACACGGTCTGCCGCAATCGCCAGCCATTCGCCCGCATCAATACGTTTATTCAGCTCCATCATCAGCGAAGCATCCAAATCCGTTACCTGAATCAGCTGGATTTTATCCGCACCCGCCTTATTCAAAGCCTCGTTAAACGCCTGAGCATGGCGGCTGTGTACCAACACATTGAGGCGGAAACCTTTGTGATGCGACACCAGCGCGCGGCACACTTCTACATTGCCGAAATGCGAACACACAAAAATCTGCCCGCGCTCACCGCGCTGGTCCACCACAGCCGAAATACCGTCGGGGTCTTCCACCACCAAATCTTCATAACGGATTTTGCGCTGCCACACCGCAAAACGGTCGCACACCGCCTCGCCAAACGCCACAAACTGCCTAAACACCGGCATCTTTTCAGGCAGGCGCGTATCGGGAAAGGCCGTCTGAAGCCGCTGCTGGTAGCGCGTAATATTGCGCCGCTGCTTGGGCGAAGTGATGTAGAAATACAGCACCACAAACCAAATGCACGGGTTCATCAGAAACGCAGGCAGATATTTCACCATCAGCGTGGTAATGCCCAAAAACAGGCGGTTGCCGCGTTCGCTTTGAGCGGCCCAATGTCCGTTTGCTTTCGTATCCTTATTCATATTTTCAGACGGCCTCTCACAGCTTCCCATTCAAACGCCGCCACACCATCTCGCAAAACAATCTTGCGTGCATTTTGCTGATCAGCACATTATCGTCAAACGCGCGGAAATGCGACACGCCGCCGACTTCGTATTTCACCGGCGTTTTAATCCACACCGGTTTCACGCCGCGCCAATAGAGGCGGATAAGGATTTCCGTGTCGAAATCCATGCGGTCGCCCACCCGTTCTTCACGCACCACGGTCAGCGCGGGCGCAAGCGGATAAAGGCGGAAGCCGCACATGCCGTCTTTTATATCGGTCGAAAACGTATGCACCATATTCCAAAAATCGGTGATTTTACGCCCGTAAAGCCGCGATTTCGGCGCATCGCTGCCGTATTGCGGCCAGCCGCACACCACCGCTTCGGGGTTTGCCTGCGCCGCTTCCAACATCTTGGCCGTGTCATCCAAACAATGCTGCGCGTCGGCATCCACCTGCAAAACATGGGTATAGCCCTGCTCTTCGGCGTATTTCAACCCGGCTTTCACCGCCGCGCCTTTACCGCCGTTGACCAAGCGGTACACAACATCAATGCCGTCCTGCTCCGCCAAAGCGTCCAATACCGGTTTGCAGTCCGCCCGCGAACCGTCGTCCACAATCAGCACATCCAAGCCAAACCCGCGCATGGCTTGGGCAACTTGAGTGATGGTGGCCGGGTGATTGTAGTGGGGGATTAGGGCTAGGGTTGTCATGGATAACATTCAGGAAATAGGAAATAAAACTTAACGGCACCACTGGCTCTCGCACGGCACGCCGTCGTGGTTTCCGTCCATTTTGGTGTTGGGGCAATTCTGTAAGAAAAACTTGGCCTCTTCGCAGGAAGTCATTTGCGAACAACGCGTTCTGCCGTCGCAAGTAAATCCGCTTTTTTCTTTACGAGCTTGCTGCGATGGCAATTTTAAAGGCAGCTGTTTAGTAATGTTCGACAATACTTCCGGTTTGTTTTGCCATTGGTTATAGGCATCCTTTCCCCACAGTTGCCAAAAGCCGCCGGCAACAGCAAGCAGCAGAATGAGTTTACGCATACGCCAATCCTTTCACGTATTTTATTAATGTTAAATTATTTATATACAACAATATAATAACAACTCCAATATTGAGATGTAGAGGCGGATTACATATCCGCCCTATACTTGGCAAGACTGGAATGTTATTTATCCGACTACACGTGAAGCCGCTGTTGAATCTCAATGCCTATTGTTGAAATTCACATAGCGGGCGGATATGTAATCCGCCCCTACAAATAGCCCGGCGTAGTCGGCAAAGCATTTTTTCAGACGGCCTCAAACGCCCCAAACACAATCCGCCCCGAAGCGCACACCGCTTCATGGTTTTCCAGCTTGAACGTCAATTTGTTTTTATCCGCATCGTATTTCAACTCTGCAAACACTTCATGATGCGGGCGCAGGAATTGCTGGTATTTCAGGTTTTCCACGCGCACGACGCTTTGCCGCCCCCAGTCGAAACGTTCGGCCAAATCGCGCACCCATTGCAGCTCGATCACGCCGGGCACCAGCGGGAAATGGACGAAGTGTCCGCCGAAATACACCAAATCCAGCGGCACCCGGCCTTGAAAGCGGTGGGCTTCTGCATTTTCAGACAGGCATGGCTGCCATTGCGGAGCGGTTTGCGCTTCGGTAAAGGCCGTCTGAAAATCGGCGGCGGTGATTTTGGATTGGGCATTGCGCGGCAAAGCGTCGGTGAAACGCCAGTAGCGCGGCAAAGCCACTGTGTCTTGCGTGGCAGCAAGGTGTTTTTTCAACACCGCCGCCACCGCCGCCCGCCCCTGTTCCTGCAAGGCTTGGATGCCGTCTGAATTCAACGCCGCCCACACGGCGGGGCGTTTGTGCTGCGGGTGCTGGGCGCAATAGGCATCGGCAATCCATTCATGCGCCAACAGGTCATGTTCGATTTGGTTTAATGACACGCGTTTGTCCTCAAATTTAATAATCCGGTCTTTCCGGCCGAGCAATAAAAAGCCTTCGGGCTGCATTTCCACCATATCGGCGGTTTGGAAGCGGCCGTTTGTCCACGGTGATTGCGCCCACAATGCACCGTCTTCGTCCTGCCCGATTTCCACGGCGGCAAAGGGCTGCCATTCGCTACGGTGCCGGCGCGACGCAATCACGCCGGTTTCGGTGCTGCCGTAAATCTCAAAAGGCCGCACGGCATGTTTTTCGAGCAAATCGGCTGTCGCCTCCGGCAACGCGCCGCCCGCCGACACAATCCCCGCCACTTTGCCGCCCACCGCCTGCCAGTTGCGCGCTTCGCCCAAGCGGTTCAACACCGCCGGGCTGGCAATCCATACCGATTGCGCGTGCGCCGCAGTGGCGGCCAGCAAGGTTTCGGGATACACATTTTGCAGGCGGTCCATCGTCCAACCCATCGTGAGCGCGAGCGCGAAACGGAAGGTAAAACCATACATGTGCTGCGGGCTGACGCTGCCGATTACGGTTAAACCCTCCTGCCGAAACGGCACGACTTCCGCCAATGCCAAAGCCTCCGCTTCCATCTGCGCCGCCGTTTTTACCACCACCTGCGCGCCGCCGGTCGAGCCGGACGTTTTCAGACAGGCCTCGGCATCTGCGGGAATCAGCAGATTATCGGGCATCACAATTTCAGACGGCATATCGCTTAACACAGCGGGAATATTGTAAACCTTACCTGCACAAAGGCCGTCTGAAAACGCTTTTTCATGCGGCGCATCCGTCAGCCACACATCCGCCGCATTACCCCAATCCACATTATCCTGCGCCAAATTCGGCGGCAACAACACCCGCACCCCCGCATGCCACGCCGCCAGCACCGCACAGGCAAAAAACGCGGCATCTTCAAACCACAAAGCGGCAGTTTGCACGTTTTGCATTTTCAGACGGCCTGAGAGGTAAATAACGGCGCGGTTGAAATCGGCGCGCGTCCAATCGGGGTTGGTGGCGATTAGGGTGGTTTGCGGGAGGGTTGAGGATAGTGTCTGGGTAAGATTATTCATAATATTATTTTGTTAATGACCTAATATTTTTGCTTTTTCTTTATTAAATTCCTGCTCAGAAAGCACACCTTGATCTAATAATTGTTTCAAATTTATCAATTTTTTATATTTGCCATCATCAAAATTATCATTATCTATCGATTTTTCTACACATATAAAAATAATTTCAATTCTAGGCCAATTGCCAAACATATGAGGAGGTACAGAAGTTCGCTCTCTTATGGCCTTCATTTGCTTATTTTCCTTGTTACAAAACTCATTCGCTCTTCTTTCTGCACTACTTCGTATCGCAGAAGAAGGGGTCGCTCCTGTCGCTCCTTGATGGAAAATTCTATATTCTTGGGCATTATTCTCATTGATACCAACAATACTTTCTTTACCTTTATATATCAGTGCCGTATCAAATCTAGAAACGCCTGTTTCAACAGGCTGAATTGCAGATACAGTTGTGCAACCGGCCAAAATAAAAACTAATAACATATTAAGTTTGTACATAATTTTTTCCCATTTGTGTTTTATTACAGCTAAAAAATAACATCTAATTAACGATTAGCGAAGAAAGTTTCCAAGTAATTTTTACTTCAAAGGCTTTGCCAAACGGTAAACCCTACCTTTGCCCGTTCCCACCGCTTCCAGCAACCCGGCTTCGGTCAATTCCGCCAAATATTTTCTGACGGTCGCCGCTGATTTTCCGGTCAGTTGCTGCGCCCTGCTGTTGGAAATTTCAGCGTTTTCCTCAAGGTAGCGGCGTATCGGCAGATAGGCTTGGCGGGCTTTTTCGCTGATTTTGGCGTTTGCAACATCATTCGTTGCATCAAGTGCGTAAGCTTTCAAGGTTTGAAGCACCATATCGAGCATAAACTCAACAAATACGGTTGAATTGTTGGCTTTATCAGCCTCGGCCAAAACACGGTAATAGCCCTGCTGATTGCCGTACACCATCGTTTCTACGGGTATCCACGCAAATAAGGGATTCCAGCTGCTCAACATCACGCTCTGCCACAATCTGCCCATGCGGCCGTTACCGTCTTCAAACGGGTGGATCATTTCGATTTCATAATGCACGACGGCACTTTTTACCAACATGGGCGTATCGTCGGTTTCTGCCCATGCAAACAGTTTTTCCATCAAATCGGGTACAAACTGCGGTCGCGCGCCCATGTGCAGCAATGTGCCGTCGGCAGCAAAAATACCGACATCTTTATGGCGGAAACCACCGGCCCGGCGAACAATGCCTTCGGTTAACAAACCGTGTGCTTTAAGAAAATCGCCGATGCTGTATGGGTTGAAATTCAGGATTTCTTCATACGCATCGTAGGCATTTTTCACTTCTTGAATTTCTTTCGGATTACCCAACACCCGCTTGCCGTTGATGATGTCGGTTACTTGTTCTATGGTTAAAGAATTGTTTTCAATGGCTAAAGACGATTGAATCGAGCGGATGCGGTTTTCTTTACGCAAATGCAGGTTGCGTTCGTATTGAAATTGCAAGCGGCCTATGATGTGTGAAATTTCTACGATCAGGTTAAGAATGTGGTTGGTAATACTGAAAGGCGGCTTCATTGCGGTGTTTCCTGAATGTTCAGACGGCACAAATTGGAATATTGAATTATACCGCTTATTTTATCGCTCTTTATATCGCTTATTTTATCGCTTATCTCTTCCTATTTGCCCTCATCGCAAGAGGCCGTCTGAAAAGCCGGCCTGTTTGTTGGCGCGTACTTTTGAATTTTCAGACGGCCTCAAACCTTCAACACCACTTTCCGGTAAATCCACTCTCCCGCAAACAACGTGCCCATCAACACATAAGAAATAATCCCCGTATAAAGCGCCCACCAATCATGCCTGTCTGAAAAAGCCAGCAGCGCGGAGGTGGCGGCGTTGAAGATAAAAAAGCCGCACCAGATTTGGGTTATCCGGCGGGTATAGCGTACGCCTTCGGGCGGGAGGTCGGGGTCTTGCAGGCGGGCGAGGCGTTCGATCAGGGTTTGTTTGGCAAACAGGCTGGTGCCGAACACAGCGAGCATCAGCAAGTTCACGGCCACGGGATACCAATACATGGAATCAGGCCGTCTGAAAAGAATGACTGCGGCGAAAAAAGCGGCGAGCATTAGTGAAACGGCTTGTTGTGCGCGGGTTTTCTGTATCGCGGCGCGTATCAGCCATAAAGCGCACATGGCGGCAGCAAGCCAGAAAAAAGCGCCGTGTTCGTGGCCGTAATACCACAGTAAGGGATAGGCGATGCTGAGTATGACGAGCAAAACTTGGCCGATGATTTTCATAATGGCTTTGGAATGAATATTGTTGAACGGTATGGGCAAAACAAGTTTTCAAACGGCCTCTTTCCTTCAAGGCCGTCTGAAAATTAATCCGAACATAGCAAAACGGCGGGCAAGCATGCCCGCCCTTCGGCTCAAGGATAGATTCAATGTTGCTTATTCGGCATCAATTTTTAAGACGGCCTGCACCACATCATCTACGGTGCGCACGTTGCGGAAGTCTTCGGCTTTGAGCTTGCGGCCGGTTTCGCGCTTGATGTGGTCGATTAAGTCGATGGCGTCGATGCTGTCGATTTCCAAATCTTCATAAAGATTGGTTTCCGGCTTGATGCGCTCGGGTTCGATTTCAAACAGATTCACCAAAGCATCAGTCAGAATCCGGCGGATTTCTTGTTCGGTCATCATTCACTCCTTATGCTTGGCGGCTGCGGATGAAGTCGGCCAATGTGGCTACGCTGGCAAAGTGATCGCGCAGATTGTCTTTTTCGCCGTCGAGCTGGAAGCCGAAGGTTTTTTGTACGGCCAAGCCCAATTCCAAGGCATCTACCGAATCCAAGCCCAAGCCTTCGTCGCCAAACAGCGGGGCATCGGTTTCGATATCTTCGACGGTGATGTCTTCCAAACCCAAGCTGTCGATGATCATTTGTTTGATTTGTGTTTCTAAGTTCATGTTGTTTCCCGTGTGAAATAGTCTTGCAAATAAGTGTTTAAACGTCGGGCGGCGATGGGTAGCGGCTTCTCAGCCAACCAATCTTGCGGATTAATGTCTTCGCCGACCGTAATTTCGTAATGTATGGTGCGGGGTGGGATTTTATACCATGGCTGGCCTTTTTTGAAATTCGGCGGATTCATTTTGATGCACACGGGCGTAATCACTTCGGCACTTCTCAAACCGATGGATACCGCGCCGCGGTGCAGCTTGATTTGCCCGTCCCAACCCGTACGTGTTCCTTCTGGGAAAATCAGCAGGCTTTGCCCGCTTTTAAACACGGCATCCACTTCTTCCATCATTTCCAGCGATTCGTCGTTGGGAATATAACCCGTGGCGAGAATCTGACTTTTCATGGAGGGATTGTTCAGCAAATCTTTTTTGACGATGCAGTTCATCTGCGGCACATGGCTGACCAGTAATACCACATCTAGCAGCGACGGGTGATTGGCCAACACCAACTGCCCCGGGCGACCAAGTTTTTCCGCACCCTTGAATGTCACGCGCAACACACCCGACCACTCAAGGTAGCCGATAAACCATTTCCATACCCTGCCGATTAAACGCCGCGCAGCTATTTGGCGGGGAATATCGCCTTTGGTGCTTTTCAAGGTGTAAGGCAAAAGAACGATTTTGAGCAATACGCCCACCACGCCGAATAAGACGAATCCGAATAAAGTGGCAAGGAAACTGCGGCAACGGTTCAACATCTTCATCAGCTTTTCTGCCACAACCAGCGGTAATGGCGGTAATTACGGGTATGTTCGGACCGGTCGGAAAGCATGAAGCGTATCCAATCCAAAGCCCCCCAATAAGACGCCTGCTCTTCCGCACCTTGGTCTGCGGAACACATAGACAAAGTATATTGTCCGCCGGGTTTCAGCACCATTGCCAGCGCATAAGCCATCGGAGCACGCTCGGCGGCGACGGCATATTCTTGAAGCATGGGATCGTCGGCAATCACCACCAACACTTGTTCCGCCCCCTCCCGCATGATGGCGTAAGCCTCGGCCAAAGCGGTTTCCAAACCGTCTCGGCCAACCGCCAATGCCGTGTTTTCGCCCATGTCTTTACGCAACATAGACCATTGGCCAACTTGCGCATTATGCACCGACAAGCCAAACGAGGTCGGCGAAACGGTATCTGTTTTCATCAATTCAAGCCACAGCTCGAAACTGCGGTTCAATTCGCCGTCGTGCGAAGCGAATACCAACGGGCTGTCGGGATAACGTTCGGCCAAATCCCACGCAGCATCGCACACCAGCCGCGCCGCCGCGCTCAAGCGACGCCGCTGCATGGCAGGCAAAAAAGACAAAGCAGGTTTGTAATCAGGCAGGGTGTCGGCAAAACCGGCATCCGCTGCCCATTGCTGCCAAGCTTCCAAGCCTGATACACGGCTTGATGAAGCCTGCCAGGCTGCAATATCGAAGGAAAAGCGGCAATGACGGGAAGAATTCATGGCGTTTCCGGTATGAAAGAAGGCGTTTATTTTAACCTAAGGTTTTAACAAAAAACAGCAATGCAATATAATCGCTTAGTTGCGGTGTCGCATGAATGGTTGTTTTACCGCTCGGCACATATCAGGCTTACCGCAACCTTTTTTTATACGCCATATCAGCCCAATTTACTCACATTACATGTTATGAATACCCCGCTTACCTGCCCGATTACTTCCGTTGCCCCTCTGCTGCCGCACAGCGGTCACATGGTACTGCTGGACTGCATTACCGATTACGGCAACGGCCATCTTACGGCAACCGCCACCGTTAAAGACAACCACATTTTGTTGCACAACGGCCGCCTTCCCTGCTTGGCCGGCCTTGAAATCATGGCGCAAGGCATCGGTGCGCTGGTGGGCTGCCATGCCGTTAATTCAGGAGAAGCGGTCAAACTGGGTTTTTTGCTGGGCACGCGCAAGCTGAACCTTTTTGCCGACAGTGTGCCCGTAGGCACGGAGCTGCTGATCAAGGTAAAAGAATCCATGCGCGATGCCGGCGGTTTCGGCGTGTTTGATTGCTCGCTTCATTGGACGGACGCTCCCGAACACGAAAAGCATTTGCTGCCTTCAGACGGCCTCTTGGTACAAGCCTCTCTGAATGTTTACAGCCCGAACGAAACCGAAGCCGAAACGCTTTAAACATATTCGGCACAAGTATTCATCTCTCAAAGTATCTCAAAGCACAAGTAAACCGAAAGGCCGTCTGAAAATATTCAGACGGCCTTTCATATCAACCGACGTTAACGGCGGTTAAGCGGCAAAGCGTTTGGCTACTTCGCCCCAGTTTACGATTTCCCAAAAGCCTTTCAGGTAGTTGGGGCGGCTGTTGCGGTAATCGATGTAGTAAGCGTGTTCCCACACGTCGCAAGTCAGCAAGGGGGTGTTTTCAGTGGCCAACGGCGTGGCTGCGTTGGAAGTAGAAACCAAGTCCAATTCGCCTGCCGGTGTTTTCACCAACCATGCCCAGCCCGCACCGAAAGTGCCTGCGGCACAAGCGTTAAACGCTTCTTGGAACTTCTCGAAGCTGCCCCATTTCGCATCGATGGCGGCGGCCAGTTCGCCGGAGGGCTTGCCCTCGCCTTTAGGCGTGAAACCCAACCAATAGAAAGTGTGGTTCCAAGTTTGCGCTGCGTTGTTGAACACGCCGCCGGAAGATTTTTTCACGATTTCTTCCAAGGGTGCGTTTTCAAACTCTGTGCCTTTGATTTGGTTGTTCAGGTTAGTGATGTAGGTTTGGTGGTGTTTGCCGTAGTGGTATTCCAAAGTTTCTTTAGAAAGATGGGGTTCCAAAGCATCTAAAGCATACGGAAGTTCTGGTAATTTGTGTTCCATTTCGTATTCCTGTGGTGGTTGTTGTCGATATCGGTTTTGGTTGTGGTGCCGCCTTTTTACCGGCGGTCTGCGCTGATTTTACCCTGTTCGTTTTCAAAGGCCAATAAAACTTATTCATGTGGCTGTTTTAAAAGCCGATAAAAAAGCAGATAGGCAGGGTTGCCCATCTGCTTGAAAAGAATGTTTAGCCTGTATCGGTTACACCAAGCTGACGACGCCCATCACAATCAAGGTGAGCAAAATCGTCAACGCGCACCCTACTTTGGCCACCACGCCGATGATGAAGCCGATAAACGTGCCGATGCTGACTTTACCTGCCGCCCATAAATCCTTACGCGCCCAAAGTTCGCCCGCGCCCGCGCCAACCAACGGCCCGAGCAGCAAGCCCGGCAATGAGAAAAACGCGCCGACCAAGCCGCCGATTAACGCGCCCCATATCGCCTGCTTGCTGGCGCCGGTAAATTTCGCGCCCAACATTCCCGCCACATAATCGGTGGCCGTTCCCAAGACTGTCACAACTGCCAGAAAAATCAGCGTATTGGTGGTAATCACCTGATAATCGCCCGCATAACCGATCAGCCATGCGCCGGCAAACATCAATCCCAAACCGGGAATGGCAGGATAAACCGTGCCGAGCAAGCCGATCAGCAGTGAAATCAGGCCGAGAATAATCAAAATAGTGGTCATGCGGTGTCCTCAAAAAAATCAGTTCGACAAAATATCATCCGCACATCTGCACAGGCCGTCTGAAAAATGCAGCCGGTGCCGATGCCGGATTTTCGGTATTGTAATCACTAATATGCAGACAAAGTTGCTTTATTACAAGATTTAAAAATGCGCCCGCCCAACCCGGATTTCTGCAGCCTGCTTGAAAGCGCAACGCTCCGGCCTCTTTAGCCAAACAGGCAAAATAAAATATAATGTCTTTTTCGCCATGCGGCCGTCTGAAAACCCATCAGCAAAGTGAGAAAATATGACCACCTTATCGCAATTCCTTCCCCAGCATCTGCAAACCAACCACATTCCCGCCGCTTTGGGCAGCGTGTTGGAATCTGTCGTCGCCGCGTGCGCGCAAATCAACGGCAAAGTGCGCCAAGGTGCGCTGGCCGGTATTTTGGGTGAAGCCGGCACGGGCAATGTGCAGGGCGAAGACCAGAAAAAACTGGACGTTATCGCCAACGATATACTGGTTCACGTTTTAACCGCCAACCCCAACGTAGCGGGCTTGGCCAGCGAAGAAGAAGACACTTTTGTCGCCTGCAATGAAAACGGCGGCTATTTGGTGCTGTTCGACCCGCTCGACGGCTCTTCCAATATCGACGTCAATATTTCCGTCGGCACCATTTTCTCCATTCTCGCCAAACCCGAAGGCGCGCTGGCTACCGAATCGTTCCTGCAAAAAGGCCGCGAACAAGTCGGCAGCGGTTATGTGCTGTACGGCCCGCAAACCCAGCTGGTGTTTACCTTGAAACACGGCGTGTTTGTGTTCACGCTCGATTCAGACGGCCAATTCGTGCAAACGCAAACTAATCCGAGCGTACCCGCGCAAACCAAAGAATTCGCCATCAATATGTCGAACCAGCGCCATTGGTTCCCGCCCATGCAGCAATACATTGCTGAACTCTTGGCGGGCGACACCGGCGTGCGCGGCAAAAACTACAATATGCGCTGGGTGGCCTCGATGGTGGCCGAAATCCACCGCATTCTGATGCGCGGCGGCGTATTCATGTATCCGCAAGACACGCGCGATCCGGGCAAACCCGGCAAACTGCGCCTGATGTACGAAGCCAACCCCTTGAGCCTGATTTTGGAACAGGCGGGCGGCGCGAGCAGCAACACCGTTCAAAACATGCTCGACATCCAACCCGAAGGCCTGCACCAGCGCGTATCGGTGGTGATGGGCAGCCGCGAAGAAGTCGAATACGTTAACAAGCTGCACCAACAATAACAACGCCCGCATCAATCCCAAGCATTGAGCGCATCGGCTATCGAGGCCGTCTGAAAACACTTTTAAGGTTTTTCAGACGGCCTTTATTCAACAGCCATACTCCCCTACTTCATACCCGAAATTTCCATTCCTTTTCCCTTCCCGCCATTCCGCCTGCCAATCCGCGCTCAAACTCCTGCCGAAAAGTCCGCATTGCGTTAGAATAGCGGTTTTTATTTTTCACGCGAAACCACATCATGAAAGCCAGTCAATTTTTCATTTCCACCTTAAAAGAAGCCCCTGCCGAAGCCTCCCTCGTCAGCCACAAACTAATGCTTCGCGCAGGCCTGATCAAAGCCAATGCTTCGGGTTTGTACACATGGATGCCGATGGGTTTGCGCGTGCTGCGCAAAGTGGAAAACATCGTGCGCGAAGAGATGAACCGCGCCGGTGCGGTGGAGCTGCTGATGCCCGTAGTCCAGCCCGCCGAGCTGTGGCAGGAAAGCGGCCGCTGGGAGTTTTACGGCAAAGAACTGCTGCGCCTGAAAGACCGCCACGAACGCGATTTCTGCATGGCGCCGACGTGCGAAGAAGTGATTACCGACATCGTGCGCAAAGAAATCACCAGCTATAAACAGCTGCCGAAAAACTTCTACCACATCCAAACCAAATTCCGCGACGAAGTCCGCCCCCGTTTCGGCGTAATGCGTGCACGCGAGTTTGTGATGAAAGACGCTTATTCCTTCCACGCCGATTACGAATCGCTGGTAGAAGGCTACAACGCCATGTACGACGCTTATTGCCGCATTTTCAACCGCTTGGGCTTAAACTACCGCCCCGTCGCCGCCGACACCGGCAGCATCGGCGGCACCGGTTCGCATGAATTCCAAGTGTTGGCCGAAAGCGGCGAAGACGTAATCGCATACAGCGACGAATCCGATTTCGCCGCCAACGTCGAGCTGGCACCGACCCTGCCGCAACAAGGCGAACGTGCCGCCGCCACCGCAACCTTAAGCAAAGTCCACACGCCTAATGTGAAAACCATTGCCGACTTGGTGGCGTTTTTGAATGTGCCGATTGAAAAAACGCTCAAATCCATCGTGGTGGAAGGCGAAGAAGAAGGCGAATTGGTATTGCTGCTGTTGCGCGGCGATCACGAATTCAACGACATCAAAGCCGAAAAACTCGCCGGCGTAAAATCACCTTTGGCCATGGCTACCCCAGCCGCCATTCAGACGGCCTTCGGCGCCGGCGGCGGCTCACTCGGCCCCGTCGGCTTCACAGGCAAAGTGTATGCCGATTTTGCGGTTGAAAAACTGGCCGACACCGTGATCGGTGCCAACGAAGACGACCACCACTACACCGGTTTCAACTTCGGTCGCGATTGCCCCGAGCCTGAGTTTGTCGATTTGCGCAACGTCATCGCAGGCGACCCCAGCCCAGACGGTAAAGGCCGTCTGAAATTGGCACGCGGCATCGAAGTCGGCCATGTGTTCCAACTGCGCGACAAATACTCCAAAGCCTTAAATGCCGGCTTCTTGGACAACAACGGTAAAGCGCAAATCATGGAAATGGGCTGCTACGGCATCGGCATCAGCCGCATCGTGGCCGCCGCCATCGAACAAAACAACGACGAACGCGGCATCATCTGGACAGATGCAATGGCGCCGTTTGAAGTGGTAATTGTGCCGATGAACTACAAAAAATCCGACACCGTGCGCGAAGCAGCCGACAAACTCTACGCCGAATTGCAGGCAAAAGGCGCGGATGTACTGCTCGACGACCGCGACGAACGCGCCGGCGTGTTGCTGAACGATTCCGAGCTTTTGGGCATTCCGCACCGCATCGTCATCGGCGACCGCGCTTTGAAAGAAGGCAATGTCGAATACGCCAAGCGTACTGACAACGAAGCGCAAAGCGTGGCTGTTGATGAAGTAGTCGGCAAAGTGTTGAGTGCTTTGGGTAAATAAAAGGCACAAGAACAAGGCCGTCTGAAAACGAGCTGTGCGGGTTTCGCTAAAAGTTGTTTTCAGACGGCCTCATTTCAATCCAGCCACTTCATCTTAAATAACCACAGCAGCCCGCGTGTTGCGATATCCGCAAAAAAACAATCAAATACAAGAGAAATAAAAAATGAATGCCTACACATACGAGCATAAATACCGTCTTGCCCAAGCATTTGCCAAACGCTGGAAAAACGAAACCCGCGAGCGCGCAGAGAAAGACACCTTTTGGAACGAATTTTTCGCCATTTTCAATCTCGACCGCTACCGCACCGCCACAATGGAATACCAAATCAAACACCGCAAAGGCAGTACCAAGTTTGCCGACGTATTTTGGGCGGGCAGATTATTGTGCGAACACAAAAGTGCCGACAAAGACTTAACCGCCGCTTTCGAACAGGCCATGGGCTATGTTGAAGAAATCCGCCACCACAACAGCAACGACGTACCGCGCTATGTGATCATCAGCGATTTCGCCCATATCCACCTTTACGACCTACACCAAAGCACGCCCGAGCCGCTGGCATTTGCCCTTTCCGAATTGCCCGAACAGATTCAAAACCGCAATTTCGATTTTATGGACGGCATCGAACGCGAGCTGAAAGCCGCCGAAGAGCTGGCCAATATCGAAGCGGCGGCATCAGTAGGCAACCTCTATACCGCCTTTAAAAAAGACGGCCACTACCCCGAGCACGACTTAAAACAATTCATCATCCGGCTTTTATTCTGCTTCTTCGCCGACGACACCCTGATTTTTACCAAAGACCAGTTTGCCGATTATTTGGCCAAATACAGCCGGGCCGACGGCGAAGATTTAGGCGGCACCATCAACCGCATTTTCAAAGTGCTCAACACGCCGCCCGAAAAACGCCCCGGCGGCATGAACGCCGAATTGAAAGCCTTTCCCTATGTAAACGGCAAACTGTTTGAAGAAGACCTGTGCGAATTTTATTTCAACAGCGAGCAGCGCGAACACCTCTTTGAATGCGCCGGCCGCGACTGGGCCAAAATCAGCCCCGAAATCTTCGGCAGCCTCTTTCAAAGCGTGATGGACAGCGTAGAACGGCGCGAGCTGGGCGCACACTACACCGAAGAAGCCAATATTTTAAAAGTCATCGACAGCCTGTTTATGGACGGGTTGCGCCGCCGCTTTGCCGAAGCCCGAAAAGCACCGAAAACCAAACGCCGCGAAGTCATTCACGCCTTCCATCAAGAAATAGGCCGTCTGAAATTTCTCGACCCCGCCTGCGGCTGCGGCAATTTCCTCGTCGTTGCCTACCGCGAACTGCGCAAGCTCGAAGACGACATCATCGCCGAATTGTTTGCCGAAGGCCAACTGCTCGACATTTCCACCATGCAGCAATGCCATATCGGCCAATTTTACGGCATCGAAATCGACGAATACCCCGCCCAAATCGCCAAAGTGGCCATGTGGCTGACCGACCACCAATGCAACCGGCGCACCTCCGACCGCTTCGGCGATACCCGCCCCAGTATTCCGCTGACCGACAGCGCCGAAATCATCAACGCCAACGCTTTACAGACAGAATGGCCCGAGGCCGATTATATTTTCGGCAATCCGCCGTTTATCGGTTCGAGTTTGCAGAATAAAGAGCAAAAAGCCGACACCCAAAGTATTTGCGGCGCATTTAAAGGCTGCGGTGTGTTGGATTATGTGTGCAACTGGTATGTCAAAGCAGCCGCCATCATGCAGGCGGCACCGAATGTTCAGACGGCCTTTGTATCTACCAATTCCATCTGCCAAGGAGAACAAGTAGAAGTGCTGTGGGGCAACCTGATCAAACAGGGCATGCAGATCAATTTTGCCCACCGCACTTTCCAATGGACATCGGCAGTGGCAGGCAAAGCTGCCGTACATTGCGTTATCGTCGGCTTTTCAGCTGATTTGAGCGAGCGGAGCGAAGCTCAAATCAGCTGCAACAGCGAGCTGCAACAGCGAGCTGCAACAGCGAGCTGCAACAGCGAGCTGCAACAGCGAGCTGCAACAGCGAGCTGCAACAGCGAGCTGCAACAGCGAGCTGCAACAGCGAGCTGCAACAGCGAGCTGCAACAGCGAGCTGCAACAGCGAGCTGCAACAGCGAGCTGCAACAGCGAGCTGCAACAGCGAGCTGCAACAGCGAAATATCTGTTCAACTATACGGATATCAAAGGGCAGCCTGAAAAGCAGCAGGTACACAACATCAGCCCGTATCTGATTGATGCCGCCAACATTATTTTTAAAAAACAGAAAGTGGTTTTGTCGGGCGAAGCCGAAATGGTTTACGGAAACAAACCGGCTGACGGCGGTCATTTGTTACTCTGCACTGGAGAAAAAGAGCAACTCGTCCGCAGCGAACCCTTGGCAAAAAACTACCTCCGCCCGTTTTTAGGCGCAGACGAATTCATCAACGGCAAACAGCGTTGGTGTTTGTGGTTTCACCAAGTCAGCGATACACGGCGCAACCATGATTTGAAACACATGCCCCAAGTTTCGCAACGAATCGCAGCGGTTAAGGCCATGAGGCAGGCAAGCACTAAGGCGGCAACCCAAAAACAGGCTGAAATACCGCACTTGTTTACTGAAATCCGCCAACCCGAAAGTGGCAATTATTTGATTATTCCTAGAGTTTCGTCAGAAACACGCAGGTTTATACCCATTGGCTTTATGGGGGCAGACACTATTAACAGTGATGCTAACTTCAGCCTCCCCAACGCCACCCTCTACCATTTCGGCATATTATGCAGCACCATGCACAATGCCTTTATGCGTACCGTAGCAGGCCGTCTGAAAAGCGATTACCGCTATTCCAACACTTTGGTGTATAACAATTTTCCGTTTCCATTTATCCGAAAGAAAAGAGAAGAACCCGATTCATCTGTGAAGAAGCACCTGCAAACCATTGAAAAAGCCGCACAGCAGATTCTGGACGCACGCGCCGCTTATGCAGCCGAGGCCCGCGCCGAAGGCTTGCCCGAACCCAGCTTGGCCGATTTATACCGCGCCGATGCCGGCTACACCCGTCTGGACAAGGCTCACGCAGCATTAGATAAAGCCGTAGATGCTGCTTACGGTTACCAAGGTAAAAATGATGATGCGGAGCGGGTGGCCTTTTTATTTGACTTGTACGAAAAAGCGGTAAGCGGTTTGTAGTTTGTAGGTCGGATTCTCGAGTCCGACAAAACAACACCAAACCACAAGGCCGTCTGAAAAATATTTTTCAGACGGCCTTGTGGTCGATGAAAGGGAATATATGAAATCGGGTCGGATTGCCTGATTATTCTTTGCGGGTAAATTCAGCGTTGAAAGACACGGGAACTTGTTCAACGATGGAGCTCAAGCCCATGACTTCAACCAGTTTGGCTACGCCGCCGACCATGTCCATGGCTTTCACGTCGAGCAAAACGGGGTTTAACGTGCTGACCATGATTTTGTCTGCGCTGATGCGTTGTACGGTCAGGTCGGCTTCAAGATTCAGTTGTTTGCCGTGAATGTCCAACACCAAAGGCTGTTTCAGGTTAACGGCTTCGCCTACGGCCAGTTTGCTCACGGCATCTACATCTACGGTACCGGTTACGTTGGCTTTGGCGAATTTAGCGGTTTCGAAAACCCAGTCTTTCAAACGTTGGTCGCGGATTTCGATGCCGGTGTTTACGCTGCTCAAATCCACTTCCATTTTGAACTCGCCGTCTTTATCCAACACGGCTTGGCTGGCGGTGAAGCGCGATTGCTCGGTAACGCTGTTCAACTGCTTGTTGATTTTGCTGCTCAGGAAGGTAATGGCAGCATCGGATACTTCCCAATCGGCGGGCGTTTGCGGAACGGCTTGCACCGCTTCTGCAACGGGTTGTTCGGTTTGTGCGCTTTCGTTTGAAGGGGAGCAGGCCGCCAGAGCGAATAATGAAGCGGCAACGATCAATGATTGTTTAAACATTCGGGTTTCCTTTCAGTAAAAAAAATAAGATACGCACGGCTACGCTTTATATGCTTGGTATGCGGTAAAACATGCCGTTATTCAAAAAGTCATGCCTAACAGACGGCGAGCTCTTCGGTTTCTTACAGAAAAATGACATTATTTTTTTACAAAGATTATCGATTTTCCGCTAATGTTTGTTTTTAAAAGTAAAAAAATATACGTTTTATGGCAAAAAAATAACAGCGGAAATCCCCTTCTCATGCCCGTTCAATCATTAATCCGGCAGCCGCGCCTTTATACGCGGCGCTCTTCAGACGGCCTGCCCGCCCAATCGCATACAAACTGCCATGCGGTACGGCCGGAACGGTTGCCGCGTGTGAACGACCAATCGAGCGCGGCTTTGCGGGCGGCTTCGTCGAACGGCAGGCCGAAATCTTCCAGCCAGTTTTCGACTGCTTTCAGATAGTCGTTTTGGTCGAACGGGTAAAAGCTCAGCCATAAGCCGAAGCGGTCGGAAAGCGACACTTTTTCTTCTATGGCTTCTTTGGGGTGAACTTCGCCGCGTTCGCCGGTAAAGGCTTGGTTTTCATCCATGTATTCAGGCATCAGGTGGCGGCGGTTGGAGGTGGCGTACACCAGCACGTTGCCGCACCGCTGCGACAAGCCGCCGTCCAGCGCGGTTTTGAGGGCTTTGTAGGTTTCGTCGCCGCTTTCAAACGATAAGTCGTCGCAAAACACGATGTATTTTTCAGGGCGCGGCTCGAGCATGGTAAGCAAGGCGGGCAAGGTAAGCAAATCGGTTTTATCAACTTCGATGAGACGCAGGCCGCGGTCGGCGTATTCGTGCAGCAAGGCTTTCACCAGCGACGACTTGCCTGTGCCGCGCGCGCCGGTCATCAACACATTATTGGCAGGCCGTCCGTTTAAAAACTGCTCGGTATTGCGTATCAATCTTTGCATTTGGTTATCGACCGCCGCCAAACGTTTGAGCGGAAAGGTGTGCGGATTGGGCAGGCTTTCGAGCAGACCTTTTCTGCCTATGCTCTGCCAACGGTAGGCCAGCGCGCGCCAATCCGGCTCGGAGCTTTCGGGCGGCAGCAGCATATCCAAACGCCGCAACACGGAAGCGGCCAATGTGAAGAAGGTTTTGGGCTTCATCTTGTTTCCTTTTTTTCAGACGGCCTCAAGCCACATCAAAACGCGCCTGCACCACGCCGGCCAAATCCAATTCCAGTTTGTCGCCGGAATGCAGTTCGCCCACGCCCGCCGGTGTGCCGGTAAACACCACGTCGCCCGCTTTCAAACCATAGCTTTCGGCCAGCTCGCGCAAAATGGCGGCGATGGGATAAATCATGTGGGAAGTGTGCCCTTTTTGGCGCAACTCGCCGTTCACGGTCAAGGTAAACGCACAATCCTGCGCTTGCGGCAGCGTGGCGGCATCGACAAAATCCGACACACAGGCCGCGCCGCGGAAACCTTTAGCTTTCGTCCACGGCAATCCTTTTTCTTTCAGACGGCCTTGTACGTCGCGGGCGGTCAAATCCAAGCCGACACCGAACCCGGCAATGATGCCGCACAAATCTTCATCACTGAGGCCGTCTGAATCGCGACCAATCAGCAACACCAGCTCGCATTCGTAATGCACCGATTGGCTGTACGGCGGCAGGATAATGGTGCTGCCGTCGTTGAGAATGCTGTTGTTCGGCTTCATAAACACCACCGGCTCGGTGGGCGTTTCGTTTTTCAATTCGGCAATATGGTCAACATAATTGCGGCCGATGCAGTAGATATTGTTCACACGGGCGGTTTGGTTGTTCAGGCGGATTTGGGTCATGGCGTTTTTCCTTACTTGGGTAAATCGGCAGAATCCGCCACATTATAACGGGATTCGCCCCGCCCGAAACGCCTGCCGCCGCAACGATATGCAGGTCTTGTAAGCACCGCGCTTCGGTCGGATAATCGGGCTTACAGCCTCATCAGGCCGTCTGAACATTCAGACGGCCGGAGTTCCCCCATTCCCAACCTCCACCGACCCGCACCCGACACGAGATACCTATGCTCCCCAACTTGATTCCCGCCGCAGAAACGTTGAAACAACGCAAGCAAGAAGCCGTCGAAGCCTACCGCACCCAACGCAGCCCTTTGGTATTTTTCGAGCAATACACCCAAGCCATCGACGACATGCTGGCCGTATTGTGGCAAGCGCTGTTCGCCGGACACGACAACCTGTGCCTGCTGGCCACCGGCGGCTTCGGGCGCGGGGAAATGTATCCGTATTCCGACGTCGATTTGGCGTTGGTGTCGGCCGAACCGCTCACAGCCGAAGAGCAGGAAAAAACCGCCGCCTTCGTGCAGGCATTGTGGGACATGCAACTTACCCCCGCCCTAAAAGCCGGCAGCCTCGAAGAATTATGCGAAAGTGCCCGCGAAGACATCACCGGCGACACCGCCTTTCTCGAAGCCCGCTTTCTGCACGGCAACCGCGAGCTGTGCGGCGAACTGCTCAAACGCATCAACCTCCGGCGCGACACCGTTTCCTTTATAGAAGCCAAATTGCTCGAAATGCAGCAGCGCCACGCCAAATCGCAAGGCACGGGCGCGGTACTCGAGCCGAACATCAAAACCTGCCCCGGCGGCCTGCGCGACATCCACACCATGCTGTGGCTGGCCAAAGCGCAAGGCTTGGACGCACCGCTCGGCACCCTGATTGCCCAAGGCATTCTCACCCGCACCGAAGCCGCCATGCTGTTCGACAGCCACATCCGGCTGGCCACCATCCGCATCGAGCTGCATCTGGCCGCCGGACGCAACGAAGACCGGCTGATTTTCGACCTGCAAGCCCAAGTAGCGGAAAACATGGGCTGGCAAGACGAAAGCCTGCGCGTCAGAAGCGAAAAACTGATGCGCACGTTTTACCGAGCCAGCAAAACCCTTATCCAACTCGGCGGCATCCTGCTGCCCATGCTGCGCGGTCGGGTGTATTCGTTGGTGCGGCGCGTCGTCCACCGCATCGACGACCACTACTACCAACTCGACAACCAAGTGGCGGTGTACGACAAAAAACTCTTCGCCCGCCACCCCGAGCACCTGTTTAAAATCATCGAAATCCTGCAAACCCGCAACGATATTTCCAGCATCGCCCCCAAAACCCTGCACGCATGGTGGGCGGCCACCCGCAAAATCAACCGCAGTTTTTATCTAAACCCCGAAAACCGCCGCCGCTTTATCGGATTTTTCCGGCAAGGCGAAGGGCTGACCCATGTAATGCGCTTCCTCAACCTCTACGGCGTATTGGAACGCTATCTGCCCGCATGGGGCAAAATCGTCGGCCTGCTCCAGCACGACCTCTTCCACATCTACCCTGTGGACGACCATATTCTCACCGTACTCCACCACATGCGCCGTCTCGCCATGGATTCGCGCAGCCATGAACTGCCTTTCGCCTCCGCGCTGATGCACGCTTTCGAGAAAAAACACATCCTCTATCTCGCCGCCTTTTTTCA
This sequence comes from Neisseria sp. Dent CA1/247, assembly GCF_022870825.1. Lineage (NCBI taxonomy): Bacteria > Pseudomonadati > Pseudomonadota > Betaproteobacteria > Neisseriales > Neisseriaceae > Neisseria > Neisseria sp. Dent CA1/247. The sequence continues at coordinate 1,074,920 of NZ_CP091522.1, read as the reverse complement.
CGACATCGCCAAAGGCCGCGGCGGCGACCACTCCATAGAAGGCATTGCCGACGCCCGCCGCTTCGCCGCCGACCACTTCCTCGACGAAGAAGAAAGCGCGCTGCTGTGCTGGCTAGTGGAAGACCACCTGCTCATGTCGGCCGTTGCCCAAAAAGAAGACATCCAAGACCCCGACGTGATCAGCCATTTCTGCGAACGCGTCCAAACCCAAGAGCGCTTGTCCGCCCTTTATCTGCTTACCGTTTCCGACATCCGCGGCACCAACCCCAAATTATGGAACAGCTGGAAAGCCGGCCTGCTCGAAAGCCTGTTTCACGCCGCCGCCCGCCGTTTTGCGGGAGAAAGCGGCAGCCGCCACCTGCTGGTCAGCCGCCGCCAACAAAGTGCCGTCGACCAACTCAACCGCGCCGGCACGCCCGAAAAACAGCAAAAACAGCTTTGGCAGGCACTCGGCTCGGCCTATTTCGTGCGCCACGAACTGCAAGAAATCCTCTGGCACACCGCAAACCTCGTCCACCAAACCGAATCCCCGCAAGTACGCAGCCGCCTGCTCGACAGCGCCACCCTGCAAGTGATGGTGTTCATGCCCAACGCCCCGCGCCTGTTTGCCCGCCTGTGCCGCATCTTCAGCCATCAAGGTTTCGACATCCTCGCCGCCCGCGCTTTCGTTACCGAACACAACTACATTCTCGACACCTTCATCGTACAGATGCCCGAAAAATACAACCGCAGCGAATACCCCAATGTACAAAGCGCTTTAGAGGCCGAAATCAACAACTTCATCCACGGCTGCGACACCACCCGAACCCACGGCCCGCAAAGCACCGCCGCCCGCAGCCGCCGCAGCCGCCACCTGCCGATTGCTCCCGTCGTGCAACTGATACCCGAAAGCGACTACCCCGGCTGGTACACGCTGGAAATCATCGCCGTCAACCGCCCTTACCTGCTGGCCAATATCGCCGAAGTCCTGTCCGACCAAGACATCAGCCTGCGCTACGCCAAAATCGCCACCCTCGACGAGCGCGCCGAAGACAGCTTCGTCCTCTTCAGCCCCCAGCTGGATAACTCCAAAAACCAACTGGCGCTAACCAGAGCTTTGCTGGAGCAACTATCCGCATAACGGCTGCAATATACTTTGAGGCCGTCTGAAAGCGAACTTTAGCGAGCTTTGCTAAAACGAGCTGTGCGAGTTTCGCTAAAGCGAACTTTAGCGAGCTTCGCTAAAACCTTTTCAGACGGCCTCAAACACAAAACAACCGGCAACAAAAAAGCTGCGTTTTCACACGCAGCTTTCAACTATTCCTCAAACAAATCCACATCAAACAAATCCGGCTCTTCAATACGCAGCCTGCAATCAAGCTCCACCGCTTCGGTAACCCGACAACAACACGGCAAAACCTCATTCGGGCCGACAAACGCCAGCGGAAAATTGTCGTATTCCACCCTGCCCGACACGATTTTCAGACGGCATGAACCGCAATACCCGCTGCGGCATTGGTATTCGACTTCATGGCCGGTACGCTCCAACCCTTCCAGCAGCGTTTCACCGTCTTGAAGCTCGAAAATTTTGTCTCGTGTGGTAATCAAAGGCATATATAAAGACATTCCACTTGTGTGCGACGGTTTGCATTTCGCTGCCCCCCCTGCATCACTCATTTTAGCGAAACCCAGTTAGAGGATTTTCGTGAAGATCGCAAAGTTCGCTTTAGCGAAACTCGCACAGCTCGTTTTAGCAAAGCTCGCTAAAGTTCGCTTTCAGACGGCCTCAAACAGCCGTGAAACTTGAGGCCGTCTGAAATTCCGGTTTGAAACGGAAGCTTTCAGACGGCCTGATATTCAGATTCAAAACGCTCTGCCACTATTCACAACTACGCACAAAAGCAGATTATCTATCTGCCCGTGCATCCACCACAGAAGCATTTGAAACGTCAGAACCATTGTTGGTAAAAGCCACGACCATCTTTTCAGACGGCCTTAAAGCTCGAAATCCCCCAAATCATCGGCGCTCACTTCGGCATCAATTTGGCCGATTAAGTAAGAGCTGATTTCCACTTCCTGCGGCGCTACCTGAACATTATCAGACGACAACCACGCATTGATCCACGGAATCGGGTTTTGGCTCGCTCCTTCAAAAGCAGGTTTCAAACCGACCGCTGCCATACGCAGATTGGTAATATATTCAACGTACTGACTGAGAATTTCCTTATTCAGGCCGATCATCGAACCGTCTTTAAACAGATACTCCGCCCACTCTTTTTCCTGCGTGGCCGCCGTTTTAAACAACTCGAAACATTCCTGCTCCAACTCGGCGGCAATCTGCGCCATTTCAGGATCATCCACACCGCTGCGCATCAAGTTCAACATATGCTGCGTACTAGTCAGGTGCAACGCCTCATCACGCGCAATCAGCTTGATGATTTTCGCATTGCCTTCCATTAACTCGCGCTCGGCAAAAGCAAACGAGCAGGCAAACGACACATAAAAACGGATTGCCTCAAGCACATTTACGCACATCAAACACAGATACAGTTTCTTTTTCAGCTCGCGCTTGTTAACCGTAACCACCTTACCGTTCACATGATGCTCACCTTCACCCAACAGATTGTAATATTGGGTATATTCAATCAAATCATCGTAATAGCAGGCGATATCTTCCGCGCGGGCAATAATGTATTCGTTATCGACAATATCATCGAACACCACCGAAGGATCGTTCACGATATTACGGATAATGTGCGTGTAGCTGCGCGAGTGAATGGTTTCCGAAAACGACCACGTTTCAATCCACGTTTCCAACTCCGGAATCGACACCAACGGCAGCAAAGCCACATTCGGACTGCGCCCCTGAATCGAATCCAACAGCGTTTGGTATTTCAGATTGCTGATGAAAATATGCTTTTCATGCTCGGGCAGATTCTGGTAATCGATACGGTCGCGCGACACGTCGATTTCTTCCGGTCGCCAAAAGAAAGACAGTTGTTTTTCAATCAGTTTTTCAAAAATTTCATATTTTTGCTGGTCATAACGGGCAACATTCACCGGCTGGCCGAAAAACATCGGCTCCAGCAAAGCATCATTCTTTGCTTTGCTGAATGTGCTGTATGACATGACTAGGTGTTCGCAGGACATTCAATTTAAAACCTTTTCCAAGAAGCTAAAGTAAGTCAGCTTTTCAAGCCGACTTACTTTTTACAATTTAATTAGCGTCTCGGTAGTGAACGCACATGTGCACAGACAAATTCACTTTTACCCAATCTAAATCGGATATAAGAACGAACGTGTACTATCTTTTGTTGCATAGTAACCTCCCTCCTAAAAATAAATTAGGCGCAAATTGGCTACCACTACCTCGAATTCTGATATAATCCACGTGAGTTCCTCAACAAGAACTTCATGAGATAGTGCTGTTAGGTTTTGCACTCACAACCTAAACAGAACAACGTATTGCAGTACGTTGAATCTCTTCTAAATAGCTTGGTACATTGCAGTGTACCAAGCTATTATTTTGTCTTTATATCTTACAAGCTCCCCCCGCGCAGCCGTCGTCCTGCAAGTCAGTCTGCGTATCGTCCGCACCGTCGCGGGTGTTGTGGTAATACAGGGTTTTCAAGCCGAATTTATAGGCTGTGAGCAAATCTTTCAGCAGTTGCTTCATCGGTACGCGGCCGCCTTCGAAGCGTTGCGGGTCGTAGCTGGTATTGGCGGAAATGGCTTGGTCGACAAACTTCTGCATAATGCCGACAAGTTTCAAATAACCGTCGTTGGAAGGCATTTGCCACAGCAGTTCGTATTGGTTTTTCAGACGGCCGAATTCAGGCACCACTTGTTTTAGAATACCGTCTTTCGAGGCTTTTACAGACACCAAACCGCGCGGCGGTTCGATACCGTTGGTGGCGTTGGCAATCTGCGAGCTGGTTTCAGACGGCATCAAGGCGGTTAAGGTTGAATTGCGCAGGCCGTGCTTCACGATGTCGGCGCGCAGGCTTTCCCAATCGAGATGCAATGGCTCTTGGCAGATGGCATCCAAATCTTTTTTGTAGGTATCAATCGGCAGTTTACCTTGCGCATAGGTGGTTTCGTTGAACAGCGGGCAGGCACCGAATTCTTTGGCAAGTTCTACCGAGGCTTTGAGCAAGTAATATTGAATGGCTTCAAAGGTACGGTGGGTCAAAGGAATAGCGGAATCATCGCTGTATTTCACACCGTTTTTCGCCAAATAGTAGGCGTAGTTAATCACGCCGATGCCGAGGGTGCGGCGGTTCATGGTGGCGATTTCGGCCGCTTTAACAGGGTAATCTTGATAATCTAACAAAGCATCCAATGCGCGGACGGCGAGATCGGCCAAGCCTTCGAGCTCATCCAAACTTTCCAACGCGCCCAAGTTGAACGCCGACAGGGTACACAATGCTATTTCGCCGTTCGGATCGTTGATGTCGTTTAACGGCTTGGTCGGCAAGGCGATTTCCAAGCACAGGTTGGATTGGCGCACGGGCGCGACTTTGGGATCAAACGGGCTGTGCGTGTTGCAATGATCGACGTTTTGAATGTAGATGCGGCCGGTGCCGGCGCGCTCCTGCATCATTAATGAAAACAGTTCGGTCGCAGGCAACGCACGTTTGCGGATATTCGGATCCTGCTCGTATTGCGTATACAAACGCTCGAATTCGTCTTGATCGGCAAAAAACGCTTCGTACAAGCCGGGCACTTCATTGGGCGAGAACAAAGTAATGTTGCCGCCTTTAATCAGGCGGGTATAAAGCAGACGGTTGATTTGCACGCCGTAGTCGAGATGGCGCACACGGTTGTCTTCCACGCCGCGGTTGTTTTTCAGCACCAACAAGCTTTCCACTTCGATGTGCCACAGGGGGTAAAACAGAGTGGCCGCACCGCCGCGCACGCCGCCTTGCGAACAAGACTTAACCGCAGCTTGGAACATTTTGAAAAACGGAATACAGCCGGTGTGTTGCGCTTCGCCGCCGCGGATTTCACTACCCAAGCCGCGGATACGGCCTGCGTTGATGCCGATACCCGCACGTTGCGAAACGTATTTCACAATCGCGCTGGTGGTGGCGTTGATACTGTCGAGGCTGTCGTCGCACTCAATCAACACGCAGCTTGAGAATTGGCGCGTCGGCGTGCGCACGCCCGACATAATCGGCGTAGGCAGGGAAATTTTGAAGGTGGAAACGGCATCGTAAAAGCGTTTCACATAATCCAAACGGGTGGCTTTCGGATATTTGGCAAACAGACACATGGCCACCAAAATATACAGAAACTGCGGCGTTTCGTAGATTTGGCGGGTAACGCGGTTTTGCACCAGATATTTGCCTTCAAGCTGCTTGACCGCGCCGTAAGAGAAAGTCATATCGCGCTCGTGATCGATATAATCGTTCAGTTCTTCAAACTCTTCGCGGCTGTAATCGGCCAAAATGTGGCGGTCGTATTTGCCTGCTTCGGTGAGCTTGGAAACGTGATCGAACAAATGCGGCGGTTCGAATTCGCCGTAAGCGATTTTGCGCAAATGGAAAATCGCCAAACGCGCGGCAAGATATTGGTAATCGGGCGTATCTTGGGAAATTAAGTCGGCAGCGGCTTTGATGATGGTTTCGTGAATATCCTCGGTGCGGATGCCGTTGTAGAACTGGATGTGCGATTTCAGCTCGACCTGAGAAACGGAAACATTGTCCAAACCTTCCGCCGCCCAGTTGATAACGCGGTGGATTTTATAAAGGTCCAAAGGCTCCAAACGACCGTCTCTTTTGGTTACTTTCAGGTTGCTCGCTGCATTCATCTCTATCATCCCGGAATTTATAAAAACACAAGATACAGTAGTACCCCGATAATCGGAACACAATATACTGTAATTCTAAAAGGCACACCAGTCTTGACAAGCCAAATCAAATTCGGTTCGGCGGCAACTGCAAACCGCATGTGCGGCAAACTTATACGTTTATCGGTTTGGGCTTGAAAGGCCGTCTGAAACAGATTGCAGACGCAAAACAAGGGTTTGCTTAAAGATAAGAATGCCTCGCAACAACTGCGGCGGCGGCGCACAGGCTGACATGCCGAATTTCCCCGCCCGACTAAAAACGGCGCAAACCCGCATGATGCCTAATACTTGATGCTTTTGCTGACCAAAGTGTAAATAAATGTTAATTTACACATTCGTTATACCAATTTTGCATATCGGTTAGAGGCCGTCTGAATATTTTCAGACGGCCTCTATTGATAAAACCGCATCACAACAACGGACTCATCAAACGCACGGCGTTTTCAACCAAGCCCCACCATTTTGCCCGCTGCTGCCAATTTTTAATACTCACATAGCTGCTGCCGGCCAAATACTGCTTTTGCAGGTTCCACACTTGCCGTGTGATGCCTTTATCGTACACGGCCAAGCTGATTTCCAGATTCAGGAAGAAGCTGCGCATATCCATGTTTACCGTGCCGAAAAGCGTGTAGCCGTCGTCCACCGTCATGGTTTTGGCATGCAGCAGGCCGCCGTCGAAAAGCGCGATTTTCACGCCCGAGCGCAACAGCATCGGGTAATAAGCCTGCGAAGCGTAACGCACCATGACCGAATCGACTTTTGCCGGCAGAATCAGGGTAACATCTACGCCGCGCTTTGCCGCGTTGGTCAGCGCCATCAGCAAAGAATCGTCCGGCACGAAATAAGGCGTGCTAATCACCAGCTTGCGGGTTGCCGCGTAAACTGCGCTGATGATGGTTTCGTAAATCACCCGGTCGTTTTGGCTGGGACTGGACGGTATCACTTGCGCCACCACCTGCCCGGCCTGCATTTTCTCAGGCATCATCGCCGGAATAATCTCTACATAGCCGCTCAAATATTTTTGAATTTCCACCAAATTTTGATCATTTTCGACGGCGATGTCGGCATAAAAAACGGCGGTCATTTCCAGCACCATCGGGCCGATGCAGCGCATCATCACGTCCACCCATTCGCCCACGCCCGAGCTTTTTTTGAAAAAGTGCGGGTCAACCAGATTATAGCTGCCGGTATAACCGATTTTTTTGTCGATAATCAGCAACTTGCGGTGGTTTCTCAAATCACTGCGGGTAAACAGCGTGCGCAACGGCCCTACCGGTAAAGCGGCATGAACTTCCACACCGGCATTTTGCAGTTTTTCCACCCACGCGCTGTTGAAAAAGCTGCGGCTGCCCACCGCATCGGCCAAAATCACACAGTCCACACCGCGTTCGGCGGCTTCGATTACGGTATCCAGCAGCTCTTCAATCCTTCCTTGCGGGTCGATAATGTAAAACGCCAGCAGGCAGGATTGCGTGGCGGCTTCGATATCGGCCTTCATGGCTGCTAGGATTTCATCGGTGGTGGACAGCAAAGAAATGGCGTTATTTTTCGTTACGCCCAAACCGGTCGGGTCTGCCGCCACTTTGGCAATCCCCCGATAACGCGGGCTGACTTCATCGGTAGTGTCCAAATCCATATCGGCCAGATAACGCTCGGCAAACTCGCTGTAAAAGCGGTTCATTTCTTCCGCCCGTTTGGCGCGCGCGATGCCCAAACGCGGCTCGCCCAGCATCAAATACGCCGCCACGCCGAGCAACGGAAACAGAAACAACATAATCAACCAAGCAAACGCCGTGCCGGTGTTGCGCTGTTTGTACAACACGCGCACCATAAAGCCCAACGCGACGGCAGTATGCAGGTAAATCAGCATCTGCCCCCAAGTAATCTCAATATTCATCGTCTTCGGTTTAGAAGGTTAGCGAAAGTCGTCCTATCCCAGACAAAACAGGCCGTCTGAAAGTTTAATCTTTTTTCAGACGGCCTGTTAAAGCTACAAAATCATCAAACGTTTACTTTAACCAACCAGCCGTGGCGGTCTTCTGCCAAACCGTATTGGATATCGGTAATCGCTTTGCGGATGGCCGCGCCGCGCGCTTGGCTTTTCACTTCGATTTCTTTGCCTTCGATCACAAAAGAAGTTACCGGAGAAATCACCGCAGCCGTACCGGTTAGAATCGCTTCGGCACCGTTTTCAACCGCTTCTTTCAGTTCGCTTACCGTGAAATTGCGTTCGCTCACTTGATAACCCATATCGCGGGCGATTTTCAGCACCGAATCGCGGGTCACGCCGTGCAGAAATTCGTCGGTAAGCGGCTTGGTGATGATTTCGTCGCCTTTAATCAGGGCGAAGTTAGACGCGCCGGTTTCTTGAACATCGCCATTGGGGCAGAACAACACTTGATGCGCACCGTGTTCTTCGCGGGCTTTGGTCACCCACGGCAAGGCAGACGCATAGTTACCCCCGCACTTCACGCGCCCCATGTGCGGCGCACAGCGCATATGCTCGGTTTCAACCAAAAGCTTCATCGGCGCACCGGCCTTGAAATAGTCGCCCACGGGCGAGGCTAAAATATACAGCAAGGCATCGGATGAACCGACACCGGCTTTACCGATTACGGGATCGGTGCCGATTAAGGTCGGGCGCAAATACAAAGCGGCCGGAGCATCGGGAATCTCTTCTTCTGCGCGTGCCACCAGTTCCAACAACGCGGCACGAAACGCCTCGGTTTCCGGCACTGGCAAACCCAACAGTTTGGCACTTTGCTGCATACGCGCGATGTTGGCATCGGGGCGGAACAGCACGATGTCGCCGTTTTTTTGGCGGAACGCTTTCAAACCTTCAAAACACTCGCTGCCGTAATGCAGACAATGCGCACCCGGAGCAAGCGTCATCCCGTCTGATTTCTGCCAGCGCACTTCCTGCCACGAACCGTTTTCAAAAGCCAAGACGGGCATGTCTTGATGAAAAACACTGCCGAATACGGCGGGTACTTCTCTTGCCATGATTATTTTCCAAGTGGATGTGTTAAAAATGATGAAAATACTCTTTGCCTGCCCGGATTGCAAGTGTCTCTGCGCATAATCATTATTCCGATTGACAGGCAGAGACCTTTGCAAAACCCTCGGATGCGGATGCAGTTCCAGGCGTAGCAGCGCAGCGAGTGCAGACATATCATATAGATAGGCAAACGAGCGGGCAGCACACAACGCAGAAATGCGCCGCAAATGAGAGTTTTGCAAAGGTCTCCGGCGGGCTGTTTTAACAAGATTTGAGGCCGTCTGAAAAACCGCACAGCCAAACAAAACACCCGCTGCCGTATCAACCGGCAACGGGTGTATCCGTAGATTTCAGACGGCCGTCTGAAACGGCCTATCCTTGCTCATGCTTAATTGCTCAACACATCCACACCTTTAGGCGGCGTGAATTTAAACGTGCCGCGGGAAAGATTCGGTTTCATATTCAAATTGCTGAAGCGGATGGTAGTTTCATTTCCGAAGCTGTCTTTCAGCTGCATCGCGGCCAATGCATCGCCTTTGAAACCGATGCGGATGTATTGATAGCCCGCATTGTTTTTCTTCGGCATCGCGCGCACATAATCAATGCCTTCGGCCGAGCCGTCTTCTTTCAAAGAATAGCTGCTGTCGAGAGCGGATTTGTTCGACAAAATCGCAGCAGGGCTGTCGCCGATGGTTTGGTTTTGCGCAGATTTGGTCACTTGCGCCAAATCGACATCGTAGAGCCAAATGGTTTTACCGTCGCCGACTATCGTTTGTTTGTAGGGAGAAGTGTATTGCCATTTAAACAGACCGGGGCGCAGTATTTGGAACGAGCCGTTAGTCGTTTGGGTTTTCTTTTTGCTTTTCACGGTTTGGGTGAAGCTGCCGCTGATGCCGTCGGCGTCTTCGTTGAATTTTTTCAGCGCATCAATCGCGCCTGCATGTGCGCTGCCCATGCCCAAGGCAAATACGGTGGCAAGCGCAGTAAGCATTTGTTTTTTCTGAATCATCTCAGGTGTTCCTTTCGGGAAAATCAATCAATCGGCTCCCAGCAGATTGCTAGGGCGTATATTAAGCCTTTTTCTCGGAAATTCAACACTTTGAGCCGAAGCGCACACATGCCCTGCTTTCTTGTAAAGGCGGCTCTGCGCACTAACTGCTTATGAATTAAGGGCAAAATCCTGATGCTTTTAACCTGAATTTAAACCCCGTTTACCGTATAATCCGCCGCATGAATACAACACAATCCGTTTATCCCCGGCTTTTATCTGCGTTAAACGAGTCTGATCCGGAAGCAAAATGCCGTCTTACCGATGACATTTTTGCAGGGTTTACTCAAGGTATTTTGGACAACAGGCCGTCTGAACCGCCGGTCGATTTCCGCTTTGCCGGCCGCCCGGCCAAACCCGAGCTTGTGCCTTCCACCGCTGTCCGCGCCCGCAAAATGGGTACGCCCGAAGGCTACGCGGCCATGCTTCATGCGATTTGCCACATTGAATTCAACGCCATCAACTTGGCACTCGATGCCGCCTACCGTTTCCGCAACCTACCCTCCGACTTTACTGCCGACTGGCTCGGCGTTGCCCGTGAAGAAGCCTTCCACTTCCGGCTGATGCGCGCACGTTTGCAGGCGCACGGCTATGATTACGGCGACTTTGAGGCGCACAATCATCTGTGGGACATGGCCTACAAAACCGCTTACGATCCGCTTGTGCGTATGGCGCTGGTGCCACGCGTACTCGAAGCGCGCGGCTTGGACGTTACCCCTGCCATACGCGCTAAAGTGGCGCAAAAAGGCGACATGGAAACCTGTTCGGTGCTCGACATTATCTACCGCGACGAGGTCGGCCATGTGCAAATCGGTAACCGTTGGTATCAATATTTATGCGCAGAACGCGACTTGGAGCCGATTGCACTCTTCCGCACTTTGATTTCACGCTACGATTTGTTTATTTTCCGCGGCTACGTCAACATCGAAGCACGCGAGCGCGCGGGCTTCAGCCGTTTCGAGCTGGATATGCTGGAAGACTTCGAGCAAAGTTTGAAAGCGGGCTGATGACGGGTGAACCAGCCTGAGACTTTTGCAAAACCCTCAGATGTGGATGCAGTTCAAGGCGTAGCAGCACAGCGAATGCACACATATCATATGCACAACACAGAAATGCGACGCAGATGGGGGTTGCAAAGGTCTCGGCCTTGCTTTGATGATATTGCAATAAGAACTTATTTATTTTATTTATGCTATCAATCTTTCGAGGCCGTCTGAAATTTTTTCAGACGGCCTCATCATTATGTGCGCGAAAACTACGGCCATTCAAAAGGTTTGACGATGCTCCGCCCTGCCCGCCTGCAATCTTTACAGCTATTGCTAACGCAGCAGCCAAAGCATTCTCAATCCAAACAGGCTTAACTATTCAACAACCAATATTGCAAACCGGCCAAGGTTTTGCCGTCTGAAACTTGGTTGTTTTTCAACGCCGCCTTCACTTCTTCGCGGCTCATCAGCACGGTTTCGGTAAATTCGTCTTCGTCGTTTTGCAGCATGCTGCCCTCGCGCACGCCTTCGGCTTGGTAGAGGTACATCAATTCGTCGCAGAAACCGGGCGCGGTGTAGAAAGTGTGCAACAGTTTGACACTGTCGGCGGTGTAAGGCGTTTCTTCGGCCAGTTCGCGCAGGGCGCAGACGGCGGGGTCTTCGCCGGCATCGAGTTTGCCTGCGGGCAATTCCAGCAGGGCTTGGTCGCAGGCGTAGCGCCATTGACGTACCAGCACCACTTCGTCATTGTCGGTTACGGCCAGCACGCAGGCGGCACCGGGGTGGCGGATCACCACGCGCATGCTTTCGTTGCCGTTGGGCAGGCGGATGGTGTCGCGGGCGATGTTGATGAACGTGCCTTGAAAAATCGGCTCGGAATTGAGTCGGGTTTCTTTCAAATCCATGATGATTCCTTGTTGTTATTGAAACAATTCTGTTTTTTGAACGGCCGCGCCTACGGCATCGGTAAGCCGTTGCAATTCGTGCGGGCGGATAATATAAGGCGGCATCAGGTAAACCAGCTTGCCAAACGGCCGAATCCACACGCCTTGCTGCACGAAAAACTGCTGCATGGCGGCCATGTTGACGGGGCGGCGGGTTTCTACCACGCCGACGGCACCGATAATGCGCACGTCGGCCACGTTTTCATGAGCGGCAAGCGGCGTTAAGGCCGTCTGAAAATGTGCTTCGATGGCGGCGACTTGCGCCTGCCATTCGTTGCGCTTGAGTATCTGCATGTTGGCTTCGGCCACGACGCAGGCCAGCGGGTTGCCCATAAAAGTGGGGCCGTGCATGAATACGCCCGCTTCGCCGCCGCACACGGTTTCGGCGACGTGGCGGGTGGCGGCAGTGGCGGAGAGTGTCATCATACCGCCGGTAAGGGCTTTGCCGATGCACATAATATCGGGTTGGATGGCGGCGTGTTCGCAGGCAAACAGCTTGCCCGTGCGTCCGAAGCCGGTGGCGATTTCGTCCAGAATCAATAAGATGCCGTATTCGTCGCACAAGGCGCGCACCTGCCGCAAATATTCGGGATGATACACGCGCATGCCGCCCGCGCCTTGCACCACAGGTTCGAGAATTACGGCGGCGATATCGTTGCGGTGTTGCGATAAGGCCGTCTGAAAAGCGGCGATATCGCTTGGCTGCCATTCGCCGTCGAAGCGGCTTTGCGGGGCTGGCACGAAGATGTGCTCGGGCAGAAAACGACGGTAAAGATTGTGCATGGAGTTCACGGGGTCGCACACGCTCATGGCACCGAAAGTATCGCCGTGATAACCGCGCTCGATGGTGAGAAATTTACTGCGCGCTTCGCCCCGCGCATGCCAATATTGCAGAGCCATTTTCAGGGAAACTTCCACCGCTACCGAACCGGAATCCGCCAGAAAAATGCAGTCGAGATTTTCGGGCAGCATGGTTTTCAGGCTTTGGCACAGACGGATGGCGGGTTCGTGGGTAATGCCGCCGAACATGATGTGCGGCATGGTGTCGAGCTGCTTGTGGGCGGCGGCAAGCAGCTCGGGATGATTGTAGCCGTGTTGCGCGCACCACCACGACGACATGCCGTCCACCAGCTTGCGGCCGTCTGAAAGCTCTATGTACACGCCTTCGGTGCGGGCGACGGGATAGACGGGCAGCGGATCGATCACCGAGGTGTAGGGGTGCCAGATATGGCGGCGGTCGAAGTCTAAATCGGCGGAAGAAAGCATGAAGGGAAGAGGCCGTCTGAAAAAAGAATGGCGGAATTATAACGCTTTTCAGACGGCCTTGAATGTGTCTCTACACCGCGTGCATCAAGCCGCGCTCCTGCAAAGACGTTACTTGGCGGGCGGTTACGATGAAATGGTCTAAAAGCGTGATATCCACCAAATCCAAAGCCTGTGCCAGTTTGTGCGTGAATGCGATGTCGGCATCGGAAGGCTCGGGCGAACCGCCGGGGTGGTTGTGGGCAATGATGATACTGCTGGCGTATTCGTCGAGCGCGAGTTTGACGATTTCGCGGGTGTAAACAGTGTTTTCCGCCACCGTACCGCGCGCCAATTCGTGCATGGCAATCAACTGGTTTTGCCGGTTCAGCAGCAGCGCAAGGCTTACTTCCACACGTTGGTGTGCCAGATGCAGGCGCAGAAAGTCGGCAACCTCGCGCGGATTGTTCAACACGGCGGTTTCGCGCAACTCTTCGCCCAATATCCGCCGCCCGATTTCGCGCACCACGGCAAACTGCGTATAGCTCGCCAGCCCCATGCCTTTATGCGCCGACAATTCTTTCATCTCCGCACTCATCAGCCGGCCCAAGCTGCCGAACTCGTTGAGCAGATGGCGCGCCAAATCCACCGCACTCATGCCGCGCGTGCCCACCCGCAGCAACACCGCCAGCAGTTCGGCATCGCTCAACGCACCCGCACCGCGCTCCAACAGCTTTTCGCGCGGGCGTTCGCCTTCCGGCCATTGTTTGATACTCATGTAAGGTTTTCCGTTTTATTATGAAATAATCATATCATTGATAGTTTTAAAATAACACAAGAGGCCGTCTGAAAAACCTTATTCGGCTTGATAAGAAGGTTTTTTGTCGCATAAATAAAACTGCTCCGGCTAAAAACCGGAGCAGTTTCAAACATCAGGTCAATGGTCAATTAACCGTGCAGGGCGCGTTTGTCTGCCGCCAAAGCTGCTTCGTGCAACACTTCCGACAAGGTCGGGTGTGCGTGAACGATACGGGCGATGTCTTCGCTGCTGGCGCTGAACTCCATGCTCATCACGCCTTCGGCTACCAGCTCGGAAACCATCGGGCCGATCATGTGAACGCCCAATACGCGGTCAGTTTTGGCACAGGCCAACACTTTTACCGTACCTTTAGCTTTGCCCAAACCCAAAGCGCGACCGTTGGCAGCAAAGCCGGAAGTACCTTTTTTGTATTCCACGCCTTCGGCTTTCAGTTGCTCTTCGGTTTTACCTACCCATGCGATTTCGGGGTCGGTGTAAATCACAAACGGGATGGTGTTGAAATCCAAATGCGGTTTTTGACCGGCAATACGCTCGGCTACGGCAACGCCTTCGTCGCTGGCTTTGTGCGCCAACATCGGGCCGCGTACCACGTCGCCGATTGCCCATACGTTAGGCAGATTGGTGCGGCATTCGCCGTCCACTTTAATGAAACCGCGCTCGTCTTTTTCCAAGCCCACGCCTTCGGCATTCAAGCCTTCCGTGTTCGGAATACGGCCGATAGACACGATCAGTTTGTCGAAGGTTTCGGTTTTCGCCGCACCGCCGACTTCGTAAGATACGGTTACACCGTTCTTATCGTTTTTGATTTCATTGAGCTTCACGCCCAATTCAATTACCAAGCCTTGTTCTTTCGTGAATACTTTGAAGGCCTCTTTGGCAATTTGCTGGTCTGCGGCAGCCAAGAAAGTCGGCATGGCTTCAAGAATGGTTACTTCAGAACCCACACGCTTCCACACTGAACCCATTTCCAAACCGATTACGCCTGAACCGATTACGCCCAGTTTTTTCGGCACTTCGGTCAGGTTTAATGCACCTTCGTTATCCAGCACGTTAACATTGTCGATTTCAATCAACGGCAACGGACGGGACACCGAACCGGTAGCCACAATCACATGCTTGGCTTCCACTACGGATTTTTCGCCTTTATTCTCAACTTCAACCTGCCATAAATCGCCGTTGCGGCCTTTCAATGATCCTTTGCCAAACAGGCTTTCCACTTTGTTTTTTTGGAACAGGAATTTGATACCGCCGGTCAGCTTGGTCACGATGCCGTCTTTACGCTCGATCATTTTGGCAGCATCAAATTTCACATCGCCCACGGTAATGCCGTGCTCGGCAAAGTCGTGTTGCGCTGCATGAAAATGCTCAGAAGACTGCAACAAGGCTTTGGAAGGGATACAACCTACATTCAAACAGGTGCCGCCCAGCGCGGGCGCGTCGCCTGCTTTGTTAACGCCTGCATCGATACAGGCAGTTTTGAAACCGAGTTGTGCGGCACGGATGGCGGCGATATAACCGCCGGGGCCTGCACCAATAACTACTACGTCGAATTGAGACATAATCAAATCCTTTTTCTCTTTTCCATGTTTAAGCCGTCTGAAACACAGCTTTTTCAGACGGCCTGATCATTCCTAACGACATGAATACGGTTGAAAATCTTTAGCCAACTGTTTGCTTGTTTTTTCGTGTACGCGGATAACGGCTTTAGGATAAACCCCGCATAAAGTATCACGTACCAAAGGAATACCTGCTTTGTTGCTGCCCAACTCTACACGTTTGGTCAGCAGACGCCCTTTGCCGTCGTAAGCAGATACCAGATATTGTTCGTTGTTTGTCGAAGCGCATGCAGAGAGAAAACACACGGCGCAAAACAAAAAATATCTCATAAGCCCCCTTGAAATTTAAAAACATTCAAGCGAATGCCTGATTAATTTGTATTTATTTTATGACGTTTATTGTGATGGTATATGCACGTTTCAGACGGCCTGCCTACCTAACCGCAGGCCGTCTGAAACCGTGTATATGAGCTTACTGCTTACAGGTCAAGCAGCAAACGTGCCGGGTCTTCCAGCAAATCTTTAATGGTTACCAAAGTCAATACGGCTTCGCGGCCATCAATGATGCGGTGGTCGTAAGACAAGGCCAGATACATCATCGGGCGCACCACTACTTGACCGTTTTCAACCACGGCACGTTCTTTAGTGGCGTGCATACCCAAAATAGCAGATTGAGGCGGGTTGATAATCGGGGTAGACATCATAGAACCGAAAGTACCGCCGTTGGTAATACTGAAAGTACCGCCGGTTAAGTCTTCCAGAGCGATTTTGCCGTCTTTGGCTTTTACAGCGTAATCTACAATGGCTTTTTCAATATCGGCAATGCTCATTTGGTCTGCATCGCGCAGAATCGGTACAACCAAACCACGCGGGCTGCCAATAGCGATACCGATATCGAAGTAACCGTGGTAAACGATGTCGTTGCCGTCAACAGAGGCATTAACTACCGGGAATTTTTTCAGTGCAGCAACAGCAGCTTTGACAAAGAACGACATAAAGCCCAGCTTCACGCCATGCTCTTTTTCGAATTTTTCTTTGTATTTGGCACGCAAATCCATAACCGGCTTCATGTTGACTTCGTTAAACGTAGTCAAAATCGCGTTTTCTTGTTGAGAAGCCAACAAACGCTCGGCTACACGCGCACGCAAACGGCTCATCGGCACACGTTGCTCAGGACGAACACCGGCAGGAACAGGCGCAGCGGCAGAAGCAGCAGCTTTAGGCGCAGCAGAAGCATTTTGAACATCTTCTTTCAATACGCGGCCGTCTCTTCCGGAACCTTGAACACCGGCAATATCCACGCCTTTTTCCGCAGCCAATTTGGCAGCGGCAGGCATCGCCACACCGGCTTGAGCATTAGACGCTGCGGGAGCGGCAGCGGGAGCTTCGGCAGGTTTGGCTTCGGCGGCAGGCTCAGAAGCTTCTGCTTTGGCTTCAGTATCAATCTTGGCCAGCAGCTGTTCAGCTACTACGGTTTCGCCGTCTTGTGCAATGATTTCAACCAACACACCTGCTTGCGGCGAGGGAACTTCCAAAACGACTTTGTCGGTTTCAACGTCAATCAAAATCTCATCACGTTCTACGTATTCACCAACTTTTTTGTGCCAAGACATCAAGGTACCTTCAGACACACTTTCAGATAAAACAGGTACTTTTACTTCAACAATCATTTTATTCTCCGGTAGTGTAAGGCCGTCTGAATTACGCAAACCGTTTTCAGACGGCCAAAATGGTTAGTTCAGATTCATTGCGTCTTCAACAAGCTGTTTCAGTTGAGCGATATGTTTGCTCATATAACCCACAGCAGGAGAAGCGCTGGCAGGACGGCCTGCATAGCTCAGTTTTTGGTCTTTGCCCAAGATTCTTTCGATGCGGTGACGCAATTGATGGAAAGCACCTTGGTTGCGCGGCTCTTCTTGCGCCCAAACTACATCTTTCGCATTCGGGAATTTGTCGAGCTCGGCTTTAACTTCATCGTATGGGAACGGATAAAGCTGTTCTACGCGAACGATGGCAATATCGTCTTCCAACTTACGCTCTGCACGGCCTGCTGCCAAGTCGTAATAAACTTGACCCGCACACAAAATCACGCGTTTCACGCTGCCGTTGTCAGCACGTTTTACCGTATCGCCGATAACCGGGCGGAAAGTAGAACCTTCCACGAAGTTTTCCAACGGGCTCATAGAGTCTTTGAAACGCAGCAAACGCTTAGACATAAAGATAACCAACGGTTTACGGTATGAACGCAATGCTTGGCGGCGCAAGATATGGAACATCTGAGAGGCTTCAGACGGCATCACGATTTGCATATTTTCTTCAGAACACAGTTGCAACCAGCGCTCCAAACGTGCCGAAGAGTGTTCCGGACCTTGACCGTCGTAACCGTGCGGCAGAATAGTCGTCAAGCCGCACAAACGACCCCATTTGGTTTCGCCTGAAGAAATAAATTGGTCGATTACTACTTGGGCACCGTTGGCAAAGTCACCGAATTGAGCTTCCCAAATCGTCAACTTATCAGGCGCCGAGCAGGCAAAGCCATACTCGTAAGCCATCACAGCTTCTTCATTCAAAATAGAATCGATAACCAAGAATGGGGCTTGTCCTTCAGACATGTTTCTCAGAGGGATATATGCGCCATCTTCGCTTTTCTCACGTTTTTGGTCATGCAATACGGCATGACGGTGTGAGAACGTACCGCGGCCTGAGTCTTCGCCTGAAATACGGACACCCGTGCCATTGGTTACCAAAGCGGCATAGGCTAAGGTTTCGGCCATACCCCAGTCGATCGGTTGTTCACCCACTGACATGCCTTTACGTGCTTCCAATACACGCTTGGCGGTATTGTGCAAGGCAAAGCCTTCAGGCACTTCGGTAAACTTATCGGCCAACCGCTTGATATCAGAAGCAGACAAACCGCTTTCAACTTCTTCACGCCAATCTTGGCCTTGATATTTAGACCAATCTACGCGGTGTTTGCTTTCATAATCGGTCAAACGGGTTTGCTCTACATGCTCGCCTTTATCCAAAGCGTCACGATAAGCCTGAATCAAACCTTCCGCTTCGTTGGCTTGAATCACTTTTTCCGCAACCAACTTGTCAGCATACAATGAGCGCACACCGGGATGTTGGGCTACTTTTTTATACATCATCGGCTGAGTCAAAGTCGGGTCATCACCTTCATTGTGACCAAGCTTGCGATAACATACCAAATCAATCACAACATCTTTGTGGAATTTTTTGCGGTAATCCAAAGCAGCTTGCACAACAAAACACACTGCTTCAGGATCGTCTCCGTTAACATGGAATACCGGTGCCTCTACCATTTTGGCGATATCGGTACAGTAAACTGTTGAACGTACATCTCGCGTATCTGATGTGGTGAAACCGATTTGGTTGTTGATTACCAAATGAATCGTACCGCCGGTGGTATAACCGCGTGTTTTAGACAAGTTGAAAGTAGCTTGGTTAACGCCCAAGCCAATAAATGCAGAGTCGCCATGAATCAATACAGGTAAAACTTGACCTTGACCGTTTTCTCCGCGACGGCGCTGCTTGGCACGAGTAGAGCCTTGCACTACCGGATTGACAATCTCAAGATGTGAGGGGTTAAACGCCAAAGTAACGTGGACCGCACCATGAGCTGTGGCGATATCCGAACTGAAACCCATGTGGTATTTTACGTCGCCACTCGGGAGAGTGGCCGCTGCACGGCCTTCAAATTCAGCAAATAAATCGCTGGGCTTTTTGCCTAAAGTGTTAACCAACACATTCAGACGGCCACGGTGAGCCATGCCGATAATCACTTCTTCTACGCCATCTTTTGCGACGTTCTGAACCAGATAATTCAAACCTGCAATAGCACTTTCGCCACCCTCAACAGAGAATCGCTTCTGACCAACGTATTTGGTGTGCAGATAACGCTCCAATGTTTCTGCGGCAGTCAGTTGTTTTAAAATATAGCGTTTTTCATCTGCATTAAATTTAGGCGTAGACAAAGCTGATTCAAAGTAATTGCGAATCCAGTGGCGCTCTTCGGTATTTTCGATATACATATATTCGATACCGATATGACCGCAGTAAGTTTGTTTCAACTTACTAACGATATCTGACAAAACCATTTTGTCGCTACCGGCAAAATCACCCTTACCTACACTGAATTGAACAGCCATATCCGAGGCATCCAACCCATGAAATTTGGGATCCAAAGCATCAAGATTGCGGGGAGGCATACGCTTCAACGGATCGAGACTCGCTGCACCCACTCCTTGAATGCGGTAAGCAGAAATCATGCGTAACACGCCGACCTGCTTTTTCATCATGTTTTCATCTAAAGTTCCTGCAATAGCAGCAGTCGCTCGTTTTTTTGCTAAATTGGCAAATGATTCTTGAATAGGACGATGGGCAACATCCCGTTCTACACCCCCCGGCTGGGCAGCCAAATCAGTAAAATATTGCTTCCATTTTTCATCCACAGACTCGGGATCATTTAAGAAATTTTCATATAATTCTTCTATATAGGGTGCGTTAGAGCCAAATAAATAAGAAAAATTCAGCTTGTCTTCCATCATGAGTGTTGCCCTTTAATTAATAAAAAATTAGAGAGTAGAATTTTTATTTTCATGACATATACCACATGCCGGCTGAAAACATTCCTATTCTACTCTCTACGTTTTAACTTAGCTAATATTTTCTACATTGTTTTTAAAGGTAATTTAATTACATTTAATAAATAAATGGACTCTATACAAAATACCTTTGCAAACTATGAGTTTACAACAATCAAATATTAGCGTTTATTGATTGATACATAATCGCGACGCGGTGATCCGGTGTACAGCTGACGCGGACGACCGATTTTTTGGTTAGGATCGCTAATCATTTCATGCCAATGAGAGATCCAGCCAACGGTACGCGCCAATGCGAAGATAACGGTAAACATAGACACAGGAATACCTAATGCAGACAATACGATACCTGAGTAGAAGTCTACGTTCGGATACAGTTTGCGCTCAACAAAGTAAGGATCGTTCAATGCAATTTGTTCCAATTCCATTGCCAATTTGAATTGAGGATCATCTTCCAAGCCCAATTCTTTCAATACTTCGTAGCAGGTTTCACGCATGATGTTTGCACGCGGATCCATGTTGCGATATACGCGGTGTCCGAAGCCCATCAAGCGGTATTTACGTTCTTTAACGCCTTCCATAAAGGCTGCAACATTGGAAACATCACCGATTTCATCAAGCATCTTCAACACGGCTTCATTCGCACCACCGTGGGCAGGACCCCACAAGCTGGCAATACCGGCTGCAATACATGCAAACGGATTCGCACCGGAAGAACCGGCCAGACGAACAGTAGATGTAGAAGCATTTTGCTCATGGTCTGCATGAAGGATGAAAATGCGGTCAAGCGCACGCACCAAAACAGGATTCGGCTCATAATCTTCGCAAGGAGTGGCAAACATCATATGCATAAAGTTAGCGGTATAAGACAAATCATTGCGAGGATAGTTAAACGGCAAGCCGTTGGAATAACGGTAGCACATTGCAGCAATCG
This sequence comes from Neisseria sp. Dent CA1/247, assembly GCF_022870825.1. NCBI lineage: Bacteria > Pseudomonadati > Pseudomonadota > Betaproteobacteria > Neisseriales > Neisseriaceae > Neisseria > Neisseria sp. Dent CA1/247. The sequence goes on along the minus strand of NZ_CP091522.1, from coordinate 1,053,937 downwards.
TCGGAATTTTTGAAATCAAACGATAAATAGCAATCTTGCGATGTTCAGGATCAGAGATCTCCAAGCTGTCTTGATAGAAAGCAGACAGTGCACCTACAACACCAACCATCATTGCCATAGGATGCGCATCACGACGGAAGCCGCGGAAGAACCAAGTCAGCTGTTCGTGAATCATGGTGTGGCGAGAAACAGTATGCTCGAATTTTGCCTTTTGCTCGGCAGTAGGCAATTCACCATAAATCAACAAGTAACATGTTTCGAGATAATCACTATTTTCTGCCAGCTGCTCAATAGGATAACCGCGATAGTACAACTGGCCTTTATCACCATCAATAAAGGTTATTTTTGATTCGCAACTTGCAGTAGATACAAAGCCGGGATCAAATGTAAACATACCGGTTCCCTTGGTAAAAGTCCGGATGTCTACAACATCCGGGCCTAAAGTACCTTCTAAAACCGGCAATTCCAATGACTCTTTACCATCGGCTTGTAACTTAATTGTTTTGGACATCTCTTACTCCTTTATTTTTCTGTTCAAGTTAGACTCAGCGCATTACCCTTTATGATGATGCGGCTATGCTGCTTTTCAGACGGCGCTTTAATCAAGCGCGCCTTATTTTCTCCAGAAGAGGAAGAAAACGGGTGTCTTCTGTATGCTCTTTTTGATTTACTAAAGCAAGAAATTGCTGATCAGGCAAATCTAAAATTTCTACAAAAACAGCCAATTCTTCGTCATTGAGATTCTGGAATTCTTTTTCCATAAACTTCCCGAGCAGGATATCCAGCTCGAGAAGTCCACGGCGTGTTTGATAATGTATTCTGCGTTTCGCAGCTTCATCAAAAACAGGCATATTTAAATTGCTCGTTTCAACATGATTTCTTTAATCTTACCGATAGCGCGGGTCGGATTCAAGTGTTTCGGACACACATCAACACAGTTCATAATGGTATGGCAACGGAACAACCGATAAGGGTCGTTCAGATTATCCAACCGCTCGTTCGTAATAGTATCACGACTATCGGCAATGAAGCGATATGCATTTAGCAAACCAGACGGACCTACGAACTTATCAGGATTCCACCAGAATGAAGGGCAAGCGGTAGAACAGCATGCGCACAAAATACATTCATAAAGACCATCAAGCTCTTTACGCTCCTCTTGGGTTTGCAAACGCTCACGATCAGGCGCAGGAGTATCGTTTACCACATAAGGCTTAATAGAATGGTATTGCTTAAAGAATTGAGTCATATCAACAATTAAATCGCGCACTACCGGTAAGCCCGGCAATGGGCGCAGTTTAATCGGCTGTTTCAAACTACGAATATCGGTCAAACAAGCCAAGCCGTTTTTACCGTTGATATTCATGCCGTCTGAACCGCAAATACCTTCCCGGCAAGAGCGGCGGAAAGACAAGCTGTCATCCATGGCTTTTAACTTAACAAGAGCATCCAGCAGTTTCACGTCTGTAGGCTCAATTTCAAGCTCATAGTCCTGCATATAAGGTTTGGCATCTACGTCAGGATTATAGCGATACACCTGAAAACATACTTTTTCCATGTGTTGTGTTCCTTTTATTTTTAGTAAACGCGCTTGGCCGGTTCAATATAATCAACGGTCAATGGTTTAGTGTGAACCGGTTTGTAAGACAAGCTGTTGTCGGCAGTGTAGAAAAGGGTGTGTTTCATCCAGTTTCCATCATCACGCTCAGGATGGTCGTCTGAAGCATGCGCACCGCGGGATTCTTTACGGGCTTCGGCAGAAACCAAGGTAGCCTTAGCCACTTCCATCAGGTTATCCAGCTCCAAAGCTTCGATTCGTGCTGTATTCCATACTTGGCTCTTGTCTTTAATTTCCGTATGTTTAACACGTTCGGCAAGTTTCAATACTTTTTCCACGCCCTCTTTTAAGATGGCATCGGTACGGAACACACCTGCATGCAACTGAACGGTACGTTGCAGTTCACGACGCAACTCATCTACATTTTCACCGCCGGTTTGGTTATTCAAACGATCCAAACGTTGCTTGGTGAGCTCGCCAGCATTGCCGGGTAACTCTTTCCAGCCGTCTTGCTTGTTGATGTATTCAATCATGCTGTCGCCGGCAGATTTACCGAATACAACCAAGTCTAACAGGGAGTTTGTGCCCAAACGGTTAGCACCATGTACAGAAGCACAAGCACACTCGCCGGCAGCATATAAACCGTTCACCACAGCTTCGGGATTATCGCCTTGAGGCACAACCACTTCGCCCAAATAATTGGTAGGAATACCGCCCATCATGTAGTGGGTGGTCGGCACAACCGGAATCGGATCTTTAATCGGATCGATACCGGCAAACTGAATGGAAATCTCGCGGATACCCGGCAGTTTTTCCATAATCTTTTCTGCACCGATATGGTCGATTTTCAGCAATACATGGTCTTTATTTTTACCACAGCCGCGGCCTTCATAAATTTCCATCGCCATAGCACGCGAAACTACGTCGCGAGAAGCCAAGTCTTTTACGGTTGGCGCATAGCGTTCCATGAAACGTTCACCGTCGCAGTTCAGCAGAATACCGCCTTCACCGCGTACACCTTCGGTAATCAATACACCGGCTCCGGCCACACCGGTCGGGTGGAATTGCCAGAATTCCATATCTTCCAACGGAATACCCGCACGAGCACAAATGCCCAAACCGTCGCCGGTATTCATAAAGGCATTGGTTGATGAAGCATAAATACGGCCCGCGCCGCCGGTAGCAAACAATACGGCTTTAGCGTGGAAAATGTAAATATCTCCAGTTTCCATTTCCATAGCGGTTACGCCGACAACATCGCCATTGTCATCACGAATCAAGTCCAGTGCAGTCCACTCCACAAAAAATTGCGTGTTTGCACGCACGTTTTGTTGATACAGCGTATGCAACATAGCGTGGCCTGTACGGTCTGCTACCGCACAAGCACGTTCTACGGCGCGTTTACCGTGTTCGGCAGTGTGACCGCCGAAAGGACGTTGATAAATTTTGCCGCTCTCTACGCGGTCGAAAGGCATACCCATGTGTTCCAGCTCGATAACGGCCTCAGGAGCACGACGACACATAAATTCGATGGCATCTTGGTCGCCCAACCAATCCGAACCTTTTACGGTATCGTACATGTGCCAGTCCCAACGGTCTTCCTGTACGTTACCCAAAGAAGCGGAAATACCGCCCTGAGCAGCTACGGTGTGAGAGCGAGTAGGGAAAACTTTAGACAATACGGCTGTGTTTAAACCGGATTTAGATAATTGCAACGCAGCACGCAAACCTGCACCGCCGCCACCAACAATTACAGCATCAAACTTACGAACAGGAAAATTCATACAATACCCCAAATTACTTTAACCGAATAAACCAAGCATCCCACCAACCAAATAATAGTGGCTACTTGTAAAAACAATCGCAAACCGAAAGGCTTGATGTAGTCCATCCATAAGTCACGGATACCTACCCAAGCATGCAGAAACAATGCGATGAAAGTAACTTGGGTAAATACTTTAACCCATGTTTGCGCAAAAAATGCCTGCCATGAATCGTAATCGCCAGGCAAGGCAAGCAAGAAGATAATGAAAGCAACTGTGTAAACCAACATGATAACTGCTGTCGCACGTTGCATTGCCCAATCACGCAAGCCGTAATGGGCACCGGCCAATTTACGGTCTACCATAACCATGCTCCTAATACTACGGTTAACACCAATGCTGCAACAAATACCAATTTGGCAGTTGCACGGGCAGTTTGCAATTCCAGTCCTTTATGGGCATCCAACAACAAGAAACGGATACCGGCTAAAGAATGGTGCAGATAAGCCCATAGAAGACCTATCAAAGCGAGCTTCACAAACGGATTGGAGACAACGGAACGGTAAGTTTCAAATGCAGCCTCACGGCTCAACGTACCGGCAAGGAAACACAGCAAAAGGGGCAGGCTTACAAATAAAATAACCCCGCTGATGCGGTGCAGAATAGAAACAATCCCGGGTATCGGTAATCTGATATTGGGGATTTCAAGGAATACAGGGCGCTGCTTCGTCTGCATTTCAATATCCTCTTTACACAGTATTTTTCTCAAAAAACTCAAACCAAAAAGTAGGTTTATGCACCTCCGCCTAAAGCGGGCTACATAAAACTACGTTAAGACGTAATTTACATGTTTTGCAACTGCTTGACCAGTCTTTTGTTACAGTTTTTTATGAATTTTACGGCTTCCTTAACAAACAATAGATTTTTATATTGGTTTTAAGCACATAAAATTTCAATTTATCCGTATTTTTCATCAATCCGTGGCTCACAAACGTCCTATTCCAGCCACATAAATTTCCTGCTTGAAGCTAAATTCCACCGGATTGCTTTTCCATACAAAATAAAACCGCTCCCCATCGGTTTCATGCGATTACAAAATTCTATTGCCCCGTTGTGTAAATTTGGTATGATACAGCGTTGCAAAAACGGTTTTGATGGCTTCAAATGGCATACCATCCGTTTGCACACAGCCGCAAAACGGCTTGAAGGTCTTTTGCGCTAAATGCTTTAAGTTATATAAATATAAATGCTTCATTCACTTCGCATCATCGAAAATATTTGATGAGGCCGTCTGAATCATTATATTTGTTTATCACAATCACAAATTCACCCAGGAGAGTTTTGGTATGAAATCACCCGTTCGCGTTGCGGTAACCGGTGCCGCCGGTCAAATTGGTTATGCTTTATTGTTCCGTATTGCCAGTGGCGAAATGTTAGGTAAAGACCAGCCTGTTATCCTTCAATTGTTAGATTTGCCCCAAGCGCAAAATGCCGTGAAAGGCGTGATGATGGAGCTTCAGGATTGTGCCTTCCCTCTGCTGGCCGATATGTTCACCACCGACGACCCTGAAGTGGCTTTCAAAGACGCACAAATTGCCATTTTGGTAGGTTCTCGTCCGCGCAGCAAAGGTATGGAACGTGCCGATTTGCTGCTGGCCAATGCCGAAATCTTCACCAAACAAGGTGCTGCATTGAACAAAGTTGCCGACCGCAATGTGAAAGTTTTGGTTGTGGGCAACCCTGCCAACACCAACGCTTACATTGCCATGAAATCCGCACCTGATCTGCCTGCGAAAAACTTCACTGCGATGCTGCGTCTCGACCACAACCGCGCGTTGAGCCAAATCGCAGAGAAAACCGGCAAAGCCGTAGCAGACATTGAAAAACTGTGCGTATGGGGCAACCACTCTCCCACCATGTATGCAGATTACCGCTTTGCCACCATCAACGGCGAAAGCGTGAAAGACATGATCAACGATCAAGAGTGGAACGCCAATGTGTTCCTGCCGACCGTGGGCAAACGCGGTGCTGCCATTATTGAAGCGCGCGGCCTGTCTTCTGCTGCTTCTGCCGCCAACGCCGCCATCGACCACATCCGTGACTGGGTGCTGGGCACCAACGGCAAATGGGTAACCATGGGTATTCCTTCTGACGGCTCTTACGGCATTCCCGAAGGCACTATGTTCGGCTTCCCGGTAACTTGCGAAAACGGCGAATACAAACTGGTTGAAGGTTTGGAAATCGACGAATTCAGCCAAGAGCGCATCAATGTGACTCTGAAAGAGCTGGAAGAAGAAAAAGCAGGCGTGGCTCACTTGTTGTCTTAATTGAGGCCGTCTGAAATCAGACGTTTAGTTTGAAGCAATCCCCTGATTGGTGCTGTTTTACAGCTCGCAATCAGGGGATTTTGTTTGCCGTTAAATCCGCGAGTACTTCCATTATTTTCGGACGGCCACCCCATGGGTCTCAAACATTTTCAACACCAATATAACAAAATCATCTTAAATTAAAACGAACCATTCTTTCCTTTTTTCAGACGGCCTGTTTACAGTAGTCATCAAATAACAGGCCATCTGAAAAAAGGATTTTGTATGAACGCACCCACCGCCCCTCTGCTTCGCTTTATTACTGCCGGCAGCGTAGATGACGGCAAGTCCACCCTTATCGGCCGCTTGCTTTACGACAGCAAAGCCCTGCTCGCCGACCAAGCCGCCAAACTCGACCAAACAGCTCAAAACGGCCAAGTGCCCGACTTCGCCAGCCTGACCGACGGCTTGGCCGCCGAGCGCGAACAAGGCATTACCATTGACGTTGCCTACCGTTATTTCTCCACGCCCAAGCGCAAATTTATCATCGCCGACACGCCCGGCCATGAACAGTACACGCGCAATATGGTTACGGGCGCATCCACCGCGGATGCCGCAATTATTTTGGTTGATGCCACCCGCGTTGATTTCAGCAGCAACGAACCTGTATTACTGCCCCAAACCAAACGCCACAGCGCCATTTTGAAGCTGCTCGGCTGCCCGAACATCATTGTGGCCGTCAACAAACTTGATCTCTTAGGCTTTGACGAACACAAATATCTCGCCATCACTCAAGCCTATCAAAAACTGGCCCAGCACATCGGCTTGGAAGCCGATATCCATTTCCTACCCATCAGCGCTTTAAACGGCGACAACATTGTCGATATCAGCCCCAATACACCTTGGTACACAGGGCTGGCGTTGCTGCCGCTTTTGGAAAGCCTGCCGGCAGCCCGCAGAAACACCGACCACCAACTCGCTTACTTTTCCGTGCAGCGTGTGGCTCGACAAGACGGCAGCAGCAGCGATGATTTCCGCGGCTATCAAGGGCGTTTGGAAGCAGGCCGTCTGAAAACGGGAGACGAAGTCAGAATCCTGCCCAATAACAAAACCGCGCGCATTGCGGAAATCTACCAGCCGAACGGCAAAAGCGACTCTGCCCAAGCCGGCGATGTACTAACCTTAACGCTCGACAGCGACATAGACGTTTCACGCGGTGACAGCATTGTTTCCGCCGACAATCCGCTGATACCGCAACAAAATTTTCAGGCGGCCTTATGCTGGTTTGACGAAACGCCGCTTAATCTGCGGCGGAAATACCTGCTCAAACAAGGCGCAAAAACCACCGGCGTGAAAATCAGCGAAATCGCTTATGTGTGGGATGTGCACACCCTCAGCCACGTTCAATCGGCGCAGCAGCTTAACCTGAACGACATCGGCAATGTCAGCCTGAAAACACAGCAGCCGCTCAACGCAACGGCCTACACAGAAAACCCAGCCACAGGCGCTTTTATCTTGATAGACGAAGCAACCAACCACACGGTTGCCGCCGGCATGATACGCGGCGCAAACCATGAAAGTACGTTTGAAATCTAATTCTGCCTGCCAATAAACAGAGGCCGTCTGAAAGTTTATTTCAGACGGCCTCTGTATGCACACCAAGCTATTCGGCAAATTACCCTGCTTATTGATCCACAAACGCGCGTTCAATCAAGTAATCGCCGCGCTGACCCATTTTCGGCGACACTTTCAAACCGAATTCGTTTAACACCTCGCTGGTATCTTTGAGCATGGCCGGGCTTCCGCACAGCATGGCGCGGTCGTGCTCGGGGTTCATCATCGGCAAGCCGATGTCTTCAAACAATTTACCGCTGCGCATCAAATCGGTAATGTGGCCGCGGTGCGGAAATTCTTCGCGCGACACCACCGGATAATAAATCAGCTTCTCTTTCACGAGGTCGCCCAGATACTCGTGTTCGGGCAATTCTTTGGTAAAGCGGTCGTAATAAGCCAAATCTTTTTTGTAGCGCACACCGTGTACCAAAATCACTTTTTCAAACTGTTCATACACTTCGGGGTCTTTCGTGATGCTCAAAAACGGTGCGATGCCGGTGCCGGTTGAGAGCAGATAAAGATGCTTACCGGGATTCAAATCACCGCAAATCAGCGTGCCGGTAGGCTTTTTGCTGATCAGCACTTCGTCGCCCACTTTCAAATGCTGCAAACGGCTGGTTAACGGGCCGTCTTGCACTTTGATACTGAAAAACTCGAGATGCTCTTCCCAGTTGGCGCTGGCCACGCTGTATGCGCGCATCAAGGGTTTGCCGTCCACCATTAAGCCGACCATCACGAATTGGCCGTTTTCAAAACGCAGCGACTCGTCGCGCGTGCAGGTGAAAGTGAAATAAGCGTCTGTCCAGTGATGTACTGATAAAACTTTTTGGGTATTGAATGCTGCCATTTAAGCTTCCTTAATCAATAATAGAAATAGCAAAAAATTACCGGTTTCAGACGGCATGTATATGAGGCCGTCTGAAAATGAATTAATCTGCGGCTTGGCTTAGGCCGTCTGAAATTTCGCCGTGCTTATCGAATTGCAGGCTGTGCAAATCGGCATAGCGGCCGCCCTTAGCCAGCAATTCGGTATGCGTACCCTGCTCGACCACCCTGCCTTCGTGCATCACCACGATATTGTCGGCTTTTTCAATCGTGGATAAGCGGTGGGCGATCACAATCGTGGTGCGGTTTTGCATCAAGGTTTCCAACGCCGCCTGCACCAAGCGCTCGGACTCATTATCCAGCGCGCTGGTGGCTTCGTCTAAAATCAAAATCGGTGCGTCTTTCAGAATGGCGCGCGCAATCGCCAAACGCTGCCGCTGACCGCCCGAAAGTTTCAAACCGTTCTCGCCGATTTCGGTCTGCAAACCGTGCGGCATGGCTTTGATAAACTCCCAAGCATTGGCGGCTTTGGCTGCCTGAATAATATCGGCTTCACTCACTTTATTCAGACGGCCGTAAGCGATATTGGCCGCTACCGAGCCGTTGAAGAGCACGACATCTTGGCTCACAAACGCCATATTGGCGCGCAGGCTTTCGAGCGTAAACTCGCGCAAATCAATGCCGCCGATGCGGATCTCGCCTTCGGTCGGATCGAAAAAGCGCGGCAGCATGTTGGCCAAAGTGGTTTTGCCGCAGCCCGACGCGCCGACCAATGCAACTACTTTGCCTTGCGGCACCAAAAGATTGATGCCGTTCAAACTGTTGCGCTCGGCTTCGGGATAGCGGTGCACGACATTACAAAATTCGATATTGCCCGGTTTGGTGCTCAATACCAAACTGCCGCCGTCGCTTTCTTCGGGCGCATCCAAAAAGCCGAATACGCTTTCCGCTGCCGCCAAGCCGCGTTGAAGGGACTGCACCACACCGGTCATGCGTTTGATCGGGTCAAACATCATGATCATGCTCGACAAAAACGCCATAAAGTCGCCGGCGCTGAAATCCGAAGAATTGGCCTGACCTGCCGCCACATACACAATCACGGCCAAAGCCACCGATGCCATCAGCTGGGTAAAACCCGTGCCGAAAGAGCTGGCGGAAACCTGCTTGATATTGTTGCGGCGCACATGGTCAGACACATGCTCGAAGCGTGCCGTTTCATATTTTTGACCGCCGTAAACCTTAATCACGCGCGCGCCTTCGATGCTTTCATTCAGCACCTGCATCATTTGGCCGAGATAAGTTTGGTTGACCTGCGACAGATTGCGCAAACGGCGGCTCACCAAACGGATGCTGATGGCCACCACCGGCAAAATGCCGAAGGTAATCAGCGTGAGTTTCCAGTCTAGATAAAACAGCAAACACAGCAGACCAACCACGCTGACGCCGTCTTTGGCGATGACCGTAATCACGTTGAAACCGGCGTCGGTAATCTGGCCGGCATCGCTCAAAATGCGCGACATAATCCGGCCGCTGCTGTTGTTGCCGAAATAGCCCGACGGCAGGCGCATCATTTTTTCAAACATTTCGCCGCGCACCTTTTGTACCAAATGGCTCGAAAGGTAGGTGGTGCAATATTCGTTGAGAAAATTGAACAGGCCGCGAATCAGAAACAGACCCACAATCGCCAGCGGCAGCCAGGTCATTTTCTGCATGTTTTTATCGACGAAGCCTTCGTTAATCAACGGCTTCAACAGATAGCCAAACGCAGGCATGGTCGCCGCCACCACCAGCATCGAAAAAACAGCAAAGGAAAAAATCTTCCAATAGTTTTTCAGATACCCCAGTAAGCGCGTGTATAAAACCAGATTTGGCCGCTCTTTCATTTGGTTTGGCATAATTTCCCGTAAATTGAGCGCAAACATGTCATTCTAAACAAAAACATTTTTCATCACAATGTTTGCAGATAGCACGAAACAGCCGCAGAGGGCTGTACCGATATCCGGTTGGCGAACCGTTGTTCCGTTTATCTCAAAGGCCGTCTGAAAGCGAACTTTGCGCGCTTCGCCAAAACGAGCTGTGCGAGTTTCGCTAAAACGTTTCAGACGGCCTGAACACCTTTATTTTTCTAAAGTTTCACGAATGATGGCTTTAACGATGTCCGCATTGTTCGGCACGACTTGAACGCGTTGCGGCAGTTTTTCTAAGCCTTCCAAACCGGTGGGGCGCGGGATTTGCACGTCGCCCACGGCTTCGCGGATGGTGTCTTCAAACTTGGCCGCCAATGCGGTTTCCAAACAAACGATGGTTTCGCCCGCTTCGCGCACTTCGCGCGCCACTTTCACACCGTCGGCGGTATGCGGGTCGATGAGTTCGCCGTCGGCTTGGTACACTTCGGCGATGATGCGCAAACGGTCTTTGTGCAGGCTTTTGCCGGATACGAAACCGTAGCGTTGATGCACTTTTTCCAGCAGCCAATTCAGGTCAAAGCCTTTGCCTGCGCCCACTTCCGCCCACAAGGCTTCCACTTGTGCGGCATCGCGCTCAACCAAATCGAAAATAAAACGCTCGAAGTTGGAGGCTTTGGAAATATCCATAGACGGGCTGGAAGTTACCATAGTGTGGTCGGCGGTACGCGGGCGGTATTCGCCGGTTTTGAAAAACTCGTCCAACACGTCGTTTTCATTCGTCGCCACAATCAGGCGATGGATGGGCAGACCCATCTGGCGGGCAATGTGGCCGGCGCACACGTTGCCGAAGTTGCCGCTGGGCACGCAGAAGCTGACTTTTTGCTCATTGCTGTGGGTTGCGTTGAAATAGCCGGCAAAGTAATACACCACTTGGGCAACGATGCGCCCCCAGTTAATGGAGTTGACCGTGCCGATATGGTATTGCTCTTTGAAAGAAGCGTCATTTTGCACGGCTTTGACTATATCTTGGCAGTCGTCAAACATACCTTTTACGGCGATATTGTGGATATTCTCGTCTTGCAGGCTGAACATCTGTGCGCGTTGGAAAGCACTCATTTTGCCTTCGGGCGACAGCATGAATACATGAATGCCTTTTTTGCCGCGCAGCGCGTATTCGGCTGCCGAACCGGTATCGCCGCTGGTGGCGCCGAGGATATTGAGCTGTTTGCCTTCTTTGTTCAGCACATATTCAAACGCGTTGCCGAGAAACTGCATGGCCATGTCTTTAAACGCCAGCGTCGGGCCGTTGGAGAGGGCTTGGATTTTGATGCCGTCTGAAAGCGTGCGCACCGGCGTGATTTCTGCCGTGCCGAAAGCTTCGGCGGTGTACGTGCGGTTGATGATGTCGCGCAGGTCGTCGGCGGGAATATCGGTCACAAACAGGCTCATGATTTCAAAAGCCAATTCGGGATAGCTCAAGCCGCGCCATTTTTCCAGAGTTTGCCCGTCAACCTGCGGATAGCTTTCGGGCATCATCAGGCCGCCGTCGGGGGCGAGACCCATCAATAAAACTTCGCTGAATGCTTTATGTGCGGTTTGGCCGCGGGTGCTGATATATTTCATGATTTCTTCTTGTATTTCGTGAGATGGTTTGAAAAATTTCATGCCCGAAAGCGGGCTTATATCTTATTTTATTTTCAGACGGCCTGCCTTGCGACAGAGGCCGTCTGAAAAACAGGTTTAGCGTATCAAGCGTTTCACGCAGGCGGTAACGGTTTTCGCGGTTACCGAAGCTGCGGCTTCCACACGGGTATCGGGGTTGGCAATCTTAATCAATTCGTCGGTCGTCACATGATTGAATACTTCTTCGCCGGCACAGCCGCAGATTTTGTCTTCCCATTCGCGCTGCTGTTGAGCCGTCATTACCAACGATGCCAATTTCCATTCGCTGCGTTTGTTCAACTCTATACGGCATTGGTTATCAACCACCGATTTCACAATCGAATTACTTGACAACATACCGTTTGCGCCGCCGGCACAGGCACCGAGCAACAACATTCCCACCAATCCTGCTGTTTTCTTCATACATTTTCTTTCTAAAAACAAACGGCTCGCCAATCGAGAGGCCGTCTGAAACCCACCAAGGCGGTATTGTACAACATCGTGCTGCCGCTTACACGGTTATGGCGACGAAACTTCATCTTGCTGCAAGCCGGCCGACATCACTCTGCACTTTCTCCGCTATAATAAAGGCCGTCTGAACAGAAAACCGCGCCATGACCGACCTCTTTTCCCGCCAACCCGACGCTCCCTTAGCCGAACGCCTGCGCCCGCACTCGCTTGACGAAGTGATCGGGCAACAGCACCTTATCGGCGAAGGCAAACCTTTGCGCGTGGCGATTGAAGGCGGCAAACCGCATTCCATGCTGCTGTGGGGGCCGCCCGGCGTCGGCAAAACCACCTTGGCGCGGATTTTGGCGCAAAGCTTCAACGCCCAGTTTCTGCCCGTGTCGGCAGTATTTTCAGGCGTGAAAGACATCCGCGAAGCCATCGACAAAGCAGAAATCTCCTTACAGCAAGGCCGCGCGACTATTTTGTTTGTCGATGAAGTCCACCGTTTCAACAAAGCCCAGCAAGACGCCTTTTTGCCGCACGTCGAAAGCGGCCTGTTAACCTTCATCGGCGCCACCACCGAAAACCCCTCTTTCGAAGTCAACCCCGCCCTACTCAGCCGCGCGCAAGTATATGTATTGCAACCGTTAACTGCGCAAGACATGCAGCAGCTTATCGACAAAGTGCTGGCACTGCCCGAATACACCGCCTTCACCATCACCGATGAAGCCCGCGAACTGCTCGCCGACACTTCCGACGGCGACGCCCGCCGCCTGCTCAATCTTTTGGAACAACTGCTGCGTGCCGCCGATACACGCCGTCTGAAAACGCTCGATGCCGCCTTCCTCACCGAAAGCCTCGGCACACAAATCCGCCGCTTCGACAAAGGCGGGGAAAGCTTCTACAACCAAATTTCCGCCCTGCACAAATCCGTGCGCGGCTCCCACCCCAACGCCGCCCTTTACTGGTTTTGCCGCATGCTCGACGGCGGCGCCGACCCGCGCTACCTCGCCCGCCGCATCGTGCGCATGGCTTGGGAAGACATCGGTTTAGCCGACCCGCGCGCCATGCAGATTGCCAACGAAGCCGCCGCCACTTACGAGCGTTTAGGCTCTCCCGAAGGCGAACTCGCCCTCGCCCAAGCCGTGCTTTACCTAGCCGCAGCCGCCAAATCCAATGCAGGCTACAAGGCTTACAACAAAATGCGGGAATTTATCAAACAGAATGCCAGCGACGAAGTACCCGTCCACCTGCGCAACGCCCCGACCAAATTGATGAAAGAACTCGGCTACGGGCGCGAATACCGCTATGCCCACGACGAACCGAACGCCTACGCCGCCGGCGAAACCTATATGCCCGACGGTCTGGCCGAACCGGACTTCTACCAACCCGTACCGCGCGGGCTGGAAATCAAAATCGGCGAAAAGCTGGCGTGGCTGAAAAGCTTGGACGACGAAGCCGGTTTGCCTTAAAACGCTTTGCACTCGGCAAGCCCTTCTGACGAGCAAACCGTGTTGCCGATTTGCATAACAACACCGCCCTCTCAAACCGCAAACCCGCTTCATTTCCAAGCCCTGCCATATTTTCAGACGGCCTTATCCCTATTCCCGACAAAACTACTCAACTACCCGCGTCAAATCTGCTAAAATACGCGCCGACAAAAATAACACTTTAAAAGGCACACAAACATGGCTCTTCTGCAAATTTCCGAACCCGGCATGTCTGCCGCTCCGCACCAACACCGCTTGGCCGTCGGTATCGACTTGGGCACCACCAACAGCCTCGTCGCCTCCGTTAAAAGCGGCAGCGCCGTTTGCCTGCCCGACGAAAAAGGCCGCGTTACCCTGCCTTCGGTTGTGCGTTATTGCGGCCAAGACGATATCGAAGTCGGCTACGACGCGCTCAAGGCTCAGAAAATCGACCCCGTGAACACCATCAGCTCCGCCAAACGTTTGATCGGGCGCACTTTGGAAGATGTTCAGCAAGAAGCCCGCTATCTGCCTTACCGCTTCGGCAGCAACGAACGCATTATCGAGTTGCACACTCGCGCGGGCGACAAAACGCCGATCGACGTGTCCGCCGAAATCCTCCGCACTTTGAAACAGCGCGCCGAAGAAAACCTCGGCGGCGAGCTTGTCGGTGCCGTGATTACCGTGCCCGCCTATTTCGACGATGCCCAACGCCAAGCCACCAAAGATGCCGCGCGTTTGGCCGGATTAAATGTTTTGCGCCTGCTCAACGAGCCGACCGCCGCCGCGATTGCCTACGGTTTGGACAACCGCTCGGAAGGCACGTTTGTGGTGTACGACCTCGGCGGCGGCACGCTCGACGTATCCGTGTTGCAGCTCACCAAAGGCCTGTTTGAAGTGAAAGCCACCAACGGCAACAGCGCGCTCGGTGGCGACGACTTCGACCACCGCCTGTTCTGCTGGTTGCTGGAGCAAAACAAACTCTCGCAGCTCAACGAGCAAGACAGCCAACTACTGCTCAGCCTTGCCCGCGCTGCCAAAGAAACACTCACTACCGACACCGGCGCCACCGTGCAAACCGTGCTTTCAGACGGCCGCACGGTCGATACCGCCATCACCCGCCAAGAATTCCACAACCTCACTCAACATCTGGTGGCCAAAACCATCGAACCGGTGAAGCAAGCCTTGAAAGATGCAGGCGTGGGCAAGGCCGACGTGAAAGGCGTGATTATGGTAGGCGGCTCCACCCGCATGCTGCACGTTCAGCAAGCCGTGGCTACCTTTTTCGGCCAAACGCCGCTCAACAACCTCAACCCCGACCAAGTGGTTGCACTCGGCGCGGCGATGCAGGCTAATGTGCTGGCGGGCAATAAAAACGAAGACGAATGGCTGCTGCTCGACGTAACGCCCCTGTCGCTCGGCCTCGAAACCTACGGCGGGCTGTCGGAAAAAATCATCCCGCGCAACAGCACCTTGCCCACTGCCCGCGCCCAAGAGTTCACCACCTTTAAAGACGGCCAAACCGCGATGACCATCCATGTCGTGCAGGGCGAGCGCGAACTCGTGTCCGACTGCCGCAGCCTCGCCAAATTCACCTTGCGCGGTATTCCACCGATGGTGGCCGGTGCCGCCCGCATCCGCGTAACCTTCCAAGTGGACGCAGACGGCCTGCTTTCCGTGTCCGCCCGCGAACAATCCACCGGCGTGCAGGCGCAAATCGAAGTGAAACCTTCCTATGGTCTCGATGACGAAACCATCACCAACATGCTGAAAGAGAGCATGTCGAACGCCTCCGACGACATGGCCGCCCGTGCCCGCGCCGAAGCCGTTGTGGAAGCCGAAGGTCTAACCGCCGCCGTAGAAACCGCGTTGGAAATGGACGGCGATTTGCTCAACGAAACCGAACTTGCTGCCATCCGCGACAGCATCGCCGCTTTGCACAATCTCGCTCAGACAGGCAATGCCGACGAAATCCGCAACGCCGTATCCGCGCTAGGGCACGCCACCGACGACTTCGCCGGCCGACGCATGAACCGCAATATCCAACGCGCCCTAGCCGGACAAAATGTAAACGATATTTAAATTTCAGACGGCCTCCCAACTTGAGGCCGTCTGAAAATAACACAATCCATAACAGCACCCTAAAGCCGCCAAGCACTTGCCCAAACGGCTGAATAAAAAAATAAAGCGTTGCCCAAACAACGCCATTAAACACAACCATGAACCTCTACACCCTAAGCATTCTGGCCTTTGCCATGTCTGTTGACGCCTTTGCCGCCTCGATAGCCAAAGGCGCCGCCTGCAACTGCAATTGCCTGACCTTGCGGCGCGTCGGCCGTACGGCACTGATTTTCGGTATCGTTGAAACCATTACACCGTTAATCGGCTGGCTGGGCGGCTCGGTTGCCAAGCCTTTGATTGCCGAGTGGGATCACTGGGTTGCCTTTATCCTGCTGCTGGGTTTGGGCGGCAAAATGATTTACGGCTCACTGTCCGGCAAAGAAGAAGATGATCCCGATACGGCAAAAAACGGCTTTTGGCTGACGGTGGTTACCGCCGTTGCCACCAGCATCGATTCGATGATTGTGGGTGTCGGCCTCGCTTTTGTAGAAGTCAACATCTGGCTGGCGGCCTTTATGATCGGCACAACCACCACAATCATGTCTGCCGTCGGCATGGTTTTGGGGCGGTCGTTTGGCAAAGCCGCAGGCAAACGCGCCGAGGTATTGGGCGGCATCGTGCTGATTGCGATCGGTTCTTCGATTCTGATCGAACATTTGGCACTGCTTGCCTGAAAACCCAAACCGTTTGCCCAACCGGACAAGCGGCGGAAATATCAAGCAGCTCTTTCCGCCCCATTTAAAACATTAATAGCAAACCGGCAGCACCGACCGCCGTATCGGGTAAAATAACGCCCGACCATAACTTTATTTCATTTTAAGAGAACACACATGCCGAAAGTAACCATATTGCCGCACGCCGAACTCTGCCCCGAGGGAAAAATCATCGACAACGCCCCCGAAGGCCAAACCATTTGCGATTTGCTGCTCGACAACGACATCGAAATCGACCACGCCTGCGAAAAATCCTGCGCCTGCACCACCTGCCATGTGATTGTGCGCCAAGGTTTCGACAGCTTGGAAGAGCCGTCTGAAATCGAAGAAGACCTGCTCGATCAGGCATGGGGTTTGGAAGCCGAATCCCGCTTGAGCTGCCAAGCCAAAGTAGCCGAGGAAGATTTGGTGGTTGAAATCCCCAAATACACCATCAACCACGCGCGCGAGCATCATTAATCACAAAGGCCGTCTGAACAATCATTTTCAGACGGCCTGAGACCTTTGCGAAACCGACAATACTTTTTTCCGACGAATCCCGTCTTAAAAATCACAAAGGAGCACACCCATGAAATGGACCGACACCCAACGCATCGCCGAAGAGCTTTACGACACCCACGGCGATATTGATCCGAAAACCATCCGCTTTACCCACTTGCGCGAGCTGATTCTCGCCCTGCCCTATTTCGACGACGACCCTGCCCGCTGCGGCGAAAAGATCCTCGAAGCCGTGCAGCAGGCTTGGATTGACGAAGCGGAATAAGGCAACTGATCTTTTGGTATTTGGATATAAACAAACCGAGGCCGTCTGAAAAGTTTTTCAGACGGCCTCGGTTTATCAAAAAATCACCAAGCCACAACATAAGTGATGCGGTAATCCAGCGGCAGCATACCGTTCGGCGCGCGCATGTTTTCGTAGGCCGTCTGAAAACGCTGCCAACGCCGTTTGCCTGTTAAGCCTTTGTTTTCACGCGAGATCACATGGTTGGCGCCGATGTTTTTCAGGCTGTGCAGCAGGGATTGGAGGGTGGGGAAATATTGGGTGTGCGTTTCGGTGTGTATCCGTAGGTTGGAAAAGCAGTTAAAGGCCGTCTGAATTTCGCTTTCGGTGAGGAAGCGGTTGACGTGTACGGCTTCATCGGCGGCCTGCCATGCCTGTTTGAGCTGTTGCAGGCTGCCTGCGCCGATGGTGGCGACGGCCGCGCAGCCGCCGGGCCGGATCACGCGCTGCATTTCGGCGGCGGCTTGTTCGAGGTCGCACCATTGCAGGGCGAGGCTGCTGAAGCAGGCGTTGACGCTGTGGTCGGCGAGCGGCAGGGATTCGGCATCGGCGAGCAGGCAGCAGTCGGCGCGGCGGTGGCGGGCGATGTGTTGCAACATGCCTTCGGCCAAATCAAGGGCGAGTACATTTGCGCCGCGACTGCGTATTTTTTCGCTGACCCAGCCGCTGCCCGCGCCGATGTCGGCAACGGTTTTGCGGTTGAGGCCGTCTGAAAAACGGCTTTCCAGCAGTTGCAGCAAACGCAGCCCGGCCTGCTGTTGAACGTCGGCATAGGCATCGTAACCGGCGGCGGCTTGGCTGAATGCGCGGGCGATGAGGTGTTTGGACGGTTTTTCAGACGGCATCTTGCAAACCTTTGATTAGTGTTTCGATATGCGTCGGTTCGTGGGCGGCGGTGAGGGTAATCCGCAGCCTCGCCTGCCCGACGGGTACGGTGGGCGGGCGGATGGCGGGTACATACAGGCCGTGCTCGCGCAGTATGGCGGATGCGGATAAAGCGGCTTCGTTGCTGCCGCAGAGAAAGGGCTGGATGGACGTTTCAGACGGCATCAGGCGTTCCCGCAGCCCGCATTCGGATAAGGCCGTCTGAAAAAAGCGGATATTGCCGCGCAGTTTGCCGCGCAAATCATCGGCACTGCGGATGCGGGTGAAGGCGGCGGAAAGGGCGGCGGCTTGGGCGGGCGGAAAGGCGGTGCTGTAAATCAGGTGGCGGGCGAACTGGGTGAGGTATTCGGCAACGGTACGGCTGCACAATACCGCCGCGCCCATCAGCCCGACTGCTTTGCCGAAGGTAACAATCAATATGTCGGGTTGTACGCCCGCTGCTGCCGCGCTGCCGCGGCCTTCGCTGCCGAGGATGCCGATGCCGTGTGCGTCGTCGAGCAGCAGCCATGCGCCGTATCGTTCGCACAGGGTTTTCAGACGGCCTAAATCGGCGGTGTCGCCGTCCATACTGAACACGCCTTCGCTGGCCACCAAGATTCTTTTTCCTTGATGTTCAATCAGTTGCTTTTCCAAAACATCGTATTGCCGATGGGCGAACCGCTTAAACTGCGCGGGGCCGAGGGCGGCGGCCTCCTGCATGGAAGCGTGGCAGAGTTTGTCGGCCAGCAGCACGTCGTCTTTGCCCAATAAACCGAGCAACACGGCTTGGTTGGCGGCGTAACCGCTGGGAAACAGAATCGCACGTTCGTAACCGAGCCAATCGGCCAAACGGTTTTCCAGCGTTTCGTGCGCGTCGGTGTGGCCGCTGACCAAAGGCGAACCGCCGCTGCCGGTGCCGTATTGCGCCAAAGCCTGCTGCCATGCGGCGATGATGCCCGGGTCGCGGCTGAGGCCGAGGTAGTCGTTGCCGGCGAAATTGAGATAGCGTTTGCCGCCGCTTTCGAGATAAGGCGGCGCGGTGTCGGCGCGGCGGGCGGTGCGGCGGCGGTAGGCTTGCTTGGCCGCTTGGCTGTCGAGCGCGGCTTGCAGGTGGTCGTTCCAGTTCATCATGGCTGCGGCAGAGTGGAAAGCGGCAGAGTGTGTATGGTTTCAGACGGCCTGTCAAATGCAAAACCGCCCGAGCAAGGGCTTTTTTTGTTACACTACGCCGTTGCATTTTTCAAGCTTGTCTGCCGGCTTGAGGCCGTCTGAAAAACAGAAAACAACGCGAAAACCGCCATGCGTAGTATCTGCCTGCACACTTTTTTGCCCTGCTCCGCCGAAGAAGCGGCTGCGCACCTGAAAAAGCCGTCGTTGCTGCTGTATGTGGCGCGTCCGTTGGTTGTTTTCAGCCCGTGCCGCAACGAAACGCTTCCCGAAACATGGCAACCCGCCGCCTACCGGCTCAACATGTACCTTTTCGGCCTTGTGCCGCTGGGCTGGCAGATCGTGGATATTTCCTATCCGGCGGCAAACTGCTTCACCATGCTCGACAACGGCCGCGGCGTGCTGATACGCCGCTGGCGGCATACGATTACCGTCAAACCGCAAAACGGCGGCTGCCTGTATCGCGACCATGTGGAAATAGACGCAGGTATGCTGACTGCACCGATGGCAACCGCCGCCCGCCTCTTTTTCCGCCACCGCCAGCGGCGTTTGCGGCATTTGGCGGCAAACGGCTTTCGGGATGTAAAGGCCGTCTGAAAAAACACAGCTATCTACAACACACACTATCCGTAAGAGGCCGTCTGAAACAGGCCGTCTGAACTTGGAAACTTTATGCTTTTCGATCTAAACCGTTATTCCTTCCCCGTTTTCCATAAAGAAGGCAAAAAACTCGTGCTGCTCGCCCTGCCGATGCTGCTTGCCCAAGTGGCGCAAGTGGGCGTGGGTTTTGTAGATACGGTAATGGCGGGCGGCGCGGGTAAAGACGATTTGGCCGCCATCGCCCTCGGCAGCAGCGCGTTTGTGATGGTGTACATCACTTTTCTCGGCGTGATGACGGCGCTGAACCCGATGATCGCCCAGCTTTACGGCGCGGGCAAATACGACGAAGTGGGCGAAACGGGGCGGCAGAGCATGTGGTTCGGCCTGATGATGGGCGTGATAGGCATGCTGCTGATATGGCTGGCCATTGTTCCGTTTCAAAAGCTGCTGAACTTGAGTGAAAACGTCGAAAGCATGATGGCGCAATATATGCTGTTCACCGGCTTGGCCATGCCCGCGGCGATGATACACCGCGCCCTGCATGCCTATGCCTCAAGCCTGAACCGGCCGCGCGTGATTATGATTGTGAGTTTTTTGGCGTTTTTTCTGAACGTGCCGCTCAATTATGCGTTTGTGTACGGTAAATTCGGCATGCCTGCGCTGGGCGGTGCGGGTTGCGGTGTGGCGACTACGCTGGTGTTTTGGTTCAACGCCGCCGCGCTGTGGCTGTATGTGGTGAAGCAGAAATATTTCAGGCAGTTCAAGCTGACCGAGCGATTCAGCAAGCCCGATATGAAGGTGTTCAAACAAATCTGGAAATTGGGTGCGCCGATCGGTTTGTCGTTTTTTCTGGAAGTGAGCCTGTTTTCGTGCATCGTGTTTTTGGTGGCGCGGCAAGGCGAGGATTATGTGGCGGCGCAGCAAGTGGTGATCAGCTTAACCAGCGTGATTTATATGATTCCGCAAAGCATCGGCTCGGCGGGTACGGTGCGGGTGGGCTACACCATCGGCCGCAGGGAATATACGCGGGCGCGTTATATTTCGGGCGTTTCATTGGTTTTGGGCGTGGTGATGGCGGTGTTTACCGCTTTGCTGCTGGTATTTTTGCGCTACCCGCTGGCAGGCATGTACACCGACGATGCGGCGGTATTGGCGATTGCGGCAACGGTACTGCTGTTTGCGGCGGTGTTTCAGTTGGGCGACGCCACCCAATGCGTCGCTTCTTATGCCCTGCGCGGTTATAAAGTGACCAAAATCCCGATGCTGATTCACGCCGTAGCCTTTTGGGGCTTCGGTTTGGTGCCGGGCTATCTGCTGGCTTATTCGGCAGACATGGGCATTTACGGTTTTTGGACGGCGCTGGTGATTTCGCTCACCGTAGCCGCCGTTTTACTGGTTTGGTATTTGGAAATATGCAGCCGCTCGGTGGCTGAACGTAAAAGGATGTTGTGATGCAGTTGTTGCACGATGTGGATTTAACGCCGCTCAACACATTCGGCTTGAAAGCCGCGGCGCGTGATTTTGCCGTGTTGGAAAACGAAGCGGATTTGCCGGAATTGGTGAAGCTGCCCCAGTTTGACCGCCATACCGTTTTGTGGCTCGGCGGCGGCAGCAATATCCTGCTGATGCGCGACTATGACGGGCTGGTCGTCCACATGCAAAATAAAGGCATACGCGAACTTTTCCGTTCAGACGGCCTCGTTTATATAGAAGCGCAGGCCGGCGAAGTGTGGCACGACTTCGTGTTGAAAACGCTGGATATGGGCTTGAGCGGTTTGGAAAACCTCAGCCTGATTCCGGGCACGGTGGGCGCGTCGCCGGTACAGAACATCGGCGCATACGGCGTGGAAGTGAAAGACATCATCCACAGCGTGCGCTGCTTTGATTTGGACACCTTAAGCTTTGTCGAATTAAGCAATGCCGACTGCTGCTTTTCCTACCGTGAAAGCCTGTTCAAACAGCAAGGAAAAGGGCGCTATGTGATTGTTTCGGTTGCGTTCGCCTTAAAAGAACAATTCACCGCCAACGCCCGCTACGGCGATTTGGCTGCCGTATTGGCGGAAAAATGTGCAGGCCGTGCGGCAACGGCGAAAGACGTATCCGAAGCCGTGTGCAGCATCCGCGCCAGCAAACTGCCCGACCCGAAAGCGCTGGGCAATGTCGGCAGTTTTTTCAAAAACCCGATTGTCGATAACGAAACCGCACACAAACTGCTGGCACAATATCCCGAAATGCCGCATTACCCGCAAGCCGACGGCAGCGTCAAACTGGCGGCGGGCTGGTTGATCGACCAATGCCGTCTGAAAGGCTACGGCATAGGCGGCGCGGCGGTGCACGACAAACAGGCTTTGGTGCTGGTTAACAAACGGCAGGCCACAGCGCAAGACGTTTACCGCCTCGCGCAACACATCTGCCAAACCGTGCAGGAACGCTTCGGTGTGGCATTGCATGCGGAACCGAACTGGCTTCCGGCATCTTTTTCATTGTGATTGCAGTCAAAACAAAGCAGCTTGGTTATAATCAACCGCTTGTTAAAAGCATAAATTGAAACGGGCGGCAACGCGCCGCCCTAAGGAGTAGCAAAGTGGCAAAAGAAATAAAAATAAATACTTACACCAGAATCATCGATGCGGGTCTGATGCTGTTCAACGAAGAAGGCGAACGCAACATCAGCACCAACCACATTGCCGCCCATTTGGGCATCAGCCCGGGCAACCTCTATTACCATTTCCGCAATAAAGACGAAATCATCGTCCAACTGTTCAAACGTTACAGCGACGATTTGCTCAACTATCTGCACAACGCCCAACTGCCCGCAGGCGTATGCGATGCCATCAGCTACATGTCGGGCATTTACGACGTGATGTGGCGCTACCGTTTCCTCTTCAGCGACGTGAACACCTTGCTGGCAAGAAGCGCGGAGCTGTTGGGCGAACACAATAATTTCACCCAAGCCAAAGTGTCGCCGCTGCTGGTGAACCTGCTCACCCGCCTGAACGGCTTGGGCATCATCAAAGCCGACGAAACCGCCATGAACGATTTGGCTTTGAACATGTGGATGGTAACCAAATACTGGTTCGATTTCGACGGCTCGCTGCGCGGTCGCGCCAAGCTGACCGAAGATTCCAAAGTACGCGGCATCCAACGCACCCTCAGCCTGCTTCGCCCTTATCTTTTGCCGGAATATCTGGCCGAGTTCGACAAAACCATGAAAGATTTATCGCTCGAATCCGAGTGCGTGAAAAAAAGCGTTATCCCGTCATAAAGGCTTGGAAATATCGGATAGGCCGTCTGAAAAAACAAACCGCACAATTTATCCAAAACGTGCGGGTTGTTTTTTTTCAGACGGCCTTATCACTTTCCCGCCCAATTAAATTTGCCGCTCCATCTTGCAATTACCTCCAAATGCACCATATAAGTTCGGCCAAGCTTTTGAAATCTTTGGCTTTGATACCGACACATCAAAAGGAACGACACCATGAACAGACCTTCTCCTGAAGAATTTATCCCTAAATTCCGCAGAAGAAAATTAGACGAACCGGGCTTTCTGCGAAAAGTAGGCCGCGTAGCCGGCAAACTAGGCGCACCCGCCATCAGACAGCTGTACAGTCTGTATTTTCTGTTTAAAGACCCTCAAACGCCCAGCCGCACCAAAATCATCATTCTCGGTGCGTTGGTGTATTTTTTCAGCCCCATCGACAGCATCCCCGACCTGCTCGGCCCGCTCGGCTTTACCGACGACATCGCCGTGATCGCTTTAGTCTATACCCAGATGAAAAGCCATCTTACCGACGAAATCCGCGACAAAGCACGCCGGGCTACCGAAAAGCTCTTCGGTTGATTTCCATGCAAAAAACTGCCGTCTGAAAATGTTCAGACGGCAGTTTTTTCATTTCTGAATACCGGTCGTGCTTAAAATGGTCTATCAAGCACTCCGGTAAAGTTGTACATCATCGTTATTGCAAAGGACGCATCGACATCACTTCCATCAGGAAGTTGGTAAACGCAGGATTTGAAGGTTTGTTTCTCATATTCGGCCAGCGTTGGTGCCAACCTCTGAGCGCGTTTTGGATATACAGTTTCGACTGCTCCGTCGTAATCGCGCCGCGTTGGCTGTCCACCGCAGAACGCAGATACACTTCATACATGCTGTCGTCGATGGAGTTGCGGCCTACTTGTTGGATACGGAATTTGTTCAGATATTGCGCGGCCTGAACTTTCGTGATCTTGCCTTCACTTACCTGATAGCTCAAACGGGTTGCTTCGTCCCGGATTTTAGAAACGTCTGTCCAATGATTTTCAGCCAAACGGTAAGGAGCGCGGGCGGTAGGTTTCGCCGGCTCGGTTTTGACATTGGTGGGGCGTACAGGCACTTCTTTCAGGGTCGGAAGATAAATGGTCTCACAACCCGCCAGTGCAACCAAAGTAACGAGGAATGGGATATGTTTTTTCATGGCTCGCATTATAATCAGGTTTATATAGATAATCCAACAATGAATTACAAACGGTCTCTATTCAGGTTTAAATATATAGAATTTCAAAGATTAAATCCAGCCTTGCAAGCATTTGATAACTTAGATAAAAATAAACCAATTTCTCATTTATCACACCGGCTCTTTCGCAAAGAGGCCGTCTGAATCGGATTCAGACGGCCTCTGCTTATTCATGCTGAATAAATTACACGCCGCGCAGCAGTTCGTTTACGCTGGTTTTGGCGCGGGTTTGCGCATCCACTTTCTTCACGATTACCGCGCAATACAGGCTGTGGCTGCCGTCTTTGCTCGGCAGGCTGCCCGATACCACCACCGAACCGGCAGGCACGCGGCCGTAGTGGATTTCGCCGGTTTCGCGGTCGTAAATTTTGGTGGATTGGCCGATGTACACGCCCATTGAAATCACGCTGCCTTCTTCCACAATCACGCCTTCAACGATTTCGGAACGTGCGCCGATGAAGCAATTGTCTTCAATAATGGTCGGGCTGGCCTGCAACGGCTCCAACACGCCGCCGATGCCCACGCCGCCGCTCAAATGCACGTTTTTACCGATTTGCGCACACGAGCCGACAGTCGCCCAAGTGTCCACCATCGTGCCTTCGTCCACATACGCGCCGATGTTCACATAAGAAGGCATCAGCACCACGTTTTTCGCCACAAAGCTGCCGCGGCGCGCTACCGCACCGGGCACGGCACGGAAACCGGCGGCTTTAAATTCTTCTTCGCTCCAATCGGCAAATTTGGTCGGCACTTTATCGAAATACTTGTTTACACCGTCGTTTTGCACTTCGTTGTCTTGAATGCGGAACGACAACAGCACGGCTTTTTTCGCCCATTCGTTCACCACCCACTTGCCGTCTTTTTTCTCGGCAACGCGCAAAGTGCCGGCATCCAGCTGTTTCAACGTTTCTTCAACCGCTGCTTTCACTTCTTCGGTAACGGTAGCCGGCGTAATGTCGGCGCGGTTTTCAAATGCTGTTTCGATGATGTTTTGTAATGACATGTTCTTTTCCTAAATGGAATCAATTGAAAGTAAAGATATGAGGCCGTCTGAAACCAACGCCTTGCTCTCGGCTGAATTTAGGCTCAGACGGCAGTTATAAAAAAGCATCAAGCTTTCAGACGGCCTTGAATGCTTAAAACGCAGGTATTTTACCTTAAAAAATTTTGGTGGCCACTTCTGTTGCCGATTCAGCTCTCACCAACACAAGAAAATTTTTGAATATCAATCAGATAAAATCCAAAAACCTTCTTTTAAAAAAACTATCGTCCGTAATGCGCTACTTTGCTTTCAGCGATTGCAGACAACCATCTTGAAAAGCATATATCTACGGAATATGCTTCACAGCTACCGTTCCGCATCCGATTTCCTGCGCCAACGGAAGCGCCGAACACCGTGTCAACATCGCGCTAAAATCAGCGAAATCGATTTGCTCCGAGCCAAACCGCGCCAAATGGTGCGTATTCTGCTGGCAGTCGATCAACTCTACCCCGCATTGCGCCAAATACGGCACGGCACAGGCAAAAGCGATTTTGGAGGCATCGGGTTGCACGGCAAACATGGATTCGCCGAAAAACACCCGCCCGATCTGCACGCCGTACAAGCCGCCCGCGAGTTTCAGACGGCCTGATTCATCGGGATACCAGCATTCAAACGAATGGGCATGCCCCATTTCGTGCAAACGGATATACGCCTGCTGCATGCTGTCGGTAATCCATGTGCCGTCTTGCCCCGCCCTCGACACTTGTGCGCACGCCTGAATCACGAGCGGGAAACATTGGTTTACCGTAACCGCGTAAGGCTTGTTGCGTAAAGTTTTCTGCAGCGAACGGCCGATGTGGATTTTTTCGGGATACAGCACGGTGCGCGGCGACAACGCCCACCAGCACACGGGCTGGCCTTCGGAAAACCACGGGAAAATGCCCTGCCGATAAGCGGTCAACAGCCTTTCCGGGCTTAAATCGCCGCCTACGGCAACCAAACCGTCGCGTTCGGCAATGGCCTGATTCACATCGGGGAAGGTTTTGCTTTTAGGGTGTAAAAAAGGAATATCCATGCTCAACCGGCTTTGATAAAAATTTCAGACGGCCTCAGTTTATACCGAGGCCGTCTGAAAAAATTTGACACCAACACCGCCTTAACGCTTGCGTTTTTGCTGGCAGTCTTCGCACACGCCATACATATACAGCGCATGATCAACCACTTTATAGCCGTTTTCTTCGGCGATTTTTTCTTGCAGGTTTTCGATTTCTTCGTTGTGGAATTCGGTTACTTTGCCGCATTTTACGCACACGATATGGTCGTGGTGGTCGCCTTTGTTCAGCTCGTAAACCGCTTTACCGGTTTCAAAGTGGTGGCGCAGCAAAATGCCGGCCTGCTCAAACTGGGTCAACACACGGTAAATGGTGGCGACACCGATTTCAATACCTTCATCCAACAAAATGCGGTAAACATCTTCCGCACTCAAATGTTCTTCAGCGTGAGTTTCAAATAAATCCAATATTTTCAAACGCGGGCCGGTAACCTTCAAGCCGTTGTCTTTCAACTGGGCAATATTGCTGAAATTGTTTTCCATAATACTCTCATACCGTTGTGGTGTAATTGCCGTTATAATACGCACTTTTAGCGGCTTTGCCCACTATAAGATGATAAAGGTTTCCAATGGCCTGAACCTTTCAGGCACACCGGCGCCTAAAGCCTGCTACGACTGAATCCATGAAAGGTAAACCCGTGAATAAAACCTTATGCCTCGCCATCGCCGCCCTGCTCGGACTGGGCGCGTGTTCCGCCGAACGCGTATCGAATTTTCCTTCTTACAAACTGAAAGTCATCCAAGGCAACCAGCTTGACGCCCGCGCCGTTGCCTCCCTACAACCCGGCATGAGCCGCGACCAAGTACAACTGATGTTGGGCACGCCGCTCTTGCGCGATCCTTTCCACAACAACCGTTGGGACTACACATTTAATATCTCCCGCAACGGCGTAATCAAAGAACAACGCACCCTGACCCTGTATTTCGATAACGACCGCTTGGCACGCGCCGAAGGTAATGCCATCGAATACGCCATCCAACAACTTCAGGCAGAAGGCTTGATCGAACAGCAAGCCCGACAGCCGCAACAAGCCGCTCCCCAACCCGTTTTCCAACCGGAAGGCAACTAAAATCCGATAAGGACAGCATCAATGACTGCATTAAAGATTGCCATTGCCGGCGCAGACGGCCGCATGGGGCGCGTGTTGGTTGAAGCCGTCAACCAACATCCCGATACCGTATTGAGCGGCGCATTAGAACATTCCGGCTCAGACGCTTTGGGCTTGGACGCAGGCTATGCCGTCGGCCTGAAAACCGGCGTACCCATCACCGACAATATCGACGAAGTGCTGGCCGCCAGCGATATCCTGATCGACTTCACCCGCCCCGAACCCAGCCTCGTGTACATCGAAAAATGCGCGGCGGCGGGCGTGGGCATGATTATCGGCACCACCGGTTTCGACGACGCAGGCAAAGCCGCCATTCAGACGGCCTCTGAAAAAACCGGTATCGTATTCGCCGCCAATTACAGCGTCGGCGTCAACTTAACCTTCCATATCCTCGACACCGTAGCCCGCGTGTTGAACGAAGGCTACGACATCGAAATCATCGAAGCCCACCACCGCCACAAAGTCGATGCCCCCAGCGGCACCGCGTTGCGCATGGGCGAAGTGATTGCCGATGCGCTCGGCCGCAACCTGAAAGAATGCGCCGTTTACGGCCGCGAAGGACACACCGGCGCGCGCGACCCGAACACCATCGGCTTTGCCACCGTGCGCGGCGGCGACGTTGTCGGCGACCACACTGCCCTTTTCGCCACCGACGGCGAACGCGTGGAAATCACCCACAAAGCCAGCAGCCGCATGACGTTTGCCGCCGGGGCCGTGCGTGCGGCCGTATGGTTGGGCAAACGCAAGAGCGGTCTGTTTGATATGCAAGACGTTTTGGGCTTAAAAAACCGATAAGCCCTATCAAGCCTACACAGGCCGTCTGAAAACAAGATTTGCGGGTTTCGCTAAAGCTTATTTTCAGACGGCCTGTATATTTCTCAAACTTCACCTTTACCCTGCTTTTGAAACGAACCGTTTTCAAAACGCCGCCGGCCTTACTTCTACGCTTTTAACATTACATTTACCTGTTCTAACCTCCATAAGGCCGTCTGAAACCCGCCGCCAGCTTGAATAAGCATCTCAGCAAACCTATAATCCAAAACAGCATTTTCATAAAACACCATGTGCATTTTATCCGAGCCACACACTGCCCGGCGATTAATCATGAACAAGCTTTTCCTACCGCTCGTCTGTATCCCGTTATCCGCCGCCCTGCCCTCATACGCCGAAACGGCGGTCGGCACACATACCGGCGAACCTGCGCAAACAGTTTCCTTGAGTTTCCAACAGGCTCGCGACGAACTGATGCAAAACTCCCCCAAACTGGCCGCCGCCCACGCTTTTGAATCGGCTAAACAGCTGCAAAGCGAAGCCGCAAAAGGGCTTGGCGGCCCCAGCCTGATTCTGAACGGCACCGCAGCCCGATACCGCGTACGCGGCGAAGTGGATGTTACCGACATCAAACAACGCGCCCTCAGCCATCCGTCCGGCAGTCAGACTTCCCTGCAAGGCATAGACCCCGCCCTCGCCGGCCTGCTCAATCAAGCGTCCCAGCGCATTGCCGCCCGCATCCCCAATGAATTTACCTACGATCACCGCGGCAACACACACCATGCCACCGTGGCCGGTTTTTGGCCGGTTTTTGACGGCGGCACCACCAAAGCCGCCAAAAACCTGATTAAAGCCCGCGCCGAAGAAGCCGGTGCCGACACGGGCTTAACGAGCAACGAATTAAACAACACTTTGGCCGAACGCTATTTCGGCGCCCAACTCGCCCGCATGGCGGCGGGCCTGCACGACCAATCCGTGCGCACCATCGCCCGCTACGACCACACCGCCAAACGCGCACTGGAAGAGGGATTGATTGCGCGGGTTGACCGGCTTGAAGCCCAAGCCATGTTTGAAAACGCCAAACGCGACGCCGAAAAAGCACACAACGATGCCGCACTCGCCGAAACCGCATTAAGCCGCCTGCTCGGCATCCCCGTTACCGTCAAACCTTCCACGCCGATTTTTTTACTGAGCAAACCCATTGAACCGCTGGAGTATTTTCAAAATCTCGCCCTGCAAAACCATCCCGGCTTTAAAAAAGTCCACGCGAAAAAGCAGCAGGCCGAAGCCTTGCACGAAGCCGGAAAAGCGCGCTATTTGCCGAACGTCAACCTCTTCGGCGCATACGATATGGGCAAAAAACCCAGCTGGATTGCCGGCGTCAACATGACTTGGACGCTATACAGCCAAATCGACCGCCGCACCATGAACCGCGCCTCGGCACAGCAAATCATTCAGGCGGAAAAAAGCGATGAAGAGCTGCGCGACAACATTCTGCTGCTGGTAGAAAAAAACTGGCGCAGCGTAGAAAACGCCCGCGCCGACTACATCCGCCGCGGCAGCAACATCAAGCTGGCCAAAGAAGTGCTGCATTTGAAACAAGCCGGCCTGCGCGAAGGCGTCAATACCGTAGCCGAACTGATGAAAGCCGAAACCGAGTTTGCCAAAGCCAAAACCGAACGCGCCAAATCCGCCAACGATTATGTGCAGTCGCTGGCCAAACTGCTCGAAAGCAGCGGCGTGCCCGAAAAGCTCTCCGACTACGAAAGCAAAGCCGACGTGAAGCTTTTCATGAAAAACGGCATCGTCCAATAAGCGAAAAAAACGGGCTTGTCTGATACAGGCCGTCTGAAAATAAGAAAGACAATATGAACACCAAAAGCAAAAACAAATCCCGTTCCGCCGCACTGATTATCGCACTGCTGATTCTAATCGCCGCCGTTGCATACGGCGTATGGCTGTCGGCCAAACCCGAACCCGTCGTTTTGCAGGGCCGGCTTGAAGCACAAGAAACCGACATCGCAGCCAAAGTGCCCGGCCGCGTGAGCAAAATCTTCGTGCGCGAAGGTGAAGACATCCAAGCAGGCACCCAGCTGATAGAAATGGACAGCCCCGAAATCACCGCCAAAATCAAGCAGGCACAAGCCGCCCAAGAAGCTGCCGAAGCCGTGGCCCGCAAAGCCGAACACGGCGCACGCCCCCAAGAAATCGAAATGGCGCGCGCGCAATGGAAACGCGCACAAGCCGCTGCCGAATTGGCCGAAGTTTCCTACCGCCGCATCCAAAACCTCGCCAACGAAGGTTTGATGTCGCGCCAAAAACGCGACGAAGCCTACACCAACCACATCGCCAGCCGCGAGCAGGCTGCCGCAGCCAAAGCCCAATACGATATGGCACGCACCGGCGCGCGTTCTGAAGACAAAGAAGCCGCGGAAGCACAGGCCAAGCAAGTGGCGGCCAAAGTGGAAGAAGCCCAAGTGGCCCAAGAAGAAGCCAACCTCAAAAGCCCGATTAACGGCCAAGTTGCCGACATCATGGTGGAAGAAGGCGAAATCGTTCCGCAGGGCGTGCCCGTAGTCACTTTGGTTGACAACCAAAACCAATGGGTTGTTTTAAACGTGCGCGAAGACCATCTGAAAGCGTTTGCACCGGGCAACGAGTTTGAAGCCACCATGCCCGCTCTGAGCGACAAACCCATACGCTTCAAAGTGTTCGCCAGCAAAGTGCTGGCCGACTACGCCACTTGGCGCGCCACCCGCAATAACGACGGCTTCGACATGCGCACCTTTGAAATCAAAGCCCGCCCGATCAAACCTTTAAACGACGCCCGCCCCGGCATGAGCGTGCTGGTAACCGTGGTGCCTGAATAAATATCCGGTTTCACAGGTTTAGGGCGTGTCGTCAGAAAACTTCAAATAACAAAAGGGCAGATGTTGGTCTGCCCTTTATGCTTTTAAATAAAAATGAAACACAAACATAGATCGCCCTTAAACACTGAGGCCGTCTGAAAAGTTTTCAGACGGCCTCATCATTGAAACACCTTAATCAACTGCTTTCTTTGTCCCACAAAGTACCATCGCTCATGCTCATCACACGGTCGAAACGGGATGCCAGCTCGTCGTCATGCGTCACCACAATCAAACTCGTGCCCAACTCGTTTTTCAAATCCAGCATCATGTCGAGCACGTTTTGGGCGTTTTTACGGTCGAGATTGCCCGTCGGCTCGTCGGCCAGCAGACATTTCGGGCGCGTTACCAAAGCGCGGGCAATCGCCGCACGCTGGCGTTCGCCGCCGGAAAGTTCGCTCGGGCGGTGCAGCATACGCTGTTTCAAACCCACCTTTTCCAACATCGCCGCCGCCTGAGCTTCCGCTTCCGCTTTCGGTTTCTTACCGATCAGCAGCGGCATCATCACGTTTTCCAACGCCGAAAATTCAGGCAACAGATGGTGAAACTGATAAACAAAACCCAGATACTGATTACGCAAATCGCCGAGCTGCTTCTGGTTCATCTTGCCCAACTCATGACCCATCAGCTTGATGGTGCCCGAAGTCGGCATATCCAAACCGCCGAGGATGTGCAACAAGGTTGATTTGCCGCTGCCTGACGCGCCGATGATGCTCACGCTTTGGCTTTGATAGACTTCCAGACTGAGATTATTCAGCACATGGACGCTCAAATTGCCATCGTTATAACTCTTGCAGACTTGTTCGCATTTCAAAACAACATTATTCATAACGCAAAGCCTCCGCAGGTTGGGTTTTCGCTGCACGCCAGCTCGGATAGAGTGTGGCCAAGAAAGCCAACACCAGCGATATGGTTACAATCACGGCAACATCGCGCATATTCACATCGCTGGGCAGGTAATCAATAAAATAAATTTGAGAATTAATCAGATGTACTCCGAAAAGCTTTTCAAAGAACGCAACAATCTTGCCGACATTCCAGCCCAGCAACACACCGCAAACCACACCGACCAACGTGCCGAAAAAGCCTGCAAATGCGCCTTGAACCATAAAAATCTTCATCACTCCGGCGGGCGCTAAGCCAAGCGTACGCAAAATAGCAATATCGGCCTGTTTCTCCGTAACCGCCATCACCAAAGACGACACCAAATTGAAAGCCGCTACGGCAATAATCAGCGTGAGAATGATGAACATCATGCGTTTTTCAAGCTCGACGGCTTCAAAATAACTGCGGTTTGAGAACGTCCAATCGCGCGCCCATATGTTGTTCTGCTGGGCTTTCGGAATAAGATTGCGGGTAAAATCCGGCGCGTTTTGAGGGTCTGCCAACTTCAAGCGCAAACCGCCGACCCCGTCTCCCAAGCGGTAAAGCACTTGGGCATCTTTGATATGGGTCATTGCCAGCGAGTTGTCCACTTCATAAACGCCCGTTTTGACAATACCTACCACATTAAACTGCTTCAAACGGGGCACGACACCGGCCGGAGTCACATTACCCTCGGGCGTGATCACGGTAACCTTACCGCCTTTTTCCGTACCCAAAGCTTCGGCCAAGCCCTCTCCGAGAATAATGTCAAACTCGCCCGGCCTCAAATCATCAAAACTACCGACGGGCATGTTGTTGCCGTAATCCACGACATTTTTTTCTTCCTCTGGCAACACGCCGCGAATCTGCACGCCGCGCACTTCTCCCGCATTCGCCAACAATGCCTGATCTGCAATATAAGGGGCGCTGGCCAGCACTTCTTTTTTATCTTTGATATAACTGCGCAGGCTCTGCCACGATTCGCCGTTGCCGATATCGTAATACCCGATTTCGGCATGAGGCGCCACATTAAGCAGCTGCCCGCGTATTTCTTTTTGAAAGCCGTTCATTACCGACAACACCACAATCAATGCCGTTACACCCAATGCAATGCCGGCTATCGAAATCATGGTAATAAACGACATGAATCCGTTACGTTTTTTCGCCCGCAAGTAGCGCAGGCCGATCCAAGTTTCTAAAGATGCCATTTGTTCAGGCCGCCTTTTATTCAGTAAAAATAAACGCGCATTGTACCGTATTTCAAGCTAAACCGCTTTAAGACAGGTACAGCCTCTGCTAAAAAACGCTAAACGAATAAAGGCTTAAAACCCGCACATCAAAAGCAGCCGTTTTATCGCCTTGGCTGTTTTTTCAGACGGCCTCAATAAAACTTCACACGCAATCCGCCCTATTAGCTTTTGCCACCGCACAAATTCGCGTATTCTTCGCCTTTTTACACATATGGATAAACAATGGAAGCGTTAGCAAAATTCAGCCGTTTAATCGGTCAAACTTTCGCATTGTGGGCGGCATTATTTGCTGCGATTGCATTTGTTGCGCCCGATACCTTCAAATGGGTGCTGCCGTATATTCCCGTATTGCTCGGCATTATTATGTTCGGCATGGGCTTAACGCTGGCTCCGGCCGATTTCAAGATTTTAGGGGAACACCCCAAAGCCGTGCTCATCGGCGTGATTGCCCAATTTGTGATTATGCCGTTCACCGCTTATGCCTTAGCGGTAGGATTTAACCTGCCACCTGAAATCGCAGTCGGTGTGATTTTGGTAGGCTCTTGCCCCGGCGGTACGGCATCTAATGTGATTACTTATCTGGCACGCGGCAACGTAGCGCTTTCCGTAGCGGTAACGTCTATTTCCACCTTGCTCGCGCCCATTTTGACGCCGGCCGTTTTCTATCTGCTGGCCAACCAATGGCTGGATATTTCCGCCGCTGCCATGTTTGTGTCGATTTTGAAAATCGTGCTGTTGCCGATTGTTTTGGGCGTTATCGCGCATACTTTATTCAAAAAGCAAACCGAAGCTGCCGTGGGCATATTGCCTTTGATATCGGTGATCGCCATTGTGCTGATCATCGGTTCGGTAGTCGGCGCCAGCAAACCGAAAATCCTTGAAAGCGGCATGTTGATTTTGGGCGTGGTGATACTGCACAACGCCATCGGCTATTTACTCGGTTTTGTGACTGCCAAACTGTTTAAACTGCCTTTCGACGTACAAAAAACCTTGTCCATCGAAGTCGGTATGCAGAATTCCGGCTTGGGCGCCGCGCTTGCAGCAGCTTATTTCACGCCTTTGGCTGCCGTTCCCAGCGCTATTTTCAGTGTGTGGCACAATATTTCAGGCTCGCTCTTGGCTTCTTATTGGGCTTCAAAGGCAGATAAAAGAAAAAAATAAATCGGCAAACTCATAAAACTGATATCGTTATATATCCGTTTAAGAATCCGATTAAAGATGAAAGGCCGTCTGAAAATTTTTCAGACGGCCTTTCTCAATCAACTTAAGCGGGTGTGTTCGTATTATTTATTATTTTAAGCAAATGTTCAGCCAGTGCTGCCTTTGCGTGGGGCTGAGCAACTTGTAGAAACGGTGCTGGATCGACAATTCATCCACCGCGAAATCCATACTGGAAATATAGCGTTTTTCTACATAATCACGGGCATCGTCTTGGTTGAATCTGTCGCTGGACAAAATTTTAATAACGTCACGACGGCGGTTTTTAAGAATGCGGTCGTCTTTGCGGATAGATTTATCCAAGGCTTTTTTATAATCTTTACGGATAGTGCGCAATTCGTTATTCTGCTCGCGGGTCAAGCCCAGCGAGCGGATATCGCAATTGGGATGGAAATCATCAAGCGAAGCAGCCAACGGCCCTGCATGTGCAGAACTTAATCCGTTTAAAATTATCCAACCGCTGATTGTTATGATCGGCACAACGCGGCTGAACCCTGTGAATGCAAGCATATATTGTTTTCCCAAATTTCAATATTGTTAAAATATAGCGGATATGTGTGTGAAACGCAGTATAATCGTCGTTAACTTTCGTTAATGACAAAAAATTATTTTTAAAAATTTTCTTTACATCATATTGTTATCATTAATCAGACAGTAAATTTATATATAATTCCTTGTAGGAAAATAAAACAAAAAGGATACATTTGTGCAAAAATTCCGCATTGCGCCCAGTATTCTCTCCGCCGATTTTGCCCGCTTGGGCGAAGAAGTCAGCAAAGTGATTGAGGCCGGAGCAGATTTAATCCATTTTGACGTCATGGACAACCATTACGTACCCAACCTGACATTCGGCCCTATGGTATGCGCGGCGTTGAAGCCCTATGCCACAGTACCCATAGACGTGCATCTGATGGTAGAGCCTGTGGACGACCTGATTCAGTCGTTTTCCAAAGCCGGTGCAAACATTATCACTTTCCATCCCGAAGCCAGCCGGCATGTGGACCGCAGCTTGAGTCTGATTAAAGATGCCGGTTGTCAGGCGGGGCTGGTGCTGAACCCTGCCACACCGGTTTACCTGCTGGAAAATGTGCTGGACAAGCTGGATATGGTATTGCTGATGTCGGTTAACCCCGGGTTCGGCGGGCAAAGCTTTATCCCGCAAACGCTGGTAAAAATCCGGCAAGTGCGTGATTTGCTAAACATGTATGAAGCGGAAAGCGGGCGCAAAATTGCTTTAGAAGTGGACGGCGGTATTAAAACCGACAACATCTCCGAAGTGGCTCGTGCCGGCGCCGATACTTTTGTGGCCGGTTCGGCCATCTTCGGCCAAGCCGACTACGCTGCAGTAATCAATAAAATGCGGCAGGAATTGGCTTCGTTGGAAGCTTAATTCTTCGAAACCATCAGTAAACGCTGTTAATGATTGTTTTAGATTAACTGCCTATACATACATAAAAGTATAAAAGCTGTGAGGCCGTCTGAAATATTTTCAGACGGCCTCACAATCTTGATTTAACCCTATTTAGCGCTTAACGATGCAATACACTGTTTGTCGCGTGCTTCGAATGCTTCAACGCCGCCGAGCAAATTAAGCTGCTCTTCGGGAGACATGGAACTGAGCGACTGAATCTGCTTTTCGGTAAGCTTTTCAAGCGGTTCGTCCCACATACAGATGCAGTAATCGTTGATCACCTTTTCGGATTGACCTTCCAATCCCGCAGCCTTCAAATCCGCCTGCCATTTGTCGGAAAACGGCACGTTTTTCACACACGAATCCACAATCGCCTGCTTGGCTTTAGGTTTGGAAAGCGCACAATTGGACAGCAACCCGAATACCGCCAACAAACTCAACACGATAAACGCCCAAATGCGGATGGTGCGTATTTTCGCGCGGGCTTTACGGCGTTCTTCTTCAGGCGTTAAAACCTGATTATCCTTGTTGTCCATGCAGGCTCTCCATGCGGATCATCACCACAGGTTTTTGAACGACTTCCAACGCTTCAATGGCGGCGATGGCGGTTTTGATGTTTTTCTCTACCGTGCTGTGGGTCAGAATCACGATTTCAGCCGAGCCGCCGTCAATCACGCCTTTTTGAATCAACGCTTCGATAGACACGTTTTCTTTCGCCAGCAGATTGGCGATTTGCCCCAACACACCCGGCTCGTCTTTCGCCTGAACGCGCAGATAATAGCTGCTGGTAATCTCATCCATGGTGAGCATAGGCTGGGTTTTCACTTGAGCGGGTTGGAAAGCCAAGTGCGGTACGCGGTTATCGGTATCGGCAGTAATCAAACGGCAAATATCAACGATGTCTGCCACCACCGCACTGGCTGTCGGCAATGCGCCGGCGCCGGCACCGTAATAAAGGGTTTCGCCCACCATATCGGCATCAACCCGCACGGCATTCATCACGCCGTTCACATTCGCCAGCAAACGGCACTCGGGAATCAGGGTCGGATGCACACGCAATTCAATACCTTTGTCGGTTTTACGGGTAATGCCCAATAATTTGATGCGGTAGCCCAACTCTTCGGCATATTTAATATCGCGGCTTTCCAGTTTGCTGATGCCTTCGAGATAACAAGCATTGAAGTTTACCGGCGTACCGAATGCCAGCGAACTCATAATAGTAATTTTATGACCCGCATCATGGCCTTCAATATCAAAAGTCGGGTCTGCTTCGGCATAACCCAGCTCCTGCGCCTGCTTCAACACATCGGCAAACGCACTGCCTTTTTCACGCATTTCTGTCAAAATGAAATTGCTGGTGCCGTTGATGATGCCTGCGATCGAACGGATTTTGTTGGCAGACAAACCTTCGCGTAGCGCTTTAATAATCGGAATACCGCCGGCAACAGCAGCTTCAAACTGCACCATCACATTTTTTTGCTCAGCCAACGGGAAAATTTCGTTACCGTACTCAGCCAAAAGCTTTTTGTTGGCCGTAACGATGTGTTTACCGTTTTCAATGGCCTTCAACACAGCTTCTTTTGCCGCGCCCGTGCCGCCAAACAGTTCGACAACGATATCGACATCATCACGCTGAACCAACTCAAACGGATCTTTAACGAAGACTGCATTGGGGCAAAGCGTGCGGACTTTTTCCTCGCTGGAATCGCAAACCGCTGAAATGTACACATCGCGCCCCAAACGGCGGCTGATTTCTGCGGCATTGTCCTGCAACACTCGGGCAGTGCCGCTGCCGACAGTGCCCAAACCCAAAATTCCGATATAAACAGGCTTCATTATGTCTCCTTAAGCCGTTGTATGTTAGTATTCTGCAAGCAAAACTGCTTGAACGCAAAGGCCATAATCCTACCTGAAATTGCCTGTTTCTGCATCTGAATTTCAGGCAGAGAGCCACTATAAGATATCGAGAGGAAGTGTATGTTGATCGAAGAAAATACTTTCGGCGGAGAAGAAGCCGCCATCACAGCCTATTCGCCCGGCCGCCTAGAAATCAACGGTCAAGTTTATACCGAAGCCGTTATTTTAAAAGAAAATACAATTGAGCATCCCGCTAAAGCCACGCCGGCCGAAATGACTGCCGAAGATTTTTTTCAGACGGCCTCAAACAGCCAACCCGAAGTGATTTTGGTCGGTACGGGAGAAAAACAGATATTTCTGCATCCGAAAATTGCCGCAGCGCTGGCCGCAAAAGGCATAGGCTTAGAATCTATGTCCACCGCTGCCGCTTGCCGCACGTTTATGATTTTACAAAGCGAAGGACGTAAAGTTTGGGCTTGGTTGTGGCCTTAATTCATTCAAAACTTTGGCCGTATTTTGCCGTATTTTATTGAATGGAAGTTAGAAAATCCGCGCAAACCGCACTTTCACTACGATGAAACAAAATAACCCCGATCGTTCGTCGGGGTATTTTTATGGCAGCTGAAACCCGTTAAATAAATAAAAATATTATAAAGGGATTAACTAAAATTTTTCAGATAAAAAAAACCATCTATACTAAGGGGAAAAGTATAGATGGCCAAACACATTACGGGGAAAACGTCTTACTCACTTACTCACTCCTTTCGGAGCAAGTGTTACTCAGACACCTGAATTATATATTAGTTCATGAATTTTAGTATTAAGTTATGTAAATAAAAAAGATTTGAAATTATCCCATTGTTTTTAAATGGAAACTTACTTTTAAAACAGCTTATTTCTTTCCATTTCTTTACAAATATATAAACCGCCAATTCCCGATTGGCATATTATCAGCCGTCCAATCGCCAAATTTCGTGCGGTGAAGTTGCTCTACACGGTTGCCTGCGGCGGCGATCATGCGCTTCACTTGGTGGTATTTGCCTTCGGTAATGGTCAGCATCAAGATGTGCGGCGACGCCAAAACCGCATCGGCAGCGGCAACGGTTTCATTGTCATCGTGAAGCAATACGCCTTGTTTCAGCGTTTCGCACAAGGTTTCGTCGGCTGGATGTTTTAATGTCACGCGGTAAACTTTCGCCACTTTATGCTTGGGTGAAGTTTGCCTGTGGTTGAAGCCGCCGTCGTTGGTAATCAGCAGGATACCGGTTGTGTCGGCATCCAAACGCCCTACTGCCTGCATGTCGATATTGCGCATATGGTCGGGGAACAGGCTGAACACGCTCGGATATTGCTGGGGCTTATGGGAAGTTTCGTAGCCTGCCGGTTTGTTGAGCACGATATAAAAATACGGCATGGGTACGACGGTGTATGCCTTGCCGTCAATTTCCAAGTTTTGCACTTCTTCCGGCTGAACCGTGCTGCGCGGTGAATCCTGAATCACTCCGTTAACCGCAACGCAGCCGTTTTCAATCAGCCACATACATTCTTTGCGGCTGCCGATTCCTTGGGATTGAAGATATTTGAAGAGTTGCATGGTCAATAAAATAGATGATGAATATTCAAACTCAATCGGCACATGTCAATGCGGGAGCAAAAGTTTTCAGACGGCCTGATGGTGTTTGAGGCCGTCTGAAAACTGATTGCCAATGATCACGCGCTGCTTATTTTCAGACGGCCTTTATGTTTACATGGCGCCGTAATTGGGGCCGCTTGCCCCTTCGGGGCAAATCCAAACGATATTCTGGGTCGGGTCTTTGATATCGCAGGTTTTGCAATGTACGCAGTTTTGGGCGTTGATTTGCAGTTGCGGTTTGCCGCCCTCTTCCACGATTTCATACACACCCGCCGGGCAATAGCGGGTTTCGGGGCTGGCGTATTCCTGCAAGTTCACATCGAGCATGGTTTGCGGATTTTTCAACGTGAGGTGCGACGGCTGGTTTTCTTCATGGCTGATGTTGGCTAAAAACACGCTGCTGAGGCGGTCGAACGTCAGTTTGTTATCAGGTTTCGGATAATCGATCGGACGGCAGGACGCGGCTTTTTTCAGCGAACCGTGGTCGGTGCCGTGGTGTTTGATCGTCCACGGTGTTCTGCCCTTGAAGACATATTGTTCCAAACCGGTATAAGCCATCGCGGGGAACAAGCCCCATTTGAACGACGGGCGGATATTGCGTGCGGCGTAAAGCTCGCGGTAGGCCCAGCTTTGTTTGAACAAATCTTCATAAGCAACGGCTTCTTTGCCGTGTTCAAACGATTCGACCTCTTCTAAATTTTCCAAAATCGGGAACACGGCCTCGGCAGCCAGCATCGCCGATTTAATGGCGGTGTGGATGCCTTTGATGCGCGGCACGTTCAAGAAGCCTGCCGCATCACCCACCAGCACGCCGCCTTTAAACGAGAGCTTGGGCAGGCTTTGCAGACCGCCCTCGCTGAGCGCACGCGCGCCGTAAGCGATGCGGCGGCCGCCTTCAAAAGTTTTGCGGATTTCGGGGTGGGTTTTGAAACGTTGGAATTCTTCAAACGGCGAAAGATAGGGATTTTGATAATCCAAACCGACCACGAAGCCGACGGCCACCTGATTATTGTCCAGATGGTAGATAAACGAACCGCCGTAGGTTTTGCTATCCAGCGGCCAACCGGTGCTGTGCACCACCAATCCGGGTTGGCAGCGGCCTTCGGGCACTTCCCAGATTTCTTTGATGCCGATGCCGTAGGTTTGCGGCTGGCAATCGCGGTCGAGCGCGTATTTTTGGATGAGTTGTCGGGTAAGCGAGCCGCGGCAGCCTTCGGCGAAAATGGTTTGCTGCGCCCACAATTCCATGCCGGGCTGGAAATTGTCGGTCGGTTCGCCGTCTTTGCCCACGCCCATATTGCCGGTGGCGATGCCTTTCACCGAGCCGTCGGGATGGTACAGCACTTCCGATGCGGCAAAGCCCGGATAGATTTCCACGCCGAGGTTCTCCGCCTGCTCCGCCAGCCAGCGGCACAACGCACCGAGGCTGATGATGTAGTTGCCGTGGTTGTCGAAATTGGGGGTAACGGGCAACTTAATGGCTTTGTTTTGGGTGAGGAACAGCACTTGGTCGGCGGTCACGCTGCGGGTGAGCGGTGCGCCCTGCTCTTTCCAATCGGGCAGCAGCTCCGATAAAGCGCGGGGGTCGATCACCGCGCCGGACAAAATATGTGCGCCCACTTCCGAACCTTTTTCCACCACGCAGACGCTGATTTCGCGGCCTGCCTGTTCTGCAAGCTGTTTGAGCCGGATGGCGGCAGACAAACCCGAGGGGCCGGCGCCGACAATCACAACATCGTATTGCATACTGTCGCGTTCAATGGTTTCGGTCATGGTTGATGTTCCTAATATAATGATTATCGGCCGGAAATTTTTCAGACGGCCTTGTTATGAAAAACTTCAGATTATACGACATCTTTCCATAGGATAGTCAGCCGGATACGATCCGCTTAAACCGCCATGCTCTGTTTCACTTACTTATCTGCATGAATCTTTTCAGACGGCCTCAAGCTCATGCTCCGCCATAGCCCAAGCCGATTGCTGTAAAACTGTGATGTTCGTGCTTTAAGCATCAGGCCGTCTGAAAATTTATTTTTCAGACGGCCTATACAGTGCTTCAAATAGGATTGGGCATCATGAACGCCGCAACGGCTCTATTGCCAGCAAATGGTTGGTAAAGTCGTCTTTGGTTTCGCAGCGCCAGCTGGCCCACAATTTATTACCGCCGCGGCTACCCTCATCCAGCTCCAATGCGAGCCAGTTGCGCGCGGGCATGACATAGCGGTTGGAAGACGGAAACAGCATCATTTCCGCTTCGAGGTTCACGTCCAGCTTCTGCTTCTTCTTCGCCAACGAGTTCAACACTTGGCAGAACAGCCGCTCCATCACCGAAACCAATGACGGGTGCACAACCGCACTCGAAGTCAGCTGCTGGATTTGCGTTGAGCAGTTGGCATAATCCGAATCGGTGCGGTACACCACGCCCCAAGCGGCCACATGCACGTCGCCCGAAAGCACGGTAACGCGCAAATGATGGTCTTCGGCGGTTCTAAACAAAGTTTCAATCAAGCGCTTGCGTTCGCCTTCGTGATCGTCGTTGGTCCAGTGGTCTTTCAAGTCGTCGGCGCTGCTGTCGAGCACATGGTCGTAACCCAAATTCTCCATCAG
This sequence comes from Neisseria sp. Dent CA1/247, assembly GCF_022870825.1. Taxonomy (NCBI): domain Bacteria; kingdom Pseudomonadati; phylum Pseudomonadota; class Betaproteobacteria; order Neisseriales; family Neisseriaceae; genus Neisseria; species Neisseria sp. Dent CA1/247. The sequence continues at coordinate 1,011,925 of NZ_CP091522.1, read as the reverse complement.
CAATTCCGCCAGCGAAAGTTTGGGGTGCATCACCGGCACCGACGATACAAACAGCAAATGCCGTTCCGTTTCGCATGTGGGAACGCCGTCGCACAACCACCGCTGCATAGCTCGCCAAGTGGAAGGCCCCATAATCTGCTCGTGCGAACGCTCGGTACGCAAGTCCGCCACCAAAAGGCTGATCGGGCCGACGTTGTGCGCAAACGAAAAGCCGGGCTGGTCATCAAAAAGCGGCAAGGCAAGCGGGTCGGACTCTAAAATCTGCGACCATTTGATCGGCTCGAAAATCGGGTCGTCGATGCGCATATTGATGTCGGTGCGCAAGGTCAGTTCAGGCAATTGGTCTGCCGCCTGCTGCATCTGGAAAACCCAAAAAGCCCGGCGGGCATGGTAAAACATGCGCTGAAACACGGGGCTGCGCTGCATCTCGGCACTATGCGAACCCCAGCCGTCGAAAATATCATGGTCGTCCCACATCATCACGGTAGGAATGCGCGCCATGCCGTGCGCCGAATCCAATGTTTTATTGGCCGAACCCCACGGTGCATGGTTGCGCGGCAGCCAGCGGCTGAGATAGAAATTGATGTAGTAATCTTCAATCGCTTTCTCCAAAGATGCACTGACTTTATATTTCAACTGCTCTCTGCGCGGCAGGCCGATCCATTTTTTCAATAACTTAATGTCTTCCCAAATCGGGTCGAAATAAATTTGGTCGCCGCCCATTACCATCAGGTGAAAACGCTGCAAGCCCTGCTCATGCGTGCGGGTTTCGTGCCAAAGCTGTTCTTTATCGATTTGATAACCGGGCGGGCGCACGGATTTGTCGTGGTTGCACAAAATGTCTTCCCACACCGCATTTTCGCCTTTAATCAGCTTACGGATACCGTTTGCATCGGAAAAGCCGTTACAAGACACATAAATCATGCGCGGCGCCTGACCTTTTGCCGGCACGGTAAAATGCCAAACCTCGTCGATGCCGTCGATGCGGTATTCCACTTTTCTCTCTTCCGCCTGCTGGCAGGTAGATAAGTCGTAACGCAAATAAGCCTTACCGCCGTGCTCAAGCAAAATCTTGGGGGCGCGGGTCGCTTTGCCGTCAACCCGCATCACCGGAAACTGCTCTCTGTTCGACACTGCAATCAACGCGCTGACTTTCCATTCTCCACACTCCGCCCCGCCGCGATACGACAGCACAGGGCCGATATAAAGCTTGGTCATCTTATTTCTCCTTTGTTTTTCAGTATGCTCTAAAACCTGCACAGCTTGCTTCCGCCGCCATGCGGAAACGAGCGAAAGCCGTTTTAGGCAAGATTACAGACATTCAAATCGGTTGCAGGCCGCTTTTCAATAAATGCAATAACTCGGCCTATGTAGTTTTTGTTATGACAACACTATGTTTCGTATGGTTATTGTATCCATATTCCCGCAGAAGCTGCTTTAATGTAAAACAAAGTAATGTTATTGATTCCTCTGCTTGCCAAAAATATTTTTGCCTATAATTCCTATCAGGCCGGTATGCCGGATTATCATCAACACACTAAAAGGAATGAAAAATGGGTTTGTTTAGCTTTATCAAAAATGCAGGTGAAAAACTGTTTGGCAAAGACGAAAAAGAAGTTGCCGCTGCTGCCGCCGCCAACGTAGAAGACTTAAACAGCAAAGCTTCTGCCGCCATCCAAACGTACATCGAAAAACAAAATCTGGGCTTAACCGGCTTGAGCGTGTCTTTCGACGGTGCCAGCGGTAAAGTTACCTTGAATGGTTCGGCACCTTCTCAAGAAGCTGCCGAGAAAGCCGTTTTGGCTGCCGGCAACGTTACCGGCGTTTCCGATGTTGAAAACAAACTCTCGTTCCCCGCCGCCGTAGAAGCCAAATATCACGACGTAGTCAGCGGCGACACTTTGTCTGCCATTGCTAAAAAATACTACGGCGATGCCAACCAATACATGAAAATTTTTGAAGCCAACAAACCGATGTTGAGCGACCCCAACAAAATCTATCCCGGACAAAAACTGCGTATTCCTGAATAATCCATAAGCCGGATAAACGATGAGGCCGTCTGAAAAATTTTTTCAGACGGCCTCATGATTGATAGTGCAGCAAATACAAAAGAACATCACTTGCTCAAAAACCAATCATCCAATTCAGGCAAATTTATGGCAGCACTTCAATCGACTTAGCCAACTCTGCGAACATCTTATCGGCGTCCACCTCGGTAATCCAGTTCACATTCGCAGGCTTGCCGGTTGTTCCCCACCAATCGACTACGCACGCGCCCATCGTCAACTCGCTTTGGGTTTCAACCGCCACATGGCAGTTTTTGCCTTTAAACAATTCCGGAAACACCGCACAAGCAATGGCACACGGATCGTGCAGCGGGCCGCCCTCTAAACCGAATTTTTGCGTATCGAAACGCTCGTAGCTTTGCAAAATATTGGCAAGCCGCTTGCCGTTGGTATTGTTTTGTTTACGGAAAACGTCCATGCGCGGCGTGGTGATACATGCCTTGTGCGTTACATCCAGCGGTAAAACGGTAATCGGCGCGCCGCTTTGCAATACAATTTGTGCCGCATGCGGGTCAACATAAAAATTGAATTCGGCAGCAGGCCTGACATTACCGGCTTCAAAATAATTGCCGCCCATCAAAACGATGTTTTTGATAGCCCTAACAATATCCGGCGCCAATGTTATCGCTTGTGCAATGTTGGTCAACGGCCCTATCGGGCAAATCGTTATGCTCGCATCGTCGGCTTTTCGCAAAGTATCGATCAAATACGGCACGGCATGTACCGGCTGCAACGGACATTCAGGCTGGTGCAGCTCGACACCGTCCAAACCCGTTTTACCGTGCACTTCTTCCGCCGTTACCAAAGAACGGAGCAAGGGTTTGGCGGCGCCTGCATAAACCGGAAACGCTTTCTCACCGGCCCAATCGCAAATAATACGCGCATTGTTGGCCGTGTGATGCAGCCCGACATTGCCGGCGACGACTGTCAAAGCCATAAAATCAACAAGACCGCGTTTGGCGAGACCGTGCGCCATCAAAATAGCGGCGGCATCGTCCTGACCGGGGTCGGTATCAATAATCAAACGGATTTTGTCAGTCATACAAACCTTTCTTGCCAATAGTAATAACAAAAAAACCAAACAATCATGTTGGGCATGCTTGCCGAAGGTACTACACTCAGTACGACAACGCAAGCCACGCCATGATTATTTGGTTATTTCGTTCAGAAGAATAATGGGGATGCGGATTAAAGTGAGTTACTTAAAAGGATTCGCTGTTTTTTCCGCATCGTATTTTTGCTGCTCTTCTTCGGTAAATCCGTTTGCATTCAGCGCATTGACCTTATTGAGTGCGGATTGGTATTCGCTTTTGGAAAGTTTGCTGCGGCTTATCATCCAGTATGTATAACCTTTTTCTTTAGTCGGTTTCGCCGTCCACAAACCTTCTTTGTGATAATGCCCCAATACTGCTTGAGCCAAAACTTTCATATCCGCTTCAGGATTATCTGCGCCGATGGTTCTTCCTATACGGTTATTTCTCAAATCAACAGCCTGATCTGCTGCCAAGCGGCTGAAATACTTGTTTTTTCTTTCTCGAATAGAAGAATCGTCTTCATTGGCATCGCCAACCTTTTTAGCAATATCCGTACCGAAGCGCGAAGCCACCGCAGCCTGCCATAAAGCATGCCGGACAGCATTCACCTGAGTACCTCTGCCTTCTCCGTTGGCTTTATTGTCCAACCCGGTCTTCTCCGCAATGCGGCTGGCGTTGCTGGTAATATTAACCGAGTCTTCACCTTTCAAACCGATGGCTTTAGCTGCAACAGGATGGCTGGCAGCGAAATGCAAAAGTTTGTTCCGTCGGCTCTCATCGGTATGGATATGGCAGGCACTGAGTAAAAGCGCAGCAAAAAGCAAAGTAATGTGTTTCATATTTTTCACTGTATTTTAGTTAACGTGCTCAAAAAATTGATATTTCTCAATATCTTTAACCGCCCTTTTATTTAAGTGAAGCAACTGCCGATACATTTAAGGGCTGTTATCTCAAACAACAAAGTATTTTCATCGCATCAACTAGGGCATCGCAGCCTGTATTTCTTGCATAATCTTGTCTAAAAAACGGCCTTGCCTTACCTGCATGGCAGCGTGCTCATAAGCATTGGCTGCAAAATCATCTTTGAGCTGCAGATAAAGCTGCTTTTGCTCTGCAACGATTTCTTTTTTAAGCTCATCCAGTGCCGAATCATCTTTTTCTGCCCGCGCTTCTGCCAAAGTTTCCCGCCACTCCATTTGCTGCATCAAAAACTCAGGAGGAAAAGCGGTATACTCCGGAGCATCGGCATCTATTCCGTGCTGTTGGAGCAAATAGGCTGCGCGGTCGATAGGATTTTTGAGCACGCGGTAAGCTTCGTTTACCGTTGACGCCATCATCACCGCCTGCTTTTGCTCAAATACGGATGCCGCTGCAAATTTATCAGGATGAAATTGGGCGGCAAGTACACGGTAAGTGCGCTCGAGAATTTCGGAATCAATATCGAAACCGGCAGGCAGATTAAATAAGGCGAAGTATTGGCTCATAGTTTTATCCGATGCAGTCAGGCCTCTTTCACAACAAGTCGATACCTTACTTTACATTACTTTAAATTATCCTACAAATTCAAAATTAAAACAAATGCTTATGCAGGTTCAAAATAGCCTCTTTATTTGAGGGGGAAAATACTTTTTCTGCGGCCTCCGTCAACGGCAGCCACTCGAATGCAGTATGTTCGGAATCACAGAGTTTAATAGGTGTTGCGCGGTCTATCCGTGCTGAAAATATGTGTTCGGTATTGTGCGTTACGCCTTGCGGATAGCGGTGGCGCCAATGGGCATAAATTTCATACACATTACTTTCATGCCAGTTTATAAGCTGGCCGTCTGAAAGATAAATACCTGTTTCTTCAAAAACTTCTCTTAAAGCAGCCGCTTCCGGCTCTTCTCCGGGTTCGATGCTTCCCGTTACAGACTGCCAAAAATTTTTTCGGTCGGCGCGCTCAATCAGCAGCACGTTATTGTTGCCGTCGTGCAACACCACCAAAACCGAAACCGGCTGCTTAAGAGGTTTTACAAACATATCATCCTCATGCGTGATGTTCGGCTGTTGACTCTGCTCCGTTGGCATTTGCGACTTTGCCTGCGGCCATAGCCAAGCTTTCCGGTATTAAACCTTCATTAAGGATACGCACTTCACGTTGCGGGAAAGGAAATTCAATTCCTTCCGCGTTAAACCGCTCCCAAATAGAATAAAAAATATTTGAGAACAAAACCACAAAGCCGTTTTCGGGATCTTTCACCCAAAAACCGATCGACAAATCAATACCGTTATCTCCGAATCCGGTAATAACCGCCTTAGGCGGAGGAGACGCATCTACACGCTCTTGTGCTGCCGCCACTTCCTCCAAAATACTCAAAGCCTTACTCAAATCGGTATCATAGGCCACCTGAATATTCAGACTTTGGCGCAAAGAAGCAGTGGTGTAGGATTCATTAATAACGGTGGACGTAACAAATGTTTCGTTAGGTATAAGTGCTTCCGCGCCAGAAGCGTTCGACAATACAACAAAACGGGACGTGATTTTGGTTACATAACCGGTGAAATCGTTTACCGTCAAACGGTCGCCCGGGCGGATAGATCTATCCCCTAAAATAATAAAACCGGATATGTAGTTGCTGGCGACTTTTTGCAGGCCGAAACCGATACCCACGCCCAATGCACCGCCGAATACCGAAAGCACGGTCAAATCTATGCCGACCAAAGGCAATGCGATCAATACCGACAAAGCCACCATTACCGTTTTAACTACCTTCGACAAAACGATACGCAGGTTTAGGTCAAGACGTGAGCTGGACATCAAACGGTTGTCGATAAAGCGGGCCAACCACAAGGCGAAAAGCATTAAAACGACAACCCACAAGAGGCCGGTTACGACGGTAAACAGGTTGAGCTTGACGGAGCCTATCGGAAACTCGAGCGACTTCATGCCGTTAATAATAATGTCGTCTATACCCGACACCCACAGCACAAAAGCAAACCACAGAAAGCCGGAAAGAAAGCGCTCCAACCAATCGGTAAATTTGCTCGTCGGCAATGCGGCATGAACCACAGCCAATGAAAAGCGGATAAGAATCATCCAGCGCGATGCCATTGCCAAAAGCTGGAGCCACAAAGCGTTATTGTCGTTCAGATTCCAGAAATACAAGGCCACTACGGCAGAAATCAGCATCAGAATAGGCCACAGAATGCGCTGTGTAATATGCCGGGCGAAACCCCAACGGTTTGTTTCCTGAACCGGATGCTTTTTAATCCAATAAGACGACAGCCAAAACGTTACCGCCATGATTGCGGCCACCACGCCCAATTCCAGCCATCCTTCCGGATTGTTGAAACTACGCTCCAATAATTGTGAAGCAAACTGCTGGCGGGCAAACAAGCCCGAGAAGAAATCAGCGATACCGGTACTTTCGAGTAACTGGTTGCCGGTAGAAGATAAATTAGACATGGTGTGTAAAAAATATAATGCGTTAAAAAAAAATGGAAATGGATTATAACCTAAAATTAATTAGGCACTTTTTAGTTTGCCGTGCAGACTATTCTGCCTGCGCATATGAAAAACGGTTCAAACCAACGGCAATCTAAAATGAGGCCGTCTGAAAATTCATAGCGGCATCGGTGTGTTTGTTTAAGATGCTTTTTTATTGACATCTACCAATCTCGTTCCGGCAAGGAAATCATATAAAAACTGACGGTCGGGATTCAGAAACGCAAAGCCCCACGGCAAAATCCACCAGATCAGGGCAACGCCGAAGGCAGGCTTAGGCGGAATGCCGTTCAGATGGCGTAAAGCCGCATAAGCCAGCATCGGCACAAAAACGATAAAAACGCATGCCCACATAAAGCGCAAACGCAATTGGGGCAACGGCGGCCGCTCGCCTGCGGCATTAACCAAACCGATTTTCCATACGCGCATCGGCAGCGTTTGGCCTTTTTTATACCAGTTGGCCTTGAAATACAGCCACCAAACCGCCAGCAGAATGAGCGTCGCGGTTAAGCTCGATAATAAATTAGATACGGGATTCAGCAGCATCGCCGCCATACCGGCCAGCAAAGCTGCGCCCATGCTGACTGCGCCGACAAGCAAAGCTTCGTAGAGCAAGGCTGCGAAGCGGCGTTTGAAAGAAACAGTAGGAAAATGGTGCATAATGTATGCGCCTCAAAACGGATAACGCCGCATTATAACGAAAGAAAAAGGTCAAGCCTATTGCCTTATCCGCCAAGCTTTCCGCGCTACTTGAAAGACGTTTGACATGATTTCACTCACCGACACCCATTGCCATCTTGCCGATGCCGCATTCCGCCATTGCTTGCCTGACGTGATCACAGCAGCGGCAACGGCCGGTGTGCGCCGCTTTATCGTGCCCGCCACACAACGTGCTGATTTTCAAGATGTACTGGCTTTAGAACGTGCCGAAACCATACACATCGGGCTGGGCATTCATCCGTGGTTTGCCGAATCGGCAGCCGAAGAGGATTTTGCCGAACTCGAAACCCTACTTCTCCAACATCCGCGCGCTTGGGTAGGTGAAATCGGCTTGGATTTTTACGATAAAAACCAAACCGAAGCCCAAAAACACATCCAAAAAACCTGTTTTCTCCGCCAACTCGCCTTGGCAGAAAAACTCCGCCGCCCCGTGATTATCCACAATCTTAAAGCGACCGCCGCCGTGGTTGAGGCCGTCAAACAATCCCGCTTTACCCAAGGCGGTATTGCCCACGCCTTTTCAGGAAGTTTGGAAGAAGCGCACATGCTGATTCGGGCAGGCTTCAGCATCGGCATCGGCTCGTTGCTGTTAAATCCCACTGCAAGAAAAGCCCGTGAAGCCGCCGCCAAGCTGCCTTTGGAAAGCATCGTTTTGGAAACCGACAGCCCGTTCATGCTGAAAAACGCCGTCAACACACCGGTCAATGTGCGTGAAATCGCCGAAATCACTGCAAGACTGCGCGACATCAGCGTGGAAGAAGTCGCAAGGCAAACCGAGGAAAACGTCAACCGCCTGCTGGCCAAGTTAAGATATTCATGAATTTCAAAGTTAACAAGGGTGTATTTTTGCCGGAAACCCCAACATGGGGAAAACATGGCCATCTGAAACAAATTAGGATATTTCACTAAATTAGATTAAAAATTTAGATATAAAACCTTTTAATCAACATAAAATCAACTTTTATTAAAAACATCCACTATCAGGCCGTCTGAAAAATATGCTCAAAAATATGCTTTTCCACCTTGCGGAAAGCATGTACCGGGTCTAGAATCCAGCGTTAACTTATGTATGTTTTTCAAACAACACCGCCCTTCAACAGGGTTTGTTTCGATTTAAAGGCACAACCACCATGCTACCCACACCGATTTACAATTTCTCAGCCGGCCCCGCCATCCTGCCCGAATCCGTATTGCGCACCGCTCAAAGCGAGATGTTCGACTACAACGGAACGGGCTTTTCTGTCATGACCATGAGCCACCGCTCCGACGTATTCATGAGCATTCTTTATCATGCCGAGCAGGATTTGCGTCAGCTGATGGACATTCCGGATAACTACAAGGTACTGTTTTTACAAGGCGGTGCAAGCTCGCAATTCAATATGGTGGTCATGAACTTTGCCAACGGCTTCAAACGCGTCGATTCCGTGGTAACCGGCAACTGGTCGGCAATTGCCCACTCCCAAATGGGCAAACTTTCCGACGCTAAAATCCATTTGGCGGCCGACGGCGGCAAGCTCTTCAACTACACCAACCTGCCCCCGGTTAATTCTTGGGACATCGATAAAAATTCCGCCTTTGTACACTTTGTAATCAACGAAACCGTGCACGGCCTGCAATACCGCGAAGTGCCGAAGCTGGATGACGGCATGCCGCCTTTGATTTGCGATATGTCGAGCGAGATTTTGTCGCGCAAAATCAATGTCAGCGATTTCGGCGTGATTTATGCGGGTGCGCAAAAAAATATCGGCCCTTCCGGCGCCACCATCGTGATTATCCGCGAAGACCTGCTGGAACGTTGCTCCGACCGCATTCCCGATGTGTGGAACTACAAATCGCACATTGAAAAACAAGGTATGTACAACACGCCGGCCACTTATCCGATTTACATTTCCGGCTTGGTGTTCCGCTGGCTGCAATCGCAAGGCGGCGTTGCGCAAATGGAAACCATCAATACATTGAAAGCCAAAACGCTGTATGAAGCGATTGATAACAGCGGCGGCTTCTACATCAACAACGTCCACCCCGGCGCGCGCTCTAAGATGAACGTGATTTTCACCACTGGCGATAAGTATTTGGACGAACTCTTCGCGCAAGAATCCACCACCCGCGGCCTGCAACTGCTGCGCGGCTACAAATCCATGGGCGGTATGCGCGCCAGCATCTACAACGCCATGACCCTGCAAGGCGTGGAAGCGCTGATTGACTTTATGAAAGAATTTCAACGCCGCTACGGTTAACGGAAATAAAAAGCCTGTTTCCCCGCTTTTCTTTCAAGCAGGGAAACAGGCATCAAAACCTTTGCGCAACTCTATCTCGGGTTGGCAAAGGTTTTTTTATTCATCATCGTAACGGCAGTTTTTTAAGGCCGTCTGAATCGTATCCATATCAAAACCCCGATAAGCGAGGAAACGGATCTGCTTTTGTTTGTCTTTCATATCCGCGGCGGGCTGCTTAAACTTTTTCTTCAATACCGCCATAGCCGTTTCCAATTCGCTCTCCCGCGAAGGCAGATATTCACGCACGGTTTCTTCATCCACACCTTTGGCCTGCAACGCCTGTTTCAAACGCAGTGTGCCGTGTTGCCTGCTTTTGCTGTGGATATAGGCTTCGGCAAAGCGATCGTCGGATTGCCAATGGCGCTCGGCAAATTCATCCAACAGCTTGTCCAATTCCTCTTCATCCTCGGCATGCGGCGCGAGCTTGCGCTTGAGTTCGGCACGGCTGATTTCCTGCCGGGCGAGGATGTCTAAGGCTCGGGCGCGTAAGGATTTTTGCGGCTTCATCGGCATCGGGTTTCATCAGAAAAGAAAATATACGGATGAGGCCGTCTGAAAGCGGGCTTTACGGGCTTCACGAGTTTCGCTAAAACTTTTCAGACGACCTCAAGCTTTATGCTTCTTCTTGCTCTTTCTGCGGTTGCAGGTTCTCAAAGATTTCGGGCAGCGAGCCGATAATCCAGTCGGGCTTGGTGGCAGCGTCTTGCGAAAGCATGGTCATGTCGCCGTAGCCGAACGTTACGCCCACACTCAAGCATCCCGCGGCTTTGGCCGCCAGAATATCGTTTTGCGAATCGCCCACCATCATCATATTGGCCGGATCGATATTCAGCACTTCGGCGGCATGCAGCAAAGGCATGGGGCTGGGTTTTTTCTCGGGCAGGCTGTCGCCGCCCAAGATCAGGCTGAAATAATCGGCGAGGCCGAGCTGTTTCAGCAACTCTGCCGCCAAAATTTCATTTTTATTGGTCACCACCACCAAAGGGATGCCCAATGTTTTCAGCAAACCCAAACCGGCTTCGGTTTCGGGATAGGCGCGGGTGTGGTCGCTGAGGTGGTCGCGGTAATAGCGGATGTAAAAGGTAAATGCTTTTTCCCACTCGCCCTGCTCCGCTACGCCGTCGCGGCTGTCGGTCAGCACGCGGTGAACCAGATTGGCCAAGCCGTCGCCTACATAGCTTTCCACCACTTCAACAGGTAGCGGCGGCAAACCCATGTGTTCGCGGGTGGCATTGGCTGCGGCGGCAAGGTCGGGTACGGAATCGCAAAGTGTACCGTCCAAATCAAAAGCAATGGCTTGAACGTGTTCGATAACAGATGTAGTCATGATATTTACAAGTGCCGAGAGGAAAAGATAAGGTGGTTATTGTATAGCAAAGCGGCATGTGCCGAAATGCTTTGAGGCCGTCTGAAAAACCATAGGGCAAGCGGATACGGAAAGGCCGTCTGAAATCATCTCTCTGATTTTTTCAGACGGCCTCTTCATATCCTAAGCATTAAATGGAAAACTTACTTCCAATAGCGCCACCACGGAATGTTGTTATCCGACCATGATTTGTTCAGATAAGGGCTGTTGGGGAAGTTTTGCGCCAAAATGCGGCGGGTGTCGTCGGCAAGTTGCGGTTTGTCCATTTTGCGGTAAGAAGATTCCATAATGGCCAAGGCTTCTTCCACGAAACGGGTATTTTGATAGCGTTCGACGATTTTTTGGGCGCGGTTGGCCGCAGCCAAATAAGCGCCGCGTTTCATGTAGTAACGCGCAACGGCGATTTCATTGCCGCCCAAAGCATCTACCAGCTTGGCCATGCGTTCGCTGGCATCGGCGGCGTATTTGCTGCCGGGATAGCGTTCGATCAGCTGGGAAAACGCTTGGTAAGCATCGCGGTTTGCTTTGGGGTCGCGGTCTGACCAGTCTTGCGAAGCCAGTTTGTTTAAAAACGACTGGTCTTCGTTAAACAGAACCAAGCCTTTGAGATATAAGGCATAGTCCATATTCGGATGTTGGGGGTGGTTGCGTTGGAAGCGTTCGATAGCGGCTAAAGCTTTTTCGGGTTCGTCGTCTTTATAGTGAGCATAGGCCGTGTCTAGTTGGGATTGTTGGGCGTAGCGGCCGTTGGGGAAACGCGATTCCAAAATTTCGTATAACTTAATCGCTCGCGTATAATTGCTGCTGTTTAACTCGTCGTGAGCCTCAGCATACAGTTTTTCAACCGACCAATCCTGAGTGATTTGCGCGTCTTTATCAATCGTGCCTTTGGTGCCGGCACAGCCGCCCAAAGCCAAACCCAATGAAATAACTAAAAGAATTTTTTTCATGCAGAACACTTCCTTTGAAAATGAAGCCGATTATAACGATGATTTGGAATTTACGGCAGCCCCTGATGCAGAAACTTGCATTAATTTAACCGTTCCCCTCGATTTGGCGGGCACGCGGCTGGATGCCGTATTGGCCAAGATGCTGCCCGATTATTCACGCAGCCGTCTGACTTCTTGGATAAAAGAAGGAGCGGTTACGGTAAACGAAAAAACCGCGCAGCCCAAAGATAAAATGATAGGCGGCGAATATATTGCGGTAACGGTGAGGCCGAGTGAAGAAAACCTCGCTTTCACGCCCGAAGCGATGGATCTCGACATCATTTATGAAGACGACACGGTGATCGTTCTCAACAAACCCGCCGGCTTGGTGGTTCACCCCGCAGCAGGCAACTGGACGGGTACGCTGCTCAACGGCCTGCTTGCGCACTGCCCAGAATTGAGCCAAATCCCGCGCGCGGGCATTGTGCACCGTTTGGACAAAGACACCAGCGGCTTGATGGTCGTTGCCAAAACCCTGCCCGCACAGAATGCTTTGGTTCAACAGCTGCAAGCGCGCACCGTAAGCCGGATCTACCGCGCCGTGGCCAACGGCATCGTACCTTTCGACGGCAAAATCGACGCCTTAATCGGGCGCGACCCGCACAACCGCTTGAAAATGGCCGTGGTGAAGTTCGGCGGCAAACCTGCCGTAACCCACGTTAAAGTGCTGGAGCGTTATCTCAACCACAGCTACATCGAATGCAAACTCGAAACCGGCCGCACCCATCAAATCCGCGTCCACATGCGCGAAGCCAACCACCCTTTGGCCGGCGATCCCGTGTACGGCAACCCGCGCCACCCCTGTTCGGATGCCGTGAAAGAAGCCGTAAAAGGGCTGGGGCGGCAAGCACTTCATGCCTACCGTTTGAGCTTCGAACACCCTGTAAGCGGCGAAACCGTATCATTCGAAGCGCCGATACCCGAAGATATGTACCATTTGCTGTCGGTGCTGCGATTGGAAGCGGGTTTGGATTCCTCTTTGAGCCATGAGGAAGAATGGCTGGAGCGCGTCGGCAAAGACAAAGACGACGATGATGATTGGGATGATGACGACTACGACGTAGAAGTCGTTTATGTGCGCGATTAATCTGCCGAAACCTCTGCTTTCAGATGCAGAGGTTTCATTTTTTTTTCAGACTGCCTGATACGGCCAACAGCTTTCTCTCAATATATTTTCCCTCACACCCAACGCCGAACCCTACGGCAATAAGCCAGATAAGGCGCACCGAATTTTTGCGCCAGCACGCGCTCTTCGTGGCGGATTTGAAAGCGGTTCATGCCGGCGACAAACAGCGGCAGCCCAAGCCAAGACAGAACGTGCCCCAGCCACAGCGCCCAAGCCGCCAGCATCAGCAATAAGCCCAAATACATCGGGTTGCGGGTAAAACGGTAAACGCCGCTGCTCACCAAACGGGAGGCTTTGTCGAGATGAACCGGGTTCATCGTGGTTTGCGCCTGCCTTAACGCCACCACGCCCGCCGTGCCGACAGCCAAACCTGCCGCTGCGGGCAGCAAGGCCCAAACTCCGGCAGACAGCCATTGCAAAGCCGCCACCGGCGCGCCCGCCAACAGCCGCATCAATACAGCGCAGGCAATCAATTGCAGCACCGGCGGGATTTTCAGGTTGTCCATATCGCTTCCTTTTGCCCGATACGTTCAGACAGGCATTATTTTTCCTGCTTCTTCAAAATCCAGCAGGCCGAAGTGAAATACACCACATAAAACGCCAGCAGCACCAGCATTTCGCGGCTCAGGTCGTGCCCGCCCAAGCCTTTGGTGAAGCTGCCGATGCTGATGTTGAGATACCACGACGCGGGCATCAGCTTGCCCATCCAGTATGCCCCGCCTTCCATCGACGAGAGCGGGTGCAGAAAGCCGGAATAGTTGAAGGTCGGGATCATAATCACAATCGCGGTGAGGCTGATGGCCGCCATTTGCGAGCGCACAACCGTGGAAGCCAGCAAACCCAGCGCGGTGGACACAAACAGCAGAATCAGCGTGCCCGCCGTCAGCACCAGCAGCGAACCTTTCACCGGCACGCCGAAGCCGAACACCATCATCGCCGTGAGCACCACATAATTCACCATGCCCACCGCAATATACGGCAGCTGCTTGCCGAGCAGAAACTGCGGCACGGTGGCGGGCGAGGTGTAGAAATTGGAAATCGAACCGATTTCGCGTTCACGCACCACCCCGACCACCGACATCATTGCCGGAATCAGCATCAGCACCAACATCAACACGCCCGGCGCGATGGCGAAAATGCTTTCAAAATCCTGATTATACATAAACCGCTGCTCGATTTTGGCCGCGGGCGGCGGCAGCGTCAGCCCCGTTTCGCGCGCCAAATCCTGCCCGTACAGTGCAAAAATGCCGCCGATATAGCCTTGGATGTTGCTGGCGTTGAACGGCATCGCGCCGTCGACATAAAACGCCGCCTCCGGCCGCCTGCCCGCCAGCATATCGCGCCCGAAGCCTTCGGGAATCTCAATTACCAAGCGCGTTTGCGCCGACTGCAAGGCGGTGTCGATATCGCTTGGCGACGAGAGCGGCGGCTGTTCATGAAAATAGCGCGAACCGGAAAAATATTCGGTGAGGCGGCGGCTTTCGGTGGTTTGGTCGCGGTCGAGCACGGTAAACGTGAGGTCTTTCACGTCGAACGACACGCTCCACGATAGGGAAATCATCAGAATCACCGGCCCCGCCAAGGCGAAAAACAGCCGCACCTTGTCGCGCAGCAATTCTTTGGTTTCGCGCAAAGCAAACGTGCGCACGCTGGCCAGCCAGTATTTCAAGGTGTCGGTCGGCGGTGTGTTTTCAGACGGCCCGTTGCCTGCTTGCACATCCGAATCCTGTTTTTCCTGCACGCTCTTTGCTGCAACCTGAGCCACGCTTTCGGTTTCAGGTAGCCTGTCTGAAACATCGGCGGCCTGTTCCCTTTCTGTCATCTTGCCGGTTTCTGAACGCGGTTCGGCTGGAGCGGAAGAAATCGGGGTTTCCGGCGAAACAACCGTTTGCTCTTCCTCCGCTTGCAAGGAAGCAAGGCTGCTGTCGGAACAGACATTTTCAGACGGCCTTATCCCTGCCCGCACATCCAAATCCTGATCCGACCGAACAATCCTCGCCGCCAGTTGGGCCACGCTTTCGGTTTCAGACGGCCTCTCCGAATCGTCGGCAACCTGTTGCGGCGGCATGGCGGCATTATTTGTTTGCGCGGAAACCGCCGTTCCAGACGGCCTTTCAGACAGGCCTTCGCCCTCTTTGTCGTCCAACAAATACTGCACAAACGCCTCTTCCAGATTCGGCGCGGCCTGCCGTGCGGTCAGCTCCGCCGGTGTACCCACCGCCAGCACGCGGCCTTTGTGCATGAAGGAAATGCGGTCGCAGCGTTCGGCCTCGTTCATAAAGTGGGTCGACACAAATATGGTGATTTTGTCTTCGCGCGAGAGTTTGAGCAGATGCCGCCAGAACATGTCGCGGGCGGCGGGATCGACGCCGGAGGTCGGTTCGTCGAGAATCAGCACTTCGGGTTTGTGCAGGCAGGCCGCCGCCAGTTGCAGCCGTTGACGGATGCCCAACGGCAGCGAGGCGGGTTTGGCGTCGGCGGCATCGCTGAGGTCGAACTGCACCAACGCATCGGCCACCGCCTGTTCGCCGGCCGCACCCATCTGGTAGAGGCGGGCATGCAGTTTGAGGTTGTCGATCACGCTCAATTCTTCATACAGCGAGAACGCTTGCGACATATAGCCTACGCGCATCCGCGTTTGGATATTGCCCGCTTCGATCGGCCGCCCCAAGAGTTCGGCCGAACCGTCGCTGGCTTCCAGCAGGCCGGTGAGCATTTTCATGGTGGTGGATTTGCCGCAGCCGTTGGAGCCGAGAAAGCCGAAGATTTCGCCTTGTGCGATTTTAAAACTCACCCGATCGACCGCGGTAAAGCTGCCGAAACGCTTGGTCAATCCGTGTGCTTCGATGGCGGGCGGGGCATCGGGATCGGCGACAAACGGGGTCATCGCCAACCCGCCCGAGCCTTGCTGTTTTTCAGACGGCAGCATCTGCACATAGGCGGCTTCCAGTGTGGCGGCACCGCTGTCGCGCATCACCTCGCGGGTGGGCTTGTTGACCAGCAGTTTGCCGTCGTCCATCGCCAGCAGATGGCCGAAACGTTCCGCCTCTTCGATGTAGGCGGTGGCCACGATTACCGTCATGCCCGCACTTTCGGCTTGAAGTTCGTCCACCAACGCCCAAAACTGGCGGCGCGACAGCGGATCGACACCGGTGGTCGGTTCGTCGAGAATCAGCAAGTCGGGCGAATGCACCAGTGCGCAGCATAAACTCAGCTTCTGCTTCATCCCGCCCGAGAGCTTGCCCGCCGCACGGTCGGGGAATGGCGCCAAACCGGTGGCTTCGAGCAGCCGGCTGATGCGCGCTTGGCGTTCCGCGGCATTCAGGCCGAACAGCCGCGCATGGAAATCGACGTTTTCATACACGCTCAAAGTGGGATACAGATTGCGCCCCAAACCCTGCGGCATAAAGGCGATACGGTGCGACAACGCCTGCTGCGCCGCTTTGCCGGCCATGTCGTGCCCGAACACCTCCACCGTGCCGCTCTGAATGATTTTAACGCCGGCAATCAGCGACAACAGCGTCGATTTGCCCACGCCGTCGGGGCCGATTAAGCCGACGGTTACTCCGCACGGAATGGTCAGCGACACGTCGTCCAACGCCGTTACGGTTTTGCCGTAGCGGTGAGAAACGGAGCGGAGGGAGACGGCGGGGTTGTTCATCATGGGTTACTCTGTTTTCAGACAGGCATTGTGGGATTTAAACGGCCTAAGCAACCATGTCGGATTCAAGAATCCGACCTACACCGGCTTATCCTTCGTAAGCATGCGGTTCCGTTACGGTGATGAAATAACCGTCGGGATCACGGAAAGAAAATTCCTGCTTATGGGAATTGGGGTTTTGATGAATGTCTTCTTCAATCGCCCAACCGATTTTTCAAGATTATTCCTGATTTGCTGCCAGTCAGCCGTTCTGAAATAAAGCAGCAATCCGTTTCCTACCGTAATATTCGGATTGGTCATGGTCGGATGGCCGTCCAACTCCCAAGCATGCAGACAAAGAACAATTTCGTTTTCTTGAGTGGTTAACACCGCAAAATATTTATCGACATGAACGTTGTTGAATCCAAAGATGTCGCGATACCAAGTTGCACTAGCTTCAGCATCTTTGACTGCAATAATCGGGTCAAGTTTTGTCATATCGTTATCTCCTCTTAGATGGCTGCGTAGGTGAGAATCCAATATTTGGGCGTTCAGCGACCATGTCGCTTGCAAGAATCCGAACTACGCTCGTTTAGATCAATATTATTTTAAGTCAACCAAAGTTTTTTTCAGACGGCCTTATTCTTAACCGCTGTTTTCTCAAATAAAGCCCGGTAAGCAGATAAAGTGTAAGTGGAATCACGCCGAATGTGGGCGAAACAATCAGGGTTTTGTCTGCCTGTACGGTAACAAATTGCTCCGAAATAAGTGGATTAAGTGCATCTTCGACCGAATGCAGTATCACAACCACCCATAAAGATCGGGTTAATAAGAACAGTTCGGTAAACATAATCGTCCAAACACAAA
This sequence comes from Neisseria sp. Dent CA1/247, assembly GCF_022870825.1. Taxonomy (NCBI): domain Bacteria; kingdom Pseudomonadati; phylum Pseudomonadota; class Betaproteobacteria; order Neisseriales; family Neisseriaceae; genus Neisseria; species Neisseria sp. Dent CA1/247. The sequence goes on along the minus strand of NZ_CP091522.1, from coordinate 994,357 downwards.
TAACCAAGACCGCATATAACGCCACAGCATATCTGCCATATGGAAAAAACATGGCTAAATAGTGTTCATCCAGAAACACCAGATAATAAGGCAGATGCCACAAGCCCCAAACCAAACCGACGATTACATAAATCAACCATTCATTTCGGGTTATCCGATCAAGCTTTGCCGTGAGATAGCCGCGCCACACTGATTCTTCAAAGATGTTTTTAATCCACTCAAACCCGATTACGCTCCAAAAAACCGGCATATAAGCAGCAAGATTGAAACAGGCCGTATCGACCCAATTCATTGTTTTACCGATAAATAGCGCAATGCTGATAACCACAGGAAACACCAGCGCGGCAAAACCATACCATTTGAGATTTTTACTGAAGCCGGGTTTCAGCCCGCTATCGCTCCAGCCGTCACCTGCAAACGTTCTGAGCAACAATACTGTTATCAAAGGTATTGCTATCCAAATACCTGCTCCAATAGAATCCATTAATGACTCTTGATTGGGAACAAACGTGTTTACCCATACGCCAAGAAAACCGCAAGTTAAGGCTACAAATATAAAAACAGCGAGATTTATCAAAGTTCTTCTATCTGCATCCATAGAGTTTCTCCTCTGTATAACCAAACGGCTACATCCATTTTGACAATCAAGCGCGTTTTCAGACGGCCTTTCAGCCAGTCTATCCGCTCTGAGGCCGTCTGAAAAACAAAGTTCGCTCTTTCCACAGCACCCATGCAGTCAACAACAGCAGAATGCCTGTCTGAATCACTTTGCTGTCGGGGTGGGTTTGGAATATCTCGTTGCCGAGATTGGCAGCCAAATGAAACAGCAGCGCCACCATAATACTGCGCCCGCTTTTCAGATACAGCCAGTTCATCAGCAGCACAAACACCACCATGCTGGCGACAAAATTGGCGGTGTAAAGCCAGCCTTGCGCCACCAGTTCGCTGTGGTAATAGCCTTTCACCAAACCCAGCGGCACATGCCACAGCGCCCAGTACACGGTAAAAACCAGCGACGCGGCAAACAGGCTGAAGCGCGACAGCAGCGCGTCCGTGCCGTACGAGTGCCACGCCAGCTCTTCCAGCACCGCCCCGAGCACCAAAGCCAGCCACGGCGAAATCAGCGCCGAAGTAAACGAAGGGCTGCCTGAAATATGGAACTGCCCAACAGGATAGCCGAACAGCAGCGACATGCCCTGCGCCAATACCAGCGACAACGGCGGCAACAGCACCGCCGCCAGCAAATACCGTTTGGGCGCGCCGGACAAACGCAAGCGCGACAAGGCATCCGCCCGCAGCGAGGGCTGCCGCCACAACAAACCCGCCGCCAAACACACCGGCGCGAGCAAACCGGCCAACAGCAAGATTGTGAGTAAACCTTTGTGCCCGCCATCGTGCTGGTGGCTGAGATAAGCCGCAGCAAACCACAACGCCCACGGCAGCAGCAGCGACCAAGCGAAGAAGAACACGGGCCGGTAAACTGCGGAGTTGACAGTGTGTTGGGGTGGGTTCATCGGTAGTTCCTTGTTGTTCGAGCAGGCATGTTTTTTCAAACGGCCTGATTTAAATCATTGCAGATTCGTGCCGTTGCTTCCATCGCATCATGCCTGCCGTCGGGCATCACAATCAACAATCCCCGTAGGGCGGGCATCCTTGCCCGCCGTATGATTCAAACTTGCGAGGCTGAATGGCGGGCAGGGATGCCCGCCCTACGCATGGAAATTTTCAGTCAGGCATTTTTTTCAGACGGCCTGATTCAAATAATCGCAAATCCGTGCCGCTACATTCGTCGCATCAGTCTGCCGTCGGGTATCACAACCAACACCCCCCGTAGGGTGGGCATCCTTGCCCTCCGTGTGATTCACGCATGCAAGTCTGAATGGCGGGCAGGGATGCCCGCCTTACACATGATAATTTTCAAGCAGGCATTTTTTCAGATGGCCTTATTCAAATCATCGCGAATCCGTGCCGCTACTGCCGTCGCATCATGCCCGCCGTCGGATGCCACAACCAGCAATCCCCGTAGGGCGGGCATCCTTGCCCGCCGTATTATGATTCAAACTTGCGCGGCCGAGTGGCGGGCAGGGATGCCCGCCCTACCCATTAAGTTTTTCTGCACGACAGATTTGCTTTTCTGATTACCTCCAGAAAAAATGCCGATAGGTATGATGAAAAACAATGTGTTAGATTATCGGCAACTGTTTCTGTTCCTTTTTCACTCTGTCAACGGAAAGGAGCACGCCATGCGCCGTTTGCATATCGGTTCTATCATTATTTTAATCTGCGGGCTGTCTGCCATTATTCCCGGGCTGATGACTTTGCTGGGCATGGGTGGTTGGGTACACGAGCTGCTCAATCAGCCGCTTGGTGCCATTGCCCTGCTGGTTATCGGCGGTTCTTGCGTGCTGGCGGCTTTGTTTCCTGTGTTCACCACTTACCTGACGCGCAAGGAGATGGGCAAAACGCCGTTTGAGGAAGATGAAACCGGCGATTGAGGTTTTCAGACAGGCATTTTTCAGACGGCCTCTTCAAATAATTGCGCATCCTTGCCCGCCGTGTGATTCAGACAAACCAATCTGAATGGCGGGCAGGGATGCCCGCCCTACGCACAAAAATTTTCAAACAGGCACGGCATCACAGCAATTCCAGTTTCCCGATACGCTCTTGCGCCCGTTGGTAGGCGGGGTCGTTTTCAATGCGGCGCACATAGGCGGCGATATTCGGCAGGTTCAGCGATGTGCGCGACACGGCGGCCTGCAAGGGAAAGCTCATCATGATGTCGGCACCGCTGATTTCTTCGCCCAGCAGCCAAGTGCGGCCGGCCAGCTTGCTTTCGACAAATTCCAGATGCAGTTTGAGCTGCGGGTTCAAAAACGATGCGCGCACGCCGTCGGTAATCTTGCGGGCAACGGGTTTGGCGAAAAACGGCATTTTGCGCGTTTCAATTTTGCGGAACACCAGCGACATTACCAGCAGCGGCATCAGCGAACCTTCCGCATAATGCAGCCAAAACAGATATTCGGGATAAGCCGCGCTGTTTTCAGACGGCCTCAATCCCGTTTCCTGCCCGTAGCGGGTAATCAGGTATTCGACAATCGCGCCGCTTTCGGCCAGCACCAAGCCGTTGTCGTCTATCAGGGGCGATTTGCCCAGCGGGTGAATACGGCGCAGGCTGTCGGGCGCAAGCGAGGTTTCGGCATCGCGCGCGATCACTTCCGCGCGGTATTCCAAGCCGAGCAACTCGAGCAGCCATGCGATACGGTAGGCGCGCGATTGTTTGAGTGCGTAAAGGGTAATCATAGGGGACTTCCTTTTCATTGCTGATTGTACGGTTTACTTCTTTTTCTTAGGCTTGGCTTCGGGCAATTCATCATACATGGCCTCAAACAGCCCTGTTAAAAACGCCTTGTCATCCACCTCGCTCACCAGCAGCATTGCTTTTGCGCCTTCGTAAGGCAACTCATAGGCCGCATTCGGCATATAGTCGATTGCCGACTGAACGGGCTTAACCAGCAACCGGTCGTCATAGATGCCGCCGACGATTTTCTGCTTATAGTAAAGAATATACTCGCCCATCATGGCTCGATAAGTGATGTCGTCTAAGCCGGATAATTGTTCCAAAATAAAATCCAAATATGCTTTGCCGGATGCCATATGCGCCTCTTTTTCTCATGTGTAACCAAATAACTTTAGTAGTAAACGTACCGCCATACTCGGGCTTGACCCGAGTATCTTGAATTCCAACCACTTCGGGAGATACTCGGGTCAAGCCCGAGTATGACGGACGTGCTGTTTTTTTAAAATGCTTTTTTCAGACAGGCATTTTTCAGACGGCCTGCTTGGAATGAATGTTTTCCACTTCCACGCGACGGGCAATGTCTTTCAGATTGGAATAACTTTCTACCAGCCTCGGCACATCGTCCAAACTCATGGCAAACATCCATAAATAAGTGGTGAGCGAATAGATATGTCCTGCGCTGCCGTAGCCGTTTAAGGTTATCCACACAAAAGTAAAGCCGAACAACAAGGCCATTGCTATGCCGACGCACAGATAGCCCGATGCTTCGCGGTTGGAAATCAAAATGCGTAGGCGGGCAACCAAGCCGAAATGCTTATGCAGCGTGGCTTCGGGAGCGGATTGAATCATGTCCACATCACGCTCCAAGCGGTTGTTGAGTTTGAAATACAGCTTTTCACTCACGCGGGAAAAGCCCGGCAGCAATATCAAAAATACCGCCAAAACCAAGAGGCTCAACACGCCGGCCCAAAATTCCAGTATCAAAAGCATGAAAGCTGCGCCGAATACCGACACCAGCGACGTGATCGCCGTAGGCAGATGCATTTCAAAAAAATCGACAAATTCCCTCGACAACGCTACACGAGCTGCAATTTCAGACGGCGTCTGCCCCTGTATACGCTGCTTCACAATCACAGGTACGGCGATTTCGCTGTAAATGCGGGCAAACACACGCGTATCTGCGCTGCGCCGTGCCGCGCCCACCAGCCACATCAACAACACCAAAAGCGCGTAAGTCAGCGCCTGCCATACCTTGCCCTGCATGACCGCGTTGACGGCAAAACCGCCGAACACGGGGTAAATCAGAAACAGCAGGTTTTCCAAAGCCACGATGCTGAACGTGAGCAGCAGCTTTTTGCGGTGTGCGGTGCCGATATTTTTTAAAGTATTCCACATGGTTAAATTTCATTTCCCATCATCGGTGCAGTCATACCGTTTATAAAAAATTCAACTGCGTTGCCGTTATGGTGTATTTGCCGCATCTGCGGCATGCCGCCAAGAGGTTTCACTTTTCAAACGGCCATCGATCCGCTTATCTGCATGGTTTTGTTATGGAATGCATAGAGCGTATTGCGGTGGCCGATACTGACGATGATGCTGTCGGGCAGCTTTTGGCGGATAAGCATGTAAAGTGCTGCTTCGGTGCTTTCGTCTAGTGCGGAGGTGGCTTCGTCAAGCAAAATCAATTTGGGCCGTGCCAGCAGAATACGGGTGAAAGCGATACGTTGCAGCTCTCCCGGAGAAAGGCGGTGCTGCCAGTCGTCGGTTTTGTCTAAACATCCGGCGAGATAATGCAAGCGGCAGTCTGCCAATACCAGCCGCAGTTCTTCGGGCGAAGGGTTGAGATCAGGATAGCATATGGCTTCGTAAAGCGTGCCTTGCGGCACATAAGGGCGCTGCGGTACAAACAGGGTTTCGTGATGAGGCAGCCTTCTTACCGTACCGCTGCTGCCGAATGGCCACAGTCCGGCCAAAACACGCATCAATGTAGTCTTGCCACAGCCGCTCGGGCCTTGAATCAGCAAAGCGTCTCCGCATTCCGCTTTTAAAGCGACATGATTGAGCAATACCGTGCCATCGGTGCGGTAAACGGCAACATTCTCCAATTCAAGCCTGTCTGAAACAACGTCAATGCCGTTTGAGCCGTAGTCGGCGTTTTGCAAGTTGGAAAGAAAACCGCTTAAACGCTCCAAGCGGGCGCGGTAGGCGGTGAAAGATTCATAAAAATTACGGAAAAACGACAAGGCGCGTTGCAGGCGGTTGAATGCCTGCACGGTTTGGTGAATATCGCCGATTTTGATTTGTCCGGCAAAAAAGCGCGGGGCTTGCAGCATCAAAGGCAGCAATTGGACGCTTTGGGTCAAGAGGTCGTTGAATCCGCCCAAGACTACGCTTTGCCGGGTGATTTTCCAGCGGTTGCGGATGACGGCGCGGAAACGGTCGCTCAGCTGCTGCTGCTCTTTCCATTCGCCCCGGTAAAAGGCAATGCTTTCGGCGTGATCCCGGATGCGGATAAGAGAATAACGGTAGTCGCCGTTGAGCTTTTCATTGTCGTAATGGTAACGGATGAGCGGCTTACCTATCCACATCGCTGCGGCAGTGGAAAGCAGCACAAAAATAAATACGAAAAACACAATGCCGCGCGGAATGTTCAGGCCGAATAAGGATAAAACGCCGGACAACCCCCATAGCACGACGGTAAATTCAATGGCCGACAAAACGGAATTGAGCATCCCGCGTATAAATTCGATGGTATTGGCGATAAATTCCTGCGCATCTTGCTGGATGCGTTGGTCTATATTATCTGGTTCATGGCGCAGCATATGCAGCCGGTAATAATTTTTATCGGCAAACCAGCGTGAAACCAGCACACCGTTCAGTTTTTCAGACCATTTAATTGCAAGAGACTGGTCTAAAAAGTCGTTAACAATACCGTTGAGCGTGCGCATAATCACCACGCCGGCATTGATTAAAGCGAAAAACCAGAAAGCCGCTGCTTTTTTGTCTTGCAATGCGCTGTATAAGCCGTTGTAAAAAAATGTGTTCAAAACATTCAGGCGGATTTCGGTCAGCAGCAGCATTACCATAGCGGCCAGCAACAGCAGAATTTTCAGACGGCCTGCTTTATCCAAGCACGGTGAAAGGATTTGCCGGAACTGTCTGCCGAAACGGGTTTTGCCGATAATATAAACTATTGCAACAAGAGAAACAGATACGCCTATAAAAGTCTGTAAAAACCAGAGCGGCGTGGCATTTAATTCGATTTGCCATTTTTCCATAATGAGCAGTAATAGGATGCCTGTCTGAAAAAATTCAGACAGGCATAGGGTAAACAAAATGAACAATAATGATGTTGCCGCCTAAAACGGGCAAACCCAAATAGGGGGATGCCTTCTTGAAAAAACAGATGCAAAGGCAGCGGCAAGGTATCAGAAGCTTAATTTGGCGCCCAAAGTTACCGTGCGCGGCTCACCGATAGACAAATGCTCCATGGTGGCGGTAGTGTGCGACACAAAGTATTGCTTGTTGCCCAGATTTTTACCGGTCAGACGCACATTCAACGGTTTGCCGCCGACTTTTGTGTCATAAGAAACAAATGCGCTGTATGTGGTTGCCGAAGGCAGTTTGAACCATTGGGCTTGGTTGTTCCGCACATAATTAAAGCCCCATGTGCCGCGGTAGTCCAAACCCGCCCCTGCGCGCCAGTTGCCGCCCGCTGCCCGGCCGAAGTCGTAAAACAGCGTCAGGCCGGCGGTGTGTTTGGGAATGCTTCCGAATTGCGTGCCTTCGTTGAGCGGCTCGTTTTTATCTTCAATCACTTTTGTGTCTGTGAAAGTGTAATTGGCGGAAATACCCAATTTGTCGGTAATTTTGCCGTTGACATCCACTTCCATACCCTGCGAGCGGTTTTTTTCGATAACGCGCGTTTCCACTTCACCGTTGTCCAAAGTTACGGGGCGTGCAACATTGCTTTTTTTGATATGGAATAACGCCAGATTCGCGCTAAGGTTTTCCCCGTTGTATTTGCTGCCGACCTCAAACTGGCGGCTTTTTTCCAGCGGGATTTTTTTGCCGCCGTAGTCGATGTTGCGCGAAGCATTAGGTTTGGCCGATGTGCCGAAATTGCCGTAAACCGACCATCTCGGGTTAATCAAGTAAACCGCGCCGATTTGCGGCAGAAGGTCGAAACCGCTGCTGCGGTTGCGGAAGCGTGCCGGACGGCCTTGCCCGGATTCTATTTTGTGCCACTGTCCGCGCACGCCGCCGGAAACAATCCAACGCTCGCCGATATAGGCGGAATCTTGCAACAGCAAAGCGGCGGTTTTGTAATGCTCGAGCGTATCGCTGGTACGCGCGTCTGCCGTCGGATTGGTCGATTCAATCCAGTTTTGCCCGTAAACAGGATTGTCCACGCTCATGGTATGGCGGGCGGAACTGCGGCGCAAATCGCCCAATTTCAGTTTGTAGTCCTGCAATTGCACAGATGCCCGCAATTTATGCGTAATGTTTTCGCCTTGGTCTATCAGACCGTTGGCAGAGAGGTTGAGGCTGTGCGTGCTTACATCGGAAGGTCTGGTGCCGTCGATGCGGCGGCTCACTTCCCGCTTGGCAGCGTTGTAAGCCATTACCCTTGCCTGCCAATCGTTGTAATGGTTTTTACTGAACCCATAATCCGCCTGCAATCTCCAATCGGCATTCAGCTTGTGTTCGCCGTTGAGCTGGAAAGTATGCGAGTAACCTTTGGTTACGTTAATCGGGTCGTCCAAACGGCGTTTTAGGGGAATATCCAACACTTTGCCGTAATTGGGATTATTGGCAGCCGTGCCGCTAACGTCCAAAAAAGTACCGCGGTCGAGCACGCCTTCGTAATTCTGATATTCGTAACCTGCCGAAACCTTGGTTTTATCGTTTTTCCAAGAAAGAGAAGGAGCTATGACGTATTCGGTATTGCTGCCGAAATTCCGCCAATAATTCTTGGTTTGGTAGTCGGCAACAAAACGGTAGGCAATGCCGCTGTTGCCGATAGGCCCGGTGGTATCGACACCGATATTCCTTGCCGCACGGCTGCCGTATCCTGCATTGACGGTCGTGCTGCTTTTCACGTGGTCAGGCTTTTTGGTTACCACATTAATCACGCCGCCGGGATTCTGCATTCCGTAGAGCATTGACGCCGGGCCTTTCAATACTTCCACTCTTTCTACATTGGCCGTGAAATTGCGCGCCATCGAGCTGGCCAAACCGTTGCGCATAATCGAGCCGTCGCGGTTGCTTCCGTAACCTCTGCGCATAACCGTATCCAAGGTACCCGCTAAATTGTTGCCTTGCGTAAGGCCGCTGATGCCTTTTACCGACTCTTCCAAAGTTTGCGGCTGTTTATCCTGCAACTGCTCTTGAGTGACCACATCAATGCTGTAAGGCGTGTCAAGAATGGATGTGTTGACACCGGTAATGTTGCTGCGTTCGGCTTTATAACCTTTTTCCATGGTAATGCGTTTACCGCGCACGGTTACCGTATCTATTTCAACCTCTTGCAGCGGCGGGGATTGCTGTGCCGAATCCGACAACGGAGGCTCAGTTTCCGCCCATGCCGGCGCTCCGGCTCCCATTGCCGTTACGGTTAGAACCACTGAAGTGAAACATGTTTTCATCTCAAAATATCCTGTTACCTGTAAAAATAATATTGGTTCAAAAATTTTATTATATTAATACATTTAAAAATTATTATCATTTATATTTCAAAATATTTTTATGTTGTCTATAGTTAATCAAATTAATTTTTAATACAAGTCAGCAAGCTGCAGACAGTACAGATAGTACGGCAAGGCGCAGCAACGCCGTAGTAAAAGTTAAGTTGATTAAGTATTTGTGATGGTTCACAGCGTAAAAATACCTGCCTGAAACAGCTTTCAGACAGGCATGGTGTGTTCAGACGGCCTTTTCAGGCAGGCATTTTTTCAGACGGCCTCAATCGCCGCCATCCCTATCCAACACCGCCACGGCCGAACGCAGCCGCTGCCAAGCGAGGCTTTGCTGTTCGGTGAAGGCGTTCCACAGCGCGTCTTCGCTCATGATGCTGTATTCGCCTTGCGTGTGCAGGTTCACATCCAGCGCGTCTTCGCTCATGATGCTGTATTCGCCTTGCGTGTGCAGGTTCACATCCAGCCCGTCTTCGAGGGCTTGGTGGTAGCGGCTGTATTCGCCTTCAAAGTAAAACTGCGCCAGCTCGCGCATGATGGCTTCGCCGCGCAACCAGTCTTGATGGGCGGCTTCGAGTTTGGGGAGCAACTGGGTCCATTCGCGGTAGAGTTTCTGAATATGGTCGATGCGCGCCTGTGCTTCGGCTTGCGGCGGGAGGTCGTTCATGGGGTTTCCTTTCGGTGTTTGCGTTGGATTGATTGGCTGTTTTCAGACGGCCTGCTAATGCGGCAGCTTCACCGCCAGTTCGGACGGCCATGTCTGCCCTGCATCGGTGCGCACATAGCCGTTGCCCGTCATGCCGCCTTTGAGCAGGCGGTTGTAGCGGGAAGCGGTTTCGGGTGCGAGTTTCAGTTTGACTTTAAACACCAGCTTTTCACGCTCGTTGGCGGTTTCCACCGATTTGGGCGTGAACTGGGCTTCGGTGGCGATAAAGCTGATTTTGGCGGGGAACACGGCATCCACGCTGTCGAGCACAATCCGCGCCTCGTCACCCACTTTCAGACGGCCTGCCTGAGCGTTGGGCAGAAAAATGTTCATCGATACATCCGTCGGATCAAGCAGGCTCACCACTTTGCTGCCCGCGGCAATCACGCTGCCCACTTCGGCGATTTTGTATTCCACCCGCCCCGTTTTCGGGCTGCGGATGGTCATGTCGTCATTGGCCGAAGCCGCTTGGTTAATCTGCGCCTGAGCCGCCGCCACCGCCGCCACCGCTTCGGCACGGGCGGCACGGGCGGCGCGCACGGAAGCCGCCGCACCGTCGCGCGCGGCCAGCCGTTTGGTTACTTCCGCCGACGACACCAATTCGTCACGTTTCAAATTCTGCGCATTGCCCAATTCCATTTGCGCCACTTTCTGCTGCTGCTCGTAAGCCCTGATTTCGGCATCCGCCCGCGCCACCGCTTCCTGCGCGCGCTGTTTCTGGGCTTTGGCGGCTTCAAGCTGGCTGGTGCTGGTTACGGAAGAAAGCTCGACCAGCGCGTCTCCCTCTTTCACTTCGCTGCCTTCGTCCACCAACACCGCCTGCACACGCCCCGGATACAGGCTGGCAATGTCAAAGCGGTTCAGCTCCAAACGGCCGTTGGATTGGGCGAAACCTTCGGGCAGGCCGCTTTGGCTTTGCTGGTTATACGCATACCATCCGCCCGCGGCCAGCGCGGCAATCAACAAGGCAACGATCAGTTTTTTCATGGTTTTTCCTGAAATCGGTGGAAACAAACGCCGAGGCGCCAAACTTGCGCCGGCACAATGATTTGAACTTAATCCAATTATCGGCGCAGGGCAAGGGGTAACCCGAATATGCAAAGGCCGAGACCTTTGTAAAACCCCCATCTGCGGCGCATTTCTGCGTTGTGCGCTGCTCGCTCGTTTGCCTATCTATATGATATGTCTGCTCTCGCTGCGCTGCTACGCCTTGAACTGCATCCACATCTGGGGGTTTTACAAAGGTCTCAGGCCGTCTGAAACGTTTTGTCGAAACTCGCACAGTTCACTTTAGCGAAACTCGCATAGCTCGTTTTCAGACGGCCTTTTCTTCTTTTATAACAAAATCATCTTTAATTAAAACCAACCATTCTTTCCCTTTTTCAGACGGCCTCGATACAGTTGCATACAACGAATTTGAAGAGCCTCTGCCATGTTATTACTGAAAACCCCCAGCGTTTTACCCGGCTTCAAAATCAGCCTCGGCCTCACGGTGTTGTGCCTGTCGCTGCTGGTGGTGCTGCCGTTTACCATGATGGCGGTGAAAGCGGGCGAAATCGGTTGGGCGGCGTTTTGGCAGACCATTTCCGAGCCGAACGTATTGGCGGCGGTGTGGCTCACGTTGCGAATGTCGTTTTACGCCATGCTCACCAATATCGTGTTCGGCACTTTGGTGGCGTGGGTGCTGGTGCGCTATGAGTTTCCCGGCAAAAGCATCGCCAATGCGCTGGTGGACTTGCCGTTTGCGCTGCCGACGGCGGTAACCGGCATTGCGCTGGCCACGCTGTATGCGCCCAACGGCTGGCTGGGGCGGTGGTTTGAACCGCCGGGCATCAAAATCGCGTTTACACCCATCGGCATTTGGATTGCGCTGGTGGTGGTGAGCCTGCCGTTTATCGTGCGGGCGGTGCAGCCGGTGCTGGAAGAATTGTCGGGCGAATACGAAGAAGCGGCGGCGACTTTGGGTGCAAACCGCTTCACCACTTTCCGCCGCGTGCTGCTGCCCGAAATCGCCCCCGCCCTGCTTACCGGCGCGGGCATGATGTTTGCGCGGGCAACGGGCGAATACGGCTCGGTGATTTTTATCGCGGGCAATATCCCGATGGTTTCCGAAATTCTGCCGCTGGTGATTACCGGCAAGCTGGAGCAGTTTGACGTGCAGGGAGCATCGGCCGTGGCTTTGTTTATGCTGATGATTTCGTTTGCGATTCTGTTTTTGCTGAATGTCGGCCAATGGGCTTTGAGCAAACAGGCGGGCGCGAAAGTTTGAGGATTGAGGCCGTCTGAAAAGTTTTAGCGAAACCCGTAAAGCTCGCTTTAGCGAAGCGCACAAAGTTCGCTTTGGCGAAACTCGCACAGCTCGTTTTCAGACGGCCTCTCACAGTAAACACATCAAAAAGACCAAACCTAAAAAAACCATGAAAACCAATCCACCCAATCCCAACCTTACCGAACCGCGCTGGCTGCGACTGACGCTGATTGCCGTTGCGCTGGCGTTTCTGCTGCTGATGCTGGTAGTGCCGCTGGCCGCCGTGTTCTACGAAGCCTTGAAAGGCGGCTGGACTCTGTATCTGCAATCCATTACCGACCCCGAAGCGTGGTCTGCCATCAAGCTCACGCTAGTTACCGCTGCGGTGGTGGTGCCGGTGAATGCCGTGCTGGGCGTGGCGATGGCTTGGCTGCTTACCCGCTTCGACTTCCGCGGCAAACAGTTGCTCACCACCCTGCTCGATTTGCCGTTTTCCGTATCGCCCGTGGTGGCCGGTTTGATGTTTGTGCTGCTGTTCGGCGCGCACACCGCCTTCGGCGGCTGGCTCGAAGCACAAGGCATTCAAATTATTTTCGCCATTCCCGGCATTATTCTTGCCACGCTGTTCGTTACCTTTCCGTTTGTCGCCCGCGAACTGATTCCGCTGATGCAGGCGCAGGGCGACAGCGAAGAACAGGCCGCCCTCATTCTCGGCGCAAGCGGCTGGCAGATGTTTTGGCGCGTAACCCTGCCCAACATCAAATGGGCGCTGCTCTACGGCGTCATCCTCACCAACGCCCGCGCGATGGGCGAGTTCGGCGCGGTGAGCGTGGTTTCGGGGCACATCCGCGGCGAAACCAACACCATTCCGCTGCTGGTGGAAATTTTCTACAACGAATACAACTTTACCGGCGCATTCGCCCTCTCCGGCGTGCTGGCCCTGCTCGCACTGGCCACCCTCGCCCTGCAAAACATCATCACCCGTATTCAAGAACGCAAACTCGCCGCTGCCGAAAGGAACGCCGCATGAGCATCACCATTCAAAAACTCAACAAACACTTCGGCCCATTCCACGCCCTCAAAAACATCAACCTCAACGTGCCCACCGGCAAACTGGTGTCGCTGCTCGGCCCGTCCGGCTGCGGCAAAACCACCCTGCTGCGCATCATCGCCGGTTTGGAAAACGCCGACAGCGGCAATATTCTGTTTGACGGCCAAGACGTTACCCGCAAGCATGTGCGCGAGCGCAAAGTCGGCTTCGTATTCCAGCATTATGCCCTGTTCCGCCACATGAACGTGTTTGACAACATCGCCTTCGGCCTTACCGTATTGCCCAAATCCGAACGCCCGAGCAAAGAACGTATCCGCGCCAAAGTGGAAGAATTATTGCAACTGGTGCAGCTTTCGCACTTAGCCAAAGCCTATCCGCACCAGCTTTCAGGCGGCCAACGCCAACGCATCGCCCTCGCCCGCGCATTAGCCGTCGAACCCAAGCTGCTGCTGCTCGACGAACCCTTCGGCGCGCTCGATGCCAAAGTACGCAAAGAGCTGCGCAAATGGCTGCGCGACATCCATCACGAACTCGGCGTAACCAGCATCCTCGTTACCCACGACCAAGAAGAAGCCCTTGAAGTATCGGACGAAATTGTCGTCATGAACCACGGCAGAATCGAGCAGACCGGCACGGCGGAAAGCCTCTACCGCCAGCCCGAAAACGCCTTCGTTACCGAATTTCTCGGCGAAACCGATGCCTTTGAAGGCCGCATCGAAAAAGGCGCATGGCGCTACAACGGTTTCAGACGGCCTCTCGACCTTTCCGGCGCATGGCAGGAACAAACCGCCACCGCCTACGTGCGCCCGCACGAATGGACGGTTGCCGACGGCAACGAAACGCCGATGATCAACGGCCGCATCCACACCATCCGCTCCGCCGGCGCACTCACCCATCTGACCGTAGCGGAAAACAGCCGCGACATACACATCACCTTTGCCGACAGCGACGCCGTCCGCCTCGGGCTGGCAGTCGGACAAAATATCGCGCTGGTGCCGAAGCAGATTTATGTGTTCTCACAAAACGAGTTGATTGATTTTGCGATTTAAACCGTTGAGTTGATTGGTAAACTAAAGCTGTTGCAAATCCAGATACAAAACCAAGACTAAAAAACCTTGAGGCCGTCTGAAAAACAAAAAACTTTTCAGACGGCCTCAAGGTTTTAATCGAGAGCTCTTGTGTTTCACAGCAGTATGTAAAGGCATGGATTACCTATCCGCCCGCGCACAATCTTCAACAAAGCAGCAGTCAAAAAAAACAGGCTTCGCAATCTCGTCCACAGATTCCGAAGCCTGCATCAATATGAAACAGAAACCCGCCCTATTCCACCGATTTCTGACGGTTTTCCAACCTTTCCAGCCGCGCGGCCAACCTTTCCGTATCGTCGCGCAACGCATCCACTTCACGCGACCATGCCGCCAATGTTTCGCGGTCGGCAACCGGCGATTCCGGTTCTCTGGCAAACTCGCCCAGCTGCTCCAGCACGCTCAAGCCCATCTTTTTCAACAGATTGCCCGCCTGCTCTGCGCGCGTGCTGATGCCGCCCGCCAACGCATCGCCAAACAAGCGGCTCAAATCATCGTGGGCGTAATAACGCAGGCTGCCGATCAACGGCAGCAAAGCCATGCCTAAATCGGTGTCGCCGCTGATTTCCACATCCCCCACTCCGGGCGTCTGCCCCTGCAATACTTTTTGCACGGCCGTTTGGCGGAAGCTGATTTCGGTAGCGGCTTCGGCGTTGCTGTGCTTCAAAAAACCCTGTTCGTCAAACGTACCCTGCATGTGCAAGCCCGCCATGCGCAAACTGAGCGTGCTGCCCGCAAACGCTGCAAGCGCGGCTTGGGTTTCGCGGTTTTGCTGGATAAGGTGGTTGATAATCGGAAGGAAGGCTGTCATGTTTTTCTTTCACTGTCGAGGCCGTCTGAAACCGCTTTTCGATTTTTCAGACGGCCTTAAGGTCTTCTATCAATTGATAAACTGCATCACGCAAATACTGCGGCAAAATCATCATACGCGGTGTTGACTATCTTGCCGCTGCCAAGCCCGGCGCTTTCACAATCAGGCGCAGGCAAACCCAGTTTTGCCGCTTCTTCGCCATAAAAATCCCGTTTCGACGGATGGCGCGGCTCGACGATATTGCGTATGCGCACTCCATCGGGCGTGCAAACAGCCAAATGCAAAGCGGCCACGGCAAAATCTTTATGCACAATGTTCACAGGCTGGCCGCCGTTTTTGATGCCGCCGCGTCTCAGCAAACTGTTTAAAGGATGGCGGTCAACGGAATACAGCCCGCCGAAACGCAAAATGTCGATATTGGGAATGCCGCTGTTCAAAAACACCTGCTCGGCTGCCAACACTTTTTTGGCGCTGTCGGTTTGCGGATCAAGCGTACTGTGTTCATCGCAAACCCGCGCCGCATCGCCGTACACGCTGGTGCTGCTGGAATAAATCACATGCTTCACGCCATACTGCGCGGCCAAAGCCAGCCATTTTTCCAGCATTTCGGCGTAATGCACCACCGACGAAGGCGGCAGCAGGCAAATCCACACCGGCTTATCCGCCCACATTGTCCATAAGGCCGTCTGAAAAACGGCTTCATCATTCAAATCAACGGTATTCAGGCTCACGGGCAGATTGATGTCGTCGGAAGTGAGCGTTTTTTTCACCGCCGACACACTGCTGCCCTGCTCAAACAGTTTTTCTGCCAACGCTTTGCCTAAATAGCCCATGCCGAGTATGGCGCAATCGGGTGTGTTCATGATTCAGACGGCCTCTTACGGTGAATATCGGTTAAAAACAACAAGTGCCGAGACCTTTGCAAAACCCCTATCTGCGGCGCATTTCTGCGTTGTGCGCTGCCCGCTCGTTTGCCTATCGTGTGATATGTCTGCACTCGCTGCGCTGCTACGCCTTGAACTGCATCCACATCTAGAGCTTTGCAAAGGTCTCGTGCCTTATTGTATCAGCTTCAAGCCCAAAAGCCGTGTAGAAAACATCCCGGCCGGCAAAAGAAAAACGGCATACATAAAAAATGTATGCCGTTTGCTTTCCGGTATTCAAAAAGACTGCTGTATTTGGCAGTGGTTTGTGTTTTAGTCCTCTTGCGCCCCGGTTTGCAGATAGTTTGCCAAGCCCATGCCGGCAATCAATTCCTGCTGCGTTTCAAGCCAGTCGATATGCTCTTCGTTGATATCTTTCAGTTTTTCCAACAGCTGGCGTGAAACATAATCCTGCTTCTCTTCGCACAAAGCAATCGCTTCAATCAAAGCAGTATGTTTTTCCTGCTCTTTTTTCAAATCGCAGGCCAAAATTTCTTCGGGCGTTTCGCCGATTAAGAGTTTGCCCAAATCTTGCAGGTTCGGCAAACCTTCGAGCAGCAAAACACGTTCGATAATGTCGTCTGCCGCTTTCATTTCCACAATAGACTGCTTGTAGAAATGCCCGCCCAATTCTTCCAAACCCCAGTTTTTCAAAATACGGGCGTGCAGGAAATATTGGTTGATGGTTACCAGCAGCAAACCCAGATTTTTATTCAAATTCTGGATAACTAAACGATCGCCTTTCATCATCAGTTCCTTTATATTCGGTTTAACGGCAGGCCGCGTTTACAGTTGGCTTTGCAGATAGTTTTGCATGCCCAAAAGCTCAATCAGGCGCAATTGCTGTTCCAACCAATGAGCGTGGTCTTCTTCCGTGTCTTTCAGCTGAGCCACCAACAGATCGCGGGTCACATAATCCTGCTTCTCTTCGCACAGTTTCACGCCTTTTTTCAGCGCAGCCTGTACTTCCAATTCGGTGTTCAAATCGGCTTTCAACATTTCTACCACATCGGCGCCCACATTGATTTTGGCCGGAATCATGTTCGGCGTACCGCCCAGCATCAAAATACGGCGGATAAACGCTTCCGCATGAAGGGTTTCGTCTTCCATTTCATGGCCGATGCGGTCAAACAGTTTGGTGTAGCCCCATTCGGCATACATGCGTGAGTGGATAAAATACTGGTCGCGCGCAGCCAGCTCGCCCGCCAATAATTCGTTCATATAATCGATAACAGCTTTGTCGCCTTGCATGGTGTGTCCTTTCTTGTTTCATCAATCCGGCAAACCCCTCGATTTCAGGCGCCGTGCGTTTAATCGAATTGTATGTAATAACAAGCCCCTGCACAAATTTTCTATTTAAAATACAAATAATTATCAAAAAGCTATAGAGCCGGAAAATCGCATCGAAAAATTTACTTAATTGTTTATATTCAAGTTTTGTTGCTGATAATATTGATAAGCTGTTGCAACAAAAATATTTATTTTCTATTTTTAACTTATATTAACAAATCAAAAAAGCATCATTTGAAGCTTTTATTCCAATATCAAACCAAGTTCCGATTTTTCTTTTAATTTCATCAATCTTAGAGATTGATAAATTTTTCGATTTTCATCTTTTTTGCTTGATTTCCACCGTCAAATTATCACGAGAAATCCGATAAGCGTGCTACAATACACGGTTATTTTTTAGTGATAAGACGTAAATCAACCCATGAAACAAATCAGAAATATCGCCATCATCGCACACGTCGACCACGGCAAAACCACGCTGGTAGACCAGCTTCTGCGCCAATCCGGCACCTTCCGCGCCAATCAGCAGGTTGACGAACGCGTGATGGACAGCAACGACATCGAAAAAGAACGCGGCATTACCATTCTTGCCAAAAATACCGCTATCGAATACGAAGGCTACCACATCAATATCGTCGATACACCCGGACACGCCGACTTCGGCGGCGAAGTGGAACGCGTATTGGGCATGGTCGATTGCGTGGTTTTGCTGGTGGACGCTCAAGAAGGCCCGATGCCGCAAACCCGTTTCGTTACCAAAAAAGCCTTGGCATTAGGCCTGCGCCCGATTGTGGTGATCAACAAAATCGACAAACCGAGCGCGCGCCCGAGCTGGGTGATCGACCAAACCTTCGAGCTGTTCGACAGCCTCGGCGCCACCGATGAGCAATTGGACTTTCCCATCGTTTACGCTTCGGGCTTGAGCGGTTTTGCCAAGCTGGAAGAAGACGACGAAAGCCAAGACATGCGCCCGTTGTTCGACACCATCCTCAAACACACCCCGCCCCCCAGCGGCAGCGCAGACGAAACCCTGCAACTGCAAATTTCCCAACTCGACTACGACAACTACACCGGCCGCTTAGGCATCGGCCGCATCTTGAACGGCCGCATCAAACCCGGCCAAGTGGTTGCCGTAATGAATCACGAAAAACAAGTCGCACAAGGCCGTATCAACCAGCTTTTAGGCTTCAAAGGCTTGGAGCGCGTGCCGTTGGAAGAAGCGGAAGCCGGCGATATCGTGATTATTTCCGGTATTGAAGACATCGGCATCGGCGTCACCATCACCGACAAAGACAACCCTAAAGGCCTGCCCATGTTGAGCGTGGACGAGCCGACCTTAACCATGGACTTCATGGTGAACACCTCTCCGTTGGCCGGCACCGAAGGCAAATTCGTTACCTCGCGCCAAATCCGCGACCGTCTGCAAAAAGAATTGCTGACCAACGTCGCCCTGCGCGTGGAAGACACCGAAGATGCCGACATCTTCCGCGTATCCGGTCGCGGCGAGCTGCACTTGACCATTCTGTTGGAAAACATGCGCCGCGAAGGCTACGAATTGGCGGTAGGCAAACCGCGCGTGGTTTACCGCGAAATCGACGGTCAAAAATGCGAGCCGTATGAAAACCTCACCGTTGACGTGCCCGACGACAACCAAGGCGCGGTAATGGAAGAGCTTGGCCGCCGCCGCGGCGAGCTTACCAATATGGAAAGCGACGGCAACGGCCGCACCCGTTTGGAGTACCACATCCCCGCCCGCGGCCTGATCGGTTTCCAAGGCGAGTTTATGACTTTAACCCGCGGTGTCGGCTTGATGAGCCACGTTTTCGACGATTACGCACCGGTGAAACCCGATATGCCTGGCCGCCACAACGGCGTGTTGATTTCCCAAGAGCAAGGCGAAGCGGTGGCTTACGCATTGTGGAACTTGGAAGACCGCGGCCGTATGTTCGTATCGCCCGGCGAAAAACTCTACGAAGGCATGATTATCGGCATCCACAGCCGCGACAACGATTTGGTGGTTAACCCATTAAAAGGTAAAAAACTCACCAACGTACGCGCCAGCGGCACCGACGAAGCCGTGCGCCTGACTACTCCGATCAAGCTGACTTTGGAAAGCGCGGTTGAGTTTATCGACGACGACGAGCTGGTTGAAATCACGCCGCAATCCATCCGCTTGCGCAAGCGTTACCTGCAAGAGCATGAACGCCGCAAACACTTCAAAAAGCAGGATTGATTGGGTTATCCATTGAAGTAGCAATCGAAGGCCGTCTGAAAAATATTTTCAGACGGCCTGAGACCTTTGAAAAACCCTCAGATGTGGATGCAGTTCAAGGCGTAGCAGCACAGCGAGTGCAGACATATCACACGATAGGCAAACGAGCGAGCAGCGCACAACGCAGAAATGCGCCGCAGATGAGGGGTTTGCAAAGGTCTCGGCCTTTTCATTTGTACCTATTCCCAAGCATTACATTCCGCGCTCTTTATCCCTTGACAACTTATCCGCAATATTCCCTGAATCTGCCCATAAAATTGTGCGTATTCTGTGGATAAATCAATATTCTATTTGAAACATAAAGACATTTTTAAACTGATTAAAAATTAAGCACAAACTCCGAAAAGCCCACAGTCAATGTTTATTCCTATGTGCATGGTTTGTGGATAAATCGGTTAACTTCATTATTTCACACCAAAAAATTAAAATGCTTAAAAATTAGGCAATTCAAGCAACTTCTGAAACGGTATAATAAAAAACAGAGCAGAAATTTCATGATAACCACGGCATCCATTTGAGGCCGTCTGAAAAGAGCGGTTTTAACTGTCCTACAATATAAAAAGCGTTAACCACACCACGGCAACACAACCCCGCAGCCGTTAAAACGCTTACGGCCAATACTCCGCCATCATGGATTTCACACGCGACACAACAAACCACAAGGAAGCCGCCATGCATACTCTGTCTGCCGAAACGAGGGCGCAAGCTGCACGCGCCCGTTTGAAAAAAAGCCGCCGCTGGGCTACGGGTCTGCTGTTGGCTGCGGGTGTGTTGTTTGTGGTTTCCTCGCTGTATGTGCCGCAATATCCCGCGCTCGGCTATGTGAAAGCCTTTGCCGAAGCCGCGATGGTGGGCGCGCTGGCCGACTGGTTTGCCGTTACGGCTTTATTCAGACGGCCTCTCGGCCTGCCCATTCCCCATACTGCTATTTTGCCACGCAACCAGCACCGCATTGCCGACGAATTGGGCAGGTTTATCGAAAACAACTTTTTACAGAGCAAACCTATCGCCCTGCGCGTGTATCAGGCGGCGCCGAGTGAAAAACTGCTG
Source organism: Neisseria sp. Dent CA1/247 (assembly GCF_022870825.1). Taxonomy (NCBI): domain Bacteria; kingdom Pseudomonadati; phylum Pseudomonadota; class Betaproteobacteria; order Neisseriales; family Neisseriaceae; genus Neisseria; species Neisseria sp. Dent CA1/247. The sequence goes on along the minus strand of NZ_CP091522.1, from coordinate 973,927 downwards.
GCACGGCTGGCCGACCAACGCACGCGCGATTATTGGCTGCCGTGGCTGGCGAAGCAGATTCCGCCGCTTTTGGATATTGCCAAGCCCGAACAAGTGTCGCGCTTTTTAAGCCGTTTACTGGCAGAGCAATACAGCGGCGAGCGCATCGGCAAAACTTTTTCAGACGGCCTGAAAGCCTTAAAAGCCCAAGGCATGCACGAAACGCTGTTTGTGGCCGTACTCAAACAAACACGCCGCTGGCTGCAAGATCCTGAGACCCGCGGGCTGCTCGAACGCAATCTGCGCGAATGGGCGGCACGCATCGAAAGCGACGCACCTACCACTTGGGAAAAACTGAAAGCCTCGCTCAAAGGCACTTTGGTGGACAAAGTGGACGGCTGGGTATCGGAAAAAGCGCTGGATTGGGCCGACGGCTACCTCGCCGCCGCACTCGCCGATCCCGACCACCGTATCCGCGCCGCATTCGATGAACAATACGACCGCGTTACCGATGCTTTGAGCCGTTCGCGCTTATGGCACAAGCGTTTGGAGCAAGGCAAAATGAAGCTGGCCGACTCGCCTGCCGTCCAAGAAATGCTGATGAAAAGCTGGCAAGGGCTGCAAAAATGGGCGGCGGATGATGTGGAAAAATCCGAATCATTGTGTTTGGTGCAGCTCAACAAACTGCTTGACCACATGCTGTCGCAAGCGCAGAAGCATCCGCAATTTATGCGCCGTGCGGATGTGCGGATTTCGCTGTTGGTACGCGATTTTGTGATGCGCTACAAAGACAAAGCGGCGCTGTTTGTGTCGGACAAAGTCAAAGCTTGGGACAGCACGCAGATGGTGGAAAAACTCGAATTGAGCGTCGGCCGCGATTTGCAGTTTATCCGCATCAATGGCACATTGGTCGGCGGCCTAGTGGGCTTGGTGATTTACAGCGTGTCGAAGTGGCTGTTTTAAAGCCTGTTCACAATGAATCAGGCCGTCTGAAAAGATTTTTCAGACGGCCTGATGCTATTCCAAGCAGATTGAATCAACCCAAACTAACCATTTCGATTTGATCCATACTGCGCCCCAAAAAGCGTTCGCCGATGGTACGGAAGCGCAAAGGAATATCGCTCACATAAAAACGGTAATCCGGCTGGGCGTTATCAGTGTTCAGCAAACCGGCTTCCGTCAAGGCCTTGGCCGTTGCTTCTGCGGTCGTTAGAGCGGAATCAACCAAAGTCACTCCCGGCGCTTCTTCACGCAGCAAGGGCTTGAGCAGCGGATAATGCGTACAGCCCAAAACCAACGTATCAATGTCGTCGGCCAGCAGCGGTTTCAGATATTCGCGCACCGTTAATCTGGTCACTTCATGGTCGAGCCAGCCCTCTTCCACCAGCGGCACCAACAACGGGCAGGCTTGCGATTGCACGCGGGCTTGGGGGTTGCGGCTGTGTATGGCGCGGGCGTAGGCATTGCTGTTGACGGTGGTGCTGGTGGCGATAATGCCGATATGGTTGTTGCGGGTGGTGTGCAAAGCCGCTTCTGCACCGGCGGTAATCACGTCCAAAACAGGCATATTGCCGGCCATAGCGCGCACTTTCTGCCCCGCCACCGCCGCAATCGTATTGCAGGCAATTACCAAGGCTTTTACTTCATGTTGCAGAAGAAAATCAACGATTTGGGCGGTAAACGTTTCAATTGTGGCGCGGGACTTCACGCCATAGGGAACGCGGGCGGTGTCGCCGAAATACACGATATTTTCCATCGGCAGGCGCTCCATCAGCGCACGCACGTTGGTCAAGCCGCCGACACCTGAATCAAATACCCCGATGGGGCGTTGGTTGGTATTGTTCATCATATTCTATAAGGCCGTCTGAAAAAGAGCTTTAGAGGCTTCGCTAAAAGTTTTAGCCAAGCTCACAACCATTCGCTTTCAGACGGCCTCTTACCATTACTTTAACGATGGTGCGGATTGTACACCTTTTCAAACGACGGGGCATATCGGCAAAACATGCGCCGCATAAAAGCAGAGCAAGCAATCAGGCCGTACAAGATGCCCGCCGTTTTGCAATAAAATGCGCGCGGCAGAAACGCATATTAGCCGGCTACGCCCTATTTCCGCCTTCTTTCCATCAAATTATGCTGAAAAGCCTGCCGTTTACGCCGTTTTAATTCAATTTATCGGTTTATAAGGTTCCCAATCCCATTGAATTAACGCATAATTAAACCTTAATCTTAGTTATTCATATTCACATCAAGCGAGATGCCTTTTATGGAGTCGGCAAAAATTACCCGCTTCTTGGCCGATGAAGAAGCCACGCTGAAACTCGGTGAAAGCTGGGCGGCCAGCGTGATGCCGCCGTTGGTGGTTTATCTTCAGGGCGATTTGGGGGCGGGTAAAACCACATTCACCCGCGGCCTGCTGCGCGGCACAGGTTATCAAGGCGCAGTGAAAAGCCCCACATACACCATTGTGGAATCTTACACGCTGCCGCAATCTGCCTCTTTGCACCATTTCGACCTCTACCGCTTTGCCACGCCGGAAGAATGGGAAGATGCGGGTTTGGACGATCTGTTTGCCGACGACTGCATCTGCCTGATCGAATGGCCGCAACAAGGCGGTTCTTTTGTGCCGCCCGCCGATCTCACCGTTACACTCGAAAATCATGAATCAGGCCGCAAGTGCACGCTTGAAGCCCATACCGACAAAGGTAAGAAAAGTTTAGAAACATGGTTAAATTAACACGTCGTCAAATGGTTAGCCGCACCGCTGCGGGTTTGTTGTTTACGCTCACCCCCATCGGAGCCTTGGCTAAAGCTGCCGCACCGCAGTTTGTCGCAGTCCGCATCTGGCCGGCCCGCGCTTATACCCGCATCACGCTGGAATCTTCCCAAGCCATCAAATACAAGCACTTCTCGCTGGATAACCCCGCCCGTTTGGTGGTGGATATCGAAGGCGCGACGCTGAACAACGTGCTGCAAAGCATGTCGGCCAAAGTCCAGAAAAACGACCCTTATATCCAAAACATCCGCGTCGGCCAAAACACCGCCACCACCGTGCGCGTGGTTATTGATTTGAAACAGGCCGCCAATCCTCAGGTGTTTACGCTGGCGCCGATTGCCAACTTCCGCAACCGTTTGGTGGTCGATCTGTATCCTTCCGCCGCCACTGCGCTGGCCGCCGAAGCCAACGATCCGCTGATGGCGCTCTTGAACGACTATTCCCAAGGCAAAATCCGCAGCGACGGCACAGGCACGGGACACACGCCGCCGGTGCGCGACCGCCAACCCGCCATTATCGACACCCCGCCGCCGAGCACCCCCGGCCGCGGCAAACGCCGTCCGATTATCGTGTTAGACCCCGGCCACGGCGGCGAAGACCCCGGTGCCATCAGCAAAGGCGGTTTGCGGGAAAAAGATGTGGTGCTCTCCATCGCTCGTGAAACCAAAAAACGCCTCGAAGCAATGGGTTATAAAACCTACATGACCCGCAACGAAGACGTATTTATCCCGCTCGGCGTGCGCGTGGCCAAAGCCCGCCAGTTGAAAGCCGATGTGTTCGTGTCGATTCATGCCGACTCATTCACCAGCCCCACTGCCCGCGGCACCGGCGTTTACGCTTTGAGCACGCGCGGCGCTACCAGTGCCGCCGCCAAATTTCTGGCGCAAACCCAAAACAGTGCCGACTTAATCGGCGGTGTACAGAAAATGGGCAACCGCAGCGTGGATAACGCCATTTTAGACATGACGCAAACCGTAACCATCAAAGACAGCATGGTGCTCGGCCGTTATGTTTTAAACGAACTGGGCAAACACAACAAACTGCACAAAGGCCATGTAGATCAGGCCAATTTTGCCGTATTGCGCGCGCCGGATATTCCGTCTATTTTGGTAGAAACCGCTTTCCTGTCGAACCCCACCGAAGAAAAACTTCTGGCCAGCCATTCTTTCCGCCAAAAAAGTGCCGAAGCAATCGCCGGCGGCATCAAAACTTACCTCAGCAAAGCCGTTTTGGCGCGCCGATAATATTTCAGACGGCCTAAAGAGTTCTTCAGGCCGTCTGAAAATATAAATCTTACTTGTCTAAATAAATCTTAAATCACATACCAATACACACAGATAAATTGCGCCAAACTTCCCGCCAGCACAAACAAATGCCAAATGCCGTGGGCGTGTTTGATTTTATGGTCGTTCACAAACCAGTAAATGCCCGCGCTGTACAGCAACCCGCCCAACACCAGCCAAAACAAACCTTCCGCCGACAAGCTCTTGGTCAGCGGATAAATCGCCACCAAAACCAACCAGCCCATCAACACATATAAAAACATGGAAAGCCGCCGCTTTTCGCTTTTGCGGCTGATGGTAAGTTCTTGAATAATGCCGAAAAGCGCCAGCCCCCACGACACACCGAACAGCGACCAACCCCACACACCATGAAGCGTTATCAATGTAAAAGGCGTGTAACTACCCGCAATCAACAAATAGATGGCGCAGTGGTCGATTTTCTGCAATACCGCCTTGACTTTAGGCTGTGAAACACTATGATAAACCGTTGAACCTGCGTAGAGAATAATCAGGCATACACCATAAGCCGCCGCGCTGACGATTTTGTAAAAATCCAGCGTTCCCGCCGCTTTAATCAGCATAAACACCAAGCCGGTTACGGCCAAACATGCGCCAACCAAGTGGCTGTACGCATTAAACCGTTCGCCTATATACATAATTAATAATCGTTCTTATTTTATAAAGATAGGAAGTTTACCGCATTTCACCATCGAGAAGCAGCCTGAAGAGCTTAAATAAATTTAAGGGCTTTAATAAAATGACGAAATTAAAGCAAAGAAATTTTTGGAAACCGATTATCCCAAACATATCCGTGATTATTGGCGGATAAAAAACGCATCCTGCCTATCGCCCTGCCCTTTCCGTTAAAACTTCAGGCCGTCTGAAAAACATCTTTTCAGACGGCCTGTATTCTACGGACGATTATTTTTTATTCAAAGAATCGCGGATTTCACGCAACAGCAGAATTTCTTCAGAAGGTTCGGCCGGAGCTTCTTCAGCAGGTGCTTCGCGTTTCAGTTTGTTGATCATTTTGATCACCACAAAAATAGCGGCAGCAATGATCAGGAAGCTGATAACGGTGTTGATAAACAGACCCACATTCAAAGTAACCGCACCCGCAGCTTGAGCGGCAGCCAAAGTAGGATAACCGCCTTCGGGAGCGGCCGCGCCGTCTTTCAAAGTAATAAACAGGTTTGAAAAGTCCACGCCCCCGATCAAAATACCGATGGGAGGCATAATTACATCATCTACCAAGGATTTGACAATACCGCTGAACGCAGTACCGATAACCATACCGACCGCCAGATCGATAACGTTACCGCGCATGATAAACTCTTTAAATTCTTTTGCTAAAGACATCTTTTTTCCTTTCCTAAAAATATTAAATATAGATGTATGAACTTATTCAAACTACTGCTTGTTTAAAGACCGCGCATACTACTTGATTTATTGTAAAAATATGTATCGCATAGTTATAGTTTGTGTTTTTGATAGAAAATGCCCGGTTTAGTTCCCGTTCAAGACAAAAAAGTGCCGTTCGAAAGAATATGTAGTTTTTTTACAAAAGAACAAACGCATATTCAAAAGAAAAAGATTTTTGAAACAAAAAAGCTGCACATCTATCCCGAAGTCAAACGCACAATCGAGTCAGACCATGCAGCCGTATCGATTAACCTCAGATTCGGCTTCTACACCGACCCAGCCACACCAGCAGCAACACGAAACCAAAATACAAAGCACTCCATATCGGCAGCGGAACGCCCAAAACATAATCAGGCACAGCGCAATCACCGAAACCGCGGATCACAGGTTCGTACCAATCAAACAAAGGCCAATCGCGCAGACGGAAAGTCCACGGCGCACCGCAAGCCGGAGCGGCTCCCGGCGGCAGGCTTTGAATATACAGCTGATAAACCGCCACACCCGCCCCATAAACCGCAGGAATGCTCACCAATACCGCGCTGACGGTGCGCATACCTCTGCTCTTTTGAGCAAAAACAGCACACACCAAAGCCACCACACCCACCGCTATCACGGCCAAACGCTGCAAAATGCACAACACGCAGGGGTTCAACCCCATTACATATTGCGAATAAAAAGAACCGAAAACAGTACACGCGGATAAAAATACAATAAACCACAACGCCTTACGAAACGCGTTCATAACACTCCATTCAACAAATAATCTTCACTGCCCACCGCGAGGCAGCCTATTTCACAACGTCTCTTTGATAGATGCAACAAGAAAAGTTCAACTTCACAATATCTTTATAGATAGATTGAAGCAGCTTGCGTTCAAGCCTTGCCCGCTACTCTTTAAGGCCGTCTGAATCACTTTTTCAGACGGCCTCATATTCATCAATTTATTGCGATGCCACCCAATCATCCCGCGCATCTTTAGCCTGCTCAAAATAACGGTACAAAGCCGCAACATCTCCACTTTCCAGCATAGCAACCAAAGCAGCAAGCTGTTGCTGCTGACCGCTTAACAAAGCCAGCAGGCTGTCTTTATTCGCCACACAGATGTCCGCCCAAATCGCAGGATGGCTGGAGGCAATACGGGTAAAGTCCCGAAAACCCGAAGCCGCAAAATCCAAATAAGTGCGGCCGTCCGAATGCGTGGCAATCTGATGAACATAGGCATAAGCCAAAAGATGGGGAAGATGGGAAACGGCAGCAAAAACAGCATCATGTTCCGCCGCACTCATCCGAAAAATACGCGCCCCGACCGCCTGCCAAAGCGACTCCACCATCAATAGGCCGTCTGAATCCTCTTCTCCGTGCGGACAAATCACTAGCTTTTTGTTTTGAAACAGCCCGAACTGCGCCGCCAACGCACCGCTGCGGTCCGAACCCGCAATAGGATGCGCAGCAATACAGCGCGCCAACTGTTCGGGCAGATAGCGGCGGAAAGCATCAATCGCCGACTGCTTGGTGCTGCCGACATCCGTAACCCAAGTACGTCCGCCCAACAAAGGCGACAAGCGGCGGCACACTTCCGGCAACGTAGCAACCGGCGTTGCAATCACCACCAAATCGGCGTCTTCCAGTGCTTGCACACAAATAGTATCAAAAGCCGCATCAATAACCCTGCGCTCCAGCGCACGCTCCAGATTACTGCGGTTAAGGTCGACACCCACCACCCTGCCGACCAACCCTTTGTGTTTCAAATCAAGCACAAAAGAACCGCCTATCAGGCCGACGCCGATAAGCGTAATCTGTTTGAGCGGAACCATAGCAGTCATGTCGGATACGGAAATGATGGATATCGAAGACGCAAGTTTACCCCAACAGCCTTCCGCTTAACAGGGGATAAAGCATCCGCTTGATTTGCCGACGACATTGATAACGAGCAAAAGTCATATGTTGCAAAATAGAAGTATCCCAAATCATCGGAAGGCATTATTTGTTAATGACATTTGTTTTTAACTCAACATTGATTTACAATTTCTCATATTTGTTATGAACTGTAAGTTCAGACGGCCACTATTAAGCCGTTTTCCATCAATAAACAAGGGGATATTATGTCTAAGAGAATGCCTGTAAAACACATCGCGCTTACTGTAATCTGCTCTGCCGTACTGGCGGCATGCGGAGGCGGCGGCTCACCCGAGACCAAATTGGTCGACAATGCGGTAGCGGCGCGTAAAGTTATCGAGTTAATCGAAGCATTGGATACGGTTGAAAAAATCGATGCGGGAGACGAAGCCAGCATCAAAGCGGCACAAAAAGCCTTCAACAATTTAAGTAACGACCAAAAAATCTTGGTAGGTAAAACGTCTATCGAAAAATTGGAAGCCGCATTAAACGCCTTGGCGGGATTAAACGCAAACAGCAGCAACCCCGATGCACCCGCAACCGACAATACCACCCCCAATGGCAATAACAACAGCGCAGAAATTAAAGACGATAAAAGCTTAGAGCCTTTAAACAAACCGGCTCCCGTGCATACTTCTTTCATTTCATCTTCAGAAGCCCAGCAGCACAATCCCCACCTCCAATTGAGACAGGTTGACGGCAAACCTGCTTTTGTGGACAACCAAATCGGCCTGATCCGCAATTTAGATTTGAAGAAAAACGACACAGTCGTACTGGACGGCGCAGTGCTGACCAACTCTGCGGAAAACAACCCCGCCGTTCAAGTCAATTATCTGACACCCGAGTCATCGATTACCAAATACACTTCTGCCGGCCCGACAAAAGAAAATATTGCCTCTTTGTTCGGCAAGAAGGACGGCATCTATTCGGAAGTGAAAACTTCGTTGGATGATGAGATTAAAGCTCAATATGATGAGATGACAAAAGCTTGGGAAACCATCAAAGACAGCAAGGCAGACCCTAAAGCCGTTGCCGAAGCCAAGAAAAAAGTCCAAGAAGCCCTGCCCCTTCATGCAGAAGATTTCAACTACGATGATTTTGTGAAAATCGCCAGAAATCATCAGGAAGCCTTCTCAGAAGAAGGCATGAAGGAGATGGTAAGAAACATCAGCCACGACCTGATTAATAAATACAGCTCCGCAGCACAAATTGCAGAAGCATGGCAGAAAATCCACCAAGGCGACGAACAAGGCTGGGAAACACTCAAACAATTTGAGCCGAAATTTACCTCGAAACTTTTATGGCGCGTTGCCTTAGACGCCAACAGCAACAATGCCATTGACGGTATGGAAGGCTCTACACCCAAAATTGCCGACGTTCTGCACGGCATCGCCTATGTTCATAAAGACAAAAACAAGCTGGCTTTCGACAAAGAGTTTGACGGCGTGTATGTGATCAAATTTGCCAACGGCGTGCGCGTTACCCTGCATGATCCGGCTGCCGCAGGTTGGACAGAACAAACTTTCGCACATTACGTTGACCTGAATAACCTGGTTAACCACGGTTATCAAAGCCTCGGCAATGAAACTCCGATTGCTTCGGTTCCGACTGAAGGCACAGCAACTTACAGAGGCTTGACCACATCTTATCTGACCGAAACCGGCAAACCTACCCGCCAATTGACAGCAAATGTGGTAGCAGTGGCTGATTTTGCGAAGAAAGGTTTGAGCTTCAAAACCACCAACCCCACATTCCATATCTTGGAAAACGGTGTAAGGGTTTCTACTCCGGTTGCCGGTTATGAAATGTCGGGTTCGGCTAGCTGGCAGGCAAACAGCAACAGCTTTAAAGGACAAGTGGCTACGAAAGAGCACGGTTTCAAAGGTGATTTGAACGGTAAATTCTACGGCAGCCAAGTGGATGAAATCGGCGGCACTTACGGTTTATCCAATGCCACCCAGCAGCTGATCGGCGGTTATGGTGCGAAACGCCAATAATCCCTCCGTATCATGTAACTTCGCTACATAATCAAATGCCGTCTGAAATATGTTCAGACGGCATTTTCTTTATTATTAATGCGTGAACATGCCACTAAAACCAGCCAAATCACACATTCTATTCAAGCAAGATATCAATCTGAGGCTTTTTTAATATTTAAAGATTCGCTTTGTTCTGCATCCGTCAAAGATGCCGTATCTGCCAAAGCCTCAGACTGATTCACACTGCTTAATGGTAATCTTAAAAACAATCGCCCGGCACTCTTACCCAGCCTTCCATAATCACGCGGGCGCTGCGGCTCATGACGGCTTTGGTTGCCGTCCACTTGGCGTCAACCTGTTCGGCTGCTGCGCCGACGCGTAAGGTGCCGGAAGGGTGGCCGAAGCGTACTTCGTTACGTTCCCCACCGCCTGCTGCCAAATTGACCAATGTGCCGGGAATGGCTGCTGCGGTCGCTATCGCCACGGAGGCCGTGCCCATCATGGCATGGTGGAGCTTGCCCATGCTCATGGCGCGTACCAATACGTCGATATCGGCTGCGCGAACGGCTTTGCCGCTTGATGAAACATAATCTTTCGGCGCAGACACCCAAGCGATTTTTGGGGTGTGTTGGCGCGTGGCGGCTTCGGAAAGGTTGCTGATCAAGCCCATTTTCAAGGCGCCGTGTGCGCGGATGGTTTCGAGTTTTTCCAGTGCTGCGGCGTCATTGTTCACGTCGTCTTGCAGTTCGGTGCCTGTGTAGCCGATGTCTTCGGCATTGACGAAAATGGTGGGAATGCCCGAATTGATGAGCGTGGCTTTCAGACGGCCTATGCCGGGCACATCCAATTCGTCCACCAAATTGCCTGTGGGGAACATATCGCCTTCGCCGTCGGCAGGGTCGAGAAATTCGATCTGCACTTCGGCTGCGGGAAAGGTTACGCCGTCGAGTTCGAAATCGCCGGTTTCCTGCACTTCGCCGTTGCTTACCGGCACATGGGCGACGATGGTTTTGCTGATGTTTTTCTGCCAAATGCGTACGGTGCAGATGCCGTTTTCGGGAATTTTTTCGGCGTCAATCAAGCCGTTGGAAATGGCGAACGCGCCCACGGCGGCGGTCAGGTTGCCGCAGTTACCGCTCCAATCGACAAAAGGTTTGTCGATGGAGACCTGCCCGAACAGGTAATCGACATCATGGTCGGGGCGGGTGCTTTTATCGAGAATTACGGCTTTGCTGGTTGAAGAGCTGGCATTGCCCAAGCCGTCGATTTGTTTGCCGTAGGGGTCGGGGCTGCCCAGCACGCGCAAGAGGATTTTGTCGCGCGCCTCCCCTGCTTCTTGAGCGGCGGCGGGTAAGTCGCTGCGTTTGAAAAATACGCCTTTTGAAGTGCCGCCACGGTAGTAAACGGCGGGGATTTTTATCTGTGCGGGAAAAGCGGTCATGCGGTGGTTCTCCTTTTTCTTGTCTGTTTTTCGTATCTGTATTGAAAGGCGGGCTTATATTCACGGCTTGCTTGCGGTCTGCGTTTTCAGACGGCCTAACAGCCTTCTGCTCCGCCGGTTTCGGCATTACACCAAAAAGCCTTCTGCCCTGCAAGGTGCGGTATGCAATCCGGCATGTTTTCTTACTTTTTTAATTTTCAGACGGCATCGGTTTGAATCATGGTTTTACCGGCATACGAAGCGGCGGGGTGATTCATATTATGATTGAATTTATCTATGTACTTGCGCGCACCGCCGGCGGTTTATTGATTTTCAGACGGCCTCATGTGCTTTTTTCCGCTACAATGCCGTTTTTTCTTCACACAGTTTCTGCTTATGCTTTATCAATTTGTGCGCGACATGTGGGATGTTTTGCGCTTGCGTTATAAAAACCCCGAAGAATACCGCTACTCTCTGCCTGTGAATCTGGCAGTGCTGCTGCTGATCGGTATCGTCAACGCCGCCGCTTCCGTGCCTTTGCTCGGTAAAAGCACGCCGTTGATTGTGTTTGCGGTTTTGCTCACGGTGCTCAAATGTGTCATCCTCAGCCGTACCATGAGCGCTGCGTTGCGCCATCAAAATGAGACCCGCCAACCGTTTTGGGGATTTGTGTTGGTAACGGAAAGCTTGGCCATTCCTTTATTGCTGCTGTTTTATGTTCCTTCTCTGGCTTCTATCGGCGTGTTTTGGCAGATTTGGATTTTCTGGGTGCAGATTATCGGCTTCATGAACATCAGCAAACAAAGAGGCGGCAAGGTGGTTTTGGGTTATCTGATGTACGCTCTGATTACCCTCATCGCCGGCACTTTGCTGATTACGGTGTTTGCACAAGCGGGCTGGCTGGACTTGCAAGAGCTGTCGCAGCAGTTTGAAAACGTGATGAACTCAAATCGCTGATTCCCATCACACGCAAAAATACAAACAGGCCGTCTGAATTTTCAGACGGCCTGTTTACCTATCAAGATAACTTAACCAAAAGCCCAAACTGTTTTACGGATAAGCAATATAAGCATAAGCCGAGTGGTTGTGGATAGACTCGAAGTTTTCGCTTTCCACCACAAAACCGCACACGCGGCCGTCGGCGATCAGGCGGGTGGCGACATCGCGCACCATATCTTCCACAAATTTCGGGTTTTCATACGCCTGCTCGGTAACATATTTCTCGTCGGGGCGTTTGAGCAAACCGTAAAGCTGGCAGGAAGCCTGCGATTCCACACAGTCGATTACCTCTTCGATGCCGACTTCGCTGCTGCATGTGAGCGTTACCGTAACGTGCGAGCGTTGGTTGTGCGCGCCGTATTGGGAAATTTCTTTAGAACACGGGCAAAGGCTGGTTACCGGCACCAGCACTTTCAAAGTATGGCTGTATTCGCCGTCTTTCACTTCGCCGGTGATCGTTACATCATAATCGAGCAGCGATTGGATGCCGGAAATCGGCGCAGTTTTTTTGCGGAAAAAAGGAAACGACACGCTGATTTTGCCCGAATGCGAATCCAACAGCGACACCATTTCTTCAACCAGCTGCTTCAAACGGTCGAAACTCAACGCTTCGGTTTGACGCTCCATCAACGCCACAAAGCGCGACATATGCGTGCCTTTTTGGTCGGCGGGCAGATAGACCGTCATGGTCAGGCGGGCAACGGTGGCCTGCGTGCCTTCGGCGGTGTTGAGGGTAATGGGGAAACGTAAGTCTTTGATACCGACTTGGTTAATCGGCAGATTGCGTAAATCTCGGGTGGACTGCACGTCTGCAATAGCGTTCATGCTGTTAAATTCCTTACATGCTAATCGGGCTGGGAAGCCCTATGTGTGTGCTGCGGCTCAAAATACAAGGCCGCTACTTTTATAAAATCCAACTGCTTCAAACTGATGCCTGAAGCTGCGGGCGGCGTGGCCGAACGCCATACACAGGCCGTCTGAAACCGTTTTTTCAGACGGCCTTCACAGCCTTTCGGCTGGCAAACCGTCTGTTGAAAATGCGAGATTATATCACTTAGCCCCCTGCCGGGCATTGATTGTTTCTATTTTTCGGATAGTGATAAAATTCCCCATCTTTTTATCTGCTTACCCAACACCATCCGAAAGAGCCAACCATGAAATTCGCCACCGAAGCCATCCACAGCAGCTACGATCCCGACGACCACAACCGCGCGATTATGCCGCCGATTTATCAAAACAGTATGTTTCAGATGAAAGAAATCGGCGAACAAATCCCCTTCCGTTATGCCCGCTTGAGCAACCCCACCCGCGAAGTGCTGGAAAACACCGTGGCCGCGCTAGAACACGGCGCGGCGGGCTTCGCATTCGGCAGCGGCATGGCCGGCATCGACTGCGTGTACCGCACTTTTCTGCGCCCGGGCGACACCATCGTAGCCGTCAGCGATATTTACGGCGGCAGCTACGACCTGCTGACGGAAGTGTATGCCGAATGGGGCGTGAACGTCGTGTTTGCAGACTTGGCCGACCCCGCCAACCTCGACCGCGCGCTGGCCGAACACGCCAACGTCAAAATGGTATGGCTGGAAACCCCGTCCAACCCCCTGCTGCGCTTGGTGGATATTCAAACTCTGGCCACAAAAGCCAAAGCCGCCGGAGCCTTGCTCGGCATCGACAACACCTTTGCCACGCCCTATCTGCAAAATCCGCTCGATATGGGCTGCGACATCGTGTTCCACTCCGCCACCAAATACCTGTGCGGCCATTCAGACGTATTAATGGGCGTGGTGGTGGTTAAAACCGAAGAATTGGCACGGCTGATGCGTAAAACCATGGTCAACACCGGCGGCGTGGCGGGGCCGATGGATTGCGCGCTGGTGCTGCGCGGCATCAAAACGCTGGCACTGCGTATGCGCCAACATTGCGAAAACGCTTTGGAGCTGGCCAAACGGCTGGAACAACACCCCGCCATCGAAAAAGTGTTTTACCCCGGCCTGTCCTCCCACGAACATCACGAACTGGCGAAAAAACAGATGCGCGGCTTCGGCGGCGTGGTTACGGTTTGGCTGAAAAACGACAGCAAAGAAGCCGCCAACAGCGTGATTAAAAACATGAAACTGGTTCAGATGGCCTCCAGCCTCGGCGGCGTGGAAAGCTTGGTAAACCACTGCTATTCGCAATCGCACAGCGGCGTGCCACACGACATCAAAACCGCCGCCGGCATCAAAATCGGCCTGTTGCGCTTCTCCGTGGGTGTAGAAGATATCGACGATATTTGGGCAGACATCTCCGCCGCGTTGGATACCACGGTTTAATAACCTGCCGATCTGTATAAAACTTCGCATATACATATACATGTAAAGATTGAGGCCGTCTGAAAGGCAAAGGCAACTCGATTGTAATTACCGAGTATAATCTTGAAGTTATAAAAACCGCTGATTATATTGTCGACTTGGGACTGGGAGGAGGCAATGGCGGGGAGAGAATTATTGCCAAGGGTAGTCCGGAGGAAGTGATTGAAGTTGAGGTGAGTTATACGGGGAAGTATTTGGAAGATGTTTTGAAATTAAGTTAAGGATATTTTGATATGAAAAAAATCCAACAATTACAAACTGGCTATATTGATGCTAAAAATTATAGCCAACGAGATCATAAAGAGTTTTTTAATCAAATTTTTGTCAAAGGAGACTTATTAGATAGTTTATGCAAATCAAATGTATCTTTTTTAATTGGGGAAAAAGGAACAGGAAAAACAGCTTATGCAACTTACTTGAGCAATAATGAATATAAAAATATTCGAGCTACTACAAAATTTATTAAAGCTACAGACTATTCTAAGTTTCTGAAATTAAAACAAGATAAACATTTACAATTGTCAAATTTTGAAGACATTTGGAAAGTTATTATTTATCTTTTAATTTCTCGTCAAATTAGAGATATTGAAAAGTCTATGTTTAATTCTTATAAATTTAAAACATTGAATGAATGCATAGACAAATATTATTTAGATGCTTTTAAACCTGAAATATTACAAGCAATTAATGTAGTAGAGGATTCAAAAGGTTTTGCTGAATTAATGTGCAAAGATTATGCTAAAGCTGGAATAGAATCTTCTAAAGAACTATCTTTTACTGAACAAAAATTCAACTTAAATTTAAACTACATACAAAGAAAATTTGAAGAAGCTCTTAGCCAGTTAAAATTAGATAAAAACCATATCCTTTTTATTGATGGAGTTGATATACGTCCAGATGAAATTCCCTTTATTGAATATCAAGAATGCATTAAAGGTTTGGCTAATGCAATTTGGTGGCTAAATACTGAGTTTTTTTCAAATATCAGAGATAGTAAAGGAAGGATTAGAGTTGTATTATTAATTCGCCCTGATATTTTTAACTCATTACGTTTACATAATGCAAATGCAAAATTATCTGATAATTCAGTATTTTTAGATTGGAGAACTGATTATAAAGATTTTCGAACTTCACGAATTTTCTCAATCTTCGATCATTTTCTTCGTGTGCAGCAATCAACAGATAAAGATCTGAGCATGGGGCAATCATGGGATTATTATTTTCAATGGCAAGCAAATAATTTACATGATCCAACTTTGTATCAGCAGAATACATCATTTATTTCTTTTTTAAGGAATTCATATTATCGTCCTAGAGATATATTAAAAATGATAGGACTATTGAAAGGAAACAGTACTAGCATTGATTTTTTTCAAGAGAGTGATTTTTTGGATTCTAGGTTTCAAAGAAATTATTCTAATTACCTACTTGGAGAAATTAAAGATCATTTATTATTTTATTATAGCGAAGATGACTATAATAATTTCTTAAAATTCTTTGAGTTTTTAAATGGAAGTACTGAGTTTTCTTATGATAATTATGAAAAATCCTTCAATAAATTAATAGAATATTTAGAATCTACTTCTATTCAAAAACCACAATTTATGACTAGCTCTAATGAGTTCTTGCAATTTTTGTTTGATTTAAATGTTATTTCCTATATTGAAGAAACATCTGACCAAAAAAAGCATATACATTGGTGTTTTAAAGATAGAGAGTATGCAAATATTTCACCCAAAGTGAAAACGGGGTTAACTTATCAAGTTTTCTATGGATTAACAAAAGCTTTAAATTTGGGAAAAACTTTTAAAGATAATCGATAACAACAGCAAGCCGTAGCCTGCATAAAATCTAAACCCCATGTGTAGAGTGTGTGCGGTACGCACGCACGCGTTGTTCAGGCTTCTGCTCCCATGCCGTCTGAAACGGGCATAGCGGTTCAAACAAAGCCTAAATCCGAATCCTTATTCCTTCGCCAAACGGCCATTCTCCATACGCCAAATTTCATCGGCGAGGCTGTCGGCATCGGCTTGGTCGTGGGTAATCAAAATCATGGGTACGCCGCTTTTTTGCTGCAATTGCAGCAGTTCGGTGCGGGTGTGCCGGCGCAAACCGGTGTCGAGCGCGGAAAAGGGTTCGTCGAGCAGCAGCAGTTTGGGGCGGGTAATCAAGGTGCGTGCCAATGCGGTGCGCTGTTTTTGGCCGCCTGAAATATGGTGCGGATAATGATAGGCAACGGCTTCAAGTTGCAATAGCTCCAGCCAATACTGTACGTTTTCAGACGGCCTTTTCGGCGGATTTAACCATCCGCGCTTCAAACCGAACGCGATGTTTTGCGCCACCGTCAGATGCGGAAACAGCGCGTAATCCTGAAACATCAACCCTGCCCTGCGTTCGCGCGCGGGCGTATAAACGCGGTTGTCGAACCACGTTTCGCCGTTTACCCTGATATGGCCTGCATCGGGCTTGAGCAAACCGGCAATCATTTGAAGGGTAAGGCTTTTTCCCGAACCCGACGCGCCGATTAACACCAGCTTTTGTGCATCCGATTGCAAGCGCACGTCCAAGTCAAACGACGGTAGTTTTTTGCGGATTTCGATGTCAAACAGCATCATTTCCTCCCGTCGCGCGCGCGGGCGAGATGGCCGACACTCAGCAAAATCACGATGCACACCGCCGAAATCAAAACCACCAAGCTGTTTGCCAGCGCATCGTCTCCGGCCTGAACGGCTTCATACACGGCAATCGACAGCGTTTGCGTTTGGCCGGGAATGCTGCCCGCAATCATCAACGTGGCACCGAATTCGCCCAAAGCGCGGGCAAACGCCAGCAGCACGCCGGCGAGAATCCCGCGCCACGCCAAAGGCAGGCTCACGCGGAAAAACACAGCGGCACCATGCAAACCCGAAATCCGCGCGGCCTGCTCAAGCTGCGGGTTCACGCTTTCAAACGCAGCGCGCGCGGGCTTGAACACCAAAGGAAACGTAACCACCGTCGCGGCAATCACCGCCCCCTGCCAAGTGAAAATCAGATTAATGTTGAACGTGTCTTTCAGCCAGCCGCCCAACGCGCTATTCCGCCCCAGCAGCACCAGCAGGTAGTAGCCCAACACGGTCGGCGGCATCACCATCGGCAGGGTCAGCACGGTATCGAGCAGGTTGCGCCCGATAAAACGGCTGTGCGCCAAAGCATAGCCCATGGCAGTGCCGAGGACGATGTTCAGCAAAGTGGCCAGCCCGGCTACTTTTAGAGACAGCAATAAGGTTACGGATACGGCTTCAGGCATGATTGGCGGAGTTCCTTTGGTGTGTCGCCGGAGTATTCAAACAGATGTAACACAACACAATATCAAGGCCGTCTGAAAAACTTTTCAGACGGCCTTTGGCATTTCGACTTAAGGTTTCTTAAAGCCGTAACGGTTCAACACCGCTTGGCCTTGCGCCGACAACACATATTGCACGAAACGCTTGGCTTCGGCCTGCGCCGCGCTTTGTTTGGCGACGGCAATCGGATAAGACACGGGTTTGTCGGTCGGCACTTGTTTCAAGACTTTCACTTTGTCTTTCATTAAAACCGCATCGGTGTTGTACACAAAACCGACGTCCACTTCGCCGCGCGCTACATAATCGAGCGACTGGCGCACATGTTGGGTGTTGATAATCTTAGGTTGCAGCGTTTGCCATACGCCGGCCTTTTCCAACGCGGCTTTGGAGTAACGCCCTACCGGCACGCTGGCGGGATTGCTGACGGCAATGCGCTCGAAGCGGCTGTGGGTGAGATCTTTCAGGCTGTTCACGCTTAATTTGCCGGCAACAGGCGCGGCGATGACCAAAGAATTTTTGGCAAAATTGCGGCGGGAACTCACGTCGATTACGCCTTCTTTATCGGCTTTATCCATAGTTTCCTGATCGGCAAAGGCCAACACGTCCACCGGCGCGCCCTGCAACACCTGCTGGAGCAGCGTGCCCGAACCGGCGGTGTTCAGTTTGATTTTGCTTTGCGGATATTGCTTTTCATATTGTGCGGCAATGTCTTTAAACGCATTGCTCAGGCTGGCGGCGGCGGAAACGGTGATTTCTTCGGCCGAAGCGAAAGGGGCGGCAACTGCCAACGAAGCGGCAATCAGGCAATGGTGCAGTTTCATTAATTTCTCACTTTCTTGTGTGTTTGCAAACTTAATCGTCAGAACGGCTTATCCATTCCGTATATCGCGGCATTATAATCCATTCCGCTTACCACAACGCCTGCTTATTTAGTATTAATTATGTCGGATTAATGCCGTCAGTTTTCCTGCGTACAAGGCTGCACCAATACCCACGGCGCCACCACGACGGCCCACATTTCCTGATTGTCGGCAAGGAAGCGGCGCGCCTGCTCTTCGGTTACCAAACCGAACAAGCCGTTTTGCATCAATTTGCCTAATACTTCGGCATTATCGTCGGCCATCATGCGGGCGGTGCCGATGAGGTCGAGTTCGGCACTCACATACACCGCTGCGCCGCGGGCAAAATGCGGTTGGAGTTCCTGCCATGAAATGCGGGCGGTTTCGAGATTGAGTTTGTCGTTGAGCAAATGGTCGGACATCTTCTGTTTTCCATCAAGATAATGAAGGCGGTATTGTAGCCGATGGCAGCCCGGGCGGGCAGACTGCCCTGCCTTTTTCAGACGGCCCCGCGCATCTCACTGTTTTACAATAATAATGTTATACAGTATCATGCAACGTTTTTCAGTTTTTCAGACGGCCTCGTTGGGCTTTTGCAAGGCTTAAGGCCGTCTGAACCATTTGGCACAACACATGAATTCGATTTTACTGACCGGCCTCTTTCAGCGCCTGCTGCTTGCCCTCGCGGCACTTGCGCTGTTGTGGGGCGTTTATTTTTGGGCCACGGCAGCATGAGTATCGAGCTAAACAACCTAACCGTAAGCTACCGCCGCCGCCCTGCCGTGCACCATCTCGACGCCGAGTTTGCCGACGGCTGCATGTGCGCGGTTTTCGGCCCCAACGGTGCGGGCAAATCCACGCTGCTCAAGGCTGTGATGGGGCTGCTCAAAACCGACACCGGCACGATACGCATGCACGGTTTGGAACGAAAAGACATCGCCTATCTGCCGCAGCAGTCCGACGTTGACCGCAGCCAGCCCATCAGCGTTTTCGAGCTGACAGCCATGGGCTTGTGGTATGAAATCGGCTTTTTCGGGCGCGTGAACGCACAGCAGCGCGAGCGGGTGATGCAGGCTTTGGAACGTGTGGACATGGCCGGTTTCGCCCACCGCCAGATTGCCGCTTTGTCCAACGGCCAGTTCCAGCGCGTATTGTTTGCGCGCATGTTGGCTCAAAATGCGAAATTTTTGCTGCTCGATGAGCCGTTTAACGCCGTGGATGCGAAAACCACTTACGCCCTGCTCGACGTTTTGCGCGGCTGCCACGGCGACGGCCAGTCGATTGTGGCGGTGCTGCACGATTACGAGCAAGTGCGGGCGTATTTTCCCGAAACGCTGCTGGTTGCCCGCCGCAAAATCATGCAGGGCGCAACCGAAACGGTACTTACCGACGCTTACCTGCAAGAAGCCAACGCCGCCATGCAGCAGCACGAATCGGAAGAATGGTGCGAAAGTGTGTAAGGGCTTAAACGCCCCTCTGCGCCTTATGATTCAGACGGCCTGATGATTGAGGCCGTCTGAAAAAACGCCCTGTCCTGTTTATCTGCCGTTTGAAACTTTCAGACGGCCTCCAAGTAGAAACATGAATATTTACGAACTGTTAATCGCCCCCTTTGCCGAGTTTGACTTTATGCGCTACGCCCTCGCCTCGGTCGTCTGCCTTGCCTTGAGCGCCGCGCCAGTGGGCGTGTTTTTGGTGATGCGCCGCATGAGCCTGATCGGCGACGCCCTCAGCCACGCGGTTTTGCCCGGCGCCGCCGTCGGCTATATGCTGGCCGGCCTCAGTATGCCCGCCATGAGTGCGGGCGGTTTTGCCGCCGGTATGCTGATGGCGCTGCTGGCGGGGCTGGTGAGCCGTTTTACCAGCCTGAAAGAAGACGCCAACTTCGCCGCGTTTTACCTCAGCAGCTTGGCCATCGGCGTGATATTGGTCAGCAAAAACGGCAGCAGCGTCGATTTGCTGCACTTGCTGTTCGGCTCCGTGCTCGCCGTGGACTTGCCCGCGCTGCAACTGATTGCCGCGTCCGCCAGCCTTACCATCGTCGCGCTGGCCGTGATTTACCGCCCGTTGGTTTTAGAAAGCATAGACCCGCTGTTTTTGCAGGCCGTCAACGGCAAAGGCGGCTTTTGGCATATTTTGTTTTTGGTGCTGGTGGTGATGAATTTGGTGGCCGGTTTTCAGGCATTGGGTACGCTGATGTCGGTAGGTTTGATGATGCTGCCGGCGATTTCCGCCCGCCTGTGGGCGAAAAACATGGGCATGCTGCTTCTGCTCTCTGTGTTGGCCGCGCTGGCCTGCGGCTTCGGCGGGCTGTTGTTTTCCTATCACGTCGAAATCCCGTCCGGCCCTGCGATTATTTTGTGGTGCGGCGCGCTGTATGTGTTTTCCGTCGTGTTCGGCTGGGAAGGCGGCATCCTGCCCAAGTGGCTGCGTCACAAAAAACACCGCCGCGCTTGATATCGGAACTTTTCAGACGGCCTCTTTTCCAAATACCCGGCCGTCTGAAAAAATTTTTTTATTTCGTCAGAATTGTTACGTTATAGCAAAGGAATCATTATGAAACATTGGAAAACCGGCATCATCGCCGCACTCGTTTCCGGCAGCCTCTACGCCGCCCCCCTGCCCGTTGTGACCAGCTTCAGCATTTTGGGCGACGTCACCAAACAAGTCGGCGGCGAGCGCGTGAGCGTACAGAATTTAGTGGGCGCCAACCAAGATTCCCACGCCTACCACATGACCAGCGGCGACATCAAAAAAATCCGCGATGCCAAACTGGTGCTGCTCAACGGCCTCGGCTTGGAAGGCGGTGACGTACAACGCGCCGTCAAACAAAGCAAAGTACCCTACGCCGAAGCCACCGCCGGCATCAAACCCCTGAAAGCTCCCGAAGGCGGACACCATCATCACGACCACGGCCATGATCACGGCCATCACCACCACGACCACGGCGAATTCGACCCGCACGTCTGGACTGACCCCGTGCTGATGCAAACCTACGCCCAAAACGTCGCCAATGCCCTGATTAAAGCCGACCCGCAAGGCAAAGCCTACTATCAGCAGCGTTTGAACGCCTATCAAAACGAGCTGAAAAAACTCCACGCCGACGCGCAAAAATCGTTCGCCGCCATCCCGCAGGCGCAGCGTAAAGTGCTGACCGGCCACGACGCATTTTCCTACATGGGCAAACGCTACAACATCCAATTCACCGCCCCGCAAGGCGTAAGCACCTCGGCCGAACCGTCCGCCAAACAAGTTGCCTCCATCATCCGCCAAATCAAGCGCGAAGGCATTAAAGCCGTGTTTGCCGAAAACATCAAAGACGACCGCATGGTTGAGCGCATTGCCAAAGAAACCGGCGTGAAAGTGAGCGGCAAACTGTATTCCGACGCCTTGGGCAACGCACCCGCCAACACCTACATCGGCATGTACCGCTACAACGTGCGCGTGTTGACCGATGCCATGAAATAAAGCGTTTCCTTAAACACACACCGATACGGGGCCGTCTGAAAACCAGCAAAGCTGGTTTTCAGACGGCCCCGAACCATCATAAAAGTTCCTTTGCACCACCGGCGGCAAACAACCCAAATTGCCAACAATCCGCCCCTTTCGACAGCAATTTGAGCTAAAATACCGTTCCCCGAATTTCTGACCCGAAGGAACTCCCCATGTCCGCCATCAGCCTGAAAAAAATCTATTCCGGCAAAGTACGCGATCTTTATGAAATCGACGACAAACGCATGCTTATGGTCGCCTCCGACCGCCTCTCCGCCTTCGACGTAATCCTCGACGACCCCATTCCCGGCAAGGGCGAAATCCTAACCCGCATTTCCAATTTCTGGTTCGACAAACTCGCCCACATCATGCCCAACCACTTCACCGGCGATACCGTGTACGACGTATTGCCCGAAGCCGAAGCCAAAGCCTTGGAAAAACGCGCCGTCGTCGCCAAAAAGCTGACACCCGTTAAAGTCGAAGCCATCGTGCGCGGCTATCTGGCCGGCAGCGGCTGGAAGGATTATCAGAAAACCGGCACGGTATGCGGCATCAAACTGCCCGAAGGTTTGCAAGAAGCACAGCAACTGCCCGAAGTGATTTTTACCCCGTCCACCAAAGCAGCCGTCGGCGACCACGACGAAAACATCAGCTTTGAAGAGTGCGAAAACATCATCGGCAAAGAACTCGCCGCCGAAGTGCGCAGCAAAGCCATCCGGCTTTATACCGAAGCCGCCGAATACGCCAAAACCCGCGGCATCATCATTTGCGACACCAAATTCGAGTTCGGCTTGGATGAAAACGGCACACTGACCCTGATGGACGAAGTGCTGACCCCCGACTCAAGCCGCTTCTGGCCTGCCGACCAATACCAAGTCGGCACCAACCCGCCCTCTTTCGACAAACAGTTTGTGCGCGACTGGCTGGAGCAAAGCGGCTGGAACAAACAAGCCCCCGCCCCCAAAGTGCCTGCCGACGTGATCGAAAAAACGGTTGCAAAATATCAGGAAGCGTTGGATTTGCTGACGGCGGAAAAATAAACCGTAACGGCTGCCGCGAATGAGTGAGGCCGTCTGAAAGCAAACCCGTGAGCTTCGCCAAAACCTCTATACAAGTTTAGGAAAACGAACCGCACCAGTTCCGCAAAACACCTTCAGACGGCCTGCCTGATTCGCAGGGGCGGATTGCATATCCGCCCGTGTGCGGCTTACGGGAATGTGTGGGGAAAACCGCAACTGCTGCCGATAAAACGTGAGGCCGTCTGAAAAATTTTTCAGACGGCCTCACGTTTTTCAATCCGACAACGGCGCATATCATCACGGTTTTGCCGGAGCCACATTTATTCAAACGATTGATAAGGCTCGGCGCAGACCGCGATATTACCGTCTGCACCTTATCCGTATTACTGGTTCTGCTTAATCGCTTCTTCAAGCTGCGGCATCGGGCTGTAACCGTTTTGGCTCTTGCCGTTCGGGAACACAATCGCCGGCGTGCCGTGGAAGCCCAATTGCTCGCCTAAAGAGGTGGTTTCTTCCACCGGGTTGTCGCACACCTTCACTTGCGGCGGCATCTTGCCTTCGCGCATCCAAGCCGTCCACGCGGCGGTGCGGTTGGGTTGGCACCAAATCTGCTCGGCTTTACGCGCAGCGTCGGGGTGCAGGCTCGCCAGCGGCATCATGAAGCTGTAAATGGTTACATTGTCCATCTTGGCAAACTCGCGCTCCAAGCGTTTGCAGAACGGGCAGTCGGGGTCGGAAAAAACCGCCACTTTGAGTTTGCCGTTACCGCGCACTTCTTTAATCGCTTTGTCGAGCGGCAGGGAAGCGAAATCAACCGTATGCAGTGCGGCCATGCGCTCTTCGGTCAAATCGCGGCGCGCTTCCACATCCAGCAGGCTGCCTTGCAGAATGTATTTCGCCTTGCCGTCGGTATAGATAATCTGGTTGCCCGATACCACCACTTCATACAGGCCGTTGATCGGGGTGTTGTTGACGCTTTGTACTTTCAGCTTTTGGGAAGCGTAAGCTTTTTCAAGGTTGGTCTTGATTTCCGAAGCGGCGTTCTGGGGCGCAGGCTCGCTTTTTTCCGCAGCAGAAGGCGTCTGCCCGCAGGCCGCCAGCGGCAGCATAAACGGCAGCATCATATATATCAGCTTTTTTTTCATAGTCTTTCCGTATGTCTTCAAGCGGCCGTCTGAATATTTCAGACGGCCTGTTGGGTGATGGAAGCGGGCATTGTACCAAACTCTCGTTTCAATACCGTTAAATCATGTTTTCGCACCGAAAGAATGATTGTTTTGCACGATAAAGTGATATTTTTGCACCATACCTGCGGTGGGCGTTGGCGGTTTTGCCACACTTGGCGCACCGCCTGCTTCATGCCACAATGCAGCCATCTCCGAGGAGCCTCATCATGACCCCTATTCTCGCTTTCGATATTGAAACCGTGCCCGACGTAAAAGGCATACGCACGCTTTACGATATGCCTGCCGACGTATCCGATGCCGATGTGGTAACGTTTGCCCAACAAAAACGCCGCGCCCAAACCGGCAGCGACTTTATGCAGCACCACCTGCATCAGGTCGTGGCCATTTCATGCTGCATGCGCTGGGGGCAAGACAAAATCCACGTCGGCACCATAGGCGAAGTCAGCGGCGACGAAGAAACCATGATCGCCAAATTTTTCGACCTTATCGAAACCCACACGCCGCAATTGGTCAGCTGGAACGGCGGCGGCTTCGACCTGCCCGTGCTGCACTACCGCGCCCTCATCCACGGTATCCCCGCCGCCCGCTATTGGGACACCGGCGAAGGCGATTTCGGCGACAGCCGCGATTTCAAATGGAACAACTACATCAGCCGCTACCACAGCCGCCACTGCGACCTGATGGATCTGCTCGCCCTCTACCAACCCCGCGCCAGCGTACCGCTCGACGACATGGCCAAGCTGTGCGGCTTCCCCGGCAAACTGGGCATGGACGGCAGCAAAGTGTGGGAAGCCTACCATTCAGGCCGTCTGAAAGACATCCGCGACTATTGCGAAACCGATGCCGCCAACACCTATTTAATGTATCTGCGCTTCCGCATGATGAGCGGCGCACTGGATGCAGACGAATACGAAATGGAAATCAAACGCCTGCACAACTACTTAAAATCACAAGCCGCAGAAAAAGCGCACTGGTCGGAATTTTGCGCGGCTTGGAAATAAATCGTGCCGTATGCGGATTTAATTAAACATGCGGGAAGAAACAGCCGGCAATGTAAGCATCATCTAACTGCTGCTTAGCCGTATCAAAACCGGAGGCCGTCTGAATATATTTTCAGACGGCCTCCAATGCTTCAATCTGCCGTTTACTGCTTTTGAGCCAACCGGTCAAACAATCCGCCGTCGGCAAAATATTTCTTCATAATCTCTTCCCAAGAGCCGAACACTTGGTTGGGGCTGAAGGTTTCCATTTCGGGAAATTCCGACTTGTGTTTTGCCAACACAGCGGGATTGCTCGGCCGCATATAGAATTTGGCGGCAAGCTCTTGGGCGGGTTCGCTCCACAAGTATTTCAGATACTCTTCGGCGGCAGCCTGCGAGCCTTTTTTGCCCGCCACGCTGTCCACCACGGCCACGGGGCTTTCCGAGAGAATGGTGTAGCTCGGATACACGATTTCAAATTGGCCGGGTGCGAGGTTGCGGCTGACGTGGTTGGCTTCGTTTTCAAAAGTGACCAACACATCGCCGATATTGCGCTGGGTAAAGGTTGTGGTTGCCGCTCTGCCGCCGTTTTCTAAAACAGGCGTGTTTTTGAGCAGCTTGCCGGTAAATTCTTTGGCTTTGGCTTCATCACCGTTGTTTGTTTTCAAGGCATAACCGAACGCGCCGAGAAAGGCGTAGCGGCCGTTACCGCTGGTTTTCGGATTGGCCAACACGATTTGCAGATTGTCTTTGGCTAAATCCGCCCAATCGCGAATCTGCTTGGGATTGCCTTTGCGCACGAGAAACACGGTCGTGCCGGTAAAAGGCACGGCGTTATCAGGCAAACGGGTGCGCCACTCGGCTTTAACCAAACCTTTTTTCTCCAGCAGTTCGATGTCGGATGTCTGGTTCATGGTCGCCACATCGGCCTGCAAACCGTTCGCTACTGCCAACGCCTGTTTGCTGGAGCCGCCGTGCGACTGCTGGATGCTGATTTCCGCGCCCGGATTTTGGGCCTGATACGCCTTGATAAATAACGGGTTGTATTCTTTATAGAAATCGCGTGCCACGTCATAAGACACGTTCAAAAGCTTGATGCTTCCCGAACTTACAGCAGCACTGCCGTCTGAAGACGCGGCAACCTGTGTGCTTTGTTCTTCGGCTTTGGGCGAGCACGCCGACAAAGCCAATACTGCGCCGAACAAAGCGGCAAACGATAAAGGGCGTTGTGCAATCATCATCCATTCCTCACATAGATAAATAAGAATGGCCCCACTCTACACAGGCCGTCTGAAAAAGTGAAAGAATGCTTGGTTTTATCGTCATAACGGTTTGGTTATATAGCGAAACACCGCACCAGCCCGCACAAGATGTTTATCCGCTTGAAGCCACGGCTTTTGGGCTTAGCCACCGTATGGCGTACAATACGCAAGCGCGCATACGATGCGGCATCCTGCCATCTTTACAGAAACGCGGTAAACCCAATGAATGACCTGATTGTGTTCAACAAACCCTACGGGGTAATCTGCCAGTTTTCGGCGCACGAAAAACACACCGGCTTGAAAGACTATATAGAAGCACCCGCATTTTATCCGGCGGGGCGGCTGGACACCGACAGCGAAGGGCTGCTCCTGCTCACCAACGACGGCCGTCTGCAAGCCCAAATCGCCGAGCCCAAGCACGGCAAAAAGAAAACCTACTGGGCGCAAGTCGAAGGCAGCCCCGACGAAGCAAAATTAAACCTGTTGCGCAACGGCGTGGACTTGGGCGACTTCGTTACCCGCCCCGCCCAAGTGCGCGTGTTGGACGCCGGCGAAACCGACCGCTTGTGGCCGCGCAACCCGCCCATCAGAGAGCGCAAAACCGTGCCCGATTTTTGGTTGGAAATCACCATCAGCGAAGGCAAAAACCGCCAAGTGCGCCGAATGACGGCCAAAGCAGGCTATCCCTGCCTGCGTTTGGTGCGGATTGCGGTAGGCCGTCTGAATATCTTTTCGCTTGATTTGGCGCCCGGCGAATGGCGTTTCAGCGCTAGCAAGCCTTAAAGAAGCCTTAAAGATTAGTTCAGGCCGTCTGAAAAATCACCACAACACTTCAGCGGCCTGTTTCAGCAATCCATAAGCCAGATAAAACATCATCAGCGCAATCAGGCTCTCCAATATCTGCCAAACACGCTCGCGCCTAAACAAAGGAATCAGCAGCCGCGCCCCATAGCCCAAGCTCACAAACCACACGGCAGACACCGTTAACGCACCGATTAAAAACCATACCTTATCATGATGGTTGAGCGAAGCCGCGCTGCCGCCGATCAACATCACCGTATCAATATAAACGTGCGGATTCAGCAAAGTCAGTGCCAGCGTAGCAGCCGCCACTTTGAGCGCAGAACGATTGCCGTCCGGCTCCGCACTCACCGAAAGATGCCCGCCGCCCTGCCACGCCCGTTTGGCATTCATCATCCCGTAACACAACAAAAACACCCCGCCCGCCAAAGCCAGCCACGCGGCACCCGCGGAATGCCCCGACAGCAGCGCGGAAATACCGAATACACCGCAGCTCATCAACACCACATCACACAGCCAGCACAAAAACACCACAACGCCGATATGCCGTTTCAACAGCCCCTGCTTCAACACAAAAGCATTCTGCGCACCAATGGCAATAATCAGGCCGCCCGTGATCATCAGCCCGTTGAAAAAAGCATTCATCATGTTAAGAAATCCACCCAAAAAGGAAAAACGATTATCGCGTACATACTCTGGTTTTGCCACGCAAGATTTTTCAGACGGCCTCTACCGGCTTAAACATACATCCCGTCATTTTTAAGCTGCCCAAGCTTCATTTCCAAACAAACCGGGCAGACAGTGTTGTGGATTTACCCCACCCTAAAACTTTCGTTTTCATACCAACCGTCGTACCAATCGACCGCACATTCTCCGCCCGTCTTCACATACAGCACCGATGCCACCGTTTGCATCGAGAAAACCGAAAAAACGAATAAAAAATAAAGGCAAACAAAACAAAGCATTAAAACAAAACCATCAGCATATGTTTTTACGCCGATAATTTTTATTTATGTCAATTTTGAACAATCATTACTTAATTAATGAATTTTAATAAATTATTTTCTTTTAAATCATAAAGTTAATTAAACAACACCCCACATTGTAAAGTAATGTATTGCAATAGATTTAATCTATGCTATTCTGCCCCCAGTGCTGCATATTGATCAAACATATTGCGGTTCACTTTACACACTTCAGGATATAAAAAAGCAGCCTTCTGTTTGATATATCCGATTTTTCAAAGAAGAAACTTAAAATTGCAAGGAGGGAACAATCATGTCCAATGAAAAGCATGACGCTACGGGCTATTGGAAAGCGAACGTCCGACTCATTTTCACTTGTCTGATTGTTTGGGCTATCTGTTCATACGGCTTTGCTATCTGGCTCCGGCCGTTGCTCGCCAGCATTCAAGTAGGCGGTTCCGATTTGGGCTTCTGGTTTGCCCAACAAGGTTCCATTTTGACCTTCATCGCCATCATTTTCTTTTATTCGTGGAGAATGAATAAGATCGATGCAGAGTTTGGCGTTCACGAGGAGTAAGACTATGAGCCAATTTGTCATTAACCTGATTTTCGTGGGCGCATCATTTGCCCTGTATTTCGGTATCGCCATTTGGGCGCGTGCCGGCTCCACGAAAGAATTCTATGTAGCAGGCGGCGGCGTGCATCCCGTACTCAACGGCATGGCAACCGCGGCAGACTGGATGAGTGCCGCATCATTCATCTCTATGGCCGGCCTGCTGGCCATGAACGGATACGGCGCCTCCGCCTACCTGATGGGCTGGACCGGCGGCTATGTATTGCTGGCTTTGCTGCTTGCCCCCTATCTGCGCAAATTCGGTAAATTTACCGTGCCCGACTTCATCGGCGACCGCTTTTACAGCCGCACGGCCCGTTTGGTTGCCGTAGCGTGTTTGATCATCGCATCAACCACTTACGTTATCGGCCAAATGACCGGCGCCGGTGTAGCCTTCTCCCGCTTCTTGGAAGTAAGCAACACCACCGGCCTGCTGATCGCCGCAGTCGTGGTACTCTTCTACGCCGTATTGGGCGGCATGAAAGGTATTACCTACACCCAAGTGGCGCAATATGTGGTGCTGATTATTGCCTACACCATTCCGGCCGTATTCATTTCGTTTAACCTGACCGGCAACCCGATTCCCGCCATCGGCCTCTTCGGCACCGATACGGCTTCAGGTATGCCGCTGCTGCAAAAACTGGATATGCTGGTTACCGACTTGGGCTTTAAAGCGTACACCGCCGACGTGCCCAACAAGCTGAACATGTTCCTGTTTACCTTGTCGTTGATGATCGGTACCGCCGGCCTGCCGCACGTCATCATCCGCTTCTTTACCGTACCCAAAGTATCTGATGCACGTTCTTCTGCAGGTTGGGCTTTGGTGTTCATCGCGCTGCTGTACACCACCGCACCCGCAGTAGGTTCGATGGCCCGCATCAACCTGATCAACACCGTGTATCCGAACGGCTCCGAGCAACAGGCTTTGAACTACGAAGCCCGCCCGGAATGGATGAAAAACTGGGAAACCACCGGCTTGCTGAAGTTTGAAGACAAAAACGGCGACGGCAACATCCAATACTACAACGACAAGTCTAAAGAATTTGAAGCCACCGCTGCCGAACGCGGCTGGAAAGGCAACGAGCTGACGGTAAACAACGACATTCTGGTACTGGCCAACCCTGAAATTGCCAACCTGCCAAGCTGGGTAATCGGCTTGATCGCAGCAGGCGGTTTGGCGGCAGCCCTCTCTACCGCAGCAGGTTTGTTGTTGGCCATCTCTTCAGCCGTATCGCACGACTTGATTAAGAAAACATTGAAACCCGATATTTCCGAAAAAGGCGAATTGATGGCAGCCCGTGTATCCATGACTTTGGCTATCGTTGTCGCTACTTGGTTGGGCATCAACCCTCCCGGATTCGCAGCACAAGTTGTAGCACTCGCATTCGGTATCGCCGCCGCTTCCAT
Organism: Neisseria sp. Dent CA1/247; assembly: GCF_022870825.1. Lineage (NCBI taxonomy): Bacteria > Pseudomonadati > Pseudomonadota > Betaproteobacteria > Neisseriales > Neisseriaceae > Neisseria > Neisseria sp. Dent CA1/247. Next base: position 943,937 of record NZ_CP091522.1, on the reverse strand, counting down.
CTTCCCCGCTTTGATGATGGGTATCTTCTCCAAACGCATCAACAGCGCAGGCGCGACGGCAGGTATGTTGGCAGGTTTGATTTCCACCTGTGTGTACATCTTCCTGTACATGGGCTGGTTCTTCATCCCCGGCACCAACACCTTCGAGAATGTTGAAGCCAACTGGTTGTTCGGTATTTCACCCTTATCATTCGGTGCGGTAGGCGCGATGATCAACTTCGCAGTAGCCTTCATTGTCTCTGCCGCAGGTAAGGCTCCGCCGCAAGATGTACAGGATTTGGTAGAAAGCGTGCGTTATCCGCGCGGCGCCGGCCAAGCAGTTGACCACTAAATCTTGTTGAATTTGGGCTTCCTTCGGGAAGCCCGAAATTTTACAATACCCGCCTTGTTTACCCGACAACAATACGGTAACAAACCTTAGCCGCAGAAGCATCCTATTCACGACTTAACGGCGGCTATGCGGGCTGTATCACCATCACTTCAGAGGAACACGCCATGATTTGGGAATGGATCGCCACTTTATTTGCCGGGCTGGGCGCAGCAGGCATCGTACTCGGCTTGAAATTGATCTTTAAAAAAATGCCGAAATGGGCGGTTCCCGCCAGCGCAGGCTTAGGCATGATATTGTTTCAGGTGTATAGCGAATACACTTGGTACAACCACACCCGCTCCCTGCTTCCCGCAGGAACGGAAGTTGTAGCCGAAATTGCGGATACCGCTTTTTACAAGCCGTGGAGTTATATCAAACCCCAAGTATTGAAATTCGTTGCCGTGGATACCGCCAAAACCCTGCCCGTGAACGGCGACAACCGAATCATTCAGGCCAACCTATATTTCTTCGAACGGCGCATGAGTGCCAACACTTGGCCGGTACTGATAGACTGCGATAAAAAATTGCAGGCCAACGTGAAAAACACAGAAAACGGCATCCCCCAGCCCGACAGCTGGAACAAAACGCCTTATACGGAAAACATTGCCGCAGCGGTGTGCAAATAACGCACGATAGCCCGAACGGGCAGAAAAACAAGCCGTAGAAACCGCGAAACAGAAGAGCAAATCTTTCAATAAACCCGAAAAGTTTTCTCTTCTGTTTCGTTTTATTTTGGATTCGGATTGAGAAAGCAAACTTCAACTTCAATTGCCTTCCCTCAAATCAAGAGGCCGTCTGAAAACCTGTTTTCAGACGGCCTCTTGATCATTCGACGCTTATTTGCGCTCAACTTGGCTCACATCGCGCACCGCGCCGGTGTCCGCGGAAGTGGTCATGGCCGCGTAAGCACGCAAGGCGGCGGAAACGTGGCGGTCGCGGTTTTCGGGCTTCCACGCTTTGGCTCCGCGCGCTTCCATTTCGCTGCGACGCGCGGCCAATTCTTCATCGGAAACGGCCAAACGGATGCTGCGGTTGGGGATGTCGATTTCGATGGTGTCGCCCTCTTTCACCAAACCGATGGCACCGCCTTCTGCCGCTTCGGGCGAAACGTGGCCGATGCTCAAGCCGGAGGTGCCGCCTGAAAAACGGCCGTCGGTGAGCAAGGCGCATGCTTTGCCCAAACCTTTGGATTTCAGGTAGCTGGTGGGATACAGCATTTCCTGCATGCCCGGGCCGCCTTTCGGGCCTTCGTAGCGGATAATCACAATATCGCCGGCGACGATTTGGTTATCCAAAATACCCGCCACCGCGGAATCTTGGCTTTCAAACACGCGCGCGCGGCCGGTGAATTTGAGAATGCTGTCGTCCACACCGGCGGTTTTCACCACGCAACCGCGCTCGGCGATGTTGCCGAACAGCACCGCCAAGCCGCCGTCTTGCGAATAAGCGTGCGCTTTGCTGCGGATACAGCCGTTTTCGCGGTCGAGGTCGAGCGAAGGCCATTGTCGGTTTTGCGAAAAGGCTTCGGTAGTGCGCACGCCGCCCGGTGCGGCTTTATAACGCTGATGTGCGGTTTCGTTGGCGGGGTTGGTGATGTCCCATTTCGCCAGCGCATCTTTCAAGGTTTTTTCGTGAACGGTGGAAACATCGGTTTTCAGGCAGCCGGCGCGGTCGAGTTCGGCCAGAATGCCCATCACGCCGCCTGCGCGGTGTACATCTTCCATGTGGTATTTCTGCGTGGCGGGCGCGACTTTACACAAACACGGCACTTGGCGGCTGATGCGGTCGATGTCGGCCATTTTGAAATCCACTTGCGCTTCGCTGGCGGCGGCCAACAGATGCAGCACGGTGTTGGTGGAGCCGCCCATCGCCACGTCCAAACTCATGGCGTTTTCAAACGCAGCTTTGGTGGCGATGCTGCGCGGCAATACGCTCTCGTCGTCTTGCTCGTAATAGCGTTTGGTGATTTCCACAATCAGACGGCCTGCTTCCAAAAACAGTTCTTTACGGCCTGCGTGAGTGGCCAGCAGAGAGCCGTTGCCCGGCAGCGACAAGCCCAAGGCTTCGGTGAGGCAGTTCATCGAGTTGGCGGTAAACATGCCGGAGCAGGAACCGCAGGTCGGGCAGGCGGAGCGTTCTACCGCCGCTACTTCTTCGTCGGAGACTTCATCGTTGGCGGCATCCACCATTGCGTCCACCAAATCCAGCTTGCGGGTATCGGTGATGTTGGCCACGCCGATGACTTTGCCCGCTTCCATCGGGCCGCCTGAAACAAATACGGTGGGAATGTTCAGGCGCATGGCGGCCATCAGCATGCCCGGGGTGATTTTGTCGCAGTTGGAAATGCACACCAGCGCGTCGGCGCAATGCGCGTTGACCATGTATTCCACCGAATCGGCAATCAAATCGCGGCTGGGCAGGCTGTACAGCATACCGCTGTGGCCCATGGCAATGCCGTCGTCCACCGCGATGGTGTTGAATTCTTTGGCCAAACCGCCTGCTTTTTCGATTTCGCGCGCCACGAGTTGACCCATATTGTGCAGATGCACATGGCCGGGTACGAACTGGGTGAACGAGTTGGCAATGGCGATAATCGGTTTGCCGAAATCTTCGTCGGCCACGCCGGTGGCACGCCATAAAGCGCGCGCACCGGCCATATTGCGGCCGTGGGTGGAGGTTTTGGAGCGGTAAGCTGGCATGGTGTGTTCCTTTGTATGGAATATTCGGGAAGTTTGTGTATCGTCGGCCGTCTGAATGTTTCAGACGGCCTCAATCTTTATTCATGAAGCTGCGGCAGGCTTGAAACGCGCTTGATTCCGAAACGGGCGCACGCTCGTTCAAAGCAAATTTGCCGTATAAAAACAGGCGCGTATTTTATACCAGTTAAGGCCGTCTGAACACGCTGCGGCTGCATTTCCAAACGCTGCCGCCGGTCTCTTTTGCCCAAAGCCTGCGCCGCCCGTTTTTAGCGTTTTCAGACGGCCTCAACTAGATAACACTTTAACATTCATTCTTTCCAAATGTATAACATTTCTTGACATATCCTAAATTACCAAACAATATTAACGGTTTCCAATACGGAGAACACAATATGTCGCAACAATCACATCATCATGACCCCTATGCGGGATACCGCGAGCTAACCCTTCGCGGTATGGTTTTAGGCGCGTTGATTACGGTGATTTTTACCGCATCCAACGTTTATCTCGGCTTGAAAGTCGGCCTCACTTTTGCTTCCTCGATTCCTGCCGCCGTGATTTCCATGGCGATTTTGAAATTCGCCAAAGGCAGCAACATCTTGGAAAACAATATGGTGCAGACCCAAGCGTCTGCCGCGGGCACGCTTTCCACCATCATCTTCGTGCTGCCCGGCTTACTGATGGCGGGCTACTGGAACGGCTTTCCCTTTTGGCAAACGTCGCTGCTGTGCATGGCGGGCGGTATTTTGGGCGTGATTTTCACGATTCCGCTGCGTTACGCCATGGTAGTGAAAAGCGATCTGCCCTATCCCGAAGGCGTGGCGGCGGCTGAAATTTTGAAAGTCGGCAGCAGCGAGCATGACGGCCAAAAAGAAAACGGCAACAAAGACAGCGGCATCGGCGAAATTGCCGCCGGCGGCGTTTTGGCCGGGCTGTTGAGCTTCGCCAGCAACGGCTTGCGCGTAACGGCCGACCACGCCAGCTACTGGTTTAAATCGGGCAACGCCATCTTCCAACTGCCGATGGGCTTTTCACTGGCCTTGCTGGGCGCAGGCTATTTGGTCGGCATCACCGGCGGTATCGCCATTCTGGTGGGCATTTTCATCGCGTGGGGCGTGGCCGTACCTTATTTCTCGTCTGCCGTTCCCCAACCCGCCGATATGGAAATGGCGGCCTACGGTATGCAGCTTTGGAAAGAAAAAGTGCGCTTTATCGGCGCAGGCACCATCGGTATTGCAGCGATTTGGACGCTGATTACCCTGTTCAAACCGATGATGGAAGGCATGCGTTTATCGTTCCGTGCGTTTAGCGGCAAAGCCGAAGTTTCCACCCAACGCATCGAACAGGATTTATCGCCCAAGTCGATGATTTTGTGGACTTTAGGCATGATGGCGATTTTGGCGTTCAGCTTTTACCACTTTATCGAAGCCGCCAACATTCCCGCCGGTTTGGGCTGGCTGCTGGTTATCGTGTGCACCCTGCTCACGTCCGTCATCGGCTTCTTGGTGGCCGCCGCCTGCGGTTATATGGCCGGCTTGGTGGGTTCTTCCTCCAGCCCCATTTCCGGCATCGGCATCATTTCCATTCTGACCATTTCCATCGTTTTGCTGCTGATCGGCGAATCTTCAGGGCTGTTTGCCGATGAAGGCACGCGTCAGTTTATGCTGGCCTTAACGCTGTTCTGCGGCTCGGCCGTGATTTCGGTAGCGTCGATTTCCAACGACAACCTGCAAGATTTGAAAACCGGCTATCTGGTGCAGGCGACGCCGTGGCGTCAGCAAGTGGCGCTGATTATCGGTTGTATCGTCGGCGCGGTAGTGATTGCTCCCGTTTTGGAAATCCTCTATCAGGCTTACGGCTTTACCGGTGCGATGCCGCGCGAAGGCATGGACGCTTCGCAAGCCCTCGCCGCTCCGCAGGCAACCTTGATGACCACCATCGCACAAGGTATTTTCGCCCACAACCTGCAATGGACCTACATCTTCACCGGCGTGGCCATCGGCGTGGCGCTGATTATCGTGGATTTGGTGCTGAAGAAAAGCTCGGCCTCCAAACTCAGCCTGCCGGTATTGGCCGTGGGCATGGGCATTTACCTGCCGCCTTCCATCAACATGCCCATCATCATCGGCGCCGTGTTGGCGGCGGTATTGAAAAACATCGTCCGCAAACGCTATCCGAACGACACGGAAAGCCGCCTGAAAAAAACCGAACGCGCCGGCACGCTGTTTGCCGCCGGTTTGATTGTCGGCGAAAGCCTGATCGGCGTAATTATGGCCTTTATCATTGCCGCCTCCGTAACCGGCGGCGGCTCGGACGCCCCGCTCGCGCTCAACCTCGACAACTGGAGCGGCATCGCCTCATGGCTGGGCTTGGCCGCCTTTATCACGGGCATGCTGATTTTCGCCAAACGGGTTTTAAAATCAGTCCGCAATTAAGCATCACAGCTTAAACTTGCGCTATTTAAACAGGCCGTCTGAAAACGGGTTATGCGGGTTTCGCTAAAACTGTTTTTCAGACGGCCTTTGTATGGCAAACAACAGTGAAGCAAATACCGTGATAAAAAATACAGCTTCAACTAATAAGCCAAAGAAAAAACGATATTGCTGAAAGAAACGCCCTTTTCCTCCGTCTAACGTAAACTTTACAAGGCCGTCTGAAACTGCGGGTAAAGTTTCAGACGGCCTCTTATTTTTCGCCCTACAATATTTCATTTCCACACCGCTTTTTCAAAGGAAACTTTATGTCCATTCAAAAATTTATCCCCGCCGCCTTGCTTGCGGCCGCCTTCGTTTTGCCCGTAGCCGCTTCGGCCGCGCCCGCTGCCAAAGGCAAATTCCGTTACAGCATGGCCGAAATGCAGGATATCGCCAATCCGAAAAAACTTTCATGGCGCATTTTCTACGACAAACCTTCAGAAGGCCCCGATGCCGAATGGTTTGATGCCGTGAAGCAAGGCAACTTGGCCAAAGTGAAAAAAATGGTGGCCAAAGGCCAAAACCTCGAAGCCAAAGACGAAGCCGGTTTGGGTCAAACCGCGCTCGGTTGGGCGGCGTTTATCGGCTATGAAGACATGGTGGATTACCTGATTGCCCAAGGTGCCGATTTGAACGCCACCGACCGCGGCGACGTGTACAACGTGCTCAAATCCGCCGTATTGGGCAAAAACACCAAAATCGTGCGCAAGGTGTATGCCAAACTGAAAGACAAAACCGATTTGAACGACCAAACCGTAGAAAGCGACGGCGAAACGCTGCTGATGGTGGCCGCCAGCAACAACCGCATCGAAACGGTGAAATACCTGCTTTCACTCGGCGCAAATCCGAACTTGGTAACCACCCAAACCAACAAATCCGCCGGCTCGTACAACCAAAGCGCACTCTCTTACGCCTGCACCCGCGGGCATAAGGAAATGCAGGCTTTGCTGATTTCCAAAGGTGCCATCAACCACCGCACCGGCAAATCGAGCTGCGAATAACATCTTTGCCAGGCCGTCTGAAAAAATGGTTTCAGACGGCCTTTTTGCGAATGCGGCAAACCTTGAGTTTCAAAACCGTTTTGTAGGGGGCAGATCGCATATCCTCCCCTACAAACGACACGTCATACTCGGGCTTGACCCGAGTATGACGCACCGTGGCAAACCGTAATAAGGCAAGGTTATTGAACACCATTAGCGTTTTATCAGGGCAGCTCCCTACTCTGTAAAGTAAGATTCAATACCCGCCATCATTCAAACGGCTTCCTCTGCCAATAAGGTTTATCCGTTTTCAGACGGCCTACCTGCACCTCTTCCCCCGCGCCGAATTCAAACACCAAGCCGCCCGACAAATCGGTACGCAGCAGCGTAATGCCGTGCGCTTTCACGCGGTTTTGCACCGCAGCGGCGGGGTGTTTGTAAGCATTGGCATAGCCGCTCGAAGCCACGGCGTATTGCGGAGAAACGGCATTCAGAAAGCCGCCTGCCGACGAAGTGTCGCTGCCGTGATGTCCCAGCACCAGCACTTGGCTGTACAAGCCTTCGCCGTATTTTTCCACCAACGCCAGCTCGCCGCGTTTGCCCAAATCGCCCGTTACCAGCAGCGACTGACCGCCCGCCAGCACGCGCAAAACGCAGCTTTGCTCGTTGTCGTCGGCCGTTTTCGAGTTTTCAGACGGCCTCAAAAACTCAAACACCACGCCGTTCCATTGCCATTGCCGCTCCCTGCAAAACCGCGCGCCCTGATAAAACTCAGGCTGCCCAGCCCGGATTTCGCGCGGCTGTTTGGCTTGGCGGATTTCAGTGAAACCGCCGTCGTGGTCGGTATCGTGGTGCGACAGCACCAGCACGTCCAAACCGCGCACACCCGCAGCATTCAGGCCGGGCAGAATCTGCGCGTTGGCGATGTGCTCCGTGCCAGTGTCGAACAACAGATTATGCTCTTTCGTCTGCATCAACACCGACAAACCCTGCCCCGCGTCCCATACCGTTACTTTCAGACGGCCTTCCGCAAGCGGCGGCGGGCGGTACAGCACAAAGCCCGCCAACACCAACCATGCCAGCGGTTTCCAGCCCGTGCCGCGCGGCAGCAGCGCAATCATCGCTGCCGCCACCGCCAACGGCAGCAAATAAGGCGGAGCGGCGGCAACCGCATATTCGGGCGCAACTTGTGCCGTGAGCACCAGCAGCCGCATCGTGTATTCGCCCGCCGCAGCCGCCAGCCATTGCAGCCAACCAAACGGCAACAACGAAGCCAGCAGAGCCAGCGGCACCAATACCCACGAAAACCACGGAATCGCCAACGCATTCACCAACGGGCTGATTAAAGGCAGCGAAGCGAACATACTGCCCAACGCCACCACCGACAACAGCGACACCGCCCATTGCCCGCGCACCGCCAACAGCCAGCCGCGTTCGTTCAGACGGCCTGCCGACACCCACAGCAAAGCGCCGACCAAGCCGAACGACAGCCAAAACCCCGCGCTCAATACCGCCAACGGGTCGAACAACAGCACCACCGCCAGCGCCTGCCACCAACCCGTCCACACCGACGCACCGCTGCCGCGCCGCCAAGCCCATGCCAGAGCAAGCAGCATCAACACGCTGCGCTGCGTCGGCACCGAAAAGCCCGCCAAGCCCGCATAAAACAACGCCGCCGCCAAACCCGCCGCCAGCATCCACGCCCGCGGCCGTTTCGGTACGCGCGGGAGCAGGCGCAGCAACTGCTTCGTCAGCCACCCTGCCAGCACCGCCACCATGCTCACATGCAGGCCGGAAATACTCACCAGATGGTTCAAACCCAAAGGCCGAAACGCCTGCCACGCCTGCGCGCTCAAAGCCGATTGCTCGCCGATGCTCAACGCCCGCATCAAACCGAGGCCGTCTGAAAAATCGCGCCCGCGGGTGTCGGTTTGCTGCCAACGCAGGCTGACCGTTTCGCGCCAAGCCGATAAACCGCCGGCACGGTTTTGCGCCGCAGCCTGCCGCTCTTTGCCGATGCTGCCCACGCCGCCGATGCCGTTGGCCAACGCCCACGCCTCACGGTTGAAACCGCGCAGATTCGCCTCGCCCACCGGCGGCCTTACCCGCGCCTGCACCCGCCATTCGCTGCCGACCGGCCAATCGCGCAAACGGTAGTCGGACAGCAGCAAACGGTATTCCCGCCCCGCATCATCGCGCGCAACAGCCGTAAAACGCACCCGTTTATCGTCGCGCTGCGGCAAATCCGCCACTTTTACCGTAAGCGGCACAGAGGCCGTCTGAACCGCAGGCCATTGTTTTTCCAAAGCAGCTTGCGTACGCCCAATGCCGTATAACGCGCCGGAAAAACATATCAGCAGCCACGCCGCCGTCCGAAACCGCCACGCCGCCGCAAACAGGCACAGCCATACCGCCGCCAGCGCCGTCCAAGACGGCACGGCGGGCAGCGCAAACGAAACAACAACGCCGCTTACCCAAAGCGGCAGCCAAAACATCGGCATGAATATGGTTTCTTTTAAAACAATCAAGAAAGAGATGATAAAGAAAAATCAGAATACCGTCAGAACGGTATAGGAGAATCAGGCGATAACGCCGCTTGAATTGTTGTATCCGCGCAGGAAGGTTCGCTTATCCATTAAAAAGCGAACCCGCCGCATTCATGCTTCACACGGGATCGGTATGCACCAGCACATCGGCGTCCGCAAACAAACTTCTCACCTCGGCCGCCGCCGCTTTCGCCACTTGGTGCGAAGCCTCCAGCGTCATGGCTGCGTCCAAACCAATATGCAGCTGCACAAACACCGTGCCGCCCGAACGGCGGGTTTTCAGATCATGCACGCCTTGCACTTCGGGCAAAGCCGATACCGCGCTGCGGACAGCATCAACTTCTTGCGGCGGCAGCGATTGGTCCATCAGCGTGCGAACCGCATCGCGGCCGATATCGAACACGCTTTTTCCAATCCACAACGACAGCAGCAAAGCCAGCCAAGCATCGGCTTGATGCCAGCCGTAAGCAGCCATCACCAGCGCTGCCAACACCACCGAATTCGACAGTAAATCCGTTACATAATGCAGTTTATCCGCCGCCACCGCTTGCGAAGCCTGCTGCTTCAACACATAACGCTGAAACAGCACCAAAGCCGCCGTCATCACCACCGACACCACCATCACGGCAATGCCCCAGCCCGTATGCTGCACAGGCTCGGGATCCATCAGCCGGTTGAGCGCGTTCAGCAGCAAAAACAACGCCGAACCGCCGATAAACGCAGATTGCGCCAATGCCGACAAACCTTCCGCCTTGCCGTACCCGAAAGCATGGTCGGCATCGGCAGGCCGCAACGCCAAGCGCACGGCAAAGAGATTAAACACGCTCGCCGCCAAATCGGTGAGAGAATCGGCCAAGCTCGCCAAAATGCTCACCGAACCGCTAAACAGCCACGCCGCCGCCTTCAAGCCCACGAGTAAAAGCGCGGTGGACGTGGAGGCGTAAGTGGCGAGCTTCAACAAACGCGCGCGTGAATCGGGATGAGTGGTGGTCATGGCGTGGGTTCCTGTGAATATAAAGCGGCATAAGTTGTGTTTACAGCTTCTTCAGGCTGAGACCTATGCAAAACCCCCATCTGCGGCGCATTTCTGCGTAGTGCGTTTATGCCCTAGGGGTACTGCTCGCTCGTTTGCCTATCTGTATGATATGTCTGCACTCGCTGCGCTGCTGCGCCTTGAACTGCATCCACATCTGAGGGTTTTGCAAAGGTCTCAGGCTGTTGAAAAATGAGGCCGTCTGAATATTCAGACGGCCATCTGTGCCGCCGGTTTCCTACGCGGCGGTTTTCAAGCGCTTAGTTGATCTTATCAATCTGATAAACGACTTTATCGATTCTGCCGGTTCTGTTGTTCGTTACCACCAGCGTGCGCGGAATGAAGATTTGAGCGCCGGGCAGATAATAGCCCTCAAAATCCTGCGACATATTGAGCGTGCCCGCTTCGTTGTTCAAGGTCATTTTGCATTGCGCCTGCTGCACGGCACCTTTGAGCTTGCTGTGAAGCTGTTGCGCGTCTTGCTGTGCGCCCAAGCGGCATTGTTCTTTTAAGAAAATCCGGCCGTTTTTGTCGACCAGCACGGCAGAGCTTTGGAAGTCGCCGCCCTGCTTGCTCCATTGCGCCGGCGGCGGAGAAATGTGCAGGTTTTGGGTGGTAAACGCACCTTCGTCCATCTTCCAACGCAGCTCCCAATGGTTGAGCAGAATCAGGCTTTTCGCGTTCGGGCGGCCTTTCACGGATGTGGTTTTGTTTTTAACGTGGCTGTTGGCCGAGGAAAACATGCTCACGTTGGAGAATTTCTCAACCTGTTGATTGATTTGAATTTGGTTGTCTTGATTGTTTTGCTCGGCAATGCTGTATGTGATTTTCTTGATGCGTTGCTCGGGCTTGCCGATTTCGTAGTTTCCTGCCATCGCGAGCAGTTGTTTGTCGATATTATCGGCGGCCGATGCAGCAAACGGCAAACCCGATACCAGTAAAGCAAGAATAATTTTACGCATGTGAATCATCCTGAAGAAATTGTCTGTATAACATGCAGGCCGTCTGAAACCACTTTTTCAGACGGCCTAAACACTGTCCGATAAGCTGAAACGTGTACATGCCCGTCATCAGCAGGCATGCCGCTCAAGACGCAACGGCTGCGGGCGGGGAGCGGTGTGAAAACGGCTCAAGCCGTCAAAGCTTACAGCCCTTCAACCTCTCGCCCGAATGTGGCCGCCGATAGGGAATATACCGTAAGTGCCGACGGTTTTTCAATTAGATAGGCTGAACGGGCGGACAGCGCACAACGCAGAAACGCGCCGCAGACGAGGGTTTTGCAAAGCCCGCAGCCTGAATTTATTCTTATGCACGACCATGTAAACCCGAGCCTTCATGCTTTATAATCCCCTTTTTTCCATGCCGTCTGAAAAACCATGATGAAATGGCTTAAACGCACCAAAACCATCGTCCAAACCGTTTACCGCTTCGGCCTCGCCGAGCTTGTTTCCGGCCATATCCGCCAAAACTGGCTGCGTGCCGCGCTTCAAAAAATTCCGCAATCCGCCGAAGCCGCCGACGAACCGCTTCCCGTGCGTTTACGCTTGGCCTTGGAACACTTGGGGCCGATTTTCGTGAAATTCGGGCAAGTGCTTTCCACCCGCCCCGATTTGATTCCGCCCGCCTACGCGCAAGAGCTGGCCAAGCTGCAAGACCGCGTGCCGCCTTTCGACGCCGATCTTTCGCGCCGCCAAATCGAAGCCTCCCTCGGGCAGCCCATCTCCGCACTTTATGCCGCATTTGAAACCCGTCCCGTTGCCAGCGCGTCGATCGCGCAAGTACACAAAGCGCGTTTGCACAGCGGCGAACAGGTGGCCGTAAAAGTATTGCGCCCCAATCTCTTGCCGGTAATCGAGCAGGACTTGGCTTTGCTGCGCTTCGGCGCGGGCTGGGCGGAGCGTCTTTTCGCCGACGGCAAACGCCTGAAACCGCGCGAAGTGGTGGCGGAGTTCGACAAATACCTGCACGACGAACTCGACCTCATGCGCGAAGCGGCCAACGCCAGCCAACTGGGGCGCAACTTTCAAAACAGCGACATGCTGATTGTGCCGAAAGTGTTTTACGACTATTGCAGCCGCGACGTGCTCACCATCGAATGGATGGACGGCACGCCCGTTGCCGACATTGCCGCGCTGAAAGCCAAAGGCATCGACTTGAAACAGCTCGCCCGCTACGGCGTGGAAATTTTCTTCACCCAAGTGTTCCGCAACGGCTTTTTCCATGCCGATATGCACCCGGGCAATATTCTCGTTGCCGACGACGGCCGCTACATCGCACTGGATTTCGGCATCGTCGGCAGCCTTACCGACTACGACAAACGCTATCTCGCCATCAATTTTTTGGCCTTCTTCAACCGCGATTACCACCGCGTCGCCACCGCCCACATCGAATCGGGCTGGGTGCCCGCCGATACCCGCGCCGAAGAGCTGGAATCCGCCGTGCGCGCGGTGTGCGAACCGATTTTCAACAAACCGCTGTCGCAAATTTCTTTCGGCTTGGTGTTGATGCGTCTGTTTGAAACCAGCCGCCGCTTCAATGTAGAAATCCAGCCCCAGCTTGTGCTGCTGCAAAAAACCCTGTTAAACATCGAAGGCTTGGGTCGCCAGCTCGACCCCGATTTGGATTTGTGGGCCACCGCCAAACCGTTTCTCACCCAATGGATGAGCGAGCAGGTCGGGCCGAAAGCCTTTTTCAACAACCTGAAAAACGAAGCCCCTGATTGGGCGCAAATCCTGCCCGCCCTGCCGCGCAAACTGAATATGCTGGTGGACGAAAACCGCCAGCAGGAAATGCGTGATGCCTACATCCATCTGGTGAAAATCCAGCAACGGCAAACCCTGTGGCTGGCGGTCATGGCTATCGCTTTGGTTTTGATTTTATTATTCAAATAACGCAAAGCCCGCGCTAAAAAGCAAAAAGAAACCTAATCATCGTGTCGGCATTCCCTGCCTTGATGATTAGGTTTCTTTTTGTTCGGATAAACCGCTTACGGATGGTTACATCACTGCCAGCGGATAAGAGCCGATCACTTTCACAAACGAAGCCCGCTCCGCCAATTGAGTTAAGGCCGTCTGAACGTTGGGGTCGTCTTTATGGCCTTCGATGTCGATAAAAAACAGATAATCCCACAATCCCGAACGGCTGGGACGGCTCTCGAATTTGGTCATGGAAATGCCCAGCTCGGTAAAAGGCTTGAGCAGCGCATTAACCGCACCGGCTTTGTTGGGCGTAGAAACCACCAAAGAGGTTTTGTCGCGGCCGGTGGGCGAAGTATTTTGATGCCCCAACACCAAAAAGCGGGTGGTATTGTTCGGCTCGTCTTCGATGCTGTCGGCAATCTTGTTCAGCTGATAGATTTCAGCAGCGGTTTGCCCCGCAATTGCCGCCACGCCCGCCTCTTCCGCCTCGGCAGCCAAACGGGCGGCCTCAGCATTGCTGGACACGGAAATCCTTACCGCATCGGGAAGATGGCGGCTCAACCATTCATGACATTGCGCCAATGCCTGAGCATGGGCATAAACTCGGGTAATGCCGTTCAAACCATCGCCGTTTTTGCGCAGCAAATGGTGGTGAATCCGCAAAACCACTTCTCCGCAAGCTTTTAGCGGCGTGACGGAAAGCAGATCCAACGCCCGCCCTACGCTGCCTTCGGTAGAGTTTTCCACCGGCGTAACCGCATAATCGGCCTGACGCGCTTCCACCAAGCGGAAACATTCGTCAATCGTCGTGCACGATTGCGTGTGCGCAGCGTGGCCGAAATGCTTGACGGCAGCCTGCTGGGTAAATGTGCCCGCGGGGCCGAGATAAGTGATGGTTAACGGCCGCTCCACCGCCAAACATTCGCTCATCACCTCGCGAAACAGGCGCGTTACCGCCTCATCGGGCAGCGGGCCTTGGTTTAAATCCTGAATGCGGCGCAACACGGCCGCTTCTCTCTCCGGGCGGTACACCACGCCCGTGCCTTTCAGTTCGCCGATGGCGCGGGCGTGTCCGGCGCGCTCGTTCAACAGGCGCAGAATGGTGGCATCTATTTCGTCAATTGCATTGCGGTGCGGCAACAGTTTATCGTCGGTCGTCATTATTATTGTCCGTATCGGTAAAAGGATAGGAAGCCGATTTTAACATCAATCGCATACTAAGAGGCCGTCTGAAAACACTCCCGTTATGTTTTCAGACGGCCTCAAAGCTCACCCCGCCTGCTTAATCCATTTCTCTGCCGCGGTTTTCCAGCCAAGCATCGCGCGAACACCACCACAGCAAAATAATGCCGACCATCGTACACACCAGCATCATGCCGCTCATTACCAGCGCCGTACCGTTGTGCAGCCAAGTGGCCAGCATACCCATCGACGCGCCGATTACCGACTGGCACACCCCCAACACCGCATTGGCACTGCCGCCCTCTTTCTTAAAATATTCCATAAAACAGGCCTGCGTGTTGGCCGTAACCAAACCCTGCGTGCCGACCGACACCACCACACACCCGACCAGCCACCACATCGGCGGCAGCTTCAACCACAATACCGACACAAACATCAGCGCATTAGCCGCCAGCTGAACCGCAATGCCCCACTTCAAAATATCCTGCGCATGAGTGCCGTTTTTCAAGCGCATCGCCGTGATGCGGTTAAACACCGCCATAGTCAGAATATTCATGCCGAACACCCACGCATACGCATGTGCCGAAACATGATACAGCTCCATATACACAAACGACGATTCGGTCAGAAACACAAACATCGAAGAAAAGCTGAACGCCTGAAAAAAGAGATAACCCAAAGCGGGTTTCGTGCTCAAAACCCGTTTATAGCGGCCGGCCACCACCGAAAAAATGCTGCTGTCTATCTTGCCCGTCTGCTTCGGCTTGGCCAAACACACATAAATCAAACCCCAAACGGCCACGGCATAAACACCCAAGAAAACGAAAATCGCCCGCCAGCCGCCCAAGCTTTTCAACACCGCGCCCAGCATCGGCGCCAGCAAGGGCGCGGCCATCATGATAATCCCGATTAAAGCGAACATTTGCGCTGCTTTACGGCCTTGATAATGATCGCGCACCGTCGCCCCCACCACCACAACGGCCATGCCCGCACCAAATGCCTGCACCAGCCTCAGCAGCAGCAGCTGTTCAACCGTTTGAGCAGCCGCCAAACCCGCCACGCTGGCGGTGTATATCACCAAGCCCACCAACGCAATGATGCGCCGCCCTTTAATATCCGACAGCGACCCGCCCACAATCTGCCCGGCCGCCACGCCAAACAGAAACGCACTCAAACTCTGCTCGATACGGTGGATATCCGCCCCCAAACTTTTCGCCATATCGGGAATCGCGGGCAGATAAGTATCCACAGACAGCGGCATCAAAGCCACCAGCAAAGCCAGCAGAAAAGCCATCTGCTTTTCACTGAGCATAGAAGAAGTCGGGCGCATAACCATCTTTCGGGCAGGAAAACAATACAATAAACCAAGCCCACCTTGAAGGCGGCTTGGCTCTCGCATTATATAACAGCGCCATGCCCGCATCACACCGTCTTTAGGAAAAGCTGCACCAACCCATAAGAAACAAAAAACCTGCCGGATTCCGGCAGGTCGGATAGATTAGGCAAAGAGGCTAAGGACAAACGGCACCTCAAACATCGTTCGAACCGTTATTCCGAAGCCCCCTTCGGCCTAGCAGTTACTTAACGACACCGCTCGCAGCGTTCACGCCGGAAGCGTCCATCGGGGTAGCAGTAGTGCCTTTGGTTTTAGCGGCTTTATTGGCTGCTTTAGAAGAAGACACTTTAGCCTCTTCCGGCTTTTTAGCTGTTTTTTCAGCAGGAGCAGCCATCACAGCGGCAGACATCGCTGCCATAGATACGAGTAAAGCAAACTTTTTCATCTGTATATCCTTTATAAAATCTATGAAAGTCATGTCCGAGACATGTGCTTGTGAGAAAGGATGAAAAAAGAAAAGTTCATCTGCCCGATTGTCATCAAGTTAAAGAATATTAATTTGATTCAATGATATCAAAATAAAAAATGCCGGCCCGACCGCAAGCCGCCCCACGCCTGTTTCCCATATAGCGTTTTTCAGACGGCCTCATCTTTCGCACTCAACATCACTGCGGCATACACAAAAAACCGCAAACCGTTTCAACATTAAACATCTATTCAAAAAAGCTTCACAGAACTTTGCACGGCAAAATACCTGCGCCCAAAAGAAAACGGCCTCAAGAGGCCGTCTGAATTTCGATTTAATAAAGTTCCATCAATAGCGCGGCACTTGCGAATCGACCAACACCGACCAAGCATCAATGCCGCCCTGCAAGTTATAAAGCTGCTCAAAACCGGCGTCCGCCAAATACATGGCCGTGTGCAGACTGCGCAAACCGTGATGGCAATACACCACAATCGGCATATCATCCGGCAGCTCATTGTGGCGCATCGGAATCATGTTCATAGGAATATGGGTATGATTGGGCAGCGAACACAACGCCAGCTCTTCATCCGTACGCACATCCAGCAAAACAAACTCCATGCCGTCTGCCATCCACTGTTTCAATTCAATAGGCGTAATTTGCGGAATCATCGTCTTCTACTTTCCTTACCGACTATTGCGTCGGTGTTTATTCTGTTATCAATAGAATGAGGCCGTCTGAAAAATATTTCAGACGGCCTCACCATCAAATTTAGAAATTAAATTTAGCTGTCGGCGATAAGGTCGGCGTTTTCAATTGCGGAATATAAGTATCAAACAACACTTGCTCGGCAAACGCATCACCGTTGCGGGTAATCAGTAAAGCACGTTGAACAGGCGCTTCACCCACCACCACAACCATACGGCCGCCATTGTTGCTCAACTGGTTTTTCAACGCTTCCGGCACAACCGGCACCGCGCCGCCGATATATACCGCATCAAAAGGCGCACCGCCCAACGCACCCGCCAAGCCGTCGCCAACCTCATAAATGATCTTGTTAAAACCGAGCTTGTCCAACACCGCTTTAGCGCGCTGCTGCTGCTCAGCATCCACATCTACTGTTACCACATTAGCGCTGAGTTTGCTCAGCAAAGCTGCCGCATAACCCGAGCCGGTGCCCACTTCCAGCACCTTGTCGTCCGCTTTCAAAGCCAAGCCCTGAATCAAACGCGCCACAATCTTCGGCTCCAACATACTGCCGCCGTTGGGCAACGGCAAAGTTTTATCTGCATAAGCATAAGCCTGCTGCGACTCAGCCACAAAATATTCGCGCGGAACTTCACTCAACGCATCTAAAACATCAAAATCCAACACATCCCAAGGGCGGATTTGTTGCTCTACCATATTGAAACGCGCTTGTTCAAAATTCATTCCGTGCTCCGTGATTACTTTTGGGGTGGTTTGACCGCTCCCTCCTCCGCTCGGCAGGAGAAAACATGATTATTATTCAAGAGATAAACCGCTACATCAAATACAACGTATGATTATAATGGTTTTCACAGCGGTGTAACAGTATTTTTCAGACGGCCTCACGCTTGATTCGCCGCAATCATTTCAGCCAACTTGTTCAAATAATATTCATCCGTACCGTCATAGCAAGCCGTTGTTTCCGCATCCGCATCCAATACCGCAATCAGCTGCCCCGAACGATTGCGCACGGGCACCACAATTTCAGACTGAGATAACGACGAACAAGCAATGTGGTCGGGATGCAGGTTAACATCTTCAACTACTATCGTCTCTTCTCGCGCCCAAGCCTGTCCACACACCCCTCTGCCGAAAGGAATCCGCGTACAAGCCAACGGCCCCTGAAACGGCCCCAGCACCAATTCGCGTTTTTCAGCATCAACCAAGTAAAAACCCACCCACAACCAACTGAATGCCGCTTTCAATACCGCAGCAATATTGGCTAAATTCGCGATCAAATCCGTTTCATCCTGAATCAAACATTCAATCTGCGGCAGGATTTCCTTATAAATTTCAGCCTTGTCCGTACTCTCTACATGAAGCTCGTGCATACTCATTTCATTCCGTTTAAATTTTCTAAAACAGGCAGTATTGTCGCGGCAAGCCGTTTATACGGTCAAGCCAATTACCACACAACACCTTCCATCAATCCATACACCCAACACCAAAGCTTCAATCGCAGCCTCCCCACACTGCCTTCAAATCAAATAAAATTTTTATAAAATTCAACAAAAAAGCATATCCACTTCCCATTCCCAGCCCACGAAACCGCCACACAGCACGGCAATGTGCGTTAAAATCCGAATATTCTGCAAGTAAACAAAGGAACCAATCATGTGGGATAAAAAATGGGTTATCGGCAACTGGAAAATGAACGGCCGCCTGCAAAGCAACAACGCTCTGATGCACCGTTTCCGCATCATGCCCACCGCAGACCGAGTCCTCATCGGCTTGGCCGCCCCCACCGTTTACCTGCTCCAACTGCACAACGCCATGCAGATTGTGCTCAACAACCGCATTCTCACCTGCGCCCAAGACGTCAGCCGCTTTCCCAATAACGGAGCCTACACCGGCGAAGTATCCGCCGAAATGATGGCCGACATCGGCGTCGATATCGTCTTAATCGGACACTCCGAACGCAGCCTGTATTTCGGTGAAAAAAACGAAATACAACGCCAGAAAATGGTCAACGTATTAAATGTCGGCCTCACTCCCTTATTGTGCGTCGGCGAAAGCCTTGAAGAACGCGAAGCCGGCAAAGAACAAGAAATCATTGCCCACCAACTCTCCATTTTAGAAGGCCTCAATACCAAAGATATCGCCGTTGCCTACGAGCCGGTATGGGCCATCGGCACCGGCAAAGTTGCCACAACCGACCAAATCGCAGAAATGCACGCTTTTATTCACAAACAAATCTTGTCATTGTGCGGCAACGATGTTAATATTCGCATTCTTTACGGCGGAAGCGTCAATGCCAACAATGCAGCAGACATTTTTGCCGTGCCGTATGTAGACGGCACTTTAGTAGGCGGAGCCTCTTTGTCTTACGACTCCTTTACCGCCATTATCGATGCCGCACAAGATTCGTAAAGATTATGGAAGCCTTTAAAACCGTTATTTGGATTATCAACATCTTCTCCGCCTTAGCAGTTATCGTGCTGGTTTTGATGCAGCATGGCAAAGGCGCAGATGCCGGCGCCACATTCGGCTCCGGAAGCGGTAGCGCCCAAGGTGTATTCGGTTCGGCTGGCAACGCCAACTTCTTAAGCCGCAGCACCGCCATCGCAGCAACCATCTTCTTTGCAACCTGCATGGCTATGGTGTACATCAGCACTCATACCCACAAACACGGTTTGGATTTCAGCACCGTACAACAAACTACACCGGCGCAAACACAAAGCGCTCCGGCTCAAAATACCCAACAAACGCCTGCTGCACCTACCAAATAAAGCACGCGTTAATACAATTTAAAGTTTATTGCCGACATGGTGGAATTGGTAGACACGCTATCTTGAGGGGGTAGTGACCCTAGGTCGTTCGAGTTCAAGTCTCGATGTCGGCACCATCAAAAGAAAACAGCCCAATTTTCGGGCTGTTTTTTTACGTCTGATACCGTCTAACGCCATAAACCAAGATTCAAGCATAGCAAGGCTTTCAGCCCGATTAAGGGTGTTTTCAGACGGCCTTAATTATCCAATACAGTAAAATCCCGTCTAATTGAATAAACCAAAAAACGGGGGTATATTTAGGGGTATCTGAAAAACACCCCTAAAAAATACCCCCAAATGCCGCTAAATGACCGCCAAATAAGGAATGCCAAGCCCGCCGCCAAACCATACAAACTAGCAGATGGCAAGGGTATGTTTTTACAGGTTACACCAGCGGGCGGGAAGTTATGGCGGCTGAAATACCGCATAGACGGCAAAGAAAAATTACTTTCAATCGGCAAATATCCCGCCGTTTCTTTGAGCGAAGCCCGAGAAGCCGCCGAAAATGCCCGCCGCCTGATTGCAACAGGGCAAGACCCCAGCGCAGCCAAGCAACAGGCCAAGCAAGAGCGGCAGGCAGCCCTACTCAATACCTTTGAAGCAATAACGCGCCGATGGCATAGCGAGAACCTGCACCGCTGGAAGCCCGACAATGCCGCCCGCATTCTCAATCACTTTTCAAAAGACGTTTTCCCGTATATCGGCGGGCAACAGATAGACGGTATAGCCGTAGCAGACGTGAAAGCCATAATCGAGCGCATAGCCGCCCGCAATGCAACAGCCACCGCTGAAAAAATCAGGCAATGGATAGCCGCCGTATATGGCTATGCCGCCATGCTTGAGATAACCGACCGTAACCCCGCCGCCCCATTACGCGGCTTTTTAGCCAAAGCGGAAACCCGCCATTTACCCGCCTTGCCCCGTGAAGAACTGGCCGAGTTTTACCGCCGCTTGATATTGGCCGATATTGATCCACAAAACCGCATAGCCGTAATGCTGGTTATGCTGGTGTTCGTAAGAAGCACCGAATTACGCGGCGGCCAATGGCATGAAATAGACTGGCAGGCGAAAACATGGACTATCCCCGCCGAGCGAATGAAGCTACCCCGCGCCCATGTGATCCCGCTTTCAGATTGGACGCTGGAATTACTGCAAGAGCTACACAGCCACACAGGACAAACGCCTTATTTATTCCCCAGCCGCACAAAAACGGCAGGATTTATAAGCGAAGCCACCCTAAACCGAATTATCGAGCGACTAGGATATAAAGGCACGGCCACTCCGCACGGATTCCGCAGCTTGGCCAGTAGCGTATTAAACGAACAGGACTTTAACCCCGATGCCATAGAACGGCAGCTTGCCCATGTGCCGAAAGACAAAATCCGCGCCGCTTACAATCGGGCGGAATACTGGCCGCATAGAGTAGAAATGATGCAATGGTATTCAGATTATTTGCGGGAACGGTATAACCAAGCCCGCGAGATGATCGGGAGTGAAACAGGCAGCCGAGAATAGGCCGTCTGAAAAGTTTACAGCCACACCTAGCCCGCGATTAGCTACCAAAGGCGAAAACAGGGCAATCCCTAGCCTTGCTGGTGTGGTTTTCTATTTTGCAGGGAATTGACGTTTTGGGAGCGTTTGAAATGGCTTGGAGAGCATATTACACCCTTAAAGATGCGGCCGATGAATTAAGTAGAGAATTTAATGACACATATACACCGGCAGATCTAGTACATTATGGAGCAGTTGGCATAACTGATTTATGCTTAAATGTATTTTCAGAAAATGAAAATATTGCGCATATAGCAACAGCCCCTATATCAAACAATATCGAGGGAGGAAACGCACAGCGTTTTATTACTTCTATCATGCCCGATGGTTTCTTGTTAATACCTAAATGTTTATTAAAAAGATTGGAGTGCGAAGAACAGGTTTCTATTAGTTCGTTTGAATATTTGAAAAATGAAGATGGAGAAAATATTTCCCCCGAAAAATATCTTTTGGATTTTTATTGGCAAGAATTATCAGAAATTGAGAAGAAAACAGTATTTTTCAGGCTAATCAAAACCAATGTTCACTTTCAGAATGTTTCAAATACAGGTGGAGAAATTTTACCACCTGATAGCAGCGGCTACATGGATAGCAAAATAATATTTTCTTACAAAGACTTATATATAACGCGTGTCGATTTTGACAGATTGAAAAATTTATTAAGAGAAAAAATAACAGAAAAAAAAGCAAAACAAACTGATGACAGGAAATCGTTATTCAACATCATATTAGCCCTGAGAGATATGCTGATTGATAAAGGAATCTACAAGAACCAAGCCGAAATCATTGAATATCTGGCAAACGAAGCAGAAGGCCACGGATTGTCGGGATCCAATCTGAGAGACAAGTTTGCAGAAGCAAACAAACTGAAAAAATCTAATTAGACTTCAAAAAATCTAATTGTACTGAAACCGCCCGCAATGGGCGGTATATTTTTGCCATACTTTTCAACCACGCCCCCACGGGCAGAAAGCGATTGACTTATGGCAACCATCTTACGACAACACGAAGTAACCAAACGCTTAGGCATTTCATCAAGCACGCTTTGGTATCGTCTAGACCCCAAAAACCGCCGCCACGATCCCGATATGCCCCGCCCGTTTAAGTTATCCGGCAGCGGTAATGCTATCGGCTGGCTGGAAAGCGAAATAGACGAATATATCGCCAAACAAGCGGCAAACCGTATCTAAGGGGCCAAATCATGAAAAACGAAACCGCCCAAAACACCAGCAACGGCATTTCAGACGGCATCAACAAAGCAAGCCGGAACTATACCCCCTTTTCCCCTGAATCACAATGCGGCGAAATCCTAGCCATCTTGCAGAGCGGGCAAAGCCTAACCAGCTATCAGGCCGCGCAGATGGGCATTATGGGATTTAACGCCCGTGTCATGGATTTACGGCGTGCCGGTTATCCCGTTATCTGCACCATGCAGCCACATATCAACAAACGCGGCAAAACCGTTAAACGCGGTATCTACACGCTGGCAAACTAAAAAGGAAAGTAAAAAATGGATTTTCAATATACAAAACAAACACTTGAAACAAGAAAAGAATTATTTGCACAAGCACAAAAGCAGATGGGGGAACTGGATGCCCAAATAGCAGCAACAGAAACAGGCGCGGCGGCAGCAAAAGAAACCGTTGCCGAGGCCGAGCATTTACGCAGCGAGCGGAAAAGCCTTTTTGCCCGCCTGCTTTCAATAGGCAAGACCGATTTTGAAAACAGCGAAGTGAAAGAGCTTGACGCGGCCATTGCCGCCAAGAGAGACCAAGCCGACCGGGCGGCCGATATTTTGGCAGCCCAATCCGAGCTTTTGGAGCGTCTGTATGCCGAGCGTTTGGAACTGGTAAACCGCACTGAAGAATTGCGCCGTTTATTGCTTGGATCGCAATATGAAATGTTTATCACTGAAATCGAGCATGAACATATCCCCGAATATTTGAAAGCGGCGGAAGCATTTGCACAGGCCGCCGCCAAGTTGGCCGGATATGGTAAAGCCGCCGCCATGATGCGTGATAAGCTGATTGAAAACGGTATCAGGGCAACCGCCCCCGCTTACGGGCAACACATACCCGCCCGTGCCGTTGATTTACGCATTGACGGCTTTAATTTACAGCAGCGGCAAGACGGCAGCCATAACGGTGTTTTCGATGTTTCCGGCCAAGTAGAGCAATACTGCCAAGAAGCGATGAAAAACGCGCAGTAAGACATTGCCCATACCCGACACCATACGCAGGCCGCGCAAACGCCCTATAACGCGCACGATGGCGGCTTGCTGAAAGGATATATACCATGACACCGAAACAGGAACACTTTGCCCGTCTGTTTGTGGAAACAGGCAATGCAAGCGAAGCATACCGGCAAGCATACAACGCCGAAAACATGAAGCCCGAAACGATAACCAACGAAGCCTATAAACTGCTTCAAGACCCCGATATTACCGCGATGATTGACGGCTTAAAGGCGGAACACAGGGCAAGACACGCGGTAACCGTGGACGACGTAATCGCAGAGCTTGAACAGGCACGGCAGAAAGCATTAAACGCACCGACACCGCAATCAGGGGCCGCCGTTTCCGCATCAATGGGCAAAGCAAAGATTTTGGGCTTAATTGTGGACAAATCAGAGATAAAGGCCGAAGTGAAAGAAGCCGCACCGCCAAAGGAAAAGGCGGAGATTACAGGGGAACAGATTGGAGCAATTAACGAGCTTTACCGCGAAAAGAAACTTAATGCCACGATGGCCGATATTATCGAGATTGTAGGAAAAGACCCTGAGACACAAGAGCTTCACAGCGAAATTTTTATACAGGCCGTGCTTTTGGTTTATGCGCAATCCATTATTTCAGCATAAACCCCTTTGTTTTCCGGTGTTTTATCCACTCATGCGCTGATAGATGTGTAACCAAATACAACACTAACCAACGGCAGCAACAAAAACCATTGACAGCTTGAGCATTGAGAATTAAATTACAGATTCTCTCTAAATCATAAACCCCAAATCAGCAGGGTAAACGCTGATTTTTTCACGCCAAAATTTCACATTGAGCGGCCATTTTTCAGACGGCCTATCAAGTCAAGTTATGGCGGTGTCTGCCAACCGTAAGGCGCAGGCTGTTTGTTTATGACAGAGAGAGCACCGCCCCCTAATGGGTTTCTTAATCTCAAAACATAAACGGAGCATTCAAAATGCAAAACATTCAAACCGCGCAGCAAGCGCAAAATCCCCAAACCGTACAATTCATTGCCCGCATTGCCGTTCCCGTTGCCCGCTATCCCGAACTGGACGCTACCGGCTGCAAATGGCTTTCACTTGGTACATTTGCCGACAGACAGGCCGCAGAGCAGGCCGTTAAAGCCTATTCCAAGCCTTACGATGCCTACCTGATTCAACAGGCATAACCCCCTTTTGTTATTCCCCCAGCTTTGCCCCGCGCGGGCAAGGCGGGGTAAGTGCAACCTTTTTTCAGGCGGGTATCGAGATAAGGCCGTCTGAAACGGAGCAGACATCATGAATAACCGCCGTTACGACCTATCCGACCTGAAAGCCGCCGCCGCTGGCCGCTGGCCTGAAATCCATGCCGCGCTTGGCATTCCCCGTGAATACCTTAACCCCCGCAAACATTGCCCCTGCCCCTATTGCGGCGGCAAAGACCGTTACCGCTATACCGACTATCAAGGCACGGGCGCGTTTATCTGCAACCAATGCACCCCCGACGGCGGCAGCGGATTTGACTTGCTTATGCTGGTATTTGGTTACGACTTTGCCACCGCAGCAAAAGAAACCGCCGCTTTATTGGGTTTTTCAGACGGCCAAGCAGGGCAACACCACCCCCACACAGGCGAGCTACTGCCCGCCAAAAAGATGCAGAGCCGTTTACCCGATGCCCTGAAAGGCGCAGCGGTACACCTTTTCCAACCCGACGCACAAGGCCGCCTGATTGTTGCCGAAGGCATAGAAACCGCCTTTGCCGCCCGCGCTCTTTTCGGCCTGCCCGCCGTTGCCGCCTTATCCGCTTACGGCATGGCTTCGTTTATATGGCCGTCTGAAACGCAGGAACTGTTTATTTGCGCCGACAACGACGACAAACGCACGGGCATGAAAGCCGCCCACAGCTTGGCAGTAAGAGCCATCAAGGCAGGCATCAAGGCGCGGATATGGCAGCCCAAAACAGGAAAAATCAGGAATACCATCATGAAAAACGAAACCATACACGACAACACCGCCGACACCAGCCCCGAAACCATTCAGGCCGCCGCCCTTGCCGAGTTTGAACAAGCAGAATTGCGCCCGCATTTCCAATGCACCAAAAACGGCGTTTTTTACATTGCCGTAGAAACCGACAAGCACGGCGAAGTTCACGAAAAGCCCCCGCTGAAACTGGCCGACCCAATCGAGCTTATTGGGCGCGGCACCGACGAAACGGGCAGCCATTACCGCATTATCCGCTGGCGCGATGCCGTAACCCGCCAAGCCCGCATAGAAGCCCTGCCGATGGCCGAAATCGGCGTAAACTGGCAACGCCTGCAATCACACGGCATTACAGTCATGGCAAGCCGCAGAAAACGCGAATTGCTGGCCGATTATCTGCAAACCGACGGCAGCAACGAACGCTACACCGTAACCAACCGTGCGGGCTGGTGTGCCGACAATACAGCCTATATCCTGCCCAACGGCGAAGCCATAACCGCCAAAAAACAGCCCGCCAAAGTGATTTACAACGGCGACAAATCACAGGCCGACAGCTACACCGAAAGCGGCAGCCTTGAAGATTGGCAGCAAGGCATAGCCCGCTATATGGCAGGCAACAGCCGCCTATGCTTGGCAATCGGCACCGCCCTAGCCGCCCCGCTTGCCCGCCTGCTGAATATCGAAGCGGGGGGATTCCACCTTTTCGGCGATTCACGCGACGGCAAATCAACCGCCGCCAAAGCCGCATTATCCGTATGGGGCAACCCTGAAACGCTTATGCTGACATGGACAGGCACAGGCTTAGGCTTTACCAACACCGCCGCCGCCCGCAATGACGGCTTACTGGTATTAGACGAAATCGGCCAAGCCAACGCAAAAGCCGTAGCACAAACCGCCTATTCCGTGATTAACGGCGTTTCCAAAGTACAGGGCGCAAAAGACGGCGGCAACCGAGAATTAAGCCGCTGGCGCATTTTCATGCTTTCCACAGGCGAAAAGCCCCTAAACAGCTTTCTGAAAACGGCAGGCGTAGAATGGAACGCAGGCCAAGCCGCCCGCCTGCCCGATATTCCCAGCGATGCCGGTAAAGGCTTCGGCATTTACGACACCCTGCACGGCCACGAAAAAGGCGCAGCCTTGAGCGAAGCCATTACGGATCATGCCGCCCAATACCACGGCACCGCAGGCCGCGCCCTTATCCGCCTGCTATTGGAAGGCCCTAAAGCTATCGACGAAGCCCGTGCCATAATGGCCGACTTTATGGCCATGCTGCCCGATACCGACGGCCAAAGCCGCACCGTTGCCTTACGCTTTGCCATAACTGCCGCCGCTTTGGAACTGGCCGCCAAACACGGCATTACAGGCTTAGGCGCGGGGGTAGGCATGACAGGCATCAAGCAATGTTTCGACGCATGGCACAGCCGCACAGGCACAGGCAAATATGAAGACAACCAAATCATCAAACAGGCCATAGACTTTATGCAGATTTACGCGGGTTCCATGCGCTTTACGGATTGGAACAGTGAATTTACCAACCACGACCACGCAGGCTACCGCCGCCGCGCCGAGCAAGAGAATGACGATGAATTTTGGATAATCCCCGCCGTATTTGAAAGTGAAATATCGAAAGGTTTTGAGCCGAACAAAGCTTGTAATGTACTTCACGCTATCCAATGGCTGAAACGCAACGAAAAGGGCAACCGCTGGAAGTTTCAACGCAGCGGGAAAGGGCGTTTTTATGTACTGATAGGCATAGAGCCGCCAAGCCAAGACAGCGGCAACCAAGCAGAACAATAGGCCGTCTGAAAACAGTTTGAGACATTAACATTTACTAGCAACACCAGCCCGCGCCGCTGGTGTTTTTTATGCCTGAAACCCGCCAAGCGTTTCAACGTTTCCTATCAGGAAACAATAGCCATCAAAAATGCTTTATTGTTTCATGAAAAAATTTTCGCTATAGGGAATAACCAAAAAATAGCGGTTACAGCGGTTATTACAATTAAAAACAGCCTGAAATCCTTTATTTATAAGCGTTTCAGAAGTAACCGCTAACATAAATTAACGCGGTTACAAGCGGTTACTAGCGGTTACTCGTTTAGAATCATGGGCTTATAGTGTTAAGAAGCAAGAAATAACCGCTGATACCCAGTCTATTTTCATGCAGCGGTTACAATTTATCCTTGTAATATCAATGTGTTAATCTACTTGTAACCGCGTAACCGCTGTAACCGCTATGTTTTGCATATATAGCAATGTTTTTTTAGGGCGTTTAAACAGCCGCCCGCAGGCCAAAACCCGCGAAACTTTGGCCGAAGTGTATAACTGCCACCCCGACCAACTGGCAGGCTTATAAGGCCGTCTGAAAACACAAAACACCAGCCCCGCCGCTGGTGTTTTTTATCCGTAATACGCTATTGGATTGTTTCAGGCAATATAAAGTAGTAACATAGATACAAGCCCAAAAGAAAGGAGCGCATCATGGCAGCCATCATGACGAGCAGGGAATTTAACCAACACACAGGCCGCGCCATGCGTGAAGCAGACAATGCCCCGTTAACGATAACCAACAGGGGTAAGCCCACATTGGTTTTATTGAGTTACGCCGAATATCAAAAGCTGGCAGGGAAGCCCCGAAATGCCCTAGAAGCATTAACGCCTTCCCCTGAGCTATCGGCAGAATTAGAAAAAATAGATTTTGAAATACCGCCGCGCAGCAAAGTACAACGGCGGGCAGTGGATTTTGGGGAGTAGCCGTGTATTTACTGGATACCAACATAATCAGCGAAACACGCCGCCCCAATAGAGTAAACAGCGGAGTAAAAGCATGGCTGGGGTCAACAGATGCCGCGATGCTTTACACCAGCGCAATAAACATCATGGAGCTTGAACGGGGCGTATTACGCATGGAACGCAAAGACCAAGCACAAGGGAAAGTATTGAGGGCATGGCTTGAGCAAACCGTGAAGCCCACGTTTGAAAACCGCATTTTGCCGATAGATGAAACTACCGCCGCCATTTGCGCCCGATTGCACACCCCTGACCCCACCCCCGAGAACGACGCGTGGATAGCAGCGGCGGCCATACAGCACCGCTTGATATTGGTAACGCGCAATACCGCCGACTTTACCCATACTGGCGCAAGGTTGTTTAATCCCTTTGATGCCGTCTGAAGTATCGGCAGCCTGATTCAACCCCCAAAGACCGCCCAAACAAGGGAGGCCGCGTGAATTTTTTGACCCGTAAAAGAACCAACAACCCCGCTTTGATACCATTGCCAAAGTGTTACACGCATTAGGGGTACAAATGACGTTTACGGCCAAACCACCGCAAACGGCAGAAAACCACAAAATCAGCCCAAAAACGCTTTGACTTTTGCAAGATGGGGGTACATTTGGGGGTATTTATCAAATATTAAAATAAAATATATAATCAAAACAATAAGTTAAATCTATAATTCAAGTCTCGATGTCATCTAAATATTGATGTTAAAAATACCAGCTTTCGGCTTGCCGGTTTTCTCCCCTCCAAACATCAAACCGTCACAACCCGCTACAATTCAAGCATCTCCCTCCAATCAAGGTCGTCTGAATCATGAGTTATTGCGATTTTGCCAATGCACTGCCGCTTGATACGGATAATCCGAACAAGCATTACCACGACTATGCTTACGGTTTTCCTATTATTGGCGACAATGAGCTGTTTGAACGGCTGATATTGGAAATCAACCAAGCCGGGTTGAGTTGGACGTTGATACTGAAAAAGCAGAAAGCTTTTCAGACGGCCTATTCGGGTTTTGATATTGCCACGGTTGCTGCTTATACCGAAGCCGATGTCGAGCGTTTGTTGAACGATGCGGGCATTATCCGCAACCGCTTGAAAATTCGTGCGGCGGTTTATAATGCCGGGCAGATTATGTTGTTGCAAAACGAATACGGTTCGTTTAAAAACTGGCTCGATGTGCATCACCCGCTCTGTTTGCCCGAATGGGTAAAGCTTTTCAAAAAGCATTTTAAATTTGTCGGCGGCGAAATCGTGAACGAGTTTTTGATGAGCACGGGTTATTTGAAAGGGGCGCATGCGGAACATTGCCCGATTTATGAAAAAGTATTGGCTGCCAAGCCGAAATGGGCGGAATAATTAGCTAAAAAGCGGCCTGAAAGCGCGTTATGCTTTCAGGCCGTTGTTCTAAAGTGTAAAACGAGGGAGTAAAATTAAATTAATAGTCAATGCGTGATGACAAGACGCGGCCGTTTTTGGCGTCCACAATCACGTCGTATTCTTGACCGCCTTTGGTGATTAATTCGACATCATAGTGCGCGCCGCCATGACGGCTGATATCGAAATCTACGTCTTTGATAAACGCGCCGGGAAATTTTTTCAGCGCAGCATTGGCTGCGGTTTCGTGGGTAATGTATTTACCCGGATTTTGCTGCAAGTGGTAATCGTCTTTGTCGGCCATCGCGGGTGCGGCGGCGAAAACAAAGGTAGAGGCCAATAAAGCGGCGATGGTTTTATTTCGTTTCAACATAGCAGGCATCCTTTCCAAGTGGTTGAACACACAGGGAATCCGGTTCCCTATGTTGTGTATTGTAGGCGGTGTCTGTTAGGCAAAAATTAGCCGGATAAAAAAGACGGGGTGTTGCATGATTCAGAATCGGTGTCGAAAAGCGGCGTCGGAACAAAATGTGTCGCTGCTTTTGCGATTGGCGGTCATGCTTGTCGGCCTCTCTGCTTTCCTGCAGGTTTATTCCGTGCAGGCCATCTTGCCGCTGCTGGTGCAGGATTTGGCGGCAACGGAGGTTCAGGCCGGGCTTTCGGTTGGGGCGACGGTATTGGGTGTGGCGCTGATCTCGCCGTTTATGGGTATGTTGTCGGATGCAATCGGGCGCAAAGTCTTTATTGTCAGCTCGCTCTTGTTTTTGGCGGTGCCTACTGCCCTTTTAGCCGATGCGCAGACGATTGAGCAGATGATGCTGTGGCGTTTTTTGCAGGGTGTGGCTGTGCCGGGCATTACAGTAGTGCTGATTGCCTATATCGGCGAGGAATTTGACGCTAAAACGATGACGCGGCTGATGTCGCTTTATGTAACGGGCACGGTGCTGGGCGGTTTTCTCGGGCGGTTTATTCTCGGCCATTTGAGCGAAATCATGGGCTGGCGGCAGGCGTTTTATGTGATGGCTTGTTTGACTGTTGTGAGTGCGTTTTTTGTGTGGAAGCAGCTGCCCGCATCACAACGCTTTGTGGCCAAACCGCATTTTCAGACGGCCTTACGCACTTTATCAGGCCATCTGAAAAACCGCTATGTGGTGGCGGCCTGCCTGCTTGGTGCGTGTTTGTTGTGTTCGCTGGTGGGCTGTTTTACCTATATCAATCTGCATCTCGCCGAAGAACCGTACTCGCTCGACAGCGGCAGCTTGGCCAACCTGTTTACGGTTTACTTAATCGGTATGGTGATCACGCCTTTATCGGCAAGGTTGATCAACCGCTTCGGCAGCGCGCCCACCATCATCCTCGCGGTGGCCTTGTCGGCAGCGGGCGTTATCGGCACTTTGGCCGCCCCTCTCCCTGCCGTGATCGCCGCTTTGGCCTTGATGTCGTCGGGCGTATTCATTACGCAGGCGGCGACCATCAGCTATATTGCGGCCAATGTGAAAGAAGGCCGCTCATTGGCATCGGGTCTGTATTACATGGCTTACTACGGCGGCGGCACTCTCGGCGCGTGGCTGTGCGGCTTGGCTTATCGGCATTACGGCTGGCCGGGCGTGGCCGGAGTTTTACTTTCCGTACAGGCATTCGCCTTGCTGATTACCGTGAAAGGCATGTTGAGGCCGTCTGAAAAGTAGCGGTGGCATGTTTCAGACGGCCTTAAACACAATTTGCGCCTAAGCTTTGAACTGTATATTTTCCAAACACTCTTATCTGCACCCTCCCCGCTTCTTCAGCATCACAACACGCTAACAACATTTGCTGCCGTGCACTCAAGATAACCGCCCCACTCTCTTTCTTTCGCGGGGCTTTATTCTCATGTACAGTAGCGCTGTTGTTTAAAAGACTGGTTAACATCATGAATTTCGACACTATTCTCAGCATCGCACTCGGCATCGGCTTGGCAGCCAGCGCAGGGTTCCGCGTATTTTTACCTCTGTTTGCCCTGAGCGTATCCGCCTATTTCGGCGTGTGGCCGCTAAACGAAAACTGGCAATGGCTGGCCAGCACCAACGCTTTGATTATTTTAGGCATTGCCGCCGTTACCGAATCATTAAGCTATTTAATTCCCTACATCGACAACCTGCTCGACACCATCGCCGTACCGCTTGCCGGACTGGCAGGCACCGCTGTGATGGCTTCGACCGCTGCCGATTTAAGCCCGGCGGTTACGTGGACTTTAGCCATCATTGCAGGCGGAGGCGCCGCAGCGGCCATCAAAGGCACCAACGCCGTTACCCGTGCCGCCAGCACAGCCACTACCGGCGGTTTGGCCAACCCTGTGTTTTCGATTATCGAAACCGGCATCGCCGTAATCATGAGCCTCTTGAGCCTGTTTCTGCCCATCTTGGCTGTGTTTGTCGTTTTGATGGTGGCATTTTGGCTGTATCGGAAATACACACGCTACCAACGCAGTCGGGAGCACATTGCCGGTTGATACGCGGCAGCCGATAAAAAGAATGCAAAAGGCCGTCTGAAAAAACTTTCTGATGAGTTAAAATAATGCTTTCAGATTGTTCAGACGGCCTTAAACAATGAGTACAGACACTCAGAAAAACTACATCACGCCCACAGGTTGGCAAGCTTTGAAAGACGAACTGTACAACCTCGTCAACAAAGAACGCCCCGAAATCGTGCAGATCGTGAACTGGGCAGCCGGCAACGGCGACCGCAGCGAAAACGGCGACTATCTTTACGGCAAACGCCGCATGCGCGAAATAGACCGCCGCATCCGCTTTCTGACCAAGCGCTTGGAAGCCGCCCAAGTGGTTGACCCCGAAACCCGCGAAGCAACGGATCAGGTGTTTTTCGGCGCCACTGTCGAACTGCTGCGCGGAGACGGCAGCGAACAAATCGTCAAAATTGTCGGCATTGATGAAATCGACACGGCCAAAAACAAAATCTCATGGATTTCCCCGCTGGCCCGCTGCCTGATCAAAGCTCGAGAAGGCGATGAAGTGGTACTAAACGGCCCCGAAGGCCGCGAAGTGATTGAGATTCTTTCCGTTGAATATGTACGGATCGAATAAACGGCAAAGCTGCATAATCTTAATAAACGCCATACCAAAGGCCGTCTGAAAATTTTCAGACGGCCTTTGGTATATGTAATACGAAATAATCAAACCAAGCGTCGTACTACGCTTGATTGCCGGAAACCCAACTGATTTGCTCTTTCAACTTAACGCTCAATACAGCCGGGTTTCCAACGGTTTGCCGCAAAGATTTACAGTAAGAAAATCAGCGCCACCGTTACGGCGATAATGCCGTAGATAAACATCGGAATCACAGTTTTCTTAATAATTTCACCTTCTTTGTTTTGCACGTTCAATACCGTACACACGGCGATGATGTTGTTGATACACACCATGTTACCCATCGCACCGCCCACGGATTGAAGCGCCAAAATCAGGGTTACGGACAATCCGGTATCCAAAGCGATTTGCTGCTGAATCGGGCCGAATGTCAGGTTGGATACCGTGTTGGAACCGGAGAAGAACGCACCGATTGCACCCAAGTAAGGCGCAAAATAGACCCAATGCTCGCCGGCCATTGCTGCAAATTCCGTACCGATGGTTTTCACCATAGATGAATCGCCGCCGACCATCATCAATTTCACCATCACCAGCGCGCCCATCAAAGCGAGCAAAGGTTTTTTGGTTTGATTGAAAGTCGCCACATAGAATGCTTTGGCATCGGCAAATTTAATGCGGTAGAACCAAATAGCGATCAAGACTGTAATCACAAACGGAATCCACGCCGGAACATACAGGGTTTGGTAACGGTCGTTTACCGCTTCGCCCAAAATGTTTTTAAACACCAAAGTCAGAGAACGGGTTAACTCGAAGTCGAAAATACCCATCGGAATGTTGAACAGCGGTCTGGTATCGGTCAGCAAACCTTTAATACCCAATTGCTTGATACGGGTAATCACCAAGAAGCCGATCAGCATGCCCAAAGGCGCCAACGCTTTCGCCACAACGGCGATAGGCAGTTTTTCAGCATTCGGGTCTTTCGGATAATCTTTGCTCAAACCGATGCCTTTGTTGGCCACAGCCACAGAAATCAGCAAGCCGATGGCACCGCCTACCAATGCGGGGAATTCTTCATTAACCGCCGCCAGCAACACATAAGGAATGGTACACGACATCACGCTGATGGCGATAAACACGAAGTTTTTACGGATTTCCTGCCAAGAAGTGATGAAGCTCAAACCAATTAAAGGAATGATGAAAGCGGCGAAGAAGTGGATCAAGCCGGTTTGACGGCCGATAGACATAATGTCTGCATGCTCCAGATTCAGCGGCGCGAAACCAAACCAAGTCGGCGTACCTACCGCACCGAACGATACCGGCACGGAGTTCATCACCAAAGTGAAAATAGCCACACGCAGCGGGTTGAAGCCCAAACTCATCAAAATCGGCGCGGCAATCGCAGCCGGCGTACCAAAGCCGCTGGCGCCCTCAATCATAAATGCAAACGCCCAACCGATAATCATCAACTGAGCCACCGGATTCGGGTTGATATTGCCCAACCACTTGCGGATCACTTCGATACAGCCCGCGGTTTCCATCATGCGGTTAAACATAATCGCACCGAAAATCACGGTAATCGGCGTCAATGTAGAAATCAGACCTGAAATCACATTGGCGTTCAACAGCATAAAGCTGTTGTTGAAGTAGGTAATCTGTAAAACGTAAATCAGCGCGGCAGTTAACGGTAATGCAATATAAGACGGCATACCGTTTTTCTTAACCATCAGCCAAATCAGCAATACGATAGGGAAAATGCTGAGAAATAAAGCCATTTTTTCCATCCTCTGAGGCGAAATTTATTTTAGTGTCGTATACCGGATGAACCCGATACATTAAAAGAACCGGCAAAGCTGCCAATGCAGGCTTTATCGCGGTTCATAAAGGGCAGTACAAAAACGTCTGCCCGGTTTTCTCACCATCTGATTCAGACGGCCTTATCAAGCATCTTTGTTTTCACAACACAGGTCTTGCTAAAGCCGCTGTTTCAAATCGCTTGAATAGTTGCTATTTGCTGTTCTGACGGCGCTCGGCCACCATTTCATGCAGCGTTTTCGCGGCGGGTTTGAGCGGAATGCGGTTTTGCGTCCAACCGAACTGATTGCTCGGCGTGAGCGAACGGAATTTCGTCGCCGCCCAACCGAATGCACGATAAACCTTGTTGCCGCTGAAAATGCCGTTAAACGTACGCCATGCAATCTGTTCGCCCAAATTGTGCGAAGCGCCTTGCCCCTTAATCGGGTTCGGTACTTTCTCGTTGGGCGAGCGTTGCGCTTCGGTTCTCAAGCGCATCAGCAACTCGGGAATCGGAATGCGCACGGGGCATACTTCGGCACACGCACCGCACAAAGAAGATGCCGTGGGCAAATCTTTGGTGGATTCCAAGCCCAGCAAGTGCGGTGAAATGATTTCACCGATGGGGCCGGGATAAGTGGTGCCGTAAGCGGCACCGCCGATGCGGGTATATACCGGACAGTGGTTCATACACGCACCGCAACGGATACATTGCAGGGTTTTGCGCATCTGTTCGTCGGCATACGCTTGGCTGCGGCCGTTATCCAACAACACCAAGTGCATTTCCTGCGGACCGTCCAACTCGGCGCTGCGGCGCGGGCCGGTGATCATGTTGAAATAAGTGGTGATGTTCTGGCCGATGGCGCTGCGCGGCAACAGGCTGTACAACGGCGGAATGTCCGACAGTTTGGCCACGACTTTTTCAATGCCGGTAATGGCAATGTGCACAGGCGGCACGGTGGTGGTCAAACGACCGTTACCTTCGTTTTCTACCAAGCACAGCGTACCGGTTTCGGCAACGGCGAAGTTCACGCCGCTCAAGCCTACGTCGGCGGTACGGTAAATATCACGCAAGGCGCGGCGGGCAATGCCCGTGAGTTCGTCCACATCGTCGGTAAGCGGGGTGTTCAGGTTATTGTGGAACAGTTCGCTTACCTGTTCTTTGGTTTTGTGAATCGCCGGCATCACAATATGGGTGGGCTTTTCACCGGCCATCTGAACGATATATTCGCCCAAATCGCTTTCCACGGCGCGCATGCCGTGGTCTTCCAAATAATGGTTCAGCTCGATTTCTTCGCTGACCATAGATTTGCCTTTGACCATCAAGCTGCCGTTTTTCGCGGCAATAATGCCGTGAATGATTTGGCACGCTTCGTCGGGCGTTTCGGCCCAATGCACTTTCACACCCAGCTCGGTGAGTTTGCGCTCCAGCTGCTCCAACAATTCGGGCAAGCGCGACAGAGAGCGTTGGCGGATATGTTCGGACAATGTACGCAGCGCTTGCAGCTCGTATTCGTCGGACAATACGTTTTTACGTTTTGTCATCAACATATCCATGGCCGTACGCAGGCTTTTACGCAACGGGGCATCCGCCAGCGCGCCGACGGCATTCTGCTTGAAAGTTTCCGGTTTCGGATGGAAATGTATGGTTTGTGTGTTCATAGTGGTTTTGTTTTTCTATGCCCGTTTCAGACGGCCTGAAACGGGCGTATTGTGTTACTCGTCCAAATCAGACGGATCAATGTGTTCGGGCAATACGGCCAACACCACCATATCGCGCGGGCCGTGGGCGCCGTATGCCAAGGTAAGCTGGATATCGGCGGTTTTAGACGGGCCGGAAACCAGCACCACATTGGTCGGCATACCTTCGGCCATCCGCTCGCCCTGCATTGCACTGTAAAAATCGTTATACATTTTGGTCGTGTCAAACAGGCAGATATGCACGGGCGGCACCAAACTTTGGCTGCGCGGCTGTTCTTCAGACGGCCACAGCATCAATGTGCCGGTTTGGGCGATACCGCAGCGGACATCGGTAAAGCCGGCATCAATATTGTTGAAAAAGCTGTCTTTCCAATCTTCAATCGGGCGGTCGAACGCTTTGACCTCGATACCGGCCGTCTGAACGGCTTGTGCGGCTTCTTGGCCGTGCTCAGTCTTCAAAGGCAGCAAAATATTGCGCAAGCCTTTTTCTGCTGCCACTTTAAGCAAAGTTTGCACCCAATCGTGACGGCGCACCCAATAAATCTCAGTTTTGACCGCGCGCATGGTTTTCGCCCAATGTTTCAGACGGCCTTCTTCGCTGTCCCAATGCGGCGACATTTCTTCGTAATAAGCCTCGGTATCAGGCTCCTGCATCGGCGTGGCGGCGGCTTTGCGCAGCTTGGCTAAAATATTGTCGCGTGCGTTGCTCATACTTTGCCTCCCGTGCGCTCAAGCAAAAACGTTGCGATATGC
The DNA here is from genome assembly GCF_022870825.1 of Neisseria sp. Dent CA1/247. Classification (NCBI taxonomy): domain Bacteria; kingdom Pseudomonadati; phylum Pseudomonadota; class Betaproteobacteria; order Neisseriales; family Neisseriaceae; genus Neisseria; species Neisseria sp. Dent CA1/247. The sequence continues at coordinate 907,192 of NZ_CP091522.1, read as the reverse complement.
TTGGGCTTGGGCATGCCCGGCTCGTCTTTGGCGATTTTGCCGCCGATGTTCAACATACAGCCCGCATCGGCGCTGATGATTTCCACGGCTTCGGTTTCTTTAAGAGCGGCCACTTTATCGCTGACCATCGCACCCGAAATATCAGGATGCTTCACGGAGAACGTACCGCCGAAACCGCAGCATTCGCTTTCATGCCCGTGCACAACGCGCTCGACATTGGCCAATTTATCCACCAACGCCCAGCCGGACACATGCACATTCATTTCACGACGTGCGGAGCAGGAAGTATGCACCGCTACTTTGGCGGGTTCGCCTTTATCTTGCGGTTCATAACCTATAGACAGCAGAAAATGGGTAAATTCCACCACCCTGCCGGCAATCTCGTTGGCCTGACGCTCGTAAATGCTACCCTTAAACAAAGTAGGCCAATGGTGTTTCATCATGCCGCCGCAAGAGCCGGAAGGCACAACCACCGGCCACGGTTTAGGGAAGAGGTTAAGCTGCGCTTTCGCCACTTCGAAAGAATCTTTCGGATGGCCGGAAGAAAAAGCAGGTTGTCCGCAGCAGCTTTGCTCCATCGGGAAATGAACGCGGATGCCTTGCTGTTCGATCAAGGTAATCGCATCCATGCCTGCTTCGGGCATAAAAATATCCAGCAAACAGGTGCCGAAAAAGTAAATATCGGTTGGTTTACCGCCTGAAACGGCGGTTGAGGTAGTGTTGTGGTTCATTTTGATTTTGATATTTTTGGTATTTTGGTTAATTGGTCTGACCAATTTGTGAATTTTGTTCTACTTTACGTAATGCTGTGTAGGCGGTCAAGTAGCAATAAAAAAATAAATGAACTGCATTGCTTGGAAATTTCCATCGCCAATAAAAGGTTTACGGTACAATGCTTCGGCAGCCTATGCGGCACTATTTCAGCCGCCCAACAATTCAATAATAAATAAATGTTTTGGATAACATTCGAAAATACATAGCTTTCACAGCCGTCTTGATTCAACCACCCAAAAAATAATTCAGGTATGAATATGCAGCCGAATACCAGCGCTACGGTCAGACTACCCGGAATAGGCGCACAGATTGCTTCTATTTTGGAGGAACGGATTTTACAAAACGTGTATCCAATTGGCAGCAAATTACCCCCCGAACGCGTGCTGGCGGAAGAGTTCGGCGTATCGCGCCAATCGTTGCGTTCGGCGTTGCGCATTTTATCGGTTCGCGGCATGCTGCAAACCCGGCAGGGCGACGGGCATTATGTTTCCGGCCGCATCGAAAAAAACTTCCAATACGGCTGGGAAGACTTAATCGATAAAAACGAAAGCATGGAAAGCGAAGTACTGGATTTTCGCCGCAATATCGAAGGTATGTTGGCCGCTTTGGCTGCACAGCGCCGCACCGAAGCGGATTTGGCACGGATGCGCAGCTGGCTCGACAAACTGCGAGAAGCCTATGCCCAAAACAATCTCGACCTTCAATCCGCCGCCGATGTCGGTTTCCATCAAGCCGTAGCCGAAGCTGCGCATAATATTATGTTCACGCGCCTTTCAGACGGCCTGCTGCGCCTGCTGACCGGGCAAACCAAGCGCAACCTCGCCAATATGTTCGGCGTGCCGGATATCCACAGGCAGTTGACGGCGCAGCACGAAGCCATCTTCAAAGCCATCAAACAACAAAACGCCGCTGAAGCCATGCAGGCCGCGCACCGGCATTTGGATTATGTGCAAAACAGCTTGAACTTCCGCCGCGAACAGCAACTGCGCGAAAGCGTTTCCCTTGCCCAAGCCGCCGGCGATGCCCGCAAACCCGGTTTTAAATAGTTTGAAGATTGGCGGAATGCTTTTAAGAAGCGCGGGTAACATACCGGCCATATTCTTATAAACGATGTGCTAAACGATTCGAGGCCGTCTGAAATTTCCCTCATGATTTCAGACGGCCTCGAATCATTTATATCAACACGCTAATGTCATGTAATGTAAATATCGCTTTTCTGTTTCAAACTCCCGCCCGAATCGTTTAAAATCAAACCTTTTCTCCACACACCAAGAAAGACTGCCCTATGACCTTCCAGCGCACGCTTACCCTGACGCTTACTGCCATTACCGCAGCCGTTCTGACCGCCTGTTCGTCGCAAGAGCAGCCCGTAGAGCCTATTCGTGACGGAGCGCGTCCGTCTGCACGCGCCGCTGAAACGCCGACGAAAATCTTGGCCGACTACCAGTTGTACCAAAGCGCACTGGATGCCGCTAAAAAAGATGACGACTTTCTGCCCGAACAGTTTCTGAATCAGGTGTCCGCCCACAGCGCGATGGCCGAAGAAGTGCGTAACGAATGGTTGAAGAGCTTGGGCAAGCGCGGTGCGTGGCAGCAATTCAACCAACAATATGCCAAGCTCGACAAAGCCGGACGCTCTCAAGAAGCGCAATGTTATTCCGAATTGAGCAGCAGCCAATTCAACGGTTTGGCAGTCGAATTGGTTAAAGAAATCAAACGTCTGCCGCAAGGATGTACCCGCTTGGTGGAAAGTGCCGCCTCGGCAGGCCGTCTGAATAATCAAGAAGCTTGGCGGCGTGTGCGCGGTTTGATCAGCAACAATCAGATTACCGACGCCCGCAACCTTGCCGCCGCACTCGGCAGCCCGTTTGACGGCGGCGGACAAGGTGCACAAGAAGCCCTTTTAGTCGGCATCATCGGCAACACCGCCCAAAAAAATCCTGCTTCGGCTTCCCTGCTCGAAAGCATGTCGGGCAGTCTCACCCGCGAACAAAGCGGCTACGCTTGGGGCGTGCTTGGCCACGTTCAGGCACTGCGCCAAAACATGTCCACCGCCCTCAACTATTTCAACCGCGCCGACCGCAGCCAATTGAGCAACGAGCAGTTTGAATGGTACGCACGCGCCGCCCTGCGTCTGCAACGCTGGAGCGAACTGGCGAACATCATCGAAGCCATGCCCGCCAAGCTGCAACAAGACCCGACTTGGCAGTACTGGCTTGCCCGCAGTTATGCCGCACAAGGCGACCGTTCGCGCGCCAACAATCTGTATGAAAAAGCCGCCGCATCGGGCCGCAACTTCTATGCCGTATTGTCGGGCGAAGAACTCGGCCGCCGCGTCAGCACGCGCAACAATGTCGGCGAGGCTTCCAAAAGCGACGTTAAACAACTTGCCCGCGACGGCGCCATCGACCGCGCTTTAACGCTGTTCAAAGCCAGCCAAAGCAGCGGCGATTGGAAAATGCGCCGCCAAGCACAGGCGGAATGGCGTTTCGCCACACGCGGTGCGGATGAAAATCTGTTGCTCACGGCAGCCCAGCTGGCGTTTGACCATCAGTTTTACGAAATGGCCATCAACAGCGCAGACCGCACCAACACCAAACTGAACTACAACCTGCGCTACATTTCGCCGTTTAAAGACATCACCACCCGCTATGCGTCGGAAGTCGGCATCGATCCCGCTTGGGTGTACGGCCTTATCCGCCAAGAAAGCCGGTTTATGCTCGGCGCGCAATCCAGCGTCGGCGCACAAGGTTTGATGCAGGTGATGCCCGCTACCGCCCGCGAAATTGCCGGCAAAATCGGTATGAGCAGCAGCGAGCTGTACACCATGAACGGCAATATCCGCATGGGCACTTGGTACATGGCCGATGCCAAGCGCCGCCTTCAAAACAATGAAGTGATGGCCACGGCAGGCTACAACGCCGGCCCCGGCCGCGCGCGCAACTGGCAATCGTCTTCCCCGCTCGAAGGCGCGATTTACGCCGAGACGATTCCGTTCAACGAAACCCGCGATTATGTGAAAAAAGTCATGACCAACGCCACCTACTACGCCAGCCTGTTCAACGAACCGCACACTTCGCTGAAACAGCGCATGGGTACGGTGCCGGGGCGTCAGTAAGCCTGTTTGTTGCAAACTGATTGACTGACTATCGCATCCATAAAGATAGAGGCCGTCTGAAAAACAGTTTTCAGACGGCCTCAAATCCAAACCAACCCGCTTCAAGCAGATAATAGAAAGAATATCATGCTAGGTGCAGCTACCGGCGACATTGTCGGCTCCCGTTTCGAGTTCGACAATCACAAACACACCGACTTCGAACTCTTCACGCCCGACTGCGGTTTTACCGACGATACGGTCTGCACGGCCGTCGTGGCAGATTGGGTGCTGGGCGGATGCCGTGCCGACCTAGCGGCGCTGATGCAGCAATGGTGCCGCCGCTATCCCACACCCCGCGGCGCTTACGGCACATCGTTTCAACGCTGGATTCACCAAAACCCGCCCGAGCCTTACGGAAGCTGGGGAAACGGCTCCGCCATGCGCGTTTCGGCTGTCGGCTGGGCATTCGATACCTTAGAAGAAACCCTCGCCCATGCACGCGCTTCCGCCGCGATTACGCATAACCACCCCGAAGGCATCAAAGGCGCCGAAGCTGTGGCCGCCGCGATTTTTTGGAGCCGCAACGGTTACGACAAAGCATTCATCAAACAAAACATCAGCCGGATGTTTGGCTACTCCCTGAATTTGAACTGCGACAACATCCGCCCCAACTACACGTTTGATTCAAGCTGCGCCGGTTCGGTGCCGCAAGCCTTAACCGCTTTTTTCGACAGCAGCAGCTTCGAACACGCCGTGCGCCTCGCCGTATCTTTAGGCGGCGACAGCGATACTTTGGCGGCGATTGCCGGCAGCATTGCCGAAGCATACTACCGCGATATCCCGCCTTTTATCCATGAACAGGCTCTCAGCCGGCTACCGCCCGATATTGCCGAAGTATTATTAAGCGTGCCGACGTGAAATACCGCCCAAACTTATTCAGTTTCACGGCGATAAGCTATAATGCACGCCGTTTCCCATTGACACATTAAGTTCAAAGTTACCGCCATGAAGCCCTTTATCCTACCCGACACCCGCCCCTACCCCACCGATCCGGTAAAAAACAGCCTGCTTACTTACGCCGCCCAAATCGCCGGCAGCACATCACCCGCCCAACGCAAACTCTCTGCCGAATCCCTGCAAGCCGAAATCTATATGATGTTGCAGCAAAACCATTATCTCGGCCTGTCTGTTGCCATGAGCATGGCCCCCGACACGGAAAGCTACCGTGCGCTGTTCAACAGTTTGGACGACACCCTGCAAGCCAAATCCGATGATGAAATCCAATGGTTTGCCTTGCCGGTGGTATTGGTTGCCGGCTGCAACCAAGCCCAAACGCTGCCTCTCGACACGCCGGCGGTAGAACTGTGCGCCTGCTTGGCCGATTATCCCCACCTGCGCGAACTGATCCATGCCACTTGGCTGCCCAAGCTCGTGCGTTCTTCCGACTTGGCCGCCATCAACGCGGGCAAATGGTTTGCCGCCAAGCAAAACGAAGCCGCCGCCCAAGCACTTGCCGCACAACTGCCCCAAGCCGATTTAGACATTCCGCAAAACCAATCGGTACACGTCGTTTTCGCCTTGGGTTACGGCAAAAAAAGTCTTCAGACGGCCTTAAACCCCAATCTGGGCGATGCCGCCCTACCCTTGATGCAGGTATGGCAAACCAGCCTGACACGCCCCGGCCTGACCCTGTTTGCCAATCCTTTGGCTCCCGCCTCCCCGCTACAAGCCCTAACCGAAGGCACCCACATGCGTACACGCATGGCGATGGACGTGTTCGCCGCCAACGCCATCCGCGCCATCCGCCTGCAAAGCCCGCGCGTGGGCGTTGTTATGGCCGCACAGCAAGGCGGAAAAATCCTGTTCGGTTTCAACGCCACCGACAGCGCGTTCGAACTGGCCAACCAAGTTTTTACCTGGCCGCTTTCTCCCGCCGACCGCATCGCAATCATTCAGCAAAACTTTTTAGACCTGATGGTAGAGTGCCAAGTAGAAAACATCCGCCTGCTGCACGAAGCCCTGCCGGAAGATGCCGAACTGCCCACCTACGCCCAAGCATTGAACCTGCCGGGGCATAACCCCTTATTTACCGAACAGACTTCATCATGAGCACCTACCGCATCCTGTTCGTCTGCCTCGGCAACATCTGCCGCTCGCCCATGGCCGAATACGTTTTCCGCCATCAAGCCCGCGAAGCAGGCGTTGCCAAACGCATCATCACCTCCAGCTCCGGCACGTCCGGCTGGCACAACGGCGAAAACATGCACGCAGGCACGTTGAAAAAACTCAAGCAGCAAGGCATAGATCCGTCGGGTTTTACCAGCAGCCAAGTCGCCCCAAGCGATGCCGAACATTACGATTTCATCATCGCCATGGACGACAACAATCTCGCCGAGCTAACCCGGCTGTTCGGCACACGTCCCGAACAAATATTCAAACTCACCGACCTCATCCCCGAAAGCGGATACAACCATGTGCCCGATCCGTGGTACACCGGCGATTTTGACGAAACCTTCCGCTTAGTCTCTTTAGGTAGCCAAGCCCTGCTGAAAAAACTCAATCTCATTGCTTGAAGCGATTCAACTTTGATCAAGCCGCCGTATAAAGAATAGGCCGTCTGAAAATGTGTTTCAGACGGCCTCCATTCATAAAATAACGGTAAACGCCTGCTTTTCATATCTCAATCCGCATCTGCATAAACCTGCCCCACGCCACCGTACCGCCTATCCATCTTCAATATAAAAACCAACATTTTCAATCATTAAGCATAAAACCAAGTATTTCACTCAACAATATTAAAAATTAATTCACAATAAAAACATAGTGTTAAAAAATATATCACTAATAATAACAATTATCATTTGCAAAAGAAGTTTTTTTCCGTATAATGCACATCAACGGTTCAGCACACCAACCGATACAGAAAGCAGAAAAAAATGCCTGAAAGTATTTTTAAGCAGATTTCTCTCGACCTTCTGAGACTGCATCAAAAAGCCGTGCACTCGCTACTGGCCACACAATGCAGCGGTTGCCCTGAAATCCACAACGCGGTGTTTATCACACTCAACGGCAGATATTACCTTTGGCTTGATCACAACCCGCAAAACGAACCGGATACAGGTATTTTGCTGATAGAAACCGAAGATGCGTCCACACGCCTCAGCTGGGTAGCCTCGGCAAGAACCGTGAAACAAAAAGACAGTTTGCACCAACGCGTTACCGCCGCATTGCAAAGACGCCTCAGCGCAACCAAAGATACATTTATTCAAGCTGCAAACAACTGCCTGCTAGAGCTGACTCCTCAACAAGGCCGCCTCACCACAGCAGACAATCGAGATTTTACGCTTTCGCCTTCCGATCTGATGAAGGCTTTATATCCGGCAAAACGAACAATAGAAGAGTTTGCCGTGTAACAAGTTTTGGTAGTGGTTTGTGTTCCTTTTGCGCCCCCTAGTGGGGCGGTTTTTTTGGCTGTTTAAACCTGATTTCCCATAACCGCCGGCCTCTTTGATACCGGCTTTCAAGATCAGCCCAATTATTTTCAGACGGCCTCATCAAGAAAACTGCTCTACCCCACGATTGGCCAACCCGTCGGCCCGCTCATTTTCCGCATGGCCCGCATGCCCTTTAACCCAAGTCCAATGAACATCATGTTGGTTCACCAGCCTATCCAGCTCGCGCCATAAATCCTCATTTTTTACCGGCTGCTTCGAGGCCGTTTTCCAGCCGTTTTTTTTCCAGCCGTGGATCCAATTTTCCATCCCGTTTTTCACATATTGCGAATCGGTACAAATCTGCACGCGGCAACGGCGTTTCAATGCTTTCAAGCCCTCTATCACGGCGGTCAGCTCCATACGGTTGTTGGTCGTCTCTTTCTCGCCGCCGAACAACTCCTTTTCGTGCCCGCCATAACGCATCAACACACCCCAGCCGCCCACACCGGGATTGCCCTTACACGCACCGTCGGTATAAAGATAAACCGTTTTTTCCATAACCATCCGCTTCATTTACCATGAGGCCGTCTGAAAACTTTTCAGACGGCCTGCTACCATCAAAACACAACACGCTGCTTAGCGCTGCGACAGCTTAGCTTCTCTCACCTTTGCTGCCAACCACAAGGCCGCCACCACGCCGCAAACATCGGCCGACACATCGGCCAAACTACCCTCCCGCGTAGTTGTCCATACCGCTTGCGCCACTTCGCTGCCCACGGCAAAAAACAAAGCAAAAGCCAACAGCGTTTTATAAGGAATCGGCTTGTTTGCCACAATAAAAGCTTTGGCACACAACCAAGTTTGGGCAAAAAAGAGGCCGAAATGCGCCACCTTGTCGAAATGGCGAAACGGCGGAGCGCCTCCCGCGTCGCGCAACAGTAAAAAATAGATACCGGCCAAAAACCACAACACGGCAAACATCGTATAACGATTGGCAGGCAGCTTAATCATCAGCACTCCTCATCCAGCCAAGTTTGACATTGCGCGGCCAAACGGGCAAACTTACCGCCGCGTTTCTGCAAAACATCGCGCCAAGCCTCAACCTCCTCCTTGCCCGGCGCCTCATCAAGGCTGCATTCGTACAAAAAGAAATCCAAAGTTTCCGCAACCGCAGCCGGCGTTTCCGTGCTTATCCATTCCAAAAGTGGCGACATGATTCACAATCAATATTCAAAAAAGGGGATTTTAATCGGTTTAAACGGAATTTTGCAGCCTCGCTTTCAAGAAAGCGGCCGGCTTATTGTGCCGTTTTTCGCTTTATGTTCGATTAAGAACAAAACAACACACAAACAAACCGTTTCATGATAACCCGTTTCAATACGACTGAAACAATACAACGAAAAATAGATAAAAAAATGCACACAATCTTGCGATTGTGTGCCAAGTCTACAAAGGAGAAATAGAGGAGAAACTATCAGCTGACTACTCAAATCAGCCAACGGGGCGAATTATGCCCAAGGCTTCCTGCCGCGTCAATATTTTTATGTATATTATTTACCTATCCGGTTATTAAAATAATTTATGAAGCTTTGTTTCAGCCATAGCATCTTTTTTCGCAATGGCTACGCATTTCATTTTGAACAAAAAATTATTCGTGTGATTTCGTGTTCGCAAAAGAAACAAAAAGGCGCTCAATCCAAATCGAGCTTATCGGCATCTTAAACGGCAAACACAACAGATAAAAAAAACCACATCAATGCCGCAGTGCCCTACTCTACCGAACAGTTATTTTTGCCAACACAACTTTTCCGCTTCGATGCCGTTCACATAAAAATTAAAGTAAGTGTTTATTTTCCCAAAATAAAATATAAGAAAAACCAGATATAAAAAGCATTAAAGCAAAAAAAATGCGCATATCCGTGAGGGTATGCGCCAAGTCTACAAAGGAGAAATAGAGGAGAAAACATCAAGCTGCTCAAAGCAACCTGATGGTTCGCATTATGCCCAGCTCCATAATTGAAGTCAAACATATTTTCAAAATATGGTTCTTTGTGGGCTAAAAAACAACAAATATGATTCGTTTCATGTTCGATTATGTTCTTTTATTCCCAATATTATTCCCAATGTATTCTTCAACAAGCCCAAGCTCACAGCCGTTTTGCCAACTGCCCCGCCGCTTCCGCCCGCTCGCGCCGGCTTTGCTCCGGCAAATGCGTATTCAAGGAAGACCACTTCGGCTGGCTTCTGGCTTTATTCAATTCAGACGGCAGTTTGGAAGGCTGCCACGGCGTTTTGCCGCTCAGCATCTGAATCTGGGCTTGTGCCGCATGGCCGCGTTTTTGCAGCGCGTTCAGCAAATCCAAAGCGCGGGCGGCCAATAATGTGATGGTTTCGGGGTCGATATGCAGCGTTTGGATACCGGATAATTTGTCGCTGATGGTTTGCATATTCGGCAGCACACCGCCGAGCACGCCGCCGATGGCCGTGCCCAAACCGAGCGAACCGCCCAGCGTTACCATGTCCACGCCCAAGCCGATTAACGCGCCCGTGGCCGCGCCCGTGCCGGTGCGGATGCCGTATTCTTTGAGCAAATCCGCGTCAAACGGGTCTTGGCGGAATTCTTTCAACGCCCATTCGTCCGTGTCGATTTCGCTGTGGTAAAAACGGTAGGTTTGGAACAACTGCTGCTGAAGCTGGCGCTCCAACTGGCGCACGGCGGCCTGCATGGTTTGCAATACCGGCTCGGGATTGTCGTCTTCGTCGATTTCCTGTTTATACGCAGCAACATCAAGCAGAAAATGGGCGATATCGTGTTTGGCATCGCTGTCGAGCTTCTGCCATTCGCGGCGGCGCATCCCCATCAGGCGGTCGAGCGTATCGCGTTCGGGCAACATGGTGGCAAGGTTGTCCCACAAGCGGATTTCGCCTTCAAAATCAAAGGCAACGGTATCGAACCCGCTGTAAACATGCAGCCCGCGCCGTGCCAGCATGGTTGTCCATTCGCTTAAATCCTGCCCTTCGATAAAGTTGAATACGGGCATCACGGGTTTGGCGCACCACGAAAGCACGGTCAGCTCGTCTTTATATTTGTTCAACACCGGCTCGCGCACATCCACCACATACAAAGCCATATCGCTCTGCAAAAGCTGGCGCAGCACTTTGGCTTCCTGATTGAAATCGCCCGCCGCTTCGGGGCTGTCGAGAAACTGCTGCAAACGCTCGATGCCGTCTGAACGGCCGGAAGTATTGGCTTCCAACCAATCCAACACACCGCCCGCATCTTCCAAACCGGGCGTGTCGTAGAGGTAAACCAGCGTATTGCTGCCGTCGCTAATCGCCGCCTCTTCCACATGGCGCGTGGTGGCTGGCGCGTTTTTAACTTCGCCGAACTGACTGTCGCGCAGCAAGGTACGCAGCAGAGAGGTTTTACCGGTGTTGGTGTGGCCGACAACGGCTAGGGATAGGGGATTTTGCATGACAAGCTTACATTGAATTAACAGCCCGCATTTTAGGCTGCACGCGTTGTACCGACAAGGCATTCACATCAATGTGAAAGTATGAATGCCGGTCCACATGGGATTGACGGCTGTTTTTTGAATATTTTTAGATTTATACAATCCCATCAAATATATTCATAAAATTAGGCCGTCTAAAATAAATCCTGCTTATTTCAGACGGCCTAATTTTGCCAAATCGCGCTGTAACAATTCTTCTAAAGGCAATTCCAGCGCATCCGCAATCCGCCCCATGATATCAATCGACACCGCTCTGCTGCCCCGTTCTATTTCGCAAATATAGGTTTTGCTGATTCCTGCTTCAAATGCCAATTCTTCTTGGGAGATTTCCCTCAAGCGGCGGACTTGGCGCATGTTTTGTGCAAAAACCAAGCGGTACGGGTGTGGGTTGTTCTGTTTTTCCATTTAACAGAGTATGGAAAAACCCGACTGCCCAAACAATTAATTATAATGGTATATTTTTCAACTATAATTGAATTTTATTAAATTTTAATTTATATTTATTTTTCCTTTTCAGGAGATTATTCAACCCAATAATTAATATTAAGGAGACGATGAATGTACGCAAATAACGGTAACAATCCCAACTGGCCGAGCAAAACAGGTAATCCTTCGGGTGGCGGCAGAGGAAATAATCCGCCTTCCGGCCAAGGCGGTTCTAACAAAAAGTAATATCTTTCTTTCAATTAAATTGCGATGAAAACCATGAAAATTATTCTTTCTTGTTGTGTCTTAGCTGTCTTAGTTTCAGCGTGCGGTTCTCCCCGACAATTACAACCATACCGTTATTGGTTTAAAGAAGGGGTATCCCAAGAAGCAACCGCAGATCAAATAGGTCATTGCCGCCATGAGGTTAGAGCCAGCGATTTATCCCGCGAACAGGCTGCCAAATTAATTGGATACTGTATGCGCGCTAAAGGTTATATTGTTATGACAGGCTACCGTTAACCTATTCGCCAATCAAACAATAAGCCGTCTGAAAATGAATATCAGACGGCTTTTATTTTTCAGACGGCCTCCCGCTCCAACCGCTCCCGCTGGCTAACCCCAGCAGGATCCAACCACGGCAAACTGCGTTCGGTTAGGGCTGCGTGCCATTGGCTTAAATAGTCTTCGAGGCCGTCTGAAAAGTCTTTTTCCACCAGCAACTGCACCACTGCTCCGCCTTGTGCGGCTTCGGCCAGAGCAGTGATTTGGCGCAGGATGCCGCGGTCGGGCACGCTGCGGGCGCGGATGCCGATCAGCAGTTGTGCGGGCTGTGTCTGCAATTCGTTTTTTAAGACGGCCACGGCATCGCGGCTGTCGGCGGTGCCTTTGTCGAGCCAGTCTTGGCCTAAGATGTGTTTGAACCATGTTTTGTCGGGCCATTCGGCATCGAGCATCACGGCCCATTTGGGGGATTGGTTGAGGCTGATTTTGGGGGCGACGGCGGTAACGGTTTCGCTTTGGGTGTCGGCATCGACGACGCGCTGCTGCCATTGTTGGATGATTTGTTGGTAATAGGGTTTTTCAAGCGGCAGCGGGCTTTGGGTGCGGCGGGAAAGGATTTTGCACACGAGCCATGCGGCGAAGCGCGGCAGCAGACCGTAGCAGATGATGCTGCCGATTAAGAGGCCGCCCCATTGTCGGGAGGCGGTGATGTCGTTGTTCAGACGGCTGTTTAAGACGGCCTCGGTATCGGGCACGGGAAAGCCGAGTTTGGCGGGCAGCCATGATAAAACCTGCACGGCTTTGACGAAGGTGCCGTCGCTCAACAGGGTGCTTTCCCAATTGAAGGTGTATTGGCGCACGGTGAGCAGCAGCACGACGGCGGAGAGCATGCCGAGCAGGGTCGCCAGCCACAAGCGGTGGGTGGTTTGGCCGATCAGCCAGCGGGTGGCGGGTTTGCTCCATTCATCGCTATACAGGCGCAGGATGGCTTGGTTGACAGGGTCTTTGCCGCGTATCCACATGGCGGGATTGGCGAAAAAGCCGTTGGGTTTGAAGCGCATGCCTACGGCGGCAAGCCACACCAGCAGCATCAGGGTGTGCAAACCGAGTACGCCTGCCAATACGAAAAAGAAGTTCAGCCCCGATTGCTGCATCAGGGTAACGGTACCGGCAAATCCGCTCACCAGCCAAAACACGGTAGCCGCCAGCAGCAGCCATGCAAACAGGCTGCGGACGCGGGCGAGGCTGTCTTGCAGCTTGTGGTCGCTGTCGATCATTTCGGCGCGGCGGTTGAGTTTGGTTTCGGGATTGCCGTCGGCGTGGCGCAGGGCTTCGGTGATGGGTTGCGGGTCGGCAGGGAAAATATAGCTGCGTTCCTGAAGCAGGCGCACGAGTTCGGTAAGCTGGCGGTGTGGGTTGAGCATTATCGGGATGAGGCCGTCTGAAAATAAAACGTTATTCTAACATAGGCTTGTTTTCAGACGGCCTCGGCAGCTTTGGGGAAAGAGGATGAAAAGGCAAAGGCGGTTTTTCTAGACCAACAAACCATTCGGGCCGTTGCGTTAACAAAATCGGCAACTATTCTTAAGTATTCGCGCCGACAATCAACCCATTGAGGCCGTCTGAAAATGTTTTAGCGAAACCCGCCAAGTTCGTTTTAGCCAAACCCGCCAAGCTCGTTTTAGCGAAACCCGCCAAGCTCGTTTTAGCGAAACCCGCCAAGCTCGTTTTAGCGAAACCCGCAAAGCTCGTTTTAGCGAAGCTCACAAGTTCGCTTTCAGACGGCCTTATGGTCAATGCCGTATAAATTTAGTATGCTGTCAGGCAATTTTAAGGAGCACAGACCATGAAAACCATCCGTCACCTCTCCCTCGGCCTGTTGGTGGGCACGGCATCATTCACCGCTTGGGCAGACAACGCGCCGCAAGCGGAAACGCCCGCCGAACCGGTTGCCGCAGAAAAGCAAACCATAGTTGCAGAGCCGGCCGATTATGTACCCATCGCACAACCTGCGCCCGAACCCGAAGCAGAAGCGGAACAGCACAATACTTGGGTTGACAGACGGCACAAAGATATCCGCTCCACCATACGCGGCTGGGCGCACCGCATGGACGATTGGTTCGGCGACCCCGATCCCGATAATCCCGCCACCGCCAACCTGCGCGTGATGGTTGATACTTCTTGGAACAAATACGACGATTTTTCAGTAAAACCGCGTGTGCGCGGCAAAGTGAAGCTGCCCGTGCTGCAAAAACGCCTGAATGTGGTGTTTGGTGACGACTCATTAGACAGCGAACCGCAACAAACCGGCCACTTATACGACGAATCCGCCCAAAATAACAAAACTTTCAGCAAAACCGAAACCCGCGAGAGCAACTCATCTCTTGCCCTGCGCTGGTCAGACATCGGCAAATACACCGGCATTGATACCGATGCCGATATCGGTATCCGCTCCGGCGACGATTTATATGTGCGCCTGAAAGGCAGCAAAGATTGGGATTTGGGCAACGATTTCAGCACGCGCGCCGAACAGGTTTACCGCTACGGCCTCAAGAGCGAGCACCATGTCCGCACCACTTGGGAAGTGCGCCACGGAAAAGCCGGCAAACCGTTTATCGCCAACCATCTGAGCGTTGAGTACAACCATAAAGACAACGACGAGAATTGGACTTGGAGCAACAGCCTCTACCGCCAGCACGATTTCCCCAACCACAAACGCCTCAACTACGGCATTTATGCCGGCGGCGACATCAAAAACAAAAAGGCCAAGCTCAACAGCTACGGCCCGTTTGCAGGCTGGCGGCAACCGGTTTGGCGCGAATGGCTGTTTGTACAACCCGAAATCAACTATCTCAACAACCGCAAAGAAAACCGCAAACACCATATCGGCGCCTTGCTGCGGGTGGAAGCGTTATTCTAACGGGAACTTGGCCGGCTTATCGGATAAGGGTTTTAAACCGATTTACCATCGTTTAAAGCCCGAAACTTTCGCACGATTCAGATAAAAGCCAAGAGCAAACCTTAAAAAGTTTGAGGCCGTCTGAAAAACTGCCAAGCTCGTTTTAGCGAAACTTGCCAAGCCTTTTTCAGACGGCCTCAACGGCTTTCATAGGGGCGGACACACAATCTGCCCCTACTGTTTTGCTTGGCATTCGGCCGCACAATAAAAAACGCCGCTAGAGATAAACGGCGTTTGAACACATAAAAGATTATTTACGCAAGCCCAGACGGGTAATCAGACTACGGTAAGTATCGGGCTGAGTGCGGCGCAAGTAGGCCAGCAAACGGCGGCGTTGGCTTACCATTTTCAACAGACCGCGACGGCTGTGGTGGTCTTTGGGGTTGGCTTTGAAGTGGGGCGTCAGATCGTTGATACGGAAAGTCAACAATGCAACTTGTACTTCAGAAGAGCCGGTATCGCCTTCTTTGCGTTGGAAATCTTTAACGATTTGGGCTTTTTGTTCTACGCTTAATGCCATGATGGATAAACTCCGAAAATAATCAAGAACCTTGCGGTTCAGACAAGTTTGCCAAGCCTAAACCTGCACAAACTCCTGAAATTCCGTTTGATCAATCTGTAAACGGACTGGCGATTATGCCACAAGCCGAAACGGTTTGCACGATTTTATCGGCCCCTGCCGTGCGCGTGTTGCAATACGGCACGAAGGTTCAAAGCGTTTTTTCAGACGGCCTCAACATGCTTCAGCCTTTGAATACCGGCACCACTTCCCATTCATGCAAAATTTTCGCGGCGATATTGATTACGCCGAATCCAAACACCCACACAATCAGCCACATGCCGCCGTAAACCCGATAGCCTTTGTTTTCTGTGAATTTTTGGCGCGAACGGTAAAGCAGCATGGCCGGAATCAAAGCCGTCCACACCGTTGCCGCAAGGCCGACATAGCCGATGACCTTCACAAAACCGGTCGGGAACAGCAAGCAGCACACCAGCGGCGGCAGAAAGGTAAGCGCGGCGGTTTTGGTGCGGCCTGCCAAGCTGTTGTCCCATTTGAACATATCGGCCAGATAGTCAAACAAACCCAGTGTCACGCCCAAAAAAGAAGTGGCAATCGCCAAATAGGCGAAAAACGACAACACCGCGGCCATGCTGCCGGTGGGTACGAACTGCGACAAGGTTTCAATCAGCACCGACACCTGCCCGTTCACTTCAATCACCGGGCCGAAGGCATTGCGCGGCAGATTGCCTTGAATCGCCAGCTGCCACAGCACATAAATCACCAGCGCCATCAGCGTGCCGCCCTGCAAAGCGCGCGCCACTTTGGACGCGTCGCCGTTGAAGTATTTCAGCAGGCTCGACACGTTGCCGTGAAAGCCGAAAGATGCCAAGCACACCGGCAGCGCGGCGGCAACATAAATCCAATATTGCGTATCCGGCGCTGCATTACTGTCGAACAACACCGGCAGTTTCACGCTTGTCAGCAAGCCGCCCGTTGCCCAGAAAAAGGCGATCACCATACCGGCAATGAGAATACTGGTCAGCCGGTCAACCCAGCGGGTAGATGCCCACACGCAGAATGCCAGCACGAAGAAAAACACCAACTGCCCCGCAGGAAGCCCTACTTCGCCGCCCAACAAACTGCCCAAACCTTTGGCGGTCAAATCGCCGCCCACAAAGATATAAGCGTAAGTGAGCAGATACAGCACAAACGCCACGGCGATGCCGTTCACCACGTTCCAGCCCTGACCGAGCAAATCTTTTACCATCGTATCGAAGCTGGCGCCGTGCGGATAATGGGTGTTGACTTCCAGCAGCATCAATCCGCTGGAAAGCATGGAAAACCAAGTGTAGAGCAGCACCAGCAGCGAGCCGGTAAACCAGATGCCCGACGTGGCGGTAGGGTTGGCCAGCATACCGGCGCCGATTACCGTACCTGCGATGATTAACGCGCCGCCCAGCAGCGACGGATTTTTTACAGACATAATCTATTCCTTATTAACAGCGCTGAGGCCGCAGCGGAGCAAGCTTTTGCTTTTATTGAGAACACGGCGGATACCTCCCGTCTTCCGCATCCTCAACCCGCAGCCCGAAATGCGGCGCATATTATGCCTGATTGCGCCCGTTTCCCCCTACAAAAAAATTTCAGACGGCCTATCAAGGCCGTCTGAAAAAAAACTTACCAGCAGTAATAGCAAAAGCGTCGGAACGGATAAAAATCAGCCCAATCATCGTAATAGCGCAGCCGCTCCAATTCTTGACGCGCAATATAGTTTTGCCACGCCATTTTATAGCACGCCTGAAACATCGGGTCGGCAACCTTATCGACATAACGCAAACGGAACGCTTTTTGCTCTTTGTCGCTGCGCGGCGGCGCATCGAACTGCTCACGCATCAATTGGGCGGTTTCTTTGTCGCATTGGGCGGCCAGCGACACCTGCAAATCCTGTTCGTATTTTCTCTGCGCCGCTTCCCTTGCCGCCCGTTGTTCGGGCGTTACGGCACAGGCGGCCAGCGATAAGGCGGCACTTAAAACGGCGGCAATTTGCAACATTTTCATAACACGCTCCTTTGGCAGGCGGGAAACGGATGGCGGAAAGCCAGCGGCTGTTCCTTTCTTAAATGTACGCCTTTTTCGCCCATGCTGCACAAGGTTTACATATCGGTAGACCCTAAGCCGGATGCTATTCCGTTTCCCAAGTTTTATTGCGTTTGAGCAGAATCCGCACCGCGCCGTCGTTGCCTTTGTGCGGCTCCACATAGGCCAGCACGTCGGGATGCGCCATCAGCCAGCGGCGCACGAGGGTTTTGAGCACGGGCTTGTAGCCGGACGAACCCAAACCGCTGCCGTGCACAATCTCGCCGCACACGCCGCGTTTTTTGGTGAACTCGATAAATTCGTTCAACACTTCCTGCGCCTGCTCCTGCGTGTAGCCGTGCAAATCCACGTCGGCCACCACCGGCCAATGCCCGTTTTGCAGGCGGCGGATGTCGTTTTTGCCCTGCCCGTTTTTGCTGAACGAAGCGGGTGGTTCGTCGAAGCCGCCGTCGCCTACATAAAAATAGTCTTCCGCCGCCAAGGCCGCCGCATCGGTTTTACGCGGTTTCATGGGGCTTTTGTCACGCGGCGGGGCGTAACGGTTGCTGTTTTTCAGCGGCACCACGCCGCCCATTTCTTTAGCAAAGTCCACTTCCTCGGCAGCTTGTTTGCGCGCGCGTTCTTCGGCTTCGGCACGCGCCTGTGCCTGCTGTTTGGCTTGTTTGCCCAGCGCTTTGAGAGTGGATTGGAAATCGTTGCTCATGTGTTTGGCCTTTATACGGATAAAGTCTTTTTCAGACGGCCTTTAAGCTTTAATCATGATGAGGCCGTCTGAAAATAATAAATCATTGTTGGCTAAGGCTTCGGCGCACATCATCTAAAGTTTCGCTTCCGAAGTTTGAATCTTCAATCATGGCGGCGATGCGGGCGGCGGTATCGGCAGGGCTGCTTAATCCGCCTTGTTCTTTCAAATCGTGAAACCGCTGCCGTATCGGAAACACTCCGGCATCGGTGGTACGGATTTCCGCCTGCATGTCGGTATCAACCACGCCCGGGGCGATGGCGGCAATGGCAACGCCGGCATGTTGTTCGGCGGCAATGCAGCGGGCGTGATGGTCGAGTGCGGCTTTGGTGGTGCCGTACACGCTCCAACCCGGATAGGCATTGCGCCCTGCCCCGCTGCTGATGTGGACGATTTTCAGGATGCTGCCCGCGGGTTTGCAGGCGATCACATGATTGGTGAGCAGCAGCGGCGCGGCGACGTTCAGCGACACGGCAGCGGCGATTTCGCCTGCGTCTTGCCTGCCTGCAACGGCATTGGGCGTTACAACGGCGGCGTTGTTGATGAATACTATTTCGTCGGCGTCTGCAATAAAACCGTCAATC
The DNA here is from genome assembly GCF_022870825.1 of Neisseria sp. Dent CA1/247. NCBI lineage: Bacteria > Pseudomonadati > Pseudomonadota > Betaproteobacteria > Neisseriales > Neisseriaceae > Neisseria > Neisseria sp. Dent CA1/247. Next base: position 888,558 of record NZ_CP091522.1, on the reverse strand, counting down.
AGGCCGTCTGAAAGCAAGGCGGACACGGCTTGAGTGCAGCTTAAGTCCACGCTGTGCTGAATCAGTTTTTCAGACGGCCTCAAAGCCGCCTGCCGCCGCGCCAGCCCCAATACGCTGCATCCCTGCTGCAAGTAGTGTTCGGCCAATGCCAAGCCAAGCCCGCTGCTGTGGCCGGTGATGATGATTTTGCTGTTCATGATGGTTCCGCCGCTGAATGGTTTTTAAAGGTTTCGAGACCGCTGCCAACAGCCCCGGCGGCTTTATTTTAGCGGCTTTTCCAAGCACCCGAAACCCGCGCTTCCGCAGCCTGCCGTATCCAGCGCTTTTATTTTGCGGTATATTAAGCGCCTGTTTATCTGCCGTTTTCAGACGGCCTCCACCGAAACGCTGCCGCAACATAAAGGATTTCTGCATGTTCAAACGACCGGAAGAACTCATCTTAGCCACCCTTGCCGCCTTGTGGGTAGTCCTCACTTATCTGATTGCCAACTACTTCGGTGCGCCGATGCAAACCAAGCTGCTGATTACCGCGCTGACGCTGATTTGCTCGGTGGTGTGTTTCGTATTGTGGCAGCGCAATTTGAGCCGCAATATTTGGCCGTTTTTCCTCGGCCTGCTCACCGCCTGCTGGTGGCCGTATCTCGACTGGGTGGCCGTGCGCGATATTCTCGTTTCAGGCGGCACGATTTCGGCCGACACCATCGTGATTGCCAAACCGTGGTACGCCACTTGGACGTTCAAATGGATTCTCGCCCTCGCCCCCGTGCTGCTGGGCTACGGCGTGAAATGGAAACTGCACAACGGCAGACAAAAAACCATTGATTAAGCGTTGATTCCAAAACCATCCTCCCAACAACAAAGGCCGTCTGAAAAACTTTTCAGACGGCCTGAGACCTTTGTAAAACCCTCAGATGTGGATGCAGTTCAAGGCGTAGCAGCACAGCGAGTGCAGACATATCATACACAAGGCTAAACGAGCGAGCAGCGCACAACGCAGAAATGCGCCGCAGATGAGGGTTTGGCAAAGGTCTCGGCCTTTCAGGTCGGCACTGCCCTTTACTTATGCTTGTAAAACAGGCTCTTGAAGTAAACGTCCGCCCCTTCGCGTAGTAGCACCAGCGTAACCGCCGCCAGCGGCAGGCCGATCAACATGCCCACAAACCCCATCAATTGACCGAACGCCATCAACGAGAAAATCACCCAGAAAGGCGAAAGGCCGATGCGGTCGCCCACGATTTTCGGCGTGATGAAGAAGCTCTCCAAAAACTGGCCGACACCGAACACTGCCCACACCATCAGCAAACCCTGCCACGAACCGAATTGCAGCAAGGCCGCCAGCGTAGCCAGCAGCAGGCCGGTAAACGCGCCCAAATACGGCACAAACACCAAAATGCCGGCGATCATACCGATGGCAAAGCCCGAATCCAAGCCGGTGAGCATCAGCCCCACGCCGTAAATCACGCCCATAATCAGCATGACCAGCAGCTGACCGCGCAAAAACTCGCCCAACACCTTGTCCATATTGCCCGTGATGCGCGTGTAAGTGTCGATAAAGCGTCTCGGAATCAAAGCCTTAATCCCGTGCGACCAACGCTGCCAGTCGAGCAGGAAATAATAAAGCAGAAACGGCAACAGCATCAGATTGGTCAAGCCCACCGCCACATTGCTGCTCTGGCGCATCAAGGTCGGCGCAATCCGGCGCAAGGCGTTGTTCAACTCGCCCGTGTGCGATTGAATCCACACAGCAATACTCTGCACATTAATCGTCGCATGTTTGCCCGCCAGCTTATCCAGCCACGGCAACAGTTTGCCCTGCACAAAAGCCACAATCTGCGGCACGCGGTCGATCATATTGTTAAACTGGCTGATCAGCATCGGCACAATAATCAGCATCAACGCCAGCAGTATCAGCAGTGCAAAAATCATCACCAGCATCGACGCCGGGCCGCGCTTCACACCTTTATTACGCAGCTTTTCCACCAACGGGTTCAAAATATACGCCAGCACCGCCGCCACAATAAACGGCGTCAAAATATTGCCCAGCGCATACAGCAGCCACACCAGCAGCAACAGCACCACCGTCATCACAATCCACGGCTTCGCACCGCGCGTTTTTTTACGATACATAATCTTTCCTGTGTGCAAATCCACGCACTTTTCCCGTGCGTTTCAAAAACGGAGTGAAGCATACCAGTTTAGACCGCGCCGCGCATCAAGCAGCCGACAATCGGCACATGAAGCGGATTCGCATCTATTAATAGCAAATAGCCCGGAGGCCGTCTGAAATTATTTGCCTGCCGCAAACCATGATTCTGCAAATTCAGGTAAAATAGCGGCGATTTTTACCCTTACAGAAAGCCCGAAACATGAGCGATTCATTGAGCTACCGCGACGCAGGCGTAGATATCGACGCAGGCGACCAACTCGTTGAAAACATCAAACCTTTTGCCAAACGCACCATGCGCCCCGAAGTATTGGGCGATTTGGGCGGCTTCGGCGCACTGGTGGAAATCGGCAAAAAATACCAAAACCCCGTACTCGTTTCCGGCACCGACGGCGTAGGCACCAAACTGAAACTGGCTTTCGACTGGGACAAACACGACACCGTCGGCATCGACCTCGTGGCCATGAGCGTGAACGACATTCTGGTACAAGGCGCAGAGCCGTTGTTTTTCCTCGACTACTTCGCCTGCGGCAAACTCGATGTCGCCCGCGCCACCGACGTGATTAAAGGCATCGCCCAAGGCTGCGAAGAATCAGGCTGCGCCCTCATCGGCGGCGAAACCGCCGAAATGCCCGGCATGTACCCCGAAGGCGAATACGACTTGGCCGGCTTCGCCGTAGGCGTGGTGGAAAAAGACCAAGTCATCAACGGCCGCAGCATCGTGCCCGGCGACATCGTGCTGGGCTTGGCTTCCAACGGCGCACATTCCAACGGCTATTCATTAGTACGCAAAATCATCAAGCGCGACCAGCCCGATTTGGACGCACCGTTCGACGGTAACAAAACCCTGCGCCAAGCCATCATCGCGCCGACCCGTCTGTATGTAAAACCGATTCTCGCCGCATTGAAACAGTTCACCATCAAAGGCATGGCGCACATCACCGGCGGCGGCATCACCGAAAACGTACCGCGCGTGCTGCCCGAAAACACCGTCGCCCAAATCGACGCCAAAGCATGGGAAATGCCCAAGCTGTTCCAATGGCTGCAACAAGCCGGCAACGTGGCGCAACAAGAAATGTACCGCACCTTCAACTGCGGCATCGGCATGGTCGTCATCATCGCCAAAGAAGATGCCGATACAGTGCAAACATTCTTGGCCGAACAAGGCGAAACCGTTTACCGCTTGGGTGAAATCCGCGCGCGCAACGGCGACGAGCACCAAACCCAAGTGGCCTAACATCAGGCTTACTTCAGTCAATCATAGTGAATCAACTTAAAAATAGTACGCTCGTCATACTCGGGCTTGACCCGAGTATCTCCTAAAGTTGCTGGAACTCTAGATACTCGGGTCAAGCCCGAGTATGACGGTATTGTTATTAAAATGATATAAAGGCCGTCTGAAAACACATTTTCAGACGGCCTTCCCTTCAAATCAAAGCCATTCAACCCCATGAACATCATCGAAAAACAAGCCTTAAAATTCATCCTCAAACACACGCAGGAAACGCATCAGCAGGAAATGTCCGACTACGTTCAAACCCATTGGGCACGCTACCGCGCAGGCGAAATCAATCTGCAGGAAGCCAAAACGCTGGCCAAACAAGCCCGCCCGATGCTGAAGCCCGAAAGCGTGGCCGAGCTGACCGAGTTCGCAAAAAAATGGGGAAAACGCTTAAATCTCAAATAGCCTCTATCTGATGCCGTCTGAAAGCGGGCTTTGCGGGTTCCGCTGAAACCCCGCATCAGCTTTTCAGACGGCCTCTCCCAACGCAATACGCACAATCCGTTGGTCTAAGTTCCGCTTACCCCAACGGGTACGGTAAAACAAACGGGCAATCCACGGATAACGGTGGCCGCAGCAATCGCTCAAATAAGCCACATGTTCTACGCGCAAGCCGGGCTGCCACTGCTCCATCTCGCCCGCATCCGCCACCGACCACTTAAATTCAGGGCGTTCTTTGCCTTTGTCCATTTTGCCCAACGCATCGTGATGCTTCGCCCGGCCTACGGCAATAGGCGGCACGATATCGAATACCATGTTCACGCCCGGCAACTTGCGTGTGAGTTTGGCAAAAAGTGCCTGCACTTCCGCCGCATCGAAATACATCAACACCCCTTCCAACACCAGCAAAACGGGTTTGCCGTGCGCCGCTACCGTATCCATCCAGCCTTCATCAAACATCGACGCCGCCAGATAATGATTGCCGTCTTCGGGCAGCAGTTGCCGGCGCAGCTCAATCACTTCGGGCAAATCCAAATCATACCAAGCGGTAACGGCGGGCTTGCCCAAACGCTCGAAACGCGCATCTAACCCCGCACCAAGCTGCACAACCACCGCATCGGGGTGTTTCGCCAAAAAGCCTTTGATTTCATGATCCATCAAAGCAGCCCGCCCGCAGCAGCCGGGTTGCGACATCTTCGCTCCGGCAAACGCGCTGAAGTCGTAGTCGATCTGTTTCATCATGCGGGCGGCCGCCTCGTCCCTCAGCAGCGCATCGGGGCGGTCGTTTTCCACCGCCTTCGCCCACAGCGTAATCAGCATAGTTTCCGATAATATGCCGACATGTTCGGGGGAAATTTTGGTATCCATCTGCATGCACCTCCACTCCAATAGGAATTATTCTCAATAGTAACACATACCCGTTTCAGACGGCCTCACACATTCCCGCCGTATCTCCCACACCTTTGGGCAATCTTTAATATGCCTGCCTCACAGAAAACCCGCCCCCGCCGCCCGAAAAAGCGTTTACAATAGCCTGCGTTTGGGCGGCACTGCGCCGGATTCCGCCGCCTTGCTCTAAATACAAAGGAAAAATCATGAATTTCAAAGATTTGTTTAATCAAAACGAATTTGCATCACGCCACATCAGTTTCAAAGACGAAGCGGCTCTATTGAAAGCACTCGGCGAAAGCAGCATGGCCGGTTTTATCGACAACACCGTGCCGCAAAGCATCCGTATGCCGTCCGAGCTCAATCTGCCAGAAGCCTTGAGCGAGGCCGATGCGTTGGCGAAGCTCAAAGGTGTGGCGGCGAAAAACAAGGTAAACAAAAGCTATATCGGCTTGGGCTATTATCCGACCCGCCTGCCGAATGTGATTTTGCGCAATGTGCTGGAAAATCCGGGCTGGTACACGGCTTATACGCCTTATCAGTCGGAAGTGGCGCAGGGGCGTTTGCAGGCTTTGCTGAACTTCCAGCAAATGTGTATCGACCTCACCGGCTTTGAAGTGGCGGGCGCGTCATTGTTGGACGAGGCAACGGCGGCGGCCGAGGCGATGGCAATGGCCAAGCGTGTGAGTAAATCTAAATCAAATCAGTTTTTTGTGGACGAGCGCGTGTATCCGCAAACGCTCGACGTGATGAAAACCCGCGCCAAATATTTCGGCTTTGAGCTGGTGGTAGGCGATTTTCAGACGGCATCCGAAGGCGATTTCTTCGGCGCGCTGTTCCAATATGTCGGCAAAGACGGTGATGTGCTTGATTTGGAAGCCGTGATAGGCCGTCTGAAAGAAAAAGGCGTGATTGTGGCGGTGGCGGCCGACGTGATGAGCTTGGTGTTGCTGAAATCGCCTGCTTCTTTGGGCGCGGACATTGCTTTGGGCAACACCCAGCGTTTCGGCGTGCCGATGGGCTTCGGCGGCCCGCACGCGGCTTATTTTGCGTTTAAAGACGAATTCAAACGCTCGTCGCCCGGCCGCATTATCGGCGTATCGAAAGACGCTTCGGGCAAACCCGCGCTGCGCATGGCTTTATCGACCCGCGAGCAGCACATCCGCCGCGAAAAGGCGACTTCCAACATCTGTACCGCGCAGGCTCTGCTGGCCAACTTGGCGGGCATGTACGCGGTTTACCACGGCCCAGAAGGTGTGAAACGCATTGCCAACCGCATTCACGCGCTGGCTGCTGCGTTTGCCGACGCGGTGGTTTCAGACGGCCTCAAAGTGGTGCATGAAGTGTTCTTCGACACCGTGGCCGTGGATTGCGGCGCGAAAGCCAAAGAGATTTATCAGGCCGCCTTAAACGTGGGCTATAACCTGCGCCAAGTAAATGAAAACGTGTTGGCCGTGGCGTTCCACGAAGAAACGTCCGCCGCCGATTTTGCCAAGTTGGTGGAACTCTTCACCGGCAAAGCACAATGCCTGTCTGAAAAAGCCTCCGGCAAACTTTCAGACGGCCTGTTGAGAAAAGACGCCATCTTGCAGCACCCCGTGTTCAACAGCTACCACACCGAACACGAAATGCTGCGCTACCTGAAAAAGCTGGAAGAGCGCGACTTGGCGATGAACCGCAGCATGATTTCGCTCGGCAGCTGCACCATGAAGCTGAACGCCACCAGCGAAATGCTGCCGATTACATGGCCCGAGTTCAGCAGCATCCACCCGTTCGCCCCGCGCGACCAAGTGGCGGGCTACATGCAGATGCTTACCGATTTGCAAGATCAGCTCAAAGCCATCACCGGATTTGACGCGATTTCCATCCAGCCGAACTCCGGCGCACAAGGCGAATACACCGGCTTGCTGTCTATCCGCCGCTATCACGAAGCCAACGGCCAGCCTAACCGCGACGTGTGCCTGATTCCCCAATCCGCACACGGCACCAACCCCGCCACCGCGCAAATGCTGGGCATGAAAGTGGTGGTCGTGAAAACCGACGAAAAAGGCAACGTCGATATCGAAGACTTGAAAGCCAAAGCCGCCGAGCATCAACAAAACTTGGGCGCGCTGATGATTACCTATCCGTCCACCCACGGCGTGTACGAAGAAGGCATCCGCGACATCTGCACAATCATCCACGACCACGGCGGCCAAGTGTATATGGACGGCGCAAACATGAACGCCCAAATCGGCATCATGCAACCCGCCGAAGTGGGCGCAGACGTGTTGCACATGAACCTGCACAAAACCTTCTGCATCCCGCACGGCGGCGGCGGCCCCGGCATGGGCCCCATCGGCTTGAAAGCCCATCTCGCCCCGTTCGCCCCAAGCCACACCGTATCGCCCGTGGAAGGCACAACCAACGGCATGAGCGCCGTATCCGCCGCGCCCTACGGCTCCGCCAGCATCCTGCCGATTACTTGGATGTACATCACCATGATGGGCAAAACCGGCATGGAGCAGGCCACCCAATGGGCATTGCTGAGCGCCAACTATGTCGCCAAAGAATTGAGCGCGGATTACCCGATTCTCTACACCGGCAAAAACGGCCGCGTCGCGCACGAATGTATCGTCGATTTGCGTCCGCTCAAAGCCGAAAGCGGCATCACCGAAACCGACATCGCCAAACGCCTGATGGACTACGGCTTCCACGCCCCCACCGTGTCGTTCCCCGTGGCCGGTACGCTGATGATCGAACCGACCGAAAGCGAAAGCAAAGCCGAACTCGACCGCTTCATCGCCGCGCTGAAGTCCATTAAACAGGAAGTGCTGAACGTGCAAAACGGCGTATGGCCGAAAGACGACAACCCGCTGGTAAACGCCCCGCATACCGCCGCCAACGTAACCGACGGCGAATGGAAGCATCCCTACACCCGCGAAGAAGCCGTGTTCCCGCTGCCGTATGTGCGCGAAAACAAATTCTGGCCGAGCGTGAACAGGGTGGACGATGTGTACGGCGACCGAAATTTGGTTTGCACCTGCCCGCCGATGAGCGCGTATGAAGATTAAGTAACGGAACCCCGTTCACACAAATGTTTTCAGCACAGGCCAGAGACCTTTGCCAACCAACCTGAAGCCGCGCGGCCGAAGGTTGCGCTGCAAAGGTCTCTGGCCGTCTGAATAACCGATATGCCGTAAACCGCATTTTGCGCCATAAGCCGATCTGCTCAGACAGCCTCAAAACAGCACACTGATTTGCAGCATCACAAGGCTTTCGTTAATATCCACCCGATATACCGTTCCCTTATCCCGCCGCTTGCCCTTATGTTTCTATTTACTTTTACCGACTGGCTGCTGTTTGCCCTATTAATGCTGCCCATTTTGGCCACCCTGCTGCCGCTGATTAACCACAGCCATTGGACGTTCCGCATTTTCGATTTCCCCCGTCCGCAGATTGCCGCCATGAGCCTGCTGTGCGTCGTGTTGAACGCCTTATGGCAGCAGCACGAACATCCGCTCTTCATCGCCTTTGAAATCCTCAATCTGGCCTGCTTCGCCTACCAGCTCAAAGAAATCGCCGCCTACACCCGCCTGAGCAAACCCGAAGTGCTGCAATATAAAGGCGACGACAACAAACGCACCATCTCACTGATTACCGGCAACGTACTTACCCCCAACCGCCGCGCCGACCTGCTGCTCAACCAAGTTCGCCAATACCGGCCCGACGTCGTACTCACTTTAGAAAGCGACGAATGGTGTGGGAACAACAACTCGCCCCGCTCGAACACGAACTCGACTACACCTACACCGTTAAAATCCCGCTCGACAACCTCTACGGCATGCACCTATACAGCCGCCTGCCCCTGCAAAACGTCGAAATCCGCCATTGGGTTGCCGAAGACATCCCCTCGATTGCCGCCGAACTGCAACTGCGCTCCGGCGAATGGATACGCATCTACTGCCTGCACCCCATGCCGCCCAGCCCCACCGAAGCCGACACCTCCACCGACCGCGATGCCGAACTGCTGCTCGTCGGCAAAGAAATCGCCAAAAACAACCATTCCGTGCTCGTGTTCGGCGACCTAAACGACGTAGCATGGTCGCGTACCTCGCGGCTGTTCCAACAAATCAGCGGCCTGCTCGACCCCCGCAAAGGCCGCGGCATGTACAGCACCTTCCACGCCGGCTACCCACTCCTGCGCTGGCCGCTCGACCACATTTTCCACAGCAGCGACTTCATGATGAGCCGCATCGAAGTGCTGCCCGCCATCGGCTCCGACCATTTCCCCGTATACGGCAAATTCCAATTCGCCCCCGCCGCCGAAGCCGTGCAGGAAAAAGAAGCCCCGGATAGGGAAGAAAAACAAGAAGCACGCGAGAAAATCGCCGAAGCGGAACCGATTAAAGAAGTGGTTGCCGAGAAATATACGGAAAACGGTAAATAACCGACCTATGAACAAATACGGTGCATATGTAAATAACAAGTAAGTAATCGACGTAATTACAATAACGATACGGTTATACTCGTACTTCACCCGAGCATAGCGGATATGCTATTTTTTAATTCATTCACCATAACATTCAACAAGAGGCCGTCTGAAAATATACTCAGAATCTTTTCAGACGGCCTTACTGTATTTAACGCGATCCGTCGCGCGGCAACTCAATCAACGGCGGAATCGGCGGGTCTTGATAGCCTTCGTCGATTTCAAACCCTTGCGCCCGGGCTTTATCTTCTTCTAATTTCCTAATCATTGCGTAGGTTTGGTATTTCTTTTTTACGGCATCATTAAAAGCAGGCTTGCCGAACTCCTCCTGTGCATTCAAACGAACTCGGTTCCAATGAGCTTCAATCGTTACCACGAGTGCGTATTGACCGTTTCCGTATTTATCGCGGTATTGCTCGTCCTTGTCTTTACCCAATAGAAAACTCACTACCACACCGTCTGCATACAAAGTGCCGATATCCGACAAATTGGACAATTGTTTCCACTCGTCCGGGGTAAGTTCAATCGTAGTTGGAATGCCGGTAATTGTTTTTACCCTAAAATAGCCGTCTTCCATCCCAAAAAAAGCAGCGGCATTTTTACGGTTCATCTTGATTCTTGGTGCCGTGGTAGAAATCAAATCTCTCCACCCCGCCTGATGCATCTGCCTGATCAGACTGTAAAAGTTTTGCCTAGCTTCTTCATCGCTGACGTTGCTGGCTTTGCCTAGATCGGTATAAATGATTAATTTATGTATGCCCAAAAAAGGTTCTTGATTATATTCATAAGCCGTAACCGAACCTACATAAGGCAACTTGAATGAATACTTACCGTGTTCAAATAAAACCGTTTTTTCAGGTGAGAACGTAGCGGAATAACGGGTTAAAGAATACGGTTCTCCCGGAGATTCGTCATCGATATAACCGGTAAAACGGTTGGCAAAATGTTGAGCAGATTCGGGCAGGGTTATCGATACTGTTTCAGGCAAGTTATCTTTTTGGGGTTCTTGCTGCATAGGTTTGCACGCTCCCAGCAAAGCTACCGTCATCGTTAACAAACAAATCAATATCTTTTTAAACATGGTCGTGTAAGTTGGCATTTATCTGCCGGCTGATATTTGAAAGCAAAGAAACAGATAAGATTTAACAAGAGGCCGTCTGGAACTGTTCAATCTTTTTTCAGACGGCCTGATTGCATTTAACGCGATCCGTCGCGCGGCAACTCAATCAACGGCGGAATCGGCGGATCTTGATAGCTTTCGTCGATTTCAAACCCTTGCGCACGGGCTTTATCTTCTTCCATTTTTCGGTATATGGCATGGCTTTTAAATTCTTTTTGTAAAGCATCATGATATGTTGGCTTACCGAATTCTTCCTGTGCATTCAAACGAACTCGGTTCCAATGAGCTTCAATCGTTACCACGAGTGCATATTGACCGTTTCCATATTTATCGCGGTATTGCTCGTCATTATCTTTACCTAATACAAAACTTACCACCACACCGTCTGCATACAAAGTTCCGATGTCTGCCAAATTGGGCAATTGTTTCCACTCGTCCGGAGTAAGCTCAATCGCAGTTGGAATGCCGGTAATTGGTTTTATCCTAAAATAACCGTCTTCCATCCCGAAAAAAGCAGCGGCATTTTTACGGTTCATCTTGATTCTTGGTGCCGAGGTAGAAATCAAATCTCTCCACCCTGCCTGATGCATCTGCCTGACCAAACGGTAAAAGTTTTGTCTGGCTTCTTCATCGCTAATGTTGCTGGTTTTACCTAAGCCCGCAAATATTTTAAATTCGTCAATACCTAAAAAAGGCTGCTGCTTACCATCCTCATAAAGCTTAATGATTGCTACATAAGGAAGTCTAAAAGAATGCACACCATGTTCAAATAAAACCGTTTTTTCAGATGCAAACGTAGCAGAATAATTGGTTAAAGAATATGGTTCTCCCGGAGATTTATCGTCCACATAACCGATAAAACGGTTGGCAAAATGTTGGGCAGATTCCGGCAGGGTTATCGACACGGTTTCAGGCAGGGTATCTTTTTGCGGTTCTTGCTGCATAGGTTTGCACGCTCCCAGCAAACCTACCGTCATCGTTAACAAACAAATCAATATCTTTTTAAACATGGTCGTGTGCATTGGCATTTATCTGCCGGCTGATATTTGAAAGCAAGGAAACAGATAAGATTTAACAAGAGGCCGTCTGAAACCGTTTAATCTTTTCAGACGGCCTTACTGTATTTAGCGCGATCCGTCGCGCGGCAACTCAATCAACGGCGGAATCGGCGGATCTTGATAGCTTTCATCGATTTCAAACCCTTGCGCCCGGGCTTTATCTTCTTCTAATTTCCTAATCATCGCGTAGGTTTGGTATTTCTTTTTTACGGCATCATTAAAAGTAGGCTTACCGAATTCTTCCTGTGCATCCATACGGACTTGATTCCAATAAGCTTCAATCGTTACCATAAGTGCGTATTGACCGTTGCCGTATTTATCGCGGTATTGCTCGTCCTTGTCTTTGCCCAATCGAAAACTCACCACCACACCGTCTGCATACAAAGTGCCGATATTCGACAAATGAGATAATTGTTTCCACTCGTCCGGAGTCAGTTCGATAGCAGTCGGAATACCGGTAATTGTTTTTACCCTAAAATAGCCGTCTTCCATCCCAAAAAACGCAGCGGCATTTTTACGGTTCATCTTGATTCTTGGTGCCGTGGTAGAAATCAAATCTCTCCACCCTGCCCGATGCATCTGCCTGATCAGACTGTAAAAGTTTTGCCTAGCTTCTTCATCGCTGACGTTGCTGGCTTTGCCTAAATCAGCAAATATCGTAAATTGGTTGACCCCCAAAAAAGGTTGTTGTCCACTATCTTCATATGCCCTGATTATTCCTACATAAGGTAGCTTGAAAGTATGTTTGCCATGTTCAAAGAGAACGGTTTTTTCGCTATTAAAATATACCGGATGAACATTGACATTAAAAAACTCAGCATCTGCAGGTGGCCCTTGATAATTTTCAATGAATCTTTGAGAAAAATGTTGTGCGGATTCCGGCAAGGTTATTGACACGGTTTCAGGCAAGTTATCTTTTTGGGGTTGTTGCTGCATAGGTTTGCACGCTCCTAATAAAAAAATAGCTGTCGTGATTGATAAGGCCAAATAAAAAAAATGTTTAAGCATGCTCTTTTCCATCTGCTTTTTTACCATTAGCCAAAATACGCAATTGCTCCTCTAGAAATTGTTTATCAACAGATTTGCTCATGCGTTGATGGTATAAATCTGCCGCATTTATAATCCAATCCATCCTCTGTTTCAAATTCTCCAACACAATCCCTTTCGGCGCGGCGGACAAAAAACGCTCCTGTCCCCGCTTAATCTTGCAACTTGCTACCAAATGCAGTTCATTTTGCGGCATCTCGCGGTAAAGGTCGGGGTGATTTTTTTCCAAATAACGTGAAACTTCCAAATATTTTTTAAAAACAAAGCTGTTATACATGATTTTTTGCAAAATGATTTCCTGTTCGTGGTAGGCCAAAAGCATTAAATGTTCCAGTTTTGCAGCAGCTATATCTTGAGCGCGATTTTTCTTAAGTGCATCATCCAAAGCCTGAAATGATTCTAAAATATACTGTTTTACGGAGTCAGAAAAATCCATTGATTTATTGCCGACGGTTTCCTCAAAACCGTCCACTCTTTCCAAATCTTCCCGCATCACCTCCGGCAACTTCGCATATGCCCTTTCCGCCCTGCACAGTTTGAAGGTTTCTTTATCTTGGGCATAAACATAATGCCAAGGCATCACGTCTAAAAACAGCCAAATATTGCCTTTGCCCAGCATCTTGTCCATTGAGGAGAATACTTCAACCAAAGTCGGTACGGATAAAGTAGCCATATTTACGGGAGTAGGTAATGGAACTTTGGATTTATATTTCAGCGTGTCTATATGCCGCTTTACTTGTTTTCCGGGATCTTTTACCCACGGATTCTCCAAAGAACATCCCACCGTTTTACTAGCAAAGGCGGCAAGCCCCATCCAATAAAACAGGCCGGGATGTTTTTTCAGCAACGGAAACTGTTGAAACTCGCCTGCGCCCAAATACATCTTGGCATATACAGCAGCAATATCGTAAGCACGTTGTGCATAATGGCTTTTAATTTTGTAGCGTCCTTGGCGTTTCACCACCCCTTGAGGGGAAAACCAAACCAAATAAGTTTCCCTTTCGGCACTTTTCATTCTGTTGAGTGCTTCAAACTGTGCCTCGGTCCATGCATTTTGGCATCCGAAACATAATTTTTGCTGCGATTGCGGCGTGGTATTTGTTTTATAACATTGCGACATAATCGTTAATCCTCTGCGCTGTGATTTTTATTGCCGACCGATATTTGAAAGAATGCAAACATGCCATATACAGTTAAATTACTTAATTTAAATAACAGTTTTGTCATATTCAGGTTTGACCCAAGCATCTCCTAAAGTTAGCGGAACTTAATATGCTCGGGACAAGATCGGTTATGACAAACATACTATTTTTTTAAGTTTATTCACTATATTAATTTGCGGTAACGGCTTAAACCCAAATCATCACTGCGCACTTCGGTAGCTTTGCCGCACACCAAATCGGCGGCGATTTTTGCCGAGCCGAGCGACATCGTCCAGCCCAGCGTGCCGTGGCCGGTGTTGGTAAATAGATTGCCGAAACGGGTGGCGCCGACAATCGGTGTGCTGTCGGGTGTCATCGGGCGCAAGCCGCTCCAGAACGTTGCTTTGTTCAAATCACCGCCGTGCGGGTATAAATCTTTCACCACGAGTTCCAAAGTTTCGCGGCGTTCGGGATTTAAATGGATGGCGTAGCCCGACAATTCGGCCATGCCGCCGACGCGGATGCGTTGGTCGAAACGGGTAATCGCTACTTTGTAGGTTTCGTCGATAATGGTGGAAACAGGCGCGGCGTCGCTGTCGGTGATGGGAATGGTGAGCGAATAGCCTTTGACGGGATAAATCGGCAAATCCAGCCCCAATTCCGTTAATGCGGGGCGGCTGAAGCTGCCGAGGGCGCACACATAGCGGTCGGCTTCAAAACGCTGCCCTCCTGCGTGAACAGCCTTGATGAGGCCGTCTGAATGTTCGATGCGCTCAATGGTGTGGTTAAACTTAAACTCCACGCCTTTTTCGGCGCACATGGCGGCGAGCGTGCGGGTAAAGAGGTGGCAGTCGCCGGTGGCGTCGTTCGGCAGATGCAGCGCGCCGGCGATTTTGTGCAGCGCGCCTTTCAAAGCAGGCTCGTATTGCAGACACTCTTCGGCTTTGATCCTTTGGTAAGGCACACTGTATGCTTCGAGCACTTCGATGTCTTTGGCGGCGGCTTCTACTTCGTGCTGGCTGCGGAAAATCTGCAATGTGCCTTTGCTCCGCCCTTCAAAACCGATGCCGGTTTGGGCTTCCAAGCAGCGGAACATTTCGCGGCTGTATTCTGAAATCCGCACCATGCGCTCTTTATTGATGTGGTAGCTGGCCGCATTACAGTTCGCCAGCATCTGCCGCAGCCATTGCAGTTGAAACAGGCTGCCGTCGGGTTTGAAAATCAGCGGCGAATGCTTTTTAAACAGCCATTTCGCTGCTTTTGCGGGAATGCCCGGTGCCGCCCACGGCGTGGTGTAGCCGTAAGAAAGTTGGCCGGCATTGCCAAAGCTGGTTTCCATCGCGGCTCCGTCTGCCCGGTCGATGACGGTTACTTTGCAACCTGCTTCGGCGAGATACCAAGCGGTGCTCACGCCTGCCACGCCCGCACCCAATACAATCACATTCATGTTTTTCCTCTTTTCATTTCGACGCAGCGCACAACTGCTGAAACACTTTGCTTATTCATAGTGTATTTTCAAGTCTAAACAATTCATGCCAGTTTTTTTCACTTTATTTCAAGCATAAAAAAGAATATTATATGGAATCTTTCAATATATACAGTGAATAAATCAAATGAAAGAGCTGGACAAAACCGACCGCAAAATTTTAAAAATCCTGCAACAAAACGCCCGCATTCCGATGACCGAGCTGGCCGAAAAAGTCGGCCTTTCCACCACGCCCGTTACCGAGCGTGTACGCCGTTTGGAGCGGGAAAATATCATCACCGGCTACCACGCCCACCTCAACCCGCACGCTTTGGGGCAAAGCCTGCTGGTGTTTGTGGAACTCAAACTGCGCTCGAAGTCCGGCAATATTTTTGAAGACTTCCGCCGCGAAGTGTCGATGATTCCGCAAATTCTGGAATGCCATTTGGTATCAGGCGAATACGATTATTTAATCAAAGTGCGCCTGCCCGATATGTCGGCCTACCGCGATATGCTCGGCAACATTCTGCTGCAACTGCCCGCCGCCGCCGAAAGCCGCAGCTATGTAGTGATGGAAGAAGTGAAAGAAGATGTGTTGCTGGCTTTGGATTGAGTTTTCAGACGGCCTCAAGCCGATATGCGGCCACAAAACAGCCGCACATGTCCGCACCAAATTTTCCGTTGCATTTCATGCTTAACCGCCCTGCACTAACCTGAGGCCGTCTGAAAAAATACTTTCAGACGGCCTCATTCATTTCGGCAGTTTCATTCATTCACAAACGCAGCATCAGGCAAAATCACCCCACAACGCCTGCATGGCCGCAATCGCAGCCAACGAAGCCGTTTCCGTGCGCAACACCCTTGGCCCCAATGTAATCGAACGGAACCCCGCATCAAAAGCCTGCTGCTCTTCCGCCGCCGTCCAACCGCCTTCGGGGCCGATCATCAGCACCACATGGCGCGGAGGCGGCGCAATATCTTTCAATGCCGAGGCGCGGTTCAGGCTCATCAATAAACGCGTGCCGTCGTCGGGCAGTGACGCCAGCGCATCGCGGTAATTTTGCAGCGGCAGCACTTGCGGCACCTTGTTCCTGCCGCTTTGTTCGCAAGCCGAAACCACAATATCCTGCCAACGGGCGGCGCGCTTGTCGGCACGCTCGCCGCTCAAACGCACCACGCAGCGCTCACTCAGCACCGGACGGATTTCCGCCACGCCCAATTCCACGCTTTTCTGCAAAGTAAAATCCATGCGCTCGCCGCTTGAAACCGCCTGCACCAGCGTAATCCGCAGCGGAGATTCATTGTCGACACCCTCTTCGCGTAAAATTTCCGCCTCGGCACGGCGCTTTTCCAAAACCGTCAAACGCGCAGGATAAGCCTTGCCGTCGCCGTTAAACAAAACAATCTCTTCATGCAAACGCGTCCGCAGCACATTCAGATGGCGTACCACATTATCGGGCAAATCAAGGAGTTGGCCGGGATTCAAGGCCGAGGGAACGTAAAAGCGCGGCATACGGGGTTGGTGTCGGTGGTAGAAAAAAGTTAATATTGTCGTTTTCAGGCCGAAATAGCAAGTATTTAAGGACGATTCATTGTGTTAGACCAACTGCATGCGCTGGTTCGCAAAGTAGCACGCACCGAAGTAATGCCCCGCTTTTTAGATGTGAGCATCAGCCGCAAATCCGACGGGTCACTGCTTACGGAAGCTGATTTGGCCGCTCAGGCAGCTTTCGCGGAAAAACTGCCCGACATTATCGACTGCCCCATGCTCGGCGAAGAAATGACCTCGCAACGCCAGCAAGAGCTGTGGCAGCACAACCGCGGCGGCTTGTGGGTGGTTGACCCCATCGACGGCACCAACAATTTCATCAACGGCCTGCCCCACTTCGCCCTTTCCTGCGCCTACATCCAAAACGGCCGCGCCCAACTCGGCGTGGTGTACAACCCTGTCAGCGACGAATGTTTTTACGCAGAACACAAAAAAGGCGCGTATCTCAACGGCCGCCCCCTGCCCTTGCGCCGCGTTGACAAGCAGCTGCACGAAGCGATTGCGGGCGTGGAAATCAAATACCTGCGCTCCGGCAAGCTCTCCAGCCGCATGAACACTCTCGCTCCGTTCGGCAGCCTGCGCAGCATGGGCAGCAGCACGCTTGATTGGTGTTATCTCGCTGCCGGGCGCTACGATATTTATGTTCACGGCGGTCAAAAATTGTGGGATTACGCCGCAGGTGCGTTAATTTTTGAAGAAGCGGGCGGCAGCTTGGCCACGCTGGAAGGCGATGATTTTTGGAGCGGCGAGCATGTGTTCAAACGCTCGGTTATCGCCGGCCTGCAAACGGATTTGTTTGAAAAATGGCTGAAATGGATACGCGAAAACCAATAATCGTATGGAATTTTTATATGCCATTTGCAAACAAACAACACTGAACGCAAAAAATGAAAATAATTGCACAGATTAACCCCATTTAAAGCTAACTGGGTTTACAATGCGAAGCACTGGCAGCGGTTGTCTTTTCTCCCTTGAGGCAACCGAAGACAGTAAGACGTTTTCCCGCAATGTATTGACCATTCATACTTCTCCCTTGGTATGAATGGTTTTTTTTTGTCTCAATTTTTCGTCTTTTATGCTTCAAAAGAACAACTCTCTAATTATGCCTATATTCTACAAATATCTTATCAACATAAAAATATTACATGCCCTATTTATAAATCCAATAAAAAACAGCCGACATGCTTCTGCATACCGGCTGTTTTAAAAATGAAATCAAAGGTCGTCTGAAAGTGAGCTTTGCGAACTTCGCTAAAAATATTTTCAGACGGCCTTTTAAGTTTAGCCCGTATTACGCAAACCTTGTGCCACGCCATTGATGGTCAAATGCACCATTTGCAGCAGATGGGCATTGTCCGGCTCTTGGCGCAGGCGTTTGAGTAAGGCTATCTGCAAGCCGCCCAGTGCGTTGAGATAGGGAATCCTCAAGGCCAGCGAGCGGGCGAGGCTGCGGTTGTCGCTGAGCAGCTCTTCGGTTTGCAGAATATCCATCAGTGCTTGGCGGCTCTTGAGGTATTCTTGTTTGATCATGGCGAAAATCTCGGCGGCGCGTTCGGGCGATTGGCTCAAACCTGCGTAGTTTTCGGCCAGCGTCAAATCGGTTTTCGCCATCACCTGCTCCATGTTCGACAACATGGTTTGGAAAAACGGATTGTTTTGCGCGTGCTGCTGCAAGTCTTTCAGACGGCCTGAATCGGCTTGGCACAATTCTTCCACCGCACTGCCGAAGCCGTACCAAGCCGGGAGCATCAGGCGGTTTTGCGTCCATGAAAACACCCACGGAATCGCGCGCAAATCTTGTATCCGCGCGAGTGTTTTGCGGCTGGCGGGGCGGCTGCCCAAGTTGAGGGTGGCAATCTCTTGAATCGGGCTGGTTTGCAGGAAGTAGTCGATAAAGCCTTCGCAGGTAATCAGGGCGCGGTAGTGCTTGAAGGCGCTGTCTGACAAGGCCTGCATCAGTGCGCTGTCGGGGTCTTGATGTTGCGGCAACAGGCTGGCTTCAAGCGTGGCGGCAACCAGTGTTTCCAAGTTGCGGTGCGCGTTGCCGGCGTCGGCGTATTTGGCGGTAATCACTTCGCCCTGCTCGGTAATGCGGATTTGTCCGGCCACGCTGCCTTCGGGCTGCGCCAATATGGCTTGGTAAGACGGGCCGCCGCCACGGCCGACGCTGCCGCCGCGACCGTGGAACAGGCGCATTCTGATGCCATGCCGTCTGAAAAGTTCTACCAAGCCTTGTTCGGCCTGATATAAGCCCCACGAGCTGGTTACATAACCGCCGTCTTTATTGCTGTCGGAATAGCCGAGCATGATTTCCTGCGTGTTGTCGCGGCTGGCGAGCAAATCGCGGTACCACGGCAGGTTAAAAAGAGTGTCCATCACGGAACAGGCGTTTTCGAGCGCTTCGATGGTTTCAAACAGCGGCACGATATTGATGCGGCTCACGGGTTTGCCGTTTTCCAACACCAGCAACCCGCTTTCTTGCAGCAGCAACGCCAACGTCAGCAAATCGCTGGGGTGTTCGCAGTTGGAAATGATGCTTTGGTTGATGGCTTTTTCGCCCAGCTCGTCTTTCACTTTACGCGCTTCGTGGAAAATCGCCAGCTCGTGCTGCGTGTGTTCGCTGTAATCAATATAAGGGTTGTACAGCGGGCGCTGGTTGCTCAGTTCGCGCAGCAAAACGGCCTGTTTTTCCTTCTCCGTCAGGCTGTCGTAATCTTCCAAACCTGCATGGCGGAAAAGTTCTGCCACCACTTCGGCATGCTTGGCGGCATGTTGGCGCAAATCGAGCGGCATCATGTAAAAGCCGAACACGGAAGCGGCGCGGATGATGTCGGCCAAACGCGCATCGGCCAGCATGGCGCTGCCGTTATCGCGCAAAGACCGCTGCATGGCTTTCAAGTCGGCAATAAATGCTTCGGCATTTGGATAAGGCTCGCCCAAGCCGAATTTGCAACCCAAAGTCAGGCCGATTTCATGTCCGCGGGCAATCAGGCGCGACATGATGTAGGCAATGGCGCGGCGGTAAGGCTCTTCTTCGCGGGCGATTTCGGTATCGGGCGATACGGCGGCCAGCGCCAGCACTTCTTCGTTCACGTTCACACGCCGTGTCGACAGCGGCAAATCGTGATACAGCTCGGCCAACTGGCGGCGGTAATAGTGGAATACGGTGTCGGCATGCTGCCTAAACGCATGGCGCAAGGTTTCGGCGGATACGAAAGGATTGCCGTCGCGGTCGCCGCCAATCCAACCGCCGATCTGCAGAATATCGGGAATGCGGATATCGGGATAGGCCGTCTGAAATTCTTTTTCCATGCTGCGGTAGAGTTTCGGCAACGCGTGGAAAAAGCTCAGCGGAAAAATAGATACGCCGTTGTTGATTTCGTTTTTAACGGTTACTTTGAAATGGCGGGTTTCGCTGGTTTGCCATAAAGCCAGCAAGGTCGCATCTACTTCTCTTTGCAACTCTTCCAGCTCTTCCGCACTGTTGCAACGTTCGTAGCGGGGCAAAAGCGTGCGGATGCGGCGGTGAAAGTTTAAGGTGGCCTGACGCTGTACTTCGGTCGGATGTGCTGTCAATACGGCAGCGATGTGGGTTTGGTCGAGCTGCTTTTGCAAGGCTTCGCTGCTGATCTGATGCGCTTTCAGTTTGCGCACCGTATCGGCCACGCTGCCGGAAGCGGCGCTGCTGCCCGCATGTTCGTGCGCCAAACGGCGGCGTTCGTGATGCACATCTTCGGCAATATTCAGCATTTGGGAAAACAGCCCGCACGCCAAAATCAGGTTTTGGGTTTGGCGTTCGCTAAGTTTGGGCAGCACTTCTTCGATAATTGCGCTGCTGTCGTCGGACTCGGCCAATTGCTTAACCGTGTTTAAAACGATTTCGGTGGTTTCGTTATGCAGCAGTTTAAACAGCGATTGCGTTAAAAACTCCGCATCGGCCGCCAACGGTTCGTCTTTGGGATTGCTCAGAATGTCAAGCCGCATGGTGTTTCTCTCTCGATATTTAAAGGTGCGGGAATTTTATAGCAAGGTTCGGAAAGAAACCATAATTGTTAGCAATCCAGTAAAAAGTAACTGGATTAGAAGCATGTTGCCAACCAGCTTGAAATGCCCACTGCATATAAAAATGAGTTAAATGTTTGTCAAAGCTTCTTGCAACCGCTTTTTTAAATATATCGGAACCTTAGTTTTGCCAATGCCTCATATTGTTGTTTCATTGAACATATTGATACATCAATATATTGTTCACCATAGTCGGCTTTGTAAAAATCACTTAAAATAGCAGGCATGCCGGCGTGTTTTTCAGACGGCCCCACCGGCACAGGACAACACGCCCGAGATGCAACAGAGCCTGTATTTTTTACCTTCAGCACATTCAGGAAACGATCATGATCGACTTAACCCACTTCAACGAAAACAACGAAGCCCACATGGTGGACATCGGCGAAAAAGCCCCTACCAAACGCGTTGCCAAAGCCAGCGGCTACATCAACATGAGCCGCGAAGCCATCCAGCTGATTGCCAACGGCGCCGCCAACAAAGGCGACGTTTTGGGCATCGCCCGCGTAGCAGGCATACAGGCTTCCAAACAAACCGGCTTTCTGATTCCTTTGTGCCATCCCGTCGCCCTGACCCATGTGCGCATCGACTTCGATGTCGACCTCCAACTTGCCCGCGTTAAAACCACCGTAACCGCCAGCACCGAAGGCAAAACCGGCGTGGAAATGGAAGCTCTTACCGCCGTCAATATTTCCCTGCTCACCATTTACGACATGCTCAAAGCCGTAGATAAAAGCATGGTTATTTCACAAATTCATTTAGAAGAAAAAGCCGGCGGCAAGAGCGGTAATTTCGTTTTCGACAACAACCTCGAAAACCTCAATTACTAAACCGATATGGACGACCGCGACCTACTGCGTTACAGCCGCCACATCCTGCTCGACGAAATCGGCATCGAAGGCCAGCAAAAACTGCTGGATGCCTCGGCATTGGTGGTCGGCTGCGGCGGCTTGGGTGCGGCCGTTTTACCTTATTTGGCCGCAGCCGGTGTCGGGCACTTAATGATTGCCGATCACGACACCATCGACAGCACCAACCTCCAACGCCAAATCACCTTCACCGAAGCCGACATCGGTTTAAGCAAAGCCGAAGTGATGGCAGGCCGTCTGAAAAATATCAACAGCCGCACCCGCATCAGCATATTCAACGAACGGCTTACCGAAGAACGCCTCATCGAGCTGATGACCGCCGCTTCTATCGTTATCGACTGCTGCGACAACTTCGCCACCAGACAAGCCGTCAACCGTGCATCCGTCGCCACCCGCACCCCGCTGGTTTCCGGCGCGGCCGTGCGTTTCGAAGGCCAGCTTGCCGTGTACCGCCCCGACCTTTCCGATTCGCCCTGCTACGCCTGCCTGTTTGACGGCAGCCACGCCGACGACGGCGCTTGCGCCCTATTCGGCGTATTCTCGCCGCTGGTCGGCATCATCGGCACTACACAAGCCGGCGAAGCGCTGAAAATCTTGGCAGGCATCGGCAAGCAAAGCCACGGCACGCTTTCCGTCTATGACGCTCTGCAAAACGAATGGCAGCAGTTTGAACTGGAAAAAAATCCGCACTGCCGCGTCTGCGCTTCAAATCAACCATCTCAACAACAGCTTTGAATCCATCAGGCCGAGACCTTTGCAAAATTCCCCACAATCCCCTAAATTCCCTCCCAAGACATTTAGGGGATTTTTCATGAGCACCTTCTTTCAGCAAACCGCACAAGCCATGATTGCCAAACACATCGACCGCTTCCCCCTATTGAAGCTGGAGCAGGTGATTGATTGGCAACCGATCGAGCATTACCTCAACCATCAAAGAACCCGTTACCTTCGAGACCACCGCGGTCGTCCCGCCTATCCCCTGCTATCCATGTTCAAAGCCGTTCTACTCGGCCAATGGCACAGCCTTTCCGATTCCGAACTCGAACACAGCCTCATTACCCGCATCGATTTCCATCTGTTTTGCCGTTTTGACGAACTGAGCATCCCCGATCACAGCACCTTATGCCGTTACCGCAACTGGCTGGCGCAAGACAACACCTTGGCCGAATTACTGGATCTGATTAACCGCCAACTGACTGACAAGGGTTTAAAAGTAGAGAAAGCATCCGCCGCCATCGTTGACGCTACCATTATTCAGACGGCCGGCGGCAAACAGCGTCAGGCCATAGAAGTGGATAACGAAGGGCGGGTCAACAGCCAAACCACACCGAGTAAAGACAGCGATGCCCGTTGGGTAAAGAAAGACGGCCGCTTCCATCTGGGTTACAAACAACATACCCGTACCGATGCGGAAGGCTATATTGAGAAACTGCACATCACTGCCGCCAATGCCCATGAGTGCAAACACCTGCTGCCTTTGTTGGAAGGCCTAGCCAAAGGCACGACTGTCTATGCCGATAAAGGCTACGACAGTATGGAAAACCGGCAACATCTGGAAGAACATCAGTTGCGGGACGGCATCATGTGCAAATCCCACCGCAACCGGCCGCTGACGGAAGCGCAAACCAAACGTAACCGACATTTATCAAAAACCCGTTATGTGGTCGAACAAAGCTTTGGTACGCTGCACCGTAAATTCTGCCATGCCCGGGCAACTTATTTTGGCCTGAGCAAAGTGAGTGCGCAAAGCCATCTGAAGGCGATGTGTTTGAACCTGCTGAAAGCAGCCAACAGGCTACGTGCGCTTGTTGTGTAAGAAACTCTAGCGTTGTTTACAGTATTTGAAAGACAATACTGCCATGAACATCCATAAAAACACCCGCCTTACCCCGCACCAACGCCAAGCCGTTTGGCGCGCCTATACGCAAGATAAAATCACCGTTACCTCACTGGCCCGGCAATACCAAGTCAGCAGGGTTACCATTTACCGCATCCTAAAGGCCGCACGGCTGCAGCTGCTCACACCACAAAACAGCACCAACAACCGTTTCAAACAGGCCAAATACGGAATGAAGCGTTTGGCAAAAGTGGAAAAAAACATCGAGGAAAAGCTCAAGAAACAGGCCAAACGCTACAACAAATCCTATCCCGGCGAAATGGTGCATTTCGACACCAAACGACTGCCTTTGTTGCAAAACCAAAAAGCAACCGCCTCGAGAGATTACCTGTTTGTCGCCATTGACGACTATTCCCGCGAGCTGTATGCGGCCATTTTGCCCGACCGTACAGCGGCCAGTGCAGCCAAGTTCCTTTTGCGTGATGTGATTGACTGTTGTCCTTATACCATCGAATGCGCCTATTCGGACAACGGCATGGAATACCGTGGCAATGCGTCGCATCCGTTTGCGATTGCCTGTGTGCAGAACAACATCAATCAGAAGTTTACCCGTATTGCCCGACCGCAGACCAACGGTAAGGCAGAACGGGTAATCCGCACCCTGATGGAAATGTGGCATGACAAAGTTCCGTTTAAGGATTCGGAACACAGGCAGAAGGAATTGTGCCGTTTTGTGAATTTTTATAATACGGTTAAGCCGCATAAGGGCTTGAAGGGTGATGCGCCTTTTGAGGTTTTACAGGCTTATTTTTCTCAATCTGTTGTGTAAACAACGCTGGGATTTCTTACATCTCAGGCCGTCTGAAAACAACAAAGCCCGGAAATATATTCCGGGCTTTGCCTATTCATGCTGAAACATCAACATTTATCAGCCTATATTATTCCAATACCACTTCCACACGGCGGGCTTCGGCATTGTTGCCGCTGCCGGTTGCATTTTCAGGCTTGCGCAATTCGATTTGCGCTTCGGGTACGCCCAAATGCAGCAGAGCATCACGCACCGCAAACGCACGTTTTTTCGACAGCTCTTCATTCAGATTTTTGTTGCCGGTCACATCATGGAAGCCCGAAATCACGGCCTTCTTGCCCTCTTTCGCACCGGCCAACACATCTTTCAAAGTTTCCTCGGCATTGGCCGCCAAATCAGCCTTGCCCGTAGCAAAATAGAATTTCACCACACCGTTTTCCACCACGGCACTTGCACCGTCCTGCACCGCCGCAGCCGTATCGGAAGCAGTCAAAATCTGTTCCGCCGCCGAAACTTGAGTCACAGCCGAAGCCGCCTCAACAGGCTCGGAAACTGCTGCCATAGGCGCAGCGTCAACAGCAGAGGCCGTCTGAACTGCATCAGAAACCGCAACCGCATCTTTGGCGACAACCTCCTCCGAAGCCGCCACGCCATAACCCGGAGATCCCTCTATTTTGCCGTTCTCCCAACCCCAAACGGCATAAAAAAGAATAGACAACACCGCCAAAGCAGAAGCACCGCCTGCAATCCACAAACCAATGCGCTGTTCTTTGTGATCATCGTTATCCGACATTTTTATTTTCCTTTGAGTAGATGAAATACGGACGGATTATACTCAAAAAACCGCCCCAAGAAACCACTCACGCTACACAAAATAAAATTTAACACACAGAATTATCAGAACTTTTTACCCAAAATAAATATAAAGCCACTTCCATACCCCATCATCACACCGCCACCGGCATGCCCGCAACAAAGCCATCCAAGCCTACCCAAAATCCCCCCGAAACAGTAAAATGCACACTTTTATATTTCCACACAATTATCAGAAGTCCACCATGCTGACCTTCCAACAAATCATCTTCAAACTGCAAAATTTCTGGGCCGAACGCGGCTGCACCGTTTTACAACCCTTCGATATGGAAGTCGGCGCCGGCACCAGCCACCCCGCCACCTGCCTGCGCGCATTAGGCCCCGAGCCGTGGTATGCCGCTTACGTACAACCCAGCCGCCGCCCCAAAGACGGCCGCTACGGCGACAACCCCAACCGCCTGCAACACTATTACCAATTTCAGGTGGCCTTAAAACCCGCCCCTGCCGACATTCAAGAACAATACCTTGATTCACTGCGCGAACTGGGCATCGACCCGCAAGTTCACGATATCCGCTTTGTCGAAGACGACTGGGAAAACCCCACCCTCGGCGCTTGGGGTTTGGGCTGGGAAGTATGGCTCAACGGCATGGAAGTGACCCAATTTACCTATTTCCAACAAGTCGGCGGCATCGACTGCACACCCGTTTTAGGCGAAATCACCTACGGCATCGAACGCCTCGCCATGTATCTGCAAGGCGTGGAAAACGTATATGACTTGGTTTGGTCCAAAACTCCCGACGGCCAAACCATCACTTACGGCGACGTTTACCACCAAAACGAAGTGGAACAATCCACCTACAATTTTGAATACGCCAACGTCGAACTCCTGCTGCAAAACTTCAACAACTTCGAAGCCGAAGCCAAGCGTTTGCTCGAAGTGGAAGACACCTTGCTGGCACTGCCCGCCTACGAAATGGTACTCAAAGCCGGCCACACCTTTAACCTGCTCGATGCCCGCGGTGCCATTTCCGTAACCGAACGCGCCACCTACATCGGCCGTATCCGCGCTTTGAGCCGGATTGTGGCACAAAAGTTTGTGGAGAGCAGAGAGAAATTGGGTTTTCCGTTGATTAAAAACATATCTGCTTAATTTCAGACGGCCTGCTTCTTTTCTTCAGATAGGCCGTCTGAAAACATCTGTGGGAAACTCATGCCGCATTACCACCGCACACCCGGCCGACGGAAAATCCGTAAGATGAATGCCCGCCAACGCAAAAAATTTTATGTGGGCGAGTATCAAAACTTGGTTTTCAGCGTGTGTGGCAGCCTGATGCCGGAATATCGAACTGCTGCATGTTTTGAACAATTTATTGATGACGTAATAGATTGGGTGTACGCAAACTCAATGTGCTTGGTAAGCGGAGGAACGACGGAAAACTTTTCCTATCGACAATGTGAAGATGCAAACCTAATCTCCAAAACCAATATAAATTCAATCTAAAACATATATGGAACTTATACTATCAGTCCTAGCTTTAATAGCATCCATTGTCATTCCCATAGTAATTTATCGACAATGGAAAAATCAATTTTTATATCAACAGTCTCAGATTGCACTTGCCACTTATAAAGCCACCGCAGCAAGGTTTTTTGGAGACTTACAAAAAGTATATAAAGAAAATGGCATAAAATGGGATAGGGAAAATCTAGGAGCTGATAACAATAAAATCATCGAATATATCTCCAACTCTTATTGGAATTTGGTCAGCAGTTACCAACCCGTAAAAATTTTTCTATCTCAATTCAACAAAGACCAATTAAAAGAAATTGATCAGCTATATCTAAATGTTATGGAAAAATTTAATGAAGCAATCAATGGCGGAAGTATTCAAGATCTTAGAGACTCCGTTAATAATATTTATAAAGTAGATGAAGATGAAACTGTATTCACACTACTTCATAATACTAAAATTTATAAATTTAACCGAATTACCATTTCGATAGAACTTAAAAAGTAAAGTAAAAATGACCCAAACCCTGTTAATCGAACTCCTCACCGAAGAGCTCCCCCCCAAAGCCCTCAACAACTTGGGCAACAGCCTTGCCGCTTCCATTGTCGAAGGCTTGGAAAAAGAACAATTAATCGAAGGTGCGCCCGAATACACCGCCTACGCCTCGCCCCGCCGCTTGGCCGTGCAAGTGAAAAACGTTAAAGCTGCACAGGCCGACCGCTTGGTGGTGAAAAAAGGCCCGAGCGTTGCCGCCGGCATGAAAGACGGTGTGCCGACCAAAGCGTTGGAAGGCTTCGCCCGCTCTTGCGGTACCGATATTGCCGGCCTGAAAATCGACAACGACGGCAAACAAGATGTGTATGCCTACGAATTCACCCAACAAGGCCAGCCTTTGGCAGCCTTGATCAGCGACATTTTGGCGCAAGCCGTGAAAAAGCTGCCGATTCCCAAAGTGATGCGCTGGGGCAGCAGCACACATACCTTTGTGCGTCCGGTACACGGCTTGGTGGTTATGCACGGCGCAGACACCGTACCGGCTTCGGTATTGGGTTTGGACAGCCTCAGCCACACCCTCGGCCACCGCTTCTTGAGCAGCGGCGACATCGTATTCCCGAATGCCGACAGCTATGCCGAAAAAATGCGCCATGAAGGCAAAGTGATTCCTTCATTTGCCGAACGCAAAGCCGCCATTCAGACGGCCTTAAACAAACAAGCAGGCCGTCTGAATGCCACAGTCGCCGCCGACGAAGCCCTGCTCGACGAAGTAACCGCACTGGTGGAATGGCCGGTGGTATTGGAAGCGCAGTTTGAAGAACACTTCCTCGCCGTGCCGCAGGAATGCCTGATTCTTACCATGCAGCAAAACCAAAAATACTTCCCGCTGCTCGATCAAAACGGCAAGCTGATGAACCGCTTCCTGCTCGTTTCCAACCTGCAGGCCGAAGACCCGAGCCACATTATTCACGGCAACGAACGCGTATTGCGCGCCCGTCTCGCCGATGCCGAATTCTTCTACAAGCAAGACCAAAAAGCCACTTTGGAAAGCCGCCTGCCCAAACTGGAAAATGTGGTGTACCACAACAAACTGGGCAACCAAGCCGAGCGCATCAGCCGCCTGATGAGCATCAGCGGCCACATCGCCAAAGCATTGGGGGCCGACGTTGCCGTTACCGAACGCGCCGCCCGCTTGGCCAAAGCCGACCTCGTTACCGAAATGGTCGGCGAATTCCCCGAACTGCAAGGCACTATGGGCAAATACTACGCCCGCTTGGACGGCGAAAGCGAAGAAATCGCACAAGCCATCGAAGCGCATTACCAACCCCGTTTCGCCGGCGACGACTTGCCGCAAAGCACAACCGCCACCGCCGTGGCGCTGGCCGACAAACTGGAGACCCTCGTTGGCATTTGGGGTATCGGCCTGATTCCCACCGGCGACAAAGACCCCTACGCCCTGCGCCGTTCCGCACTGGGCATCTTGCGCATGTTGATGCAGCACGATTTGGACATCAACGACCTGCTTCAGACGGCCTACAACAGCTTCCCGCAAGGCAAACTCGCCGACAACACCGTTGCCGAAGTCGCCGAATTCATGCAGGCGCGTTTGGCTGTGCTGCTGCAAAACGACCATCCGCAAGACATCGTCGCCGCCGTATTGGCCAAACAGCCCAGCCGCCTGAACGATCTTTCCGCCAAACTGCAAGCCGTGGCCGCGTTCAAACAACTGCCCGAAGCCGCCGCCCTTGCGGCCGCCAACAAGCGCGTGCAAAACCTGCTCAAAAAGGCCGATGCCGAATTGGGCGCGGTAAACGAAAGCCTGTTGCAGCAAGACGAAGAGAAAGCCCTGTTCACCGCCGCACAAGCTCTGCAACCGAAAATCGAAGCTGCATTGGCCGCCCAAGATTTTCAGACGGCCTTATCCGCCTTGGCTTCGGTGAAGCCGCAAGTGGATGCCTTCTTCGACAATGTGATGGTCATGGCCGACGATGCCGCCGTAAAACAAAACCGCCTGAATCTGTTGAAACAACTGGCGGATTTGATGAACGCCGTGGCAGATATTACCAAGCTGGGTGAATAAACCAAGCCAATGATTCGGTGCTAACGTGCCGTGAGACTTTACGCAAGCCAATTTTCG
Organism: Neisseria sp. Dent CA1/247; assembly: GCF_022870825.1. Classification (NCBI taxonomy): domain Bacteria; kingdom Pseudomonadati; phylum Pseudomonadota; class Betaproteobacteria; order Neisseriales; family Neisseriaceae; genus Neisseria; species Neisseria sp. Dent CA1/247. The sequence goes on along the minus strand of NZ_CP091522.1, from coordinate 859,401 downwards.
TCATACCTCGGCCTTTACTGGGTATGACGAAATGTTTTATCAATGCCGTCTGAAAATCATGCAGCCAAGAAACCCGGCACGAAAATAAATCCCATTCATTATGTAGCGGTGAACCTGGTACAATCCCACCATCTGAGCAACGGCCAAACCTTGCCCTGCCCCATCACGAGCTATTGAAAACACCAGCTGATCAAAAGGAAAAACATGAGCATTAAATCGGACAAATGGATACGCCGTATGAGCGAACAACACGGGATGATTGAGCCGTTTGAGCCGAATCAGATTAAAGAAATCGACGGTAAAAAAATCATTTCCTACGGCACCTCAAGCTACGGCTACGATATCCGTTGCGCCAATGAATTTAAAATTTTTACCAACATCAACAGCACGATAGTCGATCCCAAAAATTTTGACCCCCGAAACTTCGTTACCGTTGAAGACGATTTCTGCATTATCCCGCCCAATTCTTTTGCCTTGGCGCGCACGGTTGAATATTTCCGCATCCCGAGAAATGTGCTGACCGTATGCTTGGGCAAATCCACCTACGCCCGCTGCGGCATCATCGTGAACGTAACGCCTTTCGAGCCTGAATGGGAAGGCTATGTTACGTTGGAATTTTCCAATACCACTCCTCTTCCGGCCAAAATCTACGCCGGAGAAGGTGTGGCTCAAGTTTTGTTTTTTGAGAGCGATGAAGTGTGCGAAACGTCCTATAAAGACCGTAACGGCAAATACATGGGCCAAACCGGCGTGACTTTGCCTAAAACTTAAGAGCAAACAAACAGCTTGGACGAAACTCTTTCGCCATCCAAACAATAAGGCCGTCTGAATATTTTCAGACGGCCTTATTGTTATGATTTGGAATCCGGATAAAACAATGAAGATTTGTTTCTTTCATATTCTTTTTGTTTTTCAGGGTCTTTAAATTTCACTTCCAGCAGATTTTCACGGCTGAACGTGTGTTTAATCTTCTGCTTAATTTGGGGGCTTTCCTGAACATAGTAGATACCGCCCAACAAGGCAGCCGCCACTACAAAAACAGTAATACGCATGATTCCCTCCTTTTTGAAGTTTTACATCCACTTTTCATCTATACGACAGGAAGGATAAATCGAATGACATAACTGCAAGCTAATTATCACTCAGGCGGTTCGGATTGCACACAGGCGGAAAGAAATCAACGTAAGTAATTATTTTAATGATAAATATTTTATCTATCCAAGCACAAACTTCCCTATGCAGACATTCTTAACACTTGCAAATGGATTGAATAAAGCTATTGTTTTTCACTCACTTGGCCGATTGGCTATGTTTCCGCACTCATACCGAACACTTTAATTTTTGAAACGCAGTAACTTCATAGAAGGTTGACCTGCATCAAATACCGATAATGATTTTTATCTATAATGTGCCTTAAATCTAATAACGAATATTACTGGGAACACATTATGGAACTACTCAACGAATTATTTGAATCGCCGGTAGGCATCATGTCTTTACTGACGATTGTGTTTGTTATCGTAATTGCAACTGTTTTATTCTTCTGGGTTAAAAAGCAAGCTGATAAATCCGGAAACTAATTTTTTTCATCTCTTTCCTCTTGATGTGTGTGTGTTTGGGTGTGGCGGTCTGCCACCCCTTTTTTTTGGCTTTTTGACCGCTTACACACTATTTTTCCGCTTGCTGATTCCTTCAAACATCAAGATGCTCAAACATACCTATTAATAGATTCAGGCCGTCTGAAAATTCAGACGGCCTGATAGGTTAATGCGTTTAAATGAGAAACCAATACACATAATTTAAAGCGATGGAGGAAAGGTTCCCGAAAATTATTTGGCCAATGCCGACAGCAATTTGTCGTGAATACCGCCGAAACCGCCGTTGCTCATTACCAAGATGTGATCACCACTTTGCGAATGGCGGATAATCTCCGCCACGAAAGCGTCGAAATCACGGTTTACATACAATTTGCTTCCCAACGGAGCAAGTGCTTCGGCCACATCCCAATCCAGCCCGCCGGCGTAGCAGAATACATGATCCGCTTCTTTCAGACTTTCCGGCAAAGCGTCTTTCATCGTGCCGAGCTTCATGGTGTTCGAACGCGGCTCCAACACGGCCAAGATGCGCCCGCTGCCTACCTTTTGGCGCAAACCGGCAACGGTTGTGGCAATCGCGGTGGGGTGGTGGGCAAAATCATCATAGACGCTTACGCCGTTCACCACGCCTTTGGTTTCCATGCGCCGTTTCACATTTTTAAATTGGCTTAGTGCTTCACAGGCCGTCTGAATGTCCACGCCGGCGTGACGGGCGGCTGCAATAACGGCCAAAGCATTCATGCGGTTGTGTTCGCCTATGATTTGCCAAGCGACACGGCCTGCTTTTTTACCTTCAAACAACACATCGAACGAGCCGTCTGAATCGACTTCGCCGATTTGCCAGTTGTTTTCGCCACCGAAAAACTCCACCGGCGTCCAACAGCCTTTCGCCAAGGTATCGCGCAAACTTTGTTCCGTGCCGTTACATGCAATCAAGCCTTCAGACGGCACGGTACGCACCAAATGATGGAACTGGGTTTGAATGGCGGCCAAATCGGCAAAAATATCGGCGTGATCGAACTCCAGATTGTTCAAAATACAAGTGCGCGGGCGGTAGTGGACAAATTTGGAGCGCTTGTCGAAAAACGCCGTATCGTATTCATCAGCCTCCACCACAAAGAAAGGCGATTTGCTGTGCGGATCCTGCTTGGGCGTTTGCGGCAAACGGGCGGACACGCTGAAATTTTGAGGTACGCCGCCAATCAGGAAACCGGGCGCCAAGCCTGCGTATTCCAACACCCAAGCCAGCATGGAAGCCGTGGTGGTTTTACCGTGCGTTCCCGCCACGGCCAGCACCCAATGATGGTGCAATACGTTTTCAGCCAGCCATTGCGGGCCGGAGATATAAGGCAGCCCTCGGTTTAATACCGCCTCTATCACATCCATGCCGCGCTTGGCCACATTACCTATCACATACACATCCGCTTGAAACGTATCCAACTGGGCGACATCGAAACCTTCATGCACATCAATGCCGAGTGCTTCAAGCTGGGTGCTCATCGGCGGATACATCTTGGCATCGCAGCCGGTTACTTTAAATCCTGCCTCTTTGGCTATCGCCGCCACGCCGCCCATAAAAGTGCCGCCGATGCCGATAATGTGTATGTGTTTCATGATAAGGGTTCTTAACAAAAAGGCTTATTATATAGTGAATCGCTGCCCTGCCGATATATGCGTCTGACAAAGAAGCGGATTACCCGCCCATTTTTTATTCCGAAAGCGGATACTTGATTTTCAGACGGCCTGCACAACGCAGCCGGCACACAACTGCCAAACGGTCGAAAAAACTTCTATTCGCATCATGCTTGCCGGTTTATTTGAAAAACACACCGCCGCTTTAAATTTTTCTCGCACAACTTTACATAAATCAGTATGATACCGTACATGTTGATATTTTATTGACTGCAAATAACCTGCTTCGATACGTTTTTTAAACAAAAGTCGTTTCACAGCCGATTTCTTTTTAAAAGCCGAATCAAGCAGCCGTGCGCCGGAACAGGCAAATGCCCGTCAAACCATCCGGCAGTAAAACACATTTTATTCTTCACGAGGTACGATTGTGTCTGATTCAAATCAATCCAAGCGCGAAACCTTCTCAAGCCGACGGGCATTTATGTTTGCCGCCATCGGTTCGGCGGTAGGTTTGGGCAACATCTGGCGTTTCCCTTATGTTACTTATGAAAACGGCGGCGGCGCGTTCATCATCCCCTACTTGGTCGCCTTGCTGACTGCGGGTATTCCCCTGCTGTTTTTAGACTACGCCTTAGGCCACCGCAACCGCGGTTCCGCACCTTTGGCTTTCCGCCGCGTCAATAAAGCCTTCGAACCTTTCGGCTGGTGGAACGTGCTGACCAACGTCATCATCTGTATCTACTACGCCGTCATCATCGGCTGGGCAGCCAGCTATACCTATTACTCGCTAATCGGTGCATGGGGCGCAGACCCGCAGGCATTCTTCTTTAAAGACTATCTGCAAATGGCCGACGGTGCGTCTTTGGGCTTGGACTTCGTTGCCAAAGTAGCCGGCCCCTTGGTAGGCGTGTGGGTTTTCACTCTGCTGATTTTGGCTTTGGGCGTACAAAAAGGCGTGGCACGCTCTTCCAGCTTCTTCATGCCTTTGTTGATCGTGATGTTTTTAATCATGGTCGGTATTTCGCTCACTTTGCCGGGCGCAGAAAAAGGTTTGAACGCGCTCTTTACGCCGGATTGGTCTAAACTTTCCGAGCCGAGCGTATGGGTAGCGGCATACGGCCAGATCTTCTTCTCGCTGTCTATCTGCTTCGGCATTATGATTACTTACTCTTCTTACCTGAAGAAAAAATCCGACCTCACCGGCACAGGCTTGGTGGTAGGCTTTGCCAACAGTAGTTTTGAAGTATTGGCCGGTATCGGCGTATTTGCCGCATTGGGCTTCATGGCTGCTGCCAACGGTAAAGAAGTGAGCGAAGTAGCCTCTTCCGGTATCGGTTTGGCCTTTATCGCTTTCCCCACCATCATCAACCAAGCGCCTTTCGGCTCTTTGATCGGCGTGTTGTTCTTCAGCTCGCTGGTATTCGCCGGTATTACCTCTATGATTTCCATCGTAGAAGTGATCATCGCTGCCGTGCAAGATAAGATGAAACTGGGTCGCGTAACTGCTACGTTTGCCGTATGCGTACCCATGATGGTAATTTCCACCCTCCTCTTCGGCACCACCACAGGCTTGCCGGTATTGGATGTGATGGACAAATTCGTGAACACCTACGGTATCGTTGCCGCCGGGTTCCTGTATGTATTGGCGATTGCCGCCAGCAAAAATCTGCCGGTTTTGCGCGACCATATCAACTCCGTTTCATCGTTCAAAGTCGGCCCGATTTGGTATGCCTGCATCGGCGTAACCATCATCATCTTGGGTTACATGCTGTTTAAAGACACCTCTGCATTGCTGGAAAAAAACTACGAAGGCTACCCGGATTGGTTCTTAAACGTGTTCGGCTGGGGTATGTCGCTGGCGCTTATCGTATTGGCCATCGTGTTGTCGTTGATGCCGTGGAGAAAAGAAGAGCCTTTTAATCCTGATAACAACCAAGGAGACAAAGAATGAGCAGCACCGCCATCATGATGCTTGTGATAACGCTGGCTATTATTTGGGGTGGATTCATCATTTCGGTAATCCGTTTACCTAAAGAATAAAGCGTTTGTTTGATGTAGCAAAGGCCGTCTGAAAAAATTCAGACGGCCTTTTTATTTAGAATGCTTGAGACAAATCAGAATAAATTACGCTTTACCCGTACTACCGAAACCGCCTTCTCCGCGCTCGCTGGCGGCAAATTCATCCACCACTTTAAACGAGGCTTGAATCACCGGCACGATAACCATTTGAGCAATCCGCTCGAACGGCTGAATGGTAAACGCTTCCTTACCGCGGTTCCACACCGACACTTTCAGTTCACCCTGATAATCCGAATCAATCAAACCCACCAAATTACCCAACACAATGCCGTGCTTGTGGCCTAAGCCCGAACGCGGCAGCAGCATAGCCGCATAAGCAGGATTGCTTAAGTGAATCGCCAAACCTGTCGGCACCAAAAAGGTTTCGCCGGGTTGCAACTCCACCGCCTCATCAATGCAGGCACGCAAATCCAAGCCGGCAGAACCGGGGGTTGCATACGCCGGCAACTGCTCGGCCATTTTGGGGTTTAAGATTTTCAATTCCACTTCTGTTTGCATGATATATCCGTTGCGAAAGTCAAAACGGGGTCATTATACACAAAGGCCGTCTGAAATTTTCAGACGGCCTCCAAGATACCAACCTTCAATCAAGCAAATGGATGCTGCAATACGATGGTTTCTTCACGGTCGGGGCCGGTGGAAACGATTGCTACCGGCGCGCCGCACACTTCTTCAATGCGCTTCAAATACGCTTTGGCATTGGCAGGCAGTTTGTCGAATTCTTTCACGCCGAAAGTCGATTCCGTCCAACCCGGCATGGTTTCGTAAATCGGTGTGCAGCCTTCCACCGCATCTGCACCGAAAGGCAGGATGTCGGTTTTGCTGCCGTCGGGCAGTTGGTAGCCGGTACAGATTTTGATCTCTTCAATGCCGTCCATCACGTCAAGTTTGGTGATGCACATGCCGGAAATGCCGTTCACTTGAATGGAACGTTTCAAGGCGGCGGCATCAAACCAACCGCAACGGCGGGCGCGACCGGTTACCGAACCGAATTCATGTCCGCGTTTGGCCAAGCCTGCGCCGATGTCGTCAAACAATTCGGTGGGAAACGGGCCGGAACCTACACGCGTGGTGTAGGCTTTCACGATACCCAACACATAATTCAACATTTGCGGCGGCACACCGGCTCCGGCGGAAGCGGCTCCGGCCAAGCAGTTGGAAGAAGTGACGAAAGGATATGTGCCGTAGTCAATGTCCAGCAAAGTACCTTGTGCGCCTTCAAACAGCAGCTTTTCACCTTTTTGGTTTTTCTCATAAAGCGTGCGCGACACATCGCTGATCATCGGCTTGATGCGGCCTGCGAATTTTTCCACCACAGCCAACACGTCTTCAAATTTAACCGGTTCGGCTTTGTGCAGGTGTTGCAACTGAACATTGTAGTATTCGATATTCGACTGCAATTTGGCTTTCAGTTGTTCAATGTCAAACAGGTCAACCATGCGGATGGCGCGGCGGGCAACTTTGTCTTCATAAGCCGGGCCGATGCCGCGTCCGGTCGTGCCGATTTTACCACTGCCGCGCGAGGCTTCACGGGCTTGGTCGAGGGCGATGTGGTAAGGCAGAATCAAAGTAGCGGTAGGGGCGATTTTCAGACGGCCTTCTACGTTTTTCACGCCGGCTGCATTCAATTCGTCAATCTCGCCCAACAAGGCTTCGGGGCTGACCACCACGCCTGAGCCGATAAAGCATTCCAGTTTTTCGTGCAGAATGCCGCTCGGAATCAAGCGCAGAATGGTTTTTTTACCGCCGACAACCAGCGTATGACCCGCATTGTGGCCGCCTTGGAAGCGCACCACACCGGCGGTTTCTTCCGCCAGCCAGTCCACGATTTTGCCTTTGCCTTCGTCGCCCCACTGTGCGCCGATTACTACTACATTTTTAGCCATAATATCTAACCTGTTAAATTTCTGTTTCAATAATCTGCCAATCGCCGCCCTGCTTTTTCAGACGGCGTTTCGTCTGCTTCGTGCCGTTGTGTTCGACACCATAATCTATCACAACGCAATGTCCTTCGGCACGAAGCCGTTCAATCGCTTCCTGCGCCGCCGCCACATCTTGATGCGCCACGGCAATAAAAGAGGTTTGTTCGCTGTGCGGCAAACTCCCGATAAACATACGCAAATCGAAGCTGAAGCCGGTTGCGGGGCGGGCACGGCCGAAATATTTACCCAAACCGTCGTAACGTCCGCCGCGCGCCACCGCATCGTGGCAATCGCTGCCGTAAGCCGCATACAGCAAGCCGGTGTGGTAGTTGTCCACGCGCAATTCGGATAAATCGATATGGATGCTTCTTTGCGGGAAGGCATCGCAAACCGCTTGCAGTTCGTCTAATGCTTTGCCGACTGCAAACAAATCGGGCAAACGGTTACGCGCTTCTTGCAGCACTTCGCGACCGCCGTACAAAGTCGGCAGCAAGGCAAACGCTTTCGCCCACATGCCGTCAAGCTGCCATGCTTCGACTTGGTTGCGAACCGCCGCCGCGTCTTTATCCTGCATCAAGGCCAACAATTGCTCCGCCTGCGCTTCATTCAAACCGGCTGCATCGGCCAATGCACGGAATACGCCGATGTGCCCCAACGACAGCAAAATATCGCCGAATTCGGCAATGCTTACGCTTTTCAGCATCAAATCAATCAGCTCGATATCTGCCGCTATGTCTGCAAAGCCGTAAAGCTCCGCCCCCACCTGCAAAGGCTCGCGGGTATTCAGAAAACCGTCCGGACGGGCGTGCAGCACCGAGCCTGCATAACACAAGCGGTTGATGCCGTTGTTGGCCGACAAAAGATGAGCATCAATGCGCGCCACCTGCGGCGTGATATCGGCACGGATACCGAGCTGCCTGCCGCTGAGTTGATCGACGACGCGGATGGTTTTCAGCGACAAACCCGCGTCAATGCGGGTAAGCAGAGAGTGGCTGTATTCCATCAGCGGTGGATGCACCAATTCATATCCGTGTACACGGAATAAAGCCAACAGCTTTTCCCGCGCACTCTCAAGCTGGCGCGCGGTAGAAGGCAAGATGTCGGCAATGTGTTCGGGTAGCTGCCAAGACTGCATGAAACTCTTTCCGTAAACATGATGAAGGCTGTTTAAGCTTAAAATCGGGCAGAATCTCTGTGCGTATCACAGCATTTCTGCTTTTATTACCTGATTTTAAATTCAAACAGCCTTTTTTCCGGCAGTCCAAACTGCCGCGTGGTTAAAATCAGACTTTAACATAAAACAACAATTCATGCAGTCTGTTTTTGCCTTTCCCACACGCGCCACAGGCCGTCTGAAAATATTTTCAGACGGCCTGTTTAAACATTATCTTCCATTCAACTTCAGTATCCGGCTTCAGGATAAGTGCCTTGCACCAAAATATCTTCGGTAACATTCTGAATATCGCGGTGACCGGTAAACGCCATGGAGATATCCATTTCCTTATACAGAATTTCAAGCGCGCGGGTAACACCCTCTTCGCCATACGCACCCAAGCCGTACAGGAATGCACGACCAATCATCGTGCCGCGCGCACCCAACGCCCATGCTTTCAAAATATCCTGCCCGCTGCGGATACCGCTGTCGAGCCACACTTCGATATCGCTGCCCACCGCGCTGACTACATCCGGCAAAGCTTTGATGGAGGAAATCGTATCGTCGAGCTGACGGCCACCGTGGTTCGACACCACAATCGCGTCCGCACCGCTCTTCACGGCCAGCTCGGCATCTTCCGGCTCCATAATGCCTTTGATAATCAGCTTGCCGCCCCACAAATCTTTGATGCGGGCAACGTCGTCCCAGCTCAAGCGCGGGTCGAACTGCTCCGAAGTCCAAGAAGACAATGAAGACAAATCGCCCACGTTTTTCGCATGACCGACAATATTGCGGAACGTGCGGCGCTCGGTGTTCAGCATTTTCATGCACCATTCGGGCTTGGTTGCCAAGTTAAGCAAATTGGCCAGCGTCGGTTTGGGCGGCGCAGACAAGCCGTTTTTAATATCCTTGTGGCGCTGGCCCAAAACCTGTAAATCGGCAGTCAAAATCAGCGCCGAACACTTCGCCGCCTGAGCACGCTTAATCAGGTTTTCCATAAACTCGCGGTCGCGCATCACATAAAGCTGAAACCAAAACGGCGCACTGGTATTCTCCGCCACATCTTCAATCGAACAAATCGACATGGTAGAAAGTGAAAACGGAATACCGAATTTTTCCGCCGCACGCGCCGCCAAAATTTCACCGTCGGCATGCTGCATGCCCGTAAAACCGGTCGGCGCAATGGCTACCGGCATTTTCACATCATGGCCGATCATCTTCGTTGCCAAGCTGCGGCCTTCCATGTTTACCAACACCCGCTGGCGGAATTTAATCTTTTGAAAATCAGTAGTATTTTCACGATAAGTCGTTTCAGTCCACGACCCGGAATCGGCATAATCGTAAAACATCTTCGGCACTTTGCGCTGCGCAACACGGCGCAAATCTTCGATACAGGTCATCTTGCTCAAATCGCGTTTCATACTGAATCCACCTTCAAAAATAGAGTTGGCAACAAACATTTTTCAGACGGCCTCCACGCGGCTATCTGATAATCCTTATCAATCTATACCAAGCCCCTGTTTATTGCAAACGCTTTTATGCTCTTTTCCATCATTCTTTTGTTCTAAAAGCCGCTTTTAAAGGCCGTCTGAAAAATTTTATAGCTTCGATAAACCCAAACAATTCCCGCAGCAACATACTTGACCAAAACACTCAGATATTAGACAATCCCCCACCATACCAATACAACACAAACCACAATACATCATGCGACTAACCACCAAAGGACGATTTGCCGTTACCGCCATGATAGATTTGGCCATGAATGCGCAAAACGGCGCCGTCAAACTCAGCGCCATCAGCGAGCGGCAGAATATTTCCCTTTCCTATTTGGAACAACTGTTCAGCAAACTGCGCCGCGCCCGGTTGGTAGAAAGCCTGCGCGGCCCCGGCGGCGGCTACATCCTTGCCGCACCGGCCGGAGAAATCAACATCGCCCAAATTATCGCCGCCGCCGAAGACAAACTCGACGCCACACAATGCAGCAGCAAAGCCAACTGCCACAACGGCACCGCCTGCCTGACCCACGAATTGTGGGAAAGCCTGAACAAAACCATTCACGACTACTTAAGCAGCGTTACCCTGCAAAACATCGTCGACCAGAAAAACGAAAGCAACGGCAAAGTCGTTACCTTCACCCACATCCACTAAATACCGAAATATAAAAACGAAAGAGACCGAACCATGACCGTTAAAACCCCGATTTACCTTGATTACGCCGCCACTACCCCCGTTGACCCGCGCGTAGCCGAAAAAATGATTCCCTACCTGACCGAGCTTTTCGGCAACCCCGCTTCCAACAGCCACAGCTTCGGCTGGACGGCGGAAGAAGCAGTAGAAAACGCCCGCAACGAAATCGCCCGACTGATTAACGCCGATTCCAAAGAAATCGTGTTCACCAGCGGCGCCACCGAATCCAACAACCTCGCCATCAAAGGCGCGGCGCACTTCTACAAAACCAAAGGCAAACACCTCATCACCGTGAAAACCGAGCACAAAGCCGTTTTGGACACCATGCGCGAACTCGAACGCCAAGGCTTTGAAGTAACCTATCTCGGCGTGCAAGAAAACGGCCTGATTGATTTGGAAGAACTCAAAGCCACCATCCGCCCCGATACCATCCTCATTTCCGTGATGTGGGTTAACAACGAAATCGGCGTGATTCAAGACATTCCCGCCATCGGCGAAATCTGCCGAGAAAACAAAATCATCTTCCACGTAGATGCCGCCCAAGCCTGCGGCAAAACCCCTGTGGACGTAGAAGCCGCCAAAGTCGACCTGCTTTCCATGTCCGCCCACAAAATCTACGGCCCCAAAGGCATCGGCGCGCTGTATGTACGCCGCAAACCCCGCGTACGCCTCGAAGCCCAAATCCACGGCGGCGGCCACGAACGCGGCTTCCGCTCCGGCACCCTGCCCACCCACCAAATCGTCGGCATGGGCGAAGCCTTCCGCTTGGCACGTTTGGAATTGGAACAAGACATCGCCCACGCCCTCAAGCTGCGCGAAATCTTCCTCAAAGGCATCGAAGGCATTGAAGAAGTGTATATCAACGGCGATTTGGAACACCGCGTCGCCACCAACCTCAATGTGAGCTTCAACTTCGTCGAAGGCGAAAGCCTGATCATGGCCGTAAAAGAACTCGCCGTATCCAGCGGCTCCGCCTGTACCTCCGCCTCGCTGGAACCCAGCTACGTTTTGCGCGCCCTTGGCCGCAACGACGAGTTGGCACACTCTTCCCTGCGCATTACCTTCGGCCGCATGACCACCGAAGAAGAAGTGGCTTTCGCCGCCGAGTTGATTAAATCGAAAATCGGCAAACTGCGTGAACTTTCACCGCTGTGGGAAATGTTTAAAGAAGGGATTGATTTGAATACGGTTGAGTGGGCGGAGCATTAATTACTCTACATGCTGTTTGAAAAACCGTAGTTAAGCGCTTAAATCAAAATCTAGTTGAAATATTGTTTATTACTATCGAATAAAATACAGAAACAAGGTTAAATATTATGTCCAATAAAACATGTTTTGTTGTTATGGCAATAGGAGATCAGCACCATAATGGACAAGCCGTTACAGCTGAAGATCTAAAGTCAAGGTATGATAATTTAATTAAGGAAGCCATCTTAAAAGCACGCCCCAATATTGAAGTTACACGCGCAGATGAAGTTTCAGCGATGGGAACAATCACAACTGATATAGTACAAAGAATAATGTATTCTGATTACATCATTGCAGATGTCAGCTATCCTAATCCCAATGTATTTTATGAACTTGGATTACGACACGCATGTAGGCCAGGAACTATTATTATTAAAGATAAAGATGCAAAAGTTCCTTTTGATATTGCATCTTTAAGATATATTGAATATGAAAATTCAACGCAAGGGCTAAAAGATCTATCTAGTAAGCTTTTGCAAACCTTTGACAGCCTTGACAAAGATAATAGTAGACCAGATAACCATTTCTTAGAAGTTGCAAAATTAACTTCTTTTAAATTTCCCGAATTCTCTAAAGAAGAACCATTAGAGCTACAAATTATGATGTCATTACTTCAATCTCCAGAATTGATTGATTTATTTTCAAAACAACAACGTGGAGAAGCAACCGATCCCATTGAAGTAATTCGAGCATTATCAACTCATCCGCATATTTTAGAACCATTTTTAAAATTAATGTTGCAATCTGGAGAGCTGAATCTATTACCTAGTAAACCATAGCAAGTGTAGGTGCGGTTGTTAAACTCAACAAGCTCGTAAAAGCTTTTTGAAATATTGAGCTTAACAGTCTAACTTGCTAAATATTTAACACCCCGAGCTACCCTTGATACCCTCTCCTCCTTGAATTCTTTTTCAGACGGCCTTAAATAAACCGAACAACCCAATATATACACAAGGAACCCACATCATGGCATACAGCGATAAAGTGATTGATCATTACGAAAACCCCCGCAACGTCGGCTCGTTCGACAAAAACGACGAATCGGTCGGCACCGGCATGGTCGGTGCGCCTGCCTGCGGCGACGTGATGAAACTGCAAATCAAAGTGAACGACCAAGGCGTGATTGAAGATGCCAAGTTCAAAACCTACGGCTGCGGCTCGGCCATCGCCTCTTCTTCACTGATTACCGAATGGGTAAAAGGCAAAAGCCTTGACGAAGCCTTGGCGATTAAAAACAGCGAAATCGCCGAAGAATTGGAATTGCCGCCGGTAAAAGTGCACTGCTCGATTTTGGCGGAAGACGCGATTAAAGCCGCAGTTTCCGACTACAAAAAGAAACACGGCGCGGAATAAGGCTAAACAACATGGCGGGCGGCTGGGCGCCGGACGGCGCGGAGCAAGAGCAAATCGAAGCCTCGCTGGAAGATGCGCTGGCTTTGGTTCGGCAGCACCTTCCCGCAGGTGAAAGTGCGCACGAATGTGTCGAATGCGGCGAACCGATTCCCGAAGCCCGCCGCCAAGCTTTACCGGGCGTGCAGTTATGTATTGCCTGCCAAGAAGAAGCCGACAAACAACAGGCTTTTCAGACGGCCTATAACCGCCGCGGCAGCAAAGACAGCCAATTAAAATAGGCCGTCTGAAAACACAAACGCATTTAAAAACAAGGTGATCGCCATGCCCTTCACTCCCGAACAACAGCAATCCCTGCTGGCACAAAAAGGCGTAGGCAAAACCATTTTGCGACGCTTGCAGCAAATGGGCTTGGACGACACCGCCAAACTCGCTGCGGCAGATGTGGACGATATTTTGCAGCAAGGCGCGGCGTTAACCGGCTCGACCTGCTGGAAAAACAGCCCGCAAGCCAGAGCGGCCATTGTCGCAGCGGTAGAATGGGCCAAGGCGCAAAATTGATTTTCAGACGGCCTCAAAGCTCATAAAGGCCGTCTGAAAAACCGTAGGGCGGGCATCTCTGCCCGCTGCTTGGGGAAATGAATAATTTTTACTGTATAACATTTTGCTCGTTATGCAACGGCGGGCAGAGATGCCCGCCCTACAACAAATACCCGCAGCAAAGAAATACCCGCACATAAGCGTAAAGGATAAGACGATGATTACATTAACCGAAAAAGCCGCCGACCATATCCAAAAATTCCTCACCAAACGCGGCAAAGGCGAAGGCATCCGCTTGGGCGTAAAAACCAGCGGCTGCTCCGGCATGGCCTACACGCTTGAATTTGTAGATGAAATCCAGCCCGAAGATTTGGTATTCGAAGGCCACGGAGTGAAAGTGTTTGTCGATCCGAAAAGCCATGTTTACCTCGACGGCACACAGCTCGACTACACCAAAGAAGGCTTGCAGGAAGGCTTCAAGTTCCAAAACCCGAACGTAAAAGACGAATGCGGTTGCGGCGAGAGCTTCCACGTTTGATTGCAAGATACCCGAGACCGTCTGAAAGTGAGTTTTGCGAACTTCGCGAAACTCACTTTCAGACGGCCTCTCAATGCAGCTTATGTTATACTCGCACCCGTTTAAAAACCACCTCGAAACAAGGATTCATCATGGCTGATTTTAATCAGATTCTTACCCCCGGCGACGTTGACGGCGGCATCATCAACGTAGTAAACGAAATTCCCGCAGGCAGCAATCACAAAATCGAATGGAACCGCAAACTGGCCGCGTTCCAACTCGACCGCGTAGAGCCTGCCATTTTCGCCAAACCGACCAACTACGGTTTCATCCCGCAAACCCTCGACGAAGACGGCGACGAACTCGACGTATTGCTGATTACCGAACAGCCTTTGGCTACCGGTGTTTTCTTGGAAGCCAAAATTATCGGCGTGATGAAATTTGTTGACGACGGCGAAGTGGACGACAAAATCGTGTGCGTACCCGCCGACGACCGCAGCAACGGCAACGCCTACAACAGCCTGCAAGACCTGCCGCAGCAATTAATCAAACAAATCGAATTCCACTTCAACAACTACAAAGCCCTGAAAAAACCGGGCTGCACCAAAGTGGAAAGCTGGGGCGACGTAGCCGAAGCCAAAGCCGTGATTAAAGAATCTATCGAGCGCTGGAACGCCGAAGCCAAGTAATTCTACATTAAAGAACAACAGGCCGTCTGAAACCTTTCAGACGGCCTGTTTTTTGCCCCCTTTCTAACTGCCGCCGATTGGTTTTCACCAAATTTAACTATACAATAGCCCTTCCATATCGGACTTATCGGGGAAAGCAATGACACACATCGTACAGGCACCCAGCAGCATCGCACCGGATCTCAACAACTACTATAAATGGTTCAACGAATACGTTGCCACACTCAACGAACGCGATGCCCAACTGCTGCTCAACGCCCGCAAACTGGCGGAAGAACATTATCCCGTGGACGGCCTGACCTCCAACGGCGAACCCTTAATGAGCAATTTCCTAGGCGCGGCGCAAATGGTTGCCGACATGGACTTGCTGCCCGAAGCCGTGGCCGCCACCATACTCACCGAAATATCCTCGTATTGCCCCAACTGGCAGGAAGCCGTTGCCGAAAAATGCAATGCAACCGTCGCCAATCTGGTCAAAGGCATAGACGAAGTACAGAAACTTACCCACTTCGCCCGCGTCGACAGCCTTGCCACGCCCGAAGAGCGCGCCCAGCAGGCCGAAACCATGCGCAAAATGCTGTTGGCGATGGTCAGCGATATCCGCGTCGTGCTAATCAAACTCGCCCTGCGCACCCGCACCATGCAGTTTATCGGCGTGCTGCCCGACAGCGAAGAAAAACGCGCGTTGGCAAAAGAAACGCTGGATATTTTCGCCCCGCTCGCCAATCGTTTGGGCGTATGGCAGCTCAAATGGCAGCTCGAAGACTTGGGCTTCCGCCATCAAAACCCCGAACAATACAAAGAAATCGCCCGTCTGCTCGATGAAAAACGCACCGAGCGGCTGGAATATATCGAGCACTTCCTGCAAGACCTGCGCACGGAATTAGACAAATACAATATTCACTACGATGTGGCCGGCCGCCCGAAACACATCTATTCGATTTACCGCAAAATGTCGAAGAAAAAAATCGGCTTCGACGGTTTGTACGACATCCGCGCCGTCCGCATTTTGGTCGATACCATTCCCGAATGCTATACCACGCTGGGGATTGTACACAGCCTGTGGCAGCCGATTCCGGGGGAGTTCGACGACTACATCGCCCAGCCCAAAGGCAACGGCTACAAAAGCCTGCACACCGTGGTTGTCGGCCCCGAAGACAAAGGTATCGAAGTGCAGATACGCACCTTCGATATGCACCAGTTTAACGAATTCGGTGTCGCCGCCCACTGGCGTTATAAAGAAGGCGGCCAAGGCGACAACGCCTACGAGCAAAAAATCGCTTGGTTGCGCCAACTGCTCGACTGGCGCGAAAACATGGCCGACCACGACCGCGAAGACTTGGCCGGAGCCTTCCGCACCGAGCTGTTTAACGACACCATTTATGTGCTGACCCCGCACGGCAAAGTGCTTTCATTGCCCACCGGCTCCACCCCCATCGACTTTGCCTACGCCCTGCACAGCAGCATCGGCGACCGCTGCCGCGGCGCGAAAGTGGAAGGCCAAATCGTGCCGCTTTCCACACCGCTCGAAAACGGCCAGCGGGTAGAAATCATTACTGCCAAAGAAGGCAACCCTTCCGTCAACTGGCTGTATGAAGGCTGGGTGAAGTCCAACAAAGCCATCAGTAAAATCCGTGCGTTCATCCGCCAGCAAAACGCCGACGCCGTGCGCGAAAACGGCCGCAACCAGCTTGAAAAACAGCTCGCCAAAGTATCCTGCAAACCCAATCTGCAAGACTTGGCCGAAAAACTCGGCTTCAAAAAAATCGACGATTTATACACCGCCGTCGGCCAAGGCGAAGTTTCCCCGCGCGCAGTACAAAAAGCCTGCGGTACATTGGTCGAACCGCCTCCTCCGCCGTTAAACGAAACCACCATCGTCAAACAGTCGAAAATCAAAAAAGGCGGCAAAAACGGCGTGCTGATCGATGGCGAAGACGGCCTGATGACCACTTTGGCAAAATGCTGCAAACCCGCCCCGCCCGATGAGATTGTCGGCTTCGTAACCCGTGAGCGCGGCATTTCGGTACACCGCCGCACCTGCCCGTCGTTCCAACACCTTGCCGAACAAGCCCCCGACAAAGTATTGAGCGCAAGCTGGGCGCAAACCCAAGAAGGGCAAGTATTTGCCGTAGATGTCGAAATCCGCGCACAAGACCGAGGCGGCCTGCTGCGCGACGTATCCGACACCTTCGCCCGCCACAAACTCAATGTTACCGCCGTGCAAACCCAAAGCCGCGACTTGGAAGCCAGCATGCGCTTTACGCTGGAAGTGCGACAAGTCAACGACTTACCGCGCGTATTGGCCAGCCTCTCCGAAGTAAAAGGCGTGTTGAGTGTGACCCGGTTGTAAACGGCTTTGTGTGCCAAAGTCGGATAGATTGCACTTCAATCAAGGAAGAGGCCGTCTGAAAAGATGTTTTCAGACGGCCTTGTTATAGCCAACCCTTGAATGACCGAACTCTCACATCGTTTTATCTTTTAATACAGAAAGACCAACCATGAAAACCGCCTTATATACCCTGTTACTCTCTGCTGTATTCATTCCTTTAAACGTTCATGCAGCACCTGCGGATGATGAAGCACTAAAACAGCTTGCTACCGTATTCCACAACGCCCGAGCCACAGGAAACGCCAAAAGTTTTGCCGATGCTGCCTACATTTCTCCCGAATACTGCACTTCGGTACAAAGTTTGGAAGAATGCCGCACCTCAATGGCAGAATATCTGGCACTCGGATGGGAAAACCCCAACGACCGCTGGAAGAAAAATTTTACTGTTCAGCGTATTGAATACGGTAATAAAAAAAATCAAGCTGTTATACACACCACAACTACCTCCGTTAACGGCCAACCGCTCATCGTGCGTTGGAAAGCCATTAAAATCGACGGCAAATGGTTAAGCGACAACTTAGGCGTAGAGGTAGATGATGCTCCGTAAACATCGCTAAACACACCCAACCTTTTTCAAGCAGACATTGTTGAATCTCTTTTTTCACAAGCATTACTGAATAAAGCGAAATATAAGTGAAGGCCGTCTGAAAAACTTTTCAGACGGCCTCACACATATCTACCGCTTCTATTTAATCCAACAGCAAAGCATCGTCCGATACTTTTTCGCCGCGGGTTTGTTCGAATAAATCCAGCAAATCGGGCACGTCCATGCCTTTACGTTGTTCGCCGGATACGTCCAACACCACCTTGCCTTGATGCAGCATCACCGTGCGGTTGCCGTGGTCGAGTGCTTGGCGCATGGAGTGGGTTACCATCATGGCGGTGAGTTTGTTTTCTTCGATGATTTTGTCGGTCAGCTCCAGCACAAACGCGGCAGTTTTGGGGTCGAGTGCGGCGGTGTGCTCGTCGAGCAGCAGGATTTTGCTCGGCTGCAAACTGGCCATCAGCAGGCTCACGGCTTGGCGTTGGCCGCCGGAAAGCAGGCCGATGCGGTCGGTGAGGCGGTTTTCTAGGCCGAGTTTTAAAATCGCCAGCTTTTCGCGGAACAGCTCGCGGTTTTCTTTATTCAGTGCAAAACCCAAACCGCGCTTGCCGCCGCGCGAATAGGCCAGCGCCATGTTTTCTTCGATGCTGAGGGCTTCGCAAGTGCCGGCCAGCGGGTCTTGGAAAACGCGGGCGACCAGATGGGCGCGTTTGTGGGCGGGAAGGCGGGTCACGTCTTGGCCGTCGATGTGGATGCTGCCGCTGTCCACCATCAAATCGCCGCTGATGGCGTTGAGGAAAGTGGATTTGCCCGCGCCGTTACTGCCGATCACGGTTACAAATTCGCCGTCTTGGATATGCAGGCTCATGCCGCGCATGGCGGGGTTTTCAATCGGTGTGCCGGCGTTGAAGGTGATTTTTAAATTGTCGGCGCGCATCATGATGTCTGTTTCCTTTTAAAAGCGCGTTTCATCATCGGCAAACGCAGGGCAAGCACAACGAGGATGGCAGTAATCAGGTTCAGGTCGGTCGGGCGCACGCCCAAGCCTTGCAGGAATTGGTTGCCGAGCGCAAACGCAATCAGCAAACGGTAAACCAATGCGCCCAAAATGGCAGCTAAGGTAATGAAAATAATACGTTTGCTGCCCAATAAGTTCTCGCCGATGATCACCGCCGCCAAGCCGATCACAATCGTGCCGATACCGCTGGCCAAATCGGCGCTGCCGGTGGTTTGGGCAAAGAGCGCTCCGCCCAAAGCAATCAAGGCGTTGGAAATCGCCATGCCCAACACAATCATTTTAGAAGTAGCCACGCCTTGCGCTTTGGCCATGCGGGCGTTAACGCCGGTGGCGCGCATCGCCAAGCCGGTTTTGGTGTTGAAAAACCAATCCAGCAGCAATTTGGCCAGCACGACGAAGCCTAAAATAATCAGCGGCTGCACCCAAAATTGGTTGCTGTAATCTTCGGCCACAAACGGGGAAAACACGCTGGGCGCACCAATCAGCGGAAGGTTCGGCGTGCCGCCTGTAATACGCAGATTCACCGAATACAAAGCCACCATTACCAAAATACTGGCCAGCAGCGGCAGTATTTTCAGCGATACGTTCAACCACGCCGTAACCATACCGGCACACGCACCGGCGGCGGCACCGGCCAAACACGCCAGCCACGGGTTCATGCCCGAGCCGACGCAAACGGCAAATACCACTGCGCCCAAGGGAAAGCTGCCGTCGGCAGTCAAATCGGGAAAATCAAGAATGCGGAACGAAATCAGCACGCCCAACGCCACCAAAGCGTAAATCAGGCCAGCTTCGATACCGCCGAAAAAAGCAATCAAGCTCATCTTATGGGAAACTTCCTAAACAATATTTAAAACTGACAAACAAATGTGTTTGCGAAACCCGCAAAGCCCGTTTTCAGACGGCCTGAGCGGTTATGGAAAGTTTATCCGCTGAAACACGTTACCTCACCGGCTTGGATAAACCGTTTAACTGCCGAAACATCAATGAGGCCGTCTGAAAAATAGTCAGCCAACCGAATCGGCTGGCTGGCATAATTTATTAATAATCAATTAGTTACTCAGAAACCTGCTTCGCTTGCTTGAGCAATTCTTCCGACAAGGTTACGCCTTGTGCGGCCGCATTTTTCTTACTCAAATACAAATCCAGCGTTTCCATGCGGGCGGAAGGAATTTCTCCGGCTTTTTTGCCTGCCAAAATTTGGGCTGTTACATCGCCTGCTTTTTTACCCAAATCGTAGTAGTTCACGCCCAAAGCGGCTACGGCTCCGCGTGCTACCGAATCGGTATCCGAAGCGACGAGCGGTTTTTTCATTTCTACCGCTGCTTTGCCCATAGATTCGTAAGATGAAACCACGTTGTTATCCAACGAGGTGTAAATCAAATCGATTTTACCGTTCAGGCTGCGGGCGGCGGTCAGCACGTCGGAAGAACGTTGTGCAGGCGCGGTTACCAAATTGATGCCTTGCGGCTCGAGTTTGGCTTTAAGCTGATCCAATACGGTGGTGGAATTGACTTCGCCGGGGCTGTACACATAACCGACGTTTTTCACGGTCGGCACGATTTTCTTCATCAGATCAATCTGCGGCTCCAGCGGCAGCTCGTCGGAAACACCGGTTACGTTGGTGTTGGATGCTTCCCAACCCGGCACCAGTTTGGCGGCTACGGGATCGGTTACTGCGGCATAAACGATGGGAATGGTTTTGGTGGCGGCAACCATAGATTGCGCGCTGGGTGTGGCGATGGCTACCACCACATCGGGATTATCGCCGACAAATTTTTTGGCAATTTGCGCTGCGTTGGCGGTGCTGCCTTGCGCGCTTTGGAAATCAATGGTCAGGTTTTTACCCTCTTCGTAGCCTTTGGCTTTCAGTTCGTCGATCACGCCTTTGCGCACGGCATCCAAAGCGGGATGCTCGACAATGGCGGTAATGGCGATTTTTTTATTGGCGGCCGGTTCTGCCGCGGGGGAAGATGCGGCGGTATTGCCGTTTTGCTCTGCGGGAGAACATGCAGCCAGTAACACGGCTGCAATGGTGCTTAATACATATTGCGAAGTGGTTTTCTGATTCATCTGCATTCCTCTCGGGTCAGTAGGATTGAATTTTTGTAATAATATTTTAATTTTTTTAAAAAATCATCGCATTTAAACGTATAAAAATCCGATATTGATATTTTTATACCAATTTAAATGCCAATTTTGCCCGAATATTTAGCGTTTTCCTTCCATATAAACAGGTTGGCCGACACAAACCCTGCGCGGGCGGCGTTGATTTCGGATAAAAATGGTTATCTTCAAGGGCCATCATGGAAACAGCCGCTGAAAAGGCTACATGGAATTTCAATGTGCGCTTGTATAGCGGGAAAAGCGCAAACTGTGGTTTGCTTATATGGATGAGGCCGTCTGAAAACGTATAACATGTTTTCAGACGGCCTCATCAATGTTCCAACGCAATAAGAAACCTTTATTGCCCGGCTTTAGCGGTGTAACGCCCCGCCATCGATTTGTAAACCATGCTTTCGTATTTCAAGGTTTCATAACGCCGGTTCAGCATATTTTGTGCCGAGGCGTATTCGGTATTTAAGGCTTCCAACCAGTCTTTCAATTCGTTTTTGCCGTATTGGTAGCGCACTTGATAGTAGCGGCTGTTTTTCCGGTCGAGCGCATATTGTTTACGGGCATTGTCCAAAGCCTGCGCGGCATGGCCGTATTTCTGATAGTTGCCCAGCACTTCGTTTAAGGCGGCGGTAAGCGTCTGCTCGAAATGCAGGCGGGCCTGTTCAAAATCGGCTTCGGCGGTTTTGTCTTGCCATTTCAAGGTGTTCCAATCCAAAAACGGCAGGTTGAGCTTAACCGAACCGCCCAAAAACGGCACGTCGAACAAGGCGCGCGCTTTGTCGGAGGAAGTGCTGACGGCAGCACCGACGGTGATGGCGGGATACCAGCTTCGTTTTTGCGCATCGACATTTTTTACGGCGGACTGCAGGCGGTATTCGGCCGCACGCAAATCGGGGCGGTTGGCCAGTGCGGACACCGGTACGTTCAAATCGATGCCGCGTGCGGTATGCAGACGGAAATCGGCGGAAGCGGCGGCGGCAGGCTCTCCGGGCTTGAGGTTGAGCAGATTGCGCAGGGTTTCTTCGGCAGCCTCGCGGTTGTTGCGGAACTGAATCAGGTTGTTTTGCGCGGAAAGTAAGGATTGCTCCGCACGGCGCGGTTGTGAAGCATCTGCTTTACCGTGTTTGTATTTGGCGGCGGCAATGCGGGCAATGTCTTGGTATTGTTTGACGGTTTTTTCGGTTAAAGCGATGGCTTCGTTCAAATAAGCAATATTGAAATAGGCATCAACCACATTATTAATCAGGGTCAGGCGGGCGGCGGCCAAATCTTGCTGCGTGGCTTGGTGTTCCCACACTTGGGCATCTGCTTTGGCGTTCAGCCGCTGCCATAAGTCGATTTCATAACTCAATCCGAGCTGGCTGCTGAACGAACGGGTGCTGCCGCCGTCTTTGAGGTTTTTGTTGGCAGACACGCCTACCGAAACGTTAAACGCGGGCACCAAACCCGCTCCGAGAATATTGGCCTGATACAGGGCTTTGTTGACGTTAACAGCGGCTTTTTTCAAATCGATATTGTTGGCCAATGCTTGCTCAACCAAGGCATCGAGGCGGTTGTCGGCATAGATACGCCACCAATTTTCGGTAATGTGGTAACGGCGGGCGGCTTCTGCTGCGGGCACGATCACGCCGCCGGCTTCAAGCGTCAAATCGGGGCGGGCGGTATGGTTGACGGCACAACCGCCGAGTGCCAAAGCGATGCTCAGGCTTAAGGCCGTCTGAAATAATCGGGTCGGTTTCATGGGTGTTGTCCTTATGGTTTCAGACGGCCTCGAGGGTTGCCAAGCAGTTAGGCCGTCTGAAAACGTTAATCATGTGCCAGCGCATCAATCGGGTTGAGTTTCGATGCCCTTTTCGCCGGCATAAAGCCGAACACGACGCCGATGACGGTGGAACAGGTAACGGCTGCCACAATGGAAAGTGTGGAAAACGTCATGGCAAAGTCTTTCACGAAGTAGTTGAACACCAAACTGATGCCCACGGAAAACAATACGCCGGTCAGGCCGCCGATCAGGCAAATCAGCACGGCTTCAATCAGAAACTGCTGCAAGATATTCGACTGCCGCGCACCGATTGCCATACGCACGCCGATTTCTTTGGTGCGCTCGGTTACGGATACCAGCATGATGTTCATCACACCGATACCGCCTACTACCAATGAAATCAAAGCGATACACGAAATCAACAGCGTCATGGTACTGGTGGCGCTTTCCACCGTCTGCTTGATACTGTCGCTGTTTTGCATGAAGTAATCTTGAACGCCGTGGCGCGAAAGCAGCAGCTCGTCCAAACCCTTTTCGGCGGCTTGGGAATTGACATTGTCTTTCACTTTGACGGTAATCGAGTTGATATAACGCCGGCCGCTGATTTGGTTGATTACCGTTGTGTAAGGCACCCATATTTGCAGGTTGTCGGAGCTGCCGAAAGGACTGGTGTCTTTTTCGGTAACGCCGATGATTCTCAAGGGGCGTTTTTTAAACAGAATCACTTTGCCCAAGGGGTCGATGCCGTCTGAAAACAGTTTGTTGCGGGTGTTGTCGTCGATCACCGCCACTTGGTTGTTGTATTTCACATCATCGGCATCATAAAACCGCCCTTGCGCCAATTTGATGCCGCGTACGTCGAAATACTGTTCGCCCGCGCCGAAAAGCTGGGCGCCCACGTCGATATTGCGGAAAGTAACCGTGCCGCCCGCAGCCACCATGGGCGTTACGCTGTCCACATAGCTTTGCTTGGCAATCGCTTCCGCATCGGCAATCGTGAGCGTTCGGATCCGCGAAGACTGCCGGTCGCCGAAGCCCTTGCCCGGCCGGATGCTGATGGTGTTGGTGCCGATAGCGCTGATCTCTTTCAGAATTTTTTCCTGCGAACCTTTGCCCAACGCTACCACGGAAACCACAGATGCAATGCCGATAATGATGCCGAGCATGGTCAGCAGCGAGCGCATCTTATGCGACAAAATCGCCTGCACCGACATGCGGAACGATTCGATAAGTTGGTCTTTGAAAAACAGCCACGAAGTATTTTCTTCAATGCTGCTTACATTGCCGGCATTGACCTCGGTATTTTTACTGGTATCGGAAATCACTTTGCCGTCGCGCAGTTCGATCACACGGTTGGCATTAGCGGCGATACCGGGATCGTGCGTCACCAAAATTACCGTATGCCCTTGGGCGTGCAAGGAATGGATGATTTCCATCACATTCTCGCCCGATTCGGTATCCAATGCCCCGGTAGGCTCGTCGGCCAAAATAATTTCGCCGCCGTTCATCAAAGCGCGGGCAATGCTCACACGTTGCTGCTGTCCTCCCGAAAGCTCGCTGGGCTTGTTGTTTTCCTTGCCTTCCAAACCCAAATCATGCAGCAGCTTTTCGGCGCGCCGGTTGCGCTCGTTTTTTTCCATACCGGCATATACAGACGGCAAGGCCACATTGTCCCGCGCATTGAGTGCACTGAGCAGGTTGTAACGTTGGAAAATAAAGCCGAAACGCTTACGGCGCAGCCCCGCCAATTCGTCTGCCGTCATCTGCGCGGTTTCCACGCCGTCGATGGTGTAAGAACCGGAACTGGCCGTATCCAAACACCCCAAAATATTCATCAGCGTTGATTTTCCTGAGCCGGATTGGCCGATGATGGCAACGAAATCGCCTTTTTCTATGCTGAGGTTGATGTCTTTTAAAACGTGTACGCGGCTGTTACCGCTGCCGAAGTAACGGTTGATGCCCCTGCATTCGATTAAACTCATGCTCCGCTCCGCTTACATCGGCCCCATCGGGCCTCCACGGTTATTCTTCTTAGCGTCTTCCGCGCCGGATTCGGAAATAATCACTTTCTCGCCTTCCTTCACGCCTTCAATTACCTGCATATTGGTACCGTCGCTCAAACCGGTTTTGACTACCCGCTCTTCCACTTTGTCTTTATCGCCCAGTACCCGCACCACTTTTTTACCTTCTTTAGTTTTTACCGCCAAATTGGGCACGGCCAACACTTGCTGCGCACGGTTAATCACAATCGTGTTCTCAGTCGTCATGCCGATATGCAGCGAACCGTCTTCGTTCGGTACCAAAGCGCGGGCATAGTAATAGACCGCCGTATCCGTAGTATCTGTGCTGGTGGTGTAAGAACCTTGCGACATTTTGGTCAAACCGGGGTCAACCGTATCGATAACGGCATCACGCGCATTTTCAGGCTGCGACAAAATGGTAAACGTGAGGCTCTGCCCTGCTTTGACTTTGCCCGCATCGCCCTCGGCAATCTGCATTTTGTTCAACATTTTGCTCAGATCGGCCAGCTGCACAATCGTCGGCGTACTTTGGTTGGCATTGACGGTTTGGCCTTCTTCCACCGGAATCGACACCACCGTTCCGTCCATCGTCGCCACAATGCGCGTATAACCCAAATCCGCTTCCGCCGTATTAATCGCAATCTGGGTTTGCTTAATCTGCGATTTCAGTTCCGCAACCGACGCACCGGCGGCAGAAAGCGCATCTTCGGCATCTTCCAACTCGGCTTTAGAAGTGGCATTCTCCGTCCACAAAGCCTGCTCGCGCTTATATTTTTTTCTCGCCGTTTTTTGTTTGATCTCCGCCGACACCAATTGAGCGCGGAAAGTCTCCAGTTTGGCCTTGTTGATATTCAGGGTATTGATTTGCGACGTCGCATCGATTTCCGCAATCAATTCCCCTTTTTTTACCTGCTGGCCGATTTTAACGTAGAGCTTTTTAATCTGCCCCGACGCCTGCGAACCCACCGTAACCAGCTGCGCGGCAGAAATCTCACCCGTGGCGCTTACCGTTTGGTCGATATCCATCTTCGCCACCGGCTGGGTCAGATAATTGATTTTTTCCTCGGGCTGCCAATAAGACCAAGCCAGCAGAGCCAATACCGCAACAACCGCCAAGGCCGCAATCCATTTAAGCTTTTTAGTCATAATGCCTCGATTTTGAATGTGAAGTAGGTTTACCCGTTCAGATAAATAAAATGACGCCCGAACTTTGGGCATGAACGAATACAAACCGGACTAAGTGTACTGGAAAAAAGACTGAGCCTCCAACCGTACATTCGGGTGTGCGCAAGAATAAGCCATCAATACTTTAAGAAATTTATAAATATAGAAATAAAACCTTACAGAACAACTTGAGGCCGTCTGAAAATGACAAATACTGCGTTACATGCCGATCAGTTTGTCCAGACCTGCAAAACAGCACCGAACTCCCGTATTCGGCTCCATTTGAAGCGAAAAAAGATTGTTCTTCGTCCGTTATCAGACTCAAATTTAATGATTCACACCGCAAAACATCTTTATGATTACTGTTTTTTTACATACTGTTAGTCCGCTTAGCATCTTTAGACTACCACATATCAATTATCAAAACCGCCCAATCCATATTCATTTATAATTTTCGGATAAACAACAATAATTTAATCATGTTTATATTACACATTTACGTCTAACTGATTACTTTCTTGACTTGCCAAAATGACCAAAAACAGACAACAAGGTTTTACCTTAATTGAATTAATGATTGTGGTACTGACATTAGCCATACTCGCCACCATCGCCTATCCTTCTTACGAAACCTACGTCCGGCAGACCCGCTTGGAAAATGTGCGCGCCGACTTGCTTGTGAGCGCTCAATCGTTGGAACGCCAATACGCACAGCAACACCACTTTCCCGCTTCCGTAGCTGCCGGTGCGCTTGAATCCAACCAATATTTCGACATCCGTTACAAAGCGGCAAGCGGCGATGACTTCACATTAATCGCCGAACCCAACGAAAACAATCCCAACGAAAAACGCCATATGCAGCTCAACGGCAGCGGCATCATCACCGTTTGCGAAGGCAGAACGGCCGCAACCACATCTTCCCCCGATGTAAACTGCTATGTGTACAAATAAATACACGGCTTAATGAAAGTGTAAAATTTACTTTACACAATAAACAAATCTTTACAAAATACCCCTTGTTATTATTTTTATCTGTATCAAGGAGATTATTTTGAACAAACAACACGGGTTCACACTCATCGAGCTGCTTTTTATCATAGCCATTCTTGCGATTTTAGCCGCTATCGCTATTCCCCCTTACCAGCAATACATCAAAGATTCACGCCTGCGCGAGGCGCATACGCTTCTGCTCAAAAACGCGCATATTATGGAGCAGTTTTACCAGCAAAACCGTTCGTTCAAACAAACCTCCACAACCTGGCCTCAATTGCCTGAAACCTCTACCCGGCACTTCTGCATCCGCCCGCAAGGCAATGCGCGCGGGGCATTGAACGATAAGTTCACGCTCAAAGCCGTAGCCATCAACAAAAACTACGAACCGCGCGTATTAAAAATCAACGAATCTCTGATTACTACGATATGTGAATCCAGCACCAACAGTTGTGACGAGGAAGGTGATTTTTTCCTGAGCAAAGATTCAGAAGATAAAAGCCCGACAGATAAAAACTGCACGATATACCAATAACTACAAACAGTTTTTCTTCCTAAACAACCTTTCTCCGACAACACTTTTCAGACGGCCTCCATAACCTACCCAAGCTGATATGAACAGACATACAAAAAGAAAAATCCGCCTGAAAACTCAAGCGGATTTTTCTAAAAACTGGCACGCCCACGGGGATTCGAACCCCGGTTGCCGCCGTGAAAGGGCAGTGTCCTAGGCCTCTAGACGATGGGCGCGTAAACAACCGAAACGCGCACTATACAGACACACAAAACGCTTGTCAATAAAACAATTGCATAACGCCTTTCAGACGGCCTCCCGCTACGGTATAATGCCGCGGTTTAACATGAAAGAAATGCTATGTGGTTCAAACAAATCAGCTTCTATCCTCTCAATAAAGACAAGCTCCCCGATCTCGAAACATTGGCCGAAAAGCTGACCCAAGCGGAATTTACGCCGTGCATGGGTTTGGACTGGTTTAGCGAAGGATTTGCCGCGCCCGTTTCTTTCTCGCCTGAAACAGTTTTCCCGGCCGATTACACTTGGCGCGTAGCCTTGAAGAAAGAAGAAAAAGTTTTACCCGCTGGCGTTATCCGCGATATTTTGGACGAGCGCGTGATCGAAATACAGAACGCAGAAGCGCGCAATGTCGGCCGCAAAGAAAAACAAGAATTAAAAGAACAGATTACCGACGACCTACTCCCCCGCGCGTTTACCCGCAGCAGCCGCACACAAGCTATTTTCGACACCAAGCACGGTTATCTTTTGATTAATAACGCTTCCGCCACCAAAGCCGAAGGCATGCTGACCAAGCTGCGCGAAGCCTTGGGCGGCCTTGAAGTCCGCCTGCCCAACACCAAGCAATCGCCCGGCAGTCTGATGACCGAATGGCTCTTGCGCGGCGCAGCCGAAGGCGGCTTCGAGTTGGACAGCGATTGCGAGCTGAAAGGCACGGGAGACGTGGCGCCGGTGGTTAAAGTGTCCAAGCAGGATTTAACCGCCGATGAAGTGATCCAGCATGTGAAAAACGGCAAAACCGTTACCCAGCTCGGCCTTGTATGGCGCGAACAGATTGCGTTTATTCTGACCCAAGACTTCACGCTCAAACGCATCCAATATTTGGACGTGCTGCAAGAAGAAGCCGAAGGCCACGGCGATGATGCCGCCAGCCTGACGTTTGCTTCGCAAATTCTGATGACCGAAGCGTTGAGCAACATGCTGGAAGAACTGGTCGGCTATTTGGGCGGCTGGCAGGAATCGTAACAGCCCGGCTGTTGGTTCAATCTTATTTTTATCTCAACAGGGGCGGATAAAGCATCCGCCTCTGTTTATTTTTGAGTTGGCGTTCCATCAATGCAGATAAGGCCGTCTGAAAATAGATTTTCAGACGGCCTTATCTGCATCTTGCCCGGTTCGGATTACAGATTCTGCAAGCGTTCCACCGATGGGGCGTAGTAATAAGCGCCGGTTACGGCGGTGGTAACGTGTTTCAGCAGCAGGTCGGTTTTGCCGTCGGTGTGGCCGAACATGCTCAAGAGTTGCGCTTCGATATTGTGCAGCGTGCCGCAGTAGGCGATAAACACCAAGCCGTGCTCGCCCGAAGCGGTGCCGTAGGGCAGGCTGCGGCGGACGATTTCGAGGCCGACGCCGTTTTCTTTGATGTTGACGCGGCCTAAGTGTGAATCGGGCAGGCGCACGTCTTTGCTGAATTCTTCGTTGGTTTCTTTGGTGCGGCCGATGGCGGATTCTTGTTCGGCAACCGGCACTTTGTTCCATTTTTTCAGGTCGTGGCGGTATTTTTGCAGCAATACATAGCTGCCGCCTGCATCGGGTTTGCCTTCGGGTACGGTACCGACGGCGCGGATATTGTCGGCGCCGCTCGGATTTTCCGTGCCGTCGACAAAGCCGTCCAAGCCGCGGTCTTCGATCCAGCGGAAGCCGTGGGTTTCGTCTTTTACTTCAATGCTGTCGCCAAAGGCATCGAGTACGGCCATCGCCAGCGAGAAGTTCACGTCGGGGCGCACGGATTGAATGTGGAACATGATGTCGTGCTGCGTGGCCGGTGCCAAGCCGTTGCCCAATGGAGTGAAGGGCTTGATTTCGCTGCCTTCGCCGTTGTGGTTCAGACTTTGCCAAAATGCGCTGCCGAAACCGATGGTCAGGCCGAGCATGGCGTCGGGAAATTGTTGTTGCAGCTTGGCAAGGGCTTCGAGGCTTTGGCGGGCGGCGGCTTGAATTTGCGCACGGTCGCCGCGGATATCGGCTTCGATAAAGACGGCGGCTTTGCTGCCTTCGGGAATGATGGCGGTTTGCGGAGTCATAGTATTCCTTCAAAATGGAAATTCGGTTGTGTTCGGGTGAAATTATAGCCCATGCTTGAGGGTATTTTAAGGCCGTCTGAAACAATCGAACCGATTGGTTTTCAGACGGCCTTCTGTCGATAGGGCGGAACGGCGTTTGCTGCGCCCTGCCAGCAAGGGCTTGCAGCGGTTTGTGTTAGAATTTGCGCTCGTTTTAAACAGGAAACATCATGCGTATTGCCCTTTTTGTTTTGGTATTGCTGTTGCTTCAGGCGTTTACTTTCGGCTTGGGGCGATCCCTGCAATGGCTGTTTGCGCCCTATATCGGCGCGCGCGGCAGACGCTGGTTGATGGGCGCGGCGTTTTTCATTACCAATGCGCTGATTGCGGGGCTGCTGTTGCAGCTGGGGCATGCGGTGTTCCGCTGGATGGCGTTTTGGATGGTGTTGCTGCTGTTTGTGATGTATGCGGCTTTGGCTACCTTTGTGCTGTATCTGTTGCTGTGCCGCTTCATGGCGCAAAAACCGATGTCGCGCAGCTTGAGGCTGTTTGCGCCTTTGTTTGTGGTCGGGCTACTAGGTGTGGCGGTGTACAACGCCTACACGCCGGTGGTGCATCATGCCGACATCACCATCAATAAGCCGCTGGAGAAACCGCTGCGTATCGGCATGGCCAGCGATACGCATTTGGGCGTGCTGTTCGGCGCGCGCCAGCTGGACAAACTCGCCGACATCATGAACCGCGAAAAAGTCGATATCATCCTGCTGCCCGGCGACTTGATGGACGACAACGTCGATGCCTACCGCGCCGAAAACATGCAGCCGCATTTGGAAAAACTGCGCGCGCCGCTGGGCGTGTATGCCACTTTGGGCAACCACGATTTGTTCGGCCACGAGCGCGAGATTTATGAAGAGCTGACCAAAGCGGGCATTAAAGTGCTCGCCAATGAGAGCACGGTGGTGGACGGCCGCTTGCTGGTAGTGGGCCGCAATGATGATTTGGACAGAGCGCGCCCGAGCACGGAAACGCTGTTGAGCAATCAAAACACCGCCCTGCCCGTGCTACTAATGGATCACCGCCCTACCGATATTGAAGTCCACAGCAAGCTGCCGATAGACGTACAGGTGTCCGGCCATGTGCATAACGGTCAAGTGGCGCCGGCCAATTTAATCGTCCGCTTTCTCAACCGCCTGCATTACGGCTACGAACGCATCGGCAACGGCCACTTTTTCGTTACATCAGGATACGGCTTTTGGGGCGTGCCGCTGCGTTTGGGTTCGCAGTCGGAAGTGTGGATTATTCATGTGAAAGGCAGTCAAACGCATCAACATTGATTCTGTTTGAACCGCATAATGATTGAGGCCGTCTGAAAATATTTATCCAAAACATTTTCAGACGGCCTCAACTGATATTCCGCGGCTTACTTACTGATATCTTCCAAACTGCGGCCTTTGGTTTCCTCACCCAACACCACAATCACGGCAACCACCGCCATCAGCACCGCCGTAAACATCACGAAAATCCGCCCGAAGCCGCCGTCGCCGCCGATCATCGCCGCCACCGCCATCGGTGCTACAATGCCGCCGATACGGCCGATAGCGCCGGCCCAGCCCGAACCGAAGGCACGGAAACGCACCGGATACAGCTCGGGCGTGTAAGTGTAGAGCACGCCCCACGCGCCCAAGTTGAAAAACGACATCCAGCAGCCCCAAAACATAATCATCGTCACCGAATCGCTGTGGCCGAAGAAATACGCGCACACGGCACAGGCAAACAGAAAACCCGCCAGCGTGGCCTTGCGGCCGATTTTTTCCACCAGCACCGCCGCCGCAAAATAGCCCGGCAGTTGCGCCAAAATCATCACCAGCACATATTCAAAGGTTTTCACCACCGTATGCCCCTGCTCCACCAGCAGCTTCGGCAGCCAAGTGAAAATGCCGTAATACGAAAACACGATGCCGAACCAAATCAGCCACAGCATCAACGTGCGCTTGGCAAACGGCGCCTGCCACAGCTGGGCAAAACGCGGCGGTTCGGCCGAAGCCTGCTCCGCTACCTCGGCCGTCGCCGTTACCGGCACACCGGCTTCTGCTTCCAGCTTGCACACAATCTCGTGCGCTTCCTGCACCCGTCCTTTATTAATCAGGTAAGGCACGGATTCCGGCAGCAATTTCCACACGAAAACCGCGTAAAACACCGGCAGCGCGCCAATCAGAAACGCACTCTGCCAGCCGTATTGCGGAATAAAGAAATACGATACCAGTGCCGCCGCCAGCCAGCCCAAGCCCCAAAAACTTTCCAGTAGCACGATAAAACGCCCGCGCACTTTCGGCGGCGCATACTCGCTCACCAGCGACACCGCCACCGGCAGCTGTCCGCCCAAGCCGAAGCCGACCCAAAAGCGGAAAAACAGCAGGCTTTCGTAGTTCCAAGCGAAAGCGCACAAGCCCGTGGCGATGCTGTACACCACCATCGTGGCGATAAACACGCCCTTGCGCCCGATGCGGTCGGCCATTCTGCCGCTCAACACCGCGCCCAAAGCCATACCCACAAAGCCGATGCTGACAATCCAGCCCAATTGCGCGGGCGCGAGATTCCATTCTTTGCCCAGCGTAGCCAACACAAACGACACCATGCCGGTATCCATTGCATCAAACAGCCAGCCCAAGCCGATTAATATCAACAACTTGTAATGAAACTTACCCACTGGCAAGTTATGTAAGCGAGTGATGATGTCCATCGTCTGATTCCTTAACACCGGTGATTTAAATACGGAAATTGTTAACAATCAGCAAGGATTGTGGCCTTTTTACGGCAAAAGGGCAAGCAAGAATATGAAAACCGGCTTGATTCGCGCCGAAGATACGCAGCGGTAACGGCGGCGCTGGCTGTTTTCCTGCAAACCCTTTACACTTCGGCCTATGCTTGCGCCGCCACCGTATATATGTAAGTAAAGGCCGTCTGAAACCGATACGCAGACAGCCCGCCCAAGCACCGTCATCCCCCTGTTTACCCCTAGCCGGATATTTTTCAGACGGCCTCATACCGCCCACAACGCCATGCCAGCACAACCGTTCAACCCGCTCACCATTCCCATTTCAGGCACCAACCTCATCGAAGCCTCTGCCGGCACGGGCAAAACTTACGGCATCGCCGCCTTGTTTACCCGCCTGATTGTGCTGGAAAAAATGTCGGTAGAAAGCGTGCTGGTCGTTACCTTTACCAAAGCCGCTACCGCCGAGCTGAAAACCCGTCTGCGGGCGCGTTTGGACGAAGTTTTGTCGGTATTGGAAAAAGTACCCGACGCCGCACAAAATTCAGACGGCCTCGAAGCCTATTGCGCCGAACACTACGAAGGCGACGTCTTTTTGCCCGGCCTGCTCGAAACCGCCTTGCAGCAAGAAAGCCAAGAGCGCCTGATTGTGCGCCTTAAAGCCGCCATCAGCCGTTTCGACAACGCCGCCATCTACACCATCCACGGCTTCTGCCAACGCCTGCTGCGCGATTACGCCTTTTTCTGCCAAGCCCCTTTCGATGTGGAGCTAACCGAAGACACGCGCGAACGCCTGCTCGAACCCACCCAAGATTTCTGGCGCGAAAACGTGTCGCACAATCCCTTATTGGCCAGGCTGGTGTTCAAGCACGGCTACACGCCGCAAGACATGCTGTCCCAAATCAAAAGCTTTATCAGCCGCCCGTATCTTACTTTCAGACGGCCTGAAAGCGATGTGGAAGCCGCAGAAAAAGCATTGGCGGAATGCTGGGAAAAAGTGCGCGCCCGATTGCCAGAGTTGGCGCAAACCTTTTGGGCTGTCCACCCCGCTTTAAACGGCACCAAATACCGCAAAGCTACCTTCCAAAACGTCTTTGCCCTGCTGGAAGCCGCGGCAGAAAACAACACCCTGCCCCCCAACCACGAAAAACTGCCCCTGTTTGCCGCCACAGCTTTGGAAGCCGCCACCAAAAAAGGTAACACGCCCGATGCCGCAGCCTATGCCCGCTTAGCGATACTCGCCCGCCTCGGACAATACTTCGACGACTTAGCCGAAGCCGAAGAAAACACCTTGATACGGCTGCAAACCGACATGCTCGAATACATCGGCAACGCGTTGGAAACACGCAAAAAATCCCGCCGCGAACGCGGTTTCGACGACTTGCTGCTAGACGTTTACCGCGCCCTAATTGAAAGCCCGCACCGCGAACTGCTGGCACAAACCGTCGCCGCCACTTGGAAAGCCGCACTCATCGACGAATTTCAAGACACCGACCCGCTGCAATACGCCATTTTCGAACGGCTGTTTATCCGCCAAGGCAACCCGCTGTTTCTCGTCGGCGACCCCAAGCAGGCCATTTACAGCTTTCGCGGTGCCGACATCTACGCCTACATGCAGGCCGCCGAGCAAGCCGACGCGCACTACACGCTCGCCACCAACTTCCGCAGCCACGCCAAGCTGATCAACGGCATCGGCGCACTGTTCAAAGAAAAAAACCGCCCCTTCGTGCTCGACAGCATCGACTATGCCGACGTCGGCGCCGCCCGCGACACAGGCCGTCTGAATCCGCCCCAAAACGCCATTGTCGTGCGTTGGCTGAACAACGGCGACGACGAAGGCAGCAACAAAGACTTATTGCGCAGCCGTGCCGCCGATTATTGCGCCGACGAAATCGCCACGGCACTCAACGATGCCGCAGCAGGCCGTCTGAAATACAAAAAAAACAGCAATAGCCCTGCCGCACCGCTGCAATCGGGGCAAATCGCCGTACTCGTACGCACCCACAACGAAGGGCAAATGATTGCCAAAGCCCTAAAACAGCGCAACATCCAAAGCGTGCTGCTGCAACGTGAATCCGTGTTTGCCTCCGAAGAAGCCGAAGCCCTTGCCGCACTCATCGGCTTTTGGCTGCAACCGCAACGCACCGAAATGCTGCGCTTCGTGCTCGGCGGCGTTTTGTTCCGACATACCGCCGCCATGATCCACGAACTCAACCACAACGAATCCGCCCTGCTCTCGTGGATAAACTCAGCCCAAACCGCCGCCGAAACTTGGCAGCGGCACGGCATCTACGCCGCCATGCAGCACTTTGCCGCCGAACACGGCATCGAAAGCCGCCTGCTCTCGCGCGGCAGTACGCGCAGCCTGACCAACTACCACCAGCTTGTCGAAAGGCTGGCCGAAGAAGACGAACAAAGCCGCTCGCCCGCCGCACTCCGGCAATGGTTCGAAAGCCAAATTCAGACGGCACAAGATGCCGGCCAACCCAACGGAGAAAACAACCTCTTGCGTCTGGAAAGCGATGAAAACCTGGTTAAAATCGTGACCATGCACGCCGCCAAAGGTTTACAGTATCCGCTCGTGTATTGCCCGTTTGTGTGGGATGCCAAAAAAAACGACCTCAAAGGCTGGCAGATACTCCACCGCCCGCACCAAACCACCGAACTGCTGCACGAAAAACAACTCGACGACACCGACCGCAACCAGCTCGCCGATGAAAACCTGAGCGAAAACCTGCGCCTGCTTTACGTTGCCCTCACCCGTGCCGAAGAGCATCTGGTTATCTATGCCGCCTATTGCAGCAACACGCCCGACAACACCTTCGCCTACCTGCTCGAAGGCACTGCCGACAGCCGCCGCGCCGATATCGCCGCCGCTTACGCTGCCGAAAAAAAAGAAGCCGCCGCCATGCTGAAAAACAACTGGCAGCGGTTCATCGGCAACGCCCCCGCCGATACAGACTTCAGCTTTACCGACACCGCGCCCGAACCGGCGGTTTACCGATTGCCGCCCGTTTCAGACGGCCTCTACCAAGCTGCCGACATCCCTTCGCGCCCGTTTGAATTTATCCGCCACACCAGCTTTACCGGCCTGAGCCGCCACACCCGCAGCCACGACGAACACACCCGCGAAGAGCTGCAACCGGCAATAGATACCGCAGAAACCGCCGCCGACACACCGCCGCCCATGCCGTCTGAAAATACCGACACCCGCAGCATCCACACCTTCCCGCGCGGTGCAGGCGCAGGCGTATGCCTGCACGAAATTCTGGAAACCTTCGATTTCAGCACACCCGCCGCCGCGCAAAGCGAAGCCGTGGCCGCCACATTGGAACACTACGGTTTCGAAGCCGACCGGCTGCCCGCCGTTACCGCCATGCTCGACCACACCCGCCTTGCCCCGCTCGACGGCCAAACCGCTCTGGCCGACATCCCCGCCGACCGCCGCCTTGCCGAAATGGGCTTCACCCTGTTTATGCACGACTTCAAGCTCGAACGCCTGCAACAATGGTTCGCCCGAGCAGACCACGGCCTGCCCGCCGAATGCGCGGCCGCCGCCAAACTGCTGGATTTCAGCGACGTAAAAGGCTTCCTCAACGGTTTCATCGACATGGTATGCCAATATTCAGACGGCCTCGTAACCGTTATCGACTACAAATCCAACCACTTGGGTTACACCGCCGAAGACTATACACCGGCGGCCATGAACGAAGCCGTCGCCCACCACCACTATTACCTGCAAGCCCTGATTTACGCCATCGCTACCGCCCGCCATTTCGCCTCCCGCAACCGGCCGCTGCATACCGTTGCCGTGCGCTATCTCTTTCTGCGCGGCTTAGACGGCAGCAGCAACGGCATCTGGTCGTGGAACATTCCCACCGCACTTTTGCAGGAATGGCTGTAACAAACCAATCTACCCTGCGCAACACCCTCCATACTCGGGCTTGTCAAAATGCCGTTCCCGTTTGCAACAACGCCTATCCTGCCGCCCCTTATTTTCTTGACAACACACACAAAGAATAAGATAATCCGCCAATTATTTTGCAGCCGTTTGATACGGCTCACTATTTTTTCCGGCACACCCCATCCCGTGCCGCCTGTTAGGAGGTGATGTTTACATCACGGCGCGTATCCCGCCAAGCCCGAGGGCCGATAGCGATACAACAAAACCCTATTCACAGGCCGTCTGAAAAACAAGAAGGCCGAAACCAAATTTTAAGGAAATAAAATGCCTGCTATTCGTGTAAAAGAAAACGAACCTTTTGAAGTTGCCATGCGCCGTTTCAAACGCGCTGTTGAAAAAACCGGTCTGCTGACCGAACTGCGTGCCCGTGAAGCTTACGAAAAACCGACTACCGAGCGCAAACGCAAAAAAGCCGCTGCGGTTAAACGTCTGCAAAAACGCCTGCGCAGCCAACAACTGCCTCCGAAACTCTACTAATCACACCTTTTTAACAATGTGATTAAGCAATACACCGTAAGGCCTTGTGCCTTGCGGTGTTTTGGCTTCTATATATTCCACAAACACAACCCCGCGAAACCTTTTTACGCTTCTCCACACCAAGAAGCAGCAGCGTCAAACGGATTCATTCAAAACCGCCGCCCCGGTTCAACACCCGGTTGCAGTTTTAAATGGATTCGGCAGCACCAACCGCCGCACACACAAACAGCCGTTTGCCCTAACCTTTACACCCGAAACGCGCAAACAGCTTGTTTTTAAACAAAACAACACCATTGAAGAGTTTGAACACACAAACAAAGTGAGCCAGCCATGAGCCTGAAAGCGCAACTTTCCGAAGACATGAAAACCGCCATGCGCGCCAAAGACAGCGTAACCCTGTCCACCGTGCGCCTCATCAACGCCGCCATCAAGCAGTTTGAAGTGGACGAGCGCACGGAAGCCGACGACGCCAAAGTGATTGCCATCATTACCAAAATGGTGAAACAGCGCAACGACAGCGCCAAAATCTACACCGACGCCGGCCGCACCGATTTGGCGGAGAAAGAAAACGCCGAAACCGAAGTGCTCAAACGCTACCTGCCGCAAATGATGTCGCCCGAAGAAATCCGCAACGCAGTAGAAGCCGCCGTAGCCGAAACAGGCGCATCAAGCATGGGCGATATGGGCAAAGTGATGGGCGTATTGAAAACCAAGCTGGCGGGCAAAGCCGATATGGGCGAAGTGAACAAAGTGCTGAAATCCGTACTCGCCGGCTAACCCCAAACAGGCCGTCTGAAAAAACAATACCGCATCAACCGTTTTTTTCAGACGGCCAAACCCAACACCATGATACCCAGTGAATTTATCGACGAGCTGCTGGCCAAAGTCGATATCGTAGATATTATCGACGAGCATGTGCCGCTGAAAAAAGGCGGCGCCAACTACATGGCCTGCTGCCCGTTTCACAAAGAAAAATCGCCGTCGTTTTCCGTCAGCCCGCAGAAACAGTTTTACCACTGCTTCGGTTGCGGCGCGCACGGTTCTGCCATCGGGTTCATCATGGAATATCAAGGCTTGAGTTTTACCGAAGCCGTGCAGTATTTGGCCGACCGCGTCGGCATGACCGTACCGCGCACCCGCGGTCAGCAGGAAAACCCCGAGCAGCGCGCGCAACGCAAGAAAAAGCAGCAAACGCTGGAAGAAACCACCGAAGCCGCCGCCGCTTTTTATACAGGCCGTCTGAAACAAGACACCCGTGCGCAGCAATATCTCAGCGGGCGCGGTTTGAGTGCCGAAATCATCGAGCATTACGGATTGGGTTACGCGCCCGACAGTTGGCAGCCGCTGGCGCAGATTTTCCAGCCCTACCCCAACACGCCGCTCGTAGAAAGCGGCATGGTTATCGAAAAAGACGGCAAATATTACGACCGCTTCCACGACCGCATCATGTTCCCCATCCGCAACCAGCGCGGACAAGTGATCGGCTTCGGCGGGCGGATACTCGACAAGGGAGAGCCGAAATACCTCAACTCCCCCGAAACGCCGCTGTTCGATAAAGGCCGCAACCTCTACGGCCTGCACGAAGGCCGCGCCGCCATCAAAGACGCAGGGCGCATTTTGGTGGTGGAAGGCTATATGGACGTGGTCGCTTTGGCGCAGTTCGGCATCGGTTACAGCGTCGCCGCGCTGGGTACCGCCACCACCGCCGACCACATCAAACTGCTGATGCGCCAAACCGACAGCATTTATTTCTGCTTCGACGGCGACCGCGCAGGCCGCAAAGCCGCGTGGCGGGCTTTGGAAAACGCCTTACCTCAGCTAAAAGACGACAAATCTCTGCATTTCCTGTTTTTGCCGGAAGAGCACGACCCCGACAGCTACATCCGCGCTTACGGCAAAACACAGTTTGAAGATGCCCTGCTCAACCAAAGCAAGCCCTTGTCGGAATATTTTTGGGAACACCTTTCAGACGGCCTCAACCTAAGCACGCAGGAAGGCAAAGCCGAACTCGTCAAAACCAGCTCGCCCCTGCTGGCACAAATTACCGCGCCCGCTTTAGGCTTTCTGCTGAAACAGCGCTTGAGCAGCTTGGTCGGCATCGATTCCGACGATCTCGCCCGACTGCTGGGCGAAGAAGCCCCCAAACGGCAAGCACGGCAGAAAAATTACAAGCTGCCGAAAGAAACCTTTAAACAACCGCAAATGTCTACATTGGCGGAACGTCAGATACGCAGCCTCTTGATAAATCCCGCATGGGCTTCATATATAGACCTGCCCGAATATCTGACCCTAACCGGCGATTTTGCCTGCCTGGCCAATCTCGCCGAGCTGATCAACAGCCAGCCGGAGCCGCCCACAGGCGCGCGTATTTTGGAGCACATGCGTGGAAGCCCTTATGAAGCCACGATAAACCGGATTTTCCAAAACGCGCTCAACGACCCGGAAGCACTGGAAGGCAACAGCGAAGAAGATTGCGAAAGTTTCCAACTCGGCATGACCAAACTCCTGAACGAGTTGAAAAACGCCCAAATCGAGGCATTGAAAGAAAAAAACCGGCAAACCGGTTTAAACGAAAGTGAAAAAAAACTGCTGCTGGCCTTATTAACGCCGAGCGCACGATAAAACCCGAGGCCGTCTGAAAAACATATACCCCGCTGCAACCGAGTCGTCTTGTACCTACCGCAGAATACCCTAATCATTTGTTTCAGACGGCCGCCAATCCGTTAAACCATTCATCGAGAACATTCTATGTCCACCGAACACAGCAATACACACGACAGCGAATACGAAGAACAAGACGACAACCGTCCGCTCACCCTTGAAGAGCAGCGGGCACGGTTACGCCAGCTCATTATCATGGGTAAAGAGCGAGGCTACATCACCTACTCCGAAATCAACGACGCCCTGCCCGATGATATGTCGGATGCAGAGCAAATCGACAACATCGTCAGCATGATTTCAGGCTTGGGCATCCAAGTGACCGAGCAGGCGCCCGATGCCGAAGAAATGCTGATGAGCGACAACACCGCCGCTATCACCGACGACGACGCCGTAGCCGAAGCCGAAGCCGCCCTGTCCAGCGTTGACAGCGAATTCGGCCGCACCACCGACCCCGTGCGTATGTACATGCGCGAAATGGGTCAGGTCGATCTGCTGACCCGCGAAGACGAAATCATCATCGCCAAAAAAATCGAAAACGCCCTGAAAAACATGGTGCAGGCCATTTCCGCCTGCCCCGGTTCGATTACCGAAATTTTGGAGCTGATCGGGCGCATCCGTGCCGATGAAATCAAAGTCGACGAAGTTGTAGAAGCCATTATTGACCCCAACGAAGTATTGCTCAACGAACTGGGCTTAGGCCATCTGGAAACTGCCGCACCGGCCGACAACAGCGATACCGACGACAGCGACGACAGCGACAACGACAGCGAAGATGACGAAGACGAAAGCAGCCCCGAAGCCATCGCCGCCACCAACTTGGAAGAGCTGAAGCAAAAAGTGCTCGAACATTTTGAACGCATCCAAGAAGATTACGACAAAATGATCGCCGCGCTGACCAAGTACGACAGCCGCCATGAAACCTATTTGGAACACCGCGACGCCATCGCTTCCAAACTGCTCGAAGTACGTTTCGCCACCCGTCAGATTGAAGCCTTGAGCAGCAACTTGCGCGAACGCGTGGAAAACATCCGCAGACTCGAACGCGAAATCCGCGACATCTGCTTGGATCGCGTTCATATGGACAGAGACTATTTCATCAACTACTTCCTGCCCGAAATCACACGCTTGGATTGGGTTGAAGAAGAAGTGGCCAAAGGCAAAGTTTGGAGCAACGCGCTCGACCGCTTCCGCCATGCCATTATCGAGAAACAAACCGCGCTGGCCGACATGGAAACCGAAACCCGCATTTCCATCGAAGAGCTGAAAGAAATCAATAAAAACATGGTGATCAGCGAAAAAGAAACCGCTGCCGCCAAGCAGGAAATGATTCAGGCCAACTTGCGTTTGGTGATTTCGATTGCTAAAAAATACACCAACCGCGGCTTGCAGTTCCTTGATTTGATTCAGGAAGGCAATATCGGTTTGATGAAAGCCGTGGATAAATTCGAATACCGCCGCGGTTATAAATTCTCTACCTATGCTACTTGGTGGATCCGCCAAGCCATTACCCGCTCGATTGCCGACCAAGCGCGCACCATCCGTATTCCGGTTCACATGATTGAAACCATCAACAAAATGAACCGCATTTCGCGCCAATATCTGCAAGAAACCGGCGAAGAACCTGATTCCGCCAAACTGGCCGAACTGATGGAAATGCCCGAAGACAAAATCCGCAAAATCATGAAAATCGCCAAAGAGCCGATTTCCATGGAAACGCCGATCGGTGACGACGACGATTCGCATCTGGGCGATTTCATCGAAGACGTGAACAATGTCGCTCCGGCAGACGCGGCCATGTATTCGAGTCTGCACGAAGTTACCAAAGAAGTGCTGGAAAGCCTGACTCCGCGCGAAGCAAAAGTATTGCGTATGCGCTTCGGTATCGACATGAACACCGACCACACGCTGGAAGAAGTGGGCAAACAGTTCGACGTAACCCGCGAACGTATCCGCCAAATCGAAGCCAAAGCATTGCGCAAACTGCGTCACCCGACCCGCAGCGACCGCTTGAGAAGCTTCTTGGACAGCGAAGAGAACAAGCAGTAAGGTTCGTCATCAAGACTTCTGTATATAAGTTAAAAGGCCGTCTGAATATTTCAGACGGCCTTTTCTTCATTACATTCTTTTCTTTTTCAATACCGATGCGGCTTTAACATCGCCTTGCTCGGCAGCTTTGCTCAACCAATGCTTGGCTTTTGCTTGGTTGCGTTTCACGCCCGTGCCGTTCAAATACATCATGCCGATTTTGAATTGGCTTTCGACTTCGCCTTTTTCTGCGGCTTGTTCGTACCACTCGGCGGCTTTACGATGGTTGCGTTTCACACCTTTTCCGGATTCATATAACGCAGCGAGATTTACCATAGCATTCACTTGGCCGAGTTCCGCAGCTTTTGTATACCACTCAACCGCCATAGCGTAATCGGGGCGCACACCCCAGCCGTTTTCATACAATAAACCCAAATGATAAATGGCGTTCACATGGTTTTGTGCGGCGGCCTTTTCCCACCACTGTTTGGCTTGGGCGTAGTCTGAAGGTCGGCTGATGCCGTCTGAAAACATCATGCCCAATTGGTTTTGCGCATTGGCATCGCCTTGCTCGGCAAGGGCTTTCATGATTTTGTGGGCTTCTTCATATTGGCCTTTGCTGTATGCTTCTTTGGCCTGTTGGTAGGTGCCCGGCTGTACGTTTGCACAGGCGGATAATGCCAGAAAAATTGCGCACGAAGGCGCTGCAAGCCAACGTAAAACTTTCATTATTCTTCCTTTCTAAAGTGAGTGCACGCTGAAAAATGACATTATACTAATAACCATCTACACAACCGTCACTTAATAAACAAACGGCATATTATTCTTACCATAGGTTACTTCAAACGGGTTTTTCCGCTACAATCTACTAAATATCATAAACTTAACAAAAGGAGAGAAGCATGACCCAGCAACCACGCTTGCCGGTGCCCGATCTTGTAGAAACCTGTGCCCGCTACCTCAAACAGGTGCGTCCGCTGCTGAGTGATGAAGAATATAAAAAAACCACGGCTTCCGTGCGCCATTTCCAAAGCCGGATAGGGAAAACATTACAAACACAACTGGAAACATCCGCCGAAAAAGCCGACACCAGCTGGCTACTGGATGCTTGGCTGAAAAGCTATCTCGACGTGCGCACGCCTCTGCCTCTGGCGAGCAATGTAGGCTTTGCCATCCGCACGCACGGTAAAAGTTTGAGCGAATGGGCGGCTGCCATCGCCGCCGTGTGCGCCGACTTCCACCACAACCGCATTCCCG
Source organism: Neisseria sp. Dent CA1/247 (assembly GCF_022870825.1). NCBI lineage: Bacteria > Pseudomonadati > Pseudomonadota > Betaproteobacteria > Neisseriales > Neisseriaceae > Neisseria > Neisseria sp. Dent CA1/247. The sequence continues at coordinate 816,506 of NZ_CP091522.1, read as the reverse complement.
TGCCGCACACTCCGCAAGGCACGCCCGTGTGTATGCAGCAATGGCAGATTTTGCGCGGCGCGGCGCGTACCCCGAAAACCGGCAGCGACGGCTACCGCATCGCCGAAACCACCAGCCGCCACATCGGGGTTTTGCACAACGGCTTCTATTACAGAATCACCGCGCTTGACGATCATTTCGAAGCCTACCACCCCGACACCTTCCAACAGGCGTTCGAGCAGATTTTGGCCGACCACACCGAAAACCCCTACCCTGTCGCCATTCCCTCTTATTTGGGCGGCAACGCCACGGCTCAGGTTTATCGTGCCCTCAACACCAAAGACGACAATGCCGAGCTGATCAACCATCTCGAAACCGATTTGTTTCACATCAGCCTCGACCACATGCCGCTGGCTGCCGACGACGACCTTGCCCGCGCCACGTTTGTGCCGCATCAAAACGTGTGGTGCTACAAGCCGATGACTTTCTGCTACAACAGCGCAACGCAAAGGCTGTTTCTACATTGCGAACACACTTGGGAAGACGGCGGCGCATTAAAAGGCATCGTGGCGCTTGCCGCAGAAAAACTCCATGCCCACCACGGCAAAAAAACGGCACCGGCCATCAGCCGCCACCAATGGACGCTCACGCCCACCCAAAAGAAAAATTGGCCGCAATGGCAGCAACAATACGCCCAACAAGCCGCCAAAATGCGCGTAACCAGCGTAGCCATTCCCTTCAACGGCAACAGCATTCCGAAAGGTGTCAGCCACGACGCCCTGATGCAGTTTTTGCTTCAATACGCCCTGCTCACCACCTACGGCGAAGTGAGAAACACCTATGAAGCGGTGGACGTCAGCCATTTCCGCAACGGCCGCACCGAATGCGTGCGCCCGATTTCGGATGAATCGCTCGCCTTTGTCGGCACGCTGCTGCAAGACCAGCCCGACCAAAGCCTGCTCGATGCCGCCCTTGCCGAACACAAAGCCCGCATCAAAGCCGCCAAGCTGGGGCAAGGCGCCAACCGCCACTTGCTTGGTTTGAAGCTGATGGCGCGGCAAAACGGCAGCCGCCGCGTTCCCGCTGTGTTTAAAGACAAGGCTTATGAAGTTTTCTCGACCGATTTCCTGTCCACTTCCACTTTGGGCGACGACAGCGCCGTCATTAATTTTGCCTTCGCGCCCACTTCCGCCGGAGGTTTGGGCATCAACTACACCTTAACCCAAGACGGCTGGCTCTTCACCGCCAGCTATGTTGAGCAACAAAAACACGAAGTGGCGATTTTCCTCGAAGCCTTAAAACAAGGCGCGGAACGCTTGCTGCCTTTCTTCAACCCGAAAGCCAAAGACAGCCAATAAAGCGTTTTCTTGCCCTTAGAACAGCTTGAGGCCGTCTGAAAAAACCGAACCTTGCTATGAAACACAAGGTTCGGTTTTTTCAGACGGCCTTTATTCATTGTGCGGCCAAGCAAAGAAACGAAAGCGGCTCTAGTCGTTCCGCCATATCCAAATGCCGAAACGGCAACGCCCTTTAATTCGTCAACGCTTTCAGCTGCAAATTCAAGTTTTCAGCTTTCACTTTAAACAGCAAATCAATATTGGGATGCTTGCCGGGGTTGGCTTCGGCATCGGCCACATGTTCGGCAAACAAAGCCAAACCGTGTTCGGCGGCTTCGCGGTTCAACACACCGTTAAATTCCTGTGCCAGCGCGTGATAAAGCTTGAGCGAACCGAGCTTGCCGGGCGCGGCGGGAATGTGGTGGATGGTTTCGCCGTTGCTCAACACATCCAAACCGCTCAGATGGTCGATAGAAGGCAAGGTGGCGAGGTTGTCTTGAAAACTCATGGCAATTCTTTCTTCAAAATACAAAACGGCAAAACACACTTGCCGGATAGGAAACAGGCCGTGCCAGCCTGCCGATAAACCAATGCCGTCTGAAACACTTTTAGCGAAGCCCGCCAAGCCCACTTTCAGACGGCATCAAACGATCTCAACGCAATCAGCGCGTACCGAAAATCTTATCCCCCGCATCGCCCAAGCCGGGGATGATGTAGCCGTGTTCGTTGAGATGGCTGTCGAGCGCGGCGGTGTAAATGGTTACGTCGGGGTGGGCTTCGTTTACCAGCTTCACGCCTTCGGGCGCGGCCACCAGCACTAAGGCTTTGATATTGCGGCAGCCTTTCTGTTTCAGCAAATCAATGGTCGCCACCATAGAGCCGCCGGTTGCCAGCATGGGGTCGATAATCAATGCCGGACGCGAATCCATGCTATCAACAAATTTTTCAAAATAAGAAACCGGCTTGAGCGTTTCCTCATCGCGTTGCAGGCCGACCACGCTGATTTTGGCGGTGGGAATCAAATCCAGCACGCCGTCGAGCATGCCCAATCCGGCGCGCAGAATCGGCACAACCGTCAGCGTTTTGCCTTTGATGCGCTCGCCTTCGATCTGGCCGCACCAGCCGTCGATAATATAGTTTTCCGTCGCAAAATCGCGGGTGGCTTCATAAGCCATCAAACGCGCCAACTCGGTGGTCAGCGTGCGGAATTTAAACGTGCTGCACTCGGCTTCGCGCATCAAGGTGAGTTTGTGTTTGACCAGCGGGTGGTCGATAACGGTAATGTTCATGGTGGCGCTTTCTGCTGTGTCGTTATAGTACGGCGGCTATTATACGGCTTTTCAGAAACGTATTGAAAGAGCGGCCTGCACGCCGCAAAGCCCGCTTCGCCAACGCCCGCCCTTGCCCCAAAAGCGAAAAACCGCAGGTTTTATAACAAAATCATCTTAAATTAAAACCAACCATTCTTTCCCTTTTTCAGACGGCCTCATTAAAGTAAAGCGCATCGAGGCCATCTGAAAAGAACACATCATGTCTATCCAAAACCACCACCTCAACTGGCTTGAAGCCGAATCCGTCTACATCATCCGCGAAGTGATTGCCGAAGCGAAAAACCCCGCGCTGCTGTTTTCCGGCGGCAAAGATTCCGTGGTACTGCTCGCGCTGGCCGTGAAAGCCTTCCAAATCGAAGGCCGGCCGCTCAAGCTGCCGTTCAAACTGCTGCACGTCGATACCGGCCACAATTACCCCGAAGTGATTGCGTTCCGCGACCAAACCGTCGCCCGTACCGGCGTGGAGCTGGTAGTGGGCAGCGTGGAAGATTCCATCAAACGCGGCACGGTGGTTTTGCGCCGCGAAAACGACTCGCGCAACGCCGCCCAAGCCGTTACTCTCGTCGAAACCATTGAAGAACAAGGCTTCGACGCGCTGATGGGCGGCGCGCGGCGCGACGAAGAAAAAGCCCGCGCCAAAGAGCGCATTTTTTCCTTCCGCGACGAATTCGGCCAATGGGATCCGAAAAACCAACGCCCCGAACTCTGGAGCCTCTACAACACCCGCCTCTTCCCCGGCGAAAACATGCGCGTGTTCCCCATTTCCAACTGGACGGAGCTCGACATCTGGCAATACATCGCCCGCGAAAACCTCGCCCTGCCGCCGATTTACTACGCCCACGAGCGCGAAGTGGTGGAACGCGGCGGCCTGCTCGTGCCCGTTACCCCGCTCACACCCAAGCGCGACGGCGAAACCACACAAGTGCGCAGCGTGCGCTTCCGCACCGTCGGCGACATTTCCTGCACCTGCCCCGTAGCCAGCACCGCCGCCACACCGGAAGACATCATCGCCGAAACCGCCGCCGCCACCCTTTCCGAACGCAGCGCCACCCGCATGGACGACCGCGTTTCCGAAGCGGCCATGGAAGAGCGCAAAAAAGCAGGCTATTTCTAAAACGCAGATAACAAGGCCGTCTGAAAACAGTTTTAGCGCAACCCGCATCACTCGTTTTCAGACGGCCTTATATATTGCGCCCCATATCAGGGGCATATTTTACAAACGTTAAGCCCCTTTAACTCCAGCCAAGTGAAAGGGGCTTAATCGTGTGTATTGCTTACTACTCTGTAGATTTAGACAGGTTCTTTAACAGCAAATCCTATCTGCTGCGTATCTACAAAAACGACAATCTAGTAAGAACCGTCAACTTTCCCATTTCAAACCCGCATTTCCCGCAAAGAACCTACCGCATGGCCGATAAATGCGGGCGGGCGGAAGTATCCAAAATCATTGATGCGGAAATGTTGAGATGACGGTTGGGCAAAACAAAAAGGCCGTGGCGGTGGCCGCTGCGGCAGCGGGCGGCTTTGACGCACGCGGCGCGGCGGAACCCGCCGAAGGCTGCCCCCCTAGACTAACAGGGGGGGAGCAACCAAAACCCGATTCCATGAGTGGGGAGCAAAGCCCAAACCCGATTGAATACTTTTCCCACTTCTTAACAGATGGTAAGGGGCGTTTAATCGAAGTTCCCCAAAGGCGCGGTGCGGTAAACGGCGTTTTCTGTGATTGGTTAACCTTTACTTTCCACCAAGACACGCTAATCAGATGTGCAGGCCACCCGCTCGTGAGCGACAAAGAATTTATGTGGGTGTTGAGTGAAAAGCTGGAAGAAATTTTAGGCTTCGGCATTACCCGCAAAGCCAAGTCCAAAGGCAATAAGTTTTACGAAAGTATGTATCTGCTCGGTTCTGAAGATGCCGAATACGGCGCGGTGCATTTCGGCGGCCAAAGGGATACGGTGTTGGTGGAACTGAAAGGATTGGGTTGCAACTTGGCTTCGGCGGGCTGGGAAACGCGCCTTTACCGCTTTATGAAAACCGCCATACGCTGCCGCATTACCCGCTGTGATTTGGCTTTGGATTTTTTCAACGGGGAATACACGCCCGAACAAGCCTTGCTGGACCATGATAACGGCTTTTTCAACAACCACAATATGCAGCCCAAACGTGAGTGTCGCGGTACTGCGTGGCAGAAAGAAGACCAAACGGGCAAAACCCTGTACATCGGCAGAGTCAAAAACGCCCGTTATGTGCGGATATACGAGAAAGGCCGTCAGCTCGGCGATAAAAGCAGCCCGTGGGTGCGCTTTGAGATTCAGTTCAATCACGGCGATATAGAGATACCGTTTGAAATATTGCAGGACTCCGGGGCGTATTTTTCAGGGGCGTTCCCCATCTGCCAAACCTTTAAAAATATGCCTGAAGCCAAACGGATTGCCGTTCGGGAAAAAACCTTAAACATGACGTTTGAGCATAAGGTCAAACACGGTAAAAACGCCGTAGGCGCGTTAGTCCGCTTTATGCGTGATGTCGGCATGGAAGACGGCCAAATCGTGGAAATGCTGATAGCGGAAGACGGCAGATACCCGAAAGGCTTGGAACCTGCCCGCTATGACGTTAACGAACTGTTGGAAGCGCAAAAGTGGGGATTTATCCATAACTCGCCCGAAGCCGAATTGTCGCGGGAAACCGATGAATTTCTCCAATGGAAAGTATCGGGAGGGTACGACCCTTATGAATCACTGTTCGGCTTGGCCGGATATAGGGGAGAAGCCCAGCGCCGAAAAGAAGACGAAGAGTATGAGAAATGGCTTTCCAAACAGCTTTATAACGGTTTGTCAGAATCCAAAAAACTGGAGATAGCCGAAAAAGAAGGCAAAGCCCTAAGCCGCCGCATACAGATAGCAAACTCGCCCTATAAGTTTTCATTGGCCTATTTCATCAACCATCGGCCAAAAGCCGTAAATACCATCAAATCTTTTAACTGTGAAACCCTACCCGAAAGGAAAAACCATGTTTGAGCAAAGCCAAATCACCCAAATCCAAGCCACATTGCTGGGCGCAAAAAAATTCAAAGGCGAAATAGACGGCAATAAGTTGGATACCTGTACCGTTTTAGTCGCCACGCCTATGCCGAGTCAATCAGGCAATGCCGTAGGCTTTACCGCCGCAAATATGAAATTCGGCGAATCACACAATTTCAAACGGCTGGAAAACCTGAAATTCCCGATTGCCGTGATTGCAACCATCGAAATGACATCAACCGGCAAAGGCATGGTGGCCGTTCTGCGTGATTTCCAAGTGCAGCCGCAAAACCCGCCGAAAGGCTAAACCATGACAAAAAAATATGAACAGCGTTTTATTGTTCAGGATTTGGAAAATCACGAGTTTCTTTATCCCGACCCGTTCGGCGATATTGGTTTTACACCAAACCTGAAAGCCGCGGGGCAGTACGAACACTACGAAGACGCATTACAGGCAGGAATGGACGAAATAGGCGGCGATTTCCAAATATTCGCCTTTTACCAAAAAACCGAATAAGCAAAATTCAGGCTCGGCGGGCGGTCTGAAAAACCTTTCACACAGCCCGCATCTATTCCATTAACTCACTTAAAAAAGGAAACATCATGAAAGCAATGAATATTGCTAAAAAATACGGCGCAAAAGCCGCCATTGTCGTATCTGCCCCGCTGGCTCTGGCCACTCAGGCATGGGCTGCCGTACCTGAAGCAGTAACGACCGAACTGGCAACGGCCAAAACCGATGCCATTTCTGTCGGCGGTGTCGTACTGGGTATCATCGTGGCCATCTTCGGTCTAATGATTATCCGCAAAGTATTGCGCTAAGCGGTAAAGAAAGCGGGGCAACCCGCTTTTTAACAACCATAACGGAATAAAAACCATGTCGGCAGTAGAGCTTATTACATCGCAATTGGGCGTAAACATGGCGGATATTAAAGAAATAGGCTATTTGGTTGTTGCCGCCTATGTATCCCTGTTTGCCATTGCCATTATCAAAAGCATTTTTGATTTAAAGAAAAAACGCGAATCGCAGGAAGCCAAAGAGCGTAAAGAAGAAATAAATCTCAAACTGGCCGAAATACGCTTAAGACTGGCTGAAATCAAATTGGCCAAAGAAGAAGCCATATGGGCGGCCGCACAAAAAGAAGAAGAACCCGAATCAGACGAAGAAGTACAACAGCTTGCTGCTGAAGAGTTCGACTTGGAAGAAGAAATTAACGCCATCTTGGCTGAAATGGATGCCCAAGAATGCGGCATGGGGTTTTAAGCATGGGCTATCAAGTCGGAAACACCTGTTACGCAACCAAAGCCGAAGCCGAAAACGCCTATTTCAGCCTTGTTCCCCCAAGCGTTCAGACGGGCGAATTTCACCAACTCCAATGGACGCCCTTAGGCTGGCAGTTCAAAGGCCAAACCGTACAAGCGTATTTGCCCGAATGCAACGTCATAGACAGCTTCAAAGACGGCCAATTAATCGGCTGGTCGGTGTTCTCCATATTGGCGGCGGTATGGGCGGTTAAATTGATGAAGGACAGGCTGCGCTTATGATGGATTTTTATTTTTACTTGGGAGCGGCGATCCCGTTGATGGTGGCGTGGCTGCTGTTCAAGTAATGCAAAGGTATGTTAAATTTCTGCTTTCGCAACTGTAACTATGGTTAGAAAGTAGGATTTAAATGTTTTATATATCTGAAGAAGAATTAAGATTCAAAAAAGATACAAATCCTGAGTATTTTAATGAAAAATTGTGCCGTGTTTTTTTAGTTGAGCTTTTTAAATTAAAAGAACTTTATCCGATTGATGATTTTAAATCGGTTGTCAAAAGTGCATCTCAGTTTTATTTAAATAGAACATATTTAAATGATGTTGTAGTATTTTTTGAAGATTCTTCAATTCTAAAATTTCAGTTTTCTGATAATGGATTTGAATGTGAAGAACATTATGATGGGGAAATTTCAACATCTTTTTATTACGGGCGTTATTCTATTAGGCTTTTCTAATGAAACTGTAGCAAAAATAATTGAGAAAAGTTCAGATCATTTATTAGTTCAAAACAGTGGCGGAAAAGTCATTTATCAAGATATTACTCGTATTGACGGTAAAGAATTTCGTTCAGTTAATTGGGCTAAAACCGAAGAGGCCGAAGCTCGGTATCTTGCAAAGAAAATTAATGAAGTACGTGTCAAACATGCCCCTACTGCGGCAATGTCTTCTGCTAGGGTTCCTGCTGCTATTGTCGGTAGTGTTTCCCGCCAAACCGTCCTAAAAAACCTGCTAACCAAAGCCGTCGCCGGTGGCCGCATTGCCGCCGGTCTCGGCAGCGGTCCCGTCGGCTGGGCATTGACCGCGGCGGCCACTTATGAACTTGTCGCCCCCCTTTTAAAAGGTCATGACTACGTTTGGGATAACGAAATCGGCAATTTCGTAACCACGGCAGACTACATTATCGAAGTTAAGTCTAATGTTGACGGCGAAAACGGCAAACCAGTAGCCGTTTACCGTATCGGCCTTTCGCGCCGCTCTTTTGAATACGGCTATCAAAGTTATAAATCTACATTGGATGCCTTATGCGCCAAAGTTGCCAAAGCCGGTGATGATTATTTGATAAAAAAAGGTCATGAATCGCATAAAACATTAAAAGACTTGGGTTCTGACCAAAACGGCGGCTGCAATGCGATAACACATTGGGGGGAAAGCTCAAGAGGCGGTTGGCAGGTTATTCCCAACAAAAAACAGCCCATTACCCAATCAGAATTTGATGATATTGTCGGCCCTTCTGCCGATAAAAATCCTACCCTTTACGTCAACGCAACCGCCAAAGACGACGGCACCGTACCCGGTGTAACCGTCAGCCCGAACGTAACCGTACCTGATGGCACCGTAGTAACCATAGGTCCGTACACCGATTCAGACGGTCAACCAAAGCAAGTAACAGTAACATTTACTACAAAAAACGGAGAAACAACCGTAAGCGTCAATACAACGCCCCGTCCCGATTTAAGCCCGAACAGCCCGTCCGCCCCGTCGGCGTCGCCGAACACGGGCGGTCAATCCAGCCCGTCAGGCTCGCCCGATTCCAGCGGCCAAACCGCCCCGCAAACCAGCGGCCAAACAGGCAGTCAGACAGGAAGCCAAACGGGCGCGCAAACAGACGGCCAAACGAACAGCCAGAGCAACCCAAAAACAGATGCCGAACCCGATAAAAAGGAAGAAGAAAAGCCGAAAGACGGCGGTTTGCTGTGCAACATTTTCCCTAACATTCTCGCCTGTGCCGAAATGGGGGAAGTGAAAGAAGATGACCCCTTTCAGATTCCGCATATAACAGACGAAACCGCATTTAAGCCCGATTTCTTCCTGCCCGATAACGGCCAATGCCCCGCGCCCCAATCGGTGTCCGTAATGGGCAGGCAATACAGTTTTTCCTACGATTGGCTGTGCCGCTTTGCCGAAATGATAAGGTTTCTAATCATCGGCATAGCGGGCGTATCCGCCGCGTATATCATGTTTTCAGGTCTTAAAAAGGATTAAAAATGGCTGCCGGTTTCCTGATTCCCGCTCTGCAAAAACTGCTGACTTTTTTAGCGGCAAAATTGATTATCGCTTTAGGGCTTACCTTCGTAACCTTCGGCGGCTATATGGTCGGCCTGAATTGGCTGAAAGAGTACATAGTTAATAATTTCAACAATATGCCGTCTGCCGTATTCCAGCTTATCATGCTCGCAGGCTTCGGCTATGCGCTCGGCATCATCTTCGGCGCATATGTATTCAATATCACAATGGCCAGCATTACCAAACTTTCATTTATGCCGAATGGGGGTGGTAAATGATTATTCTGCAAACAGGCGTTCCCGGTTCGGGCAAAACGGCATCAGTCGTCAATATGCTGATGTCCGATGAATCCTATACCCACTTTACCGATAAAGACGGCCAAAAGAAAAAACGCCCGCTGTTTGTTAACGGCATTCCCGAATTGCAAATAGAACATGAAGAACTTTCAGACCAGCAAATCAAAGAACAGGGATTGCAAGACTTCCTGCCCTATGGTTCGCTCGTCATCATAGACGAAGCACAAAGATTAATGGGTATGCGTTCCGCCGCCGTCAAAGTACCGGAACATATAGAAAAACTCGCCCTGCACCGCCATCACGGCTTGGATATTGTGCTGATTACCCAGCACCCCAGCTTTCTTGATTCTTTCGTCCGCAGACTCGTCCAGCGTCATATGCACATCAGCATCAAGCCCGTTGGCAGAAAACTGTATGAATGGAATGAATGCATCGACCAGCCGGATAACGCGTCCAATATCGCCAAAGCGATTGAAAGAAGCTTTGTACTGCCCAAAAAAGCCTTCGGTCAATACAAATCGGCTGAAGTACATACCAAGCCCAAGCGGCGCATACCCAAAAGCCTGATATTCATGATTATCTTTCTGCCGCTGTTAATCGCCTTTACCGCCTATACCTTTTTGAATATGAAAAAACGCTACTCAAGCGAAGAAACGGCATCGGCCGTTTCAGACGGCCATGCGGGCGGCTATGCAGCCCCGCCTTCTGCCGTGCAGGGCAAAAGCCTGACACCCGATTTATATGTACCCGTGCTGGCAGAAAAGCCTGAATCCAAACCCCTGTACGACAATGTCCGTCAAGTAAAAACCTTTGAGCGCATCGCCGCCTGTATTTCAGGGGGGAATAGCGGCTGTACCTGCTATTCAGACCAAGCCACGCCGCTGAAAGAAATAACCGCCGAAATGTGCAAAGACTATGTAAAAAACGGCCTGCCGTTTAATCCGTATAAGGAACCTGCAAATGCTCAAAACGCCCCGTCTGAATCGTCTGTAAGCCCTGCATCTCAAGGTGGTTCTGTTACTGTCTTGGATGGTGAAAGTAAGTATACAATTTGATTTCTTAGGTAGCGTAATATTCAAGGCCGTTTTTTTATTGTTGAACTCTCCTAGCGCATGTATGGGTAACACGGTATGTTATTGGAGAGTTCGGCAATAAAAAAATGGTCTATGGGGTGCGGGAACTCCCGCCTGTTTGAATTTCAGCAATTTTATTTCTTCCGGCGTTCTACCTCGATCTCGGCCAAACCCTAAAAATAGCTTAATTTTTAAGCAAAACCAACAATGTAAAGCAATAAAATGCTAATTCAAAGCTTTAAGCCGTTTTACGAAAAGACGGCTTAAAGGTTTGGATTAGACGTAATTCAAACCGTATCCCCCGACTTCGACAACGGCCAAAGCAACATAGCTTGTACTTGAGATTGAAGCGGGGGATTTCTTGTTTATAAAGATTGGGTAGCATCAAAGAACATACGAAAGTATGAATCTGAATAGTAAGGGTAATGATGAGAAACGCATTGGGATTGGATATATCGCATAAAACCTTTGATGCCGCATTGCTGATAGATGGTGTTATCAAAACAGCAAAATTTGAAAACGGCATAAAAGGATTTCAGAAACTGAAAGACTGGTTAAGCACGTTTAGCCACTCCGATATTCATATCTGCATGGAAGCAACAGGAAACTACTTTGAAGATGTAGCCGATTACATGGGCAAAGATTACAAAGTGTCGGTCATTAATCCCCTTAAAATAAGCGACTATGCCAAAAGCCGCTTTTCCCGAACCAAAACCGATAAACAAGACGCAAAACTGATAGCCGAATATTGCAGCACCGCTTTAACGAAAGACCTACCGCTAAGGCAACCTGTATCAAAAGCCCATTACCGTTTAAAGCGCGTATTGGCATTACAGGAACAGCTTATCGAAAGTCAGACGGCGGAAAAGAACAGACTTTCAGCGGCCAAAGATGAATTCGTTAAGCAGATCCATCACGAAAACATCGCCCATATCCAAAAACAGCTTTCCCTAGTGAAAGCTGAAATTGAAAAAATCATGCAGAATCCCGAGCTGAAAGACGTTTCAGACGGCCTTCAAACCATACCTTCGATTGGCAAATTAACCGCCGCCATTCTAACCAACCATCTCTTATCCGGCACATTTAAAAATGCCGGTCAATTTGTCGCCTTTGCCGGATTAAGCCCGCATCAAAGACAATCAGGAACCAGCGTCAACGCCAAAGGCGGCATAACCCGTTTCGGCAACAGACGCTTGCGAGCCGCATTATTCATGCCCGCCATGGTCGCCTATGCCCGCGGATACTTTCCCGAATTCACAAAGCGGCTGAAACAAAAGAAGAAAAAAACAAAAGTCATCATCACGGCCATCATGCGGAAACTGGCGGTCATCGCCTTTAATCTTTACAAAAATAAAACAACCTATCAGCCGGAACGTTATAAGGCCGTCTGAAAACGTAACGCAAAATAACAAAACGGGTATTGCCTGAAAGTCAAGCAAAACCCGTTCAAAATAGTTACGTCCATTAAAAATGACACAACAAAATAATCAATAAGATTAGGAACTTATAAAATTGCGTAAAAATACCTGTTGAATATTAAAGTAGCATCTCAAGTAATCCCGAATCAAATCAGTGCGTATCCAGCTTCAACAAACGGAACACCAGCCCCAAACCGATCACACTGCACACCATATACACAATGCTCGACACACCGTGCCATTGCCCGAAAGAGCCGCCGATCAAACCCAACAACCAATTGGATTCGCCCGCTTTATGCGCCTCAATCACCGGCGTAATCAAAAACTGGTTCACCGCCATCAATACCAGCAGCAGCACAATCCATTTCGGCGTGTAAGAACGGGTATAGCCGCGCTCGGCGTGCATCTTATACACCGCATACACCAACAGCCAAACCGCCAAGCCGAAATAAGCCACCACATTAAATAAAACGCCGGCCAGCTCGCCCGCCTGCATTCTTTGCAGATTTTGAAACAGCAGCGGCGCCGCCACATAACCCATTCCAAGCTGCAAACCCAGCCACACTCCGGCCAACACAGCCGCCAGTTTTTTCATGAAGCACACTCCAGTCTGATTGATACACAACAAAGCACATGATACTGCCGAATCCGCCCGTTTTACAACGCTCGCGGGCGCTGCAAAGACAAACGGGGCAAATAATGCTATCCTGCACGCTTTCTGTTTGAAATTTGATGCAATGAAAAAATTTCTGATTTCCGTATTGTTCGTCGGCATTTGCGCCTTAGCAGCCCTGCCTTACTACTTGGGCATCAAAGCCGAAGAAAGTATGGCCGCCCAACAAAAACTGCTGTCGGAATCCAGCTTTCTGACCGTAGAGTCGCACCAATACGAGCGCGGTTGGTTCAGCGCCACCGAAACCACCGTCATACGGTTGAAACCCTCTTTGCTCCACAACACCCAAAAATACCTGCCCGACAACCTCAAAACCGTGCTGAAAGAGCCGATTACCGTTGTCAACCACATCAAACACGGCCCGTTTGCCGGCGGCCTCGCGCCCGTTCGCGCCAAAGTGGACACCGAGTTCAAATACCACCCCGACGTAGCCAAAGTGCTGGCGCGCTTTTTCGGCGAAAACACCCCCGTCAGCATGACCAACACCGTCTATCTCGGCGGCAGCGGCAAATTGGATATCAACGTACCCGCCTTTGATTACGAAGAACTTTCCGGCATCAAACTCAACTGGAAAGGCTTGAGCGGCACCACCGATTACCAATCGGACTTCTCCGCCTACACCCACGACTACACCGCCCCTTCCATGCAGATCAAACTTGCCGATAAAGGCGACATCGCTTTGGAAAACCTACACGTCCGCACCGAAACTACCGAAGGCGGCAGCAAACTGGCGTTAGGCAACAGCAGCTTCAAGCTCGACAAATTCTCCCTGCAATGGAAAGAAGGCTTCGACTACAACGTCAAAATCAACGAATTGGTCAACATCGTTACCGATTTACAGATCGGCGCCTTCATCAACCCCACAGGCACGATTGCACCGTCTAAAATCGTTGTCGACAAACTCCAATTCGACACCCAAACCGGCGAGAGCGGCGAATGGATCAACAGCGAAGGCCGCTTCCGTTTCCAAACCCTCACTTACGGCGACGACCGCTACGGCCCGCTCGACATCAACATCGCCGGCGAACACCTCGACGCCAAGAGCCTGCTGGCAGTGAGAACCAAACTGGCCGAGCTGTCTTCCAAAGAAATGAGCGAAGAGCAGATTCAGGCCGAAATCATCAAAACCGTTAAAAACGACGCTTCGGGGCTGTTTACCCAAAACCCCGTGCTGAAAATCAAAACCTTCCATTTCACCATGCCCGAAGGCATTGTAGACGTGAAAGGCGAAATGCGCTTCACCGGCCTGCTGCAAAACGACCTCAACGACTTGAGCGCGATGCTGAAAAAAACCACCGCCCATTTCGACATGCAAGTACCGCAAAAACTGCTTGAGCAACTTGCCATCAATCAGGCCCGCAACATTTTCAGCGTGAACGCCGAAGACTTGGCCGAAGGCCGCGCCGGCATCGACGACATCAACGAAACCCTGCGCCTGATGGTCGACAGCACCGTCAACTCCATGGCCGGAGAGCAATACCTGACCGTTGAAGAAGGCAACATCAAAACCCGTATCGAATTGGCCGACAACCAATTGAAACTCAACGGCAAAGCGTTCCAAGCCGAACCCGAACCCGAGTTTGACGAAAGCGATATGCTGCCCGAAAGCCCCGCCGCTTCCGCGCCTGACCGTTAGGTTTCGACTTATTTATTTATTGATGATGCTTTTTCAGACGGCCTGTTATCCACCGATACAGGCCGTCTGAATATTTCCCTCAAGCAATGCACCCGCAAGCTCAACGCCAAAATTAATTTTGCAAAAATCCGCCCAAGCCACCACAATGGCGGCAATGTTTCCCAAAGGCCGTCTGAATGCCCAAACTCCATGAAATAATCGAACAACATTGGCAACGCCCCCGCCCTTTGCTCGGCGCGGTGTTATGGCCTTTGTCGCGGCTGTTTCAAGCCGTATCGTTTGTGCGCCGCGCTTTGTATCAATCAGGCCGTCTGAAAAGCCGCAAACTGCCCGTGCCGGTGGTGGTGGTGGGCAATATCCATGCGGGCGGCGCGGGTAAAACCCCTGTGGTTGCCGCTTTGGTGTCGGGCTTGCAGGCGCGGGGCATCCGTGCGGGAGTTATCAGCCGCGGCTACGGGCGCAGTTCAAGCGGCACACATGTATTGAATGAAAACAGCACCGCCGCAGAGGCCGGAGACGAGCCTTTATTGCTTTACCGCCAAACCCTCGCGCCGACAGCGGTCGGCAGCGACCGTGCCGACGCAGGTCAAGCGCTGTTGGCGGCGCATCCCGACATTCAAGTGATTGTGACCGACGACGGCCTGCAACATTATGCTTTACAGCGCGACATGGAAATCGTGGTGTTTCCCGTTGCCGATACAGGCCGTCTGAATTTGGATTTACTGCCCAACGGCGGTTTGCGCGAACCGCTTGCCCGCTTGCAGAAAGTTGATGCCGTGGTGGTTAGCGGCTGCACCGAAGCGCATCAAACCGCGTTCGGCCTGCACCGAAACGAATTTCACAGCCGCCTCGGCATCGGCAATATTTACCGCCTGCACCACCCCGACGAGTTTCTCGACACAGGCCGTCTGAACGGCTTGCGCGTGGCCGCCGTGGCCGGCATTGCCAAGCCCGAACGTTTTTTTAATACCTTGCGCGCCATGGGCATCACACCGGCAGAAACCCGCGCCCTGCCCGATCACGCCGCGCTGACTGCGGCGGACTTGCCGCAAGCCGACATCGTGATCATTACCGAAAAAGACGCAGTCAAACTTTCAGACGGCCTGCCGCATTCTGTGTGGGTGCTGCCCGTTTGTGCGATAATCGAGCCTGACTTGGCGGCGTTTGTCGCAGGCCGTCTGAACATTGAATCGAATATCGGAAAAGGAGCAAGATGATGAACACTAAAAAGTATGTATGGGCAGCCGTATTGTGCATGGCGGCAGGTTTAACTCAAGCCGCACCGGCCAGCAAAGCGTCGGTAGAAAAACTGTTTGAAGTACAAGACTTCGACAAAATGATGGACGATATATTTGACCGCACTTCTACTGTTATTTTAAAAAGCGAGAAATTAAATCAGGATTTAGCCACCGTTCCTCCCTCTAAACGAGAAAAAATAAGAGAAATCGTTACCCGCTACCTAACCGAAGATATCCAGCGGCTTAATGCCCCTGAGCTTCGCGCACAAGTACGTAACATATCGGTTGAATCCATGCAAAAAATCTACACCCAAGAAGAAGTCGATGCGATGGTCAACTTTTACGGGTCTCCCATCGGCCGCTCCATCAACGCTAAAATGCCGCAATATTTCCAAGCAGTAATGACGCCGCTCGCCAATATAATGACAGAACGTATGCAAGAGTCGAATCAAAAATACCGCCCCAATATGGTGCGGGAAATCAATCAGGTTCTTTGTGGCAAGAATGTCTGCAAACAACCTGCCAAATCTAAATAAGAAAGCAAAACCATGGAAAAGAAATTTTTAGACATCCTCGTCTGCCCGGTCAGCAAAGGCAAACTGGAATACCATCCCGACAAGCAAGAGCTGTGGTGCCGCCAAAGCAAACTGGCCTACCCCATCCGCGACGGCATTCCCTATATGCTTGAAACCGAAGCACGCGAATTGAGCGAAGAAGAGTTGCACGCATGAGCGCCTTTACCGTTTTGATTCCCGCCCGGCTCTCTTCCTCGCGCCTGCCGGGTAAAGCGCTGGCCGACATCCACGGCAAACCCATGGTGGTGCGCGTAGCCGAACAAGCCGCCAAAAGCAAAGCGGCGCGCGTCATCGTTGCCACCGACCACGCCGACATTCAGACGGCCTGCCAAGCGCACGGCATCGAAACCGTGATGACGGCCGACACGCACGAGAGCGGCACCACCCGCCTGGCCGAAGCCGCCGCCACGCTGGGCTTGTCCGACGACACCGTGATTGTGAACGTTCAGGGCGACGAACCTTTAATCGACCCCGAACTGATCAACCGCACCGCCGCCCTGCTGGTTGCCAACCAAGTGCCGATGGCCACCGCCGCGCACGCTATCGACAATTTGGCCGAATTTCTCAATCCGAACTGCGTGAAAGTGGTGCTCAACACCCACGGCAACGCCCTGTATTTCAGCCGTGCGCCGATTCCCTACCCACGCGATGCGATGGCTGCCGGCACAGACAAACTGCCCGAAGGCTTAAACCCGCTGCGCCACATCGGCATTTACGCCTACCGCGCCGGCTTTTTGCAGCAATACGCCCAAATGAGCGCTTCCGTGCATGAAACCGCCGAATCGCTGGAGCAGCTGCGTGTGCTGTGGCACGGCTACCCGATTGCCGTCGAAGTGACCGACACCGCCCCCGCCGCAGGCGTGGATACGCCGGAAGATTTGGAAAGAGTTCGCGCTGTCTTTAAGGGATAACGCGCCCAAGCAGCAGATAATATTTGCCCGTTGGTAACAGGCCGTCTGAAAACATCTCCGGCCGCCAACGGGCAAATATTATCTACTAAATGTGTTTGAAACCGATTCATCGCCAGACAAACGGCTTTATTGCCATTCGTCATACCCAAGTTTGGCTCAATCACGGCGTGTGCTGCTTGCGCTGGTTTACGCTAAACCTGTTCAAAATAAGACAAAACCGTTTGCGGCAGCCAATTCAGATGGCCTCTGCCCGCTCCGCTCACAAAACCGACATGCCCGCCGTAGGCCGGTTGCAGCAAGGTAACGGCAGACGAAACCTCCGCCGCAGTCGGCAGCGCTTCCGGCGGCAGAAACGGATCGTTCAAAGCGTTCAGCAGCAAAGTCGGCACCGCAATATCACCCAGCAAAGGCTTGCACGACGAGCGGCGGTAATAATCGTGGCGGTCGGCAAAACCGTGCAACGGCGCGGTAAATCTGTCGTCGAAATCGCCCAGAGTTTTACAGCTCACCAGCGTTTCTTTGCCGTAGCCTACCGCTTCGGCTTTCGGCAGCAGCGATTGCAGGAAATAGCGCGTGTAAAGCATGCGGGTCACGCCGCGGTCGAAGCGCGTACCGGCTGCGGCCAAATCCACCGGCGCAGACACCACAGCCGCAGCCTGCGGCACCGCCGCGCTTCCCTCTTCTCCCAAATACTTCGCCAACACATTTCCGCCAAGCGACACGCCTGCCGCGTAAATCACCGGAAACCGCTCCGCCAGCTTAGCCAGCATATACGCCACTTCACGGGTATCGCCGGAATGGTAAAACACCGGCGCGGTATTCGGCACGCCGCCGCAGCTTCGGAAATGCGCCACCACGCCGTTCCACCCCCGCGCCTGCACCGCCCGCATCAAGGCCACGGCGTAATGGCTGCGGCTGCTGCCTTCCAAACCGTGAAACAGCACCACAAGCGGCGCGTTTTTATGCGGGCTGTCGATAAAATCGTAAGCCACCATCGTGCTGCCCGTGCTGTCGGGCAGCAGTTCGCGACGGTATTGCGGCGCGGCTTCCTGCAATGTTTTGGCGTAAATGGTTTCAAAGTTGCCGTTTCTCAACCAAAACGGCGTGTTTAAAGGTGTAAGCATCATGATTTTGCTCCGGGAAGCCTGCGGAACAACACGAGATACAGCCCTACCGACATACTCATGCCCGTAATCCAGCCGACCAGCACATCCGTCGGATAATGAACGCCCAGCACAATGCGCGAAAAGCCCATCATCACAGCAAATGCGGCTGCCGCAGCGATAATCCGTTTTCTGTACGGCGACGGCCAATAAATCAGCACAACCATCGTAGCGAGTGCCGCAGCAAACGTGCTGTGCCCACTGGGAAACGACGCGCTGGTTTCATGCACCACCCGCGGCCACAATTCCGGCCGCATCCGTCCGAAAAACTGTTTGGCCACAGACATCACCATCGTCGGCAGCAATGCCGCCAGCAATACGAATACCGCATACCCGCGCTGTTTGCGCAGATAAAACCATGTGGCAAACACCACCGTAATCGGCGTGGCAACGGAAGCTTTGCCGATATGGTGAAGCACAACGGCGGGAGCGGTCAGCACACCGCCCCAATGCTGATGCACCCACAGCATCAACGGTTCTTCGAAATGGAATCGGTCTTTATCCCAAATATCTTCGGCAATAAATCCCGCCACAATCAGTGGCAGAATGATACTGAAAAACAACAATATCACGAGGGGAATGCTGGGTATAAACGCGCGTAGAGACAACATAAAAAATGAAGCGGCAAATAAAAAACAAGACGGCATTTTATAGAAGAGCCACGGTTTATAACAGGCTGCGGCAGTAAAAGCGCCTTGTTTTAACAAGAATTCATTATTTGATTTTCATAACTTAACAGGTTGTGATTATTTTTATTATTTACAGATGATAACCATTGCAATTTTCACAATGGAAAGTTAAGTAAAGGTAAAGAATTGTTTAGAAATTGTTGGTATGATGGCTTTCAAGTTGTTTATAAAAACAAAAATGTGCTGTTGCCCGCAACAGCAAGGTTCACATAAATACGGAGGTTTATCATGTCTGTTTTGCTATTGGAAGCGATCATTTTCGTTAACTGGGCATCTTTGCTGACCATCTTGGGCTTTTGGGTAACGGAATATATTCTTTAAACCAAAACAGCCGCTATTCAATGAAAGGCCGTCTGAAAATATGTTTTCAGACGGCCTTATCTTTTGTACTCCATTACCGCAAATAAAAAAACGGTACGCTGTTACCAACGTACCAAAAGGTTGCCTTGTTTTGATGGAACACAGTAAAAAAGATACCCGATATTACTTCACACACCGGAAACCTAAATTGTTCAACACAAACTTGGCCTGCAAACTGGTGCGGATGCCGTAGCGCATAAAAGCGGCGTAATCGCTGGGGTCGGCCGAGCCTGCCGATGCGCCGCTGCAAAACATATTATTGCCCGCCGCCGCGTTGGAACTGAGCAGGCTGCTGTTGAAATCTTCCGTCCATTCCCAAATCAGACCGTGCATATCGTGAATGCCCCAATAGTTCGCCTTGCCTTTGCCCACATCGCGCAGCCCTTTGCGGCTGCCTTCGGCATACCAGTCGAGAATGGTGCGGTTGTAGCCTTCTTCCGCCGTGCCGTTGATTTTGGTGGCGGATGCCTGCCCGGCAAACTCCCACTCATCAATGGTCGGCAGGCGTTTGCCTTGTGCGGCGCAGTAAGCGTGCGCGGCGAACCACGATACGTTGGTAACCGGTTTGTTTAGGTCTTCTGCTGCCGGCGCGAAAGCGTTCGAACCGGTTTGCGTCCAATGGCGCAGATAGCCCGATTCGGCTTTTTTGCTGTCCACCTTGCCGCGCTGCCATTGCGGGTATTTTTTCACAAACGCGTCAAACTGGGCGTTGGTTACGGGCAGCTTGTCCATATGAAACGCTTTAACCTGAATCATAGGCGTTTCTTTTTTGAGGTAAAGCGGGCGGTAACTGCCGCCTTTGACCGCAGCCATATCCGAAGCGGCTGCGATGCCCGCCGTACACATCAGCAAAGCGGCAAACAGTTTGGTAGCGGTATTCACGGCTTTTCCTCCATGCTGGTTTTTCAGACGGCCTTAACAACATTACCGATATTTAGTTAGATAAGGCCGTCTGAAAACAGTTCGCGCTTGTTTTGCCAACCGTTTTTCAGACGGCCTCCAATTGCCCTACTTATTTGGCTGCACGCTCTTTGGCTACGTCGGCTGCGGAGATTTGTCCGCCGCCGTTGTCGAAGCTGTTGAGGATGTAGGTCAGCACGTTGGCGGTATCTTCGTCGTTTAAGGCCATAGCAGGCATTACGCTGTTGTATTCTTTGCCGTTGACGGTGATTTTACCGCTCACGCCTTTTAAGACGGCATGGATACCGCGTTTGTGGTCGGCTTTCAGGTAATCGGAATTAGCCAGCGGAGGGAACGCACCTTCCACGCCTTTGCCTTCCGCGCCGTGGCAGGCCATACAGTTGGCGTTGTACACGGCTTTACCGAGCTTGATTTGGTCTTCCTTGCCGGCCGCTTTTTCGGGGCCTGCGGCCACTTGTGCAGCTTCGCTGGCAGTTAAGGGTACGGTTTGGATGGTGCCGCCTTCAGGCTGGTAAACGGTATCGCTCATTTTGCCCGAATAAATTTCTTTGTTGGCAGGGCCTTCTACCACCAGTTGACCCAATGCGCCTTTGTTAAACGCACGGAAAATAGAGTGGTCAACCAATGTGAAGCTGCCGGGAACATCAAGTTTGAAGTCAACGATGGCTGCACCGCCGGCAGGCACCAAAGTGGTTTGGATGTTTTCGTTAATCAGTTTGCCGCCTTCCACATAAACTTTATCGAAGATTTCGCCGATCACGTGGAAAGAAGACACTAAGTTGGGGCCGCCGTTACCCACATAAATCCGCACGCTTTCGCCTACCTTGGCTTTCAGAGCGTTGTCGCCGGCAATCGAACCGACGTGGCCGTTGAAGACCACATAATCGGGCTGTTCTTTAATGGCTTTTTCCATATCGAAAGGTTGCAGGCCGCGTTCGCCGTATTTGCCTTTGGTATAGAAGTCGCCCTGTACCACATAGAATTCTTTGTCCACTTTCGGCAAGCCTTCTTTAGGCTCGACCAAAATCAGGCCGTACATACCGTTGGCGATGTGCATGCCCACGGGGGCAGTGGCGCAGTGGTAGATATACAGGCCGGGCTGCAAAGCTTTGAAGCTGAAGGTAGAAGTGTGGCCGGGGGCGGTAAAGGTGGCTTCCGCACCGCCGCCGGGGCCGGTTACGGCGTGGAAGTCGACGTTATGCGGTACGGTAGAGCTGGGGTGGTTGGAGAACTGCACTTCCACTTGGTCGCCTTCGCGCACACGGATGAATTGACCCGGCACTTGGCCGCCGAATGTCCAATATTTGTAGTCCACGCCGTCGGCCATTTTCATGACTTTTTCAATCACTTCCATTTTCACAACCACTTTGGCGGGGTAGTCGCGGTTAACGGGCGGAGGCACTTCGGGAGCGTGTGTCATCACGGCATCAATCACCGGCAGATCGCCTTGCGGTGCTTGTGCATCGGCTTTTTGCTCGGCAGATGCCGGGGCTGCGGTGTCGGCAGGTTTCTCGGCTGCTTTTTGACCGCAGGCGGAAAGTGCGAAAGCAGAGGCAATCAAGGCGGCAAGAATGTGATGTTTCATGGCAGTTTCCTTTTTTGTTGTTCCTCTTACCGAAGTAAGCGGGTTTTATCGAAAAACGGTTTTTTACTATTTTTCACAGATTATGTACGAGCGCGGAAACCGATATGTTGATTTAAATCAATTCAGTCATAAAATATGAATCTTTAATACCCGAATAATACTTTGGAACTAGCTTTCAGACGGCCTGACTAATCCTTTCCACCTACCCTTCAACTTATTGTTATCGAAAGATTAATTTTTGACATACATCAGAAAATCTGAAGAAAACAACCAAGATTCAACATCCTGCATCAATTTAACCTGCATACCATACCTTTTTTGATTTTCTCATGCTACAATCTTTAACATTCATATTTTATGAATTTTTTAAACCACCCAAAACAACACAAACACAGGAGCGTAAAATGGGACAGTATAAAAAGCTCTGGTACTCGCTGATTGCGGTACTGACCATTACTTTCTCCATCCTCGGCTATTTAGGTGTCGAGGTTTACCGGCAAGTGCCGCCGATTCCCCAAGCCTATGTTTCTGCTTCGGGCGAAACGGTCATGACCGAACAGGATATTCTGGCCGGCCAATCCGCATGGCAAAGCACCGGCGGTATGGAGCTGGGTTCGATTCTCGGCCACGGCGCGTATCAAGCCCCCGACTGGACGGCCGACTGGCTGCACCGCGAGGCCGAAGCATGGCTGGATATCACCGCAGGCAAAGAGTTCGGCAAGAAATACGCCGAATTGGATAAAGCGGCGCAAGCGAATATTCAAGCGCGTTTGGCCGATGAATACCGCAACGGCAGCCGTGTCAACGATCAAGGCAAGGTGGTGTTGTCCGACACCCGTATCGAAGCGATCAATCAGGTTGCGCCTTATTACATAACGCTTTACGGCGACGATCCTTCGATGATTAAAACCCGCGAAGCGTTTGCCATGAAAAACGGCACGCTGCCGAGCGAAGAGGCTCGCCAAAAGCTGACCAACTTCTTCTTCTGGACTTCGTGGGCATCTTCCACCAACCGTCCCGACCATGATGCGACCTACACCAACAACTGGCCGCACGAGCCTTTGGTGAACAACGTGCCGACCACCGAAAACTACATGTGGTCTTTCGCCAGTATCGTGTTCCTGCTGCTGGGCATCGGCTTGCTGGTATGGGGCTTCTCGTTCCTGAAGAAACACGACGAAGAGCCGAAAGCGCCGGCTGAAGATCCTTTATCGAAAATTACACTCACGCCGTCTCAAAAAGCATTGGGCAAATACGTTTTCCTGACCGTTGCTTTGTTTGTGGCGCAAGTGTTGCTCGGCGGCGTTACCGCGCACTACACCGTGGAAGGCCAGCATTTTTACGGCATCGACATTTCACAATGGTTTCCGTATGCCCTAGTGCGTACATGGCACATTCAGTCTGCGATTTTCTGGATTGCCACTGGCTTCCTGACCGCGGGCTTGTTCCTCGCCCCCATCATCAACGGCGGTCAAGACCCGAAATTCCAACGTGCAGGCGTGAATTTCCTGTATATCGCCCTGTTTATCGTGGTGCTGGGTTCTTACGGCGGCAACTTCTTGGCCTTGAGCCACGCCATTCCTGCCGATTTGAACTTCTGGTTCGGCCATCAAGGCTACGAGTATCTTGATTTGGGTCGCTTCTGGCAGATTCTGCTGATGGTAGGCTTGCTGTTGTGGCTGTTCCTGATGCTGCGCTGCACCGTGAATGCGTTCAAACAAAAAACCGACAAAAACATGCTCGCCATTTTCGTCGCTTCTATGGCAGGTGTCGGCTTGTTCTACGCGCCCGGCCTGTTCTACGGCGAACACACCAGCCTGACGATTATGGAATACTGGCGTTGGTGGGTGGTACACCTGTGGGTGGAAGGCTTCTTCGAAGTATTCGCCACCGCTGCCTTGGCCTTTATCTTCTTCAACATGGGTTTGGTATCGCAACGTACCGCCACCGTAACCGCTTTGGTTTCCGCCAGCCTGTTTATGGTCGGCGGCGTGCCCGGCACGTTCCACCACCTGTATTTTTCAGGAACCACCACACCCGTGATGGCGGTGGGTGCATCGTTCTCCGCTTTGGAAGTGGTACCGCTGATTCTGCTGGGTCGCGAAGCTTATGAACATTGGTCTTACCAACACGCATCTCCGTGGGCAAAACGCCTGCGCTGGCCGCTGATGTGCTTCGTAGCCGTGGCATTCTGGAACATGGTCGGTGCCGGTGTGTTCGGCTTCCTGATTAACCCGCCGATTTCCCTCTATTATCTGCAAGGCTTAAACACTACTGCGGTGCATGCTCATGCCGCCTTGTTCGGTGTGTACGGTTTCTTGGCACTGGGCTTCGTGCTGCTGGTTGCCCGTTATATCAAACCGAATATCGAATTCAGCGAAAGCCTGATGACATGGGGATTCTGGCTGCTCAACGGCGGCTTGACGCTGATGATCATTACCAGCCTGCTGCCCATCGGTGTGATTCAGTCTTATGCCAGCATCACCCAAGGTTTGTGGTATGCCCGCAGCGAAGGCTTTATGCAGCAAGAGTTGCTCGATACTTTGCGCTGGATTCGCACCGTTGCCGACTTAATCTTCATCGGCGGTGCGTGCTGCGTAGCATGGCAGGCAACCAAAATGGTGTTCAGCCGCGATAAGTAAGGCGTTGCTTTCACCAATATCTTGATGTTGTAACAAGGCCGTCTGAAAAAAGTTTTAGCGAAGTTCGCAAAACTCACTTTCAGACGGCCTTTATCCGTTCAAACACTTAACAAGTCCAACCATATATTGATCAATAATCTGGAACCTCTTATTTCTCTTCAACGCTTACCGCCAGCAAACTCATCGTAAACCCAACGAGGCCGTCTGAAAAAAGCTGTTTTCCATCCTTACATTTAAGACGTAAAAAACTGCCCGCAACACAATTTGAACTTCTTGCCCGACCCACACAAACAGGGCTGTTTCATCGTCGGCAGCGGCACGGTCGGATCAATAAAATACCACCGCCCGTCAATATGAACAAAAGCCGACAGCTCATGATGTTGATGCCTCTACCCGTTTGCATCTTGCCAATGTGCCGTAAACTCCACCTGCGCATGCTTTTTGCCGACTAAGCGATGGAAATGCACATCCAACCCCAGCCAATGGGTTTCGCTGCTCCATTGCCCAATTTCAACTTTGTTGAGTAACGACTGCTTTGCCGGAACGGTCGTCTCCACAATATAATCCACCAAATGAAGCACATACGCACTATAACGCGAGCGCATCAAAGCTTCTGCCGTAGCAGGAAAGCGCTGGTGGGCATGATAAGGTTTGCAGCAATCTTGATAAGCAAGTTTTGATTGGCAGCAACAAAGCTCTTCCCGTGCCTCACTTGGCTCAAACTCTTTCTGTTCGTTTTGTTTCATTGACTGTCTCTTTTTAAATTGGTTACCGCATCAAAATCATTATTTTAATTATGCAAATTTTGATTCTGATCTCTATCAAACCGTCTCACAAAAACTCTGCAATCTCTAGGATTTTCTACAACTTAACTGCTCAAGACTTTCACCAGCTTTTCATCCGACATGAGGCCGTCTGAAAAATACTTCTACCATTTGATAACTTATAGCTACGATTTTCATATCATTCCCCATGTTCATCAAATAAAAACCAAAACGCCGTCTGAACTTTTCAGACGGCGTTTCAAACGGTTTCATTAACGCTCGCGGAGCGCTTGTTTCATACGGGTAATCGGTTTGATAAGGTATTGGAAAACAGTTTTTTCACCGGTTTTCACATCTACGGTTGCCACCATACCCGGAATAATCGGCAGCTCTTTACCGTTTCGGTCTTTCAAACTGTTGCTGTCTGTTTGCACCAAAATGCGGTAATACACCTGATTGGGGTCGAGTTTCAAATCATTCGCACGAGCCTGATTGCTGCTGCTTACCGTATCAGGGCTGATCAAAGTTACCTTGCCGTCCAAACCGCCATAAATCGCGTAATCATAAGCACTCACTTTCACCACGGCAGGCAAACCCGGGCGCATAAAAGCAACGTCTTGCGGACGGATATAGGCTTCCACAAGCAATTTGTCGTCCAAAGGTACGATCTGCAAAATGTCTTGGCCAACGTTTACCACGCCACCCACGGTATTGATCTGAATATTCTTCACGATACCGCGCATGGGCGAACGGATTTGCGAACGTTCAACAGGGTCTGCACGCATCGCCATATTTTCTTTGGCTTGAGCCAACTCTGATTCTGCCTGTACCAATTCGTTATTGGCATCAGCCATATAACGGTTTTTACGCTCGGCAATCTGCAAGGCCAAATCACTCGACTCCCTGCGCATTCTCAACAATTCCACTTCCGACACTACACCTTGGGCAACCATCGGTGCAGTGATGCTGATTTCCTTATCAAGCGTTGCTTTGCTGATGCTCAGATTGTGAATCGCTTCAGTCACGGAACGGCGGCGCGCCATAAATGCAGCATGTTCGCGCTGTTTCAATTCGTCGCTGATTCCCTGTGGAAAGTTCAAATTGGTGCCGTAAGCTTCCGCCTTCAATCTGGCAATCATGGCTTCCAAGTTTTGAACTTTGGCTTCGCTTTCACGCAAAATAGCGGAGCTGCGGGTATCGTCGAGCTTCAGCAATACCTGATCTTTCTCAACGATATCGCCTTCTTTTACCAGCATTTCCGTAATGATCCCCGGATCAAGGCTTTGCACTACTTGCTCGCGGCTGCTGGGAATCACATTACCTTGCCCGCGGGTCACTTCTTCAATCGGGCTGTTATAAGCCCAAATGACAAAAACTACCAAAAATACGAAAAACAGAATGATGACCCAAAACTGCCCACTGTGTTTTTCTTTCTGCAAAGCGGCATTTAAGTCATTTACCAATGCCAAGTCTTTGGATTTAATATTGTTTTCGCTACTCATAATGAAAGTTACACCTTTACGGTTTGTTATAGGCCGTCTGAAACAGACCGGCATTATTTATCATATTTAATCTTTATCAAATCAACAGCTTCAATTAAGCCGCAGATTCAAGCTGTTTGTCGGTTTTGTTTTCACTCTGCATCAGCTTCTGTAATACCAAATCTCGCGGGCCGTCCATAACGATTTTACCGTTATCCATCACGATAATGCGGTTTACAATCTGTAATACTTGAGGACGGTGGGTAACCACAATCATCGTGCGGTCTTTACCCCATTGTGCAACCGCATTTAAAGCCATGCGCTCAGTAGCCTGATCCAAACCGGTAGTCGGTTCATCCAACAACACGACTCTCGGGTTTCTTAAAGTCATACGCGCCAAAGCAATAATTTGTTTTTGACCTCCCGACAATCCCAAACCGTCTTCGCCCAAAGGCATATCCAGGCCTCTAGGATGGCTGCGGATAATGCGGTCTAATCCAAAGCGTTTCAAAGCAATCAACAAATCCTGATCGCTCGAATAGCCGTCGGTTCGAGCCAAGTCCATATTTTCACGCAACGTACCCAAGAACAAACGGGGAGATTGGCTCAACAATACAACCTGATTACGCAGAAAATTCGGATCAAGCTGGCGCATATCTACGCCATCCAGCATCACGCTGCCCTTCTCGGTATCGTACAAGCCGCTGGCCAATTTCAGCATGGTACTTTTACCGCTGCCGATACGGCCGAGAATACCCACTTTCTCACCCGGTCTGATGTTGAGGCGCAAATCAGTTACCGCTGCATTACCTTCTTGCTGGTATTTGAAAGAAACATTCTCAAAAGTGATATTACCTTGCACATGATCCAAAGTAATGTACTGGCGCTCGGGGCTGCGCTCAATCGGGCGCTCCACGATATTATTCACACCTTCCAAAGCAAGTTTGGCTTGCTGGAAACGGGTAGCCAACCCTGCAATCTGAGCCAAAGGCGCCAATGCACGACCCGACAAGATAACCGATGCAATCAAAGCACCCATCGTAATCCGTTCGGAAGGATTATCGGCATGTATCAAATAGGTTCCCAGCAAAACCAAAAACACTGTGTTCAACTGTTGCATACCGGTTGCAAAGTTAATCATGAAATTGCTGGTATCTTTTACCTTGATAGAAGAAGCCGATGTTTTGGCCGTGTACTCATCCCAACGCTGTTGCGCCCAAGAAGTAGCATTGTTGGTTTTCAGTGTTTCAATACCTTCAATAGCCTCAACCGCCAAACCGGAGCGCTGAGAAGATTCTTTCATGGACTCATTGATGTGACGTGAAAGGGGACGCTGTACCAATAAACCGACGATAACCACGATAGGAATAATGGTTAACGGCACCAAAGCCAGTTTTCCACCTACTATTCCGATCACCGTAATAAACAGCAATAAAAACGGCAAATCCACAAGGGTCAACAAGCTCGCACTCGTCATGAATTCCCGAACAGATTCAAACTCGCGCAGATTATTGGCATAAGAACCCGACGAAGCAGGACGATCTGCCAAACGCAACGCCATAACCCGTCTGAACAATGCTGAGCTAATAATCAAATCGGCTTTTTTACCTGCAATATCAGTCAAATGACCACGAATCATTTTAGCGGCAAATTCAAACGTAATCGCCAAGACAACGCCGATACTCAACACCCACAATGTTTCATAAGCTTGGTTCGGAATAACGCGGTCATAAACATTCATCACGTAAAGGGAGCTGACCAAAGCTAAAAAATTGATGATGAACGTTGCCAAAATAACTTGGTAATAATAGCTTCTAAAACGCCAAATAACTTTCCAAAACCATGATTTCGGCAAATGATATTCCGGCAGATCAGAACGCATGTCCGAAACCATTTTAGGCTTGATAAACCAACAATAGCCTAAATAGAGAATCGCAAGCTGTTCATGATCCAATACTTGAGCCAAACCATCAGATTGACGGACATGGTATTTTCTGTCTTTTCCTGCGCCTTCAATTTGCGTTACTACTGCCGCTTCTTCATTATGAAGAATAAGCACTACGGGTACAGCCAAAGAAGGAATCTCTTCCAAACTACGTTTTGAGAGCGTATTCTCAAAACCGTGGCTTCTCAGCACCTCAGAAAGAGAATGAAAATTGACATTAAGTTTTTTATCCCTCACCACTTCTGCAGAAAGTGCCGCTTCAGAAACAGGCACGCCCAACAGACGGGTAGCCAAAGCAATGTGTTCGATAATGGATTTCATGGTAATGTTTTCACGTAAATGATTTATTAACTTTTAATTTAACGGCTTATACCTGCCCAATTGGCAACTTGCGATTGAGAAACCAAATATTCCAAGGCTGCATCTCTAAAATCGTTGCGGGCATTCACATTTTCCTGCTCAATATTTGCCAGCTCATTATATGCACCCAAAACATCTGTTAATGTGCGCCGCGCTATCTTAAACTGCAGCTCATACGACTTCACAACTTCCTTTTGCGCCTCAATGTGCTGAGCAGTAATATCCGCCCTTTGTTCACTTTGAGCCATATCAATCTCTGCCGTACGGGCTTTTTCTGTTACTTCTCTTAATATCTGCTCTGATTTAGATTCTGCGGCAATCAAAGCTTGGGCATTTTTTTCTACATTATGTCTGGAAGCCATATCTAAAACGTTCCAAGACAAGTTCAGATACAGCTCTTTAGTATCTTGCGTTGCCGTACCTTCAAGATTAATAGCCGGCAATCGGGCTGCTTTAGTTACGTCCAGCTCGGCTTTTACACTTTCACGTTCAGCTTGCTGCGCCAAGTAGGAAGGATTTAATCCTTTGTCTTGGCTATTAAATTTCTTAACCAATGTAACAGCAGAATCATTTAGAAAAGGATCTTTCAAATCTTTTGGTGATATAGGCGCAGAAGTATATTTAGCCAGTCTGCTTAGAGCTATTTCCATAGTTCTTTGCAGTTGGGACATTGAAGTTTGCACTTGAAGTTGGCGGGATCGCGCTTCTACCAGCTCGGATCTGCGCCCCCCGTCATATTGAACAATAACACTGAGATCTTTTAAGAGATTGTTATGCCTGTTTAAACTTTTGCGGTTTACTTCCAAAGACTCTTTTGCACGTAACGCAGTAAGGTATAGTTTGCCGATTTCACTACCCAACTGCTCCTGAGTCTCGAAATATTTATGACCATAATAAATTTCTTTATTTTTATCGCGTCTAACCGCAGCTTGTATTCCTCCCCAAGAATAAATATTCAGCGAACCTCTAACACCTAACCCACTGTCTCGGTCATTGCTGCTGTGCTTGTGTTTTTGTTTAATCATCTGAGTACCCGTAAGTGCCAAAACAGGATAATGCCCGGCACGGGTAGCTTTAGTTATACTTTGAGCTGCACGCTCGTTGGCCTTCGCTTCCAACAGGGCGGGATCTGAAACTAATGACTTCTTCAAAATAGTTTTCAGCCCCTCTGCAGAAGCAGGTTGCAGAGCGAAAAACATTAACATTGGAATAACTGACAAAACCGTCAGTTTTTGAGGCAAGAGTAGCGAAGGCTTATTATTTTTCATTTTTTAAATCATCGTAATGTCTGAGCATTTACTGCATTTAAGCAAATAAAATCATTCCAATTTCGGAACTAATACTAACTTCGTTAGCATAACACCATATTTAACATTTCTCAGCAACTCTAAGATAAAAGGTAGGTAAAGAACACCCAAAGTACACAATATTTGAAATATTAACTTTATTTATAATAAAATTTAGCAACAAAAGATAACAGCATTTCTAATCTCTTTTTTTGCAGCCCTACTTTCTTAGCTATAAAAAATCCCACAGCAAACCAACTGTGGGATTTTTTATTATCATTATTCTCAGCGTTTTTTACCGGTAACGGTAGCAACTGCCAAGTTAGCATTACGTTTCAAGGCAACGCTTTCAACGCCTTCAGGAAGCTTGATGTCAGACAGATGGAGAATATCACCCGCTACTACATTACCGCAATCCAATTCCAATGCAGCAGGAATATCTTTAGGCAAGGCAATAACTTCTACGGTAGTGTTGAGCAATGAAACTCGACCACCTTGTAATTTAACAGCTTGTGAAGTCTCTGCATTTACTACGTGCAAAGGTACACGGATACGCAAAGGTTTAGCAGCATCAACTACTTGGAAGTCAATGTGTTGAACTTCTTGACGGAACGGGTGAATTTGGAAATCGCGTACGATCACGTCTTGAGTTTTACCATCAAGGGTCAATTTGATTAAAGCAGTGTGGAAAGATTCTTTTTCCAAAGCATAGAACACGGTTTTGTGATCAACTGCAATGGCAACCGGCTCTTGATTTTCACCGTACAATACAGCGGGGGTTTTACCTTCGCGACGCAGGCGGCGGCTCGCACCAGTGCCCTGTGCTTCGCGAACGGTAGCTTGAATTTCGTATGACATAATTTAAAACTCCAAAATAAATAAAATTAACTGCGCTCAGCCGCGACCAGCTTACTAGCAGCTCACATTAAGGCAGAAATACACTGCCGGTAGTTAACACATCTTCATTGAAAAGATATGAAACAGATTCTTCATTACTGATGCGTCGAACAGTTTCCGCCAACAATCCGGCGATAGTCACCTGACGGATACGTTCGCATTTTTGTGCAGACTCCGATAAAGGAATCGTATCAGTAACAACCACTTGGTCTATATCGGAAGAGTCGATACGGGACACCGCTTCACCTGAGAATACAGGATGAGTTGCATAAGCCAACACTCTTGACGCACCTCTCTCTTTCAGAGCAGACGCAGCTTTGCACAAGGTATTGGCGGTATCAATCATATCGTCAACAATCAGACAAGTTCGGTCTTGAATGTCCCCGATAATATTCATCACTTCAGCCACATTGGCTTTTGGACGACGCTTATCGATAATAGCCAAATCGGCATTCAAGACTTTAGCCACAGCTCGGGCACGCACTACACCGCCGATATCGGGGCTTACCACAGTCAGATTATCAATACGCTGACGTTGAATATCATTAATCAAAATCGGCGTCGCATAGATATTATCTACGGGAATATCAAAAAAACCTTGGATTTGGTCGGCGTGCAAATCAACCGTCAATACGCGGTCGATACCTGCCGAGTAAAGCATATTCGCCACCAATTTGGCAGAAATCGGAACGCGTACCGAACGGGGGCGTCGGTCTTGACGGGCATAACCGAAATAAGGGATAGCTGCTGTAATACGACCGGCTGATGCACGTTTCAAAGCATCGGCCATGGTCAGAATTTCCATCAAATTATCGTTGGTAGGCGCACAGGTAGGCTGAAGGATAAATACGTCTCTGCCGCGCACATTTTCCAGAAGTTCTATGGCTACTTCTCCGTCTGAAAACTTGCTGACGGAGGCATTTCCCAAGGAAATATCTAGATGTTTAACCACTTTTTGAGCCAATTCCGGATTGGCATTACCGGTAAAAACCATCAAACTGTCATATGCAGCCATATCTTCATCACCTGGATTTATATTGGGGTTGTGCTCGGAAAACATCATTGCTTCCTTCTGCCGTTGGCCTAAAGACCGGAGCCGCCATTATACGCTCCAACCGCCAACCATCAAAGCCCCTTCTTCACTTAATTGATTATCTTTCAGACGGCCTCTTTAAGACCTTCTGACAACGTAAAAAGCGTGCAAGTAAACTCACACGCTTTTTAACTGGCTGGGGAGGAAGGATTCGAACCTTCGCATGCTGGAATCAAAATCCAGTGTCTTAACCACTTGACGACTCCCCAATAAGGGCTTGGCTGGGGAGGAAGGATTCGAACCTTCGCATGCTGGAATCAAAATCCAGTGTCTTAACCACTTGACGACTCCCCAACACTTCAATCAACTTTTAGCTACAAATAATGGGTGAATATCGAGACTTCTCACGCAATATGATTCGTAGCATTTTGGAATTTCCTGCAAAGCGGCCAATGCTTCTTTCTTATTATTGAAAGCCATAAACAAACAAGCTCCGGAACCAGTCATTAAGGGCTTGCCTATTTTTTCAAGCATTTTATAAGCTTTGCTTACTTCGGGATATTCCTGAAGTACAACCGCTTGCATATCGTTTCTGAAAGGCCGCAGCGATTGGAAAGTCGGCATTATGCTGGGTTCGGAATCACGTGTCAAGTGCTCGTTTGAAAAAATCACAACCGTGCTGACATGCACGGGCGGCTTCACTACAACAAACCATTGTTGCGGAATATCAATTTGCGTCAGCTGCTCGCCTATGCCTTTTGCAAACGCATTGCGTCCGAAAATAAAAAACGGTACATCCGCCCCAAGTTTAACGCCTATGTCGATTAATTCCTGAGTAGATAAGCCGCAATGCCACAACCGGTTTAATGCAATCAAGACGGTAGCCGCATCGGAACTTCCGCCGCCTAAACCGCCGCCCATCGGAATGCGTTTTTCCAACCAGATTTCGACACCTTGAAGGCCGTCTGAAAAAGGCTGCAATGCGGCGGCGGCACGATAGGTCAAATCTGCTTCGGGCGGTACATCCGGCAAGGGGGTATGTAAAATGATTTGCCTGTCGTTGCGCGGGGCGAGATAAACCGTGTCCTGCAAATCAATTAAACAGAAAATGGTTTCCAGATTGTGATATCCGTCTTCCCTACGCCCGGTAATACGCAAATCCAAATTCAGTTTGGCTGGCGCAGGATATGCTTGGGCATGATCCAGAATGGCTGTTTGGCTCATGTTATTCCTTCACTGCCTGAATTATCTTGCTGCGCATTGGTTGGCGGCATGAGTGTCGCGCGTAAGCGTCATTTGGTCGAACACCAGCCTTAAGGTCAGCTTGGAACTTTCCAGCAACAGGATTTTCGGCGTGCCGTCTGAATTTAGCGAACGGGTAATCGTCCATTCGAATTGTTGCAAACGGCCGTCTGAAAGCAGTTGGTATGGTGCGTTTTTAACCCATTGTCCATTGGCCCACACATGAAGATATTGCACCGGCAAGGCAAAGCCCAGCAGTTGCTGGCTTAATTCCTGCGGGGTATCGGCCTGATATTTTTTGCCTTTGCTGTCCACTGCCAATACGCCTTGGCTGTCTTGGCAGAGCTGGCCGATGGTGTTGCCGAGAGGTGTGTTTACATCAATGGTTTGCACTTGGTTTTGATAAGTCCAGTCAAAATTGGCATAGGAGCCTTTTTCATTCATTTTGACGGCCAAGCGCCCGTCGGCGGCAAAATCGGGAATGTCGGACTGGGCACGCCAGCTGTCTTTGCCGGCCATTTGGTACTGTGCACATGAGGCCAAGATAAGCGAGGCTGCGAAGGGTAATATCGATTTGAAACGGGTGTATTTCATAAGATACCTATGGGTTTGGAAATTCAGACGGCCTGTATAGAACATGCCGCCAATGATCTGACATGAAGGCCGTCTGAAACACCGGTTTCAGACGGCCTCTTGCATTATTTTTTCTTGGCTTTGACAGGCAGTTTCACACCCAGTCTTTGCAGGGTTTTTTTCAAAACGCTATTGGTGTTGTCTTTACTCAAACCTTGCGACCAAACCGTTTTGGCTTTTTCCTGCTGGCCGAGCTTCCAAAATACTTCGCCCAAATGCGCGGCCACTTCGGGGTCGGGGAACTGCTCGAAGGCGTATTCGAGATAAGGCAACGCGGCTTGCGCATCGCCTTTCAAATAATATGCCCAGCCCAAGCTGTCGTTGATGGCTGCCGATTCAGGCTCTTGCTGGTAGGCTGCCTGAATGAGTTTAAACGCCTCTTCCAAGTCGTATTGCGGCAGGGAAAACATGGTATAGCCGAGTGCATTCATACCTGCTGCGCTGTCGGGGTTTAATTCCAAATAACGGCGCAAATCGGCCACGGCTTTTTCCGGGCGGTTGAGCTTATCCGCATACAGCATGGCGCGCTGGTAAAGGATGTCGGACAAACGCTCTTTGCCGTCGGGCTGCTTTTCGGCATCAGCGGCCAGAGCGTTCAGCTCCGCTATCGCTTCCTGCGGGCTGTTGTGCTTGCTCAAGGCAAACAGATAAACACGTTGGATATCGCTCATACCGAAAAAACGCCCTTGTTTTTCAGGCAGTTTTTGTGCGCGGCGGGCTTCCGCCAAAGCGGTTCGGCCGTTGCCCTGTTCGGCTTCGATAGAGGCTTTCAAAACGGCTTTATCGAAATTGAACTCGGGAGAAGTAATGCGCTCCACCCATGCTTTGGCTTGCTTGAAATCTTTGATGTCGGCATAACGCATGGCACCGATCACCGCCGCCCTGCTCTTCTGCTCGCTGGTGCCGATACGGTAGGCTTTGTCGAGATAATTGCCGACCACCGAGATATCGTCTTCACGCGTAATCGACAAAATGGCCGCCTGAATATACAAATCGGCATTAGGGCTTTCGTTCAACAAAGTTTGCAGGCGCTGATAGGCTTTGTCGTGTTTACCGTCGGCAATCAGGCCGCTGATTTCCAACTCCTGCCATACCGGCGAAAGTTTGCCGGTATCGGTTTCGGCAAAAAAACGCTGCAACACTTTGGGGCTGTGTTGCGCTACCAAACGCAAAGTAATTTCGGTGGGCGGCAGGATATTGGTATCCAACTTGGCCAATTTCTGCAACGCCTGAACGGCATCGCGCTCGCGGCCTCGTTGGGCACTTAAAATCAGATCGGCAATCGCCGCTTCGGGCATAGACGCATATTTTTGGGCGGCTTTGTGGATTTCTTTACCGGCTTTGTCGGCCAATCCCGACTGTTGCAGACTCATTTGCGCCAAGAGCAAGAAGATGCGGCGGGCCTGCTCTTCGTTGGCACGCTCAAGCACGCTTCCCAAACCTTTGGCAACGGCTTCCGATTTGCCGTTGATTAAGTCGAGCGTCCAAGCCATGCGTTTTTGGGCGTCGCTCGGCACGGGTTCGATTTCGCGCCATTTTTGATAAATCTGCCCTGCCTGCTGGTAGGCGCGCAAGGAAACGGCCATTTCTACCGCACGTTCGGCCACAACAGGATCTTTGGTGCGGTTGAGCATCACGATATAAGTCGCCAATGCCGTGCCCGGATCGCCTTTCTGAACCGCCATCTCGCCGCCCAGCAGCGTAAACAGATTGTTGGCGCGTTCAACGATACCGGAGCGGCGTTCGTATTCCAAAGCACGCTCTTCAGGCGTATATTGGCTTTTGCTCGCCACCACAGATTTCACCGAATGTTTCGGCTGCTTCGCCGCCTCGGTCTGTGCATAAGCCTGACCGGCAAACACAGCCATCACGGCAAGTGCAGCAAAACGTATGCGGTTTTTTCCCAAAAACATAAAACTTTCCTTCGATATGTGCAGGAGCAGGCGCATTATTTTCAGACGGCCTGTATCCTGAAAAACAGATGTGCGATACTTTATCACAAGCATGAAGCTTTGTTGATATTGCATAAATCATCATTACATATGTAAAGCTTTCGGCTTGGCACATAGGCCGTCTGAACACAATAAGCAGGTACACACATGACCTATACCGAACTTGCCGGTTTTTTACAACAAGCCGCACGCTATCCCGCCGATGCGGCCAAGAGGCGCAATGCCCTGTTCGCGCCGACCGCCACCCGCGAAGCCGCCGTTTTGCTGGGTATGGTATGCCGCGACAGCCAATGGCAGATTCTGCTTACCCGCCGCAATGCCGCCCTGCCCGAACATGCGGGGCAAATTGCGCTGGCCGGCGGCAGAAAAGACGCAACCGACACCAGCCTGACCCACACGGCGCTGCGCGAAACGGCGGAAGAAACCGGCATCGGCGCCGAGCATTGGCAAACCTTTCCGCAATTCCAACCTTACTACACGCCTTCCGGCTATGTGGTGTCGCCCGTACCTGCGCTTTGTACCGGCAATCCGCCCACTTTTCCGAACGCTGCGGAAGTAGAAGAAATTTTCTACCTGCCGCTGCCCGTCGCTTTAGACACACGTTCTTATCAAAACCGCACACTTACGCACAACGGCCGCCGCATCGACACCCCCGCCCTGCCTCATCTGCATTACGACATTTGGGGGCTGACCGCGATGATTCTGTATGATTTGGCTGACCGCTACCGTCAATACCGGCAGGCGTCGGGCGCTTCCGGCTTGTCGTTTTAAAGCGTGAAACGGGTTCATAGCATAAGGCCGTCTGAAAACTCGCATAACTCGTTTTCAGACGGCCTCTTTTTACATCATATTAATAGTGCCAACCAAACATCAAAATCACTCTTCGCCCAACAGCTGTTCACGCGTCAGCAAGAACACGAAGCCGTCGCCGCCGCTGGTTTCCAGCCAAGTGAACAGCAGTTCGGGATACGCCGCTTCCAGCACGTCGCGGTTGTGACCGATTTCCACCAGCAGCACACCCTTCGGATTCAAAAACTTCGCAGCGTTAAGAATAATCTCGCGGGTTGCATCCAGGCCGTCTGAACCGCTGCCCAACGCCAACTCCGGCTCGTGCAGGTATTCTTCGGGCAGCGCTCCCACCGATTCGGCATCGACATAAGGCGGGTTCGACACGATTAAATCGTAAGTGCCTTCCAAGCCTTCAAACAAATCGGTGTGAATCAGGTTGATACGCTCTTCCAAGCCGTAGTCTTCCACGTTGATGGCAGCGACTTCCAAAGCGTCCAAACTCAAATCCACCGCGTCGATTTCGGCATCGGGGTAATGGTAGGCCATCTGAATTGCCAAGCAGCCGCTGCCCGTGCACAAATCCAAAGCGCGGTGAACCAGCTCGTCGTGCTCGATCCACGGTGCCAACGGTTCGCCCAGCAGTTCGTAAATAAAGGAACGCGGCACAATCACGCGCTCGTCCACATAAAAATCAAAATCGCCCTGCCAAGCCTGATTGGTCAGATAGGCCACAGGCAAACGCTCGACAACGCGCTTTTCAATCAAGCCCAACACTTCTTCTTTTTCGCTTTCGAGCAGCTTGGCATCGAGATACGGGTCGAGAATGTTGAGCGGCAGGTTCAAGGTGTGCAGAATCAGATAGGCCGCTTCGTCGTGGGCATTGTCGCTGCCGTGCCCGAAATGCAGGCCGGCTTCGTTAAAACGGCTGACAGCAAAGCGCAAAATATCGCGCACGGTAGATAATTGTTCGGCGGCTTGGGAAAATATCATGTCGTTATACTCAATATAAAAATCATCATGGATTCGGGCGGGCTGCGAACCGTTTTCAGACGGCATGTTCAGACGGCCTCAACCCGCTTTTAAATTACAACTCAATACTTTTCAACTTCGCTACGGTATTGATGTCTTTGTCGCCGCGGCCGGACAAATTCACCAGAATCACTTGGTCTTTGCCCATTTTCGGCGCTTCGGCCACCGCCCACGCCAGTGCGTGGCTGCTTTCCAGCGCGGGGATGATGCCTTCGTACCGGCACAGCAAATCAAAGGCTTCCAGCGCGGCATTGTCGTTGGCGGCATGGTATTCGACGCGGCCGAGGTCGGCCAAGTGGCTGTGCTCGGGGCCGATGCCGGGGTAGTCCAAGCCGGCGGAGACGGAATGGGTGCCGACCACTTGGCCGTGTTCGTCCTGCATCAGATAGCTGCGGAAACCGTGCAATACGCCGATCGGGGCCTTACCGGTAATCGGCGCGGCATGTTCGTCCGTATCCACGCCTTTACCGCCCGCTTCCACGCCGACCAAGCGTACGTTTTCTTCGCCGATATAGGGATAAAACAAGCCGATGGCATTGGAGCCGCCGCCCACGCAGGCCACGGCCACGTCGGGCTGGCGGCCGATGGCCTCCAGCATCTGCTCTTTGGCCTCGTTGCCGATCACGGATTGGAAGTCGCGCACTATTTCGGGGTAAGGCGCAGGGCCGGCGGCGGTGCCGATGATGTAGAAGGTGTCGTCCACCCGCGCCACCCACTCGCGCATGGCTTCGTTCATGGCATCTTTCAAAGTGCGGCTGCCGCTGTCCACGCCCACCACATTAGCGCCCAGCAACTTCATGCGGAATACGTTCGGCGCTTGGC
Source organism: Neisseria sp. Dent CA1/247 (assembly GCF_022870825.1). Classification (NCBI taxonomy): domain Bacteria; kingdom Pseudomonadati; phylum Pseudomonadota; class Betaproteobacteria; order Neisseriales; family Neisseriaceae; genus Neisseria; species Neisseria sp. Dent CA1/247. The sequence goes on along the minus strand of NZ_CP091522.1, from coordinate 777,881 downwards.
GTTGGATGTCGTCCGCGCCCATGTAAACGTGGCATTCCATACCGAAACGCGCGGCCACCGTGGCACTCGCCACACCGTGCTGGCCGGCGCCGGTTTCGGCAATCACGCGTTTTTTGCCCATGCGCTTGGCCAGCAAGGCTTGACCAATGGTGTTGTTTACTTTATGCGCACCGGTGTGGTTGAGGTCTTCGCGCTTGAGCCAGATTTGCGCGCCGCCGAGTTTTTCACTCAAACGCGCGGCATGGTAAACCGGGCTGGGGCGGCCGACGTAATGTTTTAAATCGTGGCGGAATGCTTCCCAAAAGGCCGGATCGTTTTTGGCTTCGCGGTAGGCTTCGGCCAATTCTTGCAAGGCGGGAATCAGGGTTTCGGAAACGTACACGCCGCCGTGTTCGCCGAAAAAGCCTTGTTCGTTGGGAAATGAGTAGTTTTGCATAAAGATTCCTAAAAAATGGCGCTTGGGTTGTTTGCCAAGCTATGCGGCACAATCTGCACCGCAAACTGTGGCTCTGTGCCTGCATCTGTAAAAATCTAAAATCAAGCAGCCTGCAATATGAGGCCGTCTGAAAAACTGCAAAACCGCTTTCAGACGGCCTCACAGAGTAACCTATTTAAAAACGCGATGCCTGTTACGACCGGGCCGCCGCCACAAAAGCGGCGATTTTGGCACTGTCTTTAATGCCGCCCGAAACTTCCACGCCGCCGGACACATCCACCGCCGCCGCGCCGCTGATACGCACGGCTTCGGCTACATTCTCCGGCGTGAGTCCGCCTGCCAAAACCCACGGTTTATCGAGCTGTTTCGGCAGCAGCGTCCAATCAAACTGCTGCCCCGTGCCGCCGTATTCGGTCGGATGATACGCATCAAACAGCAAGGCGCGGGCGTTGGGAAACTGCGTGCAGGCCGTCTGAATATCTTCCGCGCTCTGCACACGCACGGCTTTCAGGTAAGGCCGTCTGAACTGCACGCAAAAGGCATCGTCTTCATCGCCGTGAAACTGAATCACGTCCACCGGCACCTGCCCCAAAATATCGTGGATACGCGCGGCCTCTTCGTTGACAAACAAGGCCACCACGCTCACAAACGGCGGCAGCACGCGCACGATTTCGCGGGCTTGAGCCACCGTAACGCAGCGTTTGCTCTTGCCGTAAAACACCAAACCGATAGCATCTGCACCGGCTTGCGCGGCGGCGAGTGCGTCTTCGGGTCGGGTAATGCCGCAGATTTTGACGCGGATAGGGTTCATCATCGGCCTCTTGAGTGTTGGTACTTTTATTGATATTGACGCGATACGGAATGCGCCGCTGCATACACTTGCATATTATTGAGGCCGTCTGAAAAAATGTTCACAACTCACGGCCAAAGTTTTCAGACGGCCTCATGCGGCAACCGCGTTACCGTCAGCCGAAGAAGCCCATTTTCACTTCAATCAGCTTTTCCAACTCGCGCAATACGCGGCGGCGGGATACGAAGAAAATAATGTGGTCGCCGTCGGCCATCATTGCATCTTCTTTGTGTCCCATAATCACTTCGTCGTCGCGCACCAAAGCGGCGAAATGGCAGCCCGGCGGCCATTTCACTTCGGAAACGCGGCGGCCTACCAGCGCGGAAGTGTGTTTGTCGCCGTGCACCACCACTTCGATGGCTTCGGCCGTACCGCGCCGCAACGGATGCACCGCCACCACATCGCCGCGACGGATGTGCGCCAAAATCGAGCCGATGGTAATCAGGTGCGGCGACACGACAATGTCGATCTTGTTGCCTTCGAGCAAGTCCACATAGCTGGAGCGGTTCACAATCGTGATCACGCGCTTGGCACCGAGGTTTTTGGCGAGCAGGCTCGACATGATGTTGTTTTCGTCGTCGTTGGTCAGCGCGCAAAATACGTCGATTTCGTCGATATATTCGGCTTCGAGCAGCGTTTCGTCGGAAGCGGAACCTTGCAGCACTAAGGTATTGTCGAGATGTTCGGCCAGCCATTCGGCGCGGTGCTGGTTGAATTCGATGATTTTGATGTCGTATTGGGTTTCAAGCTGCTTGGCCAAACGGTAGCCGATGTTGCCGCCGCCGGCAATCATGATGCGGCGGTTTTGCTGCTCTTTCGGCCGCAGCTCGCGCATGATGGCGGCCACGTCTTCGGTTGCCGCCACGAAAAATACTTCGTCGCCTTCAATAATCACGGTTTTGGCAGACGGCACGATGAGATGGTTGTTGCGGTAGATGGCGCAGATTTGGCAGTCCACGCCTTCGGGAAGATGCCGGTTGATTTGGGAAATTTCTTTATTTACCAGCAAACCGCCTTTGCGCGCCTGCACAATCACCATGCGCGCTTTGTCGTCAGCAAAACGCAGCACCTGCAAGGCACTGGTGTAGCTGATTAATCCGACCAAACGCTCGGTTACCAGCTGCTCGGGGCTGATGGATTCGGTAATGTCGAATATAGACAGGCTGTTGCCTTCTTCTTCGTCGCCGGGCGCGCCGTATTCCAAATAGTCGGTAGAGCGCACGCGGGCGATGCGGCCGGGAATATTAAACAGGTCGGCGGCCAATTTGCAGGCGACGATATTGGTTTCGTCGCTGCGGGTCAGCGCCAGCATCAAATCGGCGTCGGCAGCTCCGGCGCGCTTCAACACCAAAGGCGAGGCGCCGTTGCCGAGCATGGTTTGAACGTCCAAACGGCTGCCGATGTTGTGCAGGGCATTTTCGTCTATATCGATAATGGTGACATCGTTGCCGGGCATGGAAGCAAGATTTTGGGCGACGGTAGAACCTACCTGCCCGCTGCCGAGTATCAGTATTTTCACGTTACGGGTATCGGTTGAAACAAAGTCTGTATTCTAAACCAAAGGCGGAAGCGGCTAAAGGCCGTCTGAAATTTATACGGCGATATATCAGGCAAAAACCATCATGTGCATATTCGGCAATTGTTTTCAGACGGCCTGATGTGTTTTTAAAACAATCTGATGCGACATCAGCACATGAATAACTTTCCACCCGAACGGGTCAGGCGTACCAAAGAGAAAGCCGCTGCTTGTCGGCAAAATCAAAAAACGCACCGAGTCAACGGCAATATATCTTCACCACAGCCCACGCCTGCTCAGACCAATCTGCCGCACCGTTTTCAGCCAAGATACGGCGGCAATGTTCGCCAATCTGCGAGCGTTCGCGGCGTTCCAAGCCCGCTATCCTGTGCAAGGTTTGCGGCAGTTCGCGGGCAGCCAAATGATTCAGACGGCCTCCCTCTGCCGCCCACGCCTTCAAGGCTTGTGTGGCTGCGGTGTGAATGTTGTAGTCGTTTTCATGCTCCGGCCGCTTAAACCATTCCAGCCATGCGGCAGCTTCCAGCCATAACAGCGCGGCAGACGGTTGCAGCGTTTCGTTTTGAACGAGGCTGTATAAGTCGTTTTTCAGGCTCTGCCTTTCCGGTTCGGTTAAGGTAGCAGCCGAGGGCAGCAGATACTCGAGCAAAGCGCGGTGCAGCGGCTGAGGCAGCGGATGTTGGCGCAAGCGCCGATAAAACGCCGCGCGCAACGGAAACGCCGTTTCCCAAATTTGGGCAATCCGCTCTACGGCCTGCGGCAGAAACAAAGCGGTTAAGACAACAAACAGGCGTTCGCCGTCGCCTTCTGCGCTCAACCAATGCCTCGGTGCAATGCGCAACAACTCTGCCACCCGCCCTGCTGCTTCAAGGTCGTATGCGCGGATGTCATCGGCAGTTTGCCGGTTGAGGCGCGCTTGATCATATTCCGCCTCCGCAGCCGAAAAATCGGTTTGGCCGTCTGAAAAAGAAGCAAAAGAAGAAGTAACGTAAAAGAAATCGGTGCTGACGGATTGCGCTTCGCGGATTTCACTTTTCCAACGCCGCGCTTTAAACGGACTCAGCCGCTCAATCCGCAGATAAATATCGGGATGCGTCGCCGCCAGCTTGTCGAAAATATCGGCTTCATGCACGCCTTCAAACATAAAGTGCGCGTATTCGGCCGCAAAGGGAGAGCTAAACCGTCTGTTCGGCGCCACCGCCACCTTATATAGTGCGGAAGCCAAACCGTCGCTTTGACGGGTAAATTGAACGGCGGAAGCATCGGCCAAAAACTCGCGCTGCCTGCTGATGGCCGCCTGAATCCAGCCTGCCGCCAACGAGCCGATAAACCCGATGCACAGCAAAACCAAGCCTAGAAAAAAGGTCGGTAAACCGCGGCGGTCAACGCTTCTCAACCAGCCTTCGGTATCGCCGTGCACAAAAAAACGGCCGAGGCTCGTAATCATCTGCAAACCGTATAAGCAACCGCAAAGCTGCATGTTGCGGCGCATATCGCCGTTGAGAATATGGCTGAATTCGTGCGCCACCACCGCCTGCAATTCATCGCGGTTAAACGCCTGAACCGCACCGCGCGTGATGCCGATAACCGCATCACGTTCGCTCATGCCCGCAGCAAAAGCATTCAGGTTCCACTCCGGCAAAATGTACACCTTAGGCATACGCACGCCCAAAGCAATCGCCATTTCCTCCACCACATTCAGCAAACGGCGCTCCGACAGCCCTGCCGAAGTGCGGGTAATGCGCACGCCGCCGAGTGCCTGCGCCACCACATGCCCGCCTTCCGAAAGCTGGCGCAAACGTATCCAGCCCGCCCCCGCAATCACGGCAATCATCAGCGCAAACACCGTCCAAAAAACCGTAGGATGATGCGCAATGCCCGTTCCTTCACTTGGCGGAACGATATAAAGCGAAGAAAGAAAGGCCGTGATATAAGCCGTAATACCGGCTACGAAAACCACGGCCAACACATACAACCACAAAAGCCTGCCGCTGATACGGCGGGCTTCTTGCTGATATTTACGGAAACGCATGATGCGACGGCTTAACGGCGGAAATCGACTTGCGGCGCATGGCGGATAACCGCATGGTCGTCAAACTGCAACATCGCCGCATTTTGTTTGTGCCCGAAGAAATCGGCCAACAGAGAAGCCGGAAACGTTTCGCGGGCGTTGTTATAGGCCAACACCGCATCGTTGTATGCCTGACGCGCAAACGCCACGCGGTTTTCCGCCCCGGCCAGCTCTTCGGTTAAAGCCTGCACCGAATGATTGGCCTTCAATTCGGGGTATGCCTCCACGGTAACGCTCAAATTGCGCAACGCCACGCTCAACTGATGCTCGCCTGCCGCCAAAGAAATAATATCGGCAGCATTGTCGCCCACCGAACTCGAAGCCGCCGACTCCAACAGCCCCGCCGCATGATTGCGCGCCTGAATCACGGCTTCAAGCGTTTGGCTTTCATGCTCCAAATAAGCCCGCGTGCTTTCCACCAAATTCGGAATCAAATCATGCCTGCGCTTGAGCTGAACCTGAATTTGCGCAAACGCATTCCGATATTCGTTGCGCGCCCGCACCAAACGGTTGTAAATCACAATCGGCAACACCACCAAAACGCCGACCAAGAATAATAAAACCAGCCAAGTCACTGCCCACTCCTTAATGTCATATTATTTCATCATCTTAACAGGATATTACCCTCAAGAATGACAGAAAGGAAAGCACGCTGCACAATCCCGCGTTTCATTCCTTTCCGCCAGGTTTTTAAATCCTGCCCGCACCCTGTTATTTCCACATACAAACAGGCCGTCTGAAAATATTTTCAGACGGCCTGTTAAGCCAATATCATTTAGTCAAACATGAAAGCCGGCTTATTTCGCAGGCACGGCGGTAGCACCGATCACACCTTTCCAGCCATTGTCTCTGTCTTCAGACTGCGCATCACCGATCAGTACACTGCCGTTTTTGCCATAAAAGCCTCCGGTAAATGTACCGTCAGGTCTGAATTTATCGTCTGCATTCCCGCGAAAAGCCAAATTACCGCCTACGATACCGTTTGAAAACACAAAAACCGATGTATTAGGATTTGATACGTTTTTACCTTCCTGCAGCCTCCATTGACCGTCTTTACCGGATATAGTCATGCTCAATCTTTGATTTTTGCCTGAATATTTTGCCGACACCACAGCCTCTTCTGCAGGGTTGGGATTTTTGTTGTATTGGTAAAACATCTTACCTGTGTAAGTTATATCACCCGAGCCGGCCGGAAGCTGCCGTTGACTTAAATCAGCAGACCGGAGGAAGAAGTGGCGGTTGGTAGAAAATATTTTTTCATCATCTGCTCTCTCTTCACCTCTTTTCTGCTCGCTGACAAGGGCGTAACCATAGTAGCCGACCAGCTTACCGTCCAAGTCTCTCAATGTTTCCACTTTGGGATCACCGATAAAAGCATGCGGCTGCATAATCCCTAGGTCTATTTTGCCGGTTCCTTCCTTCAATACCAGATGGAAAAGGTTTTCCACACTCACACCGCTTTCTTCGGTTTCCACCCTGAGTTTGTTGAAAACTTCTGCGTCTGTTTTACTCACTTCAGGCCGCTGCGGTTGATTATCCCGTTTCGGTGTATCAGGCTTTCTCTCGGGAGCTTGGGGTGCGGAAGGAGCAACTTCGGGCTTCTGCGGTTTGTTATCCTGTTTCGGTGCTTCAGGATTTTTCTCAGGAGCTTTGGGAGCGGGAGGCGCAACTTCAGGTGCTTTTTCGTTGCCTTGCTCTTTGCCTTTTTCCGGTGTTTTTTCTTGCTCCAGTTTAGGGGCAGGTGCAGGCATGGTTTCGGGGGCTTTGCCGCCGCCGCTTCCGCAAGCGGTCAGAAAAGAGGCGGTGGCTAAAGTGAGCAGTGTTAACGTGTTTTTTGATTTCATTGTTATCAATCCAATTTCGTTTATGAAGTTTTAGAATAAAAAAATCCACTCTAAAAGCGGAATAAATAAAAGCGGCATTATTATACCGCTTTTGCATATCGTATCCAATAATACATTAATATCCGACGGCACGGCAACGCTTACATCACTTCCAGCGTTTCGATTCCGAGCAGTTCCAAGCCTTTTTGCAGGGTAGCTCCGGTGAGATTGGCCAGTTGCAGCCGCGTATTACGCGTTTCGCCTTCCGCTTTCAAAATCGGGCAGGCTTCGTAAAAACGGCTGAACAGGGTGGCAACTTGGTAGAGATAGCCCGCCAGATAATGCGGATAAGACGTATCGGCGGCAGATTGCAACACGTCTTCAAATTTCAGCAGTTCAACGGCAAGCTGTTTTTCCAGCGGCTCGGTCAATACGGGCGCGGCGGTTTCGTCCCACTCCGCTGCTTTGCGGAACACGCTTTGTACGCGGGTGTAGGCGTATTGCAGGTAAGGCGCGGTATTGCCTTCGAAACTGAGCATATTGTCCCAATCGAACACATAATCGCCGGCGCGGTTTTTGCTTAAATCGGCGTATTTGACTGCACCGATACCGACGGCGCGGGCAATGCCGGCCGCTTCATCTGTGTTTAAATCGGCATTTTTGCTTGTTACCAAAGCGATAGCACGCTCGACTGCTTCATTCAACAAATCCACCAGCTTCACAGTATCGCCGCTGCGGGTTTTGAACGGCTTGCCGTCTTTGCCCATCATGGTGCCGAAGCCGATAAATTCGGCCTGTACGTTTTCGGGCAGATAGCCGGCTTTGCGCGAAGTGGCAAAAAGCTGCTCGAAATGCAGTTTTTGGCGGTGGTCAACCACATACAGTAAACGGTCTGCTTTCAGACGGCCTACACGGTAACGCATACAGGCCAAATCGGTGCTGGCATAGAGAAAGCCGCCGCCTTGTTTTTGAACGATAAAGGCAGCCGGATCGCCGTCTTGGTTTTTAAATTCGTCTAGAAACACTACTTTCGCGCCGTCGTCGTCCACGGCCAAACCTTTGGCAGTCAAGTCATCGACTACGGTTTGCAAATCGTCGTTGTAAATGGATTCTCCGGCCACATCATCGGGCGTGAGCAGCAAGCCCAGCATGTCGTACACATTCTGTGCGTGCTTCAGCGAAATCTCGACAAACTGCTTCCACAACGCCAAAACGTGCTCATCTCCGCCTTGCAGCTTTACCACATATTCGCGGGCGGTGTCGGCAAAGGCGGCGTCTTCGTCGAAGCGCACTTTGGCATTGCGGTAAAACTGCTCCAAATCGGCCAGTTCGAACTCTGCGTTGTCTTTCTGCTGCTCCACCATATAGGCGACCAACATGCCGAATTGTGTGCCCCAGTCGCCGACGTGGTTTTGGCGGATAACTTTGTGACCTAAAAAGCCGAGAACGCGGGCGATGCTGTCGCCGATAATGCTGGAGCGCAAATGGCCGACGTGCATTTCTTTGGCCAAGTTGGGCGAAGAATAATCAATGACGACGGTTTGCTTGTGCTCCGCTTCGTCCACGCCCAAACGCGCCGTGTCGGCCAAAGCTTTTTTCAGGCCGTCTGAAAGAAAGGCGGGGGCAAGGCGCAGGTTGATAAAGCCGGGGCCGGCCACTTCGGCGCTTTCAATCACGCTGCTGCCGGATAAAGCGGCGGCAACTTGCTGCGCCAACTCGCGCGGATTTTTTTTGGCCTGTTTGGCGGCACCCATCACGCCGTTGATTTGAAAATCGCCGAAATCGGCATTTTTGGCGGGCTGCAAAACCACGGGCGCGCCGGAGATTCCGGCGGCGGCAAAGGCCTGTTCTGCTTCACGGGCAACGGTTTGATGTAGATTCATGTAAATGCTCTGCTGATTGGATATAGATAGAAAGTGTAAAGGCCGTATAAAACGGCCCTGATTCGGAATGGCGTTATTTTAAAAGAAATCGGCCGTCCGAAACACCTTTTTCTTTCACAAACTGCCCGACGGGATATTGGGCTCTTCCGACCATTGCATACCATCGAGGAAGGCCGTCTGAAAAAGTTTTCAGACGGCCTCGTGCTTATTGCGATTTCACAACTAATGATGCTTTATTTTTTCTTATTGCGGTTGTCGCCGTCAGACCAAATGCCGCCGCTGCGGCTTTCTTTGGTTTCGTCGCTGCCGTTAAACATTCCGGCCAGCTTGGCGCCTATGCTGTCGTCGTTACGCTTGTCCATGCCTGCCTGCTTGATTTCCGAAGCGAACTCTTCTTCACACGGAATGCCGTCGTTATCGCCGTCCATTTTCACATCGGGGCATTTTTGCAGGAAATATTGTGCTTCGGCAAAAGACTTCATTTGCGAGCAGTATGTCCGCCCGTCGCACTGAAACGGAGAAGCATCGCGTTTGCGGCCTGACGACTCTACCGCGCGTTTCCATGCTTCGCGTTCGGCCATCATTTTGTCGGCCACTTCATCAACAATCACTTCAGTAGCGCGGCTGTGGGTTTGCTGATCCTGCCAATAGCTTAGGCCGTAGTAACCTGCCGCGCCCAACAAGGGAATACCCACCAAGGCCGCTACCATGCCTTTGAGCCATAGCGACAGGTTTTTCGGCGAATCTTCTTCTGCTTCCCACTCAACCTCAACCGGCTTGCGGCGGCGGTTGGTATATTCGATGTTTTTGGCTTCTTCCGTACCGTGGCTGTTGCTGACGATATCAAAGGATACGGTTTCGCCGTCGCGCGGGGGCGGGTTTTCGGTTTCAAATTCGCCGATGTGGGCGAAAATTTCAGATTTAGTTTGTTCTTCTTTGATGAATCCGAAGCCGAGCTCGTAGTCCCAGCGCATAATGGTTCCGTAATAGCGCATGCTTTCCCTTTTTAATTTTGTCTTTATGCAATCGCTATATTTTAAAAGAAACCGGTGCCAAACACACCTTATTTTTTCTGTTTGGCGGGCTTCAAAACGGCTTTTTCAGACGGCCTTGACAAACCCATTGAAAAGATTAAGATAAAATCACTACATAAAATAACAAAACGCTACAAATCATGTCTGCAATCGAGATTACCCCCATCAGCGAATCCGCATTGGTATGCACGCTTCCGCCGCCTACTGTGTTGGAAAAGCAACAGCGGCTGTGGGCATTTGCCGATGCCGTTCAGGAAATGCCACAAACCGCCGAAGCCGTTACCGGCATGAACAACCTTACCGTGTTTCTGCACAGCGATGCAGACTTGGCCGAATGCACGCAGGCACTGTATGCGTTGTGGCCGACCGTTTCCGTTCGCCGCAAACAAGGTCGGCATGTTGAAATCCCTGTGGTTTACGGAGGTGAATACGGGGAGGACTTAAGCGGGGTTGCCCGCTTTCATTCCACGACACCGCAGGAAATCGTGCGCCGCCACACCGAGCCTGTGTACACCGTATTTATGATGGGTTTCCAGCCCGGCTTTCCTTATCTGGGCGGTTTGCCCGAATACCTCCACACCCCACGCCGCGCCGTGCCGCGCACCGAAGTACCCGCCGGTTCGGTGGGCATCGGCGGCAGCCAAACCGGCGTGTATCCGTTTGCCTCTCCCGGGGGCTGGCAGATTATCGGGCGCACCGAAATACCTTTGTTTCAGACGGCCTCTTACCCGCCTACCCTGCTCCAAGCGGGCGATACGGTGCGTTTTGTAGCGGAAAGGATCTGCTTATGATGCACGTTATCCAAGCTCCCGCCCTTGCGCATATCCAAGATTTGGGGCGTTTCGGTTTGCGCCGTTTCGGTGTCGGACATGCCGGAGCGATGGACACGCTTTCCCTGCGCGCGGGCAATCTGCTGTTGTGCAATCCCGAAAACGCGGCGGCGGTGGAAATCGCGCTGGGCGGGTTGACCGTATCGTTTGAGCACGATACGCCGTTTTGCATTACCGGTGCGGTGTACGAGGCAGAACTCGACGGCGAACCGGTTTATTCCTATTGGCGTTACACCGCGCGGCGCGGCCAAACGCTCAAGCTTATCCGCGCCGTACAGGGCATGTACGGCTATCTGTGTGTTTACGGTGGTTTCGACGTACCGGAAGTATTCGGATCGCGCAGCACCGATTTGAAGGCAGCTTTCGGCGGTTTTCAAGGGCGCAGGCTTCAGGAAGGCGACTGTATTCCGCTCAACATACACGGCGCCGAAGCCAAGCGCGTCGGCATCGCCCCGCCCGCGCCGTCGCACCGCATCCGCGCCGTTCCCTCTTCCGAATACCATGCGTTTACGCCACGCTCGCATTCTCTGCTGTGGCAAAACGCGTGGACGCTGCAAAGCAGCAGCAACCGTATGGGCTACCGTTTTGAAGGCGCGGAACTTTCCACCGCCGAGCCGTTGGAAATGCTTTCCCACGCCGTCCAATTCGGCACCATACAAGTACCGCCGAGCGGCAAACCGATTATCTTGATGGCCGACGCACAAACCACCGGCGGTTATCCCAAAATCGCCTCGGTTGTTACCGCAGACTTAGGGCGTTTGGCTCAAATCCGCTTCGGCAGCAAAATCTTTTTTCAGACGGCCTCCATACAAGACGCCGCCAACCTACTCAAACAAAACCAAATTTATCTCAACCAAATCAAAAGGATTGCGGAAAATGCACGTTGATTTAAACGCCGACTTAGCCGAAGGCTGCGGCAACGACCACGCCTTGATGCAGCGCATTTCATCAGCCAACATCGCCTGCGCCCTCCATGCCGGCAGTGCGGCGGAAATACAAAAAGCGCTGGCATGGGCCAAACAATACGGCGTGCGGGTGGGCGCACATCCGGGCTATCCCGACCGCGAAAACTTCGGCCGTACCAACATGACACTGCCCGAACAGGAATTGCGCGCTTATCTCCAATACCAGCTCGGCGCGTTGCAGGCTTTGTGCGATGCGGCAGGCGTTCAGATGGCCTATGTCAAACCGCACGGCGCTTTGTATAACCAAGCCGCCGCCGATGCCGGGCTGGCCGAAATCGTGGCCGACACCGTGCGCTGCTTCAACCCCGAACTGAAACTGATGGCACTCTCCGGCAGCCTGTTGCTCGAAGCCGGACAAGCCGCCGGGCTGGGCGTGATTTCCGAAGTCTTCGCCGACCGCCGCTACCTGCCCGACGGCAAACTCGTGCCCCGCTCGCAAGCCAACGCCCAAGTGGACAGCGACGAAGAAGCCATCGCCCAAGTCTTGCAGATGGTTAAAGAAGGCACGGTTACCGCCATTGACGGCAGTACGGTCAACGTGCGCGCCGACAGCATCTGCCTGCACGGAGACGGCGCCCATGCACTCGAATTTGCCGACAAAATCAGCCGCGCACTCCAAGCCCGACAGATTGCCATACAGGCCGTCTGAAAATATCCCGTTTTACATTGAACCAATCATAACAACGGCTGTCTTGTTTAAACATTCTTGTCTTTTTTGACATTTCATAACAAACCATAAGGGCGCGCTAACACTTCACAGCCCATTGATAAACACACACCATCAGACTGAAAAGCATCAAAAAATAAAAACACATTGCCGTCATCGCTCACGGCAATTTTGCGGGAACGACAACAACAAAGGAGAATTCTATGTCAAACACCAACCGCCGCAATGCCCTTATCGGTGCCGCTTTTCTGATGGCCACATCGGCAGTCGGACCGGGCTTTCTTACTCAAACGGCCACGTTCACACAAAGCCTGCTCGCCAGTTTCGGCTTTGTGATTTTGGTGTCGATACTGCTCAACATCGGCGCGCAGCTCAATATTTGGCGCATCATCGCCGTATCCGAACAACGCGCCCAAGACATCGCCAACCGCGTCTTCCCCGGCGCAGGCTATTTTTTGGCTCTGCTGATTGTGATGGGCGGTTTGGCTTTCAACATCGGCAACGTCGGCGGCGCAGGTTTGGGCATCAATATCCTGACCGGCCTTTCCCCCGAAATGGGCGCGATCATCAGCGGCGCGGTTGCCGTGGGTATTTTCCTGTTTAGGGAGGCGGGAAAGGCGATGGACAGATTCGCCCAAGTGATGGGCTTTATCATGATCGGCTTGACGGTTTATGTGGCGTGGCGCGCTTCTCCGCCGTTGGGCGAAGCGGCTTTGCGCACTTTTGTGCCGGTAAAACTGGATGCGGTGGCGATTGTAACTTTGGTCGGCGGCACGGTGGGCGGCTACATTACCTTTGCCGGCGCGCACCGCCTGCTCGACGCGGGCGTGAAAGGCAAAGAATCGCTGCCCGAAGTGAACCGCAGCTCGGTTTCGGCCATTCTGATTGCTTCCATCATGCGGGTTGTGCTGTTTCTTGCCGTGCTGGGCGTGGTGTCGCAAGGCGTTCAGCTTGACCCGAAAAATCCGGCGGCCACTCCGTTTGAACACGTTGCCGGTCATGCCGGCCTGCTGATTTTCGGCGTGGTGATTTGGGCGGCTTCGATTACGTCGGTAATCGGCGCGGCCTACACTTCGGTGTCGTTTATTTCGGGTTTCAGCCCCAATATCGAGAAACACCGCAACGCTTGGATTATCGGATTCATCATGGTTTCCACCATTGTGTTGGCGACCATCGGCCGCCCGGCGCAGGTGTTGGTGTTCGTCGGTACGCTCAACGGCCTGATTCTGCCGATTTCGCTCGGCCTGACTCTGCTGGCGGCCTACCGCTCGGATATCGTCGGCGACTACAAACACCCGAAATGGATGACGGTGTGCGGTTTAATCGTGGTGGTCGCCATGGCGGTATTAAGCGGCATGACCTTAATCAAATACATCGGCTCGCTGGCGGGTTAACGTTTATCTTTAAAAGCCGCGTATATGAAACAGGCCGTCTGAAAAAATTTTCAGACGGCCTTAAAGATTGGGGAAAGGCGGGATTCAGCAGCAAAACAAACTGAGACCTTTGCAAAACCCCCATCTGCGGCGCATTTCTGCGTTGTGCGCTGCTCGCTCGTTTGCCTATCTATATGATATGTCTGCACTCGCTGCGCTGCTACGCCTTGAACTGCATCCACATCTGAGGGTTTTGCAAAGGTCTCAAACTTACAACACAAAGCTGTTATTTAAATCCCTCAACATTACCACTATTTTTTTCAGACGGCCTCATTCCTGCCCGATTACCATAAACTTATCCCGATTCGCCAACACATACAAAGCGGCGGCGGCCAAGTCCTCATCGGCGGCTTCGTAGTAATCGCCGTCCAACTCTTCAAACATGCCGAACTGCGCGCGGATATCGTCCAGCGGCACTTCTTCGTCGGCCATCTGCTCAATCGCTGCACCGTGTTCCGCATACAGGGCTTTGGCTTTATCCATGATTTTCGGCGTCGGCTTAATCCGCCAGCGGCGCAAGCTGTCGGCCAGCGGGTTCATAAAAACATATTCGCCGTAACCGCCCGCAATCAGTTGGAGAAAACCGCCTTCCTGCACTTGGCTGTCGAGATAGCAATACGCCAGCAGCGTGTGCTGTTCGTCGTTGAGCGCCTCCATGCCGTGAGACTCGCTGTATTCGAGATACGCATCCGACAAAGCGTATAAAAAGCCGGCCGGATCTTCGGGATTGAAATCATCGAGATGGATAATGTGTTGGGACATAGCGGTATTTCGTGAAAAAGCTGATAAACAAAATTCAGACGGCCTGACTGCATACTGTCGAGGCCGTCTGAAAATTACACTTCAATGCGGTTGGGCGTGAAGGTTTCCCATTTGTTGCAAGCCGGGCAATGCCAGAAAAACGCTTGCGATTTGAAATGGCAGTTGCGGCAACGGTACATCACGGCTTTTTGCAGCTGACGGCCGACGACCGCGCGCATCATGTCGGCATCGGCTTTCCATGCCGGATTCAAGTTGCTCAACTGCAAGCCCAGCAAACGGTACACGCCGTTTAAATCGGGCTTTTGGCGCACCAGCTCAACCGCCGTTTGCGCAGCTTCGCTCTCGCCGTTGAGCAGCAGTGATTTTTCGTAAATCACGTTAATCAGGTCGAGCTGCGGGAAAGTCTGCATATAGCCGATGAGCACGTTCAAACCTTCTTGCGCACGCTCGAGCGCATCGTAAGCATCATAAAGACGCTCGCCCACCATGCTCAAATAGGCGTGGTTTTGCTTTTCAATCGCGGTATAGGCTTCGATGGCGGCTTCAAAACGCCCCTGCTTTTGCTCGATGTCGCCCAAAATCATGTTGGCACGGGTACATTTTTTATTGGCGTCCAACGCTTTTTCCACATATTGCAAAGCTGTGGCGTAATCGGATTTAAACAGCGCGGCTTGGGCAAGTTCGCAATAAAATTGGGCAATTTCAAACTGATAGGTCTGCTCGTCATGGCTCAACAATTGCGCCATTTCGATGGCCTTTTCCCAGTCGCGGTCTTGCTGGTAAATACTCAGCAACACCTGCCGCGCTTCTTTGGCCATATTACCGTTTTGCAAACCGAGGAAAATCTGTTCGGCACGATCCACCAAGCCTGCGCTTTGGTAGTTTTGTCCCAGTTCAAACAACACGCGGTCGCGCTTTTCGCCCACGGTATCCGGCGATTCGAGCAGCGCTTGGTGCATGCTGATGGCTTTGTCGTTCTCACCGCGCTGGCGGTACAGCTTGCCCAAAGTAAGGTTCAAATCATAAGACTGCGGTTGCTGGTCGATCACTTCCGCCAGTTCGCGCGCGGCTTTACCGCTGTTGCGGTCCACCAGCGCATCCAGGCTTTTGTAAAAACCGCCCGGCACGGTTTTGGCCTGCTTCAATACGGTTTTCATGTCCACGCGGGCGGCAAACCAACCCATCGCGAAAAACACCGGCAGCAGGATAATCGGCAGCAGCAGAATCCAAAGTTCGTTTTCCATGCCGGATTATTCCTTGCGTTCAGACGGCAGAGCAGATGCAGGTACGGAGGGCGCGGCAGGCGCTACGGGTGCAGTGGGCGCTGCGGGCGCAGCAGGCACAATCAAATCCTGCTCGGTGATACGGGCGGATTTTTTCACTTCGCTGCGCAGGCGGTTGTTTTCACTGCGCAAAGTCATCAAGCGGCCAAACAAAGCAAAAAGGCCGAATACCGCACCGATTACGAATGCACCGAAAAGCACCACAATCAAAGGCAACTCAAGCGGTTGTGCGGGCAGATAGAAAAATTGAACGGTTTGGGTGTTGCTTAAAGCGAGTACTAAAAATACCAATAAAATAAGTATTTTAATAATGCCGGAAATGATTTTCATCACATGCTCCGTATTCTGATTATTCTTGAGGTAGAAAACAGCAGGCCGTCTGAAGCGGCGGTTGCAGATTTAACAGTTTAAACGATTTGCCGCGTTTATAGCAAAGAAAGCGCGAAGCCGCGTGCATAACCATGCGCCCTTTCCTGCCGCCATCCCTGTTTTCAGACGGCCTGAAACAGGCTCGGCCATATCAGCCTAAGTTCGCCGATATACCGATATTTTGAAACGCTTTGGCAGTAAAACGCTCTGTTCAAGGTTATAATCCGCTTCCGACACTTTAAAATTAAGCAGGCATGGCGTACCATGTCGGCTATTGATTCAACAGCGGAAATCCAACTGCCCGCCGGCATCGGCGGCTGCCGGCCACACCAAATGATAAAAAAGGAAACCCTATGAGCAACCAAAACGCCACTATCGTTATCACCCCTCACGACCTGCCCCTGCACTGCTCCGGCCCGAAAAACGAATCTTGGAACGGCCATCCGCGTGTTTTCCTGCCGATTCAATCCAACGGCACCGTCGAATGCCCTTACTGCGGCACGGTTTACCGTTTGGAAGGCGAAATCAAAGGCCATCACTAATCCGAACATCAAACCGCCGCTCTTTGCAGCGGTAATATGAACGCTGCGGTTCCAAAATGAAAGAGACGCTCCCGGCCACGAAGCGTCTCTTTTTATTCATTTATTTCAGCTTTTTCACAACACAGGGAAAATGTAGCGGGCATTTCGTTTATAATGCCGATATTATTCTTATCGCTTACAACGCCATGATAAAAAAATATTTTCTGATTTTACCGATTTTATTCTGCGCTGCCTGCGGTACGCAAAAAGCCGTCCGCCCCGACGCACCGGCTCCCGTGGTGGCCGAATCCCAATCCCAAACCATCCACTACAAATCGTATAAAGGCAAACTGCTCACCGCCGTTTACTACAACAACCACAGCCCGCTGACGGTCGAGCTGCGCGAAGGCAACACCACCGAAACGCTCAAGCAAATCCAATCATGGGCCAAAGGTGTCGAATACAGCAACGCCTCAACCCGCTGGCACGTTCAGGAAGACCGGGCCACGCTGAAACGCAAAGGCAAAGTAACGGTTTACCGCGAAGTGGATTAACTTCAGCGTTTTCATCACAATACAAGGCGGATTCGTTCCGCCTTTGTGTTCTTTATTTTCAGACGGCCAGAGACCTTTAAAGCATCAACGGGTTTTAAAACACACACCACCGCCAACCACACGCCCTGCACGGCGGTCAGCATCAATAAGCGTTTCCACAATCCCACCGCACCATGGCAGCGGCTTGGCATGTTTCTTTCTGCCATTGGTTTGCGCAAAGACAAATCAAACAATGCCTTGTCCAGCTCCTCCGGCATCAGCAGGCCGTCTGAAAAATGACGGAACAGCTTCGCGTCAAAAGCAATGCGGACATGCCAATAAGCAGCCAACAGCGCCAACAACAACCACAGCACCACCGGCCATCCCCGCATCAGCCAACATCCCACGGCGGCAAACAGCAGGTTAAACGGCAAACACACTTTCGCCGAATCCAACAACGCAGCCGTTACACGTGCTGCCGTTCTATCGTTCTCCATTATCCGCCCCTGTGTTGAACCGCCTGCAACACCGCCGCCTCGGTTTCAGACGGCAGCACCATCTTCGGCCTGGCCTGCTTCACAACGGCTAACGCACTTTCCAAATCGGCGCAACCGCCGTATTTCAGCAGCCAAGTCAGCACCACCGCCGCACTGCGCCCGTAGCCCAGCGCGCAACACACCAGCACCGGCGCACAGTTCCGTTCAATCAGCTTGTTCAGCACATCCGCCGCTCGAGCCAAATCCACGGCGGGCGGCGGCACCATATCCAGCATGGGCAGGAAAACATAGTTTTCAGACGGCCTCTTAACAGGCAATTCGGCGCACACATCCAAGGCCGTCTGAAAATTATCGAGCGCAAGCATGCTGCCGATATGCACTGTGCCCCGCACCACTTCCGCGCTTAACGGCTGCCCGCGCAACCACAGCCGCATGTTCAGATAAGCGCCGACACGGTGCGGCAACAGCAGCAAGGCCGCCGCCAAAGTATGCTTGCCGTTTTCCTGCTTCTGCATGGCAGCCGCGCCGAAACGTGCATAAGCAGCAGCCACCAACAGGCAGGACGCGGCAGGCCAAAGCAGCCACAGCCACGCGCCGCCGAATGCCGACAACGCCGCAAAAACAAGGGCGAGC
Source organism: Neisseria sp. Dent CA1/247 (assembly GCF_022870825.1). Classification (NCBI taxonomy): domain Bacteria; kingdom Pseudomonadati; phylum Pseudomonadota; class Betaproteobacteria; order Neisseriales; family Neisseriaceae; genus Neisseria; species Neisseria sp. Dent CA1/247. Next base: position 759,757 of record NZ_CP091522.1, on the reverse strand, counting down.
AACAGATAAAATCCCGTCCACAAACGATGCCGTCTGAAAACACGGATACGCGCACACAAAGGCGATTCGGCCGCTTCGTTCTCCCGCCACGGCAAAGCCCACAACACCAGCGCACCGGCCAGCAAACCGGTGGGCACGTCGATGAAATGATGCTGCCATGTGGTTAACACCGATACGGCGATTAACGCAAACCATGCCGCCCAAATTACCCTAAAACGCCTCGATAGGCGGTACCAATAAAACCGCCCCACAATCAGCACCAAAATAATATGCAGCGACGGTGCTTGGTTATACGGCTGGTCAAACGCCGCCAACGAAGCGAACAGGCCGCCTGAAAGCCCGTCCGTCGGCGGTTTCGGCCAAGCAAACTGCAAGGGAAACAGCAGAAAGCACGTTACTGCCAATGCCTGCGCCGCCAGCAGTTGCGCGATATAGCGGTTTTGCCGGCGCGTATCGGCGCACAGAAAAAACGCCAGCGCATACAGCACATTGAGCGACCAATACGGCACGATGGTCCACGCCCAAAACGGGATGCCGTGCTCCCAAGCAAAAGCGATTTCAGGCACGCCGCTGCGTTGTGCGGCGAACCAGTTGGTAAAACCGTAGGTGGTGTAAAACAGCACCCCTACGGCCAACAGTTTGATTAAAGTGGTTTTAAACGCGGGCTTCATATTTTCAGACGGCCTGTTGTGTTTTCCAAACCTTCATACATAAAACACCCCCGAAACGCAGCAACATCCGGCTTCGGGGGCATGTTCATTTATAAACTGACAACTCACTTCGTGTTCTAAAGCAGGCAAATTCAAACCTTAGCCTACCCTGCTTTTCAGACGGCCTCAGCCTTCATTTGTTGCGCCGCAATGCTGCTTAGCGGTGTCCGGCAGTGTTGTAGCGTTTTTCCAAAGTTGCAAACAGCCAGCTCAAACACATGGTCAACATCAAGTAAATCAACGCAACCGTATAAAGCGGCGTATCGTAAATCGAATAGCGGCCGGAAATGGTTGATTGCACATAAGCCAATTCGGTAACCGCAATCGCCGACAACAGCGAGCTGTCTTTCAACAGCGTAATAAATTCGTTTGCCAACGGCGGCAGCATACGGCGCAGAGCCTGCGGCAAAATCACATAACGCATCGCCTGCGGATAAGTCAGACCGAGCGAGCGCGCCGCCTCAATTTGGCCGCGGTCGATGGATTGGATGCCGGCACGGAAAATTTCCGTGATATACGCACCCGCGTTCACCGTTAAAGCCAAGGCACCCGCAATCAGCGCACCGTAATTGCGGCGCAGATCAACGGCCAAATCTCCGCGGATCAACCAACCGTCGGTCGGATGAATCAACGCCACAGACCACACAAAATACCAAATAAAAATCTGTACATATAACGGCGTACCGCGGAACAGCGTCACATACACCAGCGATGCTGTACGTAAAAGCCAAGCAAACGCGCGGGCAAACACATTGCCTTTTTCAAAACGCATCAACCGCGCCAAAGCACCGAACAGACCCAAAACCGTGCCGCCCAATGTGGCTGCAATCGTCAATCCCAGCGTGGTCAACGTACCGTAAATGAACATCTCGCGATATTCAAGGATAATGTCGAAACGAAAATTCATGCGCCCGCTCTAAATATATTCAAGGGAAAGAGAAAACCGGCATCACGCAAACGCCGGACGAAGCCAAGTATTTTACAAGAAAATACACATCTTGAAATGATTTATTTCAGACGGCCTCTTCCGCCGCTTCTCCATCAAGACATATAACGATTACGCTCAAACCCCAAAAAAATACAAAATTCCCGCCCTACCACTCAAACAAAAAACCGTAAAAGCTTTTCAGACGGCCTCATGCAAGGAATGGGAACAGGCCGTCTGAAAAGCCCGGGCAGCCTAGTTCAAAATTGACCTACAGAAGGAAAAAGCGGATAATCCCGCACCTTGTCCATTTCATGTTTCAGACGGCCTAACTGTTTGAAACATTTTATTTTTAAAAGCAAACAACACATCATGAAATCACCCGAACTCCTCCTTCCCGCCGGCGGTCTCGAACGCATGCGCGCCGCCTACGATTTCGGCGCCGATGCCGTTTATGCCGGCAGCCCTCGCTACTCCCTGCGCGCCCGCAACAACGAATTCGCCAAACTGCCGGTGCTGGAACAAGGTATCCGCGAAGCACACGAACGCGGCAAAAAATTCTTCCTTACCGTCAACACCTTGCCGCACAACTCCAAACTGAAAACCTTTATGGCCGACATGGAGCCGCTGATTGCCATGAAGCCCGACGCGCTGATTATGGCCGACCCCGGCTTGATTATGCAGGTGCGCGAAAAATGGCCGGAAATGCCGATTCACCTTTCCGTGCAGGCCAACACCACCAACTATTGGGGAGTGAAATTCTGGCAAAAAATCGGCGTGGAGCGGATTATCCTCTCGCGCGAATTGAGCATGGAAGAAATCGCCGAAATCCGCCAAGAGTGCCCTGATATCGAACTAGAAGTGTTCGTACACGGCGCATTGTGCATCGCCTACTCCGGCCGCTGCCTGCTTTCCGGCTACTTCAACCACCGCGATCCCAACCAAGGCACCTGCACCAACGCCTGCCGCTGGGACTACAAAGTACACGATACCGAAACCGACGAAATGGGCGATGCCAAATTGTTACAAGGCTTCAATTTCAACCAAGCGCAGGAAGAAGCCAATTCCGCGTTTGAAGGCATCAACGGCCAAGTCCGCCATCCCGAAGCCAACAAAGTGTTCCTGATTGAAGAAGCCAACCGCCCGGGCGAGCTGATGCCGATTATGGAAGACGAGCACGGCACCTATATCATGAACTCCAAAGACTTACGCGCCATCGAGCAAATCGCCAAGCTGACCGAAATCGGCGTGGACAGCCTCAAAGTGGAAGGCCGCACCAAATCGGTTTACTACGTTGCCCGCGTCGCCCAAGCCTACCGCAAAGCGATTGATGATGCCGTAGCCGGAAAACCCTTTGATTACAGCCTGTTGGCCGAACTCGAAGGCTTGGCCAACCGCGGCTACACTTCGGGCTTTTTGGAGCGTCATCAAACGCAGGAATACCAAAACTACCTGCACGGTCATTCGCTGGCCAAACAAAGTCAGTTTGTCGGTCAAATTACCGAAATCGACGCCGACGGCTGGGCGACGGTGGAAGTGAAAAACCGTTTTGCCGTGGGCGACACCATTGAAATCATCCACCCGCAAGGCAACCAAACGCTGGTGCTGGAAGCCATGACCCGCAAAGGCGAAGCGGTGGATGCCGCGCCCGGCAACGGTATTCAGGTGAAGATTCCGAACATGCAGGGTAAAGATAAGGCCTTGATTGCGCGGATTATGAATCCTTAAAACAGGTGCATCATGAGGGCTGTGATTCAAAAAGTAACCCGCGCTCAGGTAAAAGTGATTGAAGCCGACAGTAGCGACATTACAGGGTCTATCAACCACGGCTTTATGGTGTTGCTGGGCGTCGGCGAAGGCGACACCGAAGCCGATGCGCAATATATTGCCGACAAAATTGCCAACCTGCGTATTTTTGAAGACGAAGCAGGCAAATTAAATCTGTCTTTAAAAGATACGGGGGGAGCGATTTTGCTGGTTTCCCAATTCACTTTGTATGCCGATGCCAGAAACGGTCGCAGACCTTCGTTTTCCAATGCCGCCAAACCCGAATCCGCCAACCGTCTGTATGAATATGCAACGGATTTACTCAGAAAACACGGCATTACAGTCGAAACCGGCCGTTTCCAAACGCACATGCAGATAGATTTGTGCAACGACGGGCCGGTAACGCTGTTGCTGGATTCTAAGAAACTATTTTGAGCGTTAAACGATAAAACTTTCGGTTTATGTGTTCCCAAACCTTCAAAGAAAGCGGAGTCAATACATGAATAAATTATGGTTACCGGCTTTGGTATTTTTCTTGTCGGCATGCTCTTTTACTCCCAAACCTTATATTTCCGATGGATATCAGAAATACAAAACCAGCGATTTAAAAGTACCTGAACGTCCTCATGCTTTAAAACTGGAAACCGAATTTACCAGAAACGGCAAACCCTTACCGCCTGCAAGACTGGAGCTGACCCAAGCAGTCAATCAAGCACTGAATGAAACCAAAGTCGCCGTTTCCGCTCCCCAATCAGAAGCAACATTGAAGATTCACGCAAATAACATCGTTAATATGAAAAACGCTATCGAAAACGGCATCGGAACCGGTATAACTTTTGGACTGGCAGGAAACACGGTTCGTGACGACTACACATTTATATGCAGCTACGCGCACGGCAATCAGGAATTAAGCAAGGCCGAATTCGACCATGCCATCGTATCGAATATCGGTGCCAGAGCCGCCCCTATCGGCATGATTCCGCAAAAGAATTTACAGCACGCTTTTTTTGCCGTTACAAAAGATGTTGTAGTCAATTGCTTGGGCGATTTGCAGAAAAAAGGTTATCTCCTCCCATAATGTAAGCGTAAGGGCATTGAATATAAATACAGGCCGTCTGAAAATTTTCAGACGGCCTGTTACTCGTTTAAAAGCGTATTAACGATTCACGCTTGATTTCAGATGACCATAGCCTTCGGCATCCATTTTATCCAACGGAATGAAACGCAGGCTGGCACCGTTGATGCAGTAGCGCAAACCGCCTTTGTCTTTCGGGCCGTCGGGGAACACGTGGCCTAAGTGTGAATCGGCGGCACGGCTGCGCACTTCGATGCGGCGCATGTTGTAGCTGAAATCGTCGTGTTCGGTAACGGCTGCTTGTTCAATCGGGCGGGTGAAGCTCGGCCAGCCGCAGTGGGAGTTGTATTTGTCGGCAGAGCTGAACAGGGGCTCGCCGCTAACGACATCCACATAAATACCCGGGTCGAACAGATGGTCGTATTCGTGGCTGAAGGCATACTCGGTGCCGCTTTGTTGGGTAACGCGGTATTGCTCGTCGGTCAATGTACGTCTCAGTTCCTCGTCGCTCGGTTTGCGGTAAGTGGCGGCATTAAAACCTTTTTCGGTTTTCGGCGCGCTTTTGCCGGGGAGCGGCTCGTCGGCTTTGCGGATGTCAATGTGGCAGTAGCCGTTGGGGTTTTTGATCAGGTAATCCTGATGGTATTCCTCTGCTTCATAGAAATGTTTCAGAGGCAGGTTTTCTACCACCAGCGGCAGTTTGTATTTGGTTTGCTCTTTTTTCAAGGCGGCTTCTACAACAGCTTTTTCGGCAGGATTGGTGTGGTAAACGCCGGTGCGGTATTGCGTGCCGCGGTCGTTGCCTTGTTTGTTGAGGCTGGTGGGGTCGATTACGCGGAAATAGTATTGCAGGATATCGTCGAGGCTGAGCTTGTCGGCATCGTAGCTTACTTTCACGGTTTCGGCATGGCCGGTATCGCGGTAGACCACGTCTTCATAAGAGGGATGATCGGTTTTGCCGTTGGCATATCCGGATACGGCGTCTACAACGCCGGGAATGCGTTGGAAGTAGGCTTCCAAGCCCCAGAAGCAGCCTCCGGCCAGATAAATGGTTTTGGTGTTTATCACAGCAGATTCCTTTTTCTTGTCGCTCGGTTTGTAAAACTGGGTTTTCAGACGGCCTATGTCGGCATCGGGGTTGTCTATCAATGCCAATGCCTGCGCTTCGTTGATGCTGCCTTTAACGATGCGGGCGACTTCGCCTTTTTTGTTGAGCACCGCCCATGAAGGGTAAACGCTGATATTCAGGCTTTTGGCGATTGTACCACCCTCATCCGCAATCACCGGCAGCTTAGGATAGTTGAGGCCGGCATACCATTGCTGGAATTCGCCCGGTTTTTTCTCGCCGAGAAAGCCCGGAGAGGCCACGGTAATCAGATTGGCCGTCTGAAAACGGCTGTCTTTTACCCATGCCTCGGTGTGCCCCAGCTCGGACAAACACAGCGGACACCAGCTTGCCCAGAATTTAATCAGCGTGGGTTTGTCTTTTTTCAGATAGTTTCCGGCGGGTTTACCGTGAGTGTCGTGCAGCTTTTGCAGTACTTGCGGCACGGGCGCAGCGGCCGCGGATTGTGTTTGCGGCAATAAAACAGATGCACCGGCGCCAATGACGGCGATTAGGGCAAAAATTTTCCAGCCCCCATGCTTTTTGGTTTTCATCACTTCCTCCTGTTGATAGGGATTTTATAAAGAAGACGAACAAGGAGGGAAATTCTTACACGGTAGATTTTAAGAAATGTTTTAGTTTGAAAATTTTAAAAAGTGACAATACGTTATTTTTATATACTTCTGTGAATCTCCAAGCAAACTGCTAAAAACACATACTAAGTTGTATCAAATAACTATAGCGAAGAAATTACTAAATAGCTTAGAGAATGAAGCCGATTGGCTCAAAACATCACACTAAAGCCGCAGGATTTTTAACTGCTGCTTTGATATTCCACAATTAAAACGAAACTCACATTCTTGCAAGAACAGAGAAAAAGACTTCCGGTTAATCCCGCTGTATTTGCATAAGATACGTTTCGCCTGATTCCAAAAATTCTCAATGTCGTTGATGTGGTTTTGTCGTTCAGCAAATGACTTATTGTGATTTATCCGGTGGTAGCAAAAAACGCTGATATCCGGTACGTCGCAACTGCTTAAACAATCCATGCAACCTACGCTGTCAGGCATGATTTTCTCTGAAATAACAGGAAATATACTTTCTTTTTTAGCGTTGTTCACTACGACCGTAAAACTTTACCCCCACATTTGAGGACACCGAAAACCACTACCTTACCCGCTACACCCCTACCGCGATTTACTTCACGCTTACCACCGAAATAGCTCCCATCTAACTCTACATCTCACTCAAAAACCTGATCTGCTTCCAAAGCTAAATGATGGCTATAACGAGACGGATTTTGCAACCAAAGAGAATGGTTGTATTGGGCTGAATACCCAAAATATCGGCAGCCAAATGTGCAATTATTTCGAATACAAAATATTCAAGAATTTTATTTGTTTCTTGTTACGGTAAGTTTTGCAGTGGGTTATTCTCATTTTGACAGCCTATCATGACTACTAGTCTATGACAGCTAATTTTTATTAACGTTGAATTTATTAACATTGAAAACGTTTACCAAACGTCTAAAAACAAAACAAGCCGCAATTTCTTGCGGCTTGTTTCTTGATTTATTTGGCTCCCCGACCTGGGCTCGAACCAGGGACCTGCGGATTAACAGTCCGTCGCTCTACCGACTGAGCTATCGGGGAATAGCTATAAATTATATTAGTAAATTAAATTCTTGTCAAATAAAAATCCAACTATCGTCACCTTATAATTTACAAATAAGCTATTTACAAAGTGACAATTAAATTTTATTTAAATCGATTATAAAATATCTGCAATATGTTTTGCAGCACGTTTAGCGTCTAATAAGATTAGCCCTAATTTACCACTCTCACGTGCCATCAGTGCAAGAACTGCACTATTTCCAGCTTGGCTCAGCAAAACATATCCATGCGTTCCTTTTACCATCACCTGATCTAATTCACCACACGCCAATTCATGCACTGCTCTATTACCTAACGCCAACAGCGTGGCAGACATTGCGCCTACGCGATCAGCATTAAGATTATTGGGCAACAAGGTTGCAATTGGCAAACCATCCGTAGAAATAACAGCTGATGCTGTAATATCGGTTGACGTATTATTTAAATCGCTTAATACTGAAATTAATAACTGTTCACGCATGTTCTTATTCCATTAATATAATATCAATATACTTATAATAAACGCAAAGTAAAAAATCTCTTGGCTTTTTAATTCTTAATATTTGCCATAGCGGTTATGTAATACCTTTACTAAGGTAACAAATTCTTCCTTATTTAAATCAGGAACTCCACCAATAACCAAGATCAGTTTACTCATGCCAATATATAGAGGGAAAAAAGTTAATTCACTCTGGCCAGATGGATCACAAATGCCCCACGCACTATGATGGATATGAAGATTATTCTTGATCAATAATTGATGTCTATCAACTACTTCTGCAATTTCTCCCGCAAGAATACCTACTTCTTCTGCAGCTTCATGATGAAAACCAGCATTAGCGAAATACAAACCGTTTTCGTCGGCCAACAATGCTTTGCCCGAATTAGACAACTTAGCCAATAATTCAGGGAGCTGCTCATCAGACAGATTTAAATCTTCATTGCCAACACTTTCATCACCATACAAAAATTCAAGACGTTGTAATCTGTAAAGTAAATTAAGTGCGCTCTCAAAGTCATTTGTTTCGGCCCATTTCATCAGCTTATCACTACTGATGGTTTCGTTTGGGTCTGCACGTAAAAGACCATAAAGGAGGGTTCGGCTCGCGCTGGCTGTATCACCTGAAACTGCATAATACGCACCAGCCGGAGTAATTTTAGGGTACAAATTCGATTGTAAAGAAAGTGTAGATTCCATCTTATACCTCTAATCCCGGGTCAATTGAGAAGAGCATCGCAGTAACCAATTGTTTAACATCATCCTCTCTACGTGCATCAATTTCAAAGACCGGTACATTAAAATTATTCTGAGCTAAATATTTTTGATATACATCAACTCCGGGTAATGAACGGATATCCATTTTGGTCACCCCTACCACTAAGGGAGCAGTTTTTAGCAATTCACGGAAAGCATCTAAGAAAAATTGCAAATCTTTTAATGGATTTGTTCTCGTATTATCCAACAACAGTATCAAACCCATACTGCCTTGACTTAAAATTTCCCACATAAAATTAAAGCGTTCCTGCCCGGGAGTTCCATACAAATGAACTTTAGTCTCTTCATCCAAGCGAATAACACCATAATCCATGGCAACAGTCGTATATCCCTTCCTAACCAGAGTCATATCAGATGCATCCGCATCTGTCTGCACAGGTGGTTCATCAGATAAGGCTGAAATAGCCGTTGTTTTGCCTACGCCTACAGGACCGGTAAAAATAATTTTATTTTCCTTCATTTTGTCATTACCTCTTATATATTATTTCTTACCGATTAACTTACGCATCAATCTCTGTAGCAAGCTTCGCGGTTGTTCTGCTGAAGGACTAACAGCTTTTTCTGCATCTCTTGTCATCTGATTATCGGGTACATCACCGCCAACATTAACTTTTTCCCCTGTAACGTTAGCATGCTTGCTTTCATCTGAAAATTCAGTGTCAACAGCCAAAAAACCAGTTACATGAGTAGCAGCTAAATAGTTAAGAATATCTGGCATTTCTAATGGCATAACCTTATAAAGAATATTGAGATTAACTGAAGTTTTAGTCAGAAATGCAGAAAGACGCATAGATTCAGGCACAGGCGCCAAACGGGTTAAGTTAGGCCAACGCTTCAAAGTAAAAATTGTTTGAGGTGTCATTGGATAAATTAACCGACCTTGAGCAGTCCAAATAGCCATTTGCCATAAACAAGACATTATCGTAACTTTAGCTTTTTCTTTCCATTGGGGATTATCAGGCACTGCCTTACACACCACTGCCAAATTATCATCCTTGCTTAGCTTTTCAAGCTCCGAAGCACTTACTGTAAGCAATACTCTTTGAATACTGGGGAAAACAATAATAACTGGTTTTCCTTCATGTAAAACAGCTATATCTTGGTGCCCTTGGCTTGCAAATTTCAAAGCACCAAGCAAACCTCTTTGTGGATTGAAACGGCGAACAGTCGCCTTTCTTGACCCGTTTGATTGCGAATTATCCTCTTCAGCTTCAGTCTTTTCCTTTGCTTCAAAGATATTACCGCCTTGGGAAAGGCTTCTTAAGATGGGAAATAACGTATCAAACTTAATAGGTTTAGCAAGATATGGAGTAGTAACTTTTGGCTCTTTAGTTGAGAACATTACAACAGGAATCTTGTCGTATGTTTCCTTTAACTTTTCCCAATTCGCAACCCCTTGCTCTGTATCGGTATCAACCAAAACCAAATCCGGCTGTTCCCCTGAATCCGACTGTACTATTTCATAATTGGTAGTATTGTGCATTTTGAATGCCATACGGAATACCGCCTCCTGCTGCGCCCCCATATCCTGCAGCAGAATCCGCACTGTTTTTACTTTAGGTAATAAATTATCCATTATTAGAGTGCTCTTAAAAAATATTGTTATTTAGAATGTTGATTTACACGACGCAAAAGTTGACTCATAGCCAATACTACCTCTTCTGGCAAGCTTGCTACCCTTTCTCTGAGCAAACGTAAGAATTGCTCCAATCTAGACCAATCTTCTGCACGTTCATACAAATCAAACAACATCACATACAGTTGAGATTCTTGCGGATATTGCAAAACAGCTTGCTCCAACGTGCCAATGGCTTGTTCCAATTGTCCATACATCAGTAGAGACTCAACCTCTTTAATTGCTTCTTCCGCAGGAGAAGAATTTTCACTGATGAGCGAAGAGTTTTTTTGGACTAAGTCACGATATTTAGACTTCAACTGTAGTGAAGTTGGTTCTAAATAACCACGTTCCAAGCCTATTTCACGAACTTTTTGTTCAGACGGCCCCTTTTCTAAATCGTCGAATACTTCGTGATAGCCCAGACTATAACCCCAGCCCAACATTCTTTCTTTCACTTGACGACCATACTGTCCCAAAGAGTAGTAAAGCTTCCACAAATGTTTGGCAAATTGGTTTACTTCTTCGTGCTGATAGTCAAGTTTGAGAGCGTCAATGATTAAACTTGCAGGCTTAGAAGATTTTTGAATAGCTTTATTATATTGGTGCAGTGCAGTTTGGTAATCCACTTTTCCTTTCAAGATTCTTGCACTTTTCTCCGGCTTAACAAAGCCTATCACCGCTCCCATTTCTTCACTGCTAACCTTGTCCAAATCTTTATTTCCAGTAACCAAAGGATTACGAGAAAGTACACTTGAATTACCATGAGCTTGGGCATTAACAGTATTAATCGTTAAAGATGGCGCAGTTGAATCAGATTGAATATCTTCAAAACCTGTTTTCTCACCGATGATACGTGAGACCTCCTGCATTCCCCATCCCAAACGGCTCTCAGCCATAACCCTAAGAGGAAGATGAGTAGGATTGGCCGTTAAACCTGCTTTAACATACTCAGCTAAATTTTCTTCGGTTAAAATACTGCCGTACTTATCCAGCGCATCGAATAACAAGTCAATATCATTAGTACGCAAGCTGAGCCCTATCAACTCATGCACTAATTTCTCGGGCGCTCCATCTTTTAAGTTATTTAAATAACTTGCCAAAGATGCAGCAGCCTTAGTTTCGTAGCCAAACTGCTTATAAACTTGGTATTCAGTGAGAGGATCGACTTCTTGCGCGGAAACTGCTGCAGTTGCCGCTTCTGAGGCTGCGCCTCCATCCCATCCCCAATCTTGATTATCACTTTCTGACACAGATTGGCTGACCTGATCCATCCAGTCGCCGCCAGATGATGGTGATTGTTCTGACTTATCAACATGCCGTCTCTGTCCGCTTGAACGCGTATTTTTGTGCTTTGAGGATTTTTTCCCAGCGCTTTGTTTATAGCGTACAAACAATAAGATGAGCAACGCAGATAGCAGTAATATAATAAAATGTGAATAATCCAAAGGATATCTCCCGATGCGTCTAATATATCTTGACAGCTTACTATAGTTTATCTGAATTAAATAAATTCAAGCTTAAAGCATAATTAAGCCATACTGCCCCCTTAAGGGCTTCATGATAACATGATTTAACCGATTATTACATCAACAACCTATTTTATCATCATTGCCAATTGCATTAATGCAACTCAAACCACGCCATAGCTTCAACGTGTGCTGTTTGGGCAAACATATTCATAACACCGGCTGATTTAAAATGATAACCTTTACCGACCAACACAGCCGCATCCCTCGCAAGCGTTGATGGATTGCATGAAACATACACTATTCTTTTTGGTAAATATGGATTATGCAAAGATTTCACCAGTGCATAAGCTCCACTTCTAGGCGGATCGAGCAGCATTTTGTCAAACCTTCCCCAACTCGCAACAGTAGCCTGATCCGTTTTAAATAAATCTGCCTGTTTAAAAATAATATTATTACACTTATTTAGACAAGCATTTTTGGAAGCTCTACGAACAAGATAATCAGCTCCTTCAATACCAACCACCTGCGCACCACTTTTTGCCATAGGAAGCGTAAAGTTACCCAATCCGCAAAATAAATCAACTACCCGCTCATTTTTCTGAACATCCATTAAAACCAACGCTCGATTGATCATTAAGGCATTCATCTGCATATTAACCTGAGTAAAATCTCCAGGAAGGAAAGGCATAGTAATGCCATATTCAGGTAAACCGTAACTAAGTATTGGAGCCGAATCCGGATAAAAAGGGAAGGCTGCTTCTTTATTAATTTGCACCCAAAGCTGCCAAAAACAATTACTCGATTGATTAAGGCCGTCTGAAAAATCTTTTAACAGCTCTTTTGTCTCTCTCTTCAACGCTTCCTGCATACAGACATTCAAAACTGTTACGCGTTCCCCAACAAAACATTCTATATAGTTAATTTTTCCATTTATCTTAACTATTTTTTGCAATACTGCCTTCAGTCTAGGCAAAATATCTGAAACCGACTTGGGCAAAATTGAGCAGCTTTCAATATCAATGACATTATGACTGTGCTTAGCTTTAAAGCCCATTATCAAAGAATTTCGATCATCGGTCGAAATACTGAAACGCACCCGATTTCGATAAGCCCATTCCAAACCATAAATAGGCGGCATAAACTCATCCGGTTTCACGCCACCTATTTTTTCCAGCTGTTCCTCTAAAATTCTCTGCTTAAATGCAACCTGTGATTTTGCTGATGCATGTTGCAGCACACATCCTCCACATGTATCAAAATAACTACACTTAGGCTGAACCCGCTCGACGGAAGGACGCAGGACATTAACTACTCTTGCTTCGCTGAAATGCTTTTTTTCTCGCTTGATTACCAAGGATACCCGCTCGGTTGGTAATGCGCCTTCAATAAAAACCGTCTTACCATTTATCTTTGCAACACCACGCCCTTCGTAATCTAAAGCAAAAACCTCTGCTATGTGTTCCAATTCAGTAGTATTATCCATAACTTTAAAAAATTCAGAAATATAAATCCATACAGAATAATACTCTAGAAAAATTTCTAGATATTACACTCGTTTCCCATTTGGAATTACCGATAACAGTATGGTTTATCCCTGCTACCGAATAACTCCACAAGTAATTTTAATGAAAAGAATCAACTTCAGCCTTATTTGCACCATATTCTGCGCAACAGCCGCAGCCAATACACCTATACCCGATGCCTCCCCTGTAGCCAGCGGTCAGCACGTCATTATCAATATTCCGCAACAACGCCTGTTTCTTTTTAACGACGGTAAATTGGTAAAAGCATATCCGGTTGCAGTAGGGAAAGCAGCCACCCAAACCACTTTGGGCGAACATAAAATTGGAGCAAAAGCCTTCAATCCGACGTGGCACATCCCTAAAAGCATTCAAAAAGAACGCGGCGATGGCGTTAAAACCGTTCCTCCCGGACCTCAGAATCCCTTAGGGCCTGTTTTTGTGCGCATGGGTGATCCCAAACTCGGTCTAGGCATTCACGGCACCAACGCTCCTGCCAGCGTACCCGGAGTGCGTAGTCACGGCTGTGTACGCATGAAATCGCCCGACGCCCTCGAGTTTGCAAAAACCATCCATAGCGGCTCACCCGTTTCAGTGGTTTATCAGATGGCCACGTTAAATGTGGATGCAAATAACCACCTATGGCTCGCAGTATATCGCGACCCCTATAACCAAAAAAATCTAGATGCCGAAGTCTTACGTAAAAGCATCAATGCGTGGGTTAAAGCGCACGGTAAATCTGTTAATCCCAAGCGGGTTGCAGCCATTCTTAAAAACCGAACCGGTTCGCCCAACTGCCTAACCTGCAAACAAAGTGTAAAAATGAAAGCACCTTTGAAATCGATAGCATGGACAACAGGCTCTGCGCTACCCACCAAACCAAAAGCTATTCCGGTAGAACCACCGAAGCCTAAAGACGAAATACTTCCTCCGGGTACTGAAATTGAAGTGGATGCCGAAAGCACCACTCCATCACAAACACCTAAAAATGATCAGCCATCTACACAACCGGCTCAAAACGCAAAGAAAGATTTACCTGAGAAAGTAACAAATGGCCAATCTCCACAACCCTTAACTCCTAAAAACGGAGTTAGACAAGATTTTACAGAGCCGACCGACACTTTGTTTTGATACTTTGGATTTAACAGCGTTACCAATGCTTTAAATCACTCAATGAATGGCTTTTGAAAATTCTGTCTGTTGTACCAATAAAAAAAGAGGGATTGTTTATCCCTCTTTTTTATTATTTTGCTCATAGTGCTTCCCACTAAAATTTAGTGGAACAACAGCATCACAAAGATCTAACAACAAAACAAATATGGCTCTTGCCAAAATTAGCAAGAGCCATATCAAATCTGGCACGCCCACGGGGAATCGAACCCCGGTTACCGCCGTGAAAGGGCGATGTCCTAACCGCTAGACGATGGGCGCGGAAAAGTGTTTTCTGGCGCACCCGGAGCGATTCGAACGCCCGACCCTCTGGTTCGTAGCCAGATACTCTATCCAACTGAGCTACGGGTGCGAGAAAGATTTGAATTATATTTAGGCGGCCATTTACTGTCAAGCATTTTGAAACAAAAAAGTGTAGAATATTGCTTTATTTTTGAATTTACTCGAAAAGTAATGATGGATCTAGCTTCACGCTGGCCGCAATTAGCGGCATATTTTTCCGATTTCAAGATACCCGTGGCTATTGTTGACCTTGAATCCACGGGCGGGAATTTATATGCAGACCGTGTTACTGAAATTGCCGTGCTGCGTTTTGAAAACGGAATGATTCAGCGTTACGAATGGCTGGTAAACCCCAAACAGTCGATTTCCCAATTTATCACCGCGCTTACCGGCATTGATAACGCTATGGTTGCCGATGCGCCTGCTTTTGCTGATTTATCCGATACATTATTGCCTTTGTTGCGCGGCACTTTATTAATCGCCCACAACAGCCGCTTTGATTACACTTTCCTCCGCCACGAGTTCCAAAGAATCGGTGTGAGTTTTGCCGCGCCAACTTTGTGCACCGTGCAACTTTCCCGCCGTCTCTACCCTCAATTTCACAAACACAACCTCGACAGCATTATTCAGCGATTCGATATTGATGCGGCACAACGGCATCGGGCGATGACCGACGTTATGGCGTTGGCTGATTTTTTGGAAAAAAGCCTAGCGCAAAAAGGAACGGAAGAATGGGAACGCCACTTCCATTCCCTCATCCAACCCAAAATATTGCCTGCATGGCTCCCTGCCGCGCTTTCCCAACAAATTTACGCTCTGCCGGACAGCTATGGCGTTTCAATATGGCGCGACAAAAAAGGCAACACGGCAAGCATGCATGTGCATGAAAAAGCTTTTTCCGAAATCGCCGCTTCTTTGCAAAACCAAGAAAGCGTGCCGTTCATACGCGAAATCAGCGATATACAATTCATCCCCGCTTTGGGCAAACTGCATGCTCTGTATCAAAAAGCGCAATTGGCAACAGAACATGCCTCGAGGCCGTCTGAAAAAAGCAGTCATTATCTAACCGTGCAATTCACGACCGACGAATGCTCGCGCTTGCAAGCCAAGATTGTTTCTTTAAGCAACGGCTGCATGACTCATCCGCCTACCGGACTGTTTCTTCACAAGAAATCCGCCAAACGGGCATTAACGGCGTGGGCAAACGAATACGGGCTTTGCCCCTCTTCACTCAATATTTTGCCGACCACGCACGCACACAATGTTCCCTGCCCTGTTCAGGAAATCGGCCGTTGCAGCGGACATTGCCACACTGAAAACGGCATCGAAACCCAAAACCGCAAAATCCTTGAACACGCACCTTCTTTACCCGTAGCCGACTGGGGAAAAGCCCGAAAAGTGGAGGTTGTAGAATCAGACGCCCTTTCTGGCCGAGAAATTGTTTTGAACTGCGAAGGCGGCGCGTTGGAACTGCCTGACGGCCGCTGGTATTTCGACCATACCTTGCCCGCACTGCTCAAAGAAAAATTCAAATCAGGCAAAAACACAGTTCACATCATAAAGGCCGTCTGAAAACGAACTCGTGAACTTTGCCAAAACCATTTAGCGAAGCCCACAAGTTCGTTTTCAGACGGCCTATAAGACATACCAAACCTTAAAAACCCAAGCATTCCCGTTTTAGCCGCCCCATTAAATATCCGGCCGAAAGATAACCATGAACAACCCCAAAATCATCTTTTTCGACATAGACGACACCTTATACCGCAAATATACCGACACCCTCAGACCTTCCGTACAACAAGTCGTGGCAGCCCTCAAACAACGCGGTATTCTTACCGCCATAGCCACAGGCCGCCCCTACGCCGCCATTCCTGCCAAAGTGCGTGCGCTTGCAGAAGATGCCGGCATGGATTTGCTGCTAACCATCAACGGCCAGTTTATCCGCTACCGCGGCGAAGTCATCGACAAGTGCCCTTTGGATAGCGCAGTTATTGAAACCCTATGCAACTACTTAGACGGGCAAAATATCGCCTATGCTTTTGTATCCAACGACAATATCGCCGTATCCGCCCTCACCCCGCTGGTGGAAGAAACACTCAAACACATCTTTCCCGAACCGCTTGTCGATAAAGCATTTTTCCAAAAAAACGAAGTGTTTCAAATGCTGGCTTTTTATGATGCAACACGCGAACAGGAAATCGCGGATATCGCCACCCGCTACGGCTATAAAACCGTGCGTTGGCACGAGCAGGCCGTCGATATTCTCAACGCCGAAGGCTCGAAAGCGCGCGGGATTACCAAAGCCGTACAAAAATTAGGCATCGATATGCAAGACGTTATGGCTTTCGGCGACGGTTTGAACGACATCGAAATGATGAAAGCTGTAGGATTCGGCGTTGCGATGGGCAACGGCCATCCCGATTTGAAAGCCGTTGCCGACTACATTTGCCCGACAGTAGAAGAAGACGGCATATACAAAGGCTTGAAAGCATTAGGCGTGATTGAATAAGGCTTACTCATTGTCTACTTACGTCAAAACACCCTTCAAACCGGCCAACCCAACACTCTCCATAATTGTTATAACATAACATTTTTATTTTAATTTCAACAACTTAAGAATGAAAATCATTTGACTTCCACTCAAAATCAGGCGCATACTTCTTTCATATGCTATCAATCAAGACGAGGCCGGTTTCACGTCTGACATCAAACCGGCGCGTCTTTCATCCGTCCACCCCAATCAGGAGAAGCATCATGAAAATGAAAGCAGCAGTGGTCACCCCCGACAGCAACGGTAACGTAGAAATTATCGAACGCGAAATCCGCCCTCTTGAAAACGGCGAAGCATTGGTAGAAGTAGAATATTGCGGCGTGTGCCATACCGACTTGCACGTTGCCGCCGGCGATTACGGCCAAAAACCCGGCCGCGTACTCGGCCACGAAGGTATCGGTATCGTAACCGAAACCGCTCCCGGCGTAACCCGTCTCAAAAAAGGCGACCGCGTCAGCATCGCTTGGCTGTATAAAAGCTGCGGTTCGTGCGAATACTGCAATACCGGTCGCGAAACCCTTTGCCGCACCGTATTGAACGCCGGCTATACTGCCGACGGCGGCATGGCCACGCACTGTATCGTAGATGCCGATTATGCCGTTAAAGTACCCGACGGCTTAGACCCTGCCCAAGCCAGCAGCATTACCTGCGCAGGCGTAACCACTTATAAAGGCATCAAAGTTTCCGGCGTCCGCCCCGGACAATGGATTGCCGTTTACGGCGCCGGCGGTTTGGGCAATTTGGGTGTGCAATACGCTAAAAAAGTGTTCGGCGCACATGTGATCGCCATCGACATCAACGACGACAAACTGGCTTTGGCGAAAGAAGTGGGCGCAGACATCGTGATTAACGCCGCCAAAGAAGACGCAGCCAAAGTGATACAGGAAAAAGTCGGCGGCGCACATGCCGCAGTCGTTACCGCCGTTTCCCGTGCGGCCTTCAACTCTTCCGTAGACTGCGTGCGGGCAGGCGGACGCGTCGTAGCCATCGGCTTGCCGCCCGAAACCATGGATTTATCCATCCCCCGCATCGTGTTGGACGGCATCGAAATCGTCGGCTCGCTGGTAGGCACGCGTAAAGACTTGGAAGAAGCATTCCAATTCGGCGCGGAAGGCATTGTCGTTCCTGTCGTACAAACCCGTACGCTCGACGAAACCAACGACATTTTCCAAGAAATGCGCGACGGTAAAATCCAAGGCCGTATGGTTATCGACATGAAGAAAAGCTGCGGCTGCACGCATCACTAAACAAACGTTTCCCCCACATCTTTAACACACCATGCCTGCCTGAATCTATTTTCAAGCAGGCATTGTTTCTTTTCAGCAACTTGTTTTGCCAATCGAACGAAATCCCCACACAATCATCAGGCCGTCTGAAAACAGGAAGCCTCCATGAACAAGCACAATATCTTCCACCCGCTGCCCGAACGCACCGATATAGAAACCTTTGAAGACATCTTGCGCACGCCTAATATCCGCGTCGAGCGCATCGTTTCATATGGACAATCCTCGCCCGAAGAAGGTTGGTACGACCAAGATGAAGCCGAATGGGTGGTTTTATTGCAAGGAAGCGCGGTGTTGGGTTTTGAAAACGGCAAAGAAATCAGCCTGCAAGCCGGGGATTATGTGCATATTCCGGCGCATTGTAAGCATAGGGTGATGATGACGGATCAAGAGGAAGCAACAGTTTGGTTGGCGGTGTTTTATATAAAATAGTTTACATAAAATAGATTGTTAAATACGTTGCTAGGCATAATATTGCATAACTTTTTCTTGATGCTTTAGTAGCTCACGATCTAAATTTTGCTGGGGGATAATTGTAAATGTACTTCGAATAAAATTACTCCCATCGAATCGAATTTTAACAAAACGGTTCGACCCATTGCCATTGGTCTGGTATAGGTCAAAGAGAACATCAACAGGAGGGATAAAAGAAGATTGCAACAATTCTTCCTTGATCTCTTTTAATAGAGAAAAAGGATTTACATAATCTATTCCTGAGCAAACAACCCAATCATGTCCAGACTGAGTTGTTATTTTTTCAATAGTAAACATTTCATTCAAATATATTTTCAATTAGTTCATATACTTTATTACAAATATTAATAGCTTCTTGGAGGGACTCAATCTTTGCACTAGCTTCTACCATCTCGTCCATATGAAAAATCGAATGTCGTCTTTTTTTGTAATAAGTATATGCAGCTTCAATTGCTGGTAAATTTGAACCATTAAAACGTTCAATTTCACTTGATTTTAATATGCATTTATTTGGATTGTGCATTTCGTCAAAAAGTTCACCAATAAACCTTGGTAGGGGTGAAAAACCTTGTCTAGATAATTGCTCTTTAATGATACCTTCTAATGCTCGTAATTCTGCATAAGTAAGTAAAGAATATTCAGGTAATTGGGGTGAGGCAAATCTAACACAATAACTAGATACTAATAAATCACTTATTGCTGTAGGCAATTTAGCAAATGATTTTGGCAATACGTTCCTTAGGTATTCTTTTGCTACTTCAGGCCTTGCAATAATTGCATCTGCATCGTCTTTTTTATATAAAATTTTACCAAGTGTATCTGTATCTAAAGCATAGGAGAGTGCATATGCCACTACTTTATAACAAGATAGAGGTTTTCCCTGAATTAATAATTTACATGATTCTGCATAATAACTTAAATTTAGTCTATCTTGATATTGTTGAGAATGCAGTTGATACAAGATTCCCCCATTAATAGCTGATGATTGAATGCAAATATCATTGGATTCACTGAGTTTTGAAATTTCCTCATAAATTGCACTAAAGCATTCTTGATTAATTCCTGCGATTGCTAAATTCAAAGACTTGACAGCTTCATTACATAACTTACTTTTAACGTATTGGGCAACTTGCAAACTCAATTCAGGATTTTTTCCTTGATTATGTTGAATAGTTGTTGTGCCATCGTTTCTGAAGAAGAAAATAATAGTAGCAAGTTCCTGCCCGGGCTTTGAAATTTCAAACCGTGATTGATTACCTGAATTGGGTAGCTCTTTATAAGACATATTATGTTGGCTGCAAAATTCAGATAGACAATTTTCAATGCCAGATTGATCTAGGTTTAATTTAGTAAACTCGTTACTCATATATTCTTTACCCCTTGAAATAAATTTAAAATTATAGTGAAAATTGTAAATTCACCTAAACTATCACAATTTTACTTCTGTAAATTATAACAAATAAACTTATTTTTGATACAAAGCAACAAGTCGAAGATTGTACAAATAACATAGCAAGATACAGCATCATTAGACATTCAAAATTTCAGACGGCCTCGAATCCCTTCGAGGCCGTCTGAATTTTTCTAGCTTAAACGTTCAAACTACTCAAACACTCAAGCCGCGTTGCCTTCCAAGAAGTCCTGCGCGAAGCGTTGCAGCACGCCGCCGGCTTCGTAGATCAGCACTTCTTCGGCGGTGTCCAAACGGCAGGTTACGGGCACTTCAACCGTTTTGCCGTTTTTGCGGTGGATAACCAGCGTTAAGTCGCAGCGCGGTTCGCGTTTGCCGATAACGTCGTAGGTTTCGGTGCCGTCCAATTCTAAGGTATGGCGGTTAACGCCTTCTTTGAATTGCAACGGCAGCACGCCCATGCCGATGAGGTTGGTGCGGTGGATGCGCTCGAAACCTTCGGCCACAATGGCTTCCACGCCGGCGAGGCGCACGCCTTTGGCGGCCCAGTCGCGGCTGGAGCCTTGGCCGTAGTCGGCACCGGCCACGATAATCAGCGGCTGTTTGCGGTTCATATAGGTTTCAATCGCTTCCCACATGCGCATCACTTGGCCTTCGGGCTCTACGCGGGCGAGTGAGCCTTGCTTGGTGGTGCCGTCTTCGTTTTTCACCATCTCGTTGAAGAGTTTGGGGTTGGCGAAGGTGGCACGTTGGGCGGTCAAGTGGTCGCCGCGGTGGGTGGCGTAAGAGTTGAAGTCCTCTTCAGGCAGGCCCATTTTGGCGAGGTATTCGCCTGCCGCGCTGGTGGGCAGAATGGCGTTGGAGGGCGACAAGTGGTCGGTGGTGATGTTGTCGGGCAGAATCGCCAGCGGGCGCATACCTTTTAAGGTGCGCTCGCCTGCCAACGCGCCTTCCCAGTACGGCGGACGGCGGATGTAGGTGGACATGGGGCGCCAGTCGTACAGCGGGCTGGGCGCTTTTTCGGCGGTGCCGGTGTCGAACATGGGGATGTACACGTCGCGGAATTGCTGCGGTTTTACATGTTTGGCAACGATTTCGTCGATTTCTTCGTCGGTCGGCCAAATGTCTTTCAGGCGGATTTCTTTGCCGTCTGAAACGCCCAATACGTCGTTTTCAATATCGAAACGGATGCTGCCTGCAATGGCGTAGGCTACGACCAGCGGCGGCGAAGCGAGGAAGGCTTGTTTGGCGTAGGGGTGGATGCGGCCGTCGAAATTGCGGTTGCCGGACAACACGGCAGTGGCATACAAATCGCGGTCGATGATTTCCTGTTGGATTTTCGGATCGAGTGCGCCGGACATGCCGTTACACGTGGTGCAGGCAAAGGCAACGATACCGAAGCCGAGTTGCTCCAATTCGGGCAACAGGCCGGCTTCTTTCAGATAGATTTCCGCTACTTTGGAGCCGGGTGCAAACGAAGATTTCACCCACGGTTTGCGGGTTAAGCCCAGTTTGTTGGCATTGCGTGCCAACAGGGCGGCGGCCACGACGTTGCGCGGGTTGGAGGTGTTGGTGCACGACGTAATCGCCGCGATGATGACTGCACCGTCGGGCATTTTGCCGTCTGAGGGCACTTCGTAAGGCGCGGCGATGCCTTTGGCGGCCAAATCGGTGGTCGAGAAACGGGCGTGCGGGTTGGACGGGCCGGCCATGTTGCGGGTAACGGTGGATAAGTCGAACTTCAACACGCGCGGATATTCGGCTTTGGCCAAAGCATCCGACCACAGACCTGCGGTTTTGGCGTAGTTTTCCACCAATTTCACTTGCTCGTCGTCACGGCCGGTGAGTTTCAGATAATCAATGGTTTGTTCGTCAATCGAGAACATCGCGGCGGTGGCGCCGAATTCGGGCGTCATGTTGGAAATGGTGGCACGGTCGCCAATCGACAGGCTGCGCGCGCCTTCGCCGAAGAACTCAACAAATGCGCCAACCACACGCTCTTTACGCAAAAATTCAGTCAAAGCCAACACGATATCGGTAGCAGTGATGCCGGGCTGGCGTTTGCCGGTCAGCTCCACGCCCACAATATCGGGCAGGCGCATCATTGAAGCGCGGCCGAGCATCACGGTTTCGGCTTCCAAGCCGCCCACGCCTACGGAAATCACACCCAGCGCGTCCACATGCGGCGTGTGGCTGTCGGTGCCGACGCAGGTGTCGGGGAAGGCCACGCCGTTTCTCACTTGAATCACGGGCGACATTTTTTCCAAGTTGATTTGGTGCATGATGCCGTTGCCCGCGGGGATAACGTCCACATTTTCAAAGGCGGTTTTCGTCCAGTTGATGAAGTGGAAACGGTCTTCGTTGCGGCGGTCTTCGATTTCGCGGTTTTTGCGGAAAGCGTCGGGGTCATAGCCGCCGCATTCCACGGCAAGCGAGTGGTCGACAATCAGCTGGGTTTGCACGACGGGGTTGACTTTGGAAGGATCGCCGCCTTTTTCGGCAATCGCATCACGCAAACCGGCCAAATCCACCAGCGCGGTCTGCCCCAAAATATCATGGCACACAACGCGCGCGGGGAACCACGGAAAGTCGATTTCCTGCTTGCGTTCAATCAGTTGGCGCAACCAGCTTTGCAGCGTGGGCAAGTCGACATTATCAGCGCGGTTGACCAAGTTTTCAGCCAAAATGCGCGAGGTGTACGGCAGCGTATCGTAAGAACCGGGCTTGATGTCTTCGCAAGCCGCGCGTGCATCGTAGTATTCGAGATCGGTACCCGGAAGGGGTTTGCGGTAAATTTGGTTGGTTTTCATGGTTAAGTCCTTTTGTCGTGTTTTTCTTTTGGTATGTTTTTTCAGACGGCATCAGGCCGTCTGAAAATAAATCTGCATCAATTTTTTATAGGTTTCAAATATCAGGCACTACCCTGCGCCATCGGTTGCCGAACACATGCAGCGTCAAGCCGCACATCACAATGATAATACCGAGCCAATGCCACAAGGCCAAGCGTTCGTCTAAAACCAAATAGCCTGCCAATAAAGCAATTACCGGCACCAATAAAGCAAACGGCGTTACCTTGCCGGCCGGATGCTTGGCCAGCAACGCACCCCAGCCGGTATAGCCGACCAAGCTCGCCACATACGCCAAAAACAAAATGCCGCCAACGCCTTTCCAAGTCAGGTTGGACATATGTTGTGTCAAACCGTCCGCACCATAAAGCATCAGCGAAACCAGCACAAATGCGCAAAATGCCGGAATACCGCCCCAAACGACCAATGACAGCGCGTTCACAGAGCCGATACGTTTCACAATAATATTGCCGCACGCCCAAGAAGCCGCCGCACCGAATACCGGCAACATCGCGCTCACCGGCAAGTTGCCTTGATAATGCCCGATGCCGATAAATACCAGCCCCACCGCCGCCGTACACATACCCAATAGATGATGGGCAAGCACGGGTTCGCGCAATAAGATGCCCGCAATCAATACGGTAAAGAACACCTGCACTTGCAGCATTAACGCCGCCAAGCCGGTAGGCAGCCCCCAATCCAAAGCGGTAAACATCAAGGCGAATTGGCCGAAGCTGATGGTCAATCCGTAGGCAATCAATAAATGCCACGGCACCGCCGGACGTTTGAGTAAAAACACCGCCGGAAACACCACACAGAAAAAACGCAGCATACCCAACACCATCGGCGGTATTTCATTCAGGGCAAACTTCATAAACAGGAAATTCACGCCCCATACGCTGATGACCAGCAATATCAGCAGATAATCTCTCACGTTCATGATCGGCTGCCTTGTTTCTTTTGTGTGCGGGTTGGCCGCCCGAATATTTTCAGACGGCCTCTATCTGCTTTCAGGCTTGATGTACATTCTCAAGCAACATTTGGCATGGCTTTTTATCTGCCATAACTGCGAAAGTTAACATTTCATACTGTGCACAAAACTTCATCCGTGCACACCAAAAGATTAGTACTACATAATCAGCCGCTAAACCGGCTTGTATAAAACATTAAGTTTCGTAGCTATTTGTAGTGAAGGAAGTTTTAGCGAAGCTCTCAAGTTCGCTTTCAGACGGCCTCGTTAAACCGACCTCCCTGAAAACCAAAAAAGGTACAGTAGGCTTGCGCCCGCCGTACCTTGATCATGTTTTAACGCTCTTCCATCGGCACGAAAGCCAAATCATCCGGGCCGGTGTAGTTCGCGCTCGGGCGGATAATCTTGCCGTCTTGGCGTTGCTCAAGCACGTGGGCAGACCAGCCGGTAGTACGCGAAATCACAAACAGCGGTGTGAACATGGCGGTGGGCACGCCCAGTTTTTGGTAAGAAACGGCGGAGAACCAGTCAAGATTCGGGAACATTTTTTTCTCATTCCACATCAGGGTTTCCAACCGCTCGGCAATATCAAACAAACGCATATCCCCTGCTTCGGCGCTCAAATCGCGGGCAACTTCTTTAATCACCACGTTACGCGGGTCTGAAACGGTGTACACGGGATGGCCGAAACCGATCACGATTTCTTTGCGGCCGATGCGCTCACGGATGTCGGCTTCGGCTTCATCGGCATTGCGGTAGCGTTTTTGGATGTCGTAAGCCACTTCGTTGGCACCGCCGTGTTTCGGGCCTTTCAGCGCACCGATGGCACCGGTAATGCAGGAATAAATGTCGGAACCTGTACCGGCAATCACGCGCGAAGTGAACGTAGAAGCGTTGAATTCATGCTCTGCATACAGAATCAGCGAAATGTGCATGGCTTTGATTTGCGACTTGGTGGGGCGCTTGCCGTGCAGCATGTGCAGGAAATGGCCGCCGATGCTGTCTTCTTTGCTTTCTACTTTGATGCGTTTGCCGTTGTGCGAGTATTGATACCAGTAAAGCAGCATGCTGCCCAAGCAGGCGATCAGTTTGTCGGCAATATCGCGCGCTTCGCTGGCCGGTTGGCTTTCACGCTCGGGATGAACGCAGCCGAGCATGGAAACGCCGGTACGCAATACATCCATCGGGTGAGTGTGCGCAGGCAGGCTTTCCAACACTTGAATCACGCGGATAGGCAAACCGCGCAGTGATTGGAGTTTTTTCTTGTATGCAGCCAGCTCGAATTTGTTCGGCAGATGGCCGTGAATCAGCAAGTGTGCCACTTCTTCAAATTCGCAATGTTTGGCCAAGTCGAGAATATCGTAGCCGCGGTAGCTCAAATCATTGCCGCTGCGGCCTACGGTGCACAAAGCGGTATTGCCGGCAGGCACGCCTGAGAGGGCAACGGATTTTTTGGGTTTCGGGGTAACTGGGGTTTCGGTAGTCATTACGAGTTTCTCCTGTGTAGATCAAGTGTTATTTTTCAGACGGCCTCTCCAACTCACAGGCCGTCTGAAAATGGTTTGCAGCCGTTTGGCGCGCT
The DNA here is from genome assembly GCF_022870825.1 of Neisseria sp. Dent CA1/247. Classification (NCBI taxonomy): domain Bacteria; kingdom Pseudomonadati; phylum Pseudomonadota; class Betaproteobacteria; order Neisseriales; family Neisseriaceae; genus Neisseria; species Neisseria sp. Dent CA1/247. Next base: position 734,071 of record NZ_CP091522.1, on the reverse strand, counting down.
CACCCTGCATATACGGCATTTTCTGCACGCCATGCGGCTGATTGTTATTGTTTAATCTTATTTGCTTGAGCTGAACAGCTTGTCCAGCTTCTGCTCGAAGTCGTGATAGTTGAGATGCTCGTACAGTTCGGCACGGGTCTGCATGGTGTCAACCACATTGGCCTGAGTGCCGTCGCGCATAATCGCTTCATACACATTCAACGCAGCTTTGCTCGCAGCACGGAAAGTTGAGAGCGGATACAGCACCAGTTTTACACCGTTGTCGGCCAGCTCTTTTTGCGTGTACAAGGGCGTTGCACCAAACTCGGTGATATTCGCCAACACAGGCACTTTCACTGCTTCGGCAAACTGTTTATACATGCCAAGCTCGGTCATTGCTTCGGGGAAAATCATATCGGCACCGGCTTCGACACACGCTTGCGCACGCTCGATGGCTGCGTTCAAACCTTCTACGGCCAACGCATCGGTACGCGCCATAATGACGAAATTTTCATCCACGCGCGCATCAACCGCCGCTTTGATACGGTCAACCATTTCGACTTGAGACACGATGGCTTTGTTCGGACGGTGTCCGCAGCGCTTCTGCGCCACTTGGTCTTCAATATGCACCGCCGCCACGCCCGCACGCTCAAAATTGCGGATGGTACGGGCGATGTTGAACGCCCCGCCCCAACCCACATCGATATCCACCAGCAAAGGCGTATCGACATTATCGGTAATGCGGCGCGCATCGATCAGCACGTCTTCCATGGTTGTGATGCCCAAGTCCGGGATACCGCACGAACAGGCCGCCACGCCGCCACCGGAAAGATAAATCGCTTTGAAACCGCTGTGGGTAGCCAAACGGGCAAAATAAGCATTGATACAGCCGACTACGGCTAAGGGATTGGATTCTTGAACAGCCTGACGGAACCGCAGGCCGGCAGAGTGAATACTCATGTAATGCTCCTTTATTCATTTCATGTTTTTCTTGTGTCGTCGAATGTAGTAATTTTTAAAATTACTGTAAAACTGTAAATTTTGATGGAATCCATCAAGATTTTTGATGGATAAAACATAAGTCTTTGCTGTATATGGTTTACCTCCCCGCCATTGACTTTCTACGGCTTTCGAGAATTTGATAATATATATTTAATCTATTTATCTCCCAATTAAATACTCTTTAAAATCAAAAAATTTTAAACTGATTATATGAAAATAAATCTTTTCAATCCAGAAAGGATACAAAAAGAGGCCATCTGAAATTTCAGACGGCCTTTGAAGTGCTCTTACAGATGGGAGTGTCTGCTAAGAGATTCTGAAACAATAAATAGAGAAGCAAAACAGTTGGAGGCTTTTGCAAAACCACTCCCCAGCATTGCTGCCCGTGCATCATGATTCCGATGCAGTTCGTGCTTATATGCGCGCAGTAGTTTGCAAAAACCTCGATATCCGACTTTATTTTTATTTTACGAAACTTTTTCCATCAATCGGCTAGGGCCTGCCTCAATCGCAGCAGCCAACTCGTTAGAAGAAGCAACTACCGTAATACCTGCTTGGCGCAAGGCATAAACAGCCTTCAAGGTACCTTCCGGCGTGTAACCGCTGCAAGCCGCGAGATTGACGATGATGTGCCAATTATCGTTATACCATCCCAAGTGGGCAGCCGTTTCCAGTACGGCTTGCTCCATCGCCAAACCGCCGATAATAATGGTGTGGGTATTTTGTGCATGCAGCCATTCGATCAAGCCTGTGCTGCGGGTTTCTTTCGTATCGTGGAAGCAGGCACTGGCAGATTCGTCGCCCTCCACTTCTACGGCATGATCATAATCCGCAGGATTAGGCAAACCTTTCAACAAATGGGCACCGCGGCAAGACTCGGCACGGATGGCAAATTGGCTTTCGCGGCTGAAAGTAAAAATGTTGTGCATTTTATTTTCTGCGCCGCCGCACAAACTGGCACACAAAGTTTTTTTATTATTTGAGACGTTTTCAACTAATAAGCGCTTTTGGGCAAAACGAGCCTGACGATTCAACTCCGGCACAATGTTTTCCGGCTGATGGACACACTGTTGATCATTTGCCGCAAAGCAAGAAAAACGGCATTGAGGTTGGAGATCAATAGCAATAATGGTCATGGTGTTTGCCCCTTAATGTGGTTCCGAAATAAAATAAACGGAACTTTTATTAGATAATTGGTATGTCTTGATGAGCGGTATATTATCAAGATAAACGTATTTTCTCTAGTTATTATTTTAAAACATATAACCAATTTAATTAGTATATAGCTATCAAAGAGCAAAAAAATATACCGGATATTCGGTATTTAAACAGAACGAGTAAAATAATATATTGATTAATCTGAAATATTTTAAAAAGACAAATTATTGATATAAACAATTAACATATTAATCAACCTCATCTGTCACACAGCACATTTTGTCCCCACACCTTTCAATATCAACTTAGAATAAAAATTACAATTTAAAATCAACATGTAACAAAAAAACACACTATTATTAAAATGATACAACCAGCAACATTACGAATAGATGATCGCTATTTTCAAAACATACCCTACTGAGGCCGTCTGAAAAATACTGCTACGTCTTGCACATCCACTTAGCTTCACACTATGGCTGGTTGCCGCCATCTAAATTTCCCTGCTCTATACTAATAAAATAACCGAGACCTTAATCAGCAATGGTCTCGGTTAGGTTAGAAGTCGGCTTTTACTGCTTCACAAAAAATAGCTGCGCTCCCCGCGGCTAACCAGCAAAGTGATTTGAGCAAAAGGAACGCAGCATTTCACAGCAACTTAGTTTTTGTCTAAATCAACCAGTTTGTTTTTAGAAATCCACGGCATCATGCTGCGTAATTGCGCGCCGACTTTTTCGATTTGGTGGTCGGCATTCAAACGGCGGCGGGCAGTCATGCTGGCGTAGTTTGTATTACCCTCTTGGATAAACATTTTCGCGTATTCGCCTGATTGAATACGGTACAAGGCTTTTTTCATGGCTTCTTTGGTTGCCGGAGTAATCACTTCAGGGCCGGTAACGTATTCGCCGTATTCGGCATTGTTGGAAATTGAGTAGTTCATGTTGGCAATACCGCCTTCGTACATCAAGTCCACAATCAGCTTCAATTCGTGCAGACACTCGAAGTAAGCCATTTCGGGTGCGTAACCGGCTTCTACCAATGTTTCAAAACCGCATTTCACCAGCTCTACCGCACCGCCGCACAATACGGCTTGCTCACCGAACAAGTCGGTTTCGGTTTCTTCGCGGAAGTTGGTTTCAATCACACCGCCTTTGGTACCGCCGTTTGCAGCAGCATAAGACAAGGCGATATCGCGGGCTTTACCTGAATTGTCTTGGTAAACAGCAATCAGAGTCGGCACACCGCCGCCTTTGAGGTATTCACTGCGTACGGTGTGGCCGGGGCCTTTAGGCGCAACCATAATAACGTCAACGTTTTTAGCCGGTACGATTTGGTTGTAATGCACGTTAAAGCCGTGCGCAAATGCCAATACGGCACCGTCTTTCAGGTTGCTGTGGATTTCGGCATTGTAAACGGCAGGCGCGGTTTCATCAGGCAACAGAATCATTACCACATCGGCAGCTTTGGTGGCTTCGGCTACGGAGCGCACGTCGTGGCCGGCGGCTACGGCTTTGTTCCAAGAACCGCCTTGGCGCAAACCGATAACTACGTTTACGCCGGAATCTTTCAAGTTGGCCGCGTGGGCATGGCCTTGTGAGCCGTAACCGATGATGGCCACGGTTTTACCTTTGATCAATGACAGGTCTGCGTCTTTATCGTAAAAAACTTGCATGTTTTCTTTCCTTTGCGAATTAAATCAATCAATATCGGTTAAATGGGTTATTGTGCTGCGTTTTCGGAGAGGTCGCGCATGGTCACGATTTCCACACTTTCGGTTTTACCTTCAATAGCTTTTAAAAAGGCTTGAAAGTGCGGGGAAGCGGCATGCTCTTCAACAGCTGCCTGCGATTTCCAGATTTCAAAAAACACCACGCGGTTGGGATTTTCCAAATCTTGATGCAGATCGTAACGTATATTGCCTGCTTCTCTGCGGCTGGCGGAGACTAATTGCAGGAACTCGTCAACAAGCTCTTGGCGGTATTCGGGTTTCACAACAATCGTCGCAACAATTTTTACGTTTTGCATAGCATCATCTCCACATCCGTATTTTCAGACGGCCTTAATACAAAAACTAAGCAGGCCGTCTGAAAAAAGTGTTCAGATTCTTAATATACGTTCGCCGCGACCGATGCCGGCAGCACCGGTGCGTACGGTTTCGAGAATCTGGGTACGGCCTACGGTTTCCAAGAACGAATCCAATTTATCGCTGGAGCCGGTAATTTCAACGGTGTAGGTTTTATCGGTTACATCCACTACACTGCCGCGGTAAATTTCGGTAAGACGTAAAAACTCGTCACGGTCTTTTCCGACGGCACGCAGTTTCACGAGCATTAACTCCCGCTCGACAAAACGGCTTTCGTTCAAGTCCACCACTTTGATCACTTCAACCAACTTGTTGAGCTGCTTGGTAATCTGCTCTACCACGGTATCGTCACCATGAGTAACAATGGTCATGCGGGAGAGTGTTTTGTCTTCGGTAGCGGCAACCGCCAAAGAATCAATATTGTAATCACGAGCCGAGAACAAGCCTACCACGCGGCTCATCGCGCCTGATTCGTTTTCCATCAGGATAGATAATATGTGTCGCATTATGGCACGCTCCTTGTGTCGTAATCACGGTCTTTAACGTCGTTAACGTCGGAATCCATCGGTGTTTCACGCATGTGCGGCGGCAATACCATTTCATCCAAGCCTTTGCCGTTGCCGACCATCGGGAATACGTTTTGTTTTTTGTCGGTAATAAAGTCCAAAAACACCAAACGGTCTTTTTGTTTGATGGATTCCAGCAATGCGCCTTCCACATCCGACTTTTTATCGACACGAATACCGACATGACCGTAAGCCTCTGCCAACTTCACAAAATCAGGCAGCGAGTCGAAGTAAGTTTCCGATTCGCGGTTACTGTAATACAGTTCCTGCCATTGGCGTACCATACCCAAATAACCGTTATTTAAGGTCACGATATTAATAGGAATACGGTATTGGAAACAGGTGGAAAGCTCTTGGATATTCATCTGAATGGAGCCTTCGCCGGTAATACAGAACACTTCTTGGTCAGGTGCGGCAAGTTTTGCACCCATTGCGTAAGGCAAACCCACGCCCATCGTACCGAGGCCGCCTGAATTCAACCACTGGCGCGGCCGTTCAAACGGATAATATTGTGCGGCAAACATTTGGTGCTGCCCTACATCTGAGGTGATGATGGCTGAGTTTTGCGTGACTTCGGCCAGTTTTTTCACCACATATTGAGGTTTGATGATCTCGCCTTCGTAGTCCACCCACAAGCAATCACGGCTGCGCCATGCTTCGATGCTGTGCCACCATTTTTCCAATGCGGCCGGTGTAATAATCAGCTCCTGCTTTTTCCAAAGGCAGGCCATTTCCGACAATACATTTTTCACATCGCCCACAATCGGCACGTCAACCTTCACGCGCTTGGCAATGCTAGACGGGTCGATATCGATATGAATGATTTTTTTGGGTTTTTCCAAAAATTTAGACGGCACGGAAACAACGCGGTCGTCAAAGCGCGCACCTACGGCCAACACCACATCGGCATTCTGCATCGCCAAATTGGCTTCATAAGTGCCGTGCATGCCCAACATGCCCAAATACTGGCGGTCGCTGGAAGGGAATGCACCCAAACCCATAAGCGTACCGGTACAAGGCACTCCGGTTAAACGCACAAAATCAATCAATTCCTGATGCGCGTTACCCAACACTACACCGCCGCCGAAATACACGAGCGGGCGTTTTGCCGAAGCCAGCATTTGCACGGCTTTTTTGATTTGGCCGGTATGCCCTTGGGTAACCGGCTGGTAAGACCTGATAAAAATGTCTTCTTGCGGATAGCTGAATTTCGCCATCGCCTGCGTAACATCTTTAGGTATGTCCACCACCACCGGGCCGGGGCGGCCGGTTGAGGCAATCTGAAATGCTTTTTTAATGGTGGTTGCCAACTCATTAATATCGGTAACCAAGAAATTGTGTTTCACACACGGGCGGGTAATGCCCACTGTATCCACTTCTTGGAAAGCATCCGAACCGATTGCAGGCGTACCTACCTGTCCGGTGATAACGACAATCGGAATCGAATCGGAATACGCCGTGGCGATACCGGTAAGCGCATTGGTGGCGCCCGGGCCGGATGTTACCAAAGCCACGCCGACTTTGCCGCTGGTACGCGAATAAGCGTCTGCGGCGTGCACGGCGGCCTGCTCGTGCCGCACCAGAATATGTTTGAATTTATTGAGTTGGAAAAGCGCGTCGTAGATTTCGAGAACCGCGCCGCCGGGATAACCGAAAACGTATTCCACGCCCTCGGCTTTAAGACTCTGCACGAGTATTTGTGCACCTGATAATTGCATGTCTGCCTCTATTTTCTGCGTGTAAACCAATAGGAGCAACCGGCTTCGCCACAGCACCTGTAATGCATTTTCTGCAAGCAGCGGTTTAGGGTACGCGCACAGCAGAAAAACGGCGACAACCAAGCTGCCCAATCAATTGAATCAGACGCTTGAGCGTTCATCAAAATAAAAAAGAGTTTGAACGATACCCCAAACTCCCCAATCCAAGCAAGACAAAAACTTTCATTTGCCCGCACAAAATTTTCATAAAGCCTTTACCATTTGATTTTCATCAAGATAAATTAAAACAACATCCGACTACAATGCCGTAGTTAAGCGGACGTAAACATAAAGGCCGTCTGAAAATTTTCAGACGGCCTTTATAGCAAACAGCATCAAAATAGAATTTTTAAGGCAGGTACTGCAAATACCGAACGTGTTGAGATTTACGAGCATAGTGCCGAAACATATTGGCGCACCCAACAGGGATCGAACCTGTGACCTCCAGCTTCGGAAACTGACGCTCTTCCAACTGAGCTATGGGTGCGAAGGGCGTAAGATTAGCGCAAAACCACCCTTTTGGCAAAATTATTTGCCTCCGCAAACCGCCCGATAAAAGATTAACGGCCTGACGGCGGCGCTTCTCAAAATACGCCCGTTGCCAACCCGGTATTTTTGAAACAAGTTAAACTTAAAGATTGGAAAGACGGCGTGAATTCAGTATAATCCAGCAAAATATTGTTAATCCGAATTAACACATTTCAAAAATTACAAGCTAATTAATTTCGTCACAAACTACCAAAACGGCGAGGCCATCCCAAATGAATCAATTGAGCAATCACAAAGCCCGAGGTTCTGCACTAACCACTCTTGTGGGCGGTATCGTAATCCTGCTTGCAGTTCTGTTTTTTCTGGTCAAACTGGCCAACAGCGGCTACTTCAGCAACGTAGAAGAAACCACCACATCCGCCACCGAAACCCGCATCATGCCGGCCGGCACCCTTGCCATGGGCGACGGTACACCGATCGGCGAACGTACCGGCGAACAAATTTTCAACAAAGTCTGCCTGCAATGCCACGCTGCCGACGGCAACGTTCCCAACGCACCGCGCATTACCAACAACGGCGAATGGGCGCCCCGTATCGCCAAAGGCTTCGACACACTGTTTAACAACGCACTCAACGGCTTCAACGCCATGCCCGCAAAAGGCGGCCAATCAGACTTGACCGACGACGAACTCAAACGCGTTATCGCTTATATGGCCAACCAATCGGGCGGTAATTTCGAAGCACCTGCCGTAGGTGCCGCGCCTGCGGACGCAGCCGCATCAGGCGAAGCTGCTCCGGCAGCCGCCGAACAAGCCGCAGCACCCGCAGCTTCTACCGCCGACGGTAAACAGATTTTCGAAAGCACTTGCGTAGCTTGCCACGGTGCCACTTCGGCCATCCCCAACTCACCCAAAATCACCAAAAACGACGAATGGGCTTCACGCATCAAAAAAGGCAAAGAAGCATTGTTTAAAAATGCCATCGAAGGCTTTACCGGCCCCGGCGGCGGCTTCATGCCTGCCAAGGGCGGCAACACCAACCTGAGCGATGACGAGGTGAAAGCAGCCGTAACCTACATGGTAAACGAATCAGGCGGCAAGTTTTAATTAACGTAACCTTGATTAAAAAAGCACACTTTATTCACTAAAGTGTGCTTTTTATTTATTTATGCCCTTAATATGCTCTCAATAAGCTGAAAGCACCTTATTAAAGAATTCAAGATAAATGCTCCGGCAAGCCTTTATAGTGCTTGAAGGCCGTCTGAAAGCGGACTTGATAAGCTGCAACAAGGCGAACTTTGAGGATTTTGCCGAAACAATCCGTTCAAGCTTCTCCCGACCGTCTAAAGGGTTTCTCTACAACGGGCTTTACAGCTTTCACCCAAAACATCTGCTTACCAATCACCAACAGCTTTCGTAAGGGCGGATGGTATATCCGCCCGTGCGCGATATTCGGAATGGGATATTTGACCGGATGAGTATTTACGCTTTTCAAAAATAGATGAAAAGGATATGAAATGACATTTTTATGCTCCCCAACATTTAGGGCGGATATACCATCCGCCCTCACAGTTTGACTTTGAAAAAAGATTGGACATTTCAGAACCCTTACCGATTTGGCAGGCTTTCTTTACCGCCCTGCGGCCGCATCAAGCCAAATCCAAACACAGATATTTCAGTTCCAAATATTCGTCCATTCCATATTTACTGCCTTCCCTACCCAAACCGCTGGTTTTGATTCCGCCAAACGGTGCCACTTCATTGCTGATTAAACCCGTATTGATGCCGACCATGCCGTATTCCAAGGCTTCCGATACACGCCATTGGCGCGCGGTATCTTGCGTGAATAAATAAGCCGCCAAGCCCGATTCGGTATCATTGGCCTGTCTGATCACATCTTCTTCGGTTTCAAACTTAAAAATGGGGCAAAGCGGCCCGAAGGTTTCTTCTTTCGCCACCAACATGGCTTCCGTTACGCCGCTCAACACCGTAGGCTCGAAAAACGTACCGCCCAAGCTGCTGCGCTGACCGCCGGTTAAACATTCCGCGCCCTTTTCCAGCGCATCACGGATATGCTCTTCCACCTTGGTTACCGCCTGCCCGTCAATCAATGGGCCTTGTTGAACACCGTCATCCAAGCCGTTACCCAATTTCAGACGGCCTGCTTCGCGAGCGATGCGGCGGCAGAGTTCTTCATACACGCCCGACTGCACATAAATACGGTTGCTGCACACGCAAGTCTGACCGCTGTTGCGGAACTTGCTGAGCAAAACGCCCTGCACCGCCTTATCCAAATCGGCATCGTCAAACACAATCAAAGGCGCATTTCCGCCCAATTCCAAACTGAGTTTTTTAATATGCTCGGCACTTTGGCGGAAAATTTTGATGCCGGTTTGCGTAGAACCGGTAAAACTGATTTTGCGCACGACAGGGCTTTGTGCAAACACTGCACTGATGTCGGCAGCCTTACCGTTTACCACCGCCAGCAAATCCTCCGGAACGCCTGCTTCGTAAGCCAACGATGCCTGCGCATAAGCACTCAAGGGCGTTTGGCTGGCGGACTTCACAATCATAGCGCATCCCGCTGCCAGCGCAGGGGCCACTTTGCGCGTAATCATGGCAGCGGGAAAATTCCACGGCGTGATGGCAGCGGCAACACCGACCGGCTGCTTAATGACCATCAGCTTTTGGTTTTGCTTCACACTCGTGAGAATATCGCCCTCCACCCTGCGCGCCTCTTCGGCAAACCAGCGTATAAAGCCGGCCGCATAATCGATTTCCCCCAACGATTCGGCGAGGCTTTTACCCTGCTCCATCGTCATGATGCGTGCCAAGCTTTCTTTGTTGGCTTTGACCAAACGATACCAGTTCCACAAAACATCGGCACGTTCCAAAGCGGTTTTCGCCGCCCATACCTTCTGCGCCGCCTGTGCTTTGTCAATCAGCTTTTCCAAACGTTCCGGCGACGTAGTGCGCACATAAGCAATGGTATCGCCGGTAGCCGGATTCTTCACCGGCAGGCCGTCTGAAAAAAATTCAAACCGAACATCGGCATGTTTCAGCAATTGTAAAATGGTTTTCATCGTGCAACCCTCGGAAAATGGCAACAAGCGCGACTGCCCGATATTCAACATCAGGCCGTCTGAAAATAAAAGCATCTCAACATCCATGCCCTTATCAAACACAAATCAAAGTATAAATTATTTCAGACGGCCTCACAGCATACCCCGCCACGCGAAAGCATGGCATAATTAACTGACAATAAAACAAAAAACAAAGGAAGAATCATGGAACGGTTTGACTTCGGCTACGCCCCATTCAACTACCTGAGCAACCCCGAGCGCGTTGCCCTGCAAAAATCAGTCAACATCTCGTTTTTTCACGATCACGAAACCATCATCCGCCCCAACGAACCGATTGAATTTTTATACGTCGTCATCAAAGGGCTGGTTAAAGAAATCGGTGCCGACGGCGACGTCGTCTCACTCTACCACCCCCGCGACACCTTTGAAGCCCGCGGCCTGATCGAAGGCGTCAGCCACCATCAGTTCATCGTAGAAGAAGAAGCACTGGTTTACACCATCCCCAAAGCCGTCATCCTTGAAATTATCGATTCCAACCCGCGTTTCGGTGCCTATTGCTACACCAGCGTTGCCGATAAATTCGCCAGCCTCTCCAACACCAAAAACGAAAGCGAATTCGAGAGCCTGTTTACTGCCAAAGTGCGCGATGCCTACCGCAACAAGCCCGTTTGGCTCGAGGGCAGCGACACCATTTTCCATGCCGCCGAAGTATTGAAAGAACGCAAAACCAAATCCGCTCTGGTGCGGCACGAAGGCAAAATCGGCGTGTTTACCGAATCCGCCTTCCGCGACATCGTGATTGCAGGCGCCCCTTCCAACGAAGCCCTGCACAAATGGACGGTGTTCAACCTGATTTCATCCGATATAGACGATTTCGTATTCAACGCCTTATTGCGCATGATGCGCTACCAAATTCAGCGCGTCGTAGTAGAAGAAAACGGCGTTCCCATCGGCACACTCGAACAAATCGACGTATTGGCCTACCTCTCCAACCACAGCCATTTGGTGGCACAGCGTTTGGAACGCGCCAAAACCATAGACGAGTTGGTCGATATCGCCGGCCAAATGACCGATTCCATCAGGCTCTTACGCAACAACGGCGTACGTGCGCCGCAGCTGGCCGAACTCATGCAGGTACTCAACAGCAGCCTGTTTGAAAAAGCATGGCGCATCCTCGCGCCGGCCGAACTCTACGACAAATCCTGCCTGATCGTGATGGGTTCCGAAGGCCGTGGCGAGCAGATTCTGAAAACCGACCAAGACAACGCCCTCATTCTGCACGAAAGCATCGACCCTGCATTCGCCGCCGAAACAGCCGAGCAGTTCTCCCAAACCCTCGCCCGCCTCGGCTACCCGCCCTGCCCCGGAAATATCATGGTCAACAACCCCGAATGGCGCAAACCCCTGCCCGAATTCAAAAAAATGGTCAGCAACTGGTGCCACAATGCCAGCGGCGAAAACATGATGAACCTCGCTATTTTTATCGACGCCAAAGCCGTTGCCGGCGACACCTCCATGCTTGCAGAAGTCAAAGAACACCTGCAAAAAGTGATGGTCAACGACGTCGGCATGCTGATGGCGTTTGCCCGCGCCGTCGATCAGTTTGAAAGCCAAAGCAAAGGCTTCTTCTCACAACTGCTCAACCGCGGCCAAACAGAAAAAATGGACATCAAAAAAATGGGGCAATTCCCCGTAGTACACGGCATCCGCGCCCTCAGCCTGGAAGCACGCATCGAAGAAACCAACACTTTCGAACGCATCCACCGCCTAGTCCAACTCAACGTCATCGACGAAGCCTTAGGCAAAGACGTTGCCGAAGCACTCAGCTACATCATGGACTTACGCCTGAGTGCCAACCTCGCCATCTTGCACAACGGCGGCTCCGGCACACCCAACCAGCTCGACTTCGGCAACCTTTCCACACTAGAACGCGACCTGCTCAAAGACGCCCTGCAAGTCGTGAAACGCTTCAAAAACGTCATCCGACACCACTTCCACATCACCGCGTAACCAGGAGCAGCTTATGTTTGAACGATTCTTACGCGGCAGAGAACGCAAAAAACTTACCGACCCGCATTACAGCTTCCTTTTCGACGAACATCCCGACGAATGGGTCAGCTTCGACTGCGAAACCACCGGACTCGATGTCAAAGAAGCCGAAATCCTCTCCATCGGCGCCGTCAAAATCCGCAAAAACCAAGTATTAGTAAGCGAATCGTTTTATGTGCTGGTCAAACCCGAAAACCCGATGAAAGCCGCCAACATCAGCGTACACGGTTTGAGGCCGAAAGACCTTTCAGACGGCATCCCCGTGCAAGAAGCCATCAAACAGCTGCTCGAATTCATCGGCGGCCGCGGCTTGGTGGGCTACTACTTGGAATACGACGTCGCCATGATCAATAAATTTCTCAAGCCCATGCTAGGTATCAAACTGCCCAACCCGCAAACCGACGTCTCTTCACTGTTTCACCGTTGGCAGCAAAAACAAAACATCCACGATGGCTATGTGGATTTGCGCATGGACACCATGCTGAAAAAACTCAAACTCACCGGCCTGCCCCGCCACGACGCGCTCAACGATTCCATCAGTGTCGCATTGATGTATCTGCTGTTGAAACAAAGGCTACGCTAAAACAGCCATCGAAACCGGTTTGCTTCCCCGGTATTTAGAACAACCTGTTCAAAATATCGGGGGCAAGTCGGTTTTGTTTGATTAATCTAGAAAACAAAGGAAAAGAAAAGATTGAGGCCGTCTGAAAAACTGATGGCTCTAAAGTACAAAACATAAGCCGTTCATTGCATCCGCTCGGCGTGGCCATCAGATTCAAAACAGTTGGAAATTTAAGATATTGAGGTTTGGCGCTTCGGTAGAAATCGAGCCTTCCAAGCACCGCAGACATTTTCAGACGGCCTGAAGTGTTTTTTAACGCATTCATAAACCGACGATGCTTAATCCATTAAACGCACATCCAGTTGAAGAGCACACTCGGCCGCACGTTTTCAGCAGGCAAAAAAATAACCGCTTGAGAGCGGTTTTTTGTGGTGCCCAGGGTCGGACTCGAACCGACACACCTTTCGGCGGGGGATTTTGAGTCCCCTGCGTCTACCAATTTCGCCACCTGGGCAGGTGAGAAGAGTTCGCTATTATAGAGATAAAAAAATTCCTGTAAACCCCCAAAACACAATTAAATCGCCTGTTTTTCTTAGCCCATTGAAAATAAATAAAATTAAAATAACCATCATACAAACGTAGCATGAAAAGACCTCAAACACTCGGCAAAATTTCCAAGCAGAATATTCAGTCTGCCTGCATTTATGTAGGAAACTTCCCGCTTTCCAATCTGATAAAATCAAATCACGCCCGAAAATCCTCTTTCGGCGCAGCTATTTTGCCCGGCAACACATTTTCTTTAACATCTACATAAACAAACACGTTAAGATTAGGCCTGAATTTCCCACCTTCCTTTTTGGAGTGAGACCACATGAAACCGACTACCCGAGCCATTTTGTTTTCTGCGTTTGCAATATCCGCGTTAACAGCCTGTTCGCCGCAAGAAAGCGCACCGGCGGCATCACAACCCGCACCCGAACAAGCATCCGCACCCGCCCGCGCCGCCGCACCTGCCGGCCTGCACGGCACGGACATGAGCAAGGAAGACATCGGCGGCGACTTCGCCCTAACCGACGGCGACGGCAAACTGTTCCACATCAAAGACTTAAAAGGCAAAGCCGTTATCCTGTCGTTCGGTTACACGCACTGCCCCGACGTATGCCCCACCGAGCTGCTGACTTACAGCGACACGCTCAAGCAGCTGGGTGATGAAGCCAAAGATGTGGCCGTGGTATTCGTGAGCGTCGATCCCGAGCGCGACACGCCCGAATTAATCGGCAAATACGTCAAACAGTTCAACCCTTCGTTTATCGGACTCACCGCTACCGAAGGCCAAGATTTGCCGCTGATCAAACAGCAATACCGCGTCGTATCGGCCAAAGCGCAGCAGCAATCGGAAAAAGTTTATCTGGTTGACCACTCCGCCGGCGCCTATCTGCTTGATAAAAACGGCGAAGTGGCCGTGTTCGAACCATACGGAAGCACGGCACAACAGATTGCAGACGATATCCGCATCTTGCTAAAATCATAACCCGTCCTAAGAGGCCGTCTGAAACATTTTCAGACGGCCTGAAACCATCATTTTTCTATACACCATGCAAGAAAACCAACTGACCATCGCCCTTTCCAAAGGCCGTATTTTTGATGAAACCCTGCCGCTGCTGGCAGCCGCCGGCATTGTGCCGCTCGAAGAACCGGGCAGCTCGCGCAAACTGATTATCGGCACCAACCTGCCCAACGTGCGCTTGGTGATTGTGCGCGCCAGCGACGTGCCCACTTATGTGCAATACGGCGCGGCGGATTTCGGCATCGCCGGCAAAGACGTATTGATCGAACACGGCGGCGACGGCCTGTATCAGCCGCTGGATTTGCAGATTGCCAAATGCCGCATGATGGTTGCCGTGCGCAAAGGTTTCGATTATGCCGCCGCATCGCAGCCGGGCAACCGTTTGCGCGTCGCCACCAAATACCCCGACATCGCCGCCGAACACTTCGCCGGCAAAGGCGTGCATGTGGACATCATCAAACTCTACGGCTCGATGGAGCTTGCACCGCTGGTCGGCTTGAGCGACGCGATTGTCGATTTAGTTTCCACCGGCGGTACGTTGAAAGCCAATAATCTGGAAGCCGTGGAGCATATCGTGGATATTTCCAGCCGTTTGGTGGTCAACAAAGCAGCGTTGAAAGTCAAACACGCACTTATCCAGCCGATTATCAATGCGTTTGCCGAAGCGGTAGAAAAACCGTAAAGAGGCCGTCTGAAAAGCCGCTGTTACACGTTTTACTTTAAATTAGACATATCCCATGAACATCACCTCAGATAAAAAACTGGCCGTCTTAATCGATGCCGACAACGCCCCCGCCGACATCATCGACCGCCTGCTGGCCGAGATTGCCAAATACGGCATCGCCAGCGTCAAACGGATTTACGGCGACTGGAGCCACGGCCTTTCCAAATGGAAAGCCGCCCTGCTGCCGCACGCCATCATTCCCGTGCAGCAGTTTGCCTACACCAAAGGCAAAAACGCCACCGACATGGCATTAGTAATCGACGCGATGGACTTGCTGTACAGCGGCAATTTCGACGGCTTCTGCATCGTTTCCAGCGACAGCGACTTCACCCGCCTCGCCAGCCGTCTGCGCGAAAGCGGCCTTACCGTTTACGGCTTCGGCGAAAAGAAAACCCCCGAAGCCTTCCGCAAAGCCTGCGACAAATTCATCTACACCGAAATCTTCCGACCCGAAAAACGCGCGCCGGAGAAAAACAAAAACAGCGGCAAAGCCAAAACACAGAGCGAACCTGCCGAAACCTCTGCCCAGCAAACCGACGTATCCAAGCTGCTGATCCGCGCCGTAAAAGAAAATGCCGACGACCTCGGCTGGGCCAACCTCGGCCCCATCGGCAGCTACATCAACAAAACCAACCCCGATTTCGACCCGCGCCTCTACGGCTTCGGCAAACTTTCCGACCTGATCAAATCACTCGATTTGTTTGAATACCGCACCGACAACAATCAAATCCAAGTGCGCAGACACCAAAACCCTGCCGATAAAAACAGCAGGCCGTCTGAAAATAAAGACAGCAAAGAAAAACAAGTTGCCGAAGCAGCCGCACCGCAAGTACCTGCCGCCGAAGCCGACAGCAGCAAACCCGCCGGCAAACGCGGCAAAAAACGCCAGCAACAAGAGCGCAAACAATCCGAAGCGGAACCAACCGCCGTACAGCCCGCACTAACGGCTGAAGCCGCCGAAAATGCGAAACCCGAACAGCCGGACGCGCCCAAGCCCAAAAACGGCAAGGCCAAATTCACCAAACTGATTCCGCTGGTGCAGCAAGCCGTTGACAACACCGCCGACCCGCAAGGCTGGGCGCGCCTGAGCGACGTATTGAAACAGCTTGCCCCCACGGTGAACCCGCACGATTACGGCTTCGACACCGACCGCGCCCTGATTCACGCCATTTACAGCGACTGGCTGGAAATCAAAAAAGCCGGCCGCGGCGAACGCGTGCGTGTGAATAAGCGGTTTGTGAGCAAGGATTGAATATTCAATAAAAAAATCATTCCTGTTTTCGGATCATTGAAACCGCAGGAATGATTTTGAAATATTGATGAATGTAAATACCGTTTGAGCTTTTAGTTTAAGAAAACCATTGTTTTAATGTTTCTTTGGCTTTGTCAGTATGCTCTTGTTTGATATAGGCGGCAACGGTAGCTAAGGCAACTGCAAGTACCCCACCATCATCCGCATATCCACCTATTGGAGCTAAATCTGGAATTGCATCAAGAGGTAATATGAGATAACCAAGAGCTGCATATATTGCTGCTTTTGCCCAAGCAGGAGTATCTGGATCTTGTGCAGCATAGTACATTTTGAGCGCAGTTTCTAAAACACTTTCTCCTATTGTTTTGGCGTATTTTTTAATTTTTTCCCAAAAGCCCTTATCAGAATAAGCATTCTTATATTGATTATTTGACATACTTTTTACTTTCTGTAAATTTGAATAAGTTAGATTTGGAGTTACTTGCTAATTCTGTCTAAAATACTAAACAGACTCAGGTAATTATAAATTTCTTGAGCAGATTAACCAGCAACGAAAAGTTGTACTCATTAACTGAAAAGTGCGATTTATGAAAGTACACGAAAAAATCCGAACCATGCGTGAATCACGGCAATTCACGCAAGAAGATATGGCGAACTGGCTGAATCTATCTGTAAACGGTTATGCCAAAATCGAAAGGGGAGAAACACGTTTAAGTGTTCCCCGCTTAGAGCAAATTGCTGAAATTTTTGAAACCGATGTAGTTGAATTAATCCAGCCTGAAACAGGCAATTGGAGCTACCACATGGGGGATAACAACCGAGATATTTCTTTCTATGTAACATCTGCACATGACTTAGCTGCTGAGGTAGAAAAATTAAGGCTAACCCTTCGTCATAAAGATGAACTATTGGCCAAACAAAATGAAGAATTGCAAACATTAAAAGAAGTAATTACATTACTAAAACAAAATCTAAAATAAATATTTTTCTTAGGTAGCTAAAATATGAAACACCTTTCCACCCAATCCCCCGATTTCCAAGCTGAGCTGAAAGCGTTGCTGGCTTTTGAAACCGCGCAAGACCCGAAAATCGACCAAATCGTCGCCGACATCTGTGCCGACGTGCAAAAGCGCGGCGATGCGGCGGTTATCGAATACACCAACCGTTTTGACGGCACCGCAGCACAAAGCATGGGCGATTTGATGCTTACCCAAGCCGATTTGCAGGCCGCTTTCAAACGCCTGCCCGAACACGTTCAGACGGCCTTGAAAACCGCCGCCGCCCGCGTGGAAAGCTATCACAAACACCAGAAAATGGAATCTTGGAGCTACACCGACGAAAACGGCACCTTGCTCGGCCAACAAATCACCCCGCTCGACCGCGTAGGCATTTATGTGCCCGGCGGCAAAGCGGCTTATCCCAGCTCGGTGATTATGAACGCCATGCCCGCGCATGTGGCCGGCGTGCCCGAAATCATCATGGTGGTGCCCACGCCCCAAGGCGAGCGCAACGATATTGTGTTGGCGGCGGCATTTGTGGCCGGCGTAACCAAAGTGTTTACCGTCGGCGGCGCGCAGGCGGTGGCTGCGCTGGCTTACGGCACCGAAACCGTGCCGCAGGTCGATAAAATCACCGGCCCCGGCAATGCGTTTGTGGCCGCCGCCAAACGCCGAGTGTTCGGCGTGGTGGGCATTGATATGGTGGCGGGGCCGTCTGAAATTCTGGTGATTGCCGACGGCACCACGCCTGCCGATTGGGTGGCGATGGATTTGTTCAGCCAAGCCGAACACGACGAAATCGCCCAAGCCATTCTGATTGCCACCTCGCAGCAATATCTGGACGAAGTTCAGACGGCCATGAACAAGTTGATCGAAGACATGCCGCGCCGCGCGATTATCGAAGCCTCGCTGGGCAACCGCGGTGCGATGATTCTGGCCAAAGATTTGGACGAAGCCTGCGAAGTCGCCAACTATATTGCGCCGGAACACTTGGAATTGTCGGTGGAAAACCCGCAGGAATGGGCATCAAAAATCCGCCACGCCGGTGCGATTTTCATGGGCAAATACACCAGCGAGAGTTTGGGCGACTATTGCGCCGGCCCCAACCATGTGCTGCCCACCAGCCGCACGGCGCGTTTCTCTTCGCCGCTGGGCACTTACGATTTCCAAAAACGCAGCAGCCTGATTCAGGTTTCCGAACGGGGGGCGCAGTATCTCGGCGAAACCGCCAGCGTATTGGCCCACGGCGAGCGGCTGACGGCACACGCAAGGGCGGCGGAATTGCGTTTGAAAAAGCGTTGATTTGATATAGGTTGATATGTCGAAAGAGGCCGTCTGAAAATTTCAGACGGCCTCATATTTGAATCATTATGGAAATTGTATTTGAGCTGCTCGCCGAGCTGGTTTTGGAGATTGCGGCCGAAATTCTGGTCGAACTGGGTATTCATTCCGCCGAACATAAGCGAAAACCGCGCCCGTGGCTGACGCTCATCGGCTACGGCATCATTGGCGCGCTTATCGGCGGCGTCAGTCTGCTGATTTTCCCCGAACATTTCATCCGCAGCGAAGGCCTGCAAATCCTCAACTTGGTGCTGACACCGATACTGGCAGGCGGCATGATATGCCTGCTCGACCGCCAACGCAGGCGGCACACATCTTCTTCGTGGCATTTCCGCTTCCTGTGCGGGTTTGTCTTTGCGTTCAGCATGGCGCTGGTGCGGATGTGGGCACAAACACCGGTTTAAGCCGCATAATCCTTTCTTTCCCCCGCAGCCACATAGCGGCAAACCAAACATCAGCGACTGATTTCAATCCGGTTTTCAGGCCATCTGAATGCTGATGCCTACCCTGCCCTCGTTAAAACTTGTTCCGCCGTCAAAGCCTTGCGCTATCCTCCGGATAATATCCGCCGCGCTGCCTTCACAAGCCAGCGGCGCATTCTGCCCTGCCCATAAAGACGAAAACTCATCCGAACCTTGCGCTTCCGCCGCCGCTTTCAACGGCGCTGAAGCAGATTGCGCAAGCGGGAAAGGCGGTGCGGCATCGCTGATAGGGCCTGCTTCGCAGATAAAGCGGTTCACGATACCGCGGGCAAAACCGCCGCTAAAGAGATTGGTTAACACGGTATCGGCCGCCCGTTCGCTTTGCAGGGCTTTGCGGTGAAGTGCCGAGGTGTCGGCCTCTTCCGCCAACATCAAAGCCGTGCCGATTTGGATACCGGCTGCGCCCAAAGCACGCGCCGCCCGTGCGGTGGCTGCATCGCTGATTCCGCCGGCTGCTATCACCGGCACATCCACAGCCGCACAAATTTGCGGCAGCAGGCTGAATAAGCCTTGCTGGCGGTTCAAATCGCGGCTGAGAAACATGCCCCGATGCCCGCCGGCCTCCAAGCCTTGCGCGATGATGATGTCTGCCCCGTGCGCTTCCAACCAACGGGCTTCTTCAACGGTGGTGGCGCTCGACATCACTACGGCGCCGCTGCTTTTTACTTTGTCCAACAAGGCTTGCTCCGGCAAGCCGAAATGGAAGCTGACCACAGGCGGGCGGTATTGCATCACAATTTCGGCTTGCTCTTCGCCAAACGGCTGCCTGCCTCCGCCTTGCTGCATATCTTGTTCCGTTAAACCGAATTCACGATAAAACGGCGCGAGCGCATCCAGCCACTTTGCCTGTTGCGCCGCATCTGCCTCGGGCTGGCGGTGGGCGAAAAAGTTGACGTTGAACGGCTGGTCGGTGTGCCGGCGTATGGTTTCGATTTCGGCGCACAGTTTTTCAGACGGCAACATAGCAGCAGGCAGCGAACCCAAAGCACCCGCTTGGCAGGCGGCAATCGCCAGCTTGCTGCTTTGAACTCCCGCCATCGGCGCTTGGACAACCGGCAGGCGGGTATGAATAAGGCTGAGAAGGTCGGAAATGCGGCTCATGGTTTCTCCTTTGTTGTAATTGGCTGTTGAGGCCGTCTGAAAATGTTTTCAGACGGCCTTAGACCTTTGCCAAACCCTCAGATGTGGATGCAGTTCAAGGCGTAGCAGCACAGCGAGTGCAGACATACACACGATAGGCAAACGAGCGGGCAGTACCCCTAGGGCATAAACGCGCAACGCAGAAATGCGCCGCAGATGAGGTTTTTGTAAAGGTCTCGACCATAAATTTGCCTCATCGTACCACACGGTAAAAAAAAACAGGCTGCCGTTCAACGGGCAGCCTGTGCAGTAAGCTTATTTGTTGGCATTCTCCAAAGCCAGTTTTTCCTGACGATACGCTTCGGCGGCTTCGCGTTCGCGCTTTGTGGTTTGCCGCATCATGTAATAATTGATGCCGATAACCAGTGTGCCGACGATGGCAATCATAATGGTCGCCAACACATTCATCTGCGGGTCCAAGCCGAGTTTGATTTTCGAGAAAATCACTTGCGGCAAAGTGGAAGAACCCGGGCCGGACAAGAACGACGTAATCACCAAATCATCCAGCGACAGCGTAATGCCCAGCAGGAATCCCGAAGCAATCGCAGGCGCAATCAGCGGTAAGGTAATCACAAAAAAGATTTTCAGCGGGCGCGCACCCAAATCCATGGCGGCCTCTTCCAGCGACTGATCCAACTCAACCAAACGCGAGCGGATAATCACGGTGATATAGGCCATACACAATGTGGTGTGCCCCAAGAAAATGGTGAAGAAGCCGCGGTCGAAGTAAAGCCAGCTTAAGAGTTCGCTGCTTTGCAGGAACATTTGCACCTGAATAATCAGCAGCAGCATCGACAAACCGGTAATCACATCGGGCATCACCATCGGCGCGGACACCATGCCGGCAAACAGCGTGCTGCCGCGGAAACGCTTGATACGCGCCAGCGCATAGCCTGCCAAAGTGCCGAGCACCACCGCTGCGAGCGACGATACGGCGGCGATACGCAGCGACAGCCATGCCGCTTCCAAAATCGTGCTGTTGCCCGCCAGCGCGCTGTACCATTTGGTCGAGAAACCGCCCCAAACCGTAACCAGCTTGGATTCGTTAAACGAATAAATCACCAAAATCACCAGCGGGATATACAGAAACGCCAGCCCCAACGCCAACATCAGCTTGAGAAACCAAGACAATTTGTATTTAGACATTATTTGGCTCCTTCTTCGATTTCACGGTTTTCATAGCGGTGGAACAACACAATCGGAATCACCAGCAGAATCACCATCACTACGGCAACGGCAGAAGCCAGCGGCCAGTTGTTCTGATCGAAGAACGCCTGCCACAACACTTTACCGATCATCAGGTTTTCGGAGCCGCCCACCAATTCGGGAATCACATACTCACCTACCGCAGGTACAAACACCAGCATGGAGCCTGCCACGATGCCGGTTTTCGACAAAGGCAAAGTAATGGAGAAAAACGATTTCACCGGCCCCGCGCCCAAATCGGAAGCGGCTTCAAGCAATCTGCCGTCCAGTTTCACCAATTGGGTGTAAAGCGGCAGAATCATAAACGGCAGATAGGCGTACACCATCACCAGATTCAACGAAAACGCGTTGTAAAACATATTCAACGGCTCTCGAATGATTTCATGTTTCAACAGGAAATTGTTGATAATGCCGTTATGGCCGAGCAAGCCCATCCACGCATACACGCGCAGCAGAAACGATGTCCAGAAAGGCAGCATAATCGCCAGCAGCAAACCGTTGCGGTAGGCAGGATTGGCACGCGAAATGGCGTAGGCAATCGGATAGCCCAGCAGCAGACAAATCAGAGTGGTGGTAAGCGCCGTTTTAATCGACAGCCAATAAGTCAGCAGATAGATATTGCTGCCGTTGCCGTCTGAAAACGGGTTCAGCATCTGCCCTAAACTGCTCCAAAAGTTTTGGAAAATATCGGCGTAGTTTTGATAGTTCAACGCGATATTCAGACGGCCGAAATCGGGATCGGTCGTAATCAGCGGCGAATACGGCGGAATAGCCAGCTCTTGTTCGGCAAAACTGATTTTCAGCACAATCGCAAACGGAATCAGAAACAGCACCAGCAGCCAAAGATAAGGCACGCCGATTACTGCGCGCTGACCCGGGCGGCGCAACAGCTTGCGTTTGAGGGTTTTCAATTTCATGGCGGATGTCCTTACTGCTTAGCTAAACAACGGAGTGGGCTGGTTTTCCGGCCAGCTCACATACACGGTTTCTTCCCAAGTGGGCGGTGCGATATTGCGCACATGCCAGTAAGGTGCGGGAACTTGGCTCTTAATCACGCGGCCGTTAGCCAATTCCACATGATAAATGGCGAAGCTGCCCAGATAGGCAATCTCTTTCACCACGCCTTTTTCCCAGTTGTATTCGCCCAAGTGTTCGGGCTTTTCTTTGTATAAATCAATGTCTTCGGGGCGGATGCTGATCCACAGGTTTTGTTCGGCACGGCCGCCCAAACCGTGGTCGATACGGATTTTGTTTTCCAACTCAGGCAGTTGGATAATCGCGTAATCGGCGTGGTCTTCCAGCACGGTGCCTTCAAAAATATTGGTTTCGCCAATAAATTCGGCGGTAAAGCGGCTGTTGGGGAAGTCGTACACGTCGCTCGGCGTGCCAACCTGCTGCAATTTGCCTTCAGACATAATCGCCACGCGGGTTGCCATTGTCATGGCTTCTTCTTGGTCGTGCGTTACCATGATGCAGGTTACACCCACCTGCTCCAGCGTGTTCACCAATTCGAGTTGGGTTTGCTGGCGCAGTTTTTTGTCGAGTGCGCCCAAAGGTTCGTCGAGCAAGAGGATTTTCGGACGTTTAGCCAAGCTGCGTGCCAAGGCAACGCGTTGTTGCTGGCCGCCTGAAAGCTGGTGCGGCTTGCGTTTGGCGAATTTGGTCATTTGCACGAGACGCAGCATTTCCTCCACTCGGGCGGCGATTTCGTCTTTGGGCATTTTGTCTTGTTTGAGACCGAAAGCGATGTTTTGCTCCACGGTCATGTGCGGGAACAGCGCATAGCTTTGGAACATCATATTGATGGGGCGCTCATAGGGAGCAAGACGGGTAATGTCTTGTCCGTCGAGGATGATTTTCCCCTGGTTGGGGGTTTCCATGCCGGCCAGCATGCGCAGCAGCGTGGATTTACCGCTGCCCGAACTGCCCAAAAGGGCAAAAATTTCATGTTTTTCAATATCTAAGTCGATGTGATCGACAGCGTAATTGTCACCAAACTTTTTTACCAAGCCTTGTATTTGCAGATAGGGTTGGATGGCAGACGCAGGGGTTGCGTTCATAATGGCAATACTCCAAATTCATAACGAGTACCGGCAAAACGGATTTTCGTGGGGTGATAAAAAGCTGTTTGATTGCTGGTTTAAAGAGCGCACGGGCAGCATGAAAAATTTCTAAGGGCTGTGAGAAACCGGTAAAGGTTACTGACAGCCCCGTTTTGTAAACACGCAATTATATGAGTCTATCCCTTTGCGGGGCAATACAAAATTAAACTTTTCAGCAGTTTGTGTAAATCGCAGGCAATTTATGTACGGTAGGGGCAACACATCTGCACGCCATGACATCACAATAAAACCGTTTAATATCAAACGAGGCCGTCTGAAAATGTGTTTCAGACGGCCTCGTTTCGATGACTAAATCATCAATGCACTTCGAGCGGCAGAATAGCATCGTTTACTCGAAATCCTCTTCTTGTACGCCGTCATCCGCATCGGTATGGCCGCCGTCCATCACGGCTTTGATTTCTTGGAATAAAGCGCGGAAGTTTTTCGGCGGCTTGTTCGATTCCTGCTCTTTACGGGTATTGCGGATCAACGTGCGCAGCTTGCCCGCGTCGGCATGCGGATAGTCGGCAATAAACGCCGTGAGCGCGTCGTCGCCCGCTATCAAACGGTCGCGCGCCTGCTCGACACGCTGCAAGAACGCATTATGCGCCGCATTTTCGCCGCGCAGTTTGGCCAGATAACGCTCAATCGGTTCGGGATCGGTGTCGCGCATCAAACGGCCGATGTATTGCGCCTGCCGTTTCAATGCGCCGTTGGACGTGATTTTTTTATACGTTACCACTGCTTCGTATAAATCTTCCGACAAGCCGATTTTTTTCAGCGTATCGGCAGAAAGCTTGGTCAGCTGCATACCGAGGTCTTGCAGGCTGTCCATCTGTTTTTTCATTTGGGTTTTGCTTACCCATTCCTGTTCATTGTTGCTCATAGCACTATCCGTATTCGGTAACCGCAGCATTCTAACACAGCCGCCCCACCCTATCTTTCCCATAGCGACAATTTTGCCGCGGCCGTCTGAAAACAGTTAAAATGACACCGATTTTTTCATCGGATTACCCATGTTCAACCACAGCAAAAACGAACTGCTCGACCTTTGCGGGCAGGTGCTTTCCCTCGCCCGCGAATACGGAGCCACAGCCGCCGAAGCCGACTTGAGCGAATCGCTCGGTCAAAGCGTGAGTGTGCGCTTGGGCGAAATCGAACAAATCGAATACCAGCAAGACAAATCGCTCGATATCACCGTCTATGTCGGCCGGCGCAAAGGCCGCGCCAGCACCGCCGACTTTTCCCGACAAGCCTTGCGCGACACCGTGCAGGCCGCCGTCGATATTGCCAAATACACCGCCGAAGACGATTGCGCGGGCTTGGCCGATGCCGATTTAATGGCGCGTGAAATCGGCGATTTAGACAAATACCACGAATGGGATTTATCCGCCGAAGCCGCCGTTGCCCTTGCCAAGCAATGCGAACAAGCCGCAATGGATACCGACGCGCGCATCTCCAACTCCGACGGCGCAGGCGTACAAACCGGGCATTACCAATATGTTTACGGCAATTCGCACGGCTTTGCCGCCCACCAGCAAGGCACGCGCCACAGCATTTCCTGCAGCGTGGTCGCCGCCGATTCAGACGGCATGCAGCGCGATTATTGGTACGACACCTCATGCCGCCATCTCGATTTGGAATCGCCCGAAAGCATAGGCCGCACCGCCGCCGAACGCACCGTGCGCCGTTTGGGCGGACGCAGCATCCCTACCGGCAGCTATCCCGTGTTGTTTGACGCCACCGTTTCAGGCGGCCTGATCGGGCATCTCGTCGGTGCATTAAGCGGCGGCGCTTTGTACCGCCAAAGCAGTTTTCTGATCGACAGTCTCGGCAAACCGCTGCTGCCCGAATTTCTCAGCCTGCGTGAAGAGCCGCACATTCCCCAATCGTTCGGCAGCACCTATTTCGATGCCGAAGGTGTGGCAACCCGTCCGCGCTTCGTGATTGAAAACGGCATCATACAAGGCTATTTCTTAAGCAGTTACAGCGCACGCAAACTCGGTATGCAAACCACGGCCAATGCGGGCGGCGCACACAATCTTTATCTGAACCACACCCATGCCGCCCAATCCGATTTACTGAAAGAAATGGGCACCGGCCTGCTCGTTACCGAACTGATGGGGCAAGGCGTAAACATGCTCACGGGCGACTATTCGCGCGGCGCGGCGGGTTTCTGGGTGGAAAACGGCGTGATTGCCTACCCCGTGGAAGAAATCACCATCGCCGGACATTTACAGGATATGTATCTGAATATCGTCGGCGTGTCGGGCGACGCATTGAAACGCTCAACCAACAAAATCGGCTCGGTGCTGATCAGCGAAATGACCGTAGCAGGCAGTTAAAATGATCCATCTATTGAAACAGCCCGCTTAAACGACCAAGGCCGTCTGAAAAGTTTTCAGACGGCCTCTCTTTACAACCCAATCCAACCGAATGCACTACGGCAATCAACCTATTTTGAATACAAAGCAGAGCAACGCCGTAGTCAAAGTTAAGCCGATTGCCTATAAACCTCATCAATTACAGAATTTCGCCACATCCGCGTCATAACGCTTCAC
The DNA here is from genome assembly GCF_022870825.1 of Neisseria sp. Dent CA1/247. Lineage (NCBI taxonomy): Bacteria > Pseudomonadati > Pseudomonadota > Betaproteobacteria > Neisseriales > Neisseriaceae > Neisseria > Neisseria sp. Dent CA1/247. Next base: position 707,971 of record NZ_CP091522.1, on the reverse strand, counting down.
AAATTCATCACGGTTGGCGATACGCGCGGTTTCGGCAAACTGGCGGTTCATGCGCGCAATTTTGCAGTTGCTTTCTTTTTGCAGGCGGTTTTCTTCTTCAACCTTTTTATTCTGCTCTTCGATTTTCTTGTTTTCCGCAGCAACGGCGTCGTTCAAATCCTTTTGCTTGTCGGCCAGCGTGCCCTCTTCGGCTTTCGGCGCAGGCGGCGGAGTTACGGTTTGGGTGCGGATATTAACCGTGCCGGATTGCGAAATTTTCAGGTTTTGTGGCACATCCGAATAGCTGTTGCCGCCGCCTTTGTTTTTCCATGTGTAAACCTCGGCAACGGAAACGCTGCCGGAAACCAGCATCCCGGAAATGAAGAGTAATCGGGCAAAACGGGTAATGTGCATGGTCTTTTTCTTTCAGTTATGTTTCAGACGGCCTTCATTGTACTGTTAAATTAAGTAAGTGTCATGATGCAGACGGCTTTTCCTGCAAGACAATGGTTACTTTTGGTATCGTTACAACGAAACGCATCATCAAAGCGTGCACGGCTTATGTAATTTTCTTAAATTTTACGGTCCGAATCTGCCGGAAACGGGTATCAAGCGCAGGCCAAATTTGATACAATGCCGTGCATCTTGCACAAACTGAAAGCCCGAGCATCATGCGTATCGTAGAGAAAGCCTATACTTTTGACGATGTTTTACTGGTTCCCGCACATTCCCAAGTACTGCCGCGAGACGTCAAACTCCAAACCCCGCTCACCCGCAACATCACCATCAATCTTCCCCTTCTTTCTGCTGCTATGGATACGGTTACCGAAGCCAAGCTGGCCATTTCAATGGCTCAGGAAGGCGGCATCGGCATTATCCATAAAAACATGACCATCGAGCGTCAGGCAGAAGCCGTGGCGAAGGTGAAGCGCCATGAGAGCGGTATCGTGAAAGATCCCGTAACCATTCCGCCCGAAATGCCGATTCGCGACTTGGTGGAAATGCTTTCCCGCCGCAAACGTAAGATGTCGGGTCTGCCCGTGGTGGAAAACGGCAAAGTGGTGGGCTTGGTTACCAACCGCGACCTGCGTTTTGAAAAACGCCTCAACCAGCCGGTTTCATCGATTATGACGCCGCGCGACCGTTTGGTTACCGTTTCCGAAGGCACCAGCATTGAAGATGCACGCGACGTCATGCACGACCATAAAGTAGAACGCGTATTGGTTGTGAACGCAGCGTGGGAACTCAAAGGCCTGATTACGGTTAAAGATATTCTGAAAACCACCGAATTCCCGAATGCCAACAAAGATTCAGACGGCCGCCTGCGTGTAGGCGCGGCGGTTGGCGTCGGCGCAGATACCGACGAGCGCGTAAAAGCATTGGTTGCAGCGGGCGTGGACGTATTGGTGGTGGACACTGCCCACGGCCACAGCCAAGGCGTACTCGACCGCGTGCGCTGGGTAAAACAAAACTTCCCGCAAGTACAAGTCATCGGCGGCAACATCGCCACCGCCCAAGCCGCCCGCGATTTGGTTGCGGCAGGTGCGGACGCGGTTAAAGTCGGCATCGGCCCCGGTTCTATCTGTACCACCCGCATCGTGGCCGGTGTGGGCGTACCGCAATTGACTGCGATTCACAATGTTTCCGAAGCCTTGAAAGGCACCGGTATTCCGCTGATTGCCGACGGCGGCATCCGCTTCTCCGGCGACATCGCCAAAGCGTTGGCAGCAGGCGCCAGCACCGTGATGCTCGGCGGTATGTTTGCCGGCACCGAAGAAGCACCGGGCGAAATCGAACTGTATCAAGGCCGTTCGTACAAATCCTACCGCGGCATGGGTTCTTTGGGCGCCATGAGCCAAGGCTCTTCCGACCGCTACTTCCAAGACAAGCAGGACAGCACGGATAAATATGTACCCGAAGGCATCGAAGGCCGCGTGCCGTACAAAGGCCCGATTGTGCAAATCATCCACCAACTGATGGGCGGCTTGCGCTCCAGCATGGGCTACTTGGGCTGCGCCAGCATCGCCGAAATGCACGAAAAAGCGGAATTTGTGGAAATCACGTCCGCCGGTATGAGCGAATCACACGTTCACGATGTGCAAATTACCAAAGAGGCGCCGAACTACCATCGCTGATGGTGTTCCAATAGAGGCCGTCTGAAAAATATTTTTCAGACGGCCTTACTCAAAAACCAAGTATGGGAGAGAGAAAAATGGAGCAACCCGGCAAGCATAATGAAATCGACAACCGGCCTTTGAAAGAAACGCTTGCGGATACCGCCCTTTCATTGCTGGCTCAAGGCGAAGACTATACAGACCTCGCCGATACATCATGCGAATTCGGGTATCTGTTTGGATTTGACGGTCACGGCTTGGAAGCCTTATTCAAAATCACGACCGATCGCGGCGAACACTACTTTGCCGCCCAAGGCCAATCTCTCAAACAGCTTAATATTGATGATGCCGCATTCCGGGAAATCAGCCGCAAATTTCTCGAACTGCACGGATGATCGCCCGCCAAACCGAGCGGAAACTTTTACCCCGTCCGGCGCATCGGATGCCTGTTCACTTTTTCAGACGGCCTGTCGGTAAACATTCCTTTCAGACGGCCTGAATCGGTATAATCGGCATCTTTATAAAATACCTGTCATTTTCAGGTCGTCTGAAACCAAGCCATAACAAGACGCCTGAAAATATTTATCCACTTTAAGTTTGATGTGTTCACTTTAAATTGAACGATTCAGGAGAATTCCATGAGTACGATTATTGATATTTTTGCCCGCGAAATTCTGGATTCGCGCGGCAACCCCACCGTTGAATGCGACGTATTGCTCGAGTCCGGCGTAATGGGGCGTGCCGCCGTGCCTTCAGGCGCATCAACCGGCCAAAAAGAAGCTTTGGAACTGCGCGACGGCGACGAATCCCGCTATTTGGGCAAAGGCGTATTGAAAGCAGTAGAACACGTTAATAACGAAATCGCCCAAGCTCTGATCGGCCTCGACGCTTCCGAGCAAAGCTATATCGACCAAATCATGATCGAACTGGACGGCACCGAAAACAAAGGCCGCCTCGGCGCCAACGCCACCTTGGCCGTATCCATGGCCGTTGCCCGTGCCGCAGCCGAAGATGCCGGCCTGCCCTTATACCGCTACTTGGGCGGCGCAGGCCCGATGGCTATGCCCGTACCGATGATGAATGTCATCAACGGCGGCGCACACGCCAACAACAGCTTGGACATTCAAGAATTTATGATTATGCCCGTGGGCGCAAAAAGCTTCCGCGACGCCCTGCGCTGCGGTGCCGAAATTTTCCACGCCCTGAAAAAATTGTGCGACGGCAAAGGCTTCCCCACCACCGTGGGTGACGAAGGCGGCTTCGCTCCCAACCTAAACAGCCACGAAGAAGCCCTGCAACTGATGCAGGAAGCTGTTACCGCTGCCGGATATGTAGCGGGCGAAGACGTGCTGTTTGCCTTGGATTGCGCCTCCAGCGAATTCTACAAAGACGGCAAATACCACCTGAGCGCAGAAGGCTTGGCGCTGACCAGCGAAGAGTTTGCCGACTACTTGGCCAAATTGGTTGACACCTACCCCATCGTTTCCATCGAAGACGGCATGGACGAAAACGACCGTGCCGGCTGGAAACATCTGACCGAAAAACTCGGCAAAAAAGTACAGCTGGTCGGCGACGACTTATTCGTTACCAACCCGAAAATCCTGGCCGAAGGCATCGAGCAAGGCATCGCCAACGCCCTTTTAGTTAAAGTCAACCAAATCGGCACCTTGAGCGAAACCCTCAAAGCTGTCGAGCTGGCCAAACGCAACCGCTACACCAGCGTGATGAGCCACCGTTCGGGCGAAACCGAAGACAGCACCATCGCCGACTTGGCCGTTGCCACCAACTGCATGCAGATCAAAACCGGCTCCCTGAGCCGTTCAGACCGCATGGCCAAATACAACCAATTGCTGCGTATCGAAGAAGAATTGGCCGAAGCCGCCTACTACCCCGGCAAAGCCGCCTTCTACCAATTAGGCAAATAATTAAAGGTATCGGTTATGAAATGGGTTACCCTGGTTTTAATTACCGCGCTGGCATGGTTCCAATACAGCCTTTGGCTCTCCAAAGGCGGTTGGCGCGATATGTGGCGCCTGCAAGACCAAGTTGCCGAACAGGAAGAAAAAAACCAGGCATTAACCTTGCGCAATAATGCTCTGGAAGCCGAAGTAAACGATTTGGAAGAAGGCCAAGACGCCATCGCCGAAATCGCACGGGTGGATTTAGGCTACATCCAAAACGGCGAAACCTACTACCGTTTGGTTTACCGCCGCTAAGCATCCGAAGCACTATCGAGGCCGTCTGAAAATACTTTCAGACGGCCTCTTTCTTTTACTCCCCACCGTTAACCATAAAATTTTAACCCATTGAATTATCTAAACATAAACAAAACCAAAACACCCCAGTACAGTGTAAATCAGCCTTGAAAATTTGAGATTTACACCAACTGTCGGTACAATCCCACCCTGTTTTGCTTACTTAAAAAGAGAAAGATATGAGCCTGATCAGCGAAATCTTGCCCTTATCACATATTGTGCTGGATTTAGAAGTCAGCAGTAAAAAACGCATCTTCGAGCAGGCCGGGCTGCTGCTTGAAAACGAAGCCGGGCTGGCGCGCGCCGATGTGTTCGACTGCCTGTTTGCCCGCGAAAAGCTCGGCACTACCGGCTTAGGTCAAGGCGTAGCCATTCCGCACGGCCGCCACGCTTCCGTGAAAAAAGCAGTCGGCGCATTCATCCGCACCAAAGAGCCGGTTGCTTTCGACGCCCCCGACGGCAAACCCGTTTCGCTGATTTTCGTACTGCTCGTGCCGGAAAACGCTACCGGCGAACATCTGGAAGTTTTATCGAAACTGGCCGGCCGATTCTCCCAAAAATCAGTACGCGAAGCATTGATGGCAGCCACTTCTGCCGAAGAAGTACAGCAGCTTTTAAAAGAAGAGTAAACAATGCCCAGCATTTCAGTACGCCGCCTGTATCAAGACAACCAGCACAAGCTGCAACTGGCGTGGGCGGCAGGTACGGCGGGAGCCGATAACCGTATCGGCGTAGAGGCCGACAAGCCCGTTTTGGCGCTGGTCGGCCATTTGAATTTTATCCATCCCAACCAAGTGCAGGTTTTGGGCGTGGCAGAAGTCGAATACCTCCAGCGCATGGAAGCCGGAGAAACCGCCGCCGGTTTTAACGAGCTTTTCGACCTGCCCATGTCGCTGGTTATCGTGGCGAACGACCTCCCCGTGCCGCCCGTGCTGCGCGACTACTGCCACACCAACAACGTACCGCTACTGATGTCCAAACGGGAAAGCCCGTATCTGATGGACGTTTTGCGGATTTACCTGCAACGCGTATTGGCTGTTTCCACCATCAAACACGGCGTATTTCTCGATGTGTTTGAAATCGGCGTATTGATTACCGGCCAGTCGGGCTTAGGTAAGAGCGAGCTGGCCTTGGAGCTGATTTCTCGCGGCCACAGCCTGATTGCCGACGATGCGGTCGAACTCTACCGCACCGGCCCCGAAACCCTCGACGGCCGCTGCCCGCCGATGCTGCGGGATTTTCTCGAAGTGCGCGGATTGGGCGTACTCAATATCCGCCACATTTTCGGCGAAACTTCCATCCGCCCCAAAAAAATCCTTCAATTAATCATCAATCTGGTACCGGCCGACGATGAATACATGAAACGCCTCGACCGCCTGAGCATCCGTTCCGAAACCGAATCCATTTTAGATGTCAACGTGCGCTCGGTAACGCTGCCCGTGGCCATCGGCCGCAACTTGGCCGTTTTGGTCGAAGCCGCCGTCCGCAATTACATTTTGCAATTGCGCGGCAAAGACAGCACGCGGGAATTTCTCGAGCGCCATCAAACCATGTTGAAAGAAAACGAATCCGATCATGAAAATAGTGCTGATTAGCGGCCTTTCCGGTTCGGGCAAATCAGTTGCCCTCAAGCTGCTGGAAGACTTGGGCTATTATTGCGTCGACAACCTGCCGATGAAGCTGCTGCCCGGCCTGATCCAATATCATCTCGACAACAGCGAAATCACCCAGCTCGGCATCAGCGTCGACATCCGTTCGCGTATCGACATCAACGAGGCTGAAGAGCAAATCAAACTCCTGCGCCAACAAGGCTACGATGTAGAAGTATTGTTTTTAGAAGCCGACGAAGCCGTGCTGATACGCCGTTTTTCCGAAACGCGCCGCAGCCATCCTCTGTCCGGCCAAACACTTACCTTGCTCGAAGGCCTGCAACAAGAGCGGGCGTGGCTTTCCCCGCTGCGCGAATTAGCTTATTGTATCGACACCTCGAAAATGAACGCCCAGCAACTCCGTTACAGCGTGCAGCAATGGCTGAAACACGAGCGCAAAGGTTTATTGGTGATTTTAGAATCGTTCGGCTTCAAATACGGCGTGCCGACCAACGTCGATTTCCTGTTTGACATGCGCAGCCTACCCAATCCTTATTACGATACCGAACTGCGCCCATTCAACGGCCTCGACAAACCGATTCAGGATTACCTGAACCGACAACCCGCCGTACAAGAAATGATCAACGACATCAGCACCTTCATCAACCGCTGGCTGCCGCAAATGCAGGTAGAAAGCCGCAGCTACGTTACCATCGGCATCGGTTGCACCGGCGGGCAACACCGCTCCGTATATGTTGTCGAGCAGTTGGCAGAGCGGTTGAAAGGACATTACGAACTGCTCGTGCGCCACCGTCAATTGTCCGTATTGGCAGAACGTTAACCCCATTTTCAGACGGCCTCTTGCATCAGAGGCCGTCTGAAAGCTTAAAGCAAAACAATATGCTATAATTGCCGCACTCATTCAGGCAGCCTTTGTCGGGCTGCCTGATTACGTTATCCGGCCGATTACGGGCAATAAACCGACCCGAAATAAAGCAGCACTATTTTCAGACGGCCTCCCCATAAAACAAATACCCATAGCAAACCCATTTGCTATCCATATCGATAAAAGAGCAAAACATTATGGCAATCCAATGGTTCCCCGGACACATGAACAAGGCGAAAAAAGCCATCGCCGAGCGCATCAAAAGCGTCGATATGGTGATTGAAATGCTCGATGCCCGCCTGCCCGCCTCCAGCGAAAACCCCCTGCTGGCACAACTTTCGCACGGCAAACCCAAGCTCAAAATCCTCAACAAACAAGACCTTGCCGACCCCGAACGCACCGCCGTCTGGCTCGATTACTACAACAGCCGGCCCGACACCCAAGCCATCGCCCTCGACTCTTCCGAGCAAGGCGCAACCGCCAAAATCACCCGCGCCTGCCGCAACATGATGCCCAACCGCGGCGGTATCGACAAGCCCCTGCGCGTCTTGATCTGCGGCATCCCCAACGTCGGCAAATCCACCCTGATAAACGGCATGATCGGCAAAAAATCCGCCAAAACCGGCAACGAACCCGGCATCACCAAAGCCGAACAACGCCTGTTTCTCGCCGACGACTTCTGGCTCTACGACACCCCCGGCATGCTGTGGCCGAAAATCATCGTAGAAGAAAGCGGCTACAACCTCGCCGCCAGCGGTGCCGTAGGCCGCAACGCACTCGACGAAGAAGAAGTCGCCCTCGAACTGCTCGACTACCTGCGCCGCCACTACCTGCCCCTGTTGCAGGCACGCTACCAAGCCGACAAAGACCCCAGCAGCCATTGGAACGACACCGACTGGCTCGAATGGATTGCCAAAAAACGCGGAGCCGTATTAAGCGGCGGCCGCATCAACTACCAAAAAGCCGCCGAAAACACCCTCACCGATTTCCGCGACGGCCACATCGGCAGAATCACGCTTGAAACACCGAACCAATGGGAAACATGGCTCAAAAAAGCCAAACAGAAAGAAGCCGAATTGAAAGCCGCCCGCGAAGCCAGAAAAGCCGAGCGTAAAGGACAAAGGCCGTCTGAAAAAGATTGAAACAGTAGGGCGGGCATCCCCGCCTGCCGCTTCCGATCAATGTTTGCCTTGCCTTAAAATGGAAACCGACAGCGGGCAGGGATGCCCGCCCTACGCAGCCCGACCGCAATCCGACTTACCGAAGGAGCGCCTTATGAAAACCATTTCCCTCACCGCTTTATTGACCGGCATTTTATCGCTGACCGCCTGCGCCCACCCCAACCATGCCGACGGAGCAAACAGCCGATATATCCAAGTCTATAAACACGACGGCTCGCAACAATGCTACGCAGTCAGAGGCATCAGCCCTGAAAAAATGGCAGACGAACTGCAAGGCATCCGCATATATGCCGCAGGCAAACACGTACTAACAGGCGTGATGTTTCCCGCCGTATGCGGCGGCGTAACCGGCAGCGTCAATGTTTACACGATTGATGCCAAAGACCGGAGCAAAGCCGCACAGCGCGGATTTTATGTATTAGAGAAGAAAGATTAATCTTATGTGATTGTTTCAGACGGCCTGTCTGAAAAAAACTGTTTATTTTACGAAAATATTAAACTGCCTATCATGTCTAAACCACGTTCCCAAACCATTAGGATTTTTCTGCCTTCAGGAAACCCGCGCGGAATCCGTAAAGTTGAACGTACCAGTAACAGTAATATTCGCCTGATTGAAATCCCTCGTACCGACTTACATCTTTTTTACGAGATGAAAGAAGCGGGGGATATGGGTATTTATTTTCTGGTTGGAGGTAATCAACTTTATGTTGGCCAAACGATGGATTTAAGTACCCGTATTAAACAACATGACAAAACTAAAGCGTTTTGGCAGCGTGCTTTTATTGTCGTATTAAACAATGATTTTCGAACCCTCGATCATTTATATTGCTTGGAAAAAACGGCTATCGAACATGCTCAAGCCGCAGGCAGATTTTCGTTAGAAAATGGTACGGCCGGTAACACCCACCGCCATTTACATGATTCCATTCGTTCCGATTGCGAAAATATTTTTGATGAAATCGACACACTTCTGGCGGTATTGAATCAGGATTTTTTCACTGAAAAACAGGAGCCTAGTATTGAAGTAGAGACACTACTTAAAGCAACAGCCCAACTTGAAATTCCTCCTGCCCAAGAAAACTCGTCTAAAGACAATATAAACGAATATTCAATCCCTAATACGTGGACAGGTCGGACTATTACGGTATTCTGCCGAAGTAGAGATAAAATCTTACGCGGGAAGGGTCTGTTTAATGTGGAAACAGAGCAAATTTTATTGCTTGAGGACACGATGATTTATCAAAAGATTTCTGAAACATTGTCCCCGGGCTGGAGGGAAATTTACCAACAATGGCTCGCAAGCAACTTTTTGGCAGATAGTAAAGATCCCGATTATTATGTTTTGCAGTCGGCACAATTATGCGCCAGCCCGAGTATGGCCGCAGCATTGGTGCTGGGCAACAATCGTAACGGTTGGCAATATTGGCGCACAGAACGTGGCTTAACTTTAGATGAAGTCTATCGTAAAAAGTAAGCATAACTAACCGCACTAAACCATACTACTTAACACCATATCAGGCCGTCTGAAAAACCAATAAAACCATGACCGACAAACTCCCCCCCGACGCGCTTATCGAAGCCGCGCTGCTTACCCAAACCGAACCGCTCAGCGAAAAGACCATGCGCGAGCTGTTTGTGCCGCCGTTGTCGCCCGACAAGCTGATTGATGTGCTGGCAAACTTGAAAACCCGCTGGCAAAACCGTGCTTTACAGTTGGTGCATACGCATGAAGGCTGGCGTTTTCAGATTGCCCAAGCCGCATTCGAGCGGTTGGGCAGTTTGCAGGAACAGCGTGCGCCGCGCTATTCGCGTGCGGTGATGGAAACGCTGGCGATTATCGCCTACCAGCAGCCGGTTACGCGCGGCGATATCGAAGGCATACGCGGCGTGGCGGTGTCGCAAAACGTAATGCAGACGCTGCAAGACCGCGGCTGGATTGAGGTGATCGGCCACCGCGATTCCATCGGCCGCCCTGCTTTATGGGCGACGACCAATGTGTTTTTAAGCGATTTGCAGTTGGAAAGTTTGGAAGAACTGCCGCCGCTCACCGAATTGGGCGAGTTGGTATTGCCCGATTTAGTCGAGCCTGCCGAAAGCGGCGAGGAAGAAACAGAACAAACCGAGTCAGCCGAAACGCTTTCTGAACCGCCCGTACTGAATTGATTTCGGTCGGTAGGTCGGATTCTCGAATCCGACAAAATCGCCGGCATACCATTGTTTGTCGGATACAAGTATCCGACCTACGGCTGAATTGTTTTCAGACGGCCTCATGGATACAGAGGCCGTCTGAAAACCCATCCTTATCTATTTTTAACAACCCATCCTGCCGCAAAAGCCGCAGTAGGTCGGATTCTCGAATCCGACAAAATCGCCGAATACCATTGTTTGTCGGATACAAGTATCCGGCAAACGGCTGAATTAATTTCAGACGGCCTCACCGATACACAGGCCGTCTGAAACCCATCCTTATCTATTTTTAACAACCCATCCTGCCGCAAAAGCCGCAGAAGAACCGTTTTCCTTTCAGGAAAATGCGTTAGGAGACCCTAGTGAACACCAAAAAAATCTCAAGCAAACGTGAATTGCGCGACGGCGCACTGGCCAAGAAAACGGCTGCCCGCAAAAACACAGGCAAGTTTTCAGACGGCCTCAAGAATAAAACGGGCGTAAAAGAAGCCGCAGGCAAACCCGCCGCGCCGAAAACGCAGGCTTCCCGCGCCAAAAAGCTGGTGGTGCGCAACCCCAATCAAAAAATCATGGAACGCGCCCGCGATTTGAAAGAAAAACGTGTCGATTTAGACAGCTTCGAGCCGGTGCGCCTGCAAAAAGCCCTTGCCGCATCAGGCGTGGGTTCGCGCCGTGAAATGGAAGACTGGATTACGCAGGGCTTGGTTACCGTCAACGGCAAAACCGCCCAGCTTGGCGACAAAGTTTCGCCGGAAGACCAAGTTACCGTTAAAGGCAACGTTATCAAGCTCAAATGGCCCGACCGCCTGCCGCGCATCATTCTCTATTACAAGCAAGAAGGCGAAATCGTATCGCGCGACGACCCGCAAGGCCGCGTGAGCATTTTCGACCGCCTGCCGCAAGCCGCCAGCAGCCGCTGGGTCGCCATCGGCCGTTTGGACATCAACACCAGCGGCCTGTTGATCCTTACCACATCGGGCGAACTGGTCAACCGCTTTGCCCACCCCAGCTTTGAAGTCGAGCGCGAATACGCCGTGCGCGTGTTGGGCGAGCTTTCCACCGAACAGATGAAAATGCTCACGGAAGAAGGCGTGATGCTGGAAGACGGTTTGGCCAAAGTCGAACGCATCTATGAGCAGGGCGGCGAGGGTGCCAACAAATGGTATAACGTGGTAATCAAAGAAGGCCGCAACCGCGAAGTGCGCCGTATTTTCGAGAGCCAAGGCTTAACCGTAAGCCGTTTGGTGCGCGTCGGCTTCGGCCCCATCGGCCTGCCGAACCGCTTGAAACGCGGCCAGTTTTACGAGCTGAATCCGGCCGAAGTCGCCAATATTATGAAATGGGCAGGCATGTCGTTGCCGGGAAACCGCCGCCGCAAATAACCGCACCCTGCCCTCTCCGCCGTCTTGCCCGCAAGGCATGATCTTCTACTTTGATATATTGACTTTTTACATCCAACATCATGTTGAAATTTACTTTACATAAAACCGACGGCCACGCCCGCCGCGGTACACTCGAACTCAACCACGGCACCATCGAAACGCCTGTGTTTATGCCCGTCGGCACATACGGCTCGGTCAAAGCCATGACGCCCGCCAACCTGCACGACATCAAAGCGCAAATCATTTTGGGCAACACCTATCACTTGTGGCTGCGCCCCGGCTTGGAAGTGATCGAACAATTCGGCGGTCTGCATCAATTTATCGGTTGGGACAAGCCGATTCTCACCGATTCAGGCGGTTTCCAAGTGTTTTCGCTGTCCGACATGCGCAAGCTCACCGAAGAAGGCTGCACGTTCAAAAGCCCGATCAACGGCGACAAGCTCTTTCTATCGCCCGAAATCTCCATGAAGATTCAAACCGTGCTCAATTCCGACATCGCCATGCAGCTCGACGAATGCACGCCCGGCGAAGCCACCCACGAACAGGCGCGTCAATCGCTGCAAATGAGCCTGCGCTGGGCAGAGCGCTCTAAAAAGGCGTTTGAAGATTTGAAAAACCCGAATGCGCTGTTCGGCATCGTGCAAGGCGCGATGTATGAAGACTTGCGTGAAGAGTCGTTGAAAGGCTTGGAAGCATTCGACTTCCCCGGCTTGGCCATCGGCGGCCTTTCGGTAGGCGAACCGAAGCCCGAAATGTACCGCATGCTGCGCGCAGTCGGCCCGATGCTGCCCGCCCACAAACCGCACTACCTGATGGGCGTCGGCACGCCTGAAGATTTGGTGTACGGCGTGGCGCACGGCGTGGATATGTTCGACTGCGTGATGCCCACCCGCAACGCCCGCAACGGCTGGCTGTTTACCCGCTTCGGCGACATCAAAATCAAAAACGCCAAGCACAAGCACGACACCCGCCCGCTGGACGAAAGCTGCACCTGCTACGCCTGCCAAAACTTCAGCCGCGCTTATCTCTACCATCTGCATAAAGCCGGCGAAATCTTGGGCGCGCAATTAAACACCATCCATAATCTCCACTTCTATCAAGTGATTATGGCGGAAATGCGCGAAGCCATCGAACAAGGCAAGTTTGCCGAATGGCAGGCGCAGTTCCACGAAAACCGCGCGTGGGGTACGGATTAAACGCCCGCGGACAAGCTGCTTGTGTCGATATGTAAACAGGCCGTCTGAAAATTATTTTTCAGACGGCCTATTCATGTGTAGGGCGGGCATCCCTGCCCGCCGTTTTGTATATTTTCAGTTGTATGTATGGTTTAAGAAATAGGCGGGCAAGGATGCCCGCCCTACTATATTTCTGAAACACAAGGCATATCTTAAGCCCTGTAAAACTCCCAATCTACCTACACCTATGTTTCAGACGGCCTCCAACCTTGTTGAGGCCGTCTGAAAAACAATACCGTACATCCATCACACCATGCCGATGCCCGATACTTCCCTTGCCATCCGCGCGGCGGCGTTATCGGTCATGCCGCCGACAAAGTCCAAAATCTTCATATAAGCCTGATAAAGACTGTCTTCGGCGGTGATCGGGTCGTCGTTTTTCAGCAACTCCAAAGCAAGCGACTGGCGCACGCTTACCTCGCCCTTCGTGATCAGCGCATACGCCGCCGGCACGAGCAGATCGAGAATCGAGCCGACGCACGGGAAGGCGGCAATTTCAGTAATCAGCTTGCTTTGGTGGCGGAAAATCCTCGTCCGCGCCAGCTCTTTGGCTTTCTCCAAAGTGTTTTGCACTTCGGGGCTGCACAAAGCCAATAAATCCCGACCTTGAAAACTGCCGTTGAGCAAGTCTTGCTGATGTTTCATAAAAGTTTGCGCCACATCGTCAATTGCCCGTCCGATGGCCATGCCGCGCAGCATAGCGCAACGCTGGCGGCTGTTGCGCGCCTGCCATGCGCCGGCGGCTTCGACAAACGTGAGTTCGACCAAAATGCTTTCGACTTCGGCATCGCCCAACAAGCCGATTTCCACCGCGTCTTCCAAGTCGAGCAAGGCATAGCAAATGTCGTCGGCGGCTTCCATCAGGTAAGACAAGGGATGTCGCGCCCAGCGGTCGGTACCTTGTTCGATGAGTCCCAATTCGTCGGCAATGCGGCGGATAAACGGCAGCTCGGTTTGGTAGATATTGAATTTTTTGCGGCCGTTCGGATCGAGCGTCGTCCACGGATATTTCAGCAAGGCGCCGATGGTAGCGGCAGTTAAACGCATACCGCCTTTGTTGCGGTACATTTCGAGGTTGGCCAGAATCCTCAGGCTGTGGGCATTGCCTTCGTAAGTCTGTACATCGTTGCGCTCGCCTTCGCTCAAGGTTTGCAGATAAATGCTGTGTGCGGGATTGCGGAACCAGTCGCGCAGCGCATCTTCGCCGGTGTGCCCGAACGGCGGGTTGCCCAAATCATGCGCCAAACAGGCCACCTGAACCACTGCGCCGATGTCGCTCGGCGTATTGCCCTGCGGCAGAAAACCGCCCGCCTGCATCATCACGCCGACGCGGTTGCCCAAGCTGCGCCCCACGCTGGCGACTTCCACGCTGTGGGTTAGGCGGTTGTGGGTATGGTCGTGTTCGGCAAACGGGTGAACCTGCGTTTTGCGCCCCAAGCGTCGGAACGCGCCGGAAAACACCACGCGGTCGTAGTCGATGTGGAAATCGGTACGCAAAGCATCCGCGCCTTCTTGGGTGGACGGTGTTACCGTCGGCACGATTTCGCCGTCTTTCATGCGGAAGCGTTGGGTGGAAAGCAATTGCTGCCAATTCATTTTCGGCATAATGTTCACTTTTGATAAGGGTTGGAAGGAAGCCGCTTTTATCCGGCCGGGGCTTGCCATGATACTGCCAAACCGGTTGGCAGGCCATGTTTGCAGGCAAGATAATCGATATTCGGGCCGTCGGAACGGTATGGTTCAGACGGCCTGACAGATGCCCTATCACGGCACACGTTATGCAGGCGGGCATTTGGCTCTTGCGCGGTTCAGGCCGTGCCGGCATTCAGGCATACGGCGGCAAGTACATCGGCAAAATGCGCTACGGCTTCGGGGCGGGTGTCGAGATACAGGGCAGGTTCGATGAGTTCTAATTCGTTCAACAGGAAGCGTTCGGGCAGCAATGTACCGTCCACTCGTGCGTAAACCGGCATTTGGGGCAGGCTTGCCAATACGCGGGCGGCGGCGGTTACGGCAAACGGCGGCGGTTCGGCAGGCAGGATGCGGACGCCGTAGGCGGAGTTAGCGCGCCATTCGCCCGCAGGCGGCCGGCGGTGCACTGCGTGGCTGAAGCGGCCGTTGAAAAAGATTAAAGCGGTTTCGCCCGCCGTTTCAATGTCGGCAATAAACGGCTGTACGATTACGCCTTCGCGGTAGGGCAGCCAGTCTCTGATTTCGCTGCTGCTGCGGATTCTGACCACATATTTGCCGCTTTGGCCGACGGCGGGTTTCAATACGGCTTCATGCCAGCCGTGCCGCTGCATGATACGGGTTACGGCTCCGGCATCCGACGCGGCGGTTTCGGTCGGGATAACGTCTGCGCCGGCGGCGGCCAAGTCGCACAAATAATGTTTGTTCATATTCCAAAGCATCAGCTCCGGCGGATTGACAAACCGGCTGCCCGAGCTTTGCGCCTGTTGCAGCCATCGGCGGAACCGCTGCGGCTCGGCGGCATAGTCCCATGCGCACAAAGGCAGTAAAAACGGACTGTCGGGCCGGTTTTGCCAGGAGTCGAAATGGGCGGATACGCCGCGTCCGCGCAGCTCGGGTATGAGTTTGAGAAGGCTCTCAGGCGGTTGGGGATAGCTGCGGCAGGTGGTAATAACGAGCATATATTCAGACGGCCCCGGCTAAAAAGTATCGGAGGGTGTGCGGCACGGCGGTTGCCGTGCGGTACGGGTTTATTTTACTTGCTGCATATATTTTTTCAGACGGCCTTTGTTTTGCATGGAGCGCCGTTCCATTTCGTCTACCATGGCCTGCGCCTCGGCTTTGTTGGCGGCTTTGCCCACTTGGATGATGCCGTTCATGTTCATGGTGCGGTGGGGCGGGCAGGTATAGACATATACGCCTTCTTTATCAAGTTTGACGGTAAATTCTTTATCCTCGGCGGATAAAAATTCTTTCGCTCCTTTGGGAAGGGCTTTGCTTTGCACCCAATGTCCCTTATTGGTGGGTTTGAAGGTTACGGTGTCGCCGGGCTGTACTTTTAAGAAGCCCGGCTCGAACACCATGCTGCCGTCTGCGCCGTTATCCAGCATTTTGACTTCATGATTGGCAGCAAATGCGCTGCCGGCGGCAAAGAATAAGAGAAAGAGGTATTTTTTCATGGTGAATCCTTTCGGTATGTTTTCGGGATGTTTGCCGGGGCAATTCAGAATCCGGTTGGCGTAAAGGCTTTTCAGACGGCCTTCCGCATCGGCCGGATAACCGGAGCGCCCCGGCTGTCGTAAAGCAGTTCGACATCAACGCGGTAAAGGCGGCTGAGGATATCCGCCCGCAAAACGTCGGCCGGCCCGCCTTGTCCTTGCACTTTGCCTTCGCCCAATAAGATCAGGCCGTCTGAAAACTGGGCGGCCAAACTCAAATCGTGCAAAACCATCAATGTAACCAAGCCCTTGTTGCGCGTGTGGCCGCATACGTGTTCGAGCAGGTTGAGCTGGTGGTGCATATCCAGCGCGCTGACCGGCTCGTCAAGCATCAGGATTTCCGGATTGCGCATCAATACTTGGGCAAACATCACCAGCTGCCGTTGGCCGCCGCTGAGCAGCATCACGTCGCGGTGGGCCAAATGGGCAATGCCGAGCTGCTGCATCATGGCGGCGGCTTCGGCGAGCAAATCGTCGCCGATGTGCATATGCAGGGCGTCCATGCGCCCGAGCAAAACGACTTCCAAAGCCGTCAGCGAGGCTTCTACGGCTGTGTCCTGCGGCATATAGCCGATGCGCTTGCGCCAATTGAGTACGTGGGTTTTGCTTAAAGTATCGTTTTTATAACGGATACTTCCGCTGTAAGGTATATCGCCGAACACGGTTTTGATGAGCGACGATTTACCCGCGCCGTTGGGACCCAGCACGGTATAAACTTTGCCCTGTTCCAAATTCAGGCTGATATGGTCGGCTACGGTAAGACTGCCGCGCCTAATGGTCAGATTTTCCAGTTGCAGCATTTCAGACGGCCTTTAAAACAATCCGAGAAACCACGCTTTGATGCGGGCAAAAAATGATTGCGGTTTGTTTGCAGAAGAATCCGCCGGCTCCGCGCCATCGGCACCTTTACCGCCCTCATCCGCACAACTGTCGGGCGTTGCACAACCCAAGCGGACGAAAAACGTGCCTTCCGGCGTTACCGGCAGATATTTACGGTGGAAATCCAGATAGGTTTGCTCGGGGCGGATGTCGGCAAACGCTTCCGGATAGAGTGTTTTAGCGATGAATTGTGCGGATGCCAAGTCGGAGAGGGAACGTGAGGCGGTATGGTAAATGCCGTACACGCGCCGGTTTTGCACGGCGGGAAGGTCTCCCCATCCTGCACGCCGGGTAAAGCCGGCAAGCCTCTGCAAAGCATCTTCCGCTTTGATGCCGATACCCATAGCCATGGCATCCGGCTGCCCCAAGCCTACTTCCGTGCCGGAAATCACCACCACTTCGGGTTTGGCCACCAAAAGCTGTTCGGGGTTGATCGGCCCCCAGTCTTTCACAAACGGTGCGCTCACATTATCGCCCCGGCAATATCGGCAATCGCGCCCCACATATTTTTTCCGAAAGTGTAGCTGTGTTCTTTCGGACCTTTGTCGCCGAATTCTATATAAATCTTCGGCTTAGGCTGCCCGGCTTCGCTGATTCTGCGCCGAATGTCGGCGATTCCCGCCGCATACTCGCCGGCCACACGTTGCGCACGCTCCGGCGTATCGGCAATCGCACCGAAAACTTTTGCACTTTCCACGTGTTTTTCAACGGTTTGCGCATTAAAGTCCACCACAACCACGGGAATGCCCGCCTGCTCGAAACGGGGAATTTCATTGGCAAGCGCTTCATATTGCCAATCGGCCAACACCACTACATCGGGTTTCAATGCCAGCGTTTTTTCAAAAGAAAACGTGCCGGTGCTCACATTGCCTATATCGCCGATGTTTTTCAACTCCGGCATCTTACTACTGTACAGCGCCCAGCTTCCGGGGTTGAACTTCTCCCAAAATTCACGGGAAATACCGACCACGTTGGCGAAATTTTCCGCACCCGTTACAGCAATATAATCAGGGTAATAAAAACCCAAAACCACGCGCTTGGCCGGCACATCGACTTTCACTTCGCGCCCGCGCACATCGGTAATGGTCTGCACTTGCGCCTGTGCGGCAAAAGAAGCGCACAGCAGCAAACCCGCCAATAAAGGTTTCAAAAACAATTTGTTCATATTCAGACGGCCTATCGTTTCGTTAATACAATCCAAAAGAAAAACGGCACACCTACAAAAGAAGTAACAATGCCGACCGGAAACAGCGCTCCGGGAATAATGACTTTCGACAGCACGGAGGCAATCGACAAAAACGCCGCTCCGACCAACATGGCGCCGGGCAGGAAAAACCGTTGGTCTTCGCCCAACAACAGCCGCGCCACATGAGGCGCCACCAAGCCGATAAAGCCGATGATGCCCACAAAACTGATGGCGGTTGCCGTCATCACCGCAACCAACACCAAAGTTTGGATACGCAGGCGTTGCAGGTTGATGCCCAAACTGGCCGCCCGCTCTTCGCCCAAACGCAAAGCGGTCAGCTTCCACACATCTTTGGCAAGCAAAGCCACACATACCGCCGTAACCAACACCGTTACGGCAAGGTTTTCCCAAGTCGCCTTCGTCAGACTGCCAAACAGCCAAAACAGGATTTGCTGCGAAATCTCCGGCGCCGCGATGTATTGGATCAGCGAAAGCACCGACTGGAATAAAAACAGCAAAGCAATCCCGACCAACACCAACATGGCGGAATTGAAACGGCGCATAGACGCAAACAGAAACAATATCGTTGCTGCCAACATAGTCATCGCAAAAGCACCTATCGGCACGGCCACCGACGAAGGCAGGCCGAAACTGCCGAAAGCGATGACCAGCGATGCTCCCAAGCCGGCCGCAGCGGCCAAGCCCAAGGTATAAGGGCTGGCCATCGGATTGTTGAGCAGGGTTTGTATTTCCGCACCGCCGACACCCAATGCCGCCCCCACGACCAATGCCATCAAAGCCATCGGCAGGCGCAGGTCGTACACAATGACTTTACTCATTTCGTCCGCGCTTTCCATATTCAGCAAAGATTTGACCACTTCGCCGACCGGCAGCATGGAAGGCCCCGTGGCAATATCGAGAACCAAACCGATAAGGCCGACGGTTAAAAAAGCCAATATCGCCAACCAGCGCCTGCGCTCCAAGGCACGCTGGTTTCTCACAATATCGGCAACCGTACCGGCATCGGCACGGGAAGGATTTGTAGAAGGTATTTCTCCGGTCATGATGAAAACCGTTTATGTATATTGTTGTTTGAAGATAAATTTACCCCCTTCCTCATGCACCCGCAGGCGCACCGGAAGGGGAGGCAAACCGTTTGGTTTGAAACTGTCGTTTTTCAGACGGCCTTATTTTGCTTTGGGATAAAGATAAAACGTCCCGGTCGGCACCACCGGCAGATTATTGCGGTAGAAATCCATATAGGTCTTGTCCGGATTCAAATCGGCAAAAAGCTGCGGGTAAACCGCTTTGGCCATAAACTGAAGGGAAGCGCCGTCTGAAAGCGTTCTCGAATTGGCATGGTAAGCACCGTATACCCGGTTGTTTTTGACTGCCGGGAGGCTGGCCCAGCCCGCGCGTTTTTCAAAACCTTTCAAACGGCGTTCCGCCTCGGCTTTCGGAATATTCCACCCCAACACAAACGCATCTTTGTTTTTGTTCAGTTCGGTTTCCCGTCCGGTAATCACAATGACGTCGGGCTTGGCCGCCAATACCTTTTCAGGATTGATAGGCGCATAAAAATCCACCGCCGAAGCAGAAATATTGTTCCCCCCGACCAAAGTAATCATCGGCCCCCACATAGCCTTGCCAAACGTAAAACTGTGTTCGGCCGGGCCTTTGTTGCCAAACTCGACATACACTTTCGGCTTGGGCAGATTGGCTTTTTTCACTCTTGCCTGAATATTGTCGGCAATAGCTTTATAGTCGGCCGCCAGCTTTTTCGCTTTCGCCTGCTGCCCTGTAATCGTGCCGATGATTTCCGTTGATTTGATATGCTTGGCAACCGATTGGGCGTTGTAGTCAATTACCACAATCGGAATGCCCGCCTTCTTGATTTTGTCTAAATCCGAACCCAAGCCTTGATATTGCCAGTCGGCCAAAATCAGCAAATCCGGCTTCAGCGACAGCACTTTCTCCACCGAAAAAGTACCCACTTCCACTTCGCCCACATCGGCCAGCTGTTTCAACTTAGGCACAGCCTTACTGAATGCCGCCCAGCTCGGAGGCGCCCAATCAGACCACACCGCCTTGGAAAAACCCACCACATTATCTAAAGCATTCTTGCCGCCCACAGCCATATAGTCTTGGTAATAAAAACCCAGCACGATGCGCTTGGCCGGCAAATCAAGCTTCACCTTACGCCCTGCCGTATCGGTGATTTCGACAGGCTTTGCACTGGCGGCCAACGGAGAAAACATCAAAGCCGACGCACAGGCCAGCATACCGATTTGAGGTATAAAATTAAATTTCATTTAATAATCCTTATATATAAATTTTAATGATTTTAATTATCATATTTAGAGTGCTATAAAGGCCGTCTGAAAAGTTTCAGACGGCCTGAATCTTTTGTTGATGGCTCAGACAGGATGGCCTTTTTAAAAGTTCCGCAACATCAGACTACAAACACAAAATCTCATCAAATGTTTGTTTAGACAAGGTATTTTGCTCTTCACATCTTACACCGGCTCAGGTTTGTAACGGCCAAACAAAAGCTGCCCGAAAACCTTCGGGCAGCTTTTCCACATAAAACTACTGATCATTTACCGCGCATCAACTCAAAGAAATCGTTGTTGTCTTTGGAAGCTTTGAGCTTGCCCACCAAAAACTCGGTGGCTTCGATTTCGTCCATCGGATGCAGGAATTTGCGCAGCAGCCACATACGTTGGAGCTGGTCGTTCGGTACCAGCAGCTCTTCACGGCGCGTGCCGGATTTGTTGATATTAATCGCCGGGAACAGGCGTTTTTCAGACATACGGCGGTCGAGGTGCAGTTCCATATTGCCGGTACCTTTAAATTCTTCGTAAATCACATCGTCCATACGGCTGCCGGTTTCCACCAACGCAGTAGCGATAATCGTTAAAGATCCGCCCTCTTCCACATTACGCGCGGCACCGAAAAAGCGTTTCGGACGGTGCAGCGCATTGGCATCGACACCGCCGGTCAGGATTTTGCCTGAAGCCGGCACCACGGTATTGTAGGCGCGCGCCAAGCGGGTGATCGAATCGAGCAGAATCACCACGTCTTTTTTATGCTCGACCATGCGTTTGGCTTTTTCCAACACCATTTCAGCCACTTGCACATGGCGGGTGGCCGGCTCGTCAAACGTGGACGACACCACTTCGCCGCGCACGCTGCGCGACATTTCGGTTACTTCTTCGGGACGTTCGTCAATCAGCAAAACAATCAGTTCAACTTCGGGATAATTGGCGGTAATGGCGTGGGCGATGTTTTGCAGCATCACGGTTTTACCGGTTTTCGGCGGAGCGACAAGCAAGGCGCGCTGACCGCGGCCGATAGGGGAAACGAGATCGATGGCGCGGCTGGTAATGTTTTCTTCGGCTTTGATGTCGCGCTCGAGTTTGAGTTGTTTGGTGGGAAAAAGCGGGGTTAAGTTTTCAAAGAGGATTTTGTGTTTGCAGACTTCGGGTTTGTCGCCGTTGATGCTGTCCAAACGCACCAGAGCGAAATAGCGTTCGTTATCTTTGGGTACGCGCACGCTGCCTTCGATGGTGTCGCCGGTGTGCAGGTTAAAGCGGCGGATTTGGCTGGGTGAAACGTAAATATCGTCGGGGCCTGCCAGATAAGAAGTGTCGGCACTGCGTAAGAAGCCGAAGCCGTCGGGCAGGATTTCCAAAGTGCCGGAGCAGGTAAAGGATTCGCCCTGCTTCATCAGTTGGCGCACGATGGCGAAGACTAGGTCTTGTTTGCGCAGGCGGTTGGCATTTTCAATGCCGTGTTGTTCTGCCATTTCCAAAAGTTTGGAAATGTGCTGGGTTTGTAGTTCAGAAACGTGCATGATAATTAATTTTTAATTAAATGATTGAGATAGGTAGTATTGATTGCGACGGCAAAGTGCCGAAAGGCCGTCTGAAATTCAAGATATGTCGGAGATTCGATTGCCGGAACGGCAGAATAGAACGACAAGGTGCTTGTCGGGGTTGAATTGTAGGGAGTTAGATTGTAGGTGTCAAATGGATTTATGGCGGGAAAGCTTGGGTTTCGGGCATGGGTGAGGCCGTCTGAAACTGAAACGGGCAACCTGCCTTCACCATTCCTACCCGGCATACATTTGCCGCCGCCATAAACATAAGGCATATCCATGCCTGAAAATCTTTGTCGGCATTTTTCAGACGGCCTCTGCATTTTTTGATGTTTATTCCCGACAGCATGCACCGATACGGCTATAATAACTGCTAGTTATCATTAAAATATTCTGCCGCTTCCATATGAGCAGTCAGCCCAACGTTTTACTTCATCGCGACCATCATGCACCATATTTCCCTCGCCCCCATCGTTATCGTATTACTCGTTGCCGTGATTGCGGTGATTTTCTGCCGCAAGTACAACATTCCTTCTATGTTGGGCTATCTGCTGGCCGGCTTTTTGGCCGGCCCCGGCGTGCTGCATCTGATTCCGAAAAACGAAGCCACCGATTATTTGGGCGAAATCGGCATCGTGTTTTTGATGTTCAGCATCGGTTTGGAGTTTTCGCTTTCCAAACTGAAAGCCATGCGTCGTTTGGTATTCGGGCTGGGCGGTATGCAAATCGTGCTGACCATCGCCGCTGTGATGGTAATTTTGATGGCCACAGGCACCACGTTTAACTGGGCCTTTGCCGTGGCCGGTGCGCTGGCTATGTCGTCCACCGCCATCGTCAGCCGCATCTTGGCCGAAAAAACCGAATTGGGGCAAACCCACGGCCAAATGGCAATGGGCGTGTTGCTGATGCAGGATATTGCCGTTG
This sequence comes from Neisseria sp. Dent CA1/247, assembly GCF_022870825.1. NCBI lineage: Bacteria > Pseudomonadati > Pseudomonadota > Betaproteobacteria > Neisseriales > Neisseriaceae > Neisseria > Neisseria sp. Dent CA1/247. Next base: position 685,106 of record NZ_CP091522.1, on the reverse strand, counting down.
TGCCGCTGATGATTCTGCTGCCTGCACTGGCCGGCGGCAACAGCGGTAATTTATGGCTGGAATTGGTGCTGGCCGCGCTGAAAATGGTTGTGACTTTAGGCGTGCTGTTTTTCGTAGGCAGCCGCATCATGACGCCGTGGTTCCGCCTTGTCGCCAAACGCAAATCGTCCGAACTCTTCATGATCAACGTGCTGCTGGTCACGCTCGGCGTAGCGTACTTAACCGAGCTGGAAGGCTTGTCGCTGGCTTTGGGCGCATTTGTGGCAGGTATGCTGCTCTCCGAAACCGAATACCGCTTTCAGGTTGAAGACGACATCCGCCCGTTCCGCGACATTCTGCTCGGCTTCTTCTTCATCACCGTCGGCATGAAGCTCGACATCCAAGCCTTAATCAACAGCTGGCCTTTGGTGCTGACGCTGCTCGGCTTGCTGATTGTCTTAAAAGCACTTATCGTTTTCATCATCGCCTTCCGCATGAAACACTCTACCGCCGACAGCCTCAAAGCCGCTTTATATCTGGCTCAAGGCGGGGAATTCGGTTTCGTGATCTTAGCCATTTCCAGCAAAATCAACATGGTTTCGCTTGAATTGGAACAAGCCGCCACCGCCGCCGTGCTGCTTTCGATGGTCATCGCCCCCTTTATCTTAAACAGCAGCGACAAATTGGTCGGCAGATGGGTGAAATCAAGTTGGGATATGAAAGCCGTCGATCTGCAAAACATGCTGATTGCCGCCATGAACCAATCCAACCACGCCCTCATCATCGGCTACGGCCGCGGCGGCCAAACCATCGGCCGTATCTTGGCGGCGGAAAACATCCCCTATTACGCACTTGACCTCGATGCCGAGCGCGTACGCGTTGCCCGCAGCGCCGGCGAACCCGTTTCTTTCGGCGATGCCAAGCGGCGCGAAGTGCTCGAAGCCGCCGGCCTGAGCCGAGCCAGTATGGTTATCATTACCCTCAACAACATGCACGAAACCCAGCATGTGCTCAACAACATTATGAGTGCGCGCCCCACCATGCCGGTATATGTGCGCGCCATCAGCGATGATTATCTGCAAAAATTTACCCAAATCGGCGCCGAAGAAGTGGTGTCAGACACCAAAGAAACCAGCCTTGCCTTGGCTTCGTACGCACTTTTGCAATTCGGCCTGCCCTATCAGAAAGTTTCCCAAATTATTTTGAACATCCGCCGCAGCCGCTATGCCATGGTGTCGGATTTATTCAGCGGCAGCGATGATTCCGAAAACGTCGACGATGAAAACAGCCACATCGTCCGCCATGCGTTTGCCCTGACAAACGAAGCCTATATCGTCGGCAAACATACCGATGCCCTGCCCCTGCATCAATTGAATATCAAATTACTGTTTGTACGCCGGCACACGCACCGCATTCAAGATTTTGAAGAAGATTTCCTGTTTGAACCCAACGACATCTTGATTGTTGCCGGACACAAAGAAAAAATAATTTCTTTTGAAAACTGGTGCCTACAAGGAAACTCGACATTTCCTTAAAAAAACACTTGCACCACAGACTGAGATTTGGTTTAATCACGTTCTCGCAACGACACGGGTGATTAGCTCAGTTGGTAGAGCGTCTGCCTTACAAGCAGAATGTCGGCGGTTCGACTCCGTCATCACCCACCAAGTTTCTTGTGCGGAGTGGTAGTTCAGTTGGTTAGAATACCGGCCTGTCACGCCGGGGGTCGCGGGTTCGAGCCCCGTCCACTCCGCCAAATATTTAACAAAACAGCACAGATTTTTCTGTGCTGTTTTGTTTTTTAGCCTCATTTCAGACATGGGCAATTGCCGCTTTCTAACATTTAGCCGACTGCTTCGACAAATATTTAAATCGTGAACAGATATTTAAATCGTGCGTATTAACTCACTTGACCGTTTGCCTACATCATAAAAATGAGGCCGTCTGAAAAACTATTTTCAGACGGCCTCAATCCTTAAGCTCTATCAACACCGCAAATAAGCTATTCTTCACAGCATATTAATATGAGTGCTCTATAAAATTTCATCTATCACATCATATTTCTATTGAACAATCCCACCGCACATCAAAAGCATACCTTCCCTCCCTTCATCCGCTATAATGCCCGCTTTCTATAAACCATCTCCAACGCTTATGAACGCCCGCAAAACCTATCTGCTCGGCATTGCCTTTTTTACCTTGCTATTCATGGCTCTAGTGCTGCTGGGAAGCTGGCTGCTCTCGATTGAAAGCAAACAGTTTGCCGTCGCCAGCTTTTTATTCGCGTTTGCCGCCGTCTTCGGTCAGATTGCCTGTCTCGCTCTCTATATCCGCCAAGTTGCGCGGAACAAAGCCATCCAAGCCGCGCGTATGCAGGCGGAACAACAGGAAAACAAACATGTTTAAGCAAATCGTTTTGGCCAGCGGCAATGCCGGCAAGCTCAAAGAATTTACCCGCTGGTTTGCAGGCCGCCATATCGAAGTGCTGCCGCAATCTGCATTCAACGTGCCCGAATGCCCCGAACCGCACGTTACCTTTATCGAAAACGCCATCGCCAAAGCGCGCCATGCCTGCAAACACAGCGGCAAACCGGCATTGGCCGACGACAGCGGTATCTGCGTGCCCGCTTTGGACGGTGCGCCCGGTATTTATTCGGCACGCTTTGCCGGCGAACACCCGAAATCTGATGCCGCCAACAATGCCAAATTGTCTGCCGAACTGGCCGACAAGGCCGATCAAAGCTGCTATTACGTTTGCGTGCTGGTTTTGGTGCGCCATGAAAACGATCCGCAGCCGATTATTGCCGAAGGCATCTGGCGCGGCGTTTGGCGGCAGCAGGCGGTGGGGGAAAACGGCTTCGGCTACGACCCGCATTTTTATCTGCCTGAATTAGGCTGCACCGCGGCCGAACTTGACCCCGATACCAAAAACCGCATCAGCCACCGCGGATTGGCGTTGATTGAATTGAAAAAGAAAATCCATTTACTGTATCCCGACAATCCATAAAACTATAAAAACAGGCCGTCTGAAAACTTATTATGACTCCGAAGCAAATTACTACTATCGTTATCCGTTTACTGATTTTTTATTCGTTTTTGCGCTTTGTAGGCGTTTCTTTTTCTTCAATATTAGCGCATGTAGAAATTATTTTACGGGAGGAAGATGCCGTTTATCTGCTCTTGCTGGAAATAGTGCTTTTCTTTGTTTGGATTGCCGTATGGGGACTATTGTGGAAATTTGCACCGCGCATTGCCGAAAAAGTTTTGCCCGTACACAGCGAAGAGAAAGTAAACGTACTTCAAAACCCTGCCCTGTGGTTAAACACCGGTTTGGTTTTGATGGGGATATGGATGGCCGTTCCGGCTCTAGCCAATTTGAGCATCGATCTTTACTATGCCTTTGTGGCTACGGACTCAATCGGCACAAGCATCGTTTCTTCACGAGCCATTATGTACAACGGCATAACCATGATTTGCGGGCTGGCCTTATGTCTAAAACCGACTTTATTTAGTAAGCTCATTCGAAAAGTGGCTTCGTAATATTTTTAATGAGGCCGTCTGAAAACCCCATATTCACTTTTCAGACGGCCTCCAAGCACTTACTCGTTTTTCAAATAAATATTCAGAAAATTTGCTATGTCTCCCAAACAAATATTGATTGTTGCCATCCGTCTTTTTGTTATCGTGTGGTGTATCCATACCATCAATTCAGGATTTGTCGGTATGAATGCTTTTGATGGAAACTTCTCACCTTGGCAAATGGTTCCTCTTTATCTCGTCTATGCGGTCTGCTGGCTGGTGCTGTGTTTTTTTCCGGCTACGATTGCCAATATTCTGCTGCCCCAAGTCCAACAGGAACAACAAATCATGCCCAAACACCCTGCACCGTGGCTGACGACAGGCATTATCCTGATCGGTATTTGGACATTGTCTAACGCATTGAGAGACGGCATTTATTGGTTCAGCCTTTACCAAGCGTTTACCAATACTTATCAAACAGATGTATGGAAGATGCTTTCTGCCGATCAATCGTCGGCCATTATCATGACGGCGGCTGAACTCGTTATCGGCCTCATATTGGTTTTCCGCGCACCACAAATCAACCGCCTGATTCAAAAAGCTTTATAAAAATTCATGTCTCAAATCACTTTTTCCCAACCCGGCCACCTTACCGCCCTGCCCCCCTTATCGCTCTACATCCACATACCGTGGTGCGTGCGCAAGTGCCCGTATTGCGACTTCAACTCGCATCAAGCCAAAAGCGACTTGGCCGAACAAGCCTACGTTGATGCGCTGCTGGCCGACTTGCAAACCGAACTGCCCAACGTGTGGGGGCGGCCCGTCGAAACGATTTTTATCGGCGGCGGCACGCCCAGCCTGTTTCAGGCGGCCTCGATAGACCGTCTGCTCAGCGGCATCCGTTCGCTTGTCAAGCTGCAACCGCAAGCCGAAATCACGCTCGAAGTGAATCCCGGCACGTTTGAAAAAGAGAAATTTCAAGGGTTTAAAGACGCAGGCATCACGCGGCTTTCCATCGGCGTACAGAGTTTCAACGATGCCGCACTCGGCGCATTGGGGCGCATCCACAACCGCAGCGAAGCCCTGAATGCCATCGAAACCGCCCTCGGCCTGTTTGAAAAAGTGAACGTCGATATCATGTATGCGCTGCCGAACCAAACCGTTCAGACGGCCTTATCCGACATCCAAACCGCCATCGCCACCGGCGCAAGCCACATCAGCGCCTACCATTTGACGATGGAACCGAACACGCCCTTCGGCCATACGCCGCCGAAAGGCCTGCCGCAAGACGAAACGGCGCAAGATATCGAAGATGCCGTTCACGCCGAGCTTTTAAGCGCAGGTTTCGAGCATTACGAAACTTCCGCCTTCGCCCGCCACGGACAACAATGCCGCCACAACCTCAATTATTGGCAGTTCGGCGACTACATCGGCATCGGTGCGGGTGCGCACGGCAAGATTTCCTACCCCACCCGCATCGAACGCACCACCCGCAAACGCCACCCCAACGATTATCTCGCCGCCATGAAGAGCAGCCCGACCGATGCCATCGAACGCAAAACTGTGGCCGCCGAAGATTTGCCGTTCGAATTCATGATGAACGCCCTGCGCCTCACCGACGGCGTGCCCGCCGCGTGGCTGCAAGAGCGCACCGGCATCTCGCCCGCGCACATCGCCGCACAAATCCGTACCGCGCAAAAGCAAGGGCTGCTGGACACCGACCCGCAATTTTTCAGGCCGACCGAACTGGGGCGGCGGTTTCTCAACGACTTGCTGCAATGTTTTTTGTAAAAGCGCTTGGTGAAGCTGAAGTGAAACGAGGCCGTCTGAAAAAATCAAACGGCCTTAACGCAAGCACATCGTTGATATATAAAGTGTAAGCAGAATAACGGTCTGCTTACACTTCACTTTTATTTGCCGCCATATCAAGCACGCCGAAATATTCCCAAGCATAACGATTAATTTAAAAACAAACCGATTAACATCCGGCCGACAAGGCAAACTGCGGCTCTCTTTATAATGTCGTCAACATATTTATGAAAGTTAAACCATGATGCAGTATTTAGGTTTTTTGATACCGGTTTTACTCGCTTATTTCTTCGGCGATATTTGGCAAGGCATCGTGCTCGGTTCGATGTGTTGGTTTGTTGTCGGAGCAATCAAAAAAAGTACCGAAAGACAACAGCGAGAAGACTGGGAAGCCCGGCTCGCTCGAGTCGAAGCCGAGCTGGCGGCTTTAAAACAACAACTGCCGCAGGCTGTGCGCGACGGTGTTTTATCCGAAGCCCAGCCCCAACCCGCTCCGTCGTTGAGGCCGTCTGAAACAGCAGCACCCGCTCAAAACAGCGTGATGGCACAGGTAGCACAGCCCGCTCAAAAAACTTTTCAGACGGCCTCTCCTGCTGCTGAAATTACCAAGCGCGACAAACCCGCCGTTGTGCTTGAGAAAAAAGACGTGGTCGAACCGGCAAATGCACAGCCGACCACATCCTTCCAACGCGCAACGGCCATCAAGCCAAGCTCTCCCGTTTCCACTGAAACTTTTGCCGAAAAAACAGCGGCAACCACAACACCCGATACGCCTGAGACGCCAGAACAACCGGCCAAAGAGCATCCGATACAGGCATGGTTTATGCGCGGCAATCCTTTGCTGAAAACCGGTATCGTGGTGCTGTTCCTCGGCTTGGCCTTCCTGCTGCGCTTGGCTTCCGAATACATCTACATCCCCATCGGCGCGCGTTATGCCGCAGTCGGTGCGGCGGGTTTGGTAGCCACGTTGGCAGGCTGGAAACTGCAAAAACGCAAGCGTGATTACGGTTTGATTTTGCAGGGCTTCGGCGTTGCGGTTATGTATCTAACGTCGCTGGCCGCTTTGAAACTGCACCCGTTACTGCCCGCACCGGTCGTCTTCGCCGTGATGGTGGCGCTGGTGGTATTGATGGCGGCATTGGCTGTGCGACAAAACGCTTTGGTATTGGCACAAGTAGCCTTAATCGGCGGCATGGCGGCACCGTTGCTGGTTTCAGACGGCAGCGGCCGCTATCTGGTGCTGTTCTCTTATTTGGCTTTACTGAACACCGGCGTGGCAGGCATCGCTTGGTTTAAGGCTTGGCGTTCGCTTAACCTGACCGGTTTTATCGGCACGTTTACCATCGGCGCATTGTGGGGCGCGCAGGCTTATACGCCGCAACACTTTGCCACTACCGAGCCGTTCCTGATTTACCACTGGCTGCTGTACACGCTGATTGCATGTCTGTTTGCCCGCAAGGTATTGCAGGAAAAACGCCATGAACAACAAGCCGAACTGCCCGCCGACAATGCTTCGTTGGAACAAATTTTCAAAAATATCATCACCCACGGCGCGCATATCAATGTGTTGGACAGCGCCTTGCTGTTTGGCACGGCTTTTGTGGCTTACGGCCTGCAATACCGAATGGTAGCCGCATGGGAAAACGCCGCCGCGTGGTCGGCATTGGGTTTTGCTACCGTTTATGCGCTGTTTGCTTTGCGCTTTGCCCGTGCCGGTGCGGAAATGTTGGTGATGAAACAGGCGTTCGCCTTGCTGGCTTTCCTGTTTGCGACGCTGGCCGTACCGCTGGCTTTCGACCAACAATGGACGGCTGCGACATGGACGCTTGAAGCGGCTTTGGTCTATACCTTCGGTATCCGCCAGCAGCAACCTTCCGCCCGCCTCGGCGCCGTCGGCGTGTATATATTGGCGGCGCTGACGCAGCTCTCCACCTACCGCGCGGGCGCAGAAACCATGCTGTCAGGCTCGCTGCTCGGCACCTTGCTAGTCGCTGCGGGCGGCGGCTGGATGTATTTCCAACACATCAAACGGCAAAACGCCGCGGCTGAATGGGAAAACAATGCACAAAACGCGGTGTTGACTTTGGTTTTGCTGCACGTTTCCTTAGTGCCCTTATTGCTGTGGGGCAAAACCGGCAGCATGATTGCCTTCGCCGTATTGGCGGCTGTTTGCTCGCTCATCCAACGCAAACGGCAGCAAATCATCTTTACCGTGTTTACATTGCTGTACGGCGCGTATGTGCTTGCAGTCAGCTCCACGCTGATTCAAGACGAACACTCGGCCTCGGCACCGTGGCTCATCCTCTGCGCCTTGCTGCTCGGCACGGCGGCTTACGGCTTCCATACGCCTAAATACCGACCCGCTTATCCATCTTTGCACGACACCCATTCTCTCGGCGGCTGGGCAATGATGGCCGTTTCATTGTGGCTGGGCTGGCACGGCTTGTCTGAAGGCATGGAGTTGCTGGACTACGACCTGTGGATGTGGATGCGCTGGATACCGATTATCCTGTTCGCCCCGTTTGCCTTTACCGCCCGCAAACTGGATTGGCAGCAGGCAAAAACCGCCTCATTGGCGTTCGGCATCATCTTCGGCCTGCAAACGCTTTCAGACTTCCTCTCCCACTTACACCAACCGCTTTCAGACGGCCTCTTGTTATTGCTCGGCACGGCTTTGTACGTTTATATTCTGAACATGCAAACCCTGCATCCGTCTATCAATGCGATGTATCAACGCGCAGGCTTGCTGATCTTCGGCGCATGTTGGACATGGCTGGTCAGCAGCAGCGTTTTTCTCCATTTCAACGGCGTGTGGGTACAACTTGCATGGCTGGCCGTACCGCTGGCCTCATGGCTGTATTTCCAGTCGTCCAAAACCATCGGGCCGGTTAAACGCCATCCTCAGATTTACCGGCATTTCGGCAGCCAAATCTGCGCGCTGTACGCCGCCGGCTGGCTGCTGTGGGTGAATTTCTCCACGCCTCACGCCCCTGCGCCCCTGCCCTACTTGCCTGCCATCAATCCGCTGGAGCTTTCCATCATCGCCTTAATCTGGCAATACCTGCGCCAACCGTACACATGGGTACCGCAGGAATGGTCTGCCGAAGCCAAGCGCCAAATTTTGGCGGCACCCGTATTGCTGGCCTTTATCTCGCTCAGCGCCGGCGTGATGCGCGCGTGGCACTTCTTCGGCAATGTGGCTTGGGATTTCGAAACCCTTACCGCTTCATTCGGCCTGCAAGCCAGCCTCTCCATCGTTTGGTCGGCAGCGGCAATCACGCTGATGGTGAACGGCCATCAAAAAGGCCGCCGCATCCGCTGGTTTACCGGCGCGGCATTGATGGGTTTGGTCGTAGCCAAGCTGTTTTTGGTCGAACTCGGCAACAGCGGCGGCATCGCGCGCATCGTCTCGTTCATCGGCGTAGGCCTGCTGCTCTTGTTAGTGGGCTGGTTTGCTCCCGTTCCGCCTAAAGACGAAACCGATCCGCAATCCTAAAGCAACATAAGCAAAGGCCGAGACCTTTGCAAAACCCTCATCTGTGGCGCATTTCTGCGTTGTGCGCTGCTCGCTCGTTTGCCTATCTATATGATATGTCTGCACTCGCTGTGCTGCTACGCCTTGAACTGCATCCACATCTGAGACCTTTGCAAAATTCCCCACAATCCCCTAAATTCCCTCCCAAGACATTTAGGGGATTTTTCATGAGCACCTTCTTTCAGCAAACCGCACAAGCCATGATTGCCAAACACATCGACCGCTTCCCCCTGTTGAAGCTGGAGCAGGTGATTGATTGGCAACCGATCGAGCATTACCTCAACCATCAAAGAACCCGTTACCTTCGAAACCACCGCGGCCGTCCCGCCTATCCCCTGCTGTCCATGTTCAAAGCCGTTCTACTCGGCCAATGGCACAGCCTTTCCGATCCCGAACTCGAACACAGCCTCATTACCCGCATCGATTTCCATCTGTTTTGCCGTTTTGACGAACTGAGCATCCCCGATCACAGCACCTTATGCCGTTACCGCAACTGGCTGGCGCAAGACAACACCTTGGCCGAATTACTGGATCTGATTAACCGCCAACTGACTGACAAGGGTTTAAAAGTAGAGAAAGCATCCGCCGCCATCGTTGACGCTACCATTATTCAGACGGCCGGCGGCAAACAGCGTCAGGCCATAGAAGTGGATGACGAAGGGCGGGTCAACAGCCAAACCACACCGAGTAAAGACAGCGATGCCCGTTGGGTAAAGAAAGACGGCCGCTTCCATCTGGGTTACAAACAACATACCCGTACCGATGCGGAAGGCTATATTGAGAAACTGCACATCACTGCCGCCAATGCCCATGAGTGCAAACACCTGCTGCCTTTGTTGGAAGGCCTAGCCAAAGGCACGACTGTCTATGCCGATAAAGGCTACGACAGTATGGAAAACCGGCAACATCTGGAAGAACATCAGTTGCGGGACGGCATCATGTGCAAATCCCACCGCAACCGGCCGCTGACGGAAGCGCAAACCAAACGTAACCGACATTTATCAAAAACCCGTTATGTGGTCGAACAAAGCTTTGGTACGCTGCACCGTAAATTCTGCCATGCCCGGGCAACTTATTTTGGTCTGAGCAAAGTGAGTGTACAAAGCCACCTGAAAGCGATGTGTTTGAACCTGTTGAAAGCAGCCAATAGGCTACGTGCGCCTGTTGCCGTCTGAAAGGCAGCTCAGATACCCGATTATCGGGTATTTGAGGGGAATGAAGGGATATTTAGAACGGAAAACAGCCGAAATCCTGTGTTTGGGTTTCGGCTGTTGGGTAAAGGGGCTATTTTGCAAAGGTCTCAGGCCGTCTGAAAACGAACTTTGCGGGTTCCGCAAAAACATTTTCAGACGGCCTTTATTATTCAATTCAATCAGGAAACCCTACAACTTCGGTTTCACACTACTACGCTTTTCTTCGCTCCCGCATCAATTCAAAGCACAGACGCTTCAATGTACAAGAGGCGGATGCAAAGTGTATCCGCCTTCTTATTCCTGATCTCTTTTACGCTGCCAGTTGCCGATATTCTGTCGGATAAACAGCATCTGTTTGCGGTAGCGGCGGCAATGAGCGCACAAGGCCAAATGCAGATACAGTTTACCACGTTCTGCTATGGTCAATTTACGGTCAAGGCTCTCCGAATACAATGCGCAAGCTTGTTTGCAATTTAACATAGGGTGTTTTCTTCTCTATTCCAACCGTTCAGTTCAAATCAAACCACCTGTGTTGCAGGCAGTCTCTCAGGCCGTTGCGGGCGCGGTGCAGGATAACGTAGCAATTGTCTTTAGTTATATTGAAGCTGCCGCATATTTCGTCGATATCCATGCCCATGATTTCCCGAAGATAAAAGATTCTTGCGGTATCTTCCGGCAAACCCTTGAGGCAGTTTTCCAATGTGCGGAAAAAAGCTTTTTGGTTTGCCGCATCTTCGGGGGCTGCATTCCATTGACGCGGGCTGGCCGATTGCAGCCAATGCCCTTCGTCATTGAAACATTCTTCGTAGCCGTTGTCGATAGCCGCGTTTTCTTCTTGGAGTGCTTCGAGGCTGACGGTGTGTTTGGCGCTGCGGAAATAATCGGTGATTTTGTTTTTGAGGATGGTCATCACCCAGGTTTTTACCCCTGCATCACCGCGAAATTGGCTGTGTTTGTCGATGGCGGTTGCCAATGTTTCCTGCACGATATCTTCGGCAAGGTATTCGTCGCGCAACTGGATTTTGGCAAAACGCAGAATATCCGGTCTGAGCGACGCCAAAAGTTTCTTAAAATTTTCCATATCGGATTGCTGTGATGAAAGCCGCATATTGTAAAGCTTTTAGAGCTAAAATTCAGCTTTTTTTAGCATAAAATCTCTACGATATAGCCACGCTCCGTTTTTTACTGTTTTTGCGGGTTTTTTTCTACCAACAGCACACCGGCTTCCACCCAGCCGCCCAAGTTATCGCGCAGCCAAGTTTCCACATCCTGCCCGGCAAGGATACTGTTCAAACTGTTCAGCACATTTTCAAAAGTATCCGACTGCTGGCTGAAATGCTCCAGCAAAAACAAATCGGCACCTTCTACTTGGCGGTAATACACTTCGTTGTCGCGGTTGCGCCAAGTGAGCACAATGCTGGGTTCGTCTTCGATAGACGCCAAATCGCTGGCGACAAAATTGCAGTTGTAATGCGCCAATCTTGCTGCGGGCGCCCAAGAAATAACGGAGGTTTCATTCCACAGGCCGTCTGAAACGGGCTGAACGGCGGTTTCGGCATGCAGCAGTGCAGTTTCAAAATCCATCATTTCCAGCACGTTTTCGGGCAGGCGTTCCGCTCCTTCTTTGCTGTGTGCATAGTTGAGAAACTGTGCGGGAATGTCGTTGAAAAACGGCGACTCGGGGCGGGCCTCTATCAAGAAACGGTGTTGCAAGTCCTGCCATAAACCGGTATCGGCAAAACGGCTGCTGTCGCTGAAACATAAATCGAGAAAACTGCGCAGATTATTGCGTACCAAGCGTGTATAAACAGCGAGGCGTTCCGGTTCGATGCCTTCGGGTGCGGGTTTGGAAGGGTCGCGCACATGGTCGGCCAGTTGCGCCTGAAATTCAGCACTGCTTACAGCAGTAGGATTATGCAGCATGGCGGGTTTCCTCGGCTTGTTGCTGTATGGCGGCAATGCGGGCGACCTCTGCTTCCAGTTCGGCAAAAGGCGGGAAGTTGCTGTCGCGCTCCAGCAGCGTGGGCACGCTGTGCGGCAGAATGCGGCAGGTGTAGTCATACAAATCCCACACATCGGCGCACACGGGCTGGCCGTGGGTGTCGATCAGCAGGTTTTCGCTTTCTTCGTCATGTCCTGCCATGTGCATGTAGGTAACTCGCGAAGTATCCACGCGTTTGATGTAGTCTTGCGGCTGAACGATACCGTGGTTAACGGCGTTTACATACACATTGTTTACGTCAAGATGAATATCGCAATCGGCCTCGCGTGCCACGGCATTGAGGAAATCGACTTCGTCCATCTCCGCAATCGGGCTGTGGGCGTAATAAGACGTGTTTTCCACGGCGATACGCTGCTCGAGAATATCCTGAACCTGACGGATGCGTGCGGCTGTATGGCGCACCGATTCTGCGGTGAACGGCAGCGGCAGCAAATCGTAAACGTGACCGAAATGGCTGCAATAGCTCAAATGCTCGGAAAAGAAGCTGATACGGTATTGGCGCAAAAACGCTTTAACTTGTTTTAAAAACTCCACCTGCAAAGGATCCTGACCGCCTAAAGAAAGAGACAAACCGTGGCAGGCAACGGGGAAGCGTTCGGCAACCGCATCAAATTTTTTGCGTGCCGCGCCGCCCATTTTCAACCAGTTTTCCGGAGCGATTTCAATGAAGCGGATGGGGCTGTTTTCACGGTCTAAATTCAAAAAGTCATCGGCCAAACTGCGTTTGTAGCCTAAACCTGCACCATACAGAGTGTTCATTTTTTGTTCCTCGGTCAAATTAGGTATATCTGTATCAGAATGCTTCTTCCAAACACATACAAACATACTGATAGAAAGATACCTGAAAAAAGGAAAGGCCGTCTGAAAGGATACGACGGCCTTCCGTCAATTTAAGGGTATTTAAAAAGGATCAACACATCAAGGGATTAGCCGCCGCACTTACCTTCGCCGCATTTACCCTCGCCGGCTTTAACCGGTTTTTTCTTGCCGTGAGCGCCGCATTTGCCCTCACCGCATTTGCCTTCGCCGGCTTTGGCAGATTTTTTACCGTGTGCGCCGCATTTGCCTTCGCCGCATTTACCTTCGCCGGCTTTGGCAGATTTTTTACCGTGTGCGCCGCATTTGCCTTCGCCGCAAGCACCTTCATTGGCTTTTTTCTCGGCAGATACAGGCGGTTTAACAGCGGTTTTACCGTGAGCCACGGCCGCTTGGCTGCCCAACAGAGCCAGCGCGCCGGCCAATGCGATTAAAGATGATGTCTTTTTCATGTTCAAACTCCTTCAATGATTTTAACAACCGACAAAAAATAATTTGATTGGTCAGGCCGCCTGAAAAAGTGTCGGCAATAGGTTTTCAGACGGCCTCAAAGCTCGGAAAAGCTTATTTGCTGCCGCATTTACCTTCGCCGCATTTGCCTTCTTCGGCTTTGCTGCCGGCTTGAGAAGCGGCGCCGCATTTGCCTTCGCCACATTTGCCTTCTTCAGCTTTGCTGCCGGCTTGAGAAGCGGCGCCGCATTTGCCTTCGCCACATTTGCCTTCTTCGGCTTTGCTACCGGCTTGAGAAGCGGCACCGCATTTGCCTTCGCCACATTTGCCTTCGTCGGCTTTAGATGATGAAGCCGCACTTGCCGCAGCAGCAGTCGGAGCAGACTGTTTGTTGTCGTCCTGACAACCGGCCAAAGCCAACAAACCTGCCAAAGCAATTAAAGAGGAAGTGGTTTTCATGTTTCAATACTCCTGAATTTACTGTTTAAAATGGATACTTAATAAAAGGAAAATACTACTTGTCTATCTCAAACGAACTTATACGGGAATGTTTTTGCCTTTTTGCTTGAAAAGCGCGTAATCCAGCGATAAACGTCCCATGCCTTGCAACACCAGCGGCAGCAGAGCCACCAGATAAATCAATGCCATTTTGTAGCCGTTGTCGCACACGTTGTAACCGTTGCCGCCGTGTACGGCAATCCACGCTACGGCGGTAACCACCATCAATGCCAGCGAACCCCAGCGGCCGAATAATCCGAGCACCAGCAGCACGGGCACGACCAGCTCCGCGCCCATCGCCGCCGCCCAGCTGAAATCAACGGGAAGTAAATTGAAAGGAAACGGAAAATCTTGTTGGATACCGGCAAACCAGTTGGTGCCGTTCCATTTTTCTACGCCGGCTTCCCAAAATTCATAGGCGACAAACAGACGCAAACCCAATAAAGCAATGTCTTTGCCCCATGTTTCCGAAAAGCGGTTCAAACAGTTTGTTTTACTCATGATATTTAATCTGTAACGGTTAATCTGTGATTCATGCTCGAATAGACGCGGCCTCTGCCGATTTCTTACACGCCCGACACATTTTTCTGACCAAACAATCATAAACACATGATTTAAATATGAATTAAATATCTATTAAATCAGATACAGATATGAAAAATACAAAAAACGTTTCTACAAACAGACTCAGGCCGTCTGAAAACCGGCAGCATCGCGGCGGAGTAGCCGGATTTAAGGATGCTGTTTCGAATTTTCAGACGGCCTGATGGTGATATGCCGAAGCAGGCTTAATGTGAAGTATCGTTTTCGGTGTAGCGTTTCAAACCGCCGCCCAAGGCTTTATACAAATCAGCCAGATTTTCCAATCGGGTTCTTTCGATACTGAGTAACGCGGTATCTGCGCCATAGCTGCTGCGCTCGGCGTCCAACAAATCCAGAGCGCTGGAGACGCCGTGTTTGTAACGCAGGCGAACCAAGCGTAAGTAGTCGGCATAAGACTTGCCTTGTTTCGCGGCGGCGGCATAGCGTTTGTCCAGTTGCTCCCGTGCCACCAAAGCATTGGAAACATCGCGGAAGGCATTTTGGACGGCAGCTTCGTAGTTCACCACCTGAATCTGCTTGCGGATTTTGGCCGCATCCAAATTGGCCTTATTGCTGCCCCAGTTGAAAATCGGCAGGTTGATTGACGGAGCAAACGCCCAAGTGCTGTTGCCGCCTTGAAACAAGCCGCTCAGCTCGGTCGAACCCGTGCCGACGGTGCCGGTCAGCCTGATACTGGGAAAAAACGCCGCGCGCGCCGCGCCGATATTGGCATCGGCCTGCTTGAGCGCATATTCGGCAGCACGGATATCGGGACGGTTGAGCAACACATCGGCGGTCAAACCCGCAGGCAGCTTGCTGATTTTATATTGCTTGCTTAACGGCAAGCCTTCAGGTAAATCATCGGGAAGCTGACGGTTGAGCAACACGGCCAACGCATTGCGGGCTTGCTCTCTGCTTTGTACCGCTGCTTCATAATCAGCCTGAGCCGCCGCAATCAATGCCTCCTGCTGGCGTACGTCTACGGCGGAAATCACGCCGGCTTTGTGTTTCAGCTGGGTCAGCTTATAGGTTTGCTCGCGCGTTTTGAGCACGTTTTGCGCCAGCTTCATGCTCTCTTCCGCATAACGCTCGTTGAAATAGGCTTTGGCCACCGCAGCAATCAGGCTCAAATGTGCTGAATCGCGTGCCGCCGCACTATTGAAATAACCTTGTTTGGCGGCTTCCGCCGTGCTGCGCACTTTGCCGAACAAGTCGATTTCATAAGCCGTAATCCCCAGCCCGACTGTATAAGACGAAGCCACCATCGAACGGCCCGTCGCGCTCAAATCTTCGGCCACCCGCGCCCGCGAACCTGTGCCGGAAGCGTTGATGCCGGGCAGTTGGTCGGCGCGGGCAATCATATATTGTTTGCGCACCGCTTCGGCATTGAGTGCCGCCGCACGCAAATCGGTGTTGCGCGCGAGCGCAATCTCAATCAAACGGTGCAGACGCGGGTCGGCAAAATAATCCTGCCAGCCCAACGAGGCCGCCTGAATTCCGGTTTCGGGGTTTTGGTCGTATTTGAAAGTTTCCGGCACGCTCACTTGCGGCTGCTCGTACTTGGGTATCATGGTACAGGCCGACAAGGCAAAAACCACGGCAGCCGCACCCAAAGCGGGTTTGAAATGAAATATCGTCATGTTTTAATCCTTGTCTTCGTGCAGCATACGCTTTTCTTCTTCGGTCAACTCGGCGCCTGCTTCGGCATCGGCCACATATTTATCCACCAGTTCCGGCGTCATGCCGGCACCGGCGGCATGCAGTTTGGCACGCTCCATTTGGCGCGGGCTGTCTTTAAACAGCTTGCGCACCACCACAAAGAACAGCGGCACAAAAAACACCGACAACAGCGTACCGATCAACATGCCCCAAAAAACGGTCGTACCGATGGCGCGTTGGCTGGCCGAGCTGGCTCCGGATGCGATATACAGCGGCACCACACCCAAAATAAAGGCGAACGACGTCATGATAATCGGACGGAAACGCAGATGTGCCGCCGCCAATGCCGATTCCAACGCACTCTTGCCCTGCGCCTGCAAATCTTTGGCAAACTCGATAATCAGAATAGCGTTTTTCGCACTCAAACCAATCACGGTAATCAAACCGACTTGGAAATAAATGTCGTTGAGGTAAGACGGCGGCGCACCGAACAGGCCGTTAAACAAGTTGCGCCCGCTCACGCCCAGCACAACGCCTAAGAAACCCAAAGGCACCACCAAAATCACCGCCAGCGGAATCGACCAGCTCTCGTAAAGCGCGGCCAACACCAAGAACACGGCGATAATCGCAAACGCATACAGCATAGCCGTTTGCGCACCGCCTTTAACCTCTTCGCGGGATTGGCCGTCCCACTCGAGGCTGTAACCCTGCATTTCATCCACCATGCGTTGCACTTCGGCCATCACTTCGCCCGATGAATAACCGCTTGCCGCCGCACCGCTGATTTTCATCGCAGGATAGCCGTTAAAGCGCACACTCTGCTCCATACCGGTTTGCCATGACACGCTGGCGACGGTAGAAAGCGGCACGGCCACGCCCTGACTGTTCGGCACGGTCAAAGCCAGAATATCCGCAGGCTGCATACGCGCAGACGCATCTGCCTGCACAATCACGCGCTGCAAACGGCCGTTGTTCGGGAAATCATTCACATAAGAAGAACCGATGGCCGTGGCCAATACCGAACGGATGGCGGAGAAATTCACGCCTTGTGCGGCAGCGGCCTGACGGTCGATTTCGATACGCAACTGCGGCGCATCTTCCAAACCGGAGGCGCGGATGTTGGCAGCGTCAAACATAGGATTTTGGCGCATTTTGCCGATTAACTCGTTGCGTTTGGCCAACAATGCCTGATGGCCTGCATTGTTACGGTCTTGCAGATACATCTCAAAACCGGAGCTGGTACCCAATTCCATAATGGCAGGCGGATTCATCACCAAAGCGAAGCCGTCGCGCACGCTGCCCATCAGCGCGCCGGTAATCTTACCGGCTACTGCCGAAGCACCGCTGCCGGGATCGGTACGCTCTTTCCAGTCTTTCAAGGTCACAAAACCAAAACCCATGTTTTGACCGGAACCGGCAAAGCTGAAGCCCGACACACCGATGAAGTTTTCCACTTCCGGCATAGACGTAATCACTTGGTTCGCCACAGCCAGCGTAGCATCGGTACGCTCTTTCGTCGCACCCGAAGGCAGCTGCACCATCATCATCAAACTGCCCTGATCTTCAGTCGGCAAAAACGAGGTAGGAATACGCGTAAACACCCATGCAGCCACGCCCGCCAGCGCCAAATACACCACCATCATGCGCACTGATCGGCGCAACAATTTGGCAACCCAGCTTTCGTAACGGTGGGTGCCGTCTGAAAACTTACGGTTAAACCAGCCGAAGAAGCCTTTCTTCTCAGCATGATGGCCTTTGGGAATCTGCTTGAGCAAAGTGGCGCATAAAGCCGGCGTCAGCGTTAGGGCGAAAAATGCCGAGAACGCAATCGCAATCGCCATCGTAACGGCAAACTGGCGGTAAATATTACCGGTAGCGCCGCTAAACATCGCCAACGGCACAAACACCGACACCAATACCGCCGTAATACCGATTACCGCTCCCGAAATTTGGCTCATGGCTTTTTTGGTGGCCTCAACCGGCGGCAGTCCTTCTTCGGCCATAATCCGCTCGACGTTTTCCACCACCACGATGGCGTCATCGACCACGATACCGATCACCAACACCATCGCAAACATGGTCAGCACGTTGATCGACATACCCAAATACCAAATCGAGGCAAACGCGCCCAATAGGGAAATCGGCACCACGATGGTCGGAATCAAGGTATAGCGGATGTTTTGCAGGAACAAGAACATCACCACAAACACCAGCAGCATGGCCTCCAACAATGTGTGTACCACTTTCTCAATAGAAATGCCGACGAATTTTGACGTGTCGTAAGGAGCCGACCACTTCATATCATTGGGGAAATAGCGTTGCAGCTGCTCCATTTTTTCGCGCACCGCCGTCGCTGTGGCCATAGCGTTACCGCTGTTGGAAAGCATCACCGCCATACCCACGGAAGGCTGCCCGTTCAAACGGGTGGACGTGCCGTAGCTTTGGCTGCCCAATTCGATACGGGCAACATCTTTCAGATAAACATTGGCACCGCCGGTGGTCGAGCGCAGAATAATGTTGCCGAACTCTTCAGGCGTACTCAATTGCCCTTGCGCCGTAATCGTAGCCGTAATGGTCTGCCCCTGCGGCGCGGGCAAATCGCCCATCGTGCCGACGGAAAGCTGTGCGTTTTGACTGCTGATGGCAGACGACACATCGGCAAAAGAAAGGTTGAAGTTTTGCAGCTTTTTCGGGTCAACCCACACGCGCATGGCTCGTTGCGAACCAAACAAGCGGGCTTCGCCTACGCCTTCCACACGCTGGATTTCCGGCCTGATGTTGCGCTCCACATAATCGGCAATATCTTCCGTGCTCATGGTTTCAGACGACATCATCAATACCATCAGGAAGTTGGCTTGCGATTTGGAAACGGTAACACCGTTTTGCTGCACGGCGGCCGGCAAAAGTGCCGTGATTTCGGAGAGTTTGTTTTGCACTTCTACCTGTGCCAAATCCTCATCGGTTTCCGGCGTAAAAACCAAGCTGACCGAACCGCCGCCGCTGGATGTGGCATTGGTGGTCATGTAGTCCAAACCTTCCACGCCGTTCATGCTGCGTTCGATAACGGCCAACACGCTGTCTTCCATCACTTGTGCGGAAGCGCCGGGGTAAACGGCCGACAAAGTAATCTTCGGCGCACCCACGGAAGGATATTGCGACACCGGCAAACTTCTGATGCCGATCACACCGGCAATAATCACAAATATCGCAATCACCCATGCAAAAATCGGGCGGTCAATAAAAAATTTAGCCATTGCCGCTCCTTATTTCGCCGCAGAAGCCGGTTTGGCTTGAGAGGCCGTCTGAACGCCTGAAGCGGCGGCAGGTTCTTGCGCGTCAGGCTGAGTCCATTCTTTCGGCGTCACTTTTTTGGCCTGCATCATGCCGGCAATCGATGTGCCGTCCACAATCACTTGATCACCCGCCTTAAGGCCGTCTGAAATAATCCAGTTGCTGCCCTGCTGCTGTTCAACCTTCACCACACGCGGTTCCATACCGCCCTGTGCGTTAACGATCATCACGGTATCTTTTTCGCCGCGCGTTACCGCCTGTTGGGGCACGACAAACACGTTATCCATATCCGCCAACGGCAGGCTCACGCGCACATACAGGCCGGAAAGCAGGATATTGTCGGGATTCGGCACTTCGGCACGCAAAGTAACCTGCCCGGTGGTTTCATTCACCGTCGGATCGGCAAACAGCAAGCGGCCTTTGTGGCCGTACACCTTGCCGTTTTCAAGCTTGATATCAACAGCCACCGCGCCGTTTACCGCTTTCATATTGCCGTCTGCAATATTCTGGCGCAGCTGCATGATGTCGGTGGCAGATTGGGTAACATTCACATACATCGGATTGGTTTGGCGGATGGTTGCCAACTTCACGCCGCCGCTCGGGCTGACTAAAGTTCCCTCCGAAACAAACGATTGGCTGATAAAGCCGGAGATGGGTGCAGTAATGCGGGAATAGTTCACATTAATCTGTGCGGAACGGATGGCCGCCTTAGCCGATTTCACGCCTGCTTCGGCAGAGCGTTTCGCCGCCAGTGCCGCATCGTATTCCTGCTTGCTGATGGCATCGGCCTGTACCAACGGTTTATAGCGCGTGATGTCGGCATCGGCCTTCGCCAAAGATGCTTGTGCGGATGCCAGCTGCGCCCGCGCACTTTCCAAAGATGCGGCATACACCGCGTCGTCCAACTGATAAAGCGGCTGTCCGGCACGCACATAGCTGCCCTCTTGGAACAACCGCTTTTTAATGATGCCGCCTACTTGGGGCATAATGTCCGCAGAACGGTGCGATTCCAACCGCCCCGGCAGCTCCGTGGCAATCGTTACCTGCTGAGGCTGCACCGTCACCACGCCCACCACCGGCGGGGGCGCTTCTTTTTGAGCCGCAGCCGCAGGTTTGCCCGCTGCCGCCTTTTCCTCTTTGCCTTTGCCGCCGCATGCCGACAAGGCCAATGCCGTTGCCGCAGCCAAAGCGGCCAGCCGTATTGTTTTTATTTTATAAGCATGATTAACCATTATTATCCTGTCTTTCCGGTATTGAATATGATGTTTTTCATCAAGAAAATCTGTTGCCGAATTCCGCCGTCATCTTTAGATGGTAACGTGCGGTTACAGTCTTTTTCCGCACAGAAAAAGGCACAATATCAGCATATTAACAACTGGCGAAATTATACATACACTGTTGCATGTTAAAAAGTTCTTTCTTATAATCACCCAAAAAATTTACAAAAAATAACTTCCTTCACTGCCATGAGAAAAACCAAAACCGAAGCCTTGAAAACGCGCGAACATTTGATGCTCGCCGCCTTAGATACCTTCTACGAAAAAGGCGTTTCGCGCGCCTCTCTTAACGAAATCGCCCAAAACGCCGGCGTAACCCGCGGTGCGCTGTATTGGCATTTCAAAAACAAAGAAGACCTTTTCGATGCCCTGTTCCATCGCTTATTCGACGAAGCCCGCTCGCATCTCGAAAAAGACCTGAACAACGACGCCGCCAATATGCGCGAGAGCATGCACACCAGCCTGCTCAATATGTTTCAACGCATGGAAAACGATCCCGTCCACCACAAGTTTTGCAACATCCTTTTTCTTAAGTGCGAACACACCGAGCAAAACCAAACCATCGTAGCCGTTATCCACAAATACCAAAGCATGTGGAACGAGTTGCTCAGCGCCGTGCTGGCACAGTGCATCAAACAAAAATCGCTGCCTGAAAATCTCGACATCCAAGCAGCCGTGATTTACTTTAAAGCCGCGATCGACGGCCTGCTGTACCAATGGCTGCTCAACCCGCAACGGCTGGATTTACAAACCATCGGCCCGCGTTTTGCCGAAACCATCTTCGGCGCGCTCGAACACTGTACGACTTTGCATCAAACGCCGGCTTAAGCTGAAACATACTTTCTCTTAGCACAGAACCAAAGCCATGAAAAAGGCCGTCTGAAAACGCTACACACGCTTTTTCAGACGGCCTTTAAGTTCTAATCAATGTTGTCAATCAACGGGTATGCACCACAACCGTACCGGCCATTTTATCGTGCCAACCCTGCTTCTCAATATCCAATGCGACCCAGATATAGCCAAGCATCAATACCATTCCTGAAACAATGTAGCCGACATAGCGGATAAACGACTGCCCGAGGCTAATACCTTCGCCCGTTTTCGCATCTACGATTTTCAGGCCGAGCAGCATTTTTCCCGGCGTGGCAGACCTTTTTACCCAAAAACCAATGGTAAACAGCAACGGAAAAATATAGTTCAAAACAATATCCGCCGTACCCAAAGGTGCTATTGTTTCAGTGATGAAATATTCTTCGCCGTAAATCAGATACAGCAAAGGCAGAATAATTGCTAATAGAATCAAGGCATCGATCAAGCTGGCTGCCACACGAATCCAAAATCCGGCGTATTTCATCATTGCTTCCTTTCTCTTCTCTCATATCGGCGCATTGCCGCTGTTTATTTGTCCAAAGGCCGTCTGAAAAGTTTTCAGACGGCCTCTTTTAGTAAAATATCAGATTGATTTATCTTACAATTTGATTCAATTCGCCTTTGGCATAGCGGGTAGCCATTTTTTCCAGCGATACCGGTTTGATTTTAGAAGCCTGACCTTCGCAGCCGAACGCCACATAGCGGTCGATACAAATTTGCTTCATGGCTTCTACGGTTTTGGCCAAATATTTGCGCGGGTCGAACTCTGCGGGGTTTTCCGCCATAAATTTGCGGATGGCACCGGTGGATGCCAAGCGCAGGTCGGTGTCGATATTCACTTTACGCACGCCGTGCTTGATGCCTTCTACGATTTCTTCCACCGGCACGCCGTAGGTTTCGCCGATGGCGCCGCCGTGTTCGTTAATGATTTTCAGCCATTCTTGCGGAACAGAGCTGGAGCCGTGCATCACGATATGGGTGTTGGGCAGAGCTTCGTGGATTTCTTTGATGCGGTCAATACGCAACACGTCGCCTGTGGGCGGACGGGTGAATTTGTACGCACCGTGGCTGGTGCCGATGGCAATCGCCAATGCGTCCACGCCGGTATCGCGCACGAAACGGGTGGCATCTTCCACGCTGGTGAGCATTTGGTCGTGGGTCAGTTTGCCGACTGCGCCCACGCCGTCTTCTTCGCCGGCTTCACCGGTTTCCAAGTTGCCCAATACGCCGATTTCGCCTTCTACGGAAACGCCGCAGGCATGGGAGAACTCAACTACTTTACAGGTTACTTCCACATTGTATTCATAGGTAGACGGAGTTTTGCCGTCTTCCAGCAGCGAGCCGTCCATCATCACAGACGAAAAACCGAGCTGGATGGAGCGTTGGCACACGTCGGGCGATGCGCCGTGGTCTTGGTGCATCACCACGGGGATATGGGGAAATTCTTCCACGGCGGCCAAAATCAGATGGCGTAAAAAAGGTGCGCCTGCATATTTGCGCGCACCTGCGCTGGCCTGAACGATGACAGGCGCGTTAACTTGGTCGGCGGCTTCCATAATGGCGCGCATTTGTTCGAGATTGTTCACGTTGAAAGCGGGCAAGCCGTAGCTGTTTTCTGCGGCGTGGTCGAGCAGTTGGCGCATGGATACAAGTGCCATATAGAATCCTCCGGGTTGAAAAGTAAATGAATGACTAAAGCGTAATTATACCAGCTTCACTATTGATAAAACTACACGCGGCAACATAAATAAACAGGCGCTTCACACAGCCGGCAAGCAGGCATCGCGCCGGCTTCGGCAATTCGGCTACAATATCCGTCTGTTTAATAAGTCAGCAATGGAACGAGTATGCCCCGTATCAGCATTCCCCGCCCTGAAAAAGCAGTGTTCCGCACCTCAGTTACGGTACAGATCGGCGACATCAATTACGGCAACCACCTCGCCAACGATGCGGTGCTACGTATCTGCCACGAATGCCGCATCCGTTGGCTGGCGCAGCACGGTTTTACCGAACTCGATGCGGGCGGCACCGGGCTGATTATGGCCGACGCCGCCGTGCAGTATCTGGCGCAGGCACATCACCGCGATATGCTGGACGTTATCATGGATGTGACCGATATAACCCGCAGTGGGTTCACTTTGCTCTACGACATCCGCCGCGCCGACGACCAACGCGCCATCGCCGCCGCGCAAACGGGCATGGTGTGTTTCGATTACGGCACGCAAAAAATAAGCCGCCTGCCGGAAAGCCTGCGGGCGGTGTGTGAGGCCGTCTGAAAAATTTTCAGACGGCCTATTCATTCAATCAACATATGTAAACCTTTGGGCGTGCCAAACCGCTACACGCCGCTACATCTCCAGCACGCTCAATCCGGGCAAATCGGCGAAGCTGCGGTCGCGCACGATTTGACAGAAGTTTTCCAAATACGTCTTGCCCGTATCTTCCGCCCGCATGGCGGCATAAAGCTCGCTTTGCAGGCCGTCTGAAGTAATCTGGCGGGAAATCACATAACCTTTTTCCAAATACGGCATCACCGTCCAATACGGCAGCGCGGCAATACCGCGGCGGCTGGCGACCAATTGGATAATGGCGATGGTCAGCTCGCTGTGCCGGCGCGCCGGATTAACGCCTTTGGGCAGCAGGATTTTGCGCAACAAATCCAGCATATCGTCGGGCACGGGATAAGTAATCAGCGTTTCATCGGCAAAATCTTCCGCTTCCCACACCGCTTTGGCAGCAAGCGGATGGTCTTTCGCGCAAATACCGACCATGCCGTAAGCAAATAAAGGCTGGTATGCAATGCCCTGCTGCGGCGTCGCTTCCGAAACAATCGCCAAGTCGGCACGGTGTTGCAGCAGTAGTCCGACCGGGTCGGCCTGAAAGCCCGACACGATATCCAGCTCCACCTGCGGCCACAATGGGCGGAATTCGCCCATCGCCGGCATCAGCCAATCGAAACAGGTATGGCATTCCACCGCCAGCCGCAATTCACCCGCCTCACCTTCGATAATCTGCGCCATATCGCGCTCGGCAGCCGCCACTTGCGGCAGCAGATCGTGCGCCAGTTGCAGCAGCCGCTCGCCCGCCGGTGTAAAACGCAGCGGCGCGGATTTGCGTTCAAACAAAGGCGTATCGTAATAATTTTCCAATGCGCGGATTTGATGCGACAAAGCAGATTGCGTGAGGAACACGCGCTTGGCAGCCAACGATACGCTGCCCGTTTCTTCAAGCGCCAGCAAGGTTTTCAAATGGCGCAGTTCGATGATGGAATCCATGTTTTCAGACGGCCTGACAGATAATTGCTTCAAGACGCGCATATTAAAATAATTCATATTGAAGCGCAAATTGATGAATACAACACCGCACCCCAAGTCCCGTTAGTCAGCCTGAGACCTTTGCAACCCCTCCAGATGTGGAGGCAGTTCAAGGCGTAGCAGCACAGCGAGTGCAGACATATCACATGATAGGCAAACGAGCGAGCAGCGCACAACACAGAAATGCACCGCAGATGGGGGTTTTGCAAAGGTCTCGGCCTGTAAGCCCTCCCGCTTTACGCTACAATAACAGCTTTACACTTAAGGCCGTCTGAAACCCCATGCTCGCCGCCGAACCGCTCGCCCTCTTCTCCCTCCCCGCGCCCGAATCCGGCGGCAGCTGGAGCGTTTACCTCATTCTCTGCGACAACCAATCGCTCTACTGCGGCATCAGCAACCGCCCCGAAGCCCGCTTCGCCGCCCATCTTTCCGGCAAAGGCGCGCGCTATACCCGCATCCGCAAACCCCTATCCATGCGACTGGTGTATCACGAGCTTTCCCACGAACACGCCCTGCGCGCAGAAATCCGCATCAAGCAGCTTACAGCGGTACAAAAGCAGCAGCTCTGGCAGCTGCTTCCCAATTTTCAGACGGCCTGAGTTTGGTATAAAATCCCTCCACCTTCCAACCTATATAAAGAAGAGAACGATGACTGCCGAAAC
Source organism: Neisseria sp. Dent CA1/247 (assembly GCF_022870825.1). NCBI lineage: Bacteria > Pseudomonadati > Pseudomonadota > Betaproteobacteria > Neisseriales > Neisseriaceae > Neisseria > Neisseria sp. Dent CA1/247. The sequence goes on along the minus strand of NZ_CP091522.1, from coordinate 659,650 downwards.
ACCGCACAACGTTGATCACAGCGAAATCGACAAATTCAGCCAGCTTGCCGACAAATGGTGGGATAAAATAGGCGAATTCAAACCCCTGCACGACATCAATCCTCTTCGCTTAGGCTACATCAACCTGCACGGCAACATCGCCGGCAAAACCGTGCTCGATGTCGGCTGCGGCGGCGGCATTCTCACCGAAAGCATGGCCAAACTCGGTGCTACCCATGTAACCGGCATCGACATGGCCGAAAAATCGCTGCAAGTAGCCGAACGCCATGCCGCCGAACAAAACATAACCAATATCGCCTACCGCTGCGTGCGCGTAGAAGACCTCGCCGCCGAACGCCCGCACAGCTTCGACGTGGTTACCTGCATGGAAATGATGGAACACGTTCCCGACCCCGCCGCCATCGTCAAAGCCTGCGCGCAACTGGTCAAACCCGACGGCGTAGTGTTTTTCTCCACCATCAACCGCAACCGCAAATCCTATCTGCACGCCATCATCGGTGCCGAATACATCCTAAACCTCGTACCGCGCGGCACGCACGATTGGGACAAATTCATCACCCCCGCCGAACTCGCCCGCATGTGCCGCAACGCAGATTTGGACTTAATCGACAGCAAAGGCATGGGCTACAACCTGCTCACCAAGGTTTACTCGCTCAACAACGACACCGGCGTCAACTACATGATCGCCTGCAAACCCGCCTGATACTGCTGTAAATCTTCAAACGCGGGCGTATCAACCCAAAACACCGCCCGCTTAACTTTCCCCTTATCGTTTTCAGACGGCCTCAAGCCGCCCGAACATAAAAAACAGGCCGCTTAGGATAAGCGGCCTGTTTGATTTCGGTCTAAACCGTTACTTCTTAATCACACGGGTGTAAATCGCCAAAATAATCACGGCAAAAATGGTAGAAGCGATCCAACCCGCAGGCTGACCCACTTGATACCAACCGGCTTGCTGACCGACAAAGCCCGCCAACAGCGAACCGCCGATACCCAGCAGCGTGGTCATGATGAAGCCCAAATTGTCTTTACCGGGATGCAGAAACTTCGCCAGCACGCCCACAATAAAGCCCACAATAATCGTTACAATCCAACCCATAACATTTCCTCTCGTATTTATTCGGTTACATTTATCAAAACGATGCCTGCGCAATCCGAAATGTCGAATCTTATTCCGACTGCAAACATCATTACGCCGGCCATCATACACAGCCGCACCGCCCGCACCGCCCACTCTTGCATTTCTTTTCAAAAAAATAAGAAACTTTGGACTCCGGCCGCCGATTCGATACCTGTTTACAACAAAACCGCCGTTTTCAGTACACCGCAACAACCGTGCTTTGAATAACTTGAGGCCGTCTGAAAATCTTTTCAGACGGCCTCAAGTTATTTTCTACACCACTACATCATTCCGCTTTCTGCTGATGCGCCAACACCGTAACCAACTGCGCCAACTCTTGCGGCAACGGGGCAACCAGTTTCAGCGGTTCTCCCGTCAGCGGGTGCAGCAAGTGCAACTCCGCCGCGTGCAGAAACATCCGTTTCAAACCCAGCTTCTGCAAGCGTTTATTGGCCTGATAATCGCCGTAGCGTTCGTCGCCCGCAATCGGGCATTGCTGCGACTGCATGTGCACGCGGATTTGATGGGTGCGGCCGGTTTTTAAGGTGGCCTCTACAAAAGTCAGATCGGAAAGGCCGACCTGATGCAGCAGGCCGCCTGAAAAACGCTTCAGCACGCGCAGCACCGTGTGCGCATGCTGGCCGTTTTCACTCACGCGCACCATCTTTTCGCCTTGCGCACCCGTGTATTTGAACAGCGGCAGTTTCACATTCAGCTTATCCTGCGCCAGCCTGCCCACGCCCAACGCCAGATAAACTTTTTTCGGGTGGTCGTTGCGGATGGCTTCGTGCAGCTTCACCAGCGCACTGCGTTTCTTAGCCACCATCAGCAGCCCGCTGGTATCTTTGTCCAGCCGGTGCACCAACTCGAGATAACGCGCTTCGGGACGGGCGCGGCGCAATTGCTCGATCACGCCGAAACTCACGCCGCTGCCGCCGTGCACCGCCACACCGCTGGGCTTGTTTACTACCAGCATGGCATCGTCTTCGTAAACGATTTCAAAATTGCGGGCAGGCACGGGCATGTTTTCAGACGGCCTCTGCTTTTCGGCAATGCGCACCGGCGGAATACGCAAAACATCGCCCGCTCCGATGCGGTCGGTCGGCTTGCAGCGTTTTTTGTTCAACCGCACCTCTCCCGCGCGGATGATGCGCTGGATATGGCTTTTGGGTACGCCTTTTAAAATTTTGATTAAAAAATTATCCAGCCGCTGCCCCGCATCTTCGTCGGAAATGCTGATATGGTTAACCAAGTCTTTGCTAATTGTCGGCATTTTCTCTATAATCCGCTTACGTTTTCAGGCGTTGCCGCCCGAATAATCGGGCCGTCTGAAAACTTATTGTAAACTGGAATTTTATACTAAAAAGCACGCCACAAAGCATTTCCTTTACCTGCCGCCAAGCCGGGCAGGTAAAGACGTAATTAAGTTTAACCTTTTCCGGCAGGCCTTCCGACAGGCATAAGACGCACCCGAACAAACATGTGCGCAGCCCTCGGCAGTACAACCGCCGGACAGTAATGAAGAAGACGGCTCAGATTTTTCGTGTTTCGCGCAGCATAGAAACCAAAGCGGAACCACAGGCATTGCCGATACGCTGTTTACACCCTTCCGCCGCCGCTTGCCGGTGCAGTTACATGCGGATGCAATCAGAAATACCGCCGTACATTTTTACACAATAAAAGGCACAAACCCTGTAAACACAAGCAGTTATTTCAAAGCGATGCCCATTGCTCTTTATACTCCTTCTCGTTCGGATAACGCCCCACACGCCGTTTCAGACGGCCTGAACATTGGCGGCTTATAAGCGTTAAAAACTGATTACACGCCTCGTGGGTGCTCGAAAACGAGGTAGTCATGAAACGTATGCTATTTAATGCCACGCAAGCCGAAGAGCTGCGCGTGGCGATTGTTGATGGACAGACCCTTTTGGATCTGGACATCGAAACGCTGGGCAAAGAACAGCGCAAAGGCAATATCTACAAGGGTATCATCACCCGCATCGAACCGTCGCTGGAAGCGTGCTTCGTCGATTACGGCACCGACCGCCACGGTTTCCTCCCCTTCAAAGAAGTTTCCCGTTCCTATTTCCAAGACTACGAAGGCGGTCGCGCCCGCATCCAAGACGTGCTGAAAGAAGGCATGGAAGTCATCGTGCAAGTCGAAAAAGACGAGCGCGGCAACAAAGGCGCGGCTCTTACCACCTTTATCAGCTTGGCCGGCCGTTATCTCGTGCTGATGCCGAACAACCCCCGCGGCGGCGGCGTATCGCGCCGTATCGAAGGCGAAGAACGCCAAGAACTGAAAGCGGCCATGGCCGAATTGGACGTACCGCGCGGCATGAGCCTGATCGCACGCACCGCCGGCATCGGCCGCAGCGTGGAAGAGCTGCAATGGGACTTCAACTACCTGCAACAACTGTGGCAGGCCATCGAAGAAGCCGGCAAAGCGCACAACGAGCCTTACCTGCTGTTTATGGAAAGCTCGCTGCTTATCCGCGCCATCCGCGACTACTTCCGCCCCGACATCGGCGAAATTCTGGTCGACAACCAAGAAGTGTACGACCAGATTTCCGAATTTATGTCGTATGTGATGCCCAATAACGTAGGCCGTCTGAAACTTTATAAAGACCACACGCCGCTGTTTTCGCGCTTCCAAATCGAACACCAAATCGAAAGCGCATTCTCACGCAGCGTCAGCCTGCCCTCCGGCGGCGCGATTGTGATCGACCACACCGAAGCGCTGGTTTCCATCGACGTTAACTCCGCCCGCGCCACCCGCGGGGCCGACATCGAAGACACCGCCTTCAAAACCAATATGGAAGCCGCCGAAGAAGTCGCCCGCCAAATGCGTTTGCGCGACTTGGGCGGCTTGGTGGTAATCGACTTCATCGACATGGAAAACGCCAAGCATCAGCGCGACGTAGAAAACGTCTTGCGCGATGCCCTCAAAAAAGACCGCGCCCGCGTGCAAATGGGCAAATTGAGCCGCTTCGGCCTGCTCGAGCTTTCCCGCCAACGCCTGAAACCCGCATTGGGCGAAAGCAGCCATATCGCCTGCCCACGCTGCGCCGGCACCGGCGTCATCCGCAGCATCGAATCCACCGCCCTGCACGTGTTGCGCATCATTCAGGAAGAAGCCATGAAAGACAACACCGGCGAAGTGCACGCACAAGTGCCGGTTGATGTGGCCACGTTCCTGCTCAACGAAAAACGCGCCGAGCTTTTCGGCATGGAAGAGCGTTTGGACGTATCCGTTTTCCTGATTCCCAACATCCACCTCGAAAACCCGCACTACGAAATCACCCGCGTGCGTACCGATGATGTGGACGACAACGCCGAGCCGAGCTACAAGCGCGTAGCCGCACCGGAAGAAGATGAAAACGCCAAACCTTTCGGCGGCGAAAAAGCCAAAGCCGCCCGCCCCGAACCGGCGGTAAAAGGGGTGAAACACACCCAACCCGCGCCGATTGTTGTCGAAACTCCGCCCTCTTCTTCATGGTGGTCAGGCTTCAAATCATGGCTGGGCAAAGTGTTCAGCGGTGACAAGAAAGAACCCGAAAAAGCGCCCGAAGCCGAGAAATCGGAAAAGCGCAACGGCAACCGTTCCGGCAACCGCCGTCCGTCTAACCGCCGCCAGCATCCGCGCCGCAACCAGCAGCTGAAACGCCAAGACGAAAACGTTAAAGAAGAAGCTCCGGTTATCGAAGCGGACACCAAAGAAAGCGTAAAAGAAAGCGCCCGCGAGCCGCGCGGCAACCGTCGCGGTCAAAACGACAACCGCGAACGCAGCCGTCAAAGCCAAGCCGCTTCGGAAAGCCGTCAAAACGAAAGCGAAGCCAAACCGGCCGCAAAAGAAAACGGCAACAACGAGCAACGCCAAGACAACCGCCGCCGCAACCGTGCTGAAAAGCCTGCAACGCCGGCCGCAACTCCAGCCGTGAACGCGCTTGCTGCCACTGCAGACAATGCACCGGAAACCGTTGCGGTTGCCCCTGCCGAACCCGTGCGCACCGAAAAAGCAGACGGCAAAGAAAGGGAAAGCCGTTCTTCCCGCCAAGAGCGCGGCCGCAACCGTGACCGTGACCAACGCGACCGCCGCAACAGCAGCAAAAAACGTAACATTCCGTCTGCCGCCAAAATCGAGCAGTATTTAAGCATTGCGGAAGCTGCCGACAAAGTTCGCTTTGCCGTTGCGCATGTATTCGGAGAAGCCGAAGAAACGCCGCTGGCCGTTGCTGTGTCCGCGCCGTTGGCAGAAGCCAATGCGGCCGTTGCCGCCGAAGCAGACAACCGCCCGCTGGTGGTAGTGGTGCCTGAAATCGAAACCGATACTGCCGAAGCCGCACCTGCGCCTGCACTGTTTGCCGTCGAAAGCGCTGCCCCAACCGCCCCCGCCGCAGCCGTAGAAGCTGTTACCGCTTCCGAACAAAGCATCATCGAAACGGCCGTAGCCAATGTGGAAGAAGCATTAAGCAAAGTCATCGGTATCACGCATATCGAAGAAACGCCTGAAGCTGAATCCGGCGCAGCCGCTCCAGCCGCCGAGCCTTTGGCGAAACCCGCTGAAACTGCCGCAGCAAGCGTTTCAGACGGCCTCGACTTAGGCGGTTTGGTGTTGGTACAAACCCGCGCCGATGCTTTGGAAGCCGCTGCCGAAGGGTCGCAGCCGGAAACCGCAAGCGGCTTAAGACGCGCCGACATGCCCAAGGCAGTAGAAACTTCTGTCAGCGATGCTCCGCTGGTGCAAGTGGAAACCCAAAAGTAACAGGCATTCTTGTCCTACCCAGCCCGACTGCCAACGCGGTCGGGCTTTTATCATCAGACAATAAACGTGAGGCCGTCTGAAAATATTTCAGACGGCCTCTCTTCATCAAATTGCATTTTTGCCTGCCGTTTACATTCGGCACATTTCGGCTATGTCAAAGAATCTTTTATAAAATTTGCTTTTCCGCTTTGTCTTTCAGTATGATAAGCGCAGCTGCAAACGCAGGATTTTGCGCTGTTTTCCACTTCCGGGCTACCGTTTATCTTAAAAAGGAATGGCCATGAAAAAATATCAAAAATGGTTGGGTTTAACCCTGATTGCGCTGCTGTCGGCGTGCGCGGGACAACAAGCGCCCGTCGAATCTCCATCTTCATCTTCTACCCAATCTATCGACACTGCGCCTCAAGCTACCGCGCAGAGTATGAGCATGCCCAAACTGTCGTACGAAAGTGCGGCGGCAAACCGTTCCGTGCGCTCGTCCGAACGCTTGGGCACGCAATGGGGCGATGAAGTCAGCTCGCATGTTACCCAAGTGGATTTACGCCGCACCAGCGAAACCCCGATTGCGGAAACCGCCGTCCGCTACGCTGACAAGCATTACAGAGGCCGCAGCATCAATGAAATCTCACTGGCGGCTGGAAAAATCGGCTTTTTCGTCGAAGGCGACAGCCGCCGACGCCTGCCCATCTTCCGCACCGAAGGACAATATTTCCTGCAAGGAAAAGCCGGCCAAGCCTACCGTTTGGTGTACCGCAACCATACCGACAAAACGTATGAAATCGTGGCTTCGGTTGACGGCATCGACGTGATCAGCGGCAAAGCGGCCAGCCGTTATCATGCCGGCTATGTGTTGAAACCCAAAGGCACTTTGGCGATTGAAGGCTTCCGCAAGAGTGATTCGGTAGTGGCTTCGTTTATTTTCAGCAAGCCAGCGGATGCTTACGCCGCCAACACGCCCTCCGGTTCGATTGCCAACACCGGCATCATCGGCACGGTGGTTTACGAGCTGTACGACCCCAACCGCCGCATCGGAGAGCCACAACCCTTCCCTGCCGACAACGGCTATGCTCCGCCGCCGCGTTGATGTTTTCAGACGGCCATTGTTTAGGCAATGGCCGTTATGCCTGCGCCAAGCAGCATCGGCAGCTTAACGGTATAATCCTGCACATCCATCAAATGCCCGCCGCCGTCTGCACACCTCACCCAATAAGGAATTGCCATGAACACCGTACAGCACCTCCCAGAGCAGCAAACCTTTATCTTATTGAAAGACAATGAAGAAGCAGGCCATCTGAAATACGATGTTTCAGACGGCCTGTGGAACATCACCCATACCGTCGTCAATCCCGCCTTCCGCGGGCAAGGCTTGGCCCGTATTTTGGTGGACGCCGCCATCGCCGAAGCCGAAAAACGCAACATCCGCCTGAAAGCCGATTGCGATTACGCCGCAGCGGTGTTGGCCAAACGCTAGGCTTGAGGCCGTCTGAAAATTCCGCCCCGTTCCACATAAAGGAAACCCAACACATGCAAACCCCTAAAATCACCGTTATCGGCAGCATCAATATCGACTTGGTTACCGGCTCCCCGCGCTTTCCCCAACCCGGCGAAACGCTGTTGGGCACATCGTTCGACCGCTTCATGGGCGGCAAAGGCGCCAACCAAGCCGTAGCCGCCGCCCGCTTGGGTGCGGAAGTGTGCATGATTGGTGCCGTAGGCGACGACGGTTTCGGCCGCGAAGCGCTCGCCCATCTCCAAGCGGAAGGCATCAATACAGACCGCATCAAAACCCTGCCCGACCAACCTACGGGCATGGCCAACATTACCGTGGCCGAAGGCGACAACCACATCATCGTGGTTTCCGGCGCCAATTTCGGCATCACACCCGCCGACATTGAAGCCTGCGAAGCGCGTATTGCCGAATCGGACGTTATCCTCAGCCAGCTGGAAATCCCGATGGATTGCGTGATTGCCGCCGCCAAACTCGCCCGCAAACACAACAAACCTTTTGTGCTCAATCCCGCCCCTGCGCAAAAACTGCCCGCAGAGTTGCTGGGATTAGTTACCCTGCTGACACCAAACGCATACGAATTGGCCATCAGCTTAGGGCTTCCCGAAAACACGCCGGTGGAAGAATTAATCAAGCAGGCAGGCGTACCCGTATTGATGACGAGAGGCAGCGAAGGCGTTCTCTATAACGATGAAAACGGCACCCTGCACACCCAGCCCAGCTTTAAAGTAACGCCCGTCGATACGACCGGAGCTGGCGACACATTCAACGGCGCATTTGCCGTCTTCCGCCACTTGAGCATGAAAGAAGCCACCCGCAAAGCCAATGCCGCCGCAGCTTTGTCGGTAACCAAAGCCGGAGCGCAAAGCGGCATGCCCGCCGCGGCCGAGTTGGAAGACTTCTTAGCCAAACAAGCGTAAGCGGATTCACAGGTTTGCTGCATATACAGCGACTTATGCTTTAAATACAAAAACAGAGGCCGTCTGAAATTTCAGACGGCCTCTTGGTTAAACGACGGCTTAGATATCGCCTTGAGCCTTCATTTTTTCCGCACCGAATTCCAAACGGCTCAATGCAGACAGATAAGCTTTGGCAGTAGCCACCAAAACATCGGTATCCGCGCCTTGCCCGTTCACAATGCGGTTGCCGCGAGCCAAGCGTACGGCGGTTTCGCCTTGACTTTCAGTACCTTCCGTTACCGCGTTCACAGAGTAAAGCAGCAAAGTCGCGCCACTTTTCACCACGCTCTCAATGGCTTTGAAAATCGCATCCACAGGGCCGGATCCTGTTGCCGAGGCTTTGTGCTCGACGCCGTTCACAGTAAAGACCACTTCCGCAGTAGGCTGCTCGCCCGTTTCGGTCGTGATTTTTTGCGAAACCAGCTTATAGTTGTCTTGCGACAAATTCACCATCTCGTCAGACACCAAAGCGTGCAGGTCTTCATCGAAAATCTCGCGCTTCTTGTCGGCCAGTTCTTTAAAGCGTGCAAACGCGGCATTCAAGGCTTCTTCGCTGCCCAACTCGATACCCAGATCAGAAAGCTTGGTTTTAAAAGCATTGCGGCCGGAGAGTTTGCCCAAAGTCAAACGGTTGGTCGCCCAGCCCACCGACTCTGCCGACATAATCTCGTAAGTTTCACGATGCTTCAGCACGCCGTCTTGGTGGATACCCGATTCATGGGCAAACGCATTCGCACCCACCACAGCTTTGTTGGGCTGCACGGGATAGCCGGTTACCGTAGAAACCAGCTTCGATGCTGGAACAATCTGCGTCGTATCAATGCCCGTTTCCAGCCCGAACACATCATGGCGCACTTTCAGCGCCATCACGATTTCTTCAATCGACGCATTACCCGCGCGCTCGCCCAAGCCGTTAACCGTACATTCGACCTGACGCGCACCGCCGCGCAACGCTGCCAAAGAGTTGGCCACCGCCAAACCTAAATCGTTGTGACAGTGCGCCGACCATACCACTTTGTCGCTGTTCGGCGTTTTGGCAATCAGTTCACGGAAAAAAGCCTCTGTGCGGTGCGGAATCGAATAGCCGACAGTGTCGGGAATATTGATGGTCGTCGCACCGGCTTCAATCACCGCACCACAGATTTCCGCCAAGAAATCAACTTCGGAGCGTAAAGCGTCTTCGCAAGAAAACTCCACATCATCGGTATATTCTTTTGCAATTTTGACCGCTTTCACAGCCGCTTCAACCACTTGCTTGGGCTTCATTTTCAGCTTGTGTTCCATATGGATGGGGCTGGTGGCAATGAAAGTGTGAATACGGCGGTTCGGCGCGGGTTTCACAGCCTCGCCGGCGGCGCGGATATCGCGCTCAACCGCACGGGCAAGCGAACAAACCGTGGCTCGGGTTAAGTTTTTGGCAATTTCATTCACCGCTTCAAAATCGCCCGGGCTGGCTGCGGCAAACCCCGCTTCAATCACGTCCACGCCGAGTTTTTCAAGCTGGCGGGCAATACGGATTTTTTCCTCTTTTGTCATGGCCGCGCCCGGCGACTGCTCACCGTCTCGCAGCGTGGTGTCAAAAATAATAACGCGGTTGTTATCCTGTGGCATGGCTTGCTTCTCCAATGAAGTTTGTTGTTTTAAAAAGGCATTTAAATCCAAAGGCCGCCCCTGCGACTCAGCCAAAGCCGTCAGCTTCTGCAACTGGGCCAACGGAAGCGAACCACGGATGCGCCATTTATAAATAGCCGCGGTACTCGCCGCATTTTCAGGGTCGTGTTCTTTCAATGCTTCGGCCAACGCATTCACGCCGCCAAAGTAAGCGATTAAACGATCAATGTCTAATTGCATAATAAACCTTGTCTAATCATGATTTTTCAGTGTAAGGATGGTGCAGATTATACACAAATAAGACAAAATGGAAATAAATTATTTAAACAAATCTGAAAAATCATCATTTTTTAAAATTATTTATACATTTTGTCTAAATTAATTGATGATGTTTCTGACTGCTTAAAAAGCATGGCAGGCCGAAACACGAATGCACACTAGCCGATAAAAGACTTGAGGCCGTCTGAAATATTTTCAGACGGCCTCAAGTCTTATTGAAAACACCATCATTGCCTTGGCATCGCATTCATAAACCTACTGGCCTGCCGATGCACCAGATGCGACATCACCTGCAAATCACGTTCCGTCAATTTAAGTGCTGCATCCACCCAAATCGTCGTAATATCCATCAGCTCTTTATAAGACACAGGGTTGCAATAATCTTTCACCTTGCGCATGGCCCGATAGCTGTTCGGCGTTTTTTCCGCCCGCTCGATATAGCGGATTACCTCATCGCGGCCACACCCTTTTTCCGCCAAAATGTCCACCACACCCATCTCAAACATCTGTTCGGCGGTATAAATTTTGCCGCTCATAATGATTTGCTCAGCCGTTCCCGACCCTACTTTGCGCGACAGCATCGAATAAGCCCCCATACCCGGAAAAAGATTAAACATCACTTCGGGCAAGCCCATGCGGGCACCTTTTTCCGCCACCAACACATTCCCGGCCAAAGCGCCTTCAAAGCCGCCCCCTAACGCATCTCCCTGAACCAAATTGATGGTGGTCAGCTCACATTCCAAATGTGTCATCACCGCATAAAGCACATCAATACAATCCGTCGCATAGCCCATCAAGGTATCGCGATTACCTTCTCTGATGGCTTGGGAAAAAAGCTGCAAATCTCCTCCGAGGTTATAAACGCCGGCAAGAGAAGATGTCCCTATAATGTATCGGTATTTTTCTCCATCGCTTTGTTTCATCTCAGAACGCACATCATCAAAATAAGCCAACAAACTTTTTAATAATGTTCGCGTAAAACACGGCAACGGCTCCGCAGCCATGCTCACCCAACTTGCTTTATATGCCTCATCATATGTTACATACATATGTTGGTAATGATTACTCACTTAAACCCTCTCCGCTCAATGTAAACCATTAACCATACAAGAGGCTTACCCATAGGTAAAAGTTCCCAAAGCAATTCCCAATCAGCATAAAACTATAAAAACGCAATAAAAAAAGGAAACCGAAGTTTCCTTTTTAAAAAACTCTAACAAGTAGTAAGCTTGTATTAAGCCAAAGCTGCTTTTGCTTTTTCTACCAAACCGGCAAACGCCGCTTTGTCAAATACAGCCAAGTCAGCCAATACTTTGCGGTCAATCTCAATAGCAGCACGTTTCAGACCGTTCATGAATTTGCTGTAAGACAAACCATTTTCACGGGCACCTGCGTTAATACGCACGATCCACAATTGACGGAATTGACGTTTGCGTTGACGACGGTCACGGTAAGCGTATTGACCGGCTTTCATTACAGCCTGTTTGGCAACACGATAGACGTTTTTACGACGACCGCGATAACCTTTGGCTAAGGCTATTACTTTTTTGTGACGAGCACGAGCGGTAACACCGCGTTTTACGCGTGGCATATTTCAAACTCCTTAAGCGTAGGGTAACATTTTAGCAACAGAAGCCAAATCGCGTTCGTTTACCATAGAGGTACCACGCAATTGACGTTTGTTTTTAGTGGTTTTTTTGGTCAAGATGTGACGTTTGAACGCATGAGCGCGCTTCACACCGCCATTACCCAGTACTTTAAAGCGTTTTTTAGCGCCCGACTTGGTTTTCATTTTAGGCATGGGATAACTACTCCATATCATTTTATTAGATAAGGCATAAGGGGTTTTAAAGCTGTGTTTAAAAACTTGAAACCCTGATACCACGGTTTTTGCCGTAAATAAAACAGGCTTACTTCGCACGGCAACGAAAGCAAGCCGCGAATTATAGCTTTATTTCTTTTTCGGCGCAATCATCATAACCATTTGACGGCCTTCCATTTTGGGAAACTGTTCAACAGTCCCTACTTCCGCCAATTCTTCTTTTACCCGTTCGAGTAATTGGGCACCTAATTGCTGATGCGCCATCTCGCGACCACGGAAGCGCAAGGTAACTTTTACCTTATCGCCATCCGCCAAGAAGCGGTTAATATTGCGCATTTTGATTTGGTAATCGCCTTCATCCGTACCCGGACGGAATTTGATTTCTTTAATTTGTACCTGCTTTTGGTTTTTCTTGGCTTCGTCGCGTTTTTTAGCCTGTTGGTATTTATATTTACCAAAGTCCATGAGTTTACAAACAGGCGGTTTGGCCGTTGGTGAAATTTCTACCAAATCCACATCCTGCTCTTCTGCCATAGCCAAAGCTTCTTTTACAGAAACCACGCCAAGCTGCTCGCCTGTGCCACTGATTAAACGCACTTCTTTAGCGGTAATTTCGCCGTTGATTCGTGCTTCGCGTTCTTGTGCGATGATACTTCTCCTATTAAGATTAATTCAGAAATGCACTTATTCATACATATACAGTGCATGACGATTTTAAAAATTTCCTGATTTCAGACGGCCTCTCTCAAGCCTTCTTACATTCAAACTCAACTTATAAGCTCTTCAATTCTAACTATACATTATCAAAGAGCATAGCAAACTTTAAAAATCTGCTTTCAATTCTTCTTGAAGACGTGCAATAAACTCTTCAACTCCCATGCTGCCTAAATCTTCAGCCTTACGGCGCACGGCCACTTTGCCGTCTTCTTTTTCTTTTTCGCCTACCACAATTTGATAGGGGTAACGGTATTGGCTGTTATCGCGAATTTTGTAGCCGATTTTTTCATTACGCAAATCCAACTCTGCACGGAAACCCGCTTTACGCAATTTTTCCACGACTTCCCGACAGTAATCGGCTTGTTTCTCGGTAATATTCATGACCACCATTTGCACCGGAGCCAACCAAAGCGGGAAAGATCCGGCATGGTTTTCAATCAAAATGCCGATAAACCGTTCCATTGAACCGAGAATCGCACGATGCAGCATAACCGGTCTTGCCCGACCGTTATCTTCGGTTACATATTCCGCACCTAAACGCTCCGGCAGTACAAAATCCAGCTGGATAGTACCGCATTGCCATGAACGACCGATTGCATCTTTGATATGGTACTCAACTTTAGGGCCGTAGAATGCGCCCTCGCCTGGCAGCTCTTCCCATTCTATATTACAGGCTGTCAAAGCATCTCTCAGGCCTTGTTCTGCCTTGTCCCAAGTTTCGTCCGAGCCGGCACGTTTCTCAGGTCTTAAAGAAAGTTTCACGCTCACATTATCAAAACCGAATTGCTTATAAACTTTCATAACCAATTCGTTAAATGCTTTGGCTTCTTGTGTAATTTGCTCTTCTGTACAGAAAATGTGTGCGTCATCTTGAACAAAGCCGCGCACCCGCATCAGACCATGCAAAGCGCCGGAAGGTTCATTGCGGTGACAAGAACCAAATTCAGCCAACCGCATAGGCAAATCGCGATAAGAGCGCAAACCATGGTTAAAAATCTGTACATGACCGGGACAATTCATTGGTTTTACAGCATATTCACGTTTTTCCGATGCTGTTAAAAACATATTGTCTTTGTAATTATCCCAATGACCGGATTTCTCCCAGAAGGATTTATCCATAATCTGCGGGGTTTTCACTTCTCGATAACCAGCCGCCTCCAGCTCGTTGCGCATATGCTGTTCGATAATTTGCCAAAGCGTCCAACCGCGTGGATGCCAAAAAACCATTCCCGGCGCTTCATCTTGAAGATGGAAAAGATCAAGCTGTTTACCCAATTTACGGTGATCACGCTTCTCAGCCTCTTCCATGCGGTTAATATAGGCTTTTAAATCTTCTTTACTTGCCCAAGCCGTACCGTAAATACGTTGCAGCATTTCATTGTTGCTGTCACCGCGCCAATAAGCTCCGGCCAACTTGGTCAATTTGAAATTTTTCAGAAAACGGGTATTCGGCACGTGAGGGCCACGGCACATATCTACATATTCTTGATGATGATACAAGCCCATCGCATCTACTTCGGGCATATCGTCAATCAAACGTAATTTGTATTCTTCTCCGCGCTCTTCGAATGTTCTAATCGTTTCTGCGCGAGGTGTCATCACTTTAATCACGTCATAATCTTGAGCAATCAACTCTTTCATGCGTGCTTCTATTTTGGCGACATCTTCCGGCGTGAACGGTTTATCGGTAGCAATATCGTAATAAAAGCCGTCTTCAATTACCGGCCCGATAACCATTTTAGCATCGGGATAAAGCTGTTTAACTGCATGCCCAACCAAATGTGCACAGGAGTGGCGGATAATTTCCACACCCTCTTCGTCTTTTGGCGTGATAATCTGCAACTGCGCATCTGCATTGATTTTGTCTGACGCATCTACTAACACGCCATTTACTTTGCCTGCTACCGTGGCTTTTGCCAAACCCGCGCCTATTGATGCAGCCACATCAGCCACGCTTACGGGTTGTTCAAACTGGCGGACTGAACCGTCAGGCAAAGTAATATTGATCATCAAGTGCTCCAAAACCGATAACAAGCCTTTTCAGACGGCCTGATAAAATAATGAACAACAAACGATACAAGTTTGTTGTTATGAAACTGGTAGGCACGATTGGATTCGAACCAACGACCCCCACCATGTCAAGGTGGTGCTCTAACCAACTGAGCTACGTGCCTATATATAAAGGTGTAAATTATATTGTTGTTTGCATGCTTTTACAAGTTTGGGCATAGGGTGGATTTCTCCTTGCAAAAGCGATGTTGTATATAGCTTCTTCACCTTTACAAACAAGCTGTCCAATGCAAGTAAAGGCAAGATCTCCACTCCTACTCTTTCATATTTATAATGCCGTATAACTACGAGGCCTGCCGCAAACTACCCCTTAAGTTATAATGTGCACACGATTATCTATATCTATAAAGGAATAAAGTGATGAAACTCTACATTTACGACCACTGCCCTTACTGCGTCCGTGCACGCATGATCTTAGGCTTACGAAAAATAGATGTCGAACAAGTAATATTACAAAATGATGATGAAGCAACGCCGATCAGCATGATCGGTGCCAAGCAAGTTCCTATTTTGCAAAAAGAAGATGGTTCATATATGGGCGAAAGTTTAAACATTGTCCGCTATTTAGACGAATTATCCGGTCAAGGTCGTCTGAAAGAAGAAATCAGACCGGAAATACAAATATGGCTCGACAAAGTTAATACATACTCTTCCAAACTAATCCAACCCCGAGATGTTTTGATTGACTTGCCGGAATTCTCCACACAAAGTGCTATTAATTATTTCGTTCATAAGAAAGAAAAAAATATCGGCAGCTTCAAAACCAACCTAGAAAAGACGGATGAATATTTACAGGTGCTTCACGCAGATTTGGATGAATTAGCCAACCTGATTAAATCAAACAATGCTTTGAACGGGGAACTCGGAATGGAAGATATCCATGTATTTCCCATATTACGGAATCTTACGATTGTCAAAAATATAGCCTTTCCCGAAAAGGTAGAAGCCTATATAAACAATATGAGTCAGCTGACCAATATCGACTTATATACTGATAGGGCCGTTTGAAAAAGTTTTATCAACTTTAAAGGTACCATCAAAAATTAAAAAGCCACCCTTCTGGAAAGGGTGGCTTTTATCCAAATGCAGAAATTAATTTTCTACTTTTACTTCTACACGGCGGCCTGCGGCATCACTCCCTTGGGCAGCTGTCGTATTTTCAGGTTTACGCAACTCAATATTTTTTGCATCAATACCTTGTTTAGTCAAAAAAGCTTCTACGGCTTGAGCGCGTTTTTTAGAAAGTTCAGCATTCGCTGCAGCATTACCAGTGCTATCGGTATATCCGCTGATAACCAGCTTCTTACCTTCTTTACCTGCTTTGATTAAATCAGGCAAGATCTTATCCGCATTGTCGGCAACATCGCTCTTGCCGGTAGCAAAATAAAATGTAGCAACGGCTTGGCCTGCTTGAGTGTCATAAACTACATCGGCTTTATCTTCAGCAGGAACCACTTGAGCTGCTGCTGGAGCTGAAACTTCTGATGCCTTAGTATCAGCTTTCTTCTGCGGAGCAGCTTTGCCGTCTTTGTTGGATAAGCCCCAAACATAAGCAGTCATAATATGAAGCTTATCTTTATCCAAGAAATTATCCCAGGCAGGCATTTGGTTGTGGCGACCGTTTGTAATGGTTTCGATAATGGCTTTTTGAGTTCCACCCCACAACCATACATCATCGGTCAGATTAGGACCTAAACCTTGCACACCTTGTCCTTTATCACCATGACAAGTAAAACAGTTGGCTGGCCCACCATGGAACAAAGCTTTACCACGCTCGGCGCGGGCTTCATCGTACTTATCTGTGGTCTTAGCTGACAAAGACATAACGTAGTTTGCAACATCTTTAACCCGCTCTTCGCCCAAGGTCGGACCCCAAGCAGCCATGATACCTACGCGGCCTTTTTTAATGGTTTCCTGAATCTGAG
Source organism: Neisseria sp. Dent CA1/247 (assembly GCF_022870825.1). Lineage (NCBI taxonomy): Bacteria > Pseudomonadati > Pseudomonadota > Betaproteobacteria > Neisseriales > Neisseriaceae > Neisseria > Neisseria sp. Dent CA1/247. The sequence goes on along the minus strand of NZ_CP091522.1, from coordinate 642,875 downwards.
CAGGTTCTCCGCCCCACAACCAATCATGGTCTGTCAAATTCGGGAAACCTTTAGAACCTTTGGCGTCAGAACCGTGGCACTGAATACAGTAAGTATCAAAAAGGTTTTTACCGATACTGCGCGCTTGAGGATCTTTTGCAACTTCTTCGACGGGCATTTTGGCAAATTTAGCATACAGCTTGCCATATTGTTCATCGGCTTTTTTAACTTCTTTTTCATACTGGTTTGTACTCGTCCAATTCAAGTAACCTTTATAGTCACCCAAACCGGGGTACAGGAATAAATATACCGCACCAAAAACCCATGTGCCCACATAAAGCCAAAACCACCAGCGCGGCAAAGGGTTATTATACTCCTCAATGCCGTCCCATGAGTGCCCCATGGTTTTCACATCTTCTCCTTTCGGAGGAGCTTTCACTTTATTTTGAGATAAAAGCAGCCAAGCCAAACCGATAAAGCTGAGTAAAACGATAACGGCAATATAAATATTCCAGAAATTACTGGTAAATTGTGAAGTTGTGTTCATTATTTGCTCCGTTGTCACGGGGTAACCGGGTTAATGCCCGCTTTTATCATTATCGGGGGTATCGTTATCTTGCATGATGCTGTTGGCAGCATCGTCGTAATTACGTTTATTGCGCTTGCTCAGCACTATGTAAAGAACCAAAACAAAACTAATAAATACCCAAACGGTAAACAGCGAGCGAACCCAGTTGATGTCCATGATGTTACCTTACATTTTTCAGTGCCAAGCCCAAGCCTTGCAGATAAGCAATCACAGCATCAAGCTCTGATTTGTTTTCCAACTCTTGGGGAGCTTTTTCAATTTCTTCATCGCTGTAAGGTGTTCCGACTGCACGCAGTGCTTTCATATTGCTAACAGTTGCTTCCACATTAACTTTATTGCGAGCCAGCCACGGGAATGCAGGCATGTTAGATTCCGGCACAACATCACGGGGATTGAGCAGGTGGATACGGTGCCATTCATCTGAATAGCGACCGCCTACACGAGCCAAGTCTGGACCTGTACGCTTGGAACCCCATTGGAACGGACGGTCATAAACCGACTCACCACCCACAGAATAGTGTCCGTAACGCTCGGTTTCCGCGCGGAAAGGACGAATCATTTGAGAGTGGCAGTTGTAACAACCTTCACGCACATAAATGTCTCGCCCCGCCACTTGCAAAGCAGAATACGGTTTCACACCCTTAATCGGCTCGGTAACCGACTTGGTAAAGAACAACGGTACAATTTCGATCAAAAGTCCGAAGCTGATAACCAAGAAAGTGAATACAATCAATACTCCGACTTTTTCTTCGACTAATTGTTGCAATTTCATTTTGGTAGCCTGTCTTTCTTGTATTATTAGTAGTGTTGTGCTTGTGAAACGGCAGGAATTTCAGCATCAACCGGTTTGCCGCCGATAACGGTACGGTAAACGTTGTATGCCATAATCAGCATGCCGCTGAGATACAGTACGCCACCGGCAAAGCGGATCATGTAGAAAGGCATACTGCGTTTTACAGACTCAACAAAAGAATAGGTCAATGTGCCGTCATCATTCAACGCACCCCACATCAAGCCTTGCATCACGCCTGAAATCCACATAGAGGAGATATACAAAACAACACCGATGGTCGCAATCCAGAAGTGCGCTTCGATCAATTTGATGCTGTGCATTTCTTTGCGGCCGAACAAACGGGGGATCAAATAATAAATCGCACCGATGGTAACAAAACCTACCCAACCCAAGGCACCTGAGTGTACGTGACCAACAGTCCAGTCGGTATAGTGGCTCAAGGCGTTAACGGTTTTGATAGACATCATCGGACCTTCAAAGGTAGACATACCGTAGAAGGACAGAGAAACAACCAAAAACTTCAAGATAGGATCGGTGCGCAGTTTATGCCATGCACCTGAAAGCGTCATAATACCGTTGATCATACCGCCCCAAGAAGGTGCAAAAAGAATCAACGACAGAACCATACCCAAAGACTGGGTCCAGTCGGGCAATGCAGTGTAGTGCAGGTGGTGAGGGCCTGCCCACATATAGGTAAAAATCAAAGCCCAGAAGTGAACTACTGACAAACGGTAAGAATAAACCGGACGACCTGCTTGCTTAGGCACAAAGTAATACATCATACCCAAGAAGGCAGCGGTCAAGAAAAAGCCCACCGCATTGTGTCCGTACCACCATTGAACCATGGCATCAATCGCACCGGAATAAACCGGATAAGATTTCATCATGCCTGAAGGAATGCTGATGTTGTTCACGATGTGCAGCAGTGCCACGGCCAAAATAAACGCACCGTAGAACCAGTTGGCAACGTAAATATGCTTGATTTTACGTGTGGCGATGGTACCGAAAAACACAACGGCATAGGCAACCCATACCAATGCAATCAGGATATCAATCGGCCATTCCAACTCTGCATACTCTTTACCTTGGGTATAACCCAAAGGCAAGGTGATTGCTGCGAGCACAATAACCAGCTGCCAGCCCCAAAACGTAAAGGCAGGCAGAAATTTGCCGCCGAACAAACGCACGTTACACGTACGTTGAACAACGTAATAAGACGTAGCAAACAAGCCGCAGCCGCCGAAAGCGAAAATCACGGCATTGGTATGCAGAGGACGGATACGGCCGAAGTGGAACCACGAGCCGACATCAGAGAGGTTAAGCACAGGAGCAAACAATTGGGCGGCTGCGATAACGCCGACCAACATACCCACAATGCCCCAAACTACAGTCATGATGGCAAATTGGCGCACCACCTTGTAGTTATAAGTTTGCGTTTCCATAAGGGTCTCCATTAAACATGGCAGTTAACACTTATCGGTTTGCTCCGGCTTGCTTAAACACACCAAAGATACACCCGATTTTTCTTAATTTAACACCGCTCGGTATTTATTGAGCATACTTCACGGCAATTTAACTTGCACATTTTAAATCAAAACCTGTACGACACCAAGTTTAATCGGTAGAAAAGCCGATTTCTCAGTATAAATGCAGGTTGCTTTCCATCATATTTTGTTAGATTATAGATTCCCTAAATTGTCTTTCTTGATTCAGGTCAAATACTTTCCAATCAAAAATACAAAACTTAACAATCAAAGGCAGGCGCATGCTTCGATATACTATCCGCCCGAAAACCTTGTCACACGAGTGGCAGGTTTTCTTGAGCTTCGAACAAAAAGATAACAATCCTTTACAAATCAATCTTCCAAACTGGGTACCGGGCAGTTATCTCATTCGGGATTTCTCCCGTCATATTGTCAGTATAGAAGCATCTTGCGACGGGCAACCCCGCAGCCTGACGCAATTATCGAAAAACTGCTGGCAAACCGAATCCATGAGTGGAAAGTGGGAAATCCGCTACACCGTATATGGATTCGATTTGTCTGTACGCGGTTCGTTCCTTAATCAAGAGCGCGGTTTTTTTGACGGCGCGTGTTTATTGCTGAACGTATCGGGTTTAGAGCATCTGCCGCACCAAATCACATTTCAAGACTTGCCAAACTCTTGGGAAATAGCCACCACTTTGCCTCAAATCCGCAAAGGTGTTTTTCAGACGGCCTCTTATGCCGAACTGATCGACCACCCCGTAGAGCTTGGCCGCTTTGAAACTTTGGCATTTGAAGCCGGCGGCATTCCGCACCGCATTGTTTTGAGCGGCGTTTACCGCGATTTCGACCGCGCAAGATTAACCGGCGATATACAAAAAATTTGCTCCGCCCAGCTGAATATGTTCCCCTACCCTGCCCCGTTTGAAGAGTATCTGTTTCTACTTCATGTAGGCGACGACCTCTACGGCGGATTGGAACACATCAGCAGCACCGCCCTGCTTGCAGACAGAAACAGCCTGCCGCCCTGCAATATGGTTGAACCCAACGAACAATATATCCAACTGCTGGGGCTGTTCAGCCACGAATACTTCCACGCATGGAACGTGAAATCCATCAAACCCGAAACCTTCGTACCTTACGACCTCAATCAAGAAAACTACACCGAGCAGCTGTGGGCATTTGAAGGCATCACCTCTTACTACGACGATTTGTTTTTGGTGCGCAGCGGCGTGATTACGCCGGAAGCCTATTTGAAACTGTTGGCCGCAAACATCACGCGCGTGCAGCAAAACAGAGGCCGTCTGAAACAAACACTGGCTCAATCCAGCTTTACGGCGTGGAATAAATTTTACAAACAAGACGAAAACAGCCCCAACGCTATCGTCAGCTATTACCAAAAAGGCGCTTTGGCTGCCTTGTGTCTGGACTTACTGATCCGCCAAAAAAGCGGTGAGCAAAAAAGCCTCGACAGCGTGATGCAGCACCTGTACCGCCAATGGCGCGAAAACGGCCGCGGCATTGCCGAACAACAATGGCAAGAGCTTTGCCAAGAAATCACCGGCCTTGATTTGCAGGCATTTTTTCAGACGGCCTTATACTCAACCCGCGATCTGCCGCTGGAAGCCTGCTTAAAATACGGTGGCGTATCATTAAACTGGCGCGCTGCTCCGCGCAATCACGGCGGCGGCCTGCTGAGCGATGCACCCCAAGCAGACAGCTTACCCGCCACCGACTTAGGCGCCCGCTTCAAACAAACTTCAGACGGCATCACGCTTACCCATGTTTTAAACGGCGGCAGCGCGGAGCAAGCGGGATTGTGCCCGCAAGACAAAATCATCGCGCTCAACGGCTTTGCCTGCACCGCCTTTGAAAAACAATGGCCGCAATTCCAAGCCGGCGAACAAGTCCGCGTGCATTACTTCCGACAAGGCGTGTTGCGCGAAACGCTTTTAACCGTACAGGCCATCGAAGCGGATACCGCGTTTCTACACACTGCCGACCCTGTTTTGCTCGACCGCTGGCTGAAACATTAAATCTCTGTTTTCAGACGGCCTCCAACCAAAGCTCAAGATTTCTATATAGAAAGGATTCATCATGGCGATCAAACAACTTGCAAACCAACTGTATGTTTCCCCTCAGTTGACTCAAGCAAACATACAGGAAGCTGCGGCACTCGGCATCAAAAGCATCGTGTGCAACCGCCCCGACGGAGAAGAAGAAAGCCAACCCGGCTTTGAACAAATCAAACAATGGTGTGACGAAGCAGGTATCAAACACATTGTTCACCAGCCTGTTGTCGCCCCTGCTATCACCCGCCAAGATGCAGACCGCTTTCAAGCATTGATCGCCGATGCCGAGCAACCTGTATTGGCCTTCTGCCGCACCGGCACACGCAGCTGCCTGCTGTGGGCTTATCATCAAGTGGCAAACGGCCTGCCGGTTGCCGAAGCCATTTCAGCAGCCAAAGAGGCCGGTATTGATTTAACGGCTTTTGAAGCGCATTTGCAGGAAAACGCCGTCGGTTAAATTGAAGATGATAAAAAACGCGGAACCTTCAATCAGGTTCCGCGTTTTTAGTTAGCTACTGTTCAGATATCTGCCTTATCTTTATCCCCAACAATCTCTTCAACACGATTATTGAGAAAACTTTTATCCAAATTTGATGCAATATTTTTCAGACGGCCTCAAGGTATTTCTCCCTTCAGGCCGTCTGAACATTATCCGAATACGGTGCGTAAAACCAAGAAACACACCACAGACAATACGGCCGCTGCCGGCAAAGTAATTACCCAAGCCAAACCGATGGGTTTCATCAATGCCCAGTTGGCGTTGCGGTTAACCAAACCGATACCCAAAACGGCACCAACCAAAATATGCGTACTCGACACCGGCAAGCCCATCAGAGAAGCCAACATCACCACCGATGCCGCTGCCAATTCAGCAGCAAAACCGGAAGAAGGATGCATTTCCGCCAAGCTGGTACCTACGGTTTGAATTACTTCTTTACCGATAAACCACAGGCCGACGATCAAAGCGATACCGAAAGTCAGCATGGCCACGGGCGGAACGGGAGCTTGTGCACCGACATCACCGGTACGCAATACATCCATAATGGCGGCAAACGGGCCGATGGCGTTGGCAATATCGTTGGCACCATGGCTGAAGGCAAAACCGGCAGCAGTAAATACCTGCATCCAGCTGAACATCAAGAAAGTAGATTTCGCCAAGTCTTTGCGCTTGAGCGTTTTGGCATAGATAAAGGTTGCCATCCAAATCGCCGCACCAATCATGAAGATGGTCAGGAAACTACCCACATTGCTCATGCCTAATTCCAGATTTTTCAAGCCTTTGAAAATAAGCATGGCCGCAATCATCATCCCGCCTAACGAGGCAATAATCGGCACCCATGAATGCAGGGCTTTGTAGGCATCGATGCTGTTTTTGCGGTTATCGATTTCATACAGGCCTTTGTAGTATGAAGACTCAAGCTCGTTCGGATCCAAATCAGACTCGCCGTAAATCTGCGCATCACGCGCCATAGCGGTGGCACATTCGATTTTTGCAGCTTCGTCCAAGCCTTCGAAATACAAACGGTGTTGAGTTTTATAAGCTTTTTTCTCTTGCTTGATGGATTTCAGATTTTCTTCGGCTTCGGTGTTGTAATCCAAAACGTGTTTTTTAATTTGGGAAAATAAAACGTATGAAACCAAGCCGCCAAGCACCGGTGAAAGTACCCACGAAATCGCAATTTCGGCGATATTGTCCCATTGAACCAGCGCAAACGAGCTTGTTCCGCCGCTGCTGACCACGCCCAAACACAATGCGCTGCCGACAATACCGCCGATGATGGCGTGGGTTGTTGATACCGGCAGGCCTTTTTTCGTAGCAAACAGCAGCCACAAAGCGGCAGCCAACAGAGCCGACATCATAATGTACACGAACTGCATCGGCTCCAAATTCATCTGATTCAGATCGATAATGCCTTTACGGATGGTATCCGTTACCTGTCCGCCGGCAATCACCGCCCCGCTCACTTCAAAAATCGCAGCAATAATCAACGCTTGGGGAATCGTCAACGTACCCGCGCCCACGCTGGTGCCGAACGAGTTCGCCACATCGTTACCGCCGATGTTGAACGCCATAAACACACCAAAAAAAGTGGCCAACAGAAACAGCATGGTATGGTTTTGGTTGGTATAGCCCAAACCCCAGAAAATAAAATAGCCGACCATGCCCAACAGCAAGGCGGCAAATGCAAGGTTGATTTTCTGTATAGATGGTGAGTTCATGAAATGGTGAACCTCGTTGTTTACATTAAAAATGAACGGGATAATAACCGCTGTAAATAACTTTCGCCTGCGTACCACACGGACACGCCCGCAACATTTTTTACACTACTATTATAAAGATATTGCCGCATGCCGTCATGCAAATACTTTATTGGAATTTCTATCGGCCTCATTATCTATTTAACAAAATAACGCTACAATAAGATTTTTTCAGACGGCCTCATCATGGATTCCCAACTTTATATCGGTTTAATGTCCGGCACCAGCATGGATGGCGCCGATGCCGTATTGATACGCATGGACGGCACCCGCTGGCTGGCAGCCGAAGCACATGCTTTTACGCCCTACTCAGGCCGTCTGAAAAAAGATTTGCTGGCACTTCAAAACACTGGCCACAACGAATTACACACCAGCATGATGCTGGCACAAGAATTAAGCAGGCTGTATGCCGAAACCGTGCACAAACTGCTGGACTCATGCCGTCTGAACCCTAAACAGATTACCGCGATCGGCTGCCACGGCCAAACCGTGCGCCACGCTCCCGAATCGGGATACAGCATCCAACTGGCCAACCTGCCCCTTCTGGCCGAACTGACCGACATCATGACCATCGGCGACTTCCGCAGCCGCGACATCGCCGCCGGCGGGCAAGGCGCTCCGTTGGTTCCCGCCTTTCATCAGGCCTTATTTCAAAGCGATACCGAAACCCGCGTTGTGTTGAACATAGGCGGCATTGCCAACATCAGCGTGCTCCCGCCGCACCAACCCGCCTTCGGATTCGACACCGGCCCCGGCAATATGCTGATGGACGCTTGGGTTCAGCATATATGGCAGCAGCCTTATGATGAAAACGGCAGCAAAGCTTCTCAAGGCCAAGTGCTGTCGTCGCTTTTGGAAGAGTTACTCGACCATCCCTACTTTTCGCAACCTTATCCCAAAAGTACAGGGCGCGAACTGTTTTCCCTGCCATGGCTGCTGCCGCGGCTTTCAGACGGCCTCAACCCTCACGATGTGCTGAAAACCCTGCTCGAATACACATCGCAAAGCATTTTCGATGCCGTTTCCTATGCCGCGCCTCAAGCAAGTCATATTTTTGTGTGCGGCGGCGGCATACAAAACTCAGCCTTAATGACCAGCCTTGAGCAGCGCTTCTCCAACACCCCAATCAATCTTCACAGCAGCCATGCCTTGAATTTACACCCTCAATGGATGGAAGCCGCCGCATTCGGCTGGCTCGCCGCCTGCTGGGTCAACCGCGTTCCCAGCAACCCTTACCACGCCACGGGAGCGGGCAAGCCCTGTATTTTGGGTGCCGGTTATTATCCTTAACACAACACGCAGGCTTTTCAATCCAAGCTTGAGGCCGTCTGAAAAGGCGGCACGGCCAAACCCAATGTTTTCAGCAATTCCACCGTTTCAAACACAGGCAATCCCATCACGCCGGTAAAGCTGCCGGAAAGATTTTGTACAAACATTCCGCCCAGCCCCTGAATACCATAGGCACCTGCTTTGTCCATCGGTTCCCCGCTGGCAATGTAAGCGCGGATTTCTTCGTCTTCCAAAGGCTTAAACACCACATCGCTCTGCTGCATCAGCGCATGGGTTTTGCCTTGCCAATAAACGCACACCGCCGTCAGCACTTGATGCGTCGTGCCGGACAAACTCTTCAACATCGCAAAAGCATCCTCAGCCGATTCGGGTTTGCCCAAAATATGATTGTGCAAGGCCACCGTCGTATCCGCACTCAAAAGCGGATATTCGGGCGCAAACGGATATTGCCCCTGCCAATGAGCAACGGCCGCAGCGTTTTTTTCAAAAGCCATACGCGCCACATAAGCCGCCGCCGACTCATGCAAATACGGCGTTTCGTCAATTTCAGCAGGCAAACGGGCAATGCGGTAGCCTAAGTTCTCCAAAATTTCGCGGCGGCGCGGGCTTCCCGAAGCCAAATAAAGCGTGTTCATTTCCCCTGCCCTTCTACCGCCCCGCGTTGCAAGCGGTCCAGCAATCTTGTCGGCAACAAACGTTTCAAATACCAAAACAACACCGTAGGGAAAGTCACCAAATAGCGTGCTTTGGGATTAGTGGCAGTCAACGCCTTCACGCAAATCGCTGCGCAGTCCGCCGACGACATCGTAAAAGGCGCGGCATTACCTTCTTTTTCAAGGCGGTTTAACTGATAGCGGTAGTTTTCAGCATGCACGCTAGCGGCAATATCAATGTGTTCATGCAGTTTCTTCAAAGCATTTTGGCGGAACTTAGTGGCAATCGGCCCCGGCTCAACCAAGCTGATAAAAATACCGCTGCCGTGCGTTTCATGGCGCAAGGTATCGCACATACCTTCCAAGGCGAATTTCGTACTGTTATAAGCTCCGCGCCACGGCATGGCGGCAAAGCCCAAAATACTGCTGTTCACCAAAATCCGCCCATGCCCCTGACGGCGGAATACCTTCATCGCCAGCGTAATGCACTCCCAAGCGCCAAATATATTGGTTTCAAACTGTTCCCGCAACGCTTCACGCGGCACGTCCTCCACCGCTCCCACCTGCCCGTAACCGGCATTGCAAAACAGCGCATCCAAAGCACCGCCCGTTTGCCGCATCACCGTATCGAAAGCCGAACGGATGCTTGCACTATCGGCCACATCAAGTTGAAGCGCATCCGCCAGCCCTTCGGCGCGCAACCGCTCCACATCATGAAGGCTTCGGCAAGACGCAAACACCCTCCAGCCGGCTCGATGCAGTTGTTTGGCCGTATCGTAGCCGATGCCGCTGGAACACCCCGTTATCAAAATCGTTTTCATCAATCTTCTCTTATCAGTCTAAGTTGCAACATTCCAAACACGCGCCAGTATATCGCAATGTTTCAAAATAAAAAGGCGGCCTCCTCATTGCGTGCATATCCAAACCAATGTATCGGTACACAATCATGCCACATTTTCACACGGTTTAATCTTGCATTATTCTTGCTTCTATCCTCAACCGTATCTATACAAAACCTTCATCCGCATACAATGAGGCCGTCTGAAAATCTCTTTTCAGACGGCCTCATCAAAACCGATACTACAAAATTACAAACGTTGCACCCTTTGTTTAAGGACGGCAATTTTCTCTTTTAAATGAGTCACCCGGGCATGCCACAACATCAATCCGGCCGAAACAATTAAATATATAGTCAACACAATACCGCCGGTTTGGTAATCACCGAAATCTTTCAACGACACCACGTTACCCGCTCCCGCAATCAGGGAGATGTTCGGCGCGATGAGAATAGCAAAAATCACACCACACACAACCAAGCAGGCAACCAGCAACAACATACCTACACGGAAACGCCAGTTTTTAAAACGCGCCAACGCCAAGCCTATTCCAAACAGCACCGCTCCGACCACAGAAAACGCCAGCAATGCCGACCATTTATCTACCACCGTCTGCGTTGAAATAAACGACGTCAAACCAAACATATAAAAACAAAATAATGCACCAGAGTAAAATATCACACTTAAAAAACTACGCATTACCTATCCCACCGGAAGTTTGAAAATAAAAATGTGTTCGGGAGCGGAATAAAAAATAAACGATACAGATAAACAATACCGAGCCGTAGAGCAACATCGGCTGCTCGGGAGACACCGTCAAATTAAACACTATTCCTGCCACACCGCACAATACATATAACCACCGCCCCCAATTCAGAGCCTGAAGCATGGCCACGCCTACCACGATATTAATAACAGCCCCCCAACCGTCGGCAACATTGATCCCAACCAACAAAGGCATATGGCGAATCACTTCCTGTACATCGGGATGACTGCGGCTTACCGTCATAACCAAAACTGACAATAGCGACATAATAATCAAAAAATAGGCAAAAACCGTTACAAACATCGGCCGTTTCATAATTGAACTTATCCAAATCAATACATAATTTAACAAATGTAATTATGCCAAATAAATCACATGCGTGACTATATTTATGATGAACGGTTAAATTAACAGACCGAAATTCACTTTACCTATATTCGAGCAATATTTTTCAGACGGCCCCGCATAGCCGGCAAAAAATCTAAAATTATAAATTATTTTATATAAAACAATATATTATATTCATAATTAACTGTCTTATAAAATTTATAGTTTCAAATCGAAACACGGAAAACACTTTTTACACTAAAAATGGCGCTTTCCATTCTTGCAACAAATTTGCAACACGCATTATGTTTACAATGAGATTTACAGAAAATTTTACTGTCTAAAATCGAAACAAAATTTACTTAAATTTAACGTAAATATACTAAATCAAAGATTTTACGATTCGAAAAACAGGAAATTTTGGCTATTTTTACAAATCCATCATTTTGGTCAAGCCCTGCCATACAGATGGGCAAGGAAACAGCTTAACGGTACAAATCTTGATAGCCGCCATCTCGCGCGACACCCACACACTCAGCTAAAATACCAAGTTTGCCATCCTCTCCAACCGCCAATGGAATTATTCTGGCCTTATCTTGCCCTCGCCTCTTCCTCGTTCACATCCGCCACCATCTTACCCGGCACCTCAGAGGCCGCTTTTATTTTATTTGTCACCAACCATCCTTCAGCACAAATAGAAGCACTCTTCATCGCCGGTCTGTTTAACGGTTTAGGCAGCGTTGTCTCTTATTTTATGGGGCGATACATACCGCTCCGTAAAAGGCCGTCTGAAAAAATATCCAATCTACTTCAACGCTACGGTATTTGGAGCCTACTCTTTGCATGGCTGCCCATATTGGGAGACGGACTGCCGATTGCTGCCGGCTGGTTAAGACTGAATGCCTGGAAATGCAGCATGATTTTAGTCGCCGGCAAATTCATACGTTACGCCATGTTGCTTGCAGGATTGAAGTTTTGGATATAAATCCATCTATCCTCTAAAACCAATCTCAGCATATTTCAAAAGGCCACTCCTTCAACCCTCTCTATCCAACACAAACCCATAAACTTATTCCGTCGATAGAAATGGCCAATTTATCTTACTGTTAGACAAAATCAATCTTAATCTAACCACACCTATCTTCAGGTTTTCTCTGTCGGGAAAATACCGTAAGATGCCGTCTGAAAATACACTCTCAGGATACCTACATGCCACGCTTCCTTCCCGAACCCCCAAAACCTTATTCCCAACAACAAAAAACCGCTGTACTGCTACTCAACTTAGGAACACCCGAAGCACCAACCGCCGAAGCCGTCCGCCCGTATTTGCGCGACTTTCTCTCAGACAAACGCGTGGTAGAACTTCCCGGACTGCTGTGGCAGCCGATATTGCGCGGGTTGGTACTGACCTTGCGCCCGCAAAAAAGTGCCCACGGTTATCAAAAGGCATGGCTGCCTGAAGGTTCGCCCTTGGCCGTTTACACCCAAAAACAAGCAGAATTGCTAGCCGAAAATCTGCCTAATGTTATCGTACGCCACGTCATGACCTACGGCTCTCCCGGTGCAAATGAAGTTTTAAGCGAATTAAAAGCACAAGGTGTAACCCAAGTGTTGGCCATACCCCTATATCCGCAATATGCCGCCTCCAGCACGGGTGCCGCCTTGGACAAAATATTTGAAGTGCTGCTTAAACAGAGAAATCAAATCAGCCTCCGTACCGTTTCCCGTTTTTATGACGACACATACTATATCGATGCCATGAAACAGCAGGTAGAAGCCTTTTGGTTGCATCACGGCCGCGGAGAAAAGCTGATGCTGAGTTTTCACGGCATTCCGCAAAAAAACCATGATCAAGGCGATCCCTATCAGCACGAATGTTATCGAACCGCCGAATTATTAGCCGCCGCCTTGTCACTTACCAAAAGTGATTACATCGTGTCCTTCCAAAGCCAATTCGGCAAAGCAAAATGGATAGGTCCAAGTACACAAAGCCTATTCGACGAACTCCCCAAACAAGGTATCACCAAACTAGACGTATTCTGCCCCGGCTTTGTCAGCGATTGCTTGGAAACCATGGAAGAAATCGCCATTGCAGGACGGGAACAATTCCACGCAGCCGGCGGCATACAATATCAATACATACCTTGTTTAAATACCCACCCCGCTTGGATTAACGCTTTAACCAACATAGCCCAAAAAAATATCCAAGGCTGGAACCATTAGATTTTCTTTCAGACGGCCTCAATAGCATCTTTCTGTTTTCAAAGACCCCTATTGAATTTATACTAAACAGCCTAAATTTAAATCAGCAATACAGCCCGTCGGGCAGCAAAACACACCATCGCAAGTATTTGTAAAGGAATAGAATCATGTCAGAAGAAACCCCGATTATCTTCACAGAAAGCTGCTGTGCAAAAGTAGCCGATTTGATCGCAGAAGAAAACAACCCCGATTTAAAACTGCGCGTCTTCGTTAACGGAGGAGGATGCTCAGGTTTTCAATACGGCTTTACATTCGACGAAATCAAAAACGACGACGACTTTGAAATTGAAAAAAACGGCCTGACTTTCTTGGTGGATCCGATGAGCTATCAATACTTGATAGGCGCAGAAATCGACTACACCGAAAGTTTGCAAGGCTCGCAATTCGTCATCCGCAACCCCAACGCCACCACAACCTGCGGATGCGGTTCTTCTTTTTCAGTCTAAGCAGCTGCAAACGCTCAAAAAACAGCAGGTGGATCTGATACAAACAGACCACCTGCTTATTTTAGACTTTAAAAGTAATCAAACAAGAAAACCTGAGTAAACCACTGTTCGCAAACAGACCGGTACGCCTTTAAATCCGGCTACAAATAAAAATTTTACATCTTGATAAAGACATAATTTATAATCATGCCCACCTTTTCAAAAATTATAAAGTTTCCAACTTTTTAGTTTAAATACCCGTTTGTATGTAAGTTATCGTAAATTTCTACCGTTTAGATACATTGAACTGACAAAAATCAGTTAATAGCATACCCTTATTTTTCGATACACAAATAAGATTTTAACCGAAGAAACCATCTTTGGTAATTTGGCAGTTACACGATATGAACAACAAATCCGAAACCCCACAGCAAGACTTTACGGAGGAATAATGCAGAATCAAAAATTATATGATGTCTACGTATCTTATCCTCCCTGCGTAGACAAAGAAAGAATCAATGCTTGCCTTCTCGATAATTTACCCGAGGCCGAGGCCAACGACTTAATTCAAGCATTAGCCGAACGCCCGCAAGCTATCATCGCAGAAAACTGCACCAAAGAAGAGCGTGAAAATGCACAGCATTATTTCAGCTATTTAGGGTTGGATGTAATTATCCGCCATTCGCTTCAATTATTGCCGGACGAAGATCAGGATGAAGAAGTAAAAACAATCGTTGACCAATGTCCGGTTTGCCGAACCATGATAGAAAATCCGGAAGATACCACCGAATGCCCTACCTGTCGCTTACACTTCTCTTCTGCAACCGAAGCAGTGATACAGCGTAAACGAATAGAATGGGAAGAAAAAGTAGCTTTCCAACATAAAAAACAACAGGAAATCGCTTTAAAACTCCACCTTGAACAGCAAGCAGAAGAGAAACGCTTGCGTAAACAAATTAGAGCGGAGCTGGAAGAAAAACTTGAACGGGAACTCGGCCGACCAAGCTGGAAATCTTTTTTAAAAGGACGTAAAGCTTTATTGTTAGTTGTATTTATTTTGCTTATCGGACTTATTTTAATTGGCGCCGGCTACTTTCTTGCACGCTTTATGAAATAAATTACGAAATCAAACAAAAAAGCTCTAAACTTCAATAGAATCAATCTATTAGTTTAGAGCTTTTTATATACTGAAAATTAGTTATGCCGCACATAAATTTTGTTTCGCTATGGAGTTACCCGCCTTAGATCGAAGAGATCGACTTTATAAGCCACTGAATTGATTAATCTTACACGCTTTCTCGACCACTTTTACTTGTTTGCGACCATATCACAAATAAACTCATCCGCCTTATCCCATACGATGCACAAACAAATAGATATGAGATAGATTATGAGTTCTAAAAACAAAAAGCTGAATCCTAATAGCTCAAGGATTCAGCTTTTCATGTCGTTTATAAAACTATTGCATATTGAATAAACAAATAAACTTACTTGTCTAACTCTGCAAGCATATTTTTTGTTTTTTCCAAGATGCTTCCGCTTGCCTCTTCAAGTAACTCTTGAAGCGTTTCTTTTGCTGCGTCTGGATCGCCGATCTCCACATACATTTGAGCCAGCTCATACTTAGCTTCAAGCGGAGCAGTCATGCCTACTGATTCGGAGATAAAGCCGGTTTCAGCATGCTCACTATCACCTTCAACCTCTATGCTTTCCCATTCAATAGTTTCGCCACTATCGGAAACACTAACATCAACAGGACTTCCAAGCTCTTCATCTTGGAAAGCGATATTGTTGTCAGACTCCGGGGCTACCCATTCTTGGTTAATTTCACTTTCTACAGCTTGTTCTACAAAGAAAGAGGTGTCTTGTGTTTCTGTTTGATCAATATTCTCAACTACTTCTTCCGACTCAACGGTAATGGCTTCTGCTTCAACTACGGTAGAGGAATCAATTGAAGACGTATCTTCTACCGATTTTTGTAACTCTTCAGAAGCAGATGAATCAAACTCAAGCGGTTCAAACTCTACTGCCTTAATTTCATCAGCAGTTTCCTCTGCTGAAACAAAAGAAGATGTTTCAAATGCAGAAACTTCTTGAACAGCTTGCTTCTCTTCCTGTGAATCAGCTTCTAATTGAATGCTTTCTACATCTACATCAAAATCATTACGCTCGTTTTGATGTTCATCCACAGAAATATCGGCTACATCTGCAACATCAGAGATTTCGGCAGTGTCAGCCACAGGAGAGAATTCAACTGCAACATGCTGATATTCGTTTTCAGGCTCCGGCTCATATACACTTTCGGTAGACTCGATAGTGTCCCAATTGGCGTTTTGGCGCTTTTGAGTTTCCTCATCTTGAGTAAGGGCACCGGATACGATACCGTTTTGAGCACGATCAATTGAACCTAAATCTAAGCTGAAATTATTTTCAGGTTTGTCTGCCGGAATGGTTTCGGTTTCAGTAAAGAAAATTTCATCATCAAAATCATCTTCAACATCCAAACCTTCTTCCGTAGCTTTAGCTTGAGTAGCAGTTCCTGCAGCAATTGTTGCTCCTGCAGCAACGCCAGAACGCGTAAAAGAAGAATCTGCTGTTTTGCTTGAAGATACGGAGCTCACGCCCGATGTAGCATGAAGATCTTGAGCTTGAAGTTTGCTTTCTTCCGTAGCTTCTTTCAAGACAAAGTGATCGTTTTCATCAGCTTTTTCAACGTGGACTTTTTTCTTGGAGGCCGCTTTCGCAATCAACCATAAAGCAATCGCACCTAAACCGGCAAACAGCAGCCAACGCCACCAACCGCTGCTTTCACCTTCTTCCGTTGCAGGTGCCTGTGCTGAAGAAGCAGTTGTTTCAGGTTTATCAGTTACTTCAGATTTAGCAACTTCTTTCTGGCTGACGGCTGCTGAAGCTTGTTCATCTTTTGCAGCAGTTACTACAGGCTCAGACGAAGCTGAAGTCCCTACACCTGCAGTTTCAGGTGTTTTTTCAGTAACTACAGGCTTTTCAGCAACTACGTCGGGCTGAGAAGCTTGGGCAGGTTGCTGAGTTTCAACAGAAGTCGTTTCTGCCGGCTTAACTGCTGCTGCACCACCTTGCTTAAGAATATCTTTAAGCGCTGATGCAGAAGGAATACTTAATGTGCTGCCAGCAATAACGATATCGGGATTATTGTCCGGGAAGACTTTGGGGTTTGCCAAAACTAAAGCATTAATAGTTTCGTTCAAAGTCAAACCTTGAGGACGAATTCTCTCAGCAATGAAAGTCAGTGTTTCGCCATGACGAACTTTGTAGTCGCCTTCAAGAGGAATTTGAGGCTTCTGCTCGACAGGGGCTACATCGCGGCTTTTTTCGACTTTTGCATGAGCAGCAGATTTTTTATTTTCTTTTTTCGCTCTTGTCTGCTCTTGAGCCTGCTTAGCATTAGGTTTGACGTGGGTAGAACGCTGAGACGCAGAAGGTTGGCGCGCCGCCTGTTCTACGGAAGCAGATTTGGTTTCGCTTTGAGCTTCTGATCCGCTACCGGCAGCGTAATCCGCCGGATCGATAATCGCGGTATATTGACGAGATTGGGAACCGACGCCAACTTGGAAAACCAAAACAGGGTCGTTTATCGGGGTATTCGAGCGGATATTGATAACGGCTTTGTCGCCTGATTTTCTAACGCTCGTACGCAAATTGCTGTCTGAAAGTGATGCATTGCCGCCATTGAGCAGAACTTTGGCTTCTTCCCCTGTAACCGTTACCGTGCCGGAGAACGGCTCGCCCAAGTTGGATTGAACATTCAAGCCACCTAAGCCGCCAACGGCAGATAATGATGTTGTTAAGGCCAAAGAAGCAGCAATCAGTTTGATTCTATGATTGTTTTTCAAATTATTATCCCCTGTTCGAGTTGGCAGCCTTACTGCCTGATTGTATATAATCAGCATGATATATGCTGACTGCCTACTCTGCCAAGTAATTTGCTAATTTATGTAAACGATAAGCTGGCAATTGCAACTTTATAACCACTCTTTAATTTACTTTAAAGTAAATTCGACAATCGGCCTTTTTTTCAGACGGCCTGAAGTGCCTTGTTAGCATTGACATAAGTAATGCAAAAGAGTTCATCTACCTGTATGATTGTGAAATTCTGATGATTTGATTTACTTTACTCAGCATAAAAATGAAGATTTTAAGCGATTTTATTGCGATTATTCTGTTTTTTATTATTTACACCACAACCAAGAATATTATTTGGGCTACGGCCGTCGCCTTGATAGTCGGCATTATTCAGGCTGCTTTAACATGGATGAAGCATAAAAAGCTTGATACGATGCAGAAAGTGAACTTGGGATTAATCGTTGTTTTTGGCGGAGCCACTATTTTATTGCGCGATGCCCGTTTCATTATGTGGAAACCTACGTTGCTGTTTTGGTTTGGCGCGCTGGCTTTAGGCATCAGCCAAATCATGAATAAAAACGGCTTGAAAGCAATGATGGGCAAGGAATTGAAACTGGACGACAGCATCTGGAACAAATTAACTACCGCTTGGGTAGTATTCTTGATTTTTATGGGTGCAGCCAATCTTATCGTTGCTTACAACTTTTCCGAACAGCAATGGGTCAACTATAAACTGTTCGGCACGCTTGGCTTTATGATCGTTTTTGCATTGGCGCAAGGTATGTACTTGAGCAAGCATTTACCTAAAGAGGGTTGATAATATGGAATATTTTATGTTGTTGGCAACTGATGCCGAAGGCGCTCACGAAGCCCGTTTGGAAGCGCGCCCTGCGCATTTGAAGCGTTTGGAAGCGCTTCAATCCGAAGGCAGACTGCTCACCGCCGGGCCGAATCCGCTGCCTGACAATCCCGATCAAGTTTCCGGCAGTTTGATTATCGCCCAATTTGCTTCACTGGACGACGCCCAAACTTGGGCGGAGCAAGATCCCTACGTTGATGCGGGCGTTTACGAAGAAATTTTGATCAAGCCTTTTAAAGCGGTGTTTAAATAATGCCTACGATGCAGGAAACGATTGAAGGCCGTCTGAAAATCTTGCAGCCGCAGGTGTTTGAGTTTCACGACGAGAGCCATCTTCACGCAGGGCACGCGGGAAACCGTGGCGGCGGGCATTACGCCGTATTGCTGGTCAGCGAAGTATTTGACGGGGTGAGCCGTTTAAACCGGCAACGCATGGTTAAAGATTTGCTTCAGGATCTTTTTTCAGACGGCCTGATACATGCTTTGAGTGTAAAAGCCGTTACCCCTGAAGAGTATTTCCATTAAGCTCGTCCCATTACCTAAATTTTTATTTGAGAAAAGCAGAGAATCGATATGAAAAAATCTTATTTTGCTTCGGCACTGATGTTGGCTTTGATTTCCGGAAGCCTGTGGGCGCAAACCATCGTAACCGTTAACGGCAGCAAAATCGACAGCAAAGAAATCGATGCGCAAGTTAAGATGCTGCAAAGCCAAAATCCCCAAATTCCCGACACTCCTGCTTTGCGCCGTGATTTAACCGAGCGCCGCGTAACCGCCATCCTCATTGCTCAAGAAGCAAAACGCTTAAAGCTCGACCAATCGGCCGAATATAAAAAAGTGATTGAGCAGGCACGCACCGACGCCAAAAAACAAGGCGCCGATAAAAAACCGGGTTTCCAAGAGCAATGGGCTGCTTTTGAAAACGACATGCTCAACCAAGCCTATTTCGTTTATCTGCTGAGAAACAACCCCATCAGCGAAAACGATTTGAAAACGGCTTACAGCGAATTCAGCAAATTTTATCAAGGCAGCCACGAAGTACAGCTGGGCGAAATCTTGACCAACAACGCCGCAGACGCCCAAAAAGCCATTGCCGACTTGAAAGCCAAAAAAGATTTCAAAGCCGTAGCCTCTCAATACACGGTTGATCCGGTCGGGAAAGCCAACAGCGGTTTGAACGCAGGTTACGTCAACCTCAAAGACTTGGAGCAAGGCGCACCTCAAGTGTATGCAGCCGTTAAAAATCTGAACAAAGGCGGATATACCGCCACACCGCTGCAAGACGGCAACGGCATGTTTGGCGTGTTTTACATCAACGACAAGCGCGCGGCTTCTATCCCGACATATGAAACCGCCAAAAACGGCATTGCCCAAGAGCTTCAAGCCGCACGCATCGACAGCGCAATCGAAGCCCTTTACCGCAAAGCCAATATCCAAACAGCCAAATAACTTTGAAAAAGCTTAAATAACAATGATGAAACCAAATCAATTCGCATTCTTGGCCGCCTCTGTTTTGGCAGCCGGAATCGCTATCGGGAAAGCACCGGAAATCGAACGCAGCCGCATCGACACGGCGGTTGCCGAAGAATTGGAAAGAGCGTCTTTCAGCCATCAAGGGCAGCTGCCCGATGCCGACAAACTGCGTAAAAGCGTTACCCTTCAACTGCAAACGGTTGAAATTTTGAAAAACGAAGTATTGAAATTAGGCTTGGACAAAAATCCGGAAGTTCAAGCCCGTTTCAAAAATGCCGAGGCGCAATTTTATGCCACGCAATATGCTTTGCATCTTGAGCAGGAAACCAAAGTGGATGAAGCGGAAATACGCGCCGCTTACGACCGCCAAACCCGCGCGGTAAAAATCCAGCAGGTCAACTTTGCCAGCCCAGAAGAAGTGCTTCAAGCACAACAGCTGCTGTTGAAAGGCTTGTCTTTCGACCAATTGATGCAACGCTATCCCAGCCCCGATCAAGTTAGCGGTTTTATTTCTCCCGATCATCTGCCGCCCGAATTGGCTAAAGTGATCAGTCAGATGTCGCGCGGCCAAGTAACCCGCGAACCTGTGCAGCTCAACGGCAGATTCTATCTGTTTAAGCTGGCGGCGTCGGAGCGCAATCCCGATGCGCCTCCTTTCGAGCAAGTTAAAGATATTCTGATCCGTCAGGCCAAGCAGTACAAAATGCAGCAACAGATCGACGAGCTGCTGCAAAAGCACGGCATGCCGAAACTGGGCAATCTATAACTTTGACTGTTTGCTTGTAAAACAGATATCGCAATAAAACTTTGAGGCCGTCTGAAAAGTTATTTTCAGACGGCCTCTAGTTTTGATTGGCTTTCTACTCGGCGGCATAGCTACACCACCAAACGGCTTAACTGCAAAATCTCCCCTAAACGTGGAACAATAAACAAAACGCCACCCTACGCTTCCGCTTCAAATTTTCTCAACAACCTCGCCTGACATTGCCCCAGATGGCGCCTCATCATCTTACAAGCTCTGGCTTTTTTGCCTTCCACCAACAAATCGAGGATTTCGCGGTGTTCGCAGTAAGTGTGGCGCAAACGGTCTTTCGGTGCGTCGAACACGGCGATAATCAAAGACGAGCGGGCGCACAGGGTATTCACAATTTCCAACAGCACATCATTATTCAGCAGACGCGCCAGCTCGACATGAAAAGCGTTGGACAAGCGGTTCCAGCTTACCCTATCGCCGCGGTTGAAAGCCGCTTCTTCCTGATTAATCAAATCATAAAGAGGCTTGGCTTTTTCTGCTAAATTTTCTTCTTCCAAAAGCATATTGATGATGGTTTCTTCCAAAGCAATACGCATTTTGAACACATCTTGCGTTTCTTTCGCATCGGGCACATGCACGAATGCGCCGCGGTTGGGCAGCAGGTCAACGATTTTATCGTGTGCCAGCAATGAAAGCGCACTGCGCACGGTGCTGCGTGAGCAAGTCATTTGACGGCATAAATCGGATTCGGTCAGCTTGTTGCCCGGGCGCAGGTTGTGGTCGGTGATGCCGTCTAAAATGCGGGAATACACGCGGAAAAGCTCGGCATCGTGGCGCTCTTCCAATAAAGATGAAGTTGCGGGTGCTTGAGGAAAATTCTGTTCGTTTTCTGTCATACCGATTCTCCTGCCCGAATCAGGCAGTTTGAAGAATGTAAGTGCTTGAAACCGTTTAAAGCCGGAGCGTTTTTCCGGCCGTCTGTATTTTGGGCAAGTGCTTGGTAAGCCGTTGCCGTGTCGGTAAGAGGCCGTCTGAAAGCGAACTTGGCGGGTTTCGCTAAAACATATTTTCAGACGGCCTGCCTTTTACTGCATCAGGCTGTTTCGACAACCTCGAAGCTGTGCGTCACTTTGGCCGCTTTGCCCAACATAATCGAAGCGGAGCAATATTTTTCGGCAGACATCTGCACGGCTTTTTCAATCGCACTTTCTTTCAGGTTGCGCCCCAGCACTTCAAAATGGATGTGGATTTCGGTAAACACGCGCGGCGTATCGTCGGCGCGCTTGGCGGTAACGATTGCCCGGCAATCCACGATATCCTGACGCTGCTTTTCGGCAATCATCACCACATCAATGCTGGAACAGCCCGCCACGCCCAGCAGCAGCATTTCCATCGGGCTGGGGCCGCGCTTGGCCTGCCCTTCCTGTGCCGAACCTTCCATCACGACGCTGTGCCCTGCTTCGGTTGTGCCGACAAAGCACATGCCGTCTATCCATTTTGACCTTACTTTCATATCTGTTTATTCCTCGTGCAGCGGCTGCTCCGACACCAAGATGCCGTCTGAATCGCTGTATAAATAATATCCGGGCACAAACGTAATGCCGCCGAAAGTGACCGGCACATCCACTTCGCCCGCACCGTCTTTCGCACTCTTGCGCGGGTTGGTACCCAAGGCTTTTACGCCGAACTGCATGGCGTTGATGGCTTCGTTGTCGCGGATGGGGCCGAAAATCACTGCACCGGCCCAGCCGTTGGCTGCGCCCGCACCGGCAATCATGTCGCCCATCAATGCGCTGTATAAATCGCCGCCGCCGTCCACCACCAGCACTTCTCCGTCGGAATGCGTGTTCATCAGTTTTTTAACCAAGCCGTTGTCGCGGCTGCATTTCACCGTGCGGATTCTGCCGCAGAAACGGGCATGGCGCCCGAAATGACGGAACTGGACTTCGCAGGAAGGGGTGTCCGGTGCGATGTCGATTAAATCGGCGGTTGCAAAATCATTTTTTCCGCTCATGGTTTTCTCCTTTGCTTGTATTGTGTGCGGTTCGCTTTTCCGCTTGAGGCAGCCCGAAAACACCGCAGGCCGTCTGAAAAGCATTATAAAGTATTTTTGCCTTTCAGACGGCCTGCCGTGAGCTTGCGTGGTTTAAAGGTTTTCCATCATCCAATGCACATAACGGCTCACACCTTCGTTCACGTCTAAAAACGCTTCTTCATAGCCGGCTTCGCGCAAACGGGAAATATCGGCCTCGGTAAAACTTTGGTATTTGCCTTTGAGCGAATCGGGGAACGGGATATAGCGGATCAGCTCTTCTTTCACCAACTCCTGCAAACTCATGGCCGGTTTGCCTTCGGCTACGCGGCACGAGTTTACGGTGGCCGCGGCCAAATCGTTAAACGGCTGGCTGCGGCCGGTGCCCAAGTTGAAAATGCCTGATTTTTCAGGGTTGTCGAAGAAGAACAGGTTTACTTTCACCACGTCTTCCACACTCACGAAATCGCGGGTTTGCTCGCCGTTGCCGTAGCCTTCGTTCGCGCCGAACAAGTTTACATAGCCCTGCTCGCGGTATTGGTTGAAATGGTGGAACGCCACCGAAGCCATGCGGCCTTTGTGCTGCTCGTGCGGGCCGTACACATTGAAATAGCGGAAACCGGCCACTTGCGCGGTCAAACCCTCTTCCATGCGACAGCGCACCACTTGGTCGAACAGGAATTTGGAATAGCCATACACATTGAGCGGTTTTTCCAATTCGCGCTCTTCACGGAAAATCTCGCCTTTGCCGTACACCGCCGCACTGGAGGCGTACAAAAACGGAATGCGCTCGTCTTGGCACCAATCGAGCAGATCGAGGCTGTATTGATAGTTGTTGTCCATCATATACAGGCCGTTGTGCTCCATGGTGTCGGAACACGCGCCGTCGTGGAACACGGCTTCGATATCGTCGAACGGCAACAGATGCTCGCGCACTTGGCGGATGAACTCGTGTTTGTCGAGATAATGGGCGATTTCGCACTCGGCCAGATTTTTGAATTTCTCGCCGCGGGTCAGGTTGTCGACGGCAATGATATCGGTAATGCCGCGTTCGTTCAGGGCCTTGACGATGTTGCTGCCGATAAAGCCGGCGGCACCGGTTACGATGATGGTCATAATCTTTTCCTTTGATTTCCTACTCATAATGTTATTGGCCGCGGTCAACGGCAACCGCCGGAACAAAAAAGGTTTCATCGCATCACACGGTCAGTCCTGAAACCCGTCTGCCTGCGCCCCTGCACTACGGAGCGCGAACAGACTTTCTGTTATTTTACCGCTCCGCTTCCGGCTCGGCATTTACTGCGGGAGGCAGCGCGCTTTGTTCCTGCGCTTGATTAACGGTATAAATGATTTTCAACAACGCCAACGCGCTGATAATAGTCAAAACATTGTAAAGCAGGCCGACATAGCCGCTTGAGAGATAAGAAGACAAGGCCGTCTGAAACGCTTCTTCAGTTTGCGCCGCCTCCATAGCTTCCCAAGCCCGATCACCCACTCTAGTCGTCAAACGGCCGAGTATATTACCGACAATCCACGAACCCCACCAAACATACAGCATGGTTTGAGGCGAGGGCTTGCCTGCTGCGCGCATACTGCCGTTCCAAATTTGCGTCACACCGCGCAAAGGCATGAAAAGATTCATAATCGGCACGAAAAACCAACCCACCGACCATCCCGGAGTCATTTCCACTTCCGTTGTACCCAAAGCACGGGCATTCTTATTGGCCTGCATGATCCATTTGGCCGTCAGCACCGCCGTAACCACAAATACCAGAACTGCGGTAAGGTACAAATAAAAAACCATATTCTGGGACGACAATACTGCTTCATAAGCAGACGATTCGATGCCTTCCTCAGTAATGGATGCAGCTGCCTGTTTAATCGTATTCAGCGCATACATCTCGCCGAAGCCGGACAACACATTCAATACAATATAAATGATGAACGTAATCAACAACCAACGTGTCCGCTTATCTTGGTTTTGATAAGTATATACGGCAGATTCCTGCTTCACGATAATTTCTCCTGACGGTTTTTCAAAATGCTCTTTCAAAGCCCGCTATCCTGCGTAAATAAGCAAGCAGTTGGAGAGCAGGAAAAAGCCTTCTCTCCCGAAATGGCGTTTCATACCTATTTTAATTGCAGCGTATGTATAGACTATATTTTTCAGACGGCCTCATTACTGCAACCGTGTAACACCACCGAGGCCGTCTGAAAGTGGCCTGAACGCTTTCAGACGGCCTGTTGTTCCTTCAAAGCCGTACTGAGTTCGTCAAACGAACACACCGCCGTACCCAGTTTCGCCACCACCACACCGGCGGCGGTGTTGGCAATGTGCATGGCTTCGGGCAGACTGAAACCGGCGGCTATGCCCAAGCCCATGCTGGCAATCACGGTGTCGCCTGCGCCGGATACGTCGTACACCTCTTGGGCGCGGGTGGGCTGGTGGTCGATCTGGCTGCTGCGGAACAGCGTCATGCCCTCTTCGCTGCGGGTCAGCAGCAGGGCTTCCAAATCCAAATTACGGCGCAGGTTTTGGGCTTTTTCGGTCAATTCCGCTTCATTGCGCCAACTGCCCACCACTTCTTTCAGTTCGGCGCGGTTGGGCGTGAGCAAGGTGGCGCCGGCGTATTTTTCGTAATCGTCGCCTTTCGGGTCGATCAAGACGGGCTTGCCTGCCAAGCGCGCCCATTCGATCATGGAAGCAACGTGCAGCAGGCCGCCTTTGCCGTAGTCGGACAGCACCACGACATCGTATTCCGGCAGCAAGGCGCGGTATTGCTCTTTGACCGAATCGAGAATCTCGCGGTGCGGCATTTCTTCAAAATCGAGGCGGATAAGCTGCTGGTTGCGGGCGACGACGCGCAGTTTGACGGTGGTGGAAATTTCTTTGTCGCGCATCAGATACGAAGCCACGCCGTCTTGCTTCATCAATTTTTCCAGCGCATCAGCGGCTTCGTCTTTACCGGTAACCGACAGCAGCGCCGCTTTGCCGCCCAACGAGGCGATGTTGCGGGCCACGTTGGCGGCGCCGCCCGCGCGTTGGTCGGTTTTGGCGATTTTGGCAATCGGCACGGGTGCTTCGGGTGAAATGCGGGCAACGTCGCCGAACCAGTAACGGTCGAGCATCACGTCGCCCACCACTAAAACTCGTGCGCCGCTCAAACGGGATTGCAATTGTTGTATTTCGGTGTTGAGTACCATAGGAATATCCATTGTTAGCTACATTTTCAGACGGCCTCTTCATGCTGCGAGAGGCCGTCTGAACATATTTAAATCGAAATCTGATTGGCTGCCGCATTCACTTCGCGCAACACGGCCACGGGGTCGGCTGCCTGCGTAATCGGCCGCCCCATCACCAAGTAGGTGGAACCCGCCGCCAACGCTTGCGCGGGGGTCATGATGCGGCGTTGGTCGTCGCTGTTGCCGGCGGTATCCAAGCGGATGCCGGGCGTAACCAGCACAAATTCTCCGCCCAACTCGCGGCGCAGCGGTGCGGCTTCGTGGGCGGAACAGACTACGCCGTCCAAACCGGAACTTTGCGCCAGCTTCGCCCAACGCAACACCAATTCTTCTATGGGTTGGTTGAGGCCGATTTCGGCAAGGTCGCTCTGTTCCATGCTGGTCAGCACGGTAACGCCGATCAGCAGCGGTTTTTGCGCATGGTTGGCCACGGCTTCGGCGGCGGCTTCCATCATGCGGCGGCCGCCAGAAGCGTGCATGTCCACCATCCACACGCCCATATCGGCGGCTACTTTGCAGGCGTGGGCTACGGTGTTGGGAATGTCGTGGTATTTCAAATCGAGAAACAGTTTGAAGCCTTGGTTGATCAGGCTTTCGGCAAGGTTGCGGCCGGTGGCGGTAAACAGTTCTTTGCCGATTTTCAGACGGCATAGGGAGGGATCGAGACGGCGCACAAAGGCAAGCGTGTCGTGTTCGTTGGCAAAGTCCAAAGCCACAATCACGGGCGTGCGGGCGGTTTCGGTTTGGAAGTCGGCGATTAATGGGTTCATAACGGGTTCCGTGGAATATTTTCAGACGGCCTTCGGCAGCGGTTTCACATCAAATACCAGCCGCAAACCGACATCTTTGCATGGCTTGCCGCCGCAGGCCGTCTGAAATCATAAAATCGCACAAATTTTAGCAGCTTTCCAACCTGTTTGTCCGCCGTTTGCTCGTGATAAACTGGCCGCCCACACTATTTTCAGACGGCCTCATCATGAATTGTCTTGCTTGGAACCACCCGCCCGCGCTCAGCTGTTTGGCCGATGCCGTCCGCAGCCATGCCAAACCGCTGTATCTGATCGTGTGCCTGCCCGACCGCCGCATCCCCGAATTCAGGCCGTCTGAAACCCCATGCGTGGAAGAAAGCGCGCTGCGGCAAGCCATAGCGGGCAAACTCGGCTGCATCCAATTCAACGGAGCCAATGTGCTGGAGAACATTTTGCCCGGCGTGCATTTATGGCTGATGCCGTCTGAAAACGCCGCACGGCTGGGCGAGCATTTTCCGCAGCCCGTGCAATGGCAGACCGAAGCCGTGCCGCAACTGCCGCCGCAACCGGTCAAACCGTGGTTCAGGCCGTCTGAACACCGCGACACACCCAATCGTGCCGTTATCGTCGGCGCGGGCATTGCCGGAGCAGCCACCGCCCGCGCACTGGCGGAACACGGCCTGCCCGTTACCGTGCTGGAAGCCGCCGAACCTGCCAACGCCGCGTCCGGCAACCGCCAAGGGCTGCTGTATGCCAAGATTTCGCCGCACAATACCGAGCAGACCGAACTGCTGCTGTGCGGCTACGGCTACACCCGCCGCCTGCTCGAAACCCTGCTGCCGAACCGCGAAAGCTGGGGCGGCGACGGCGTGCTCCACCTCAACCACGATGCCGAAGAAACCCGCCGCAATCAGGCTTTGGGCGCGCACAGCCACCACGCCCACCTTTACCGCCCCGTCGATGCCGACGAAGCCGCGCAGCTTGCCGGCATCGAAACCGCACAAAGCGGCCTGTATTGGCCGCAGGGCGTGTGGCTGAACCCGCCCGCGCTCGTCCGCGCCCTGCTCGACCATCCGCTGATTGAACTGCACACCCTCACGCCCGTGCTTGCCGCCGAACATGACGGCAACGAATGGCAAGTCCGCACACCTGCGCACACCTTCAGCGGCAGCCATTTGATTTACTGCACCGGCGCACACAGCCCGCAAGCCGCCGACCCCAACGTCTCCGCCCTGCCTTACCGCTTGGTGCGCGGGCAAACCGACCTCGCCGCCGCCGTGCCGTATTCAGAACAACTGCGCTGCGCCCTTTCCGGCGCCAGCTACATCAGCCCCGCATGGCAAGGCTTGCATTGCTACGGCGCAACCTTCGTCCAGCACGACACCGGCACCGACTGGCGCGAAACCGACCGCCAAACCAACCGCGCCAACCTGCACGAGTTAAACGCACAACTGGCCGCGCAACTGCTTTGGCGAAACTCGCAAAGCTCGTTTTGGCGAAGCTCACCAAGTTCGCTTTCAGACGGCCTTGACGGTTCTCATCAACACCAAAGGCCGTCTGAAACCCGTTCAGACGGCCTTACCCTGCAAGGCCACGCCGCCCTGCGCTGCGACAGCCCCGACCACCTGCCCATCGTCGGCGCACTCGGCGACATCGCCGCCATGCAAAGCGTGTACGCCAAACTCGCCCTCGACAAAAACTACCGCCTCAACGCCCCCTGCCCCTACCTGCCGAACGCCTACATCAACACCGCCCACGGCAGCCGCGGCCTTGCCACCGCCCCCATTTGCGCCGCCGCCATCGCCGCCGACATCCTCGGCCTACCCAACCCGCTGTCGCCAAGAATCCGCCACGCCCTCGCCCCCAACCGCACCGTTATCCGCGCCATCGTGCGGCAGCAGCCGTTGTTGGGAAAGGCCGTCTGAAATGGTTTTAGGTTTTCAGACGGCCTCAATGACATCCCCCACCCCAAACCTTACCGACCATATTCCGCAAGGGCGGTTAAATATCCGCCCGTTACCGCCACACCTGCCACCGCAATACCAACCGAATCCGCCGACATCCCATGATAAAAACACAACCGCCCAATGCCGCCGACTTTCCCGCGCATAACCTCGATACACACGCGGGCGGATATTGAATCCGCCCCTACAAAGCACCATGAAACAAAATGACCTTGCTACAAAACCCAAAGGCCGTCTGAAATGGTTTTAGGTTTTCAGACGGCCTCAATAACATTCCCCTCCAAACCTTACCGACCTTCTCCCGTAGGGGCGGATTCAATATCCGCCCGTTGCCGCAATACCACCGCAATACTTCCTAACTTCCCCGACGTTTTCACGATAAAAAAACACAACCGCCCAATGCCGCCTACTTTCCCGAGCATAACCTCAATACACACGCGGGCGGATATTCAATCCGCCCCCACAAACCGCCGTGAAACAAAATGATCTGCCCGTCCAAAACCAAAGGCCGTCTGAAATCATTTTCAGACGGCCTCCGTTATCCCTACTATTCAAATTTACGCTGTAAAAAACGGCGCACCGCTTGCGGCATTTTGTTTTGCAGTTTCTGCGTATAAACCGCATCGTTCTTCTGCCACCACACGCCGATGCACACAATCAGCAAACCGATCAGCGTGAGCGAAATCGGGAAAAACCAGCTGTCTTTGAAAATCTTATCGGCCAGATGCCAGCAATAGCCGAACATGCCTAACGCGCCGAACACGGTAAACACGCGGCGGCGGATTAATACGCCGGTAAACACCATGCCCACGTTCAACAAGAAGTAAATAAACTTGTTCCACTCGCTGTCGGATTCCATAAAGCTCAGGCCGCCCCAAAACGTAATCACGCCGAAGAGATACAGCCAAAACGGATAATCACGTTCGCTTCGGTTGCGGAAATCCACCCAAAACGCCAGCAGAATCATCACCGCGCCAAACAAAGCCGAAACCTGCTGCTTGAGCGTCCAATCGTAAACCCCGCCGTGGCCGTAGAAAATCCAATCGGCAACGTCCATCGACATATACCACAGCGTTACCGCCACCGGCATTACCAAAAACGGATAGCGGTAACGCCACAGCATCACGGCAGCGGCGGCCAGCGTGGCCAGCTCCATCATCAGCCAGCGCCAGTCGATCCAGCGGTGGTAATCACGGTAAACCATTTCATTATCCGGCCAAAAACCCAATGCCTGCTGCAAGCCGTACACCGCCAGCGGCACCAGCACCACCACAAAAGTAGCGCAAATGCCCGCCGGAATGTGCAGACTACGTTTGCGGAAATATTCGGTCAGCGCCACGCCTGCCGTGCCGTACACCAAACACAGCACCACAATCGCCGCCCCGCCGAACGTTTCCCAACCGAGGGTCATAAACAGCGACATCGCGCCGATGGCCAGCAGCCCGCCGAGATAATACAAAACATGGGTAAAGCCAAACTGCGGCACATGGCTGGTTTGCTGCCTCCAAAACGCCCACAACTCATCGGCCTGCTGCGGATTGATAATGTGCCGCTCTACTGCCTGTTGTAAGTGGTGTTTGCGGATATCCATATTTTGAGCCCTGTTTAAACTGTCTAAAACTTAACACACAAATAAAATTCTAAACAATCATTAATATAAACAAAATCTAACACTCTCCCAACAAACAACTCGTTCAAAAATAAAAACGATTCACATTAAAGTAAAATTTTGATATATACTAACTTAAATACATAATCATTAAATAAATTTTGTTATTATTTTTTAACACATTATTCAATCTACAACTTAGAAAACTATTCCCTCACTTGCAAATAACTGAAAAACCTGAAGTGTTTTTCTATTTTTTCCAAACTTCCCTGCTACCCAAGCAGGCACATAACATCATTTTTGGGAGTTATTTTCGTTATGAAATCTCATCAATTATTGCCCTTAGCTGCATTTATCAGTTGTATTTTCAGCCATTCTGCCTACGCAGACACGGCTGTTTCAGAAAACGCCAACGAAGAGAAAACAGCGGTTGAACTCAAACAAGTTACAGTCAAAGGGAAAAGACACGCCCCTACACATATAGACAGAAAAAATACAGAACAAATCCAAGAAGAAATGATTCGGGATACCCGTGATTTGGTGCGTTACTCAACCGACGTCGGTGTTGCTGATAACGGTCGGCACCTAAAAGGCTTTGCCATGCGCGGAGTGGAAGGCAATCGTGTTGATGTAAGCATTGATGGCGTTTCTTTGCCCGATTTTGAAGAGAACTCTTTGTACAACCGTTACGGTAACTTCAATAATTCAAGGCTTTCTATTGACCCCGAATTGGTTCGCAGCATCGATATCGTTAAAGTTTCAGACTCTGTTAATGCCGGAAGCGGTTCTTTGGGCGGCGGAGTAAATTACCGTACGCTGGGCGCACAAGATATTGTACAAGCTGATAAAGAGTTTGGCGGCATCCTGCGGAGCGGTCATGCAACGAAAAACCGTGAATGGGTAAACACTTTGGGATTCGGCGTGGTAAAAAGCCAATTTGATGCAGCACTTTTATACTCGCACCGCCGAGGTCATGAAATCAAAGTAAAGGCAGCGGCCCCAATATTTGGGGAAGCAGCAGCCAAAACCCCGATCCGGCGCAACATCGTTTCCACAGCTATTTAGGTAAGTTTAATTGGCGCTTCCATCCCGACCATAAATTAGGCTTCTCTATAACCGGCCAAGACGGCAGCCGTTATACGGACGAGCGTTCCTATCAACTACTTGATTCGATGTGGCGTGAAGCTGAGGACGACAGCAAGCGGATGAATATTAACGCCCATCATGAGTGGACGCCCGAATCACGCTACTTATCCTTGCTGAGAAGTGATTTTGACTATCAGAAAACCGACTTGGCTGCAGTAAACTATAAAGGTTCTCGTCCCTTCAACTTTATTACCAATACCTATGGTGAAAAAAAGCTTGATGAAATTTACGACCGCCGTATGCAAACCAATTACAAGCGCTTCTCTTTGCTTTTAGAAGGCCAACCGTTCCGCTTGGGTGGTGAACATACCCTTTCATTCAAAACTTTCGCAGCCGATAAAACTTTCCAAAATATCAACTACGACACGATAGGCATAGGTACAAATTATCAAACCAATACGCGATATGCTATCCAATATCCTGTAAAAACCCGCCAATACGGTTTTTTACTCAAAGACAGAACCGTTTGGAACCCCACACTCTCAAGCCAAATCGGTGTGCGATATGATTACGAGCAATTAAAACCGAAAGACCTTAATGCTCCTTGTAGCTCAGCATGCAAAGCCGAAGGCAAGCCCAATAAAAACACATTCGTCAACTGGAACGGATTTGCAGGGTTGGATGCAAACATTAACCCGACTTGGAAAACCGGCTACCTGTTCAGCACCGGACACCGCGTACCAACTGCCTCCGAAATGTATTTCACTTTCGACAGCCCTTATGGTAAATGGCAATCCAACCCTGACCTGAAAGCAGAACGCAGTTTCAGCCACAGTTTATCTTTACAAGGCAGAAATGAAAAAGGTTTACTCGACTTCACACTTTACCAAACCCGCTATAAAAATTTCTTGGCTGAACAAGAAAATATTATTACCACCCCCAATCCCTACTACGACCAATGTGCTTTGTATGGGTGTGAACGTTATTTCCAAACACCCAAACAACAAATGGTCAACCTTGATAAAGGACGTATCCAAGGCATAGAAATCAAAGGCCATCTGAATGCACACCATTTCCTGCCTATCTCCGAGGGCTGGAAGCTGCATGGTGCTTTAGGTTACAGCAAAGGTAAAATTTCCGGTGACAACAGCCTGCTTTCTATCCAACCTTTAAAAATCATCACTGGCTTGGATTATGAAAGACCCGACGGCAAATGGGGGATATTCTCGCGGATGACCTACTTGGGTAAGAAAAAAGCTTCGGATGCCAAAGTAACCCAAATTACCGGCACTAGCTCAAACTTGAAAAAAGAAGTCATCACTTACCCATACCTGAATAGCTCGGCAACCGTGTTTGACATTTTCGGTTATTACCGTCCGTTTAAAAACTTTACTGCCCGCGCAGGTGTATATAATATATTCGACCGCAAATACCAAACTTGGGATGCTTTGAGAGGCATCAATGCCAACAGCACCACCAACACCGTGGATCGCGACGGCGTAGGCTTGGAGCGCTTCCACGCTCCGGGACGCAACTTTGCCTTCTCGCTTGAATATAAATTTTAAAGCACCATGTTTCAGACGGCCCCAAGGCCGTCTGAATACCGATTATCAATAGAAAAGGAAAACGAAATGACCAACGAAACCCCCACTTTCGCCCAGCGACTGAAAGAAGAAAACCGCACCACCCACGACAGCGTAGACAATTTGGTGATGTCGGTTGAACCGTTCGTCAGCAATGAAAACTATACTAAGTTTTTGAAACTGCAATCGGTATTTCACAAAATCGTCGACAGCATCTACAAAGACGAAGCCTTAAACAAAGCGATTCCCCAGCTGGCGGATATGGCGCGTTACGATGCCGTGGTTCAGGATTTGAAAGATTTGGGCAGCGAGCCGTATCAATTCTCCGGCGAATTGCCCAGGCCCGAAGGCAATAAGGCTATCGGCTGGTTGTATTGCGCCGAAGGTTCCAACTTGGGTGCGGCATTTTTGTTTAAAGATGCGCAAAAATTGAGCTTCAATGCCGATCACGGCGCGCGCCATCTGGCTCCGCATCCCGACGGCCGCGGCCAACACTGGCGCGAGTTTGTGGTGTATTTGAACAATCTGGGCTTGGACAAAGCCGCTCAAGACGAAGCCATTCAAGGCGCGAAAGATGCGTTTGCATTCTATAAAGTGATTCTGCGCGAAATCTTCGGCCTGCCCGAAGGTGCGGAAGCACCTGTTAAGGCTTAAGCCCACACGGAAATAGCGGTTTTAAAACCATCAGGCCGTCTGAAAATTTTCAGACGGCCTTTGTTTTGCAAGCCTCGGTTAGGTTTGCGTTTGAAGAATCTGCATACCTTAAAAAGCTTGAGGCCGTCTGAAAGCGGGCTTGGTGAGCTTCGCTAAAACGAGCTTTGTGGGCTTCGCTAAAACAACTCCCGAACAGTAAGGCGGATATTCAATCCGCCCTGCAACAGCCCATGCCTGCTTACCCGCCCCGCTCTACCTTCATTATCCGTTGAACTTCATGCCACAAGCCGTCGGGGCGTTGTTCGAGTGCGGCGACGATGCCGCTGCGCACGGCGCGTGTTTCAGCAGCGTCGAGGGTGTCTTCCAAGCGCAATCTTGCCGGTGCGGGCCATGACAGGCGCGGGAGGCGGGCGTAGCGGCGTTCGAGGCCGTCTGAAAGCGAGGTGTGCGTGTTTCGCAAAAAACCGTATTCCGACCAATCTTCAATATAAACGCCGTGCCAGCCGTAGGAATTGAGCGGTGCTTCGCGGCCTGCTTGCGGCTGTGCTGAAAACCCGACGCCGCGCACGATGGAAACGGGGCGCACTTGCTGCGGATCAAGTTTGAACCTTGCCAATATCTTCCGGCCTTCTTCGCTGTCGAGCAGCTTCAGTTGGCGCTGCAGCTTATCGGCTTTATGCAGCAAGGTATCCTGCGTATCGAAACCTACCATTTCAGACGGCCTCCCTGAGCGGCAGCCGTAATATTTGCAGGTTAATTCGATGTGGTAGGGTTGGCCGTTGAGTGTGGCGATGAAGTCGGCCGCGCCGCCGGTCTGCCCTGCTGCGTTTTTCAGCACGACATTGCGGCCGAGCAGCGAGGCGTGAGGGGCGGTTTCGAGCCAAAACGCCAGCAGGTGTTCGGCATAGAATCCGAGGCGGCTGGCGAAAGGTTGGTTGTGCTTCACCATCTCGTGAAGTTGCTGCGGATGGTCGTTAAGATCGAGCAGGTAGCGGAAGCCGGTATCGCCCAACAGCTCGGTTACGGGCAGTTCGCAGCCGGTCTGCCACAGCGACGGAGCGGTAAGTATGGCGGCCAGATCGCGCACATGGGGGGCGGTCAGCCGCCACCAGATAGCATCGAGTGCGTAGTTCATATCAGAATTGATGGTTGGGAAGATTAAAGGTGTTTGAGGCCGTCTGAAAAGCTGTTTTCTGTTTTCAGACGGCCTTTCCGTCAAGGGCTGCCAGGCATCAAACCGCTTGGGTGCGCTCTTGCAGCCATGCTTTTGCCGCGCCGTCAACCAAAGGCAGCAGTTTTGCGCGCACGTCGGCGTGATAGTTGTTGACCCATTCGATTTCGTCTGCCGACATCATGGCAACGTCCATCAGGCGGGTGTCTATCGGGCAGAGGGTAACGGTTTCAAAGCACAGGAATTTGCCGAACGCGGTTTCCTGCGCTTGGGCAACGGGGCGGTTGATCACCAGATTTTCAATGCGGATACCCCACGCGCCGGGGCGGTAGAGGCCGGGTTCGTTTGAGGTGAACATGCCGGCTTTCATGGCGTGGTTGGGGTTGGCGGCGGCGTGATAGGAAATCACTTGCGGCCCTTCGTGCACATTGAGGAAGTAGCCGACGCCGTGGCCGGTGCCGTGGCCGTAGTCGCATTGGGCTTTCCACATAGGTGCGCGGCAGACGGCGTCTATCATCGGTGCGGCGATGTTTTCGGGGAACACGGCTTCGGCCAGCGCGATATGGGCTTTCAACACCAGCGTAAAGTCGCGTTTTTGCGCGGCGGTCGGCGTGCCGATGGGAATCACGCGGGTGATGTCGGTGGTGCCGTTTTCATACTGGCCGCCCGAATCAATCAGCAGCAGGCCGTTGCCTTCAATCAGGCTGTACGCTTCGGGCGTGGCGCTGTAATGCGGCAGCGCGCCGTTGGCGTTGTAGCCGGCAATCGTGCCGAAGCTGTGCGAGATGAAGTGCGGACGGCGGCTGCGGTGCGCCAGCAGCATGGTGTCGATATCCAGCTCGGACACGGTTTCGCCGTCGGCCAGTTTTTGCTCCAACTCGGCAAAGAAGCCGCACAACGCTGCGCCGTCCTGCCGCATGGCTTCGCGGATGTGGGCGATGTCGGCGTCGGACTTGATGGATTTAAACAAAGTGCTCGGGTTGATGCTTTCCACCGGTTTCACACTGTCGGGCAGCTTCTGCACGGTGCTGACGGCGGTTTTGGCCGGATCAATCAGCAGCTTGCCCGACACGGCGGCCAAAGCATCGGCGGTAGTGTGGTAGTCGGCGGTGCCGATGCCTGCCGCTTTCAGGCATTGGGCGGACTCTTCGCTCAAGCCGTTTTGATTCACAAACAGCGTGGCAGTGTCCGCGCCGATCAACAGATAAGACAGAAACACGGGGTTATAAGACACATCGCTGCCGCGCAGATTGGTCAGCCACGCGATATCGTCGAGCGAAGAAATCAGGTGGTAATCCGCACCTTTTTCTTTCACAGCCGCCCGCACGCGCGCCAGTTTTTGTGCGGCGGTTTCGCTCACAAATTCGGCCTTGTGCGGATAAATCTCGCTCGACGGCAACGCGGGGCGGCCTGCCCACAAACCGCCCAACAAATCGCTTTGATGGTTCAGGCGGATATTTTTTGATGCAAAGGCCGTCTGAAGCTGGCGTTGCGCGGCCAGCGACAACATATCGGCCGCCACGCCCACCTGTGCATTTTCCGGCAGGGTTTCCGCCAAATCTTCAACATGCGTTTTGCCGAAACCGAGTTTTTTCAATTCGATGCCGCTGCCCGCAAGCTGCTTTTCCGCCTGCTCCCAATAACGGCTGTCGGCCCACAAATCAGCACTGTCGGCTTTCACCACCAAAGTGCCCACCGAGCCGGTAAAGCCCGAAACATACGCCCTGACCTGCCAATGTTCGGGCAGGTATTCGGATAGGTGCGGATCGGCCGAAGGGATAATCCAAGCGTCGAATCCGTGTTCGCGCATACTGTCGCGCAGCGCGGCCAAACGTTGTGAAGGAGTATTCATGATAGGTTTTCCTTATGCAAAAACTTAATCCACGCCCTTGAGCAGGCGGTTCAACACCGGCACGAGCGCGAGCAGCACCACGCCCGTTATCAAACCCGTCGTACCGATCAAGCGATAAAAACCTGCGGCGTTTTCAGCAATAAAATATTGTTTGAATATCAGGCCGCCCAGAGTAAATCCGAGCGACAAGCCCAAAAAGTTCAGCGCAACCATTTGCGTTTTAAAGTGCGACGGTGCGATTTTGGTGGCCAGCGACAATGAAATCGGCGAAAGCAGCAGCTCGGCGATGGTAATGCCCAAAATTACCAGCGCAAACACCATCAAAGGCATCACCGTACCGGAATTCAGAAACGGAACGAAACACCAATAAGAAGCACCCAGCGTAATCACGGCCAAAGCGAATTTCAACGGCGTTTTGGGCTGCTTTTCACCCATTTTCGTCCACATTGCCGCCATCAAACCCGAAAACACCACCACCCAAAAGCTTTGCAGCGAATCTTTCCACGATACGGGAATCGTAAAGCCGCCGACCGTGCGGTTGATGGTTTCGTCAAAATACACCGTTACCGAAGTAAACACTTGGAACCACAGCGCCCAAAAAATGCAGATAACCAAAAACAGGGGCACATAAGCCGTGATGTAGCGTTTGCTTTGCGCTTCAACCGACGGGCTGAGCAACAAACGCGCAAAATACACCACCGTAGCTGCGATTACCGTAGCCAGCAGCACCTTGGAAAAATTGTCCAGATTCAGCCAACCCAGCGCCACCGATACCGCAATCGCTCCGGCAAACACCGCCGCCGCCAAACCCGCCGTCTTGCCCTGCCCCTGCGGCAAAGGAAAAGGCGCGGGTGTGTGCGGCAAAAACTTCCTGCCGCGCGCGTATTGCCACAAACCGAACGCCATACCCACCGCCGCCGCGCCAAAGCCGTAATGGAAACCGATATTGTTTTGCAGCAGGCCGGTAATCAGCGGGCCTAAAAAACCGCCTATATTGATCGAAATATAAAAAATCGAGAAACCGGCATCACGCAGCGGGCGCAGTTCTTCACTTTCATAGAGAGAGCCGACCATCGAGCTGGCCGACGCCTTCACGCCGCCGCTGCCCAAAGCAATCATTACCAAACCGCACAGCAACCCCGCAAAACCGGGAATCACCGCCAACGCGATATGACCGCACATTACTAAAATGCCGGAATAAAACAGCGTCCGCTCCGCGCCCCACAGGCGGTCGGCCAACCAACCGCCCAAAATCGTCGAAAGATACACGCTGCCGCCATACGCGCCGACAATGCCGCCGGCCACCGATTTATCCATACCCAAGCCGCCTTGAGTGGTTTGGTAATACAGATAAATCAGCAGGATGCCCTGCATTCCGTAAAACGAAAACCGCTCCCACAGTTCGATATGGAATAAGGTCGAAAGCTGCCACGGGTGGCCGAAGAATTTTTTATCTGCTGCAACCTGTTTTTTCATGATTTTCTCCTCTCAAAACCATCATGCACGGCATATTCTTGGCAGAAACCGTTGGATACGGATATTTTTCTTTTTATATCATGCCCCCGTTTTAACACTTTCACCCACGGCCTGCAATACACAGCAGGCTGCGAACCGCCGCGTAGCAACCCCAACCGCCTGCTTTTTAAATGCCCGCTTCAACGTGTGGATATATTAAAAGAGGCCGTCTGAAAACATTTTCAGACGGCCTGAGACCTTTGCAAAACCCTCAGATGTGGATGCAGTTCAAGGCGTAGCAGCACAGCGAGTGCAGACATATCATATGTTAGATAGGCAAACGAGCGAGCAGCACACAACACAGAAATGCGCCGCAGATGGGGGGTTTTGCAAAGGTCTCGGCCTTTCAGCTTAAATCTAACCCAAAGAGCTATTTATTTTCGGCAACACCAAACACATCACCGTATTACCTTCAAGCCGCCGCTTGCCTTAATGCCGAGCAAGGCCGCCGGATATACCGTTACCGCGCCCACCGCATCGGCAGCCACAGCCGCAGGTGTCAGCAACACTTTGCCGATGGTGCGCGCCACACCGCCGCTCGGGCGGCGTTCCAATTTGAACAGTTCTACCGGCACGGCTTCCTCGAAGCGGTAATCCACGGCAACCTGCTTCGGGCTGCGGTAAAGATAACCTTGCACCACAAAACAACGCTCATACTCGCCCCCTTTGCGCTGATAAAACTCCAGCGCTTCCAGCTTGTCTTTCGCCGCCGCATCCGCCGGATACCGGAGGCAAAAATCGCTGCTGAATTCGTTGTCGTCCAAACCTCGCACCATCACGCGCAGGGCGGAAATTTCTTTGCCGTCGCTGTCAAACGTGTGAAAACGCGCAGGCAGGCCGGCGTTAAGCACCGCACGCAAATCTTCGGCTTTCGTGCCGGAAACCACATACCAGTATTGCTCACCCATCATCGCCAGATCGCCCGGGCTCAACTGCCCGCGCGCCGTCTCGTTCGCCACACCGAAAGCATGAATGCGGTCCGTGCCTACCGCCTGCTGAACCGCCTTGCTGTCATCGCCCCACAGCATAGCCGTGCAACCCGACAACCACAACGCCAACCCTATTAACAACGCTCGTTTCATATCTCTACTCCGATTGCAAAACATTTTGTGAACAGCGCTTCCCTACCGCATTGCCCATGCACATCAGCCGCACAGCAAAGGCATGGATAAACCCTACCTAATAATAGACATTGATATTGAGGCCGTCTGAATACTTTTTCAGACGGCCTCAACGATTAATCTTTCAAATTGCGTTTCACGGTATTCAAAAAGCCGCGCAGGATATCGATGTCTTCGGTTTGCGTATCCGCCCGCATAAACAGATTCTGCATGCGGCGCATCAGGCGTTCGCTGTTGCGGCGGTTGAAAAAGCCGATGTCGTTCATCACGCTTTCCATATGCCCGACCATGCCGGCAATCTGTTCGTGGGTGGCCGGTCGGGTGTCCTGCTGCAAATGCGTCATCGGCATATCGGTTTGGCTGAACAGCTCGTAACACACCACCTGCACGGCTTGCGCGAGATTGAGCGAGAAATAGTCGGGATTGCCGTTGATGGTCATCAGGCGGTTGCAGTTTTGCACTTCTTCGATGCTCAGGCCGAAGGTTTCGTTGCCGAACACCAGCGCAACCTGTTGGCCGTCTGAAGCGGCTTGCAGCAATTCGGGCACGAGTTGGCGCGGGGTTTGCAGCGGCGCGGTCAACTCGCGTTTGCGGCTGGTTAAGGCGCAGCTCAGGGTGGTGTGCGCCAACGCTTCGTCAAGCGTGGCCACGATGCGGGCGTTTTCCAACACGTCCGCCGCGCCGGATGCCAGCACGAAGCTCTCTTCGGGCAGTTTGAAATCCTGCGGCTCGGCGGCATCGAACACCGGCGGCTTTTCGGTCATCGGTGTGGCGATAAGCTGCGGCGCAACCAAAGTCAAACGGTGCAGCCCCATGGTTTTCATGGCACGGGCGGCGGAACCGATATTGGCGGGGTGGCTGGTGCGGGCGAGGACGATATGGATGTTGTCGAGATAGGCGGGTACAGCGGGTTTGGGATTCATCATGTTTTATTTTCGGAACGGGGGTATAATGTGCGCCTGAATATTTTTTCAGACGGCCTCAAGGCCGTCTGAATGTTCTTTAAAAACATTGGAAACAGCGTAAACGCAGCGTTTTACGTTTTGCCTTATTGTACCCGATTAGGAAGAATGCCATGAACCCGATTTTAAACACCGCCCTCAAAGCCGCACGCAAAGCGGGCGATATGATGATCCGCGCATCGCGCAACCTCGATGCCGTTAAAACCGACAGCAAAGCGTTTAACGATTTTGTTTCCGATGTTGACCGCACCGCCGAAGCCATTTTGGTCGACGCACTCAAAGAAGCCTACCCCCATCACAAAATCACCGCCGAAGAAAGCGGCTCGCAAGGTAAAGCCGCCGCCGAATACGAGTGGATTATTGACCCGCTCGACGGCACCACCAACTATCTGCACGGCCATCCACAATACGCCATCTCTATGGCGCTGCTGCACAAAGGCGTGTTGCAGGAAGCGTTGGTATACGCGCCCGAACGCAACGATTTATACATGGCTTCGCGCGGCAAAGGCGCATTGCTGAACGACCGCCGTATCCGCGTCTCTTCCCGCATCGAACTCAACCGCTGCTTAATCGGTACCGGCTTTCCGGTTGTCGACCAAAGCATGATGGACACCTACCTCGCCATTCTGAAAGACTTTCTCGCCAAAACCGCCGGCGGCCGCCGCGAAGGTTCCGCCGCGCTCGACCTATGCGCCGTGGCCTGCGGACGTTTGGACGGCTTTTTCGAGTTCAACCTCAAACCGTGGGACATCGCCGCCGGTGCATTGCTGGTGCAAGAAGCGGGCGGCATCGTAACCGACATGCAGGGCAACGAAAGCTGGCTGGAAAGCGGCGACATCGTGGCCGGCAACCCGAAAGTGTTGGGCCAAATGCTGCAAATCATTGCACCGCATGTGAAGTAAGACAGCCCCGAACATCAGGCCGTCTGAAAATATGGGTTCAGACGGCCTGATACATTCAACAAGCAGAGCCTGCAAAAACCAAATAGACCGATTAATATCAAACATATAAAACAAACCATCCGAAGCTGACCGCCATGAACCTCGTCCACCGCCTCGACCAAATCCTGCCGCAAACCCAATGCAGAGAATGCGGCTACCAAGGCTGCCTGCCCTACGCAGAAGCATTGGCCGACGGTTCCGCAAACATCAACCTGTGCGCCCCCGGCGGCGAAACCGTGATGCTCGACATTTCCGCCCTGCTCGGCAAACCGCCCGTCGCACCGTCCAAAATCCAAGAAAAAGCACTCGCTTGGATAGACGAATCCGTGTGCATAGGCTGCACCGCCTGCATCCGCGCCTGCCCTGTCGACGCCATCATGGGCGCCTCCAAACAAATGCACACCGTCATCAGCAGCGAATGCACCGGCTGCGGCCTCTGCGTCGCCCCCTGCCCCGTCGACTGCATCTACATGCAGCCCGTAGAAGCCGACCATCTGCCCCAAGCCCGTTTCCTGAGCAGCCACAGCGAAGCCCGCTTTGCCGCCGCCGAACACGCCCGCGAGCGTTACCATTGGCACGAAACCCGCAAAACACGCGACCAAGAAGAAAAACGCGCCTATCTCGCCGAACGTGAAGCCGCCGTCAAAAAAGCGCAGCAGCAAACCCAAGCCCCCGCCGCAGCCAAACCCTCCATCAACCCCGCCGACCTGATCGCCCAAGCCATGGCACGCGCCCAAGCACAACAAGCCCAGCGCGTTGTCCCCACCAACCGCGAAGCCTATCAAGCCCGACAGCTTGCCGAAGCCCAAGAACGCGCCACCTACCGCCGCGCACAAAGAGACCTGCAATACGGCACCGAAGAAGAAAAAGCAGCCGCGTTGACCTACCTGCGGAAATACAAAGCAGAACAAGAAGCAAAAGCCCAGAAAACCTAATCACCGTTTGGCTAACCATTTCCACGCACCACAGCAATAAAGCTTTTCAGACGGCCAAAAGCGTTTCCAACGCCAAAACTACTAAGCCTTAAAATCTCTTGCAGTAAACACACCATTTATA
Organism: Neisseria sp. Dent CA1/247; assembly: GCF_022870825.1. Classification (NCBI taxonomy): domain Bacteria; kingdom Pseudomonadati; phylum Pseudomonadota; class Betaproteobacteria; order Neisseriales; family Neisseriaceae; genus Neisseria; species Neisseria sp. Dent CA1/247. The sequence continues at coordinate 600,634 of NZ_CP091522.1, read as the reverse complement.
TAGCAAACATTCACTACATAACTTGAAAAACAAACAGGCCGTCTGAAAAACATTTTTCAGACGGCCTGATACCTTAACGCCTTGCCAAGATTACCCGCTTTCAACATGCCGCTCTTGCTGCAACGGCAAGCCATAAAAAATCCCCGACCTCCAAAGAGATCAGGGATTTCTCTATTTATTTCATCAATACAGCTTAGTGATGATGGCCGTGTTCGCCATGCACATGGCCGTGTTCGATTTCTTCCTGTTCCGCATCGCGCACGCTTTCAACCGTGGCTTTGAAACGGATTTTCATGCCGGCCAACGGGTGGTTGCCATCCACCACAGCTTTACCGTCGGCAACATCGGTCACACGGTAAACCCACACATCGCCGGTTTCAGGATCGTCGGCTTCAAACATCATGCCCACTTCCACGTCAACCGGGAAAACGCTCACATCTTCAATGCGCACCAGCTCGGGATCTTGTTCGCCGAAAGCATCATCGGGAGAAAGAACGACATCCACGACATCGCCCACCTCTTTACCGTGCAACGCTTCTTCAACCAAAGGGAAAATACCGTCGTAACCGCCGTGCAGATAAACAATCGGCTGTTCGGTTTTATCAAGAAGTTGGTCGTTCGCGTCAAACATTTCATAATGAAGCGAAACAACAGAATTTTTTTGGATGGCCATGCCGTGAAGTCCTTGTAGTTTAAAAAATGTGAATGGATTTTAACACAGTAACGCCCATTCCGATTCAGCACAAGTAGGCTATTTTAAATAAAAAATCAATCAAACAACGCTTTTTATTCCATATACATGTTGCTTTTTTACTACTCACCAATAAAAATAGCAAAAAATGCGCAATATCACTGTAAATAGTTTTTATTGTTACAAAATGGATTAAAATTTTGAAATTTCAATGCAAAATTAAATTTTCTTACACAAATCAAGCAAAAAATTGCAACTGCGATTGAACTAATACGCACACTCAGATGACTAAGCATCCATATTCTTGCCGAACATTATAGCCGGTTACATTGCATTGGCTTTGAGGGTCGGGCATAATTGGCAAAATTCAGCAATGAATTTCTAAAATCAAAAATGGGTTTGAACCCATATTGAATGATTATTTTTTAAGTCGATTTAAAAGGTATTTAAAATGAAAAAATCTCTGTTTGCCGCTGCTTTGATGTCTTTGTTCCTGGCTGCTTGCGGTGGTGCTAACGACAAAGCCCAAGACGCTGCTGCCAAAGCTTCTGAAGCCGTATCTGAAGCTGCAACTGCTGCTACCGAAGCTGCCTCTGAAGCCAAAGAAGCTGCTGTTGAAGCTGCTTCTGATGCTAAAGAAGCTGTTGCCGAAGGCGCTAAAGACGCTTCTGAAGCTGTTGCCGAAGCCGCTTCTGCTGCTCAAGCTGCTGAAACCGCTTCTGCCGCTGCCTCAGCTGCTGCTTCTGCCGCTAAATAATTCTATTTGCAGAATAGATAACAAAAAGCAGGATACATCCGTATCCTGCTTTTTGCATTTTCATTTTACTGTCTGTATTTACTGTTTTCCTTATCACGTCTCGTTGCTTTTTCTCAAAAACCAAATAGCTTCAGCTTCTTTACTATCCTTACGATTCCTTTTAGCATAAACGTCCGACACTTTTTCAGACGGCCTCTTCCCCATCATGACACCCCAAGCCATCAAACAAGCTCTTCTTTCCGTACTTTCTCCAGCCGAAATCGTGGAAGACGGCACGGCATTGCTGACCGACCAACGCCGCCGCTATACCGGCTCTGCCGATATTATCGTCCAGCCCGCCAGCGTTACCTCAGTTCAGGCCGTGATGCGCTTTTGCTTCGAACATCACATTCCCGTCACCCCACAAGGCGGGAATACGGGCTTGTGCGGCGCGGCGGTGCCTGACGGGGGCGTATTGCTGAATCTTTCCAAGCTTAACCGTATCCGCCATATCGAGTTGGCCGACAATGCGATCACGGTAGATGCCGGCGTGGTTTTGCAACACGTTCAAGAAGCGGCGGCGGCGGCGGGCAGATTGTTCCCCCTGAGCTTGGCCAGCGAAGGTTCTTGCCAGATAGGCGGCAATATCGCCTGCAATGCGGGCGGACTGAATGTTTTGCGCTACGGCACGATGCGCGATTTGGTATTGGGCTTGGAGGTGGTATTGCCCAACGGCGAGTTGGTATCGCATCTGCACCCTTTGCACAAAAACACCACCGGTTACGATTTGCGCCATTTGTTTATCGGCAGCGAAGGCACTTTGGGCATCATCACCGGCGCCACGCTCAAGCTGTTTGCGCAAGCTGAAACCGTCGAAACTGCTTGGGTGGGCGTGGAATCGATTGAACAGGCTGTGGCATTGCTAACCGCCGTTCAAGGCAGATTTGCCGAACGCCTGTGCAGTTTTGAGTTGGTTAGCGGCTATGCTTTGAATTTATCTTCCGAGTTCAGCCGCCTCGGCAAGCCGGTCGAAGCGCCGTGGCATGTTTTGCTGGAGCTCACCGATTCCGTCCGCCACGACGGTTTGATTGATTTACTGGCAGAATTTCTGATGGAACAAGGCTTTGAAAACGCCGTGATTGCCCATTCGGAAAGCGAGCGCAACGAACTGTGGACGCTGCGTGAAAACATTTCCGCCTCCCAGCGCAACTTGGGCGCGAGCATCAAGCACGATATTGCGGTGCCGATTGCGCACGTTGCCGATTTCGTATCGCGCTGCGGTCAAGCACTTCAGACGGCCTTTGCCGATATTCAAATTGTGGTGTTCGGGCATTTGGGCGACGGCAGCCTGCATTACAACACCTTCCTGCCGCAAGTGTTGAGCAATGAAGTGTACGAATACGAAGATGCCGTGAACACCATCGTGTACGAAAACGTGTTGGCCTGCCACGGCACGATTGCGGCGGAGCACGGCATCGGACAAGTTAAAAACCATTGGCTGCCGAGCGTGCGCAGCAGCGCCGAAATCGCCCTGATGCGCGCCATCAAAGCCGAACTCGACCCCCACGGCATCATGAACCCCGGCAAACTGCTGCCTTAGTTTCGCCCAAACCCTAACCAAACGCTTATCCCGCAACGATTGAAACCGACACGGCGGCTTACCTACCCTTCGCAAGAGGCCGTCTGAAAAACCGCATTCCGCCAACTCCAACACTTTCATCATGCTGACCGCCCGACATTGCGACCTATTCAACCTACCCTTTTTCCAATTCGCCCAGCTTAAAAAGTATCAGCCCGAAACCATCCCGCAGATTAAAGCAGACTACAAAGCGGCATGGCAGGATTGGCAGCACATGATACTTAGCGTGGCCGAGCAACTCGGCGAACCGTTTGCCCCGCCGCACATCGAACGCTGGTGCAACGGCTGGCAGGTGCGCGCCCACTTTTTCGCCTATTTCAAATACGCCGCGTATCAAGACTCCGCTGCGATACTGTCGGTACTGCTCAACCGCCGCCGCTTGAGCGTGAGCCTTGATTGGCATTGCTACAAAGCCGGTTCTTCGTCCATCCGCCTCAGCGATTACAACCGCTGGCTCGCTACCCTTGATATCCAAACCTTTGCCGATTTCGACCTGTGGCACGGCTCCGAAAGCGAATATGCCGACTACGCCACCGTTGCCCAACGTGCTGCACAAGGGCAATTGCAACTGGAATCGCCCGACGATTTTTTCTGTATCGGGCGGCACATCGAGCGCGACCATTTGGACGGCATCGACAGCGTGCAATGGATTACCCGGCAAATACGCGCATTGCAGCCGCTCTATGAAGCGTGTTTCGATAGGGCAGTTTAAAGTCCGAGTAAGGTACGGCAAATAAATATTGCACATAAACTTATTTTTTGCCATGTTTTCGTCATGCTCGGGCTTGACCCGAGCACCTCGTAAACTTAATGGAACTCAAGATACTCGGGGCAAGCCCGAGTATGACGGGTGTGCTGATTTTTAAGCTTATTTACCATATTGAGGCCGTCTGAAAATCCATTTTCAGACGGCCTCAATATTCCTTACCACAAGCTATATACCATAATGCTTAAACCAATATCGGTATCAAAATCGGCACCAACGCAGCTGTCAGCACGCCGTTGAAAATCAAACCCAAGCTGGCGTAAGCGGCCAACTTGCGGCTGCGCTCCAACGATGCGGCGATGCCCATTGCGTGTGAAGCGGCTCCCATCGACATCCCTTGCGAAGTCGGCATGCGTATGGTGCTGGCGCTCATCAGTTTGAAACCGATCATCTGCCCCATCATGCCCGCCATAATCACCGTAGCGGCGGTAATGGCCGGAATGCCGCCGATGGTGCGGGTAATTTCAATTGCAATCGGGTTGGTGACGGACTTCGCCGCCAGCGACAACACCACGTCGTGCCCTGCCCCCATCCACTTCGCAATATAAACGCCGGTAACGATACCCGTTACGCTGCCTGCGGCTTGAGACACCACAATCGGCAACCATTGGCTGCTGATTTTCTTCCAGTTGATATACAGCGGTACCGCCAGCGACACCACGGCCGGTTTCAGCCAAAAATCAATAAATTCAGCGGCATCGTGATAAGTGGCATAATCGATACCGAATGTTTTCAGATACAGAATCACCACAATCGTGCTCAACACCACCGGATTGCACAAAAAACTGCCGGTACGCGCGCGCAATACGTTGGCAATCCAATACACCGTAACCGTGATAAAGAGCATTAAAACGGGATGCGACAATATTTCCATTACCAAAACCTCCGCATCAGTTCGTGCACTTTGCCGGTTACAAACATCACTAAAAACGTGCTGACCACAGTAGCGGTAACGATAGACAGCAAATCGCGTCCGACAATATCCAGATAGCTCATCACGGCCACGCAGGGCGGCACCAGAAACAGCGAAAGATTGCCCATCAACACATCAACCATCTGCTGCAACCATGATGTTTTTACCCAGCCCAGATGCAGCGCGCCAAACAGCAGTCCCATGCCGATGATGCTGCCGGGCAGTTTGATGCCGCTGAAATAAATGATGGCTTCGCCCAAGGCCAAAAATCCGAAAATAATGCTCAACGCTCTGATCATGATGTATGTGTTCTCCTGAAAATTCCCATGATGGTTCTATTTAAGGCAGCTTGAGTCATGAGGCCGTCTGAAAGCGTCGGCACAGCATCAAACGCAATAGACTCCGCCCGTTTATTAAGTTGTTAATCTGTGTAAATCATAACCCTACACAGGCCGTCTGAAAAGGAAAAACGGGCGAAAAGGCAAAAGAAAAACGGAATCAGGTAAGATTCCGTATCCATTAAAACAATTATTGCGCGCTTTCCGTTTTATTTATACGGATTTTCCACACCGTCCACCAAACGGTGCAGATACTCGCGCAGCTGCGCTTCGCCGCAACCCATCAGCAGCGCATCTTCAAACGCATCTTGTGCGGCCTGATAAAGCTCGGTCATGTTTTCCGTCATCACTTTGATTTTTTCGGTGCAGGAAACGATTTCGCCGTTGTCGCTGTACCACTTCGGCATTTCGGGCATACTCATATCCGCTCACCCTAGTTCAAAAAACGCGACGGATCGTTTTTCTTAACCCGGCGGCCAAACGCGTATTTGGCATTCCAATATTTGTTGCTCAGGCTGGTGATTTCAATGCGCTTGCCCGAACGCGGCGCATGGATAAAGCGGTTGTTGCCGATATACAGCCCCACATGCGAAATACGCCCGCGTCCCATGGTTCGGAAAAAGACCATATCGCCCGGCTGGAGGTTGGCACGGTTCACATGCACACCCATTCTCGCCTGTTCTGCCGACGTGCGCGGCAGGCTGATCTGCATGCTGCGTTTGAAAATATGCTGCATAAAGCCACTGCAATCAAAGCCGGTGCCTGCCGAAGTGCCGCCGTAGCGGTAAGCCACGCCCAACAATCCCATGGCACTGCCGATTAAATCGTCGGCATCACGGCGGTTGATAGGCACGCTCTTTTCATCGTTTACCACTTCAATCGCTTTATATTGCGTACTCGGCTGCCCCTGAAGGCGCAGCAGATTCTCAATCTCATCGGCTTGCGCCGCGCCCGTACCCGCCAACATCAGGCAGGCGGCGGCAAAAACTGCGCTACACCATTGTTTCCATTGGTTCATTTATTCATTATTCCGTAAATTTCTTTTCAGACGGCCTGAAGCGTCTTTTATGTTATTCTGTGTATAGCCGTTTGACGATCAACTTCTGCATCGTCATACTCGCTGTCGAAGCATAACGGAATGTACATCAATTTTTCGTGAAAATAACTATAGATTCTGAAATCAGCCGCTAAGATACAGCAAAAGCCATGATGATTCCAACTTTACTTGCCATGCGCGACTTCTCCCGTATGCGCGAGATTATCGCCATTCTGACCAAATACGGCTTGGGCGAATTTGTGCAGCGCATCAAACTCTCTTATCAGGGCGCAGATGCCGAACAAGAGCCGGCCAGCCGCTATATGAGTACGCCGCGCCGGTTTCGCATGGCGTTTGAAGAGTTGGGGCCGACTTTTGTCAAACTCGGCCAAGTACTGTCGACCCGCGTGGACATTTTCAGCGCCGAATGGATTGAAGAATTCGAGCGCCTGCAAAGCAATGTCGCGCCGATTCCCACTGCCGACATCCGTTCGCTCATCGAATCGCACTTGGGGCAACCGCTTGAAGGCGTGTTCAAACACATCGACCCGAAGCCCATCGGCAGCGCGTCGATTGCGCAAGTACACCGCGCCGAGCTGACCAACGGCGACACCGTGGCCGTCAAAATCAAACGCCCCGACATCGAGCCGACCATTCAGGCCGACCTGCGTATTTTAACCCATCTGGCCAATCTAATCGAATCCGAAATACCCGAAAGCCGCCGCTACCAGCCCGTGCAGATGGTGCAGTATTTCGCCCGCAGCCTCGACAAAGAAACCGACTTATCCATCGAACTGCGCTACATGCAGCGGTTTGAAACCACTTTCCAAAACCACCCGTTTATCCACATTCCCAAGGTTTATCAAGAATATTCCAACCGCCACATTCTCGTGCAGGAATACGTTTCAGACACTTTACTGAAAGACATGCCGTCTGAAAGCATAGACCTCGACACCCGCCGCACGCTGGCCGGCCGCATCACCGACACCCTCTTCATCATGATACTCAAGCAGGGTTTCTTCCACGCCGACCCGCATCCGGGCAACATCTTTCTCAACAGCGAAGGCCGCATCACGCTGATTGATTTCGGCTTGGTCGGCCATCTCAGCAGCACCCGCCGCCGCGAAATCATCGACCTCATCAACGCCCTCACCCACCGCGACCAATTCACCATGCAGTATGTGTTGAGCAACTGGGCGCAAGGCGAGCTGCCCGATGAAAACCTGCTCGGCGCCGACGTTTTGGAAATGCTGCTCAACTACGAACACACGCCCATACGTGATTTGCGCATCAGCCAAGTGATCAACGACATCACCCAAATCATGCGCCGCCACGGACTGACCCTGCCCGGCGACTTGGTGATGCTGTTCAAAACCCTGATTACCCTCGAAGGCGTGGTCAAACGGCTCGACGGCAGCACCGAGCTGCTTGAGCAGGCCAAACCGATTGTGGCCGAAGTATTCCGCGAACGCGCTTCGCCCGAACACATTCTGCGCAAAAGCAAAATGCACGCCCAAACCATCGTGCAGGCATTGGACGAGCTGCCGCAAAACCTCTTCCGCCTCAGCCGCCGTCTGCAAAAAGGCCAAGTCGGGCTGAATATCGACTTCAAACACTTCGACCAACTCAGCCACCAGATCGACCGCGCCACCAACCGCCTGACCATGGGCATCGTAACCGCCGCGCTGATTATCGGTTCCTCCATCGTGATGAGTATAGAAACCGGCCCGAAATTCGTCGGCTTTATCGGCTACCTGCTTGCTTTTGCCAACAGTATCTGGATTATTTGGTCGATTTGGCGGTCGGGCAAACATTAAAGTTCTTATCGGCGCATATATAAGCCGGTATCTTTAATCTTTAATATGAACAGCAAGAGGCCGTCTGAAAAACTGTTTTCAGACGGCCTCTTGCCCTCTATCGTCAAGCCAGAATCTTGCCGACGATTTCGGATACGTCTTTCGACAAACCGCTCTGCTGCTGAATCTGCTGCAACTGCTCCGTCATCAGCTTTCTGCGTGCCGGCTCCAACTTATTGCAGATGTTGAACGCCTGCACCAGGCGGGCGGCAACTTGCGGGTTGAAGCGGTCGATTTCCATCACTTTGGCGGCAATAAACGCATAACCCGAACCGTCTTGCGCGTGGAAATGCGGCACGTTGCGGCTGAACGCACCCAACAGCGCACGGGCTTTGTTGGGGTTTTCCAAGCTGAATTTGGGATGGCTTAAGGCCGTCTGAATCTGTTCGGGCGTATCGGCGCGGCGGCTGCCGGCTATCAAAGCAAAATATTTGTCCATCACCAGCGCGTCTTCGCTGAATTTTTCGGCAAAGGCGGCCAGCAATTCGTTGCGCTTGGCGTTCGGGTTATGGTTCACGGCAGACAAAATTCCCCATTCGTGGGTCATGTTTTTGGCCATGGCGGCATAGCGTTCGGCCACGGTATGGATGTGGTCGGGGTCGGCGCGCAACACAAAAGCGCGGCAAATGTTGCGCAGGCTGCGCCATCCGGCCAACTCGGGGCTGTATTCGTAGCGCACGGCTTCGTCTGCCGCCTGCTCTTTGGCCGCTGCCTGTTCGTTTAAGGCCATAAAATGCTGCTTAAACTGAACGGCCAGCTTGTCGAGCAAGGCTTCGCGGGCGCGGTGAACCAGCAGAGGGTCGATGTTTTCGGCATCCGCCCACAATTCACCTTCGGGCGGAACTTGCAACAACATGGCTTTGAAGCCTGCGCTGATGTCGGCATCCAACACATATTCAAACGCTTTCAGCAACGTGGTGTGTTCCGGCAGCGGCCGGCCTTCGCGCAGCGCGGCTTCATTGGCGGCAATCGCACGGCGGTACAGGGTTTGCCCTGCTTCCCAGCGCGCAAACGGATCGGTATCGACGGAAAGCAACACGCTCAATTCTTCGTCGCTGTAATCGTAGTTCAAATGCACGGGGGCGGAAAAACCGCGCAACAGCGAAGGCACGACAGGCACGCCGACGCCGTGCAACACAAACTCTTGCTCGGCTTGCGTTACCGCCAACACCGCTTCGGTTTGCGCCGTATCGCTTTCAGGCCGTCTGAATGCGACGGGGCGGCCGGTTTCGGCATCAAATAAGGCAATTTTCAGCGGCAGCAGCATCGGTTGTTTTTCGGCCATATCGGGCGTGGGCGGCACGGTTTGCTTAACGTTCAACACATAATCGCCGTTTTCTTTCAGACGGCCTGCTACATCCAGCACGGGCGTACCGGCTTGGCTGTACCACAGGGCGAACCGGTCGAAATCAAAACCGTTGGCATCGGCCATGGCGGCGCGGAAATCGTCGCAGGTTACGGCTTGGCCGTCATGGCGTTCAAAATAAAGCTTCATGCCTTTTTGGAAGCCCGCTTCGCCCAAGAAGGTATGGTACATGCGCACCACTTCGGCGCCTTTTTCATACACGGTCATGGTGTAGAAATTGTTCATCTCTTCATAAGACGCGGGGCGGACGGGATGGGCGGTCGGCCCAGCGTCTTCGGGAAACTGGTGCTGGCGCAGCATGGCCACGTTGTCGATGCGGCAGGTGCCGTGATTGATACGGTCGGCGGAAAACTCTTGGTCGCGGAATACCGTCAGCCCTTCTTTCAGCGACAGTTGGAACCAGTCACGACAGGTCACGCGGTTGCCCGTCCAGTTGTGGAAATATTCGTGGGCGATCACGCTTTCGATACCGGCAAAATCGGCATCGGTGGCGGTGCGGCTGTCGGCCAATACATATTTGGTATTGAAAATGTTCAGCCCCTTGTTTTCCATTGCGCCCATGTTGAAGTCGCCGACGGCCACAACCATGTAGATATCAAGGTCGTATTCGAGGCCGAAACGGGTTTCGTCCCACTTCATCGCATGTTTGAGCGACTGCACGGCAAAATCCACTTTGCCCGCATCTTCGGCGCGGGTGTAAAACTCAATTGCCACTTCGCGCCCGCTCATGGTGGTAAACGTATCGCGCGTGAGGCTCAAATCGCCCGCCACCAATGCAAACAGATAACTGGGCTTGGCAAATGGGTCTGCCCATTTTACCCAATGGCGGCCGTCTGAAAGCGTGCCGCCGTCCACTTTATTGCCGTTCGACAACATCACGGGATAGCGCGCGGCATCAGCGGTAATCGTCGTTGTAAATACCGACATCACATCGGGGCGGTCGGGATAAAACGTGATTTTACGGAACCCTTCCGGCTCGCATTGAGTAAACAGATTGCCGCCGGAAGCATACAGCCCCATCAACGATTTGTTTTCAGACGGCCTAATCAGCGTTTCCACCGACAACGTAAAAGGCTCCGACGGCACTTGCGCCAACACCAGCTTTTCATCTGCCAGCGTGTAATCTTCAACCTCCGTACCATTGATGCTGACTGACAGCAATTCCGCCGAACCGTCCAACACCAGCGGCGCACCGGGCTGCTGCGGTTGAATATGCAAATCCGCCCGCACCACCGTGTGCCGGTCGTGAATATCAAAATAGAGGTCGGTATTGGCCACAGAATAAGCAGGCGCTTGATAATCTTTCAGATAATGTACGGTTTGGGTCATAAAATTCTCTTTTGTCGAAAAGCTGACGGAATGAAAAATAAGTGGGAAATTATATAGCGAAGCAGGCACGTGATGATACCCGCCACCCAAACGGGGTTGATAAAAACAGTATGCAGTTGTTCCATATTTCATCAGTTTCATTCATTAACTAAATGAAACGCAAGCCAAAGGCCGTCTGAAATATTTCAGACGGCCTTTGGCTTGTCTTGATAGGAAAGGAATGTATTAGCAATCAAATATTAGCGCTGACCGGCGATACCGATTGAACCTTTCTTTTGCATAACCTTACCGGCAACTTCCTCTGCATTGTTTCCGAAGAAGTGCAGATTGTAATCGCCACGACCCAGTTTTTCAGACATAGTTTCACCGCGAACACCGTGGGCGCGAACTTGAGTGCCGTCTAAAGCATTCGTGATTGCAGTGTGAACAATACCGGCTTCTTTCAACTCGATAGTACCGGTTTCGTTCAAGCCGGTTACAGTACCGCTACCTACTCGTTTTTCAAAGTCAACATTGTAAGTCAAACTACCTGTTTCATTGCGACCGAATGCCGCACCTTTATAAGTATATTTACCTTCGGTTGGCAGCTTTTGGGTTGCTTCACCGTTAATCAACGCCACTTCCATCGGCATGTCGATAGTGTCGGCTACTTTACCGCCTTCATCGGCAATAGGAAACAAGTCAAACTTACCGGCAACGACAGAATATGCTTGGCGATAAGCGCGAACATTATTGTTGCCGTCTTTCCAATTAACGACTTCACCCTTTTTCATGTCGGCCACTTTGTGGGTAGTTTCGCCCAACTTAATGGTGTACTCATTTACCTTGAAAACGGTTTTACCGGCTGAGCCTGCATTGGCCACCTGCTCAATTTTAGCCGGTTGAATAGCTGCATTAGGCGTTGCAGCTGCAGAAGGGCCGTCACTACCGCCGCTACCGCAAGCAGCCAAACCCAAAGCGATAAAAGTAGCCAATCCGATTTTTTTGTGAATAGACATTTCCGTAATCCTCATGTTTGTTTTAATAAAATTGAACGTGATTCACTGTCACGGGTGCATATTATCAATTCACAACATATCTTTACAAGATGCAAACAGGTAAAAATGCAAAATAATTACGATATTTACATTTCAATATTTGTAAATATTACAATTGATTATTAAATTATTTATTTATATTATTTAATTTGATTAAATTTATTTATAATTTGCTGTTTTTAATAAATTTAAATTTTTTAAAGTATTTTTCAAAAAATTATAAACAGCAAACAACAATCTTGTCACTTAATCGCAACATTAATAATTTCTTAAATTATTATATTTTTAATTGCAAATATTTATTTACATTTCTTTTCCATTCTATTATGAAAATCCCCTGTTCGTTTAACAAAAAAACGGAAAAGCAAAAACTGCTTTTCCGTTGTTTCCGTTTCGTTTCGGTATTGTTTCATCTGACAAAAGGGTCGTACTTCCGAATCTTTCGTCAAGATACACCTACAAAATTCAATCTAAGTCAGCAAACACCTCAAACTATCTGCCGGCTTCATGTGTTTTACGGATCACGGTAGCCAAAGGTTTGGCGGCACGTCTGCGGATGGTATTGATATCAAGTTTACCGCTGTTTTCACCCCAAATAGCCAACGCCGCGCCTAAGATCTTATCGGTGTTTGCAATCTTATTAGCACGGTTTTCGCCGTCCCATACGCCTAAATCCCAGCGTTTTTCAATATCGGCTCGGGCAAAATCTACATCGTGCTTGAAGTTTTTACGGTCGCTTGGCACCAGATACAGATAATAAGAATTGTAGTTCAACACCGAAAAGCCTTTATCCATCAGATCAGGCATGCTCATGCGGATTTCGCGGCGTCTTTGGGCCGTATCGCGGTTATCGGGATCGCCGTCGTAACTCCAATAGGTAATTTGAATATTGCGGTTCAGGTTATCTACCGTTCCTTTGATCAAACCGTCGTTCCACATGCGGGTGGTCAATTTTCTTGCGGCCAAATGGTCGGCCAACATATTGGCGTAGCGGATAAATTCATGGTTGCTTTCGGAGCTGTATCCGAATTCATCACCGCCGATATGGAAATGCTTGCTGTTTTTACCGAAGGCATCGGCCACTTCATTGATCAGCGTTTTGACGAATTCAACGCTTTTGGGATTGTTGACATTGATTTCGTCCGAATCTTGAGGAGATTTCAAAGCGTTCACATAAGCCTTGCCGTGTTTAAGCTCAAGCAGCGTGAAAATACCGGTCATGTGGTTGGGGCTGCCGACTTCGGGAATCACTTCCACTTTCCTTTCCGCCGCATAGCGCACGATATCGTTTACCTGTTCGAAACTCAAAAACGGCTTGCCGTTTTTAGGGTTGATATAGATGCCGTCTTTACCGCGGATGGCATCTTTCGCCCTTTGCCCCAAAAGGGGGCTTTCTAAGGCATAGTTTTCATGGTCGGAAAAGTGCAGGTGCAGAAAAGTGCCGCCGGATTTCGCCAAATCATCAATAAAATCTTTGATGGTGCGCACGGGGTAAAACCTTCTGGCGGTATCCAGCATCAAACCGCCCTGCTTGTATTTGCCGTGGCTGTGCATGCCTGCCGCGAGAGAGTCTTGCCGCCCCGTGGGCGCCAATGAACATAATACTGAGAACGCGCCGAACAACAGATACAAAGAAGATTGTTTCAGGATTTTGGATAAAGCGTGAAATTTATGATTCATAAATATTTGAAATGTATGCGTTATTTGGGTTTAAATTGTTATTTTAGCCTAATTTTCAACCATTTTTATAATAATTCTCCGGCAAGGCGTTCAAAACGGCTCTTATTTTTCCTTCTTTTACGTCATCTGCACATTTATTTTTCGAAGTTCAAGCACATTCTAAAAACCTAAAAAAAATCATTTTAAAACATGACGTTGAAACGGTTTTCTAGCTTAAAAAATCCGAATCATTTATAATTGCACCATTTTCACCCTCTAAAAAATCAAACAGGCCGTCTGAAAAAGACGGCCTTCAGCAGGAGTATCCGCCATGATGACACTTTACTCAGGCATCACTTGCCCGTTTAGCCAGCGTTGCCGTTTTGTCTTGTTTGAGAAAGGCATGGATTTTGAAATCAAAGATGTCGACGTGTTCAACAAACCTGAAGATTTAGCCGTTATGAACCCGTACAACCAAGTGCCGGTATTGGTTGAGCGCGATTTGATTCTGCACGAATCCAACATTATCAACGAATATATCGACGAGCGTTTTCCCCACCCCCAACTGATGCCGGGCGACCCCGTGATGCGCGGCCGCGGCCGTTTGGTGTTGTTCCGTATGGAAAAAGAGCTGTTCAGCCATGTGCAAGTGTTGGAAAATCCCGAATCCAGCAGCAAAGAGCAGTCCAAAGCGCGTGAAGCGATTTCACAAGGCTTGACCATGCTTGCCCCTGCGTTTTCCAAAACCAAATACATTATGGGCGACGACTTCTCCATGATCGACGTGGCCTTGTCTCCGCTGCTGTGGCGTTTGGATCATTACGACATCAAGCTCGGCAAATCCGCCGCACCGATTCTGAAATACGCCGAACGTATTTTCCAGCGCGAAGCCTTTATCGAAGCCCTAACGCCGGCAGAAAAAGCCATGCGCCGCTAATGATAGAGGCCGTCTGAAAACGCCTGCACCCGTGAAGGAATACCATAATGACTGCCAGCACCAAACCCTATCTGCTCCGGGCACTCTACGAATGGTGTCTCGACAATCATCAAACGCCGCACATCGTGGCATGGGTCAACGAGCACACCCGCGTGCCCATGCAGTATGTGCGCGACAACGAAATCGTACTCAATATCGGCACAACCGCCAGCCATAATCTGACGATAGACAACGATTGGGTGCATTTCTCCGCCCGCTTTGCCGGCGTATCTCATGAAATTTGGATTCCTGTCGGCCACATCATCAGCATTTTTTCACGCGAAAGCGGCGAAGGCATGGGCTTTGAAGTTGAACCTTATCAAACCGAGAGCGAGAAAAAAGGGCAAGACCCGCTGCATCTGCTTGAAAAAGATTTAGAAAACAGTCTTACCGAATCTCCTGAACACACACCGGACGATGGCGGCAGCAAGCCCAAAAAAGGCGGCTTAAAGCTGGTAAAGTAAAACCTTTTGCTGCTTCCGCAAACCAGTTTTGTTTGTATCCCCTCATTCAAACCATAAGGCCGTCTGAAAAATCGTTTCAGACGGCCTCATGGCTGTTAACGCATATTATGCTCGAACTACACGCTCACTCCCGCCGCCCGCGCAATCGCCAAGCCCTCTTCCACACTCATATAAACCGGATGCTCCGGCGTATCCCTACGCACAATATCTCCGTCACAAAACATCACCAATTCGTTTACCGCCAGTTGCGACCACGTTTCATTACCCGTCAGCGGCAGCGTCGCAATCACCGCCACTTTATCGTTGGGCGTTGTTACCGCAGCAAAATCCACTTTCACATCATCGTCCAACAAATGCGCTTCGCCAAACGGTGCCTTACGCACAATATAATGAAGCAGCGTGCTGGCATGCGCAAACAAACAATCTCCGTTGGACATCATAAAATTGAACAGCCCGTATGCACGGATTTCAGCCGTCAACTCAGTCACCACCGCAAACAAAGTATCGGCATCGGGTTTGTGCGTAAAACGGCGGCGCAACTGCTCCAAAATATAGCAAAACGCCCGCTCCGAATCCGTATTGCCCACCGCCTGATAAAACTCTCCGGCCGGCGGAAAATAATTTTTCAGATGGCCGTTATGCGCAAACAGCCAATATTCGCCCCACATCTCCCGCATAAACGGATGGGTGTTCGCCAACGAAGTCTGCCCCTGCGTGGCTTTGCGGATATGCGCAATCACGTTTTCCGACTTAATCTGATAAGCACGGATCAAATCCGCCACCGGCGAATGCGCGCTCGGTTTGTCGTCGTGAAACAGGCGCACACCCTTCCCCTCGAAAAAGCCGATGCCGAAACCGTCGGCATGATGGTCGGTCAGCCCGCCGCGGCGGCGGAAACCTTCAAACGAAAAAACAATGTCAGTGGGCGTGTTGCAATTCATGCCGAGAAGCTGGCACATAAGTATCCTGCCTTTGGTGTTCGTAATGATGTTTAAAGATGCCGTATTGTGCGTGAAAACCGCCGTTTTTAAAAGCCCGCCGATGTACGCCATCCGCCGCCTGCGCAGCAGCCCTACCCCGCTTTCGGGTCTCTCAGATTTTATTCAGACGGCCTCTGATATATCCTTTATAATATCAAACCATTAAATTCCTTTTCAGACGGCACAGAGTTTTGAGCAACAAAACATCAGGCCGTCTGAAACTATCTTTAGAGAGCACCATGAAATTTATTGATGAAGCAAAAATCGAAGTAGTTGCCGGCAAAGGCGGTAACGGAGCCGTCAGCTTCCGCCGCGAAAAATTCGTACCGCGCGGCGGGCCCGACGGCGGCGACGGCGGCAAAGGCGGCAGCGTGTTCGCCGTGGCCGACGAAAACATCAACACCCTTGTCGAATACCGTTTCGTCAAACGCTACCAAGCCAAAAACGGCGAAAAAGGCCACGGTTCCGACCGCTACGGCAAAGGCGCGGACGACATCGAACTGCACATGCCCGTCGGCACCCTGATCCGCGACATCGACACCGACGAAATCATCGCCGACCTTACCCACCACGGCCAAAAAGTATGCCTCGCCCGCGGCGGCAAAGGTGGTTTGGGCAACATCCACTTCAAATCATCGGTCAACCGCGCCCCCAAACAAGCCACCCCCGGCGAAGAAGGCGAAGCCCGCAGCTTGCAGCTCGAGCTAAAAGTATTGGCCGACGTGGGTCTGCTCGGCATGCCGAACGCCGGCAAATCCACCCTGATTTCCGCCGTTTCCGCCGCGCGCCCCAAAATCGCCAACTACCCGTTTACCACCCTGCACCCCAATCTGGGCGTGGTGCGCATGGACGAAAACAACAGCTTCGTCATGGCCGACATTCCCGGCCTGATCGAAGGTGCCGCCGAAGGCGCAGGCTTGGGACACCGCTTCCTGAAACACCTCTCCCGCACCGGCCTGCTGCTGCATGTGGTGGACTTGGCACCGTTTGACGACAGCGTCAACCCCGCCGAAGAAGCCTTGGCGATTGTGGAAGAACTGCGCAAATACGACGAAGAACTCTACGACAAACCACGCTGGCTGGTGCTCAACAAACTCGACATGTTGAGCGAAGAAGAAGCCGAAGAGCGCGCCGCCGAATTTTTAAAACAAATCGGCTGGAACCACCCTGCCCCCGACGACCGCTTCGGCTTCGACATGAACACCCCGCGCCTGTTTAAAATCAGCGCATTGTCCCGTCAAGGCACGCAGGATTTGGTGTATCAAATCAACACCTACCTCACCGAGAAAAAACGTTTGGCAGCCGAAGCCGAAGAAGCGGCCAAGCAAAACGAAACGGCCGAGACGGTCAAAGACCAACCTCAAACCGATACCTCGGTGTTTCAGGCGGAATAAAACACAACAAGGCCGTCTGAAATCCCTTAAAACAACGATTGCAATGTGATTTGGTTTCGATTTTTCAAGCCGGGGAGGCCGTCTGAAACGGCAGACTTCCTCGCCGCCGCATTATCTGACTACAAAGGAGAAAGAAAATGGCAAAAACGACACCGGCCAAAGCAACATCGGCGAAACCCACCAAACCCGTCAAACCGGTCAAGCCCGCCAAACCCAAACCCCCAACCGGCAGCAACGCGCGCCCCCGCGTCAGCTTCAAAAAACCGGCTTGGGCGGATATGGTTGAGCACTACAAAACCATTCCCAGCCACGAGTTTTATCCGCTCATTTCCAAACGCTGGGCAGAGTTGGCAGAGCGCGAACCGACCGTTTGGGAAAACACCTGCGCCGCACGCATGTCTTACGCGCTAAACCACAGCGGCATCCGCCTGCCCGCCAACCGCGCCGGCGCGTTTATCGGCGACAAAGACAAAAAGAACCACTGGTTCAGAGTGCGCGAACTCGGCGAATTTCTCAAAAAACAATTCGGCAAAGGCACCGTCGAATACCGCCCGCCGCGCTTGAAATCGGATGACGACGCCGACTTCGATTCGGCCGCATTCCAAGAAAGAATTGCCGCCGTCAAACAAAACGTGTTGGCAAAAATCAAAGGCAAAACCGGCATCGTGATGTTTGAAGTCGAAGGCTGGGGCAACGCCAGCGGCCACTTTACCTTGTGGGACGGCAGCAAAATGCTCTACGCCCGCGGCCACGAAAGCGACGACGACAGCGAATATTATTTCTGGTTCGCCAGACTGTCGCCCAATCCCAACCGCCCGATACAGACCGTTAAAGTGATTTTTTGGGAACTGACTTAATGTTGGTCAAAAGCATTATATTGATTGCCACCTCCGCCCTGCTGCTTCCGGCAGCCGTTTCCGCCGCCGACACGGGCGGAGTGCCGCATCTCGATTTCCGCGATTTCGCCCTGCAAGAATGCTTGAACGGCAACTATGAAAAAGCAGGCCTCTACCAACGCCGCAGCCTGCAAGACTATTCCTGCCCGAAACCGCGTTATTCGCCTTCAGACTGGCTGAAACTGATTGATTTTGTGGAAAACAAAACCGGCGATTTCCATCGAGAGCGCATCAGCATACACAGCGAAGAATCGGGCGACACCGAGATGAACACGATTTTCGCCCGCTGTATGGCGTTTTACCATTCCGAAGAATTGGCAGATTTTTTGAAAAAGAACAGATATTGAGCAAGAGGCCGTCTGAAAACATTTTCAGACGGCCTCGTTGCTCTTTAAAATTCAGACGGCATCTCTACCGGGCCTCCATCATCGCGTTTAACCAAACGCCAAACGGCATCATCTTTAGTTCGATGACGTTCTCCATTGGGCAAGACCCAAATATGCTCGCCTTCCATCGGAAAAATTTCTCCTTTTTCAAAATGTTGTTCAATCCCTTCAGAAAGGTTATCCGGCACCCACATACCGCTGAAAGGCACTTCATACGGTTTCTGGCGGTACACCGGCATCAGCTCGGCTTTATCCCCTTCAGGGTTGAAAATGCCCTGTTCGAAATTAGCGTTATCCCAACGCCGCAGCCAATAATAACCCTGCGAGGCGGAATAGCGGGTTTTGCCGTTGCCGTAAGCAGTATGTATCGCATCTTTCAACTTTTCCACCCGAGCCGGACGCAGCAGGTTGTTGACCACCAAATAGGGAACCGGCAAGGGCTTGTTGCGGTCGCCGGTTGACGGGAAACTCCCCGCTTTGAATATCATCGTGTCGTTGCAGGTTTGCAGGGTAATGTCGGGATAGTGGTTTAACACATTGTCTACCTCCTGCTTGTTCAGACGGCCTTGCAGTTTTTTACCGACAAAGGTGTACCAGTTGACAGACTTCAGGCCGGTTTTCCAGTTTTTGGCAAACACCCTGAAATCAGGCGTTATTCCCCAATAACGTTTGGTGGTGCTGTGCTCGTAAAACTGATATTCATGGCCGCTATAAGGTAATGCAAGAGTCAATCCTGCATAACCATGAAAGATAGAAAACTGTTTGCATAAGTAAGCTATCCATTCTTCAAACTCCTGAATGCCTTGAACTGTTCTCAGCACCGTAAGAGGAAAATTCAAATGTAAAAAAGAAAGTTCTTTATTTTGATCATCGCTGGGAGCTGAAGTCAGTGCTCCTATCGCGTAATCAGGCGAATATTCGCCCCACTCATCACTACTTAAATAACCGAATAAAGCCTCCCCTTGCTCAGCTGCTGCAATCATTTTCTGCTGTTTTTTGACAAAGGCCGTCTGATTCAATTTAGCAAATCGACGCATCCCATCCCAAAAATGGGATTTCAAATAGGGATGGTAATGCATATAGAAGCGGTCAAACACTTCCAAAACCTTGCGCTGTCCTGCCACCGAGCCACCGTCGTGAAAGTAAATCAGAATAACCAACCCCAGTTGAGCCAATATCTTGTGCTCTTCGTCGTGCAGAAGAATATCGCGGTATTCCTGCTCCAAGGCTTCGTATTGTTTTGATAGCATGTTTTATTTCCTATGTCGGTTATCAAATTCTCGAACTTTTTCTTCCCAACCTTCCAAATGGCTGGTATCCGAATTTTCACCGCATTCCTGCCACGGCAGGTAACGGATAATTTCATATTCATTGCGTTTATATGTTTGACCTTTCGGTTTTCTCTCAACAAGATAGCGATACTCATAACAATTGCTGCGCTCTTCAAAACGTTCATCTGCCGCCCATACCTTTGCCGATACACCTAATGCAGGGGCAAATCTAGCAAGCCTCAATAAAAACGTTCCGGCGCCCAGTAGTGCGGCGGGGGCGAAATAAGCCGCTGCTGCAACAACGGCGACTGTCAGCACAACGATTGCGATGATTTCTTCTTTGTTGTCTTTAACAAACTTCAACGCCAAAGCCAGCGTATCGTCACCGGACATTACCACCTCTGCCTCCTGAATATAAGGCAGATGGTCACGCGGGATATCTTCATATTGTTCCAGATAGTCGGCAGCTTGCTGCAATTCAATATCGCTATATTCAACAACTTTACCGTTTTCGCCTACCCAGCGTATGCCGTCTGAAGTACGTTCGAAATTGCCGAAACTGTCAAACCAAGGCGAATTGCGGCTCAACATTTCTACGGTTTCCGGACGGTAAGCCGCTTCCAAATCTTGCTTGTTAACCAATTCGCCGGACAGGATGTTGACAGGTTTGCCCGATGGAGGCGTTAGCCACGGCTCAAGACGGATTCTAGGCAGCAGTTCGTCTTGTTTAAAACCAAACGCAGGCACCAAATCGGGTGAAAATTCATAAATATGCCGTGTGTCGTCTTTGTTATCATCTTGCCAGATTTTTAATACGGCAAAGCGCTCCCAAGTTGCAATATTTATATAAGCTTGTTCCTGTTTATAAGCCAAACTATCTTTCCCATACTTCATTTCCACCAATCGCTTGAGATTGTGACCATAGCTTTCTCCTGTAGGCGGATATACGGCATTACGTCCCGGCCAACGGATTTTATGATCTTT
Source organism: Neisseria sp. Dent CA1/247 (assembly GCF_022870825.1). Lineage (NCBI taxonomy): Bacteria > Pseudomonadati > Pseudomonadota > Betaproteobacteria > Neisseriales > Neisseriaceae > Neisseria > Neisseria sp. Dent CA1/247. The sequence continues at coordinate 579,917 of NZ_CP091522.1, read as the reverse complement.
GACGATAATCAAATCAGGCCGCTTGACAGTAGCACCAGTCACAATAGCCGGTGAACCCTTCCAACGTGTATGTCTGCGGTTTTTTCCTTCGGTAGTCGGATCGGTTAAGCCGATTTTTTCACCGATTTTTTCGATATAGTTTTCATTTTCCTGCTGCTCTTTTTTCCCTGCCTGCCTGTTTCTAGTCAAATGAGGCACAGGTGTTCCTTCTCCTTGGGGAACGCTGAAACTGACTTCAGGTTTGTAAGGCCAATAGTAGCCGGTCATTTTTTCCGTTAAGTTGACGACATGATCAAAGCCATTTTGCTTTTTATCCTGCGTTTTCTTACCCATCCGAAGTTTGGGTTTGTAGTATCTGAGAACGTAATCCCATACCAAATAAAGATAACCTAAATCAGACAATTCAATATCGGCATATTTTCTATCAACTTCCAGTCGTGTAATCATCGTCATGGTATTTACTCGTCGTCGTAAATTTCAAAATGCAGATTAATTGTGCCTCCGCCTGCAATATGTAAAAGATGCGGTGCTTTCTTGGGCTTATCTTCCCGAACAAATTCTACTTTTTGAGGAGAGGAAGTCGTAACCAACAAGGTTTCTCCTTTGTGGTTAGTTATCCCTTCTACTTGACTACCGTCCTCTAAAGTCAAAGTGTATGGGCGGTTAACCAATACATTTTGCGTTTTTTTATCCCTCAAAATATAACGTCCGGAATATAAAGGCTCGAATTTTGGCAAGTTACTTGCTATCGCATGAGGATTGATGACCTGAAACCCCGCACACTTCACCCACACCATCTTCGGACAGCCCAGCTCGATATTGCCGTCTTTAATCTTGATGTACGCCCCGCCGCTGGTCAGCAGGATTTCGTCTTTGGCCGCGATGGTTACTTTGCCCGCGCTGCTGGTAATGGTGGCATCTTTGAGGGCATTGATCTGCATCTCGTCGTTCTGAGCCTGTATCTCCACCTTGCCCTGATTGGCCTGTAACTTCGCCCCTTTGCTCTGGGCAAACAAGTTGACGCTTTCGACTGCATGGGCGGTGAAGTTGCTGCCGGCACTGATGTCGGTGTCGCCGCCGCTGATGTGGTGGATATGTTGGCCGGCGGTGTGCAGTTGGCTTTGCGGGGTGGCGGTGGCAATGCCGTCGGGGGCGGATTGGATGATGCCGGAGCGTTGCAGCTGTTTGAGGCTGTCTTTCAGACGGCCTGCCTGTTCTTCGGCTGCGGTGGCTTCGTTTTTGGCGGTATGGGCGGCTTTGTTGAGGCTTTTGGCCAAACTGAGTGCCTGTTCCATTTGGGCGATGGCGGCATCCATATCCAACACCTGACCCGCAGCCTGATTTTGGGCATCGGCACTGATAAACAAACCCTTACCCGCTCTCAACGCACCCCAGCTGTCGGTACGCAGCTCGAAGCCTTCGCCGTTGTCGCCGCGTTTCTGTCTCTGGCCGTCGACGATATGGCCGAGGTTGAGTTGGGTTTTGCCGTATTCGGTCGCCAGTTTGATGTGTTCCTGACCCTGTTTGTCTTCCATCCGCAGTTTGTTATTCGCCCAAGTACGGATGACGTTACGGGTGTTCCAGTCGGCAGGGACGTGGTCGGGGTGGGAGCTGTCGTGCATCACGCCGCTGATGTAGGGTCTGTCGGGATTACCCTGTACGAACGACAGCATCACTTCGGTGCCTTCGTGCAGCGGGAAGTGTTGGCCGTAGTCGGGGCCGGCATAGGGTTTGGCCAGACGGATGGGACGGCTTTCTCCGCCCGGGCTCCATTCGTCGAGGTCAAACGGCAGTTTGACGCGGTAACGGCCCATATTGTCGATATAGGCATAGGTGTAGTTGCCGGGGCTGGTGATTCTGGCGGGAAGGCTGCCTTGGATCTTCGGCAACGGGGTGATGCGTTCGGGGCGGAAGATACTGTCGGCGGGGATGGCGGTGAAAGTATGGCTATATGCGCTGTCGCGGCTGCCGCTGTGGGTGAGCGATACCACCAACCAGCCGTTGGGTGCTTCGCTGAAGCTTGGGGCCGTCTGAAACACTTGGCCGGGGCTGAGGGCGGTAATGTTGCCGCTGCCTGAGGCAACAATACGGCGGCTGTGGTTTAAACAATTCGTTTGTTAGATACATTTATCAGGTAGGTTTTGTTCTTCCCTTGTTACTAGAAAGTAATTAATATCTTTTCTTTTTTTGTTTTTTTTATAAGAACCAGAATAGATTAAATACCCTTGAATGTTAAATACATATTCTCCAGTTACTTTATTATTTATAATTTCTTTATATGTAAGGGAGTAAAATGGTTTGCTTTCTTCATCAGAAGAATCTAATACAGATTTTTTAATTAATTTTGATAACTTAATCTTCTTGTTATATGGGGCGTACATAACATGACTAAAATCTGATGACACCATTAAAAAATTAGATGACATAGGATTTTTCAAACAAAAATATTCATTTGCATGAATAAAGCTGGAATAAGAAAAAAAGATAAAAAATAATAAAATCTTTTTTATTTTCATAATTCTGAAATCCTTTTTTTAGCAAAACTTACAGCAGATGTGCCTTTGTAGCCATATCGTTTTTTTTCTTCGCGTTTTTTGTTATTAAATCCAAAAGGATATTGTCTTTCTGAAGAAAGTTCTAGAAATCTTTGATATCCAGCTTTTGCTAATACTTTATTTTTTTCAGTTCCCCTCTGTCTAGTTTGAGGATCATGCCATAGCCCCCAACCAAAAACCTCACCAATCATATGATTATAAACATGACTTTTTTCAAATACTTTATAATTATTCAACGTTGCAATGACCGTTTTATCAATATTTTTACAGTAGTGTACTTTAAATGCTTGAATAGCTTTTCTATAGTATCGTTCTCTATCTTTAAAACCATTAAATCCGCCATTTACAATTGCACTAATCGCAATAAAATCGTTTTTAAGTGCATATTTACTCAATAACCGGTATTTCCAAAACCATATACCAGACCCTACCGCATGCTCTTTTTCTCGAGCAATGCGATATTTCCCTTGATTCAGAAAAGCTTTTTCATTTCCTAATGCTGCTTTTCCATATAGTCTATAATTATCTTCCCATGTTAATTGCATCAAGCCTCGCCCTTTATATCCTTTGTAACTAATAATTTCTTGCTGTTCATTTACACCTCCTTCTTCTAATAGTGTATATTGAGCAGTCTCATGCAATGTATGAGCAATAAAATATGCTTTTTCTATACAAGTATTAATTTCAAATCGTTTGAATTCTTGATTTAATATTTCTAAATATGACAACGCTTTTAGGTTCGATGTAACCTGCTTAAATTCACTAATATTAATGTTTCTATTGCAACAGCACACAAGCTTCTCACTAGAAGTAGCTTTCATCTCAGGCTTTCCATTCTCAGCACTTCTCTGTTGTTCCGTCTTTGGTTTGTTTTCTTCTATTTTTTTCTCTGCAACTTTATTAAGTTTACGCTCTTCATTTGGGGGTTCTACATCAAGATCAGTTTTTTCTAGTTTAGAAATGGTGGATATTTCTTTTGTGGTATCCTGTAACGCAGTTTTTTCTGATTCCGTATTTCCTGCTTCCGTCATTAAATTATTTGCTTTTTCTACAGTTTTTGTATTTTCATCTTTTATCCCTTCTCTCTGCTTCGATGGACGTTTTGCTTCTCTAGGCAGCAGTAGGATTAGACCTTTTTGCAGGACAGAGTCGTCATCAGATAGTTCGTTTATAAATTTAATTAATGAAACGTTGGTTTCACATTCTCGTGCAATTTTTTCCCATGTATCGCCTGACTGTACTTCATAATATGCTTGCCGATACTCTGCTTTTTCGCCATCTTTATTTTCTGTCTCTCTTAATGGCATTTCATAAATAACAGGGGCTTTTACCGGCTGAGTGACGATATTTTCAACCCAGCTGAAATCAATGGACTCAAAAGCTGCATCCTTAGGCTGACCTTTAGCCCAAAAACGCACCCGAATTTTTCTGTTATTGACCAATTCTGAATCAAACGATGCAATTCCTTTAGAGTCCGCCTGTCCTGACTTCAACTCTTTGGCTCCCCACATAATCTGATAATTACAACCTGCCAATGGAGTGTCGTTGGCAGCTAAAAATTCAAATTGGTATTTTGTCATTTCTCTTCCTTATCTATTTTGCTTATTTGTAGTCATAAATTATCTAGACATACTCTGACTATTACTGCTTTATTCGCATGAGCTGTCAAAACAGAAAATTAAAGCGCTGAAGCGGGAGAAGGTGAGGCGGTAGGATTGGGTTTGGGTCATCGCGGGCGTTCCAAAGCGGTGTGTCAGAGTATCGGGATTGAAGGTGTATGCTTTGGCAATATAGCAGAATGGTTATCTTTGCCCAATATGGGTATGACGAAAGGCCGTCTGAAATTTCAGACGGCCTTGAGTATAAATTGGTGTATAGGTGTATCAAGGAGACCTAGTCTTAAGATTAACCTTCTTCCGGCAGCTTGGTAATCTTTACCCGTTCGATGCGTTGGCCTTCTTTTTCCATCACTTCGAAACGCCAGCCGTGGAAGTCGGCAAAATCGCCGGCGTCGGGAATGCTTTGCAACTCTTCCATGATTAAGCCGGCAACGGTGTGGAAGTCGGCGTCTTCTTCTTGCGGCGGTAAGTTGAGCTGCGGCGCCAATTCGACGTATTCCAATGAGCCGTCCACCGTCAGGCTTTCGTCTGCGTGTGCTTGCAGTGTCGGTTCTTCTTCGCGCTCGAATTCTTCGGGGAACTCGCCGGCGATGGTTTCGAGCAGGTCTTTCATGGTAACCATACCCAACACGGCGCCGAACTCGTCTACAACGAGTGCGTAATCGGCGCTTTTTTTGCGGAACAGTTCGATAGCGGCCAGTGCGGTTGTGCTGTCGGGCAAAATCAGCGGTTGTTTTAAGGCCGTCTGAATATTGATTGTGCCTTCGTCAAGCAGTTGGGCGAGCAGGTCTTTTTTGTTGATATAGCCCAGCGGCTCGTCCACACCCGCTTTGCCGACCACGAGCAGGCGGCTGTATGGTGTGTTTTGCAGCTGGGCGTGCTGCTCTTCTTTGCTTTGCGAAATGTCCAAGCGTTCGATGTCGCGGCGGGGAATCATCACACCGAGAATGGGACGCTCCGCCAGCGTGAGCACGCTGCGTATCATGGATTTTTCGTTTTCTTCAAAGTGGGAAACGTCTTCGGCTTTGTTGCCGGACTGTGCCAAAACGGTTTCGCGGATACCCATCATGCCCAGCACGTTATCGGCGGTGCGTTTGCGCCACGAGCTGCTGATGTAGTCGTTTTTGCGGGCGTTGCGCTGCGAAACTTGGTTGAACACTTCGATAAGGATGGAAAAACCGATCGCGGCATACAGATAGCCTTTGGGAATCTGGAAGTGGAAGGCTTCGGCAATCAGGCTGAAACCGATCATCAGCAGGAAGCCCAAACACAGCATCACGACGGTAGGATGTTTGGCTACAAACTCGGTGAGCGGTTTGCTGGCCATGATCATGATGGTCATGGCAACAACAACGGCGGCCATCGCTACGACAATGTGGTCAACCATGGCGACGGCGGTAATCACGGCATCGATGGAGAACACGGCGTCCAACACCAAAATTTGCAGCACCACGCCCCAAAACGGCGAATGTTTTTTATGGGTGTCGGCAATGGCAAACTGGTTGTGGCCTTCAATCCGCTCGTGCAGTTCGGTGGTGGCTTTGTACAGCAGGAACAAACCGCCGATGAGCATAATCAGGTCTTTGCCCGACACGCTCATATCGTTTATTTCAAACAGCGGTTTGGTCAGCGTGATGATGTGCGCCATAAAGCCGAGCATGACCAAGCGCATCAATACGGCCAGTGCCAAGCCGGTGATGCGGGCTTTATCACGCAGGGCGGGCTTGACTTTATTGGCCAAAATCGCCACGAAAACGAGGTTGTCGATGCCGAGCACGACTTCGAGAACCAGCAGCGTTGCAAAGCCCAACCAGGTGTTCGGTTCGGCTAACCAACTGAAATCCATAATGCTTATTGTCCTTTTTTAATCATAACAAAAGGCAACCCGACAAAAGTCAGGCTGCCTGAATGGGGCGCATACACGAAGGGCGTGGGGTCGTACTGCTCTGCTCCGCGTCTTTCATAATGGTGTGTATGCCTCAAGTTAAATGGAATCAGCAGTTTATCATTTTCATGTGGATAAGGCAAAGCAGGCCGTCTGAAAGGTTTCAGACGGCCTGCTTGAATGGAGAAATCGGCAGCGTTGCGCCACAAGTTAATCTTGAGTTTCGTGCCGCGATGAATCTGTGCGCTCGAGTATCATGGCATCGCCGTAGCTGAAAAAGCGGTATTGCTGCCCGACAGCATGGCGGTAAATGTTGCGGATGTGTTCTGTGCCTGAAAATGCGCTTACCAGCATCATCAGGGTTGATTTGGGCAGGTGGAAATTGGTAATCAGGCGGTCTGCCACATGGAAACGGTAGCCCGGCGTGATGAAAATATCGGTGTCGCCGGTGCCCGCTTTCAGACGGCCTGTTTCCCTTGCGGCGGACTCAAGCGCGCGCATGGAGGTCGTGCCCACTGCCCACACTTTATTACCGCGCTGTTGTGCGGCTTCAATCGCGGCCACGGTTTCAGACGGCACTTCAAACCATTCGCTGTGCATGGTGTGTTCGGCAATGTTTTCTACCCGCACGGGCTGGAACGTACCCGCGCCCACATGCAGCGTGACTTCTGCGGTATGCACGCCTTTGGCGCGGATGGCCTCAAGCAGGCCGTCGGTAAAGTGCAAACCGGCGGTCGGCGCGGCAACCGCACCTTGATGCTTGGCGTAAACCGTTTGATAGCGAGCATCATCATCGTCATCGGCGGCGCGTTCGATGTAAGGCGGCAAAGGCAGCTTGCCGCTGTGTTCGAGAATTTCATACACGCTGCGGCTGTCTTCAAAACGCAAGCGGAACAACTCGCCCGCACGCTCTTCCATCACGGCGCGTATATCGCCTTCAAAAATCAATTCCGTGCCGGGTTTGGGTGATTTGGACGACCGTACATGCGCCAAAGCGGTGTGCGCGTCCAACACGCGCTCGATCAAGGCTTCGATTTTGCCGCCGCTGGCTTTGGCGCCGAACAGCCGCGCTTTCATCACTTTGGTATTGTTAAACACCAGCACGTCGCCCGCTTCGAGATAATCGGGCAAGGCAGAAAATACGGTGTCGGTAACGGGTGCATCAGGCAGAGCGACCAAAAGGCGGCTGGCACCGCGTTCGGCCGGAGGATGTTGGGCGATCAGAGCTTCCGGAAGCTCGAAATCAAAATCGGAAATATGCATAAAGTGTGGGATACAGTCTGAAAAGGCTTGAAAATAAGGGCGCTATTATATAGTGCGGGTTATAAAGTACGCAAAATGCCGTTTCGGATTCGAGAAACGAATTCTCCCACCGAAACGGCATGTTTGATGAACAGATGCTGTTACGCCAGCACGGTAGTGTTTTCCTCGGGCATACCGGAAACGGCAGCAGCCGCATGAATGGCGGGATAAGCCTCCGGAGCATGTTCCGGCCAAGATTCGGTACGCTCGGTCAAACCGATGCCGCCTAAATCCAGCGTTTTGCCGTTATCAAGCAACTCATCTGCCGGTGTTGTCTTGTGTGCAGGCTCGGCTGATTCCTTTTCTGCCGTGGACAAAGCCGCAGGATGCACGCGGATGTTTTCGGCAGCCGTGTTGTTGAAAGTGGTTTGTCCGATATCAGGCAGCGCAGCTCTTCCGGCTGAAGGCATGTTGTCGGCATCTTGATGGCCGTTGTCAAAGTCTTCGGGAACCATACCGGCAGAAGGCATTTTGGCGGAATAACTCGTTTTGGCTTTCTCCGCCTGTGCTTTCAGTTTGTGCGCCGTGAGAATATCCTGAACCGTGGTGCCGTTGTTGCCCAAAATACCGACGGCTTTGTTGTGTTGGTTGCTGTGGATTTTGGTGCCGGTATTTTCGATTTTCAGCCAGTCGCCGTTTTCAAAGGCTTTTTCACCGTCTGTCTCGAATTTATTGCCCGCCACATTCAACTGGAGTTTATGACGGCCGACGCCTTTGGTGCGCACAACCGGTCTGTCGATCAAGCCGCCTAAATTAAACGTATTTTGGTTTAAGGTCAGCCAGCGGGCATTGCTTTCTACCGAGATGCCTTCGGTGGCGGCATCGGATTGTTTCACGTTGAGTTTGTTTGCTTCGATCCTGATACTGCCGTGCGCCTGCCCGTTGGTATTGCGCTCCTCTATCATAATCGGCGCGCTGAGAGTTCGGGTCACGTCCATCGTATTATTAACGATGCGGATATTCCCCGACCCCGGCCCTCTTTCGATATACGGCGTTTCGGGATTGTCGGGATTGCCGAACACGCTGATTAGGCTGTCGGACGAATTGCCTTTAATGGTATTGTTGGAAATGCTCAAAGAATAAGTAACATCTTTTTCATTGTTGCGCATCTCAATCCCGCGCGTAATGCCTTGATAGTCGGTTAACCCTTCAATCGTGTTGTTGGTAATCACAAAAGCACCGGGCTTAGGATTGATAAACTGCTGCCAAACTTGAGCCTTGTTTTCCAGTTTGATACCGCGGAAGCCGGCATAGTCGCTGGCAGGATGCGGCACCCCCGAGTCGTCGTCTCTCAGCAAACGGAACGACTTATCTTGGGTAATCTTGTTGTTGTGCACAGTTACCCGATCCATGCTGAACTGGCGGTTTTCCACCGCAATACCAAACATCCGGTCGCCGTTGAGTACATTATCTTTGATGGTGATATTGTTGCCGTCGTGTGCATCGATGCCTTTGCGGTAATTGTGGTCGGTTTTGTTGTTGGCAATGGTTACGCCATTGTTGTAACTGCCGGCCACCAGTGCAATACCGTAACCCGTGCCGCCGTCATCTTTGTGGCCGTTCCACGCCAAGGTATTGCCTTCCGCCTTAAAACCTTTTTGATAAGAAACTAAAATACCTGCAACTCGGTTGTGGTGCAGGTAGCTGTCGATAACCTTATTGTTGTCGCCGGTCGGAAGCTGGTTTGCGGAAATTTTGCCATTGATCAGCGAATACTTGGCTCCGGATGAAATCGCGTCGATAGAAGTAAACAAAACGCCCGCCCGGTTTGCGCCGGACACTTCTACTTTACTGATAAGAGTTTGGTCGGAATCATTCACTACAATACCGTTTACCTTACCGAAATAGCTTTGCCCGAAACGGTAAAAATCGCTCGGCTTGGTGTGTTTGTACTCTATGGAAAGGTCGCTGATAAATTTGCCGTTTTGTTTGTTGATCCAAATACCGGCTTTTTCGGGAACAGTGCTGTTGCTGTCGGGATTGTGCACACCTGTTTGCGTGTGCGTGAACAGAATTTTGGTTTTGCCCATCCCGTCTCCGAAAATACCGGTGACGTTTTTGGTGTCGGCGTTGATTTCAATGACTTTACTAATTGTGATGGTACCGTTTAGATAAAGAGCAGCCTTTTCTTTATGCGCAGCAGCAAGTGCTTCTTTAACGGCATCATCGTAAGTATTTTTATTGTTTTTAAAGTCTCTAATGTCTATATATTTTCCATGAGTGGCGTGTGTGCGAACTACATAACGTGACATTTATTTCTTACCTCCTGTGTAAATCTTTAATTCCCAAAAGATAACGGGAGCGCGAGTATAATAGATTTTCTTCACACAATCAGGAACAGATCGTTTCAATCTATTTTTTTATCCTTTTATCATTATTCAAATTTAATTAATTTTTTAAATGTTATTTTAAGTTAAATTAAATTAATGACAAAAATATTTATTTTGTCAACAATTTTAAGAAATAAAATAATCTGGCTGATATATCATGAAAAATGAAAGAAAAAAATTAATGAAAAACAACAAAAGTTAAATTAAGTTAAAATTTAAAAGCAGACGCATAAATCTTATTTGAAAATATTATTTATTTCATAGAGCCGATATACAAACTCATTTATTATTTATCGATACGAATTATAGATGCAGACGTTGAAATGTCATAAAAAAGCATATGCAAACCGGAAAAAACCAACATGACATTAAACTTATTTCCCAATCATAATCAGCCCGATGCCAATCTGCTTCCTTACGACGGAATTGTTAACAATTACGGCATCATCATCCCTCCGCCCGAGGCTGGCGGTTATTTCGACGTGCTGATGAAAGAGATAAATTGGCAGCATGACGAGGTATTGATATACGGCAAGCGGATCATTACTGCCCGCCAAACCGCTTGGTACGGCGACAAGCCGTTTGCCTACACTTATTCGGGCATCACCCGACGCGCTTTGCCGTGGCATCCGGCCTTGTTGGCGATTAAAGAAACGGTGGAACAACGCATCCGCCCGTACAGCCCTGTCGTTTTCAATACATGCTTGCTCAATCTTTATTCAGACGGCCGCGAGGGTATGGCTTGGCACAGCGACGATGAGCGCGAACTGGGCAAGCAGGCGGTTATTGCGTCAGTCAGCTTTGGTGCAACCCGAACATTTGCGTTCAAACACAAGCACACGCAGGAAAAACGGGAAATGATGCTGCAACACGGGCAGTTGATTGTGATGCGCGGCGACACCCAAACTTATTGGCGGCACGCCGTAATGAAGAGCGCAGCTGTTCACGAGCCGAGAATCAGCCTTACTTTTAGAACGATTCTGGATTGATGCCTATCGAACATATACTTGAGGCCGTCTGAAAATGTTTTCAGACGGCCTCCTTATTTAAACCGATATCCTCAAAACGCTCACGCCCCAAACGCAATCAAATGTTCCAAATCCATGCGGATACCGATGCGGCTGCCGACGGGATGGTCGTGGTGGGCGGGCACTTGTGCGGCAACAGTTTCGCCGCTGTCGAGCTTGAGCGTGTAGATGAAATAGCTGCCTTTGAAATCCTTATCCAGCACTTCGGCGGTAATCGGGCTGCGGTCGTCGTGCACAATATCGTCAGGGCGGATGAGCACATCCACTTCGCTGCAACATTGGCAGGCAAACGGCACGGTGCCGCAGAATTCGCCGACGGCCAGTTGCACGCAGGTGGGGCTTTTGACTTTGCCGCGCAGCATCACGCCGGTACCGATAAAGCGGGCGGTATAGGTGTCGGCAGGCTCATGATAGAGCTTGTAGGGCGTATCCCACTGTTTCAGACGGCCTTCGTGCATGATGCCGATTTTGTCGGCCATCGCAAACGCTTCCTGCTGGTCGTGCGTGACCAAAATCGCGCTGGTGTTTTCCTGTTTCAGCAGTTGGCGCACTTCTTTCGACAAGCGTGCGCGCAAATCGGCATCGAGGTTGGAAAACGGCTCGTCGAGCAAAATCAGCTCGGGCTTGGGTGCAAGGGCGCGCGCAAGAGCCACGCGCTGTTGTTGGCCGCCTGACAGCTGGTGCGGATAACGGCTGCCGTAGTCGGGCAAGCCGATTAATTCGAGCAGCTCGTTGACCCGCGCATGGCGTTCGACGGCGGGCTGTTTGCTGATGCCGAACGCGATATTCTGGGCGACGGTAAGATGCGGAAACAGCGCGTAATCCTGAAACACCATACCGATGCGGCGCAGGTGCGGCGGCATAGACGTGAGGCCGTCTGAAAGCGTGGTGCCGCTCAACACAATCTTGCCGCTTTCGGGCTGTTCAAACCCTGCAATCGAACGCAGCGCGGTGGTTTTGCCGCAACCCGAATGCCCGAGCAGGCAGGCGATTTCGCCTTTTTCCAATGCAAAACCGAAATCTTGCAGCACGGGCTTGCGGTCGAATGAAAGGTTGATGTGCGAAACTTCTAAAATCATGGGTTTTGCTCCGTGCGCGAAAACAGGATAACGGGCAGCAGGCCGGTCAATACGATGAATAAGGCTGGCAGCGCGGCATTGGCAAACTGCCCTTCGATGGTAAAAGCGTAAACACGCACGGCGAGCGTATCCCAATCATACGGGCGCGTCATCAGCGTAATCGGCATTTCTTTCATCACATCCACAAACACCATCAGCACCGCCGTGCCGATTGCGCCTTTCAACAGCGGCAGATACACGCGCCGCAACACGCCGCCGCCGGTGCAGCCGAGCGAACGCGCCGCTTCGGATTGCGACGGGCTGATGCGCTCCAACCCCGCCTCCAGCGAAGCATAGCCTACCGCCAGAAAACGGATTAAGTAAGCCGCCAACATCACGCCCAACGTGCCTTTCAGAATGCCGGTAGTGCCTTCGGGCAGGTTCAGATGCTCAATCAGGATATTGTCGAACCACGCTACCGGCACGAATACGCCCACCGCCAGCACCGTGCCCGGAATGCCGTAACCAAGTGTGGCGATACGCGCGGCAACGGCGGCGAAACGGCTTTTATCCACCCGTTTCGACAAGGCTAAAAGCAACGCCACTGCCGCCACCAGCACGGCCGCGGCAAAGCTGGCTGCAAACGAATGCCACGCGTGCAGCCACAGCGAAGTGTTGAAACCGTCGTTCCAAGTATCGTGCGCCCACACGATCAGTTGTATCAGTGGAATAAAAAACGCAAACAGCAGAATCAGGCCGCAATAAGCCGCCGCCGCCCACTTGAGGCCGTCTGAAAGCGGTTTGCGGCGGTGCTGCTGCGCCTTGCCGGATTGGTTGAAACGGCGGTTGCCGCGGCTGAGCTGTTCCAAAGCCAGCAACACAAACACCAGCGTAATCAGCAAAGCGGCAAGCTGTTTGGCCGTTTCCAGCGAATAAAAATCAAACCACGCCTGATAAATCGCCGTGGTAAACGTATCAAAGCCGAACACCGAAACCGTGCCGAAATCCGCCAGCACTTCCATCAAAGCCAAAATCACCCCGCCGCCGATCCACGGCCGCGCCATCGGCAAAGCCAGCTTGAAAAACGCCCGCCGCGGCGACAAACCCAACGACGCGCCCGCCTCCAACGCCCGCTGCCCCATGCTGGAAAACGCATTGCGCGCGAGCAGGTAAACATACGGATAAAACGTCAGGCTCATCACTACCGCCAGCCCGAAACCGTTGCGCACATCGGGGAAAAACTGCGCTATGCCGTAGCGTTCGCGCATCAGCGTATTCAGCGGGCCGGTGTAGTCGAACAAACCGAGCTGGGTAAACGCCAACACATACGCCGGCACCGCCAACGGCAACATCAACGCCCAAAAGAAAAACCGCCGCAACGGAAAATCATACATCGCCGTCAGCCACGCGCAGGAAGTACCCAGCACCGCCACACCCGCACCTACGGCCAACACCAAAAACAAGGTGTTTTTCAACAATTGGGGCAACTGGTATTCCAGCAGAAACGACCAGATTTCCGCATCGAACTCCCCCAATGCCGCCACAATCACCGCAAGCGGAATCAGAATCAGCACGATACAGGCACTCAGCCACAAGCGCGGCAATAACAGTTTGGATACAGGCGGTTGCATAAATTTTCAGACGGCCTCAAAGTTGGAACAGAACATATATTGCCTATTATCGTTTTAGTGATTAAAGAATGCAAACCCAATAACGCTGATTTTGATATAAATGATAATTTATATTGTTCTTAATACGATACTTGATTACAATGCTGTTCCGTATGGCAATTTTTATTCCGATTGAACTATTTATCTACTTAATCGTTCCAATTTGCTGAGTAGTGATTTGTCCCTACATCAATTTAAATTCAATGGTAATTTTTGAGAGGATTAGAAACATGATGAAAAAAACGCTGGCCGTTTCCTTAACCCTGATGGCAACCGCTCCCGCATTTGCCGAAGAACTGGTCGTTTACTCTTCACGCGCCGACAACCTGCTGCGCCCTGTTGTCGAAGCCTACCAAAAGAAAACCGGCGTTACCGTAAAACTGGTTAACGACAAAGCCGGCCCCCTGATGGAAAAACTCAAGGCCGAAGGCAGCAACAGCCCGGCCGACGTATTCATTACCGTTGACGGCGGCAACCTGTGGCAGGCTACCCAAATGGGCTTGCTGCGTCCGATTAACTCCGCCACATTGAAAACCAACATCCCCGCCAACCTGCGCGACCCGAAAAACCAATGGTTCGGCCTTTCCGTACGCGCCCGCACCATTTTCTACAACACTCAAAAAGTAAAACCGTCAGACCTTTCCACTTACGCGGATCTGGCTGATCCGAAATGGAAAGGCCGCCTGTGCCTGCGTACGTCCAACAACGTGTACAACCAATCTTTAGTCGGCACCATGATTGCCAACCAAGGCCAAGCCAAAACCGCCCAAACCGTTAAAGGTTGGGTAAACAACTTGGCTACCGAACCCTTTGCCAACGACACCGCCATGCTTGAAGCCATCGGCGCAGGCCGTTGTGATGTGGGTATCGCCAACACCTACTACTACGGCCGCTTGATGGACAAACAACCCACCCTGCCCGTAGGCGTATTCTTCGCCGATCAAAAAGGCAAAGGTACGCATGTTAACGTATCCGGCGCCGGTGTTACCAAACACACCAAAAAAGCCGCCCAAGCCCAAAAATTCATCGAATGGCTGAGCGGCAGCGAAGCGCAAAACCTGTTTGCCGACCTCAACCACGAATACCCCGCCAACCCGAAAATCAATCCCGATCCGAAAGTGGCCAAATGGGGCAAATTCAAACAAGACGTGATCAACGTATCGGTAGCCGGCAGCAACCAGAAAAAAGCCGTGATGCTGATGAAACAAGCCGGTTATAAATAAACAATAATCGGTAATCGCAAAAAGGCCGTCTGAAAATGTTTTCAGACGGCCTCTGCCTTTCTATCCAAGCAAATTCCGGCAAGCCGGCAAACCGTAGAACTTTTACCCGCCTCCGCACTCTTTAATCTATCTACATGATTCATATCAAACAAATATTGATTCACATAATGGAGATGATGATGAGTACAAAACAATGGTTAGGTATCAACGGCGCCGAAAGCCGCAACGCCGATAACAACACATTCGACACAAGCGACGGGCTGCTTAAACTTACCGGCCAAGTTGCCGAACAGACCGACAGAATCGAAATCCATATCTACTACTCCGACACGACCAAAAACAACCAAATCATCGAACGGCACTTACAAAAAAGCTTCATCCCCATCAATCAAGACGGCACGTTTACAGCAGAGATGAGCATTCCGCCATCCTTTAGCGGCGATATCCTGGCCGAATTAAAAGCCTTCGGCAAACAAGGCAACGTTACCACCACCCAAATGAACGGTCATTTAGATGGCAACGAACAGAAAATCGACATTGTTTCCGACAGCGGCGTCATCAAAGACAACGAATACGCGTGGCACAGCTATTCCAACAATCTGGAAATCAAAGGCAAAGTGGAGGCCGGCAGCCAATCGGTTCTCATCAGCGACGGCTATGAAAAACCAAACCACAACATGAAACACATCACCCATTTAATCGACGAAGAAGGCAATTTTTCCTACAAACTCGATAACCTCTCGCACGGCAACCACGTTATCAGCGTCGCCTCGATTGATGCCGACGGCAATTTCGCCTCGAATCTGTTTCACATCAGCGTCGGCCGCAAACCCGGCGGAGTGATCATGATTGACGGCGATGAAAATGTTTGGACCACCAAAGGCAAAGAAATCAGCGGTTCGCTGTTCGACAACCTGCACCCCGATTCCCGCGCCGCCTCGCCGCAAGTCATCTCTTTTTCCGTCGACGGCCAATACGTCCGAGCCGGCGAATCAATTGATATCGACGACGTAGGCACTATTAAAATCGAAAACAACCGCTACACGTTTACCCCGCTTGCCGACTTTACCGGACGCGTTCCCGACATCACCTACCACTCCTCCACCCACCTGATACCCGGTATCCGCAGCACCTTCCCCCGCAAACCCGATTACGATGATTCCGTGTTGTCCATCCGCGTCAACGACACCGCCGACAATCCCTACGAATACCGCTTGGAAGCAGGCGACAACACCCGCGGCAAAAACGCCGAGCTGCAAGGCAATATGGGTAAAGACGTTTTGATCGGCGATACGCGCAACAGCGCCGAATTGGATGTCAACGGCGAAAAAATCACCTACACCGTCAAAGCAACCCACGACACCCTCGAAGGCAACAACGGCAACGATATTTTGTTCGGCGACAACATCAGCACCGCAGACTTGGATTTCACCGCCGAAGACGGCAGCGATGCCTTCCACGCTTTGCAAGCCTACGTCGGCGAACACCTCGGCAGCACAAGCAACCCAGCCGTGCGCCACTTCATCGAAGAAAACTGGGCGCAACTGCTTGACCGCAGCGACAACGGCGGCAACGACACCCTGCGCGGCGAAGCGGGCAACGACATCTTAATCGGCGGCGCCGGCGATGACTATTTATTCGGCGGCACAGGCAAAGACAGCTATGTGTTCGTAACCAATAGCGACAGCGGCCACGATACCATCGTCAACTTCGATTTCGACCAAGACAAATTGGTGTTCACCGAGCTGCTGGATTTTGACCAACACTTCCTAGAATGGGATCAGCAAAAGCATGTTTTATCTTTCCGCGGCGAGGAAGACGGCCATACTTATCAGAATTCGATAACTTTCAAAGGCATCAAATCTGATATGACTTTAGACGATATTTTGAAAGTTCAGGAAATATTGGGCTGATCGGCATCGACGTTACCGCTTCACAGTGCCCATGACAAGAATAAGGCCGTCTGAAAATATTTTCAGACGGCCTTATAGTCTCTTGTTGCTAAGCCTTAGCCCAATTCGCGCTGCTTCTCACTCAACAATTGATGAATATGGCGGGCAATTTCCTGCCTGTCCGCGCCCGACGGCACGGGGTCGAGGAAATAAAGCTCTGCCGTACCGCCCGGCTGCGAAGCAATCATGCGGATGGATTCCACCAAACTGATGTCGCCGTAGTACGCCATGGCCGGATTGGGGCTGCTGCCGTCCGGATTGGGATAGCGGCACAACACCGGAATAAACGGCACGCCCGCTTCATTGGCCGCCTGAAAAAAGCTGGTTTTAAACGGCAGAATTTCACGGCCTTCGCTGCTCGTGCCTTCGGGGAACAGAGTAACCGTATCGCCGTTTTTCAGCGCCTCGGTAACATGGCGGATTTTCTGACTGTTGCCTTCCGTACCTTTGTTGCGCGTCACATAAACGGTTTGCGCCTGCGTGGCGAGATAACCCACCACCGGCCATTTCGCCACATCGTCTTTAGCCACAAAACGGCCGGGGAACGCGGCATTAATCGCCATAATGTCCAGCCATGAAATGTGGTTGCAGATCATCATCTGCCCCTGCCCTTCTTTCGGCAGGTTACCGTAGGTTTTGAGCTTCAGCCCGCAAGAGGCGAGCACGCGCAGCGACCACAATTGTATGGCGCGCAGTTTGCGTTGCTTGCTGTAAAAAGGAAACAGGAAAAACATTTCCAGCATGCCGTAAAGCAAACAGCCGGCGATGCAGAACAGTCGGAAAACAGTGCGTAAGGTTTTCATATTATTGAAGTGTGTGTGTGCAATACATCAGCAGGCCGTCTGAATAAGTTTTAGCGAAGCTTGCATCGTTCGCTTTAGCGAATCCCTCCAGCGGGTTTTCAGACGGCCTGATCGATTTATTTTAAAGTCGCGGGGCAAAACGTTGGAGATAGCGGTCGTTTAAGCGGTTGATATCCATCAGAATCAACACATCGGCACAGTTGAATGCTTCATCGACGCACGGTTCGCCGCAAAACCAGGCACCGGCGTTCAAATAGCCTTTAATCAACGACGGGCAAGGGGGATTTTCAACGGGATTCAGTTCGTCCCATTTGAGGGGATTGAGCGGACGCACGCACCATTGTTCAGGCGCCAAATGCTTTTCTTTTAAAGCGTGATACAGGCCGGCCGCTTCGTGGCCGCCATCGACAGTGCTGATGCTGCCGCAGCCGATCATAAAACGCAGGTTTTCATCGCGCATGAACTTCACCAAACCCGACCACAAAAGCATAATCAAGCCGCCGTTGCGGTAATCGGGGTGGATACACGCTCTGCCCAGCTCAACGGTTTGCGGCAGAATGTCTTTCAAAGGAGAGAGGTCGAATTCGTGTTCGCTGTACCACGAGCCGACGGCTTGTGCGCCTTCTTCGGTAATCAGACGGTAGCAGCCGATCACTTCGCCGGTGGCATCGTCAAAGGCTAACAAGTGGTGGCAATGTCGGTCGTATTCATCAACATCCAAACCGTCGCTGCTTTGGATGTCGGCGCCTAATTCTTCGGCAAATACTTGATAACGCAAGCGTTGTGCGGCTTCGATTTCTTGTTGGTTTTCCGCCAGTCGCACAGTCAGGCCGATTTTCGGGCCTGTGGTGTTGAAACGGCTTTTATGGGGCATATAAGCTCTCGTCGTCAGTAAGTAAGCCCGCTAGTATAACAGAGTGCTTTTGCATTTTTCCATACATAATACTGACAGTTACCGTTACTGAGGCCGTCTGAAAACATCTTTTTCAGACGGCCTCAACCACCTCGCTGGCACCAACTTTGCCCTACCTTACCCAACCGACACAGCCGCAACAATCAACCGGCCAAACCGCTCACAACCCTTTATATACAGAAAAAATCTGCTCATAATAACGGTTTTGCACCACCGCTGCACACCCGATGATTCCGCCGTGCTTTACCTATCGTTTTACACACCCAAACAGCTCGGCAGCCTTCAATAAGGCAGCGGAAAACGGCTTCGGTTCACTTTCTTTACCGGTGCGGATTTGTTGTTTTTCCGTCCACATTGTCCTGCTCACCGAGGCCGTCTGAAACCGATTACCGCACATTACCAGACTGGGCTGTCTTCTCATGAAAACATTTCTTACCACTCGCTACCGGATACTCAAGAAAAAAATCATCCACAAACTCAATCAAACCCAAAGGCTGTCGCGCAAAACGCTGGCTTTCGGCTTTCTGCTCGCCGGCGCGGCGCTGGTGGCACTGGTATCGCTGGCGTTTGCCAAAATGGCAGACTGGGCGCTCGAAGAAAACGCGCGGCTGGTCGGCGAATATCCGTGGTTTGCGTGGGTGGCGCTGCCGCTCGGCCTGCCTTTGATTGTTTGGCTGACGCGCCGTTTCGCGCCTTACACCGCAGGCAGCGGCATTCCGCAGGTGTTGGCCTCGCTGTCGCTGCCTTACGGAGCACAAAAAACCCGGCTGATTTCGCTGTGGCAAACCATGTTGAAAATCCCGCTTACCTTCTTGGGTATGCTCGCGGGCGCGTCTATCGGGCGTGAAGGGCCTTCGGTGCAAGTCGGTGCCGCCGTGATGTCGGCTTGGGGCGCATGGTGCAAAAAACACAATATCGCCTTCAAAGGCATGCAGGAAAACGATTTGATTGCCGCTGGCGCGGCAGGCGGTTTGGCCGCCGCTTTTAACGCTCCGCTGGCCGGCGTGGTGTTTGCCATCGAAGAGTTGGGGCGCGGCATACTGTTGCGCTGGGAACGGCAGATTTTCATCGGCGTCTTGGCGGCCGGTTTCATTCAGGTGGCCATTCAGGGCAACAACCCCTATTTCTCAGGCTTTCACGGCACCGAGTTGGACGACATGCTGATTTGGGTATTGCTGAGCGCACTGGTGTGCGGCGTGGCCGGCGGCCTGTTTGCCCGCATGCTGTATAAAGGTGCGGCGGCCTTTTCGCCCGAAAAATACCGCGGCTGGATACGCCGCCATCCCATTATGTTGGCCGGCGTTATCGGTGTGCTGCTGGCCGCGCTCGGTACGATTTATCAAGGGCAGACATTCGGCACCGGCTATCACGAAGCTTCCGATGCTTTACGCCGCATGTATGACGCACCCTTCGGTGTGGCCGCAGCAAAATGGCTTGCCACCGTGTTGTCTTACTGGGCGGGCATCCCCGGCGGTATTTTCACACCCTCGCTTACCGTCGGCGCCATGATCGGCCAACACATCGCCCAATTTGCCGACCTGCAAACCGGCGTCAATGTTTTGGTGTTAATCTGCATGACCGCCTTTTTAGCCGCCGCCACGCAATCACCGCTCACCTCCAGCGTTGTCGTGATGGAAATGACGGGCGGACAGAATCTGTTGTTTTGGCTGTTAATTGGTGCTATTTTTGCATCTCAAGTGTCGCGCCAGTTTTCACCCAAGCCGTTTTACCATGCGGCAGGCGCACGTTTCCGGCAGCGTGTTCAGGAAGAACATGCCGCCAAACAGGTCGATATTAAGGAGAACCGATAAATGGCAGTGAATCTAAAAGAAAAATACGCAGCAGAATTACTTACCGTAGACGGCGCACAGGTTTTTATCGGGCAGGCCGGCGTAAAGAAAGCTGCCCACGATGATTTAACGCTGATTGTGTTAAACACCGACAATACCGTCGGCGCGGTATTCACGCAAAACCGCTTCTGCGCCGCCCCCGTGCACATTGCCAAAGAACATCTGTCCAACGAAAACGGCATCCGCGCTTTGGTTATCAACACCGGCAATGCCAACGCCGGCACCGGCCTCAAAGGCCGCGAAGACGCCCTAACCGTTTGCCGAGCCGTCGCCAAGCAAATCGGCTGCGAACCGGAACAGGTGCTGCCCTTCTCCACCGGAGTGATTCTCGAGCCGCTGCCCGCCGCCAAAATCGTCTCCGCACTGCCCAACGTAAAACCCGCACATTGGAACGATGCCGCACGCGCCATCATGACCACCGATACCGTGCCGAAATCCGCCAGCCGCGAAGGCAGAATCGGCAACAACCACACCGTGCGCGCCACCGGCATTGCCAAAGGCGCAGGCATGATTTGCCCCAACATGGCCACCATGCTCGGCTTTATCGTGTGCGACGCCAACGTATCCCAGCCCGTGCTGCAAATGCTCACACAAGAAATCGCCGACCTCTCGTTCAACGCCATTACCGTTGACGGCGACACCAGCACCAACGACAGCTTCGTCATCGTAGCCACCGGCAAATGCGGCCAAAACGAAATCGACAATATCGCCGACCCGCGTTACGACCAACTGAAAGAGCTGCTCGGCAGCCTCGCACTCGAATTGGCGCAAGCCATTGTGCGCGACGGCGAAGGCGCCACCAAATTCATTACCATTCATGTGGAAAACGCCGCCAGCCGCGAAGAAGCGCGCAAAGTTGCCTATTCCATCGCCCATTCGCCTTTGGTAAAAACCGCGTTTTTCGCCTCCGACCCCAATCTCGGCCGCCTGCTTGCCGCCATCGGCTATTCCGGTTTGGAAAACTTCGATACCGACAAAGTACGCTTGTGGTTAGGTTCTGCTTTGGTTGCGGAACACGGCGGCAGAGCCGAGAGCTACACCGAAGAAGCCGGGCAGATGATCATGAACCAAGACGAAATTACCGTGCGCGTCGATCTGCAACGCGGCGGCGAACAGGCCACGGTTTATACCTGCGACTTATCGCATGATTATGTGTCGATTAATGCTGACTACCGCAGCTAATTAAACACAAGTGTTTTGAAATAACATGAGGCCGTCTGAAAAAATTCAGACGGCCTCATGTTATTTCATTGCTTCGTTCGATTACTTAAACATCACAAAGCATGTGCGCAACCCGACACCATTTGTTTCAAGGCATCAGGCTGGAGGATGCGGATATGCTTGTGCTCCACCAAAATCAAACCTTCCTGATGAAATTTCGACAATGTACGGCTTACCGTTTCCAGTTTCAGCCCCAAATAACTGCCGATTTCTTCACGAGACATACGCAAAATAAAATCGTTTGCCGCAAATCCGCGGGAATGCAGACGGTTCGACAAGTTCAGCAGAAAAGCCGCCAAACGCTCTTCCGCACGCATATTGCCCAACAGCAGCATCACACCCTGATCACGCACGATTTCACGGCTCATCAAACGGAAAAAATGGGTTTGCAGTCTGGGAATTTTCTGCCCCAACTCTTCCATGTGCGAAAAAGGCAGCTCGCACACTTCGCCGTCTTCCAACGCCACCGCATCACAACTGTGCGTATGGGCGCAGATACCGTCCATACCGATCAACTCGCCCGACATAAAAAAGCCCGTTACCTGATCGCGCCCGTCTTGGCTGGCAATGGTCGTTTTAAAAAAACCCGTGCGTATCGCAAAAAGAGAATTGAAAGGATCGCCGGCCCGAAACAGGCATTCGCCTTTTTTCAAGCGGCGGCTTTGGCGGATCACGGCATCAAGTTGGGCAAACTCGGCCGGCATCAGACCTACGGGGAGACACAACTCACGCAGAGAGCATGTCGAACACAATGTTTTCATCTGGTTTGGTACAGTATGTGCTGGCATACCCGGTTAACCTTTATTCATAAGCAGCGTGTGATATTACCCCGACTAATCAAATATTGACTCGCATCAAGGCACGTTGTCGATAACTTGCTTATTCTAGCAAAATACCCTTACTTTGCCTATGGATTAAAAATAACGGCTAAAGCTTCACTTAACCGCGCCTACACCGTACAACAGACAGGCTTTAAACAACACACGAAACCACACATGAATACCATCAATATCGCCATCGCCGGCCAATCGCCCGAATTCGACCGTAACCTGATCGCATCGCTGCCTTCCAGCGGCCCGCGTTACACTTCCTACCCCACCGCCGACCGCTTTCACAGCGGCTTTGATGCGCAAGAATACATTCATTCGCTGGATATGCGCCAAGCGGGCAGCCCAAACCAACCGCTGTCGCTGTATATCCATATTCCCTTCTGCAACACCATCTGCTACTACTGCGGCTGCAACAAAATCATCACCAAAGACACATCCCGCGCCGATGCCTATATCGAATATCTGGAAAAAGAACTCAACCTGCTGGCACCGCACTTAAACGGCCGCCATCCGCTGATACAGCTGCATTTCGGCGGCGGCACGCCCACTTTTTTGAACGACGGACAACTTGAGCGCGTTTTCGGCATGATACGCCGCCATTTTGACCTACTGCCCGACGGCGAATACTCGATTGAAATCGACCCCCGCAAAGTCAGCCGCGAGACCGTGCTGCATTTGGGCAGGCTCGGCTTTAACCGCATGAGCATCGGTATTCAGGATTTCGACCCCGAAGTACAAAAAGCCGTCAACCGCATTCAAACCGTCGAAGAAACCGGAGAAGTGATCGAAGCTGCCCGAGAAGCCGGGTTCAAATCGGTAAGCGTAGATTTGATTTACGGCCTGCCGCATCAAACGCCCGCAAGCATCAAACCCACCATCGACACCGTACTCTCGCTCAATCCCGACCGTTTGGCACTCTACCACTATGCCCACCTGCCCCACATTTTCAAACCGCAACGGCGCATCGACACCGCCGCCGTACCCGGCAGCGAAGCAAAGCTCGACATCCTGCAATATGCGGTGCAAACGCTGACAGCGCGCGGCTATGTATTTATCGGCATGGATCATTTCGCCAAGCCCGAAGACGAGTTGTGCATCGCCCTGAAAGAAGGCCGTCTGCAACGCAACTTCCAAGGCTATTCGACTTATGCCGACTGCGACCTCATCGCCATCGGCGTTTCTTCCATCGGCAAAATCGGTAATGCCTACGTTCAAAACGAACGCGACATCGACGCCTATTACGCCGCCATCGACGCAGGCCGCCTGCCGGTGATGCGCGGCTACCGTCTCAACAGCGACGACTTATTGCGCCGCGACATCATTCAAGATTTGATGTGCCGCTTTGCGCTCGAATTTGAAACCTACGAACGCGCGTTCGGTATTTCGTTTGCAGATTATTTCCGCGAAGAACGGGGCGATTTGCAGCATTTGGCCGAACTCGGTTTGTTGCAGCTGCGCGCCGACGGGCTGACGGTTACACCGAAAGGCCGGTTTCTCATCCGCAACATCGCCATGGTGTTTGACTACCATCTGCGGCATAAAGAAACCACGGCACAATACTCGAAGACGGTTTAGCGTCCCTGCCCGTTGAGGCCGTCTGAAAAAGCCGCAGACCGGGCATAATCGGCAACGGTTCCCACGATCCGTACGTATTCAACGCCAATCCCCCAGCGCAAGCCGTTTGCTGTTTGGCCGATATTTAAACGAACCTGCTTGGCGGGTTTCAGCGAAGCCTGCCTCTCCGCTTTCAGACGGCCTCAAACTTTTGAGGCCGTCTGAATTGTGCAAGGCTTCCGGTGCCGTCTGAAAAGGCCGTCTGAAAACGCGGAAAACAGCGATTGATTGAAAAGACGGTGTTTTTCGAGCAGAATGTTTCTTTTTTCCGCATGATTTATGGAACAACTCGAGTTCTTCGCCATCCCCAGCCCCTGCATCGGCGTTTGTGAAGCCAACAGCAAAGGCTATTGCAAAGGCTGCCTGCGCAGTCGGGAAGAGCGGCTGTATTGGCAGAAGATGACAGACACGCAAAAGCACCAAGTCATGCGCTTGATTGCCATGCGCCGCAGCAAATTGCAAAAGGCGGCGGGAGACAAGCATACGGAAGTTGAATTACCCGATCAGATGGGTTTTGATTTTTAAGGCTTTCACATCACAAAGCTATCCCGGCTTGGCGAAACATAACCGTTGATGCCCAATCCTAATCTATCGAACCCGGCTCCCAATACTAAAGGCCGTCTGAAAACTTTTCAGACGGCCTTCTTCATCGTTATCGAATCAATCAAACAAAATATGTAATCTCGATTAATTCCGTTCTTCGGCAATCGAACCATCCACCTCGATTTCCACGCGGCGGTTGGCTTGCAGGCAGCTGATGAGTACTTCGCGGCTGCTGTTTTCCGCGCACTGCTTTACCGGCTCGGTTTCGCCTGCGCCGGAAGCATGCACCACTTTGGCGGCCACGCCGTTTTTAACCAGATATTGGCGCACAGTTTCGGCGCGGCGGGCGGATAAAGCCAGATTGTAATCGTCGGCACCCAAGTAATCGGTGTGCCCTACTACGCGCACGCTGCGCAGCTGAGCTTTTTTCAGCTTCTTCACCAGTTTGTCCAACTCGGCACGGCCTTCAGGCTGCATATTGTCCAAATCGCTTTTGTCGAAAGCAAACAGCGCATCCGTCGATACGGTGTAACGTGCGGCTTGTTTGCCTGTGTCACCGGTCAGCACCGGGCAGACGGCGTTTTCAGGGTCAACCGCTTTCCAATGGAAGCTGCGGGCGTATTTGTGTTTATCGTAAAGGATTTTGAACTGGCACGTCGTTACCCCGTCGGTGCCTTGGCCGGGCGTGTGGAAGTGAAACACATAATCCCACTCGCGCACGCCGAACATGCCTTCGTTGAAATGCGGCCGGCCCAACAGCTTGTAAAACTGGTCTTTGGTCATGCCGGGTTTGATTTGCGCCAGCTCGTCGGCAGTCGGGAACGTTCCTTTGTTATGCTTAAACGATGGGGAAACTTTTTCCACGGCGGGGAAAACGGGGGTGTCGGTTGTGCCGTCTTTGCTCACGCGGCTTTTGGTTGCACATGCGGATAATGCGGCAGCCATCATCAGGCACGCGCCTGCTTGAAACATTGTTTTTACTTTCATGTCGATTTCCTTGTTGTTTCAGACGGCCTCTTGTTATCGAGGCCGTCTGAAAACCTGATTACCACTGATAGCCTACACCTGCGGTTGCACCGTAGTGACCGCGCGAATTGCCGGTGGCCGTACCTTTGATTACCCAGTTGCCGTTGTCGGAGATGCTGGAGAAGCCTACGGCATAACCGCTCTCGCCTCTGTAAGTGCTGCCTGAAACAGCCATCATGCTCTTGCCGGGCAGGTAGGCTTGGGGCAGACCGGCCACTGCCATGGCGGCAGCCGTACCGGCATTCGATTGCGCTTCAACGTCTTCAATGCGTTGGTTGAGGTAGTTGCCTACGTTCACCACTTGATTGCCGACTTGGTTGATGGCTTCGTTGGTGTGATACAGCTGGCTGCCGTTAATCGCATCGGTAGATGCGGGCGATACCACGCCTGCCGCCACATTCTGAATCTGGCGGGTTTGGCCTTCTTTACCTACACTGACTACGCCGACAACATCATTCACGCCGGACACATTGGCATCATTTGCACCTGCGTAGGTGTAATGCCCGCCCGCTGCCGTCGTATGTACCGCTTTGGCCGCAGCTTCATTACCCAATACCACGGAATTATTGATGGTTTCGGTTACGCTGTTACCCAATACGAATGTATTGCTGCTGTTGACGGTATTGTTGTTACCTACGGAATAAGTGTTGTCTCCGTTGATAACCGACGGGTCGCCGATTGCGCCGGCATTCTTGCCGTTTACGATATTGCCGGTACCGATGGCAATGGTATTTTCATTGTTGGCCTGCGATCCCGTACCGATGGCCACGGCATTTTTACCGGATGCCTGAGTGCGTTGCTGCTTGGCTTTACCGTCGCTACCTTGAACCTTGTTCCCGTCCTTGTCCACAACGGTATATGTGTTACCGAGTGCAACGGCACCTTGGCCGCTGGCCGATGTTTGGTAACCGATGGCAGTTGCATAAGCACCTGAAGCGCTGGAGTCTTCTTGGTTGCTGCCTTGTGCTACCGGTTTCACTTCGCCGTCGTTGGTATGGAAGAACTTGATACCCTGTTCGTTCATCTTGCCGATGGCTTGAATCACGTCGTTGGTTACATAAGTATTCTGGCCTTCCACATTGTATGTGGTGAGGGTGTATTGCTTACCGCCTTTATCGGTCGATACCGCCACTTTCTGGTTGGTTTCGACCGTGGTGGTTTTCGTGCCGTCGGGGTTGGTTACTATGGTGGTTACGGTGCCGGCAGGTGTTGTATTTCCTTCGTTGTTCGTGTTGGCAGGCGCATCCTTCATATTGATGGAGGTGTTGTTGCCGCCCAATACCTGATAAGCCTGATACAGCTGGCTGCCGTTGACCGCTTCTTTGCTGGTGGCGGAAATTTCGCCGTCGGCTACGTTGGTCAGTTTTTTGCCTGCGGCATCCAAACCGCCTACGGTCAGGCTCGGGCCGTTGGCAATGCTGATGCCGTTGCCGTCAACCGTGGTATTGCCGCCTACGGCTACGCTGTCCACCTTCAGATCTTTGGCGGTGGAAACTTTGTAGGTCGTGCTGCCGTCGGGATTGGCGGCGTTCTCTACCACAATATTGTCGCCTTGCACCACGGCCACTTTGCTGACGGTAACTGCGCGGTTAACCGCTTTAATCGCATCGTTCAGATTGTTTGCACCCGTGCCGCCGATATTGGTCATGCTGATGCCGCCGTCGTTGGTAACGCTCGCATCGCCGCCGAACAGATTGGCTACGGATGCCACAGTATGGTGCAGCTGGCTGCCGTTTACGGCATCGGTGCTGTCGGCGGTAATGCTGCCTTTGCCGACATTGGCCACTTTTTTACCGTTGGCATTGATGCCTTGGGCAGTCAGGTAAGTATTGCCGCCGACGTTTACGCCTTTGCTGTCGAGTACGACTTGGTTGTCGCCTTTGCCTGAGGTAACGCTGTTGAAGTTCACATCGTCTGCGGTGGTCAGCGTGTAGGTGGTGCTGCCGTCGTCGTTGGCTTCTTCTTTCACGGTCAAATTGCCTTGTGCGGCCACTTTATTGCTGGAAGCGGCTTTTACTGCGTCGAGCTGGGCTTTGTTGACGGCATCGGTAGCTTCTTCGCCTGCTTTCACGCCGGTGATCCGCTTGCCACCGGCATCAATGCCTGCGTAAGTAATGTTTACCTCGCCTGCTTTGAGGCCGTCTGAAGTCAGGGCTACGTTGCCGCCCACAGACACGCCGGCATTGTTCACAACGGTTTTGCCTGTTGTTACGCTGCCGTTTTCGCCCAAGTTCACTTGTTCGGCCAATTGGATCAACAAGCTGTTGTCTTCGGTGCTGCCGGTTACGCCGATATTGTTTTCGGTCAGCGTGCCGTTTGCGCCGCCCTTCACTTTCAATTCGGTATCCAAATTGCGGACAACTTTAACCTCTTGATTGTCGCCTGCAAAAGTCAACGGCTTGTTGATTTCGGCATTGAGCAGATTCAAAGCGTCACCCACAGTGTTAACGGTCTCGCGGCCGCCGTTGTTGCGTGTAATGGTGTACACAGGGTCTTTGATGCTGCCGTCGGCACTCACTTCCGCGCCGCCGCCCAAGGCTTTCACGGCGTTTTTCAGCTGGCCGATGTTCGCCGCATCGTTGTCTTTCTTACCGTCTGCGATGTTGCCGACGACAGTCGGAACAGCAGTTTGCGGATCAAGCGGGTTCAAAGACGAAATCGTGATGTCTTTTTCAGTATATTCCGAACCGTCTGCCACTTTGATAAAGCGTTCTTTACCTTTTTCATCCACTTGGCGTGCCAATACTTCGCCTTTTGAATTGACATAAGAGAAGGGTGAGTTGGCCTGCACCAAAGATTGGTGGGTAATGGTTTGGTTATCCAATGCGCGTTGCAATTGGGAAACGTTCACGGCATCACCTGCTTCTTCTCCATCTTTCACATTGGTGATTTTCTGGCCGCCCGCATCCAAACCTTGAGCCGTCAGCTTGCCTTTGAATACGGGGGCATCGGCCAACATGATTTGAATATTGCCGGTGCTGTCGGCCACGGTGCGGATATTGGTATCGGAAGCCGCTGCGGTATTCTCCAACCCGCCTTTGATCGTGGTGCGTTCGCCCAAGCGGCGGTTGAAATTGCCGCTGTTGCCGGCAAAATCCAGACCGCGGTTCAGGGCGGCGGTGTTGTCGGCAACCTTTTTATCCACGGCGAAGAGCTGGTCGCCCGTTACTGCTTCTTGGCTGCCTTCGGCCACAGAGCCGTTCGCCAAGCCGGTAATCACATTGCCGCCGTTATTCAAGCCGGCAGAAGTGAGGCTGA
Source organism: Neisseria sp. Dent CA1/247 (assembly GCF_022870825.1). Taxonomy (NCBI): domain Bacteria; kingdom Pseudomonadati; phylum Pseudomonadota; class Betaproteobacteria; order Neisseriales; family Neisseriaceae; genus Neisseria; species Neisseria sp. Dent CA1/247. The sequence goes on along the minus strand of NZ_CP091522.1, from coordinate 551,237 downwards.
CTTTTTTGCCGCTGGCCGGGTTGCTGACTTGGAGGCCGTCTGAAGTCAGCGCCACATTGTCGGCAACGGCCACGCCGTTATCGTCCACTTTGGTTGCGCCGGTTTGTACGGCTTCTACTTTCAGGGTTTTGGCCAAATCGAAGCTTACGCGGTCTTCTGCATCTGCTTTGGCAACGACGATATTGCCGTCGGTGTTGCGCAGGTCAACGGTTTCGCCGGGCTGCACGTTGCTGCTGTTTTTGCCTTGGGCAGTGAGGTTCCAACCGGTGTTGGCAGTGTTTTTCACAGCTGCGATGGCGTCGCTGATGGTGCTTTCGCCCGTACCGCCGATATCGCCGTTGGCATAGCTGCCGGTGGCCGGGTTGTAAACGGTATTACCGCCGACCAGAGCTTCCACGCCTTTACCTTGGGCATGCAGTTGGCCGCCGTTGACAGCTTCTTTGCTGCCTTCAGCCACATTGCCGGATTCGATACCGGTGATCTTGCCGCCGTCGTTCACGGTTACTTTGCCGAATTTCGGGCTTTCCGCCAGCTCGATGGTCATCGTGCCGTTTTCTACTTTGGTGCGGATGTTGCGATCGGCTGCTTGGGCGTCGTCGGCCAACGAGCCTTTAATCGCCAGCGTTTCATCCAGCTTGCGCTCAACCGTGCCGGTGTTGCCCGCAAAGCGGATAGGCTTGCGGATTTCGGTGCCGATATGGTCAATTGCGCCTTGGATGGTGTTGACTGCGGGATAAGTGCTGCCGTCGGTGCGCGGTACGGTAAAGGCCGGTGCGCCGAAGTTGCCGCTTGCCGCGTCGAAAGCCATGCCCAAAGCCGAAGCCAGCGGTGTCAGCTGCGATACGTTGACGGCATCGTTGCTGTTTTTACCTGCGGCGATATTGGTGATGGCGTTTCCGCCGTTGTTGAGGCCGTCTGAATTCAGCACAACAGGGGCTTTGCCGTTTTTCGCATTGCCGATGGTGAGGCCGTCTGAAGTTAACGCAGCGGTTTCGCCGACTTTCACACCGGTATTGTTCACCACGGTGTCTCCGGTGGTCACGCTGTTTGCGGTCACTTCATCGGCCAAGTCGAAGGTAACTTTGTCGCTGTCGGCCGCTTTGCTGATGACGATGTTTTTATCGGCGCTTACCAAATCAACGGTTTCTCCGGCACCTACGTTGCTGCTGTTGTTGCCTTCGGCCGTCAGGTTCCAACCCGCACCGGCGGTATTGCGTACCGATTCGATGGCTTCGTGGATGTTGCTCTTGCCTGTGCCGCCGATGTCGGTATTGGCATAAGTACCGTCTGCGGGGTTGTAAACGGTCGAGCCGCCCAACACTTTCTCAATGCCTTTGCCTTGGGCATGCAGCTGGCCGCCGTTAACGGCGTCTTTGCTGCCGGCTGCCACTTCGCCGGCCGCAACGTTGCGGATAACGGTATCGGCGGCATCCAAGCCGTTTTTGGTTACGCTCGGGCCGTTTTGAATGGTGAGGCCGTCTGAAGACAACACGCTGTCGCCTGCGGTAACGCTTTGGATAGTCAGGTTTTCAGCCAGATTGAAGGTTACGTCATGGCTGTCGGCTGTTTTGCTGATCACGATGTTTTTATCGGTGTTTTTCAAATCAACCGATTGCTCAGGCGCAACCTTGCTCAGGCCGATGCCGTTGGCAGTCAAGCCCCAGCCGGCGTTCATTCTGGTTTCCACCGCATCGAGCTGTGATTTGTTCACCGCATCGGTTGCCGCTTCGCCATTGGCCACGCCGGTAATGCGGGCATTGCGGGCATCGAAACCGTTGGCCGTCACTTTGCCTGCGAAGGTCGGCGCATCGGCAAACTGGATTTCGACTTTGCCGTCGGTTACAACGGTGCGGACATTGGCGGCAGACGAAGTGCCTTCAACCAAACCGCCTTCGATTGCCAGTTTGGAACCCAGCGTTTGATCCGAGCCGCCATTCACGACTTTGCTTGATCCGTTGTTGGTATTGCCGCTGATGGTAATCGGGTCTTTCAACACATCGTTCAGATGGCCTAATGCCTCGCTGACGGTATTAACGGTGCCTGCGGTTGTGCCGTTGGCACGGGTGATGGTGTAAACGGGTTTGACCGTCTCGCCTTGCTCATTGAGGCCGCCGCCCAAAGCAGTCAACACGTCTTTCAACTGCGCCGTATTAACGGCGTCGGTGTCTTGAATACCTTTCGCTACATTGGTTACGCGGGTGGCGACGGTGGTTTGCAGGTTGGTCGGACTTAATGCGCTCACAACGATATCGTTGCCGTCATAGCGGGTTGTGCCGTCTTCGGCCTTCACGAAATAAGGTTGGCCTTTTGTGTCTACCTTACGGATCAGCTTGTCGCCGGCCGCATTGATATAGGCGAAAGGCGAATCGGCTTCTACCAAAGACTGGTTTTCAACGGTGATGTCTTTCATGGCTTGTTTCAGCTGATCGACGTTAACCGCATCGGTTCCCAGCGTACCTTGCGCCACGCCGGTAATCTGCTGGCCGCCCGCATCCAAACCTTGTGCTTTAACCTTGCCTTTAAACACCGGATTGTCGGCCAATTTGATCGTAATCGCGCCGTTGCCGTCGTTTTCAGTTACCAGATTGTCGGCCGATGCCGCGCCTGCATAATTGCCCGCTTTGATGCTGAGGGTAGAACCCAACTTGCGAGTGCTGTCTGCACCTGTGTCGGCGGCGAAAGTCAGGGGTTTTTCAATTTCTTGATTGAGGCTGTTGAGTGCGTCCTGAACCGTATGTACGGCAGGTTTGGCCGCACCTTCTGTGGTTCTCAGGGTGTAGCTCGGCTGGGTATAGCTGTCGGTAGCCGCATCATAAGTGCCGCCCAAAGCCGCCATATTGCCTTTGGCGATGTTGTCGCTGTCTTTCAATTGCGACATATTCACCGCATCATCATCGGCTTGGCCCGCTGCCACTTTGGTAATCTTCTTACCTGCGGCATCTATTCCGGCTTTGGTTACACTCGGGCCGCCTTCGATGGTGAGGCCGTCTGAATTCAATCGGCTGCTGCCGGTTCTCAAAGAAGTCAGGGAAACATCCGGATTCAACTCAACTTGAAGACCGTTTGTATTGGCAGTGGTTGTGATGTTGGCATCGCCGCTAATGGTGAAGCTCTCGTCCAATTTCTTCACAGATGAAGAGCCGCCTTTGCCGTCGGCCAGTTTCAAACCCTTGCTGTCCACAGCATCTTTGGCCGCCGCGCCTTTGCGGATGTCTTCTTTGGCGGTGTCGGTCAGATCAACGGTGTACAGAGTAATGTCGTCGGTACCTTTATTGCCGGCAACAACAGACACGCTGCCCGCACCCTCTACCGTGGTTTTTTCGGCATGAACGGTATAAGTGGTGTGGTTGCCTTGAACGCTGTTGGTTACACGGGTGTTGTTGCCTTGAACAACAGAAGAAGTTTTCTCTGCATCGTTAATGGCTTTGGCCACATCGGCTGCCGTCGCGAATACGTCGCCGGTTTGCACTGCGCTAACCGTGCCGTCGGCAACCGTGAAGCCGGTTTTGTTTACGGAGAATTTAACGGTAGATAAATTTTCAGCCGTGGTTTCCACAACCGCAGTCGTGCCTTCGCCGTTAGCAAAGTCCACCACATCGTTGTGCTTAACCAGATCTTTTTGTTGGGCATTGTTGCGCAGATTCCAGCCACCGTCGGCAACTTTGTCCAACTGGCGTTTGGTTACCGCATCACTGTCATTTTGGCCGTCGGCAATATTGCGGATGACATTGCCGCCGTTGTCGAGGCCGTCTGAAGACAGGCGCACGACATTGCTGCCGGCAGGCGCAGAAGCAGCCGGAGTAATGGTAATGCCGTCATCCGTTACTTTGGTTTTGCCGGTTGTGATGCTGCCGTCGATGCCCAAATCCAATGTTTTGGCAAGCTTGATAGAAATCGTACCGTTATCGGCGGTTGTGCTGATGTTGGTATCGGCACCTTTCACGGCAACGGTCTCCCCCAATTCGCGCTTGAACGCAGTACCTTTATTGCCCTCGAAATTCAAGCCTTTTGCAATCTCAGCGGCATTGCTCTCAATAGCTGTCGTATTCTGCTCAATTTTCTTTTCGTTTTCAGCAGCCTTAGTAGCAGCTTCTTCGGATTTGGCTTTATTGGCAGAAATCTGAAGAGTATTGGTTTGAATCGAGGCTGCGTTTTGGGTAATTTTCTCCGCATTTTCGATAGACTTGGCTTTATTGGCTTCAATCTGATTTTTCACTTCATCTGCCAACTTAAAGGTTACGCTGCCATTCGCGGCTTCGGTAACGATTTCACCATCTTTGCCGTTGAACTGAATGCGTTCGCTTAATGCGCTAGTGCCTTGAGTACCATTATTACCACCATATTGGAAGTTCAAATTGGTACCGTCAGTTTTTGCCAATACAGACGTATCTACCGATAAATCATATACATTGGCACCGCCTTCTTCAGTTTTCACAATCTTAACGGTGTTGTTTGCAGATTTAACTTGAGTGCGGCCGCCATCAACATACGCCTTGTTTGCAGCATGGTCATCAGCAGTAGGGGTAGCAACACCTGCAATCACTTTATTACCTGAATTGATACCGGCATTGTCGATACGGACACCATCAACAGCAACGCTGTTGAACACTACATCATCTTTGGTAGCTACGCTTACTTTGCCACCTGTTTGTGTCAACTTGATGTTTTTACCCGCATCAAGGGTAAGCTTTTGACCATTTTGCAATTTTTCAGGTGTTACAGTAGCAGCCTCACCTTCTGAAGCTGACGTCTCCACTTGAATACCTGCGGCCTTCAATTGGGCAACGTTCACAGCATCGGTATCTTGGGTACCGGCTGCCACGCCGGTGATTTGGCGGGTAATCGGGCTGGCGACACCTTCTTGGGTTACATGATTGACATTACCCACAGCTACCGCAGCGGTTGTAGCCGTCCATGTACTGTTGTTTTTATCTGCGGCTGCTGCCAGCGGATCCGCACCCACCGCACCGTGGCGTACATTCGCCACACTGCCCGAACCTAGAGCCACCCCGTTTGCAAGCTCCGCACGGGCTTCACGGCCGACAGCCACCGAGCTACCCGCATTCTCACCGGTAAAGGCAGATGCACCCAAAGCCACAGATTGATAACCGTTTGCATTGGTTTTATAACCTACCGCTACGGCCTGTGCTTTTGTAGTTTGCGCCGTAGAACCGAGCGCAACAGAACTTGCACCTGTTGTCGATGCTCTGTAGCCGATGGCGGTGGTATCTTTTTGGTTGGCAACTGCTTCAAAACCGATGGCAATCGCGCTGGAGCTGTCAACGCTTGCTTCTGTTTTGGCTCGCGTACCAATCACAATCGCAGCCGAAGAATTGGTGTTTGCCGCATCGCCGATGGCAATATTGGCCGTCTTCGCACCTATCGCCTGCGCGCCATCACCAATGGCGATACCTTTTGTGGAATCCGTTTGAGCGTTTTGGCCGACTGCTACACCGCTGCCTCCGACTACAGTTACATTGGCACTCTTACCCACAGCAACCGCATTGGTTCCCTGAGCCTGTGCACCATGACCCAAAGCCAAAGACGACACGCCGGTTGCACGGGTGCCGACCGAGCCTACCGCCACGGCAAAATTCGCCGTAGCCTGAGTATTGTTCGTGGTATTTTGTGCCGAACCAATGGCAATGGAAGAAGTACCGTCGGCTTTGGCAGAATAACCCTGCGCTATAGAATAATTGCCTCTGGCTTCCGCGCTGGCACCAACAGCGGTTGAAATCATACCGAGTGCTTTTGAACGGGCACCGACACCAACCGACGAACTTTTATAGGCCACCGCTCTGTCGCCGATGGCAACGGTATTGCTTGCTTCCACTTTGTCTTTGGCGGTAATACCGTCGATATTCGACAAAGCTGTAGGCGCATTGGCATAAGTACCGATCACTACATTGAAATTGCCTTTCGATAAGGCTGCCGCATCCGTACCGAGCGCGGTATTGTTGTTGGGGGCGTCCGCTTCTCTTAATGCACCGTCGCCGATAGCGATGTTGCGGCCTTCCTGTGCCACATTCCGAGTGTCCTTACCCGCACGGCGGCCGATGGAAATATCCCAGTCGGCATTGGCTTTGGCTTCTTGCCCAATAGCGATGGCTTGATTATCTAAGGCTTCTGCACGGTCGCCCAAGGCAACGGAAGATCCTCCGTTGGATTTACTTTGATTACCGATGGCTACGGTAGAGTCCGAAAGTGTCTGTGCGTTTGTGCCGATAGCAACAGTGTGGAGGGTGCGTACCGCTCCGACGATGCGGTTGCTCGCCTGCTTGCCGATAGCGATATTGCCTTCGCCGAGTGTGTTTTGACCTGCCTGATAGCCCATTGCTACGTTGAATGTGCCGTTTACGCCTTTACCTGCATCCCAACCGACGGCTACATGGCCTTCATTACTGATTGCGTTGCGACCTGCTTCCGTACCGACAAATACGGTGTTGTTGCCTACTGCGCCTGTTACGGCAGCTTCATTGTTGCCCGCATTCGTACCGATGGAAACACCTCCTGCACCGCGTGCAGAGGCTTTATTGCCCACAGCCACACCGTTGTCTTGACGAGTGTTGCTGTTATTGCCCACGGCTACGGCACTACCGCCCGCCGCGCTGCTGGTAACACCCACAGCCACAGCTGCCGTGCCTGTGGCTGCCGCACCTTTACCTACGGCAACCGTGCCGGCGGAAGTGGTGGCGCGTGCGCCCGTACCTACGGCAATCGCGTCTTCAGCGGTTGCGCTTGCATCTACGCCCGCCGCAATGGCTTTGGCGGCAGTTGCACCGTCATTGTTGTAGTTGCCTTTGCTTTGCGGGTCGGTAACGCCGTTGGTGCTTACGCTGTAGAAGTGGATTTGTTCTCCCTGCAAAGTGGTTACGTTTCTGTCTACATCGGTCAGTTTTTTCGCCACGGCGTATAGCTGGCTGCCGTTGATGCCGTCGGTACTGGTTTCAGAGACCACACCCGGCGCCACATTACGGAGCTGGCGTTCAAATCCGGTCGTACCGAACGATACTTGGTCACCCTGGCGCAAATTGCTGCCGCCGTTGAAGTTGAAGGTTACGCCGTTGATTTCAACGCTGCGGGGTGCGGTGGCATCGCCTGCGGTGGTAGAGCCAGCACCGATGGCCACGGCATTTTCTTTATCGGCATGGGAACCCACGCCCAGAGAAAGGGAAACATCGCCTTGCGCATGAGCACGTGCTCCGAAAGCAGTTGCTAACTTACCTGCTCGTGCAGAAACACCCACAGCCGTTCCTCCGTCTCCCGTTTGTGTTTTCGGATATTTGTTTGATTGGTCAACCAAAGGATTTCCAGTGAGTTGTTGGTACTTAGTTTTCAAGTCTTGGGGCATAACGGTCAAGTCATCACCGCCTATGGCCACGGAAGATGCACCGTCAGCAGCCGCATTTGCACCCAATGCCACCGCCTGCCTGCCGTTTGCCGTAGTCAGCATGCCGATGGCGACACTTTCATCAATATTGGCTCTTGCATTTTTACCACAGGTAATACTATGACTGTAGCCACCGGGCTGCCCGTCGGGGTTCGCAGTGGGGCTTTCCCACTTACAATTCAACGTACCGGAAGCAGCATAAACCTGAGAAATGCCGGCAAACGCCAACACCAGCACCAACGTCCTCAAACCCGTATTCCATACCGATGCGGGCGCAACCGCTCTCTCAACCTTACTACCGGCCGGTTTACCCTTGGCCTTCTCGATTTCAGAAACGGCAACCCACGCCCCCAATGCGTCATTCCAAATACTGCGATAGTTTTTATTCATCATTTTTCCTTTAGGTTATGCTGCCCTACCGGCTTGCGATTGCAGCGCTGACATTTTTCCCATGAATCAAACTGACATTTCCTGTCACTTATCATCAAAATATGACTATTCAATCTATACCTAAATTTATAGTGCTATAGATTATAAAAATTCTGTTTATTATATAAAACAGCTTTTTATCTGAATATCATTGGTAAAAAATAATATTTGTTAACACTAGTTAATTTAAACATACAGTAATCATGCAATTTCCATGCCAATTAAAACATTTAGTATAATTATTTAAAAAACTATTTTAAACAAAGAGAACGTGCTTTGTCGAAATGAAATCAATCAGAGAAACAATCACATAATCTGTTTCGACAAACACGCAACTTTTGTTCAAACCCGTGCATAGCCCAACCCAAAGCCCCCGCATTCAATAAAGGCCGTCTGAAAACGCTTTTTCAGACGGCCTGCTGATATGGGATAATCGGTTTGTTTTCTGTTAGCGAGGCTGGCGCTGTTTTCAGACGGCCTCTTCTATCTCTTTAGAACCATTTTCAAGGATCACTCATGATTGATGTCCGCCACGCTTTAAACCTTTATCTGGTTGCCGGCACTCAAGACTGCAATCATCTTAACGATACGCCCGAACGCAATTTGCTGGGCGTACTCGAGCAGGCTTTGCAGCACGGCATTACTTGCTATCAGTTGCGTGAAAAAGGCAACGGATCGCTGCAAGACGGGCAGCGTATCTTTCGGCTGGCAGAAGAATGCCGCGATTTGTGCCGGCGGTATGAAGTGCCGTTTTTTATCGACGACGATATTCAGACGGCCTTGGCAGTCGGGGCAGACGGTGTTCATTTGGGGCAGTCCGATATGCCCGTAGCCGAAGCTGCTGCGCTGTGCGAAGGCAGGCTGTTAATCGGTTTGTCGCACAATACCTTGGCGGAAATCGAAGCCGGCCGCCACAATGCTGCTTTAGACTATTGCGCCATCGGCCCTATTTTTCCGACACAATCGAAAGAGAAACCCAACCCTACCGTGGGCATCGAGCGTATCCGCCAAATCCGTGTTCAGGGCTTCGACCGGCCTTTGGTAGCCATCGGCGGCATCACTGCCGGTACGGCTGCGGAAGTGCGTGCGGCGGGGGCGGACGGCATTGCGGTTATCTCCGCCATCACGCGGGCGGGCAATGTGGGGCAGGCAGTTAAAGATTTGCTGGCTTAACTTAATATCTATCTATTTTTTCAGACGGCCTCTCGTCTCTTAAACCCGACCCGATACTATATAATGCCGTCTGAAAAACTTTTTTGGCTACATCATGCACATTGATTTGAATCAGGCTGTTTTGGCCATTGATACCAGCACATCGTTTTTATCGCTGGCTTTGCACGCAAACGGCCGCACCCTTACCCGCCATATGGAAGCAGGCAACAAACAATCCGAGCTGATTTTGCCGCTCATCGGCGAGCTGTTTGAAGAAGCGGGCATCACGGCGGCCGATTTGGCGGCCATCGTTTATGCGCAAGGCCCGGGGGCGTTTACCGGCCTGCGCATCGGTGCCGGCGTAGCCCAAGGCTTGGCGGCTCCCTTCGATACGCCGCTTATCGGCATACCCTGTTTGGATGCCGTGGCTTTCCAAATCAGCGCGCCTTGCGTACTGGCCGCCACAGACGCCCGCATGGGTGAAGTGTTTTATGCGTGGTTCGACACCGCAAATGCCTGCCGCTTGAGCGATTATCAGGTAGGCAAAGCGGCTGAAATTACCGTTCCTGAAAACGCCGCCGCTCCGCAAGGCATCGGCAATGCGTTTGCGCTGGAAGACAAGCCGCCCTTCAACGGCTCGCCCGACATGCCGACAGCCGAAACTTATCTGAACTTGGCCGCAAGCGGGCGCTATCCCGCCACCGATGCAGCACGCGCCGAACTGCTATATGTGCGCGACAAAATCGCCTTAACCGCCAAAGAGCAGGCCGAACGCAAAGGCGGCAAAGTATGATCCGCGATGCCGTTGCCGAAGATTGCGGCGCACTGGCCGGGCTAGACAGGCAATGCAACCCCGCGCCATGGTCGGCACAACAATTTCAGACGGCCTTAAACAGCCGTTTCGATACGGTAAAGATATTGGAACACCAAGCCGCCACCGCAGGTTTTGCCGTTTGGCAGACAATATGCGGCGAATCCGAGCTGCACCTGATCGGCGTAGATCCCGCCGCGCGCCGCAACGGGCTGGCTTCGCAATTGATGAATGCTTGGTTTCAGACGGCCTCGTCCGAACCGGTAGAACGATGGTTTTTAGAAGTGCGCGCGTCCAACCATGCCGCCCGCGCTTTGTATGAAAAATACGGCTTTCGTGAATACGGCCGCCGCAAAGATTACTACCCGCTGCCAAACGGCGGGCGTGAAGACGCTGTTTTGATGGAGAAAAAATGTTAAGCAGCCGTTATCTGCATTTGCACGAAGCATTAGGCTTGGGGCCTATGTGGCTGAAACAGAGCGCCAAAGTGCTGCCTGCTCAGGCCGCCACTGCTGCGCCCTCTTCGCCTGCGCCAGCTACTGCCGAAACCGCTGCGCCTGCCGCCAAGCCCGTTGCAACGCGCGCTTCTGCCGATGCCCGCTTAAGCGCAATGGCCTCCGTCAACACAGCCCGTTCCGTTTCAGACGGCATCGAAGCTTCTGCCCAAAGGCCGTCTGAAAAAAGCCTGTCGACGCCTGCCGACGCCGAACCGTCAACACAGCCCGCCCACACTGTCGCCCCCGTTATCACCGCCGACATCCAACCCGCGCGCGTGATGGTGGTCAGCATCTGCCCCGCCCTCGAAGACAGCGCGGCCGGGCAGTTGTTTAGCGGCGATGCAGGCATTCTGCTCGACAATATGCTCGCCGCCATCAACCTCAAACCCACCGACGCCCACAAAACCGCCTGGGTAAAAACCGCTGCCGTTTTCACGCCCACGCCCTCCGCCGAACAGATAGCCGACGCCCTGCCGCAACTCCAAGCCGAGCTTGCCGCCGCGCAAGCCCAAGCAGTGCTGTTTTTGGGGCAGATTTTCGAGCAGCCCCACCATGCCGGCATCATCCGCGAATTATGCGGAAACCTCCCGCATTTCATCATCCCGCATCCCGCCCGCCTGCTGCGCCAACCGCAGCTCAAAAGAAACGCGTGGACGGAGCTGAAAAAACTCAAGCAAATCTTGTCCGGCTAACGCCATCCACCGCATTCACACCAAAACACCTGAACCATCAGGCGTTTTTCATATCCCATAGGTTTGCGCTTGCTTATTAAATAGTTGAGGCCGAGACCTTTGCAAAACCCGCATCTGCGGCGCATTTCTGCGTTGTGCGCTGCTAGCTCGTTTACCTATCTATATGATATGTCTGCACTCGCTGCGCTGCTGCGCCTTGAACTGCATCCACATCTGCGGGTTTTGCAAAGGTCTCAGGCCGTCTGAAAAACAAAATCCCGCAGCACAAATTAGACAAGCCAACATCATGCCCGGCCATCGTGTCTAACACATTGTTTCGCTATATAATCCCTTATGTTGTTTGAAAAAACACCCTAAACACCCGGATTCAGGAGCCACCATGCACAGCCAGCCGCCTTCCACCCTGTTTTCCTTAAACCGCCTGATTGTTGTCGGCGCCAGCGAACGCCGCCACAGCTTGGGCGAGCGTTTGCTGACCTCGCTGCTGCGCACGCCTTTCAATGGCCAAATCACGCCCGTTAACCTGCGCCACAAAACTGTCGGCGGCTTAAAAGCCTACACCAACATCGGGCGCATACCCGAATCCGCCGATGCCGTTTTGGCGACCACCCCGCCCGAAAGCTACGAAGCCATACTCAAAGCCTGTCGCAAACAAAACATTCCCTACGCAGTGTTGATACAGGATTGGGAGAATCAACCCGAAGACGCGCCCGACAAAACCAAAGCCGTCGTATCAAAAGCCCGCAAGATGAACGTACAGGCCATTGTGTGCCACCCCGGCGGCATCCATATTCCCGCGCTCGGGTTAAACGCCGGCATCGGCCGCGACGCCCCCGCAGGCAATATCGGCTTAATCAGCGGCCACCCCACCGAAAGCGCCGAAGCCATATCCCTCGTCAAACAAGCAGGCTTGGGCATTTCCTGCCATATCGGCCTGCATTTCCCGCTCAGCCCCACCTCGTCCGCCGACGTCATGGCGCTGCTGAGCAACGACCCCAACACCCACATCATCGTCAGCGCCTACAACCGCCACGAACACCCGCGCACCCTGTTCAGCATCATCCGCCGTACAGCCCGCCGCAAGCCTGTGATTCTGTGGGTTTCATCGTATGCCGACCAAGAAGAGCAAGCTATCCTCAAAGCCCTTGCCCTGCGCACCGGCGCCATAGTCGCCTTTTCCAGCGAAGAAGTGGCCGCGGCCTTGCACACCCTATCCGCCCGCAAAAAAACCGCCCGCAAGCTGCACTTGATTTCCGGCGAACCCTGCGGACGCCTGCAAAGAGAAGCCGAAACACTCGGCATCCGCCTGCAACTGCCCGCTGAAAGCCACAGGCCGTCTGAAAATCCATACGGCTATATCGGTTCAAACCCCACACCCACGCATTACCGTTCACTCGTCGAAAGCCTCCTCCACCATCACCAAACCGAGGCACTCCTCGCTGTCGTTGCGGGCACAGACCCTTATGCCGAAGACACTACGCGCATTTTGATCCATCTGCAAAAACAGTCCGACAAACCACTTTATATCGTCAGCCCCTTTTCAGACGGCCTCCTCCGCTTCGCCCACGCCTCGCAAGCATTGGAAGCCTTCCGTTTTCAAGCCGACCGTGCCGACTTCGCAGCAAAACTGCTCCAAACCGCCAAGCCGCTGCCCGCATACGTCAAAACACCCGACGCACAAGCCGCCGCACGAATAACCGACCAGCCCCAACAGCTCGCCGAAGCCCTGTTTTTGCCCGAATACGGCAGCGCCGAAGCCCCCGTACTCGCCACGCTCTCATTCAGACGGCATCCCCATTACGGCGCCGTCCTCTATACCGAAACACACGGCCAAACCCACGCCTACCTCCCGCCATTCAGCACCTTAGATGCCGAACGGCTCATCCAACAAGCCGACCTCAAACGCCACCAAAAAACCGTGCACCAACTTTTACACAGCCTGAACACCGTTTCAGACGGCCTGCCGCACATCCGCGAGATAACCGTAACCATCAGCGCCAACAACGCCGGCACAGAAATCACGCTCGGAGAAACCGAGCAACCCGCAGCCAATGTCCAAGCCCCCTACCCCGCCAAACCCGCGCATATCTTTACCTTAAGAAACGGCCAAACCGCACACATCAGAGTGCTTCGTCCAGAAGACGCCGAAGCCAAGCAAGAATTTGTGCGCCAACTATCCGATCACAGCCGTTACACACGCTACATGGCCCACCTCAAAGAGCTTACCCCCATCATGCTTGCCCAAGCCTGCAACCTCGATTACCACTACGAAGCCGCCGTCGTCGCCGAAGCAGAAGACGGCACTTGGCTGGGCGTATCCCGCTTCAGCAGCACCGGCATCCCCGAACGGTGCGAATTCGGCATCAGCATCGCCGAAACCGCGCAAGGACAAGGGCTGGCCGTACACTTGATGGAACAAATCCTGCAACTCGCCAAACAGCAAGGCTATCAAGAAATGAGCGCCGAAATCCTCAACACCAACCCCGCCATGCAGAAACTCGCAGAAAAACTCGGCTTCAGCGCACACCCCTCGCCCCATGACAACCGGCTGACCGAAGTCATATACAACCTGAATCCCGAAGAAGATACGCCCGTAAACAACATCAAGCGCAATTTAAAACAACAAATACTTGCACTAAGATCGTAATTTATTCTAAAATTAGCGGTTTTCTATACATCCGATTTTTATCAAAGGAATCACTCATGGTAGTTATCCGTTTAGCCCGCAGCGGCTCAAAACACCGCCCGTTCTACAACGTAGTAGTAACCGACTCACGCAACCGCCGCGACGGCCGTTTCATTGAGCGCGTAGGCTTCTACAACCCCGTTGCCAACGAAAAACAAGAACGCGTACGCCTGAACGCCGACCGCCTGAACCACTGGATCAGCCAAGGCGCACAAGTAAGCGATGCCGTTGCCAAACTGGTTAAAGAGCAAAAAGCTGCTGCTTAATCCAAGACACATACTGCCATGACCGACACTCATCAAAGGGTAGCCATGGGCTACATCAAAGGCGTATTCGGCATCAAAGGCTGGCTCAAAATCGCCGCCGACACCGAATACACCGACAGCCTGCTGGACTACCCCGAGTGGCAGCTTGTCAAAGACGGTCAATCCCTGAACGTAAGCCTTGAAGCCGGCAAAGTCGTCAACGGCGAACTTCAGGTAAAATTTGCAGGAATCAACGATCGCGACCAAGCATTTGCTTTACGCGGTTACACCATCGAAATCCCCCGTTCGGAATTCGCTCCCGCAGAGGAAGGCGAATACTACTGGGCCGATTTAGTGGGCATGACTGTTACCAACACAGAAAACATGACGTTGGGTACAGTAAAAAACCTGATGGAAACCGGCGCACACGACGTGTTGGTAGTAGATGGAGAATACGGACAAAAGCTGATCCCCTTCGTCTCCCAATTTATCGTCAACGTCGATACCGAAAAAAGAATCATCACTGCCGATTGGGGTCAAGACTACTGATGCTGATTCAAGCCATTACCCTCTTTCCGGAAATGTTTGACAGCATTACCCGATACGGCGTAACCGGGCGGGCATTGAAACAAAACCTGTGGCAGTTTAGCGCCATCAATCCCCGACGTTTCGCCGACAACAAACTCGGCTATATCGACGACCGCCCCTTCGGAGGCGGTCCCGGCATGATTATGATGGCACCGCCTTTGCAGGCCGCCATCGAAGAAGCCAAACAAAACCAACATTCCGGCAGCGGCAGAGTAATCTATCTCAGCCCCCAAGGAACACCGCTGACTCATTCAAAAGTTACAGAGTTAGCCACGCTGGACAACCTCATTCTGCTATGCGGCCGTTACGAAGGCATAGACGAACGACTATTACAAACCAGCGTAGATGAAGAAATCAGCATCGGAGATTTTGTCGTTTCCGGAGGCGAATTACCCGCCATGATGTTGATGGATGCCGTATTAAGATTGATACCCGGTGTACTGGGCGATGCACAGTCCGCACAACAAGATTCGTTTTCAGACAGCCTCTTGGATTGCCCCCACTACACCAAACCCATAGAATTTCAGGGCATGGCAGTTCCCGAAGTATTACGCACGGGAAACCACGGCCTGATAGCGGAATGGCGGTTAAAAGAATCGCTGCGCCGCACCTTAGAGCGCCGCCCCGACTTACTGGCCAAGCGCAGTTTAATCCCAAAGGAGTCCCGCCTCTTGGAAGCAATCAAACAAGAGCAACAGGATATCCAATCATAATTTAGGAAATAAACAAATGAACCTGATTCAACAATTAGAGCAAGAAGAAATTGCTCGTTTGAACAAAAACATCCCGGAATTCGCACCCGGTGACACCGTTGTCGTATCCGTACGCGTAGTAGAAGGCAACCGCAGCCGTCTGCAAGCTTACGAAGGCGTTGTTATCGCACGCCGTAACCGCGGTTTGAACAGCAACTTCATCGTACGCAAAATTTCAAGCGGCGAAGGCGTTGAGCGTACTTTCCAACTGTACTCTCCCAATGTAGAAAAAATCGAAGTTAAACGCCGTGGTGACGTACGTCGTGCCAAACTGTACTACCTGCGCGGCCTCACCGGTAAAGCTGCACGCATTAAAGAAAAATTACCTGCCCGCAAAGGTTAATTTTTCACGAATCCAAAACCCGCTATTTACAGCGGGTTTTTTTACATACTAAAGATCCTTCTACAATTAATTACCTAAAACTACTTCAGATTTTTCACTAAAATATTCAGCAAATTTCTCATAAATACCTTCTTTCAGCAAACCGCACAAGCCATGATTGCCAAACACATCGACCGCTTCCCCCTGTTGAAGCTGGAGCAGGTGATTGATTGGCAACCGATCGAGCATTACCTCAACCATCAAAGAACCCGTTACCTTCGAAACCACCGCGGCCGTCCCGCCTATCCCCTGCTGTCCATGTTCAAAGCCGTTCTACTCGGCCAATGGCACAGCCTTTCCGATCCCGAACTCGAACACAGCCTCATTACCCGCATCGATTTCCATCTGTTTTGCCGTTTTGACGAACTGAGCATCCCCGATCACAGCACCTTATGCCGTTACCGCAACTGGCTGGCGCAAGACAACACCTTGGCCGAATTACTGGATCTGATTAACCGCCAACTGACTGACAAGGGTTTAAAAGTAGAGAAAGCATCCGCCGCCATCGTTGACGCTACCATTATTCAGACGGCCGGCGGCAAACAGCGTCAGGCCATAGAAGTGGATGACGAAGGGCGGGTCAACAGCCAAACCACACCGAGTAAAGACAGCGATGCCCGTTGGGTAAAGAAAGACGGCCGCTTCCATCTGGGTTACAAACAACATACCCGTACCGATGCGGAAGGCTATATTGAGAAACTGCACATCACTGCCGCCAATGCCCATGAGTGCAAACACCTGCTGCCTTTGTTGGAAGGCCTAGCCAAAGGCACGACTGTCTATGCCGATAAAGGCTACGACAGTATGGAAAACCGGCAACATCTGGAAGAACATCAGTTGCGGGACGGCATCATGTGCAAATCCCACCGCAACCGGCCGCTGACGGAAGCGCAAACCAAACGTAACCGACATTTATCAAAAACCCGTTATGTGGTCGAACAAAGCTTTGGTACGCTGCACCGTAAATTCTGCCATGCCCGGGCAACTTATTTTGGCCTGAGCAAAGTGAGTGCGCAAAGCCATCTGAAGGCGATGTGTTTGAACCTGCTGAAAGCAGCCAACAGGCTACGTGCGCTTGTTGCCATCTGAAAGGCAGCTCAGATACCCGATTATCGGGTATTTGAGGAGAATAAAGAGAGCATTGAAATAGAAAAACAGCCGAAACCCTGTGTTTTGGCCCCAGCTGTTGGGTAAAGGCCAATTTTTACAAAAGTCCCGAGCTTCACCGCGTCCACCGTCTTTCCGCCGCCTCTAAAATCTACGCCCGCGACTCTATGACCTCCCAAGCGTCGCTGCTGGGCACGCTGGAAACCCGCGGTTTCAGCTACCACGACGAGACAGCCATCCGCCGCCGTTTGCAGCAGGTAAATGCCGCCGAGGTGCAGGCCGCCGCCAAACTGCTCACGCCCGAACGCTCCAGCGTGGTGGTGGTGCGCCCCGAAGCGGCAGCTGCTAAGTAGGTAATCAAGGATAAACGCAACCATAACGCGTTGAGGTATCTGCAAAGTGCGGTCATTCCTTCTGCCGTTACCGTTTTCCTTTCCCGCCGGTAGGAGATTGAATATTGGTAACGTCAGCAAGGATGAAATAAAGCCTCCTTCCCTTACAGCCACTATTGAACTACTTTGCCGGTTATGGATGGCATCAGCCACAGCGTTCCGGGTTTCAGACGGCCTCCCGCTTTCCCGTCTTCGCTTCAAGCGCCTTCCCCAGCACTGTCGTCCTTCTGCCGTTACTTTTTATAACGCATTAGAACCGACACCCGCTTTCTTTTCCCGCCCCAAACGAAGCGGCCGGACACTCCCGCATCCGGCCGCTCTCTATACTATGCCCACTGCCAACCAAACAACACCAATCTGCCAATTCAGTCGATAGCAAACCTAGGCTCTATCAGCGCTTCTCTTTAGCCTTCTCCTTCAGCGCCGGCACCGCCGCTTTGGCCGGCTTCTTACCGCCACCAACCGTCGCCTCATCGCGCAACTTCGCTAAAATACCCTCGCCGATACCCTTCACATTCTTCAAATCGTCAACACTCTTAAACTGACCGTTGTGCTGACGGTACTCCACAATCGCCGCCGCCTTCGACGGACCGATACCCGGCAACGCCTTCAATTCCTCCGCCGTCGCCGTATTGATATTCACCGCCGCCAGCGATACCGCCGACCACAACAGAGCCAGCGCACCCGCTAAATATTTCTTCATCTTCTAAATCCTTCTTGATGGTTTTCCGTAATGTGTCATACCTGAGGCCTCTACCAACAGGCAATATACCTCACACTGCCCGCACAGGCAGTCCGAACCATCATAAACAGATTCCCAACACCCTTCAAATACTTTTAACTCTGGTTACTATATACATAGAGAACATTGTCGCTCCCCAACAACACGCTGTCTTTCCATTACCACTCCGCCCCCCTTTGATCCGCCATATACCGGCCTTCTCGGCTTCTGTGCCTATTGCGCACAAGCCTGCCGGCAAACTAACCTTATGAGCCGTCATCCGAACCCAATAAATTTTCCTGTCCACGACCGCAATACTAAAACCCCCGATACACAAGTATCGGGGGTTCGGAATAAGTGTCTGGCAGTGACCTACTTTCACATGGGTATCCACACTATCATCGGCGCTGAGTCGTTTCACGGTCCTGTTCGGGATGGGAAGGCGTGGGACCAACTCGCTATGGCCGCCAGACGTAAACTGTACAAATCGGTAAGCCGTTATGGAAGCTCGCTTCCACTTATTTATTCTTTAATCAACGGTGATGTGTATCAGTCTCACAAGACTGATGCAAGCTTATTCAAAGAAACTATCCAAAGTCCTTCAAATGATAGAGTCAAGCCTCACGAGCAATTAGTATCGGTTAGCTCCACGCATTACTGCGCTTCCACACCCGACCTATCAACGTCCTGGTCTCGAACGACTCTTTAGTGCGGTTAAACCGCAAGGGAAGTCTCATCTTCAGGCGAGTTTCGCGCTTAGATGCTTTCAGCGCTTATCTCTTCCGAACTTAGCTACCCGGCGATGCGACTGGCGTCACAACCGGTACACCAGAGGTTCGTCCACTCCGGTCCTCTCGTACTAGGAGCAGCCCCCGTCAAACTTCCAACGCCCACTGCAGATAGGGACCAAACTGTCTCACGACGTTTTAAACCCAGCTCACGTACCACTTTAAATGGCGAACAGCCATACCCTTGGGACCGACTACAGCCCCAGGATGTGATGAGCCGACATCGAGGTGCCAAACTCCGCCGTCGATATGAACTCTTGGGCGGAATCAGCCTGTTATCCCCGGAGTACCTTTTATCCGTTGAGCGATGGCCCTTCCATTCAGAACCACCGGATCACTATGTCCTGCTTTCGCACCTGCTCGACTTGTCGGTCTCGCAGTTAAGCTACCTTTTGCCATTGCACTATCAGTCCGATTTCCGACCGGACCTAGGTAACCTTCGAACTCCTCCGTTACTCTTTGGGAGGAGACCGCCCCAGTCAAACTGCCTACCATGCACGGTCCCCGATCCGGATCACGGACCTGGGTTAGAACCTCAAAGCCACCAGGGTGGTATTTCAAGGACGGCTCCACAGAAACTGGCGTCTCTGCTTCTAAGCCTCCCACCTATCCTACACAAGTGACTTCAAAGTCCAATGCAAAGCTACAGTAAAGGTTCACGGGGTCTTTCCGTCTAGCAGCGGGGAGATTGCATCTTCACAACCATTTCAACTTCGCTGAGTCTCGGGAGGAGACAGTGTGGCCATCGTTACGCCATTCGTGCGGGTCGGAACTTACCCGACAAGGAATTTCGCTACCTTAGGACCGTTATAGTTACGGCCGCCGTTTACTGGGGCTTCGATCCGATGCTTGCACATCTTCAATTAACCTTCCAGCACCGGGCAGGCGTCACACCCTATACGTCCACTTTCGTGTTAGCAGAGTGCTGTGTTTTTAATAAACAGTCGCAGCCACCGATTCTCTGCGACCCTCCAATGCTTACAGAGCAAGTCTTTCACATCAAAGGGCATACCTTCTCCCGAAGTTACGGTATCAATTTGCCGAGTTCCTTCTCCCGAGTTCTCTCAAGCGCCTTAGAATTCTCATCCTGCCCACCTGTGTCGGTTTGCGGTACGGTTCAATTCAAACTGAAGCTTAGTGGCTTTTCCTGGAAGCGTGGTATCGGTTACTTCATGTCCGTAGACACTCGTCATCACTTCTCGGTGTTAAGAAGACCCGGATTTGCCTAAGTCTTCCACCTACCGGCTTAAACAAGCTATTCCAACAGCTTGCTAACCTAACCTTCTCCGTCCCCACATCGCATTTGAATCAAGTACGGGAATATTAACCCGTTTCCCATCGACTACGCATTTCTGCCTCGCCTTAGGGGCCGACTCACCCTACGCCGATGAACGTTGCGTAGGAAACCTTGGGCTTTCGGCGAGCGGGCTTTTCACCCGCTTTATCGCTACTCATGTCAACATTCGCACTTCTGATACCTCCAGCAACCTTCTCAAGTCACCTTCATCGGCCTACAGAACGCTCCCCTACCATGCACTAGGTGCATCCGCAGCTTCGGTTACAGATTTGAGCCCCGTTACATCTTCCGCGCAGGACGACTCGACCAGTGAGCTATTACGCTTTCTTTAAATGATGGCTGCTTCTAAGCCAACATCCTGGCTGTCTGGGCCTTCCCACTTCGTTTACCACTTAATCTGTCATTTGGGACCTTAGCTGGCGGTCTGGGTTGTTTCCCTCTCGACAACGGACGTTAGCACCCGCTGTCTGTCTCCCATGATTGCACTTTCCGGTATTCTTAGTTTGCCATGGGTTGGTAAGTCGCAATGACCCCCTAGCCATAACAGTGCTTTACCCCCGGAAGTGATACATGAGGCACTACCTAAATAGTTTTCGGGGAGAACCAGCTATCTCCGAGTTTGTTTAGCCTTTCACCCCTATCCACAGCTCATCCCCGCATTTTGCAACATGCGTGGGTTCGGACCTCCAGTACCTGTTACGGCACCTTCATCCTGGCCATGGATAGATCACTCGGTTTCGGGTCTACACCCAGCAACTCATCGCCCTATTAAGACTCGGTTTCCCTACGCCTCCCCTATCCGGTTAAGCTCGCTACTGAATGTAAGTCGTTGACCCATTATACAAAAGGTACGCAGTCACCCAATTAATAGGCTCCCACTGTTTGTATGCATCAGGTTTCAGGTTCTATTTCACTCCCCTCCCGGGGTTCTTTTCGCCTTTCCCTCACGGTACTGGTTCACTATCGGTCAATGATGAGTATTTAGCCTTGGAGGATGGTCCCCCCATATTCAGACAGGATTCCACGTGTCCCGCCCTACTTGTCGTATACCTAGTACCACTGATGAAATTTCGAATACGGGGCTATCACCCACTATGGCCAAGCTTCCCAGCTTGTTCTTCTATCTCAACAGCTATCATATACAGGCTCCTCCGCGTTCGCTCGCCACTACTTACGGAATCTCGGTTGATTTCTTTTCCTCCGGGTACTTAGATGGTTCAGTTCTCCGGGTTCGCTTCGCTTATCCTATGTATTCAGATAAGGATACCGTACAAAATACGGTGGGTTTCCCCATTCGGACATCACCGGATCATAGCTTTATTGCCAGCTCCCCGATGCTTTTCGCAGGCTTACACGTCCTTCGTCGCCTATCATCGCCAAGGCATCCACCTGATGCACTTATTCACTTGACTCTATCATTTCAAGAACCTCTCTGACTTCGTTGCTTCGGCGTTGACTACCTACGCAACTTGAAGACTCTACTTTGACAAAGCTTACTGCTTGTTGTGTACCGAACTGTGCCTTTTGTGTTTCACAATCCGGTCAATACAATCATCACCCAAATACTGCGGCTTACCTGTTACAGTAAGCCGACATTGTCTTTGTTTGTTGATTTCGGCTTTCCAATTTGTTAAAGATCAATGCGTTTATATGAAACAAACTTTTGTCTCAAACTTCGCAAATTAAAATGAGCTGCGCATTGTAGCAGCTAACTTTAATTTGTAAAGTCTTTAAATGTTTGGTGGAGGCAAACGGGATCGAACCGATGACCCCCTGCTTGCAAAGCAGGTGCTCTACCAACTGAGCTATGCCCCCATACTCTTACTCAAGTATCGATACTGCTTACTCTTGCTTTGAGAATGTCTGGTGGGTCTGGGAGGACTTGAACCTCCGACCCCACGCTTATCAAGCGTGTGCTCTAACCAGCTGAGCTACAAACCCAAGGTCTCTTTGCTTTCCAATATGCCAACAACCATCCTTCTTAATCCGAATAACCTTTTCGGTCATGCTCGGCTTAAAAGTAATTCATGCAGCACATCTTCAAGCTTAAACGCATCTTTAATATCACAGTTTACCGATAAGTGTGAGTGCCTCTCAGCCTCTTTTCTCTAGAAAGGAGGTGATCCAGCCGCAGGTTCCCCTACGGCTACCTTGTTACGACTTCACCCCAGTCATGAAGCATACCGTGGTAAGCGGGCTCCTTGCGGTTACCCTACCTACTTCTGGTATCCCCCACTCCCATGGTGTGACGGGCGGTGTGTACAAGACCCGGGAACGTATTCACCGCAGTATGCTGACCTGCGATTACTAGCGATTCCGACTTCATGCACTCGAGTTGCAGAGTGCAATCCGGACTACGATCGGTTTTGTGGGATTGGCTCCACCTCGCGGCTTGGCTACCCTCTGTACCGACCATTGTATGACGTGTGAAGCCCTGGTCATAAGGGCCATGAGGACTTGACGTCATCCCCACCTTCCTCCGGCTTGTCACCGGCAGTCTCATTAGAGTGCCCAACCAAATGATGGCAACTAATGACAAGGGTTGCGCTCGTTGCGGGACTTAACCCAACATCTCACGACACGAGCTGACGACAGCCATGCAGCACCTGTGTTACGGCTCCCGAAGGCACTCCTCCGTCTCTGGAGGATTCCGTACATGTCAAGACCAGGTAAGGTTCTTCGCGTTGCATCGAATTAATCCACATCATCCACCGCTTGTGCGGGTCCCCGTCAATTCCTTTGAGTTTTAATCTTGCGACCGTACTCCCCAGGCGGTCAATTTCACGCGTTAGCTACGCTACTAAGCAATCAAGTTGCCCAACAGCTAATTGACATCGTTTAGGGCGTGGACTACCAGGGTATCTAATCCTGTTTGCTACCCACGCTTTCGGGCATGAACGTCAGTATTATCCCAGGGGGCTGCCTTCGCCATTGGTATTCCTCCACATCTCTACGCATTTCACTGCTACACGTGGAATTCTACCCCCCTCTGACATACTCTAGTCACCCAGTTTCAAACGCAGTTCCCAGGTTGAGCCCGGGGATTTCACATCTGACTTAAGTAACCGCCTGCGCCCGCTTTACGCCCAGTAATTCCGATTAACGCTCGCACCCTACGTATTACCGCGGCTGCTGGCACGTAGTTAGCCGGTGCTTATTCTTCAGGTACCGTCATCAGTCATGGGTATTAACCACAACCTTTTCTTCCCTGACAAAAGTCCTTTACAACCCGAAGGCCTTCTTCAGACACGCGGCATGGCTGGATCAGGCTTGCGCCCATTGTCCAAAATTCCCCACTGCTGCCTCCCGTAGGAGTCTGGGCCGTGTCTCAGTCCCAGTGTGGCGGATCATCCTCTCAGACCCGCTACTGATCGTCGCCTTGGTAGGCCTTTACCCCACCAACCAGCTAATCAGACATCGGCCGCTCGAATAGCGCAAGGTCCGAAGAGCCCCTGCTTTCCTTCTCAAAGCGTATGCGGTATTAGCCATCCTTTCGGACAGTTATCCCCCACTACTCGGTACGTTCCGATGCATTACTCACCCGTTCGCCACTCGCCACCCAAGAAGCAAGCTTCTCTGTGCTGCCGTCCGACTTGCATGTGTAAAGCATGCCGCCAGCGTTCAATCTGAGCCAGGATCAAACTCTTATGTTCAATCTCTAACTTTTTAACTTCTGGTCTGCTTCAAAGTAACTGACAGACAATGTATAATCTTGTCTCTCTGTTTTTGTCGCAGTGTGAGGCCTAAAGACACTCACACTTATCGGTAATCTGTGTTGTTAAAGAACGGTTGCCGCTGTGTCAGCAGCGAAGAAACCGAACTATACACACCCGCCCGCACCTCCGTCAACAACCACAACGCAAAAAATCACAACGGAAATCACATATCGCTGTTTATTATGGGAATTATTTTTTGAAAATTTCATCCAGACATTTTTCTAACCAATTCATACAACACTTTTCCTCTCCGCCCCAGCTGCGAAACTCATTCACCTTATGTTTTTTTTGATATGATATGAAGTTCATTTTTATGGGGTTTGTGTATGTCTGTTTATACCAGCGTTTCAGATGATGAAATGCGTGAATTCTTAAATGATTACAACTTAGGCGATTTTATTTCCCTGCAAGGGATTGCTCAGGGGATTACAAACAGTAATTATTTTTTAACTACTACTAAAGGGCGCTTCGTTTTAACTGTGTTTGAAACTTTACAGCAACGCGAGCTACCTTTCTTTTTGGAACTCAAACAACATCTCAGCAAAAATGGGGTTGCCTGCCCTGCGCCTGTTATGCGCAAAGACGGAAAATTCGATTCTATTTTGGTTGGCAAACCTGCATGTTTAGTAACTTGTTTAAGAGGCTCCGATACGAGTTGGCCGACCGCGAACCAATGTTTTCACACCGGAGCTATGCTGGCCAAAATGCATTGGGCCGGACAAAGTTTTCCTTCCAAGATGGCTAATCCTCGTTATAGGGATTGGTGGCGCAATGCCTATACCCAGCTTTTTCCTTTATTAAATGCTGAAGATGCTGCATTATTAAAAAGTGAAATTGATTATTTAGATAAAAACAACGGCGAATCTTTACCTTCCGGCATTATTCATGCTGACCTTTTTAAAGATAATGTTTTGCTCGACGGCGAAGAAGTGGCCGGATTTATCGATTTTTACTATGCCTGCAACGGCAACTTCATGTATGACTTGGCGATTGCGGTAAACGACTGGGCACGCACAGCCAGTAATCATTTGGACAAAGAACTGGAAAAAGCTTTCATCGAAGGCTACGAAAGTGTCCGCCCGCTTAGCGACGAAGAACGGGCTTATTTTCCTACCGCGCAACGTGCAGGCTGTATTCGTTTTTGGGTGTCCCGTCTTTTAGACTTTTATTTCCCGCAAGAAGGTGAAATGACTTTCATCAAAGACCCGAATGCGTTCCGCGACTTATTAATCAGCTTGCGGGAAAACTAACGCTTAGCATTGCAGCTATTAAGATTAAAGGCCGTCTGAAATTTTCAGACGGCTTTCATCATTCTTCCTCGACTGATTTCAACTTCAATTAATTTCCAAGCTTCACATGATAAAAAAAGCAGATGAAGTACATCTGCTTTTTTATGACTCAATTCAGATTGAGGCCGTCTGAAAACTATTCAAAGTTCAATACCGCGGAAGTATAAACGTCTTGAACATCATCCAAATCTTCAAGAGCATCAATCAACTTTTGCATTTTTTCGGCATCTTCGCCGCTTAATTCGGTTTCATTTTGCGCGCGCATGGTAACGTCGCCGTCCTCAGATTGGAAACCTGCCGCTTCCAGAGCAGCTTTTACACCAGCCCAATCATTAGGCGCAGTGATCACTTCCAACGAACCGTCTTCATGAGTGACCACATCTTCTGCACCGGCTTCCAAAGCGGCTTCCATAAGCGCATCTTCATCCACGCCCGGAGCAAATACCAGATAACCCTGATGGACGAAATTGAAGGCCACGCAGCCGTCTGTGCCCAAATTGCCGCCGTTTTTGTTAAACGCATGGCGCACATCTGCAACGGTACGGGTTTTATTGTCTGTCAAACAATCCACCATCAGCGCCGCGCCGCCGATGCCGTAGCCTTCGTAGCGCAGTTCGACGTATTCGACACCTTCCAGATTGCCGGTACCTTTATCAATCGCACGTTGGATATTGTCTTTAGGCATGTTGTTGCTAACAGCCTTATCCATTGCCAACCGCAAACGCGGGTTGGAAGAAGGGTCGCCGCCGCCCATTTTGGCTGCAACGGTAATCTCTTTGATCAAACGGGTAAAAATTTTACCGCGCTTGGCATCTTGACGTTCTTTTTTATGACGGATATTCGCCCACTTACTGTGGCCTGCCATATTGCTTCCTTTCTATGCCCGCCCCACTGAATTCATGAGGCCGACTGTACATACAAAATTTTAAAGGCGCGTATTTTATCATAAAAGCTTAAAACATGAGATGTTGAATCTATTCAGGTTTATCAACATTTACGCTCAGTTTTCAGCCTGCACTTGATTTCAGACGGCCTGTAACCATATTCAGGCCATCTGAAAATTATTATGTAGGCAAAAACCATGACCAACACTAAAAACAACACTCCTGCCGCAGCGGTAAATCATGCCGACTGCCGAACCCGTTTCATTTTCGACGATATGCCCGTACGCGGCCAACATGTGCGGCTTGAGAAAGTATGGCAACACATTGTCGAGCAAAAACATTATCCTGCCGCCATCCAACGCGCTTTGGGCGAATTACTGGCAGCCGGTGCATTATTGTCGAGCAATTTGAAGATTGAAGGCACGTTAATTGTTCAAGTTCAGGGGAAAGGCAAACTGAAAATGCTGGTCGTCGAAGCCACTTCATCCGACACCTGCCGCGCCACCGCACGTTGGGATGAGCACGCTCAAATCGGAGAAAACGAAAGTCTGCGCGAATTATTGGGCGACAGCGGTGTATTCGTGATTACCCTGCAACCGCAAGACGGAGAACCGTGGCAAGGCGTGGTACCGCTTGAAGGCGACAGCATTTCAGAAATGCTGGTCAACTATATGAAGCGTTCCGAGCAATTAGATACCCACATCACCCTCACCGCCTCGGATAAAGTGTGCAGCGGCCTGTTGGTACAACGCCTGCCCGAATCCACTCCCGACGCAGAAGCATGGGAACATATAGTCACACTTGCCCAAACCGTAACAGCCGACGAATTGGCGACTTTAGACGCGCACCATATCCTCTACCGCTTGTTCCACGAAACTCCGCCGCGTGTATTCGAGCAGGAAGCGATTGAATTTGCCTGCACATGTTCACGAGGCAAGGTAAGTGATATGTTATTGATGCTGGGTGGTGAAGAAGTAGGCTCGGTACTGCTGGAACAAGGCAGCGTGGAAATTGATTGCGATTTCTGCAATGCAAAATATGTGTTTGACGAGACCGACATTAATGCATTGTTTGGCATGGACGTGGCTCAGGCGGTTAGCGAGGAAAAACTCAGGCTTCAATAAACCTGATTGACAACCCATTGATTGGTAAATAATTCATCTCCGCTCTTATCATGTTGAATGACGGCAATTTAACCAAGCCCTCATTCAACATGTTTTTTACCTACTCTCTTATTTTTTCCAATAAGGCGGCGTAAACAGAATCAACACCGTGAAAATTTCCAAACGACCCAACAACATCACGGCGGTACACAACCATTTCTGAACATCTGCCAACGCAGAATAATTATGCGCCGGCCCGACCACGCCCAAACCCGGGCCTGCATTGGTAATGCAGGCAATCACGGCGCTAAAGGCCGAAATAAAATCCAAGCCCGTGGCCATCATCAGAAAAGTGAACAGCACGACGGTCATGAAATACACAAAGATAAACGCCATCACGGTCAAAGCCGTGCGCTCGGGAATGGTGCGTCCGTTTACCTTAACGTTGCGCACCGCATTAGGATGAAGCAGCAGCAACATTTCGCGCAAACTGAATTTGGCAAGCACGATGGCACGCGCATTCTTAATACCTCCGCCCATAGAGCCGGAGCTGGCCAGAACGTTTGCCAGAAAAAACATCCATAAAGAGGTGATTAGCGGCCATTGACCGAAGTCGGCATTGGCAAATCCGCTGGAAAGCCCGATAGATACGAAGTTAAACGATGTGTAACGGAGCGATTCCTCAAAAGTCGGATAGTATTGATTGTGCCATAAATAAACGCTGACCGCGGTAATGCTGACCACCAGCATACTCACCATGATGCGGAACTCTTCATCCCGCCAATAGCGTTGCGGTGTGCGTGCGCCGACCACGGAAAGATGGGTCACAAAACTGATGGCGCCAAACAACGTGATGGCCATCACAATCATTTCGATAGAAGGGGAATTGAAGTAAGCGATGCTGTCGTCGTGGGTAGAAAAACCGCCGAGGGAAATCGTCGATAAAGCATGGCAAACCGCATCAAACCAACTCATGCCTGCCCAATACAGCGCCAAACAGGCAACAACGGTGCTTATGGCATAAGTAAGCCACAGCTTTTTCGCCACTTGGGAAATACGCGGGGCAATTTTATTGTCTTTATCAAGGCCGGGGATTTCCGCTTTAAACAACTGCGTGCCGCCCACGCCGAGCATAGGCAGAATCGCCACCGCCAACACGATAATCCCCATACCGCCGAGCCAATTGAGCATGTGCCGCCAGAAATTAATCGAAGGGGCAAGCGTGTCCAAACTGGTAATCACCGTAGCACCCGTGGTAGTCAGCCCCGACATCGCTTCAAACAGCGCATCGGTGTAGCTCATTTGGGGAAAGTAAAGATAAAACGGCATCGCCGCCACCACGGCAAAACCCACCCACAACATAAACACCAGCGTAAAACCGTCGCGCACACGCAGTTCGCGCTGATAGCGGCGTGTCAGCAGCCATATGGCAACCGAACTGATGATGGTCACCAGCGCCGTAGAGCCGAATGCACGCAAGGCATCGTCCAAATAAATATACGACACCATGGTAGGAACCAGCAGAAGTATCGAAAACAATACCCCGAGCTTCGATAAAATATGGATGGTAGGGATGATTTTATACATAACTATCTGTTTTCAGACGGCCTGAATGAAAACGCCGGCTATTTTATCAAAAATCCATATAGATTAAGAATCCGAAGAGCCGTCTGAAAAATCTTGCCGGCGGTTTGTACTAAAGTTTGATTGAAGCGCACCTTCTAAAAAAACAAGCTGCTTACTCCGGCTGCCCGGCAACTTCATCTCCGACATTGCCACCATTTACCGGCACCTGACGGTCGGCAAACCATTTGCCCACCACCGCATTCACTTCTTCGATACCCTGCTTCTTCAAGCTGGAAAAAAGTTGCACGCTGATCTGCTGCCGTTCCGCATACGGCTTCAGCGATTTTTTAACCGCCGCCAACGTTTTTATCTGATCGTTTTTAGACAATTTATCGGCTTTGGAAAGCAATATATGTACAGGGCGGCCGGTGATATGAAAAAAATCGAGCATTCTCAGGTCCAACTCTTTAAGCGGATGGCGCACATCCATAATCAGCACCAAACCGATAAGCTGCTGTCGTTTCTGGAGATAATCACCCAGCAATTTGACCCAGTGTGTGCGCACCGCTTCGGGAACCTGTGCATAACCGTAACCGGGCAAATCCACCATAAAACCACCGCCCGCCAGTTCAAAGAAATTAATGTGCTGGGTGCGTCCCGGCGTTTTAGACACATAAGCCAAACGCACATGATTGGTCAGCGTATTGATGGCACTCGATTTGCCCGCATTACTGCGCCCCACAAAGGCGATTTCGGCAGGCGTATCGGGCAAATCTTTCAGATGATTGACCGTAGTAAAGAATTTTGCATTTTGAAATAAGTTCATAAGTGGTAAAATTGTGTGAATTTGGTATAGAATACCACGATTATAAAGTTATCGGTTTAGTCGGGCCGCTACCAGCCCGTGTTGAGTATAGTAAAGGGCATTGCGAAACCATATCGTAATGCTGTAATTCAGGAGCACACTTCCATGAAACGTTTTACCCTGTTGGGTCTGGCTTTAGCTGTTACCGCCGTAGCAGCCGCGCCTAAAGCGAACATAGCCAAAGGCAAAGAAATTGCAACCACCATTTGCGCATCATGCCACGCTGCCGACGGTAACAGCGGTATTGCAATGTATCCCAAACTATCTGCCCAACATGCCCAATATATTTTTGCCCAAACCAAAGAAATCAAAGAAGGCAAACGTACCACCGGTGCAGCGGCGGCCATGGCACCGCTGGTTGCCTCTCTTTCCGATCAGGATATGCGCAATGTAGCCGCTTTCTACGCCACCCAATTCCCCAAACCCGGCGAAACCAATCCGAAAGAAAATCCCGAATTAGGCGCGAAAATCTACCGCGGCGGTTTGGCCGACAAGAAAATCCCTGCCTGTATGTCTTGCCACGGCCCCAATGGTGCCGGTATTCCCGCAGGCGGCACCGACATTTTGGCCTACCCGCGTTTGGGCGGCCAGCACAAAGCTTATATTGTCGACCAAATGAAAGCATACCAATCCGGCCAACGCAAAAACAATATCATGAACGATATCGCAAGCCGCATGACCGACGAAGAGTTGAATGCTGTTGCCAACTTTATTCAAGGGCTGCATTAATATATTGCCGTCGAGTGTTTTTGCGGAGGCCGTCTGAAAGAACATGTTTTCAGACGGCCTTCGGCTGCCATGTCGCTTCATTATCTTTACATAGTTCATTTGCTTGAGTTTTCTTTTCAAAATAACGCTTTTATCCGCTTCACTGACTGATCACCGGTAAAACCTTATGGCCCAACCCAAAACTTCCGTTCCGTTTATACGCCGCCCATGGTTTGCATTTCTCAGCTCCATGCGCTTTGCCGTGGCTCTGCTCAGCCTGCTGGGTATCGCATCGATTATCGGCACGGTGCTCCAGCAAAACCAGCCGCCCGTCAATTATGTAGTGAAATTCGGCCCGTTTTGGACGGAAATTTTCGGTTTCTTAGGCTTGTTTGATGTTTACGCTTCCGGTTGGTTTGTGCTGATTATGCTGTTTCTGGTGCTGTCCACCGGCTTGTGCTTGTGGCGCAACATTCCGCCGTTTGTGCGCGAAATGAAGTCTTTCCGGTTGAACGCCACCAAAAAATCTTTGTCTTCAATGAAGCACACCACCATGCTCGAAGGCCGCATTTCCCCCGAAATCACCGCTCGCTATTTGGAAGTACAGGGATTCAGCAGCAAAACGGTTGAGCGTGAAGACGGTTCGGTACTGGTTGCCGCGAAAAAAGGGGCGATGAACAAATGGGGCTACATTTTTGCCCATGCCGCCATTATCGTGATTTGCTTGGGCGGCCTGATCGACAGCAACCTGCTGCTGAAAGCCGGCATGCTCACCGGCAAAATCGTCCCCGATAACGAATCGGTGTTCGCCAAAGATTTCAAACCCGAAAGCACGCTGGGCAGCGGCAATATCTCGTTTCGCGGCAACGTCAACATTACCGAAGGCCAACAAGCCGACGTGGTTTTTCTGAATGCCGACAAAGGCGTGCTGATACAGGATTTGCCGTTTACCGTACACCTGAAAAAATTTCATATCGACTTTTACAATACCGGCATGCCTAAAGATTTCGCCAGCGATTTAGTGGTTACCGACAAAGCCACCGGCGAAGTGATTGAGAAAACCATCCGCGTCAACCACCCGCTTACGGTGGACGGCATTACCATCTATCAGGCCAGCTTTGCCGACGG
Source organism: Neisseria sp. Dent CA1/247 (assembly GCF_022870825.1). Taxonomy (NCBI): domain Bacteria; kingdom Pseudomonadati; phylum Pseudomonadota; class Betaproteobacteria; order Neisseriales; family Neisseriaceae; genus Neisseria; species Neisseria sp. Dent CA1/247. Next base: position 520,049 of record NZ_CP091522.1, on the reverse strand, counting down.
CGGCTCCGACTTAAAACTGAAAGCTTGGAATCTGGCAGGCAAAAACCGCCAACCGGCCATGATGGATGCCGTTTCGATGCGTGAATTTCCATTAGACCTAGACGGCAAGCAATACCGGCTGGAATTCGACCAGTTTACCGCCATGAACGTCGAAGACATGAGCGCCGCACCCGCAAAAGACAAAACAGGTTTTCAGACGGCCATTAACGACGTACGCAGCGTTAAGCAAGACAAAAAGTTCACCAACATCGGCCCATCCATCGTTTACCGCATCCGCGACAAAGCCGGACAAGCCGTTGAATACAAAAACTATATGTTGCCCGTCAAACAAGAAGAAGACTATTTCTTCATCACCGGCACCCGTGCAGGGCTGGATCAGCAATACCGCTGGCTGCGCCTGCCTGCCGACAAAGAAGGCAGCATCGACACCTTTATGGCTTGGCGCGAACTGCTGAACGACCCTGCCGTGCGCAAACGCGTGATTGAAGCGTCTGCCCAAGCCGCGCCCGAAAACGTGCGTTCGGGATTCAGCTTGGCCGTAGAAAACACGCTTGCCCTGTTTGCACAAGGAGGCTATTTAGCACTGAACGACTACATCGAACAAAAAGTGCCCGAAGCCGAACGCGACAAAATGCAGGATTTCTTCTACCGCATTTTATACGGCGCGCTCAATTCGATCTTGGATGAAACCATTACCACCCACAAACTGCCCGAGTGGAAACAGGGCGTGGAACGAAACCGCTTCCTGCTGCACAGCATGGACGCCTACACCGGCCTGACCGAATACCCCTCTCCGGTATTGCTCCAGCTTAACGGCTATAAAGAAGTACGCTCTTCCGGCCTGCAAATGACCCGCTCTCCGGGTGCATCGTTGGTGTATTTGGGCTCGGTGCTGCTGGTTTTGGGCACAGTATTTATGTTTTACATCCGCGAGAAACGCGCATGGCTGCTGTTTGACCGAGACGGCGTGCGTTTTTCCATGTCGTCTTCGCGCAATGAACGTGATTTACAAAAAGAATTTCCCAAACATACAGAGGATTTGGCAACATTGTCATCAGATTTGGACAAAAACATCTAGCAGCCGGTGTAAGAACTTTTTCAGACGGCCGTCTGAAAACAAACAGGCTGAATTATGAAGGAACATACGCATGAACCACACCATACGCGGTGCGGATAAATTACCACACCAACACACCTTGCTGACCCACAAGTCGTTTTTGCGCCGTCTCAACGGCTGGGATTGGCTGTTTGCCTTACTCATCACCATGACCGCCGTCTTCGCGCAATTCCATATCGGCCACCGCATGGACATTTACGAAATCGTGATTTTGTGGGGCAGTGCCGCCGGTGCCATCCTTTTGGGCTGGTTTTTCAAACCCCTGCGCGGCTTTACCGTTGCTTCCGTGCTGCTGGCTTACGGCGCAGTCCAACTCTACGCGGGCGACATTGCCCACGCAGACCGCTTTTTGCTGAAATACTTTCTCAGCAGCCAGTCTGCCATCATGTGGCAATGCGCAACCGTATTCTTCGCCCTCTTCTGCTACATTGCAGGCGCACTGATTGCCCGCAAACAAAACGCACCCACCAACACCCTGCTGGGCATGGGCAGCGTGTTGACATGGGTTTCCGCGCTTGCCGGCCTTACCGGCCTGCTCGTACGCTGGCATGAAAGCTATCTGCTCCGCCCCGATGCCGGCCACATCCCCGTATCCAACCTGTACGAAGTCTTCATTCTCTTCTTGGTAATCACCGCTCTGATGTATCTGTATTACGAAGCCAAATTCGCCATGCAGAAGCTCGGCGGGTTCGTGCTGTCGTTTATGTCCGTCGTGGTTGTGTTCGTGTTGTGGTACAGCGTATCGCGCGAAGCCCATGCCATTCAGCCGCTGATTCCCGCCCTGCAATCGTGGTGGATGAAAATCCATGTACCGGCCAACTTTATCGGTTACGGCGCATTCTGTATTTCCGCCATGTTGGGCGTGGCCGAACTGCTGGCCATCCGCAACGAAAATGCCGGTAAGAAATCTTGGCTGCCCGAATCGCAAGCCATTGAAGAAGTGATGTACAAATCGATTGCCGTCGGCTTCCTGTTTTTCACCATCGCCACCATTCTCGGCGCACTGTGGGCAGCAGACGCGTGGGGCCGCTACTGGAGCTGGGACCCGAAAGAAACTTGGGCATTTATCGTATGGCTGAACTACGCCGTGTGGCTGCACTTGCGCCTTGTAGCCGGTTGGCGCGGCAAAGTCTTGGCATGGTGGGCGATTATCGGCCTGTTTATTACCGCTTTTGCCTTTATCGGTGTAAACATGTTCTTGAGCGGCCTGCACTCTTACGGAACGCTCTAACATCATTGAAAGCCGGGCAACATGGCAGCGGGACACGGTTTCATCAACCGCACCTTTCTGCACCATAGCCCGGCTTTTTTCAAAGCAATCGGACGAAGCGGCACACTATCCTGCCTGCCAACATATTGCCTAAATTTTGGGCAGAATATAGAGGCCGTCTGAAATGCTGTTCCTGCCGAAACACAAAATTAAAAAACACAAAATAGCAACCCTGACCAAACCGCCGCAAGCAAACACGGTCTCAACCCTACACCACAGCGGTTTATCAAGGCTGCTCATGACTTCACACGGTTATCATCTTCATGGCTGTTAAAATCCAAACCCGCACGATTAATCCCGACATCTGCCGCACTCTCATCGAGGCCGGCACCGACCCGTTGCTCGCCCGCCTGTGCGCCGCCCGCGACGTAGCCTCCCCTGCCGAGTTGGACGACAAACTCACCGCCCTGCTGCCCTACCAAAGCCTCACCCGCTGCACCGAAGCCGCCGTGCGCTTGGCCGATGCGATACAACGGCAGGAAAACATTTTAATCGTGGCCGACTACGATGCCGACGGCGCAACCGCCTGTACGGTCGGCATCAAAGGGCTGTCGGCCATGGGCGCGGCAGTAGACTTTTTGGTGCCCAACCGCTTCGAGCACGGCTACGGTTTAACGCCCGAATTGGCGGAACTGGCTGCCGCGCAAAAAGTAAAACTGCTGGTAACGGTCGATAACGGCATCGCCAGCTTGGCGGGCGTGGCGCGCGCGCAAGAATTGGGGTTGGACGTCATCGTTACCGACCACCACCTGCCTGCCGAAACCGTGCCCGACTGCATCATCGTCAACCCCAACCAACGCGGCTGCAACTTTGCCAGCAAAAGTCTCGCGGGTGTGGGCGTGATTTTTTATGTGCTGATGGCTTTACGCGCCGAACTGCGGCAGCGCGGCTGGTTCAGGCCGTCTGAAAACCCGCTTTCAGACGGCCTCAATGAACCGAATCTGGCCGAACTCTTGGATTTAGTGGCACTCGGCACCGTTGCCGACGTCGTGCCGCTCGACCACAACAACCGCATTCTCGTTTCGCAAGGCTTGAAACGGATGCGTACAGGCAAAATGCGCCCCGGCATCCGCGCCTTATTTGAAGTGGCGCGGCGCGACTGGCGCAAAGCGCAGCCGTTCGACATGGGTTTCGCGCTCGGCCCGCGCATCAACGCCGCCGGTCGGCTCGACGATATGTCGGTCGGCATTGCCTGTCTGCTGGCCGACAACGAAGCCGAAGCGCAAAGCCTCGCCGCCCAACTCAACGATTTGAACATCGAGCGGCGCGAAATCGAGCAATCCATGCTGCAAGACGCGCTCAACGCCTTCCCCGATTCCCTCCCCGACGGACAAACCACGCTGGTGGCCTACCGCGACGACTTCCATCAAGGCGTGGTTGGCATCGTGGCCAGCCGTCTGAAAGACCGCTTCTACCGCCCCGCCATCGTGTTCGCCCCCGCAGACAACGGCGAAGTGCGCGGTTCCGGCCGTTCCATTCCCGGCCTGCACCTGCGCGATGCATTGGATTTGGTGAGCAAACGCCATCCCGACATGATTCTGAAATTCGGCGGACACGCCATGGCCGCAGGCTTGAGCATACGCGAAGAAAACATCGCCGCGTTTCAGACGGCCTTCGAACACACCGTGCGCGAACTGATCCACGCCGACGACTTGGCGCAAACCTACATCACCGACGGCAGCCTGCCCGCCGCCGACATCACGCTCACGCAGGCGCAAAACCTCGCCCGCCAAGTGTGGGGACAAGGCTTCGCGCCGCCGAGTTTTACCGACGAATTTGCCGTCATCCGCCAGCAAGCCATGGGTGTGAACCACAAAAAAGTGTGGCTGCGCAAAGAAGGCCATGAATTTGAAGCGATGTTTTGGCGCTGCACCGAAGAAATCCCCGCACGCATCCGCACCGTGTACCGCCCCGTGGCCAACGAATGGCGCAACCAGATCGAATTGCAGCTTTATATCGACTATTGGGAAGCCGCATAAGATCAGGCCGTCTGAAAACGAGCCTGCGAGTTTCGCTAAAACGAGCCTGCGGGTTTCGCCAAAGCAAACTATGCGAGTTTCACTAAAACTTTTCAGACGGCCTCAGTATCAAGCCACACCCTTGTAAAAACACCTTGCCGCCCATATAGTTCGGAAGATACACGCCAAACACATCGAGGAACACAAACCATGCAGCCCGTTACCATGTACACCGGCCCTTACTGCCCCTACTGCACCATGGCCAAACAGTTTTTGAAATCGCAAGGCATCACCGAAATTACAGAAATCCGCGTCGACAAAAACCCCGCCGATTTTGCAGAAATGCAGCAAATCACCGGCCAGCGCAGTGTGCCGCAGATTTTCATCGGCGACACCCATGTAGGCGGCTTCACCGATTTATACGCCATGCACCAGCGCGGCGAACTGAAAGCGTTGCTGCACGGCGGCGACGAATAAACTTCCCTTCCCGCTGCGCCCCGCGCGGCATAACTTTTAAAAGAAAGAACCACCATGAGCGAAGAACTGCAACCCGTATTCAGCATCGAAAAACTGTATGTGAAAGACATGTCTTTGGAAGTGCCGAACGCGCCTCAAGTATTCTTGGAGCAAGGCGAGCCTGAAGTCGATATGCGCGTTTCCACCGAAAGCGCCAAACTGGAAGAAGGCTTCCACGAAGTTACCGTTACCGTTACCGTTACCGCCAAGCTGGAAAACGACCGCGTGATGTTCCTCAACGAAGTATCTCAAAGCGGTATCTTCCGTTTGGAAAACATCCCTGAAGAAGACGTTAAACTGCTGCTGGCCGTTGCTTGCCCGAACATCCTGTTCCCATACGCCCGCGAAGCCGTTTCCAGCACCATCACCCGCGCAGGCTTCCCGCCCGTACTGCTGGCTCCGATCAACTTCGAAGCGATGTACCAACAAGCACAAGAAGGTAACGCGTAATCCGCAACTTGTCGCTGATATAACAAGAGGCCGTCTGAAAAATTTTCAGACGGCCTCTTGTTATATCGGATAGCTGACGGCAAACAGTTATTTGCTTTATTTGCTATATCGAGCAGCCAATTCAACGGCCTACCAAAACAAATCGTTAATCTTTAAGCAAGGCTGAGACCTTGGCACAACTCGGATAAAACAGCCCCTGCCAAAAACAAGAGGCCGTCTGAAAACCCGCTGGCGGTTTTTCAGACGGCCTCTTACTAAACACCGGCTTTTATTTCAACTTAGCCAGTTGCGCTTGTACTTTCGCCATTTTGTCTTCCAAATCGGCCAGCTCCGCGCGGTCTTTTTCGACCAGATGCGCAGGGGCTTTGTCGGTGTAGCCGGGTTTGCTGAGCTTGGCGTTGAGTTTGTCCAACGCTTTTTGCAGCTTCTCGGCTTCTTTGTTCAGACGGGCGGTTTCGGCGGCTTTGTCGATTTCCACTTTCAACATCAGGCGCGCATTTTGGCAAACGGCCACCGGCGCGTCTTCACTTTCGGGCAGTTTGTCGACCAGCTTGGCTTCGGTCAAACGCGCCATCATCGGCACGTATTTCAGCAAGGCCTCCAAGTCTTTGCCGCCTTCGACAAACAACGGTGCTTTCACGCTCGGCGCCAAACCCATTTCGCCGCGCAGATTGCGCACCGCGCCGATTAAGTCTTGCAGTGCGGCCATTTTTTCAAACGCGGCGGGCACGATTTTTTCGTTGTCGGCAACCGGCCAAGCAGCCAGCATGATGCTGTCGGTTTTCTTGGCGTTCGCCAGCGGCGCAACGGCCTGCCACAGCTCTTCGGTAATGAACGGCATAATCGGGTGCATCAGGCGCAGCACCACTTCCAACACGCGCACCAAAGTTCGGCGGGTGGCGCGCTGGGTGGATTCGCAGCCGGTTTGCAGCTGCACTTTCGCCAGCTCGATATACCAGTCGCAATATTCGTTCCACACGAATTCATACAGCGTTTGCGCCGCTAAATCAAAGCGGTAGGTATCGAACGCTTCGGCAACGGCGGCTTCGGTTTGTTGCAGACGGCCGATAATCCACTGATCGACGAAGCTGTACGCCAACGGTAGAGTTTCGTCTTGGCCACAGTCTTTCTCTTCGGTGTTCATCAACACGAAATTGGTGGCGTTCCACAGCTTGTTGCAGAAATTGCGGTAGCCTTCGGCGCGTTTGAAATCGAAGTTGATACTGCGGCCGAGGCTGGCATAGCTCGCCATGGTAAAGCGCAGCGCATCGGTGCCGAATACGGGAATGCCTTCGGGGAACAGCTTTTCGGTGGCTTTTTTCACTTGCGGCGCTTTTTCGGGGCGGCGCAGGCCGGTGGTGCGTTTCACCAGCAGGCTTTCGAGGTCAATGCCGTCGATTAAGTCCACAGGATCAATCACGTTGCCTTCGGACTTCGACATTTTCTTGCCTTCGTGATCGCGCACCATGCCGTGGATATACACGTCTTTAAACGGTACTTTTCCGGTGAAGTGGGTGGTCATCATAATCATGCGCGCCACCCAGAAGAAGATGATTTCATAGCCGGTTACCAATACGTTGCTCGGCAAAAAGGCTTTCAATTCTTCGGTTTCAGACGGCCAGCCCAAAGTGGAGAACGGCACCAGCGCAGACGAAAACCAAGTATCCAACACGTCTTCATCGCGGGTTAAACCGCTTTTGCCTGCCAGTTTTTCCGCCTCTTCCTGATTGCGGGCAACGTAAACGCGGCCGTCTGAATCGTACCAAGCGGGAATCTGATGGCCCCACCACAGTTGGCGCGAAATACACCAATCTTGGATATTGTTCATCCATTGATTGTAAGTGTTGACCCAGTTTTCGGGGATAAACTTCACTTGGCCGGAATCTACGGCGTGTTTGGCTTTTTCGGCCAAGCTCATACCGGCAAACTTGCCAGCCGGTTCGCCGCCGCTGGGCTTCGCGCTCATCGCCACAAACCATTGGCTGGTCAGCATCGGCTCGATCACGCTGCCGGTGCGGTCGCCTTTCGGGGTCATCAAGGTGTGCGGTTTCACTTCCACCAACAAACCTTGCGCTTCCAAATCGGCTACGATTTGCTTGCGGGCGGCGAAGCGGTCCAAACCTGCATAGGCTTCGGGCAAAGCAATGCCTGTCTGAACCTCGCCTTTGTAGTTGAATACTTCGGCTTGGCTTAAAACTTTCGCTTCCAAATCAAACACATTGATTAAAGCCGTATCGTGGCGTTTGCCGACTTCGTAGTCATTGAAATCATGCGCGGGCGTAATCTTCACGCAGCCGGTGCCGAAATCTTTTTCCACATATTCGTCGGCAATCACGGGAATGGTGCGGCCGGTAAGCGGCAACACCAGTTCTTTACCGATTAAATGGCGGTAACGCTCATCTTCGGGATGAACCGCCACCGCTACGTCGCCCAACATGGTTTCGGGGCGGGTGGTGGCCACAATCACGCTTTCAGACGGCCTCTCCGCCAACGGATAGCGGATGTGCCACATGCTGCCCTGCTCTTCCACGCTTTCCACTTCAAGGTCGGAAACAGCGGTGCCGAGCACGGGATCCCAGTTCACCAAACGCTTGCCGCGGTAAATCAAGCCCTGCTCAAACAGGCGCACGAACACTTCGGTAACCACTTCGGCGCGGGTGTCGTCCATCGTGAAATATTCGCGGCTCCAGTCGGCCGAACAACCCATGCGGCGCATTTGTTCGGTGATTGTGCCGCCGGACATATTTTTCCATTCCCACACTTTTTCAAGGAAGGCTTCGCGTCCCAAATCATGACGGGAAACGCCTTTTTCGGCCAACTGGCGCTCCACCACAATCTGCGTGGCGATACCGGCGTGGTCGGTGCCGGGAATCCAGCAGGTATTGCGGCCTTTCATGCGGTAATAGCGCGTGAGGCCGTCCATAATCGTTTGGTTGAAAGCATGCCCCATGTGCAGAGTGCCGGTAACGTTGGGCGGTGGAAGCTGGATGGAGAACGATTCTGCTGCGGCCATATCCGGCTGGAAATAGCCTTGAGACTGCCAGTTTTGATAATGTTTGGCTTCGATTTCGGCGGGATTATATTTGTCTAGCATGATGTTTTTCGTATTGGCTAAAATAAATGTTTAATCGGCGGATTATAACGCAAACGGCCGTCTGAATAACATCTTTCAGACGGCCTCATATACTAAAACTCAATATCAGAACAACCCGTGAATCACGCCGTTTTCATCCACGTCAATCTTCTCGGCGGCCGGCACTTTCGGCAGGCCGGGCATTTTCATCATGTTGCCGCACAGGGCGACGATAAAGCCTGCGCCGGCGGACACGGTGATGCCGCGCACGGTAATGCGGAAATCTTTCGGGCAGCCCAGCAGCTTGGCGTTGTCGCTTAGTGAATATTGGGTTTTCGCCATGCACACGGGCAGTTTGTCCAAGCCCAATTTTTCCAATGAGGCGATTTCGGCAAGGACTTCGGTGCTGAAATCGACATCTGCCGCGCCGTAGATTTTTTGGGCGATGGTGCGGATTTTGTCTTGCACGCCCAAATCGGTGTCGTAGGCGAATGTGAAGTTGTTGGGCTGGGTTTCGATGGCGTTGACGACTTTATGCGCCAAGTCGGCACCGCCCGCGCCGCCTTTGCCCCATACTTCGGTGAGGGCGACTTCTACACCTTGCTCGGCACAGGCCGTCTGAATCATTTGCAGCTCGGCATCGGTATCGGAAACAAAGCGGTTCAGTGCGACCACCACCGGCAGGCCGAACACGTTTTTCAGGTTGCTGATGTGTTTCAGCAGGTTGGGCAGGCCGTTTTTCAATGCTTGCAGATTTTCTTCGCCTAAGTTCGCCCGCTCTACGCCGCCGTTGTATTTCAAGGCGCGTACGGTGGCAACGACAACTGCGGCATCGGGTTTGATGTCTGCCAAGCGGCATTTGATGTCACAGAATTTTTCCGCACCCAAGTCTGCGCCGAAACCGGCTTCGGTAACGGCGTAATCGCCCAGATGACGGGCCAAGCGGGTGGCAATCACGGAGTTGCAGCCGTGGGCGATGTTGGCAAACGGGCCACCGTGCACAAACGCGGGCGTGCCGTCGATGGTTTGAACGAGGTTGGGCTTAACCGCATCTTTCAGCAAGGCGGCCATTGCACCGTGCGCTTTGATGTCTCGGGCGTAAACGGGGCTGCCGTCTTTGGCATAGGCAATCAGGATATTGCCCAAGCGTTCTTTCAAATCTGCCAAATCTTTGGCCAAGCAGAACACAGCCATCACTTCGGAGGCAACGGTGATGTCAAAACCGTCGGGGCGCATCACGCCGTCGGTAGGCTTGCCCATGCCGTCGATGATGTTGCGCAACTGGCGGTCGTTCATATCAACCACGCGCCGCCACAGCACGCGTTTGGGGTCGATATTCAATTCGTTGCCTTGGTAAATATGGTTGTCGAGCATGGCGGCCAGCAGGTTGTTGGCCGCGCCGATGGCATGGAAATCGCCGGTGAAATGCAGGTTGATGTCTTCCATCGGCAGCACTTGGGCATAACCGCCACCCGCTGCGCCTCCTTTCACACCGAACACAGGGCCGAGAGAAGGTTCGCGCAGAGCAATTACCGCGTCTTTACCGATATGGCGTAAGGCATCGGCCAAACCGATGGTAACGGTGGTTTTGCCTTCGCCCGCCGGTGTGGGATTGATGGCCGTTACCAAAATCAGACGGCCTTGTTTTTTGGGCAGGGCGAATGCGTCGGCCGGATTGATTTTGGCTTTGTATTTGCCGTAAGGCTCGTATTGGTCTGCGTTCAAGCCGAGTTTGGCGGCAATCTCGCCTATCGGTCGTATTGCGGCGGCTTGGGCGATTTCGGCATCGGTTTTATAGCTCATAACGGTTTCCTGTGGATAGGTTGGTAACGGCGGTATTATAACGGATAAAGCAGGCATGCTATCAGCGTTTCAGACGGCCGAAATAAAGGCTGCCCGTTAGCATTCTAACGGGCAGCCGTTCGGTCTCTACTCATTTGTTTTTCGCTTCGGCTTTGGCTTCTTTTTTCAAAGATGCGTATAAATCCGGCTGGCGGCTTTTCAGGAGCGAAGCAATGGCGAGATCATCACGGTTTACTTTTGCCAAATCGATTTTTTCGATATGCACCAAACGCAACAATTCACGCACAGGTTTAGGCATGTTGCGGCCTGACTCGTAGCGTGAACCACCTGATTGGGTTACACCGATACGGCTCCAAAAATCCATTTGGTTTAAACCGAGTTTCTTGCGGATATCGCGGATGTTTTCGATTTTCTCGAACGACTTCATGAAATTCCCTTCTTTAGTTGTAAAGCTCAATCTGGCAACTCACTTATCCCGTCATAATATCCGGCATGAGAATATTATATTCAGATAAGTATAAACGCTTAGACAGCAATTTCAGGATAAGTTTAATTTCATTTTTCATCAAGCGGTCGAAAAAAACGATAAACGTAACACCTAATTAATCAAACCTTTTAAAAACAATAAGTTATTTTTTAAAGTAAACATTCTAATACCAAATAATTTACAAAAAAAAACGTAACGAAATCAAGGTTTACCTGTTTTGGGGCTGATAGTCAGTATTTCGTAGCCTGTTTCGGTCACTAAAACCTCATGTTCCCACTGTGCGGAAAGCGAACGGTCTTTGGTAACAACCGTCCAACCGTCGGCCAAAATACGCAAATGGCGTTTGCCTTGGTTGATCATCGGCTCGATCGTAAAAATCATGCCCGGCTTCAATACAGGCCCCTGCCCTTTTTTACCGTAGTGCAGCACTTGCGGCTCTTCGTGAAAGCCTCTGCCGATACCGTGGCCGCAAAACTCTTGAACAACGGAATAACCCGCATTTTCAGCCACTTGCTGACAGGCATAACCGATATCGCCCAAGGTTGCACCGGGCTTCACGGCTTCGATACCGGCCATCATGCTGGCATGCGTTACGTCAATCAGGCGTTGCGCCTGCGGGCTGATTTGGCCGACGGCAAACATACGGCTGGAGTCGCCATGAAAACCGTCTTTTTTGATGGTCACGTCTATATTGATAATGTCACCGTTTTTCAAAGGTTTATCATCGGGAATACCGTGACAGATCACATGATTGACCGAGGTGCAGCAGGATTTTGGATAAGGAGGGTTGCCATAATGTAGCGGCGCAGGATACCCGCCCTGCACTTCAATATGGTAATCGTGAACCAGCTTGTCCAGCTCATTGGTCGTTACCCCGGGTTTGACAAATTGACCGATATAATCCAAGGCTTCGGCGGCCAAGCGGCCAAGCTCGCGCATTTTTTCGATTTCTTCGGCTGTTTTGATGATAATCGCCATCGGCTTTCCTTTTTTCTGTGTCTGAATTTCAGACGGCCTTTCGGTCAACACTCGAAAGGCCGTCTGAAAATATGCTGCATTATTTTACAACTCACGCTGCTGTTTGATTAAAACAAATTGTCGGTGACGACTGCTTTAGGCGGTTCGCGCGGCGGCTCTTTCGCCACTACCGGCTCTTCCGGTGCCGGTTGCGGCTTGGGTTGCGGTGCGGCAGGCGCTTCATCCGCAGCTTTTGCCGAGGTTACGGCAGTTTCAGGGGCTTTGGCTTGAGGCGGAGCCGCAGGCGTTTCTGCCGGAGCGGCAGCTTGGGTTTCGGCTTCGTTCACTTTTTTCTGCACGGTTTTCTTACGCTGTACACGGTTTGAAGCTGTTTTTTGAGGCTTTTCTGCCGTTGCGGGGCTGCTGGCCGCCGCGATTTCGGCTTGTGCATCAGGTTCCGACGCTTGTGCGGCTTCTTCCATTTTTTGCTGTTCTGCCGTTTCAACGGGAGCTTGCTGCACCGGCTCTGTTGCTACCGCCGGTGCCGATGCGCCGCGTGGCGCCCATACTTCAACTGTTCCGTCTTTAGCGGCCGATGCTGCCGCGCGGGCGTTTGCATCGGAATGCACTGAAGTCTGCATCAGTCCGATCACGGCACCGCATACTGCACCCACCGCCACGGCAAACAAGGTAACCAAAAGGGGCTTGGATTTCAGGCCGGAGCTTTTTTTGCTTCGCGAGGTGGATTTTTGATTGTTCATTGGCTTCTCTTTGATACTTCATACACAGGCCGTCTGAACCGTTCAGACGGCCTTTAAAACGATAACTAAATGCCGCTATAAAATGCGGTCACAGCGGCTTAGCTTATCATTTATTGTAATTTTGATAAAGAGTTACCACTTTTTTCACGCCAACGGTAGTGCTGACGCGTTCGGTTACGGCTTCTTGTTCGGGAGGTGTCAAAATGCCCATCACATAAGTTACGCCGTCGTAAGTGACGATTTTTACGCGGCTGGGGATTACGCCCTGAATGCCGAGCAGTGTAGTGCGTACTTTCGACGTACTCCATGTATCATCGGTAATTGCGCCGAATGTTCTGGGCTGTGGAGATACAGTGATGTAGTTATAAATTTGCTGGGCAGACGGCTCCGCGCGCGCTACTTGTTCGACAAACGCTTTTTCTTCTTCGGTGGCAACATGACCCAAAAGTAAGATGTGGCGGTTGTAGCTGACTACCGACAGTTTCGGATGGAAGTTGGCGTTTTTATTGTTGGAGCGCAGATAAGTCATCGCTGTGTTTTTAATCCGCACTTCCATCACGTTGTCGTCGGCTTGCGTGCCGACGGTACGGCGGTCAACTGCCGCCGCGCCGCCCACGGCTGCTCCGCCTAAAACAACGCCCACGCAGCCGCTCAATACGGTTGCGGTAACGGAAGCGGCAATCAGGGTTTTGGCGTATCGTTTGATACTCATCGTTAAGCATCCTTTCTTGATAGGTTTCAGACGGCCTTTTCAGCTTTGAGGCCGTCTGAAAAACAACAGTCTGAAATGTCGGTAAAGCTTGATTACATACCGTCGAGCAAGGCACTGTCGATACAGTCGCACAGGGCATGAATCAGCAGAATGTGGATTTCTTGAATGCGCGCAGTACGCTGATGGGACACGTTCAACAGAATATCGCTGTCTTTCAACATACCGGCTATTTTTCCGCCGTCTCTGCCGGTAAAGGCAATCACGTGCATATCGCGCTCATGCGCGGCTTTAATGGCTTCGATAACGTTGGCCGAATTGCCGGAGGTTGAAATGCCGATCAACACATCGCCTGCACGGCCGAGCGCACGCACTTGTTTGCTGAACACATGGTCAAAGCCGTAATCGTTGCCGATAGCGGTTAAGGCCGACGTATCCGTAGTCAGCGCTACTGCGGCCAGCTCCATGCGTTCACGCTCAAAGCGGCCGGTCATTTCTGCTGCGAAGTGCTGGGCATCTGCGGCGGAACCGCCGTTGCCGCACGCTAAAATTTTGCCGTCGTTCATCAGGCATTGGAGCATCAATTCCGCCGCTTGGGCAGTAGGCTCGTTCAAAATATCGGCAGCTTGCTGTTTGGCTTCGATACTTTGGGCGAAATGGGCGGCAACGCGTTCTTGTAAAGCAGTCATAGGTTAACCTGTAATATTGTGGATCCACTGCGGCTCATCGTTTCCCTGAATCAAAACAGCATCCAAACGGCATGGCGCATGGCTCAGACCGTGCTGTTGCAGGTAATGTTCCGCACTTTTTCGTAATTTCAAAACTTTGGACGGCGTGATACTGTATGCCGCACCGCCAAAACCTTGTCCTGCGCGGTATTTTACTTCAACAAACAGAATCATGTTACCGTTTTTGACTATCAAATCAATTTCGCCAAACGGACAGTGCCAATTGCGTGCTATCAGCCGGCAGCCGTGCTGTTGCAGAAAACGAAGAGCGATATCTTCACCCCTCGCCCCTTCTTTATGGTTTAAGCGCATATTGTGTATCCCCGTTATAATGCTCATCTTTTCAGACGGCCGTTTATTATGATGATGCAAAAACACTATCAAAAAGCCCTCGACAGCATTTCCGCCGGAACATTATACGTTGTGGCCACGCCCATCGGCAATTTGGCCGACATTACCCTGCGCGCCCTCGCCGTTTTGCAGCGAGCCGACCTTATCTGCGCCGAAGATACGCGGGTTACCGCGCAATTGCTCAGCGCTTACGGCATACAGTCCAAATTATTAAGCGTGCGGGAACACAACGAGCAACACATGGCGGGCAAAGTGATTGAAGCGCTTTCAGACGGCCTGATTGTCGCCCAAGTATCGGATGCCGGCACTCCAGCGGTTTGCGACCCCGGTGCCAAGCTGGTCGAGCGGGTGCGTGATGCGGGTTTCAAAGTTGTACCCGTCTTGGGGGCAAGCGCAGTGATGGGCGCGTTGAGCGTGGCAGGTGTGGTTGAAGCCGATTTTTATTTCAATGGTTTCCTGCCCTCCAAAGCAGGCGAACGCCGGAAACTGCTGGCCTCATGGTCGGATGTGGATTTTCCCGTCGTGATGTTTGAAACGCCGCACCGTATTGCCGCCACTTTAGACGACATGGCCGCACTGTTTCCCAACCGCAAAATCATGCTGGCACGGGAAATTTCCAAAACTTTCGAAACCTTCTTGAGCGGAACCGTACTCGATATTCAGACGGCCTTAAACAACGATGCCAACCAAAGCCGCGGAGAAATGGTGATTGTGCTGCACCCCGATGCACAAGAAAAAAGTAGTGATCTATCGGAAAACGCACAGAACATTATGAAAATTTTAGCCGCCGAACTCCCCACCAAACAGGCTTCGGATTTAGCGGCCAAAATTACCGGTGAAAGCAAAAAAGCCTTATATGATTTGGCATTGACTTGGAAGTAAATCCATTTTTTTCAGACGGCCTCAAATCTTAAGAGGCCATCTGAAAATACAACTATAAAGCGGTTTATACAATCGGAGACCTTTGCAAAACCCTCAGATGTGGCTGCAGTTCAAGGCGTAGCAGCACAGCGAGTGCAGACATATCATATAGATAGGCAAACGAGCGAGCAGCGCACAACGCAGAAATACGCCGCAGATGGGGGTTTTGCAAAGGTCTCAATCGCTCTCTTTGAAGCGAAACGCTGCAATACCTCAGCAGAAACTCAAAGCTTATTTGCTATATTCAGATTGCCGGCTAAACCCGCCGCCCAATTGCGCATGAACATTGCTCCATGCCGTCAACCATTCGGCCTGATGTTGAGCCAACTGTATTTTCAAACGCAAGGTTTCGTCCTGCTTTGCCAAATGCGTAAGACCGTTTTCCAACCCCGCACGCACCCGACGCGCCGCAGCGGCCTCAGCCTTGCCTGAAATCTCAACCATCCTTTGCTGCAATACACCCTGCTTGGTCAAGTTTTGGTAATCCGCCACCGCATCCGCAGCAGAACGCATCGCATTCAAAACCGTTTGATCGTATAGCGCAACCTGTTCGTTGAATTGGGTATGACGTCCTGCCAGTTTTGACTGCAACGCGCCTGAAGTAAACAACGGCAAATTCAATGCCGGCAACACACCGAGCATCGCCGAACTTTTGCCTTTCACAACATTAAAAGCATCCACATGCGCCAAACCTGCCAGCAATTTCAATTCAATATTCGGATAAAACTCTGCTTTCGCTTCACGAACATCTTCGCCGCGCGCCTCAAGTAATGCACGTTGTGCAGCAATATCGGGGCGTTTCCCCAACAGGTCAGCCTTAATCTGATTGACGGCCAATGCCGGAACTGCTGTCATTGGAGACGGCGTCCAGCCGTCCAAAGCATTCGGCGCTTTGCCGACAGACACCGCCAAACTATGCCGGATATTGCTGATGTTTTTTTCCAGCTTCAACAGTTCCAATTGCAATTGGTTCTTCGCCAATTCCGCCTGATACAGTGATGATGCGGGAAGGATTTTCGCCTGCACACGGCTGTTCAGCAGCTTTTCAGAAGATTCCGCAACGGACACTCTGTTTTCAATCAGATTTTTCTGAGCCTCCAACGCCTGCCAAGCAAAATATTGAGCAGCCACCGCATGGGCAATCTCCAAGCGCGTTTGAGCAGCTTCATAAGCCACAGCTTGGCGCCGACCTAAAGCAGAACGGATACGCGCCTGATTTTTACCCCAAAAATCAAATGCCCAGCTGCCTTGAAGTGCCGTATTGGCCAAAAGCAGCGTGCGGTCGGTATCCAACCGGCTCGAAGACGGTTTGGGTGTAACATAAGCACCGATTCCCTGAGCAGTAATGCCCAACTGAAACTGATCCGCCGCCTGCTTCACACCCAGCTCTGCTTGGGCTTGGGCAAAACGGGCTTTAGCAACCTTAAGGCGGGGAGAATGTTCAATTGCCAAAGAAACCAAAGTATCCAATTTAGGATCACGAAGCTGAGTCCACCAAGCATCTCGCGCCTCTTTGGTGGAGCTTCCTTGAGATAACGAATACGCCGTTGGTTGTTCCAACGGCGCTTGTTTACCTAATGGCGCGCAGGCTGCAATGACCAATAAGCCACAAACAGCCAAACTACGCGCAATAATAGTCGAATTCATATTTTGTCCGCTTTGCTTGCCACTACGCAACTACCATGCCAAGCAGCCAACTTATTGATTAACCCAGTTTGGTTAACAGCTTGCCTAACAGGTGTTGCAGCTGGGCATAGTCTTCATTGGTAAAGTCTTCCCAAGCTTCGCCGCTTCTGCTGGAGATTTGCGGCCAAATCTTTTGGATGAACGCCTCGCCTTCGGCCGTCAATTTTAACACGATTTGACGACGATCTTGCTGATTGATGTGGCGCTCTACCCAACCGCGCTCCACCATTTCGTCAGACAAACGGGTAGCGCTTGTACGGGTCAAATCCATCAAATCACTCAAGCGTGAAGGCAAAATTTCGCTATTGGGGCTGACATACACTGCCATCATGGCAAACCACAAGTTTTCGTTGATGCCAAACTCTTTCAGGCTGTCATTCAAATGGCTGCTCAAACGCTCGGTAACTACACGCAACAAACGGCCGGATTGGGTTTGTTGCTCGGAAAATTCTGGCAAACGCCCTGACAATAAACGTAAGGCATTAACCAATTCGGCTTGTGAAAAACTCATTTACATTCTCTTCTTCGGTGATGTTATTCAAGCAGCATCATATTTTAGAAGTTATATGAAGCCATCTTCTTTTAAAATACGGCAAAAGCTGTATTCTTCGCTGAACGTATCAATACATCTTGTATCAAGGTATTTTTATTTTAATCCAGCTGTATATAATTTCTTAAAAAATTGACAATCGGTTTAACCATTCAACAAACGGATTGCATTTGGCATAAAAATAAACTGAAAAACCATTTAAAATAAAAGCCCATATGCAAGCTGCCCGAAGCCGTAATCCGATATTGCTTTTGTGTTTATCAAAAAAGCAAAACAGTTTGAAATTAAATGAACTTACACTTTGCTCAGATTCCAGCAATCGAGCGATTAGAGTGCAACCTCTATGCAATAGTTCGCAAAAAAACATTTCTTTACGCATAATGCATGGACGGCCGAATCTGTAAAATATTTACAGCATGCGCTAAATCCCGTGCATTGCTTATGTATCAAGGTCATGTAAAGTTAAACAGCATCAAACAGGACTCATCCGCAAAACCCTATCAAAGAGCGCATAAATAAGCCAAATACACTGTGAATAAAGGCTTTGCGAAGATCTCAATTTTTTTAAACGAAGCCTCTAGCGCCCCACCAACACTTTGACGCAAACAACAACTTGTTTAAAAAAACATTTTCTTTAGGATGTTGTTTATTTGCATTCGATTACATGCCGCCAAGACATTAGCTCACTAGGCTTGAATGCCACCATATATCCGTCTCCCATCTCTTTTCTTTTGTGCACGATTCGCCCAATAACCCTAAGCAAAGTGCAAATAAAGCATACAATTTTGATTTAATGTATTAAAATCCAGCCCCTGATCTTTCCCTGTGGTTCGAAAACCTCCCACATTAAAAAACTAAGGAATATTCATGACCAGAAATACCGAAGAATTGCACGGCATTACTTTGCTGGGCAATCAAAACGTATCTTATAAAACAGAATACGCCCCCGAAGTGCTTGAAGCATTCGACAACAAACATCCCGGCAACGATTACTTCGTCAAATTCATCTGCCCCGAATTTACCAGCCTGTGTCCCATGACCGGCCAGCCTGATTTCGCCACCATCTACATCCGCTATATCCCGGATATCAAAATGGTGGAAAGCAAGTCACTGAAACTTTATCTGTTCAGCTTCCGCAACCACGGCGACTTCCATGAAGATTGCGTCAACATCATCATGAAAGACCTGATCAAACTGATGCAGCCGAAATACATAGAAGTATTCGGAGAATTTACTCCGCGGGGCGGCATTGCCATTCACCCCTTTGCCAACTACGGCAAACCTAACACTGAGTTTGAGCAACTGGCGAAAAAACGCCTGTTCTCTCACGACTCTTCTCTATAAGAACCTGAAATATTAAAAAGCCTTACTGAAACGTCGCTTTGAATCCCTTGACGATTCAAAGCGCGTCTTCAGAGGCCGTCTGAATACTGCATATTTGTTTTTGCACAAGCAACGAAAGAATGACCGAATGTACTCATTTAGCTCCGCACAATTACAGAAAGCCTTGGTTTGGCTTTCGCTGTTTCACATCACCATCATTGCCGCCAGCAACTATCTGGTGCAGTTCCCCTTTGAAATTTTCGGATTCCATACCACATGGGGCGCGTTTACCTTCCCATTTATCTTCTTGGCAACCGACCTTACCGTCAGGATTTTCGGACAGCGCCTCGCCAGAAGAATCATTTTTTGGGTCATGTTGCCTGCGCTGGCTTTATCTTATTTATTCTCCGTACTCTTTCAAGACGGAACATGGACAGGCTGGGCTTCACTCGCTTCGTTCAACAGCTTTGTCGGCCGTATCGCATTGGCCAGCTTCTCCGCCTATGCTGTCGGCCAGCTAATAGATATATTTGTATTCAACAAATTGCGCAAACTGAAATCTTGGTGGATAGCACCCACCGCTTCCACATTCTTAGGCAACGCAATCGATACCGTCGTGTTTTTCAGCATTGCTTTTTACGCCAGCAGCGATGCCTTTATGGCTGCCAACTGGCCTGAAATTGCGTTTGTCGATTACCTGTTCAAACTGGTCATCTGCACCCTGTTTTTCCTACCGGCTTACGGCGTGCTTTTAAACATATTGACCAAAAAACTGACTACATTAAACGAACAACAAACCACCCAGCGCTTAGCCTCACAAAAACCATAAATACAAAAAGGCCGTCTGAAAAATTTCAGACGGCCTTTCTCATCATGGCCCCGCCGACAGGAATCGAACCTGTATTTTACGCTTAGGAGGCATACGTTCTATCCATTAAACTACAGCGGGTTTACAGAAACAATCAATACACCCTTGCCAGCGACTGCTCGGCCAGCGCCCGCATTGCTTGAGTTACCTCATTATCCGGCAACACATCTAAACAAGCGACAGCCTTCTTCACTGCCTTAGCTGCCTCTTCCGCAGCATAAGACAAAGCCTGCGATGCAACAACGTGACGGTAAATTTTATCGAAAGAACCCCGATCGGCATTTTGCAGGGCTTCTCTCACATCTTGCGCCACCTGCTCACTTCCCTGCCTCATCAGATAAATCAGCGGCAACGTCGGCTTACCCTCCGCCAAATCATCGCCTACATTCTTACCGATTTCATCGGCATTGCCCGAATAATCCAAAACATCATCAATAATTTGGAAAGCCGTGCCGACATACATACCGTAATCTTTCAACGCCTTTTCTTGCTCAGGCGTAGCACCAGCCAATATCGCGCCAACTTGAGCAGCCGCTTCAAACAACTTAGCCGTTTTATATTGGATAACCTGCACATATTCAGCTTCAGTAATATCGGTATTGCCGATATTCATCAGCTGCATCACCTCTCCTTCAGCAATAATATTAGTGGCGTCGGCCATCACTTCCAAAATCTTCATACTGCCGGAGCCGACCATCAACTGAAATGCACGGGTATATAAGAAGTCGCCTACCAAGACAGCAGCTGCATTACCAAACAGATTATTCGCCGTTTGCCGGCCGCGTCTTAACTCACTCTCATCCACCACATCATCATGTAGCAAAGTCGATGTATGGATAAACTCCACCATCGCAGCCAAAGAATACAGTTTAGGATCGTCATAACCCAAAGCCTTGCCTGCCAAAATCGTGATAATCGGCCTCAAGCGCTTCCCGCCGGCACTGATAATATAAGTACCGATTTGGGAAATTAACGCAACTTCAGACTGCACAGCCTGATTAACGACTACATTGACTTTAGCAAGATCATCGTTCAGATGGCGTTGGAAATAAGGCAGATTATCTAACATGATATTAAATGGCTTTGAGTGTAAAACTTTGAGAAAAGACTGCGAAATATTACGACGCGCGATTATAGCAGCAAAGGCCGGACGCTGCACCGACATTCCACTTCCAATCAGCCCAGCACAACCGCACCAAACAAATAAACTTTGACAAAACAGCAAAATATACTTAATATACGCAGTTCTGCGCATGGTGCGCGGATGTTTTATAAACCCTTATGGAGTTGAGTATGTACGCGGTCGTAAAAACCGGCGGTAAACAATACAAAGTTACCGTTGGCCAAAAATTGAAAGTAGAACAGATACCTGCCGAACTCGACAGCCAAATCGAACTGAACGAAGTTTTGATGATTGCTGACGGCGAATCTGTAAAAGTGGGCGCACCCTTCATCGAAGGTGCAAAAGTGACAGCCAAAGTGGTTGCTCACGGTCGTGGCGAAAAAGTGCGTATCTTCAAAATGCGC
The DNA here is from genome assembly GCF_022870825.1 of Neisseria sp. Dent CA1/247. Classification (NCBI taxonomy): domain Bacteria; kingdom Pseudomonadati; phylum Pseudomonadota; class Betaproteobacteria; order Neisseriales; family Neisseriaceae; genus Neisseria; species Neisseria sp. Dent CA1/247. The sequence goes on along the minus strand of NZ_CP091522.1, from coordinate 498,994 downwards.
CGTCGCAAACACTACCAAAAACGCCAAGGTCACCGCCAAAATTTCACCCAAATCGAAATCGTGGCAATCGCTTAATTAATCAGGAGTAAAGAAAATGGCAACCAAAAAAGCTGGTGGTAGCTCTAAAAACGGTCGCGATTCAGAAGCCAAACGCTTGGGTGTAAAAGCTTACGGCAATGAACTGATTCCTGCCGGTTCTATCATTGTCCGCCAACGCGGCACCAAATTCCACGCCGGTGAAAACGTAGGTATGGGTAAAGACCACACCTTATTCGCCAAAGTAGACGGTTATGTAGAATTCAAAACCAAAGGTGCTTTGAACCGCAAAACCGTGAGCGTTCGTCCTTATACCGGCGCTGACGAATAACCTGTCAATATAATTGACCATAATTAAAACCGCACATTAAGCATTCAATTGCTTAATATGCGGTTTTTTAATGATTCATGATATCGCCGCTTTAAAAAGCCCCACTATCAGCACCCCACTTCCCATAATCATTTTCAGCATACCGCAAATCAAACCGTTTATCCGCTATAATCCGCATAAGGCCGTCTGAAAATTAACACGAACACTTACTTAGAAACAAAACATACACAGTTCTGTACGCAACCGCTCAACTTTCAGCCATCCTTATTTTTCATTTATTGACTGCTTTCATTCAAAGGAAATCGCCATGACCACTAATCGCGATATTATCATCGTCGGCGCCGGCCCAGCCGGGCTGAGTTTCGCCCGCGCACTTGCCGACAGCGGATTGAGCATCACCCTTATCGAAAAAAGCACACTGGAAACACTGCAAAATCCGCCCTACGACGGTCGTGAAATCGCACTTACCCACCTGTCCAGAGAAATCATGCAGCGATTGGGCACATGGCAACGTATTCCTGAAAGCGAAATTTACCCCTTGCGTGATGCCAAAGTATTGAACGGTCATTCCGAATATCAACTTCATTTTCCCCAACCCTCACATGCCAGAGGCGAACCGACCGACCGCTTAGGTTATCTGATTTCCAACCACAACATCCGCAAAGCATCATACGAAGCCGTCGCAGAAGCGGAAAATATTGAATTCATCTGCGGAATGGGTGTAAAAGAAGTCAGAACATCAACAGAGCAAGCAGAGGTTGTTTTGGAAAACGGCAGCATACTCACTTCAAAACTGCTCATTGCTGCGGATAGCCGGTTTTCACAAACACGCCGCCAACTCGGCATTGCCTCCGATATGTACGATTACGGTCGCACTATGTTTCTGTGCCGCATGAAGCATACTATATCCAACCACCACACGGCTTTTGAGTGCTTCCATTACGGCAGAACGATTGCCCTGCTGCCTTTGGAAGAACATCTAACCAATACCGTTATCACCGTAGACAGCGACAGAGTTTCCTCCATACAAAGCCTCTCCCCTGAAGAGCTGGCCGCCAGCGTCAAGCAACAATTAGGCGGCCGCTTGGGAGACATGGAACTGGTCAGCTCCATTCACTCCTACCCCTTAGTAGGCATGCTGGCAGAACGGTTTTACGGAACACGCAGTGCTTTGATTGGCGATGCTGCCGTGGGTATGCACCCCGTTACCGCACATGGTTTCAACCTAGGCTTGTCTAGTGCCGATATCTTGGCTACTTTGATTATTGAAGCGGTTCAGCAAGGCCGTGATTTTGCTTCGCCTACTTTATTGTCGCGCTATGACAGCAAACATTCTCTCCACGCCCGACCGCTGTATTACGGTACCAATATGCTATTGAAACTATTCACCAACGAAACTCCACCAGCCAAACTGCTGCGTGGATTGGTGCTGCGCGTCAGCAATAACCTTCCACCGCTGAAAAAGCTGATTACTCAGCAATTGACCGGCTAAGGATCAGTCTGGCGGACAATAGGCCGTCTGAAAAAAGGCTTTCTTGAAACAAACATTTCAAGAAAGCCTTTTTCACAAGAAGTCTTTACCAAAACTTTAACTTAAACCAATTTCTGTTGTGTCAGCCCTAAGCGATTTCCTTAAAACCAAACCTTTAAGATTCCCAAAGCTCTGCTTTCAGACGGCCTCCCACTCAACAGAACAATCCTTTTTACATCTCAGTCCAGCTTACCCAACCCATTTTCCAAGTCAGCAAAATCAAACCGCCGAAAATGATGCGGTAGTAGGCAAAAGGTACATAATTCTTGGTAGCCACAAATTTCAACAATGCCTTGACTGCCAGCAAACCGGCAGCAAAAGCGGATACAAAACCTATCACAATCAAACCGATATCTTGAGCGCTAAAGAGTTTGTAGTGCTTTAAAACATCATAAGTTGTGGCGGCAATCATCACCGGCACAGCGAGGAAAAAAGAAAATTCGGTCGCCACTTTACGTTCCAAACCCCACAACATCCCGCCCATGATAGTACTTCCTGAACGTGATGTACCGGGCACCAGCGCACAAATCTGTGCCAAGCCTACCACCAAAGCATCGCGCATTCGCATGTCTTCGACACTGTTCACTTTAGGCTTGGCAACCCTTTGCCTGCGCTCCACCCACAAAATAATAAAGCCACCGATTACCAAAGCAGTTGCCACGGTAATCGGATTGAACAAAAACGTTTTAATATGTTTGCTGAAAATCAATCCCACCACTGCGGCAGGAATAAAAGCCACTCCGAGATTCACAACAAAGCGGTTAACCGCCTGATCGCGTCCGATATGGGTAATAACATGGGTAAAGCGTTGGCGGTATTCAAAAATCACGGCCAAAACTGCGCCCAATTGAATAGCGATCTCAAAAACTTTGCCATTACTGCGGAAATTAATCAAATCCCCCACCACAATCAAATGCCCGGTGCTCGAAATCGGCAGGAATTCGGTCAACCCTTCGATAATGCCCAAAATCAGGGCTTTCAACAGCAATAAGATATCCATAATTTTTTCAGACGGCCTTTGAAACAGTTAAGGCAGCCCGTGTAGAGCTGCCCGAATTGATATTCAGTATTTATTTGTTTGCGGCTTTGGCTATCATTGCGCCTTTGCTTTTCAAAGCAGAAGAGGCTGCCGCCGCAGTTTTTGCTTTTGCCGAAGGTGCTTTCATACCGCGCTCGCTACGCACTTTGGCTACCAGCTCATCAATGGTTTTCATGCCGGCATTCCAATCACCGGTAAATTTCACTTGGTATTTACCGCCTACGATCACCGTCGGCGTGCCGCTGATTTGGTAGGTATTGGTCAACTCTTCCATTTTCTTGGCTTGTGCCGGATTGCTGAAAGAATCATAAGCGGCAATCAATTTTTTACCGTCAAAACTTTTTTGGCTTTCCGCCCATTGTTTGAAAGTATTGGTATCCGCCAAATTAATACGCTGTTCGTAAACTGCTTTAAACACTTCCGGATTGGCCTGATATTTCAAACCGGAGCTGTTCACCGCGGCAGCAACGCGGGCAAAGCCTAAATGCTCGGGTTGCCATACCACATGCTCGGTACGCAGGTAAGTATCCGCGGGGAAAGTTTTGCTGTGTTTGAGCAAAACGGGATCGAGATGGTGGCAGTGTACGCAAAAATAGCCGAAAAATTCCAACACTTCGATTTTATCGTCCTGAAGCTGGGGAATCTGCTTCGGCAGAACAACGTAATCTGTGCCTTCTGTTGCTGAATAAGCGTTTGCAGCCAAGGTCATTGAGGCAATAGCAGTCAGTAATACGGTTTTCAGTTTCATGTGCATTCCTAATATTTCATTTAACAGTACGGGCGAAGCTATCTACACCGTTTTGTTTCAGGGTTTGTTGGGTACGGTTAGCGGCTTCTTTGTTCATTTTGCCGCTTTGAACGCGGTAAACGCGCTTGCCGTTGGCTTCTGCTTCAATCACATTGCCTGATACACCCATCATGGCAAGTTTAGCGCGGTGCGACTCGGCACTTTCACGATTGTTGAAAGAACCCATTTGCAATACGATACGGCCGCCTTCACTGCTGCCTGATTGACGGGCTTCCGCTTTTTGGGAAGCCTCTTTTTTAGCCGATTCCGCACGCGCTTTTTCACGGGCTTTTTCAATGCTGCCGCTTTCCAAAATTTGCTCGGGAGAAGGCTTGGCCGCTTTTTTGGGTTCTTCTTTTTTCACTTTTTCAGGCTGCTTCGCTTCAGGCTTTTTCTGAGGCTGCTTTTTCGCTTCCGGCGCAGGTTTTTGCTCGGCTTTCGGTTTAACCGGAGCGACTGTTTGAGATTTCGGCTCTTCTTTTACCGGCGCTTCAGGCTGCTCGGTTGTAACGGTAGATGCTTCTTTCTCTTCAGGAGCAGATGCCTCTTGCTCTTGAGAAGCTACCGTGCCTACAGGTTCGGAAACTTGGGTAATAGGTTCGCTACTGGTTTGCACAGGCGGTGCAACAGGTTCGCTGCTTTTAGGTGTGAGGATTTCAGGCTTAGGCAACTCTTTAGGTGTTTCTTTTTTAAACGCCTTTTCGTTGCTTTTGTTGATGAAGAATACAATACCCGCAATAACGGCGGTTGCCAGCAACAAGCCCAAGATAAAACCTGAAAGGCCTTTACCGTATGGTTTCTGTATATTCATAAAACACCTAAATACCTTATCTTTATTCTTTCATGATGCCGTCTGAAAGGGATAGAAGCCTGTTTTTCAGACGGCGCATTTTAGCAACATATTATGTTTGAAGCAAAAAGCTTACAAAGCCCGACGAAAACTTACTGCGCGTAACACATGCTGTTTGGTCACGGTTTCATCGCCGTTTAAGTCTGCCAAAGTGCGTGCCACGCGCATGATGCGGTGATAACTGCGAGCAGACAGCGACAACTTTTCCAATAAACTCCCTAAAGTTTCCGCAGCCTCCTTAGAGACCATTGCCGCGTTGTCCAGTTCCGTAACGCTTAACGCCGCATTAATCTTACCCTGCCGTTGATATTGGCACTCTCTTGCGGCTTCCACCCGTCGGCGCACTTCTGCGCTGCTTTCGCCCGGCTCCTGCTGCATCAATTCGGCGGAAGAAAGTGCCGGCACTTCAATGGTTAAATCAATGCGGTCGAGCAAAGGCCCTGAGATTTTTCCACGGTAACGAGCAATACTTTCCGGCGTGCATCGGCACGGTTTGGAAGGATGGCCGAGATACCCGCACGGACATGGGTTCATAGCGGCGACCAATTGGAATTTGGCAGGGTACACCGCTTTATGCGAGGCCCGTGAAATATGGATTTCGCCATTTTCGAGAGGCTCCCGCAATACCTCTAAAACCTTGCGGTCAAACTCGGGAAGTTCATCTAAAAATAAAATTCCGTTGTGTGCCAACGAGATTTCGCCGGGCCCCGAATTTCCGCCTATGTGAGATTCAGAATACGTTGAGACAAAACGCCTTTCTAACCCCCATTTTACTGTTCAATTTACCAGAATACGCTGATACAAAATTCAGAATACGTTGAGACATTCTTGGAAAATTTCACAATACACTGAGACACTCTTTCAAATTGCCACAATACGTTGAGACAGAGTAAAACTTACCAGAATACCTTGAGACAGTATTATACTTTAATCAAACAAAACAAAGGGTTCTGCTATGTATCAGTCAGTAAGAAAAATTCGTCCTACTTATCGTAGCGTATCCGGCCATTATCCTTTCCGAGGAAATGAGTCGCTGCCTTATGAATCATCATTAGAACGCGATTTTATCATGTTGCAGGAGTTTAATGCCTTAGTGGTACGAATTATACCTCAACCGGTTCAGATACCATTTTATTTGGGAGTGCGCCAATATAAGTATACTCCGGATTTTTTGGTTTTATATGAAGGCGGTTCAGGAAAAGGAATGTTGGTCGAGATAAAACCTAAGTGTAAGTGGAAGAAACACTGGAGGAAATGGTTGACTAAATGGAAAGCTGCCTACCGGTGGTCAAAAGAGCGTGGTTTCACTTTCCACATTTATGATGAAGACCGTATTCGTGGAGTAGCTTTAGACAATATAAAAAGACTGATGCCTTTTAAGCGCGTCTTGATCACACCATCAGAATCCGATACTGCAAACCGCCTTATCGCACGAAGAGGCGGGATAACAGTGTCGGATTTTTTATTGGAATTTCCGCTAAGCGAACAAGCTAGATGGAAGCAATTACTTTGGCATTTACTGGCGAATAGGAAAATAAAAACCGATTTAAACACACCTATCGGCAATGACAGTATTTTGTTTGTTATGGATGAATATCATGGACAGCAATAAAGAAAATAACGTTTCCGGCAGTCGTGGAAAAATTGATTTGTCTGTTAATTCTATTGTCGTTCACATTCCAACGAATACCCTATACAAAATTAAGCGGCAAATTGATTTCCAGTTTATCGAAGCTCAAAACGAAAACGGTCATAGTCGGGTTTTACCGATACAAGAATTGGGGCCGGCAACCGAGGCAGATTTCAATACCGATTTAATCGGTATTGATGATGACTTATGGCTGCAAGCAGAAAAAAGATACGCCCTGATTGAGCCAATCATATCAGGAGAAATCAAAGGTCGAGCAGCCATCAACCAGTATGCAAAAGATATTTCAGTCAGTAGCCCTACACTTTATCGTTGGGTTAAAAAATATGAGGCTACAGGCAGCCTGACATCTCTATTAGCTCAAAAAGATGGCTGGACAACAGGCAAGTCAAGACTTTCCCAAGAACAGGAAAACATTATCAAAGAGGTAATTGAAACTTTCTACCTTACCCCGCAACGCTTGTCTCAAACAAAAATTATTCAGCAAGTACGCAATACCTGTTATCGACACCAAATTCCTGTGCCTGCTGATAACAGCATACGTAAGCGGATGAACGAATTATCAGAGAAAGTAATTTTAAGTAGAAGAGGACAACGCGAACGTGCAGCAAACAAATTTCAACCGAAGCCCAAGCACTTCCCAAACGTATCCTATCCCTTGGATGTGATCCAAATAGACCACACTCAAGTCGATCTCATTCTGGTTGACGACAAAACCCGCCAACCTATAGGCAGACCGTGGCTGACATTGGCCATTGACGTTTACAGCCGCATGATCTGCGGTTACTACCTTTCGCTGGATGCTCCTTCTGAGACTTCGGTGGGTTTGTGCGTTTCCTATGCCGTATTGCCAAAAGAAAGCTGGTTGGAAGCAAAAAAGATTGGCGGTAAATGGGAAGTATGGGGACTACCCAACAAAATCCATGTAGATAACGGCTCCGACTTCCGTTCAAACACATTTAGAAGAGCCTGTGCCGAATACGGCATCAATTTGGAGTTTCGTCCTGTCAGAACGCCTCATTACGGCGGACACATTGAGCGGCTGATAGGCACTATGATGGAAGAAGTCCATCAATTACCCGGCACCACCTTCTCCAACGTTAAACACAAAGACAATTATGATTCCGAAAAAAATGCTTGCCTGACTATTGATGAATTTGAAACGTGGCTGTTAAAGCAGATCGTCCATGTCTACCACAAAAAAATCCATTCTGCTTTGGGAATGTCGCCGGAAACGAAATGGGAAGAAGGCATCTTCGGTACAGATGAAGCAATCGGGCGCGGTCTGCCTCCCATCCCATCCTCCCCTGAAACCCTCATGTTGGATTTCATGCCTTATGCAGAGCGAACCATACAAAACACCGGAGTGACATGGGATGGTCTGCGCTATTTCGATTTTGTACTCTTACCCTACATCGGACTAACCGACAACGGTAAAGCCCGCAAGTTTATTTTCCGGCGGGATCCTCGTGATGTTTCGAAGATTTATTTCTATCAACCCGATTCCAAACAGTATATACCCATTCATACTGCCGATCAGAGTTTCCCACACATGACACTATGGGAGTTGAAAAACGCCAAACAACGCCTGCGTGATCGCGGCAGAAAGAACTACAACGAGTATCAAGTTTTGGACACCATCAAAGAAATGCAGCAACACTTGGAAACTGCACAAGCCAAAACTAAGAAAGCACGACGCCTTCAACAGCGCAAAACACTTCATCAACGTAACACAACACCTGTAGAACCGGCTATTTCACCTCCAATAGACAATACTCAGCCGATTGAACAACCTCTCATCTCAGAAAAACCGGACGATATTGTGAAGCCCTTAAGCGGTGACGACATTGAATAAAAAAGGATGTGCGTTATGGAAAAATACGAACATATTAATCCGAAATTCAGGCATATCGTGGCTGCATCCTCCGATTCGGAAAGAATCAATTTCGCCAGAACTCCCCGCTGGATAGCTCATGCACAGGCTAAAGCCATCTTGCAGCAACTTGAGGATTTATTGACTTTCCCCAAGCGTCCAAGAATGCCCAATCTGCTTTTAGTCGGCGAACCCAACAATGGCAAAACGACATTGATCAATAAGTTTTGCAGTATTCACGGGGAACCATACGAAACGGAAGATATGGATTTGGTTATTCCGATTGTGAAAATTGAAGCTCCCAGCACTGCAAGTGAAAAAGCTTTGTACATAGCCATTTTGGAAAAGATGGTGGCTCCTTATCGGGATAGCGCTACTGCCGAAGTCTTATACACCCAGTGCCTTCATTTAATGCGCACCTATGCCGTCAAAATGCTGGTTATTGATGAATTTCATTCTATGTTCAGTGGTTCGGCTAGAAAACAGCGGGAAATGATGAATGCCCTCAAACGGCTTTGCAACGAGTTACAAATTCCGATTGTGGGTGTCGGAACACCGAGTGCCAGTGACATACTTTATACCGATTCGCAATTCAGAAGCCGTTTCGACATCATCCATTTGGAGCTATGGGAAAACAATGATGAATTCCGCGAAATTGTCGCAACATTCGAAAGCTGTTTACCGCTAAAAAAACCTTCCAAGCTTTCGCAAAAAGCATTGAGTTCCCAAATTCATCGGATGACAAAAGGTAATTTGGGCAACCTGAGCAATTTGTTGAGCGCTTGTGCTGTTGAGGCCATCAGAAATCATCAGGAAACCATTACGGCAGAAATGCTGGCCAACCAAGAACGCTATATTTCGACAGAAAGGCGGATACGATGATGAAAAAACCGCTTCTGCGAACTCCTGCCATTTTGCCTGACGAAACATTGTCCTCTTGGCTAATACGGACTGCACTACATCACGGCTGCGATACATTGACCCTGATCCGATATATCGGGTGGCCTATGCGGAAGTGGGCACGGGATATTGACCGTTATCTGCCTACAGAATTCTTGGGAAGGCTTTCGGAACGGACAGGTATTCCAATAAATATATTGGATGAGATGCAGTTATTCCACTTGAGCCGGATCCATACCAATGCGGATCTGAATCCCAAAAAAATCAATTGGAATTGGTTTACACCATCTAATGTGACTAGGATGAGTGACGGGGTTAGGCTGAGTTTTTGTCCGCATTGTTTTGCGGAAGGGACACCTTACCTTCGGCGCCATTGGCGTATGTCTTGGGCGACAGCTTGTACGCATCACGGCATCAAGATGCACCATAGCTGCCCTGAATGCGGTATGTACTTCATACCTAGCAAACTTATCGGCCTAGAGAAGTTTATATCTGTCTGCCGTCATTGCGGTTATGACTTAAAAGATATGGAAGGAATTCCCGTTGATACGGACTTTCAAAAAACAGCCGAATCTATTTTGATAAACAATGAAGCCGTTTTTGACGGTAAAAAAGTCACTCCCCAAGAATGGTTTGAAACTGCCCGTTATTTTGTTTCCGTTATCCGGGACGCAACAAATTTCCCAAACGGTACGCTCACACATTTTTTGAGTGACTTCGGTATCCACCCCGTTTCTACCCGATGCGGTGGCTACTTCGAGCATTTATTTCCGGATGAACGACATGAACTGTTAAGAAGCTGCGCGATTTTGATGCGGCAATCCACTGAGGACTTGTTGCGGGTATCTACGCGTTATGGACTTTCTTATAACACAATTTATTCAGCGGCCGGTCGCTCTTCTACCGCCTTACTCCAACCTTGGCTAAGTCATTTGGCAATAAATTCCGTGAATCACTGCAGTCCCAACAAGTGTCCTAGCAAACCCACCTCTGAAAGCGTCGTCCGACGGAAATGGGCACGATTGCAACGCAAGATGGAAAGGCAAATATTGTCATGATCGAATGTAGTCAGTGCGGTAAGAAAATTGCTCACTTTCATCGGGTTTACAGAGGTGAAGGCTATTGCCAAACTTGCTACCAACGTGAGTTTAAGCATAAACCATGCGCCCAATGCGGCAATATACACCGTCTTCCCCGAAGACAACCGGATGCCATCTGTGATCGGTGTCGGGTTGATAAACCCTGCATTAGGTGCGGTAAAGAAAAATATAAATTGGGTAAAATTACCCAATATGGCCCCGTTTGTAACTGTTGTGCCATATATTTCAGAGAAAAAAGAGCCTGTGAAAGTTGTGGCCAATTATCAAACAAACTCTCCCACACCAACAAAAACGGCCTTGGTTTGAGTTTATGTCCCAGTTGCTACTCAACAGCCAAAGGCTATCAAAGCTGTCCCAGTTGCGGCAGATACCGTCCATTGCAAGAAACCGAGAACGGGTTGATGTGCAAAAAGTGCGCAGAACTAGGGAATATTCCATGCTCTCGATGCGGGCAAGATATGCCGGCCGGCTTCGGTAAAATCTGCCAAGACTGTTATTGGATAGGGAAGCTCGCGCGACGCTTAAATATTTTGAAGATTGACATACGCGGTAAAGTTTGGCAGAAGCAATTCGAAATATTTGCAGAATGGCTGGCCCAAGATATCGGCAATGATAAAGCGGCCATGACATTAGTACGCTACTTGCCTTTTTTCGTTGAGGCGTCCGAACGATGGACGGAGATACCGGCTTATTCTGAGATTATGTTGCACTTCAAACCGAAAAAGATGCGCCAATATCTAAAAGTGAAACAATGGATGGAAGCCAATTGGCACAATGATGTAGACGATTCAGTCAGAGTTGATTTGGCCGAACAAGACAGAATCAAAGCATTTGAAGCTAGGTTGAAAGACCTTCCAAAAGCAAAAGCTTTATTTGTAAGCTATCAAAACGTCCTGATGAAAAAATGTGAAAGCGGTAAAACCAAGTTGAAGTCTGTACGTTTGGCGTTGCAACCCGCAGTCGGATTATTGGAAAAAACAGGTAGATTACCCACGCAAACAGACGTGGATGCCTACTTGAAAGAGAAACCCGGACAAAGGGCGGCCATTACCGGCTTTCTCAACCATTTAAATAAAGAGTATGGTCTGAACCTAAAAGCGATAGCAGTGGTGAATAAAAGGCAGCAGCAAGGCCGACAGAAAGCCGCTATGGAACGCAAACTCATCGCGTACATGATTAAATGCCGAGAAAAACCCAGTGCCTTCAAACAACGGATATGGCTCAAAATGGCTATGCCTTATTTTCACAAATGTGCATTGGAGAGTAGAAGCCGTATCACTCAGGTAGGAGATATGTACCGGATTGAGCAGAGTGGGCAGGTTTATAGTGTATCAATCATAACCGATTGAAATTAATAAGGATAGTTTTATGTAAGCAGATTTAGATGATGTATTTATGATGATGTATTTATTATGTATTGGAAAAGCACTGCTTTTGTTTTCTGCTGAAATGATTGTTTTCTGATGTTTAGGTATTCTCATGAATAACACGGTTTTACCGAACCTTCTGCATTCTTGATGACTTTTAAAAAATAAAAAAGCCTCAAAAGTTAAAAGTTTAAAAAATAACAAGAGGTTTGGGAAGCAAAATTACCAAATACAGTGATAGGCTTCTGAAATGTAATTAAAAAAAACAAGTATCAAAAGTTTAGAAAAATTACCGAACCCAAATTCCGCCAGATCCTGCGACTTTTCGCCTTGGGTCTGACCGTTTCCAGTACCGCCAAACTGAGAGGAATTAATGTTATAAGCAGTCTATACCTGAAATTGCGTCTGCGTTTGGCTGACGAATGTGAGCGGCAGACACTTTTGTGCGGCATAGTGAAATTGGACGAATCCTATTTTGGTGCCAAACCTATCTGCGGCAAACGCGGGCGAGGTGCAGGCGGTAAAACGATTGTTTTCGGCATACTCAAACGAGGTGACAAGGTTTATACCTAAATTATTTCGGATGCTTCAAAAGCAACGTTACAAAAGGTTATCAGGGGACATATCTCTGTTGAGAGCGTCATCCATACTGATGGATGGCGTGGTTATTATGGGTTGGTCGATATGGGCTTAGCGAAGCATCGCTTGGTACAGTTTAACGGTGTACTTAAGCATACGTTTTACCTGCATTTAAAAGAAACCGAGTTCCGCTTCAATCACTGGCATGGCGATTTGTACAAAGTGCTGCTGGGAATGTTGCGGAAAGATCCTTTCAAATGAGCTTTGTTTCCTAAGCCTTTGTAAAAAAATGTTCCCTGTTTCTCTTAGGTTTCCTATCATCAAAATGTTCACATCATCTACAAATGAATAATCACTCATGATTTTTCTCAATTCTGATTATAAATTACTTTCCAGTTAACATGTATTTTTGAAATTGATATCTACATCATTTTCTATGGTACTATTACAATAGTATAGTTTATTTAGAAATTATACATGTTTGATGTTTCAATTTTATCATTAAGGATAAGAAAATGAATTTAGATCTTTCTTTTGAAGTAGTAAATCAACAGGCAGCAACAATGGCTCGATACTCTGATGGTTGTTCTGGACAGCGTAGTGATTGCTGTACAAGAGTATGTACAAGAATCAACGATGAAGCATCATCAACAGATGCTTGGGATATGTACCTTGAAGTTAATGCGGGTGTATTGCAATACTAATCAACTTTCTATTCGCCCTGTTGTAAGCAGGGCTTTTTTATAAAATTATTATGCTCAATAAAAAATTCAAATTACAAGATACTTTAGATGTTTATATATCCGAAGTGGAAAATGACAAAGTTGTAGTTACTTTTAGTCGAATGACTACGCGAGAGCGTTTAGAAATCATAGCTCATCGTAATGTAGCCACACTTTTGGCTTGTTTAAATGGAAAACAAACAGTATCAGAACTATTAACTACTTTAGGACATTTTGATACTAAACAAGCACTGAAATTATTAGATTTTTTGCAATCTAAGCACCTTATCTATGAAACAGATAATAAAGTAACTGAAAACTCTCGATATTCTCGTCAAATTGCTTATTTTGATGATATGGTATTGAATCAATCAGGGAATGAATCACAACAAAAATTGCAGACCAAACATATTGTGATTATTGGTTGTGGGGCTGTTACTGGTGCAATAGCAGAAATTTTGGCTCGGGCGGGGGTAGAAAAGTTTACACTCATCGATGATAAAAAAGTACGCCAATCTGATCTCCTTCGTCATTTATTTTGTCGTTTGAACCATATTGGTACTTATAAAACCGATGTATTAGCAAATTATTTAAAGAAAATAAATTACAAAGTTGAAACAAAAGTTTTTCGTGAAAAATTATTGCCAAAAACTGATTTAAATCACTGGATCACAGCTGATGTTGACTTAGTCATCAACGGTTGTGATGAACCTTATATTGGGCATACTTCTTTAAAAATCGGACGTTTTTTACAAACGAAAAATATTCCAATGTATATAATGGGCGGTTTTGATGCTCATTTAATGAGTTCGGGAGAGTTAGTTTTTCCGCCACAGACACCTTGTATTGATTGTTGCCAACAGACCTTTCAAAAAGCATTGGCTGACTGGAAACCAATTTATTCTGAAGTAGAAAAGCCTGATATGTTAGTAAAAGAAATAAACAATACCTCAATTAGCCATGAGCAGCTTTTTGATATTGGAGGGTCAGGTGGATTGTCAGCGATGTCACTTTTCTCTGCCAACTTAAGTTGTCTGAGAATCATTCAGTTCTTAATCGGCGATACGACATTTAATTATAAAACAGAGCGTTATGAATATCTTATCAATAAGGGCGAAATGACATCATTTGAAATGATCAAGCAAATTAATTTTTGTGGGGTATGTAATGGATAAGTTACGTTTACGCCGTTCGATAGGTGTTGTTACTACAGAACAACATATTGATTTTTTCAAATCAAATACACGTGAAAGCATTGTGCTAAAAATGAACAATCCTCAAATTGTTATGCTGTTACAATGCTTTGATGGTAACACGACTATAGAGCAGGTGTGTGAAAAATATCAAATCAGTGATGTAGCACAGTTAGAAAAATTATTGGCTTATTTACACCAAAAGCATATTTTGATTTATCAAGATGTACCATATCCGTTAGATCTTGTTGCAAATAAAATTCGTTTGTTAAATTTGCTGGAAGATTATTGCCATTCAACAAGTGAGGTGATAACCAAAGTAAAAGAGTTATCTAATAAAACTGTAATGATTATTGGCTTAGGTGCAGTAGGCAGTTTCGTTGCAATGCAATTAGTACAATTTGGTGTTTCTAACTTGATTTTTGTAGATAAAGATTATGTTGATGAGAGCAATTTACATCGGCAGTATTATTTTGAAGAACAAATTGGTAAGCCGAAATCTCAAGTTTTACAGCAAGAAATTTTAGCTGTGAATCCTAATTGTCATATTAAGATTATTGAAGATTTTCTGACTGAAGACTTCTTTGAAAAGCACGAAATACCCACATATTTAGATCTTATTATCAACTGTGCAGATGAGCCAAATGTAGATACAACTAGTCGTATTGTTGCGGAATATGCTATGAAAAAGCGTATTTCTCATATCGTTGGAGGTGGTTATAACTTACATTTAACTCTAATCGGCCAAACAATCATTCCATTTCAAACAGCTTGTTTTGAATGCTTTAATCTATTTTTGAAAAATTTAAATGATGCGAGTTTGAAAAATGTAAAAAAACTACATCGAGAAAATCGAAAATTAGGTTCATTTGCACCATTATCAGGTATTGCATCTAATCTAGCTGCATTAGATGCATTTAAGTTGTTAATTGGTAGAGCTGATAAACTGCAACAAGCTAACAAGAGAATAGAATTTAATTCTGCTTTGCATAATTTTTCTGTCATGCAAGTAAACCGTTCAGAAAACTGTAAATGGTGTGGCAATGAGCAATAATATTGAGCTTTATCAAGTACGAACACATAATCTGAAAAACATTTCTGTATCGATTCCTAAAAATCAAATTACAGCAATTTATGGGCGTTCTGGAGCGGGGAAAAGTTCGTTAGCCTTTTCTACACTACATCAACTTTGTGCTGATGAATTTGAAGCAATGGAGAATGGTTTTAATGATAACGAGGATTATCAACTTGATGGCTATACTGGTATTATTCCCAGCATTGCGATTAACCAAACCAATAAAAACAATAATCCACGTTCTACGCTTTATTCGTTTTTGAATATGGCACAGATTATTTCGGCAGCTAAGCAAGATAATCCAATGCCATATACACTACTTAAGCTTAATAAACCACAAAATGAATGTAAGCATTGCAACGGTTTAGGTGAAATAGCAGAAGTTGCGGATACTGATTTAATTGATAAGCAGAAAACACTTGAAGAAAATCCATTTAAAATATGGCAAAAAGGATATTTATCCGAATTGTATTACAAATTGATGATTGCCTTTTGTAGAACGGAATCTATCTCAATGAGTACGCCATATCATTTGCTTTCGGAAAGTGATAAAAATAAATTACTTTATGCAACAAGCAAAGAAAAGTTAGTTGTACGTTTTAAGCATAATGGTAAATATAAGCAAAGAAGAATATCTTATCGAGGTGTAATGCTTTGTGCAGAATCCAAATTGAATTCAAATGCAACAATCGACTTTACGCAAATGAGAATCTGTCCTCATTGCTTCGGAAGTAAAGTAGATAGAGCGGTTTATCAGCATCAAAAAGTAGCAAATATTGATTTTGTCGATTTCTTACGCTTACCTATTAGTGAGCTAAAAAATAACTTGAAACATCAAACTGCGTTCTCTTATCTGTACCGTGTACTAGCTGGTATTTGTGAAATGGGATTAGGTTATTTGAATCTGTCTCGTGCCATTCCGTCTTTATCTGGTGGTGAATTGCAAAAACTAAAATTTAGCCGTATCTTAAATTCAGAGATTTCGGGAGTGTTGATTGTGATTGATGAAATTTCATCACAATTAAGCGATGAGTCATACCCGATCATTTGGCGCAAACTAAAACAACTTGCAGAAAAAAATACGGTGGTGTTAGTGGAGCATAATCGCTACTTTATTGAAAAAGCGGATTATCAGATTCATATTGGGCGATTTGCAGGTAGCCAAGGTGGTTATCTTTGTGAAAAAGAGAACATTTGTGCTTCTGATAATCCTGTTCAACATCGCAAGACTAAAGACTTTTTCAAATTTACTGGAATTAATAAGCACAATTTGCACAATCAAGTGGTAAATATCCCCAAGAAATCTATTACTGCGTTTACAGGTGTATCGGGAAGTGGCAAATCTAGCTTAGCAAAATGGATTGAAACTAATCAAAAAGCGATTTACATCACACAAAAGAATAGCCATTTCTCTGCACGTTCAGTGTTAGCTTCTACCTTGAAGGTTAACAAAATAATTGCAGAATATTTTACTAAACAGACTGGCTTGCATGAAGATGAGTTCCTCTTGCATAAAAATGCAGGTTGTAAAGTTTGTCATGGTATTGGCGTCATTAAATACGAAAGGGGATTTGATAAAGATTTATATCTTAACTGTCATCAGTGTAATGGAAATTTGTTTGATGAAGAAAACTTAGTGATTCATCAAAAAGTGGATGGATTATCTATTTTGGATTTTTATCAAACTGAGATTGGCGAGCTTGTATCTTTGTTACCCAAATCATTGAAAAGTTTTACACAAATACTAGCTACAGCAAATGAGTTAGGCTTAGGACATTTAGCACTTGCTCGCAAAACGCAGACTTTATCAGGTGGAGAAATTCGCCGTTTGAAATTATGCGGATACCTTGCTCGGCAGAAAGAAACAAAGAAAATTTTGATTATTGATGAGCCAGCTGCAGGTTTAGATCCAGAAACAGCAGATAAGGTCGCAGCTTTCATTCGCAAACAATCGGATTTATTCTCTGCTGTTATCTTAATTGAACATCGTTCTGAGGTTATTCGCTATGCGGATTATGAGATAAAATTAGGACCTTCTGCAGGAATTGAAGGGGGAAAGATTATTTTACAACGATTCTTGTAATGTTTTATATAATCAATTGATTTTAAATATAATTAAACCATAATGCTCGATGGAATTTTGAGAAATTTTTTCTTTAGGTATTTTGCCAACGGCAACAAGCATCGATTTTCTATCGTGTGGCAACTTTGGCTACATTACCGACTAAGTCTTACAAACTCTATGGCTACAAAGAAATTATTAATTATCAAAAAAAATGGGGCTGATCTACTTCAGCCCCTTACCTTATTCCGTTACTGTTTTTGCAAACGTTTTAACTCTTCTTCGCTAAACCGAACATTGCCTCCATCTTCCCGTTGCAACAGCCGCCATACCGTATCTTCACGGTATAACGGTTCACCATTTTCATCATATTGCGCGCTTACACGTCCGGCTGGCAAACGCTCGCCTTGTTCAACCATGATTTCATGGCCGATAAAGTTATCTATTCCGTATTTCCCTGCAAACGGGGCGGTAGCCCCCTTCGGAAGCAACAGAGGCAAACGGTTATCCCGCTCTCCGCTTTGTTTGATTCCGCGTTGCTCTCTGGCCCAATCGACCATATCTTTGGGATAGTAGAGATATTGGCGCAATTCGGTATCGTCGATGTCTTTCAAATAAGCCACCGCAGCGGATTCAAAGCTCCAGTAACCGTAATATCCTCCCCACTCAGGGTCTTGGTCGAGATGGGTATCAACATTGTTACCGATTTTGCGGTTGCCTTCATACCATCCGGCAAGATAGGCATTGAGATGTTTTAGCGTTTCTTCTTTGCTCTCAGCCATAATTGCCTGCAACAATGGCTTTCGGAAATTGAAGCCGCCTTTCGGGAATTTCTGCTTAGGATCGAATTCAGTAGGTATAACCATATTGATCAGCGCACTAAATGCGGGGTCGTCCCAATCGGCAATCAGGTAGCACTCTCTGACGATATTCAACCAGTCGATACGGTCGAACAAGATGCACAGACCGATAGCGTTAGGCAGGTTTTCCGTTAAAGAGATACCATTTCCCCAAACAGACATTGTCCATCCTTCTTCAATCAGTTCAGGATCATCGACAGGATGTTTTGCATTGATGTCCAGACACAGCTGGCTGTATTCTATGGCCTGTGCGAATCGTTGTTTGACGGCTTTGATGGGGAAGCCTGCGGTGTATTCAATCATTGCAACTAGATAGATTTCGGCAGGTAATGCATCAGGTGAATCAAGTGGTTCTTCATTCTCCGTTTCATTTATCCATTTGTTCATCAACCATAGATTGTCTGAATATAACTTTTTAAAAAATACTTCTTCAAACAGACCTTGTCTATCTTTATCACGGTCATATTCAATTTCATTATTATTCATTTTCTTTTCCTTTATGTTTATTTAGTTTTGCCTTTGGCCTTATGCCGTCTTTCCTCAGCTTCCGCATTATTCCTTGCGGTACGTATTAGGGCATAGATTTCGCGTTCATTATTGATATGTTTGGTCGGTTGGTGGCTTCGGTGCTTGCTTTCACTATGTCCGTCTAACAGGGCTTCGGCATGCTTCCAGCCGTCGGTCTCGGGCACTTGCAAAGTAGTGAAGATAACATGTCTACGGTATAGCGTTTTCCAATTTTTTGTTTTTCTCCCAAAGTCAGCTTTTATACTTGCCGGCATTTCTCCCATCAGTTTTTCCAACCGCTGAGTAATCCATGCATGATCCATTTGCACTACATGCTTTCCGTTCACTTTAGTCGATAACACCCCCATCATCTTCGCCAAATTCGACTGTTGTCCCATATGCGACATCGAAGCCTTTGCTTCCACTACTGCATACGGTTTTCCGCCGTTAGTTGCAGGATTAGCCTTCCAAAAACCGTCTATACCTATATCGTTACCTATCGGCTGCAACTTCTTCAATTTGCCTCTGTCATTCAATTTTCTTGCGTCGGCACCTGCTTTCCATTTGCCGTTAGTGTATTCATCATGGCGTACCCAGCTACCTTTACCCCAACCCAAAGTTTCAAGACAGTAGTAGTCGGCGATATGTTCACCGACACCACCACCAAAAGAATTGGCGAGTTTGGGATAAGCTGTTTGAATCCGCTCTTTCATTTTCCCCGCGCTGACCGTTTTGGTTGGCCGATCCTGACCGCTTTTCTCTTGAACTTTGGGCGTGTTTTGTTGAGCTTTTGGTGTGTTTTTATCAGGTATTCGGTGCATGGCTGAATTATTGACACGTGCCTTACTTTTTGTGATGGCACCTAAAACATGCGGTCGCAATAGTTGAATACAGCTGATTAGATTCCCCTCTAAAAAATCAAAACAAGTATTGATTGTACCCGACACGTCAAACCATCTGCCGAATACACTATCTTTAGCCGATTTCAATGCGGCTTGCCTGCCTTGTTCGAGATAGCTTTTCAGACGGCCTGTATCAACCATTTGGTTCAATAGTGCTTCAGGGTTGAATGCAATAGGTTGTATGCCGTTCTTTTTGAGTTGTACATTCGCTTTTTCAATAATCAACGTGATGATTTCAAACATCAACGGTGCATAAACATCGGGATTACGTATCAGCTGTTTAAACGTTGTTCGAACAGGAGCCCCAGCACCCGGTATCAAGCAAATAATACCTAATATCAATTCGACTTTAAGCGCGTTTTCCTCTTCTTTGTTCTTATAGTTTTTACGATACAAATCCCAGCCTACCGAAGTAATGTCTTTAATACCCATAGCAATATTTAAGGGTGGAACAACGGCAACTATATCCACCAACAGCGATTGGATAGTTTTTTGTTCTTTTTCTGTCAACGCCATCTTATTTCTCCGTGTAATCCAAATCCGTGTCCAGAAAAGCTGAAAGTATTGCGTCCAAATCCGAGCCGGGTATATCCGCATCCATTTCTGCCAACTGTTGCCTGATGCCTTCTTCAGAATAATCCAGCCCAACATCAATTTCTGGTAGTTTCACCTCATCTTCCGAATAGCCGAAATACACTTCTGCTTCGCTGGCGTTGATATTTTTCAAAACTGCCTTGCCATCTTTATCCAGTTTTCCGCTATATTCCTGTCCGTTTGCCAATACAATCCTGTATGACGCATTGCCTATCGGCATGAGGTTTGCATCATGGTAAAACAGCTCAAAATCATTTTTGTGCATGGAAAATTTAGCCATATCCATCGTCCATGAACTCGGCCCCATCACCTGAAACCCCGCACACTTCACCCACACCATCTTCGGGCAGCCCAGTTCGATGTTTCCGTCTTTAATCTTGATGTATGCCCCGCCGCTGGTCAGCAGGATTTCGTCTTTCGCCGCCACCGTCACTTTGCCGGCACTGCTGGTGATGGTGGCGTCTTTCAGCGCATTAATCTGCATCTCGTCGTTCTGTGCCTGAATCTCCACTTTGCCCTGATTGGCCTGTAATTTCGCTCCTTTGCTCTGCGCGAACAGGTTGACACTTCCGACCGCATGGGCGGTGAAGTTGCGGCCGGCGCTGATGTCGGTGTCGCCGCCGCTGATGTGGTGGATGTGTTGGCCGGCGGTATGCAATTGGCTTTGCGGGGTGGCGGTAGCGATGCCGTCGGGGGCGGATTGGATGATGCCGGAGCGTTGCAGTTGTTTGAAGCTGTCGTTCAGACGGCCTGCCTGTGCTTCGGCTTCGGTGGCTTCGTTTTTTGCAGTGTGGGCGGCTTTATTGAGGCTTTTGGCTAGGGAGATTGCTTGTTCGAGCTGGGCGATGGCGGCATCCATATCCAATACCTGTCCCGAAGCCTGATTTTGGGCGTCGGTACTGATGAACAAGCCTTTCCCTGCCCTAACCGCACCCCAACTGTCGGTACGCAGCTCGAAGCCTTCGCCGTTGTCACCACGTTTTTGTCGTTCACTATCGACGATATGGCCGAGGTTGAGTTGGGTTTTGCCGTATTCGGTCGCCAGTTTGATGTGTTCCTGCCCCTGTTTGTCTTCCATGTGCAGTTTGTTGTTGGCCCAAGTGCGGATGACGTTGCGGGTGTTCCAGTCGGCGGGAACGTGGTCGGGGTGGGAACTGTCGTGCATCACGCCGCTGATGTAGGGTCTGTCGGGATTGCCCTGTACGAACGACAGCATCACTTCGGTGCCTTCGTGGAGCGGGAAGTGTTGGCCGTAGTCGGGGCCGGCATAGGGTTTGGCCAGACGGATGGGGCGGCTTTCTCCGCCCGGGCTCCATTCGTCGAGATCAAACGGCAGTTTGACGCGGTAGCGCCCCATGTTGTCGATATAGGCGTAGGTGTAGTTGCCGGGGCTGGTGACCCGTGCGGGTAGGCTGCCCTGTATCTTCGGCAGCGGGGTGGTGCGTTCGGGGCGGAAGATGCTGTCGGCGGGGATGGCGCTAAAGCGGTGGCTGTATGCTTGGTCGCGGCTGCCGCTATGGGTGAGCGACACCACCAACCAGCCGTTGGGCGCTTCGCTGAAGCTCGGGGCGGTCTGAAACACTTGGCCGGGGCTGAGGGCGGTGATGTTGCCGCTGCCGGATGCAACAATACGGCGGCTGTGGTCGAGCTGTTGCAGTAAGGCCGTCTGAAGTTGCGCTTCTGCGGGTGTCTTGTGATGCAAACCCCAATGGCTGTCGCTGCCGAGTAAGACGCTGCTGTCGGTTTCCGTACCCTTGGCCGTTACTGCAGACGATAAGTCGGTATCGGCATCGCGGTAGTTGTAGTCACCGACGCGGATGGATTCGAGGATGGGATTGTGTTTTACCTGTAAGGCAAACACCGCTTCCCGTCCGACGCTCTCCAATCCGCCGTGGGGGCGGTAGGGATAGGGAGAGGTATTACCGCGAAAATAATGGGCGGCATCGTCACCGAATACCGCCACATCGCCATACTGGGCGTTCTGCTCGAAGGCATACCAAATGCCTTCTTCTTCGCACAGCCGGTTGAGAAAGGCGAAGTCGGATTCCTGATACTGGGTCACATACTCGCGCACACCGTATTCGCGTGAAGTGTTGAAACGGAAATCGACGCCGGCAAAACCGTGGTGTTTCAACAGTGCGGCAATAATGTCGGGCACGTTTTGGTTTTGAAACAGACGCGAAGTGCGGTGGTGCTTCAATGCGGCGATGCGCGGTTCCAATACCATACGGTAACGGGTCTCGTCGGCCGATACCGACAGCTTCTCACACGAAGTGATGATGCCGCTCCATTCCTTCAACGCTTGGGGTGCGATCATCCCTTCGATCAGTCCCAACGCATCAGAGCTTACCGGCGTCACCGTAAACTTGGCCGCTTGGTTGATATACGACGACAGCGGCAGGTCGGCATCGACTGAGGTGAGCTCGATGTCGAGACGGTAGGCCGTATTCAATGCTTCGGTGGCGGTGAAGGAGACGACGGAGAGGGAGGGAGCGAAGCGGGAAAAGCTCAGATGGTAGGATTGGGTTTGGGTCATCGCGGGCGTTCCAGAGCGGTGTGTATAAAGGAGATTATGCTTTGGAAATATAGCAGAACGGATATTTATTTTCCATTTACATATGACAAAAGGCCGTCTGAAATTTCAGACGGCCTCATCATCTCGACTCTTAGCGGAAAGATTTATCAACTGTTTTTCTTGAGCAAATCCAACATCTCTTGCTGCATTTCCACACGTGATTTTAGTTGCTCAATCATCAATTCTTTTTCAGCCAATAAACTGCTTGCATGTTGCAATTGCAATTGGAGTTTTTCTATTTCCATCACCAAGCCATGATTTCCATTATAGAAATTATGGCCTTGTTTCAAATCGCCTTCGTTAATTAGGCAAATCATGTTGTTATCATCGTCCGGCATCAAGTCAAACAGATCAATTCCCAAAACATCGGCAATACTTTTTAAACGCTGTACGTTCGGTTGAGATTTACCCTGTTCGATTTTGGCATAGCCGCTGGGTGATAAGCCTAATTTTTCAGCCATCTCTTCTTGCGTCCAGTTCTTGCTTTCTCTGAAGAAACGTAATTTTTCATGTAATCCCATATGTATATCAATCACTTTCAGTCCAGCTGCTGCACTTTTAGTCGCTGGCAGCTAGGGATTTAAGTAAATACACTTTAGTTCGTAATTTTATAAATTACGAAACATTCTAAGTAATGGAACCCCAATTGTCCACGTTATATTGAGTTTGTTATGCCGATCCAGACAAAAGCAATTTCATCAAAGAACTGATTAAAGAAAGGATGTTCAAGGAACAGGCTCACACGATAAAGGAATGTAAAAATGACTGATCTGTACGATAACCATACTTTTTCCGACGTCAAAAACGAGATCATCGAAACCGATCCCTACCCTAGAGACGATCCGCTTTATGCCTCTTTAGACCCAATGAATGTATGGCATAACGATGAGGCAGGTGAAAGAATACTGAATCAATCGGATGAATTGCTTAAGCGCGAGCATGAAGAATCTATGAAACGGTTGAGACAGGATCTTTCAGACAAATTCAGACAAAGTCTGTATGAAACCCGCAAAGCCCACAGCTATCCGGGCGAAGGCTTGAGCGAAGGCACCATTGCCATCTTGTTGTTCGTGTTAATCAACGGCTTGACTTTCGGGGTCTACCGTTTATGGAAACATTTCTTTTAATCAAGAAACCGCTCCCATCCGAAATCGCGTGGAATCAGAAAAGCTGAAAGGGAAAAAGTAGCAAAATTAAATAACTAATAATAACTGATGGGTAGGAACCCCACATAATTCTCTAATGAAATATACAGTTATCCATGACAAGGAAAGAAAAATATGAAATCTAAGGTATTAATACTGTCGGCCTGTTTGTCTATGATGTTAACCGGTTGCATGGATTTAGAATCTCAAAGGATGCGACTGGGTTCTCTTTCTGTGCCAAAAAATTTTGAAAAGTTAAAAACAATAGCAGACAAAGGGGATCCTACTGCTCAATTATTGGTTGGCCATGCTTATTTTCAAGGCGATATCGTCAGAAGAGATTACGATTTAGCTAAGAAATATTACACCCTTGCAGTAAACAATAATCATAACAGCCGTTGGCAACAAGAGGGCTACAAAGAAACTGCAAGGCATCAGTTAAGAGAAATTGCCAACTTATGTGACCCGGTTTATCAACGCCGTTTGGCACAAAAACGCCAAGAAGAAGCAGAAGAAAGACATAGACAGGCTCAAGCGAAAGCACGAAGAGATGCTGTCTTGATGAAAAAAATAGGCACAAGAATCTGCACGGAAGACTTGCGCGCCGGTTTTATAGAAGGATTTACGGATCAGAAAATTAAAATCAGGCTATATGGTAATCAAATTATTTATGATTACCCTTCAAGATGGTATGTCTGTGAAAAATAAAAAGTCAGAGGCAGATTAGTCTTCAATATCACGCCAAAGCTACGGTTTTTAACTGCTGCTTTGGCATCCCGAAGTTACAACGAAACGCCGTATTCTTTCGGGAACAGGTGAAAGATTACGTTCTATTCCGTTGCATTCGCGTAAGACAAATTTTATCTGATCCCCAATTCCCAATGCCGTTGATGAGGTTTTACTAATCTAGATCTGCCCTTTAAAAAACGACACGGCCTAAAAAAGCGACCCAAATCTTTAATTTCAGGTCGCTTTTTAATAATTAACAATGTATAGAAAATCAAGCAGCTTTTTGGATTTGCTGGTTGTTAATTATTTCAACAATTTGGATAATTTTCTCTTGTAAATCTGACGTCAAATTATCTAATTCTTGGGCTAGTTTTAGCATTTTGAAATCATTTATATTCATAGCTCGCTCCTGACTGGACTGAAAATCAAACATAAGATTGTTTTGTAAGCATTTCTTGTAGTCTACTACATTCTTCAATATCACCACTTTGCATAGAAAGCATTATTCTTTCCATATGTAGGACTGTTTGCTTAGAATTTAAGAGTACACGCTCAAAATCATAGCGTTGATCCTGAGTGGCACCTGAATGAGGTAAAATTACTTCAAATGCACTAAATACTTCATTAGCCTTTTTCAATATATCAATAACTTCGCCAATGGTTGGATTGACGGATGTATTTACACTATTGTAATCATAACCATTTTGATTAATTGCACATAAGATCAATTTGGCGCTGCTGAATACTTTTGACCAATTTTCTTCTAATTTTTCCAAAACTACTTGGATAATTTGTTTTTGTTCATTCGTTATTTCCATTTATTTTAAACCATTTCTCAATAACAAGGTAAATAAAATTTTTTATAAATTCAACTAAATATGTTTATTGCGTTTTAAATATCATCGTCTTCCCTTTTTAATTTATAAGGACTGATATTTACATTCTTTGATACTTTTACTAAAATTATTAGTTTAGCAAATAGAATTATTGGAGTCAATTTCAAGAAACTATTATTATTCAATAGAATAACCAAGCCACTTTCATTCGTAACTTTCAAACTCAAACCCCACCAACCCATCTCCATCCGGCACTACCACTTCGGCCCCTAAGAAACGCAAATCTCCGCCATTCCAATCACTGTGCAATTCATGCTGTATCGCTTGAAAAACCGCTTGTGAGCATCTTAAAACCGTTGGCTCGTAGCCATGAGTATCGGTATATTCTTTATATGCGGCCTGCACTTCTTCCAATATGGTTTTCATTCCAACCCCTTTAATACCCTTTCCAATGTCGTATGCTCCTCATCCCCGTGCTTATACACTTTGTAATGGGCATAGACACTCTTCTTGATAAACTTGTTGAACACCCCACGATGCTTCGACACTTCGTGCAGAACCCAACGAACCCAAACAAAAAAAGGTTTGTCCGGAGTAATCTCCGCCAACAAACCTGTAAAAATTTCCCGTCCGGAACGACCGGCCAACTCGATGCAGCCGAATTCGCGCCCATCGGATAAAGTCAGCTTCATCACAAAAGCCCGCCCGACAAAAGGCGCTTTACCGTTCTTGCTTTCCAACTCGATACATTCTAACGGCAAAGTTGAATGGAATTTTTTCCCGTCATACCACTGAACTTGGCTTAAAACACCTTTGACGAGCAAGTCACTCGCCTCTTGCCACATCAACTCGAAACGGGGAGGCTTTTCTGCTACCACTTTAGCAACTATCCCGCCTACGCCGTGACCGCTACTTTTAGGCGGCGCTGAAGAGTAAGAATCGACCTGCTGTCCCATCGTTGTGGTTTTTGTTGAATCAGTGTCTTGCCCCTTGAATGTAGTTACCGTACGTTGATTGCCAACGGTTTGTGCATCAATACGCAATACCGCTTCCTCGCCGTCCCAAGCAGGCGAGAATGTCGAAGCCACTTTGAGAGGCGAAGGCGATACTTGGCGGGTGATAACAACATGATCATCAGCTTTAGATAAACGCTTCGCATTACCAACGGCATTCTTATACAGCCATGTCACGTCCTGCCCGTGGGGATCCGAAATTCCCAAGATATTCAACCCGAGAAAACTTTTGTCGTTATCAAAAGGAATACCTTGAACCCGGATGGTCACATCCGTATCGGTATGCCACGGTTCGACTGCAAGAAAAGAGTAGCCGCCACCGGAGTAGCGTGAGGTATTGAGAAAACCTTTGACGACCTGATTGGACAGTTTTTTGACGACCCTCTGCGTATGTGCGTCGTATTTCAAATGAGCCAAAAACACAGCATCATGTTTGGCAATTTTCCGGGAAGGAGCCAATACTTCCCATCCCTGAGTTACCGGCCCGTTCGGCACATCCGGCACCAGCAGGCTGACAATACTTTCCTGATTAGAAGCAGAACAATTGTAAGGATAAGTGGTCAGTATGCGTTTCAGTTCGACAGAATGGCCGTAAGCAGCGCGGAAGAAATCCATGCTGTTTAATACCAATTTCCCGCCGCTATCCAAATCAAATTCGAGTAACGGACTGAGATCACAATCTTCATAGGGGAGCGGATACAGATCTACGGCATAAGGATCGTTCGGGATATGGGATTTATACTGTGCATTAAAACTTTTATGGCGCCAATGACCTTCGGCAAAAGATATCTTGAACTCTTGAACGGGATAATGGATTGCTTCGACAGATCTGCCATCCTGCCAAATGGATCCGATGCGGTAAGCGGACAAAAGAGGAAGAGGGAGATGTTCCTTCTTAAAGGCACCTAATTCCAAGCCTTTATCTGTTTGATTGAGGATTTCCCTGAAAACAACTTGAAGATGATGTTCGAGCGGATTGCTGCTTTTGACTGCTGCTCCATACCACCAAAGTAAATAGGGCTTTCCTGACAGCAGCCTTCTGAATGAAAAAGACTGATTATTTTTGACTTTGACTTTATCAGAATAGGTGAATAGCAGCATTTTGTCTCACCGTATTCTGATTTGTCTCAACGTATTCTGAATTTCACAGCCTACGATGGCTACTTGGCTGGAAGTATGGTGGGGCGTTTGCACGGGAACGCCATAGCCTAATTCCTGCCTGTGGTTCGGCAGCAGCGAACGCAACGACCACACTTCAATCAATTCTTCATCTGTCAGCGGCGGCAAAATACCGGGCAAGCGTTGGGCGAGCATGGATTTACCTGTACCGGGCGGCCCCATCATCAGCAGGCTGTGCCCGCCGGCAGCGGCAATTTCCAAAGCCAAACGTGCGGTATGTTGGCCTTTCACGTCTTTCAAATCAGGCACATGACGATTTTCAGACGGCCTTTGGCTGATATCGTAAACAGTTTGGGCGAGCGGCTCAACGCCGTTCAGATGGGCGGCAACCTTGCACAGATTTTCGGCGCCGTAAACGGTGATGTTTTTCATCACCGCTGCTTGTCGGGCGTTTTCACCCGGTAAAACAAATGCCCTGCCGGACTGCATACCCTGCCACGCCATAGCCAATGCGCCACGAACGGGGCGCAAAGCGCCGGACAGCGCCAATTCGCCGGCAAACTCGTATTGGTTAAGTTTATCGGGTGCAATTTGGCCGGAAGCAGCAAGAATGCCGAGCGCGATCGGCAGGTCGAAACGGCCGGATTCTTTGGGTAAATCGGCAGGGGCGAGATTGACGGTAATTTTTTTGGCGGGAAATTCGAATCCGCTTTGGATGATGGCGGCGCGGACGCGGTCGCGGCTTTCTTTAACTTCGGTATCGGGCAAGCCGACGATATTAAAAGCAGGCAAGCCGTTGGCAAGGTGGGCTTCCACCTCGACCAACGGCGCATTCATACCATTTAGCGCACGGCTGTAAACAAGGGCGAGCGACATCTGTTTCAGACGGCCTTATTCGACTTGTTCCGGCACTTCGGCTGTGGTTTCTACTTGCTGGAGCGGTTGCTCTCCTTCCAGCTTGGCGAGACGGGCTTCCAAGTCGGCCAGTTTGGTGCGGGTTTTAATCAGCACTTGCTGCTGGATGTCGAACTCTTCACGCGTTACCAAATCCATGCGGTTAAACGCGCTGCCCAACAGGGCTTTAACGTTTTTCTCAACGTCTTTGGCGGGGCTATTGGCGATGGTTTCGCTCAATTTGGCAGACACTTCTTCAAACAGTTTTTTGCCGATCATTTTGCTGCTCCTTAATGTATGGGGTTTATAGGCATTGTATAGTGAATCAGGCCGTCTGAAAACTGCTTCGGACAGCGTTTCAGACGGCCTGTGATGGTTATGCGGGTATAGGCGGGTTAATGAGCGTCTTGACTCAAATCCACTTCTTTCAGCGGCACTTTGCGGGTTTTATAACGCAGCTTGTGGTAGAAGTAAAAACCCAAAAATACCGGCAAACCCATGTAGGTAATGATGAGGCGGTCCCAATCCAAACTGCCTTTCAAAACGAGTTCCGTATCTTGACCGATAATCACCAGCACACACAAAGCGAGTGCGAGCAAGGGGCCGAAGGGGAACCATTTGGCTCGATATACCAAGGCGTCCAGATCTTTACCTTGTGCAATGTAGGCACGGCGGAAACGGTAGTGGCTCACGGCAATGCCCAACCAAGCGATAAAGCCGGTTAAGCCTGAAGCGGCAAGAATATATTGGTAGGTTTTGTCGCTGGTGAGCTGCAATAAAAACACGGCCAGCACAACGGCACCGGTTGCCAACAGCGACAATACCGGCACGCCGCTGACATTGGTTCTGGCGAAGGCTTTATAAGCCAAACCGTCTTTAGCCATGGCGTACAGCATGCGCGTAGAGGCATACATGCCTGAGTTGCCCGCCGACAGAATCGAAGTCAGGATGACGGCATTCATCACGGCGGCGGCAAACGCTAGGCCTGCACGCTCGAATACAAGCGTGAACGGCGATTTGGCGATTTCGTTCACATCCGCGCCCAACAGCTGCGGGCTGGTATAAGGAATCAGCAGGCCGATAACCAAAATAGCCAAAATGTAAAAAATCAGAATACGCCAAAACACTTGTTTCACGGCTTTGGGAATGCTCTCTTCCGGATTTTCGGATTCGCCCGCAGTAATACCGATCAACTCGGTTCCTTGGAACGAAAAGCCTGCAATCAGGAACACGCCGAGCATGGTCAGGAATTGGCCGGCCACGCCGTCGCCTAAGAACGGTGCATCGCCTACGGTCATATTGCTCAAGCCGACAAACTCTCCGCCGAGGATGCCGAGAATGGTAAGCAGACCAACGGCCAGAAACACGATAACGGTTACGACTTTAATCAGGGCAAACCAATACTCCGATTCGCCGTAAGCGCGCACGGAAAGGGTGTTCAGCAGGAAAATCACGATAAAAAACAGCAAGCTCCACGCCCACGGCTCCATGAAGCGCATCGGCTCCCAATAAGTAATTACCACCGCTGCAATCACCACGTCGGCGGCGACGGTAATCACCCAGTTAAACCAATAGTTCCAGCCGAGCGCGAAACCCAGCGACGGATCGACAAAGCGGGTGGCGTAGGTGCTGAACGAGCCGGAAGTGGGCAGATAAGTGGCCATTTCTCCCAGCGAGGTCATCAAAAAATACACCATCAAGCCGATAGCGGCGTAAGCGATGAGCGCACCGCCCGGCCCGGCGGAGCTGATGGCGGTACCGCTGGCCATGAACAATCCCGTACCGATGCAGCCTCCAATGGCAATCATCGATAAATGCCGCGTTTTCAGACGGCGTTTTACCTGAGTATTGTGTTGAGTGTCTGACATAATGTTAATCCGGTTTATAAAGCCGCAATAAAGAGTAAAAAAACGGTAAAAATCGCATCATACAGAAAAACCGTTTTTCCGTGTGCGGATTGTTGGCATTCTGTTTGGAATTTGCACCGGTTTCTTGAAAAGCTTGTGCGTATTGCCGTCAACTCCGGCGGCGGTTTTCAGACGGCCTCTTACACTTTCACGGCCAAACTCACGGTAAAGATGCCGTCTTCGTCAATCCATTGGTGGATTTTCGTAAAGCCCGCCTGCTCCACCAATTGATCCATTTCCTGCTGGCTGCGGCGGCGCATCACCCAGTTGGGGCTGCCTTCTTTGTGGCTGGTCAGCGCGCGGGCAATCATTTCGAGCTGCGGATGCCACGGCTGGCCGGTGTAGATGAGGTAGCCGCCGTATTCGAGTGCGTCGCAGAAGCCTTTGAGCGAGCGCATGATTAAGTCGTTGTCGGAAAACAGTTCGTGCAGGCCGGAGACGATGCCGAGCGTGGGGCGTGGGTTGAGATTTTGGTAGTTGGCACGGTCGTAGGCGTTCGCTTCTTCAAAAGTAACGATGTCTTGTAGCTTTCGTTCGGCAATCAGTTTGCGCCCTGCTTCCACGTTGACGGGGCTGTAATCGCGCAGGCGCACGCCGTCGGGCAGGCTTTCGGCGGTGAGTGCGTCGAGCACATAACGCCCGTGGCCGGAAGCGATGTCGAGCACATGCACGGGTTTGCCGTGTTCGCGCAGTTCGGCAAAGGCCGTCTGAATGGCTTTGCCGATGTTTTCTTTGCGTTGGCGGATGCCGCGCCAGCCGATGGCGTTGAGATAATATTTATCGACTGCTTCGCCGAATTTGTTGGTGCCCTGCGGTTGGTTGCGGTACACATAATCGAGGGTGCTGCCGGAATCGAAACCGGTTTCTTTGCCGATTTTCAAGCCTTCGCTCCAGTTTGCGCCGAGGCCGATCAGCCGGCGTTGCGCCGCCCAGTATGCGCCGCGCGGGGTGAACGGCGACAGCGGCGTGGCCAGTTCGTCGGCTTCGCGGCGGCTGTCGCTGTGGATATGGGCGCGGGTAACGTCGACGGTTTGCAACGGTTCGCCGAAACGCTCGCGGATAAAGCGGCGCATTTCGACAAACGCGAGTTCGCGCTTTTCTTCGCCGAGGGTGTCGTGATAAAAGCCGCTGAAAATGTGGCGTTCTTTAATGTGGCTGCCGAGGCGGTTGTAGAAATCGTGCTGCGGTTTGTGATGCACCACCCAATCGCTGCCGGACACCAACAACTGTATCGGCGTGGTGATGGCTTGGGCATCGGCCACCACGCGCTCGGCGGCATCGTACAAACCCAACAGGATACGCACGGAAATGGCGCGGGCGATCAGCGGATCGTTGTCGTAGCCGGTTTGGCGTTCTTTGTTGTGGGTCAGGTAGTGTGATTTAACGTAGCTGTTCACAAAGAAATTGCCGCGCCATTTCTGCATCAGTTTCAAGCCGGTGCGGGCAAACGGCACATACAGTTTCACTTTGAACGCGGGCGAGGCTAACACGGCGCAGCGGATTTTCGGGGCGTAGTCGTGCAGCCATGCCGACACCAGCACGGCACCGACGCTTTGGGCGATAACGGCGATGTTTTCCGGTTTAATGCCGTATTCGCGCCCGATGTGCTGCACGAAATCCTGAATGTCGGCCACCGACGTGCCCAAGCTGGGGCTGTCGCCGCGCTCGCCGGGGCTGTGGCCGTGGCCGCGTGCGTCCCAAGCGAAATAGGCGAAATCGTCGAAGCCGAGTTCGTCGGCCACAAACATCATGCGGCCGGAGTGCTCGTGCCCGCGGTGGAACAAGATGATGGCTTTATCGTTGCTGCCGTCCGGTGCGGGGCGGTAGCGATAGAAAAGTTTGGTGCCGTCGGCGGTAGCAAATGTTTTTTGTTGTTCTTGCATGATGTTTCCTTGCTTGAGGGAATAAGTTTTTCAGACGGCCTCTTATCTCCCCGAGGCCGTCTGAACACAATTCAAGAAGCCTGAATGCGCTTGTCTGGGCGGGCAAACAGGTAAACCGCCAGCGCTGTTAACGCGCCCAGCGTATCGGCCAGCATGTCTTTCTGCGCGTCCCAAATATCGCCTTGCGAACCGAGAAACTCGATGCCCGCGCTGCCGCCTTCGATAACGGCATACTGCCACTCGATGATTTCATAAGCCGCCGCCACGCCCATGATAAAAAACAGCGAAAAGAAAAACGCCAGCTTCATGCTGCACATGCGGCGGCGCATCAGCCATTCGGCCATCGGGAAAGCGTAGAAGCCGATGATGTAATGCCCCACGCGGTCGAAATGGTTGCGCCCCTCGCCCAGCAGCGGCGCGAGCATGCGGTTGGCCCAGTCAAACGGCACATCGGCAAACGTATAATGCGCGCCGACGGTGTGCATCAGCAGCCAAAAGCTCATCAACAGATAAGCCAGATTGCTGAAACGGAACTTGTGAAACGTAAACACCAAGCCCAAAAAAACGGCCACAATCGGCAGGATCTCCGCCCACCACACGGCGCGGTTGACGGGATTGATGCCCGACCAAATGATCACGATAAACAACACAAAAGCGAGCAGCAGAGGAAAAAAACGGCGGCGTTGAGACATAACATCCCTTTATCAAATCATCACTGTCGCAAATAAACTTTATTCCCGCTGCGGCGTTACTGCCTTGCATCGGAAATAAGTTTATTTGCCATATCAAGCAAACATCTTTTCAGACGGCCTCTTGCAAGCCGTTGCGGATACGCCGCACGCAGGTGTAAACCAGCAATGCAGCCAACAGCCACATACCCCATTCCAACCATTGCGGCAGGCCGTCTGAAAGCGCATACCACAAACCCAAAGCGCCGAACACAAATGCGCGGTCGCTTTTGCCCACCGGCCCGTCGTAACGGCGGCCGTTGCCATGCACCTGACCGAGCACGCCGCACAATTCGCTCATTGCCGCCAGCCAGATAAACAAGCCGATCTGCACACCGCCAAACGGAGCGATAAATGCAAACGGCAGATACAGCGCGGCATCGGCGGCCACATCGGTAACTTCGTTCAGATAACCGCCCAATTTCGACTGCTGGTCGAACTCTCGCGCCAGCATGCCATCGACCGCATTCAAAGCCATGCGTACAAACAGCCACACCGGCAACAGCCAAAACCATGCCGGCGTATCGGCAAAAATACTCAGCCACACGCCGAGCGCAATCGAAACCGCACAGGCAAACAGCGTTACCTGATTGGCGGTAACACCCCGCGCATACAGGCGGCGCACCAGCGGGCGCAACAGATTTTGAAATTTGGGTTTGAGGGCGTAGATGCTCATAGAAAAATGAAGAGGTTAAGAGTTAAGAGGCCGTCTGAAAACGCGGATTATAGTTTATCGAACAGGTAAAAAATGCCCCGCACGATAATCGGCGGTGAAATCTGCGCAACGGATTGTCATATCAGATTTTGCGGTGTGCGGGCAAGGTTATGCGCTCATTGTTTACTCCGTTTTTTAAAAATCCGAAATTTAACCGTCTGATCGCCAAGAAAAAACACCCGCACGATACTTATCGTTTGGGTGTTTGGATACTGCAATGAAATCGTATTTAGTCGAGCTGCGTGACCGCTACCGGCAGATTGCGTACCGCTGCCAGCGTAGCAGAATGCGCTTCCTGCTGTTTGCGGAATTCGGCCATATTGGTCGGCGTCAGCTTCGGCGTCGGCAAGGCGATGGCGGTCGGGTTCATGTGCTGGCCGTTCTTGCGCACTTCATAGTGCAAGTGCGGGCCGGTAGAGCGTCCGGTGCTGCCCACATATCCGATCACTTCGCCAGCTTTCACTTTACCCTCAGCCGGAGAGAAAGCACTCATATGCGCATACAGAGTTTCGATGCCGTTGCTGTGCGTCAGCACCACCGTATTACCGTAACCGCCTTTCCAGCCTTTGAAAGTCAGCGTACCGTCGGCAGTCGCGCGGATAGGCGTACCCGTGGCGGCAGCATAGTCGATACCGGTGTGCATCTTAACCGTGTGCAATACAGGGTGAACGCGCATACCGTAAGGCGAAGAAATCCGCGTGTATTCAACCGGTTTCACATTGAAACCATCGGTTGAGTGCAACGCTTTACCGTGTTGGTCGTAGTAGCTGCCGCTTTCC
Organism: Neisseria sp. Dent CA1/247; assembly: GCF_022870825.1. Lineage (NCBI taxonomy): Bacteria > Pseudomonadati > Pseudomonadota > Betaproteobacteria > Neisseriales > Neisseriaceae > Neisseria > Neisseria sp. Dent CA1/247. The sequence goes on along the minus strand of NZ_CP091522.1, from coordinate 464,715 downwards.
TCGTCGCCCTTGCCTTGGCTGTAATAATAAGCCTGATAGGTTTTGCCGTCTTTAACCACTTCGGCGGCCAAAATATCGCCCGTAGCCATTTCCTGACCGCGGAAATACATGCTGTTGTAAAGCAGACGGATGGAATCGCCTTCGCCCAACTCTTCAACATTAACCACATCAGTGAAAATCTCGCTCAACGATTCGCGGATTTCCACCGGCACACCGGCCTGAGCCAACGCACCGCGCGCCGAAGTACGCACTTGTACCGAACGCAGGGTAGGCATGGTTTCCATATCAATGGCGGAAGTGGAAGTGTCCCATTTACCGTTCACTTTCTCAATCGCCACCAAATCGCGGAAACCGTTGTCGTCATCGTTGAAGAACTGCACATCGGTTACATCACCCGAGGCATCAAAGCGCACGTTAACCGACTGCCCCGCGCGAAGTTGGATCAAGTCACGGTCAATCGAGCTGTGCACCAGCACTTGGCGGATGTTCTCTTCCGACACGCCGATACGAAACAATACATCGGTGAGCGAATCGCCCGGCTGTACCGCTTCCTGCGCCCAATAGCTGCCGTTTACGATACCGCTTTCCACATAAACGGGCGGCAACTCTTCCATCACGCGCTCGGCGCGGTAAAGGTCTTTCTCAGGCTGCGGCTCGTTAACCGCATAAGCGGCCACCATGCCTGAAACAGGCAGCAACACGCCCAAAATCGACCAGCGGACAGGTTTGTTTTGCCAAAAACGTCCCGCAGCAGCCACGGCAGGCAGCGCAGGTAAGGCGGAAATGGCTGCCCGTATCGGTTTAACGGCCGATTTAAACACCGCCGCTTTTCCTTTCGCCCGCGCACTTGCAGGCACGGCAGCAGGTGCCGTTACAACCGTTTCAGGATTAAAGGCAGGCTTGTGTTGCGTGCTAACCGCAGCAGCAACCTGTACGGCAGGCGCTTCGGTTTTTTCAATAGCTTTAACTTCAGCTTCAACAGCAGCTTCTACAACCGTTTCAGACGGCCGCTCAACTGCTTCTTCCACCGCCACTTTTGCTGCGGCAGTTTCTGATGCTTCAACTTCAATCTCAACCGGTTGTTCGGCCGTCTGAATCGCAATAGGCGCGGTTTCCGGTTCAGCTTGTTTTACCTGTTGTACTACAGGTTCGATTACCGGTTCGTTAGCCACAGGTTCTGCGGCTTTGGCCACCGGTATTTCTACGGTCTTTTCTTGCGGCATGAAGGCGGAAGGTTTGACGTTCATTGCCGGTTTGAAACCGGTTGCCAATGATTTTACTGCTGCAACTTTGGCTCTTGCCACAATGTGGGTCACAGGCGCGGAAGGTTCGGCAATCTCTTGCACTTCTTCGGCTTCAACCGCTACCGGCGCTTCAACCTGCTCGGCTGCCGCGGCAACTGGTTTTGCTGCATCAAAATGGATCAGCTCCGGTCTAACCACCACAGGCTCTACCGGCACGGACTTCACCTCCAACGGAGTGGTCATCATCGGTTCGGCACACAGTACCGCAGCATCTGCGGCAATGTATTCGGTTTCGGTATGTACGATGCTGTTGTCAGCGGTGTGTGCTTCGCTTTCCGCGGTAACAACCGGCAAACTGCCGTCGTTATTTTGGGCGGGCGCCTTTAAAAAATTACTCAAGGGCTTTTTCATATCAGGCCTCTTAAATGCTTATCTAGTTATGCGGATAAATCCGGCTTTATATTGCTATTACTTTGATTTTCACAAGTATTTTATGCACTTCTTTTCATATTGAAGTTTACCATAAAAGCACCTTCCCTGCTTTAAGCGGGTGTTTTGCTGCGTGAAAAATATGCGTAATAGCGTAAAATATGTGCGGTTTTATTGCCTACACATATTACTCCCATGTACTTAACCTTAGCCCTACCCGCTTTAAATTTCAACAGTTCGGAACAGATTCCGACACTCTGTTTGCCCTCTCTCAATAAAATGCTGCGTTTCGGTCGTTATATTGCAACACCGTCGAGGCCGTCTGAATTTTACGGCCGTTTACTGTGGAACGGCAGCCTGCTCGAGCAAGCCAAGCGGCATTTACACATAGCCCGCGAACAAGCGGCGGTGTTTGCCAGCCCCGTATGGCAACAGATGGGCATGCACCATATGGACATGCTCGGCGGCACGGATATTCAGGTTCAAGCGCAAGAAGCCGCCGAATTGTGCGACGGCTTGAATGCTTTTTTGGAAGACGACGGCTGGCGTTTTTATACTCTGCGCCCCGACTTGTGGCTGGTTACGCTGCCCTCTCCCCCGCTGTGGCAGGCGGAACCGGTGTTGGACGTGCTCGGCCAAATAGACGGTACGGTACGCGCAGAAGGTGCAGGCAGCGGCGCTTGGCTTCAAAAGCAAACCGAAATTCAAATGTGGCTGCACACCCATCCGATCAACGCGGCGCGTGTTGCCGCCAAAACACCGGCCATCAACGGAGTATGGCTGTGGCAAGACATCGAAGGCCGCCAAACCAACCCGCCCTTACTGGCTTGCGACAGCCTGTGGGCGCAGTTTTATCCGGGCAAAACCGTAGATGCACCCTACGACTTCGCGGCTTGGGAAAGCATGAGACAGGAAATCGGCTCTATGGTTTCAGACGGCCTGATATTTTTAGACGACTTGCTGGTTACGCGCCACACCGCCGACGTGTGGGCTTATAAAGAAATACTGGAAAAATGGGAGCACTGCTGGTTTGAGCCGCTGTGGCAGGCTTTGCAAGAAGGCCGTCTGAAAGAATTAAACATCATCACCGACGGCGAGCATGGAGGCCGTCTGAACATCAAATCCAAAGCAGGACGGGCGTTTTGGAAAAGGAAAAAAACATTTGCCGGACAGCTCAAATAGCCTGATGAGGCCGTCTGAAAAAAGCCGGCACCTCCAACCCAATAAACAAGCGGCCCGCAGGCCGCTGTTTGATTTTGCCTTACGGCTGTGGGGGGGTGATTGGTTTTGCACCAAAAGGGAAAAAGAGAAAACGGCGGAAAAATCTTAAAACACAAGGGTTTTGGCCGTTTTGGTTATGAAAACCGAGAAAAAATCTTTTGCTCAAAAATATTCAGAATCTGAACAGCTTTTGCACAAAATTGATGAAAAAATGAAGTTGTTTAAACTATTTTTAATCAGGCTTTAAAAGCCTTTCAATTTATGGTTCTCCCGAACCATTCCACCCTGCCTATGATTGCCACGTCTTGCTGTTCGTGGTTAAGGTTTATTTCAAAGGGTTCGTATTCGGGATTTGCTGATTTAACCAGTAATCTGCCGGGCAAGGCTTGAACCCTTTTTACAATCAAATCGTTGTTTACCCTTAAAACATACAAGCCGTCGCGCGGGTTGGTGTCGGCGTGGTTTACCAGTATGTTGTCGCCGTGGTTGAGCACGCCTTCCATCGAATCGCCTTTTACTGTGATCACCGATAGCTTTTCAATTTGGGTAGTAACGTAATTCTCTATCCAATACCGCCTGAAAGCCATACAAAACAAGGGGTTTTCGGTGTCTATCGGAAACCCGTTGCCTGCCGAGGCGTTGATATCGTATCTGGGTATAAATACAAATTCTTCTAAGTTTACAGGGTTTCCAAGCGTGTCTAGCACGATAGGATTGTCAGGTTCTTTGGTTGGCGTCTTGCTTACGCCTGCCCGCTCTTTTTCATAAGGCTCTCCTTTGCCTGTCAGTAACCAATTTAGATTACAGCCTGTTGATTCTTGAATTTTGATAAGAGTTTCTGTGTTCGGTAGACCATCGTTATACCAAATACGGCTGAATCCGGGTGTGCTCATTCCTATGTCGCGAGCAATTATTGTTGGCTTGGGGTTATCTCTCCATAGGTAAATTAATCTGTCTTTAAAACTATCCATACCGTCCTTTCTTATGCAGTTGCATAGACTTTTTGTTTTATGCAACTTCTTATGCAACTAATTATATTCAGTTGCATAAATATTTATGCAAATAAAACAAAAGCATATTAAGAATAGTGCCTTTTTACCCATTATTTCTTTATGCAACCGCTTTATATGTATTTGGTTGCATATTATTATTCGTTTCACTTAGTAACAATTCTAAGCGAAACAACTTAGCAAAAGGATAATTAAATGGTTAATCGAATAGATAATGCAAACGGGGATTGGCATCGTGCCGAAATTGTTGCCGCCGTCAAAAAACGGGGAAAAACAATCTCTCAATTATCGGTGGATGCTGGCCTTAGCAAGCATACGCTCAAAAGTGCGCTGCAATTCCACTATCCTAAAGGAGAGCGAATCATCGCGGATTTTTTGGGCTTGAAGCCTGAACAAATATGGCCAACCCGATATGCGAACAAAAGTTTAACTGCTTAGCAATTAATATGCAAATGCTAAGAGATAAAGGGCATTTATATGATTGTGAACAGTATGCAAGCTAGTGTGATTGCGGAAATTCTGGGGAAATCACGACAAGCAATTGAGAAAAGCGCCAAACGGGATGGATGGCCGTTTGAAGAAATAGCCGGTCAAGCCCGTGGCGGAAAACTTAAAAAGTATTTGATAAACGGCCTGCCGGTGGAAATTCAGACGGCCATTAAGCAAAAACAGGCGGCGGAATTGTTGGCATCGGCGCAACCGGCGCAGCTGCCGAGCGTGGTTAAAAAGGCGAATACGCCGGCGCGGCGCAAGCTGGAGCAGCTGGGGTTGCCGATTAACGAATATGCCGACGATCTGACCGACAAACAACGCGACTGCGCTCATGCGCGGATGGCAATTGTGGCCGAAGTGCTGAAAATGCACGAGGTGGCGGGGCTGAAAATTACCGAGGCGGTGGTTTATGTGGCGCAACAGATAGAACAAGGGCTTTTGCCCGAGCCGCTGGCGGGTTTTGTGTCGGTGGCCAATGCACGGGCGAACAGCAAACGGGGTATCAGCGTGCGCACTTTGAAAGAATGGGTGTCGTTATACCGAGGTGCGGGCAGCCCGACGGAGCGGTTGGCGGCGTTGGCTCCGAACAAGACTAAGAAAACGCGGTCGCTACATGAAATCGCATGGCTGGAGGATTGGCTTGCGGTGTGGTGCAACCCGAACAAGTGGCCTGTGCCGATGGCTTATAAGGCGTTTGCTACGGCCTATATTGCCAAACACGGTGTGGATGCCTGCCCGAGTATCAGCCAAGTGGAATATGTGCAAGGCCAGCTGCCGGAAGTGATTAAGCAGCGCGGCAGAATGACGGGCAGCGCGTATAAATCGCTGATGCCTTATGTGAAGCGCGACTGGCTGATGTTTAATCCGAACGATATTTGGGTGGGCGACGGCCACGGCTTTAAGGCTAAGGTGGCGCACCCCGACCACGGGCAGCCGTTTCAGCCGGAGATTACGGTGATTATCGATGCGGCGACGCGGTATGTGGTGGGCTGGAGCGTGAGTTTGAGCGAATCGACGATTGCCCATGCTGATGCGCTGCGCCATGCGATGACTTACCACGAGCCTGCGCTGATGTATTACACGGATAACGGTGCGGGGCCTACGGGCAAGATGCTGGATGCGGATATTACGGGTATTTTGCCGCGCTACGGCATTGAGCATGCAACGGGTTTGCCGGGCAACCCGCAAGGCCGCGGCATTATCGAGCGGTTTTGGGAAACGGTAACGATTCCGCTGGCGAAAACCTATGAAACTTATGTGGGCAAAGATGCCGACAGCAGCGTGAAAACGCTGACTATCCGTAAATTGAACAGCGCGATGAATGCGGAGCGGCAAGGCAAGGAATTGAGCACGGAGCAGCAGCGATACCGGCGCAAGATGCCGAGCTGGCGGCAGTTTTTGGCGGATTTAGACGCTGCCATCCGCGATTACAATCTGAACCACGAGCATGCGGAGCTGGCGAGAGCCAGCGGCGGAGAATACTGCACACCTGCCGATTACCGCGCTTACCGTTTGGCGGCGTTGGACAAAACGGAGCAACCGTTAACGGATGTGGAGCTGGATTATATGTTTCGCCCGGAAAAAATCTGCACGGTACGCCGCGGCACGGTACAGCTGCACAACAATGTGTATGCGGGCAGCGTGCTGACGATGCACCACGGAGAAAAGGTGCGGGTGGGCTACGACTGGCACGATGCTTCGCAAGTGATCGTGAAAACGATGGGCGGCGGGATTATCGGCAAAGTGAAGCTGGACGGCCATGTGAAACCGGGCATGCCTGTAAACCGCATCGAACAGCTGCGCGAGAAGCGGGTAAAAGACGCGGTGAAACGGCAAGAGGAAAAGATTGCGATTGCGAAAGCGGAGCTTACACCCGCCATCGAAAACGCCCCCGATTTCGGCAGCCTGATGTTTGGCAACGGCGCAGTTATCGAGGGCAGCTATGAAGTAGTCACACCGGAACAACCGCTCAAAGAAGTGAAGAAATACAGCATGTTTGAGAGCGATTTGGAAGATTGATTTAAAACACATTAAAAGGGTTTGAAAATGACTTTAAAACAACGTCTGCAATTATTTTTAAGCGAAAGCGGCAAGCCGCAAACTTATGTGGCCAAAGCCATCGGTATGAGCAATGGGGTTATCAGCAGCTATTTGGGCGGCGGGTATCGCGGCGACACCGGAAAACTGGAAGAGAAGCTGGCGGCGTTTTTAACGCTGGAAGAAAACCGCAGAGCCGACCGTAAATTAAGCATCAATTATGTGCGCACACAAAGCGGCAAACGCGCGGGCGATATTTTGAGCTTGGCGCATGTTGACGGGCAAGCGGTGGTGATTATCGGGCAGGCGGGCTTGGGTAAAACGAGTGCATTGCGCGATTACGCAGGCCGCAACCCCGATGTGATCCTGATTGAGGCCGACCCGACCTATACCGCCAAAGTGCTGCTGAAAACCATTGCTGAAAAGGTGGGCAGCGAAAGCAAAGGCACGCTGAACGATATGCTCAACGGTATTGTGGACAAGCTGACCCATTCAGGCCGCCTGATTGCGGTGGACGAAGCGGAAAGCCTGCCCTACCGCGCGCTGGAATGCCTGCGCCGTATCCACGACCGCGCCGAAGTGGGACTGGCTTTGGTGGGTATGCCGCGCCTGCTGGTTAACCTGCGCGGCAGAAACGGCGAACTCAAGCAGCTATACAGCCGTATCGGCTTTAAGCTCGATTTGGGCGACGAGCTGGATGGCGCGGAACTGGGACAGATTGCCACGGCCAACCTGCCGAATGCGGCCGAGGAAGTGGTTGAAGAGCTGGTGGATTCGGCAAAGGGAAATACGCGGCGGCTGGTCAAAATGCTGCACGGTGTAAACAGGCTCTCGAAGCTGCATAAAGAACCGGTAAACGTGGAGATGGTGCGGCAGTTTAAAGAGATGCTGATTCATTAATCAGGCTGTCTGAAACGGCAAGCCATTGATAGGGCTATATATTTTTTTACCTTGTGAAATGTATAACCTGTTGAAAATAAAGGAAAACATAAAATGAAAAACTTGAGAATGCGCCACTTGCTCGCTCCCGTTTTGATTGTGATGCTGGTAACGGCATGCGCCAACCGCTGCACAGAGCCGCAGCCTGTACGCAGTTATTTTAAAGACGAAACACCGGCGCAACGGCTGATGCGCGAAAAGCAGGATTTGGCGGATTTTGCAGCACTACAAGCGGAAAAGGCGTATGAGCGCATGAGCGACGAAGAAAGAATGCGCGGGGTGGTATATGAATAGCCACCGACGGCGCAACCAAGACTGGCAGGCATACGGGCAGCACCGGCGGCGGCAGCGGATATATCACAATCTGTACAGCCCGCACACCAAACACGGGCGGCTGCAAGCGGCAATCAGGCAAATCAAACAAATCTACGGCGATGACGCCATTATCACGGGAGCGGAGTATGAGCAAAAAAATTCAGACGGCCTTATGGCTGATTAAGTGGTGGCTGCTGCTGGTGGCAGGCTTTTGGAGTGCGGCGTTTGCCGGGTCGTATCTCGGTGTGCAGATGGCTAACCGATTGATGGGGCAATAATTTTTTTGCCTTGTGAAATTTATAAGTTATTGAAATATAAGGAAACATAAAAATGAACAGATTAACAGACGATCTGATTCGGGCGGCGGAAGATACGCAAACGCCGGTGCATTTAAACCTGCTGTTAAACGAAGCGGCCTTGTGCATTCTGCGCTTGGAAACCCGCGATTTATACGACCAAAAACGCCTTGAGTGGCTGGAAGATTTGGGCAGCTTTGCGATTGACAAGAGCGATGGGGAACACCCTACCGTAACCGTGCAGATGTGCGAAAAAGCTTACTTTGTTGCGACCGCGCCGACAGTGCGCGAAGCCATCGACTTGGCGTTTGAAGAATGCAGCGGGGTAAGCGTATGCGGCCACGACCCCGAAGCGTCAGAGCGGGCGAAGTTTGAAGCGTGGATGTGCCGATTGAACAACGGCGACCGCCTCGCCCGCAATCCTGACGGCGGCTATGAAGACGTGAGCATGGATTATGCGTGGCTCGCATGGTTGGAACGGGCTAAGGAAACTATTTGAAAAGGAAATATGAAATGAACATTGCAAAACCTGAAAAAGAAGATTTTGAGGCAGTTTGGGAATTTATCCGAATGCTCAACACGGTATCTTACGGACTCGACCCCTTAAAGCCGCTCAATGACGACGGCGATTACCAAGAGTTGGAAGACGGCGACAAAGGTAAGGTGCTTGATGCCATTGTCGAAGCCTATGACGACAGCGGCGTGGAATGGATGATGACGGCACTCGAAACGCTGATGTCCCCTGAAAACAGAATCATCAATCAGGAATCGGACATTCTGGAATGGTCGGATGACCTGAAAGCCCTTATGGCAAGAAACGAATCGAAATAAAAAGAAAGCGAGATAAAAAATGCTTGAGTTGATTTTAGGAATGGCACACGCCGCCTTATTTGGCGCATTTATCCGAAGTGCTTTGTACCAGCGCGACAAACAGGAGTTAATCTATTTGATTTTATATGCCATTTTTTCGTTTTTAATGATGATTTATTGCGTAGTTACAGTAGCGGGGAAGATGACGTGAACACCAAATGCCCCAATTGCGGCGCAGTCCACAGCCTTGACAGCCTGATCGGCAACGACGGTGCGGCGGATTTGATTAAGGCGGTGTTGGAGTTTGACGCGGCCATCGGTAAAGCGGCGGTGCGCTATGTGGGCTTGTTTCGACCGGCCAAAAGCCAACTGACCTTTGCCCGCACGGCCAAACTGCTCGGCGAGCTGCTGCCGGGCATCCAAGCTGGGCAAATCAGCCGCGACGGGGTGGTTTACCCCGCCCCGCCCGAGGCTTGGATTTACGGTTTTCAGACGGCCATTGATGCCCGTGATGCAGGCCGTCTGAAACTGCCGCTTAAGAGCCACGGCTATTTATACGAGATTATCAGCAGCTGGCGGCCGTCTGAAACGGCGGTGATGCCTGCAACGCGGCAACCGTCTATGGGCGATGCGGCGGTAAGCACCAAGCTGCGGCAAGGTGTGACCGCGTTGAGTCGATGGGCGGGCGACGATTGGCTTAAACAGGAAATTGCCGCAGGTTTTGCCGTGTTGTCGGCCATGAATCTCAAAGGCCGTCCTGCCGCGCCTGATTTGGCAGTAGTGGCCGAATTATGGGTGCAGCGGTTGCGGGGAAGAGACGAGAAACCGGTAGAACAGTTTGACCGTGTTCGGTTTCAGACGGCCTTTAAGGCGCTGCAAGATGCAGCCGAATGGCCGAATGTGGCCGACCTGATACGTAATCTGCCGCCCCGCATGATACCGCGGGCGATGTTGGAAGAGCCCAAACCCGACCGGGCGAAAGGTCGGGAAGAGTTGGAAAAAGTGAAGAAGATTTTTAACAAGTAGAAAGGTAAAAAAATCATGAAAGTTGAAGTTTTAAAACCCGTTGAAATTGAAGTTTACGCCGTGCGTATCAATGCCGCACTTGATGAAGAATCCGCAGAAACCGTACCCGATTTTTTGCTGCAAGACGGCGGAGATTTGGAAATCTTGATTGAGATTGATACAGGCCGCGTTGTTGGGTGGCAGGGTAATGTGCCCGTCCGCATTGCCGATAAGTTAAGCGACAGCGGCACATATACCCTACTCGACAAAGATATGAACGATATAGCACAGCTTCAATATGAATATGTGCCGAACCGCTTAATCCCCGGGGAGTACGGCGACTATATCGATCTGAAAATCAATGCCGAAGGCTATGTGAAAAACTGGCCAAAACAGCCGGATGTGAGCGAATTTTTTGAACAAGACTATGAATAAAAGAAGTGGTGGCGGCCATGAAAAGCAAGCTGCACGCAGCACCCTGTTTTCAGACAGGCTGGATACACGGGCCGCGCAGCCGGTCGGTGGATGAATGTAAGCGTATTTATGCCGAAAGGCAGAAAGGTAAAGAGATGTGAATAACAATCGTGTTTATTTGGAAGATTTTGAAAAAATCCTGTTAGCAGAGTTTTTGGAAAAGCACCGTCTTGAATTTGAAGAACTGGCGAAACAATACGGCCTTGCAGGCGTAACCGTTACCCGAAAACTGTTACAGAAAATTAAAGGAAATGATCATGGCTGAATACCAAATCATTATTTCGGAAACCGAGAGTGGAAAACTGCAAGTCAAAATACCCTTGGTATCAGTTACCCCGGAATCAAGTATATCCGAATTGGTGGCGGCCTACTTGGCTCAAGTGGCAGAAAGCATCGAAGAGGATGAAAACGAAGACCCGAACGGGATTAAGAAACGTATTTATCAGCAGCTTATGATTAACGCATTAACTTAAAAAGGAAAACGAAATGGTAAGAAAAAAACGATATAACACACCCGCCTTCACGGTGGGTATCCAAACCCGCGACGAAGCGGTTGAACACATCAAACGCTATGGCGATTTAAGCCGCGAGGCAACGCGCATGGTAGCCGACCACAACGACACCGTGGCCGAAATGCAGGAAAAGCTCGACGCGCAAATCGCACCGCTTACCGCAGAGATGCAGGCCATTGAAGCAGGGGTGCTGGCATGGGCGACGGCCAACCGCGATATGCTGACCGATAACGGCAAAGTCAAATACTGCAACCTGACTACCGGCACCATCCGCTGGCGTTTCGACCCGCCTAAATGCCAAGTACGCGGCGTGGATGCCGTAATAGCCCTGATGCAGTCGGACGAAAAGTACGCCCGCTTTGTACGCACCAAGCATGAAATAAACAAAGATGCCGTGTTGAATGAAGCTGATTTTTTCGTGGCCAACCCCGTAGCGGGCTTGAGCATCGTGCAAGGGGCTGAAAAATTTGCCATTGAAGTCAACGAGCAGGAGGTGGGCTGATGGCAAAAATCATCTTGGAAATTGAAGATACGCCCGACGGTCGTGTCGAGATTGTAGGTAAATCCAGCAGACCGCTGCCCCAAGACTATCGGGATATGACCGGAGCCGAAACCATTGCCGGGCGGTTGCTTGTATTTATGCGCGAAGAACTGGACTGTTATCCGCCGAGATTAAATTAACCAACGGCGGGCATTGCCCGCCTTTTAACCTTTTAAAAAGGAAAAACATCATGTTGAAATACTTATCGCTATGTCTTGCTATGCTGCTGACAGCTTGCTTGGAGCCATACCCGATTGAGGTTCAGCGCGAGGAAAGCGCAAAACTCGGCATCGTAACCGATAACCGTTTTGAGGTTAAACGTATCGCTATTATTGCTGATGAATTGGCTTATAGAGGAGAAAGAGGCGTTTATTTAATTACTGACAGCAAAACTGGTAAAGAATACGTTGGTTTATCAGGGATTGGAATTTCTGAAATAGGTAGTCATTCGAGTGGCAAAACACGTCGTGAAGATGAAAGGTAAACGGTTATGGCTAAAGTAGTGATTACCATTGAAGATACAGGCAGCGGCCTGTTTGAGATTGACTTACAAGGCTTGGATGTGCAACAAGACCCGACCCCGGCAATCATTGCAGGACATTCCGCAGCCGGGGTGCTCCGAGATGCACAAAAACAGGTGCATGCAGAGCTAGTCAAAAAAATTGCAGCAGAGTTTGCAGATTGCCTCAATCAATAGAGGCCGTCTGAAATGGATTACATCCGCAACGCCTACAAAATGCCGTTTTTACGCCCGGGAACAGAAGTTGAATACCTCGGCAGGCGCGGGGTGATTACAGGGGCAAAAGGCGGTTATCTGTTGGTAGATTTTGGCGACGGCAAGCCAACCGCCCAACACCCCGAATACAATGTAGCCTATTTTGTGGACGGCGAGCTTGTTAAGGATTTCAGACAGGCTGATTAAACAACCCCAATCCCCGCTTTAAAAGCGGGGATTTTTTTGCATATAAAAATGATACATAAAATACAATATGTGGTAGATTTTTATTAATAAAATGATAAAATACTACAACATATTGTATTTAGAGATGAAGCATGCCCCCACCGACCCGAAACGGATTAATCGCCAAAATCAAGATTGCCCAAAAGCAGCTTGATATGGCCGATGACGTATATCGCGCCATGCTGGTGCGGGTAACGGGTAAGGATTCGTGCGCCAAGATGGGCGCACCGGAACTGGAAAAAGTGGCAGAAGAGATGAAGCGCATGGGCTTTGTGCCGCTTGCGAAAAGCCACGGCACGCGCCCGCGCCGCCGCAGCTCGGCCGACCCGATGATGCGCAAAATCGAAGCCTTGCTGGCATCGATGGCGCTGCATTGGAATTATGCGCATGCTTTGGCCAAGCGCATGTATGGGGTGGCGCGGGTGGAGTGGCTTACCGACGAGCATATGCGCGGTGTGATTGCAGCACTGACAAAAAAACAGCAAAAAATAAAGGGGGAAGGAAATGGAGCTTAAAAAGGTACGACACCTGCTGCCCGAAACCATGCAGGATATTGTCGAGGTTATCGGATTACAGGCCGCCGAACAGCTGGTAAAAGCCATCGGCGGCGCGCGGTTTAAGTTTGGCAAGGGCAAAGAAGATACGCCGCGCCTGCATATTCTGTTTTCAGCTATCGGTGAGGCAAAAACCTACGAGCTGTTGCGCGTCTATGGCGGCGAAGAATTATATGTACCGCGCTGTGAAAACGCTCTGCGCGAGCTGCGCAACGAACGTTTTAGAAACGAATTTTTAAATCTGACCGAAGTCGAGGGCAAAAGCGGCCTGATGGCAATGACGGAACTGTGCCCGAAATACGGCATTTCCGAGCGCACGGGCTACACGATTATGCGCTCGGGCTGTGAACCGGTATCGCAGCAAAATACCCTGTTTTAACGCTGTTTCAATTCTCCTCTTTTATCCGCCTTCGGGCGGATTTTTTTTGGCCTATTTCAGACGGCCTTTAGGGTTTGAAAGGCATACCGTGCGGGGATGCGCGTAAAGGCCGATAGCATAAAGGCTCTCAAAAATGGGTTTAAAAACCGCTTAAAACGATTTTGAAAGGGCTTATATGGGCAAGATTATTGTGTTGACCGCAGGGCATTCCAACACAGACCCGGGCGCGGTCAACGGCAGCGACCGCGAGGCGGATTTGGCGCAGGATATGCGCAATATCACGGCATCTATTCTGCGCAACGACTACGGCTTGACGGTACATACAGACGGCGAGGGCAAAGGCAATCTGCCGCTGCGCGAGGCGGTTAAGCTGATTAAAGGTGCAACGGTGGCGGTGGAGTTTCACACCAACGCGACCGCTAAACCGAAGCCGGGGCAACAGCCGGCAACGGGTATCGAAGCCTTGAGCACGGCCAAAAACAAACGCTGGTGTCAGATTTTGAGCAAGGCAGTAGCTGATGTGACCGGTTGGCGTTTGCGCGGCGACGGCGGTTATAAGCCCGACAATGCCGGCCAGCACAGCCGCTTGGCGTATGCCCAGCATGGCGGCATTGTGTTTGAGCCGTTTTTTATCAGCAATGATAAAGACTTGGCTCAATTTAAAGCCAATAAATGGGCTATCTGCCGCGCCATCGCCAATGCGATTGCGAAGGAGCTGGGCTGATGTTTGGCAAGATTAAGCAATATGCGCTGGCGGCGTTGGCATGGGCATTGGGTAACAAGCCGTCTGAAACCGATGTAAAAGCCTTGCCAGTATTGGATACGCCGCGTTTTCTGCGCCACATCGGCAAAGGCCGCAATAAGCAGCCGCACCGCTTTTCGGGTGTGGCATCGGCCAAGCGTGCGGCACGCAAGGCACGCAACCGCAGAAAGGCGAAATGATGGCCTTGCTAGATATCCTTAAAAATCCGGCCACGGGCAAGGTGTCGCACAGCAAGCTGTGGGCCAACGTGGCCTGCGCCGCCGGAACATATAAATTTGTGGTGCTGCCCGACCCGTCGCCCGAAATATGGGCGGTGTATTTGGGCATCGTGGGCGGTTATGCCGTGGCGCGGGCGTTTGTAAGCGTGAAGCGGCAGGAAGTGGAGGCCGACAATGCCGATAAAGTGGATTAAATACCTGCCGCATCTCGCCGCGGTGCTGCTACTCGGTGCGGCTTTATGGCTGGCCTACCGTAACGGTTTTCAGACGGCCTATAACGAGCAGCAGCTTGTAATCAAGCAAGCGCAAAAAGACCATACGGCCGCACTGCTGGCATCCGCCGAGGCATATACCGCGGAACTCAAAAAGGCGCAGCAGGCGCAAGACGAGCAGGCGGCCAAAACACAGGCAGTCGGCGTGCGGCTGGCGCAGGCGCAAGCGGATGTACGCCGTCTGAAACAACAACACAAAACTGGGATTAAACATGCAATCGAGCAAGATAAAACTGCTGCCGGTATGTGTATTGACGGGCTTGGGCCTAACAGCCTGCGGCAGTACAACCGTGCCCTCGGCTACACCAATTAAAACCATTGAGGTGCCGGTAATGCCCGCGCCGCCTGCGGCGTTGATGGTGCCGCCGGTGCGCCCCGCCCCGCCGGAAAACGGCACCGTGCAGGCGTTGTTGGAGCATGCGGTCGAGTTTGGCGGATATGTGGCTGAACTGGAAAACCAAAACACGGCTTGGCGCGAATGGGCGGCGAGTGGTCAACTTAAAGTTGACAACTAATAACAAAAAAGCCCGCGTGGGGTGCGGGCTTAAGACGAAAATCGGTTTTTAAACCGTAGTTAAGTCGTTAACAGTCGTTGTCGAATCGGTGCTTTTAACCAAATTGACCGCGTGCAGGCAGTTTTGTTTGGTGGTGTAGCCCTCGCTTTGAGCGATGATTTCATGATTGGCAGCCTTCAAACGCCAACGGTATTCGTTTTTTGCGTCTTTATAAACTTCAAAATACATAAGGTTTCTCCTATGAAAGAGTATACGTTTTCCTACCGTTTTAACGGTAAGTCCTGGTCATTGAGCATTTGGGCGGACAGTCCGGAAGAAGCCAAAGCCAAATTTCGGGCAGCCCGAGAAAATGCACAGTATGACGGGGAAGTTTTAGCAAAAATTTATGCCCCTGTAAATATTTCTTGGTTTAGAAATTTATACAATCGGTTAAGAAAAATGATAGGCGGCAAAAAATGAGCACCTATCAGGATTTGGTTGCACGCGTATTGGCGGTTAAATTTGCCGGCTTTGAAATGGGGTTAGCCAAGGCGCGTGAGCAACAGCCGTTTATCGAGCAGGTATCACGCAAACTGGATGCAACCAGCTGGGATTACGTTGCCGGCATGGATAAGGATTTTGGCGTTACCTTCCACGTTGATCGCGGTATTGTGGACTTTAAGAACCAATATCAGGCAATAAAACAGGCGTTGGAGCAACAGTTTGATGTTGAGTTTACGGTGTCGACGGCATCGCCGGCGTTGGATGTTGCCTGCCGTCGCAGCGGATGTAGTTGCCGCTTGGTTTTTAAGGAGCTGTCATGACACCGATTGACTTTGAGTTTGGCTTTAAAACCTTGTGGGGGCTCGCGACCGCCGCGGGCTGGTTTTGGGTTAACGGCATCGCCAGCCGTTTGAAAGATGCTGAAAAAGACCGTGCCGAATTGCGCCGCGAACTCCACGACGTGAAGCTGGATTACTCCACCAAGGCGGAGGCGCGGGCCGACCGCGAAACCATCAACCGTCAGCTTAACCGCATCGAAGACAAATTGGACAAACTCGCCGACAGAAAGGCGGACAAGTAAACATCATGGAAAACAAAGACCCCATCTTGGCGGCACTCGCCCGCATTGAGGCAAAAACCGACCAAACGCTTAAAAACCAAGCCGAAATGAGTGCGGAAATCGCTCAAATCCATAAAGACACCAAACGTACTGCTGCCGTGGTAGGCGGCGTATCCGGTGCGGCCACGGGCGGCATTGTATCTATCGGCGTGTCGCTTATCCGCGCAAAGCTAGGATTCTGACCGATGGCACACCCCCAAGAAATACGAGACAAGCTAAGACAGCTATACGTTAGTGGCCAGCAAACGCTTGAGACGGCGGCCATGATGTGCCAAATCCCTTTTGCCACGGCGCGCAATTGGAAAAAATCGGCCAAAGACAAAGGCGACGATTGGGACAAGCTGCGGGCGGCCTACACATTGGCGGGCGGCGGCATTGAGGATTTGAGCCGCGCCATGCTGGTGGGATTTTTGACGCAGTACAACAGCACCATGACGATGCTGCAAGATGCAACGGTGGAGGACTTGCCGCCGTCGACCCGCGCCAAACTGCTGGCGAGCTTGGCCGACGCGTTTACCAAAACGGTGGCCGCCAACGCCCGCGTGATGCCGGAAACCAGCAAACTGGCAACGGCGCTGGAATTGATTGAAATGCTGATGGCGTTTGCACAAGAGAAACACCCCAAACATTTGGCTGCCTTTGTGGAGGTGCTGGAGCCGTTTGGGGCGGAGGTGGAGAAAAGGTTTGGTCAATAAAGCCGTGAGGTAAATGTGCCGTTTTCGTCTTTGCTTACTCTGCCGAGGGCGATCTGCATATTTAAATAGTTGGTTAATTTGTGCAAGTCAATTTTGTAACCCCGATCCTGCAAAAAATCATGTATTTCAGACGGCGTATATTTGCCTTCTGCCAAGATTTTAGATATTTCAAAGTCAATATTCATTTTATATCCCAATGAAAACAAAAGAATTTTTAAAGTCGCTCTCCGTGCTTGCCGCCAACCTGCGCCAAATCATTGAAGCAGAGGTTGATGGCTTTGATGCCTCTCCCCGTGCCGTGGCGGAGCGACGCGCTAAGGTGTTTGACCCTGTAAGCGGTTACGAATACTTTATAAACACCTATTTCCCGCATTATATCCGCTCCGCCGAAAAATCAGACTTGCATAAATATCTATTTAAGCGCCTACCCGAAATCATCCTTTCGCCGCAGGGCGAAAATGAGGGAGTGGGCGCTCCGCGCGGCGAGGGTAAATCGACGCAGGTAACGCAACTGTTTAGTTTGTGGTGCATCGTTACCGGCCAAAAACATTACATTGTTATCGTCATGGATAGTATCGATCAGGCATATCCTATGCTTGAGGCGATTAAGGCCGAGCTGGAGTTTAACCCGCGTTTAAAAACCGATTTTCCCGAGGCGGCGGGTGCGGGTCGGGTTTGGCAGGCGGGCACGATTGTTACCGCCAACGATATCAAGGTGCAGGTGGCAGGCTCGGGCAAAAAGCTGCGCGGTTTGCGCCACGGCCCTTACCGCCCCGACCTCACGATTTTAGATGATATCGAGAATGACGAGCAGGTACGCAATCCCGAGCAACGCGACAAGCTCAATGCGTGGCTGACCAAAACCGTGTTGCCGCTGGGCGGTGTCGGTCAAAAGTATGATGTGATTTATATCGGCACGATTTTGCACTACGACAGCGTATTAAACCGAACCTTAAGCAATCCATTTTGGAAAGGCATCAAGTTTAAGGCGATGTTGAGCTGGCCCGACCGCATGGATTTATGGGACAGATGGGAGGAGCTTTACCGCAACGACGGCGAGCTGGTGGCCGATGCGTTTTACCAAACCCATAAAGAGGAGATGGAGCGCGGCGCGAAAACGAGTTGGAAAGCCCGCGGCGTGCTGGATTTAATGAAAATCCGCGCCCGTGACGGCCATGCCACGTTTGACTCGGAGTATCAAAACGACCCGGTCAGCGGCGATGCGGCACCGTTTGCGTCTGCACTCAAATACTGGACGGAGTTGCCGGGCGATTTAATTTATTTCGGCGCGCTCGACCCGTCGTTGGGTAAGGCCGGTGCAAGCCGTGACCCGAGTGCGATTATTGTCGGCGGCTACCACCGCAGCACCGGCAAGCTGTATATCGTGGAGGCGCAAATCAAAAAACGCCTGCCCGATCTGATTATCGAGGATGTGATCCGCCTGCATCAAAAATACCGCTGCAAATTGTGGTTTGTCGAAACGGTGCAGTTTCAAGAATTTTTGAAAGACGAGCTGGTCAAGCGCAGCGCGGCGCGGGGTTTTCCGGTGCCGGCGCGGGCGGTTAAGCCGATTACCGACAAGCTGCTGCGCATTGAGACCTTGCAGCCGCACATGGCCAACGGGCTGATTTTGCTGCATGCTGGGCAAACCACGCTGGAGCAGCAATTTAGGCATTTCCCGATGGCCGACCATGACGACGGCCCCGATGCGGTACAGATGCTGTGGGCGGGCGCGTTGGCCAACTCCGCGCCGATTGAGTGGCAAAGCGTGAGGCCGTCTGAAACACACGATGATTTTGACGACGACCTTGATGATGACAACACCAAAAGCATGTGGGCTAGATAATGACTAAAAAAGACAAAAAAATCAAACCGCAAAAGCCTGAAAACGGCTTGCAGACCGATTTGGCGCAAATTACCGCCGCCGGGCGCGTGATTGCGGAGCATCCGTCCAACTTTATCACGCCGGCCAAAATGCGCGCACTGTTTGAAGAGGCGGAATCGGGCGACATTACCGCCCAGCACGAGCTGTTTGCCGATATTGAGGAGCGCGACAGCGACATCGGCGCCAATATGGGCACGCGCAAGCGGGCGCTGCTGACGCTGGATTGGCGCGTTACCCCGCCGCGCAATGCCACGCCCGCCGAGGAGCAGTTGGCCGAGGTGGCCTTTGAGCTGATAGACGGCCTGACGCAGTTTGAGGACTTGGTTATCGACCTGATGGACGCGGTCGGCCACGGATTCGCCGCGCTGGAAATCGAGTGGATGTTTTCAGACGGCCACTATGCCCCCGCCCGCTTTGTACACCGCCCGCAAAGCTGGTTTAAATGGAGCCATCAAGACGAGCTGATGCTCAAATCGCAAGACAATCAAGACGGCGAGCCGCTGTGGCCGCTGGGCTGGATTGTGCACAGCCATAAATCGCGCAGCGTGCAGCAGGCGCGTAACGGCTTATTCCGCACGCTGGCATGGCTGTATATGTTTAAGCATTACGCCGTGCATGATTTTGCCGAGTTTTTGGAGCTTTACGGCATGCCTATCCGTATCGGCAAATACGGCGCGGGGGCAACGGAGGCAGAAAAACGCACGCTGTTGCGCGCGGTTGCCGAAATCGGCCACAACGCGGCGGGCATCATGCCCGAAGGCATGGAAGTCGAGCTGCATCAAGCGGCCAGCGGCACGACTGCCACCAGCAACCCGTTTTTGCAGATGGCCGACTGGTGCGAAAAATCCGCCGCGCGCCTGATTTTGGGGCAAACGCTCACCAGCGGAGCCGATGGCAAAAGCAGCACCAATGCGCTGGGCAAAGTGCACAACGAGGTGCGCCGTGATTTGCTGGTGTCGGATGCCAAGCAAGTGGCACAGACCATTACCCAACAGATTATCTTGCCCTACCTGCAAATCAACCACCCGAATACCGACCCGAACCGCATACCCAAATTTGAGTTTGATACGCGCGAGGCGGAGGACATTGCGGTAATGGCCGAAGCCATCCCTAAGCTGGTGGACGTGGGCGTACAAATCCCGGAGAGCTGGGTACGCGACAAGCTGGTAATCCCCGAGCCTGCCGAGGGCGAGCGCGTGTTAGCGCGTGTGGTGCCGGATAATCCCGTGAACCAAACCGCGCTGGCGGCATTGTCCGCACGCATACCGGCAGGCCGCCCCGCCGCCCGCGAGCAGCAGGTATTGGACGGTGCATTGGACGAGGCGTTGGAGATGCCCGACTTTAACGCGCAGCTCAATCCGATTATCAAACAGGCGGTGGCCGCGCTGGCGGCGTGCGAAAGCTACGAAGAGGCAGATGCCGCCTTGACCGCACTCTACCCGCAGCTGGATAACCAAACCCTGCGGGGCTATATGCAAAATGCGCTGTTTTTGAGCGATCTGTTGGGGCAAGCCAATGCCAAGCATTAAGTTTGCCCTCGGCCTCAAACCTGCAAAAGCGATTGAGTGGCTGCAAGCCAAAGGCGTGACCGCCGAAAGCTACCGCAACCTGACGGCCTCGGAAATCGCCAAAGTGTACACCATCGCCCGCATAACCGATTTGGATATGCTCAACGACATCAAGCAATCTATGATTAAGGCGGCAGACAGCGGGCAAGCGTTTGCCGATTGGCGCAAAGACATCTTGCAGCACTTGCAAAACAAGGGCTGGCTGCACCCCAACGGCCACAACGGGCAAGACATCATCGATCCGAAAACGGGCGAGGTGTTCGGCACGCCGCGCCGTTTGGATACCATCTACCGCACCAACATGCAGTCGGCTTACAGCGCCGGGCAGTATCAAGGCTATATGGACAATATCGACCACCGCCCCTACTGGATGTATGACGCGGTGGCCGACCACCGCACACGCCCTGCCCATGCGGCGATGGATGGGCTGGTTTACCGCTATAACGACCCGTTTTGGACAACCTTTTATCCGCCCAACGGCTACAACTGCCGCTGCACGGTGGTGGCTTTGGCCGAGCGCGATATTGAGCGCAGCGGGCGTATCGTGGGCAAATCCACGCCGGAAAACTTTGTAGAGACGCACAAAATCTACAACAAAAAAGGCGACAGTTACCCGACGATGGCCTACAAAGCTCCCGACGGCAGCCTGCATACCACCGACCGCGGATTTGAGTACAACGCAGGCCGCATGAATTACCGCCCCGACCTTGACCGCTACGACAGAGGTTTGGCACACCAGTTTGCCCGGGCGGAAATGACGGGGCCTGATTTTAAAGCGTCGTTTAAACAGCTTGAAAAAGAGTTTTATGAGATTAAAGGCCGTCTGAACATCAGCGGGAAACCCACCGGCGAGCAAAAAACACAAATCCGCAGGATGTTGTCCAAACAGCTTAAATTTGCGGCCGGTGTTTTGGGCAAAGAAGCGCAGGAAGTATCCGGTATTAAACGGGCTACGGTGTGGTTATCGGACGATACATTGGTTAAGCAGGTAGATAGCCGTGAGGGGCAGTCTTTCGGCATAGACATGTATGAGTTGCTACCGGATTTGATCGAGCAGCCGGAATATATTTTTTACGACAACAGCCGTGGAAAAGAAAGCTATGTGTTATTGGGTAAACCGCTCGCAGGAAACGAAAAGTATAGATTGATGGCAGTGCTGAAATATCTGCCGCAGTATGACGCGGTTTTTTTGGATTCTTTCCGCAGGGCGGACGAAAAAGAAATCGTGAAAAGCAAAAAACGCTATGAAATGAAAAAAGGCTACTAAGCCGGACTGCAACCCCGGCACACGCTCAACCCCGTAACGGTCATGTAAGACCCAGCTTTGCAGCTGCGGAGAGGCCGCGAAGGGCAGACAAATTCATCGCTTTTTTAGTAGCCTTATGCTGCCAATAATACCATGATTGAAATCAAAATAGACAATATTTTCGTGGTGCAAAACCAAATCGAGCGGCTGCAAGACGGTGTGGAAAACCGTTACCGGCTGATGGAGCGGTTGGCGGGCACCATGCACTACGCCGTGCATATGAATTTCCGCGCCGGCGGCCGACCGAAATGGCTGGGGCTGAAATACCGCAACGGCAGGCCGCTGATTGATACCGAGGGCTTGCGCGAAAGCATCACCAAAATGGCCGACAACGATACCGCCCTTGTCGGTACCAATATGGTGTATGCCGCCATCCACAACTTCGGCGGCATGGCCGGACGCGGCCGCAAAGTGAACATACCGCAGCGGGAATTTTTAACGCTGACCGACCAAGACAAACAAGACTTGATGGACGATGTACAGGATTATTTTGCCAACCTGATTAAATGATTTTTCAGACGGCCTTTAAAACGCGCTTTTTAGCGCGTTTTTTATTTGGGTAATAGGTTGGCATAGGCCGATAGGCTAAAACCAATCTGACGCGATTTTAAAAGGGGTTTAAACGGGGTTTGAAATGCGGCGCGGGGTTTGAAATGCGTCCACTCTTTTCGGCGCGGTTGTTGCGGCGAAAATGACAGCATCGCAAAAAGGATGTGCAACATGCCCCAAAACAGATTAACGCTTGCCGCATGCAGTTTCGAGGTGCAGCCGCGCGACGGCCGCATCCAGTTGCTGCCTTACGGTGAGTTTAGAGCGATTGACGGCCGCCCCCACGATGTGCCCGCTTGGTATCTAACGGAAGAAAACGGCCGCGACGTGGTGGAGCTGGCCAATGCCTCGCGCAATCAACTGGTGGTCGATTACGAGCACCAAACCCTGCACAAAGAAAAAAACGGCCAGCCCGCACCCGCCGCCGGTTGGATGCGCTGGCTGGAGTTTACCCCCAAAGGCTTGTTTGCCGATGTGGAGTGGACGGACAAGGCCGCGGCGGCCATTGCCGCCAAAGAATACCGTTATATCTCGGCGGTGTTTAGCTACGACACCAAGGGCTATGTGCGCAAGATTTACCACGCCGCCCTGACCAATTACCCCGCGTTGGACGGCATGGATGAGGTGTTGGCGGCAGCGTCGGCACAGTTTTTTAACCTCGAAACGGAGCAAAACCCGATGAAAGAGTTGTTGCAACAACTGCTTGGCCTGCCGCAGGCAAGCGACGAGCAGATTACGGCGGCGTTAACCGCAATCTTGGCGGCCAAACCGCAAAACGTTGCCTTATCTGCCGACCTGTTTAAGGAGCTGGCCGACAAAGACAGCAAAATCGCCGCCTTGTCCGCCCAGCCGGCAGGCCAACCCGACTTGACCCGATACGCGCCGGTGTCGGTGGTGCAGGATTTGCAAAGCCAAATCGCCGCGCTGACCGCCGAGCGCAACGCCGATAAAGGCAACGAGCTGATTACTGCCGCATTGGCCGCAGGCAAGCTGCTGCCCGCGCAGAAGGCATGGGCGGAGGGCGTGCTGAAACAAGAAGGTGGCTTGGCCTTTTTAACCGGCTTTATTGAAAACGCGCAGCCGGTAGCGGCTTTGGCCGGCACGCAAACCGCAGGCAAAGAGCCGGGCGAAAATGTAGTTGCCTTAACCGCAGAAGAGCAGGCGGCCGCCAAGATGCTCGGTATGAGCCATGCCGAGTATGCCGAACAAGTTAAACAACAGGAAGGCTAAAAATGAATAAAACCGCAGTATTAACGGCGCTCACCGCCGCATTCCGCAAGGAATTTCAAAACGGCTTGGAATCGGTTAAGCCGTCTTATACGGCCATTGCCATGACGGTGCCGTCGAATACGGCCACCAATACTTACGCGTGGCTGGGCAAATTCCCGCAAATGCGCGAATGGGTAGGCCAACGCCAAATCCAAAAAATGAGCAAAGAGGCCATGAGCCTGACCAACAAAAAGTTTGAAGCGACGGTTGCCGTGGAGCGCACCGACATTGAGGACGATCAGGTGGGTATGTACCGCCCGATGATGGCCGCAATGGGCGAATCTGCCGCAGCCCTGCCCGACACTTTGGTATGGGGCCTGCTCAAAAAAGGCAAAACCACCGAATGTTATGACGGCCAATACTTTTTTGATACGGATCATCCGGTATTCGAAAAAGCCGACGGCACCGGCCAAAACACGCCTGCCAAAAACATTACCACCGGCACCGACAATGATGTGCCGACATGGTATGTGATTGACGACACCAAAACGCTCAAGCCGTTGGTATTCCAAAGCCGCACCGAACCGGAATTTGAAAACAAGTTTGACCCTGCTAAATCGGACAAGGTGTTTATGGAGGATCAATACCTCTACGGCTCCCGCCGCCGCTGTGTGGCCGGTTTCGGTTTGTGGCAGTTGGCGCACATGGCAGAAAAACTGACTTTAAACAAGGCCAATTTGCAAAAAATCCTTGTGGCCATGCGCAAAGTCAAGGCCAACGGCGGTTATAACCTCAACATTACACCGAGCCTGCTGGTGGTGCCGCCCGAGCTGGAAGAGACCGCCCGCGAGCTGTTGGAAGCCGAAAAAATCAACGGTACGACCAACACCTTTAAAGGCCGTCTGAAACTGCACGTATCGGTGCACCTGTAAACCAACCTTGATTTTTCAGACGGCGTTTAAACCTGTTTTAAAGGCCGTCTGAACGGAGACCTGACTATGGCAAATCCAAAAAAAGACACCCTCGTCGAATCTGTAACCCAACCAAACCCGCAGGACTTAACCGTTGAGGCGGCGCTCAAGCAAGAGCTGGATAAAGTGCAGGCCGAACTATCCGCTTTAAAAGAGCAATTGGTCGCCGAATCCGCAAAAGCCAAAGCCGCTGAACGCGAATTGGACGCATTGCGCAAGCAGGTCGACAAGCCTGCTAAGTCCGGCAATCCAAATAAGAGACTGGTGCGCACGGCATCGGGTCGCGAGTTTTGGCGCGCCGGCGAGAAGTTTGACGGCGAGTGGCGCGAAATCGACCGCACCGTGATTGGCGATGAAGCGTGGCAGCGCATTATCGACGAGCCGGCCCTGCAAACCAAAGAGGCATAAATCATGGCTTATGCGGTGACGGCGGATATGGTGGCGCGTTTCGGCGAGCTGGAGGTTATTCAGTTGACCGACCGCAACCAAGACGGCTTGATTGACGAGGATGTGGCGGCAGTGGCACTGGCCGATGCCACCGCAGAAATAGACGCTTATCTGGGTCGGTTTAAACGTCCGTTTACCGATGTGCCGCCCATCCTCAAGCGCTTGTGTTGCGATATCGCCCGCTACCGCCTCACCGCCGCCAACGGTGTGCTGATTACGGAAGAAATCCGCAACCGCTACAAAATCGACGTACTCGACCTGCTGCGTGCTATGGCCAAAGGCGAAGTGCAGCTGGGCGTGGATGAAAGCGGCGAAGAAGTGGCCGCGGGCGAAGACGGTATTGTGTTTGTAAACGGTAAAAACAAGGTGTTCAGGCGTGATCACTGATATTGAGAAAGCGATAACAGACCGTCTGAAGCGGGGCTTGGGTCGCATGGTGCGCACGGTTAAAAGCTACAACGGCGAAGCCGAGGACTTGGCAGGGCAAATCCATACGCTGCCTGCGGTTTGGGTAACGTATGGCGGCAGCAAAGTTGAACCTGCCAGCACCGGCGGCGTATGCGGACGTTATCAGGATACTGCGGAATTTGTGGTGATGGTGGCAGCCCGCAATCTGCGCAACGAGCAGGCACAGCGGCAAGGCGGCATTGATAGCCGCGAAATCGGCAGCAACGATTTAATCCGCGCTGTTCGCCGCCTGCTTGACGGCCAGCGGCTCGGTTTTGCCGATAGCCGCGGCTTGGTGCCCAAAGCGGTGCGAACGATTGTTAATCATGTGCTGGTGCAAAACACCGCAGTAAGCATATATGCGGTTGAGTACGCCATCCGCTTTAACACCTGTGGCTTAGAAAATGACCGCTACCCCGAACGCACCGACAATCCCGACGACCCCGACCATATCTTTACCAAGTATCAGGGCACATTGAGCGAGCCGTGGCCTGATTTCGAGGGATTGGACGGCAGAATTTACGACCCGCAATCCACCGGTGAAATCCCTGTAAACCTAACCCTTAAGGATAAGCAATGAGCAAAATCAAAGTAACGGCGGCAGACGGCCTGCGTGTGCCGGCCGAGCACAACCCGCACGAGTATATCGGCCAAGAGCCGGTGGAAGTGGACGGCAACAGCCTGTATTACCGCCGCATGATTGATGACGGCGATTTGGTGGTGGTTGAGGATGCCGCCCCAAATACCAAAACCCGCAATACTAAGGGAGAGTAATGATGCCCCATATTGATTTTGACACGATTCCGGGCAGCATCCGCGTGCCCGGGCAGTACATTGAATTTAACACCCGCAATGCCGTGCAAGGTTTGCCGCAAAATCCGCAAAAGGTATTGATGGTTGCCCCCATGCTGACCGCGGGCAGACAGCCCGCCTTAGAGCCGGTGCAACTGTTTAGCGATGCCGAGGCGGCCGATTTGTTCGGACAAGGCTCGCTCGCGCATTTGATGGTGCGCCAAGCGTTTGCCAACAACCCTTATTTGGATTTGACCGTTATCGGCATTGCCGACCACAGCGCAGGCGTGCAGGCAACCGCAACCGTTACCCTTTCCGGCACGGCCACCGCGCCGGGCGTGGTGGAAATCACGATTGGCGGCAAGCAGGTAAGCACGTCCGTTAACACCGGCGAGACCGCCGCCACAGTGGCAGGCCGTCTGAAAACCGCCATCACTGCCGCCGATGTAACCGTTACCGCATCCGGCAGCGGCGCAGCCGTGACGTTGACAGCCAAACACAAAGGCGAGATCGGCAACGAGAGCGGCTTAACCGTGAGTACCGGCAATACCGGCCTGACTTATCAAGCCAATGCCTTTACCGGCGGCGCCAAAAATGCGGACATTGCCACGGCCTTGGCCAAAGTGGCGGGCAAGCATTATCACATTATTTGCAGCCCGTTTAGCGATGACGCCAACGCCAAAGCCTTGAGCAACCATATTACCAACGTATCCAATGCCATCGAGCAGCGCGGCTGTATCGGCGTATTGGGTATGAGTGCGACCTTGAGCGCGGCCACCACCGCTACCGGCAAAATCAACGACGGCCGCATTACCTGCGCTTGGTACAAAGGCGCGGTAGAGCCAAACGGCATCATTGCCGCAGGTTATGCGGCGGTGTTGGCCTTTGAAGAAGACCCTGCCAAGCCGCTGAATACGTTGGAAATCAAAGGGCTGGCCGTTACACCTGATGCGCAATGGCCGCTGTTTGCCGAGTGCAACAATGCGCTGTACAACGGCTTGACCCCGCTGACTGTGGTCAACAACCGCGTGCAGATTATGCGTGCCGTATCCACCTATACCAAATCGGCCAACAACACCGACGACCCGGCACTACTCGACATTACCACCATCCGCACGCTGGATTATGTGCGCCGCAGCGTTAAAGAGCGCATTGCCCTGCGTTTCCCGCGCGACAAATTGAGCGACCGCCTGCTGCCCAAGGTTAAGAGCGAGATTTTGGACGTATTAATCAAGCTCGATCAGGCCGAAATCATCGAAAACGCCGAAGCCAACAAAGGCAAGCTGGTAGTGGCGCGTGCGCAAAACGACCCCAACCGAGTGAATGCCATCATCCCCGCCGACGTGGTCAACGGCCTGCATGTGTTTGCCGGGCGCATTGATTTGATTTTGTAACCCTTTCAGACGGCGTTTAAACCTGTTTTAAAGGCCGTCTGAAACCTTAAAAAAGGATAAAACATGAGCGATGCAACTTATGCCGGTACGGTGATCATGGAGGTTAACGGCCGCGACATCGAAATTGTGAGCATCAAGCCGCAAACTACCACCGGCCGCAAGCCGGTCAAAACCATGAACCGCAACGGCCGAGTCAACGGTTATTGCGACGGCGTAACCGAACACAAATTAAGCGTGACTGCCGCCATTCCGCTCGACGGACGCGCCGTGGATTGGGACAACATCACCAAAGCCAAAATTACCATCTACCCCATCAATCAAGAAGACAAACGCACCTCTTATCTCGACTGCTTTACCGTGGAAACCAGCGAGCAATACGAGACCGACAACGAGGCGCGTATCGATATCGAGATGGTGGCGCTGCACAAAATCACGGAGTAACGCCGCATGAAACACGAGTTTGATTTGGTGTGGGGCCTGCCCTTGCCGGGCGGCGGGGTGGCCAAACGTGCCGCACTACGGCCGCTGACTATCGGCGGCGAACTGCGCGCGCAGGCTGCGTTGGAAGATATGGATTGGGGCGAGGCACAAAGCGAAAGCGGCAAAGCCCGCGCCCTGATGACTGAAACCTTGGCTTATTGGGCGCAGCAGCTGACCGTTGAGGGCATTACCCCCGAACAGCTAACCGCCGAATACCTAGCGGAAAACCTGACCGGCGAAGACTACGGCATCATCTTGGCCGCACAGGACGACCTGCGGGCAAAATACACCGCCGCTGGGGAAAACCCCGGGAACACCACGGCGGCCGCCGAAAGACCGAGTCCCGAAACTACCGAAACTGCCACCGCAATTACCGACAATCCGTCATCTTGATGGCCAAAGCGGGTATATCCGCCGATGCCGTGGCCGGTATGTGCCACGCCGAGCTGGTGGCTTGGTTTGGAGACATCTTGGACAGCTTAGGCGTTAAAAAGCCCACGGATGACGGAGTGATTATCTCGAGGCGGTTGCCTAAACCGAAGGGATAATCTAAATACCGTCTGAAACTTAGATTTCAGGCGGTATTGCTATTTACACACATTGTAATTAACATATTTTCCCTTTCTATATATAAAAAGGGGAATATTTTGGTGTGGTTAATGTTAATTTGGTTTGTATTCTTTTTTGGCGTGGTAGCTATAATCAAACAGGTGCAAAGAAATAAAAAAACAGCATTTGAAAAAGAAAGACAAGCATTAATTGAACAGCATCGACAGCAAGAAAAAGAAAGACTGGAGAGAATAAGGCAAAGAAAAATTGAAGAAGAGAAGCGGCTGCATACACTTAAGGGGTTTATGCGAGAAGTGCATGATTGTCATCAATACGCGAAAACGACAGCAGGTGATTACTTTAAAAAAAGCCAATCAAGCAGGTTATCTATAGATGACAGAAACAGAATGATCTTATGGGAATCTTTGGAAATATGCTTGATTAGTGATAACCCTAAAACCATTCAATCAAGATCAAGCGTAATGAATGACATTTTAAAGGATATGAAATATCCACACATTCCGATTGGTGATAAAGAAATTAGGTTGGTAAATACAAGGCATTACATGGTTTATATAGAGCATTTAAATTTTAAAATAACCACCTATAAAACCGATAGGTCAAAAGAAAAAGCTAGAAATGAAATCCAACAGGTAATTAAAGATGCCTTGAATGATGAGTTTATTTATCAAGGTGCATTTAAAGAATTTTTAAACAATCAGGCTTGAAGCCTCTTAAATCCCGATTCAAACAGCCTTTAAACCATAATTAACCGTGAGTTAATGTGAGTTTAAAGGCTGTTTTTTTATGGCAAACGGATTGATGAAATTGGTGTTGTCGCTGACCGGACGCGATGACGGCGCAAAGCGGCTTTTGGCCGAAACCGAGCGGCAATTGCAGCGCACGGCCACATCGCGTATGAAAATGGCTCGGGCGCATAAACCTTATGAAATAACAGGTATCCGCTCTGAAAAGGCGATACAGCGTGAAATCAAACTGACCGAGGCGGCATACAACCGCCTTAAACGCAGCGGCACGGCTACACAAAACGATTTGGCGCGTGCGACGAAAGCACATAAACAACGCATTGCTGAATTAAATGCAGAGTTGGGTAAAAGCTCGAAACTGCAAAAAGGTATGGCTATCGGCGGCACCGCACTTGCTGCGGGTACGGCAGCCTATGCCGCGCTTAAGCCTGCAATGGATAGCGCCAAGCAGATGGATGCCAATATCGGGCAAGTTGCGCGTAACGCATTTATCGCCGACTCGGATAAATCTGCCGAATGGATTGCCACATCGGGTAAGGCTCAAGTGCGGTCGCTTATCGACGAGTGGGTAAGCAAGTACGGGGGCAATGCCGATGCGGCGGCGCAATTTATAAATGCGCAAATGGCACAAGGTTTATCGTTTGAGCAAATCAAAAACGACCAAGGCCGAGGATATCTAACCATGACCGCGACGTCGCAAAACGGCCATTACGACTATAACGGGGTGGCATCGCTCTATAAGACGTTTACCGATCAAGGACTAACCGGCGACAAGCTAGCCCGCGCCGTTGAAAAAACCATTCAATCAGGCTTGGACGGTAAATTTGAAATTGATGACGTGGTGCGTGAGGCTCCCGGTTTGTTTGCAAGCATGGGTAAAGCAGGTATGACCGCCGACAAAGATATCGACTACATGCTGGCATGGATGCAGTCCGGTGCCAATAAGGCGGCAACAACCAGCGAAGCGGCCAACAATATTAATAATGCTTTGGCCAAAGTGGTGTCGTCTCAAACCGGCAAAAACGTCCAAAAACATTTGGGGCTGGATTGGCGTAAAGAGGTTTTGGCAGGCCAAGGCAAAGGCGAAAACTCGATAGAAGTGTTGGCGAGACTGATTAATACGCATTTGGACAAAAACAAAGAGTATCAAAGCTATTTAAGTAAAGCCAAAGCGGGGGATGCTAATGCTGCGGTGCAGGCCGAAACGATCCGCCGTGAATTGGTTGCAGAAATATTTCCCGACTTGCAGGCGCAAAGCGGGTTGATTGCGGCAATGGACTTTAAACAAATGCAGGATTACCAAGCCAAAACACGGGCAACCGATGATGGTAAGGTCGATAAGCTCAATCAGGCGCGTATGTTGGATGCTGCTGCCCAACAAGAGCAGGCCGATTCTCTTAAAGTGTTACGCCAAGACCCTCAAAAATTCATCGAGGCCGAAACGGCATTCAAACAACTGACTGCTGAATTTCCCAGCGCAACCTTAGCCCTGCAAACGCTTGCTGCTGCCGCAATGGCTGCGGCGGCGGCTCAAGGCTTAATGGGTGTGTTGGGTGGTGGCGGTTTGGGCGGCGGTGCGGCGGCGGTTGGCACAGCCGCACGCTTCGGCCTTGTTGGTATCGGTGCTGCTGCGGGCGGTTTGGGTTTATGGGATGCCAACAGCCGCATCAACCGCAATGAGGGTAAGGGATTTACAGAGGGCGGCCTAAACAGCCGCGCGGCGGGATATGCCGAGTCTGCTTTAAGCGGCGCGGCTTTGGGTGCGGCCGTCGGCTCGATTATCCCCGGTATCGGCACGGCCATCGGTGCCGCAATTGGGGCGGGCGGCGGCTTGTTGACAGCGGCCATTACCGATGCGTGGAAAGAAAACCCACCGCCCAAACCTGCGGGCATGGCTGCCGAACCCTTGCAACCATTGCGCCCGCTCGAACCCCTTAAACCCGCCGAGCCGCTTGTGCCCGTCATTACCCAGCAAACCGCCGCTTACCAAGCTGCGATTATCGAGCAGACGGCGCAATATCAAGCCGCGCTGAATGAGGATACGGCGGCGGTAACGGGCGGGCTGAATCAAATTAACAGCACGCTGGCGGCGGCCAACCAAACCATCAACAACAATATGACGGTAACGCTCGACGGGCGCGTGATCGCCCAAGAGGTGTCGCGTTATCAAGTGGCCATGTTCGGCCGTGGAGCGGGTCAATAATGAGCGGATGGCATACCTTATTGCAGGACGCATCTTACAAGGGCGTCGGCTTTGATATTGAGGCGGTGGACGAGAGCAACGGCAAGGCATTGGCCGAGCATGCGCGGCCGTTTGTGCAGGGTATCGACC
This sequence comes from Neisseria sp. Dent CA1/247, assembly GCF_022870825.1. NCBI lineage: Bacteria > Pseudomonadati > Pseudomonadota > Betaproteobacteria > Neisseriales > Neisseriaceae > Neisseria > Neisseria sp. Dent CA1/247. The sequence goes on along the minus strand of NZ_CP091522.1, from coordinate 433,235 downwards.
TCGAAGACATGGGCACGACCGGGCGGCAGGTGCAGATTAAGGCGGTGTTTTGGGGCAAGGACTATGCAGGCCGTCTGAAAAAGCTGCTGGATGCGCTGGAGCAGCCGGGCGGCGGCGTGCTGGTGCACCCTGTTTGGGGGCGGATGCACAACATGATTGCGGCATCGTGGAGCTACCGCCATGAGGCTGATTATGTGGATTATGCCGGCATCGATATTACTTTCCGAGAGGCGGCCGAGGCGCAGGAAATCTTTGTATTTGAAAACGCCTTTTTGGTCGAGCTTGAGGCGTTGATTGCCGATATCGACACCTACCGCGAGGCGGCTATCGGCTTTATTGATGCGGTGTTGGCGGTGGATGCGGGCGTATCGGCTTTATGGGGCAGCGCGCTGGGCATTTGGAGTGCGGCATCGGGTACGTTTGGCGCGGTGCGCCGTTTGTTTGATTTGGACAAAATCGCCTTTCCCGACCGCGGTGGATACAGCGCAGCAGCGTTTAAAAGCGGCTCGGCCAAGCTGTTTGCGGATATGGCGGTCATGGTAGATACCGGCATACGCCGTGAGGCGGGTTTGGCTGATAATGCCATGCACCATGCCGGTTGGTCGCCGCGACAGCGGTTTGACGGGGCTGCGGCTGTTGCTGACCGTGCCGCCGCTATCCCTGATAATTTGCTTACCGGCCGCTTTTCAGACGGCCTGCAAAGCCGCTTGAACCGTTTAACCGCCAAACAAGTGCAGCCGGTGGCGCAGGCGGTGCGCCTGTTATCCACGTCATCGCTGTTGTCGGTGGCAACGGCATTAATCGAGGCGCACGGCGAAGAGATGACCGCGCCTGATTTGATTGAGGTTAACCGCGTCATTCGCCGCCGTATGCAGGCCGAGATTGCCGCCTTGCGGGCGGTGCAGACGGCTGCTGCCGAGTCGGGCACTCTGACGGCCAACGCCGTGTATACCGAGGCTTACCAAACCGCAGAATCCCTGCGCGCGGCGGCAGGCCGTCTGAATGCGTTGGTTGCGGCGGCCATCAACCAAAAGCCGCCGCTGATTGTGCGCCAAGCTCCAATCGACGGCACGATACACCAAATCGCCCACGAGTTTTACGGCGATATCGGCCGCGCAGCAGAGCTGGTACGGCTCAATCCCCATATCCACCACCCCGCGTTTATCAAGCGCGGCACTTTGGTCAACAGCTATGCAAAATAATTCATACGGTTATGCCGTGTCGGTGCGCGTGGGCGGTAAAGAGCACCGCCACTGGGAGCGCTACGACATCGACAGCGACTTTTTAATCCCTGCCGACAGCTTCGATTTTGCCATCGGCAGGTCGGGGCCGGAGGCGGCCATACCCGATTTAAGCGGCGAAACCTGCGAAGTGGTGATAGACGGCCAAACCGTGATGACGGGCATTATCGGCAGCCAGCGCCACGGCAAAAGCAAGGGCAGCCGCGAGTTGAGCTTAAGCGGGCGTGATTTGGCCGGTTTTTTGGTGGATTGCTCCGCACCGCAGCTCAATGTAAAGGGCATGACGGTATTGGACGCAGCCAAAAAGCTGGCCGCACCGTGGCCGCAGATTAAGACGGTAAAACTCAAAGCGGAAAACAACCCCGCTTTGGACAAAATCGACATCGAGCCGGGCGAAACCGTATGGCAGGCATTAACCCATATTGCCAACTCGGTGGGGCTGCATCCGTGGCTGGAGCCGGACGGCACGTTGGTTGTCGGCGGCGCGGATTACAGCAGCCCGCCGGTGGCGACATTATGCTGGAGCCGCACCGACAGCCGCCGCAATATCGAGCGCATGGACATTGAGTGGGATACCGACAACCGCTTTTCCGAGGTTACTTTTTTGGCGCAATCGCACGGCCGCAGCGGCGACAGCGCCAAACACGATTTAAAGTGGGTGTACAAAGACCCGACCATGACGCTGCACCGCCCCAAAACGGTGGTGGTGTCCGATGCCGACAATTTGGCCGCGCTGCAAAAGCAGGCTAAAAAGCAGCTGGCCGACTGGCGGCTGGAGGGATTTACACTCACGATAACCGTGGGCGGCCATAAAACCCGCGACGGCGTATTGTGGCAACCCGGCCAGCGTGTGCATGTGATCGACGACGAGCACGGTATCGATGCGGTGTTTTTTCTGATGGGGCGGCGGTTTATGTTGTCGCGCATGGACGGCACGCAAACCGAGCTGCGGCTCAAAGAGGACGGCATTTGGACACCCGATGCCTACCCCAAAAAAGCCGAGGCGGCGCGCAAGCGCAAAGGCAAGCGCAAAGGTGTGAGCCACAAGGGCAAAAAAGGCGGCAAAAAACAAGCAGAAACGGCGGTGTTTGAATGAGTTTGAGTAAATTGGCGAAAAAAACGGCACAAACTGCTAAAAACATCGGCGAAACCCTGCGCGCCGCCTTCCGCGGCAAAATCACGCTGGTGGTGTCGTCCGAGCCGATACAGCGCGTGCAGTTGAGCGGCTTGGCTGACGAAACCCTGCAAGACCTTGAGCATTTGCAAGAATACGGCTTTGCCAGCCACCCGCCCGACGGCAGCGAGGCGGTAGTGATACCGCTGGGCGGTAATACGTCGCACGGTGTGATTGTGTGCAGCCAGCACGGCAGCTACCGCATCAAAAACCTTAAACCCGGCGAGACGGCGATTTTTAATCATGAGGGTGCAAAAATCGTGATTAAGCAAGGCAAAATCATTGAGGCCGATTGCGACGTGTATCGGGTTAACTGCAAACAATACGAGGTTAATGCGGCCACGGATGCCAAATTTAACGCGCCGTTGGTGGAGACCAGTGCGGTGTTGACGGCGCAAGGCCAAATCAACGGCAACGGCGGCATGGCCGTCGAGGGCGGCGACGGCGCCACCTTTAGCGGCGATGTTAACCAAACGGGCGGCAGCTTTAACACCGACGGCGACGTGGTGGCCGGCGATATATCGTTGCGCCGGCACCCGCATACCGACAGCATCGGCGGTAAAACCTCACCGGCGGAGCCGGCATAGACAAGCAGACCTTTGGCAGCCTTCGGGCTGCTTTTTTTTTGCGTGCGGGATTGAAGCCCGTGTACTCCGTGAGGCCGTCTGAAAACGGCAAAATGCCAACATGGACAAAGAGCTAAACCCCGGCACCGGCGACTATACCGGCCGCACCGTCGATACGCTGCAAAATGCCGTGTACATCCGCCTGATGACACCGTTGGGCAGCTGGTGGGCGGATAAAACGCTCGGCTCGCTGCTGCATTTGTTGCAGCGCGAAAAAGACCTGCAACGGGTAAGCCTGTTGGCCGAGCAATATGCCGATGAGGCACTGCAACCGATTGTTAAGAGCGGGCGTGCCGACAAGATTACCGTGCGCGCAGAGCAGCCGCACGACGGCCGCCTGATCCTGCATATCCGGGTGGATACGGCGGCAGGCGGTTTTGACTACCGCCACGAAGTGCCCGTGATTTAAAGAGGTTTTAAAAGAGGTTTTAAACGTGTTTGAAACGCCGACATTTGAGCAAATCCGCGAGCGTATCCTGCGCGATACCAAAAGCCTGTGGCCGGATGCCGATATCAGCCCCGACAGCGACCATTATGTGCACGCCAGCCGTTTGGCCAGCTGCGCCGAAGGGCAATATGCGCATCAAAGCTGGATTGTGCGGCAGATTTTCCCGGATACGGCCGACCGCGAGTATTTGGAGCGGCATGCCTCCATGCGCGGCTTGCGCCGCCGCAATCCGACCACGGCCAGCGGCACGCTGACCGTAAGCGGCATTGCCCAATCCGTGCTTTCAGACGGCCTGCAAGTGCGTATCGGCCAGCGTTTTTACCGCACTACCGCCCGCGCCGTTATCGGCAGCGGCGGCACGGCGGAAATACCGGCAATCGCCGAAGAGCCGGGCGCAGCCGCCAATGTGCGCGACGGCGAGGCGCAACTGATGGCCGCCTCCGCCGGCGTGGCCACCGAATGCCGCCTTACCGTGCAGGGCGGCACCGACCGCGAAAGCGATGCCTCGCTGCTGGCGCGGCTGTTGGAAATCATCCGCCGACCGCCCGCCGGCGGCAACCGTTACGACTATAAAAACTGGGCGTTGAGTGTTGACGGCGTAACCAGCGCATATGTTTATCCGCTGCGCCGCGGCTTGGGCACGGTGGATATTGCCATTACCTCCGCCGACGGTGTGCCGTCGGAAGAAACCGTGCGCCGCGTGCAGGCTTATATCGACGAGATGCGCCCGGTAACGGCAAAAAATGCGCTGGTACTCAAGCCGACCGTAACGGCGGTGCCTGTTACCGTGCAAGTCAAGCTCGACGGCATCGACTTGGACGAGGCCAAACGCCGCATACAGACGGCTCTAAACGAATATTTCGACACCTTGATCCCCGGCGACGGCCTGACCGTGTCGCAAATCGAGGCGGCTATCAGCAATGTGGAAGGTGTGATCGACCGCCGTCTGACTACGCCGACGGCCAGCCGCGCCGCCGATACGGTTAACCGCATCGAGTGGTTTAAAGCGGGCGCGATTAATGTAACGGAGATGCCGTCATGAGCTATCAAGACATCTTGCGCGGACTGTTGCCCCCCGTGTCGTATGCCCGCAATGCCCCGCGTGTGCGGGCGCAGGCAGAAATAGACGGCGCAGCGCTGGATGCGGTGGCGGAATCGGCTCAAAGCGTTGCCGATGCCATCGACCCGCGCAGCGCCGGCCAAATGCTGGCTGATTGGGAGCGTGTATTAGGTTTGGACGGTACGGGTAAAAACCGCCAGCGCCGTGTGTTGGCCGTCATGGCCAAGCTAAACGAAACAGGCGGCTTGAGTATTCCTTATTTTGTGCGTTTGGCCGAGGCGGCGGGCTATCAAATCGAAATTAAAGAACCGCAGCCGTTCCGCGCCGGTGTCAACCGTGCGGGCGACCGCCTCGCGCCGCAGGAAATCATGTGGGTGTGGCACGTTAATGTGCGCGGCGGCAACAACCGCATTACCCGATTCCGCGCCGGTATCTCGGCAGCGGGCGACAGGTTGACCGATTACGGCGATGCCGTGATCGAGACCGTTATCCAAGATTTAAAACCCGCACATACCGCAGTGCGATTTACTTATGAGGCATAGACAATGCACGCTATCGATACCCCCGATAAACAGTTTAAAGACGGCAACGGTACCAGTGAACTGGGTACCATCCTGCCCGCGTGGTGGCTCAATCAGATTCAGGCCGAGCTGTTGGCTGTGCTGAGTGAGGCCAAAATCCAGCCCAATAAGGCTAAAACCAACCAGCTTGCGGATGCAATCAAACAGATATTCAGCGGCGCAGTGATAAACAACCTGACATCCGACGATACCAATAAGGCTTTGTCGGCGGCGATGGGCAAAAAATTGAATGAAGAGAAAGTGTCGAAAACCGGAGACGAAGAAATCGGCGGTGCAAAGACCTTCACATCCCTGTTAACCGCCGGACGTGCCGAGCATTGGGGGAAGATACGCATGCCCGTGCAGGGCGGCGGACATTGGTTTATCGAGGCGAATCCGCAATCAAATTTTACCGCCGGCAGTACGCTCAAAATAAACATTAAATATGAGCAGACTAGCGGACAAGTTCGTTATATTCATTTTCCAGAGCTCGGCAATATTAACCGGACGGTTGCGTATCAAGATTGGGTGAGAACTGAAATCAATAGTGCTACAAGCGACGCCGTTAAAACTGCGGGCGATCAAACCATCAACGGCAAAAAAACCTTTGCCGCCGTGGCCGATTTTTCTCGAGGCTTACGCGTATCGGGCGGCAATGAAGACTATTGGGCAGAGCTGGGCTATGCCGCCAGCACCATATATTTAAAAAACCCAGTCAGCAATAAATCGCTGCAATTGAACAACGACGGCTCCATCAAGTATCAAGGCGACAAAATTATGCTTGCTAGTGATAAAACCGATGCCGTCAATCTCGATGACAGCAACAAAATCGCCACGGCCAAAGCCGTTAAAACGCTAAACGACAAAATAGACAATGCCGTGCCGTCGGGTACGGTGGCCTATTTTGCGGGGCGAAATGCCCCCGCAGGCTGGCTTAAAGCCAACGGCGCAGCCGTATCCCGCACTACCTATGCCGATCTGTTTGCTGCCATCGGCACAACCTACGGCGCGGGCGACGGACGTACTACCTTTAACCTGCCCGACCTGCGCGGCGAGTTTGTACGCGGTTTTGATGATGGCCGCAACATCGACCGTGGCCGTGCATTGGGCAGCAGGCAGGCAGATGAAATCAAAGCGCACAACCACATGATGCCGGCAGGCGAGCCGGGCAGCCCGTCTTCTTGGCATTTGGCCGTTTACGGTACAGCGAGCGACCAACCCTACACGCATGTGGAAGACTTTACCTCGGCGACGCAAAGCAGCGTGAGGCATTTGGTATCAAGTACCGGTGGCAGCGAAACCCGCCCGCGCAACGTCGCGTTACTGGCCTGCATCAAAATTTAAGGCCGTCTGAAACCGTAGGGCGGGCATCCTTGCCCGCCGCCTAAACATAAATCCTAACAAGGAAAAATAAATGACCCAAAACATTCAATGGACAAAACCAGTCTGCCAACTCGATTCAAACGGCCTATATATCGGACAAACCGATGCCGATTTAGACGTTTATGCCCGCGACGGCAGCTACATTATCCCCGGCGGTTGCATCGACGTGGAGCCGCCCGAAAACCGAGACGGCCATGCCGCCCGTTGGACAGGCAGCGGCTGGGAGTACATCACAGACCACCGAGGAAAAACCGCTTATCAAACCGCCGATGGTCAAGCCGTGATTATCGATACTGTGGGCGAGATTTCAGACGGCCTCACGTTGGATGCGCCGCCGTCGGAGTGGCACACATGGAGCGGTAAAAAATGGGTAGTGAGCAAAGAGGCTAAGGCGCAGCAATTGGCGCAGGCTCAAGCCGCCAAGCTGGCCGAAGTCAACCGCGCCGCCCAAGCCTGTATCGACCAAGCGGCAGGGCTAAACAGAGTGCCCGAGTTTGAGGTCGCAACGTGGACAATCCAAGCCCTAGAAGCAAAGGCATGGCACGCCGATAACGCCGCCGCCACGCCTACGCTGGATGTTATTGCCGCCGCTCGTGGCGTGCCGGCAGACGTACTCAAACAAAAAGCCTACGAAAAGGCGGTTAAGTTTGAGATGTTGACCGCCCATATAGCCGGTTTGCGACAAGCCGCCGAAGACAAAATCTACGCTGCCAAAACTCCCGAAGATATTGCCGCCGTGCAATGCGATTTTTGCACCACGCCGCCATCACAAACTACAACGACCGAGGTGGCAGATGAGTAATCGCAAGATATATTTAGCTCTGTATAAGGGCAAAAAAGAGGGCCGCGGCCTCAAAGTAAGATGGGCGCGGTTTAGAGACTGGCTTGTGCGTACCGTAACCCGCAGTCCATACAGCCATTGCGAGATAGCCGTAACAGTCCATCCGCAAACACTTTACACATGCTACTCCGCCAGCGCCCGCGATGGCGGCGTGCGCTGCAAAGTGATGGCGCTGCCGGCCGAAAAATGGGATTTAATCCCCTTGCCGGAAAGTTGTATCCAGTCCGCCGTCAGTTTATATGCCCGCACACAAGGCGCACGTTATGACTGGTCGGGCGCAATCGGTACGGTACTCAAAACCCCGCCCAGCAAAGGCCGCTGGTTTTGCAGCGAATGGTGCGCTCAAGCATTCGGCCTTATCAAGCCGTGGCGGTATTCCCCGCAAAAATTAGCGATGGCAGTAAAAGGAGATTGATGCAGATTTAAACAAAGATGATTCGAGGGACGGCGACGTTACGGTGCTGTAACACCGTAACGCCAGCCAAGCAGACCTAACCTGCATTGACTTCAAGGCCGCCTTGCTTGTACAAGCGGCGGAATTTTAACCTAAACGGAGTAAATGCAATATGGTTAATTACCGGGAGCTGCGCTGCTCACATTGCCACAAGCTGTTGGCCAAAGGCAGCGGTAGCGTACAAATCAAATGCAGCAGATGCAAAACAATCAATACATTCAGTAAGTAATCATTTTATAATGCATGCGAGCATCATTTTTATTGACTATTTCAGAGCGCCGAAAGAGTGCCGGAGAGCAAGTAAATATGATGCAAAAATACTACTCTAAGGCACCGCTTCCATTCGCAGGGCAAAAGCGCAATTTCATCAAGCACTATCTCAACGTGCTGGATAATATACCCGGCAACGGCCAAGGTTGGACGATTGTCGATGTATTCGGAGGCAGTGGTTTACTGGCTCATGTAGCCAAGCGCGTCAAGCCCGCCGCCCGTGTCATATATAACGATTACGACCGCTACGCCGCCCGAGTAAAAGCCATCCCCGATATTAACCGCCTGCGCCGCCTGATTGCGCAACATCTTGATGGCTTCGGCAAAAACCAACGCATACCCGATGATCTTAAGCAAATCATTATCCAAGATATAGAGCGCTTCGACGGTTTCACATGCCATGTGGTCGTTTCGTCTTGGTTCTTGTTTAGCGGCCGCCAAGCCGCAAGCTGGCAGCAGCTATATAAGGCCGAGTGGTATTACAAATTACCGTTGTCTGATTACCCTGTTACTGACGACTACTTAGACGGCTTGGAGATAACGCGGCAGTCTTATATAGACCTAATCCCGCAATTTTCAGACAACCCGCAGGCGTTACTTGTGCTCGACCCGCCGTATTTATCCACCACGCAGGCCGCCTACGCACAAGCCAACCGCTTCGGCTTGGTAGACTATCTCAAGCTGGTAAGCCTAACCCGCCCGCCGTACCTGTTTTTCAGTTCGACCCGCTCCGAGTTTATCGACTACATCAACACAATCGTATCAATGCGGCTGGATAATTGGCAGGCATTCGACCAAGCCACACGCCTAACCGTGCAGGCCAAGTTAAGCAAGGATGCCGCCTATGAGGATAACTTGGTGTACAAGTTTTAAATAAGATTAAACCCCGCTTAAATAACCTTTAAACGGGGTGCATTTAGTGCAAAAGCTGTTAAGATTGCCAAATACGGCGTGGTGCAAAAGCTGGTAAGTTACTGTGCAAAAGCCGCCGCCGCTTTACACGGCATCTTGATAAAAGTATCGCGGTAATAACGCATCTCTTCGATGCTTTCCAAAATATCGTCCAAAGCCTGATGCGAACCTTTCTTCACCACACCTTTATACACGGCCGGATTCCAGCGGCGCGCCAGCTCTTTCAGCGTGGACACGTCTAAATTGCGGTAATGGAAATAGGCTTCCAATTTGGGCATATAGCGCACCATAAAACGGCGGTCTTGATGAATGGTGTTGCCGCACATCGGCGTGGTTTTCTCGGGAATCCACCGCGCCATAAAATCCAATAATTTCCGCTCCACTTCCGCTTCGGTGTATTGCGATTCGCGGACGCGCTGGGTCAAACCGGTGCGGGCGTGGGTGGCGGTGTTCCACTCGTCCATATTGTTCAAAATATCATCGCTTTGATGAACGGCATACACTTCCGACTGAGCCAGCACGTTTAAATCTTGGTCGGTGATAATCATCGCCACTTCGATGATTTTGTCGGTTTCGGGGTTCAGCCCGGTCATTTCCATATCGAGCCAGCACAGATGGTTTGCGTTTTGGGTCATTTTTCAGACGGCCTTTACATTAAAAATTTCAAACAGCAGCCATTATAAAGGATTTCAAACCGGCAAGGCCGTCTGAAAAACAGCAGGCTTACCGAGCCGTTTATAAATCGAAATCGTTGGAAAAATATTTCGGCATCTCCACCACATCAATTTTGTAACCCTTCAAGGTTTGGTGGTTGAAAAATACAAACTCATGGTTATCGCGGATTTTTTCGCCCATGATGTACACGTCGCTGCTGCTGGCCAAAATGTAGTAAGGCTTGTTTTCAAACACCATTTTGTCGTAGGTAGTACGGAAATAAGGCCTTGTGTATCCGATACAGAAAGCAAGTGCGGTGAAATAAAGAAAAAATAAAGGCGGTAAAAAACGGAGAATATTGTTCTTCGCTGCGTATCAGCGACATATCCATTTGAAAACGGTTGCCGATGCGGTGAAAAACAGCTGAAAACAATAAAGAAACGCCCAAGTAAGCCAATAAAATTTTCAAAGGCATATACCCGAGCAACAGATAACACTCCACCGCAATCGGGAAAAACAGCACATTGAGCAATACAAAAATTCTTAAGAAACCGATATGCTCAAACCAACTGCTTTTCTTCACCGCCCTCAGCAGCAGGTAGCCGATACCGTAACCCACGGCCAATACCAGCGACGTAATGCACACATAAGCCAAGCTGCGGGCAACATTATCCGGCCCTTTGGATACATGCCACCACGGATAACCATGAAAAAGCGCCTGCCCCCAGCCGTAGCAATATGCAGTTGCCCAACTGGTTATCCCCACGAAAGCCATTGAAACAGACGAATTGATGATTTTGTTTAAGCTGCGAATCATTCTGCAATAGCGATAAATCGGAAAATAGTTTTATGTAATATTATTACAATCCAAACAAATGCTCAAATCTTACTTACGATTTTTTGGATAAATATTGATATAAATCTAATTTGAGTAGAAAGCTTATACAGGCTGAGACCTTTGCAACACCCTCAGATGTGGATGCAGTTCAAGGCGTAGCAGCGCAGCGAGTGCAGACATATCATATGCGGGCAGCGCACAACGCAGAAATGTGCCGCAGATGGGGGGGGTTGCAAAGGTCTCAGGCTAATAATCCGACCGGGCAATATCCACCCGATAACACAAACGGCAGAACGCTGTTAGAGCATTCTGCCGTTTTACTAATCAAAGGCTTCGTCAGGTAGAAACTAGAGGTTATTTTCTCGAACCGCCTACACCCACTTCACCGCCCGGATGGTAAACCACACCGCCGATTTCCTCGGCATTCGGGCCGAAGAAGGTTAAGCTGTAATCACCGCGACCTTTTTTCTGAGTATCCGCCACACCTTCGATACCTTTACCGATAACGCGGCTGCCGTCTAAGGCATTGTGATGTACCACGTTTTTAATATCGGCTTCTTTCAACGTAATCGCACCGGTTTCAGCAATGCCGGTAACGCTGCCGCTACCCTTGCGGCTGTTGAAGTCAACCTCATAATTCAGACGGCCTACACTCGTATCGCTAAACGCTTGGCCGCTGTAAGTAAACTTACCTGAATCAGGTAAAGTTTGCGTAATATCGCCTTTGATCAGGCCGACTTTCATCGGGTCTTGTATGGTCACTTCCTTACCATCATTATCTTTTGCGATAACACGTTTGGGGCCTAAATAACCTGCAATAATGGAATGTTTTTGGCGGTAGGCACGCACGGATCCGTTGTTGGCTGTCGGAATATTGCTGAACGCAGACATGGCAAAGTCATCCAACACAATTTTTTTACCACCTGCATGGGTATGGCCGTTGATGGTCACGGTATAGGGTGGCTGAACAGGAGCCGCGGCAGCAGAACGGAAGGCTGTGGGTTGTGCAGCAGTATTTGCTTGCGTACCTTTTACTGCAATAGGCTGGGCATCTGATTGGGACGATGATTCCATCGTTACCGTATTAGAAGTTGTGGTGGAAGTAGATTCGACCGAAGGTTTGTCGCCTCCGCCGCCACATGCGGAAAGTGCCAGTAAAACTAAAGCTGAAAGTGCAATATTTGCTTGTTTGTTATTGATTTTTTTTCCTCTGAATGTGAAGTCCTTCATGTACATATAAACCTTTATAGTGATGACAAGGGTTCGCATCATATAGGCTCGCAAAGCAGTTTTCAACCGTCTGTATAAAAAAACAACCGAATATCTTTAAGTTTTGTTTAGCCGCTCATCATAAAAAAGCGCAGCACCGAAAAGCCGAGATGCCGCGAAAAGCTTACTTATACAGATACTACCACTTGTTTTACTATTTTTTATGTTTCATTACTCACCTTAAAAAGCATCGCTAACAAACTTGCCAAAAACGCCACACTTATAATATAACAACCGTCTGATCCTATTTTTCAGACGGCCCATCTATGAAAAAAGACCACCTCAACACCCCCGATTTCGATTTATGGCAGGCCATCCGTTTGGAAACGGAAGAAGCCGTTGAAGCCGAACCGCTGCTGGCAAGCTTTCTGCACCAAACCGTTCTGCGCCATTCCTCGCTGGACTCCGTGCTGGCCTACCATCTGTCGAGCAAACTTTCCAGCCCGATTATGGATGCCCGCGCTCTGTTTGAAATGTATCAGCAGGCTCTGTGCTGCGATACCGACATCATCGAAGCGGTGAAACTCGACCTGCTTGCCTGCTACGAGCGCGACCCGGCCTGCGACGAATATTCGCTGCCGCTGCTCTATTTCAAAGGCTTTCACGCTATACAGGCGCACCGCATCAATCATTGGCTGTATGAACACGGCCGTAAAACGCTGGCGTATTTCCTACAAAACCGCTCTTCGGAAGTGTTCGGCGTCGATATCCACCCCGCCGCGCGTTTCGGCCACGGCCTGATGCTCGACCACGCCACCGGCTTTGTTGCCGGTGAAACTGCCGTACTCGGCAACAATATTTCCATTTTGCACGGCGTAACGCTCGGCGGTTCGGGTAAGGAAAGCGGCGACCGCCATCCGAAAGTGGGCGACGGCGTGATGATCGGTGCCAATGCTTCGATTTTGGGCAATATCCGTATCGGCGAAAACGCCAAAGTCGGCGCGGGCAGCGTGGTGGTAGCCGATGTGCCGCCGCACACCACCGTGGTAGGCGTGCCCGCTAAGCAAACAGGCAAGGCAGTCAAGAATCCTGCCGGCGAAATGGATCAAAGCATGGGATTTATGATTTAACGCGCTTTGCTTTGTTGATTCATATTCTATTTCTATCCCCAAAATTTCAAATCAGATAGGCTGAGACCTTTGCAAAACCCTCAGATGTGGATGCAGTTCAAGGCGTAGCAGCGCAGCGAGTGCAGACATATCATATGGATAGGCAAACGAGCGAGCAGCGCACAACGCAGAAATGCGCCGCAGATGGGGGTTTTGCAAAGGTCTCAGGCTGCTGTCGGCAACACAATCCGGCGCAGCCTATCTTTTTTAGGGCCTTTCCGCCTTTCTTCTCCGACATCTTTTTAATTAACACAAATTAACAATTTAACCCTGTATTCTTTACCCAAAGGCCGTCTGAAAAAGGCCGGTACAACAACACAAACCGAAATCTTGCGAAATATCGGCGGTACACATCGCGCGCGGCATCAGCCGTGTTCGGAATGAAATACCCTAACCCGCTGTTTCCAAAAGATTCATCAACCATAAAACCACTCCAAAGGACACCTTCCATGACCGTTATCAAACAAGAAGACTTTATCCAAAGTATTGCCGATGCTTTCCAATTCATCAGCTACTACCACCCCGTCGATTACATCCAAGCCTTATATAAAGCGTGGCAAAAAGAGGAAAACCCCGCCGCTAAAGACGCGATGACGCAGATTCTGGTCAACAGCCGCATGTGTGCCGAAGGCCGCCGCCCCATCTGCCAAGATACCGGCATTGCCACCGTGTTTTTAAAAGTGGGCATGAACGTGCAATGGGACGCACAAATGAGCGTGCAGGAAATGGTCAACGAAGGCGTGCGCCGCGCCTACACCCACCCCGACAACACTTTGCGCGCTTCGGTTTTGGCCGACCCTGCCGGCAAACGCCAAAACACCAAAGACAACACGCCGGCGGTGATCCACATGGAAATCGTAGCGGGCGATAAAGTGGAAATAACCTGCGCGGCCAAAGGCGGCGGTTCGGAGAACAAATCCAAACTCGCCATGCTCAATCCTTCCGATTCGATTGTCGATTGGGTGCTGAAAACCATCCCCACAATGGGCGCAGGTTGGTGTCCGCCCGGCATCTTGGGCATCGGCATCGGCGGCACGCCCGAAAAAGCGGCTTTATTGGCGAAAGAATCGCTGATGAGCCACGTCGATATTCACGAATTGCAGGAAAAAGCCGCTTCGAGCGCGGAACTCTCCACCACCGAAGCCCTGCGTTTGGAGCTGTTTGAAAAAGTGAACGCGTTGGGCATCGGCGCACAAGGCTTGGGCGGCCTGACTACCGTTCTCGACGTCAAAATCTTGGATTACCCCACCCACGCCGCGTCCAAACCCGTGGCCATGATTCCGAACTGCGCCGCCACCCGCCACGTTGAGTTTGAATTGGACGGCTCCGGCCCTGTGAAACTCGACCCGCCTTCATTGGAAGACTGGCCGGACATCACTTACAGCCCCGACAACGGCAAGCGCGTAGATGTAAACAAGCTCACCAAAGAAGAAGTTGCCACTTGGAAAATGGGCGATGTACTGCTCTTGAACGGCAAAATCTACACCGGCCGCGATGCCGCCCACAAACGCATGGTCGATATGCTCAACAAAGGCGAAAAACTGCCGGTCGATTTCACCGACAAACTGATTTACTACGTCGGCCCGGTTGACCCCGTGCGCGACGAAGTAGTCGGCCCCGCCGGCCCCACCACCGCCACCCGCATGGACAAATTCACCCGCCAAATGCTGGAGCAAACCGGCTTGCTCGGCATGATCGGCAAATCCGAACGCGGTGCCGCCGCCTGCGAAGCCATTGCCGACAACAAAGCGGTTTACCTGATGGCGGTAGGCGGTTCGGCCTACTTGGTGGCCAAAGCCATTAAAGAAGCCAAAGTGGTGGCTTTTGAAGACTTGGGCATGGAAGCGATTTACGAGTTTGAAGTGAAAGACATGCCCGTAACCGTGGCGGTGGACAGCAGCGGCCAATCCGTGCACGCCATCGCACCGAAGCAATGGCAGGCGAAAATCGGCATTATTCCGGTTGAAGCCTAATCGCAGCCCAACTTAAAAATACAGGCCGTCTGAAACTTTTCAGACGGCCTGTTTTCTTATTACACGAAGTCCTCAGAAACTTTCCAATTAAAACGGCATGAGACCTTTGCAAAACCCTCAGATGTGGATGCAGTTCAAGGCGTAGCAGCACAGCGGGTGCAGACACATCACACGATAGGCAAACGGGCGGGCAGCGCACAACGCATAAATGCGCCGCAGATGAGGGTTTTGCAAAGGTCTCGGCATACCTAAAAACAGCCGCCCCCTACACAAGGAGTAACACAATGATTATGAAATGGTTTAAACAATTACTATCCGACACTTCCACGCCCGCCCGTTCCGTACCCAAGCTGCCGGAAGATTGGGGTTCTTATCTCTATCAAACCGATGACAATCTGCCCGCCAGCAACCGCCTGAATTTGGCCTTGCACGACCTTGCTCCTCTGGCCGGAATGGATCAACGCACTTGGATTACGCTCAAACTCCGCCAGCCCAACGAACACGGCTTAACCGCACCGGAAGAATACCCCGCCATCTGCAAAATCGAAGACGACATCACCGACGCCTTGGCAGCGCGGGGCGCAGTTATGGTCGGCTCCGTAACCGGCCACGGCCAATTCAGCCTGATTTTCTACTCCCCCGACACACAAGACTACGACAAAGTTATCGACGGCGTGATGAAGTCATACGGCGGCTACGAATACAGCTGCCACAGCGAGGCAGACCCCGAATGGGAAGCCTACTTACGCTTTCTCTATCCCGATGCCTACGAATACCAATTCATCGTCAACAGAAAAATCTGGACGCAACTCGAGCAGCAAGGCAACCTCCACGAAGTCGAGCGCGCCGTTGACCATTGGCTCCACTTCCCCACCGCCGACGATGCAAAAGCGGCTGCTTCCGAGGCTGAAGGTCTCGGCTACACCATGCTTGCCCTCGAGCATGTTTCAGACGGCGGCGAATATCCCCACCAACTCAACATCAGCCGTCACAACAACACCCTGCCCGACGAAATTGACGAATACGTGCACGAGCTGATGGTATTGGCCGAGAAAAACAACGGCTGCTACGACGGCTGGGGCTGCGTGCTGGTCACTCAAAAACCGCATTGAGCCTAGCCACATTCAGGCCGTCTGAAAACGGAATGTCCCAAGATAAACACGCTACGGTTTTCTGTTGCGCCGATATCCCTTAGACTGCATTTATCAAGCCGTCGCGCACCGTTCGCTGTCCGTGTCGTAAACGGGCAACGTTCCGTTTCAGACGGCCTGATGTGATGGAGACACTACACAGGAGAAAATCATGCCGATTACAAAAGGATTCAAAGCGCTGGTTAACGAAGCCATGAGCCAAATCACCACGCACAGCGTTGAAGAGGCGCGCCACCGTGCCGAATCGGGAAAAGCCGCCTTAATCGACATCCGCGACATCCGCGAACTCGAACACAGCGGCAGAGTACCCAATGCGTTTCATGCGCCGCGCGGGATGCTCGAATTTTGGGTTGACCCCGAATCGCCCTACCACAAACCGATTTTTGCCAACGAAGATACCGAGTTCATCTTATTTTGCGGTGCCGGCTGGCGCAGCGCCTTAGCCACCAAAACCCTGCAAGATATGGGCATGACCAACGTTTCCCACATCGACGGCGGTTTTGCGGCGTGGAAAGAACACAACGCGCCTATCGAGAAAAACGCTTGATCATCAAGATGCTTTAAAAGCCATGAGGCCGTCTGAAAAAATTCAGACGGCCTCAATAGTGAATCGGCTACATCTTGCCAGCTTCACACACTTTTAAACCTTAACGCGGTGTCACCATATCTTCCGGCTTCACCAGCTCGTCAAACTCTTCTCCACTGAGCAAACCCAAATCAATCGCGGTTTCACGCAAGGACTTGTCGTTTTTATAAGCCGTTTTCGCCACTTTCGCCGCATTTTCATAACCGATTTTGCGGTTCAGCGCCGTTACCAGCATCAAAGAGTGATGCAGGAAATAATCGATTTTTTCCGGCACGGGTTCGATACCGACGGCGCAATGTTCGTTGAAACTGTTGCAGGCATCGCCGAGCAGGCGCACCGATTGCAGCAGGTTGTAACCGATCACCGGCATGTAAACGTTTAATTCAAAATTACCCGACGCCCCCGCCATGCCGACCGCCACATCGTTGCCGAACACTTGGCAGCACACCATCGTCATCGCCTCGCACTGGGTAGGATTGACCTTGCCCGGCATAATGGACGAACCCGGCTCGTTTTCGGGAATCTTAATCTCGCCCAAACCGCAGCGCGGGCCGCTTGCCAGCCAGCGGATGTCGTTGGCTATTTTGTTCAGGCTCGCCGCCAGCGTTTTCAACGCGCCGGAAGCGTACACACAGGCATCGCGCCCGGCCAGCGCTTCAAACTTGTTCGGCGCGGTCACAAACGGCAAGCCGGAAAGTTCGGCCAGCTTTTCCGCTGCTTTCACCGCATAATCGGGATGGCTGTTCAAACCCGTGCCCACCGCCGTGCCGCCCAAGGGCAGTTCGTACAAACCTTTCAAAGCATCATTCAGACGGCCTAAACCGTGATCCAGCTGGCTGACGTAGCCGGAAAACTCCTGCCCCAATGTCAACGGCGTCGCATCCTGCAAATGGGTTCGGCCAATCTTAACGATAGATGCAAACGCCTTGGCTTTCGCGTCCAAAGTATCGCGCAGCGCTTTAACCGCCGGAATCAGCAAGCGGTTGATTTCAATCGCCGCCGCAACGTGAATCGCCGTGGGAAATGAATCGTTGGTCGATTGCGCATGGTTCACATGATCGTTGGGGTGTACGGGCTGATATGCAGCCAATCCCGTGCCGGCGATTTCATTGGCGCGGTTGGCCAGCACTTCGTTCATGTTCATATTGGACTGCGTACCCGAACCGGTTTGCCACACCACCAAAGGAAACTGCCCTGCCAGCTTGCCTGCCAACACATCATCCGCCGCCTTTACAATCAAATCGGCCTGCTCCTGCTGAATGCGACCGAGTGAGGCGTTGGTGTAAGCCGCCGCCTTTTTCACGAGCGCCATCGCGTTGATTAAAGGCTCGGGCAAGGTTTCGCCACCTATTTTGAAATTGTCGCGGCTGCGCTGGGTCTGCGCGCCCCAATAGGCCTCGGCAGGCACTTCCACATTGCCCATGGTGTCGTGTTCGGTACGGGTAGTCATCACTTTTCTCCTTTGTTGACGTGCTTACTTCGGAAACAATAAGCGCATTATCGCACACAAAGAAACAAATGATAATCACAATCAATTTATTCAATGAAGCAGATAAAAATCAGGCCGTCTGAACATTTCAGACGGCCTTTCAGCTTCAATCAGTTAATGATTAAAAAACTCTGTGTTTCAATCAACCACGCCGCCAAGTCGTGCCTCCCGCGCCGTCTTCAAGAATGATGTTTTCGGCGTTGAGCAAATCGCGGATGCGGTCGGATTCCGCCCAGTTTTTCTCGGCACGCGCTTGTTTGCGCTGTGCAATCAGACTTTCGATTTCTTCGTTGGAGAGGCCGTCTGAAACACTGCCGCCCTGCAAAAATTCCTGCGGATCGCGTTGCAGCAAACCGATGATGCCGCCGAGCGCTTTCAGGCAGCCGGCCAGCTCGGCACTGTTGGTTTTGTTGACTTCGTTGGCCAATTCAAACAATACGGCCATCGCTTCTACAGTGCCGAAATCGTCGTTCATGGTGGCGAAGAAACGGCGGGTGTAGTCGTTGGCGTTTTCGCTGACTGCAAACTCAGCAGGCGGCGTGTTTTTCAAAGCAGTGTACAAACGGGTAAGCGCGCCTTTGGCATCGTCTAAATGGGCATCGGAATAGTTCAGCGGGCTGCGGTAGTGCGCACGCAAAATAAAGAAGCGCACCACTTCGGCATCGTATTTTTCCAACACTTCGCGGATGGTAAAGAAGTTGCCCAGCGATTTGGACATTTTTTCGTTATCGACGCGGATAAAACCATTGTGCAGCCAATATTTCACATGACTTTCAATCGCTTTGCCGCCCGAACGGTTGTGGCCGCAACTACCGCCGTGCGCGCCGCAGCTTTGGGCGATTTCGTTTTCATGATGCGGGAATTGCAAGTCTGCACCGCCGCCGTGAATATCGAAAGTGTCGCCGAACAACTCTTCGCTCATGGCCGAGCATTCGATATGCCAACCCGGGCGGCCCTGCCCCCACGGGCTTTCCCACGCCGGTTCGCCGGGCTTGGCGGCTTTCCATAATACGAAGTCCAACGGGTCGCGTTTGAAACCGTCCACTTCCACGCGCTCGCCCGCACGCAAATCGTCCAGCGACTTGCCGGAAAGCTGGCCGTATGCGGCAAATTCGCGCACGGCGTAGTAAACGTCGCCGTTATCGGCGGCATAAGCCTTGCCGTTGTCGATCAGGCGTTGAATCATGCCCAACATCTGTTGCACATGCTCGGTAGCTTTCGGCTCCACATCGGGGCGGATTACGCCTAAAGCCGCCGCATCTTCATTCATGGCTCGGATAAAACGTTCGGTCAGCTCGCCGATGGTTTCGCCGTTTTCCGCAGCGCGGGCAATGATTTTGTCGTCGATGTCGGTAATATTACGCACATAAGTCAACGGATAGCCCTGTGCGCGCAACCAACGGGCAATCATGTCGAACACCACCATCACGCGGGCGTGTCCCAAGTGACAGTAGTCGTAAACGGTCATACCGCAGACGTACATGCGCACGTTTTTCGGGTTGATAGGAATGAATTCTTCTTTTTGGCGGGTGAGGGTGTTGTAAACGGTTAGCATGATTGTTCTTTAATATTGAGTTATGGAGACGCAAATAAGTGCTTCTTGCACAAGAAATGTGATTCTGCCCGATTTTCCCTATTAAGAAAATAGGCTTAAGGTTTAGATGCTATTTTTGAGGATAGCAATATTATGTTGCCAATTAGCAAGAGGGAGGGTTAGGAAATAAAGTTGTGCGTAAGCGAAAAGAATCATTTCAGACGGCCTATATGCTATTCAGGCCGTCTGAAAACGGTATTGGCCATCGCAAAACTCCCATTGATACCCTTCCCTAATAAATTGTATAGCTCGGGCCATCTTCATCCAAAATATTATTCAGCAGAACAAACTCTGGCCAGCAACGCGCTTATTACTATTGATTTTGTTTGAAGCTGAAGTAGATTACACCCTTATAAAGATGGATTAATAATAAAGATGGATTAATATAATCAATTAAAAAAGCCGTCTGAAATTAATTTCAAACGGCTTTTTAACTAAACCCATACTCAACAAAGTATGGGTTAGATAATTCCAATTAAAGCAGAATCAGTTTATTAAATTATTCAGCTGAAACTTCAGCTTTTTCAACCAACTCTACCAAAGCTAATGGAGCATTATCACCTTTGCGGAAGCCATACTTCAAAATGCGCACATAACCACCGTTACGATTAGCAAAACGAGGACCCAGATCATCAAACAACTTAACAACTACATCACGATCGCGAGTACGGTTAAAAGCTAAACGGCGATTAGCCAATGAAGGTTTTTTTCCCAAAGTAATCAATGGCTCTACCACACGGCGTAGTTCTTTAGCCTTAGGTAAAGTCGTTACAATAGTCTCATGGCTCAACAGAGAATTTGCCATGTTACGTAACATTGCAGCACGATGGCTGCTAGTACGATTTAATTTACGGTTGCCATTACGATGACGCATGTCATAATCCTTTAATATTCAAACTTACGGCTTTTCCAAACCCACCGGCGGCCAAGCTTCTAATTTAGAACCCAAAGTTAAACCCTTGGAAGCTAGTACTTCTTTAATTTCATTTAAAGACTTACGACCTAAATTAGGCGTTTTGAGAAGCTCGGTTTCAGTACGCTGAATCAAATCACCAATATAATAAATATCTTCAGCTTTCAGGCAGTTAGCTGAGCGTACAGTTAATTCCAAATCATCTACTGGGCGCAGCAATACAGGATCGATCGGAGGAGCTTTTTCTTCTACTTCTTCGACAGGTGTTCCTTGCAAATCTGCAAAAATAGACATTTGATCAATTAAAATACGTGCCGCACTGCGTACAGCCTCTTCGGGATCAATAGAACCATCGGTTTCAATATCCAAAACCAAACGATCTAAATCCGTACGCTGCTCTACGCGCGCGGGTTCAACTTCAAAGCTAACACGACTGATGGGCGAAAAGCTCGCATCCAATTGAATTGCACCAATCTGCTTACTCTCATCACGTACTGTACGACGACCGGAAACAGATTGATAACCACGTCCCTGCTCAACTTTGATTTCCATTTCAATCTGACCATTATCAGACAAATGACAAATCACATGCTCAGGGTTAATGATTTCAACATCATGAGGCAAGCTAATATCACTTGCCAGCACGACTCCAGCACCAGACTTTTTCAGAGACAACTGAACAGAGTTTCTTCCGTGCAATTTGAATACTACACCTTTCAGGTTCAAGAGGATGTCAACAACATCCTCTTGAACACCGTCCACAGTGGAGTACTCGTGTAACACACCCGAAATAACTACTTCAGTAGGTGCAAAACCATTCATGGATGACAGTAAGATACGACGCAAAGCATTACCAAGAGTGTGACCGAAACCACGCTCAAATGGCTGCATAGATACCTTAGCGCGGGTTGCAGATAAAGTATCAACATCAATTTGACGAGGTTTCAAAAATTCGGAAGTGCTATTTTGCATTTAACTGTCCCTCACTGAGCTAGCATTATTTAGAATAGAATTCTACCACCAGCTGTTCATTAATATCGCCAGTCAATTCTGAGCGATCAGGCATATTTTTAAATACACCTTCCATTTTATTCACATCAACCGAAACCCAACTTGGCAAGCCAATTTGAGTGGCTAAGCCCAAAGCTTCTTGGATACGGACTTGCTTTTTAGCTTTTTCACGGATGCTGACAACATCACCAGCCTTAACTTGATAAGACGGAATATTAACAACTTGACCATTCACTACGATTGCTTTGTGAGAAACGAGTTGGCGGGCTTCTGCGCGAGTAGAGCCAAAACCCATTCTATATACAACATTATCCAAACGAGACTCTAAAAGTTGCAGAAGCAATTCACCTGTAGAACCTTTGCGTCGTGCAGCTTCCGCAAAATAACGACGGAATTGACGCTCCAATACACCATAGATTCGACGGATTTTTTGCTTTTCACGCAATTGCAAACCGTAATCTGACAAGCGAGGCTTCTTTGCACCATGCTGACCAGGAGCAGAATCCATTTTACATTTAGATTCTAAAGAACGTCTTGCGCTTTTCAAGAATAAATCTGTGCCTTCTCTGCGCGCCAATTTACATTTAGGGCCAATATAACGTGCCATATTTCAATCACTCCAATCTTAAATACGACGTTTTTTAGGTGGACGGCAACCGTTATGAGGCAACGGGGTAACGTCAGTAATACTAGTAATTTTAAAACCAAGAGCGTTGAGCGCACGAACTGAAGATTCACGACCCGGGCCAGGACCTTTAATACGAACCTCTAAATTTTTAACGCCATACTCTTGGGCAACTTTACCAGCGGCCTCTGCTGCCACTTGAGCAGCAAAAGGTGTACTTTTACGTGAACCTTTAAAACCCGCACCGCCAGAGGTAGCCCAAGATAATGCATTTCCTTGACGGTCAGTAATAGTAATGATGGTATTGTTAAAAGATGCATGTACATGCACAATACCTTCACTTACGGTTTTACGTATTTTTTTACGTACACGTGAAGCTGTGTTTGCTTTAGCCATTAATTAAAATCCTCAAAAATTATTTTTTACCGGCAATTGCTTTACGCGGACCTTTACGGGTACGGGCATTTGTACGAGTACGCTGCCCACGACAAGGCAAACCACGACGATGTCTGAAGCCACGGTAGCAGCCCATGTCCATCAAGCGCTTAATACTCATTGTCACTTCACGACGCAAATCGCCTTCAACTTCAAACTTAGAAACTTGCTCACGCAATGCTTCTAATTGCGACTCATCTAAATCTTTTACTTTGGTGCTAGGTGTAATGTTAGCAGCTTCGCAAATCAATTTAGCACGAGTAGAACCAATACCGTAAATAGCCTGAAGGCCAATTACGATATGGGCATGGTTAGGGATATTCACCCCTGCAATACGAGCCATATCATTTCCTTTAAGGGCAAAATTTTGTCACTATACCACAAAATCATTTTCAAGTAAAAATACTCAACCTTGACGTTGCTTGTGACGGGGATCAGTACAAATTACACGCACTACACGATTACGACGAATAATTTTGCAGTTACGGCAAATTTTCTTTACAGAAGGTTGTACACGCATTTTATTTCCTTTCTTTATCTAGCTCGAAACACTATACGTGCACGAGTCAAATCATATGGAGTAAGCTCAACAGTAACTTTATCACCAGGAGAAATACGAATATAGTGCATTCGCATTTTTCCAGAGATATGTCCTAGAACAACATGATCATTCTCAAGCTTTACTTTAAAAGTTGCATTAGGCAAAGTTTCCAATATCTCACCTTGCATTTGTATAGTGTCTTCTTTAGCCATATTTCTTTTATTTAGTGACGTGATAGTGATTTTATATCAGTTTTTTGAATCAGATGTTCATATTGATGAGTCATTCTATACGAAGCAATCTGGGTATTAAAATCCATTGTAACAACAACCAAAATCAACAATGAAGTTCCACCTAAATAAAAAGGTACGTTTAAAGCTGTTGTTAAAAACTCAGGAATTAAACAAATAATAGTAATATACAAGGCACCAAAAAAAGTTAAACGCAATACAACTTTCTCCAGATATCTTGAAGTTTGCTCGCCAGGCCTAATACCAGGTACAAAAGCACCGCTCTTTTTTAAATTCTCAGCCATCTCTTTTGGACTAAATACCAAAGCCGTATAAAAATAACAAAAGAATATTATAGTGCTTGCAAACAAAACAATATAAATAGGCTGACCATGTTGTAACAAAGTAGCTAATTTACTTAACCAACCACTTGAGTCTGCTGAGCCGAACCAACCCACTAAAGTTGCAGGGAACAATATAATACTCGAAGCAAAAATAGGAGGAATTACTCCAGCCATATTTAATTTAAAAGGCATATGAGTACTCTGCCCTTGCACAATCCTATTCCCAAACTGGCGTTTAGCATAATGAATTGGTATTTTTCGCTGTGCGCTTTCAAAATATACGACAGCATAAATTAATATTAGTGAGCCAAGCACAATAGAAATTGCCATTAGCACACTCATTGACCCCTGGTTAGTCAAGGTCAGTAATTGTGCTATACCAGATGGAATACCAGATACTATACCAGCGGTAATAATTAGAGAAATCCCATTACCTATACCTCGCTCAGTCATCTGCTCCCCTAACCACATTAAGAACATAGTTCCGGTTACCAAGCAAATAACAGTTGAAACATAAAACTCAAATTGGGAAGTAACTACAACATTTTGCTGATAAACAAAAGTGGCCACGCCAAAACTTTGAAGCAATGCTAAAATTACCGTACCATAACGAGTGTATTTAGTAATGATTTTTCTTCCTGACTCACCTTCCTTTTTAAGAGCCTTCAACGAAGGAAGGATTTCAGACGCCAATTGAACAATAATTGACGCAGAAATATAAGGCATAATCCCAATAGCAAAAATACTAAAGCGCTCCAGCGAACCTCCTGAGAACATATTTAACATACCCAAGATGCCGCTGCTTGCGCTTTCGTATAGCTTAGCTAAAGCAACTGCATCAACACCTGGTACGGGTATATGAGCACCAATACGAAATACAATTAATGCTCCAAGCAAAAATAATAATCGCTGCTTAAGATCACCGTACTTTTTCAGCACTAATGAAGATAGTTGATTAGCCACTTAAATCCAAGCCTTATTCTTCAATTTTTCCACCAGCAGCTTCAATCGCTGCTTTCGCACCTGCCGTAACCTTAACACCTTTTAAAACAATTGCTTTTTGAATCTCGCCAGAAGCAATCACTTTAACATTTTGGGCGCGTGAATCAACCAAGCCAGCCTGTTTTAAAGTTAGCAAATCAATTACATCAACTGCAATCAATGACAACTCATTCAAACTAACTTCTGCATTTTTGGCAGTTGATAAAGATTTAAAACCACGCTTAGGCAGGCGGCGTTGCAATGGCATTTGTCCACCTTCAAAACCTACTTTATGGAAGCCACCCGAACGGCTTTTTTGGCCCTTGTGACCACGCCCGCCAGTTTTGCCTAAACCACTACCAATACCACGACCCACACGTCGTTTAGAATGAGTTGAGCCTTCAGCAGGTTGAATAGTATTTAAAAACATCATTAAGACTCCACTTTTAATAGATAGCTGATCTTATTAATCATGCCACGATTTTCAGGAGTGTCCAAAACCTCAACGGTATGTTCACGATGACGTAAGCCTAACCCACGCGCACAAGCTCGATGAGACTGGATAGTACCAATTAAACTTTTTGCCAAAGTTACTTTAATTTTCTTTTGCTCAGTCATTACTATTGGCTCCCAAAATATCTTCAACAGTCAAACCACGTTTAGCAGCAATATCAGCAGGAGTGTATAATTTTGATAGGCCGTCTAAAGTAGCACGTACAATATTGTAAGGGTTTGTAGAACCGTGTACTTTTGCAGAAATGTTATGAATACCCATTGCGTCAAATACTAAGCGCATCGGACCACCAGCTTTAACACCGCTACCCTCTTTAGCAGGCTGCATAAATACACGAGTAGCGCCATGCTTTCCGATTACTTCATGATGAATTGTGCCATTTTTCAATGGTATCTTAATCATTGAACGACGAGCTTGATCCATCGCTTTTTGCACAGCCACAGGAACTTCTTTTGATTTTCCCTTGCCCATACCAATACGGCCATCTCCATCACCAACCACAGTTAAAGCTGAAAAAGCCATGATGCGGCCACCTTTAACTACTTTTGTTACACGATTTACAGCTACCATTTTTTCAATTAAGCCGTCGCCGCGCTCTTCAATTTCATGTTTTGCCATTTGAAATCTCCAAATCTTTTAAAAGCTTAAGCCATTTTCACGTGCAGCTTCAGCCAAAGCCTTCACGCGGCCATGATATTGAAAACCAGAACGATCAAAAGCAACTTTATCAACACCAACAGCTTTAGCTTTTTCAGCAATTCGCTTACCTACAATTGCAGCTGCTTCAATATTACCGCCTGATTTCAGGTCATTGCGCACTTCTGCCTCTAAAGTTGAAGCTTGAGCCAAAACTTTATCACCTTCAGCACTAATAACTTGTGCATAAATATGGCTGTTTGAACGGAATACGCACAATCTAACCATTTTTAAATCTGCGATACGAGCACGTGTTTTACGAGCACGACGCAGTCGGGTTACATGTTTATTCATTAGGAAAACCTCAATTATTTTTTCTTGGCTTCTTTCATTACTACTGCTTCCCCAACATAGCGAACACCTTTACCTTTATAAGGCTCAGGCGAGCGATATGCACGAATTTCCGCAGCAACTTGGCCAACAACTTGTTTATCCGCACCTGTCAAAATAATCTCTGTTTGACTTGGCGTTTGCACTGAAACACCTTCAGGCATTTCATGAACAACAGGATGAGAAAAACCTAAAGAAAGATTTAATACCTTGCCTTGAGCTTGAGCGCGATAACCTACACCAATAAGCTGTAATTTTTTCTCAAAGCCTTCAGAAACACCTTTAACCATATTATTAACTAAAGCGCGAACGGTACCAGACATGGCATTCGCCTGCTTACTGTCGTTCTTTGCAGCAAAAGTCAATTGACCATCGGTCAATTCAATTGCAACATCAGCAGACAAAGGCAAGGATAACTCACCGTTTTTACCCTTAACTATAATGGAATCTGTTCCAAATTTCACTTCAACCCCAGCAGGAACAGTCACTGGATTTTTAGCTACGCGTGACATCTTAAAAATCTCCTACTTAGGCAACAATACACAACAACTCACCACCAACACCTTCGGAGCGAGCTTTACGATCTGTCATTACACCCTTAGAAGTGCTTACAATAGCAACACCCAAGCCATTCATTACGCTAGGTATTTCATTTGAGGCTTTATAAATACGCAAACCAGGACGTGATACACGCTTAATCTGCTCAATAACAGGGCGGCCTGCATAATATTTTAATTGAATTTCCAAAACAGGTTTCAAGTCATTTGAAACTGTAAAATCTTCAATATACCCTTCTTCTTTTAATACTTTAGCAATGGCGCATTTCAATTTAGAAGAAGGCATAGAAACGGCAACTTTGTTTGCACGCTGTGCATTTCGGATACGAGTCAACATATCGGAAATAGGATCATGCATACTCATAGTTATTACTCCTATTACCAGCTAGCTTTAACAACACCCGGAATCTCGCCACGCATAGCAATTTCACGGATTTTAATACGACCCAAACCGAACTTACGGAAGGTCCCACGAGGACGACCTGTAAGAGCACAGCGACGACGCTGACGCACAGGCGCAGCATTACGAGGAATTGCTTGAAGTTTCAAACGAGCCTCAAAGCGCTCTTCATCCGAAGCATTTGAATCATTAATAATAGCAAAAATAGCCTCACGCTTAGCGGCATATTTTTTCGCCAGAGCAACGCGTTTTAATTCGCGATTGATAAGTGCTTTTTTAGCCATGAATTATCCTTTAAACGGAAACTTAAACAATGATAACAAAGCTTTTGCTTCCTCATCAGTCTTAGCGGTTGTTGTGATAGTAATATTCAAACCACGCAAAGCATCAATTTTGTCATATTCAATTTCCGGGAAAATGATTTGCTCACGCACACCCATATTGTAGTTACCGCTACCATCAAAAGATTTACCACTAACGCCCCGAAAATCACGTACACGAGGCAAAGCAATAGTAACCAAACGATCCAAAAATTCAAACATTTGATCACGACGCAAAGTAACTTTACAACCCACTGGATAGTTATCACGAATCTTAAAACCAGCAATTGACTTACGGGCAACAGTAACTACCGGCTTTTGACCAGCAATTTTTTCCAAATCAGCAACAGCATGTTCCATCACTTTTTTATCAGCAACAGCTTCGCCAACACCCATATTCAACGTAATTTTCTCAATACGAGGCACTTCCATAATTGATTTATAACCAAATTGCTTCATCAATTCCGGAACCACAGTACTGTTATAAAACTCTCTCAAACGAGCCATGTTATCTCCTTATGCCCCAATGATAGAGCCATTAGACTTGAAGAAGCGGACACGCTTTACCCTGCCATCGCTCTCAACCAATTTGACGCCAACACGATCAGCTTTATTTGTTTCAGGATTGAAAACAGCAACATTAGAAATAGCCAAAGGCATATTTTTCACAACGATGCCACCCTCAATACCACGCATAGGATTCGGCTTTTGATGACGCTTAACAACGTTAACACCTTCAACAACAACCTTATCACCCAAAACCTTTACAACCTGACCTTGCTTGCCTTTATCTTTACCAGCAATCACAATTACTTGGTCACCTTTAATAATTTTATTCATCGCCGTTATTCCTTATAATACCTCAGGTGCCAATGAAACAATTTTCATAAATCGCTCCGTACGCAGCTCACGAGTAACCGGACCAAAAATACGGGTACCTAAAGGCTCAAGCTTATTATTCAACAAAACGGCCGCATTATTATCAAATTTAATCAGTGCACCATCAGGACGACGTACGCCTTTTGCAGTACGAACCACAACAGCATTAAATACATCACCCTTTTTCACACGACCACGCGGAGCCGCATCCTTAACTGCAACTTTAATAATGTCGCCAACCGAAGCATAACGACGTTTAGATCCGCCTAAAACCTTGATACACATTACACGACGCGCACCAGAGTTATCAGCCACATCTAAAATGGTCTGCATTTGAATCATTTTATTACCTTTTAAAAAACCAACTTAATCTACCTCTTTCAGCCAGTCCACACAATATTAGATTTTGTGCCTACCAAACTGAAACCTACATAGGTTCTAGTAAACCAGTCTTGGATCCCGAAGGGAAGAAGCTCTCAAAGAGAAACTGAAAGATAAGAAACGAAGTTTACATGCAAATTTCCATCGATGCAAGACTTCGTTTCTTTTTTAAGCATTACTGTATTAAATTTTAAACAGAGCGTGCTTTTTCCACCAACTCTTTAACAACCCAAGATTTAGTTTTTGACAGAGGACGAGTTTCTTCAATCACAACCACATCTCCAATGCCATATTGATTTTGCTCGTCATGAGCATGAATTTTGGTCGAGCGGCGGATAATTTTACCATACAAGGGGTGCTTTACTTTACGCTCCACCAAAACGGTTACTGTCTTATCCATTTTGTCGCTAACCACTTTGCCTTGCAAAGTACGAACATTTTTTGATTCGCTCATTACTTAGCACCTTTTTCAGTTAAAATGGTTTTAATACGGGCAATTTCGCGACGTACTCG
The DNA here is from genome assembly GCF_022870825.1 of Neisseria sp. Dent CA1/247. Classification (NCBI taxonomy): domain Bacteria; kingdom Pseudomonadati; phylum Pseudomonadota; class Betaproteobacteria; order Neisseriales; family Neisseriaceae; genus Neisseria; species Neisseria sp. Dent CA1/247. Next base: position 403,933 of record NZ_CP091522.1, on the reverse strand, counting down.
TTTTAATTCACTCGGTTTACCTAATTGACCAGTAGCATTTTGCATACGCAGGCCAAACTGGGTTTTTAGCAAATCAAGCAAATCTGCGTTTAATTGCTCAACCGATTTGTCTTTTAATTCATTCGCTTTCATTATTGACCTACCTGTCTTACTACGAATACTGTCGGAATCGGCAGTTTAGCAGAAGCAAGCTCAAATGCTTCACGAGCCAAGGCCTCTGGAACTCCATCCATTTCATACAACATTTTACCCGGTTGGATTTCGGCAACGTAATACTCAGGAGAACCTTTACCGCCACCCATACGAACTTCTGCAGGTTTAGATGTAATCGGTTTATCAGGAAACACTCGAATCCAAATTCGACCACCGCGCTTAATGTGACGGGTCATTGTACGACGGGCAGCCTCAATTTGGCGCGCAGTCAGACGACCACGACCAACCGCTTTTAAGCCAAACTCACCAAAGCTTACTTTGTTTCCTCGAGTAGCAATACCGGTGTTACGGCCTTTATGCTGTTTTCGATATTTAAGTCTAGTTGGCTGCAGCATGACGGCCTCCTACCTTTCTTTGTCTTTTTTCTTGCTCAGGTTTAGCTTGAGAAACTTTTTCGTTACCTTCGCCTGTATAAACCCAAACTTTCAAACCCAACACACCATAGGTTGTATGAGCTTCACTGGTAGCATAATCAACATTTGCACGTAAAGTATGCAAAGGCACACGGCCTTCACGATACCATTCGCTACGAGCAATATCGGCACCATTCAGACGGCCAGAGGTCATAATTTTGATACCTTTAGCTCCAACACGCATGGCATTTTGCATTGCACGCTTCATAGCACGGCGAAATTGAACACGCTTTTCAAGCTGTTGTGCAATACCATCAGCAATAATTTGAGCATCCAATTCAGGTTTACGAATTTCTTCAATATTTACATGAACCGGCACACCCATCAATTTTTGCAAATCACGTTTCAGAACTTCGATATCTTCGCCCTTTCTGCCGATCACAACGCCAGGACGAGCTGAGTGAATGGTAATGCGGGCAGATTTTGCAGGACGCTCAATCACTACACGACCTACTGAGGCATTCGCCAAACGCTTACGTAAATACTCACGAACATCAATATCTTGCTTCAAAACAGTAGGGAAATCGCTACTTTTAGCAAACCATTTTGAAGACCAGTCTTTAGTTACCGCCAAGCGAAAGCCGGTAGGATTAATCTTTTGTCCCATAGCTTTTCCTTAATTACCTACTGTCACATTAATGTGACAAGTTTGTTTTTCAATGCGGTTACCACGACCTTTGGCACGAGCTTGAAAACGTTTCAAACTCGGACCTTTGTCAACAAAAATGGTTACCACTTTTAACTCGTCAATATCAGCACCTTCGTTATGCTCTGCATTTGCAATTGCAGATTCCAGCACTTTCTTAACAAGCTCAGCGCCTTTTTTAGGGCTAAATGCCAAGATATTTAAAGCTTGGGCAACGTCTTTACCACGAATTAAATCTGCGACCAAACGAGCCTTTTGTGCAGAGATACGGGCATTTTTATATTGTGCACTTACTCTCATGATTCACCTTATTTCTTTTTAGCCTTTTTATCAGCCAAATGGCCTTTAAAGGTACGGGTCAATGAGAACTCACCCAATTTATGACCAACCATATTATCACTGATAAATACAGGGACATGAGTACGTCCGTTATGCACAGCGATGGTTAAACCGATAAAATCAGGCAAAATAGTAGAACGACGCGACCAAGTTTTGATCGGGCGCTTATCATTGCTTGCACGAGCCGCATCTACTTTTTTCAGCAAATGCAGGTCTACATATGGACCTTTTTTCAATGAACGAGCCATATTAATTAACCTTTATTTGAGTAACGGCGGCGAACAATCATATTGTCCGTGCGTTTATTGTTACGAGTACGGTAGCCTTTAGAAGGTGTACCCCATGGGCTAACAGGTTCGCGAGCTTCACCAGTGCGTCCTTCACCACCACCATGCGGGTGATCTACAGGGTTCATTACAACACCTCGAACAGTCGGACGAATACCGCGCCAGCGGTTTGCACCAGCTTTACCGATTTTCTTCAGGCTTTGCTCTTCATTGCCAACTTCACCAATAGTAGCACGGCAATCTACATGAATCTTGCGAACTTCACCTGAACGCAAACGTACTTGAGCATAGATTCCTTCTTTGGCCAACAGTACGGCAGATGCACCGGCAGAACGTGCAATTTGCGCACCTTTACCTGGCTTCATCTCAATACAGTGAATTGTGGTACCAACGGGAATATTACGAATAGGAAGAGTATTACCTACTTTAATCGCGGATTCAGCACCAGAAACCAATACCGCACCAGCTTTAATGCCACGCGGAGCAATAATGTAACGACGCTCACCATCTGCATAGCATAACAAGGCGATATGCGCAGTACGGTTTGGATCGTATTCGATTCGCTCTACTTTGGCAGGGATGCCGTCTTTATTACGCTTGAAGTCTACGATACGATAATGGTGTTTATGCCCACCGCCTTTGTGACGGGTAGTAATATGACCATTATTATTGCGACCAGCAGTAGAGTTTTTCTTTTCCAGCAGTGCAGCGTATGGAGCACCTTTATGCAAACCTTCAGTGGTTACACGAACCATGCCGCGGCGACCAGCAGAGGTTGGCTTCATTTTTACAATAGCCATGTCACTTATTCCTTATCTGCAGCTGCAGCAGCGGCTTCCAAATCTAATTCCTGCCCGGCAGCCAAGCTTACATAAGCTTTTTTAACATCACTGCGGCGACCGATGGTACGACCGAAGCGTTTGGTTTTACCTTTAGTGGTAACAGTAGTCACAGAAGCAACTTCTACACCAAACAAAAACTCCACAGCAGCCTTAATTTCCTGTTTAGTTGCATTAGGCAATACTTTGAAAGTCATCTGATTGCGTTTTTCTGCCAACAGGTTACTTTTCTCAGAAACAACAGGAGCCAAAATCACTTGTGTTAAACGTTGTTGATTCATACCCATTGCTCCTCTAACTGCGCTACTGCTTCTTTAGTGATGACTACTTTTTTGTAACGCAGCAAGCTATACGGATCAATTTGCTGAGCTTCCAAAACCAGCACATTAGGCAGGTTGCGCGAAGCCAAATAAACATTTTCATCCAACTGCTTAGTTACAAACAAAACTTGCTCCAGACCCAAGCTTTTCACTTGCTCAGCAAATTCTTTGGTCTTAGGCGTTTGTGCGTTAAGCGTCTCAATAACAAACAAACGTTCGTCACGAACCAACTGAGACAAAATGGTTGCCATGCCGGCACGGTACATTTTGCGGTTTACTTTTTGAGTAAAGTTCTCATCCGGTTTGTTAGGGAACGCGCGGCCACCTTTTCTCCACAGCGGAGAAGAAGTCATACCTGAACGGGCACGGCCTGTACCTTTTTGACGCCATGGTTTTTTGGTTGAGTGGTTAACTTCTGCACGTGTTTTTTGAGCACGGTTGCCTGAACGGGCATTAGCCAAAAATGCAGTAACCAACTGATGAACCAAAGGTTCATTGTATTCACGAGCAAACAATGCATCAGAAGCAGCCAAGCTGCCCGACACTTGCCCTTTAGCATCAATTACTTTTAATTCCATTACGCACCTACTTTCACGCTAGGACGCACCACAACATCACTGTTTACCGCACCGGGAACAGCACCCTTAACCAGCAGCAGCTGACGCTCAACATCTACACGCACCACTTCCAAGTTTTGAACAGTAGATTTGGTGTTACCATATTGACCGGCCATGCGTTTACCAGGGAATACGCGACCGGGATCTTGAGCCATACCGATAGAACCGGGAACGCGGTGTGAACGCGAGTTACCATGAGAAGTACGTTGCGCACCAAAATTGTGGCGTTTGATCGTACCAGAAAAACCTTTACCTTTTGAGGTACCGGTTACATCTACCAGCTGACCAGCTTCAAACATATCAACAGCGATTTGATCGCCGGCTTTCAGCTCGCCCAGCTTTTCTTCAGTTAAAGCAAATTCAATCAAACCGCGACCTGCCTCAACACCTGCTTTTGCAAAGTGACCGGCTTCGGCTTTATTGATGCGATTTGCTTTTTTCTGACCAAAGGTAACCTGTACTGCTGTATAGCCGTCGGTATCTTTGGATTTCACTTGAGTGACGCGGTTAGCAGACATATCCAACACGGTTACCGGAACAGAAGCACCCTGTTCGTTAAACACGCGGGTCATACCCACTTTGCGCCCAACCAGACCTAAAGTCATGATTATTTTCCTTTTTTAAATTAAAGGGGCCAATTACGATTGATTGGCCTTGCACAAAATACAAACTTGGCAAATGCCAAGCTCTGCACTATACCATAGTTTTTTCAAAAAACTCAAGAAAATCTTTATTTAAGTGCAACTACTTAAGCTGCCAAAAAGGAAACAATATATTTACATATCAACCGAACTTATCCACCTGTTTTTTCTCTTACCACTATGGCATCGCTACTGCATAATGAATGATGAACACAGACCTAAAGCGTTTGCATTAACGATCAGCTTCATGAAATTTTTCATTATGGCTTTTCAGACGGCCTCAAACCTTCTGACGGAGGATATGCAGCCTTTTAAATAAATACTATTCAAAATTGCCTTCAAATCAATATTTACATCCCAATATTTAACAATTTAACGCTTCAATGACAAAAGGATTCAAACAATGGAAAACTGGACCCAAACTTTAGGCACGGGCGAGTTGCTCGGCATTGCGGCAGGGGCGATTCTGCTGATTTTGGTGCTTATCATCAAATTCCGCGTACACGCCCTGCTGACCTTGATGATCGTCAGCCTGCTTACCGCAATCGCCACCGGCCTGCCGATGGGCAATATTGTGGGCGACGTACTGGTGAAAAGCTTCGGCGGCACGCTCGGCAATGTAGCCTTGCTGGTGGGTTTGGGCGCGATGCTCGGCCGTTTGGTGGAAACGTCGGGCGGGGCGCAATCGCTGGCCGATGCTTTGGTGCGGGCGTTCGGCGAGAAACGCGCGCCTTTCGCCTTAGGCGTGGCTTCGCTGATTTTCGGTTTTCCGATTTTCTTTGATGCCGGTTTGGTGGTGATGCTGCCGATTGTGTTTGCCACCGCCCGCCGCATGAAAGCACCGGTTCTGCCCTACGGCTTGGCTTCCATCGGCGCGTTTTCGGTGATGCACGTGTTTCTGCCGCCGCATCCGGGCCCGATTGCCGCATCCGAATTTTACGGTGCCAGCATCGGCCACGTGCTGCTGCTCGGTTTGCCGCTGGCTTTCATCACTTGGTATTTCAGCGGCTATCTGCTGGGTCAGTTTCTCGGCCGCCGCATTCATGTGCCGGTGCCGGACTTGCTCAGCGGCGGCAAACAGGATGGCGACGAACCCAAAACGCCCGCCCGAGCCGGCACGGTTATCGGCATTATGCTGATTCCGATGTTGCTGATTTTCCTCAACACCGGCTTGGCCACGTTGATTGCCGAAAAAATGGTCGACGGCAACGCCGAATGGGTGAAAACCCTGCGTATGATCGGTTCGACACCGGTTGCACTGCTGATTTCGGTATTGGTTGCGATGTTCGTGCTGGGGCGTAAGCGCGGCGAAAAAGCGTCGGCACTCGAAAAAACCATCGACGGCGCACTCGGCCCCGTTTGCTCGGTGATTCTGATTACCGGTGCGGGCGGCATGTTCGGCGGCGTGCTGCGTGCTTCCGGCATCGGTCAGGCTTTGGCCGACAGCATGGGGCAACTGGGTATTCCCGTATTGCTGGGCTGCTTCTTGGTGGCATTGGCTCTGCGTATCGCGCAAGGTTCGGCAACCGTGGCTTTAACCACCGCCGCCGCGCTGATGGCTCCCGCCGTTGCCGCCGCCGGCTTCAGCGACTGGCAGCTTGCCGCAATCGTATTGGCTACTGCCGCCGGTTCGGTGGGCGTGAGCCACTTCAACGATTCCGGCTTCTGGCTGGTGGGCCGCCTGCTGGATATGGATGTGCCCACCACGCTGAAAACGTGGACGGTCAACCAAACCCTGATTGCCATTATCGGCTTTGCTTTGTCGGCTTTGGCATTCAGCGTGTTGTAACGATAAAGGAGCGTCGAAATGAACAAACCGACCGTGCATTTCGTGGTAATGGGCGTGAGCGGCTGCGGCAAAACCACCGCGGCGGTTGCCCTGCAACAACATTACCGATGCTCTTATGCCGAGGGCGACGATTTCCATTCGCAAGCCAACCGCGACAAAATGGGGTCGGGCATTCCGCTTACCGATGAAGACCGCTATCCGTGGCTGCGCAATCTGCGCGATTGGATGAGTGAACAGGCGCGCAACGGCGAAACCGTCAGCGTGGTAACGTGTTCGGCCTTGAAACGCCAATATCGCGATATTCTGCGCGAAGCCGAAGGCAAAGTGGTGTTCCTCCACCTCGCCCCGCCGCACGATGTGAACTTGGAACGGATGATGGCGCGCAAAGGCCACTATATGAAAGCGGATATGCTGGCTTCGCAGCTTGAAATTTTGGAAGACCTGCAAGCCGATGAAAACGGCGTGCGTATCTGCAATGCCGGCAACGCGGAAGATGTTCAGGCCGAAATCATGGCTTGGATTGAAGCGCAGCACTTCTGATCAAACAAAGGCCGTCTGAAACTTTTCAGACGGCCTTCTTCATCATTCCACATCTAAACAAACACACCCACCACAGAGCCGACCAACGCCATAATGCCGAAAACGAACGGCGTCATGATTTTCCCCAGCAGCCCCGTCATCAACAAAATCAAAATAATCCAAGTGCCGTAAGGTTCGATTTTACGAAACTGCATCGAAGCGCGCGCAGGCAGGAAACTATCCACAAAACGGCCGCCGTCCAAAGGCAGAATCGGAATCATGTTCAGCACAAACAACACCGCATTAATCATCACGCCGTATTTCGACATCTCCGACAAGGGGTATTGAAACGATTCCGGCACATAAGCCGCCAAAGCAAAGCCCAAGCCCCAGCCGAATGCCATCACCAAATTCGACAGCGGCCCGGCAATCGCCACCATCCGCAGCCCCATGCGCATATTGCGGAAATTGCGCGGCACAATCGGCACGGGTTTTGCCCAACCAAACAAAAAAGGCGTAAACATAAACATCAGCAGCGGCACCAGAATCGTTCCGACCGGATCAATATGCGCAACCGGGTTCAGCGTCAACCGCCCCAACTGCTCGGCCGTGCGGTCGCCCCAGTAACGCGCCGCATAGCCGTGCGCCGCCTCATGCACGGTAATCGCCAGCAGCACCGGCAGCAATGCCAGTAAAAATACGCCTAAATCAAAATTTTGAAACATGCTTTTCCTTTTTCAGTGTGTGGGCCGTCTGAAATTTTCAGACGGCCTGAATGTTCATTTCAGGCTCGCTGCCTTGTATCAATAATGCTTGGGAATTGGTGAGCGGGCGCAACGGCAAATGCGTATATTTTTCCTTGATGGTTCGCGTGATTTCCGCAAAAGGCACTTCCCCATCGTGCGGCAACGGGCAAACATTCAATATGCCCAAACCGCGTTGCGTGTCGTATTCGGCTTGGGTAACTTCGTCCATTTCATGCACATAAGACAAATCGCCTGCCAAAATCATGCTGCCCGCCGATTCGCCGATATAAGGTTTGCCGGCAGCAATCAAATCCGCCAACACCGTATCCGCCTGCTTCGCGCGAAGCTGTGCCAACAGATAAAAAGTGTTGCCGCCGCTGACATAAATGTAGTCGTTATCACGCAATTTGCGCGCAATATTTTCCGCATCCAACGCAGCCACATCCACTTCATCTATTTTCACACCCCAAGCCTGCCAAACTTGGCGGGCTTCTTCCACATAAAAATCGACGGTTTCCACATCGGCTGCCGTTGAAATAAAGCTGACTGTTTTTCCCTGCATCGGTTCGTTGAGAAACGGCGGCAGCAGGGAAAAGGTTTGTGCAAAATAAGAGCTTAGAAACAATTTCATCGTCGGCTTTTCTCAATAATGGATTTTCAGACGGCCTCGTTACAATCCAAACAAAGCCACATCGCCCTTGCCTTCGCGGATCAACTCCACACCGTCGGTCATGTCAATCACAGTAGTCGGTTCCATACCACACCAGCCGCCGTCGATGACCAAATCTACGGAATGCTCCAAACGGTCGCGGATTTCGTACGGATCGGTCAGCGGCTCTTCATCTTCCGGCAGCATCAACGTACAGCTCAACAGCGGTTCGCCCAATTCGGCCAGCAAAGCCAAAGCGATTTTATTGTCGGGCACGCGCAGGCCGATGGTTTTGCGTTTGGGGTGCAAAGTGCGGTTCGGCACTTCTTTGGTGGCCTGCAAAATAAACGTGTAGCTGCCCGGCGTGGCGGCTTTCAGCTGGCGGAACTGGCTGTTGTCCACTTTGGCGTAAGTGCCCAGTTCGCTCAAATCGGCGCACATCAAAGTCAGATGATGCTTTAAATCAATTTGGCGGATGCGCAAAATGCGTTCCATCGCATCTTTATCGCCCAAATGGCAGCCGAGCGCATAGCAGGAATCGGTGGGGTAAGCCACCACACCGCCTTTTCTGATGATTTCCACCGCCTGCTTGATTAGGCGCTCCTGCGGATTATCGGGATGGATGGCGAAAAACTGTGCCATATTGATTGTGTTCCTCACGTGATTTCAAATATAACGAAAGCCGGCAAAAGCACGGCATCATGCTTTCCGTGGCAGTTATTTGGATGATTTTGATTTATCACGGCAAGCCTTCAAAGGAAGGATTATAACAAGCAAGAAGGCTGCCTGATACATCAGACAGCCTTCAATAATACAAAACAGTTTCGACGCGGATTCTTAACGGCGCGGTCTGCAACCTTTGAAAACAATTTCCTGACCGGGAGAAGTAATCATGATCGATTTAGCACGGTGGTTAGAACGGGTCATATAATCGGTACTCAATTTAAAATTGTCTTCATCACCGAAAATAGTGTCCACTCTGTCCGAACGGTTCAAATTAATCGGCATGTAACGTCTTTTACCATTTACATAAGCCGAAGCATATACGGGCAGGTTTTGCTTGTTGAAGCCGTAAGTTACTTTAACTTTTTTACCTTGCTGGCAAGAGTAGCTTACTGAAGATTTTTTTACCGCCTGACCGGCATCCGCATGAGCAACACCGGCAACCAATGTAGCAGCCACCAATAAAGCAGTAGATAAGATTTTCATATATATTTTCTTTCATCAAGTTGAGGTATGAAGCACACGCTTCCGCACAACAAAGCAGTCAACGCATGCACGAAGCGGATTATAGGGGTGTTCGTTTTTAGGAAAAGACAACCTAATGTAATATTAAGGTAATATTAGGTAAGAATGAAAATAAGATATTGATATGTATAGATATATTTAAAAATCCGAATCAATTTCAGCCGGTTTTTATGTTGCATACAGCCATCATAACAACCGTTTTATCTCTAAAAGCCTTACAAAAACACCGCAAAACGGCTACACCGGTTTGAATTGCAACCACACCGGCTTACAGATTTCCGGCAACTCGGGGCATGCACCCAATATCCCGCCGCTGAAATCGTTTGGTCGGTGGAAATCGCTGCCCGCACTCGCCAGCAAGCCGTAGCGTTGCGCCAGCAACGCATAATTCAAACGGTCGTTTTTATCGCAATTGCCGCTGTGCACTTCAATGCCCTGCCCGCCCAACGCTTTAAATTCCTCAAACAAGTTGCGCTTGGCCGTGGCCGAAAAACCATAGCGCATCGGGTGGGCAATCACCGCGACACCGCCTGCGCCGTTAATCATGTTCACACAATCCGCCAACTCCGCCCACTCATGCGGCACGGAGGCAGGTTTGCCGTCGCCCAGATACTTGGTAAACGCCTGCTGCTTGTTGCGTACATGGCCTTCGTTAATCAGAAATTCGGCAATATGCGTGCGGCTGACCATTTCGGGATTCGCCGCCAAAGCCAACGCACCTTCATACGCGCCGCTTATGCCCTTCTTTTCAAGCTTCGCAGCAATCGCCTCCAAGCGTTTCAGACGGCCTTTGCGCACTTCCGCCAGCAGTTTTTGCAGTGGTTCGTTGTGTTCATCGAAATCCAGCCCGACGATATGTATCGTGCGTTTGCGCCATGTAACGGAAACTTCCACACCATTAATAAAACGCATGCCGAACTTTTCCGCTTCGACACGTGCTTCGGCCAGCCCGCCGGTGTGATCGTGGTCGGTCAACGCCAACATCGTGCAGCCGTTGGCATGCGCCAAACGCGCAACTTCGGCGGGGCTTAACAGGCCGTCTGAAATATTAGAATGGCAATGGAGGTCTATCATTGTGTGAAGTCAGCAGGATGAACATTGCCGCGCATCTTAGCATAGATGTTTGCGGAATCAATTTTCGCGATATAGCGTATCCAAATGCCATTGCAGCGGATTATTAGCGATGTATTCCGCAATACGGAAATAATCAGCCTCATTGCGGATTACATGATCATGAAAACCACGCTGCCAAAGCTTGCCTTCAAACGCAGGCCACCCGCTTTCTTTTACTCCTCGTATATAACGGTTGGTACTGACTATTTTCAACCATTGCACAACGTTAGACAAATTCACTCCGCCGCAGCAGACAAATTCACTCCGCCGCAGCGGTTTACCCAAATAAAATGAACATGGTTAGGCATCACCACATATCGATCTAAATACCCGCCTTCAAAATGCCCGTTCAATTCACACAAAACATCCTGCACCATTTCGCCCGCACTGTTCAGCAGCATCACACCATTTTCCACCCTGCCGAAAACATTATGGCGGCCATGAATGCACAGCGTTACAAAATAGCCGCCTACCGCAGCATAATCATAATCAGGCAAGCGCATTCTGCGTCTGGTAGGCAAAAGTTCTGCCATTTACAAATCCCCTTTTGATTGATGAAATGTTTAAAAAAGATTGATAAACACGCCAGCCCTTACTGAAGCATCAATATACGCCCCATCCCTGAAGATTCCCGATTGCTCTCACATATTTCCGTGAACCGCACACGGGCGGATATGTAATCCGCTCCTACGGGATTGCTATTGCAAAACCAAAGGCCGTCTGAACATTTCAGACGGCCTTTCCAATCAACCTTAACTCAATAAGGTTTCAAACTATGCAACGGCTTATGCTTTGTAGTCGCTGAAGTCGAGCAAACCGGGTTGGCCCATGGCCGGGTCGGTTTTGTAGGCAGCCATCGCGTCGGCCACAGTCATGCCCAGAGCTTTGGCAACGCCTTCGCCGTAAGCCGGGTCGCAAGCGTAGCAGTTGCGGATGTGGCGGTATTTGATGAAGTCCAGCGCATCGCCCATGCCGGCGGCGGTGTTTTTGAACAAGGTTTCTTTTTGTTCGCAGCTCATCAGGTTGAACAGCGCGCGCGGTTGGCTGAAGTAGTCTGCATCGTCTTCGCGGTAGTTCCAATGTGCCGCATCACCGTTGATTTTCAAAGGCGGTTCGGCGTATTGGGCTTGCTCTTGCCATTGACCGAAGCTGTTCGGCTCGTAGTGCAGGGTGCTGCCGTAGTTGCCGTCAACGCGGCCGTAACCGTCGCGGGCGTTGCTGTGTACGGGGCAGCGCGGTGCGTTTACCGGAATTTGGTTGTGGTTTACGCCCAAGCGGTAGCGTTGTGCATCGGCATAGTTGAACAAGCGGGCTTGCAGCATGCGGTCGGGCGATACGCTGATGCCGGGAACCAAGTTGCTCGGTGCGAAGGCAGACTGCTCGACATCGGCGAAGAAGTTTTCAGGGTTGCGGTTCAACTCGAACTCGCCCACTTCGATCAGCGGATAGTCTTTTTTCGGCCATACTTTGGTCAGGTCAAACGGATGGTAAGGCACTTTTTCGGCATCGGCTTCGGGCATGATTTGTACGTACATAGTCCATTTCGGGAAATCGCCTTTCTCGATAGACTCATAGAGGTCGCGCTGATGGCTTTCGCGGTCGTCGGCAATAATGGCGGCGGCTTCTTCGTTGCTCAGGTTTTTAATGCCTTGTTGGGTGCGGAAGTGGAATTTCACCCAAAAACGCTCGCCCGCTTCGTTCCAGAAGCTGTAAGTGTGCGAACCGAAACCGTGCATGTGGCGGTAAGTTGCGGGGATGCCGCGGTCGCTCATCACGATGGTCACTTGGTGGAAGGCTTCGGGCAGCAGCGTCCAGAAATCCCAGTTGTTGGTGGCAGAACGCATATTGGTGCGCGGGTCGCGTTTTACCGCTTTGTTCAAATCGGGGAATTTACGCGGGTCGCGCAGGAAGAATACCGGCGTGTTGTTACCCACCATATCCCAGTTGCCTTCTTCGGTGTAGAACTTCAAGGCGAAACCGCGGATGTCGCGCTCGGCATCGGCCGCGCCGCGCTCACCGGCTACGGTAGTGAAGCGGGCAAACATTTCGGTTTTTTTGCCGACTTTGCTGAAAATGGCCGCGCGGGTGTATTTTGTGATGTCGTTGGTTACGGTGAACGTACCGAACGCGCCGGAACCTTTGGCGTGCATACGGCGCTCAGGAATCACTTCGCGCACGAAGTTCGCCAGTTTTTCGTTCAGCCACAAATCTTGAGCCAACAAGGGGCCGCGCGGGCCGGCGGTGAGGCTGTTTTGGTTGTCGACAACGGGCGCGCCGTTGTTCATGGTTAAATGGGTTACGGGACATTTGGACATGGTTTGTGCTCCTTAAGTAATGTCGGTAGTGATTGAAAAATGATGTGCGTGTGTTTGTTAGCGTAAAACAGCAAATTTAGGATCAGGCTCATAGTGCGGCAACCTGCTCTTCACGTTTGCTTTAATCTATGGAGCGCACTATACATTAAGATTTTCACTATTAAAACTATGATTCCGATTTATTTTAGTTATTTTATATTGGAAAATAAATTTCAATAGCTTATTTTTAAATGATTTAGAACATCTTGTTTTAGCGTAAAATACGCATTCTGTTCCCACCATAACACAAAAACCATGCAAGCAACTGTTTATTTGGAAGATAACGAATACATCGCCTTGTGCGACCTCTTGAAACTCGCCGGCCTTACCGACAGCGGCGGGCAGGCGAAAATGGCTATTGCCGCAGGCGAAGTATTGCGCAACGGCGCCACCGAAACCCGCAAAACGGCCAAAATCCGCGGCGGCGACATCATCGAATTCAACGGCGCCATTCTCGAAGTGGTAGACGGCTATGACCCAGAAGCTTAAACCGGAAGACCTGCTCCCCGAGCCGGTGCGCCCCGAATCATGGGAATGCTGCGGCAGCGATTGTGGCGATGCCTGCATCCAAACCATTTATTGGAATGAAAAAGCCAAGTACGACGAGCAGCAGAAAATCTGGCGCGAGCAGCAAGCCGCCGAAGAAAACGACCCACAAGAATAAAGTTTTATCTTACAAACCCCGGGTTCCTACTTTGGAAGGTCATCATGAATCGGTTATTGAAGAGCATCCCTGTTTTATGTTTGGCACTATCGGCTGCGGCGAAAGCTGACGTATGTTTCCTTTCATCCGCCATTACTTATCCTTATTTTGTTGATTTAAAAGAAGATAAAAATTATTCCTGGCGTTTAACGAAAAATGATGTGAGCACGGAAGCAAGCCGTAAAAAGTATCAAGTCGAATATGCCGATAAAGTCTATTTCTTCGGCAGGTATATTTCAGGAAAAGAGGCCGCTGCGGGCAGCCGCGTTTACGGCGGCGATTATCTCTATCTTGATTTACCGAAAGGCGCCCGTTCGGTATACGGCAAAAAACTGATCATCGCCCAAAGCGATGTAGCATCCGATCAAGCTGCGCGGGAGCATTTCCAACGCGACATCATACCGCTCAACGGCAGAGCCTCAACCATACAGGGCAAATTGGTTTACGACAGCCCGAACGTACACCGAAAGTTTTTACATAACTGCTCGCGCGAACCCGATGCGGAAATCCGCCGCAAACGCTGGTTTATCAAGCCGGTGCATCAGCCTTTTTATACCGTTTTACCGAAAAGCGGTAAGGGCGAGGTGCATAAACAGCTGATGTTGCCCGACAGCCCTCATTGGAAAAAAGGGCAAACGGTAACGCTCACAGGCAAAGCGGCAGCACACGAAATAGAAAACGACTATTTTTACATCAACGAAATTTTATTTACGCCGGAGCGTTAGCCGGCAAGCTTTCATGCTCACCAATATTCAACAATCGGTTTGACAGCATGATGTTTGTGCACAATTCAAACAAAAGCCGATACTGTCTCAACACTTTAAGGCCGTCTGAAAAACTTTTAGCGAAACCCGCAAGCCCGTTTTCAGACGGCCTTACTACTGCATCTTCATTGAAATATTACCGATTGTAGGTAAATCAACCCAACCTATCCCAAAGGCCGAAACTGTAAAAAATAATTCAGGTACAATGCGCCTTTTCTTTATCATACTGAAACATTATGTTGAAAATCATCTCCGCCAATGTGAACGGCATCCGTTCCGCTTATAAAAAGGGCTTCCACGAATACATCGCCGCGTCGGGCGCCGACATCGTTTGCGTGCAGGAATTGAAAGCGCAAGAACCGGATTTGTCGGACGATATGAAAAATCCGCACGGCATGTATGGCGTATGGCATTGCGCCGAAAAACGCGGTTACAGCGGCGTGGCGATATACAGCAAGCAACGCCCGGATAATGTGCAAATCGGCATGGGCATTGAAGAATTCGACAGCGAGGGCCGTTTCGTGCGTGCCGATTTCGGCAAGTTGAGCGTGATTTCGCTTTATCTGCCCAGCGGCACCAGCGCGCCGGAGCGGCAGGAATTGAAATACCGCTTTTTGGATGCGTTTTATCCCATGTTGGCCGAGATGAAAGCGGAAGGCCGCGATATCGTGGTGTGCGGCGATTGGAACATCGCCCATCAAAACATCGACTTGAAAAACTGGAAAGGCAATCAGAAAAATTCGGGCTTTCTGCCGGAAGAACGCGCGTGGATAGGCAAAGTGATTGCCGACTTGGGCTGGGTGGACATGTGGCGCAAACTGTATCCCGAAGTGCCCGGCTACACTTGGTGGAGCAACCGCGGGCAGGCGTATGCGAAGGATGTGGGGTGGCGTATCGACTACCACATGGTTACGCCCGAGCTGGCGGCCAAAGCGGTGGAAGCGCATGTGTATAAAGAAGAAAAATTTTCCGACCATGCGCCTTTGGTTGTCGCATACGATTATTCGGTCTGACAAAAACTTCTCCGGGCAATGATTCGCGATAAGCCTTGAGGCCGTCTGAAAACATCATTGCCCGCACGGATACGGAAAACATCATGAAAGCATTTCTCGCCAAACATGCCGCTTGGCTTACCGACCAAGCCTTGTGCCTGTTTGTATCGTTTATTACCGGCGTGCGCCCTAAAGCGCCCCGCAGCCTGTCGTTTACGCCCGCTAAAAAAGTGTATTACGCCAACCACGGCAGCCACGGTGATTTTGTGCTGGTGTGGATTTCGCTGCCGCGCTTATGGCGGATGTGCGTGCGCCCCGTGGCGGGAGCCGATTACTGGCTGGGCAATAAAATCAAGCGTTTTATCATCAATAATGTTTTCAATGCGCTCTTGATCGACCGCGACGGCAGCGACCCGCAGCAAGTGGTCGCGCAAATGAGCGAGGCGCTGCAAAACGGCGATTCTTTGATTATTTTCCCCGAAGGCACGCGCAATGTGGATGACGACTTGGTGCTGCTGCCGTTTAAAAGCGGCATCTATCATCTCGCCTGCGTCAATCCCGATGTGAGCTTTATTCCGATGTGGATCAACAACATCAATCATGTGCTGCCCAAAGGCAAAATCCTGCCCGTGCCTTTATTGTGCGACGTCAACATAGGCGAAGAAATCCGCTTGGCGGGCAACGAAAGCAAAGAAGCGTTTCTACTGCGCGCACGCCATGCCCTGCTTGCACTGGCGCCGTCTGAAAAACAGCAACAAGCCGCCCGACAGGAGGATATCGTATGAACCTCTTCGCAACCCAGCCCCACGCTTCTGCCATACCTTTGCAGGCAGGCTATATTTTTATCGGAGTGTTTGCCGTATTGCTGGCGGCGAGTTTTGTCGGGCAATGGCTCAAGCGCAAAAAAGGCCGCAACAATCCGACGATTTCCAACCTCAACGCCCGCGTGTACGCTTGGTGGGTGATGACTTTGGTGCTGTTGTTGGCTTTTTGGTTCGGCAAAGTCGGCACCGTGATTCTGTTTCTGCTGATTTCGTTTGCCGCCCTGCGCGAGTTTCTCACGCTGGTTTACCAGCGCAGCAGCGATTACAACGTGATGGTGGCGTGCTTCTATTTACTGCTTCCCATCCAATATTATTTTGTGCTGACCGAATGGTACGGCATGTTTTCGATTTTCATCCCGGTGTACGGCTTCCTGCTGCTGCCGATTATTGCCAGCTTGAGCGGCCGAACCGAGCACTTTTTAGAGCGCACGGCCAAAACTCAATGGGCGGCAATGGTATCGATATTCTGTTTATCGCATGTTCCCGCCTTGCTAAACCTGCACCTGGACGGCTTTCCCCACGGTCAAAACGTACTCTTGCTGATCTTTATGATCGCCGTGGTGCAATCAAGCGACGTGCTGCAATATGTATGGGGCAAAACTTTGGGCAAACGCAAAATCATGCCCACGCTTTCCCCGTCTAAAACCGTGGCCGGCACGGTAGGCGGCATTGCCTCGGCCACCCTGATTGCCGTGCTGCTCTCGCCGATTACGCCGTTTTCTCCCCTTCAAGCCGGGCTGATCGGGCTGGTGGTGTGTTTGATGGGCTTTTTCGGCGGACTGGTGATGTCGGCCATCAAACGCGATTACGGCGTGAAAGACTGGGGCAACATGATTCAAGGGCACGGCGGTATGCTCGACCGCGTCGATTCGATTTGCTTTGCCGCACCGGTGTTTTTCCACATCGTTCGCTATTTCTGGCACGGTTAAAACCACTGCCGCAGCTGCTTGAGGCCGTCTGAAACCTTTCAGACGGCCTTTCATCTGATTTCAGTTTCATCACAAAATAATTTCCGTTATATTCGGGGCTTTACTGGTTACACCTTCCACAACAAGAGGAGAAAAACATGTCTGCCGTTCCCTTCCGCTTTTCCGCTTTGGCACTTGCCGCCTTTTTGCTCGCCGCCTGCGGAAACCAAGAAAGCAGCGCACCGCAAACTGCCGCTCCCGCCGCAGAAAGTACCGTGACGCGCAATAATGTGACCGAACCGCAGTCGCTCGACCCGCATCAAATTACCGGCGTGCCCGAAATCAACATCGTGCGCGACCTGCTGGAAGGCTTGGTAGAAACCGATGAAAAAGGTGCAGTTACCCCCGCCGCAGCTGAATCGTGGAGCAGCAGCGACAACAAAGTATGGGTTTTCAAACTGCGCCAAGATGCAAAATGGAGCAACGGCGATGCCGTAACCGCAGAAGATTTCGTGTACAGCTGGCAGCGTTTGGTCGATCCCAAAACCGCCTCGCAATACGCCTCTTACCTGCAAGCCGCCAAAGTAGCCAATATCGACGACATCCTCGCCGGTAAAAAATCCCCCGACACCTTAGGCGTAAAAGCCCTTGACCCGCATACTCTGGAAGTAACCCTCACCGCCGCCGTGCCCTACTTCCCGCAAATGCTCTACCACGCCGCCACCAAACCGGTGCACCGCGCCACCGTGGAAAAACACGGCATCAAATGGACTCAGCCCGAACACTTCGTCGGCAACGGCGCCTATGTGATGAAAAAATGGGTGGTTAACGAGCGCATCGAATTAGAGAAAAACCCCCAATACCGCGATGCAGCCAACGTCAAAATCAACAAAGTCGTTTTCCTGCCCATCGGCTCGCAAACCGATGACGTTGCCCGCTACGAAGCCGGAGAAGTCGATATCACCGACGCCCTGCCGCCCGAAATGTACAGCAAGCTGCAAGAAAAATACCCCAACGAACTCAAACGCAGCCCGTATCTGTGTACCTACTATTTTGAAATCAACAACCAAAAAGCCCCGTTTAACGACGTGCGCGTCCGTAAAGCATTGTCATTGGCCTTAGACCGCGACACCATCGCCGCCAAAGTGCTGGGCCGCGGCGAAGAACCCGCCTACAACCTGACCCGCGTCGGCACCGCAGGCTTCACCCCGCACCAGCCCGAATGGACCAAACTCGACTACCCCGCCCGCGTGGAAGAAGCCAAAAAGCTGCTGACCGAAGCCGGATACAGCGCAGCCAAACCGCTGACCTTCACCTTCCTCTACAACACCTCCGAGCAACATAAAAAAATCGCCGTAGCCGCCGCTGCCATGTGGCAGGAAGCACTGGGCAATGTGAAAGTGAACCTCGAAAACCAAGAATGGAAAACCTATCTCGACAGCCGCCGCAACGGCAACTACCAAATCGCCCGCGCATCATGGTGCGGCGATTACAACGAGCCTTCCACATTCTTGAACACCCTGCAATCGGCCAACAGCAGCAACCGCGCCTTCTATAAAAACGCCGACTACGACGCCCTGCTTGCGAAAACCCTCAACGCCGGCATCAACGATCAAGAGCGCACCCGCCTCTACACGCAAGCCGAAGCGCAAATCGATAAAGACACCGCCGTGATTCCCGTTTACGGCTACGTCAACTCACGTTTGGTAAAAGAACGCATCGGCGGCTATTCAAGCGAAGACGTATTGAACGAACTGCCCAGCAAGCGTTTGTTTATCAAGAAATAAGCTGGTTGATATACAAAGGCCGTCTGAAAACGAGCTAGCGAGTTTCGCTAAAAGTTTTCAGACGGCCTTTGGTGTCGTTAAAGCCCAAGATACGCTGCTCCAAACATAAAAGTCATCACATTTACTTAACCGAGGCCGTCTGAAACCTTTCCGGCTATATCCGGCACACACTCTTCCCTTTCAGTGCTTTGATATCTTTGCATATCTTTCACATCTATGTACCGACCCTTACTTACTTTCCTCCTAAGATACGGCAAAGCACTAAAAATATCCTGAATAAGCAACAAATTACGCCTATTACACCCAATCCACACACATAAAGCCCGCACCTGTATTTTCAAACAATCGACACATACATAAGGAGCGCAAGCCATATGTTGGCCAAACAAACCCGACACATCCGCGATGTGCTGGCACTTGTCTATGGCGACGGATTGTCCCATTCCCATATCGACCCGGGCATCGCCGCCTCGTGGCAACGCTGCGTGCACCGGCACGGCCTTGATCCCGAACAACTGTGCGAAGCCATCATCCTGCCCCATCATGATTTAGTCGAACATCTGGATGCCATGGACAACCTGACGGCTGTTGCCCGCCACGGCATGCAGGTGTTGTGGCAGCAAATCTGCGACATGGGTTATGTGGTTTTGCTGGCAGACGAACACGGTGTGGTGGTGGAGGCCTTCGGATTCGACCGGCAAAAAACCGAGCTTACCCGCGCAGGATTGCATTTGGGTGCACTTTGGCGCGAACACACCAACGGCACCAGCGCCGTCGGCATGGTATTGGCCACGGGCGACGCCTCAATTGTCCACCGTGCCGACCACTTCGACGCCACCCATATCGGCCTTACCTGCACTGCCGCGCCCGTGTTTGATTCACACAACCGCCTGCGTGCCGTATTGGATGTGTCTGCACTGACACCGCCTTCTGCCAAACAAAGCCAACAATGGGTTTTGCAGCTGGTGCGCCATTTCGCCGGACTGGTGGAAACTGCCGCCCTGTTGCAGGCGCACCGCCGCCATTGGATTGTGCGGCTCGGCCACGCTGCCGAATTTCTGAATGTTTCGCCTGAATTTCTGATTGCCGTTGATGACGACGGAAAAATCAGCGGTGCCAACCATGCCTTCCATGAATGGGCGGCAGCGCATTTGGATATTCCTGTCGGACAGCTTATCGGCCGGCTGTTCGATTTACTCTCCGACACCTGCCTGACTGCCGTTTACTCCGCTTCAGGCGGCCATACTTCCTTGATGCTTGGCAGCAACCGCCTGTTTGCCGCAGCCTCCGCACCAACCTGCCGTCCTGTTCCCGCTTCTCCGCGCGAGCCGGAACTGCCCGCCGCACTGGCTGCCCTGTACGGCCCGCAAAGCCGTTACCGCCGAAGTTTGCAGCGTATTGCCGCTTTGGCAGACACGCCCGTGCCGATACTGATTAACGGCGAAACCGGTTCGGGCAAAGAATTTCTCGCCCGAGCCATCCACCGCTCAAGCAGCCGCGCCGACAAGCCTTTTATCGCGGTCAACTGCGCGGCGATTCCTGAAAACTTGATTGAAAGCGAGCTTTACGGGTACGCACCGCACAGTTTTTCAGGCGCCGACCGCAAAGGCAAAATCGGTTTGATTCAGGCGGCCGACGGCGGCACGCTGTTTCTCGACGAAATCGGCGACATGCCGCTTTACCTGCAATCGCGCCTGTTGCGCGTGTTGTCCGAACGGGAAGTGATGCCGGTGGGCAGCGTGCGTGCCGTCAAAGTGGATATCCGCGTGATTTCGGCAACCCATGCCGATTTGCAGGAACGGATTGCCTGCGGCAAATTCCGCGAAGATTTGTATTACCGCCTCAACAGCACCCACGTGCAGCTGCCGCGCTTACGCGAACGCGATGATTTCGATTACATCATGCGCATGATTTTGGAACGTGCCGCCGAAAAAACCAACCGACCGCCCAAAGCGCTGTCTGCCCGTGCGCTCGACACCCTCCGCGCCTACGACTGGCCCGGCAACCTGCGCCAACTGGCCGGCGTACTCGAAGTAGCCTTACTCACTTCGCCCGGCACGCGCATCGAATACAACGACCTGCCCGACTACATCAAAACCGCTGCCCGCCCTTTTTTTCACGAACCTTCAAACCCCGCCACCGCTGCGGAAGACACATCGATGGAAAAATCGGTTTTAACCTGCGCCAAAAGCCTGCAAGCTGCGTTGCTGGCACATCAAGGCAATGTCTCCGCTTTGGCCAAACACATCGGTGTCAGCCGTATGACGGTGTACCGCTACTTGAAAAAATACGGCTTGGATCGCTGATGGTTGTTAGCGCGTAAGACTTGATAAAGGCCATCTGAAAAAACGTCTGCAATACTGCATATATATTGGCGATGCCGTCTGAAAAAATATCCGCATCTTCGTAGGGATGACACATATCCACCCGCGTGCCGTTCACACGAATCTGCGGAAGAAATACCTCAACCTTACAAGCTGTTTACGATGCCGTCGGCACCTGCGGCTTCGGCGAGTTTGTACAGAATATCTTGCGGCATATCGCCATGCCAGAGGCGGGTGATGTTGGCGATAACGGGCAGATGGGTTACACGGCGCACGCGTACGATGGCATCGACGTCTAAACGGTACGGGTGCTCCGACTCGAAGCTGAGTGTGCCTGCTTCACCGAGAATGAGATGGTGGTTACCGCGAAGGGCGATGTGTTCGGCAGCTACCAGCCATTCATCGGCGCGGTGGTGTTTGTCTTTGCATAAAACGACGGGTGTATTCAGACGGCCTACTTCGTCTTGGAGGGCGCGGTTGCTCATGAGTTCGCCGCCAAGATAAAGCACGTCGACTTCGGCTTCTAAAGCGGGGGCGAGCTGGCGGACGTCGCGGATGCGTACAATTACGGGTTTGCCGGCCGCGTGATGCTTGACCACTTCGGTCTGCATGGTGCGGATCTGCTCTTGTTCGTTGTGGAATGAATGATCGCTATAAGGGCGCGATGGTAAGTAGAAGGGGTCGGCAAATATCATGTCGGCTGAATCGGAGCGTTCGCCGAGTGCTGTGATGTTGAGCATTTTGCCGCTGCCGATTGATACGCCGCGCACGGTAATCACAGTATTTTCGAGGCTGGTTTCGCGGCTGATGATTTTCCATTCGTTCAACACTCTGATGGCGCGCTCAACGCCGTTTAGACGTTCCAATTCATTGGGATGGAACACGCGCTCGTCGCCGACTGCGCCGATAATGGTGCGCTCTTCTCCGCGCGAAACGTGTTCTTGCAAACCTCTGCTGCGGATAAATTCGATCACGCGCTCAACTGCTTCCGGCGCTGCCTGTTTCTGCATAACAATAATCATCATTCGCTCCGTGATTGCCGGCGGGGAAATTCAAAGTGTGGCTGTCTATACTATATACAGCGTGCTGTCGATTTGAAACCCAGTCGACGCAAGGCGGTAAACCTGTTTGTTCTCAATAATAATGCGTGGCCGAATGGTAGCAATATTCAATGATATGCGCTACCGACTGATGTTTCAGACGGCCTCTATGCTATACTGCAAATGTTTCTTTTTATTCTTTTATCATGGTTAGTCTGTTCCGTTCCGGCAAATTCTGGCTGCGTTTCGCCTTCTACGGCCTGATTGCTTTCGTTTCTGCTTTACTGATCGCGCAATCTCTGCTGCATTATTTGTTCAGCAGCCAACGTATTCAGGCTTTTGCAGACGAGATTGTGCGCGGAAGTGGTCGCACGGTGCGTTTCAGCGGCGATATCAACCGCTCATGGCTGCCCCGCCCTACCGTCACGTTGCACAATGTGATGGTTAGTAAGCCAAACAGCACGGCTTCGGCTCTGCATGCGAAAGAAATGCGCATCGGTTTGGCATGGAGCAATCTGTGGAGCGATACGCCGACTATTGAAAAATGGGTAATTAAAGAAGCCGATGCTGAAGCAACCCGCCAGCCCGACGGTTCTTGGAGCGTTCGGGATTTATCGAAAACATCCGGCCGACCGGTGCAAATCAACAGGGTTATCATTGAAAACAGCCGTCTGAATATAGGCACGCCCGAAGCGCATTACCATACGGAAAGTCTGAACCTAAATCTCAGCGGCGAATCGGAAGCGGTGCGTGAATTTGTTTTGAGCGGAACAACACGTCTCAACAACCAATCTACTTTCAAATGGAACAGCACAGGCCGTCTGAATATGAATAACGGACAAGAGTGGCTGCTCCCTGCCCTGCATGTGGATGCTACATTGCCGTTCAAAAAAGAAAACGCTTCGATTTCCGCCGATGCCGACGTAACTTGGCAACCTCAAAACGATACTTTACAAGCGCGCAATTTACGCCTCCGCGCCGACAGCTCTTTCCACAAATTACACCTTACCGCACAAAGCCCTGCTCTGTTGTGGAAAAAGAAACATATCAGCCTAAGCGACATCCGCGCGGTGTTTACCGCCGGCTCTTCAGAAGAAAGCAGCTGGGACGGCTCCTTGTCGCTCTCCCGCGTCAGCCTGCGCCCGAGCGTTGCCACCATCAGCGAGTTTGAATTCAACGGCAGCCACAAAAACCACGGTAAACAAACTACATTCAATATCGCCGGACCGCTGACCTGGCAGAAAGATACGCTGCTCAAGTCTGAAAAATTCGTTCTAAGCACACATCAAGACAGCTTGAAAGCTGCGCCACGCTCACGGCTGATCAGCCAAATGGAAGGCCGTTTTGCATTATCCGGCAACAAAGATTGGACGCTGTCGTTAAAAGGTTTGTTTGACCGACAAAATGCCGAAGTTTCCGCCCAATATACCGCAGCGCACGAAGATAATCCCGCCAAACTCAACACCACAGTGGGCATACAGAAGCTGTCCCTTCATCCCTATTGGAGCGATTTCCAAGCCAAAAGCGGCAATCTTTTCCCAGCCTTTCTGACCCAATCTGCCCAAACCCAAGTTCATGCCGACATCAACATCGGCAGCCTAAACATGCCCGGCCTGCAGATGGACGATTTACACACCAGCCTCTATGCCGACAACCAACGCATCACGCTTACCAACTTCCGCGCCGGCTTATACGGAGGCCAAACCGAAGGCGGCATCAGTATCGCCAACACCAATCCGCCTTCGTATCACTTACAGCAAAACGCCCGCGGCGTACAAATCCGCCCGCTCATGCAAGACTTACTCGGCTACCACCGTATCGGCGGCATCGGCGACGCCGTGATCGACTTAACGGCCAAAGGCAACGACAGAGCCGGCCTGACTAAAACGCTCAACGGTTCTTTGCAGCTCAACGTCACCCAAGGGGCATGGCTGGGCTTGGATATTTCTAATGTACTGCAAAGTTTGGGCAACAATACTGCCATCAACAGCAAACAGCGCGATGTGCAAACCCCTTTCCGCTCTTTTTCACTCACCAGCGAAATACGCGACGGCATCGGCACTCACGAAAATGCCGAATTGAAATCGGATATTTTCGACATCACCAGCAGCGGTCAAACAGACCTCAATGCCCAAACCATGTCTGAAAACATGTTGATCCGCAATATAAAAAACATCCATGCCAAGCCTATCCCCATCAAAATCACCGGCCCGGCAGCCAACCCCTCCGTTACGCTTGACTACAACAAACTGACTTCGGGCTTGGAAACACCGCAAGAAAAACAACGGGCGCTGGCAGAAACATTGAAGGAACAATGGCAATGGTTGAACACACCACCTAAAGCAGCATCGACGCCTTGAGAATATTGCTTAGTCTGAATTTCAGACGGCCTGATATCAAATAATAATTCGGCTGTGCATCTTTTACATGTTTTATAAATCTCAACAATTGCCCCAACTGCCCCATCCTGTCATCTAAAATCTCTCCAGACCTTTGCGATTTGCTCGTTATTAATTGCTTAATTGATTACTCATGCCGGTCAAACACTACGTTATTCCGCACCCCATAGCTTAAATAAAACATATTTACATCACGCTCAAATAAAATAACTATAGTTCTACTCTAATTTTTACTTATATTAGAGTATAATGCCTAAATCTTAAAAATCTCAGCTGTTTTGAGATTTAAAAAACTTCCAAAACAGCCGCTTACCAATACTCTCAATACAAGCGTCCCTCTCTATAAAGGAAAAATCAACATGCAACACAGCTTCGACCCCTTGTTTATCCGTGGCAAATCTTTGATTCCGATTGTGCAGGGAGGCATGGGCGTAGGTGTCTCCGCATCCAAATTATCCAGTGCAGTCGCCCGCGAAAACGGCGTCGGTACCATCGCCAGCGTGGACTTGCGCCATCTGCATGAAGACCTGTTAGCCGAATCCAAAATCAACCCCACCGAAGAAAAATACTGCAAACTCAACCACATCGCGCTCGACAGGGAAATCCGCAAAGCAAAAGCAGATGCCGAGGGCAAAGGTATTATTGCGGTTAACGTGATGAAAGCCGTTAAAGACCATCAAGCATTGGTGCGTCAGGCTTGCGAATCGGGTGCGGATGCGATTGTAATGGGAGCCGGCTTGCCGCTTGACCTTCCCGAAATGACTGAGGGATACCATAAAGACGTGGCATTGCTGCCTATTCTTTCCGAATCACGCGGCATCAATATCGTTCTCAAACGCTGGATGAAAAAAGGTGTTCTTCCCGATGCGATTGTGATCGAACACCCTGCTCACGCTGCCGGGCATTTAGGTGCAATGACCGTAGACGGCCTAAATGACGAAAAATTCGAGTTTAAGCGCGTTATCGAAGAAACCTGCGAAGTTTTTAAAAAACTCGGGCTGGAAAGTGAAAAAATTCCTTTGATATTGGCTGGCGGCATGGCGAACTTTGACAAAATCTGTACCGCACTAAAATCGTGGGGCGCTTCCGCCGTACAAATCGGTACTGCATTCGCCGTTACCCAAGAAGGCGACGCACATTTGAATTTCAAGAAAACGCTGGCCGGCGCGCCTGTTGAGCAAGTCGTTGAATTTATGTCGGTAGCCGGCTTACCTGCCCGCGGTGTACGTACTAAATTTCTAGAAAGCTACATCAAACGCGAAGCAAAACTGCAAGCCAATGCCAAAGCAGACCCACGCCGCTGCACCCAAGGTCTCAATTGTCTATCCGTATGCGGCCTGCGCGACGGCCTAGACAAAGTAGGCCAATTCTGTATCGACATCCAACTGGCCGCAGCATGGCGCGGCGAAGTAGATAAAGGACTGTTTTTCCGCGGTAAAGACCCCCTACCCTTCGGCAATACCATTAAGAGTGTACGGGAAACGATTCAATATCTTTTGCAGGGTTCTCTCCCTGAGAAAGCATAAAAATATACAAAAATAACCGTCGTGGTTTACACAAACCACGACGTTATTTTTATAACGGCTGAGGCCGTCTGAAAATGAATCACTGCCGATATTGATATTTAAATGCGGCTATTGTAATATTGGTATGCTGCATCCATATTATCAAACTGATGCAGTCTTCCGGCCTCCAACACCATGGCATTATCACAATACTGCTTCATCGCACTCGGGCTGTGCGACACCAAAATTATCGAGCGGTCTTTACGCTTTTCAAACAACTCATAGCGGCATTTCTCAGAAAAACGCGAATCGCCTACCGCAATCACTTCATCAATCAGATAACAGTCAAACTCCACCGCAAGCGACAATGCAAAAGCCAATCGTGCTTTCATACCTGAAGAATAGCGTTTTACCGGTTCATACAGATATTGCCCCAGCTCGGAAAACTCTTCCGTAAACGCTTTCACATAATCGATATCGACGTTATAAATCCGACAGATAAAACGCAAATTATCCATACCGGTAAGACTGCCTTGAAACGCCCCGCTGAACGCCAGCGGCCAAGAGATGCTCATCGTGCGTTTAATCTCGCCTTCGGTAGGTGGCTCGACACCGCTGAGCAAGCGTATCAGCGTGGATTTACCTGCACCGTTTCTGCCTAAAATACCGATTTTTTCACCCTTTTCCAGTTTGAAATCAATATCTTCAAGCACCATGCGCCAACCCTGGCTGGTTTGATATTTCTTATATACATGCTCAACGGAAATCATTGCGGCTCCACCCCTTTGCTAAACTTAGCCACCATCGCCAAGCCGATAAATAGCATGACTAAATTACACAACAATAGATACCATGGGTTTTCCAAAGTATTGGCAGTGCGGCCGAAATAACCATGCCGGAACATTTCCGTACCGTGAACCATCGGAATCCATAGAAAGTAAGACTGAACTTGATAGGGCAGGGAAGAAACGAAAAAGAACGCACCAGAAATGGGCAGCATAATGAAACTCAACGTGCTCCAAAGTTTACCGAATGCTTCGAATTTAAACGCTACCGAGCACACGATCAAACCTAAGCCGAGCGCAAATACAGCCATAAGCACCCAAGCCAATAGCATATAAAAAACATCATGCGGCACAGCCACCCATTTCAATGCGACCAATGCGGTCATAATGGCAATCTGCGCAACCGTAGCACCTGCCACTTCCAGCAGTACGCGAGAAAATATCGTATCCAACACCTTTACATTACGGTGATAAAGCAACGTTGCATTAGCCGAAATAGCACCGATAGACCGGCTCGAAGCATTACGCCACATCATTGCCATAGGATAACCGGTCAACACGAAAGCTACGATATTCAAAGACGATAAATGGTCGGCTTTCAAAAACTTCCAAGCAAGCACGATCAGCAGGGTCATCAACAAAGGCTCCACAAACAACCACAAAAAGCCGATATTGTTGCGCCCGTAACGGGTAATAATCTCGCGCATCAAGAGTGCGCCTATCACCCTTGATTGAATCTCTAATGATTCTTTGAATGATGTTTCATGAAGTGCTTTCATCAGTTTTTATGCTCCCTCACGCTTGCAGCAAGCAAACTGATAATCCCGTAAAGTATCAAACCGATAAAAAAGGTTGCCATGATGTTATAAAGGCGGTGAGGTCTTTCCGCCATATCCGGCCGGCTCGGCTGGGAAACAATTTCCAAATACAGCTGCTTGCGCTCGGCCTCGGCTTTAGCGTTTTCCAAAGAAACGATAGCAGCCGCCAGCTGTTTCTCCGCCAACTCGTTTTCAAGAAACAAACGCTGATAGGCCGCCGCTTTTGCCGTGATGGAAGTATCCGAACCGCCCAAAATTGTCTGCATCTGCTGTTTGATTTCACGCTTCAGGCTTTTTTCGCGCGCCTGCAAGCCTGAAATTTGCGGGTTTTCCGGTGTAATGGCCTTAACTTGGTCCAATTGCGTCTGAATAACGATCAATTCATCCTGAAGTTTCGATACCAAACCCATTTGTGCTTCAGATTGCGATTTCAAATCGAAAATGCCGTTTTCAATACGGTAAACCGCGATTTCTTCCGCCGCCTTTTTTACCCGCTCTTCCGCTGTCGTTACATTGTGTTGTGCCTGTTCAATAGTATCTTTACGGGCGCGCGTATTAAGTTTGTTGATCAGCTCTTCCCCTTTGCTCAACAAAGCAGCGTTAATCTGTTGGGATTCTTTGGCATCAAAAGATTCAACATTCAATACGGAAATGCCTGAAATAGGATCAAAATCGATCTTAACTTTATCTTTGAAGTATTGATAAAACGCTTCCTTCTCCCCCCATAAGCCGAACCCGTTGAAACGGCTGAAAATATCGCCTTTCCCCTCGTAATAGGTTCGAACAGAAATGGTTTTGCCCAACTCATCCAACGCCGAACGAGACCCCATATACTCCCTTACCGTATAGGTATCATCTTGTGAACGGCTGAAGCCCGCTCCTTGCAGCAACGCCCCGAGACCCGATACCGAAGCCTGATTATGCGGTGCGCGCACAACAAAACTGGATTCCGAAACGTATCTGTCCGAAGCCCAAACCGAAAAGTACACTGTAGCGCAGACCGTCGGCACAATCACCGTCGCCCAAAAAAGTTTGCCGAACTTTTTTTTCAGCCATCGTTTTTTCTTTTTGGGTTTACTCTCGGCTTTACCCGGTGGCTGCAACGCTGCTGATTTCACGGTTTCCGATTGTCCGTTTTGGGGCAGATCTGTTTTTTCTTGTTCAAGCATTTTGTATGTTTCCCGATTAATTACCTAAATTACTAATACTGCCAACACCGCTAACCACCGGTGAAAATACAAATTGTAAAAACTTCTGCATTTCCGCCAACGGTGCATTTGCCACATACAAAATATCTTTGTCTTGCATAGGGAATTTCTGAATCCAAAACAATGATTGGGCATCAGACAAATCCACGCGGTACACAACCGGTATCTCCGATTCCAAACCGTATCCTTTTGCAACCCACTTATCTTGCTCAGACGGTGCCAACAACGATAAAGGCTGATAACGGAATACAAACACACCCTGTGCAGCTGCTCTGCGGTCTGAAGCTCCACCGGCCAACCCCAAAGCTTCGGCCAAGCTCAAACCCTTTGCAGAAAACCGGAACTGCTGCACTTTCCCTACTGCCCCCAATGTAGTAAAACTGAGCGGTTTCGAGTGCAAAGCCACAATATCTCCCGCCTCCAGCAAAACATTCTCCGAAGGCTTTTCAATCAACGTTTCGAATGCCAATGTTTTCACCACCCCTTTACGCGTCAATTGCACCGACACATCCCGCACATTATCAGCCACTCCGCCGGCCGCAGCCACGGCATCCAAAACACGCTCTCCATGGGCGGTCAACGGCATACGGATAGTATTTCCTGCCTTGACAACCAACACATTAGTAGAATTATTCTTAACCAAACGCACCATAACCTGAGGCTGGTTGGCCATTTTTTTCAGACGGCCTGCAATATCAGACTGAATAGCTGCCGGCGTTTTCCCTTTCACATACACCGAGCCTAAAAACGGCACACTGATTTTGCCGTCGCCGCCAACCATCTGTTCGGGCAATTTCGTCACATGAGCATTTCCCGAGCCTTGGGAAGTCAACACCCCGCCGAACAAGAGAGCCGGCGGCGCTTCCCAAATGGCGATATCCAAAACATCTCCCTCACCTACCCTGCCGACAAACCCGTCTGCACGCTGGGGCAAACTTCTAAATGATTGTCTTCCCGCAGCATTACTCAAACTCCCAATAATTGGATCCGACACATCTATCCACTCAACAGCAGGAACAGACTGATGGCTTGCAGCTTCTTTTAAAGCAACGGTATTACGGTAACCAGGCCCCGAAGCCGGCAGTGCGCCACATGAAGAAAGCAGGGCAGCAACACTGCCACCCCACAAAAAAATTGAGAAAATATTTTTATTTATCATAAACATGCCATAGAGCACCCGACAAAGCTCAAGCTTTTTTCGCAAAATCAGGTAATTAAATAAAACTAAGATAAAAATGTATTCAAAAAATAAAAATTTAATAATATTAATTATTAAAAATAATATTTTAAGACACTATACCAAAAAAGATTTTTTTAATATAATATCGAAAAAAAACATCAAGGGAAAGAAAAATAAGGTTAACAAATGTATGCAAAATGAGAATTTATTCATACATTAACCATGTTGTTTGATTTTTAAACCCCAAAAACATATTAAAAATCAAACAATAAAAATTTAAAACAAAAATACCCTCAGCCGATTGACATATAAAAGTTAAGAAAATTTAACACTTCACCCTTCTCCAGTTTTGATTCAACCAACACCACCACCAAAGGGGATAAGTAAAAATGGCAAAAATTATTATCGTTGGACATCCGGACTCTAATCATCAAGCCGTAGAAACACTTTTGCATCAACACGGTATGAATCAAGCATTCCCATCCAAACGTGACGGCTTGGCTCCCGCCGAAATCAACAGACTGCTCCTACAGTCTGCCAAATCGACACGGCCGTCTGAAAACATCCCGTTTTCAGCAAAAAAAATCACGCAACGCCAAATCAGCGGCGTGTGGAATACCTTGGCAATGGATTTACTCCTGAGCAATATGGAACAAGCCTTATGGGGCTGGTCTGACCCGGAAGCACTCGAATTACTGGAATACTGGCGTGATGTCGACACCTCCATACATTTTGTTTTGGTGTACGACACGCCGCACAGCATTTTGGTACGCAACCCACAACAAACAATAAGCAGTCAAACTCTGGAAAAGAAACTCCAAGAATGGTCGGCGTACAACGAAAGCCTGCTGGATTTTTACGCCGGCAACAAAAACCGCTGCTTATTGATCCATAGCGAACAAGCACAGCGCACAACCAAAAAATACTTAAAGCAGATTTCCCGGCACATCGAAGCACCTTGGCAGATTAAGAAAAACAAATCGGCCAAACTGCTTGCGCAGCCAACCGAATCTCACGGCACCATCATAAACAACACATCGCATCACAATCTTCAAACCGGCTTGGCTGCTTTCCTGGCAGATCTCTTGATTGACGGAAACAGTGAAGCAATGAATTTGTACGAAACACTGCAACAGAATGCCACCCTGCCGCTTAAACCCGCTCCCGATAGCGCAAATTCCACCCGTGAAAAAACTTTATGGGCGTGGCAGGCCATGCTTCATCAGCAGCAAGAGCAACTGCAGCTGATTAGCAATAACCTGACAGGCAAAAACAATATCGAAACACTTTCAGAGCAATTACAACAAACAGAGAAACAGCTTGAAGCTGTCCGCGCATCTCACGGACAAGTCGAACAAAAATTAAAAGACACAGAGACGCTTGCTTCTGAATACAAACAAAAAACAGAAGCTGCGTTACAGACACAAGCACAATTGGAAAAAGAAAAATCCAGCTTACAAGAAAAACAAACACAATTGGAAAGAGAAACATCCAATTTGAAAGAAAAAGTCGATTCCTTTACCGCCAAAGCCGATGCGGCACAAAAAGATATCGCCCGCCTACAAAACACCCAATCTACGTTAGAAGAAGAAAACGCCCTATTGCTCGAGCAACTTCATCTTGTGCAAGAAAAGCTGGAAGAAACACATTTGGAAAAACAGCGTTTGGCAGCACGACCTGTTTATTACGGTGCCGCAGAGCGCGTAAAAAACGAACTGCCTTACCAGCTGGGAGCAACTATGATTTACTGCAGCAAGAGTATCGGCGGCTGCTTCAAAATGCCTTTTGCCTTGATTAAAACGACCAAGTTGACGGCCAAACGACAAAAAGAACAAGCGCAAGAGCTGCCTCCGGTTCATTTCTACAATGATGCTGCCGATATTAACCGTGTCCACAAACACCTTTCATACCAACTCGGCCAAAGTTTTTTAGTGTGTGCACGCAACCCCCTAAAATGGATTTTGACACCTTTCGTTTTGGCTAATACCACCATTAAATTTAAAAAACAAAAAAAAGCCGCTCTATAAAAGCAAATAACAATTTGAATTTAAAAATGATCGTGGAAACTTTAATAATTAATCATTCGTTGAAATACATTACGGTAGAATTATGTCAGAAAATTACTTAAATAAATTAATATCACGTCGAAGCGAATTAGGTGGAAGTCTTGGAGCAATTGATTTTCTTATTGATTTTCACAGTAAGAAAATAGGCAGTCCCATGACTGCCACCAATTCTCAACCGTTATTAAACAAAAATACTGAAAATATAAACAAAACAGTTACAGTTAAGAGTGCCGGCAAATACAACCGTATTCACTCTCTTTCAAAAGAAATTTCCAACAAAAAAACCTCTGAAGAATTTGATTTTTTATTGGAGTATGCAGCAGAAATCCGCAAATTGGAAATGTCAGAAACATATATTGCTTTAATAAAATATTTACTATTGCAATATAAAAATCTAAATGAAAAAAATCAAAGGTTGCTGATGCTTCACGTGAGCAATGTACTGAGACTTTCTAAAGATTCAGAATTAATAAACATACTCTTTGCAGATTTTCCGGAAAAAATCTTAGAGCTACATCTGTCTCCAAAACAGATAGATGAGTTGTTTTTAACAAACCTGCAAGCAAAGTATGAATATGACAAAAATAATTTTAAGTACTTGTCTTTTGATTTACATACCGAAGCGTCTGATGCAGTTTCTATTTTTCTTAAATCGAAAAATATTTCAGCACTATTGGCTACAAACCCTGAGTACAACTGTTTGTTTTGCAACGCTGCTTTAAACAAGAATGAAGAAATTTATAAAAGCTTTTTTAATCGTTATCTGTCAAGCAAAGGACTACCTCAAGTTACCAAGCTGGCTTTTAGCGAGAGAAAAAATATTCTAACCAACCTTGAGTTTGAGAAAATCACAAATGTTATGCAAACTCCTTTAGTGTCTATCATTATGTCAGCCTTCAATGCTGAAGATACTATTGAATATGCAATTAAATCTCTTATCAATCAGAGTTACAAAAATATCGAAATTCTGATTTGCGATGACGGCTCATCCGATAATACTGCTGCGATTATTAAAAACATTGCACAAACGGATCCACGAATAAAAATATATCGTTCCAAAAAAAATCAAGGTACATATAACATTAGAAATGAAATGATAAAAAAAGCTCAAGGGGAGTTTATTACATTTCAAGATTCCGATGATTTCGCATTGCCAAACAGAATCTCAGAGCAAGTTGCTGCTTTATCGGCAAGCGGAAAGCTCATGTGCGCCACTCAATGGGTACGAATAGCGCCCAGTGGTGAGTTTGTTTATTTTTATGACGACAAACTGAGTAGATTTTGTGTTGTATCAACCATGATTAAAGCTGAAGTTTTTAAACAAATAGGCTTTTTTAGGGAATCATTGGTGGCAGCCGATACAGAATTTTATGAAAAAGCCATCTCCGTATACGGTGATTCTGTAATAGAAAGAATAGAAAAGCCCTTAATTCTGGGTTTATGGGGAACCTCATCACTGACAAAAATACCTGATCTTACAGCAGAAAATAATGGGTTTGTCGCTAAAAAACGTAGAGCTTATTCGGATATCACTGCCAGACAACGCATATTGGGTAAAGAAATTATTTCTGATGATTCTGTGTTGGAAGTTTTAAAAAATAATGCAATTTACAGACATTGCGCAGGTGTAGAAAGGTATTAATATTTATGATAATCGCAAATATGGCTACATTTCCTGCCAGATTTCAGACTTCGTTACAAGTTATTGAGTCCATCCATGCCCAAGTTGACCAAATAAATTTATGTTGCAATGAATTTAACAATATTCCGAAAGAATATTCAAAATATTCAAAGCTAAACCCAATTATCCCAAAAACCGATTACAAAGATGTAGGGAAATTTATACACAATGTAGCAAGTAATGACGAAATCATTTTGATTGATGACGACATTATTTATCCTAAAGACTATGTGGCAACGTTACGGGATTATTATCATCAATATGAACACCTAAACATTGTAGTTGGTGTTCACGGTGTGATTTACCTCGATTTATATGACGGTTCCATTTCTGCAAGAAAAGTTTTTGCTTTCAAGCACGCACTTAACAGACCGAGAATAGTTAATCAACTTGGAACAGGTACTGTTTATTTGAAAGGCCACCAACTGCCGGGCTTGAAATATATGGACTGCTCTCAAAGCTTTGTAGATGTACGATTCAGCAAATATATGATTGAAAATGGAATCGGCATGGTTTGCATACCCCGTTCAGCAGCTTGGATGCACGAAATCCAACAAGAAGTCTCCATATTTAACAATTTCACAAACCAGTGGCCTCTTCATGTTATACGCGAAGTACAGGCAATAGCCGGATACTCTAAGCTCCCATTGAATCTCGTTAAAAATATAGAGTTCGGAAAAGGCTAAAAATTGATTTAAGCTAGTCATCCTAATAAATCAAGAAGAATTTGAATTAAAAAGATTTTTTAACTTCCATATACCTTAATCCATAAGGAAACTCCTAACTTAATTTTCAGACGGCCTAAAGGTTTTAGTAAGTGCCTCTGCTTTATATAAAGGGAAAACAATGAAAATAACTATCGTCGGTTCGGGATACGTCGGATTATCTAATGCAGTTCTTTTGGCACAACATAACGAAGTGGTCGCCTTAGACGTCAATGAAGAAAAAGTCGGCCTGCTCAACCGTAAAATATCTCCTATTGTCGATGCCGAAATCGAGCATTATTTGGCCGAAAAACCTTTAAATTTCCGTGCCACAACAGATAAAGAACAAGCTTATTCCGGGGCTGATTACATCATCATTTCCACCCCTACAGATTACGACCCTGTCAGCAATTATTTCAATACCGCGTCAGTGGAATCGGTAGCGTGCGACGCTGTTTCCATGAATCCGGATGCTGTCATCATCATAAAATCTACCGTACCGGTCGGATTTACAGAGCGGTTAAAACAAGAATTAAATGTGGAAAACATTATTTTTTCACCCGAATTCTTAAGGGAAGGCAAAGCCCTATACGACAACCTTCATCCGAGCCGGATTATTGTGGGAGAACATTCTGAAAAAGCAAAAAAATTCGCCGAACTGCTGCGTGATGCTTCATTGAAACCGGATGCGCCCATACTGTTAACCAACAGCACAGAAGCAGAGGCCATTAAATTGTTTGCCAACACCTATCTGGCCATGCGCGTTGCTTACTTCAATGAATTGGATACTTACGCGGCAATACACGGCTTGGATACCCGGCAAATCATTGACGGCGTATGCTTGGATTCCCGTATCGGCAAACATTACAACAATCCGAGTTTCGGCTACGGAGGTTACTGCCTGCCCAAAGATACCAAGCAACTGCTCGCCAACTATCAAAATGTGCCTCAAAACATGATTCAGGCGATTGTTGCAGCCAACAGTACGCGCAAAGACTTTATCGCAGAAGACATTCTGCGCAGAAAACCTCAAACGGTCGGCATCTACCGCTTGGTGATGAAAGCCGGATCCGATAATTTCCGTGCATCTTCGATTCAAGGCATCATGAAACGCTTAAAAGCCAAAGGTATCCATGTCATTGTTTACGAACCCGTACTGCAAGAGAGCCATTTCTTCCATTCTCCGGTCATGAACGATTTAGCGCAATTCAAGCAACAGGCCGATGTCATTGTCGCCAATCGGATCACCGACGATCTGAATGACGTTTTAGATAAAGTGTACAGCCGCGATTTATCGGGCACAGATGCTTGAAGCACCATACAAACTGGCAAGGTAAAAGCAATGCTGAATGGTTTGCTGTACATTTATTTGCGATATTTAATTCAGACAAAAGATTTTCTGAAAATATCGTCACACGCAGAGCGGTATAAACACCAACCGGAATGGTTGTGTTACGTGCATCACAAGCTGGGCATGCACCGACACGCAACCCGACAGCCGTATCCGGTTAAAAACCGTTTGGCACAAGCCGCTTACATTGCTTCGATGGTCGGGTGCGGCCGTATTAAAGAGGCGGAAGAATTGGCTCAAGTTTTCATCAACCAAAGCAATTCCGGCACAAAAAGCAGCCATATTTATGCCGGTATTTTCGCTCCTTTCCTGCCCGCCCATGCTTTGACCCTCTTGGAGCGGACCGGCAATCCTTCGGCATCAAAATTATACCCGTACCTGCTTGCCCGTATCGGCAAACACGAGCGGGCTGAGAAATTTACTTCCGCAGCTATCCAAGAAGGACAAGCAGCCCATCATCCCGAGCTGTATCTGCTGGCAGCCAACACAGCCGCAACAACGCAAAAACAATTGACCGATACAAACCAATACCTGAACCATTACAGTTTAGAGCCCGTATACCTAAAGAATGACAACATTCCTCCAAACGTAATGAATCTGGATTGCCCCTGCCAGCACACGGCAACCGGCCCGCTGGTCAGCATTTTGGTAACCGCCTACCAAAGCGAGAAAAGAATCAATGCAGCTATAGAATCCTTATTGAAACAAACCTACCGGAATTTGGAGATTATTGTCATTGACGACGCAAGCAGCGATGCGACAAGCGAAGTCATCATCGGCTGGATGCAGAAAGATTCGCGTGTACGCTATCTCAAACTGCCTCTCAACATCGGCACGTTTGCCGCAAAAAACATTGGCCTTCAATATGCCGAAGGCGAGTTTGTTACCTGCCAAGATTCCGACGACTGGGCTCATCCGCGAAAAATTGAGTATCAAATACAGCCCCTACTGGACAATCCGAATCTGGTCTGCACCACCTCCCGCTGGGTACGCATTCAGGATGACGGCCGTTATTATGCAAGACTCATCTACCCTTTAACCCGTCTCAATCCGGCCTCACCGCTTTTCCGCAA
The DNA here is from genome assembly GCF_022870825.1 of Neisseria sp. Dent CA1/247. Lineage (NCBI taxonomy): Bacteria > Pseudomonadati > Pseudomonadota > Betaproteobacteria > Neisseriales > Neisseriaceae > Neisseria > Neisseria sp. Dent CA1/247. The sequence goes on along the minus strand of NZ_CP091522.1, from coordinate 367,088 downwards.
AGAAGCCGTCATTTCCCGCATAGGTTCATGGGATTGGGTGCGCACTGGAGCGGACAGTGAATTTTTAGAGCGCATCAAACTGGCTTTCGGGAAACGCGCCGTATTGTCGGTCAACAAACCATTAACATTCGGCGCACACCGCTCCGATTCGCTGATGACCGCTCCGGATACCGGCTACAACGCCCAAGGCATATCGGCAGGCCGTCTGAATTATTGGGAATCATGGAGAAGCTGGCATTTGGAATGTATACAAAACAAGCTTATTCCTTATGTTTCGAATCAATACAGCGGTGCTCGGCAATTTACTGCGCCACAAAGCTTAACGGTTAACCCCGAAGATGTTTTGTACTGCAAAAACAAACTTACCGAATATTAAAAAATTATTTGCCGAATAATCATCTTGTAACTGTTCCACCGAAGTCTGGGAAGCAAAAAACATTTACCGTTAATTGGTAACCAGATTTTCAAAACATCAGAAACAAGCAATCCCTCAACCCCAACGGCTATGAATAATTTTGATCAGCGTTTCAAACGGATATTGCAAAGTGAACACAGCGTTTATTTTCACTAAAGGCATCCGCGCCCAAGGCGTGCGCAAGCTGCCCTATCTTACAGCCTTTTTGCCCGAACTTGCCGTCACCAAAGACAAGGCGAAGGCAGAGTCCATAGTGGATTGGGGCTTGCTGCCCACCAACAAAAAAGCCCGCGACTACGCCGCCAAACACCACCTTCCTTTTATCGCTTTGGAAGACGGCTTTCTGCGTTCACTGGGCTTGGGCGTAGAAGGCTGGCCGCCCTATTCCGTAGTCTTCGACGATACCGGTATTTATTACGACACCACCCGCCCTTCGCGTTTGGAACAGCTGATTCTCAATGCAGATACCATGCCGTCTGAAATATTGGACGATGCAGAAAAAGCCATCAAGCTTATTCTTGACAACAAACTGTCCAAATACAACCACGCACCAGAATATCCCGCCAATCCGAATCCCCGAAGGCCGTCTGAAAAAAAGACCGTCTTGGTGATTGATCAAACCGCTGGCGATATGGCCGTCAAATACGGCAGTGCCGATGAAAACACCTTCAAGCATATGTTTCAGACGGCCTTATCCGAAAACCCCGATGCGGAAATCTGGGTAAAAACCCACCCCGACGTACTAAGCGGTAAAAAGCGCGGTTATTTAACCGATATTTCCCTGCAGGCCGGCAACGTCCGTGTGCTGGCGGAAGACATCAATCCCATTTCATTATTAGAGCAGGCAGACAAAGTTTATTGCGTAACCTCGCAAATGGGTTTTGAAGCCATGATGATGGAAAAACCCGTCGTAACCTTCGGCCTGCCCTGGTATGCTGGCTGGGGCATTTCCGACGACCGCCATCCCGCCGTACACGAACTGTATGCGCAAAACCGGCGGGCAAACCGCAACATGATCCGGCTTTTTGCCGCCGCCTATTTCCAATACAGCCGCTATGTCAATCCGAATACCGGCGATACCGGTACATTGTTCGACGTTATCGACTATCTAGCTTCGGCCCGCCGCCTAAACGAGAAACTCCGCGGCAATCTTTACTGCCTCGGCATGACTTTTTGGAAACGTGCGGTAGTCAAACCCTTTTTAAACGTACCCTCCTGCCGACCGCATTTCATTTCATCGTTCGGCAAACTCAAATCACTCACATTGCCCGCCGATGCGAAAATTTTGGCATGGGGTGTAGACAATGAAGATGTGGCCGCTTTCGCCCGCCAACACAACCTGCCCCTGCTGCGTATGGAAGACGGCTTTGTCCGTTCCGTCGGTTTAGGCTCCAATCTCGTGCCGCCCCTGTCGCTGGTTACCGACGATATGGGTATCTATTTCAACCCGAACACCCTTTCGCGTTTGGAACATATCCTGCAAAATCAAACCTTTTCCCAAAAAGATTTTCAGACGGCCTCCTATCTGCAACGTGCATTAACCGAGTCTGAAATCAGCAAATATAACGTCGGTAAAGGCCGGCTCAACATTCCCGACACTTCCCGCAAAGTGCTGCTGGTTCCCGGTCAGGTAGAAGACGATGCTTCCATCCGCTACGGCTCACCCGAAATCCGCACTAACTTGGGTTTATTGAAAAAAGTACGCGGGCTGAATCCCGATGCCTACATCATCTACAAACCCCACCCCGATGTTGTGAGCGGCAACCGTGTCGGCGCCATTCCGCCGGAAGAAGCATCACGCTATGCCGACCAAACCGTTACCGATTGCGACATCATCACTTGCTTAAAGTATGCCGGCGAAGTGCATACCATGACTTCCCTGTCCGGATTCGAGGCCTTATTGCGCGGTAAAACCGTACATTGCTACGGCCTGCCGTTTTATGCCGGCTGGGGGCTGACTCACGATCATCTCAACCTTCCGCGCCGCACACGGAAGTTGGCATTGTGGGAATTGGTTGCCGGTACGTTGATACACTACCCCGACTACGTCGACCCAGAAACCAAACACCGCACCGACGTCACAACCGCCATCAGCATTTTGAGTATGCAGAAAACAAAGTTACAACACCGTAATTTGCTGCCCCAACATCTTCTTAGCAAACAATGGGGGAAATTCAAGCAAATTTATTCACTATTTAAATAAAACAAGTGTTATAGTTATATATATTTTATAAAAAATGAATAAACTATCATTATGGGAATCATCGACACCAAAAGCAATTTGGAAAATTTGATTTTCCAAAACCAGCGAATTTTATTATTGCAAGGTCCCATCGGCCCTTTCTTTAAAAACTTTGGGGATTGGCTGCGTTTGGCTCACCGTAAAACCGTGTTTAAACTCAATTTTAATCACGGCGACGAAGTTTATTACCCACAAAATATCCACAATACCTTTGCCTACCGCGATACTTATCAAGCATTCCCCGGCTTTTTAGCCGGCTTTGCCGCCGAAAACCAAATCGATGCCGTAGTATGTTTTGGCGATACGCGCCCTTACCATGTCGCCGCCAAACAAGTGGCGGAGAAGCTCGGACTCAGCTTTTGGGTTTTTGAAGAAGGCTATTTCCGCCCTTTTTACGTTACTTTAGAGCAAAACGGCGTCAATGCTTTCTCGCCCCTGCCCCGGGAAGCGTCTTTCTTCGAAAGCAAATTACCTACTCTCGCCCAACAAACTTACCGGTCGCCACCTGCTGTAAAAGGCGGCTTTATGCCTATGGCCAAATGCGCCGTCCGCTATTACTGGGCCTCGGGAACCAAGCGCAAATTCTACCCCCACTACATCCACCACCGCTCCAACAGTATCCCGAACTATATCCGTTCATGGATGATTTCCGGTATAAAACGTGCGGCCTATATGTTTAAAGACCGCAAATTCAGCCAAGAAATCAAAGACGGCAAGTACGGCAAATTTTATATTCTGCCGCTGCAAGTATTTAACGACAGCCAGGTACGCGTCCACAGCGACTTTTCTTCGGTTCAAAATTTTTTGCTGCATGTATTGTCTTCTTTCGCCACGCACGCACCCGACGACGTCAACCTGATTGTCAAACATCACCCTATGGACAGGGGATTTACCGATTACCGAAAAACCATTAACCGGTTTATCCGCAGCCATCCCAAGCTGGAAGAGCGTATTTTTTATGTTCATGACGCCCCGTTACCCGTATTTTTGCGCCACGGCATCGGCATGGTCACGCTCAATAGCACCAGCGGCCTTTCGGCACTGATCCACAATATGCCGGTAAAAGTGTTGGGGCGTGCAAACTACGATATTTCGGGCATTACCTTTCAAGGATGCTTGGCCGAGTTTTGGAAAAAGCCGACACCTCCTGATCCTAAGTTGTTTCATGCCTACCGGATGTACCACATCAACACTACGCAGATTAACGGCAGTTTTTACAGCACGGTTAATTTTCCCGAAATTTCAGGCAGCTCCCTTCCGACTATCGACACCGGATCAAAAACGCCGATGTCTCGGCCTGCGCCGGTATACGACGGTTTGCAGACCTTAACCCCTTCTCCGCTCCATAAAGCCTCTTCTCATTACCCGGAGGGCAAAAACCTGCACAGCGTTTCCATCCGCAACATTCACAACGGGTCTAAATAACTTATATTCCAGCAAGCCCCACAGAGGCCGTCTGAAAGCCAAGTTTTCAGACGGCCTCAATTAGCCTAAAATAGCAGCGGTTTATTTTAGAAAGCTTTCAACATGCAATACCGCATTCCTCAAGAAAACCAAACTTCTCCCGACAATCCCCCGCCCCAAAACAATGCTGAAGGAAATTGGGAACGCAATGTGATGCGCGATGCCTTGCTGGCCTCTTACCAAGAGCAGCGGCGTACCCGTTTTTGGCGCAATATTTGGCGTGCCGTTTGGACGTTAATCTTTTTATCGATCGCCGTTCATTCATGCAGCGATTCAGACAATACCGCTCAATTCACCGCCAAATCCGGCGAACACACCGCCCTAATTACGCTCAACGGTGCCATCGGTGTCGATTATGAAGAAGATCAAGTCGGCATGCTGCGCGACAGTCTCGAAGCGGCTTACAGCAACCCCAATGTAAAAGGCATCATCATCAGCGCCAACAGCCCCGGCGGCTCCCCTGTGGTATCCAATATTGCCTTCAACGAAATCCGTCGCTTGAAGTCAGAGCACAAAGACATTCCGCTGTATGTGGTGGCCGGAGACGTATGCGCCTCAGGCTGCTATTACATCGCCTCGGCAGCCGATAAAATTTATGCCGACCCCACCAGCGTAGTCGGCAGCATCGGCGTGATCGGCGGCGGATTCGACCTCACCGGCTTAATGGACAAACTGGGTGTTAAACGCCGTCTGAAAACCGCCGGCAGCAACAAAGGCATGGGCGACCCCTTCACACCGGAAACGCCCGAACAAGCCAAAATTTGGGAGAACATGCTGGCCGACATTCATCAAGAATTTATCAAAGCCGTCAAACTCGGCAGAGGCAGCCGCTTGAAAGACAAAGAAAACCCCGACGTATTCAGCGGCAGAATCTATACCGGCAACGAAGCCAAAAAAATCGGCCTGATTGACGGCCACGGCAGCATCTACAGCGTATCGCGCAATGTGATCAAAGCCCCCGTATTGATCGATTACACTCAGGAAGACAACTTCAGAAAACTGCTCAGCCGCAGCCTGCGTTCGGAAACCTCCGCTCTTTTGGAATCCATTGGCAACCGTATTTGGTAAGGGCATACAAAAGAGGCCGTCTGAATTTTCAGACGGCCTATTTTACATATCAGCAAACAGCCAATTAGACTTGACAAACTATTAGCGGCGGCGTTTGTTGCGCTCGTAAATAGGCATCACTTCCGGCAACATTTTGCGGATAGCTTCCATACGGTCTTTATTGGAAGGGTGGGTAGAAGCCAAAGTCGCCAACGCGCCATGGTTATGACCGCCTTCTTTTTCCATTTTTTCCCATACGGTAATAGCCGCTTGCGGATTGTACCCCGCCTCGGCCATCAAACGCACACCGCCTGCATCAGCCTCTCGCTCTTGGCTGCGCGAGAAAGGCATGTTCACGCCATATTCGCTCAACAAAGCGGAAGACAGATTCACCGTATCGCTGCTCACACCGGTTTTGGCCGCCAATACCGAGCCGCCTACGCCAACCGCAATATTGGTCAGCACTTGTTGACCGATGGCTTTTTTGCTGTGTTCCAATAAAGCATGCGTCATCTCGTGGCCGACTACCGCCGCGATTTCGTCGTCATTTAATTTCAAACGCTCAACCAAGCCGGTGTACATGGCCATTTTACCGCCCGGCATCGCCCAAGCATTCAATTCGTTGGAGCGGATCACGCTCATTTCCCATTTAAACGGCACGCCGGTTTGGTTGGCTTTTTCCGCATGCGGTTTCAAGCGGTTAAACACGGCCTGAACGCGGCGCGCGGTTTTGGAAGACGTATCCAATGCCTTTTGGCTGCGCGCCTCATTCATTACCTGCGCATAGTTTTTAGCCGCACCTTCATTCAAAGTCGCACTGTCGTAACCGGCAAAATCCGCCACCGAAGTACAACCCGAAACCGCCAAAACCGCCGCACACAATAAAGCGCTGCCTCGTAATGCAAATTTTGATTTCATATCTACTCCTAAAAGTGTTGTGTTTATCTCGACTTAAAACTTATTTCAAACTTATTTTCAGACGGCCTTCCTGCCGAATCAGAAAGGCCGTCTGAAATCTTTCAACCGCGTTACATTTGAATCGTACCGCGCACCGTGATGCTGATTTCTTCTGTTCCCGGCGTGGTCTGCTCAGGAACATGCGCCGCTTCGGCATCCATCGCTTTCGCGCGCATCATGGCAGGTGCGGCGCCGACCGAACGGTTGCCGATTTGCCCGAAATCCAAACGCACGATTTTGTAATTGCGGAACCCCATGTTTTTGGTCAGCGACGCGGCACGGTCTCTAAAACGCTTCAACGCAGCCTTGCTCACCTCATCTACCGTATCTTCACGGCTCTGCTTGGATACGCGGAACGTCAGGCTCTCTAAATTGGCTTCACCGCGCGTGTCTGCAACCAGCTTGTTAACGGCTTCGAAGTTTTTACTTTCCACCTGCAACACGGCTTGCTCTTCCCAGCCGGTTTGGGTACGCTTACCTTTATCGGAAAACTCGTAGCGGGGAGAAGCGCTGCGGTGCAGTAATTCGGTTTTAAACTCGTTTGATGTTGCCTTACGGGTAACGTGATTGAGCTTTTTAATAAAGTTCGCACTCACTTCTTCTTGGTTTTTACCTTCTTCATGCACACGCAGGCGGGCGGTTGCAGTGTCACGCAACACTTCGATACTGGCGCTTTCGGAAAATTCGACAACATTGTAATGGAGCGTTTCCGCAGAAACGGGCAATACGGCCGCCGATAAAGCGGTAAACAGTGCGATAGGCTTCAACATTTTGTATTCCCTGTTTAATACATGTTTCAAACATTGTCGGTCTAATTTAGCATAATTTATAGATGTTTTTTGATAAGATATGTGAAGCACATAATATCTAAGCTCGCACATTTTAAAAGTTTTATTAATTTTCTTTAATCTATTCAGCAGCTTTTGCGCTTCTTCACAACAAACTTGCATTCATGCACAAAGCATTTTTTACATAAGATTTCAATTCCGCCTCAAAGCCGATACCGATAACACTTAAATTTCAACCGCCTATCTGATGCAAGTTGGTTCATGCAAAGAAACTTTCCGTGCATCTTCCCTATTTTCGGCACATTTGTTAAATTGTTACCTAAATAATCTTGCCGATATTTTCGTAACCGGTAGCAAAGAAAACTCAAGCTTTCCCAACAAATCGGTACAGTAAAATTTGGCACATTTCCGTTTAAGTTCAGGCTGCCGTCTTTCAATTCGGCATGGTGTTGTCCATCTCATTTGAAGGCCGTCTGAAAAAACGGTTGTGCGCCTCAACCTCATTTTATTCAGAGCCTTAGCCGACAACAGCCCACAGGAGAAAATCTTCATGAAAGAACCTTTATTAACCATCCGGCCGCGCGAAGCCCTACCCGTCTCCGCCCTGGTTGTCGCAACCATGGGCATTACCATGATTGGCTTTGAATGGGTACCGCATCTGTCTGTGATTTTGGTATTGTGCGGACTGTTGGCCATGGGCAAATTGAAAGGGCTGTCGTTTAAAGACATGCAGGAAGGCATGGCTTCGGGCGTGATGTCGGGCATTGGCGCTATTTATCTGTTTTTCTTCATCGGCTTACTGGTATCGGCCATGATGATGTCTGGCTCCATTCCTACCTTGATGTATTACGGCTTTGACCTGATTTCACCCGACATTTTTTATCTTTCCGTATTTGTGCTGACTTCGATTGTCGGCATCTCCATCGGCAGCAGCTTAACCACTTGCGCCACGCTGGGCGTCGCCTTTATCGGCATGGGCAGCGCATTCGGCGCCAATCCCGCCATCGTGGCCGGCGCAGTAGTATCGGGAGCATTTTTCGGCGATAAAATGTCGCCGCTTTCCGACACCACCAGCATCGCCGCTTCTATTGTCGGCATCGACTTATTCGAACACATCCGCAATATGATGTTTACCACCGTGCCCGCATGGGTTCTCACCGCCGCTATTCTGTGGATGCTCTCCGGCGACATCGCCCAAGCGGACTTATCGGGCGTACAAAACTTCCGTACCCAACTTGAAAACACCGGGCTGATTCACGCCTATACCCTGCTGCCCTTCGCCGTTTTACTCGCCTTGGTACTGAAAAAAGTTAACGCCATTTACGCCATCATCACCACCATCATCGTCTCACTGATCATTACCTACATACACAGCAGCCCGAGCATCGGCGAGCTTGGCGGCTATTTCTTCGGCGGCTACAAACCGGCTGAAGGCTTGGATTTGGGCGAAGTGGGCAAACTCGTTTCCCGCGGCGGCATCAACAGCATGTTTTTCACCCAAACCATCGTGATTCTCGCCCTCAGCCTCGGCGGCCTGCTCAACACCTTAGGCATCTTGCCTGCTTTGTTGTCCGGCATCAGTCATTTACTCGTCAATGCCGGCCGCGCCACTTTCTCCGTTGCCGCCACTTCTTTGAGCGTGAACGTCTTAATCGGCGAACAATACCTCAGCCTGCTGCTGGCCGGAAACACATTCAAACCCGTTTACGAACGCCTCGGCTTACACCCGCGCAACATCGCACGCACGGTTGAAGATGCCGGCACAGTGATCAACCCGCTCGTGCCGTGGAGCGTGTGCGGCGTATTTATCAGCAACGTCTTAGGCGTGCCTGTGCTTGATTACCTGCCTTACGCCTTTTTCTGCTACCTGTGTTTACTCCTCACACTGATGTTCGGCTTTACCGGCCTTACCCTGAGTAAAGCTGAAAAATAAGGCCATCTGAATCTGTTTTTCAGACGGCCTCAAGCCAAAATCAACCACAAGGCAACACCATTACAAGCCTTGCCGCTTCACCAAATTTTGATAACCACCATACAAAAAACCGCCGGCAACCATCTGCACCGGCGGTTTTCTTTACACTTTCTTAAGCCACGCCGTAACGCTCGCGGTAAGCGCGCACCGGCTCCAGATAAGCACCAAATTCGGCATTGTTTTCCAGCAGAGCCAGCAAGTCTTTCAGGTTGGCAATCGCCACCACCGGCAGGCCGTATTGCTGCTCCACTTCCTGCACGGCCGACTTTTCGCCCGTGCCTTTTTCCATACGGTCGAGCGCGATGGCAACCGCGGCGGGGGTTGCGCCTTCCGCCTCAATCAGCTTAACCGATTCGCGCACCGACGTGCCGGCCGAAATCACGTCGTCGATAATCAACACGCGGCCTTTGAGCGGCGCGCCCACCAACACGCCGCCCTCGCCGTGGTCTTTCGCTTCTTTGCGGTTATAGGCAAACGGCACGTTCACGCCCTTTTCAGCCAGCATCATGGCAGTGGCCGCCGCCAAAATAATGCCTTTGTAAGCAGGGCCGAACAGCATATCGAATTCGACTTTGCTCTCGATAATCGCCTGCGCATAGAATTTGGCCAACGCCAAAGTGGACGCGCCGTCGTTAAACAAACCGGCATTAAAAAAATAAGGCGACTGACGGCCTGCTTTGGTGGTGAATTCGCCGAACTTCAAAACGTTTTGCGCTAAGGCGAATTTCAGGAAATCTTGACGGAAATCGGACATTTTTACGGTTCTTTCCAGCGGAAAAATAAAGCCGATTATAGCCCAAGGCGGCAAGCTGTAACAGGTTACGCGAAACGAAGCAAAGAGTTCACGGCTCTAGCTATATAATCAATAAGCAGAAAAAGATAAAGACACTGATATGAACCATCAAATCCAAAACAGCTATTCACATAAAACAGCCTACTTCCGGCTTTTTCTGATTTTTCTGTATTTAGGCTGCACATCATTCGGCGGCCCGGCAACGCATTTGGGCTATTTCAGACAGGCATTTGTGGAAAAGCGTGCTTGGTTGAGCGAATCGCAATACGCATCTTTGGTGGCAATGTGTCAATTTATTCCCGGCCCTGCCAGCAGTCAGGTCGGTTTGGCAGTGGGGCTGATACGCGGCGGCTATCTTGGCGCGCTGTTGGCATGGTTAGGCTTCACTTTACCTTCGGCTTTATTGTTAGGCGCATTTGCCTGGGGTTTGCCATATTGGCAGGATGGAGAGGCTCTCAAAGGTATCACACACGACTTGAAAATCGTGGCCGTAGCCGTGGTCGCACAGGCTGTCTGGGGCATGGGCAAGGTATTCTGTAAAAATGTAGTTACCGTTACCCTGATGGCGGTAAGTTGCATCACCGTATTGCTCCTGCCACATATTGCGGCGCAAATCAGCGTGATGTTATTGGCAGGTTTAGTGGGATGGATGACGTTGCAGGAAACTTCCGAACCCCGGCAGCAAACATTGCCTTTTGCTTTAAGTCATCGAGCGGCTTGGTTGTGGTTGTTGGTATTTATTAGTTTATTGGCAGCATCGCTGCTGTTTTCAGACGGCCATTCCCTTTGGGGCTTGGCAACGGCACTGTTCAAAACCGGCTCGCTGGTATTTGGCGGCGGGCATGTCGTGCTGCCGCTATTACAGGCGCAAACCGTGCCGCTTTGGTTAAGCAACGACATGTTTCTTGCCGGTTATGGCGCAGCACAAGCCGTGCCCGGGCCGCTATTTACCTTTGCCGCTTTCCTCGGCACGGCAGCAAACGGCCTGCAAGGCGGCATGGTGGCTTTGGTTTCTATTTTCATTCCTTCTTTTTTACTGGTGTTCGGATTACTGCCTTTTTGGAACAGTTTGAGCAAACAACCAAAATCACGAGCAGCTTTGGCCGGGGTAAATGCCGCAGTAGTGGGCTTGCTGCTGGCTGCTTTGTACCAACCTGTTTGGGTCAGCGCAGTTCATACCCCTATGGATTTTGCTTTGGCCTTGCTTGCTTTTTGCGCATTGATGTTTTGGAAAGTGCCGGTGTGGTTAGTCGTATTACTAGCCGGTTTTGCCGGCATGTATTTGGTTTGAATACTCAAATCAACAACCTCCAATCGAAAAACATCAATATTTCAAACAAGAGGCTACTTACAAGCAGCGCGGTTAAAGCGGGCATGCTTTAACTCCCGCTCATACTCATCGCGATAAATATAAGAAGGCTGAAATTCTTTGTTATCCATATATTCTGTTAATGGCTGCAAAACGCGGCGGCAGGCAGCGGGATTGCCGGCATTTTTATAGCTGACTGCCAAATCGTTACGGGTGCGCATTCTGTCGACAAGGTGCATAAATTCACCGCATTGTTCAAGATAAGTTTGCTTGATACGGATGGCTGATTGAAAATGTTTCTTGCGGTAGGCCGTCTGAAAACGCTGTTCTGTTTGCGCAGCAGCTTGCTTTGTGCAGGCAATGGGCAGCCTGTAATACGTTTTATCGAAAAAAGTATTATGCCCGCAATAAGTTGAGCAGGCGGCTTTTGCTTTTTCGGGAATCGCTATCGATATGCTGTTCCGGGCGGAACGAAAATGTATGCGGCAGCCGTCACCATCCTGCCAAGTATTGTTTTTAATCTGCCCTTCCAAATAACATAAGTTGCCAGACGCACCAACCGTGTCAATTATAAATTCAGGCTGCTTAATGGTAAGCGTTTCACTGGCAAAGGGATTGTGGGTTTGGTAGGTTTGTGCGGATACGGGCAACGCAATAAAGCAAAGTAACAAAACACTTGGATATTTCATCATGCGCTCCTTTATTCACTATATAGCCACTATAAAGGAATGTTGAGTTTTGATACACCTGAGGCCGTCTGAAAAATTTTCAGACGGCCTCAGGTGTTATTTATCAATATCTTACCAATGATTAAGTAGATTTGAGCGGGCAATCTAGTCAATCCGAAAGCCCGACATCAACTTCTATCATTAAGCATCAATATTTTGAGCAACCAACGCATTGTTTTCGATGAATGCGCGGCGCGGTTCTACTTCGTCGCCCATCAGGGTAACGAAAACTTCATCGGCGGCAATCGCATCTTCGATACGCACTTTGAGCAAACGGCGAACAGCAGGATCCATAGTGGTTTCCCACAGTTGCTCGGGATTCATCTCACCCAAGCCTTTATAGCGCTGGATAGACATGCCTTTTTGTACATTCGTCATCAAGATATCCAACGCCTCTTCAAAGCCCGCTACATCGTATTCGTTTTCGCCTTTATACAGCTTGGCTTTTTCACCCACCAATCCCTTGAGTAATTCTGCGGTTTGGGTAAGGGTTTGGTACGACTTGCCGTTAACAAATTTCGGCTCGATATAGCTGACTGCCACATTGCCGTGCAGTTTGCGGGTAATTTTGATGAAGTGGCTGCCTTCAAGGCCGTCCACACGTTCCAATGCAACTTCTTTTTCGTTAAGCAGTGTATTCAATGCCGCAATAGCCGCATCGGTGCTTTCCGCCGAAGACAAGTCCACGGGCTGGGCATGCAACATGGCTTTGAGTACCAAATCGTCTATCACGCGGCTTTCTTGATCGACTACGTTTTTCGCCAACAGGAATTGCTTGGCAACTTTCGCCAACTCTTCGCCTTCGATGGTGCGGCCGTCTGAAACGATTTTGGCTTTATCCAAGGCCAAACCAAGCAGCCATTGGTCTTTTTCAAATTCGTCTTTCAGATAGCGTTCCTGTTTACCGTGTTTGGCTTTGTATAACGGCGGCTGGGCGATATAGATGTAGCCGCACTCCACCAATTCGGGCATTTGGCGGTAGAAGAAAGTCAGCAGCAAAGTGCGGATGTGCGCGCCGTCCACGTCGGCATCGGTCATGATGATGATGCGGTGGTAACGCAGTTTTTCGGGATTGAATTCTTCTTTGCCGATACCTGCGCCCAAAGCGGTTATCAATGTCGCCACTTCTTGGCTGGCCAACATTTTTTCAAAGCGGGCTTTTTCTACGTTGAGGATTTTACCTTTCAACGGCAGGATGGCTTGGAATTTGCGGTCGCGACCTTGTTTGGCCGAACCGCCGGCAGAATCACCCTCGACCAGATACAGCTCGGATAAGGCCGGGTCTTTCTCCTGACAGTCCGCCAGCTTACCGGGCAAGCCCAAGCCGTCCATCACACCTTTGCGGCGTGTGATTTCACGGGCTTTGCGGGCGGCTTCACGGGCGCGGGCGGCATCGACGATTTTGCCGCAAATGGTTTTGGCTTCGTTGGGGTTTTCTTCCAAGAAGTCCGTCAGAGCTTGGCTAATCACTTCATTGACCACGGGGCCGATTTCGCTGGAAACCAGTTTATCTTTGGTTTGGGAAGAGAATTTCGGGTCGGGCAGTTTGACGGACAATACGCAAGTCAAACCTTCGCGCATATCGTCGCCGCTGGTATCAACTTTGGCTTTTTTGGCGATTTCGTTGGATTCGATATAGCTGTTAATCGTGCGCGTCATCACTTGGCGCAAAGCGGTTAAGTGCGTACCGCCGTCGCGCTGAGGAATGTTGTTGGTGAAACACTGTACGGATTCTTGGTAGCTGTCGTTCCACTGCATCGCCACTTCAACGCCCATGCCGTCTTTTTCACCGCTGGCGTAAAACACTTTTTCATGCAGCGGGGTTTTCTTGCGGTTCATGTATTGCACGAAACCGGCCACACCGCCGGAAAAGGCGAAGTCTTCTTCTTTGCCGTCGCGCAGGTCGGTCAGCTTGATGCCGACACCGTTATTCAAGAAGGAAAGCTCGCGGATACGCTTGGCAAGGATATCGAAATGGTATTCAACTTCACCGAAGGTTTCTTCGCTGGCCAAAAACTGCACTTTTGTGCCGGTGCGGCCTTCCGGTGCATCACCCACGACTTTGAGCGGCTCAACCGCCACACCGCGGCGGAACTCTACGAAATGTTCTTTACCTTCACGGTAAATGGTCAAACGCAACCAGTCAGACAAGGCATTCACAACCGATACGCCTACACCGTGCAGGCCGCCTGAAATTTTGTAGCTGTTGTTATCAAACTTACCGCCTGCGTGCAGAATGGTCATAATCACTTCTGCAGCGGAACGGCCTTCTTTGGGGTGGATACCGGTCGGAATACCTCGGCCGTTGTCTTCGATGGTGATGGAATTATCGGCGTTTACGGCTACGGTGATTTTATCGCAATGGCCGGCCAACGCTTCGTCGATGGCGTTATCCAACACTTCAAACACCATGTGGTGCAAACCGGAACCGTCTTGCGTATCGCCGATATACATGCCCGGGCGTTTGCGTACTGCATCCAAACCTTCAAGCACCTGTATGCTCTCGGCACCGTATTCTTCTTGCTGCTGGGTCATAATCGATTCTTTTCTTGCTAGTTTTAGACTGGCTGTACCGCTTGGAACCACTCATTTTCCATAGGCTGTCAAGCGGCAAAATAACTGTCGGATTATACCTGATTTCCTATGTATTTTCAGCGTTTTTAAGCGTTTTTGCATACCCTGAAATTCATTTGCAGGCGGCTTCGGCGAAAACAAAAAAGGCCGTCTGAAAAATCGTTTTCAGACGGCCTCTGCCACATTCGGTTCACACCTGCTTAAGAAACCACTTCACCTGCAGCGCGTTGTTTCTCAATGCTCTTATTGATATACCACTGCTGGAAAATAGTCAGAATATTGTTGACTACCCAGTAAAGCACCAAACCTGCCGGGAAGAAGAAGAACATTACCGAGAAAATAATCGGCATGATTTTCATCATTTTAGCCTGCATCGGATCGGTGGGCGGCGGGTTCAGATAAGTTTGGATAAACATGGTGGCCGCCATAATAATCGGCAGAATAAACCACGGATCGGGGCGGCTCAGGTCGGTAATCCAGCCCATCCACGGTGCTTGACGCAATTCCACAGAAGAGAAAATCGCCCAATACAAACCAATGAACACGGGGATTTGCAGCAACATGGGCAAGCAGCCGCCAAGCGGGTTGATTTTCTCGTCTTTGTACATCTGCATCATCGCCTGCTGCATCGCCATACGGTCGTCGCCATACTTCTCTTTCAAAGCCTGCAAGCGCGGCGCAACGGCACGCATTTTGGCCATTGAGCGGTAAGAAGCGTTGGTGAGCGGGTAGAGAATCGCTTTCACAATAATGGTCAGCAATACAATCGCCCAGCCCCAGTTGCCGACAAAACCGTGCAATTTATCCAGTAGCCAAAACAGCGGCGACGCAAAAATATGCACTTTGCCGTAGTCTTTCGCCAACTGTAAATTGTCGGCCACTTGGCTGATCACGCTGGTGGTTTGCGGGCCGGCATACAGGCCGATGGGGAAATCCAGCTTCGAGCCGCTTTGAACGGCGGGCATCGGTACTCGAACGGAAGCCGAATACAGATTATCGCTGCGGCGTTTCAAATCGATCTGACAAGCACCTGCCGCACAAACGGTTTTACCGTCTTTCGGCTGCAAAATCCAAGTGGACATAAAGTAGTGCTGAATCATGCCCAACCAGCCGCTGTCGGTTTTGCGCACATATTCGGCTTGGTCTTTGCCGGATTGGTAATCGTCGTCCAAGTCATCGAACGGCACTTTTTCAAACTCGCCCGCCGGCGTATAAACCACGGGGCCTGCGTAGGTTTGGTTGAAATAACCTTCGCCTTCGGGTTTGCTGTTGTCTCTCAGCAAGCGGTACACGGCATCCAATTTCACCGGTGCGCCGCTGTTGTTGGTCACGTCGTAACGCACGTCAATCAGGTAGCTGCCTTTGGTAAAGGTGTAGATTTTATTGATGTTCAAGCCGGCGGTTTCCGGTGCGGTCAAACGCACTTCCACTTTATCGCCGTTCAAAGTGTATTGCTTCTGAGGCGCGGTAAACGCTACGTCTTTCAATACATTGTGGCCGTCTGAATTCAGCAATTCAGATTGAGCAACATAAGTGTAGGCTTTGCTGTCGTTAAACAGCACAAAATCTTTGCTTTCATCACTGCTGGCATTGTATTTCAACAAAGTCAGCCCGCGCAGATCGCCGGTTTTCTCATCAATTACCGCTTTAACCGTATCGGTTGTCACGGTAACCGGCACAGACGGCGTCAATGCAGCGGCAGCAGCCGGAACCGCTTGGGTTGGCGCCGCTTGGTTTTGTACGGCCTGTTGCTGGGCAGGATTAGGTTTGGGCGTCGGGAACATCTGCTCCCACCCAAACAAAATCGCCGCAGCAAGGGCGAAAAAAATGACATATCTTTTAGCTTCCATAGAATATTCCTAATGGTACTGTGAGTGTGCGACCCGCAAGCCGCCGCCTGTTTCGAAGTGGTTCGGGTCAAACTTTAAGCCCCGATGCCAAACAAGCACCGTTTGTTTCAGACGGCATTATATAAAAAACCGATAACGGCCGGCCGAACAATATTCCTACTGCAAATCAAGGTACGGGGTCATGCCCGCATCCTCCCCACGGATGGCAGCGTGCAATGCGCTTTAATGCCAGCCAGCCGCCTTTGAATGCCCCGTATTTTTTTACCGCTTCCACCGCATACTGCGAACAGGTCGGCGTATAACGGCAACGCGGCGGAATCAGCGGGCTGACGGCATACTGGTAAAAACGGATTAAAGCCAGCAAAAGCTTGGCCGGGATGTTTTTCAGTTTCAGCATTTCCGAATCAGATAAGCCAGCTGCTGCCGCGCTTCTTGGGCATTGCTGCGGTCAAACCGCTGGCGTACGCGCACCACAAAATCATGCGGCGGCAAAGTTTCTTTATTGCAGCGGAACCATTCGCGTATTACCCGCTTCATATAATTGCGCTCATGTGCACGTTTGGCGTTTTTTTTGCTGACTACCAATCCCAAACGCGCGTGCGGCAAACCGTTTTCAGTCAGGAAAAACACTTGCAGCATAGATGCCGCCCGTTGTTTTTTAAACGCAAAAACGGATGAAAAGTCATCCGTTTTCAATAAGCGGTAACGCTTGGCGAAGCCTTGGCTCAAGTTACACTGCCAAACGTTTGCGGCCTTTGGCACGACGCGCAGCCAAAACGGCGCGGCCGCCACGGGTTTTAGAGCGTACCAAGAAACCGTGGGTGCGTTTGCGGCGGGTAACGGAAGGTTGATAAGTGCGTTTCATGTCTGTTTCCTAAGTTTTTTCAGAAAATTAAACCGCGAATTACACCTTAAATCTCGGGTTTTGTCAATTAATAAAACAGCTTGGCTGCCGAAGCGGCGCATTCGCCGGGGCAGTTGTTGCAGAAATGGCGGTTGTGGATAATTTTCGGTATAATCCGCCGAATCCGCCCGCACACGCAACAGGCCGTCTGAAAAATCAATAATCTATTGTTTAACAAAACTTTTTCACACGCTTCCTGTCGTTACACACAACCGCTACATCAGGCAATTCAAAATATGACGCTTGCAGAATTTTGGCCGCAATGCCTCCGCCGACTTCACGATACCCTCCCGATGCAACAGTTTCAAACCTGGATTGCACCGCTGACCGTGGGCGAAGAAAACGGCGCATGGGTGGTGTACGGTAAAAACCAATTCGCCGTAAACATGCTCAAAAACAGCTTTTCTGCCGCCATCGAAGCCGCGCGCGCAGAGTTGGCGCCCGACATGCCCGCCCTGCTGTTTAAAGCCGGCAGCGGGCAAAGCTATGCCATCGCCCCGCAAGCAGATAAACAAGTTAACGCAACAGCGGCAAAAGTTTCAGACGGCCTCAACAGCCATACTGAAACGCCTACGATGCCGTCTGAAAACAAAACGGCAACAGCAAACAAACCCGCTTCTGCCAAAAGCGCCCAAGATATTTTGGCCGAACGCATGAAGCATTTGCCCGCCGAAGGCAGCCGCACCAAAAAAACCGTTGTAGAAAACAAACCCGCAACCAAACCCAAAAGCGTGCCTGCGCAACCTAAAGAAGACCATTACGCGCAAACCAACCTTTCGTCTGATTACACTTTCGAAACTCTGGTAGAAGGTAAAGGCAACCGCATCGCCGCAGCCGCCGCAAAATCTATTGCCGAAAACCCCGGCCAGGGCTACAACCCCTTTTTCCTTTACGGCAGCACCGGTTTGGGCAAAACCCACTTAGTGCAGGCCATCGGCAACGAACTGCTGAAAAACAAACCAGATGCCAAAGTGCGCTATATGCACTCCGATGATTATGTGCGCAGCTTTATGAATGCCGTGCGCAACAACAGTTATGACGTATTCAAACAACAATACAAACAATACGACCTCTTAATCATCGACGACATCCAATTTATCAAGGGCAAAGACCGTACAATGGAAGAGTTTTTCTATTTGTACAACCATTTCCACAACAAGAAAAAACAGCTCATCCTTACCTGCGACGTATTGCCCACCAAAATCGAAGACATGGACGCCCGCCTGAGATCACGCTTTTCATGGGGGCTGACGCTCGAATTGGAACCGCCCGAGCTGGAAATGCGCGTAGCCATTTTGCAGAAAAAAGCCGAAACCGCCGGCGTCGATTTAAACGAAGATGCCGCCTTTTTCATTGCCAACCTCATCCGCTCCAACGTGCGCGAACTCGAAGGCGCATTCAACCGCGTGAGTGCCAGCAGTCGCTTTTTAAACAAGCCGATCGATATCGACTTAGCCAGAAACGCCCTGCAAGATATCGTTGCCAGCTCGTATAAAGTCATTACCGCCGACCTGATTATCGACGCCACCGCACGATACTACCGCATCAAAATGAGTGATATAGTAGGCAAAAAACGCACACGGAATATCGCCCGCCCGCGCCAGATTGCCATGAGCCTCACCAAAGAGCTGACCAACCTGAGCCTGCCCAGCATAGGCGACGCCTTCGGCGGCCGCGACCACACCACCGTGATGCACGGCGTAAAAGCCATAGCCAAACTGCGCGACGAAGACCCCGAATTGGCGCAGGATTACGAAAAACTGTTAATTATTATCCAAAACTGATTAGCCCGAAGGGATGACCATGTTGATTTTACAAGCCGAACGCGATGCCCTGCTCAAACCCCTGCAAGCCGTAACCGGCATCGTCGAACGCCGCCACACACTGCCGATTCTGTCGAACGTATTGCTCGAAAACATCCACGGGCAAACCAATATTCTGGCTACCGATTTGGAAATCCAAATCAACACCTCCGGCCCCCACAGCGAAGCCGAAGACTTCCGCATCACCACCAATGCCAAAAAGCTGCAAGACATCTTGCGCGCCCTGCCCGACGGCTCGCTCGTCGCACTCGACTGGGCGCAAAACCGCCTTACCCTCAAAGCAGGCAAATCACGCTTCAACCTGCAAACCCTACCCGCAGAAGATTTCCCCCTCATGAGCGTAGGCGAAAACGTGAGCGCCGCCTTCTCACTGCCGCAAGAAGCCTTTAAAAACATGCTTTCCCAAGTGCAGTACAGCATGGCCGTGCAAGACATCCGCTACTACCTCAACGGCCTCTTGATGCAGGTAGAAGGCGACCAACTGCGCCTCGTCGCCACCGACGGCCACCGCCTCGCCTACTCCAGCACCACCATCGACGCCGACCTGCCCAAAGCAGAAGTAATCCTCCCGCGCAAAACCGTGCTCGAACTCTTCAAACTGCTCAACCACCCCGCCGAACCGATTACCGTAGAGCTGCTCAACAACCAAGTACGTTTCCGCTGCAACGATACCGTGATCGTCAGCAAAATCGTCGACGGCAAATTCCCCGACTTCAACCGCGTAATTCCGCTTGACAACGACAAAATCTTTTTGGTTAACCGCACCCAGCTGCTCGGCGCCCTCGAACGCGCCGCCATTCTCGCCAACGAAAAATTCCGCGGCGCCCGCCTGCTGCTGCGCCCCGGCCTGTTGAGCGTCGTGTGTAGCAACAACGAACAGGAAGAAGCCCGCGAAGAATTGGAAATCGCCTATCAAGGCGACGAACTCGAAGTCGGCTTCAACATCGGCTACCTGATGGACGTATTGCGCAACGTACACGCCGACGACATGCAGCTTGCCTTCGGCGACGCCAACCGCTCCACCCTGTTCACCATTCCGAACAACCCCAATTTCAAATACATCGTGATGCCGATGCGCATCTAATCCGTGTCTTAATTCAAGCTGGAAACATGAGGCCGTCTGAAAAACAATTTTCAGACGGCCTCATACTCTTCAATCTCTATCCGCTTCATTCGCAACATACTCTTTTCCGTTTAGCCGTTATAATTACGCGCATCTTGAACGGGATAGTCTTTATGAACAAACGTATTCTTATTTCATCTCTCACCAGCCTGATACTCGGCTTGATGTTTTCCTTTTCAGCAGCAGCGAATACATCGGTTCAGTCCAATCGTACGGCTGCGAACGCTACTGCTACAACAAAAACAACTGAAGCTACAAAGGATGAGCAGCTCAAAATAGACAATCACAATCTAAGTGCCTCGCAAGCTGAAATGTTGCAAGACAATATTTCGGCATTGCGTATGCAGGTTATGGATAACCAGCAGCAAAACATCAACTGGTGGCTTGCAGCAATCGCTCTATTGGGTTTAATTCTCCCCTATATGTTTTACCAAAAAGAGCGAGAAAATATGCTTTCAAAATTTGAAGGTGCTTTAAAAGAAATCAAAGAATATTCAGAAAAAACACAGACTTTAACCAACCAAGCTGAAGAAAATGCCTCAAAAGCGCAAGCACTTTTGGAACAGATTCAAAACACCCGAAATCAAGCAGAGAAAGAACTTACTGAATTAAAACAAAAAACCCATGACTACAACCCAGAAAAACAAAGTAAAGAAGAACAACAAAGCAGTATTAAAGCTGCTGAAAAACTATCAGAACACAGAGATCTTCCCCTTATCGAACAACTACGCGCCCAAGCTATTCTACTATCTGACAAAGCGGATCAGAGCAAAAGTTATCAAGACCATCTTCAAGCATTTTATGCTTGGCAAGCCGTATTGCAACAAAATAGTCAAGACGAGCAGGCCAACTTCAACTCAGGCCTACAAGCTTGTTACTTACACGAAAAAGGCGACCGAGAACAACAAATCCATTGGTTCCCTGAAATAGAAAAATATTATCAAAAGACATTGATTATCAACCCTTATGAGCATGACGCCATCAATAACTGGGGAAATGCTTTAAATAATGAAGCACAAGCCTTAGCCGCACAGGGCAATATCGAAGCAGCATTTAAAACATGGCACAGGGCGGAAGAAAAATACCAATTGTCCTTAGCCCTCAAGCCTGATGATTATGGAGTTGCCTACAACTGGGGAAATACTTTAAATCACGAAGCCCAAGTTTTGGCCACACAGGGCGATACCGAAACAGCATTTAAAACATGGCGCAGGGCGGAAGAAAAATACCGACTATCCTTAGCCATCAAGCCCGACAATAATGGAGCCGCCTACAACTGGGGAAATGCCTTAGACAACGAAGCACAAGCCTTGGCCGCACAGGGCGATACCGAAGCGGCATTTAAAACTTGGCTCAAGGCAGGAGAAAAATACCAACTATCCTTAGTCATTAAGCCCGATGATTATGAAGCCGCCTACAGTTGGGGAATCGCTTTAAATAATGAAGCACGGATGTTAGCTAAGCAGGGAGAAACCGCAGCGGCATTAGAAAAATGGCGCGACGCAGGAGAAAAATACCGACAAGCATTGGCTATCAAGCCTGACATGTATCAAGCCGCCGATAACTGGTTAGGTACTTTACTGCGCGAGCACCATACTTTAAAAGAAAAAGACAATCAACCTGCCGAAGTACAAACCAAACTGCAACAAGCCCGCGATTTGGTTAATGACTTTTTAAGCAAAAATCCGCAACATCAAGAAAAGCTGGCTTACAACCATGCCTGCATATACGCCTTAGAAGGGAATGTAGCCGAAGCGGTAAAACAATTACGCCTTGCACAACAAGTAAATAACTTCCCCGACAAGGATCATATTGAAACAGATCCCGACTTCGACAACATCCGCCACACCCCCGAATTCCAAGCATGGTTTAAAGAGGCTTTTCCCGAATCTTCTGCCGAAAGCTAACCATTCATAACCTTAAAGGCCGTCTGAAAAATCATTTTCAGACGGCCTCTTCACATCTCTTGCGGGTCGATATCCACCGACCATCTCACTTTGCCGTCGCGGTACTGCTGCAACACCTGCACCCACAGGCTCACGGCGTGGTGCAGGTCTTTGCGGGAGGCGGATTCTAAAAACACTTGTGCGCGTTCGCGTTCGGCCAGCCGCGCCATCAGCATGGGCACGGGGCCGAAGGCGGATACAATTTCGGGCAGCAACGGTTGGGTAACGGCTTGGATGTCGTTGAGAAACTGCACGGCTTCGTCGATTTTGACGGCATCGGCGCGGATGGCTGTCTGAAAACCGAAGGGCGGCATATTGAATGTTTGCCGTTCGTTCAGCTCGTTTTCGGCGAAGATGCGGTAGTTTTGTGCTTTTACGGCGGCGAATACGGGATGTTCGGGCAGTTGGGTTTGGATAAGCACTTTGCCGGCGGCTTCGGCGCGCCCTGCCCGGCCGGAAACCTGCATCAGTTCGGCAAACAGTCTTTCGGGGGCGCGGAAGTCGGCGCTATAGAGGCTGCCGTCGGCGTTTAATACGATCACGAGGTTCAGCCGTGCGAAGTCGTGGCCTTTGGCGAGCATTTGGGTGCCGACGAGGATGTCGATGTCGTTGGCGGCGATGCGTCGGTATAAATCGGCCCAGTCGTTTTTGTGGGCGGTACTGTCGCGGTCGACGCGGGCAACTTTGGCTTGCGGGATGAAGTTGCGCAGGGTTTCTTCGACGCGTTGGGTGCCGTGGCCGACGGCGGTGAGGTCTTGGTTGCCGCATTCGGGGCATTTGTAGGGTACGGGCCGTCTGAAATCGCAATGGTGGCAGCGCAGTTGGCGGGCGCGTTGGTGCAGCACCATTTTGGCGGAGCAGCGCGGGCAGCCGAAGGTGTGGCCGCAGTCGCCGCAAAACAGGGCGGGTGCGAAGCCGCGGCGGTTGAGATACACCAGCGACATGCCGCCTTGTTCGTGGTTGGTTTTGAGCAGTTTCAGGGCTTGCGGCGAGAAGCCGTTATCGAGCGGCAGGCGGCGCACGTCTAGGATATCGACTTGCGGCAGTTGGGCGGCGGAATGGGCGCGTTCGGTCAGTTCGAGCAGTTGGTACGCGCCGGTTTGTGCTTTGTGCCAGCTTTCCAAACTGGGGGTGGCGCTGCCGAGCACGATGGGGCAACTGCTTTGCCGTGCGCGCCAAACGGCCAAATCGCGGGCTTGGTAGCGCAGTTCGTTGTCTTGTTTGAATGAGGAATCGTGCTCTTCGTCCACCACCACCAAGCCCAAATCGGGCAGCGGGGTGAACACGGCCAGCCGCGTGCCGATAATCAGTTTGGCCTGCCCGAGCATGGCGCGCAGATAGTCTTGCGTGCGTTTGCCGGACGCGGTTTGGCTGTGCAGCACGGCGGTCGGCACGTCGGCAAAACGGGCTTCCACGCGCTTGAGCAGTTGCGGCGTGAGGTTGATTTCGGGCAGCAGAAACAGCACTTGCCTGCCCGCCGCCAGCACTTTGGCCATCACGTCGAAATAGACTTCGGTTTTGCCGCTGCCGGTGATGCCGTAGAGCAGGAAGGGTTTGAAGGTATCGGTGGCCGTCTGAACGGCTTGCGCGGCGGCTTGCTGCTCGGCGTTTAATCGGTGTTCAGACGGCCTCAACACGGGCGCGGCGGCTTGGGAGGTGCGTATCCAGCCGTTTTCCATCCACTCTTGCAGCAGTTTCGGCGCTTGGTTGTTGATGTGTTTCAAGGCCGCCATGCTGAGGCCGTCTGAAAACAAAGCCTGCCACAAGGCGTGTTTTTTGTGGAAACGCTCCGGCGGCGGGGTTTGCGCTTTGCCTGCTTCGTTCAAAGCATAAAACTGCGGCGGCTGCGGTGCTTCAACGGGCTTGGTCTCTTTCAAGCCCAAAGGCAGCGCGGTAAACACGGCCTGCCCGAGCGGATAATGGTAATAGCGCGAAGTGAACTCCAGCAGCTTGCACCAGCTTTCGGGAAACAGCGGCTCGTCGGTAAAGGCCGTCTGAACCGGCAGGATTTTCGCCGCATCAATCTCCGGCGCTACGCCGCCCGCCCACACCACACCGGCAACGGGTTTGCCGCGAAACGGCACCACTACCCGACAACCTTTGGGCAAGGCGGTCGGGTGGCCGTAGGTTAAGAGGCCGTCTGAAATGGGGATGTTGAGGGCGATGTGGTGGTAGATCATGCGGGTATTATAACTGAGGCCGTCTGAAAAGATTTCAGACGGCCTGTATTCTAGCGTAGCATTATGCCGTTTACTTAAAAAAACACCTAACGGATTACACGCGGCTGCGGTTGGCTTCTGCCAGCAAGGCGAGCAGCTCTTCGGTTTGCTCCCAGCCGATGCAGGCGTCGGTGATGCTTTGGCCGTAGCATTCGGGCTTGTCTTGGCGGCCTTCTACCAAGTGGCTTTCCACCATCACGCCCATGATGTTGTTTTCGCCGTCGCGGATTTGCTGTGCAACATCTTGGGCAACTTCCATTTGGCGGCGGTAATCTTTGCGGCTGTTGGCATGGCTGAAATCGACCATCAGTTTGGGCGTTACGCCTGCCTGCGTGAGCTGTTCGGCTGCGGCTTTCACATGTTCGCTGCTGTAATTCGGCTCTTTGCCGCCGCGCAAAATCACATGGCAGTCGGGGTTGCCGGCGGTGTGGACAATCGCGGAGTGGCCGGCTTTGGTAACCGACAGGAAATGGTGCGGATGGTTAGCGGCGCCGATGGCATCGATGGCGATTTTCAGGTTGCCGTCGGTGCCGTTTTTGAAGCCGACCGGGCAAGACAGGCCGCTGGCCAGCTCACGGTGCACTTGGCTTTCGGTGGTACGCGCACCGATGGCGCCCCATGAAATCAGGTCGGCATAGTATTGCGGGGTAATCATGTCGAGAAACTCGGTCGAAGCGGGCATACCCATATCGTTGAGCGTAAGCAGCAGCTTGCGGGCTTGGCGCAGGCCGAAGTTGATGTCAAACGTGCCGTCGAGGTGCGGGTCGTTGATCAAACCT
This sequence comes from Neisseria sp. Dent CA1/247, assembly GCF_022870825.1. Taxonomy (NCBI): domain Bacteria; kingdom Pseudomonadati; phylum Pseudomonadota; class Betaproteobacteria; order Neisseriales; family Neisseriaceae; genus Neisseria; species Neisseria sp. Dent CA1/247. The sequence continues at coordinate 342,155 of NZ_CP091522.1, read as the reverse complement.
TTCCAGCCGACGGTGGTGCGCGGTTTTTCAAAATAAACGCGCATCACGATCAACAGTTCTTTTTCGTATTTTTGACGCAGCGGCAGCAGGCGTTGCGCATATTCGAGCGCGGCTTTGGGGTCGTGGATGGAACACGGGCCGATAATCACCAGCAGGCGGTTGTCTTTACCGTGTACGAGATCGGCCACTTCATGGCGGGTTTGGTGAACCAAATCGGCCGCTTTTTCGGTGATGGGCAATTCGTAAAGATGGGCAATCGGGGGGAGCAGTTCTTTAACTTCTCTGATTTTTACATCGTCTGTTTGGTGGCGTGGTGTCATGATTGTTCTTTTCTGTGCAATGAATCAGGCTGCAAGGTTAACGGTTCGCACCGTTAATGGCAAGGCTCACAGTTTATTTTTAGCTATTTTATTGTCTAAATCTATGATTTTATCTTTCGTGAGAATTAAAATTTTTCTTTTTGGAAAATATTGGTATTTTATTTTAATAGAATGCTGAAAAATTAAACCAGCATGAGCATTTTCAGACGGCATGAACTTTATCCGCCTGAATTTGCCCAATCCATAGACTGCCCGTTACGGCGCGTCTTGGCTTCCATTCAATCACAAAGATAAAAATAACCTTGCGGATTGTTATATACTACACGGCACTACATCGAGATAACTGCTGCTCCGCTGAAACCGTTTTCAGACGGCCTGCAACAACCGTTTAAACTCACTAACCACAAGATTTCATTAAAGCGTCCCACCATATGACTAAAGAACTGACTGCCATCTGGCAAGACCTGCAAGCCCATCAGATCAATACCTCGTCGCTCAACATGCGCGACCAATTCCAAGCCGACCCTGCGCGTTTCGACAAAATGCACGAAACCCTGCACGGCCTTTTGCTTGATTACAGCAAAAACCGCATCAGCGAAGAAACCCTCGATTTATTGTGCCGCTTGGCCGACGCCTCAGGCGTCAAACAGCAGGCCGAAGCCATGCGCCGCGGCGACAAAATCAACCTCAGCGAAAACCGCGCCGTGCTGCACACCGCCCTGCGCTTACCCGCCGGCTCGCCCGCCGTGTATGTGGACGGCGAAAACGTCCTTTCCGATATCCACCGCGAACTGGAACGCGCCTCAACCTTTGCCGACAGCCTGCTCAACGGCTCGCACACCGGCGCCACCGGCAAACGCATTACCGATTTCGTCCACATCGGCATCGGCGGCTCCGATTTAGGCCCCCGGCTTGCCGTTCAAGCCTTGCAGCCTTACCTGCAAAACATCCGCGTGCATTTCGTTTCCAACTCCGACGACGCCAACATTGCCCAAGTGCTGGCACCGCTCAACCCCGAAACCACCGTATTCTGCGTGGCCAGCAAATCGTTCGGCACTCCCGAAACCCTGCTCAACGCCCAAGCTGCGCGCAATTGGTTCTGCAACGGCGGCTTAAACGAAGCCGACATCGCCCGCCACTTCACCGCCATCTCCAGCAATGTCGAAGCCGCCCGCGATTTCGGCATCACGCCCGAGCATGTGTTTGCCATGTTTGACTTTGTCGGCGGGCGTTATTCCGTCTGGTCTGCCATCGGCCTGCCCGTGATGGTTGCCATCGGCAGCGCCCGCTTCCGTGAATTGCTCAACGGCGCACACGCTATGGACGAGCACTTCTTCCATACCGATTTCCGCCACAACATGCCCGTTTTGCTCGCCTTGCTCGGCGTGTGGTACGGCAATTTCTGCAACGCTTGCGGCCACGCGGTCGTGCCGTACAGCCACAACCTCCGCCGCCTGCCCGCCTATCTGAAACAGCTTGATATGGAGAGCAACGGCAAACGGCGCACCTTGCAGGGCGAAACCGTGAGCTGGCACACCGGCGGCATCGTGTTCGGCGAAGAAGGCGTTAACGGGCAGCATGCCTTTTTCCAGCTGCTCCACCAAGGCACACGCCTGATTCCTACCGACTTCATCGTGCCCATGCGCACACCCTACAATATCGGCCGCCAACACTGCTTCACCGTTGCCAACGCTTTCGCGCAGGCCGAAGCGCTGATGCTGGGTAAAACCCTAGACGAAGCCCGCGCAGAGTTGGCCGGTTTGCCCGAAGCCGAACGCGAAGCATTGGCACCGCACAAAGAGTTCCCCGGCAACCGCCCCAGCAACAGCATCCTTATCGACGAGCTAAATCCATTCAACCTCGGTATGCTACTCGCCTTATACGAACACAAAATCTTTGTGCAAGGCGTGATTTGGAACATCAACCCGTTCGACCAATGGGGCGTGGAATACGGCAAAGTGCTCGCCAAAAACATCGAACCCGAGCTGGAGCAAACCGCCGAACTGCATCACGATGCCTCCACCAACGGCTTGATCGGTTTCTACCGCCGCTGCACCCGCGATACTTAACAGCAGTCCCCCCCTAAACCCAATGAGGCCGTCTGAAAATCCTTGTGCAGATTTTTCAGACGGCCTCAAGTTTGATATCACATCCCATCGGATCCAAAATCCATCATACTTGTTTGCAGCATTTCAGCCTTCAAAATCCACACCCATAATTCATAACGAACACTCAAGCAAACATGCTGGACAAATAATTCACTCTTCCCGATAATCGGCGAAATTTACACAACCCCATCCAACAACCAACCACTTAAATCCCAAAGGAAAATAATGAAAATAAGCGCATTAACCGCAGCCTTGGCCTTAATCGGCTTGAGCGCGTGCAGCACTTTAGACGGTAAAAGTCCTCACGAAATGATCAGCCACTCCGTAGAACGCGGCCTGACCAAAGATTACAGCTACAACTTCCAAGGAGAAATCAAAGTTGCCTTTACCCCGTTCGACAAAGGCTACGCACCGAAACAGGCAGCCAAAGAAAAAGCCGCTGCCGACTTAGCCGCCGGCCTTGAAGCAGCCAGCCTTGAAGCTGCATCCGAAGCAGAAACTGAATTTGAAGCAGCATATGAAGAAGTTGCCGCAGCCTATGCCGAACCCGTAGAAAGCGACAACGAATATTCAGACGGCACCGATACCGAAAGCGATAGCGAAAACAGTTCCAAGGACTACCGTGCAGCAGCCTTCATGCTCAAAGCCATGACGCCGTCGTTGCTGACTACCCTACCCTCCAGCGCCAACAATACGGGCAGAAAAGTGGCCGACTATCTTCACGACCGCCCGGCCATGGCACGTTACCTTGAAAACGCCCGCATCAAATATTCCGGCGCTTTGGATTTAAGCCGCAAAAAATTAGAACTGACGCCGGAATTTTCAATGGTTAACCGCAATGAAAGTACCCGCATCAGCATGCCCATGGTGTTTGACGGCGAAGAAATGAGCGTGATCGTCGATCTGCCCGCCTCCGTGCCGGCCGCACTCAACCTCGTTGCCCCGCCGTCCCTGCGCGAACGTTTGATTCACGAACCGATTTATCTGAAGCTGTCTGATTTGGATGAGTTGGTAAACGAAGAAGAAGACAAAGAAAAACAAGATTCGCCGAAAAACTATCCGCTCAAAACCATGGTAAAAGCCATGTTTATCGCCGCTTACCGTGCTTATGCCGATATTCCGCCGCAGTATTACCACAGCCTGCCGCCCGACGAATACACCAAACAGGCCGGCGGCACATACCGCATCCACTATCTGATGGACGATAAATTCGAGAAACTCTTCACGCTGGCGATGAAAAAACATTTCTCGCAAGAATTCGACCGCTTGCAGAAAGAAAAACCCGAACCCACCGTCAGCAAGGAGAAATACGAAAAAACCAAACAACTGTTTCTCGGCGCGTTTGACAGCCTCAACGACAGCGCCCGCTTAAGCGACATCGCAGGCATGCCCATTTCATCCGATTGGTATCTCGATAAAAAAGGACGCTTGGTCGGCGTGCGCCATTATATGCAAATCAACGGCGAATTACAGGCGCTCAATATCGACTCCGTTCTCTATATGAACCGCTTCGGTAAGCCGGTGTTTACCTTTAACCCCGACAAAACCAAAACCATCAGCCTGAAAGAAGCCATCAAAGCATTTAAGGGCGATAAAAGCGATGAAACGGCCGATATTCCCGACAACGAAGATCAAGAGCCATACAAAATCTACGAACACGTCGAGCGTTAAGCCCGCTGTATTCCATTGATTCGCATATAAAAACACCTGCCGCAAGCCAAACCCGCGGCAGGTGTTTTTATATGCGCTTCTATTGCGGCTTTTTCGGATAAAACTGAACCGGGCTTTCCCCTTGCGGCAACATCAGTTTCTTCACCGCATGGCCGTACACCGTTTCCAGTGTCACCGCCAATTCACCCTCTTCGGCAAACACCGCCTCCACCGCTTCCCGCGCCGCAGCTTGATCATCAAACACCAGCGACGCCCACAAGCCCAGAGTATCCATATCCTGCCAAAACGTTTCCGCCCGACGGTAATGCAATTCCAGCTTGGCCGTATCCATCACCGGATCATAAAAGCCGTGATGAAACAGCATATCGCCCAAATCGTGCATATCAAACAGCATCGGCGTTTCCACCGCAATGCCCCGCTTTTTCAGACGGCCTGTCAACCCGCTTAAAGTATCAATGCCGAAATGGGTAAAAAACAGCAAGCCGTTGGTCTTCAACGCACGCGCCCAGTTTTCAAACACCGGCACAGGCTCTTTGGCCGTGATCAAGGCCAGATTCGCCCACAACATATCCGCTGCGGCTTCAGGCAGCGCCGCTTCAACGGCTTGGCAATGCTGCACCACTTTCTTGCCCGTGAGCTTCTGCCACAAACCCGACTTACGCGCTTGGGCGGCCGCTTCCAAAAAATCAGGGCGCGGGTCGTATTCCGTAAACACGGCTTTAGGATAACGGGCGGCAAGCAGGCTGCGGCTTTCATCGGCATCCGCGCCCACCAAAACAATCTGTTGCGGCACATGGCGCACCAGCTGCAAACGCTCGTCGGTATTTCGGGCAAGATAGCGGTGAATCTGCCAGCGGTCGGAGGAACTCATATTTTTACGGTATCCGGCAAATTATTTAGGACGGCGGAACGTATCGTGGCAAGATTTGCAGTTGGCGCCCACTTCGCCGTAAGCCGCTTTGATTTCTTCCAAATTGCCGCCTTGTGCTTTGGCATTCAGATTGGCCACTGCCGCGTGGAACTTCTCTTCCGCCGCTTTGAATTCATCCGGCTTTTCCCATGTTACCGGCAGCGTATCGCCGTCGCCCTGTTCGTCTTTTTGGAAGTGTTCAAACGGTTTTTTACTCTCTTCCACAAACACGGCAGCCGCGGTTTTGAATTTTTCCACTTCGTAAGGCTCGTCACCTTTAACCATTTTTCCCATGCTGCTGAAATTGGGCATCATGGATTTGAAAGCGGTGGTGCGTGCTTCGGAAATCGGCCCTTTGGCAACTTGAGGTTCCGCGCCTCCGCAGGCGGCAAGCGTGAAAACGGTTGCGGCGGCTAAGGCTGCCTGTGTGATTTTTGCGTTCATGCTAATGTGTTCCTTTCGGTATGGTAATATTGTCGGGATTTTTCGGCATCATACCTTATAAAGTTAAAGTGATAAAACGGGGCCGGCGACAACGTTCAGACGGCCTCATACCAATAGGAGAAGATTATGGCGATTTTAATTACGGGCGCATCGGCCGGATTCGGCGAAGCAATGTGCCGCTCATTCGTGACGGCAGGCCACTACGTTATCGGCGCAGCCCGCCGCATTGAAAAATTACACACCTTGCAAGCCGAGTTGGGCGAGCGTTTTCTGCCGCTTGAAATGGACATCACCCGCAGCGAATCTGTGGATCAGGCTTTGCAAAACCTGCCTGAAAACTTTGCCGTTATCGACTGCTTAATCAACAATGCCGGCCTCGCTTTGGGCTTGGATGCCGCCGACAAAGCCGATTTTGCCGATTGGCAGACCATGATTCAAACCAACATCATCGGCTTAACCTACCTCACCCACAAAGTGTTACCACAAATGACCGGGCGCAAAAACGGCTACATCATCAATATCGGTTCCATCGCCGGCACTTACCCCTACCCCGGCGGCAATGTGTACGGCGCCACCAAAGCCTATGTGCGCCAATTCAGCCTCAATCTCCGCGCCGATTTGGCCGGCACAGGCGTGCGCGTGAGCAATATCGAGCCGGGTTTGTGCGGCGATACCGAATTTTCCAACGTGCGCTTCAAAGGCGACGACGAACGCGCCGCCAAACTGTATGAAAACGTGCAATTTATCCGCCCGCAAGACATTGCCGACACCGCTTTATGGCTCTACCAACGCCCCGCGCACATGAACGTTAACACCATCGAAATCATGCCGGTGGCACAAAGCTTCGGTGCACTTCCCGTCCACCGCGAAGCACCTCCGCCCGTTACGGCTGAAAACGGATTCGACAAGCAAAGCATGTCGCTGTTTCAAAAGATTAAGTCTTGGTTTAAATAAGCCGGCTGCCTATCGAGGTCGTCTGAAAAACCCGACAAAACACCGTTAAATCCCGTGCTGCTGTTCAAAACCGGCGGCACGGGTATTTTTCCGCCACGCGCAAACCGTTACAATAAGCGGTTTTTGAACCAACCATGCCATCTGAAAATATGAATAAACTTTATACCCGCCGTGCATTAATCGCGGCAGCAGCGGCATTGGCACTCTCCGCCTGTGTAACCCAAACACCTTCCGGCCAATCGTCCAAACCCACCACCCAAGCCAAACCCAAAGCCGTAGTCGGCTTAGCCCTCGGCGGCGGCGCATCGAAAGGCTTCGCCCATATCGGCGTGCTTAAAGTGCTCAAAGCCAACAATATTCCCGTCAACGTCGTTACCGGCACCAGCGCCGGCTCGATTGTCGGCAGCCTCTACGCCGGCGGCATGTCGCCCGACCGTTTGGAATTGGAAGCCGAAATTTTGGGTAAAACCGATTTGGTGGACTTAACCCTCTCCACCACCGGCTTCATCAAAGGCCAAAAACTGCAAGACTACATCAACCGCAAAGTAAACAACCGTCCGCTGCAAAACCTGCCGTTGAAATTTGCCGCCGTAGCCACCGATTTGGAATCGGGCAAAATGGTAGCGTTTAACCGCGGCAACACCGGCCAAGCAGTAAGAGCATCGGTAAGCATCCCCAACGTATTCCAGCCCGCAGTGATCAACGGACGCAATTATGTGGACGGCGGCTTATCCGCCCCCGTGCCGGTAACCGCAGCCAAAAATATGGGCGCGAATTTCATTATCGCCGTGGATATTTCCGCCAAACCGGCCAAACTTTCGGAAGCGGGCTTTTTCTCTTATCTCGACCAAAGCCTCAATATCATGAGCGCGGCGGCACTGCAAAACGAATTGGGCAAAGCCAACGTAGTCATCAAGCCCAAAGTTCAGCACTTGGGGGCGGTCGGCGGATTTGACCAAAAAACCCAAGCCATCAAGCTGGGCGAACAAGCCGCATTGGCCGCGCTGCCTGAAATCAAACGAAAACTTGCGGCATACAGCCGTTGATAAACAGGCATATCTTGGCAACATTCCGGATAACCGTCTCAAATAGTTTGAGGCCGTCTGAAAACGGACTTGGCGGGCTGAATTAAACCGGTTTCGCCAAGCATTTGGGGTGCAGCAAACCGCTTTCGCAGGGGCGGATTGCGTATCCGCCCGCGGGCAGTAGCCGGTAATCTATGCCAATCAGACAAAAAAGCCGTTCCCATCCATCGGGAACGGCTTTTTCGTAAGACTGAGACCTTTGCAAAACCTCCAGATGTGGATGCAGTTCAAGGCGTAGCAGCGCAGTGAGTGCAGACATATCATATAGATAGGCAAGCGAGCGGGCAGCGCACAACGCAGAAATGCGCCGCAGATGGGGGTTTTGCAAAGGTCTCAGACTGTTTTTCAGACGGCCTCAAGCACAATTATCTTGCTTGAGGCCGTCTGAAATATATTAAGAAGCTGATGGCGTGTTGCTTGACAACCAACCCAAATGACAACACGCAACCGCTACTCTCTCAAACCTCTTCTATCTTTTCACACAAAAAATCCAACGCAAACTGCACGGCTTGGGCGCGGATGCTGTCTCTGTCGCCGCTGAACAAAGCCGTTTTCGCCCAAATACGCTGCTTGGCGGCCAAGCCGAACCATACCGTACCAACGGGCTTTTCATCGCTGCCGCCGGTGGGGCCGGCAATACCGGAAATGCTGAGGGCAAAATCGGCTTTGGCGGCAATCAGCGCGCCCAAAGCCATTTCGCGCACGGTTTCTTCGCTAACAGCGCCGTAAAAAGCCAATGTGTTGTCTTTCACGCCCAGGAGCTGCTGTTTGGCTTCGTTGCTGTAAGTCACGAACCCGGCTTCAAACCATGCCGAGCTGCCCGGTAGTCGGGTCAGTTCGGCCGCTAATAATCCGCCGGTGCAGGATTCTGCGCAGGTAACGGTTTGCCCGCATTCGCTGAGTCGGGCGGTAATTTTGGCAAGGGTATTATGCATATGGTTGCCTTTACTTTATATGATGTGGTTGACGTTTGTGTGTGCAGTTAATGTGATGCGTCAGAACATATCATCGCGCTGTTTTGCGCCTAGCATATTCCGTTTGGGTATTCATGCTGCGCATTATACCTTTCTTTAATTTGTGTTTTTCGTTATGGTTTCAAATGGCATTATTTACAAACAAACGGTTCAACATACGTACAACACCCATATTTCAACTGTAATAGCGCGTGGATTATTTTTTATTTTAAAACATATCCGCAGGCAGTTTCAGAGCAAATGCACCCGCTTGGCAGGTTTTGAAACCGCTTGTTTCTAAGCTTTATGCCGATAATGCTTGGGTTTGGTAAGCTTGTATTATTACGCGGCCTGCCGGGCAATTTTTACACACATTTTTGTTTGCTGCCTTTTCTGCACATCGGTTTGCGGTAAAGTGTGCCCCAAAATCATGTTGCTTCCTTTTTATGCCGATTTACGCTGACGAAGCAACAGTCATCAACCTGTCTTTTCTGATATGCATGAGTAAAAAACGTATTATGTTTGTTTATGTGCCTGTGGTATTGGCGGTTATCTGGCTGATACTGCTGATGTGGGTGCATGTATCGGCTTTATCCTTCCGTTATATTACCGTAGATGAAATCCAACCGGCCGATGCTGCGCTGGTGCTGGGCAATTCTGTTTATAAAAACGGCAAACCCAATCCCTGCCTGCGTTCGCGCGTGGCTGCCGGTGCGGAGCTGTATCATGCGGGCAAAGTGCCGAAACTGGTGGTAAGCGGCGGCACCGACAGCGACGGCAGCAACGAAGCCCAACATATGAAAGCGATGGCGGTAGAAATGGGCGTGCCTGAGTCGCACATCCTCACGGAAGGCAAGTCGGAAAACACTTATGAAAACATCCTCTTCAGCTCGATTCCCTTGTCCAATAATTCGAGCGTGGTGCTTGTAACTGCCGATTACCACCTCAAACGCGCTTCATGGCTCGCGCGCCGCCAATGGCACGACAGCAAAACCATTCAGGCGTATTCGGGTAAAGTTGAATGCGACGATGAAAGCACCGGCTATCTGCGCAAAATCGTGCGCGAAAGCTTGGCTTGGATCAAAGCTTATTTCATGACTCCGGAGTGATTCATCCGGCGCATCATAAACCGGTCAACCAAATCTGAAACATCACACAAAGGCCGTCTGAAAAAACTTTTTCAGACGGCCTGATTCCTTGCAAAACCCGACATCAACTCGAACAACTCACACAAATCCCTTCCGCCCATTGCGGCGGCAGTTCGGCAAAATCGGCAAACTCTTTGCGCTCGACAAACGGATTCTGCATACAGCGGTGCAGGCGTTCGATTTCGCGGAAGTCGCCGCTTTTCGCCAACTGTATGGCCTGCTCCAGCAAATAGTTTCGCAACACATACAGCGGGTTAACGGCATTCATACGCTCGGCGCGTTCGGCAGGACGGCTGTTTTCCGCCCGCAGCCTGCCGCGGTAACGCCCCATCCACGCCGTAAACGCTTCGGTGGGGCCATGAAACAGCGCCGACAGTTTTTCGGGCAACGGTTCGCCGTGGACATTACCCACTTCGCTCAAGTATCTGAAAAACAGTGTGAAATCGACTTTACGGCTTTGCAGGGCGGTGAACATATCGGCCACCAGTTCGTCGTCGCCTTTTTCTTCCGTTTGCAAACCGAGTTTCGCACGCATTTTTTGCAGGTAGGCCGTCTGAAAAATATCGGGGAAGCGTTCCAACTCTGCCACCAAATCGTCTTGCGACACCAGCGGCAGCAGGCACGAGGCAACGCGCGACAAGTTCCAATGCACCACATACGGCTGCTCGTTGTAGGCATAGCGGCCGCCCGTGTCGGAATGGTTGCACACATGGCGGCGGTCGTAGGCATCGAGAAAACCGAACGGGCCGTAGTCGATGGTCAGCCCTAGAGCCGACATATTGTCAGTGTTCAACACGCCGTGGCAAAAGCCGACGCTCTGCCACGCGGCCACCAACTCGGCGGTGCGGCGGGAAACGGCTTGAAACAAGGCCAAATAAGGCTGGTCAACTTCGCGGCACTCGGGGAAGTGGCGGTCAATCAGAAAATCCGCCAACACGGGCAGGTTGTGATGTTGGCCGGTGTGATACATGTATTCAAAATGGCCGAAACGGATGAAACTAGGCGCAATGCGCGTAACCACCGCTGAAGTTTCGGCTTCTTCGCGGTAAACGGCATCGTTGCTGCCCGTAATCGCCAGCGCGCGCGTGGTCGGAATGCCCAAGCCGTGCATCGCTTCCGAGCAAAGATATTCGCGGATGCTCGAGCGCAACACCGCCCGCCCGTCGGCAAAGCGCGAATACGGCGTTTTGCCCGCACCTTTAAGCTGCCATTCCCAACGCAGGCCGTCTGAACCGACCGAATCGCCGATCAACACCGCACGTCCGTCGCCCAATTGGCGCACATACACGCCGAACTGATGACCGCTGTACACCGAAGCTATCGGCGCAGGATCATATTGTTTGGCACTGCCGGCCAAATAAAGCAGGTTGTCGGCGTTATCGAAAATTTCAGACGGCCTCAGGCCTATTTCTTCCGCCAAAACATGATTTTGCGCCACCCAATACGGTTCGCCCAAAGGCTCGGTGCTCACGCGGCTGTAAAAAGCCTCCGGCAACTCTGAAAACGCTTGGATGTGCAGAGGAAGTGTGTGCGGCATGTGTTTTTCCTTATCAGTATCGTCGCGCAAGAATACGCCAAGCTGCGTTTTCAAACAATCCTCATGCTGCCAACCCTGCTCGTGCGGCGCTTGAAGTTGATCAAGCATGAAAGCTTTCGATCGCACTCCCTATTTTTCAGACGGCCTCATTTTCAGACGGCCTCAGCGACACCATCTGTAAAAAATCCTATTAAAAACAACAAACCGCCTACGTTAAAAAGCGTGCTGTGCTATAATCCGCGGCTGTCCTACTCACTCAGATATAAGAAAAACCATCATGCGAAAATTTTTTACCCTTTTGATTTTATTGTGTTCTTCCCTAACTTGGGCGCAACGCACCGTTCCCGCCGATATGGATGTTGCCGTATTGAAGCAGGTAAATTATCCGCAAGTTGTGTTGAGCAACGGCGGTTTTCCGTGGCTGAAAATCCTCACGCTGGGCTGGCTGGATAACAACGTTTCCGCCTTCAACACCACACACGACCTGCGCATCAAAGACGAACGCAACCGCTTCATCGTGCGCGGCAGATTAGTGGGCCACATCGGCAAAACCGTCGCCGTGCGCCGTGACGATTCCGGCAATATCAGCGAAATCTGGGTGCTGACCGACAGCGAGCAAAAAGCCTTCGAGCAACGTGCCGCCGCCCTCCAACCATAATTATTTCCCTATCCACACAACATGAAAAAAGTATTTATCCGCACTTTCGGCTGCCAAATGAACGAGTATGACAGCGAAAAAATGCTGTCCGTGCTTGCCGAAGGCGACGACCTCGTGCAAGTCAGCGAAGCCGAAGAAGCCGACATCATTCTGTTCAACACCTGCTCCGTGCGCGAAAAAGCGCAGGAAAAAGTGTTTTCCGACTTAGGCCGCATCAAACCGCTGAAAGCGAAAAATCCCAATCTTATCATCGGCGTAGGCGGCTGCGTTGCCTCTCAGGAAGGCGAAGCGATTGTGAAACGCGCGCCTTATGTCGACGTGGTGTTCGGCCCGCAAACCCTGCACCGCCTGCCGCAAATGATCGTCGATAAAGAAACCACCGGCCTCTCGCAAGTGGATATTTCTTTCCCCGAAATCGAAAAATTCGACCACCTGCCGCCGGCTCGTGTGGAAGGCGGTTCCGCTTTCGTATCGATTATGGAAGGCTGCTCGAAATATTGCAGCTTCTGCGTGGTGCCCTACACCCGCGGCGAAGAGTTTTCGCGCCCGTTAAACGACGTGCTTACCGAAATTGCCAACCTCGCCCAGCAAGGTGTGAAAGAAATCAATCTGTTGGGACAAAACGTCAACGCCTACCGCGGCGCAATGGACGACGGTGAAACCTGCGACTTCGCCACCCTGCTGCGTATCGTTCACGAAATCCCCGGCATCGAGCGCATGCGTTTCACCACCAGCCATCCGCGCGAGTTCTCCGATGCGATTATCGAATGCTACCGCGACCTGCCCAAGCTGGTATCACACCTGCACTTACCGGTGCAAAGCGGCTCCGACCGCGTGTTGAGCGCGATGAAACGCGGCTATACCGCACTGGAATATAAATCCATCATCCGCAAACTGCGCGCCATCCGCCCCGATTTGTGTCTGAGCTCCGACTTTATCGTCGGCTTCCCCGGCGAAACCGAACGCGAATTCGAGCAAACGTTGAAACTGGTGAAAGACATTGCCTTCGATTTGAGCTTCGTCTTCATTTACAGCCCGCGCCCCGGCACGCCGGCCGCCAACCTGCCCGACGACACGCCGCATGAAGAAAAAGTGCGCCGCTTGGAAGCCTTGAACGAAGTAATCGAAGCCGAAACCGCCCGCATCAACCAAAGCATGCTCGGCACGGTGCAACGCTGCTTGGTGGAAGGTATTTCCAAAAAAGACCCCGACCAACTGCAAGCGCGCACCGCCAACAATCGTGTGGTGAACTTCACCGGCAATCCGCGTTTGATCAATGAGATGGTGGATTTGAAGATTACTGAGGCTTACACTTTCTCTTTACGCGGAGAAATCGTATAGCTATGAAACTGAATCTTTTATACTGCGTTGGCTCGCCTTAGCTCAAAGAGAACGATTTTGTAAGCCGCTGAAGCGGCAACAAAATCAATTTCGTACTATCTGTACTGTCTGCAGCTCGCCGCCTTGTATAAAAACTTCATTTTCACAGCCATAACCGCCGAATCGTAATCATCGTTTACGGCAACCATCAAACAAGAGGCCGTCTGAAAATCTTTCAGACGGCCTCTACCGTTATCACAACTCAATCAACGACCATGTAAAGCTTTAGCACCGGCTTTGGCCACCGTTTCATCTTCTTCCACCGTGCCGCCGCTCACGCCGATGCTGCCGACGATGGTACCTTTTTTATCGGTGAGCAGTTCGCCGCCGCCGAAAATCACCAAACCGCCGTTGGTCACTTCGATACCGTAAAGCGGCTGCCCGGGCTGCGACGCTTTGCCTAAGTCGCGGGTGGACATATTGAAATAGCGCGCCGTGCGGGCTTTGCGTTCGGCAATATCGATACTGCCCAAAAACGCATCATCCATCCGCGCAAACGCTTTCAGGTTGCCGCCTGCATCCAGCACGGCGATATTCATCGATACTTTGATGGCTTCGGCTTTCTTCAAGGCCGTCTGAACCACTACTTGCGCTTGGTTCAAGGTCAGATCGCCCGGTAGGGTTTTGGTTAAGCCCGCCGATAATGCCGAGCCGCTGAACAACAATGAGAACAACAATACTGCCGCTTTAGGGTAACGCATGTTTTTTCTCCTCATAAAGTGAACGACAATGTTCACTTTTGATTTAAAACCCTTTTTTTAGCAGGGTCAACCGTTGCCGCAGATTATTTTGACCGTTATCAGAGTTGCCGGGGCCGTCTCAATTTCTCTATCAACAACCTAAAAGCAAACCAACCGCCCTCTTCCCTGACGCCGATTACTCGGCTTGCGCCGACACGGCAGGAGTGCCTTCGACGCTGCCGTGCAAAGCGGTGTAGCAAGGGTCAAGCTGGCGGGCAATCAGGCTCAACTGCTGCCACAAAATACTGCTCTGCCTATCTTCGCCAATCAAGCCGTGCAAATGCTGCAAACCCTGATTGACCTGAGCTAAGGCCGTCTGAAAAGTTTCCGGCGAAGCAGTCGCAAGCGTTTCCAACATATCCGCAATTTGGTTGGCGGTTTGGAAAAAGCCTGCGGTAAATTCGGGCGCACAGCCGCCGACCATCTGGCTGCGGTAGGCGCCGAGAGCGGAAATATAGCCGATGAGGGCGTAGCTGAGTTTGAGCAGGTTGAAACCGTCTTGCAGTTTGCTGCCGTATTTTTCCGGCTCCCCGCTCATGTCCGACAAGGTGCTGCTCAATGCGGCGGCGGCTTCATGCGCTTGGCGGCGCACTACTCGGTAGGCAACGTCGTCGGAACCGCCGGTTTGAAGCTGGCCGAGAATATGGCGCAGATACTGGCCGTTGCGGTTGACGGCTTTTCCGGCGGTACGGCTGAGAGTTAGATAACGCCAGTCCGGCCACAAATAGCTGACCGCCACCCACGCAATCGCCGTTCCGGCAAGGGTATCGGTAAAGCGCGTCCATGTGAGCGCAAACACATCCTCACCCGCCAGCGACATTGCCGTCAACGCCTGCACGGTAATGAAAAACGTGGAAAAACTGTATTTATTGGTGCGGAAAAAGAAAAACAGCGTGGTGGCCGCCAACACAATCCACAATTTGGTTTCCACAGACGGCGTGAAGTAAGGCACGAGCGAGCCGACCACCACGCCCAAAAGCGTACCGGCAATACGCTGATAAATACGGCTTTTGGTGGCCGAATAGTTGGGCTGGCACACAAACAAAGCCGTCAGCAAAATCCAATAACCCATGTGCAGATGAAAAATCTCTACGATACTGCACGCCGTAAACACCACAATCGCCAAGCGTACTGCATGCCGAAACACCGCGGATTCAAAGTTCAGCTGGCTGCGCACCGTCCGCCACACATTGCGCAAACCGCCGCTTTCCATCGCCGCGATACGGGTTTTGTCCGAAGCCCCCTCATCGGCCGTCTGATCGCCGCTTTCGATATGGCTGAGTTGGTAATCGACGCTAAACAGGTTTTCCAGCAGCCGCTGCAATGTGTGCACTTCACTGCCGTTATGCCTTTCAGCATACACTTTCAACGACTGGCGGCATCCTTGAATCGCGCGCTCCAGCCGTTTGCTGTATTGGTAAGGATGGCCGCTGCGCAGACTCTCCGCCACATCACGGCACGCCTGCCCTTGCAGCTCCAGCAAACGGTTGATGCGGAAAATCAAATCGGTATTTTTCAAACGCTCCGCCAACTCGCGGTAATCCACATGCGCCGAGCTGATGCGCTCGTGAATATCCTGCGCGGTAAAGTAATAACGCAGCATACGCATCGTGCGCGGATGCCGGTGCTGCCCGCGCATACGGTAAAACAAAGCATTGCGGCAATGATTGAACACTTCGATGATTTCCGTGTTTTTCATCGCCAAGTCAATCTGACGGCTTTCCAACCAATCCGCCTCGTCCGGATCGAAAAAAGCCGCTTTCGCATCCAAATATCCGCCTAAAGCCGCATAAGCCGAAGCCATGTTTTCCTGAACCGGACGATGGGGAAAAATAATGTGCAGCACCAAAGTCATCATGCTGTACAGCAACGTGCCGCATAAAATCAGCACAGGGTTCACAAACCACGGCATCGCCGGCGTATAAGCCAGCGTGGTGTACGTTGCCACCGCCAACGTACCAAACGCCAGCGTACGGTAACGCAAGCCCACCGCACCCAGCAGCGTGAACACAAAAGTCAGCAGCGTCATCACCAAAATAAACGGCAAGCCCGAACCGTGCGTGAACTGCGCCGCAAGCGAAGAAACCGAAAACAGCAACAAAGTAATCACGATATTTTTCAGACGGCCTGTCAAACGGTTGTCCAAATCAACCAAACCGCCGGCGATGATGCCCAACACAAAAGGCGTCGTCAGCTTGGGCACATCAAAATACCAAATCAGCGTGGTGGCGATAAACACGCTAAAAAACACCGGCAAGGTGGCGATAACTTTGGGATTAACAGCAGGTGTGCGCATAAGACGTTGGCGGTAAGATAATCAATCGGTTAATGAACACAAATTGTACAGCATTCAAAGCAGTAACAAACGCAGGAAAAGCAATACAGGCCGTCTGAACATTTTCAGACGGCCTGTACTTTAGAAAGCAAAAACACATCATTCAAAAAGTTGTTTATTGAAAATGCGTTTCCAGCCCAAAATCATGTATCCGAACGAACCGTTTGGCCAAACAAAGCAGGTTTTAGACACTCTTTGCCGACACAGCCCGCTCTCTGCACAGATTACTTGGTTGCTTCTTTAGCTTTATCGCCGGCTTCTTGAGCGGCATTTTTCACGTCAGCCGCAGCGTCTTTGGCAGCAGCTTTAACATCAGCAGCGGCATCTTTAGCCGCAGCTTTTACATCGGCAGCAGCAGCTTTAGCATCAGCTACTGCATCTTGAGCGGCAGCTTTAGCATCGGCAGCAGCTTCTTTACCGGCTTCAGCAGCATTGGAAGCAGCATTTTCCGCTTTCGCACCGGCTTCTTTAGCCGCCTCAACCGCGCCGCTTACAGCAGAAGCCGCTTTGTCTTTAGCGTCTTGAACGTCGGTTTTCACTTCAGAAGCAACAGCTTGAGCAGCTTCTTTGGTTTCTTGTTTGGTTTCTTGCGAGCAAGCCGCCAAAGCAGCAGCTGCCATAAGAGCGATCAGAATTTTTTTCATCTGTGTTTATCCTTTTAAATATTTATTTAATGCCCAACGAATACATTTCATCGGAACGGCTAAAATCATAGCACAGTCACCCAACAGATAAAATAAATAAATTCTCTTCTTTTACATTGAGATGCAAAAAAAGAAGCAAATACCCATTGACAGAAAAACCCGTTATATCTAAAATGCGCAGCTTATCGGGTCGTTAGCTCAGCTGGTAGAGCAGCGGACTTTTAATCCGTTGGTCGAAGGTTCGAATCCTTCACGACCCACCAGATAAATCAACAAAACAGGCCGCAAGCAATTGCGGCCTGTTTTGTTTTTAGGTATTTAAAACATTCCAAAGCAACGGGAATCCGCACCGTTGCTTTTTTGTATTTGAGGCCGTCTGAAAAAGATTTTAACAAAACCAACGAAGCCCGTTTTCAGACGGCCTTCTGATCAATGTCAGCTATATTCCCGTTGTAGCATTGGCAGTGTCACTGAAAGCACGTTTCTATGTCAGATTTATTCCCTATCAAATGAGCAAATTCGTATTGACAGACGCTTGCCAGTATATTGCTGTACTTGGTATCAACTAAAACTCATCATTAAATACAAAGTGGCAAGCAATAAACACCGCAAAGGAAACAGAAACGGTTTTACAGGCTTCTCAAGCAGGAAAATCACGCGCACATTAGCAGTATTTATGTAACTGTATTCAAACTTTTGCCCCTTCGTATTTAAGATTTTTTATTTTCAGCACTCCAGCGTCTCTATTGAGGGTTGCGTCCATTTTTTGACTGATAAAATAAAAACGCCGACTGTATAAACACAGTCGGCGTTTTGTACTGGCTTTTAAGCCGTTTTATTTTACTCGGCTTCGTCAACCTGCTCGGCTACTTCGGCTTCGTGATGTGCCTGCCATGCTTGGCGACGGGTACGGTGGTAAGTCAAACCGGTACCGGCCGGAATCAAGCGGCCGACAATCACGTTTTCTTTCAAACCGCGCAGCTCATCTTGTTTGCCCATAATCGCGGCTTCAGTCAACACGCGTGTGGTCTCTTGGAACGAAGCGGCTGAAATGAAGCTGTCGGTAGACAACGAAGCTTTGGTAATACCCAACAACACGTTTTCAAAGCGTGCAGGTTCTTTACCGTCGGCCAATGCTTTTTCGTTGGCCAAAGCAACATCGCCACGCTCTACCTGTTCGCCGGTAATAAAGCCGGTTTCACCTGCATCGGCAATATTCACACGACGCAGCATTTGGCGAATGATCACCTCGATGTGCTTGTCGGAAATCTTCACACCTTGCAGGCGGTAAACCTCTTGCACCTCTTGGACGATGTAGCGGGCCAACGCTTCGATACCTTGCAGACGCAGAATATCGTGCGGGTCAACTGCACCATCAACAATGGTTTCACCGCGGTTTACCACTTGACCGTCGTGGACAAGAATCTGTTTCTCTTTGGAAATCAGTGTTTCGTAAGCCACGCCGTCCACATCGGTAATAATCAGGCGTTGTTTGCCTTTGGTTTCTTTACCGAAAGACACGGTACCGGTTACTTCGGCCAACATGCCGGCATCTTTGGGGACGCGTGCTTCAAACAGCTCGGCTACACGCGGCAGACCACCGGTAATATCGCGGGTTTTGGAAGACGCTTGCGGAATACGTGCCAATACGTCACCCTTGCCGACTTCTTGGCCTTCCCGAATGGTGATCACCGCACCAACCGGGAACGCCATAGAAACAGCGGTCGTCGTGCCCGGCATACATACTTCTTCGCCGTTTTCATCCAACAGTTTTACTGTCGGGCGCAACAATTTAGAAGCTGAAGCCGAACGGCGTTTGCCGTCGATCACCACCAAAGTAGACAAACCGGTTACATCGTCGGTTTGCTTGGCAACGGTTACGCCCTCTTCCACGTTTTCAAAACGTACTTGACCGGCATGCTCGGTAATCATCGGACGGGTATGCGGATCCCATGTAGCCAAGGTTTGGCCGGCTTTCACCGCAGCACCGTCTTGTACCAACAGAATGGCACCGTAAGGCACTTTATGGCGCTCGCGCTCACGACCGATTTCATCGTGAATCACCACTTCGCACGAACGGCCGATCACAACCAACTCGCCTTTGTTGTTGGCAACATAACGCATTTGGCTGCTGAAACGTGCGGTACCGTTTGATTTGGCTTCCACTTGGCTGGCGGCAGCGGCACGAGATGCGGCACCACCGATGTGGAAGGTACGCATCGTCAACTGTGTACCCGGTTCACCGATAGATTGGGCGGCAATCACGCCGACAGCTTCGCCGGTATTCACCAACTTGCCTCGCGCCAAATCGCGTCCATAACAGTGGGCGCACAAACCGTAGCGGGTTTTACAGGTGATCGGGGTGCGGACTTTAACCTCATCGACACCGGATTGGTCAATCAGGTCAACCAATTGTTCGTTCAACAGCGTACCTGCTTCAACAAGCGTTTCTCCGCTTGAAGGATCCACCACGTCTGAGGCAGCAACACGGCCGAGAATACGGTCGCGCAGCGGCTCAATCACATCGCCGCCCTGCACCACGGCTTTCATGACAAAACCGTCAGTCGTGCCGCAATCGTCTTCTACCACTACCAAGTCTTGGGTAACGTCCACCAGACGGCGGGTCAAATAACCTGAGTTTGCCGTTTTCAATGCGGTATCCGCCAAACCCTTACGCGCACCGTGGGTCGCAATAAAGTATTGCAATACCGTCAAGCCTTCGCGGAAGTTTGAAGTAATCGGCGTTTCGATAATCGAACCGTCCGGCTTGGCCATCAAACCACGCATACCGGAAAGCTGTTTAATCTGGGCTGCCGAACCACGGGCACCCGAATCGGCCATCATGTAAATGGAGTTGAACGATTCTTGGTCTACTTCGTTACCTTCGCGGTCAATGACTTTCTGTTTGGAAAGATTGTCCATCATCGCTTTAGCGATTTTATCGCCGGCACGACCCCAAATATCCACCACTTTGTTGTAACGCTCGCCGTTCGTTACCAAACCTTGGCGGTATTGGTCTTCGATTTCTTTAACTTCTGTTTGCGCTTCGGCCAACAAGGCGGCTTTTTCTTTGGGGATTTCCATATCGTCGACGCAAATCGAGATACCGCCTTTGGCTGCGAATGCAAAACCGGTATACATCAAGTGGTCGGCAAAAATAACAGTATCACGCAGGCCGCACAGACGGAACGATGCATTAATCAGCTTAGAAATTTCTTTCTTCTTCAGCGCCTTGTTAATGTATTCAAACGGCAGACCTTTAGGCAGAATCTCGCTCAACAAGGCACGGCCTACTGTGGTTTCGTAGCGTTTTACCACCGGTTCCAACTCGCCTTGGGCATTTTTCTCCCATTCGCGCAGACGCACGGTAATTTTCGTACCCAACTCGACTTGTTTGGTATGGTAGGCGCGGTGTACTTCTTTCACGTCTGCAAACAGGCTGCCTTCGCCTTTGGCATTGATACGGTCGCGGGTCATGTAGTACAAGCCCAATACGATATCCTGCGACGGCACGATAATCGGTTCGCCGTTGGCGGGAGACAGTACGTTGTTGGAAGCCAGCATCAAAGTGCGTGCTTCCATTTGTGCTTCCAAGCTCAACGGAACGTGTACGGCCATTTGGTCACCGTCGAAGTCGGCGTTGAACGCGGCACAAACCAGCGGATGCAGCTGAATGGCTTTACCTTCAATCAAAATCGGCTCAAACGCCTGAATACCCAAACGGTGCAGGGTCGGCGCACGGTTCAGCATGATCGGGTGTTCGCGGATCACTTCTTCCAAGATGTCCCATACTTCCGGCACTTCTTGCTCTACCAGCTTTTTAGCCGCTTTAACTGTTGAAGCCAAGCCTTGTTTTTCCAGTTTGTGGAAAATAAACGGTTTGAACAATTCCAAGGCCATTTTCTTCGGCAAACCGCACTGATGCAGGCGCAGGTAAGGTCCTACGGTAATCACGGAACGGCCTGAATAGTCCACACGTTTACCCAACAGGTTTTGACGGAAGCGGCCGCCTTTACCTTTAATCATATCGGCCAATGATTTCAGCGGACGTTTGTTGGCACCGGTCATGGCTTTACCGCGACGGCCGTTATCCAGCAGCGAATCTACGGCTTCTTGCAGCATACGTTTTTCGTTGCGTACGATAATATCCGGCGCATGCAATTCCAACAGACGTTTCAAACGGTTGTTACGGTTGATCACGCGGCGGTACAAATCATTCAGATCGGAAGTGGCGAAACGGCCACCATCCAGCGGTACCAACGGACGTAAATCAGGCGGCAACACCGGCAGCACATCCATAATCATCCATTCGAGTTTCATACCCGAACGTTGGAATGCTTCCAATACTTTCAAGCGTTTGGCGATTTTTTTGATTTTGGTGTCCGAGCCGGTAGATTCCAACTCTTGACGCAACACTTCTACCTCTGAAGCAATGTCCAAGCTGCGCAATAATTCGCGGATACCTTCAGCACCCATCTTGGCATCGAAGTCGTCGCCGTATTCTTCCAACTTGGCGTAATAATCGTCTTCAGTCAGCAATTGGCGGCGTTGCAGCGGTGTCATACCCGGGTCGGTAACCACATAGGCTTCGAAATACAACACGCGTTCGATGTCGCGCAACGTCATATCCAAAACCATACCCAAGCGGGACGGCAGCGATTTCAGGAACCAAATATGGGCAACAGGTGCGGCCAACTCGATATGGCCCATACGCTCGCGGCGTACTTTAGACAAGGTAACTTCCACGCCACATTTTTCACAAGTTACACCTTTGAATTTCAAGCGTTTGTATTTACCGCACAAACATTCGTAGTCTTTCACCGGACCAAAAATCTTGGCACAGAACAAACCGTCGCGCTCCGGCTTGAAAGTACGATAGTTGATGGTTTCCGGTTTTTTCACTTCACCGTAAGACCATGAACGGATGGTTTCGGGAGATGCAATACCGATTTTGATTGCATCAAATTCTTCTTCCATGCCGGCAGACTGCAACGGATTAAATAAGTTTAACAAATTCATTTTTGCTCCTTATGGAACGGTGGTTTTCAGACGGCCTGAGTTTGCTCGAAAGCTGTTTGCTTGCAACTGTCTTTTCAGACGGCCTGTAACTGATGAGGCCGTCTGAAAACCTGTTCCGATATTTAGTAACGTTCCAGATCGATATCCAAGCCCAATGAGCGAATCTCTTTAACCAATACGTTGAAGGATTCGGGCATACCGGCATCGATTTTGTGTTCGCCTTTAA
The DNA here is from genome assembly GCF_022870825.1 of Neisseria sp. Dent CA1/247. NCBI lineage: Bacteria > Pseudomonadati > Pseudomonadota > Betaproteobacteria > Neisseriales > Neisseriaceae > Neisseria > Neisseria sp. Dent CA1/247. The sequence goes on along the minus strand of NZ_CP091522.1, from coordinate 320,023 downwards.
CGATGTTTTCGTACATTTTGGTACGGCCGGCTACGTCATCCGACTTCACAGTCAGCATCTCTTGCAGCGTGTAGGCGGCACCGTAAGCTTCCAGTGCCCACACCTCCATCTCACCGAAACGTTGGCCACCGAATTGGGCTTTACCGCCCAGCGGTTGTTGGGTAACAAGGCTGTACGGACCGGTAGAACGGGCGTGCATTTTCTCGTCAACCAAGTGGTGCAGTTTCAAATAATGCATCACTCCGACGGTTACTTTGCGGTCAAACGGTTCACCTGAACGGCCGTCGTAAAGGGTGATTTGGGTTTTACTGTTGTTGAAGCCGAGTTTTTCTACTTCAGGATCGTCGCTCGGGTAAGCCAAGTCGAGCATCTCGTAGATTTCGTTTTCTTTAGCACCGTCGAATACCGGCGAGGCGAATGTGGCTCCGCGTTTCAGATTCTCAGCCAAGGCTAAAATTTCTTCATCGCTCAGCTCGTCCAGATTTTCCTGCTTACCGCTGTTGTTATAGAGTTTATTCAGGAACTCACGGATTTCGCCTACTTTACGCTGCTCGGCCAACATGCGGTCGATGCGCTCACCAATACCTTTTGCTGCCCAGCCCAAGTGAACCTCAAGAATCTGTCCGATATTCATACGGGACGGTACACCCAGCGGGTTCAGAACGATATCGACGGGGCGGCCGTCTGCCATATAAGGCATGTCTTCCACCGGCAGAATGCGCGATACCACACCTTTGTTACCGTGGCGGCCGGCCATTTTGTCACCGGCTTGCAGGCGGCGTTTGATGGCGATAAATACTTTTACCATCTTCTGAACGCCCGGCTGCAGTTCATCACCTTGTGTCAGTTTTTTCTTCTTCACTTCATATAAGGCATCAGCTTCTTCGCGTTTTTGTTGCAAGCTGACTTTGATCAGCTCCATTTGCTTAGCCAGCGATTCATCAGCCAAACGGATATCAAACCAATCGTGCTTGCTCGGCAAAGATGCCAGATATTCGGCAGTAATTTCACTGCCTTTAGCCAACTTCATTGGGCCGCCATTGGCTTTTTGGCCGACAATCATGCGCTCGATACGGCTGAATGCGTCGTTATCAAAAATACGCAACTGGTCGCCCAAATCTTGGCGGTAACGTTTCAGCTCTGAATCAATAATCGATTGTGCACGTTTATCGCGTTGGATACCTTCGCGGGTAAATACCTGTACGTCGATTACGGTACCGCTCATGCCGGTAGGCATACGCAATGAAGTGTCTTTCACGTCCGACGCTTTTTCACCGAAAATGGCACGCAGCAGTTTTTCTTCCGGTGTCAGTTGGGTTTCGCCTTTAGGCGTTACTTTACCTACCAAAACATCGCCGGCTTCAACTTCCGCACCGATATAAACGATACCGGATTCGTCCAAACGGTTTTGCATGCGCTCGGATAAGTTCGGAATATCGCGGGTAATGTCTTCCGCGCCCAATTTGGTATCACGTGCCACTACATTCAATTCTTCGATATGGATAGAAGTGTAGCGGTCATCGGCTGCCACTTTTTCAGAAATCAGAATCGAATCTTCGTAGTTGTAACCGTTCCACGGCATGAAAGCGATGGTCATGTTTTGACCCAAGGCCAATTCGCCTAAATCGGTAGAAGCGCCATCCGCCACTACATCGCCGCGTTGCAGTACATCACCGGCTTTCACGACAGGACGTTGGTTGATATTGGTTGATTGGTTTGAGCGGGTAAATTTCACCAAGTTGTAAATATCCACACCCACTTCACCGGCAGTCGCTTCATCATCGTGCACGCGAACAACGATACGGTTAGCATCTACATATTCCACAACACCACCGCGACGGGCAACGATTGCAGTAGCAGAGTCTACGGCTACCGAACGCTCAATACCGGTACCTACCATCGGTTTTTCAGGGCGCAAGCAGGGCACTGCTTGACGTTGCATGTTGGCACCCATCAAGGCACGGTTCGCATCGTCATGCTCCAAGAAAGGAATCAGTGATGCGGCCACAGAAACCACTTGACCTGTCGCTACGTCCATGTATTGCACACGGTCGGCAGTTGCCATGATGGTTTCGCCCTTCTCACGACAGGTAATCAAGTCACCGGTCAAGCGGCCGTCTGAATCCAATTCGGCGTTTGCCTGTGCAATCACATAGCGACCTTCTTCGATAGCAGACAAATAATCGATTTCATCGGTTACCTTGCCATCCACCACTCGGCGGTATGGGGTTTCTAAGAAACCGTATTCATTGGTGCGTGCGTAAACAGACAATGAGTTAATCAAACCAATGTTCGGACCCTCAGGTGTTTCAATCGGACACACACGACCATAGTGAGTCGGGTGTACGTCGCGCACCTCAAAGCCTGCACGTTCACGTGTCAAACCACCCGGACCTAAAGCAGACACACGACGCTTGTGGGTAATTTCCGACAGCGGGTTGGTCTGATCCATAAATTGGCTCAACTGACTGGAACCGAAAAACTCTTTAATTGCGGCAGAAACCGGCTTGGCATTAATCAAATCATGAGGCATCAGATTTTCAGATTCCGCCTGATTCAAACGCTCTTTCACCGCCCGCTCAACACGAGCCAAGCCGCTGCGGAACTGGTTCTCCACCAATTCGCCCACCGAACGCACACGACGGTTACCCAAATGGTCGATGTCGTCCACTTCGCCATGACCATTGCGCAATTCAACCAAAGTGGCAATAGAAGCAACAATATCTTCCACGCTTAATACAAAACCGCCTTTTTCAGCCGCACCGGCAAAAGTTTGGTTCAATAAGCGTCCGTACCATGATTCAGCTTGAACATCGCTTAATTTTTGTTCATAAGTACGTGTATTGAATTTCATACGGCCTACACGTGACAAATCGTAGCTGTCTTCATTGAAGAACAAGCGATTGAACAGCAACTCCACAGCTTCTTCAGTAGGAGGTTCGCCCGGGCGCATCATACGGTAAATAGCCACTCGCGCAGCCTGCTGGTCGGCAGTTTCATCCGTACGCAGAGTGTTGGAAATATAGCCACCCTGATCTAATTCGTTGATATACAGGGTTTCTACTTTTTCAACACCGTGAATATCAAGTTTAGCCAGCAACTCTTCGGTAACCTCTTCGTTGGCGGTCGCCAACACTTCACCGGTATCAGGAACGATCAAGTCTCTAGCCAAAACTTTGCCTAACAAAGTTTCAGGGTCAACATCCAAGCGGGTTAAACCTGCATTGCTGATATCGCGGATATTCTTAGCCGTAATGCGCTTGCCTTTCGCAACCAATACATTACCTTCTTTATCTACAATATCGAGCTTCGCAGTCTCCCCTTTCAGACGGCCTGCAATTAAATCTGTTTGAACGCCATCTTTCGAAAGATAGAACGTTTCTTTATCATAGAAGGTATCCAAAATCTTTTCGTTATCATATCCCAAAGCTTTCAATAGGATAGATACGGGCATCTTACGACGACGGTCAATACGGAAATACAATAAGTCTTTAGGGTCAAACTCAAAGTCAAGCCAAGATCCACGGTAAGGAATGATTCGAGCTGAGAATAACAATTTGCCGGATGAATGCGTTTTACCGCGGTCATGTTCGAAGAAAACACCGGGAGAACGGTGTAATTGAGACACAATCACACGCTCAGTACCATTAATGACGAATGATCCGCTCGGTGTCATCAATGGAATTTCACCCATATATACTTCGTTTTCACGAACTTCTTTTACCGTAGGCTTGGAAGACTCTTTATCCAGTATGACCAAACGGATACGTGCACGCAAAGGAGAAGCGTATGTAATACCACGAAGTTGACACTCAGGAATATCAAACAATGGTTCACCCAAAACATAGTGAACAAACTCTAAGCGAGCATAACCATTGTGACTCACAATCGGGAAAATAGAATTAAAAGCAGCTTGAAGACCCTCGTCATTACGCTGATCAAAAGGCTTGCCTAACTGTAAAAATTTAGAATAAGAATCCAATTGAGTTGCCAAGAGAAACGGCACATCCAATACGTTGGCACGTTTAGCAAAACTCTTACGGATACGTTTTTTCTCGGTAAAAGAATAACTCATAAAAGAGACTCCAAGGTAGGGAGATTATTGTGTAAAACAAAAAATTTGATATTTAATGTGAAAGTGAAACAACAAAACAAATGTATTTTGATCAAACCAGAAACAGATTAAATATTTACATTTATTAACTATTTATAAATTTTTAATTGAAAATATACGTAAATATTCAAAATTAGGTTACAAATAAGCAAAACAAGGCTGGCAGAAAACTGCCAGCCTTTTCTTTAAAATGGAATTATTTGATTTCGACTTTAGCTCCGGCTTCTTCCAATTGTTTTTGGATATCTTCAGCTTCAGCTTTAGAAACGCCTTCTTTAACAGTCTTAGGTGCGCCGTCAACCATATCTTTAGCTTCTTTCAAGCCCAAGCCGGTAATAGCGCGAACAACTTTAATTACACCTACTTTTTGATCACCGGCAGAAGCCAAGATTACATCAAATTCAGTTTTCTCTTCAGCTGCAGCCGCACCACCCGCTGCAGGACCAGCAACAGCAACAGCTGCTGCAGAAACGCCGAATTTTTCTTCAAATGCTTTAACCAGGTCATTCAATTCCATAACGGTCAAAGAACCAACTGCTTCTAAGATATCTTCTTTAGTAATAGCCATGCTATTTAAACTCCAAATATTGTATTAAAAATTAACAGAAACAAAATCGATTAAGCGGCTTCTTCAGTTGCGTTTTTTTCAGCCAAGGCAGCCAACGCACGGGCAAAGCCAGATACAGGCGCTTGCATAACGAAGAGCAATTTAGACAGCAACTCTTCACGGCTCGGAATAGATGCCAGCTCACTTACTTGAGCAACATCTAAAACACTACCGTTATAAGAACCGGCCTTAACAATAATTTTGTCATCTTTTTTCGCGAATTGATGCAGTACTTTAGCAGCAGCAACAGGATCTTCAGAAGCAGCATACACCAAAGGTCCAACCATTTGGTCAGCCAGTGCAGCAAATGAAGTTCCTTCTACTGCACGACGAGCCAATGTGTTTTTCAGAACGCGCAAATATACGCCTTCTTTACGAGCATTAGCACGAAGTTCAGTCATACTGGCAACACTGATTCCACGATATTCAGCAACAACCATAGTTTGAGCATTGGCAATAGCTTTGCTAATCTCTTCTACTGTTGCTTTCTTGGTTTCAATATTGAGACTCAAGGTCTACCTCCCACTGTTAAACAAAGAAATACTTACGTATTCCACCAGCGCGGCAACCTAAAAAGATATTAATCACGAAACGGTTGATTATGATTATTCAATTCAGGACTACCGTCTGCGTAGGGCAATTACGATTAAATCTTACGATCCCTACGGTCTTGGACATCTACTTAAAATTAAGTAGCCCAAATTCAGATGGCCATACTTACCATGAAAATAAAGTATGTATAGTCATCCAAAAATTTTGCTTAAGTATTAATTCACGCTTGAAGTATCAACGCGTACACCCAAACCCATAGTGCTTGATACAGCTACTTTTTTAAGGTATTGACCCTTAGCTGCAGCAGGTTTAGCCTTAACAATCGCATCCAACAGCGCATTGAAGTTTTCACGCAAATCAGCTTCTGCAAATGAAGCTCTGCCAATAGTAGCATGCACAATACCAGCTTTATCTGTACGATATTGAACTTGACCTGCCTTGGCATTCGTAACAGCTTCAGCAACATTTGGAGTAACTGTGCCTACTTTGGGGTTAGGCATTAAACCGCGCGGACCCAAAATAGTACCTAACTGACCAACGATACGCATTGCATCAGGAGAAGCGATTACAACATCAAAATTCAAATTGCCTTTTTTCACTTCATCTGCCAAATCTTCAAAGCCAACAACATCTGCACCTGCAGCTTTAGCAGCTTCGGCATTCGCACCTTGCGTAAATACAGCAACACGGGTTGTTTTACCCGTGCCTTTAGGCAATACAACTGAACCACGAATCACCTGATCTGATTTACGAGGATCTACACCAAGGTTAAACGAAACATCCACTGATTCATCAAATTTGGCAGTTGCTGCTTTTTTTACCAACGCAATAGCATCATCAATAGAATATAATTTATTTGCTTCTACAGAAGAACGCAGTTCTTTTAAACGCTTAGAAATTTTAGCCATTTTACGCACCCTCCACATCTAAACCCATAGAACGGGCAGAACCAGCAATAGTGCGCACAGCCGCATCTAAATCAGCCGCAGTCAAATCAGGTTCTTTTGTTTTTGCAATCTCTTCCAATTGAGCACGAGTAATTTTACCCACTTTATTGGTTAACGGGTTAGAACTACCCTTCTGCAAACCAGCAGCTTTTTTCAAAAGAATAGAAGCAGGAGGAGTTTTCATCACAAAAGTGAATGATTTATCAGCAAACGCTGTAATCACAACAGGAATGGGCAGACCCGGCTCCATAGATTGCGTCGCAGCATTAAATGCTTTACAAAACTCCATAATATTCAAACCACGTTGACCCAACGCAGGACCAACAGGAGGAGAAGGGTTGGCTTTACCTGCAGGAATCTGCAGCTTAATGTAGCCTACAATTTTTTTTGCCACTTATAATTACTCCTAACAAAACGGGTATAACGCGAAAATAAATAATCGCTCCCCAAAAAAAGAGAGCGATTATTATAATTTAACCAATAAAAAACTTCAACTAAATCTTTATATCTAAGTTACTTAAGTTGGAATTAAATCAATTTATAAGATCTTCTCTACTTGGTTAAATTCAAGCTCAACCGGAGTTTCACGACCAAAAATCTGCACAGTTACTCTTAACTTATTTCGCTCATAATTAACTTCTTCAACAACTCCATTGAAGTCTGCAAATGGGCCTTCATTCACTCGTACCTGTTGGCCAACTTCAAATTCAACTTTGGGTTTGGGCTTTTCTACGCCTGACTGAACTTGTTGCAAAATAGCATCAACTTCTTTTTGAGAAATAGGCATAGGTTTATTAGCCGTACCACCAATAAAACCTGAAACTCTTGGTGTACTTTTTACCAAATGCCAAGAATCATCAGTCATTTCCATTTCAATCAGCACATATCCAGGAAAAAACTTACGCTCACTGATTGTTTTTCGACCATTCTTAACATCAACGACCTCTTCGACAGGCACTAGGATTTTTCCAAAATAATCATCCATTCCCTCTCGACTGATACGTTCTTTCAAGGTTTTTTGTACATTCTTCTCAAAGCCGGAATAAGCCTGCACTACATACCAACGTTTCGACATCTTTATCCCCTCTTCAGCAATAAATCAAAAAACAACCAAGAAATCAAACTATCTACCGCATAAATGAATAACGACAATATAGCCACAAAAACAACTACAAAAACTGTCATTCTAGTAGCATCTTTCCTCGGAGGCCAAACAACTTTTTTAAATTCTGTTACAGACTCTCGAATATAAGTAATTAGTCGTTTACCAAAATCACACCAGTAGAAAACTACTAACAACCCCAACAACAAACCAACAACAGGGAATATTAGTCTTACATAGATGGATAAATGCAGCATATTATAAAACAGCCACATACCACAAGAAGCCAATAGAACGGCAATAAGCAACTTAAACCAATCTGCACCTTTAAAAGCAGAGTTATCTTTATGCTCAGACAACTTTCCTTCCATTCGGCTAAAGTGTTCTTTTTTATCTTCCGCCATCTTTTATCCAATATTAAACATAAATTTAGAACCCACTTTTAAACAGAGCTTTGATTCTTTTTAAGTCAAAAAGAAGAATATTTTTAGTAAAGTGCATTTACAAACTTTACAGATAGTAAAAAAATTAACCGGCACTTAGGCCGGTTAATTTTTTTATTGGCAGGCCAGGAGGGTCTCGAACCCCCAACCCTCGGTTTTGGAGACCGATACTCTACCAATTGAGCTACTGGCCTCTAATATTAAGCGATGATAGAAGATACTACGCCAGCACCTACAGTACGGCCGCCTTCGCGAATCGCAAAACGCAAACCTTCTTCCATAGCAATCGGAGCAATCAATTCTACAGTAATGGTCACATTCTCACCGGGCATTACCATCTCAACGCCTTCTTCCAAAGTTACCGCACCGGTAACGTCGGTAGTACGGAAGTAGAATTGAGGACGGTAGTTAGCGAAGAACGGAGTATGACGACCACCCTCTTCTTTGCTCAATACGTACACTTCAGCTTTAAACTTGGTGTGCGGAGTGATAGAGCCGGGTTTAGCCAATACTTGACCACGCTCAACGTCTTCACGTTTGGTACCGCGCAACAGTACGCCAACGTTATCACCGGCTTGACCTTGATCCAGCAATTTGCGGAACATCTCAACACCGGTACAAGTGGTTTTTTGAGTCTCTTTCAGACCTACGATTTCAATCTCGTCACCTACGTTGATAATACCGCGCTCTACACGACCGGTTACTACGGTACCGCGGCCTGAAATAGAGAATACGTCTTCAATCGGCAACAAGAAAGGTTTGTCAACTGCACGCTCAGGAGTCGGGATGTAGCTGTCCAAAGCAGCAGCCAATTCAAAGATTTTTTCTTTGTAAGCTGCATCGCCTTCCAAGGCACGCAAAGCAGAACCTTGAACGATCGGGCAGTCATCACCGGGGAAGTCGTAGCTGCTCAGCAGATCACGGATTTCCATTTCTACCAATTCCAGCAGCTCTGCATCGTCAACCATATCGCATTTGTTCATGAATACGATGATGTAGGGTACACCTACTTGGCGAGCCAACAGGATGTGCTCGCGGGTTTGCGGCATAGGACCGTCAGCAGCAGAACATACCAAAATAGCGCCGTCCATTTGGGCAGCACCGGTAATCATGTTTTTAACGTAGTCGGCGTGCCCCGGGCAGTCTACGTGTGCGTAGTGACGGGTTTCGGTTTCGTATTCTACGTGAGAAGTATTAATGGTAATACCGCGGGCTTTTTCTTCCGGGGCATTGTCGATTTGATCGTAACCTTTAGCCTGACCGCCGAATTTTTCAGCCAAAATAGTGGTCAATGCAGCAGTCAAAGTGGTTTTACCATGGTCAACGTGACCGATGGTGCCAACGTTTACGTGCGGTTTGCTCCGCTCGAATTTCTCTTTAGCCATGGCAATTTCCTATTCCTAAGCTTTAAGTTTGGGTAAATTTAGTGATGGTGCCCATGGGCAGAATTGAACTGCCGACCTCTCCCTTACCAAGGGAGTGCTCTACCCCTGAGCTACATGGGCTGAATTATTTTGGAGCGGGTGAAGGGAATCGAACCCTCACCGTAAGCTTGGAAGGCTTCTGCTCTACCATTGAGCTACACCCGCTTACTTACATGCTTTTCTCTGCTCCAATTTTGATTGGATTTTTGGTGGAGGGAGAAGGATTCGAACCTTCGAAGCTTTCGCAACAGATTTACAGTCTGCCCCCTTTGACCGCTCGGGAATCCCTCCTAAAGAGAAACGCAATATTAGACAGTTATTTTTTTGCCGTCAAGTGCGTTTTTTATTTTTTTGCAGCTGAAAAGTTAGCATATTAATTTTAAATAGTTTTATTTTATGCCATCTTTGGTTTGATTTGAGTCGGATTACTTTTGTGCAATAATCCGCTCGTATTTGGCTTGCAATTCTTCTTGCGTTTCGGGATTTTCTTCATCAATCAGAATACAGTCTACCGGGCACACTTGCTGACATTGCGGCTCGTCATAATGGCCGACACATTGCGTGCACAGGCTGGGGTTGATTTCGTAAATCTCATCGCCTTGTGAAATGGCGTCATTGGGGCACTCGGGCTCGCAAACGTCACAGTTAATGCACTCATCTGTAATAAAGAGCGACATTTTCTTTCCTTTTATATAAATATTTATTCAAAACCGGGCTGGGATTATATCACAAACTTTTTTACGGTCATGAACTTACTGATATTTCAATAAATGTGTTCAGGCCGTCTGAATATTTTCAGACGGCCTGAACATCATGAAAAAGACTCATGCTTTTTCACAAGTATAAGCCATTCAATGCGGCAATTAGAATTTGTAGGTATATTGCAGACCTACGATATTACCGTGGCTCTTATAGTTTGCAGAAGATGAAACATTGCTGTCGATGGTGGTTACTTCTGCATTGGAACCTTTAGCCTGAACAACGGCTTTGGCTTTTTGGATGTGGATGTAGCTATAAGCAGCATTGATAGTGTGCTGTTTGCCCAAGTCGTATTTCATACCGACTGAGTACCAAATGCGGTTGTTGTCGGGCATGGTCACCAAGCGCTCTTCTGCTCTGCGTACGGGCGATTGGTCATACGCCACACCGAAACGCAGCTGCAACGGATCTTTAACTTGATAAGACGCACCTACTGCAACTTTATAGGTATCACGCCAATTCGGTGTGATCACGGTTTGGTTGGATGTTTTTCCGCTGGCCGTGAGCTTTTCGTTTTCAAATTTCAGCTCTGCGCGGTTGAAACGCGAGTGTCGCGTCCAAGTGACATCGCCAAACACATCCCAGCGGGGTGACACTTGATACATGCCGTGTACGGAAAGTGATTCGGGTGTCGTTACTTTCAGGCTGGCTTTTTCATGCGGCACATAACCCAAGCCGCCTTCTTTGATCGGCTTACCGATATTGGCTGCATAAATTCCTTTGGCCATCGCGCCGTCTGCTTGCCAATCAGCTGTACCTTTCAGATTGTGTTTAACGCGTGAGCGGTAATTTACGCCGACGCGGGCGCGGTCGTTAATGCCCCACATCCAAGCCAAGTGGTAACCCAAGCCCCAGTCTTTACCTTTCACTTCGGCATGGCCGTCGAGCAAACCTAAGCCTGCCGGATCTGCAAGAGGTCGTTTTGATGAACCCCAGTCTGCATATTTACGCAAGCCGGCGGTGCTGTATTGTGCAACCACACCTGCGGCCACCGAATGCTGTTCGTTCACTTTGTACGCCACAACCGGCTCAACAGCGATACTGGTCAGCTCGGTTTTATTCAGGTTGTAGCGCAACACGGATTTTTTGTCGTACTCGGTTTCCGAACCGAAAGGCACATAAATGCCCAAACCTGCTGTGAAGTTGTCGTTGATTTTATAAGCGCCGTACACATGGGGGGCAAGCACCACATCGGGAGTGATTTTTCCGCTGGTAGTGCCGACGGCAACTTTTTGGCCTTTGTTGTAAACGGCTTGGCCTTCGCTGTATTTCACGCTGGGCGCAACCACGTTTACCGACGCCGAAATTTCATGGCTGTCGAGTTTGCTCAAACCTGCGGGGTTGTAAAACAGGGTGGAAGCATCGGCGGCCTCGGCAGCGGAAGAGTTGGCGGTGCTTTGTGCGGAAACGGACTGCGTGCCGAAGTGATATCCGGATGCTTGAGCGGCAAATGCAGCCAGCGCAGCGTACATAGCCAAAGAAAAACGATGTAGTGAGTATTTCATAATCTTGAAGTTATATTTAAGGTGAAAATGATAAAAGGCCGTCTGAAAACAGCCGTATATGATGGAACATTCATTCTGCCCGCAAGAAAATCCGGGCTGTCTGCCATCTAGTGTAGAGACTCAATTCTATAACAATATTTTGCACTTCATGTGATATTTTTTCATTTCACCGCCAAACACCGCTCAAAACACCGGTTTTGCCAACATTTTCAGACGGCCTGTTGCCCTATTTTGGCCATCCACGCCAACGGAAAGCCGATTTGCCACAACATCAGCAGCAAACCTTGAATCACGATGGCGCTGTCGCGTTGGCGTAAGGCAAGCACTACGGCGGCGATGGCAACCAGCGCACCTAAAAACAACAATATCACGGCGGCAAAGGCGGCGACGCTCTCGGCGGAAGCATACCGCCACAGCAGCAAAGTGCCGACAACGGCAGTAAAAACCGCCAATCCGCGGTACGGCTGGGGCGTGACCAAATAAGGGGCAGACATGTCGTATCCTTTCTTCAATCGCTTATATCAAAATCGGAAATCACTATATCAGCTTGAAAAATTTGCTAAAACTACCGCCGCTATTCATGCAGCAACAGAGTACCGACAGGTCTTTATATCAGTTCGGATAAAAGCCAAAGTAATCTTTAAAGGCTTGAGGCCGTCTGAACATTTTTAGCGAAACTCACAGCCCGCTTTCAGACGGCCTCAAGCACCTCGCAGCCATAAGCTGCTTAGCCTAATCTATTCATTCAGTTTGATCATTGCGCTTGAACAACGCCAACGCTTTTTCACGCTGCTCGGCGTGATTGACCATCGGTTCGGGGTATCCGTGGGTGTCGATGCTTTCGCGCGCCAGCCACGGTGCGTGGACGACGTCTTTGCCCAAATGCGCCAGTTCCGGCACATAGCGGCGGATAAACTGCCCGTCCGGATCGAATTTCTGCGATTGCAATATCGGGTTGAAAATACGGAAATACGGCTGGGCATCGCAGCCTGTGCCGGCAGACCACTGCCAGCCGCCGTTATTGGCCGCCAAGTCGTAATCAATCAATTGCTCGGCGAACCATGCTTCGCCCCAGCGCCAGTCGATCAGTAAATCTTTAACCAGAAAACCGGCCGTAATCATGCGCAGGCGGTTGTGCATCCAGCCGCTGCTTTTAAGCTGGCGCATGGCGGCGTCGATAATCGGGTAGCCGGTCTGCCCTGCTTTCCAGCGTTCAAACCATTCTTGCTGGTTTTCCCAAACGATGGAACGGTATTCCTGCCGGAAACTTTCTTCTGCCGCATTCGGATGATGAAACAGCACCTGCTTGAAAAATTCGCGCCAAATCAACTCGTTCAACCATACATTCGCGCCTTCGTTGTCGGCCTGCTTGGCCAGAAACACCAAATGGCGCGGCGACAGCATGCCGTGGCTCAGATATGGAGACAATCGGCTCGTGCCTTTCTGTGCGGGGAAATCGCGGGCGAGATGATAATTGCCGATGTGTTCGAGAAAGCGGCCGAGCTGTTTTTGCGCGGCGTCTTCTCCGCCTGCAAACATGGTGGCTTGGTGAGTGAACCCGATTTCTTCGGGCGCAGGCATACGGGGAGGGCGGCAAGCGGCGTCGGGCAGCGCAGCCTGCAAAGCGGCTAAAGCGGCCCAATCGTCGGCGGGCTGCCAGTGCCCGAAACAGCGTGAATAGGTTTGCTGCCACGCGGTTTTATAAGGCGTAAACACGGTGTAGGGGCGGCCGTTGTGCGTCATCACGGCGGCTTTGGGCAGCACCACCTGATCGTCCACCCGCACCATTTCACGCCCTGCGGCATCAAGCGTGTGCCAGATGCGGTTGTCGCGTGCGGAGGCTTGGGGTTCGTCTTCGTCGGCACAGACCACGGCGGCGGCATGAAGCTCTTGCGCCAGCTTGGGAATCTCGATTTCCGCCTGCCCGTGCAACACATACAGCGGCACGTTTTTGGCTCTTAAGGCCGTCTGAAAAGCGACCACGCTGTCGTAGAGGAAACTTTGCCGACGGTGGTTTTGCTGCGTAGCGGGATTGGCACCGGTATCGAAGATATAAACACCGGCAACAGGCAGCCCGCGGCGGATGGCGGTTTGCAAAGCGGTATTGTCAAACAGGCGCAAATCGCGGCGGAACCAGATGAGCGTAATGGGTTGCACAGTCATAGGCCGTCTGAAACGCTGTGTGGGAGATGGAGGCATTGTAAAGGTTTTTGGGCGGCAACGGTAAGCCTGCACATCGGCAAAGCTTGCGTGACACGATGCGAAACGGCGGCATGATGTTGAATCGGCTTAATGTAACACGCGCCCTATTCCGGTTAAGCCGTCGAATAGGGCGCGTGTGCCGCGTTTAAACCGCCCCGCCGTAATTTTCGCTGTGCCAGAAAGGCTGGCCGACGGTGGGCGTACTGGCGCGGGTATGCTCCGAAGGCGGCATCGGCACGGCTTCATAGGCGTTGCGGCCTGCTTCGGTGGCCTGTGCGAATGCTTTGGCCATCTGAACGGGATTGCCGCTGCGTGAAACCGCGCTGTTCAGCAACACGCCGTCGAATCCCCACTCCATCACCTGCGCCGCGTGCGAAGGCAGCCCCAAACCGGCATCAACAATCAACGGCACATCGGGCAGCCTGTCGCGCAGCAGCCGCAATGCGTAGCCGTTAACCGCGCCCAAGCCCGTGCCGATTGGCGCCGCCCACGGCATCAACGCTTGGCAGCCCGCGTCGAGCAAACGGCGGCAGACAATCAAATCTTCGGTACAGTAAGGCAGCACTTTAAAGCCGTCGCGGATGAGGATGTCGGCGGCCTCCACCAACTGAAACACATCGGGCTGCAAGGTGTCGTCGTGGCCGATCAATTCGAGTTTGATCCAATCGGTATCAAACAATTCGCGCGCCATCTGTGCGGTGGTTACGGCTTCTTGAACGCTCAAACAGCCGGCCGTGTTCGGCAGCAACGGAATGCCGGACGCTTGCAGCAGCGCCCACAATTCGCCGCCGCTGTCGGAAGCGGGATTGTGGCGGCGCAGGGCAACGGTAATCATGGCCGGATCGGCAGCCGCCACAGCCTGATGCATGATGTCTAAAGAAGGATAAGCCGCCGTACCCAACAGCAGGCGGGAGGGGAAAGAATGTCCGTAAAGCGTGAGCATGGATGTTCCTCAAATATTTAGAGATGGCCGCGCTGTTGTTTTCAGACGGCCTGAATATAGATAGGCAAACGAGCGGGCAGCACACAACACATAAATGTGCCGCAGATGGGGGTTTGACAAGGGTCTCGGTTGATGATTCAGCCGCCGACCACGGGGCGCACGATGTCTAATTCATCGCCGTTGCACAGCTCGGTTTCGCCGTAACGCTGTTTCGGCACGAAAGTTTTGTTGACGGAAACGGCAAAAGGCGGCTGCGGCGGGTGTTGTGCGAGCCAATCGGCTACGGTGCGGCCTTCAAAACTTTGGTTTGCTCCGTTGATTTTAATGTTCGGCATGGGTAAAGACTTTCTGATCAGATGCTTCGTTTTGATGTTCCGAAGAGGCTGCTTGAGAATCGATAAGCGGTACATGGCTGTTTGGCGGCAAGTGTGAGCCGCCCAGCAAAGCCTTAACGTACTCGACCACCGATTCGGCTACGGCAGGAGAAATCATAAAACCGTGTCGGAACAAACCGTTCGCTTCCAGCAGGCGTTTGCCGGCATCGCAGCGGATTTCCGGCCTGCCGTGCGGAAGGGTCGGGCGCAAACCGACGGCGTTTTCGAGTATCCGCGCTTCGCCGAAAGCGGGATGAACCGCATACAGCGCGGAAAACAATTCCAAGCTGCTGCGTACCGACATCGGGCTGGCGTCTTCGCTGTCGATTTGGGTGGCGCCGACGACAAACAGGCCGTTTTCTTTCGGACACACATACAGCGGATAACGCGGATGCAGCAGGCGCACGGGGCGGTTGAGGCTGACTTCGGGCGCATAAACCCGCGCCACTTCGCCGCGCACGCCGCGCAAACGGCTGCCGTCTGCACCATTCCAAGCCTGCTTGGCACCGACGCCGCGGCAGTCGATGACCCATTCCGCTTCATCATACAGGGTGTGCGGTTCGGCGGGCATGTTCCAATGGCACACCGCTCCGGCCTGCGCCGCGGCTTCAGCCAATGCCGCCAGCACTTGGCGGTTATCAAGCTGCCCTTCGCCGTCAAGAAACAAAGCCTGCCGGAAACGCCCGGCCAACTGCGGTTCGGCGCGGGCAATATCCTCCGGCTGCCACCGTTGCGCCGGCTGCATGCCGCCGTGTGCCAGCTGAAGATGCTGCAAAAAGCGCGTACTCAAGGCAGCATCTTGCGGATGCCACACAATCAGACTGCCGTTTTGCCGGAAAAACACCTTGCTTGACCACCTGCCGACGTAATCGCGCCACAACGCTAAACTTTTCCGTCCCAAAGCCGTTACCGAAGGCTCGGCTTCTATCGATTCGGCCGCAGGCGCAAGCATGGCCGCCGCCACATACGCCGCGCTGCCCTCGCCTTGCGGAGAGGCGGCATCATAAAGCACGGTACGCACGCCCGATTCGGCCAAACGCCACGCCGTCAGCCGCCCGAGCAGCCCGCCGCCCAGCACCGCCGCTTGGTAGGTTTTCATCGTGTATTCCTTTCCGGCCGCCCGCTCATGCAGGCGGTTTTTATGCTTTGTTTCGTTGACTTGCCTCGGCATGGTTTTTCAGACGGCCTCTTTAAGCCGAAATCATGCCGTCTGTCAAAACCATACATAGTTATGATAAGAGGCCGTCTGAAAAAACATCTGCGTTTTCAGACGGCCTCGAAGCGCATCAACTGTAAATCTCAGCACCTTTCTTCATAAACTCAATCGCTTTTTCTTCCATGCCTTTTTGCGCGGCGGCATAGTCGCGCACTTCCTGCGTGATTTTCATCGAGCAGAATTTGGGGCCGCACATCGAGCAGAAGTGGGCGATTTTCGCGCCTTCGGCCGGCAGGGTTTGGTCGTGGTAGCTTTCGGCGCGTTCAGGGTCGAGGCCGAGGCGGAACTGGTCGCGCCAGCGGAATTCAAAGCGGGCTTTCGATAAGGCGTTGTCGCGCAACTGTGCACCCGGCCAGCCTTTGGCCAAGTCGGCGGCGTGGGCGGCCAGTTTGTAAGTGATGATGCCGGTGCGCACGTCTTCTTTGTCGGGCAGGCCCAAATGCTCTTTCGGGGTGACGTAACACAACATGGCCGTGCCGTACCAGCCGATATTGGCCGCGCCGATGCCCGAAGTGATGTGGTCGTAGCCGGGGGCAATATCGGTAACCAACGGGCCGAGCGTGTAGAACGGCGCTTCAAAGCAGTGTTGCAGCTCTTCGGTCATGTTTTGTTTCACGCGTTGCAGCGGCACATGGCCGGGGCCTTCAATCATCACTTGTACATCGTGCTTCCACGCTTTGGCGGTCAGTTCGCCCAGCGTGTGCAGTTCGCCGAACTGCGCGGCATCGTTGGAATCGGCAATGCAGCCGGGGCGCAGGCCGTCGCCGAGGCTGAACGATACGTCGTAAGCCTTCATGATTTCGCAGATTTCGTCGAAATGGGTGTAAAGGAAGTTTTCCTGATGGTGTGCCAAACACCATTTCGCCATAATCGAACCGCCGCGCGACACGATGCCGGTGATGCGGTCGGCAGTCAGCGGCACATAACGCAGCAGCACGCCTGCATGGATGGTGAAATAATCCACGCCTTGCTCGGCCTGCTCGATTAAGGTGTCGCGGAACAAATCCCACGTCAGGTTTTCGGCCACCCCGCCCACTTTTTCCAATGCCTGATAAATCGGCACGGTGCCGATGGGCACGGGCGCATTGCGGATAATCCATTCGCGCGTTTCGTGAATGTGCGCGCCGGTGGACAAATCCATAATTGTGTCGGCACCCCAGCGCAGCGACCACACCATTTTTTCCACTTCCTCTGTGAGCGAGGAAGTAACGGCGGAGTTGCCCAAGTTGCCGTTGATTTTCACGCGGAAATTGCGGCCGATAATCATCGGTTCCAACTCGGGGTGGTTGATATTGGCAGGAATAATCGCGCGGCCGGCGGCAATTTCGCTGCGCACAAACTCGGGCGTGATTTGGTCGGGATGGATGGGCAGGTTTGCACCGAACGATTCGCCCGCGTGCTGCTTGATGATTTTGGCGTAACGCGGGTCGCGCCAGATTTCTTCCATTTTCATGCGCTCGCGCAGGGCAACAAACTCCATCTCCGGCGTGATGATGCCTTGTCGTGCATAGTGCATCTGGGTCACGTTTTTACCCGCTTTGGCGCGCAGCGGCCGGGTAATTTGGTTGAAACGCAGGTGGGCGGTTTTCGGGTCGTGGGCGCGTTGCAGGCCGTATTCGCTCGACAAACCGGCCAAGCGTTCGGTGTCGCCGCGTTCGGCAATCCACGCACTGCGCACATCGGGCAGGCCTTGTTTGAGATCGATTTTGGCAGACGGATCGCCGTATACGCCGCTGGTGTCGTATACCGGAATCGGCGGATTCGGCTCGCGGCCTTTGTCGGTTACGGTATCGTCTTGGGCGATTTCGCGCAGCGGCACGCGGATGTCGCTGCGGCTGCCTTGCAGATAAACTTTGGTGGAATTCGGGTATTTGAAGCGGATGCCGATGTCTTGGCTCAACTCGTCAAGCTGGGCGGCCTCGTGGCCGGTGGTTTTCGGTGCCATAAAAAATGCTCCTGTTTTCTCGTTCGCAAAAAGAGAAACAGGAGCGTCGGTTTGTTTTCAGACGGCCTACTGCTTGAGGCCGTCTGAAAAAATGCTTATACGCTGAAAACTCCCCACGCAAGTATTATCTTGTTCGGGTATAAAGGGTAACTCTCAGCCGCACAATTTAAAGTGCAGCACCCCTGTTTCGTTGTGCGGATTAAAACACAATTCGCAAACACCAATCAAGTGCCGGTTTAACGATATAATCGGCCAACGCCAATCCGATTGTATTAATGATGAACGCCGCCGAACTGCAAACCTTCCTCCACCACAATATCCCCGCCTCCGCCGCCTTGTCATTAGGCGTGAGCGAAAGCTCGCCGCAACGGGTGGTGTTGTCCGCACCGATTTCCATCAACCGCAACCACCATCACACCGTGTTCGGCGGCAGCATCTCCATGCTCGCCACTTTGTGCGGCTGGTCGCTGGTGCATCTGAATTACCCCGAATACCACGGCAAAATCGTGATTCAGGAAAGCACTATCCGCTATACCAAACCCGCCACCGGCGATTTAAGCGCGGTATGCGAAAAAACAGACCCCGAAGCATGGACGCTGTGCAGCCGAATGCTGTCGGAACGCGGCAAAGGCAAAATCAGCGTAACCTGCATTCTGTTGAGCGAAGGCATCGAAGTTGCCCGATTTGAAGGGAAATATGTGGTCTTGACTTGATATTGGATAAGAAAACCACCTAAACCGCATTCCCCGAAATCAGCTAATGATTTATCTTAAATCGCCAGACTTAACGGCCTCATGGCTCCGACGGCTCTTCATCATACGCCAGCAAAGCAAACTTACTCATGCCCGCTTTGCCTTCACGGTAAACAGCCAGCCATGCAGGTATTTCCGGCAAACGGCCTGCTTCCATATAAACCATCGCCCCCCGATTCAGACGGCCTTTGAGCAATTCAAACAGCTCCGGCCACTGCTGCCAGTTAAACGGCGGATCCAAAAACACAGTATCAAAACACTCCCGCCCCTGTTTCAAATACGAAAAGCCGTCTGAAAACACCGTTTCTATCTGCGCCAGCTCCAGCTCGCGCACATTGTTTTGAATGTTCGCCAGCGTTTTGCGGTTGTTTTCCACCACCACCACCTTACGCGCATGGCGCGACGCCGCCTCCACACCCAAAGCCCCGCTGCCGCCGAATAAATCCAACACGGCCTGCCCGGTCAAATCTTGCCCCAACCAGTTAAACAAACGCTCGCGCACACTGTCGGGTGTGGGCCGCAAACCGTCTGCGTCCGAAAAATGCAGCTTCCTGCCGCGGTGCGTGCCGCCGATAATGCGGATTTGATTATGGTGCTTAGTGTGTTTCATAGATGGCGAACCCGGTAAACCTCAAAAAATATACTTATATAATATATAAAATCTTTGATATAACTCTTCTCAAAGCAAACGAAGACGAAAAACATGCGTAAACGTATTTTCAGACGGCCTTTTCACGCATAAATAATGAGCCTATATCTGAAAGACAGCCGCTTAAAACGCCCTATCGTTAAAATATTCATTCAATCATTATGCCGTTGCGCAAACGAATCCAATACACAGCAGATTCGTTTACCATACCGCAAACGATACACCGTTTCCCACCCGTGTTTTCTTACACAAAATCTGCCGCCAAAATTTTCATTGCAGTTTAGCAACAGATTATTTACATTACCCCATTATCGCAGTTTGTGACACAACAACGCAGATTCTCCCGAATCACCGTCAAGAGCAATCAAACAAAAAAAATGCTTGAAAAGCCCATGATTCAAGGCTTTTCGCCTTCACTATTTTAATAAAAGCAAAAGCACACCCGCCTAAATTTTGAGGCCGTACTCAGTTCAAAATTGTAAACAATGGTATAATATTCATAAGTTTTATTTATTTTTGTGAACTTTTACTTTGTTGTTTATTTGAATTTGATTTGAATTTTAATATAATCACAGCTTCTTGATTAATAATTTTAATTCTTTGTCATTTTAAAATGTTATGTGTATATTATGGCTTTTAAAGTGAATATTGATATATGTTATCGCTCGGGATACGATACATGTATATAAGCTTTTTTTATCCCTTTTAGCAGTTTGATAATATATTGCCACTCGTGGTAATTTCTTGGTCGTTCGTATTCGAACATTTAATGATAAAACCAATAGACTGACAGAATATGCTGAGTGCGATTATTGTTGAAGATGAAGTATTGGCGGCAGAACGCCTGCGGGTTTTGCTGGAAGAATGCAACGTAGTATTGCTGAAAATTTTCCACCATGCACAACCTGCGCTGGATTGGTTGAGCATTCACGAAGCAGATATTGTGTTTGCCGACATCGGCCTGCCCGAAATCACCGGCTTGGAATTGGTGGAACGCATCAAGCGCGTTGCCAAGAAACAGCCCGAAGTGATTTTTACTACTGCCTACGAAGAACATGCCTTAAGAGCGTTTGAGCTGGCCGCAGCAGATTATCTGTTGAAGCCGA
The DNA here is from genome assembly GCF_022870825.1 of Neisseria sp. Dent CA1/247. Lineage (NCBI taxonomy): Bacteria > Pseudomonadati > Pseudomonadota > Betaproteobacteria > Neisseriales > Neisseriaceae > Neisseria > Neisseria sp. Dent CA1/247. The sequence continues at coordinate 299,383 of NZ_CP091522.1, read as the reverse complement.
TCAAAGTATCGCGCCTGCAAGCGGCTTTAGAGCGCCTGAACGAAAAACACCGTGAAAAAGCCGACGATTTCACCCATTTCAAAGTGTTCAACCGCAACAGAATGGTCGAAATCCCGTGGCAGCAAGTACGCTATCTGATGGCCGAACACAAAACCGTGTTCCTGTTTACCGGCGACGGTCAAAGCTACGAACTGCCCAAAACACTGGTTTACTGGGAAGAGCTGCTGGGCGACAAAATCATCCGTATCCACCGCAACGCTTTGGTGTTCCGCCACACTTTAGACTGCCTGATCCGTTTGGACAGCGGCGAAGAAGACGACACCAATGCCACTTGGGGCGCAAGAGTTTTGGATATCGACAAGCCTTTGGCCGTCAGCCGCCGCCAGCTTGCCGCCATCCGCAAAATTTTGCGTGAAGGTTGATACATATACGGTAAGCGTTTAACAACATTCAATCATTCAATAGCAAAAAGGCCGTCTGAAAATTTTTCAGACGGCCTTTTCTTTGTATATGTATTTATTGAGCCAATTCACGGTCAATCTCTTGGTACAACTGTGCAAAATCCGGTTCACCGACAAAAGTTTTCAGCAATTCGCCTTTTTTATTCACAAAAAACGATGTCGGCGCAACCTTAACGCCAAAAGCCTTACCCGTTTTTCCGTCCGCGTCATACATCACCGTAAAAGGCAGCTTGCGGTCTTCTGCATAATTGACAACGCTCTCAATCGGATCGTAAGGCAGTGAAATGGCAATAATCTGGAAGTCTTTGCCTTGATAATCTTGCGCGGTTTTCATCAGTTTCGGCATCTCGCTAACACAGCCCGGGCATGAGGGATACCAAAAATTAATCAGAGTAACTTTACCCTGCAAATCGGCATTGCTGACGATTTTGCCTTTTAAATCCGGCAATGAAAAGGCGGCAACGGGTTGGTTTTTCGGCCATAAAACAAAAGCGAGCAAGGCTGCTACGGTCAAAACGGCAGCAAAAGTAAAAAATTTTTTCATGATGTGATGTGTTGTGTGAGAAAAGTCGAGAGTTCTTCGGGTAAATCGATGGCGCGGCCGTTTGAACCTACGGGCACCAAAGTGATTCCGGCCTCGGTAATCGTTTTGCCTGTGTCGGCGCGCACGATGGTTTGGGTTAATAAAACCTGACGCGGTTCAACCGCATCAACGCGGGTTTTGATATGCAATTCATGCCCTTCTTGAGCGGCGCGGCGGTATTGTATGTCGATACGCGTTACCACCATCATGATGCTTTCCAAAAGCGGCAACCAATTTTGCTGCTCAAAAAACGCCCAGCGCGCTTCTTCGAGAAACTCGAGGTAGCGCGCATTGTTGACATGGCCGTAACCGTCTAGATGATAGCTTCGTACACGGATAACTGTCATGGGCATCAATTAAGGGTAATCGGCTGGAAAATCTCGCGGCCCAAAGGCTCTTGTTCCAAATCCGTGACTACGGTAGAAAGCTGGATGTCGAACCATTCATTGAAAATATCGGCATCCAAATCGGGCCACAAACTTTCGTCTTCACACCAATCGGCCAACTCCGCGGCGAAAATCTGTTCAAAGCGGGCTTCGATTTCGTCCCACACTTCATCGGCGGTTTCGCACGGACGGATCAGATAGGAGTTTGCATCAGACTGCAAATCTTCCAAAGTGATGTCCATCGGGGTTTCCGGCAGTGATTGCAGCCAATTCCAAAAAGGCTCCAAGGGGATCAGTAAAAATACGCTGCGGTTGACTTCATACATGGCTGTGCTCCTGCTTGTAATGGTCGAAATGATATAGCAAAGACATGGGAAAATCCATACGGCGCGCCAAAGGCCGTCTGAAAATCCTTCTATTTTCAGACGGCCTGAGACCTTATGCAAAACCCTCAGATGTGGATGCAGTTCAAGGCGTAGCAGCACAGCGAGTGCAGACATATCACACGATAGGCAAACGAGCGAGCAGCGCACAACGCAGAAATGCGCCGCAGATAAGGGTTTTGCAAAGGTCTCAGCCTGAATCAAGCTCTATATCGGTGATACCGCATTCTTATCATTCGGCGAACCATCTAACACAAATTCCGACTTCGGCTACTGCTCCACCCTTTCCTTGAAAACAAAGACAAACCGAGTCCGCATGGAATATTCGGTTTAATTCATGAGCATATTTGTAAACTTTCTTGATGACGGGTAAAATCAGGCGGTTTTATTAACATGATTTGTATGCGGCAAAGCGTCTGAAACGGTTCGGTAACAACCCGACCTTTTAAAAGTTATGCCGCATCGAAAATGCTAACCGCCGCGGCAAGAACGCCGTGCTGAAAAACAAAGGGAATAGATATGAATGCCGTTGTAATTGCCGTTGCCGTGATGCTGATCTTGTCACTGGCGCGGGTGCATGTGGTGCTGAGCCTGCTGCTGGGCGCGCTGGCAGGTGGTTTGCTCGGCGGTTTGGGGTTGAGCAAAACCATGGAAGTATTTCAAACCGGTTTGGCCAACGGTGCGCAGATTGCACTTTCTTACTCCATGCTGGGTGCGTTTGCCGTGGCCATCGCCCATTCGGGTTTGCCGCAAACGCTGGCCAATGCCGTTATCCGCCGTTTGGATAACAGCCACGTGCGCGACAATGTGCCGGGCAGCGTCAACACGGTGAAATGGGGGTTGCTGCTGGCCTTGCTGGCGATGAGCGTGATGAGCCAAAACCTGATTCCCATCCACATCGCGTTTATTCCGCTGATTATTCCGCCGCTGCTGTTGGTGTTCAACCGCATCCAAATCGACCGCCGTCTGCTGGCCTGTGTGATGACTTTCGGTTTGGTCACCACTTATATGTGGCTGCCAGTGGGCTTCGGTGAAATCTTCTTGAAACAGATTTTGGTCGGCAACATCACGAAAGCCGGTTTGGACGTGGCAAATATCAACGTCGTTCAAGCTATGACCATACCCGCTCTGGGCATGATTGCAGGCTTGCTGGTGGCGGTTTTCATCAGCTACCGTCGTCCCCGTATTTATCAAAATACCGCAGCAGACGTGGAAGCCAACCACCAAGCCGCGGCACAGCCTAAAATTTCCACCTACCGCAGCATTGTCGCAGTATTGGCGATTGTGGTTTCTTTTGCGGTGCAGTTGTGGGCAGATTCACTGCTGCTGGGTGCAATGGTCGGTTTCGCCGTGTTTATGGCGGCGGGCGTGGTGCGCTGGGGCGAAGCGGATACGGTGTTTAACAACGGCGTGAAGATGATGGCGATGATCGGCTTCATCATGATTGCCGCGCAAGGCTTTGCCGAAGTGATGAAAGCCACCGGCCAGATTGAACCGCTGGTAAAAGCCTCTGCCGACATGTTTGCCGGCAACAAAGGCATGGCCGCATTTGCCATGTTGTTGGTAGGTTTGCTGGTAACCATGGGCATCGGCAGCTCGTTTTCCACCTTGCCGATTATCGCCACGATTTACGTGCCCTTGTGCATCAGCATGGGCTTCTCGCCGATGGCTACTTTGGCTTTGATCGGTACGGCGGGCGCATTGGGCGATGCCGGTTCGCCCGCATCCGATTCCACCTTGGGCCCCACCGCCGGTTTGAATGTGGACGGCCAGCATGACCACGTGCGCGATACGGTTATCCCTACCTTCCTGCACTATAACCTGCCGCTGATGGTTTCCGGCTGGGTTGCCGCAATGGTGCTGTGATGAACGATTTGGAAGCACGCGTTACCGAGCTGGAAATTCAGACGGCCTTACAGGAAGACCTGATTGCCAGCCTGAACGATACCATTGCCAAGATGCAGCAAACCCTTGATTTACAGCAAGGACAGTTGCGGTTGCTGTATCAGCGGATGCAGGAAAAAAGCAGCGGCGACGGTAGCGAGCCGTACAGCCTGCTTGATGAGATACCGCCGCATTATTAACCTTAATGATGAGGCCGTCTGAAAAAAGTTTTCAGACGGCCTCATCATTATCCAAGCGAATTTTCGGAAAGAGAAAGAGCCATGAATATTACCGTTTTAGCCGTCGGCACCAAAATGCCGCGCTGGGTGGACGAAGCCGTGAACGAATACGCCAAGCGCTTCGGGCGCGACGTGAACTACACCTTGAAAGAAATCAAACCCGAAAAACGCGGCGCAGGCGTGAATGCCGCACAGGGCATGGCTGCGGAAGAAAAGCGCATTCTCGAAGCAGTTCCGCAAGGTGCATTTTTAGTGGTGTTGGACGAACGCGGCAAAGCGCCCACTTCGGTGGAACTGGCGGAGCATCTGAAAAACTGGCAGCAAAACGGCGAACACGTCTGCTTCGTGATCGGCGGGGCGGACGGCATGACCGACCGCCTCAAACAGCAGGCACGGCTGATGCTGCGCCTATCCAGCCTCACTTTGCCGCACGGCATGGTGCGCGTGCTGCTCACCGAACAGCTTTACCGCGCCGTGTCGATTTTGCACAACCATCCTTACCATCGGGAATGAAGCGCAGCCTTTATACAGAAGCAACTAACTTCACGAACTTATTAAAAGGTTCAGAAGACTTGCGCGGAAATATCCACCCGACTTGCCTTGAGGCGGATAGAAATGAGAAAAGCTGAACAAAAGCAGAAATTGAAAAACGAATTCGAATTTGTAGATTTCTAAGATTCCAACCATTCAAATATTCTTAAGATCAAATATCTCAAAAAATCAAAAAAGCATTGACTGCAAATACAAAAAAGCACCTTTTGAAAAGGTGCTTTTTTAGAAATTTGGTTGCGGGGGCAGGATTCGAACCTACGACCTTCGGGTTATGAGCCCGACGAGCTACCATGCTGCTCCACCCCGCGGCAGATTTGTAATTATAGGTACACTATATATTCATGTCAACACATTTCAGCATTTTTTATCGCTGAGTAAACAAAAAGTTTTTAGCAAAACTCACACAGCCCGTTTTCAGACGGCCTCTTCACAATATTCATCACATCAAAAACATCGTTGCCAAGCCGAGGAAAATCAGGAAACCGCCGGAATCGGTAACCGCGGTAATCAGCACCGAACTGCCCAATGCTGGATCACGCCCCGCTTTATCCATCGCCACCGGAATCAGCACGCCGACGGTGGCGGCCAGCAGCAGGTTGAGCGTCATGGCGGCAATCATCACCAAACCGATGCCGAAATTATCGTACAGCAGCCACGACACCACGCCCATCACCGTGCCCCAAATCAAACCGTTCACCAAAGCCACGCCCACTTCTTTTTTCAACAACCGCCCGGCCTGAGTACCGGAAAGCTGGCCCATCGCCATCGCGCGCACGATCATGGTAATGGTTTGGTTGCCGGAGTTGCCGCCGATACCGGCCACAATCGGCATCAACGCGGCAAGGGCGACGATTTTTTCGATGCTGCCTTCAAACGCACCGATCACGCGGCTGGCGATAAATGCGGTGCAAAGGTTGATGGCGAGCCACATCCAGCGGTTTTTCACCGAATCCAGAATCGGCGCAAACAGGTCTTCTTCCTCTTGCAAACCGGCCATATTCAACATATCGGCTTCGGTTTCTTCGCGGATCACGTCCACCATTTCGTCGATGGTGATACGGCCGATCAGCTTTTTGTCGGCATCGACCACAGGCGCAGTTACCAAGTCGTAGCGTTCGAACGCCTGTGCCGCTTCTTCCACGTTGTCCTCGGGGCGGAACCGCACCACGTCGGTGGCCATCACGTTTTCCACCAGCTCTTCGGGGTCGGCCACCAGCAGTTTGCGGATGGGCAGTACGCCTTGCAATACGTCGTCGTGGTCAACCACGAAAATTTTATCGGTGTGGTCGGGCAGGCTTTCAAAACGGCGCAGGTAACGCAACACCACTTCGCAAGCGACATCGGCACGGATGCTTACCAGCTCGAAGTCCATAATCGCGCCGACTTGGTCGTCTTCATACGACATCGCCGCCTGCACTTGCGCCCGCTCTTCGGCATCACGGGTTTGCAGGGCTTCATACACCACTTGGTGCGGCAGATCGCCGGCAAGCTCGGCCAGTTCGTCGGCATCCAAATCGTCTACCGCCGCCAGCAGCTCTTCGGTATCCATCGATTCGATCAGCGTTTCGCGCACCGCATCGGATACTTCCAGCAAAACTTCGCCGTCTTCTTCGGGCGCAGCCAAATGCCACACCAGCGTCCGCTCTTTCGGCGGCAGCGATTCCAGCACATTGGCCACGTCCGCCGGATGCAGTTCGTGCAAAATGCTGATTAATTCGACTAACTTGGTATTGAGTTCGATGTCTTCAATCTCCTGCCCTTCTTCGATTTGCGAAGAAACGGGCAGCAGCGCTTCAGACAATTCGTGAATGCGCTCGATATCAAGCGGCAAGCGGTCTAAATCGGTTTGAGTCGGGATGTCTTGCTCGATGCTCATAAATACTCCGCCCGCCTGTGTTGCGGGAGCAGTATTCAGGCGGGGTGATTAAACGGTAGGGTTGTCGTTATAAGGTTGTAATGATGAACTGGGAAGGTCCATAGCATGTGCCTGCGCTCTGCAGGTCTTGAGTTGGAAACGGCGCATATTCTACACCGATTCGGCCCGCTTTACCAATGCTTACATATGCCGGCAAAAATCTTGCCGACATCTTCGGGCAAGGTTTTACGGAGTGTGAGGCCGTCTGAAAACAACAAACCCGAAGCCGCATTTTTTCAGACGGCCCCCAACCCGTGCCAACTATGGAAACCCACCCTTACGCCCATTAGAGATTCCAATAATCCCGCTGTATAATCAACCATCTGATGCAGCAGCAACCCGCCTACCGACAGGACGACACCATGAAACCCAAACTGATTATTTTCGATTGGGACGGCACGCTTGCCGACACCACCGGCCCGATTATCAACACCTTCCAGCACACCTTTGCCGACTGCGGCCTGCCTGCACCCGAAGCCGACACGATACGGAGCTTAATCGGTTACAACCTTGTTACCATCATCCACCGTCTGATTCCCGATGCCGACCAGCATCTGAAAGAACAACTCGCCGAAACCTACGCCCACCATTATCTCAACCCCAACAACCACAACATGCGCCTCTTCGACTCCGCCCTGCCGTGCCTGCGCACCTTAAAAGAACAAGGCTACTGGTTGGCCGTCGCCACCGGCAAAGGCCGCATTGGGCTGGACAAAGCCATCGCCCAAACCGGCACGGCAGATTTCTGGCTGGCCACCACTTGCGCCAGCGAACAGCCTTCCAAACCCGCACCCGATATGGTTTTCAAACTGTGCGACGAGCTGGGGCTGCAACCCGCCGACAGCGTGGTGGTCGGCGATACCGTTTACGATCTGGAAATGGCCGCCAACGCCGGCGCACCCGCCATCGCTGTAGCCACCGGCGCACATTCCGCCGCACAACTGGCCGGGCAGCCCTGCTTGGCCGTCTTAAAAGATTTATCCGCACTGCCCGAATTTTTGTCAAAAATACAGATGACATAACATTTTCTTCTATCAACGTTTTTTGACTTTACCTGCGCTTTTTGCCCGAAAAACGCTTAACATTTAATTCCATTAAACCAGAAATAGCTGGCTTTAAACGCCAACACAAGCATTCTTTCAATCAGAACCGAGCTTTATTGCTGCTTTCAACTATTCCGAGCTTGCGCTTTCAATTAATATGAATTACATTGCACTACATACAACGTGATTTCAATCACAAAGCCAAGTAAGCAAAGGCTACAAAAATAGAGAGAGAATTGAAGTAGTTATCAGCATTAGCAAAACAGGCTGCCCATCAAAGGCAGCCTGTTTTATTTACTGTGTTTCGATATTTAATTTAAGCAAGGCAAACTCGGATCGGTTTGCCCGAAAAGCTTGCAATCAGCTTTGAATCACTTAGCGGTGCAATATAATTTCCATCACAAATTTACTGCCCACATAAGCCAACATCAAACTTAGAAAAGCAATAATAGTCCACACCGCCGCCTTTTTACCGCGCCACGCCGTCATCCCGCGTTTCAGCAACAAACCGCCGTAAATCAGCCACGATACAATACCGAAGAGCGTTTTATGGGTGAAATGCACAGGCTGACCAAAGACATCGTCGGCAAAAAACGTACCGCTCACTACTGCATAAGTTAGCAAAAGAAAGCCCGCCCACATACCTTGAAACATCAGCTTTTCCAAGCTGAGCAACGGCGGCAGGAACGACACCAACGGCGAAAACCTTTTTTTGTGCAAATCGTGATTCAACAGCAAAATCAGCACTGCCAGCAAAGTAACGATGCCGAATAAACCATAAGCCAGCAGCGACGTGCCGATATGCAGCATAAACGGCCAATCGTTGATGGGATAACCCGACATCTTGCCGGGAAACACCGCGCCCAATACCAACGACAAGACCACACAAGGATACAGCAGCAGCTGCAAACCGCGCAGGCAATAAAAAAAGCTGCCCGTCCAATACAGCATCAGCATCAGCCACACAATCAGACTGACCGCATAACCAAAACCCATTACCACCACATGGTCTTGCACCACGGGCAAAAACAGCACCGCACCGTGCACCAGCAAGGTCGGAGCGAGCACGGCTAATTCGGCTTTAACCGGATAAGGCTTGTCGCTGCGGGTTTTGTGATGGAACCACACAAAGCCCGCCAACGCGGCATACACCAGTATCAAACAAACCAATACAATCGGCATGACAAACTTTCTCTTGCGTGCATATTCAGCGGCGCACGCCTAGTGTAAAATAAAATAATTTTATCAAATAACGTCCGATTCGGGCAGCTATTCTCATTATCAATGAATGTTCAAGGACAAGTATGTTAGACAACTTAACCAGCCGCTTCAGTAATGTGTTGAAAAACATCCGCGGCCAGTCCAAACTGACTGAAGACAACATCAAAGAAGCCCTGCGCGAAGTGCGTTTGGCTTTGCTGGAAGCCGACGTAGCGCTTCCCGTGGTTAAAGAATTCATCAATAGCGTGAAAGAAAAAGCGCTCGGACAAGAAATCACCGGCAGCCTCACGCCCGACCAAGCCTTTATCGGCGTCGTCAACGAAGCCCTGATCGAGTTGATGGGCAAAGAAAACAGCACCTTAAACCTCGCCAGCGCACCGCCCGCCGTGGTGTTGATGGCCGGTTTGCAGGGTGCGGGTAAAACCACCACCGTGGGTAAATTGGCGCGCCTGCTCAAAAACGACCACAAAAAGAAAATCCTCGTGGTTTCTGCCGACGTGTACCGCCCTGCCGCCATCGAGCAGCTGAAATTACTGGCCGAACAAGTGGGCGTGGATTTCTTCCCTTCCGATGCCGGCCAACAGCCTGTGGACATTGCCAAAGCCGCTATTGATCACGCCAAGCGCCATTTTTACGATGTGCTGATGGTCGATACCGCGGGCCGTTTGGCGATTGACGAAGAAATGATGAACGAGATTAAAGCGCTTCATGCTGCGGTTAATCCCATTGAAACCCTATTCGTGATTGATGCCATGCTCGGCCAAGATGCCGTGAATACCGCACAAGCCTTCAACGAAGCCTTGCCGCTCACCGGCGTGATTCTCACCAAAATGGACGGCGACTCGCGCGGCGGTGCGGCATTGTCCGTGCGCCAAGTTACCGGCAAACCGATTAAATTTATCGGCGTCGGCGAAAAAATCAACGGCCTCGAGCCTTTCTATCCCGACCGCATCGCCAGCCGCATCTTGGGCATGGGCGACGTATTGAGCTTGATTGAAGACGTTCAAAAAGGTATCGACGAAGAAGCCGCCGCCAAAATGGCGAAAAAACTCCACAAAGGCAAAGGCTTCGACCTCAACGACTTTAAAGAACAAATCCAGCAGATGCGCAACATGGGCGGCTTGGAAAGCCTGATGTCTAAAATGCCGGGCGAACTCGGCCAACTTTCCAAACAAATTCCCGAAGGCACGGCCGAAAAAGCGATGGGACGTGTGGAAGCCATCATCAATTCGATGACGCCGAAAGAGCGCGCCAACCCTGCTTTGATTAAAGCCAGCCGCAAGCGCCGCATTGCCGAAGGTTCGGGCACTTCGGTGCAGGAAGTGAACAAAATGCTCAAGCAGTTTGAACAATCTCAACAGATGATGAAGATGTTCAGCGGCAAAGGCATGGCCAAGCTGATGCGCATGGCCAAAGGCATGAAGGGAATGAAAGGCATGTTCCCCGGCTTGTAAGCTGTTCAACTTGTTTTTCAGACGGCCTCCACTTCTCAGTCAGTAAGGCCGTCTGAAAAGAAACAGCACTTTCTCAACTTGGATACATCGTTATCGCTGTTGAGAAAGTGCTTTTTGTTTATGGCCGAACCGCTTTGGTCTTAATTAAGACTTGTGCGGGTTTCAGCTGATTTTTCAGACGGCCTCACTCACAACCTCAAGATCAGGCATCCACAGCCGCCACCGTAATCTTAGACAGGCCGTCTGAAAAGCCTTTTGAATAACGCCGCGGGATCATGCCGCTGATTTTGCCGTTTTGAACGGTGGTTTCATAAGCGCACACCAGCCGCTCTTGGGGCAGCAGGTTGTGCGAATAATCGCGGTTGAGCAAGGGCGAAATGCGGCTGAACAAACGCCAGCAGACGCGGCTACCGTCGGGCAGGTCAAAGGCCGCCTGAAAATGGCTGTTGCCTTCGTTGCAGCCCACATGAAAATGTTCGTAGTCAAAGGCTTCGGTATCGGGAAACGGCCGTGCGTCGGCAAACCCAAAAATACGGTCATGCGCCGACAAGCTTTGGCAGGCATACGGCCATACCTGTTCACGCAGAAAAAATTGGTCGGCAAAATGGCGTGATTCCAAAGGTTTGCTCACATAAGCTTCTATTTTTGCGCGCATTTCCGGCACGCTGCCTGCGACGGCGCCCCATAAGCCCGCCATCATCAATTCGGTATGCGTACCGGCATCGCGCAGGGTGTGAAACAGCTTTCCGCCCGCCTCCCACTCGGCAACGGCGCGCGCTTCCCGCTGCGAAATCACCGAATCCGCATCCCGGAAAATAATGCGCGACGCTTCGGGGTCATCCATGGCAAGAAACCGCCACATCGTACCCGGCCACTGCTCTGCCGCCGCATCTACCCGCACGATTTCCGCGCCGTTTGCCTGCAAACGCTGCACGGCATCGGCCGGTACGCTGCCGTCGATATAGAAACGGCACACCCAGCCGGGATAAATCTGCCCGGCCAGCTCGGTATTCATCACGGCAGGTTCGATATATTCGGGGCTGCTGCCGAACAATGAAAAAGCGATGATTTTTTTACCGTTTGGTTTGATTTCGACATCTGGCAGCGCAGGCCGCGCGGTGATGCTGCGGTGGCGGAGGGTAAGTGCCTGCAAACCGTAGGTGCGGCAGTTTTCCCAGTCTTGCAGGCTGCCGTAGGCATGAGCCAGCGCATCTAATGAATTGATATGGTTCGGGTCGCGTTGCAGGGCTTTTCGGGCGTAAGTGATGCCTTCCTGCCAAAAGCCGCCTTTCACTGCTGCGGTGGCCGCGTCGCTCAACGGCGCAACCGACTGCGGAATCAGCTTGTGCGCTTTCAGGGCTTCGGTCAGCGCGCTGCGATAATCTCCGGCGGCCATGTATTGTAAGAAAGAGGCGGAAATGTGGTTGAGCTGTTGTTGGACTTTTTGTAGTTTGGGTGGTAAGCGTTTGTTCATATCCGTTTGTCAATTAATTGATTTTTATATATTTAAAGATTTATCTGCTGCGCTTGAATAGTGAGGCCGTCTGAAAACGTGCTTTCGGACAACCTTAGTCGGCCACGGGTTCGAAAGGCAGATACACATCGAAACGCGTGCTTTTGCCCGTGTATTGGTAGGCGGGCTTTTCGCCGTTTAGAAATTCGCCCAACCGCGGACGTTTGACTACGACGCGCTTTTTGGCAACGCGGCGGGCGGCAGAGAGCAATCCGGCTTCGTTTTGCGCCCCGCCGACCAAGCCGTGAAAATAGGCCATTTCTTTTTTCACGGCGGCGGATTTTTGCCTTTCGGGATACATCGGGTCGAGATACACGACATCGGGGCGGCCTTGCTCGTCGGCGAAGCGGGGCAGCAAGGCGCAAGTATCGCCTACATGCAGGGTAATGCGGGCGGCGGTTTGGGCTACTTCTGCATCTTCGGAAGCGGATGCACGCATGAGGCCGTCTGAAAGCAGGCAGGCAACGGCGGGATTCTGCTCAAACACATTTACCTGCAAACCGAGCGCAGCCAGCACGAAGGCATCGCGCCCCAAGCCGCCCGTGCCGTCCCAAACGGTGGGGTGCGCGGTGTGGTTGACCGCCTTGCCGATCAGTTCGCCCCCGCCTTTGGTTCGGCGGTATTGTGCCGCGCCGCCTGCGAAATCGACGCGAACCTTGCCTTTTTCTCCGGCACGGCATAAAGAGAGGCCGTCTGAATCGGCCAGCAGATATTCTCCTTGCTCGGGCGGTTGGCTGCATACGGGCAGATTGAAACGGCCGATTAATTCGCGGGCGGATTCGGTGGAGGATGCGTCGAGATAAACGTAGGTCATGGTTTCAATTTTTTTCAGACGGCCTCTGGGAATATCAATCACGGCAAACTGTTTGGCTGATTTTTGTACGGCTTGTGCTTGAAAGGGCAGAAAACCATCTGCCCTTTCAAGCCTTTTCTTCAGGCTTCATGATTGCGGACGGAAACACCCGGGCCGTCTGAAAAATCAGTGGATATCTAAGCGTTCCATGCGGTATCTCATGGAGCGGAAGCTGATGCCCAAGAGCTTGGCGGCCTGCGTGCGGTTGTAACGCGTCTGCTTCAAAGCCTGCTCGATGATTTCGCGCTCGATTTGGTCGAGATAATCCTGTATCTGCATTTTGCCGGGCACAAAATCGGGCAAGCCGCCGCTCAGTTGCAGGCCGTCTGAAACTTCGTCTTCCGTATCGTGAAGATGCTGCTGCTCGAGTTTGCCTGCCTGAAATTGCGGGGTAGTGCCGGTGTGGATTTGCAGGTCGTCCAGCTGGATCACCTGCCCTACCGTCAGGGCGACGGCGCGTTCCAAAATGTTTTCCAACTCACGGAAATTGCCCGGATAGCTGTAATGCAGCAATGCTTCTTGGGCTTTGGGGCTGAGTTTGTAATTCTCGTTGCCCGTGCAGTGTTTGTGCAGCAGGTGCATGATAAGTCCGCCCAAGTCTTCGCGCATTTCGCGCAACGGCGGCATGCTCAGCGACACCACGTTCAAGCGGTAATATAAGTCTTGTCGGAACGATCCCGCGTCCACCAAATGCTCGAGATTTTTATGCGTGGCGCAAATGATGCGCACGTCCACATATGTTTCTCGGGCATCGCCGATGCGGCGCACGGCTTTTTCTTGGATGGCACGCAGCAGTTTTACCTGCATCGCCAGCGGCAGGTCGGCCACTTCGTCGAGGAACAGCGTGCCGCCGTCGGCATGTTGGAAGAAGCCCAAGCGGTCGCTGTCGGCACCGGTAAAGCTGCCTTTTTTATAACCGAAAAATTCGCTTTCCATCAGGTTTTCGGGAATCGCGCCGCAGTTGACGGCGATAAAAGGCTTGTCAGCACGGTCAGACAGTTCGTGTATGGTGCGCGCCGCCTGCTCTTTACCCGTACCCGATTCACCTGCGATGTAAACCGGCACGACGCTTTTGGCCAAACGGCGGATCAAATGGCGCACTTCGATCATTTGGGGCGACATACCGAGCAGGCGCGGCATGTCGGACTCTCCGCCCAACTCTTTACCGGAATCCGGCAAAATCCGCGCCGTTAATTCACCGCTGGAAAAACGCTCTTTCAAAGAACGCAAGCCTTCCGGCACACCCGCCGAACGGGTCAGCGCAGAGCCGCTTTTACGCGGCAGAGACTGATTCGGAAAAGACGCGGGCATCATGCGCTGCGGCGGCGTCATGGCAGGATTGGGCATAAACGGTTTTGCCGGAACCGGACGGGCAACCACCTCCGGCGGGGGCGGTTCGGAGCGTACCGGCGCAGCACGCAAGTCTTCAACCGGTTCGCTGACTTTTACCGCCGACTTCACCAAAGAGCGGAGCTGCGACAGGGTAATCGGTTTTTGCAGGTAATCAAACGCCCCCGCCCGCAAAGCTTCTACGGCCTGATCGGCATTGCCGAAAGCGGTAATCACTGCCACGGGCGTATCCAAGGCCAATTCATTGATGTATTGGACCACTTCCAAACCCGAACCGTCGGGCATACGCATGTCGGTCAACACCAGCGAATAGTCTTCGTTGTCGAGCTTGTCTTTGGCATCTTCTACACCCACGGCCGTCTGAACGCGCAAACCCATCTTCATCAGGGTCATTTCCATCAAGTCGCGGATGTCGGCCTCGTCGTCCACGACCAATACGGGATCTTGCAGGTTATGGTTGCTCATCGCTTTCTCTCGGTAAAATCAGTTCGAAGCCGTTCATTTCAGGGTGGTAGTGCAGCTGCCCCATATTGGCATGCGCCAATTCGCGGGCAACATACAGCCCCAAGCCCGTACCCTGTTTTTCGGTGGTATAAAAAGGCTCAAACAAATGGTTGCGCACGTCGGGGGGGACGCCGGTGCCGTTGTCGGCAACCACAATGGAAATGTGCATACGCCCGCTCGATTTCATCAGCACGGTAATGGCATGGTGGTCTTGACGGCTGTGCCGCCAAGCGTTGTTACACAGGTTCCACATGATTTGCTGCAAGTGCATGGGATCGACCAACACGCTCAGGTTGCTGCCGTCCATATTCATGCGGATGCAGCCGACGGAATCGGGGTTGTTTAGCGTAAATTCCTGTTTGAATTCGAGCCAGAACTTCATCAGGTTGACCGGCTCGCGGCGCAGGCTGTCGCGCTTGTTGATCAGGGAAACGTCTTCCAGCATTTTGTCTATGCGCTGGATGTTGGTGTCGATGATGTTGTGCAGCTTGGCTTTGGTGGGGTCGTTGCCGTCTTCGTCTTGCAGCAAATCGCTGGCATGACGGATGGCCGACATGGGGTTGCGGATTTCATGCGCCAGATTGGCGGTAAGCTGGCCTAAAGAAGCCAGCTTGGTGGCCAACGCTTCCGCTGCCACTTCGCGCAACGAGCGCACAAACAGCATCAGCAGCTCGGTTTTTTCCTGAATCACCGGCACGGCACGCACATGCATGGAGTGCTGGAAAATATGGATGTCGGTTTCAAAGTTTTTATCGGGCTGGTATTGCCAGCGTGCCACCAATTCGCCGAACACGGTTTCCTGCTTGTCCACTTCCAAGCCGGGGAAATAGGTTTTGGCTTGGCGGTTAAACAGCCAAACGCGCTGGCTGGCGTCGATGACAATCACGGCTTCCTGTACGCGGTTGAGCACCACGCGGTTAAGGCCGCTCACGCGGCGGTAGGCCAATTGGTGTTTAGTGGCGGATTCGGTGGCGGCTTGCAGATAAGTGGCGGAAAAAGCGGTTAACGCCGCCACCAGAAAACACGCGCCCGACAGCAGCGCGCCGGATACAACAATGCGGCCGTCCCACTCCAACGGGCGGAACTGCACCTGCCCTGCGAAAAACATATTCAAAACAATCAGCATCATCGCATAACCGGCATACAGCATGGGATAGCGGCCATGACTGAGCAGGCAGGAGGTTGCGATAAAAGGCAGCACCAGAATGCCGAAACCGGATTCTATGCCGCCTGTGATATAGGTGAGCACCATCACCATGGTAATGTCGACCACGGCGCTGGCGTTGGGCAGTTCAAGCGTCTGGAGCTGCCAGTCGGGTTTGAAAATCGTCAGCAGAATCAGGAGGCCGTACACGGTTATCCAGCTGTAAAACTCAACGGTGGGAAACATGCTTTTGGCGGTTTCGCCACCGGTGGAAAAGCTGAATAAGTGAAAAACCAAGAGGGAAAGGACGATGGCAATCCGGGCAATATTGATTAAGCCGGGTATGCGTTCGTTGAGTGTTTCCCAATCCTGCTTAACGAATAATCTGTTTACACTCATGTAATGTCGGGCCTTGGATATTTTTGTTTTGGGCGGGTGGGTTTGTGTTGTTATGCCGGCAACTTGAATCGCTTACCGCCAGCCCCGGCAGGCGGTACTCCCATGCAATATAGTTGCCTTAGTATATTTACATCTCATGTAATTATACCGAATCTGCGCCGGATAATCTTTTCAGACGGCCTGAAATCTCTAAAACTTTGCCTTTTCTGCCCCGTTTGTTGTTTATATCTTGAATCCGCAGGCGTTCTTTGTGGGTTGCACCGCGTTTGCCGACGCTTTCGGCCACAAATTCGGGCGACGAGGTAACGGCGACATGTTCGAGCTTGATGCCGTCTGAAAGGCTGATTAATTGCAGGCCGCGGCCTTTGGCCATCACTTCCAATTCGCCGATGGTAAACGCCAGCAGGCGCGGCTCGTCGGTGGCCAGCAGCACTTTGCAGTCGGGGTTGATGAGCGAAACGGCATAGATGCTGACCGGCGGCAGGGTTCGCTCTCCGGCTTTGAGCGTCATCACGACTTTGCCTGCTTTGATGCGGCTGACCATATCGCCGAGTTTGGCGATAAAACCGTAGCCGCCGCTGTTGCTCAATAAATAATGCTGTTCGGGCAGGCCGGTCATCATGGCGACGACTTCGGCACCGTTTTGCAGTTCGATGAGCGAGGCTACGGGTACGCCGTCGCCGCGGCCGCCCGGGATTTCCGCCGCATCCAGCGTGTAGGTACGGCCGTGCGAGTCCAGCACTACTACCGGCCACACGGTACGGCCTTCGATTACCTGTTTCAGCCCGTCGCCTTCTTTGAAAGTGGTTTGACTTAAATCGACGTTGTGGCCGGAGCGGCTGCGCATCCAGCCTTTGTTTGACAATATCAGCGTAACCGGCTCGTCGGCGGTGGTTTGCGTGAGGGTGGCGCGGCTGGCTTCTTCGACCAAAGTGCGGCGTTCGTCGCCGAACTGCTTCATGTCGGCCTGCATTTCTTTGATGATGAGTTTGCGTTTTTCGTTTTCGTCGCCCAGCAGGATTTTCAGACGGCCTTCTTCTTCACGCAGTTCGTTCAATTCTTTTTCGAGCTTGAAACCTTCCAAGCGGGCCAGTTGGCGCAGGCGGATTTCGAGAATGTCTTCGGCTTGGATTTCGGTGAGGCCGAACGCCGCCATCAGGTCGGGTTTGGGTTCGTCGGATTCGCGGATGACTTTAATCACTTCGTCGATATGCAGAAAAGCGATCATGCGTCCGTCGAGGATGTGGATGCGTTTTTCCACTTGGGCGAGGCGGAATTTCAGACGGCGTGTAACGGTAATCACGCGGAAATCCAGCCATTCCTGCAAAATGGTTTTGAGGTTTTTCTGCGCGGGGCGGTTGTCCAAGCCCATCATCACCAAGTTCATCGGCACATTGCCTTCCAAACCGGTTTGCGCCATCAGCGTATTGATGAAGTTTTCCGGTTCGATACGGCTGGATTTCGGCTCGAACACCAAACGCACGGGCGATTCGCCGTCGCTTTCGTCGCGCACTTTTTCCAGCAGCGACAACATCAGCGCTTTGGTGTTTTGCTGGTCTTGCGTGAGGTTTTTCTTACCGGACTTGGGCTTGGGATTGGTTTGCTCTTCGATCTCGGCGAGGATTTTCTGCGCGCTGGTGTTGGGCGGCAGCTCGGTTACGATGATGCGCCATTGCCCGCGCGCCAGTTTTTCGATTTCGTAACGCGCACGCACGCGCACGCTGCCTTTGCCGGTTTCGTAAATCTGCTGCAAATCGGCGGCGGAAGTGATGATTTGCCCGCCGCCGGCAAAATCGGGCGCGGGAATATACTGCATCAGGTCGGCCGTTTCCAGCGACGGTTTTTTCAAGAGGGCGATGGCCGCTTGGGTAACTTCGGTCAGGTTGTGCGACGGGATTTCGGTAGCCAAACCGACGGCAATGCCCGATGCGCCGTTGAGCAGCACCATCGGTAGGCGGGCGGGCAGATGCACCGGCTCTTCAAACACGCCGTCGTAGTTCGGCACGAAATCCACCGTGCCCATATTGATTTCGGAAAGCAGCAGCTCGGCAATCGGTGTGAGCCGCGCTTCGGTGTAACGCATCGCCGCCGCGCCGTCGCCGTCGCGCGAGCCGAAGTTGCCGATGCCGTCGATTAGGGGATAGCGCAGGGTAAAGTCTTGCGCCATGCGCACCATGGCATCATAGGCCGAAGCATCGCCGTGCGGATGGTATTTACCGAGAATTTCCCCCACCACGCGGGCGGATTTCACGGGCTTGGCACCGTGCGTCAGCCCCATGTCGCGCATGGCGTAGAGAATCCGCCGCTGTACGGGCTTTTGGCCGTCTGAAACTTCGGGCAGGGCGCGGCCTTTGACCACGCTCATGGCGTATTCGAGATAGGCGCGTTCGGCATATTGGCCGAGCAGCAGATAATCGTCGCCGACGGCAGGCTGTGGGGTTTGTTCGTTCATCGCAAGCGGAAAATGCTGAATTGAAAAAGCCTGTATTGTAAAGCAATTTGGATTCATCCGCCCGCACGGCATTTCAGACGGCCTCATGCGCCACCCGAAGCGCATGAAACCTATGGCCGGACACGCAGTCAAAAAATGCGTAAGCCATATTGATTCAGGGCATGGCTAGCTGTTTGACTCCGGCACCAAGCACCGCACCGCATCTTTCGTTTGCTGCGGAAATACGGGCTTTGCACGTAGTAAGGTCAAAGTTTTTTACGCGCTTGTCCTGATATAATCCGCCCATCGTCTGCCACGGAAAACGCTATGACTACCCGCCCCCGATTTACCCGCCGCCTGAGCGAAACCGAACACGGCCGTTTGCTATCCCGCCTGCAAACCCATTTCAACCCGCAAGCCGACACATGGCAGCCTTTGTGGTTGAACGGCGTGAAGCTGGGCCGTCTGAACGGCGCTTGGCTTCAGCGCGTGCAGCAGGATTGGCCGGAACGCAGCGAAACCAAGCCCGATGGTTTTCATCTTTATACCGACAACTGGCTGACGATGGGCGACAGCCTGCAACACATGACCCAAAGCTGGCACCAGCTCGGTGTGCTCGGCGGCTGGCGGAATGAAAAATTCGATGTCGAAGATGCAGAAGGCAAGCCGCTGTTTGCGCTGGAGCGGGCGGCGTTTAGACCGTTGGGGCTGATGAGCCACGCCGTCCACATCAACGGTTTAACCCTGCACGAAGGCGAATGGATGTTTTGGATAGGCCGCCGCAGCCCGTATAAAGCGGTTGACCCCAACAAGCTCGACAACCTCGTCGGCGGCGGCATTGCCAGCGGCGAGAGCGTGCGCCAAGCCATGATGCGCGAGGGCGGCGAAGAAGCCGGGCTGGGTGCTGCACTGCTGCAAAACCTCGTCTGCCAAAACCGCCGTTTGAGCGTCCGCCCCGTGTCGCGCGGACTGCACAACGAACTGCTGCACATTTTCGACGTAATCCTGCCGTCTGAAACCCGCCCCGAAAACCAAGACGGCGAAGTGGCCGAGTTCAAACTGATGAACCCCGCCGACCTCACCGCCGCCATGTGCGACGGCCTGATGATGAACGACGCCATGCTCGCCACGCTCGATGCGTTTTCGCGCTACGGTTTGCTGGACGAAAACCACGGCCTGACGAAATGGCTGGCCGAAACCCGCAGCGCTTGAGTTTCAGCGTTTACCGTTCCTACTTATATATAAAAAGGCGAGGCCGTCTGAAAACATTTTTCAGACGGCCTCACGTTTGCCTGTTTTTACCAAATACATCTTTAACTTAAGCCAATTCGCACCATTTAAACGCCGTTACCAACAACAACACAGCCAGTAAAATGATTTTCCCGATCCGAAGCAGCAACGCCGGAGCAGAAATAAAGTTTATTGGCGATAAAGATAAAAAGGAAAACTCAATGAACGCACCCGTATCCTACGCCGCATCTTATCCGCACACCTGCAACAAAGCCCTGTATGTCGCCATGGCCTTGCTTTTCGGCACCTTCGGCGTCCACAAATTCTGCGCCGGCCGCGTGTGGATGGGCATCATCTATTTCCTGCTCAGCTGGACATTCATCCCCACCGTCCTCGGCATCATCGAAGGCGTGCTGGCCGCATTTAAACCCACCGATTCCTTAGGCGCCATCGTCGTATAAAGGCAAGAGGCCCTCTGAAAAACACTTTTCAGACGGCCTGAGACCTTTGCAAAACCTGCAGATGTGGATGCAGTTCAAGGCGTAGCAGCGCAGCGAGTGCAGACATATCACACGATAGGCAAACGAGCGAGCAGCGCACAACGCAGACATGCGCCGCAGATGCGGGTTTTGCAAAGGTCTCAGCCTTATTGATCCGCCGTACAGAACACGCTCTAATAACAGCCCGCCCGCACCTCGGGCAACCATCCATCACTACCGGCTGCTGCCCATTTTTCAGCAGCAACACCAGCGGAGCACCCCATGACCCTTCCCGTATTGGCCGTAACCAGTGGCGAACCCGCAGGCATCGGCCCCGACATCTGTTTGGACTTAGCCGAAGCAGACACCCGCTGCCACTGCGTCATACTGGGCGACAAACACCTGCTGCAACAACGCGCCCGACAGCTCGGCAAACACATCCATCTGCGCGACTACCAAACAGGCGTTCCGCCCGAGCGCGGCACGCTCGATGTTTGGCACATTCCCCTGCGCGCCCCGTGCGAAGCAGGCCGTCTGAATACCGACAACGCCGCCTATGTGCTCGAACTGCTCGACACCGCCTACAACGGCATCTGCGACGGCACGTTTGCAGGCATGGTTACCGCACCGCTGCACAAAGGCGTGATCAACGATGCCGGCGTACCCTTCAGCGGCCACACCGAATACCTCGCCGAAAAAAGCCACACCCCGCAAGTCGTCATGATGCTGGCCGGCGGCGGGCTGCGTGTTGCCCTTGCTACCACACACCTGCCGCTGAAAGACGTTGCCGCCCAAATTACCCGGCCGCTGCTTGAGTCCGTATTACCTATCCTGCACCGCGACCTGCAAACCAAATTCGGCCTGCCCTCGCCCCGCATCCTCGTTGCCGGGCTGAACCCCCACGCAGGCGAAGGCGGACATCTCGGCCGCGAAGAAATCGACACCATCATTCCCGCGCTCGAAACACTGCAACAGCAAGGGCTGAACGTGCGCGGCCCCTTCCCCGCCGACACCCTGTTCCAACCCTTTATCCTGAAAGACGCCGACGCCGTGCTCGCCATGTATCACGACCAAGGGCTGCCCGTATTGAAATACGCAGGTTTCGGCGAAGGCGTCAACATCACCTTGGGGCTGCCCTTCATCCGCACCTCGGTCGACCACGGCACCGCCCTCGATCTGGCCGGCACAGGCAAAGCCGCATCCGGCAGCCTGCTCGCCGCCGTGGACACCGCCCTCGAAATGGCGCATCATATCAACAGGCCAAAAACCCAATCCATTCAAACGACTACATAACCACACAAAGGAGGCACACATGTCACAACACGACAACGACATCGACTTCAGCAAAATCAAACCCCAGCCCTACGAAAGCTTTGAAGAAGCCGAACGCAAGCGCGAAGAAGACGCCCTCGCCGTCAACCCGCCCTTGAGCGAACGCGAAAAAGCCGTCGTACGCGAGCAGTCTGGCATCAACCCGATCGAACAAACCGTCAACGACGCGCTAACCGACTTCGACCACGTTCACGAAACCGAACGCAAATACGAAGATTCCAAAGACTAAATCAACACCACAGGCCGTCTGAAAACAAAGCCCGCCAAGTTTGCTTTCAGACGGCCTCGCCGCATTCCGCCCCTTTGCCGGACAAAACACCATGACACACAAACTGACTTCAGACACCGCCATCGCCCGCCGCTCATTCGAAGTAGTAGGCCGACCGGGAGAAAAAGTCGATATTTTCATCGGCAAACCCGAGCAATTACACGAAGAAGAATGGATCTGCCCCTACCGCATCGTCGGCGCAGGAAAAGACATCAACTTCCAAATCCACGGCTACGACAGCGTACAGGTTTTGCAGTTGATCTGGAAAGTGATCGACGGAGCCCTCATCGGCGCCGACCTCGAACTACTATTAGACGGACAAAAATTCCCCGGTTTTACCGAAGAATACTAAGCACATCACCCACAGGCCGTCTGAAACAGCGTTAATAAGCTTTCAGACGGCCTGTTCCCACTTCGCCGCACGAAACCGTTATAATGACCGCCAAACAAACCCAAAAACCAAAGCAGACATGAGCGAATTAGACAACATACTGAGCTTCAACGAAAATTTTGTAGAATCAGGCGAATACGCCCGATTTTTCACCAACAAATTCCCCGAACGCCAACTCGCCATCCTATCGTGCATGGACGCCCGCATGGTCGAGCTGCTCCCCCGCGCCATGGGCCTAAAAAACGGCGACGCCAAGCTCATTAAAAACGCCGGCGCACTCGTTACCCACCCGTGGGGTTCCGTCATGCGCAGCCTGCTCGTTGCCGTATTCGAACTAAAAGTCAAAGAAATCATGGTCATCGCCCACCACGACTGCGGTATGCGCGGCCTCAGCCCCGAGAAATTCCTAAAAAGCGCCCACGACCAAGGCATTCCCGACGACCGCATCACCACCCTGCGCAACGCCGGCATCGACCTCGACAACTGGCTTACCGGCTTCGACAACGTAGAAGAGAGCGTACGCCACACCGTCGGCATCATCCGCCGCCACCCCCTCATGCCCGAAAACGTCGCCGTGCACGGCATGGTTATCCACCCCACCACCGGCAAACTGACCGTCGTCGTCAACGGCAAAAACGAATGCCCCATCAAACCCTAACCTTTCAGACGGCCTCAAACACATGAAAAAAATAGGACTTTTCGGCGGCACCTTCGACCCTATCCACAACGGACACATCCACATCGCCCGCGCCTTCGCCGACGAACTAGCGCTCGACATGGTCGTCTTCCTACCCGCAGGCAACCCCTACCACAAAAAAGAAGAACAAACCCGCACCGACGCCCAACACCGCCTCGCCATGACCGAACTGGCCATCAGCGACGACCCGCGCTTTGCCGCCAGCGACTGCGACATCATCAGAGAAGGCGCCACCTACACCTTCGATACCGTACAGATTTTCCGCCAGCAATTTCCATCCGCACAACTCTGGTGGCTGCTCGGCAGCGACAGCCTGCTCCAGCTCCACACTTGGAAAAAATGGCAAACCCTCGTCAACCAAACCCACATCGCCGTCGCCGCCCGTGAAGGCGACAACATCGCCCAAGCCCCGCGCGAACTGCACGGCTGGATAGGCAGCGCCCTGCAAAACGGCAGCCTGCACCTGCTGCAAACCCCCATGTACAACATCAGCTCCACCGAAATCCGCCGCCGCATCCGCAACGGCGAACCGGTCAGCGGCCTCATCGACCCCCGCGTCGAAAATTACATTGCCCGAAACCACCTTTACCGTTAACCTTCCCCCTTTATCGACCCCCATAACAATCAGACAACCGCCACAGGCCGTCTGAAACACCTTAAAACAGGAAAACCTATGAACGAACAAGAACTGCAAGACCTGCAAAAAATGGTCGACATCGCCGTCAACGCCCTAGAAGACATCAAAGGCAAAGATATCGTCGTCCTCGAAACCCAAGAAAAAACCTCACTGTTCGCCCGCATGATCATCGCCAGCGGCGACAGCAACCGCCAAGTCAAAGCCCTCGCCAACAACGTAGCCGTCGACTTAAAAGAAGCCGGCTTCGAAATCATCGGCAGCGAAGGCCAAGACAGCGGAGAATGGGCGCTGGTAGATGCCGGCGACTTAGTCGTACACGTTATGCTGCCCGCCGTACGCGACTTCTACGACATCGACACCCTGTGGGGCGGCGAAAAACCCTCATTCCACGCCGGCGCACAAAAACCGTGGCACGCAGCAGACAATTAACCGCAACACCCCACCCGATTTCTTTTCCAAAAGAAATGAATTAGATAGACACATACGCCCAATTTCCCTCACACAGAGGCTTGACGGATAAACAGACTGTCGGTATAGTTCGGCTTTCTCGTCGGGGCGTAGCGCAGTCTGGTTAGCGCACCTGTTTTGGGAACAGGGGGTCGTGAGTTCGAATCCCACCGCCCCGACCAGTTTTCAGTTTCCTGCGAGTAGCCCGATATATTCAGGCGCGAAACCGCAACGCGCCCGTAGCTCAACCGGATAGAGCACCCGCCTTCTAAGCGGGCGGTTACAGGTTCGATTCCTGTCGGGCGTGCCAAGTTTTTATTGCGGTGGCTGTAGCTCAGTTGGTAGAGCCCCGGATTGTGATTCCGGTTGTCGTGGGTTCGAGCCCCATCAGCCACCCCAAACACCGAAACCCGTGTATGAAACCATACACGGGTTTTTCATTGGCTTTTCATCACCAATATCTATATTTCCACTAACGGAATCTACCTCAAACATTAGCACAAAACATTCACCCCCAAACCTCAGCAGGAAAATACGCAACCAAAATCACAAGCACATTCGCAATCACTCCCATCAGCTTCTGTTTTCTGCCCAGCGTCCACTTATTTACGCTACAATAAACAATTCAGCACCTTCACAACACACCCTTATTTTCGATGAAATGCCCTTTCTGCCATCACCCTAACACCCAAGTGACCGACTCGCGGCTTTTGGAAGAAACCAACAGCATCCGCCGCCGCCGCCGTTGCCTTTCATGCGGGCAGCGTTTCGGTACATTTGAAACCGTAGAGATGCGGATGCCGCAAATCATCAAAAGCACAGGCGCACGCGTACCATTCAATCCCCACAAACTGCGCACCAGCCTGGAACGCGCCCTGCACAAACGCCCGATTGACGCCGAAACCATCGACGATACCGTTGCATTAATCGAACAACGCTTATACAGCCTCGGGCACAAAGAAGTGTCGTCCCAACTCGTCGGCGAAATGGCCATGGAAGAGCTGGCTAAAATCGACCAAGTAGCCTATGTGCGCTTTGCCTCCGTTTACAAAAGTTTCAACGACGTATCCGAGTTCACACAAGCCATCGCCACGCTTCCGAAAGAAGGTAAGTAACTTTATTTTTGATATGAAATAAAGAAAAAACCACAGACAAAGCAAGCAGTACGAGATTAGATTGACTCCAGCGCTTTATGAAGTTTATACAATCGTTTCCTTTGTATTCCGCAACAAAATTCACTTTATTGACCACGGAAATCCTACTTTTGGAAATACGGCTAATGTGGAATCGCCGATAAATCCCCGGCCGGCTTAGTTGGCATCATATTCAAGATTCTATCTGCCGATTTAATTGTTTCTTTTCTATGGGCCACCATAATTTTGGCAATTTTAAGCTCTTTCAAATTTTCATTTATTGCTTTTTCATTGTTTATGTCCAAACGGCCGGCAGCTTCAAGCGACTTAATTCATCCATGTCCAAACGTAAAGCACGGGATGAGACCTTTGCAACCCCCTCAGATGCGGATGCAGTTTAAGACGTAGCAGCACAGCAAGTGCAGACATATCATAAGATAGGCAAACGAGCGAGCAGCGCACAACGCAGAAATGCGCCGCAGATGAGGGGTTTGCAAAGGTCTCGGGATGTCAGGTTCAAATCATGGGCCAAGCGCACAATATGGGCAAGGTTTGTCCCTTTGCGCGATAACGGATACTTCTGCCGCAGCGTTCTCAAATCGGTTTGGCAGCCGTGATAACCCAAAACAGCTGCCAAATATGCCAACCTTCATTCAGCCACCTCGGTTTGCAGCACCACCGGCAGCCTTTTATTGAAACCGAAAGACAAACGGTTTCAATAATCCATAGCGCCCCGCCTCGAAATACACCTAAATACACCTAATAAGGCCGTCTGAAATTTTCAGACGGCCTTATTGCCGAAATATCGTCCCGCTACGTCAGCCACTTCCATTTTGCTGTGCGCTTTACCATATAATAAGCCAGCCCCATCGACCATGAAAAAACAAAGCTTTCCACCCAGATGGCATCAATGGAATGCGCCGCGAACCAATCCGATAAAAAACGGTCGGCAATGTAATATTGCAAGCGCATCAAGATAAACATAAGGAAAACAAATAAAAAAAATTGCCGCCAATTATTCATAACTTCTCCAACGCCCATCGCGAAATATGCTTTGAATGCCGTCTGAAATGTTCAGACGGCCCCATACACCGCATCGCTACACTATGCCAGCCATTTCCATTTTGCGGTACGCTTTACCGCAAAATAAGCCAACGCTACCGACCACCAAAAAATATAGCTTTTTACCAACCCAGCATCAATGGAATGTGCAGTAAACCAATCCCATAAAAAACGGTTGACTACATAATGTTGCAAATGCCTAAATATAAAAGTTAGAAAAACAAATAAAAAAAATTGCCGCCAGTTATTCATCACTTCTCCAACGCCATCTCGAAATATGCTTTGAATGCCGTCTGAAATGTTCAGACGGCCTCATGCTCAGCATCGGCACACTACGCCAGCCATTTCCATTTCGCCGTGCGCTTTACCGCATGATAAGCAATCAGCATCGACCATGTAAAAACACAGCTACGCACCCAACTGTCATCAATAGAATGCGCCGCGAGCCAGTCCGATAAAAAACGGTCGGCAATGTAATATTGCAAGCGCATCAAGACAAACATAAGGAAAACAAATAAAAAAAATTGCCGCCAGTTATTCATTTACCGCCTCTTCTTTCCTGTCTCGAATATGCCAAATACCTTAATGCCACTTGCCCGAAATACTGTACAGCGGCTCCAACACCCACTCGTCAAGTTTTTTACGCTCGTGCAGAATATCTGCCTCCAACACCATGCCGATTTGCAGCGGCTTTTCTTCCCCGTATGCCTTAACCGTTTGCTTGACCGGCTTTAACTTCACCAAATAAGCAGGCTCGTTTACCAATGCCCGATTGGAAAAAATCAAGCCCAAGCCTGCCAACTCCTGCTTTCCTAATGCCGTTTTCGCCACCGAAACAATTCTGCTCTCGGCATGGCCGAACTTCTGATAAGAGAAAGCCTGATAGCGCAACACCACTTTGCCGGTCCAACGCTGCTTCTTCTCCACTAAAACTTCGGGGCGGAAAAAAGAATCACCCATACTGCCGCATTCCTCACGTTCGACCGAACATACTCTTTACGCACACCTTAAATAAAATCTTAAATAATGGTACTTTCCCGATACACATTATTTTCAGACGGCCTCAAAACAAAGGCCGTCTGAAAATAACGAAACGGCAACTCTTGCTATTTACACCCAAACGAAACAACCGTCCGCATTTCAATCAATGCCTATAATTCCTCCGCTTGCGGAAATCAACAAACACATATACAAGCAGCATGACGATTGCAGCCGCAATAACCGCCAAAACACCGGCCGAAGTTTCATTTCTCACTTCTTCCGCCGCAATCATGGCTGTTAAAAGCGACAACAATAAGAACACAAGCAGATATTTCACTATCAAAAAAGCTTTTTCCAGCCTGCTGCCGACCATAATCTTTGAAAAAACCGCTTTCTCGAAACAATGTATATCCACCCAAGCAAGCAGCCCGCCCAACAGTAACAAACCGAGAGCCGCCGTATCATGAAAAACAATAACCGATACAGCAAGATATACCCCAATCGAAATATAAACGGCTCTTACGAGATACAACCACTTCTTATCCATATTTTCCACCTATTTCCTTTCCGTATTTCCCATACCGTTTTTGAAACCGTTCAAATACTGTCTGAAGCATCAGCAAGACTTCTCCCAATCAACCCTAGCCGTTTTATAAATTAGGTCTGCCTTTTTCAGACGGCCTTCATACTCAGGCCGTCTGAAAATGCTGGAAAATAAGACGGAGCTATTTCATTCATAAAATAAGCTGCTTATCCTCCATAGTTATTTCCTGATTGATCATCGCCATTATTTCCTGACCTATGATAAAAGTAAACCAAATAAAAACTTCATTGTTTTACCCTGATAATAAACCCTGCTTTCAGAAGGCATCTTTGCAAGTTCGAAAACCATAAACTATGGCGGATGAAACGGATAAAGCGGAATCGATAAAGTAAAGGAATGGCAGGACATCTTTTGCCGTGGCAACAATATTTCAACAATAACCAATATTTCAACTATATTTGCAAGATACCCTACCGGCTTGTCCGCTAACGGCTTAAAAATTTGATATACTTAGAATCATTTTTTGCTAACACATACGGAATTTGACCAATGAAATTATCTGTTTTTACTTTGGCTTTGGCTGCCATCACCTCCATCGGCTTGGCCGCATGCAGCCAACAAGTTGAAACTTCAGTTCCTGCTTCCTCTGCAACTGCTTCCGCCCCTGCCGTCGAAAAACAATTACAAACCCTCACCGGCAAAGACGGCAAAGTAAGCGTTGTGATTCAAGGCAGCAGCTTTGAAGATGCTTCGCAAGACCCCAATGCGCTTCCCGAAGGTATTACGGCGGAAGAGCTGACGCTGCTCCAACGCGACAACAACAGCGATATCACGTTATACGTTGTGAATCTCGGCACACCCAAAACCGATGCCAAAAGCTATTTCTCCAACTTGAAAGCAGCATTGGAATCCACCCAAGGTTTGACCGAAGTGCAAGTCGGCGCCGCCACCGACACCCGCATGAATTACCGCTTTGCCCAAGACGACAAACAAGGCAATCTGCTGCGCGAGAGCTGCATTTCGATTTACGAAACCAATCTCTACAACGTCTGCGCCAGCAGCCCCACCGCTTCTGCGGAATCTTTGGCTGCCGTATTGAAAGAAGTGAATTTGGTTAAATAAACCGTCGTATCTTGCGGACGTTTAACGCTTAAGGCCGTCTGAAAAATGTTTGACGCAAACGATATACACATGATGCAAAACGCCCTCGCCCTCGCATGGCAAGGGCGTTTTTCAACATCGCCCAATCCGCGTGTAGGCTGTGTCATTGCCCGCGACAGCCAAATTGTCGGACAAGGCTTCCATGTCCGTGCCGGAGAACCGCACGCCGAAGTACATGCTTTGCGGCAAGCCGGCGCACTGGCACAAGGGGCAACGGCTTATGTAACGCTCGAACCGTGCAGCCACTACGGCCGCACGCCGCCCTGCGCCAAAGCATTGATTGAGTCGGGCGTATCGCGCGTAGTTGCCGCCATGACCGACCCCAACCCTCCGGTTGCAGGCAAAGGCTTGGCCATGTTGGAAGCGGCAGGCATCCGCACGCAAAGCGGCCTGCTCGAACAAGAAGCGCGCGAACTGAACCGCGGTTTTCTTTCCCGCATCGAACGCGGCCGCCCGTTTGTACGCTTGAAATGCGCCGCCGGCCTCGACGGTAAAACCGCCCTTTCAGACGGCCGCAGCCAATGGATTACCGGCGAAGAAGCGCGAGCCGACGTACAGATACTCCGTGCCGAAAGTTGTGCCGTGATTACCGGTATCGGTACGGTGCTGGCCGATAATCCCCAACTCAACGTGCGCAACTTCCCCACCCTGCGCCAACCCGCCCGAGTGGTACTCGACAGCCGTCTGAACATGCCGCTTGAGAGTAAATTGGTGCAAGACAACAGCAGCCCCACCATCATCGCTACGCTGGAAGATAACAAACAACGCCTGCAGACCTACACGCAATATCCGCATATCCATATCATTAGGCCGTCTGAAAACAACGGGCGGATAGATTTGCATGATTTATTGAAACAACTGGCGGAAAAAGGCTTCGGCGAAGTGATGGTTGAGGCCGGAGCGACACTGGCAGCGGCTTTCCTGCAAGCAGATTTGGCAGATGAAATCGTACTCTACCAAGCTCCGAAAATCTTGGGCAACAACGCTCGCGGATTGTTTCAAATGCCTGAAAACGCAGCCGCCTTGCACTCCGAAAGCCCTTGGTACACAAGTTCTTTAACAACCATCGGCAACGACATCAAATGGGTATTGCGTCGGAAATAACCCCTCCCCGACAATATTATTCGTTCGATAATTTTTCTAAAAACCTTAAAATTTGTGAGAAAAGTTTTGTAAACGTCATCTGCTTTGGTTTTGCAGACAACCATTCCACCAAGAATGCCGATCTGCTCAAGCGTGCACAAGGCATAAATTTTATGTAATTCTTCTTTCAGGGAATTCCCTCCTTCCCTAACCACTAATATCCATTATTTCAAACGCATTTCTCAATATCTCACATTGCATACTCCATAAACCGCAATACTTCGTTTTGTTGCCGTTTTGTAAACTTGCCCCTCACCCTTTCGCCATAAGGAAACCGATTGTCCGAGAATCGGTCTGAGTCTAAATAAACCAACATAAATGACTGTTTAAAAATTCCTTCTATCTTCCCTATATTCCACGAGAGCCATCATGAAAAATACCACCATTCAAAAATTCGCCGACAAATCTGCCAAAATCGGTATTGTCGGTTTGGGTTATGTCGGCCTGCCGCTGATGCTGCGCTATGTCGATATCGGCTTCAAAGTATTGGGGTTCGACATTGATGCCGAAAAAGTAGAGAAACTCAACAAAGGCCAAAGCTACATCGAGCATATCCCTTCTGAAAAAATCGCTGCGGCAAGTAAAAACCTGTTTGAGGCCACCACCGATTTCACACGCATCGGCGAAGTGGAAGCGGTGATTTTGTGCGTGCCTACTCCGCTCAACAAATACCGCGAACCGGATATGAGCTTCGTCATCGACACCACCGATGCGGTCAAACCTTATCTGCGCGCCGGTCAGGTATTGTCTTTGGAATCCACCACTTATCCCGGCACTACCGAAGAGGAACTGCTGCCCCGCATCGAAGAGGGCGGCCTGAAAGTGGGCGAAAACGTATTCTTGGTTTACTCTCCGGAACGCGAAGACCCGGGCAATCCCGATTTTGAAACCCGCACCATTCCGAAAGTGATCGGCGGCCATACGCCCGCGTGTTTGGAAGTGGGTATCGCGCTTTACCAACCGGCCATCGACAAAGTGGTTCCCGTCAGCTCAACCAAAGCAGCCGAGCTGACCAAGCTCTTGGAAAACATCCACCGCGCCGTCAACATCGGCTTGGTAAACGAAATGAAAATCGTGGCCGACAAAATGGACATCGACATCCACGAAGTGATTAACGCCGCCGCCACCAAACCGTTCGGCTTCGTTGCCTACTACCCCGGCCCGGGCTTGGGCGGCCACTGTATTCCCATCGATCCGTTCTATTTAACTTGGAAAGCCCGCGAATACGGCGTGAACACCCGCTTTATCGAGCTGGCCGGCGAAGTCAATTCAGGCATGCCCGAATATGTGGTCAACAAAACCGCTCTGGCGCTCAACGATCACCAACGTTCGATCAAAGGCAGCAAAATCTTGGTATTGGGCATTGCCTACAAGAAAAACGTGGACGACATGCGCGAAAGCCCTTCGGTAGAAATTATGGAACTGCTGCGCGATTTGGGCGCGGAAGTGGCTTACACCGACCCGCATGTGCCGGTGTTCCCGAAAATGCGCGAGCACACATTCGATTTGAAGAGCGAAGCTTTTACCGCTGAAAACATTGCCCGTTTCGACTGCGTGGTACTGACGACCGACCACGATAAATTCGATTACGACTTGCTCAAACAGCACGCCAAATTGATTATCGACACACGCGGCAAATATTTGGGCAAATCCGATAACGTCGTCAAAGCATAAAGAGGCCGTCTGAATATGTTTGAAACCATCAAAGACCGTAAAATCAAATTTGCTTTGGTCGGCTGCGGCCGTATTTCCAACAACCATTTCGGTTCGTTCGAAGCCTTGAAAGACCAATGCGAAATCGTCGGCGTGTGCGACATCGACCCCGCCAATCTGCAAGCTGCCGTCGAGCGCACGGGTGCCAAAGGCTATGCTTCTTATACGGAAATGCTGGCAGACACCGATGCCGACATTATCGTGCTCACCACGCCCTCCGGCCTGCACCCCGACCAAGCCGTGCAGGCTTTGGAAGCGGGTTTTCATGTGGTTACCGAAAAACCGATGGCCACCCGCCTGCACGACGGCGAGCGCATGGTGAAAGCGGCCGACAAAGCCGGCAAACGCCTGTTTGTGGTGAAGCAAAACCGCTTGAACGCCACTTTGCAGATGCTCAAACGCGCCGTCGAAGAAAACCGCTTCGGCAAAATCTGCATGGTGCATTTGAATGTATTCTGGACGCGCCCGCAGTCTTACTACGACCAAGGCGGCGGTTGGCGCGGCACATGGGAATTCGACGGCGGTGCGTTTATGAATCAGGCCAGCCATTATGTCGATTTGATGGAATGGCTGATCGGCCCGGTACAAGACGTACAGGCGATGATTTCCACCCACCGCGACATTGAAACCGAAGACACCGGCGTAATGAACATCCGCTGGCGCAACGGTGCGCTCGGCTCGATGGCCGTAACCATGTGCACTTATCCGAAAAACCTCGAAGGCTCGATTACCATTCTGGGCGAAACCGGCACGGTGCGCATCGGCGGCATGGCGGTGAATGAAATTCAGGAATGGAATTTCGCCGATTCCCGCGATTACGACGAACAAGTCAAAACCGCCAACTACGAAACCACCTCGGTTTACGGTTTCGGCCACCCGCTCTATTACAAAAACGTGGTTGACGTGATGCGCGGCGAAGCCGAACCGATTACGGACGGCCGCGAAGGTTTGAAATCGCTGGAATTGCTGATCGCCGCCTATCTCTCCGCCCGCGACAACAAAACCGTATCCCTCCCTCTGGTTTACTGATAAGGCCGTCTGAAAAATGAAAATCGCCATAGCAGGCGCAGGCATCATTGGTGCGTGTACCGCTTGGGCAGCGGCAAAACAAGGCCACGACGTTACCCTGTTTGAACAGGATACGGCAATGGCACACACCAGCCGGTCATCATCCAAGTTGTTACACGGTGGTCTGCGTTATCTCGAAACCGGGCAGTTTTCTTTAGTGAAAAAGGCTCTGCTCGCCCGCCGTTTCTGGTTGGAACGCGCACCCGAATTGTGCCGCCCGCTGGAATTGTTGTTTCCGATTTATAAAGGCCGCGGCCGCCCGAAATGGCAAATCGGCATCGGCACCAAACTGTATGATCTACTGGCCTCCGGCAGCGGCTTCCCCCGCAGCTCGTGGCTGAGTAAAACAGAAGTGCTGAACCGCTGCCCCGCCCTGCTTTCAGACGGCCTCAAAGGTGCGTTTTCCTTTTACGATGCCCAAATGGACGATTTCGCGCTTGGGCAATGGGTGGTCGGCCAATGCCGTGATTTGGGCGTGGAAGTGGTCGAACACCACAAAATCGAAACTTTCGACAGCCTCGCCGGTTTCGAACGCATCGTCAATGCCACCGGCCCGTGGGCGATGGAGTTGCGCCGACAGCAAGGCGGTTCTCCCGCCTATACCATCGACTGGGTGCGCGGCAGCCATATCTTTATCGACCGCAAACGCACGCAGGCTTTGATGCTGCCGATTCCGCAGGAAAAACGGATTTTCTTCGTGCTGCCTTATCAGGGCAAAACCTTAATCGGCACCACCGAAGTCCGCCAAGACCACCCCGAAGCGGAGAGGCCGTCTGAAGAAGAAACCGATTACCTGCTGGCCGCCTACAATGCCTATCACAGCGAAAAGCTCACGGCAGAAGACATCAGCGGCAGCTTTTCCGGCGTGCGTCCTTTGTTGAAAAGTGCCGCCAACCCCAGCGATGCCACCCGCGAATGGGCGTTCGAACGCGTCGGCAACGTGCTGCACATCTACGGCGGCAAATGGACGACGGCACAGATTCAGGGCGAAGCCGCCTTACAGGAGCTATTGAAATGACCGACTACACCGTACACCCCAGCGCCATTGTCGACGACGGCGCGAAAATCGGCGCAGGCAGCCGCATTTGGCATTTCGCGCATATCTGCGGCGGTGCCGAAATCGGCAAAAACTGCTCGTTCGGCCAGAACGTGTTTGTCGGCAACAAAGTAAAAATCGGCGACAACTGCAAAATCCAAAACAACGTTTCCGTGTACGACAACGTTTATCTCGAAGACGGCGTATTCTGCGGCCCCAGCATGGTGTTTACCAACGTCTACAACCCGCGTTCGCTGATCGAGCGCAAAAGCGAATACCGCGACACACTGGTTAAAAAAGGCGCGACTTTGGGCGCAAACTGCACCATCGTATGCGGCATAACCATCGGCAAATTCGCCTTTGTGGGCGCAGGAGCGGTGGTAAACAAAGACGTGCCCGACTACGCCCTGATGGTCGGCGTACCCGCCCGCCAAATCGGCTGGATGAGCGAATACGGCGAACAGCTCGACCTGCCCGTGCACGGCAGCGGCAAAGCAAGCTGTTCCCACACCGGAGCCGTTTATACGCTTTCAGACGGCCTCTTAACCAAATCAGAATAATATTAAGGAAACCATCATGCAATTTATCGACCTCGCCGCCCAACAAGCCCGAATCAAAGACCAAATCGATGCCAACATCCAAAAAGTGCTGGCACACGGCGGCTATATCCTCGGCCCCGAAGTCGCCGAATTGGAAGAACAGCTCAAAGCCTATTGCGGCGCACAATACTGCATCACCTGCGCCAACGGTACCGACGCGCTGCAAATCGCGCTGATGGCTTTGGGCGTGCAGGCCGGCGACGAAGTGATTACCCCCGGCTTTACCTACATCGCCACCGCCGAAACCGTGGCCCTGCTCGGCGCCAAACCCGTGTATGTCGATATCGACGAAACCACCTACAATATCGACCCTGCCAAAATCGAAGCGGCCATTACCGACAAAACCAAAGCCATCATTCCCGTATCGCTCTACGGCCAATGCGCCGACTACGACGCGATTAACGCCATCGCCGCCAAACACAATCTGCCGGTAATTGAAGATGCCGCCCAAAGTTTCGGTGCTACCTACAAAGGCAGAAAATCCTGCAACTTAACCACCATCGCCTGTACCAGCTTTTTCCCCAGCAAACCTCTGGGCTGCTACGGCGACGGCGGAGCGATTTTTACCAACGACGAAACGCTGGCGACCGTTATCCGCCAGATTGCCCGCCACGGCCAAGACCGCCGCTACCACCACATCCGCGTCGGCGTAAACAGCCGCTTGGACACGCTGCAAGCCGCCATCCTGCTGCCCAAACTGGCGATTTTTGAAGAAGAAATGCAGTTGCGCCAGCAAGTTGCCGCCATGTATGCCGAAGCCCTGCAAGATGCGGGCATTGCCGTGCCGTTTATCGAAGCGCACAACCGCAGCGCCTATGCCCAATACACCATCCGCGTGAAAAACCGCGATGCCGTTCAGACGGCCTTGAAAGAAGCGGGCATTCCCACCGCCGTGCATTACCCGATTCCGCTGAACAAACAACCCGCCGTCGCCAACGATGCCGTGCTGCCGGTGGGTGATTTGGTGGCACAGGAAGTCATGAGCCTGCCGATGCACCCGTATATGACGCAGGCACAAATAAAACAAATTGCAGACGCTTTGAAAGCCGCCGTTTGATTGTCTTTTTTTCAGACGGCCTCTCCGCTTTGAGGGAGGCCGTCTGAAAACATATCGGTATGAACATAACAAAAATATTAGGCTATGCACTCGGCCCCGTCGGCAGCGCTGCCATCGGCATCATCTCGCTGCCGCTGATTTCGTGGTATTTTTCCGCCGAAGACATCGGCCGTATCGTGCTGCTGCAAACCGTATCCGCACTCACGCTTACGTTGATGGGCTTGGGCTTGGATCAGTCGTACATCCGCGAATACCATGCCGCGGAAAACAAAGCAGAGCTGTTTAAAGCAGTGATTACGCTGCCGGTAATACTGACTGTGCTGTTTGTTATGGGGATTGCTTTATGGCAGCCGTCGTGGCCGTCTGAAAAAGTGTTTGACCTCGACAGCGGCACACTCGGACTGTTGTGTTTGGCTTTTTTCGGCGCGTCTGTTTTGTCACGCTATTTCGCCTTGATTTTGCGGATGAAAGAGCGTTCGTTTGCCTTCTCTTTCAGCCAATTGACACCTAAAGTGCTGATTTTGCTGTTGGTAGTGGTTTATGTAGCGGCAGGATTACCCAAAGACACCTTAACCCTTGTGCTGGCTTATGTAGTGGCACAAGTGCTGACCGTAGCGGTACTGACCTTGCAGACCCGTAGCGAATTGAAAGCCGCCGCCCGCACGAAGCTGTCGGCACCGCTGCTCAAAGACAGCCTGCATTACGGCATACCGCTGGCTTTGGGCGGCTTGGCCTATTGGGGCTTCACGTCGATAGACCGCTTTTTGCTCAAATCGTTGGGCGGGCTGTCAGAACTGGGTATTTACTCGATGGCAGTCAGTTTTGGCGCGATTGCTTTAATCTTTCAGAATATTTTTTCGGTTATTTGGGCACCGATGGTGTTTAAATGGGTCAAAGAAAATATCCATTTGGATAAAATCGACGGCATCACCGAATCCATGACCGATTTGATTGCCGCGCTGATCTGCATCGTAGGCATCTGCTCGCCGATGGTAACTTGGATACTGCCGGAAAAATACGCGCCTGTGCAGTTTATCCTGCTGTCGAGCATGTTGTTTCCGCTGCTCTACACCTTAACCGAAGTAACCGGCATCGGCATCAATGTGAGTAAGAAAACTTGGCTGATTACCTTGTTTTCACTCATTGCCCTGCTGTGCAATTGGAGCTTGCTCTCTTGGCTGGTGCCGCAGCTCGGCGCACGCGGTGCGGCAATGTCGACCGCCGTATCGTTTTGGGTGTTTTCGGTGCTGAAATCCGAAGCGTCCATACGTCTGTGGCTGCCGCTGCCGCGCGCAAAAATATACGGAAGCACGTTTTTATGCTTGGCTGCCTGCCTGAGTTATACCTACTACGGCAACAGCAGCAACTACTACTTCTTCGCCCTGTTTTGGCTGGCGGTATTGGTGTTTTTATACCTGAAACACCGTTCCGCGCTGCATCAGGCGGCCACGCAGATTAAAGGCCGTCTGAAACGCACCACGGCGGTTTGAAGCGAAAAATTTCCAGTATTGCGCTTACTTACATTCGATAAGATTAAATAATAAGGCAACACAAAATGCATGTTTTGATTATTCCATCTTGGTATCCCTCGTCACCGACCGATATCAACGGCATTTTCTTCCGCCAACAGGCGCACGCTTTACAGCGCGCCGGTTTGAAAGTGGGCGTGATCGCGCCGGTGTTCCGCTCATTGCGCGGCGAACCGGCTTCCATTGTGACCGGCGGCTACGGCCAGCGCTACCATCTCGACGAAGGTATTCCGACTTATCTGCA
The DNA here is from genome assembly GCF_022870825.1 of Neisseria sp. Dent CA1/247. Classification (NCBI taxonomy): domain Bacteria; kingdom Pseudomonadati; phylum Pseudomonadota; class Betaproteobacteria; order Neisseriales; family Neisseriaceae; genus Neisseria; species Neisseria sp. Dent CA1/247. The sequence continues at coordinate 262,317 of NZ_CP091522.1, read as the reverse complement.
CAAAAGCATGTATTTCTTTCCCCACACCCGGCTTGACCGCCTGCGGTGGCTGACCGCGGGGATGCGATTGTTCCGCCGTTATGTGCGCGAAAACGGTCTCCCCGACATCTTGCACGCACACAGTATGAATCACGCCGGCATTTTGGCGCATAAAATCCATCAAACCACAGGCATCCCCTATGTTCTGACCGAACACAGCTCAGCCCTCGCCCTTAACCGTACGCGCAAATGGCAGCGCAAAGGCATGCGGGAATCAGCGAAACAATGCGCGGCCCGCATCGCCGTGAGCCGCGATTTCTGCCGTCTGCTGGAAAAAGAATATCCGGGATTGGATTGGCAATATATTCCCAACATCCTGCCCGCGAAATTCTTTCAATCGTTTCATTTAGACGGCAAACCAAAAAACCAAGATTTTACCTTCTGCTCCGTAGCCAATTTAAAACGCAGCAAGGGCTTTGACATTTTATTGCCTGCTTTTGCAGACGCACTGAAAAAACACCCGAATCTGAAATTGAAAATCGGCGGCAGCGGTTTATTTGAAGCACAACTGCACAAAATGACCGAAGAGCTGGGCATCGACCATGCGGTTACGTTTCTCGGCAAGCTGCAAAATGAAGAAGTGCTGGATTTGATGCGCAGCAGCGATGCCTTTGTACTCGCTAGCCGCTATGAAACCTTCGGCGTAGTCTTTATTGAAGCGTTGTCGCAAGGTTTGCCGGTGGTCGCTACCCGCTGCGGCGGCCCGAATGCACTTATCACGCCGGAAAAAGGCTTGTTGGTGCCGACTGAAAATCAAGAAGCTTTAGCAGAAGCATTGGTCTCTCTGTATGAAAACCGCCACCGCTACGATCCAGAAGCTTTGCGGAAGAGTTGCCTTGAAGAATTCGGCGAACAGAGCGTTGTCCGACAAATTATTGAACAATACCGCCGCGTTCTCAATCACACGCAAACGGAATAACAGGTATGAAAGTTAAAAATATCCATCTATACAGCCTGTTGGTTTACGGCATGTTGGGCGCCTATATGATCGGCCCTTCTTTATCGTATAAATTCGGCATACAGCGTATCGACAACTTCCTGACGATACTGTTTATTGCCCTCACTTTGCTAATCGCCCTGCTGGAAAGCAAACGCTTCCCGTCCCGTATTGCCCTACTGCTGGGCAGTTTGACGGTCATGACAGCATGGAGCGCCCTGCATTTTGGCATTTCTTCCATCAGTGGGACCCAATTTATCGATTTGATGTTTTTCATCTCGATTCCCTGCTTTTTCTACCTGCTTTATTTGATTATTTCGCGCACGGAACATCCGCTGCGGTTTGTCCGCAATTTAATCGTATTTTTTTCCGCATTCATCTGTATCCCACCTTTTATCGAAATCGGTGCAGGCATGCAGTTTGTAACCGCCGCAGAAGAGCTGGCCATCGAAGCCGGTGCAGTAAAAGGCTTGTTTTTCAACCCCAATAACTTGGCCACTACTGCCGTGTGCTTAGCTCCCGCGGTGCTGATATTTTTCAATTTCGAAGCAGAAAACCGCAAACAGGTTTTGGCAGGTTGGGGCCTGTATCTGCTGCTGGGCATCATTATTTTCGCCAGCGTATCCCGCACCGCCATCGCCTGCTATGTATTGCTCACTTTGCTGGCACTGATGTACCGCAAAAACGGTTTGGCTACGCTGCTTTCCGTTGTGGCAGTTTACTTGGTGTTTGCCATGATTCCTTCCGAAGCCATACAAAACTTCTTGCTGTCATTAAACAGCAATGAGTTTTTAGAGCGCTTTTCCAGCCGCGTTTACCTGTTTTTATATGATTTCGAGAGCGACAACTCCGTCTCTTCCCGCCAAGAAATTTACAATCATTTTTTAAACAACTTCCCTTTGCTCATTACCGGTTACGGCCCGAAAAACTTTGGCGAATTTTTCGGCGGCCATCTCAGCAGCAGCTTGGGCTTTGAAAACCCGCACAGCTTCATCGTCGAGCTATATCTGGGCTTCGGTATCGTTTCCTTGCTCGGTTTCGTCTGCTATGTGGCTGGCTACATCGGCACCTTCGCCTTTACCCAACGGTTTGATTCTAGATTTCGTGTGTTTGCCCTAAGCGCAATGGCGGTGTTTTTGATCGGCGGTTTTATTCCTTCTTCGATATTAAGGCTTCCTTTCGTTTGGCTGCCTTGTTTCCTGATTGCCATCTACGCCTTGTGCGTTAAATTGCCGCAAACCTTTCAGACGGCCTCATGGTCAAAACACTTGCAACGCACCCGATAACAACAAACTAAACACAACAAAAAGCATAAGCGACAGTTTGTGACCAACCTATTCCGGCCTTTTGAAGCCTAATGGTTTTGCCGATTGGATATTTTTAATTTTATTTGCACTGCCCGTTAGATTTTTAACACCCTCAATCTGTCGAAAATCGATTAAGGGAATATTTATCTACATATATTTAGAGCCATGAAAATTATCATTACCACTTCAATGAGCGGACTGGGCGGAACGGAGCATGCTGCGTTCCGTTTGGGTAAACTGCTGTTAGATCACGGCCATACCGTTATTTTGGCGTCTTCAGACGGCCCTTTGGTCAAAGATGCCCAAGCGGCCGGCATGAAGTGGTACGACATCGATTTTTACAGCGGCAAATTAGGTTATCTGAAAGGCATGGCAGCCTACATCCGCATGCTGAAACAAGAACAGCCCGACGTGATTCACTGCCAAATGGCGCGCATTGTGCCTGCCTGCGCTGTTGCCGCAAAAATGGCTTCACCTAGAACCAAAGTGTTCTATCACGCCCGCGGTCTGGATCCGGAAACTTATCCGAAAATCGCCAAATTGTTCGACAAACTCGGCATATATATCATCGGCAACTGCAAGCATGAGCGCAAAAAGTTGATCCGTCACGGCTTTCCTGCCTCGCGCATCGCCTATACCTACAATGCACTGCCCGTCCGCGGCACTATTCTCGACAAAAAGCCTAAAGATTATGTGATGCTGGGCACTTTATCGCGCTTGAGCAAAACACGTGCCGTTCATTTGGTGCTCGACATCACTAAAGCATTAATCGACCGCGGCCTGCCTGTTCGTTTATCAATAGCCGGTATCGGCGAAGAAACCGACAGCCTCAAAGCCCAAGCCCAAGCATTGGGCATTGCCGACAAAGTCAGTTTTCTCGGCGGCGTGCGCGATTTGCCTGCTTACTTCCAAGAAGTCGATATTCTGCTCAACACACCGATACTCATCGGCGACCACGGTGCCGGCGTAGGTAACAATATCTTAGAAGCCGGTTTGTACGAAACTCCGGTTGTGACCTACGATGGGGCGGGTATTTCGGAAATGGTGGTGGACGGCGAAACCGGCTACTGCGTTCCCACTGAAAACCAAGAGCGGTTTATCGCCGCAGTGGAAACATTGGTCAACGATGCCGCATTACGCAGCAAAATGGGTAAAGCTCTTCACGACAGAGTAACCGCCTTGTGTTCAGACGAAGAAATCTACCGCACCACCATCGCCGCCTATAATCTCTAAACACGGGGAGCCGTCATGAAAATCGCCATTGTCGCACCTTACTGCTCGCTGCCGGGGGAACCCAACTTCAACCGTTTTTGGTATTTGGCCGTATTGTTGTCGCAGTCGCACGATGTGCTGCTGCTGACCAGCAACTTCAAACATATGAACAAATCTTTCAGACGGCCTGAAATGGCAGAAGAGTCTTCTCAAGGCCGTCTGAAAGTCAAGCTCCTGCGGGAGAGCGGCTACACCAAAAACGTTTCCCTCGCCCGCGTTCAAAGCCATCACGTTTTGGTTAAAGACTTTGAGCAATGGCTGGAGCACTGCCGTCCCGGAGAATGGGATGTGATGTATTCCGCCTATCCTCTGATTGCCACCAACATTCTGCTGGGCAAACACAAAGCACGTCTAGGCTATAAATTGATTATCGACGTACAAGACGTATGGCCGGAAGCCTTTTCCGCCGTGATTCCCACGCTGAAAAAAATTCCGCACAACCTGCTGCCTTTTGCCTCACGCGCCAATGCCGCCTATGCCTATGCCAACGGTTTGGTCGCCGTATCGCAAAGCTATCTCGACCGCGCCAAAGAAGCCAACCCAAACGTACCCGGCGAAGTGGTGTATATCGGCGCAGATTACGACAAGCTCGGCAGCGCGCAACCCAAACATTTTGAAGGCGACAAAACCCGTTTCTTCTATTTAGGCACTCTCAGTTACAGCTACGACATGGAAACCGTATGCAAAGGCATACAGCGCTTGGTAGAAGCCGGTGAAAATGTGGAACTGCATATCATGGGCGGCGGTCCCGACTTAGACAAACTCAAACAATATGAATCCGAATCCATCAAATTTTACGGCTACATTCCTTATGCCGAAATGATGTCGGTAGCCAAAGGATGCGATGTCGCCATCAATCCGATTCATTCTTACGCCATGCAGTCGGTAACCAACAAACTCTCAGACTATATGGCTTTGGAAAAGCCGATACTCAACAGCCAAGTCAGCAGCGAAATCGATGAAATTTTAACCTTGCTGCCCCATGCGAACTACCGCTCCGGCGACGTAAACAGCTTTATTTCGGCCGCCCGCCACATACTCACACACAAAGATGATCCGGTGAACAGCGAAGAAATCGTGCGCCGCTTCAAGCGCGATATCTCCTACCGTAAAATCGTCAACCTGATTGAGAGCTTCGGCCATGAATAAAGTCATAAAACGCCTGTTTGACATCTTTGCCTCGGCGGCCGGCCTGTTGGTATTATCGCCGGTGCTGCTGATTCTTGCGTATTTAATCCGCAAGAATCTCGGCTCTCCCGTCTTTTTTACCCAAACCCGCCCCGGCAAAGACGGCAAACCTTTCGAGATGATCAAATTCCGCTCCATGCGCGATGCCGTCGATGCAGAAGGCAAGCCGCTGCCCGACAGCGAAAGGCTGACACCTTTCGGCAAAAAACTGCGTGCTTCGAGCTTGGATGAATTACCTGAGCTTTGGAATGTCTTAAAAGGAGACATGAGTTTGGTCGGCCCACGCCCTTTGCTGATGAAATACCTGCCGCTGTACAATGATTTCCAATACCGCCGCCACGAAGTCAAACCGGGCATCACCGGCTGGGCGCAGGTCAACGGGCGCAATGCCATTTCTTGGGACGAAAAATTCGCCCATGACGTTTGGTATGTCGATAACCAAAGCTTTTGGTTGGATATCAAAATCCTGCTGCTTACCGTGAAAAAAGTATTTGTGCGAGAAGGCATTAACGCAGGCGAAGACGTTACCATGTCTAGTTTTACCGGAAATACCGGAAACGATCCTACCCAAGGGAAACAAGACAATGAAAACAAATAAAAACATTCTCATTCTGTCGGCCGGCCGCCGTGTGGAATTGGTTCAGGATTTCAAAACCGAAGCCGCACGTTTTTCAGACGGCATCCAAGTATTCACAACCGATTTGAATCCGGTCATGTCTGCCGCCTGCCAAGTGTCTGACGGCGCATTCAGCGTACCGCCGATTGCAGCCGACGAATACATTGATGCGGTTTTCGCAATAGCAGAAAAAAACAGTGTAGGGCTGATTATCCCGACCATCGACACCGAGCTGCAAAAACTGGCAGACGCCCGCGACCGCTTCGAGCAAGCCGGAATCCACATCATCATTTCCGACCCCGAGCTGATTACCATCTGCCGCGACAAACGCTTCACGGCCGGATTGTTCAACCGCCACGGCATCGACTCGCCGGAAATTTACGAGCGCGAAGATCTGACCTTCCCCTGCTTTGCCAAGCCTTACGACGGCAGCCGCAGCATAGGTGCGAAATATATCCACTCGGCCGAAGATTTGTCGTACGACCTGCTGAGCGACCCCAAAATCATTTTCTGCCGCTACATCGACATTACCAACGAATTTACCGAGTTTACCGTTGATTTGTATTACGACCGCGCAGGCCGTCTGAAATGTGCCGTACCGCGCGAACGCCTTGAAGTACGCTCCGGCGAAGTCAGTAAAGGTGCCACCCGCAAAAATAACCTGTATTCGCTGATGCTGGAAAAAATGCCGGTATTGGAAGGCGCGCGCGGCTGTATCACCGCCCAGTTTTTCTGTAAAGACGACACCGTTTACGGCATCGAAATCAACCCCCGTTTCGGCGGCGGCTTTCCGTTGACTTATGCGGCGGGCGGCCATTATCCCGGTTGGCTGATCAGCGAATATCTCTATGGAAAAGACATCCCGTTTTTCGACCAATGGGAAAATAACTTAATCATGCTGCGTTACGATGCGAAAGTATTGGTACATGAATAGACACAACATCAAGCCTTCGGAAAGCATTTTGGTCTTAGATTTAGACGATACGCTTTATCCAGAATACGACTATAAACTATCCGGCATACGCGCCGTGTGTAAGCACATCTCCCTGCTTTACCCCGAACACAGGGAAGACAATCTCATGGCGCAGCTGGATACAACGGGCAATAGCTGGCTCGACCAAATTTGCAGCTTATGCCGCTTCAATGAATCGGAAAAACACTCTTTATTATGGCTATATCGAACACACACACCGAACTTAACGCCATTTATGCCGTCTGAGAACTTAAAAGATATGCTGAAACCATTTCATGCCGGGATATTGCTTTCAGACGGCCGGAGCCTTACCCAGCGCTTGAAACTGCATGCGCTGGGACTTTTAGACTGTTTTGATGAAATTTTAATTTCAGAAGCATTTAATTCAGAGAAACCCGATGATAAGCGCCTGACACACATACAGCAGCAATATCCCAACAAACAATATATTTATGTGGGAGACAACATTGCCAAAGATTTCGTTACGCCCAACAAATTAGGCTGGCTGACCATAGGCATTCTTCCCAAACAAAACAACATACACCGACATCAAGAAAAGCATTTTGATACGAATTACCAGCCGCAAGTGTGGCTAAACGGAATCGAAGAACTGCCCCAATTACTCGAACAATAAAACCGGCTCCAACCGGCATCACAAAACACACATCCAATAAGATTGATAAATTAAAAAATACGCAGCCCGCGTTTTGGTTCCCCCTTACGACGATGCGTATATTGAAATCGACGGCAAAAAATTCACTCTGGTCAACCGCCGGATTTTAGAAGCCGTCGCCCCCAAAGATTCCACCAGCCTTTTTGCAGGACAAGCCGATGCTTAATACTTCTATTGCCCCGTGGCCTTCATTCACCCAAGAAGAAGCCGATGCCGTATCCCGCGTATTGCTGTCCAACAAAGTCAATTATTGGACGGGCACGGAATGCCGTGAATTTGAAAAAGAATTTGCCGCCTTTGTCGGCACGCAATATGCCGTCGCGCTCGGCAACGGTACGCTCGCTTTGGACGTTGCCTTGAAAGCCATGGGTATCGGCGCGGGCGATGATGTGATTGTGACCTCGCGCACGTTTTTGGCTTCCGCCTCCTCCATCGTGACCGCCGGTGCCAACCCCGTGTTTGCCGACGTGGATTTAAACAGCCAAAACATTTCCGCCGAAACCATTCAGACGGCCTTAACTCCGAATACCAAAGCCGTTATCGTGGTGCATTTGGCCGGTATGCCCGCCGAAATGGACGCTATTATGGACTTGGCCGACAAGCATAAACTGTGGGTCATCGAAGATTGCGCCCAAGCGCACGGGGCGAAATACAAAGGCAAACCGGTCGGCTCCATCGGCCATATCGGAGCATGGTCGTTCTGCCAAGACAAAATCATGACCACCGGCGGCGAAGGCGGCATGGTAACTACCAACGATAAAGAGCTGTGGTCGAAAATGTGGTCGTACAAAGACCACGGCAAAAGCTACGATGCCGTGTACAACCGCCAACACCCGCCCGGTTTCCGCTGGCTGCACGAAAGTTTCGGCACCAACTGGCGCATGACGGAGATACAGGCCGTTATCGGGCGCATCCAGCTCAAACGTATGCCGGAATGGACGGCCAAACGCCAAGCCAACGCCGCGCGGCTGGAGGCCGTCTTAAAAAACTTCGGCAGCATCCGTCTGGTAAACATTCCCGACTATATCGAACACGCGCAATACAAATTCTATGCGTTCGTCAAACCCGAAAACCTGAAAGAAGGCTGGAGCCGCGACCGCATCGTCGAAGAATTGGCCGTGCGCAAAGTGCCGTGCTATCAAGGCAGCTGTTCGGAAGTGTATTTGGAAAAAGCCTTCGACAACACCCCGTGGCGGCCGAAAGAGCGTTTGAAAAACGCGGTGGAACTGGGCGGCACCGGCCTGATGTTCTTGGTGCATCCGACCATCACGTCGGAAGAGATGGACTTCTGCTGCCGCCACATCGGAGAAGTGATGGCAGAGGCTACGGCATAAATCCTGCCTTTTCAGACGGCCTTTCTGGTTTTGAGGCCGTCTGAATATGCTGTACAAAACCGCCCACAACAACAATAAATAACAACACCGGATAAACGATTATGAATTTGGAAACCTTACTGTCGTTGCCGCGCAACGTAAAAAAAGCGTGCTTCATCATTCATGACTTATTGGTAATTTTCGTGTCTTTTTGGTTTGCGCAAAGCCTGAAAGCCAGCTACCACGCCGAATGGAGCAGCATGGCCAACTGGCTGGCGTTTGCCGCCACTGCACTGTTCACAACGATGCTGTTTGTGAAAATGGGGCTTTACCGTGCCGTAACCCGCTATGTGAGTACGCGCATCCTCAGTACGGCGGTATTCGGCTGCATGGTTTCCGCGCTGATTTTCCTGATCAGTGTGTGGGTATTCGAGCAACGTCTGCGGCTGGCGCTGCCGGTGGTGTATTTCCTGATGCTGGTGGTGCTGGTGACCAGCTCGCGCATCATTCTTAAATCGATTCTTTCCGACCGCCGCCACCGCAAGCAGATGGCGCCGGTGATTATCTACGGCGCCGGCCAATCCGGGCGCCAACTCTTGGAAGCCATCAAACAGGTCAACGAATACAATGCCGTGGCCTTTGTGGACGACAATCCCGCCATCCAACGTACCACCATTTACGATCTGCCCGTGTACAGGCCGTCTGAATTGGAAGACCTGATCAAACGCTACGGCGTGGAGAAAATCCTGCTGGCGATTCCGAGTGCTTCGAAAGAAGAACGCAAGCTGATTGTGGAACGCTTAAAAAGCTTTTCGTGCGAAGTGCTGGCGATTCCGGGCATGAAAGATTTGGTGGACGGCAAAATCAGCATCAGCTCGCTGAAAAAAGTGTCGGTTATCGACCTGCTCGGCCGCGACCCCGTTGCGCCCCGCCCCGAGCTGATGAGCGCCGACATTTCCAATAAAGTGGTGTTGGTAACGGGCGCGGGCGGTTCTATCGGTTCGGAGTTGTGCCGCCAGATTATCCGCTACCGCCCGGCCAAACTTTTGCTGTTTGAATTGTCGGAATTTTCGCTGTACAGCATCGATAAAGAGCTGCGCGAATTTCAGACGGCCTCAAACTTGGATATCGAAGTTGTGCCGCTGCTGGGTTCGGTTCAACACCGCAAGCGCCTGTTCAGCATCATGGAAGCCTACGGCGTGCAAACCGTTTACCACGCCGCTGCCTACAAACATGTGCCGATGGTTGAGTTCAACACCATCGAAGGCGTGCGCAACAATGTGTACGGCACGCTCTTCTGCGCACAGGCCGCGGTAGATGCGGGTGTGGAAACTTTCGTACTGATTTCCACCGACAAAGCCGTGCGCCCCACCAACACTATGGGCGCCAGCAAACGTATGGCCGAACTCTGCCTTCAGGCAATGGCCGCCGAAGCCGGCCAACAAACCCGTTTCTGCATGGTGCGCTTCGGCAACGTGCTCGGCTCGTCCGGCTCCGTGGTTCCCGTGTTTGAGAAACAGATTGAGGCAGGCGGGCCGATTACCCTGACCCACCAAGACATTACCCGCTACTTTATGACCATCCCCGAAGCCGCCCAACTGGTGATCCAAGCCGGTGCGATGGGCAAAGGCGGCGACGTATTCGTGCTCGACATGGGCGAATCGGTGCGGATTATCGACCTGGCCAAACAAATGATCCGCCTGAGCGGTTTGGAAGTGAAAGACGCAGAACACCCCGACGGCGACATCGAAATCAAAGTTACCGGCCTGCGCCCGGGTGAAAAACTATATGAAGAATTGTTGATAGGCGATGACGTGCAAAAGACCACACATCCCCGAATTATGACCGCCAACGAAGTCATGCTGCCGTGGGACGCTTTATCCGACATACTTAGCCGCATGGATACAGCATGCCGCGAAATGAACCAAATGGCCTTAAGACAACTCTTACTGGAAGCTCCAACCGGTTTTGCCCCCAAAGACGACGTCTGCGATTTGGTATGGCTGCAAAACCGACAGGCCGTCTGAAACCCCGTATTTTTTCAGACGGCCTGCCGCAACACCCTTAAAGGATAAAACCGTGAAGACCAAACTCACTGCAATCAGCTTGTCCCTGCTGGCTTTTACCGCCGGCTGTACCGTCGTACCCGGCTCCGGCCTGCCCACGCGCAACAAAACCGTGGTTTACGAAGACAACGAAAGCAAACAAAACACCGTTTTAGACAGCCGCATCAACATCTACCCCATCACAATGGGCTTGATCGAACGCATGCAGGAACATCCCCGAGGCGCATTAAGCAACCCCGCCCTCGAACGCCAAAAATCCGCCTACCGCTACCGAGTCGGCAGCGGCGACGTATTGAACGTGATGGTGTGGCACCATCCCGACCTGAATTCCCCCTCTTCGTCCGGCATGTCGGCCGAAAGCAAACAAGTGAGCAACGGCGTGTGGGTGGATGAAGCCGGTTATCTCGCCTATCCGCTGGCAGGCAAAATCTACGCCCGCGGCAAAACTCTGCCCGAGCTGCAAAACATCATCACAGGCCGTCTGAAACGCTACATCAAAAACCCGCAGGTTACGTTAACCGTAACCGAATTCCGTTCGCAGCGCGTTTCCGTGTCCGGCGCAGTCGGCAAACCCGGACAATTTCCGATTACCAATATCCCCCTTACCTTGGTTGACGTGATCGACCAAGCGGGCGGCGCGGCCGAAAACGCCGACACCAACAACATCAGATGGACGAAAAACGGCGTAGAACGCACCATCTCGCTGCAAGACATCCGCCAACGCGGCGACTTGTCGCAAAACCTGCTCTTGAGCGGCGGCGACATCGTATATGTACCCACCACCGACAACAGCAAAGTGCACGTAATGGGCGAAGTCGGCAAACAAACCTCCCTGCGTATGGGCAGCTACGGCCTCACCCTCACACAGGCACTGGGTGACGCAGGCGGCATGAACCAAGTAACCGCAAACGCATCGGGTGTATTCGTGATCCGCAACGTACCCGAAGACCGATCCAAACCGATACACGTTTACCAACTTAACCTGAAAGACGCGTCTGCCTACGCATTGGCCAACCGCTTCAAACTGCGCGCCGACGATGTCGTTTACGTAACCGCCGCACCGGTATCGCGTTGGAACCGCGTTGTTTCCCAAGTAACCAACTCCATTTCCAACATTACCTCTTTGAACAGCTCTTTCAAGTAATGCCGGCATAGACTTACCGAAGCGACGAGAGAATGTTTCAAAAGATTTTGATTGTTTGTATCGGCAACATCTGCCGCTCGCCCACCGCAGAGCGGCTGTTGCAGGAAAAAATGCCCCACCTGCACATATCCTCGGCAGGATTGAGAGCCATGGCGGGCAAAGATGCCGACCTGCAAGCCATACGCACGGCGTTGCGGCACGGCCTCATTATCGCCGGGCATACCGCACGCCAGCTTACCCCCGCACTGTGCGAGGAAGCCGATTTGATACTGGTAATGGAGCCTCAGCATATCGACATGGTTGCCGACGTACTGCCCTCCGCCCGAAGCAAAACCATGCTGTTTGCCCAATGGCTGCCGCAAAAAAGCATACCCGACCCCTACATGCAAACCGAGGAATTTTTTGAAACGGTTTACCGAAAACTCGAAGAGGCCGCCGAACAATGGGCTTATAAACTCACCGTCAAACCGTAAGCCGTTCCCGGTAAAAGAATGAGAAGGAAATCCCGACAATGCCAACACCATACCTGCCACACCCCCAACAAAAAAACAGCAGCGGTGAAATCGACGTAGGCTTACAGCTGCGCAATCTGCTCAACTACAAATACCCGATTGCCATCGCCGTGGTGGCGGGCGGGCTCTTGGGTGCACTTTACAGTTTGTCGGTAACACCCGAATACCGTGCCGATGCCATGCTGGAAGTCGAAACCAAGCAAAACCAGATTCTCACCGAAATCAACAATATGCTGCATCAGGCGGATTCACCCACTTCCGAGGCGGAGTTGGAACTGCTGCAATCCAGACTGGTGCTGGGCAAAACCGTTGACGACCTCCAGCTCGACCTTACCGTCGCCCCGAAATACCTGCCCGTATTCGGGCACTTGGTACACAACCTCAGCAACAGCGCCGAACCGGAGCTGAAAGTCCATACCTTTACCGTCGCAGACGAATGGCGCAACCAACCTTTCACCGTAACCGCCAAGAGCAAAAAACTCTATTCGGTAGAGCTGCCCAACGGCCGCATGATGGAAGGCAAAGTCGGACAAGCACTCAAAATCAACGGGCAAACCGTTTTGCAAATCAACCAGATTTTGTCCGAACCCGGTCAGCGTTTTACCCTGACCAAGCATTCACGCCTCAACGCCATTGAACAGATTAAAGAAAACCTGACCGTATCCAGCAAAGGCAAAACCAGCCCCATCATCAACTTGGCATACAAAGGCACCGAACCGGAAAAAATCACCACCATTCTGAACAGCATTGCCGACAACTACGTCAACCAAAACATCAACCGCGACGTTCAGGTGGCCGCCAGCGGTTTGGCCTTTATCTCCGAAGAGTTGCCGCGCCTGCAAGCCACTTTGCAGGAAGCGGAAAACAAATTGAACGAATACCGCAAAAAAAGCGGCTCGCTCGACATTCCCGTCGAATCCAAAGGCGCCTTGGAAAGCCTGATCAACATCGAAACCCAGATTACCAACCTGCGCACCGAAGAAGCCGGCTTAGCGGAACTCTACACCCCCGAACACCCCAACTATAAAGCCGTACTCGACAAACTGGCCGTGTTGGAAAAAGCCAAAAGAAAAATCAACCAGCAAATTGCCGACTTACCCAACACCCAGCAGGAAGTGATCCGCCTCACCCGCGATGTAGAAACCAACCAAAACACCTACACGCAATTGCTGACCAAGCAGCAAGAGCTGAATATTATGAAAGCCAGTGCGCAAGGTAACGTATGGATTGTCGATTATGCCGACAAGCCGGAAGAACCCGTCGCACCGCGCAAAACCGTGATTACCCTGCTTTCCGCCATCAGCGCCGGCGTATTGACCGCTGCGTGGTATCTATTGCGTTCCGTGATGCGTCACGGTTTGAGCAAACCCGAAGACATCGAAACGCTCGGCTTGGATGTTGCCGCCATCATCCCCTTCTCCAGAGCACAACAGAAACGCGACACGCTGGGCAGCAAACTCAAAAAAGGCCTGTCTTCCGGCAGCCGCCCCGGCTATCTGCTCAGCACCGAAGCACCGACCGACGCCGCCATCGAAGCCTTGCGTGCCTTACGTACCAATATTTATTTCTCGATGAACGACGCCAAAAACAATCTGCTGATGCTGACCAGCCCCGCTCCCGGCTCAGGCAAATCGTTCATCGCCGCCAACCTCGCCGCCATCATGGCGCAGTCGGGTAAAAAAATCCTGCTGATAGACGGCGATATGCGCAAAGGCTACCTCGACGAATATTTCGATGCCGACCCTGAAAACGGCCTGTCGGACATTCTCGAAGGCAAGCTCTCCCCCGGCCAAGCCGTGCAAGAGACTTCCGTGCCGAACCTGAGCTTTATCAGCCACGGCGCCCTGCCCGAAAACCCGTCCGAACTTTTGCTTGACGGCCGTCTGAATACCCTGCTCAGCCGCGCCCGCCAACGCTACGACTATGTGATTATCGACACACCGCCCGTTTTATCGGTAACCGATGCCAACATTGTCGGACAGCAGGCAGGCATTACGCTGATGGTAACCAGATACGACAGAACGTCCGCCCACGAGCTTGACCTCAGCGTCAACCGTCTGCAACAAAGCAATGTCGAAGTACACGGCACCATCCTCAATGCCATGAAGAGCGACGCGCCCAACGGCTACGGTTATTACACCTCCTATAACTACAAGAAGCCGTAAACCCACCGTATTGAACCGCCCTATATGTATCAAAAGAAGGCCGTCTGAAAACTCTCAGACGGCCTATTGTCAAATTCGGTCGTTTCTGCACTTCAAATCCCTAGCAAGAATGAATTCATATTTTTCTTTAAGTTCTTTATCCGTCCCGCCTTCATGTTTTCTTGCAAACGGTTTCCACTCTTCAAAGGTGGGATAGGTGGGGTAAGGAAAGCATATAATTTGAAAAGAATCATCTTTATCAAATAAATAAAATAAAATCTCAACTGCTGCAATACCATAGTAAGTCTTACTGATTTGAAGCTCCCCTCTAACTTTGACTGCCTTATACTGCTCCTTGGTTAGTGGATTTTCCAACACGAATACATAACTGTTTTTTTTCTCTTTTTCCCTGCAAATTAACAGTTGGTATGGTTTTCCCCCTTTAATCCAGTCTTTTTCTTCATCTCTGGAAGCTCCCCGACATTCCAAATCCATGTCAATAGGTTTTTTAGTCAGGCTAACCCTATGTTCGTCATAATAAAAATAAATTAAAAAGCCCGATAAAGCCAGCAACACAGACAATCCGATCAGTATCAAAAACGTTTTTTTCATTTGTTAATCTCCACCTCGATTTCAAAATCTGGTGTCGGGACGGGCAGGATTTTGGAAAACAGCAGCATATCCCTGCCTTTCCATTGCTCTTTCGGTTTGCCCTGATTGGTCGTTTCCCGCCATCTTCTGAAGTCGCTGTTGTTCACCGGCAGGAACAAATCGGTATGGATATTGTCTCCGTCCAAAAATGGTGTGGTTACTTTAAGCGAATTCAATTCTTTCCCTCTTGCGGCCTGCAGATTGTCCAATACGCCGTCGGCAAAGATTCTGACCCCTTTGGCATTCCAAAATCCCAAAAACTGCTCGCCGACATAATCGTAGGTGTCTTTGGCATAAACGGCAATCGTGGGAATCTTGGCTCGGTACAGATTACCCTGTTTATGTGTCAGGATAATTTGGTATGGTGCGGCACATAGACTAAATGAGCCGAATGCGACAAACCAGTCTTCGATTGAAGTATGTCTGATAGGTTTTTCCGAAATGGAATCTCCAATTTTAATATGCTGGAACTGCCATTCAGTATGGTATTTCAAGATGTTTTCAGCAGCCTGCTTGTAAAAATTATCTTTGGGAATCTTACGCCAACTGTCTTCAATTTTTCTCTTTAATATGGCTTTTGCAATATCTTTATAGATAGATTTTCTCACCAGCTCACGGAACTTTTCCATAATCAAAGGCGATTTATCCAGCCATTCCCATGTTACGAAATCCTGTTGCACCACGCCTTTTTTCATGGCTTCGGGGTCTTTCAGAATTTCTGAATTTTCTTCCTTTTGCTCTTTGGTGAACTCATAATAATCCCCCTCAAACCAAGCATCCTGCGCTTTCGCGCCCATATGCCAGCCATGATTCCTCATCACCGTGGCAATATCTCTCAGTTTGAAACGGTTCAGCGGAATATCTTGTTTGGGGAATCCGCCGTAGCGGTTGGGTGTGCTTACTTTTGCCTTGCACACAAGCATGGGGTTGCACTCAATCTTGACAATAACGGCCTCTCCTTCTTTTCTAGGCGCAACATCTTGTGTATAGACTTCTATAAATTTGGTTTTTTCTGCCATGCCTTTTTCCTTGATTACTCAATATCAATTTTGGTTTGCGGATAAATACTGATTTCAATTTCTTCAGATTTCATAGTATGAAATTTTTCAGCTTTCTTCTTATTGCTGCTTCCTGTTAGATTTTGCGTATCCGATTCCACATAAAAATCAATATTGTCAAGATATTTACCTGTTTTATCGTCAATAAACATAAATCTTTTACCATGCGGATAGCCAAGCGGAAAAGCCTCCAAAGGAACGGCCATTTCCTTCGGCCCCATCACCTGAAACCCCGCACACTTCACCCACACCATCTTCGGACAGCCCAGCTCGATATTGCCGTCTTTAATCTTGATGTACGCCCCGCCCCTGAGTGCATCTTTACCCGACAGCCTTGGCTGGGATAATTCAATAAACGGCTGCCATCCACTGTTTTGAATCTGCTCCATCAGCTTTACCCATAAATCATAGGCTTCGCGGTGACGGATAAGTTCATCTGCGCTGATGCCGCTGTTTAAGTCGATACTGGCCACTCCCTCGCCTGCGGGTTTAGGCCATACTGTACCCATTGCGGTAAAAGTATGCGGAATAGTTAAGCTGTGGCCGCCGTGCTTGATGGTTACATTACCCAAGGCGGAATGTTTCCATTTCAAATCAAGAAATCCCGCGATTTCGCCGGCGGTGCGGTTATCTATTACCGCACCTGCTTGTTGAAAAGTTTCCGGCCCCGCTTTGCCCAATTCCAAAGTAACTTCTTGTTGCATAATGTTTTCCTTTTCTGCCCGACAGGCTGCCGGAAGTAATAAAACAAGGGTAATTAAGGCAATGAAAACTGCCTGCAAGGGTTTATTGATTGCCCTGCGGATGATTGGAATAGGCATCGGGTTTTCCTTATTATTTAGTTCTCTAGTCAAACAATTATGTTTCAGACGGCCTTAAGTAAATGCCTGCCCGACATTCCGCCAAGCAGGCATATTTGCTTAAACTCAGAACTTCGGTTCTTGCTGCAAATAGGGCAACGGGTCGGGATCTTGGTAAGTTGTATCGATTTTGTAGCCCAATTTGGTCAGTCTTTCTTCTTCCTGTTTACGTTTTAACAGTTCTGAGGAACGGTAGCGTCGCCAATATCCGGCAAGGTTATTCGTAATGTCTTGTTTAGCTGCTTTTCGTTTTTCATCACGAAGATTTTCCAGAAACTTTAAATACATTTGTTCACGCAAACTCATTCTTGTAGTGTCGAAGGTAATTCTCATCATATACTGACCCCATTCGGTAAATTTTAAGTTACTGTTAATGCGGTCTAAATCTTCTTGATTGCTGATGGTCGGATCAAGAGAAATACTCATTGCGATGCCATTTAGGTGAAAATATGTAAAAATGCCTCTTTGAGCAACTACAGTCAGCCATGTTTGAAAATCCGGCAGAATGTAAGGATCTATGGCATGTCCTAAACCGAAATTTTCTTTATCCTGAAAATACCTGAGTGCATCTTTACCCGATAGCCTTGGCTGAGATAATTCAATAAACGGTTGCCAACCGCTGTTTTGAATCCGCTTCATCAGCTTTACCCATAAATCATAGGCCTCGCGATGGCGGATAAATTCGGCTGCGCTGATGCCGCTGTTTAAATCGATACTGGATACCCCTTCGCCTTCAGGTTCCGGCCACACCGTACCCATTGCCTTAAAAGTATGTGGAATGGTCAGGGTATGATTGCCATGTTTGATGGTAACAATGCCCAATTGCGAAGGCCGCCATTTCAAATCTAAAAAACCCGCAATGCTACCTGCCGTCCGGTTGTCTGTTACCGCACCTGCTTGCCGGAAACTTTCCGGCCCCGCTTTACCTAATTCCAAAGTAACTTCTTGCTGCATGATATTTTCCTTTTCTGCCCGACAGGCTGCCGGAAGTAATAAAACAAGGGTAATGAAGGCAATTAAAACAGCCTGCAAGGGTTTATTGGTTGCCTTGCGGATCGTTGGAATAGCCATCGGTTGCTCCTTTCTTGGTATCGTTTACCCAGCCGGCTATGATTTTCAGATGGCCTTCAACATAATCTCTTCCCTTATCTGTAATCATCAGTCTATGATATTTATCGGCCACATCTAAAATCCATTCCATTCTACTTTCATATTCTTCTGCCTTCATATTTTTAGGCGCGTAAGAGTACGGATGCTCGGGCAGGCTGTATTTCTGTTTGTCGGAAACAGGTACCGCCCCGTGGCGCATCAGTGAAGCGGCGGCAGCTCCGTAAGTTTCTATGTCCTGCTCGTAAACACCGTATGCTTCTTCTTCATAGCTACTGTGGAAACGGATAAAGGTTTTCGGTCTGCCCCAAAAACGTTGTGCCGCTGCACCCGATTTCATCCACGGATGGTTCCAGCAGATACTCTGTAAAATGTTTTTCTGTTCTTGCACTGCGATTATTTTTAGATACGTAAGTTGATCCTTCTTGATTTTTTCTGAAGAAAAAGGCTTTTGTTTTTCTATTTCCGGCAGCAAGGCAAAAGCCTTCCGAATTTCTTCGGTCAGCCTAAACCCCTTTACCCCGGGCAGAGCGGTGGAAGCCCACGGCAAAGCATTAAGTGCTTTTTTTACCGGAGCAGAGTAATTGCTGGCATTGCGGCTGCCTTTACACTGCTCAAACGAGCCGGGGCTAACCGCCCAAGCCCAATGCCAGGGTGCCACATCCATAAACAGCCACAAATTGCCTTTGGCAAAAATATGTACCGATTTCGGGGCATCCAAAAAATTAGCGGTTACTTTATTGCCCTGATAACCTGTTCGTGTCAGCCAAGAATCAAACGTAGCCGCTACGGTTTTGGAAGCAAATGCCCCCAAGCCCATCCAATAAAAGCGGCCTTTCAAGCGCGGATTGGCTCCCATGTCTTTGTCCGTTTCAAGGTAAATCCGTGCATAAACCGCAGCTATCCTGCGGGCGCGCTGTTCATACCATGCTTCTAAATGGTATTGATTTTTTACCGTTTGATTAGAAAGCAATACATAGCTTTTCTGCTGTAAAAGCGACCAAAATGTAGGGCATCCACATTGAGCAGTGGCACAACTTTCGGGTGTTTGATTGGTTTCTGCGGTCTTGAAAGTCAGTTGGGTTGTCATAATCAGGCGTCTCCCTTAGGTTCCGGCCATACCGTTCCCATTGCCTTAAAAGTATGAGGGATGGTCAGGTTATGATTGCCATGTTTGATAGTAACAATACCCAATTGCGAAGGCCGCCATTTCAAATCTAAAAAACCCGCAATGTTACCTGCTGTTCGGTTGTCTGTTATTGCACCTGCTTGTTGGAAACTTTCCGGCCCCGCCTTACCTAATTCCAAAGTAACTTCTTGTTGCATAATATTTTCCTTTTCTGCCCGACAAGCTGCCGGAAGTAATAAAACAAGGGTAATTAAGGCAATGAAAACTGCCTGCAAGGGTTTATTGATTGCCCTGCGGATGATTGGAATAGGCATCGGGTTTTCCTTATTATTTAGTTCTCTAGTCAAACAATTATGTTTCAGACGGCCTTAAGTAAATGCCTGCCCGACATTCCGCCAAGCAGGCATATTTGCTCAAACTCAGAACTTCGGTTCTTGCTGCAAATAAGGTAACGGATCGGGGTCTTGGTAAGTCGTATCGATTTTGTAGCCTGATTTAGCCAGTCTTTCTTCTTCCTGCTTACGTTTGGAAAGCTCTATATTCTGATAGCGTTTTAAGTAAGTCGGTAAGTCGGCGTTGATTTTTTTGATGGCTGCTTGTGTTTCTTCAATATCGAAAGAATCAGGAATGAATTGGTTATGTATTGCGTTACGGGTACTGTAACGTACGGTATCGAAGGTAATACGCATCATATACTGCCCCCATTCCTTAAAGCTTAATTTGTTATTGATATGGTCTAAATCTTCTTGATCTTTAACGGTCTGATCAAGAGAAATACTCATTGCAACACCATTTAGGTGAAAATATGTAAAAATGCCTCTTTGGGCAACTACTGTCAGCCATGTTTGAAAATCCGGCAGAATGTAAGGATCTATGGCATGTCCTAAACCGAAATTTTCTTTATCCTGAAAATACCTGAGTGCATCTTTACCCGATAGCCTTGGCTGAGATAATTCAATAAACGGTTGCCAACCGCTGTTTTGAATCTGCTCCATCAGCTTTACCCATAAATCATAGGCTTCGCGATGGCGGATAAATTCGGCTGCGCTGATGCCGCTGTTTAAATCGATACTGGCAACTCCCTCGCCTTCAGGTTCCGGCCATACCGTTCCCATTGCCTTAAAAGTATGAGGGATGGTCAGGTTATGATTGCTATGTTTGATAGAAACAATACCCAATTGCGAAGGCCGCCATTTCAAATCTAAAAAACCTGCAATGTTACCTGATGTTCGGTTGTCTGTTATTGCACCTGCTTGTTGGAAACTTTCCGGCCCCGCTTTGCCCAATTCCAAAGTAACTTCTTGCTGCATGATGTTTTCCTTTTCTGCCCGACAGGCTGCTGAAAATAATAAAACGACAAAAACTAAAACAGCCAAAACTGTCTGTTGATATTTACTGGTTACCTTGAGGATCATTGGAATAGCCATCAGTTTTTCCTTTTTTAGAGCTGTTTATCCAACCCGCTATGATACGCAAATGGCTTTCAACATAGCGATTACCGTTTTTATTTTGCATTAACCGATGATATTTATCGGCCACATCTAAAATCCACTCCATTCGGCTTTCATATTCTTCAGCCTTCATATTTTTAGGTGCGTAAGAATACGGATGCTCGGGCAGGCTGTATTTCTGTTTGTCGGAAACGGGTATCGCACCATGACGCATCAGTGAAGCGGCAGCGGCTCCGTAAGCTTCTACGTCCTGCTCGTAAACACCGTATGCTTCTTCTTCATAGTCACTGTGGAAACGGATAAAGGTTTTCGGTCTACCCCAAAAACGTTGTGCCGCCGCACCCGATTTCATCCACGGGTGGTTCCAGCAGATACTCTGCAAAATGTTTTTCTGTTCCTGTACCGCAATTATTTTTAGATGTGTGAATTGATCCTTCTTGATTTTTTCTGAAGAAAAAGGCTTTTGTTTTTCAATTTCCGGTAGCAAGGCAAAAGCGTCCCGAATTTCTTTAGTTAGTCCAAACCCCTTTACCCCGGGTAGGGCGGTGGAAGCCCACGGCAAAGCATTAAGTGCCTTTTTTACCGGAGCAGAGTAATTGCTGGCATTGCGGCTGCCTTTACACTGCTCAAACGAGCCGGGGCTAACCGCCCAAGCCCAATGCCACGGTGCCACATCCATAAACAGCCACAAATTGCCTTTGGCAAAAATATGTACCGATTTCGGGGCATCCAAAAAATTGGCGGTTACTTTATTGCCCTGATAACCTGTCCGTGTCAGCCAAGAATCAAACGTAGCTGCTACGGTTTTGGAAGCGAATGCCCCCAAGCCCATCCAATAAAAGCGGCCTTTCAAGCGCGGATTGGCTCCCATGTTTTTGTCCGTTTCAAGGTAAATCCTTGCATAAACCGCAGCTATCCTGCGGGCGCGCTGTTCATACCATGCTTCTAAATGGTATTGATTTTTTACCGTTTGATTAGAAAGCAATACATAGCTTTTCTGCTGTAAAAGCGACCAAAATGTGGGGCATCCGCATTGAGCAGTGGCACAACTTTCGGGCGTTTGATTGGTTTCTGCGGTGCTGAAAGTCAGTTGGGTTGTCATAATCAGGCGTCTCCGGATGGAAGGTCGGCGGTAAAGCCAACCCACTTTAATTCAACTTCTAATTCTTGCTTTTGTTCGGTGTGTATGCGTTGGCTCATGCCTTTTGAGGTGGTTTTCCCGGTAATTTCCTGCTCTCCCGACCGTATATTGTATTCAACGAAACGCATAGGGGAAGAATCGGGTAAAAGTAATTGAAACTGCTCATCATACTTTTCAACGGTGGGTATACCTTGCATGTTCACCCCGGCAGAACTCGGCCCCATCACCTGAAACCCCGCACACTTCACCCACACCATCTTCGGGCAGCCCAACTCGATATTGCCGTCTTTAATCTTGATGTACGCCCCGCCGCTGGTGAGCAGGATTTCGTCTTTCGCAGCGATGGTCACTTTACCGGCGCTGCTGGTAATGGTGGCGTCTTTAAGCGCGTTGATCTGCATCTCGTCGTTCTGTGCCTGAATTTCCACCTTGCCTTGATTGGCTTGTAGCTTCGCCCCTTTGCTCTGCGCGAACAAGTTGACGCTCTTGACTGCATGGGCGGTGAAGTTTTGGCCGGCGCTGATGTCGGTGTCGCCGCCGCTAATGTGGTGGATGTGTTGGCCGGCGGTGTGCAGTTGGCTTTGCGGGGTGGCGGTAGCGATGCCGTCGGGGGCGGATTGGATGATGCCCGCGCGTTGCAGCTGTATGAGGCTGTCTTTCAGACGGCCTGCCTGTTCTTCGGCCTCGGTGGCTTCGTTTTTGGCGGTATGGGCGGCTTTGTTGAGGCTTTTGGCTAAGGAGATTGCCTGCTCGAGTTGGGCAATGGCGGCATCCATATCCAACACCTGACCCGCAGCCTGATTCTGGGCATCGGCACTGATGAATAAACCCTTACCCGCCCGTAATGCGCCCCAACTGTCGGTACGCAGCTCGAAGCCTTCGCCGTTGTCGCCGCGCTTCTGTCTTTGGCTGTCGACGATATGGCCGAGGTTGAGTTGGGTTTTACCGTATTCGGTCGCCAGTTTGATATGTTCCTGACCCTGTTTGTCTTCCATCCGCAGTTTGTTATTCGCCCAAGTACGGATGACGTTACGGGTGTTCCAATCGGCGGGAACGTGGTCGGGGTGGGAGCTGTCGTGCATCACCCCGCTGATGTAGGGTCTGTCGGGATTACCCTGTACAAACGACAGCATCACTTCGGTGCCTTCGTGTAGCGGGAAGTGCTGGCCGTAGTCGGGGCCGGCATAGGGTTTGGCTAAGCGGATGGGACGGCTTTCTCCGCCCGGGCTCCATTCGTCGAGGTCGAACGGCAGTTTGACGCGGTAACGCCCCATATTGTCGATATAGGCGTAGGTGTAGTTGCCGGGGCTGGTGACTCTGGCAGGAAGGCTGCCCTGAATCTTGGGCAACGGGGTGATGCGTTCGGGGCGGAAGATGCTGTCGGCGGGAATGGCGGTAAAAGTATGGCTATATGCGCTGTCGCGGCTGCCGCTGTGGGTAAGCGACACTACCAACCAGCCGTTGGACGCTTCGCTGAAGCTTGGGGCCGTCTGAAACACTTGGCCGGGGCTGAGGGCGGTAATGTTGCCGCTGCCGGAAGCAACGATACGGCGACTGTGGTCGAGTTGTTGAAGTAAGGCCGTCTGAAGTTGGGCTTCTTCAGGTGTCTTTTGATGCAAACCCCAATGGCTGTCGCTGCCGAGTAAGACGCTGCTGTCGGTCTCCGTACCCTTAGCCGTTACTTGGGACGATAAGTCGGTATCGGCATCGCGGTAGTTGTAGTCACCGACGCGGATGGATTCGAGAATGGGGTTGTGTTTTACCTGTAAGGCAAACACCGTTTCCCGGCCGATGCTCTCCAATCCGCCGTGGGGGCGGTAGGCATACGGCAGACGGTTGTCACGAAAATAATGGGCGGCATCGTCACCGAATACCGCCACCTCGCCATATTGGGCATTCTGCTCGAAGGCGTACCAGATGCCTTCTTCTTCGCACAACCGGTTGAGAAAGGCGAAGTCGGATTCCTGATACTGGGTCACATACTCGCGCACACCGTATTCGCGTGAGGTATTGAAACGGAAATCGACGCCGGAGAAGCCGTGGTGTTTCAGCAGTGCGGCAATGATGTCGGGAACGTTTTGGTTTTGAAACAGACGGGAAGTGCGGTGATGCTTCAATGCGGCAATGCGCGGTTCCAATACCATGCGGTAGCGGGTCTCGTCCGCCGATACCGACAGCTTCTCGCAGGAAGTGATGATACCGCTCCATTCCTTCAACGCTTGGGGGGCGATCATTCCCTCAATCAATCCCAACGCATCAGAGCTTACCGGCGTTACCGTAAACTTGGCCGCCTGGTTGATGTACGACGACAGCGGCAAATCGGCATCGGCGGAGGTGAGTTCGATGTCGAGACGGTAGGCCGTATTCAATGCTTCGGTGGCGGTGAAGGAGACGACGGAGAGGGAGGGGCTGAAACGGGAGAAGCTGAGGTGGTAGGATTGGGTCGGGGTCATCGTGACACTTTCTCAAATCAGTAAAGCGGGATTGATGCGTTTATTTAAACTGAAATATATCAAATTGAATATTTATTTTCTATTTGCATATGACAAAAGGCCGTCTGAAATTTCAGACGGCCTAAAGCAAGTTATGTCAAGTTAAGCAGTAGTTATTTTTGCTTGTGCCCAAACACCTTATGCGCAGTTTGGTTGGTTTCGATAAAAGCCTCTCAAATAAGTCTGTATCGCACACCGCTAACGAGAAATGTCTTATTTTAAAGATGCCCTTTACTCATTTGGCTCAGTTGTACGACATTCAGTATCAAACTACTTATTTTTAACCGCACCTCAACGCTTACCGTGCTGCTGTGCATACTCTATCCAAAACTCCGCATTCTCCACTCCCGCCTCACGCGGGTCGAACACCGGATCGAGACCGGCTTTTTTCTGGCGGTCGTAATCACGCAGCGCGCGCAGGGCGGGTTTGCTCAGGAATACGATGGCAATCAGGTTGAGGTAACACATGCTGCCGAAGCCGATGTCGCCCAAGCCCCACATCAGGCTGGCGGACTGCACGCTGCCGGTAAACACGACGGCTAAAAACACCACCCGCAAAATCATGCTGAGAATGGGGTATTTCAGCTTTTGGTCGAGATAAAGCAGCGCGGTTTCGGCGATGTAGTAGTAAGCCAGCAGGCAGGTGAAAGCAAAGAAGAAAATGCCCACCGCCACGAATGCGCCGCCGAAATCGCCGAACACCGTGCCCAAGGCCGCCTGCGTGTAGGCCGAGCCTGCAACCACGCCGGGGATGTTTTCCACCAGCGGCGTTTCCATACCGGGCGGCTGCACGTTATACATGCCGGTAATCAGAATCATGATGGCGGTTGAGGTGCAGACAATCACGGTATCGATATACACCGAGAAGCCTTGTACCAAACCTTGTTTCACGGGATGGCTCACTTCTGCGGCAGCCGAGCTGAACGTCGCTTCGCCCGCACCGGCTACGTTGGAGAACACGGCACGGCGCACGCCCCAGGAAATCGCGGTGCCGACAATGCCGCCGAATACCGCGTCAGTGCCGAACGCGCTGCCGATAATCAGGCTCACGGTTTCGGGAATTTGCGCGGCATGGGTTACCAACACAATCAGCATCAGGCCGACATAACCCAAAGCCATCAGCGGAATGATGCGGTCGGCGGCGCGGGCGATGCGTTTGGTGCCGCCGAAAATCAGAAACGCCAGCATCGCGGAAACCGCCGTGCCGGTAATCCATGCAGACAGGCCGAAGGCGTTGTCAAACGAAGTTGCAATGGTATTGGCCTGAATGCCCGGCACCAACACGCCGTAGCTCAGGAAAATCACCACGGCCACCAGCACGGCGAAGGCTTTCAGCTTTAGGCCGCGCTCGATGTAGTAAGGCGAGCCGCCGCGGTATTCCGTGCCGACTTTGGTTTTATAAATCTGCGCCAAAGTCGATTCCACAAACGCGCTCGCGCCGCCCAACAGCGCCATTACCACCATCCAAAACACGGCACCCGGGCCGCCCGCGGCAATGGCAGTGGCCACGCCGGCGATGTTGCCGACACCGATACGCCCCGACAGCGACATACAGAATGCCTGAAACGATGAAATGCCCGCACCGGATTCCTGCTTTTCTTTCAACAGGCGGATCATTTCCGGCAGATAGCGGAACTGCACGCCTTTGGTGATAACGGTGAAATACAGGCCGACGGCCAAAGCCAGATAAACCAAGCCGTTGCCCCAGATATAGTCCACCAGCGTATTGACGATTTTTTCCATCTCTTTCTCCTTTGTGGTTATGTGTGGTTATCGGAGGCCGTCTGAAAAAACAGTTTGGGCTTCGCAGAAACCTACCGGTTTCAGACGGCCTGAGCTTTATTTTTTATTCCACAAACCAAATGGTTTTTGCTTGCGTGTACTGCTCAAACGCTTCCACGCCTTTGTCGCGGCCGCCGAAGCCGGATTGCTTGTAGCCACCGAACGGCGTGGCGATGCTGCCTTCCGAGAAGCCGTTTACCGATACCGTGCCTGCCTGAATTTTGCGGGCAACGCGGTGGGCGCGGCTCACATTCGAGGTGTAGAACGAAGCGGCCAGGCCGTAATCCGATTGGTTCGCCAAACGAACGGCCTCTTCTTCGCTGCCGAATGTGGTTACCGCCAGCACCGGGCCGAAAATTTCTTCTTTAAACACGGTCATATCTGCGGTTACCCCGTCGATAATCGCCGGCTCGAAATACCAGCCCTCGCCGGTTTTGCCGCCGCATACCAATTTGCCGCCCTCGGCCAGCGCGGTATCGAAATAGCGGCACACTTTTTCGAAATGCGCCTCTTCCACCAGCGGGCCGAGGTTGGTTTCGGGCAGGCGTGGATCGCCGACTTTCCAATCTTGCTTGAGGCCGTCTGAAAGTTTGACCAGCAAGGTGTCTTTGATGCTTTCTTCCACAATCAGGCGCGAACCGCAGCTGCAGTTTTCGCCCATATTCCAGAATGCGGCGGCCAAAATCGACGGCACGGCTTTGTCCAAATCCGCATCGGCAAACACGATTTGCGGGCTTTTACCGCCGCATTCCAACACGATTTCCTTCAGGTTGCTTTGCGCCGAATATTCCAAGAAATAGCGGCCGACTTCGGTAGAGCCGGTAAAGGCCACCATGTCCACATCTTGATGCACCCCCAAAGCCTTGCCGACCGTTTCGCCCAAGCCGCACACCAGCGTCAGCGCCGCTTCGGGCACGCCCGCTTCATGCGCCAGCTGCACCATGCGGTAGGCGCTCAATGAAGTCAGCTCGGCAGGCTTCACAATTACCGAATTGCCAGCCGCCAAAGCAGGCGCCACTTTCCATGCAAACATCTGCGCGGGGAAGTTCCACGGCAACACCACGCCGACCACGCCGACCGGCTCGTGCACAATCAAACCCAGCGCGTCGTTGCCGGTGGGCGCGACGCGGCCGAAAGCTTTATCCACATATTCGGCGTAGAAATAAAAGGTTTCGATGGTGGCGGGCATATCGGTGTTGATGCACTCACTGATGGGCTTGCCCGCGTCGATACAGTCCAACGCGGCCAGCTCTTCGGCATGCTCTTCAATCAATTGCGCCCAACGCAGCAGCACCGCGCGTTTTTCAGACGGGCTTTTGTCTGCCCAGAGGCCGTCTGAAAATGCGGCACGCGCGGCACGCACAGCGGCATCCATATCCTGTTCGCTGCCGTCGGCAATGTAGCCGATGAGGGAATTGTCGATGGGCGTGCGGTTTTCCAGCTTCTTGCCCGAATCGGCGTGGTTGGGAATCAAATGCCCCGCCCACAGGCTGCCTGCTTTGGCGGCCTCGAAGATTTGTTCAACGGTTTTCATCTACACTCCTTTTCGTTTGGAAACCTTTCTCAAGAAAGGTTGGATATTTTGTGAACACACTATAGTGAATCAACTTAAAAACAGTACGCTCGTCATACTCGGGCTTGACCCGGGTATCTTGAGTTCCGGTAACTTTAAAAGATACTCGGGTCAAGCCCGAGTATGACGAGTCGTAACAAGGCAAGCGGTTCGAAACTTATTTCAACAAAGCCGTAAATTCAGCGGCTTCCTGTGCGGTCAGGTTGTGCAGCGGCAGGCGCACTTTGCCGGCGGGTTTGGTGCCGTTTAAGCAGCCGATTTTGGCTTTTTGGTTGTAGTCGCCCGATTCCATCGAATGCAGGGCGGGATAGAGGTCGGTCAGAATCTGGCGGGCTTTGTCCCAATCTTTAGCTTGGGCGGCGTTAAACAGGGCAACCTGCTCGCCGGGGAACACGTTGGCCGCGCCGGCAATCCAGCTTTTCACGCCCCAGAAGAAGAAATCCAAAGGTTGGTCGTCACAGCCGCACACCACTTGGAAATTGTCGAATTTCGCCTGAATCATGCGCAGCGCGTTGGAGAAATTGCCGGTGCTTTCTTTGATGCCTACGATGTTGGGATGCTTTGCCAAATGCGCCACGGTGTCGAATTCGAGTTCTACGCCGATGCGCGCGGGGAAGTTGTAGAGAATAATCGGCAAGTCGGTTTTGGAAGCCACATATTCAAAGTGTTTGATGATGCCTTGTTGCGACGGCAGGCTGTATGGCGGCGCCGACAGCATCAGGCCGTGGTAGCCCAACTCTTTGGCGCGGACGGCGCGTTGTGCAGCCACTTCGCTCGACATATCGCTGACACCGGCAATCAGCGTGCAGCGGCCGGCAGCAGCTTTCACGATGGTGGTCAACACGGTTTCGCGCTCAGCTTCCGACAAAGCGTAATACTCGCCCGTGGTGCCGCAGGCCACGATGCCGCGCACGCCTTTGGCGATAAACGCGTCCACCAATTCGGCCAGCAGCGCGGTGTCCACCTGATTGTCGGCGGTAAACGGGGTAACGATGGGAACTAAAATACCTTCGATGTTCATGATGCTTCTCCTCTTGAGATGAATAGTGAATCAATTTAAAAAAACTACATTCGTCATACTCGGACTTGATCCGGGTATGACGGGGCTTTCTAGCTGCCGAAGCGGTTAAAACGGTAAGGGCTTAAATCCATGGCAGGCTGTTCGCCGAAATACAGGGCTTTCACCAGTTGTGCGGTCAGCGGCGCTTGGGTCAGCCCCAAATGCTGGTGCCCGAACGCCAGCAAAATGTTTTCTTTGCGGTCGATTACCGGCAGCGAGTCGGCAACCGACGGGCGGAAACCCATCCACGGCACGGCGCCTTGCCGGTTCAGACGGCCTTTGAGCATAGGCTCCGCCAAGCGGAACAGCTGCTCCGCCCGTTCCATATTCGGCGGCGCGTCCAGCCCGGCAAACTCCACCGTACCGGCCAAGCGCAAGCCCGCGTTCATCGGCGTCATGATGAATTTGCGCTCGAAGCTGCTCACCGGCACGTTCAAAATATTCGGGCTTTGCGGCAGCATCAGGTGGTAGCCGCGTTCGGTGTCGAGCGGAACTTCGCTGCCGCACAGCTTTTTCAGCCACGGCTTGGAAAACGCACCGGCGGCAATCACCACGCGCTTGGCTTCAAACGCCTTGCCGCCACCGATGATGCGGAACAGGCCGTCTGAAAATGATTGGATGTCGGAAACGTCGGTATGTTCACTCACCGTGCCGCCCGCCTGCACGAAAGCGCGCTGCAAATCCGCCGCCATGCCCGCCAAATCGACCACATGGCCGGTATCGGGGTAAAACAGCGCGCCGCGTTGCGTGTCGGCCAGCGCCGGTTCGCGCTCGTGCAGGCCGGCATGGTCGAGCCATTCGTTGGTCACGCCCAATTCATTCAACACCCTGCCGTGCTTTTGCAACGCCGCCTGCCCGCTTTCGGTTTCGCACACCAGCAGCGAGCCGTCGATGCGGATATGCTTTTCCACGCCCCACTCGCGCGCAAACGCCTGCCATGCCGGCAAAGCGCGGCTGTTGAGCGCCATCAGGGCGCGGTGGCTGCGCTGGAAGCGTTCGGGCGTGAGGTTGCGCAACAAGCTGAACAGCCACGGCGTGATTTTCGGCAGGTATTTCCAGTCCATCCGCAACGGGCCGAGCGGGTCGAGCAGCATTTTCGGCAGCTGCTTGAGCACGTCGGGCGACGCAATCGGAAACACCTGCTCGGTGGCGATATGCCCGGCATTGCCGTAAGACGCGCCGCCACACACGTTATCGCGCTCCAGCAACAATACGCTTTCGCCACAGCGTTGCAATTCCAGCGCAATGCTCAAACCGACGATGCCGCCGCCGACCACGGCCGCAGAAAAAACCTGCCCGCTCATGATGTTTCGATTCCGTAGCGGAACGGGTCGTCTGCGTTCACAAAAATCTCCGCCGCCGCATGAATGTGCGCTTCGCCTTTGATGGTCGGCACGATTAGGCCGTCTGAAAACGGTTCGTAAGACGCGGCAAAGCGGCTGCCGATCACGCTTTCCTGTATCCATTCTTTTTCAGACGGCCACACACCGTCCGCAGCCAAACAGGCCATCTTCGCGCTGGTGCCCGTGCCGCAGGGCGAGCGGTCGTAGGCTTTGCCCGGGCAGAGCACAAAGCTGCGGCTGTTTGCCGTATCGGTTTTGCCGAAAAGTTCGATATGGTCGATTTCCTGTCCGTCTTTGCCGGTGATGCCCTGCTCGTTCAGCACGGTGCGGATGCGCCAGGAAACATCGGTAAGCTGCTCCAGATTGTCGGGCGCGATGGTGCAGCCGTGGTCGTTCACCAAGAAAAACCAGTTGCCGCCCCAAGCAATATCGCCGGTGATGCTGCCGATGCCCTCCACGTTGAGCGACACGTCTTTGCGGTAGCGGTAAGCCGGCACGTTGCGCACGCTCACCGAGCCGTCTTCATGCAGCGTGCAGCGCACATTGCCCACCGGCGTTTCGATGGTGTGCGTGCCGACATCAATGCGTTTGAGGTGTTGCAGCGTTTTAATCAGACCGATGGTGCCGTGGCCGCACATGCCCAAATAGCCGCTGTTGTTGAAGAAAATCACGCCGGCGGCAGAAGCGGGGTCTTGCGGTTTGCACAACAACGCCCCCACCAAAACATCCGAACCGCGCGGCTCCAAAATCAACGCGCGGCGCAAATGGTCGAAACGTTCGGCAAAATCGGCGCACTGCTCCTGCAGGCTGCTGCCGGAAAGCTCGGGGAATCCGCCGTACACCACACGGGTCGGCTCGCCGCCGGTGTGGGAATCAATCACGGAAAAAGTGTATTCGGTATGCGGCATGGCAAAATCCTATCGCTAAACAAACTTCCGCTAACCTTACAAAACCGCCGCTGCCGCCGTCTTGATGAATTTCCCGTTTTTTGTGCAGAAATGGGCATACCCACAGTTAAATCACAGAGCCGTCATACCCGAGCTTGACCAGAGTATCCCCCAACATTACTGGAATTCGAGATACTCGGGTCAAGCCCGAGTATGACGAATGCAATATTGAGCCAATTGATTCACGAACAGCTCGCACACAACAAAATGCCTGTCTGAAAAACAGTTTTCAGACAGGCATTTCTATACTTCCGACGTTATCTCGATTTCTTAAATTCAGACGGCGACAAACCCACCAGCGCCTTAAACTGCCGCGTAAACGCGCTGTGGTCGGAATAGCCGCAACGGGCGGAAATTTCCGTTACCGACAAGCCCGTTTCCAGCATCGCCATTGCCGCCTCAATGCGCACTTTTTGAATATATTGCGAAGGCGTGATGTGGAAAATCTTTTTGAAATACCGTTCGATTTGGGCGGTGGAAAGGCGGGAAACGGCTTCCAAGTCTTTCATTTTGATGCTTTGGTCAAAATGGCCGGCAATGTATTTTTCAATCAGCGCGATTTTTTTGTTCAGCTCGGGGCGGTTGCTGTCGTTGGTTTCCACGTCCACCGACACACCCAGCATCGCGATAATCTCGCCCTGCGGATTGCGCACGGGCATCTTATGCGTGATACACCAGCCCAATTCGCCCGAAGCATAAGTATGCAGCTCCAGCTTGTTGCTGATGGTTTTGCCCCCGCTCAGCACTTCCCTGTCCTGCTGCGTATAGCGCTGCCCCCATTCCGACTGAAACAGATCTTCCGACGTTTTGCCGATCAAAGCCGCCATATCCGGCAGTTGCAAGCGGTGCAGCAGCGTATCGTTGGCATAGGCATACTCCGCCCGCGTGTTTTTCACAAAAAACACCGTGCTGGGCAGCACCTGCAATACAGGCGCAAACATGTTCAGGCTGCGGATAAAGTCGTTTAAATCTTCCGGCTGAACCGAGGGCGGGAGAAAGGCGGGTAGCATGGCGGATTGGGTCGGGTTGCGGTTTCTTTATTGATGTTACGGGTTCAACAGCTTATGCTGAATGCGGATAAACTCGTCCAACAAAGCCTGCTGGATTTCCAAACGCTTCTGCAAGGGCGAGGCAAAGCGCACGACGATGTGATACACCTTGTCATCATGCGGCACGCGGGTGATGCGCGGTTGCGCTGCGGGCGTGATAAACAGTTTCTGCGTTTGCACTTCTTCAAGCTGGCGTTCGATGGCGGCGATGTAAGGCATGCACAACTGCTCCAGCAGCTTTTCCAAGCCGGGCACGATGGCGTCGGAATCGAGATGGATGGGCACGGGGATTTCCAGCGTGTGAATCACATACATACCCAACACGTTATCGCGCTGCACCGAATGGGAAAGCAGCAGGCTGTTGGGAAAAGAGACGGTTTTGCCGCTCAACTGCCCGACCAGCGCATGCGGGCCGATCTGCATCATCAGGGTATTGAGCAGATTGATGTCCACCACCCGCCCTTTCAAGCCGTTCACTTCAATATAATCGCCGACCGAATACTGGTTGGTCGATGCGCGCAGCAAACTGCCCGACAAGCACATAATCAGCTCTTTGGTCGCCAACACAATCGCGGCGGCCACGGCAAACATGGATAATGCCAGCGTTTGGATTTGCGCCGCCCAAATAACCGCCAGCCCGAACACGGCAAAAATCAGCGTGAAGTTGCGGCTCACCACCACCCAACGCCGTTTTTCTTCGATTTCCATCGCCGGATTTCTGCGGAAATGGGCTTGCAGAATCACGCCCCGCAAAATCAGTATGCCGACGATCATCAGCACCGATTCGAGTATTTCGGCCTTTACCGGCCCGTTTTCAATATATTGGTGTATGGTTTCCCACATAATCCATTCATTCCGTTACGCGTTTCATGCTATCAAGATAAATATCAGGCAGTATATAGCAAAGCGGCCGGGCATATCTCGGCCGTCTGAAAAATCCCCTGCGGCAAGACGTGTAAAAGTTTGCTGGCATGATTGTAAACGCTTCCGCCACCGCTGCCGAGACGGCTGCCCAAACGGCTGTCAATTTGGAATCTGCCCCGTTATCCGCTAATATCCGACTAATTTTACTGTGTTAGATTGCCCGGGCAGGCCGTCTGAAACTACCTGCACACAACATTGTCCAACCCCGGAAAGGATAGGAAAATCATGTTTAAACCCTCAATTCTCAGCCGTATGCTGGCCGTATCGATCGCCTGCGCCATGCTTCCGGCCTGCGCCGACAACAGCGGCAGCAACAGCAAAACCGAACAAAAACAAAACAGCCAAGCCGAAAAAAGCGATAAAGCCGACAGCCGCTACCACCTGCAAAACATTTACGAGCCTTCCGGCGCCATCCAGCTTTCAGACGGCCGCGTTTTGGTAGTAGAAGACGAAGCCAAACGCGCCTTCAACCTGCTCTCGTTTGAGCAAGACGGCAATGTTAAAGAAGACGAAGCCGCCGATGCCGAACTGATGGGCAGCTTCAAACACCCGCACAGCGATTTGGAAGCCCTCACCCAAGACCCGCAAGGCTGGATTTATACCGTCAGCTCGCATTCCGAAACCAAGCAAAACGAGCGCCTTACCGACCGCGAACACTTTTTGCGCTTTAAGATCAACGGCAACAAAGCCGAACAAATCAGCTACGCGCCCAATTTGAAAGACGCACTCGGCAATGCCCAATCCCTGCTGCAAAGCATCAAAAAACAAACCGGCCGCACCCTCGACTTCCACACCATGAACGTCGAAGGCATGCACTACGACCAAGCCACCAAGCGCCTGCTGCTCGGGTTCCGCGATCCTTTAAGCATGATCGTGCCGATTGAAAACCCAGACGACGTATTCGGCAAAGGCGCCGTACCGCGCTTCGGCGAACCGGTGGTTCTCAAACTGCAAGGCGGCGGCATCCGTTCTCTGACTTACGATCCCGTACTCAAAGCCTACCTGTTGGCCAACGAAGTAACCGGCGAAAACGGCAAAGGCCAATCGCAGTTGTGGACGTGGGACGGCAAAGCCCAATCCGCACCCGTGGCGCTGAACCTGCCTGAAAACGTGAAGCTGAAAAACATCGAAGCCGTAGAATCCGTAACCGTCAACGGCAAACCCCGCCTGCTGCTGATGGGCGACGAAGGCAGCGTGAAAAAACAACGCCCCGCCCGCTACCTGCTGATCGATTACGCTGATCTCAACAAATAATCCCGATGAGTGCTTTGAGGCCGTCTGAACATTTCAGACGGCCTCAATTGTTACCCGCCAAGCCAAGCGGCGCACACCCAAGCCACATAGCAAGCCCTTATAAAATTCAGTACAATACGCACCTGATTTTTAAGATTGAGACGAATAAAGAGAACATCATGATTGAAGCCGAAATCGTCAACCAACTAAACGGTATGCTCAACGACCTCGCCGCACGCAGCAAAGACATCCGCGGCTACCTCGACTACGACGGCAAAAAAGACCGTTTGGAAGAAGTAGTCGGCCTTTCCGAAGACCCCGATTTGTGGAACGACCCTAAAAAAGCCCAAGAAATCGGCAAAGAGCGCAAAGTGCTCGAAGGCATCGTACTCACGCTCGACAACATCGCCGCCGGCATCGACGACAACCGCGAGCTGCTGGAAATGGTGGTGGAAGAAAACGACGAAGAAGGTTTTGCCGCCGTGCAGGCAGACATCGCCAACCTCGAAAAACAAATGGGCGAGTTGGAGTTTAAACGTATGTTTAACCAGCCGGCCGACGTGAACAACTGCTTTATCGACATCACCGCCGGCGCGGGCGGCACCGAAGCGGAAGACTGGGCGGGCATGCTCTACCGCATGTATCTGCGCTATGCCGAGCGCAAAGGTTTCAAAGTGGACGTGCTGGAAGAAGACGAAGGCGACATCGCCGGCATCAACCGCGCCACCATCAAGCTCGAAGGCGAATACGCCTACGGCCTTTTACGCACCGAAACCGGTATCCACCGCCTCGTGCGCTACTCGCCGTTCGATTCCAACAACAAACGCCACACTTCGTTCTGCTCGGTATTCGTTTACCCCGAAGTGGATGACAGCTTTGAAGTGGAAATCAACCCCGCCGATTTGCGTATCGACACCTACCGCGCTTCCGGCGCGGGCGGCCAGCACATCAACAAAACCGATTCGGCCGTACGGATTACCCACAACCCGACCGGCATCGTGGTTCAGTGCCAAAACGACCGTTCGCAACACCGCAACCGCGACGAAGCGATGAATATGCTGAAAGCGAAGCTGTTTGAATTGGAAATGCGCAAGCGCAACGAAGAAAAACAATCGCTGGAAGACAGCAAATCCGACGTAGGTTGGGGGCATCAAATCCGCTCGTATGTGTTCGACCAATCGCGCATCAAAGATTTGCGCACTTCTTACGAAGTCGGCAACATCAAAGCCGTGATGGACGGCGATTTGGACGGCTTTATCGAAGCCAGTCTGAAACAGGGCGTTTAAACTCCACCCGCTTCTGCACCACCTCTTGCTGCCGCGCAGCCGTTATTGAACAGGCAGGCCGTCTGAAAAAAGATTTCAGACGGCCTGCAACACCGGAAAGCCGCATCATGTCTATATCTTCCAAACTCCTGCTCCCCCTGC
This sequence comes from Neisseria sp. Dent CA1/247, assembly GCF_022870825.1. Classification (NCBI taxonomy): domain Bacteria; kingdom Pseudomonadati; phylum Pseudomonadota; class Betaproteobacteria; order Neisseriales; family Neisseriaceae; genus Neisseria; species Neisseria sp. Dent CA1/247. The sequence continues at coordinate 226,906 of NZ_CP091522.1, read as the reverse complement.
TCCTACTGCCCTTAACCGCCCAAGCCGCCGTGAAGATTCAACGCTGGCACACCGCCGACGGCACGCAAGTATTGCTGGTCGAACGACATGAAAACCCCATCGTCGATGTCAACATCAGCTTTAAAGGCGCGGGCAGCACATCCAACCCGGCCGACAAAAGCGAAGTGGCCGAATTTACCGCCGCCATGCTGACCACCGGCACACAGCAGCTCGACGAAGAAGCCTTCCACGCCCGCATCAACGATTTGGCCGCCTCGCTCAACAGCAACAGCAGCGAAGAAGGCGCATCCGTTACCTTGCGCAGCCTCAGCAAAAACGGCAGCCTGCAACCCGCCGTTGCCCTGCTCAACCAATCGCTGACCCAACCGCGCTTTGCCGAACCCGTATTCGAACGCCTGCGCAAACAAAGCATTACCGCCCTGCAACAGCAGGAAACCGACCCCGGTTTCATCGCCAACCGCGCGCTTGCCCGCCTCAATTACGGCAACCACCCCTACGGGCGTTCGGCGCAAACCAGCGTCGAGAGCATCCGCAAAGTTACCCTCGACGACATCCGCGCCTTCCACCGCAGCCGCTACGGTAAAAACAACGCCGTCGTTGCCGTGGTCGGCGACCTCAACCGCCGCCAAACTGAAGCCTTGGTTGCAAAAGCCCTCAAAGGGCTGCCAGCACGCAGCAGCGCCGTGGAAAACGTGCCTGCTGTTCCCCGACACCAAGCCGCACTCCGCCGTATCCCGTTTGCCGGCGAACAGGCGCAAATCGTGATGGGCATGCCTTTAATCAAACGCCACGACCCCGATTATTACGCGCTGGTGGCCGGTAACTACGTGCTTGGCGGCGGCGGTTTCGACAGCCGCCTGATGAAAGATTTGCGCGACAAACACGGCTACACCTACGGCGCATACAGCAACCTCGCACCTTCAGGCGAAGCCGGCCCGTTTACCGTCAGCTTCTCCACACAAAAGCCGAACACAGACGCCGCTTTGACCTCCGCCCGCAAAGTGCTGGCCGGTTTTATCCAAGAAGGCCCGACCGAAGCCGAGTTGAAACAGGCCAAAGCCAACATCACCGGCAGCTTCCCCCTGCGCTTCGACACCAACGCCAAACTCTTGGGCTACTTGAGCCTGATCGGATTCTACAACCTACCCGACGACTACCTCGAAGCCTACCCCAAAGCCGTGTCCGCCCTTACCGCCGAACAAGTCAAATCCGCTTGGCAACGGCGCGTGAATCCTGAAAACATCAATATCGTGGTAGTCGGTGCGGACGGCGGCGGGCAAAAAGCCAAACCGTAACACGGTTGGCAGGCCGGAAAGCCCGTAACCATTATCGAGGCCGTCTGAAAAAGTTTTTCAGACGGCCTCTATTTAATCAGCACACATAAACCGGCTTCTTCTCTTGTTCCGTCATACCCGTGCTTGACCCGAGTATCTTCCAATCTTACTGAAACTTCGAGATACTCGGAGCAAGGCCGGGCATGACGTGTTTACTGCTCACATTTACTTGTTAAGCCGATCGACACCGTCAGGTTTTACAGCACTTTGCCCTGCCGCCTCTTGAACCGCCTTACCGCTTCCATTAAGCTGAGGCCGTCTGAAAAACCATACAAAGGAGAACCGCGATGACCGTAACCGCCCATACATTGGAATACCGCACCGAAAACGGCCTAACCTTGAAAAGTACCCTGTATCTGCCCGCGCAAGCCGTAAGCGGGCTTTCCGGCGTATTGGTTGCGCCCGAATGGTGGGGCATTACCGAACATGCCAAAAATGCGGCCAAACGTTTGGCCGAACAAGGCTATGCGGCATTGGCGATGGATTTATACGGTGACGCCCGCCTCACCGACGACGCGGCACAAGCCAACGAATGGATGACCGCCGTTTTGTCCGACCCCGCCGCCCTGCCCGAGCGCACCCGCTTGGGCTTTGAAGCATTGGCCGCACGCCCCGAAGTCAACCCGCACCGCATCGGCGCCGTCGGCTTCTGCTTCGGCGGCAAAGTGGTGCTTGATATGGCGCGGCGCGGCGACGATTTGAAAGCCGTTACCAGTTTCCACGGCATTCTCGCTACGGCGGTACCCGCACAAGAAGGCTTTATCAAAGGCGAGCTGCTGATCGAACACGCCGGTAAAGACGTGCTGGTCAGCGACGCCGATCTCGCCGCGTTCCGCCAAGAAATGGATGCCGCCAAAGCCCGCTACCGCATCGATGTTTTCCCCGAAGCCAAGCACGGCTTTACCAACCCGCAGGCAACCCGCAACGGCGAGAAAAACGGCGTTGATTTGGCCTACAACGAAACCGACGCCCAACAGGCTTGGCAAAATATGCTGGATTTGCTGGAACGCAATTTGTAACAGGTTGAAAGCAACCCATAGAAAAGGCTGTTGCACCACCATGCAACAGCCTGAACTTTCAGACGGCCGTCTGAAAACCGAATGCTAAAAACGCGGCAAAGCCCAAGCCACGCGGTAGGCCCACAGTCTCAACGCATAGCCGCCAAACAGCAACACATTCAACATCAAGGGGTTAATCCAACCCGCCTTATCCAGCAGATACATCGCCAAGCCGATAATCACCGACACCGTTCCGTAAAAGTCTTTACGCAGAATCATCGGAATGTCGTTCACCAGCACATCGCGCACAATGCCGCCGCCGACTGCCGTCACGAAGCCGAGCATTACCACGCCGAAAATATTCAAATCCAAAGCAAGGCCCACCTGCGCACCGGTAATGGTAAAAGCCACCAAACCCAGCGAGTCGGCCAGTAAAAAAGCCGTCGCCAACTCGCGCTTACGGCTTTTCTGCAATTTAAACAGCCACGAAAGCAGCAGCGTAATACCGATAACGATCCAAGCCGTGTTTTCGACAAACACCACGGGAATGCGCCCGATAACCGCATCACGGACAATACCGCCGCCCACCGCCGTAAGCAAAGCGGCAATCAGCACACCAAGCACATCCAAATGCTTGCGTACGCCGACCAAATAGCCCGAAACGGCAAAAGCAGCGGTGCCGATAATGTGGATAATTTCAGTAGCAGTCATGTGAATAAACTTCAAAAATAAGATGGCGGATAAAGCAAGCCTTGATGAGCAAGCTTAAGGCCGTCTGAAAGTAAACTTAACGGGTTTCTCTAAAGCAAACAAACGGTTTTTAATACGCAACAAGCCGAAAACAGTAAGCAGTACGGACTTGATTCTGTTGCCGCTTTAGCTGCTTACAAAACCGTTCTCCCCAAGCCAAGGTACGGCAACAACATAGCAAGTTAAGTTTATGTGCGATAAAACCAGCCTGCCATTCGGATTCCACCAAACCTTCTGCCGAGCAACAAACAGTTTCGTAGGGGCGGATTGTATATCCGCCCGCCGGTAGTATTTCAAACGCCTTGAGAAATAAAAAATGAAATTCAGAATCAAAACAAAGGCGGATGATTCATCCGCCTTTGTTTTGATTGCACCCTAATCAGTTTGCGATTGCATTTTGCCGAATCAGCGGCAAGACCTGCGGTTCAGTCTGCCGTAACGATCTACCACATTCTGAATGGCTTGAGCATTTTTATCGTCTACGCCGAAGAAAGTAACGTACATTTTGGCAACGCTCAGGCTTCTATCGTTACCGTTACCGCCGTTATCTCCACCGCCTTGTTCTTGGATGCGTGTGCCGCCGAATCCTGCGGTGGAAAGCCGTGAAATCAACACTTGCGCGGCCGAGCGGCTGCCGACCACACCCACGCTAATGTCACCTTCGTAAAGAGAGCCGCTGAATCCTTTCGCAGCCAGCCTGTCAAGCTGTTCAATAGCATCACCGCCGGCAGATACCAACACGCGGTAGGTTTTTTCAGACGACCCGGTAGATTTTTTACCGTTACTGCGTTTTTCTACCGTGCGCGACGCGGCGTGCGGCCATTGTTGGAGCAAGCCTTTAATGCGGTGGTAGGCATCTTCGTCCAAAGTGATGGAAGCAGTAGAAACGCACTGCCCGCTGCTGCGGCTGTGTTCTTTTTTCTCTTGAGCAAGCTGTTCGGCTTTTTCACGGGCGGCACGTTCTTTTTCCAGCTGCTCGCGTTTGGCCTTTTCTTCACGTTCTTTTTTCTCTTTAGCCGCCTCTTCTTCTTTCACTTTCTGTGCCAACGCCGCAAGCACTACTTCATCATCCAAAGGCTCCGATGCCACGGGGCGCGGCTCGTTTTTGTTGATCCAGTCGGGATAAAGAGTTTCAGGCTGTTTGTCCGGCGGGAGAGTGGAGGGCGGACTCAGCTCTTGTTGCGAACCCGCCGCAATCGGCACGGTTGGCGCAACTGCGGTTTTCTGTTTTTCTGCTACACGGCTGGCAACCATTCCCCCGAAAACAATGATGTTTAATGCCACCAGCACAGCAAATAGCCATTTCATTTTTGTTGTATCCAGTTAAGTAAGCCGTAAATCACAAGATTATCTACAATTTTAACCGTGTTGTCCAAACCAAAAACAGACGGTAGTGCTTGGACGACTTTCGGTGCACCGCCACCGGTAATGATAAGGTCGACCGGCTTGTCTTCACCCACTTTTTCTTTCAGTCTGGCGTGCATCAGCAAAATCGATCCGCATACGGCATCCATAATTCCGCTGGCCAAAGCATTGGCCGTAGTGGTAGGAAACGGGTAAATGCGCCCGAGCGGGCGGTTGAGATTGGCGGTTTTCAAAGCCATGGCTTCTTTCATCAAATGAAAGCCGGGCATGATGGTGCCGCCAAGATAATGGTTGTCGTCTGTGAGCGCATCTACTGTAACGGCCGTTCCGCAACTCACAACAACGCAGGCATTGCAGGTAAAACGACGGCTGCCGAGCGCATTAAACCAGCGGTCGGCACCGTGTTCTTCGACATTGCGGTAATGGTTGCGGATACCGAGAGCTTGAGACATGGAGGTATACCATTCCACCGGTTTCGGCAGCTGTTCTGCCACCAAAGCTTTTTTGGCTTCACCGCACACGGCACATCCTACGATACGGATATCGAGGCCGTCTGAACGCTCCCGCCACTCCTCTCCGAGCAGGCTCAAGTCGCGGTAAGGCGAACGGCCGGTATGAATAATCGCGCCGTCCTCCACCCATGCCCATTTCAATTGACTGTTGCCGCCGTCGAGCAGCAGATAACGGCAGGAAGAGGCCGTCTGAACCGGCTGCGGTCGGTTATCGGGGCGCAGACTGATTTCGCCGCTGACAATAGTCCGCTCCGTCGAGCCGGCCTGCAAACGCAAAGCACCTTCGGCCGTTACGCCCGCCATCACGCCTTCACAGACGATTTCATCATTTTGCAGCAGGCACACGGGGCGGCGGTAATCACGGTTGGCGGCAAGATAATCGTCCGCCAAGACACCGAATCCGTTTCTCTCAAACTGTGCCAATACGCTGTCCAACTCGCCCAATAAGGCCGACAACAAAGCATCTGCGCTCACAGCAGATGCAGATGAGGCCGTCTGAAAAACCGCCTGCACCGACGTTGCGTTTTCCACCTCTTTCGGCAAAACAAAATTAATGCCGATGCCAATCACCGCCACGGTTTTGCCGCCGCTACGCACGGTTTCAATCAGAATCCCGCCGAGTTTGTCGCAGCCCACCATCAAATCGTTCGGCCATTTGATTTGCGCGGGCACGCCGAGTTTGAACAAAGCATTTCGGCACGCCAAAGCCACCGCCAAGGCCAATGCACCTAACTCGTGCTGTCTCTGCTCAAACACTCTGCCGAAGCTGAACATCAAGCATTCACCCAAACGATTGTGCCATGCCCGGCCTTGTCTGCCGCGTCCTTTGCTTTGCTGATGCGCCACCACCAACAAGCCTTGAGCCTGATCCGGCACATTTTTAGCCGCGTCCAATACAATGTCGTTACTGGACGTGCATTCATGATACAAGGCCGTCTGAAAACCGTGTTCGGCACCGATTTTCTGCAAACGCGTTTCATCAAACACCGCCAAAGGCCGCACCAAACGCCACTGTCCATCATGCTGCCGCAACAATCCGCGCACATGCGGCGGCATCTGCTGCCACAAGCAATTGATTTGATGCGGCTTCAAGCCGATATTTTTGCTTAAAGCCGATACATGTTGGGGCAGGCCGTCTGAAAGAGCGGCAAGCAGCTTCCAATGCTGCTGTTTGATCGCAGTCATTTATTCTCCGCTGCTTCAACCGCGCGGATTTTCGCCAAAGTCTGCGTAGTAGAAGTTTGATGTAAAAAAGGAATCGAATACACCTTACCGCCACGGGCAAGCGTTTCCTGCGCCCCGACAATTTTCTCCACCGGCCAATCACCGCCCTTAATCAAAATATCCGGCTTCACCAACTCAATCAAAGCCGCCGGCGTATCCTCATCAAACCAAGTAACCAAATCCACGCTGGCTAAGGAAGCTGCTACTGCGGCACGGTTGGCCAAAGAATTAATCGGACGATCGCTGCCCTTACCCTGCCGTTTTACTGAAGCATCGGTATTTAAAGCCAAAATCAACGCCGCCCCGGCAGAACGCGCCTGTGCCAAATAAGTTACATGCCCCCGATGCAGAATATCGAAACAGCCATTGGTAAAAACCAACGGACGCGGTAAAGCAGCAAGGCTTTCCGCCAACCGCTCCGGCGGACAAATTTTTTGCTCAAAATCAGGTAAAGACCAGTTTTGCATAATGAACTTCCAAACGGAAAACAAGATGTCGGAATGATACCGAAGCACAAGGTTTAATGAAAGATGCGGGGGATATTAATGAATTTTTCAGACGGCATCAGATGTTGGAAAAGGTCAGGCTATTTATATTTTTTATACTAAACAGCTTTTGTTTTTTGCTGAAATGATTGTTTCGTGACTTTTGAGCATTTTCAAGAATAATGCCTTTCCGCATTCTTGACAACCCTCACAAATCCCTGAATAGATCTTCAAGCAAAAACAAAAAGTGTAAACAACGCAGGGATTTTCTATGCAAAAGAATTTCATTCATTACAGTGCTACCAAATACCCCACCAGCCACTGTATCAGTTACAACGTTCCAGGTTTCAGACAACCCATCGTCACCCCCACCTTCTATCTCTCTTCCGTCAACAGTAAGAGATTGAATGTTGGTAACGTCAGCAAGGATGAAATAAAGCCTCCTTCCCTTACAGCCACTATTGAACTACTTTGCCGGTTATGGATGGCATCAGCCACAACGCTCCGGCGGGTTTCAGACGGCCTCCCGCTTTCCCGTCTTCGCTTCAAGCGCCTTCCCCAGCACTGTCGTCCTTCTGCCGTTACTTTTTATAACGCATTAGAACCGACACCCGCTTTCTTTTCCCGCCCCAAACGAAGCGGCCGGACACTCCCGCATCCGGCCGCTCTCTATACTATGCCCACTGCCAACCAAACAACACCAATCTGCCAATTCAGTCAATAGCAAACCTAGGCTCTATCAGCGCTTCTCTTTAGCCTTCTCCTTCAGCGCCGGCACCGCCGCTTTGGCCGGCTTCTTACCGCCACCAACCGTCGCCTCATCGCGCAACTTCGCTAAAATACCCTCGCCGATACCCTTCACATTCTTCAAATCGTCAACACTCTTAAACTGACCGTTGTGCTGACGGTACTCCACAATCGCCGCCGCCTTCGACGGACCGATACCCGGCAACGCCTTCAATTCCTCCGCCGTCGCCGTATTGATATTCACCGCCGCCAGCGATACCGCCGACCACAACAGAGCCAGCGCACCCGCTAAATATTTCTTCATCTTCTAAATCCTTCTTGATGGTTTTCCGTAATGTGTCATACCTGAGGCCTCTACCAACAGGCAATATACCTCACACTGCCCGCACAGGCAGTCCGAACCATCATAAACAGATTCCCAACACCCTTCAAATACTTTTAACTCTGGTTACTATATACATAGAGAACATTGTCGCTCCCCAACAACACGCTGTCTTTCCATTACCACTCCGCCCCCCTTTGATCCGCCATATACCGGCCTTCTCGGCTTCTGTGCCTATTGCGCACAAGCCTGCCGGCAAACTAACCTTATGAGCCGTCATCCGAACCCAATAAATTTTCCTGTCCACGACCGCAATACTAAAACCCCCGATACACAAGTATCGGGGGTTCGGAATAAGTGTCTGGCAGTGACCTACTTTCACATGGGTATCCACACTATCATCGGCGCTGAGTCGTTTCACGGTCCTGTTCGGGATGGGAAGGCGTGGGACCAACTCGCTATGGCCGCCAGACGTAAACTGTACAAATCGGTAAGCCGTTATGGAAGCTCGCTTCCACTTATTTATTCTTTAATCAACGGTGATGTGTATCAGTCTCACAAGACTGATGCAAGCTTATTCAAAGAAACTATCCAAAGTCCTTCAAATGATAGAGTCAAGCCTCACGAGCAATTAGTATCGGTTAGCTCCACGCATTACTGCGCTTCCACACCCGACCTATCAACGTCCTGGTCTCGAACGACTCTTTAGTGCGGTTAAACCGCAAGGGAAGTCTCATCTTCAGGCGAGTTTCGCGCTTAGATGCTTTCAGCGCTTATCTCTTCCGAACTTAGCTACCCGGCGATGCGACTGGCGTCACAACCGGTACACCAGAGGTTCGTCCACTCCGGTCCTCTCGTACTAGGAGCAGCCCCCGTCAAACTTCCAACGCCCACTGCAGATAGGGACCAAACTGTCTCACGACGTTTTAAACCCAGCTCACGTACCACTTTAAATGGCGAACAGCCATACCCTTGGGACCGACTACAGCCCCAGGATGTGATGAGCCGACATCGAGGTGCCAAACTCCGCCGTCGATATGAACTCTTGGGCGGAATCAGCCTGTTATCCCCGGAGTACCTTTTATCCGTTGAGCGATGGCCCTTCCATTCAGAACCACCGGATCACTATGTCCTGCTTTCGCACCTGCTCGACTTGTCGGTCTCGCAGTTAAGCTACCTTTTGCCATTGCACTATCAGTCCGATTTCCGACCGGACCTAGGTAACCTTCGAACTCCTCCGTTACTCTTTGGGAGGAGACCGCCCCAGTCAAACTGCCTACCATGCACGGTCCCCGATCCGGATCACGGACCTGGGTTAGAACCTCAAAGCCACCAGGGTGGTATTTCAAGGACGGCTCCACAGAAACTGGCGTCTCTGCTTCTAAGCCTCCCACCTATCCTACACAAGTGACTTCAAAGTCCAATGCAAAGCTACAGTAAAGGTTCACGGGGTCTTTCCGTCTAGCAGCGGGGAGATTGCATCTTCACAACCATTTCAACTTCGCTGAGTCTCGGGAGGAGACAGTGTGGCCATCGTTACGCCATTCGTGCGGGTCGGAACTTACCCGACAAGGAATTTCGCTACCTTAGGACCGTTATAGTTACGGCCGCCGTTTACTGGGGCTTCGATCCGATGCTTGCACATCTTCAATTAACCTTCCAGCACCGGGCAGGCGTCACACCCTATACGTCCACTTTCGTGTTAGCAGAGTGCTGTGTTTTTAATAAACAGTCGCAGCCACCGATTCTCTGCGACCCTCCAATGCTTACAGAGCAAGTCTTTCACATCAAAGGGCATACCTTCTCCCGAAGTTACGGTATCAATTTGCCGAGTTCCTTCTCCCGAGTTCTCTCAAGCGCCTTAGAATTCTCATCCTGCCCACCTGTGTCGGTTTGCGGTACGGTTCAATTCAAACTGAAGCTTAGTGGCTTTTCCTGGAAGCGTGGTATCGGTTACTTCATGTCCGTAGACACTCGTCATCACTTCTCGGTGTTAAGAAGACCCGGATTTGCCTAAGTCTTCCACCTACCGGCTTAAACAAGCTATTCCAACAGCTTGCTAACCTAACCTTCTCCGTCCCCACATCGCATTTGAATCAAGTACGGGAATATTAACCCGTTTCCCATCGACTACGCATTTCTGCCTCGCCTTAGGGGCCGACTCACCCTACGCCGATGAACGTTGCGTAGGAAACCTTGGGCTTTCGGCGAGCGGGCTTTTCACCCGCTTTATCGCTACTCATGTCAACATTCGCACTTCTGATACCTCCAGCAACCTTCTCAAGTCACCTTCATCGGCCTACAGAACGCTCCCCTACCATGCACTAGGTGCATCCGCAGCTTCGGTTACAGATTTGAGCCCCGTTACATCTTCCGCGCAGGACGACTCGACCAGTGAGCTATTACGCTTTCTTTAAATGATGGCTGCTTCTAAGCCAACATCCTGGCTGTCTGGGCCTTCCCACTTCGTTTACCACTTAATCTGTCATTTGGGACCTTAGCTGGCGGTCTGGGTTGTTTCCCTCTCGACAACGGACGTTAGCACCCGCTGTCTGTCTCCCATGATTGCACTTTCCGGTATTCTTAGTTTGCCATGGGTTGGTAAGTCGCAATGACCCCCTAGCCATAACAGTGCTTTACCCCCGGAAGTGATACATGAGGCACTACCTAAATAGTTTTCGGGGAGAACCAGCTATCTCCGAGTTTGTTTAGCCTTTCACCCCTATCCACAGCTCATCCCCGCATTTTGCAACATGCGTGGGTTCGGACCTCCAGTACCTGTTACGGCACCTTCATCCTGGCCATGGATAGATCACTCGGTTTCGGGTCTACACCCAGCAACTCATCGCCCTATTAAGACTCGGTTTCCCTACGCCTCCCCTATCCGGTTAAGCTCGCTACTGAATGTAAGTCGTTGACCCATTATACAAAAGGTACGCAGTCACCCAATTAATAGGCTCCCACTGTTTGTATGCATCAGGTTTCAGGTTCTATTTCACTCCCCTCCCGGGGTTCTTTTCGCCTTTCCCTCACGGTACTGGTTCACTATCGGTCAATGATGAGTATTTAGCCTTGGAGGATGGTCCCCCCATATTCAGACAGGATTCCACGTGTCCCGCCCTACTTGTCGTATACCTAGTACCACTGATGAAATTTCGAATACGGGGCTATCACCCACTATGGCCAAGCTTCCCAGCTTGTTCTTCTATCTCAACAGCTATCATATACAGGCTCCTCCGCGTTCGCTCGCCACTACTTACGGAATCTCGGTTGATTTCTTTTCCTCCGGGTACTTAGATGGTTCAGTTCTCCGGGTTCGCTTCGCTTATCCTATGTATTCAGATAAGGATACCGTACAAAATACGGTGGGTTTCCCCATTCGGACATCACCGGATCATAGCTTTATTGCCAGCTCCCCGATGCTTTTCGCAGGCTTACACGTCCTTCGTCGCCTATCATCGCCAAGGCATCCACCTGATGCACTTATTCACTTGACTCTATCATTTCAAGAACCTCTCTGACTTCGTTGCTTCGGCGTTGACTACCTACGCAACTTGAAGACTCTACTTTGACAAAGCTTACTGCTTGTTGTGTACCGAACTGTGCCTTTTGTGTTTCACAATCCGGTCAATACAATCATCACCCAAATACTGCGGCTTACCTGTTACAGTAAGCCGACATTGTCTTTGTTTGTTGATTTCGGCTTTCCAATTTGTTAAAGATCAATGCGTTTATATGAAACAAACTTTTGTCTCAAACTTCGCAAATTAAAATGAGCTGCGCATTGTAGCAGCTAACTTTAATTTGTAAAGTCTTTAAATGTTTGGTGGAGGCAAACGGGATCGAACCGATGACCCCCTGCTTGCAAAGCAGGTGCTCTACCAACTGAGCTATGCCCCCATACTCTTACTCAAGTATCGATACTGCTTACTCTTGCTTTGAGAATGTCTGGTGGGTCTGGGAGGACTTGAACCTCCGACCCCACGCTTATCAAGCGTGTGCTCTAACCAGCTGAGCTACAAACCCAAGGTCTCTTTGCTTTCCAATATGCCAACAACCATCCTTCTTAATCCGAATAACCTTTTCGGTCATGCTCGGCTTAAAAGTAATTCATGCAGCACATCTTCAAGCTTAAACGCATCTTTAATATCACAGTTTACCGATAAGTGTGAGTGCCTCTCAGCCTCTTTTCTCTAGAAAGGAGGTGATCCAGCCGCAGGTTCCCCTACGGCTACCTTGTTACGACTTCACCCCAGTCATGAAGCATACCGTGGTAAGCGGGCTCCTTGCGGTTACCCTACCTACTTCTGGTATCCCCCACTCCCATGGTGTGACGGGCGGTGTGTACAAGACCCGGGAACGTATTCACCGCAGTATGCTGACCTGCGATTACTAGCGATTCCGACTTCATGCACTCGAGTTGCAGAGTGCAATCCGGACTACGATCGGTTTTGTGGGATTGGCTCCACCTCGCGGCTTGGCTACCCTCTGTACCGACCATTGTATGACGTGTGAAGCCCTGGTCATAAGGGCCATGAGGACTTGACGTCATCCCCACCTTCCTCCGGCTTGTCACCGGCAGTCTCATTAGAGTGCCCAACCAAATGATGGCAACTAATGACAAGGGTTGCGCTCGTTGCGGGACTTAACCCAACATCTCACGACACGAGCTGACGACAGCCATGCAGCACCTGTGTTACGGCTCCCGAAGGCACTCCTCCGTCTCTGGAGGATTCCGTACATGTCAAGACCAGGTAAGGTTCTTCGCGTTGCATCGAATTAATCCACATCATCCACCGCTTGTGCGGGTCCCCGTCAATTCCTTTGAGTTTTAATCTTGCGACCGTACTCCCCAGGCGGTCAATTTCACGCGTTAGCTACGCTACTAAGCAATCAAGTTGCCCAACAGCTAATTGACATCGTTTAGGGCGTGGACTACCAGGGTATCTAATCCTGTTTGCTACCCACGCTTTCGGGCATGAACGTCAGTATTATCCCAGGGGGCTGCCTTCGCCATTGGTATTCCTCCACATCTCTACGCATTTCACTGCTACACGTGGAATTCTACCCCCCTCTGACATACTCTAGTCACCCAGTTTCAAACGCAGTTCCCAGGTTGAGCCCGGGGATTTCACATCTGACTTAAGTAACCGCCTGCGCCCGCTTTACGCCCAGTAATTCCGATTAACGCTCGCACCCTACGTATTACCGCGGCTGCTGGCACGTAGTTAGCCGGTGCTTATTCTTCAGGTACCGTCATCAGTCATGGGTATTAACCACAACCTTTTCTTCCCTGACAAAAGTCCTTTACAACCCGAAGGCCTTCTTCAGACACGCGGCATGGCTGGATCAGGCTTGCGCCCATTGTCCAAAATTCCCCACTGCTGCCTCCCGTAGGAGTCTGGGCCGTGTCTCAGTCCCAGTGTGGCGGATCATCCTCTCAGACCCGCTACTGATCGTCGCCTTGGTAGGCCTTTACCCCACCAACCAGCTAATCAGACATCGGCCGCTCGAATAGCGCAAGGTCCGAAGAGCCCCTGCTTTCCTTCTCAAAGCGTATGCGGTATTAGCCATCCTTTCGGACAGTTATCCCCCACTACTCGGTACGTTCCGATGCATTACTCACCCGTTCGCCACTCGCCACCCAAGAAGCAAGCTTCTCTGTGCTGCCGTCCGACTTGCATGTGTAAAGCATGCCGCCAGCGTTCAATCTGAGCCAGGATCAAACTCTTATATTCAATCTCTAACTTTTTAACTTCTGGTCTGCTTCAAAGTAACTGACAGACAATGTATAATCTTGTCTCTCTGTTTTTTGTCGCAGTGTGAGGCCCAAAGACACTCACACTTATCGGTAATCTGTGTTGTTAAAGAACGGTTGCCGCTGTGTCAGCAGCGAAGAAGCCGAACTATACACACCCGCCCGCAGCCCCGTCAATAACCACAACGCAAAAAATTACACCCAAAATCACATATCGCTGTTTATTATGGGAATTATTTTAGACAACTTTACCCAACGCTTGCACAAAACCGCAAACTTTTAATTTAGACGCCAACACACCACCCATCAATCCAAATGCGCCAAACACTCAAAGGCCGTCTGAAAAAAGAATTTTTCAGACGGCCTCAATCTACCTAAACACTCTCATCCTTGTACGGATGAATGAATTTTAAAGTTTGCCTTCTTCACGTTGTCTTCCATAATCTGCGGCCGCAGTAAAGAGTACATCAGTAGATGAGTTCAACGCGGTTTCAGCTGAATCTTGTACTACGCCGATAATAAATCCTACTGCTACAACTTGCATGGCAATATCATTTGGGATACCGAACAAACTGCACGCTAAAGGAATTAACAGCAATGAACCGCCGGCTACGCCTGAAGCACCCGCCGCACTAACGGTAGCAACCAAACTCAACAATAAAGCTGTCGCAAAATCCACTTGAATGCCTTGAGTGTGTGCGGCTGCCATTGCTAACACGGTGATGGTGATGGCCGCGCCCGCCATGTTGATGGTCGCGCCCAAAGGAATAGAAATCGAATATGTATCTTCGTGCAAACCGAGTTTTTTGGCCAACGACATATTAACCGGGATATTGGCTGCGGAAGAGCGGGTGAAGAAAGCCGTTACACCGCTTTCGCGCAAGCAAGTCAACACAAGCGGATAGGGATTGCGGCGGATTTTCCACCACACAATCAACGGATTCGCCACCAAAGCGATAAACAGCATACAGCCTACCAATACAGCCAGTAATTTCGCGTAGCCTGCCAAAGCACCGAAACCGGTTTCGGCAATGGTGGAAGACACTAAACCGAAGATACCTAAAGGTGCAAAACGGATAACCCATTTGACAACGGTTGAAACGGCATCCGCCAAGTCTGCAATCATGAGTCTCGTTTGCTCGGACGCATGACGCAAGGCAAATCCCAACACCAAGCCCCATGCCAAAATACCGATGTAGTTTGCATTCGCAAGGGCATTAATCGGATTGGCTACCAGATTCAACAGCAAGGTTTTCATGACTTCTTTAATGCCTGAAGGAGGCGTAGTAGTAACGTCACCTGCACTTACCAATACGATTTCGGTTGGAAACAGAAAACTTGCAATCACAGCAGAAAGCGCGGCGGTAAACGTACCGATGGCATACAACACAATAATAGGTTTGATGTAAGCCTCATTGCCTTTTTGATGGCTGGCAATGGCACTCATGACCAACACAAACACCAGCACGGGTGCAACTGCTTTCAATGCACCCACAAAAAGCGTTCCCAACAGCCCAGCCGCCAAACCGGCAGAAGGCGACAGTGCCGCCAGTGCTGCACCTAACAGCAGCCCGATAATAATCTGCTGCACCAAACTAACGCGATTAACGGCATCAATAACCGGATTTCCACTTGCCACGACACATCCTTATATAAGGTTAAGAATAGCTAACATTCTAAAATAAAACGCTTTGAATGGATAGAAGCCGTTAATTAAGCTGCTAAATTTTTATAAACCTCATTTTTTAGTGTTTTATTTCAATTTAAATCAAATTTTAATATTTTATTTTTATAAAATATCTCATCACGAAGTACACCCTTTTATTCATCCGTAACATCATTTTCTTTTTCAGGCGTTTTCAGTTTGTTCGCTTTCATTTTTTAGAAAATCTGTAAAATTTGCTATAAGAATAAATGCTTACCGATAAAAAAATCTTTCTTGGTTTAATGATGCCGCCTGCTGAAAATAATAAAAAATGCTAGAATCGGCCTTCGCAGACGCTGCTATCGTTTTAAAAAATTAAAAACTGGTTTAAGAAGTTATGAAAAAACACACCGTTAAGCTTTTACTGCCCGCGCTTTCGCTTGCCTGCACACAGGCTTTCGCCTATACACCTTCGCCTGAAGACTATGTGCCTATTAAAAAAGAAAAAAAAGAACCGCAACAAGCTGAAAGCAACGGTAAAAAGCTGCCGGTAAAGTATCCGATCCGTATCAATGTGAACGATAAAGAAGTCAAAGAGATGTTGGAAGAGCATTTGCCTTTGATTTCCCAGCAAGAAGAAGAGGAATTGGATAAAGAACAGCTGGGCTTTTTAGCTGAAGAAACGCCTGACAACGTTATCACGATGTTGAAAACCAAAGGGTATTTCAACGGCAAAGTTACGGTAGAACCTTTGGGCGAAGGCTATCAAGTTAATGTTACCACCGGCCCGCGCACGAAAGTGGATAACGTCGGCGTGGCGATTGTGGGTGATGTGCTGCAAGACGGCGATTTGGCGCAATACTATAAAAGTGCTTTGGAAAACTGGGCCTTGCCGGTAGAAAATCCTTTCGACCAAAGCGGCTGGAGCAGCAGTAAAACATCGGTGCTTTCAGCGGTAACACGCAAAAAATATCCTTTGGCCCGACTATCCCATTCTCAGGCCACCATCAATCCCTACAACAATACCGCCGATTTAAATGTGGTCGTAGAGAGTAACCGGCCGATTTATTTCGGCGACATCCAAATCAGCGGCACCAAGCGCTATCCTGAAAGCGTGGTGCGTGGGATGGCCAAGTTCCAACCCGGTTCGCCTTATGATTTAGACCAGCTTCTCGATTATCAGCAGGCGCTGGAGCAAGACGGCCATTATTCCGGCGCGTCGGTACAAGCCGATTTTGACAATTTGCAGGACGACAGAGTGCCGGTCAAAGTGGCGGTATCGGAAGTCAAACGGCACAAACTCGAAGCCGGTGTACGCTATGATTCCGAATACGGCTTGGGCGGGCGCATCGGTTATGACTACTACAACCTGTTTAACCGCGGCTACATCGGTTCGTTCGTGGTGGACACCGACAAATACGAAACCACCGTGGCAGCCGGTGTGAGCCAACCGCGCAAAAGCAACGGCCATTATCTGACTTCCAACGTTTCCTACACCCGCTCCACCACTCAAAACCTTGAGAAACACGCTTTACGCAGCGGCATTTGGCGCGTGCGCGAGCGTAACAACATCGAATCGCGTATCGGCGTCGAATACCTGACCGAAAGCAGCCGCGTGCCGGACACCAATTACGATTTAGGCCGCAGCCACGCCACGATGGTAACGGCTTCGTGGAAACGGCAGGAAATGTCTACGCTGCTGCGTCCCGAAAACGGCTATTACCTCGACGGCAAAATCGGCTCTACACTCGGCTCGCTGCTGTCGTCCACCAGCATTGCACGGGCGCGGGCAAGTGCGGGTTATTACTTCACGCCGGAAAACAAAAAAATCGGCACCTTTATCGCGCGCGGACAAGTGGGCTATGTGTATGCGCGTGAAGATCAGGAAGTACCCTCTTCTTTAAGGTTCCGCACCGGCGGCGCAACCTCTATCCGCGGTTATGAATTGGACAGCATCGGCTTGGCAGGCCCCAACAATTCCGTGCTGCCCGAGCGAGCCTTAGCCGTGGCCAGCTTGGAATACCAGTATCCGATCAACAAAAGCTTTTCGGCAGCGGTATTCCACGACATGGGTGACGCAGCTTTGAACTTTAAGAAAATGTCGTTGAAGCACGGCACGGGTCTCGGCGTGCGCTGGTTCAGCCCGGTAGCGCCTTTCTCGTTTGACATTGCCTACGGCCATCACGACAAAAAAGTACGCTGGCACATCAGCTTGGGTACACGTTTTTAAACCGACCCATCAGGCCGTCTGAAAAACTTATGCTTACAGCGAACGGATCACCGATATTTTCAGACGGCCTCACACTATATATACATATACGATATACGAACCTACGGTCGGCAAGCCAGCAGCCTCCGACCTACCCCAAGATGCACAGGTTAATACAAGATGACAGACCATCAGGATAATAAAAACACCGAACAACTCCGGCAAAACGGGCATACCGAAACGCTTCCCGATACGAGGCCGTCTGAAAAGCAGCCGAAAAAAAGAAAATGGCTCAAAATCACAGCGGTATTGTTTGCCTCGCTGTTGTTTGTTTTCAGTGCGCTGGCAGGTGGCGTGGTGTGGCTCGCCGGCACCGAATCCGGTCTGCGCTACGGTCTGTATAACATTCCCTCATGGTTCGGCGTCAACATCCAATCCAAAAACCTGAAAGGCACACTTTGGAAAGGCTTTACCGGCGACGAATGGCGCATCGAAACCGAAGGCGCCGACATCGAAATCAGCGCCTTAACTTTCGACTGGCAGCCCGACGAACTGAAACAGAAAAAACTGCACATCCGCCAAATCCTCGCCGGCGACATCAGCGTCATCACCAAGCCCACCCCGCCCAACGAAAAACAGCCCCCGCAAGGCTTGCCCAAAAGCGTGAGCCTGCCTTTGGAAGTGCTGGTCGATAAATTGGAAACCGGCAAAATCAGCGTCGGCCCGCGCGCCAACAAGCAAACCGTTTACCTCAACCACCTTTCAGCCTCATACGCCTACGACCACCAGCTCCACAGCCTCAAGCTGGCCGACATCAACACCCCGTGGAACAGCGCATCGGGCAACGCCACCTTGGGCGTGAAAAGCCCGTTTTCCCTCAACGCGATTCTCAACGGCAGCGGCACGCTGGATAACGATTACATCGTAGCCGCCACCCGCCTGACCGGCAGCCTGCAAGACGTAGAAACCGACATCCGCATCGACGGCGACAACGTGCGCCTGCATGCCACCTCCGTGCTGCACCCCTTTGCCGAAAAACTGAACGACAAAATCAAGCTCGCGCAGGTTAAAGGTTTCAACATCAACCCCAGCGCTTTTTTATCTTCCCTGCCCAAAGCCAAGCTCGAGTTTGATGCCACCATCGTGCCCTCTTTCGAAAAAGGCATCGGCTTGGAAGGCTCGATAGATTTGCTCAACAGCGCCGCCGCACCCGCCGATGCACAAGGCATTCCGGTACGCAAACTGTTGTCGGACTTCACCATCAACGATGAAGGTCTGATCCGCATTCAAGATACCGAAGCCCAATTGATGAATAAAGGCACCGTAGGGCTGGCCGGCACCATCGACACCGCCAAGCAAGAGCTTGCCCTCGCCGCCTCCCTGCGCGACATCACCGCCGCCGACGTAGTCAAACAAAAACTCGACGGCAAATTAAACGGCACCATCAAAGTCGGCGGTGCCTTTAAAAACCTCGAAACCGCTTGGGAACTCGATACCGGCAACGCCCTTTCAGACGGCCTCATCCAAATGCACACCGACGCCAAAAACGGCCAGCAAACCCTGCATTTCAAACAAGCCCGGGTACGCCCGACCAACGGCGGCGAAATCAATGCCACAGGCTCGCTGGAGCTGTTTAAAAACCAAGCGCTCAAGCTCGCCGTGGTCAGCAAAAACTTCAACCCCGGCAAGCTGAACACGCAGTTCCCCGCCGGCAGCGTCAACGGCACGATTAACCTCGACGGCGAAATCGCCAACCAAAAATACAGCGGCAAAATGCAGTTCGGCCCCAGCACGCTTTCCGGCGTACCGCTGAAAGGCAGCGCCGATGTCGTTTATGAAAAAGCCCACCTCTCGCGCGCCGTGGCCGACATCCTGCTCGGCAACAACAGCATCAAAACCAACGGCAGCTTCGGCAAACAGGGCGACCGCTTGAATGTAGACATCAACGCGCCCGATTTAAGCCGCTTCGGCTTCGGACTCAGCGGCTTGATTACCGCCAAAGGCTACATTGCCGGCGACCCCGCCAAGCTGGAAGCCGATTTAGTCGGACAAGCCCGCAGCCTGCGCGTTGCCGATGCCGTGCAAATCAACGACCTCAACTTCAAACTACAAGGCTCGCCCGATTACAGCCGCCCCTTAAACGTCGAACTCAAAGGCAACCGCATCAGCATCCTCGGCGGCGGTTCACCCACCGTGATCGACAGCGTCGATTTATCCGTTAACGGCACAGGCTTGAGCCACCGCATCCGTGGCGGCGGCAACATGTCGCTCGGCGGCAAACCCTACACCCTCGCCGTCGATGCCAACGGCGGCTTAGACAACAAACAGCAATGGAAAGGCACGCTCAGCGTGCTTGACATCGGCGGCGCCTTCAACCTCAAGCTGCAAAACCGCATGAACCTCGAAGCCGGTGCCAACCGCGTAGCCATGAGTGCTGCGCGCTGGTCTGCCATGGGCGGCAGCCTGAACATGGAAAATTTCGTTTGGGACAAGAAAAACGGCATCACCACCAAAGGCAACGCCGTCAATCTGGATATGTCGCAACTGCATAATTTCTACACGCCGCCCGTGAAACACAATCTCGTTTTGGCCGGCGACTGGGATTTGTCGTACAGCCAAAACGCCCGCGGCTACCTCAACATCCGCCGCCAAAGCGGCGATGTGGAGTTGCCGTACCGCAAACAAATGCTCGGCTTGGGCGCACTTTCCCTCAATACTACCTTCCAAAACGGCCGTATCGACAGCAAACTCGACGGCGTTACCGGCTACGGCAACATTAACGGCAACGTCGTGATCAGCCAGCAGTTTGGTAACGACATCAAACTCGCACCCATCAACGGCAAAATCAGCATCGGCGCGCCCAATCTCGAAGCCTTCCGCAACTTCTTGCCCGTGGGCCAAACCCTGCGCGGCAACCTCGAAGGCATCGCCACCATCGGCGGACGCGTCGGCCAGCCCCAATTCAACGGCACGCTCAACGGCAACGACCTCTATTACCGCAACCAAGACTTAGGCTTAATCCTCGACCACGGCGTATTGCGTTCGCGCATTCAAGGCCAATCGTGGCTGATCGACAACCTGCGTTTCCACCGCGGCGGCACCGTAGAACTGAAAGGCACGGTAGGCTTAAACAACGCCGAGCCTAACGTCAACGTTGATGTTTTATTCAACAAATACAACGCGCTGGATAAAGCCAACCGCCGCCTGACCCTCAGCGGCGACGCCAAAATGCTCTACACCGAAGCCAACGGCGTTATCCTCACCGGCACGCTCAAAGCCGATTCGGGCTATTTCGGCTTCCAAAAATCCGGCATGCCCACTTTGGACGACGATGTGGTCGTGCTCGGCGAAGTGGAAAAACCCAAATCCACGCCCACGCCCATCAGCATGAATCTGGTGCTCGACCTCAACGACAACCTGCGCTTCAGCGGCGAAGGCTTGGACGTTACCCTCGGCGGCCAACTCAACCTGACTGCCAAGCCCGGAGAGGCCGTACAAGGCGTCGGCACGGTGAAAGTCATCAAAGGCCGCTACAAAGCCTACGGACAAGACCTCGACATTACCAAAGGCCAAATTTCCTTCGTCGGCCCCTTGTCCGACCCCAACCTCAACATCCGCGCCGAACGCCGCCTGTCTGCCGTCGGCGCCGGTGTAGAAGTGCTCGGCAGCCTCAACAACCCGCGCATTTCACTGGTAACCAACGAGGCCATGAGCGAGAAAGACAAACTGTCGTGGCTGATTCTCAACCGTGCCAGCAGCGGCAGCGACAGCGACGAAGCCGCCCTTTCCGCCGCAGCAGGCGCCTTCCTCGCAGGCCGCGTCAACGACAAACTCGGCTTGGTGGACGACTTCGGCTTCACCAGCAAACGCCGCCGCGACGCCCAAACCGGCGAACTGAACCCCGCCGAACAAGTGCTGACCGTCGGCAAACAGCTCACCAACAACCTCTATCTGGGCTACGAATACGGCATCAACAGCGCGAGCCAGTCGGTCAAACTGGTTTACCAGCTTACCCGCGCCATTCAGGCCGTTGCCCGCGTCGGCAACCTCTCGTGGGGCGGCGAAGTGAAATACAGCATACGTTTCGACTAACCGCCATGAGGCCGTCTGAAAGCACTTTTTCAGACGGCCTTTATCATGTTTTGAGGCCGTCTGAAAAGCCGCTTTGATGTATAATTGCCGACAATTTCACATCATTGCCGGCTGTTTTCAGACGGCCGCATATCCCCCAATCAAACAGGAATCCGCTATGATCAACCCCATTTCCGCCCTTTCCCCGCTTGACGGCCGCTACGCCAAATCCGTAGAAGCCCTGCGCCCGATTTTCTCCGAATACGGCCTGATGAAAGCCCGTGTGAAAGTTGAGCTGAGCTGGCTCAAAGCATTGGCCGCCGAACCGAAAATCGCCGAAGTGCCCGCATTCAGCGACTTCACCGTTGCCGAAATCGACCGCGTGATCGCCGAATTTTCACTGGAAGATGCCGCCGCCGTGAAAGCCATCGAAGCCACCACCAACCACGACGTGAAAGCCATCGAATACTGGTTGAAAGAGCGTTTTTCGGGCGTGCCCGAAGTTGCCGCCGCCAGCGAATTCATCCACTTCGCCTGCACCAGCGAAGACATCAACAACCTTTCCCACGCCCTGATGCTGCAAGAAGCACGCGAAGCCGTGTTGCTGCCAAAGCTGGCCGAAATCACCGCCAAACTCACCGAAATGGCGCACGACTTGGCCGCCGTGCCGATGATGAGCCGCACCCACGGCCAACCCGCCACACCTTCCACTTTGGGCAAAGAAATCGCCAACGTCGTTTACCGCCTGCAACGCCAAATCAAACAGCTTGCCGCACAAGAATTCTTAGGCAAAATCAACGGCGCGGTCGGCAACTACAACGCCCATATGGTCGCCTACCCCGACGTAGATTGGGAAGCGCACTGCCAAACATTCGTCGAGCAATCGTTGGGTCTTACCTTCAACCCCTACACCATCCAAATCGAGCCGCACGACTACATGGCCGAGTTTTTCCAAACCCTCAGCCGCATCAACACCATCTTAATCGACTTCAACCGCGACGTATGGGGCTACATCTCCCTCGGCTACTTCAAACAAAAAGTCAAAGCGGGCGAAGTAGGCAGCTCCACCATGCCGCACAAAGTCAACCCCATCGACTTCGAAAACTCCGAAGGCAACTTGGGCATGGCCAACGCCGTGTTGGGCTTCCTTTCGGAAAAACTGCCCGTTTCCCGCTGGCAGCGCGACCTCACCGACAGCACCGTGCTGCGCAACATGGGCGTAGGCGCAGGCTACACCGTGCTGGGCTTGGTCGCCCACCTGCGCGGCCTGAACAAACTGGAAGCCAACCCCGCCGCCTTAGCCGCCGACTTGGATGCCACTTGGGAACTCTTGGCCGAACCGATTCAAACCGTGATGCGCCGCTACGGTGTGGCCAATCCGTATGAAAAACTGAAAGACCTCACCCGCGGCAAAGACGGCATCACGCCCGAAGTGCTGAAAGTGTTTGTCGAATCGCTGGACATCCCCGCCGATGCCAAACAGCAGCTGCTGGCTTTAACACCTGCGCTGTATGTGGGCAAAGCCGAAGAACTGGCAAAACGCATTTAAGGCATTTGAAATGATAAGAGGCCGTCTGAAAACTTTTTTCAGACGGCCTTCTTTAATTTACAATATCATGACAAATTAATCTTTCTTTATACATGGAATAACAAACAAAGGACAATTGAAATGACCTCAAGAGCAATAATACGGGTGGGAGATAGAACTACACATGGCGGACGTGTTATGGAAGGATTTGAAAACATCATCATATACGATAAACCTGCTGCGGGAGTAGGGTACACAGGCTATTGTCCGCAATGCAAAACAATGTTCACGATTATCCAAGGCTCAAATAAGCTTTTTTATCTAGGTAAAGAAATTGCACTTGAAGGAATGAAAACTTCTTGTGGCGCTATTCTCATTGCATCACAATCTCAAGCCTATATAGATGATGAAACAAATAACATACAAATGATGTCTGCTACCCCACCAGTAGAGAACTATACAAATAAAGCTGAAGAAAAAGTCAAGCAAATAATAGAATTATATTGGTCGTATGGGGAACAGCAAGTTCGATTAGATGAGTTTTCAAAATACTATACAGATTTAAACTTACATATCATTACACGAAACTATTTAATAGGAGAACCTGTTGAAGTCACCATCAAAATAGATAATGAGGAAGATGAATTGTCAGAACAATTTACCGTTACCGGAATAATCGGTTCAGACAATTGCGCAGTAATAAAAAATATTTTCGACGGAAAAAGCATTGTTATTTAAGAAGGATATCAATATGAGCATATCTGCATCTGCACAAGGACAGACTAGTTCTGTTACTGTTAAGAGACCAAAATTTTCTGACTTATGGAATGCTTACCCGATAAATTCAACTGCGGAACAAGCATACAGGTTAGTTGGAGGTTCTCCATTAGCACATTACGAAGAAAATCCCAGAGGATATGCTAATGCGTGTGCGATCCGATTAAGCAGGTCATTTAATCATGGAAACTTTCCCCTAACGCGCCAAAGACTCTCTAAAGTCCCACGTTATTACGCATTATCAGGAGGGGACGGTAAGCCTTATTTATTAAGAGTAAACGATATAATTAAATACGTTCAGAATAATTTAGGCAACCCAGATATCGAGCTTGTAGCTGATGGAACAAATCAAAGTAGAAGATTTGCAGGAAGAAAAGGAATCATCATATTTATCATCAGCGGATGGGGAGATGCCACCGGACATGTAACATTATGGAATGATTATGAATGTGGAGATAAATGCTATTTTCAACCAGATAATGCAAAACTTATAAAAATATTATTTTGGGACTTAAAGGACTAGGAGATGAAATGAAGCAAATGTTGTCTATATTTCTGTTGTTAGCAATCTATATTTTGCCCGCCCATGCCCAACAAGATTCATTATTGGAAAGAAGAAAACTTTTGCAAAACTGGGGGTTCAGCCATTGCTTATATCATTTCGGTGAAGGTAAATGGTTGAAAGAAGACGTTGGAGCAGCCAGCGGGGTTTATTTTCAGGCTGGAGGCCACCAAGCTCCAGCTTATCAAGCAATAAAAAAATTCATCAATAATGCAATGATAAATTCAAAAGAAACCGACTCCCAAAACAATAAATTGATATTTTACAAATGCTTAAAGATTTACAACTCAAATGAATACAAAAGAATGATTAAGAAAATGGATAAATACTCGTAAAGTACAACTTCAAAAGTTAGATGTGTTTTTTACATATATCAATCAACTATCAATCAACACGCAACGATGTAAAGTGATTGATATAAAATAGAAGTTACTGCGGGTTGGCGCTGATTGACATTCTATCCAAACAAATAAGCAGCACATACTCAAGAGGCCGTCTGAAAATTTTCAGACGGCCTCAATTGCCTATTTAACAAGCAATCAAATCATAGGAACGATGGGATCGTCCGATACGGAGGCCGTGGCCGTATTTCGATAGGCGTAATCTGTTCCGGCGGCAGGCTGGGCGGCTTGGGTTGCGGTTTCGGCGGGTGTGCCGAGCGCTGCTTCCAGTTTGCTGTTGATTTTACTTTCCAGCAAATCATAGGCAACGGCTCCCGAGTCGAACACAAATGATTTAACGGATACGTTTTTTTGGTTGTCGAGCTGTTTTTCAATGGTAAGCATGTCTGCGCAGTCCTTGAAGCCGATTACCCAATCGGTCTGCATGCCTGACGGATGGGTGATTTTTTTGAGCGTTAAATCTTGCGGGGTAATGCCTTTGCTGAAACGGACGATGTTGCTGCCTTCCCAATCGCTGATTGTGTCTCTGCCGTAATCTTTTCCGAAGATATAGGTGTCGTTGCCGGCTCCGCCGTAAAGGGTGTCGTCGCCCTCGCCTCCGTTGAGGGTATCGTTGCCCCACAAGCCGTGCAGCAGGTCGTCTCCGTTGCCGCCTGTGAGCAGGTTGCCGTTTACGTCGCCGAAGAACATGCGGTCTTCGGGGTCGGGTAGGTCTTTCAGGGCGAATTTGATGGTGTGGGTGGCGTCGTCGCTGAGGGTGCGTTCGGGGTCGAACGAGTGGAATTTAAAGCGAATTTCGGCTTCGCTTGCGCCTTTGTTGGGAATGAACACCAAGTCTTCGCTGTCTGAAACGTAGAAGCGGTCTGCTTTTACCCATTGCCGTATGCTGCCGTCTGAAGACATATAAGCCAAACGGCCGCCGATGACTTTTTCGATATCGTAGCTGTGCTCGGGATGCTCGTTGC
Source organism: Neisseria sp. Dent CA1/247 (assembly GCF_022870825.1). Classification (NCBI taxonomy): domain Bacteria; kingdom Pseudomonadati; phylum Pseudomonadota; class Betaproteobacteria; order Neisseriales; family Neisseriaceae; genus Neisseria; species Neisseria sp. Dent CA1/247. The sequence goes on along the minus strand of NZ_CP091522.1, from coordinate 201,253 downwards.
CTGCGCCGACGCCGAAAACGGCTTCGCTGAGGCGGTAGGCGTTGTTGTTGTCGATGGCAACGGTTTTGGTATTGCCTTGAATGCCGACGGCGGATTCCAAATCCCAAGGCGTATAAACGCCGGAATCAAATTCAAACCTCTGAACGGCAGCATCGTCGCCGTGTGCGTTTTGATTGCGGATGTGCAAAACGTCTTGCGTACCTTTGATACCGATTTTCCATGTATCGCCAATCCTGCCGTCTTCCCACACATCGGCCTTGATCAGCAAATCTTCGGGGCGGATGCCCGGGCCGAATTTAACGGTATTGATGCCTTCGGAATCAAACAGGGTTTCCACGCCGGGGATTCGGTAGTCGATGATGGTATCTTTGCCGTAGCCTCTGTCGAAGAAGTAGGTGTCGTCGCCTTTGCCGCCGAAGAGTGTGTCGTTGCCTTTACCGCCGTCGAGATAGTCGTTGCCGTCGTTTTTATCGCTCCAAACCTCCCAACCTGCTTGGTTGGTAACGGGACGGATATATGTGCCGCCGATCAGTCGGTCGTTTCCTTCGCCGCCGTACAGTTTGTCGCTGCCGTCGCCGCCGCGCACATCGTCGTTGCCGCCTTTGCCGCGGATAACGTCATCCCCGCCGCGGCCTTGTATGAAGTTGTTCGAAACATTGCCGGAAATGGTGTTGTTGTCGTTGTTGCCCGTGGCTTTGATGGCTTTATCGCCCACTAAAGTCAGGTTTTCGACATGCTCGGGTAAAACATAATCGGCGCTGCTGAATACGCTGTCGGTGCCTTGATTAACCAATTCGATAATTTTGTCGTTGGAGTCGTCCACTTGATAAATATCGCTGCCGGTGCCGCCGACCATCAGGTCTGCGCCTTTTCCGCCGTCTAAATAATCGTTACCGCCGTAGCCGTATAAATCGTCTTTGCCGTCGTAGCCCATCAAGCGGTTGCGGTTTTCATTGCCGACAATGGCGTTGTTCAGCTCGTTACCGGAGCCGTCGAGCGCAGCTTTGCCGACTAAAAACAGGTTTTCGACATTTTTCGGCAGGGTGTAAGGTATACTGCTGTATATGGTGTCTATGCCCCGGTTGATCTTCTCAATCACGCGGTCTTGCGGATGGGTAACGCGGAAAATATTGTCGCCGTCATCGCCGTACATCACTTGAGGAGAGCGGCTTACCTGCTCTGATTTCAAAGCCTTTGTATCGGGTTGCCCGTCTTTTGCGGCCACTACTGAAGTTTTTTTGTTGCTCATGATACTTCCTTATCAAAAAATCAAGTTGAATCTTCATTCGTGAGACAAGACGAGGCCCTTAAGGTTTGATGTAAAACATCTAATTGAAATAATATTAATATTGAATATATTTATGTTGATATTATAATGTACAAATATTTGTAATCATAAGAGATTTTTATTATTTATTTTCAAACAATAACAAAATGGCAAGCAAAAAAATTTCCTGCAAAAAGCCAATTTGAGCAGGGAAGTTTCAGCCGTTTTGAAACATGAAGGCCAACAGTTTTTTCAGATGGCCTCGAAGCAGGATTTTCCGGCTTTATTGAGCCAAAGCAATACACACATGACTTTTACGGCTTAGTCCGTTGTTAAATATCGTGCAAAACTGAGCCAGGGAAACGGGGAGTTGTGCTCCAAAAGTGAGCCACTCTCCGTTTGTTATAAACTGCTCCGCTCTATCACACAGCGGAGCCCAACCTGGATGTTATGCATGGAAACCATCGCAAAAGTGCACCGGCTTTTTCACCGACAGAAACTCTCACAACGTGAAATCGCCAAACAACTCAAACTCTCCCGCAATACAGTCGCCAAATATCTGCAGCACGCCACAGTCGAACCCCCCGTCTACCGCAGAGAACAAACCCATTACCCCAAGCTCGGTCCTTTTCTTGACGTGTTGACCCAACAGTTGCTCCAAGAAGCCCGGCTGCCCAAACAGCAACACCTTTCTGCCCGTCGACATTTCGAACGCCTCAAAGATGCCGGTTATGCCGGACAGTACAGTGCCGTTGCCGTATTTATCCGCAAATTCCGCCAACAGCACCAACCCAAGCCGGTTCCGGTCTTTATGGCTCAGGCTTTTGCTCCGGGTGATGCTTATCAGTTTGACTGGAGTATCGAAACCGTTTGTTTGGCCGGACAGACCGTTAAGGTAAATATCGCTCATTTCCGCTTATGCCACAGCAGGGCTTTTTTCGTTTGTGCTTATCCCAATCAGAAAGCTGATATGTTGATGGATGCGCACAACCGCGCATTCGCTTTCTTCGGCGGCGTACCTGCCCGCGGTATCTACGACAATATGAAGACCGCCGTTACCCGAATCGGCAAAGGTAAGGAGAGAGAGTTTAACGCACAGTTTTTACAGATGATGACCCACTTTCTCATTGAACCGGTTGCCTGTACCCCGGCCTCCGGCTGGGAGAAAGGCCAGGTCGAGCGGCAGATACGCCACCTGCGCGAAAGATTGTTCAAGCCGACTTTGGCTTTTGATTCCTTTACCTCTCTCAACGACTACCTGCAACAGCAATGCCTGCGGCTGATGCGGCAGCACAAACATCCCGAATACAGGCAGCCGGTTAACGACATATGGGAAAGGGAGAAGCATTCGTTGGCTGCTTTCCGTCCCTATCCGGCAGAACGTTTGGAGATACTCAAAGTCAGCAACCAATCTTTGGTTACCGTCGAACGCCACCGTTACAGCGTACCGGTCGAATGGGCGGGCAATACGGTTAGGGTTTATATCGGCGCACAGACCGTCCGCTTTTGTAGCGATACCGACTGTATTGCCGAACATCCGCGCAGCTTTGTGAAAGACGGCATCAGCTATAACCCTTGGCATTTTTTGCCCTATCTGCAAAAGAAACCCGGAGCGTTAAGAGACGGCAGGGCTTTTATCGGCTGGGTACTGCCGCCCGTCATAGAGCGTCTGAAAGCCTGTTTGCTTAAGCAGCCCAAAGGAGACCGGGTAATGGTCAAACTGCTGAACCTGATGGCCGAATACGATGCCGACTTGGCATTGACGGCAGCGGAATTGGCATTGGACGAAGGTATGCCGACTCCGGAGGCAGTCTTGAACATCATCAACCGTCTGAAAGAACCGCCTCCACCCCGTTTCCATATTAGGGACATCCCGCTTACCGTCCCGCCGTCAGTTGATTGCAGCCGTTATGACCGCTTACTGAGTCTGTCGGGCAAACAAACGGATACGATGAAGGAGAAGCATCATGCAGCATGAACGTCTGGCCGGACTGTTGAAAGAATTGAAACTCGGTGCGATGGCGGAGCAGTGGGATGAAATCGTAGTGGACGGCATCCGTCGCAAACGGGGTACGCTGGATATTCTGGAGCGGTTGTTGACTGCCGAACATATAGCCAAAACCGCAAGGAGTATCCAAAACCGGATTAGCCAGGCAAGGTTTCCGCAACACCGCAGTTTGGCCGACTTCGATTTTGAGCAGAGTTTGATACACCGTCCGGCATTGGAACTGCTTTTGGGCGGGGACTATATCAGACAGAAGCGTAATGTGGTGTTGGTAGGCGGACCGGGTACGGGCAAAACGCATATTGCCACAGCATTGGGTATCGAAGCGGCGACACAAGGATTTAGGGTACGTTTTTGGAATGTACTGGACTTGGTCAACAAATTGGAAGCAGACAAAGACGAAGGCCGTCTGAAACTGACCGAGCAGCAATGTCGGTACGATTTGTTGATTCTTGATGAGTTGGGGTATCTGCCGTTTAGTCAGAAAGGCGGTGCGCTGCTGTTTCATCTGATGAGCCAACTGCATGAAAGGACGAGTGTTGTCATGACAACCAATTTGGCCTTTAGCGAATGGGTGAAACTGTTTATGGATGAAAAGATGACGGGTGCTTTACTGGACCGCCTGACTTATTGCTGTGATATTTTTGAGACGGGCAATGATTCTTACCGGATGAAACACCGCTCATAGGGTGGCTCAATTTTAGACCACAACTGTGGCTCAGTTTTGGAATGGAATTGACAGTCCGTGAAGTTATACGTATTTTGCTATAAAATACCCGTACATAAAAGTAATTAACGACTCACACTATTCGGGTTAACCGACTCACAAAACCAACCGGGAAAACCGCAATTCAGCCAAGCTTTCATGCCGTTTGCGCCCGAATCCCTACGAAACCGGCCTAAAACTGTACAATGGCTCAAGTTTCACGGCAGTAAAACGCATACTGCAATCCCTATCATTCTTTTACCTACCTTTGTCCACTGGAGCGCCGCAACATGATGGCCGTCGGTTCCTTCTTTACTACCTTGCTGCTGGCTCTGCTGCCGCTCGGCTTTTTGGCCGTGATGGTGGCCGCTCCCTTGCTGGCATTGGCTGCGTATGAAAACGAAGGTATGGTATGGGCAACCTTGCAAGACAGCTACATTCAGATGCGCATCGGCTGGACAACGCTTCAAGCCGCCATCACCTGCGTCCTCACTTTACTCTTGGGCGTGCCGGTTGCGTGGACATTGGCACGTTTCGAATTTCGCGGCAGAAGATGGATTCTGCGCCTGCTGATGCTGCCTTTCGTAATGCCCACACTTGTAGCGGGTATGGGCGTTTTAGCCCTGTTCGGCCCGCGCGGATTATTGTGGCCGGGCTGGGAAGACACGCCTTATCTGCTGGTTTACGGTAACGTTTTTTTCAACCTGCCCGTACTCATACGCGCCGCCTATCAAGGTTTCCTGCAAGTGCCCGCCGCCCGCCTTCAGACGGCCCAAACACTCGGCGCCGGCAGATGGCAGCGTTTTTGGCATGTCGAGCGACCCGTACTCCAACCGTGGCTGGCCGGCGGCATGTGCTTGGTGTTTCTCTACTGCTTTTCAGGTTTCGGACTGGCCTTGCTGCTGGGCGGCAGCCGCTACGCCACCATAGAAGTGGAAATCTACCAACTGATAGCCTATGAACTCGATATGGCCACAGCGTCGATCTTGGTATGGCTGGTGTTGTTCATCACCGCATCCGCAGGCATCGCCTATGCTTGGCTGAGCCGCCGCGCCGCCTCCGGCAGAAACATCCGCCCCCTAACGCCCGAACCGCCGCGCACCCCGGTCGAAAAAACCATGCTCGCCTGCACGCTTGCCCTGCTGTGCCTGTGCTGCGCCCTGCCCCTTGTGGCCGTGTGCCTCCAAGCCGCGTCGGCAGGCTCTTCATGGCAAGTATGGCGCGAAGCCGAAACCCTGTCCGCCGCATGGAATACCTTGCGCTTCACCTTTTCCGCCATGCTGCTCGCCCTCATACTAGGCATCACCCATGCCGCACTCGCACGCCGAGCTGCATGGGTACGCGGGCTGACCTTTCTGCCGTTTATGGTGTCGCCCGTATGCGTTGCCTTCGGCCTGCTGTTGCTCTACCCTGAATGGACGGCCTCGCTGCCGCTACTCGTCTCCACCTACGCCCTGCTGGCCTACCCCTTTATCACCAAAGACATCCTCGCCGCTTGGGACGCACTCCCCCCCAACTACACCGCCGCAGCACGCAGCATGGGCGCAGGCCCTTTTCAGACGGCCATTCACGTTACCGCCCCACTACTATTGCCCTCCCTGCGCCGCGGCCTTACCCTCGCCGCCGCCACCTGCATGGGCGAATTTGCCGCCACCCTCTTTTTATCCCGCCCCGAATGGCAAACCCTCACCACCCTCATCTACCGCTACCTCGGCACCGCCGGCAGCGACAACCACGACCGCGCCATGGTACTGACCGCCATCCTGATGCTGCTCGCCTTCATCGTCTTCCTCCTGCTCGACTCCGCAGAAAAAAAAGAGAAGGCCGTCTGAAAAAAGGAAAACCTATGCTGCAACTCAAACACATAAACAAACACTACGGCAGCAAAACCGTGGCCGACAACATCACCCTCCAAGTAGAAAACGGGCAAATCCTCGCCATACTCGGCCGCTCCGGCTGCGGCAAATCCACCCTGCTCAAAACCACCGCCGGGCTAGTACAACCCGACAGCGGCGAAGTTTGGCTCAACAACCAAAACATCACCCGCACCCCGCCCGAACACCGGCACATCTCACTCGTATTCCAAGACTACGCCCTCCTGCCCCACCTCAACGTTATCCAAAACGTCGCCTTCGGCCTCAAAATGCAAGGCATCAACCAAGCAGAAGCACACCCGAAAGCACAAGCCATACTCACCGAAGTCGGCCTCGCAGACGAAGCACAACGACGCACCCACAGCCTTTCCGGCGGCGAACAACAACGCGTCGCCCTCGCCCGCGCCCTCGTAACCGACCCCAAACTCATGCTGCTCGACGAACCCTTCTCCAGCCTCGACACAGGGCTGCGCCAACAACTGCGCCAGCTCACCGCCAACCACATCCGCCACCGCAACATCCCCGCCCTCCTCGTTACCCACGACCCCGAAGAAGCCTTCGCCCTTGCCGACCAAATCGCCCTCATGCACCAAGGCAGCATCATCCAGCTCGCCCCGCCCCAAACCCTCATCAGCGCCCCCACCGACGCCCGAGCCGCCCGCCTCATCGGCGCCACCAACGTCAACGACATCCGCTACATCCCCCAACACGCCATCCACTTCAACCACCCGCAAGGACAAAACGCCAAAATCACCGCACACACCCGCCTACCCGACCGCAGCCTGCTGACACTCATCCACCCCCAACACGGCGAAATACAACTCCACCTCGACCCCGCCGAAACCAGCGGCCTCAACCTACACCCCGGCAGCGAATGGCCGCTTTGGGTGAACGCACGGAAAATTGTTTGGTTTCAGCAGGATACGGATTTTCAAACGTACTAAAAAAGCCGAGAGGCCGTCTGAAAATATTTCAGCTAATTCATTTAGTTTGTAGCTGGATTTTTAGGTATTTGGGAATAGATGATTTTTCAGACGGCCTCAGATAAATCGTCTGTTTATTTTGGGGATTTAGAACGGTAAAGTTTGAATTTTTCAATGATTAGGCGGCTGAGGGCGGCTGACGATTTTTTTCAAGTTGGCCGGCTTGTTTTTGTAGTTTCAACACACAGCCGCCCGAAGGCGGCTGATTTGCCGCGCAGATGTTCCAGTTCGGCCATCTTTGTTTCAACACACAGCCGCCCGAAGGCGGCTGATATCCCGCCGCGCCGTTGCCCTGCTCGAAAAGCTGTTTCAACACACAGACGCCCGAAGGCGGCTGATTGTAATAGTTCTCGCATCCATTTCAGCCTGTTCCTGTTTCAACACACAGCCGCCCGAAGGCGGCTGACCATGCAAAAGGCGTGGATGATTAAGGCGGGCAGTTTCAACACACAGCCGCCCGAAGGCGGCTGATTGAATTCGGTCATCAAAAATACCAAATTAGCTCAAGTTTCAACACACAGCCGCCCGAAGGCGGCTGATGTGATGGAATTAAACCAAGAATCTAAGGCTTCTGTTTCAACACACAGCCGCCCGAAGGCGGCTGACAAGACACCAAGCTGCGCGGCATGTGCAAGGCAGCAGTTTCAACACACAGCCGCCCGAAGGCGGCTGACCGTATGTGTGTTTATGGAATCGAATATGAAATACGGTTTCAACACACAGCCGCCCGAAGGCGGCTGAACGTGCATCAAGACATTCAGACGGCCTATCAGCAGTTTCAACACACAGCCGCCCGAAGGCGGCTGAGTCGCCTACCGAGTTCTTGACGCTCAATACTTCGGTTTCAACACACAGCCGCCCGAAGGCGGCTGATTACCGCGTGGCTACAAAGTTTCAGGCCATCTGAAGTTTCAACACACAGCCGCCCGAAGGCGGCTGAGTTCCCGATTGTTCTATCCGAGGACTTAAGCCGGCGTTTCAACACACAGCCGCCCGAAGGCGGCTGACCGTAGCAATAATAATGCGGACTATGAATAATTTAAGTTTCAACACACAGCCGCCCGAAGGCGGCTGATTGAGTATGCCATCCGCTTTAACACCTGCGGGCTGGTTTCAACACACAGCCGCCCGAAGGCGGCTGACTTGTATTCGTTGTCTGCATCTGCAGTAAACATGTTTCAACACACAGCCGCCCGAAGGCGGCTGACTGCCACTCCGTCAACGACCGTTCGGAAACGCCTGTTTCAACACACAGCCGCCCGAAGGCGGCTGAACCCAACATCCAAGCTTTTTAGATTCCTTCGTCCGTTTCAACACACAGCCGCCCGAAGGCGGCTGAACGTGCCGGATTAACGGCACTTTTATTTTAGAGACGTTTCAACACACAGCCGCCCGAAGGCGGCTGAGGGTGTATAGTACTATTGTACTTACTAAATATCAAGTTTCAACACACAGCCGCCCGAAGGCGGCTGATAAGAGCCTATATCAACATCTTTTTTCAAAGACCCGTTTCAACACACAGCCGCCCGAAGGCGGCTGAGGTATATCTCGTTTTTTTACCGTTATAGGTAGATGGTTTCAACACACAGCCGCCCGAAGGCGGCTGACGATGCCTCCACGGGCGGCAGCGACAACAGCGGCGGTTTCAACACACAGCCGCCCGAAGGCGGCTGACGAAGCATGAGCAGCAAACTGCCGCCGCATGTCGTTTCAACACACAGCCGCCCGAAGGCGGCTGACAAATGCTAACTAGATGAGCGTTTGCTAAGTAGTGTTTCAACACACAGCCGCCCGAAGGCGGCTGACAAAGCTTCCCCCTTGACACCTTTCCAACTCCGTGTTTCAACACACAGCCGCCCGAAGGCGGCTGATATCGGGCGGTGCGCAAAAACTTAGCGGCCTTTGTTGTTTCAACACACAGCCGCCCGAAGGCGGCTGAATTAACGCATTACGCGCTTCATCAAGGCAAAGGCGTTTCAACACACAGCCGCCCGAAGGCGGCTGACCAACGGTTATGCCCAATTGGCATCGGCCACAAAGTTTCAACACACAGCCGCCCGAAGGCGGCTGATTGCCGACGGCATGGAGAAAGTCGCCGGAGCGTCTGTTTCAACACACAGCCGCCCGAAGGCGGCTGACTACTATGATGCTTTGGTTAAAACCATAGGGGCAAGTTTCAACACACAGCCGCCCGAAGGCGGCTGAGTAAAGTTGCTGCTCGGGAATGCTCATGAGTTTAGTTTCAACACACAGCCGCCCGAAGGCGGCTGACGTTTGCCCCCGAAAACGGCTTATTCACTTATTTTGTTTCAACACACAGCCGCCCGAAGGCGGCTGAAAGCTATCAAAACAGACAACAAATTAGTAGATTTGTTTCAACACACAGCCGCCCGAAGGCGGCTGAAGCGGATGCCATTTCAACAACTCAAAAAGGGCGTGTTTCAACACACAGCCGCCCGAAGGCGGCTGACTCAAACTTGCAAAAAAACTTGCAATGTTTCACGTGTTTCAACACACAGCCGCCCGAAGGCGGCTGAGCGGTGTAAGGTTGCTTAACATTTATACTAAGCCTGTTTCAACACACAGCCGCCCGAAGGCGGCTGAGCAGCAAATTGTTCATCCGATGCGCTACCCTTGTTTCAACACACAGCCGCCCGAAGGCGGCTGAGGGTCATCCAATCCTTTTCGCAATCCTGCGATGCTGTTTCAACACACAGCCGCCCGAAGGCGGCTGACAACGATGCCGAACCTTTCCGGCTGCGAAACCGTGGTTTCAACACACAGCCGCCCGAAGGCGGCTGATTTCCTTAACCAGCTCGCCGACTTCACTCACGCCGTTTCAACACACAGCCGCCCGAAGGCGGCTGACGGGTAAACCATTCCAACCCCGCGCTTAATGCACCGTTTCAACACACAGCCGCCCGAAGGCGGCTGACACCATAGAAACAGACAGCACGGAATACCGTATCGAGTTTCAACACACAGCCGCCCGAAGGCGGCTGATTTGATATTCAAGGCAGCTCGCAGGAACTGATTAGTTTCAACACACAGCCGCCCGAAGGCGGCTGAGTGTTGAAAACGCCCGAAAAATAAAAGGTTTCGGTTTCAACACACAGCCGCCCGAAGGCGGCTGACCCGCTATATAGAGTATGTTCAAAGCATCATCGGGGTTTCAACACACAGCCGCCCGAAGGCGGCTGATTGCGAGCAGCGCGGGGGGCAGCGCTCATGAAGATGTTTCAACACACAGCCGCCCGAAGGCGGCTGACTACTGCCCTGCCCGCTATCGCTCACGCAAATGCGGTTTCAACACACAGCCGCCCGAAGGCGGCTGACACCATGCAAAGACATTTCCCAACATGCCTTATAGTTTCAACACACAGCCGCCCGAAGGCGGCTGACGGCCAAAGCATACCACGCCTTACCTATGGACTTCCTGTTTCAACACACAGCCGCCCGAAGGCGGCTGAGCGTTTCCCGATTCCCGAAGGCTGGCGTATTGATAGTTTCAACACACAGCCGCCCGAAGGCGGCTGATGAAGGTTCGAGTAGCAAAGATGAGCTGTTTGTTGTTTCAACACACAGCCGCCCGAAGGCGGCTGATTTCAGCGATACGCATTTTAGTTTCACATTGCTGTTTCAACACACAGCCGCCCGAAGGCGGCTGAGCCTCACGTTTGCCGTGCGAAGACGTGGCCGAACGTTTCAACACACAGCCGCCCGAAGGCGGCTGACGACTAAGCCGACATGGCCGCCGCCTTTGCGCTCGTTTCAACACACAGCCGCCCGAAGGCGGCTGAGCTTGCCTTTTTCGTACACGCGTACAAAACGGCTTGTTTCAACACACAGCCGCCCGAAGGCGGCTGAACTTTTTCAGACGGCCTGATAAAGAACATAGCTGGTTTCAACACACAGCCGCCCGAAGGCGGCTGAAATGCAGCAGGCGGAGCGTCGGCATACAGTGCGTTTGTTTCAACACACAGCCGCCCGAAGGCGGCTGAGCCGTTGCTTCGACGCTCAACAACTTGGTCTATCGTTTCAACACACAGCCGCCCGAAGGCGGCTGACGTGATTCTATTAACATAGCTTATTAGAAGTCAAGAGTTTCAACACACAGCCGCCCGAAGGCGGCTGAGGAAGTGGTGTTTAACGCCATTTCCGGCGCGTCTGTTTCAACACACAGCCGCCCGAAGGCGGCTGAAACGATGCCGAACCTTTCCGGCTGCGAAACCGTGGTTTCAACACACAGCCGCCCGAAGGCGGCTGACGAATTGGCTAAAAAGATTCATAAAGAGTATGCTGGTTTCAACACACAGCCGCCCGAAGGCGGCTGAGCCATAAAACGAGTTTTGTTAAAACAATCACAATGTTTCAACACACAGCCGCCCGAAGGCGGCTGACGTCTTATATCTTCACGGGTGTTTACGATTAAATGGTTTCAACACACAGCCGCCCGAAGGCGGCTGAGTGTTTCGAGTTCGGCTACATATTCAGGCACTTTTGTTTCAACACACAGCCGCCCGAAGGCGGCTGACGCCGTTGAGCCATATCTAAAAAAATATGCCGTTGTTTCAACACACAGCCGCCCGAAGGCGGCTGAATACGGGCGCAGCGAAAAAGAAGTGTTGATGCCGAGTTTCAACACACAGCCGCCCGAAGGCGGCTGATATCAACAACAGGAGCATTTAAGCATGACACCTGTTTCAACACACAGCCGCCCGAAGGCGGCTGACCGCCGTCTTTAAGCATCAGATTGGGCAGGCCATGTTTCAACACACAGCCGCCCGAAGGCGGCTGAAAGTCCCTGAGGGCAAGACTGAGGGTTGTAACAGGTTTCAACACACAGCCGCCCGAAGGCGGCTGAAAGTCCCTGAGGGCAAGACTGAGGGTTGTAACAGGTTTCAACACACAGCCGCCCGAAGGCGGCTGATGTATGGGCTATCGTGTCGGTTTCCAATGTTTTGTTTCAACACACAGCCGCCCGAAGGCGGCTGAAAAAGCAAATGATTGCGCTTGGTGCAAGATTGACTGTTTCAACACACAGCCGCCCGAAGGCGGCTGAAGCCTTCTCGGAAACCTTTATCCATCAAGGCTTGCACGGCCCTGATTCGCTAAAACTCTCCGAAAACGCGAAAAGCGAGTATAACACAGCCTTATTCCGCCACACCCGCTTTCCTAATTTCCTGATTGTTAAAGAACAATCCTGCATCGCTAACCACCCCGCATTTTCATGAGAACCACGGGTTAGCGATTCACACGATCAGCGTATCCTGAAACACATCCACCGCCGCCTTCGCGCCGTGATGTTCCACCTTTCGCCGCCATTTGCTACCCAGATGGTAAAAGCGCAGGCTGTCGGTTTCGGGCTGGTAAGTGTCGAGCAATTTGGCCTTCAGTTTTACCCACTGATCAGGCGTTACGTCGCACTCGAATACCGAATATTGCACGCGCACGCCGTAATCCAAGCAATGTTTGGCGATGCGCCGCAGCCTCGCCTGCCCTGCCGCGTCTTCCAGCGAAATATCATAAGTAATCAACATCAACACACTATTTCCCCTTATCCATTTTTCAGACAGGCATTTCAGACGGCCTCCAAGATTACCCGAAAGGCCGTCTGAAAATGCCTGTCTGAAAAACTCAACGCATCAAAAACGGCGGATACTCCGCCAAATCCCCGCGCAGATGCCGCGCCAGCAGCATCGCCTGAATATACGGCAACAGGCCGATTTCCACGTCTTCTTGCAAAAACGGATGGATAATCTTCTCCTGCTTTTTCGCCTGAAGAGCCTGAAAAACCAGTTTGCGCGCTTCGGGTTTGATATTCACCGCGCCGCTGGCCTCATGCACAAAATCCTGTGGCTTGATTTGCCCGCGGTTAATCAGGGAAAGCACCATCCTGTCCACCCACCACGCGCGGAATTCCTCCAAAATATCCTGCGCCAAACTGTCGCGTCCCGGTCGGTCGGCATGCAGAAAACCCACCTGCGGATCCAAGCCCACGCCCTGCAACGCGCCGCTGATGTCTTTGCCCAAAATGCTGTACACAAAAGACAGCAGCGCATTCACCCCATCACGCGGCGGACGGCGGTTGCGGCCGTCAAAATCAAAACCGCTTTTCTCCGCAAGCAAATGCCGGAACACCCCGAAATAACGCGCCGCCGCATCGCCCTCAATCCCGCGAACCTTGTCCAAACACTCTGCCCGCTTCAGTTGCTGCAAACTGAAATTCAACGCCGTTACCGCCGCCTGCACCTCCGCATGCTCGCCATGATTGCGCAAACGCCGCTGCAACACCCGCTTGGCCGACTGAATCTTCGCCGCAATAATATGCTGCGCAATCGGTACGGGATTTTGCTCTGACAGCCGATATTGCGCCCGCCGCAACAACACATTACCGCTCTGCCGCCCCTGCAAACGCCCCAAGAACCGCCCGTTCTCGGTAAAAAACGCCAGATTCACATTGTTTTCACCGCAAAACCCCATCAAAAAAGGCGACACCAACACGTTACCGAAACAAAAAATATGCCCGATCGCATGCACCGGCAACTGCGCCACCTTCTTGCGCTCCTGCTCCACCACCAGCGTTTCCCGCTCCTTATGCAGATAACTACCTTGGGTGGTGATGTAGAGCGTGTTTTGAAGTTTGCGCATTATAAAAACTCCTCGGATTTTGAGCGCACTCTTAGGGATTGATGCTTAGGCTACCTGAAACAGGGTAGGTCGGATTCTTGAATCCGACATTTTCAAGATTACCGCAATAATTAAAGACAACAGTAATATCAAACATTTGTCAGATATGTAAGTATATGAACTAATCTGACACTCGTAGCAACTGTGTTACCAACCCGTCGGTCAGCAACAGCAAACACAGGTAATTAAGCGCATTGCAGGTTGTTTGAATGCAGGTAATCCCTTACCCGGGCATTCAGAATACGCAGCAGTTTGTGCATACACGCATTGATGGCTACTTTGAACGGTTTTCCGCGTTGCGTTAGCCGTTCGTAAAACGCCTTAATCTTCGGTTCAAAACGGCTGGCGGTTAAGGCCGCCATATACAGCGCATTACGTACTGCCATTCTGCCGCCAATACAACCTGTCTTGGTTTTGGATTCCCCGCTTTCATTGGGTGGCGGCACCACACCTACCAGCATAGCAATGCGTTTGTGCGATAGTTTTCCCAATTCGGGCAGCATCGCCATTAAGGTGGCGCAGATATTTTTGCCCACGCCTTTAATTGAGCAGACAGTATCTCCCTTTTCATTGAAACCACCACCGTACCTGTCGATTTGTTTATCTAGATCGGTGATTAGGCGGTCAAAGTGACGGATAAGGTCTGCAACGCTCTGCTTTTGGCTCTCGTGAATCTGATGGTGGCGGTTCTTCTCCACCGCTCGCATCTCTACCAACTGGCTGCGGCGTTTGACCAAGGCTTCGAGCGTTTCTTCTTCGGTAGAAGGCGGAATATAGCGCATATCGCCCACCAATCCTTTAGTCTCGATGGCTTGGGCGAAATCGGCCAACATTTTAGCGTCTTTGGCATCGGTTTTGCCTAAAGAAAAAGATTGGGAATAGGAATGTGTTTGGCGTGGGTTGGCGATGACAACACGCAATCCTGCATGGTGCAACGCTTTGGCTAGAGGGATTTCTAACCCGCCGGTACTTTCCAGTACAACCAAATCGACATTGTGTTTGCGCAAATAGTCGACGGTATGTTGGAAACCTTTGGCATTATTGGTTTCGGTTTTGGTTTTGGCCTTACCGGTAATACCGATGACGAAGTTCTTTTTGGCTACGTCTATGCCGCCATAATTTTGGGTGCTCATCAATAAACCATCCTTGTATTCGGTTGTAGGGTCTTGCAACTGTTCGGTTGTGTTGATGATTGGCCGTCTGCTCGTTTGGCTACAATACGGGTGCGGAAGCCCAAGGGTGTGTTCGGAGGCAGACGGCCTGTTTGCTTGCCATGGTACATTAGTTTCAACATACAAGGGTGTGTGGCGCAGCCACGCACGCGTTTTGTCGTTAACGACTCTATAAGGCCGTCTGAAAAAATCAGACTCTCAAACAGTAGTAGATAAACCATCTGCACGTGCGTGTCCAAGGGCACACACCCTACGCTTGCTATTGGGAATATCAACAGTTATCAGATACAAGTATCCAACTTCCGCGAGCTTATTATCTTATCTAAACACCTATTGCCAATGAGTGGAAAATAAAATTTTCCAATTCCTTGTTACTAGAAAAAGTATAATATGTGGCCATCCTTACGATAAAAAAACCATCTACACTACGCATAGGGATCATAACTTCTACTTGATAAAATATTCCAAGCACACGGCCATGAAACTTATAATCGTTATTCTCAAACTTTTGGAACATCTTTCTAAATTCCAATTCCATCAACCCTTGCAGCATGGCAGAAAAAATTTGTTGAAAATTTCTATCTGAAAGAATATCAATCTCTTCCCGCCCAATAGCCTCATAATGCTTGATAAAAGTATCCATAACAGGGGAAAGCAATTTACGATATTCTGCAACATCAAATACATTTGATAAATTAACAGCGATAACTCCCAAGCCTTTATTTGCATTTAACTTTAATTCAAGCTGTTTATTTGCTTTTCTTATATTTTCCTCAAAAGATTTATCTGAATTTATATTTTTACATTCAACAAAAATTTCAGCATCACAGCAAGAGCTTTTAAAAATAATATCTGTATTCTCATTTAAGTTTATATCTTCAAAATCTTCTCTATTGATGAATCTTCTAGCCATATCAATTTCAAAAAAATAATCACTAGACCTATCATTTTTGCTACCCTGACCACCAGATAACATTTTTGTAATAGTATCTTTTTTGATTACATCGGATTTGTTTTTAAAAGTTTGCATTGCCCTAACATATTGTCTAAGCTGAAAAAAATACTCAAACTTATCCACGTTTTTAACGTTAGGATTACCCACACAGTCAATCCATTTTTGGATCTTGGAGCTTCTGATTTTTTTGTAGTCAAAATGTTCTTCATAAAATGAAATTAACTCTTTCATTTCTGTAACTAATTTATCTATTGCAAAACTATCTACTATTAATTGACCATTCATAAAATTGCATTCCTCTTATTCCCCAAACAACCCTGCCACATACCTTTTCGACCGATCCCTCTCCATCAATTTCGGCTGGCAAACCTCAATCAACGAACAGGCTTTGCAGCGTTTTCCGTATTCCGGCGGCGGAGTGATGCCGCTTTCCAAAAGCCCGCGCACTTGTGCGATGGTATGCAGCGTTTCCGCCCTGAGGCCGTCTGAAAATACAATCGGCACGCGGTGGCGGGTTTGCATGTACCACAAAGCTCCCTCTGCTACCGTTTGCCCGGTCATTTCCTCCAGGCACAGGGCTTGGGCGCAGAGCTGGATTTCGTCGAACGGTTCGGGCTTGGGTTTGCCGCGTTTGTATTCGACGGGTTTCAGACGGCCTGTCTGAATATCGCGCTCGACCATATCCAGCACGCCGTGCACGCCCAAATTTTCCGCCGACACATGCACGCTGCGCTCGAGGCGCACGCCCTTGCGGGTTTCCGGCTCGCCGCCATCCACCCGCTCATGCAACGCACGACCTTGTGCGGTCAAAAAATTCTCCGCCCATACTTGTTCGTTATGAATCAAAGCACACTGGCGCGGACAAAAGGCGTAGTGTTGCAGGGCGGAGAGCGGGATGGAACGCATGGTTAACCGAGTTTGCGGTATAACTTGGTGGCCGCCAGATCTTGCTCATTGACGCTTACCGTGTAGTCATCAAAACTGCGGGCAACGTTGACACCTTCTTTTTTGGCTACTTGAATACGCTTGAAGAGGCTATCGGCAGGCGCATCACCCAAGCTGCTGCTATGCTCGAAGACATACAGACCACGTGCGTTCATTTGCCCGCGCGCGGCGGAATGATCATGATCAAACATATTGATCAGCGCATCCCAAAACAGGTTTAGGTCTGCTTCGCTGAAGCCGGTTTGCTTGGCAAAATGGGCAGAGACGAAGCCGTGACAACGATAGAGGCCATAAGGCACGGTGAATTTGCGTCCCATGGTGCGGTTATCACCGGTTGCGCTGGCATCCTTTTCGTTGGTCACAGCCATGCGGGTGATGCTATGCTCCAGCGTGATAATAGGATCAATGGAGCGCGAGAAGGTAAGCTGCACAGGGCCGCGCACCTGGCCAGCATTTTTGCCGGTGGTCATTACCGCGCCAAAGGTACGGATATCGTAGTAACGCTTGCACATATATTGACGGGCAGCCTCGGTTTTTTCGCCTTTTTCTTTGCTTTTAACGTTATCTTGCTCATGCGCTTCGTCAATCAGGTTATTCAAAATCCCTTTTTCGCGGATAAAAATATCGTGCTGCTCCGGGCTTTGTGTCATTTGCACAAAATTTCTCACTTTGCGTTTCAGGCAAACATCAGTAACCAAACCCATGCCAGTTTCAGGATCGATGCGCGGCAAATTTCCTGCATCGGGGTCTCCATTGGGATTACCGTCTTGTACATCAAACAAAAAAACAAAGTCGTAACGTTTTTCAATAGTCATTTGAATCACTCCTTAGCAGATTTGGCTTGGTTGAACAGATCTTTCAAAGCATCTTTGGTAAATAAAAATTGGGTTTCATGGTAATAACCAATAGCGAACAAACCTTGTTGTTCGAGATTGAGATGGCTGGGAAAGTGTTGACATTGATCTAAAATCTGCCGAATTTCCCATTTCAGCTGCACAGCACGGCCTTCATGTTCGAGCTTGCTCAAATGGTGCGGCACCAAGCGCATCAATGTGCCGAATACTGCGACAGGCGTGCTACTGGCCGAACCAAAATAGCGGTCGCCGATGGTGGCATTCAAATTTGGATTGGCCTCCCCCTGAGCTTTCTCCAGTACGGCAAACAACCGCCCAAGTACATAACCAATATCCCCTCTTTCTCGGTCTAAACTCATTGTCAACTCCTTCATGTTTTTCAAACTACCCGCCCGGACAGCGCGGTTTAAATAAGCCTTAATCAATGATGCTCGTCCATAAGTTACTTTTTGCTCGGCCTTGTTACGGCGCAAAGCGATTTGCAACAGGCTAACTGGCAACGGACGATTACTTAAAGCGCTTTGGGTAACCTGTGCAATCAAATCCGGCGGCAAATTTTCCGCCTTGCCTTCCAATACCAAATTGCACAGCAAGCGCATTAACGGCATAAACTCGGGATAAAGTGATTTTTCGCCGCGCACCATCTGCAAATCGTCATACCAGCGGACAATATTTTCCGACAATGCTGCTACCGTGGTCTCATGCCAGAAACGTACTACAATCCGCGCCGCGTTCGGCGACAAACCCAACAGGTAAAACTTGTCCTTGGCATTCGGCTCAGTATATTTTCCGTTGAGCAAGCTCTTATAAAGCGACTTCACTTCGTCGATATGCGCGTCGGGATTGTCTTTGCCGCCGCCATTAATCATGAAAGCAACCCGACTCTCCAAAGGCGTGGGTTTTTCGCTCCAGCACACGACGGTCACATCACCAATACGAAAGCGGTTATCACTGGCGAGCAGCATATTGAGCGCAGTGGTGTATTCAAACATCGCCTGCTCGCCGACAGGAAAAATAAATCCCTGCGCCTTACCGTACGACTCAAAAGCCGCCAAATTAACCGAAGCAAAAGGAGACGGCTTGGCATTTACCCCCTTGATGGACGAATGCAGGCGAGCAATCGGCGCCTTCTGACCGGTAACCAAGCAAATTCCTTCCTGCTGGTCACTCTCCTCTCCTTCCTTCTCTGCCGCCAAGTAATTTTGCAAGGCTTTTGATTGGCAAACCAAAGCCGAAACCTCATCAACTAGACGGAAACTCAAATTACAGCCTTTGATTTTCAAGCACTCAGCCCAATTTTCCGATTGGAAAACCTTTGTTTTTTCTTCCGTCGATGCCAAAAACGTAGCCACTGCCGCAATACCAAAATCATCCGGCAACGCTTCTTTCAGCTCATCAACCTTGGCCACAAAACTTGCATGCTGGTTATCTGCCAATATACGGTTTTTTTCAGCCTCAGCCGCCGCCGCATCCGGCATTTTTTTGGCTATGCCGTCAACTTCCTTGGCTGCAGCCAACACATACCCATAGTGATCCCACAAAACATTGCTGGTTTCGTAGGATTTGGAGCCACTGCGCGCAGAAGCCTTGGGCACCAAGTAAGCACGGCCAACCTTTTTTTTACCTCTCGCTTCACGAGTATCTTCCAACTGGATGAAGCGTCCATGTCTATCGAGAACAATTACAAAGGGAATCTCTTTTTTCTCAAATCCTTCCGGAGCCACTCCACCTTCTGAAACGGCTTTACGCTGATAATAGCGAGTCAAGGCATGAAGCATCATCGCTTCACCTCCTCACTACCGGCAGGCGGCACAATAATGACGCCATGCTCGGCCTTGCATTGATAAAACATTGGCTCGGCGCGATTGGAATCGCGCGGATCGGATTTACTGTAATCCATGTCATACAGCATAAAGCCGAAATCCTGGGTAATGTCTTCACGTGGCAGTCCGTCTTCCGCTTTTTCCAATAATCTAAAATTACAAGGAAACTCCCGACATCCGAGATAAGGCTGATGAAAATATTGTCCTTTTATTGCACGGCGTTCGAACATTTCTACAAACTTTTTACGATTATCACCCTGCCCCACTTCATCGGTCATATCGAAATCGGCATGAATGCGATAGGCCACATCGCGCAACAGCATTGATGCACGCTGTTGCCTGCTATCTTCGATATACAAACCCTGACTACGCTCGCTCATTTTACTGCCCACTTCGTTACGGCGAATATTGACCCACTGAATCGGCTTCAATATTTCAATCTTCAACACCCGCCAACGGATAGCCGGTTTCCATAAGATGGCCATTAGAATATTGCGCGCAGCCGAAGGCGTAATCACCGGATAGCTGACACGCTCTACCTTGAGCTCCGGCCTGGTAAAGCAGGCAAAATCACCGCTGACTTCTAGAATAAAGCTCATTACCCTTCTCCTTTTAATTCCATGAATGTATATCATTCAAACGTAACCATACCTGTCAAACACAATTTGTGGCTTATTGATGTCACCTGTACAATGTTGATTCATTTTCCTTGCATGAAAATGTGTGTTGAAACCATGAACGTATTTTGGAATATTCCATGATAAAAAACGCCCCTTCCCAATTAGGGGCGTTTCCTTTACATAACAGAACACTCAGGAGACATCAACCAATTGTCATCCATACTTGCTCCAAGCACCTCATCATAATATCCGACGTCCAGCACCAATAACCCTGCCCGTTCCACCACAGCATTTACCGGCAGCTTTTTCAACTCGTTTTCATGTACGGTAATCGTGTGGCGCTGCAACTTGCGGTATACCCATTTGTACTTTAGTGGATCACTTTCCAAATACGATAACCATGTCTCAAACGGCTCGGGTAAAGGTGGTTTATCCGTTTTTCCGAAGTGTTCATCGAGAGTAGATGGACAGCGCCGTTTTTTTAATATGTCTTCCCACTCATCAACCGGCACCCCGTCCAGGCAATGTTTAAAAAATTCAGGCAGTTCATGTGTCTTAACGATGTTAGGGAGGTTTTCTCTTTCCTCCCAAACTAAAGGAATAAACGGCACAATCAGAGCCACGCCTTGACCATCAATCAAACGGAATTTTTCTGCGGCGGTACGGAATTTAATAGCCAATGGATTTTGTTCGCTGGGTTGCTCCATCATCAGATATGTGGAAATTCCGTGCTGATCACGCTCCCCTTTCTTATTGAAACGTCGAAAATATTCTGCAAATGCATCGGGCGATAAGGGATCGTTCAACCAACCTGCCGCCAGCATTTCCTCGGTAATGTCCTGTCCTTGTTTCAAACTGCCACTGGGCGCACCCTCCTCTGCTCGGAACACCACCACCTCTCCCAAACCCGGCAGCTTTCCTTCGCGATTGCAGCGCCCAGCCGCCTGCGCAATGCTATCCAAACCTGCCATGGCGCGATAAACCACCGGAAAGTCCAAGTCGACACCTGCCTCAATCAGCTGCGTACTGACCACCCAAAGCGGTTGCGCAAGTTTGCCATCGCCATAAAGCTGCAAATAGCGGCGAATCAGAGCAATTACTTCCGCCCGATGTGCGGCACACATATTGGCAGACAAATGCAGCTTGATGCCATCTGCAGGCAGGGCGGCAAACAACTTACGAGCATGTTTGCGCGTGTTGACCACAGCCAGCACGCAATTGCGCTCGGCAATTTCATCACCAACCTGTTGCCAGCTTTTCTTGGGATCATCTTTTTCAGGTAGCCTAATGCGAACACGCTGCAAACGCTTTGCCAATGCAGCTTTATCCGCAATGATTTCGTAAACCTGCGGCAACCCCTCCAATAAAACTCTTCCAAAAACATCGACGTCCTTACCTAACTCGGGCGGTGTAGCGGTACACAGCACAAACGTCACGCCATAATCACGCGCCAACACTCGCATCACATCTGTAATCGGTTTTTGGAATGGCCGTGGAATTTGCTGCGCCTCATCTAAAATCACCACACTGTCAGCAATATTATGGATTTTCCGGCAACGACTGGGACGAGCAGCAAAAAGGCTTTCAAACAATTGCACATTGGTGGTCACAATCAGTGGCGCATCCCAATTTTCAACAGCAAGACGATTGCGTGCCGTTTCCTTTTTTTCATCCACCTCCAGATTGCTGTGATGCTCCAGCACCACCTCATCACCCAACACCTTGCGAAATACATTGGCATTTTGTTCAATAATACTGGTAAACGGAATCGCATAAATAATGCGTCTTTTATTAAACCTCAATGCATGCTTGAGTGCAAAACCGAGGCTGGCCAAAGTCTTGCCGCCACCAGTTGGCACCGTCAAACCAAAAAATGACTCATTCCATTCAGCCGCCTGAAAACATTGCATCAAAATTTGATTGCGTTCCTGGTTGAGTACAGAAGTCTTATCAGTCGTTGCTGCCAATGCTTCCATATACGCCTGATAGCGACTATGCAACTCCGACAACTCAGGAAAACTTGGTCGCAGGCCGGCTTGCCTTGCCATCTCCGCATCCGCATAGCCATTCATAAACGCTTCGGTATCCAAGAAATCGGCATCCACCAAACAAGAAAACAAAAACCGAATCCAGACATGAAGTTCGGCTAAAATTTTGTCGTTTTCCGCAAAAAACGACTGAAAATCTGCCAACAGATCATCATCGGAAAGATTTTGGATTTCCTCATCAAATCCAGCTTCTCTTGCTCCCAGCAACGCACTCTCTAATTCCTGATCCGCCTGTTGTAAACGATGCTTTAAGCCCCCTTTATCATTCCAATCTGCCAAACCCGCATGATGTCCAGCAATCAAATACGCCAATAAGTGCCCAAAAAATGGATCAAAAGCCCCCACCGCATACTTGGCACCCGCCGTCGAGTGCGAAATCTTGGCTGCTACTCCCCTTTCCTCCAAGTTTTCTAGATGAGCATCTTCTTTCTTAAAGCCACTGACTCTTTCAATATAATCCTGAAAAGCCGCTTGAAACTTGCCTAAATCATGCAGCAGACCTGCATAGTGAGCAAAGACTCTCCCTCGCTCACCAGCAAATTGAGCGGCAAGCTTGGCTACTTTTTGCAAATGTTTTCTGACATCATGAATTTGAAACTTGTCGATATCGCTAACGCGCACATGCGCCATAAATACTTTCATCGGCATCCACCATATTCCTTACTTATCTACTACCAAAGCGATACCATAATGAGAAGCAATACATAGCCCCAGCATCTGCCCGCATAACTCCCCTCCACCCTGACGAACGCCAAACTGCTTCAAACGGCAATAAACCCATTGCGCACCGGCAGTTGAGTGATCTACTTTCACACCACCCGGCGTACTTTCTTCTTCGTCCAAGTCCGGATTAATCAAACCCGTGGCATCGTGAATGTATTTCTGGAATTTCAAAGAATACTTGCCGAAGTCATGCATTAATCCCAATAGTTCACCCGACAGATCCAAGCCTAATTTCCCAGCCAACAGCTTAGCAATCGCAGCAGTTTCGGTAAGATGGGTGGCCACAGATTGAGGCGTATTATCGGAACGGCGGACGTGGGCAATAAAATGTTCAGCCATTCATCTTCTTCCTAATTAAGTTAAATTTGCATAAAAAAGCGGCAAACCTTGACGCCATCTCTTCATAGTTAGAGAAAAGGCTTTGCAAGGTTTGCCGTTTTTGTTCAGGCCGGTTTTCGGCGGAATGGGCGTAGTAAGTTCGGATAAGCCGAGTATCCACAGACATTCTCCAATGTATTTTTATTATTTCTGCATTAACTACCAAGTGAGAAATATATCATAACGGTTTAAAATTTTGCACTCCCTTTCACTACAAAAAAGAGGCCGTCTGAAAACATCGCTTCGATCAAGTTAAAGCTGTTTTCAGACGGCCTGAGACCTTTGCAAAACCCTCAGATGTGGATGCAGTTCAAGGCGTAGCAGCGCAGCGAGTGCAGACATATCATATAGATAGGCAAACGAGCGAGCAGCGCACAACGCAGAAATGCGCCGCAGATGGGGGTTTTGCAAAGGTCTCGGCCTCTGTTGTATGAACCCTAGCAAACTAATGTTGCTGCCGGTATTGCTTTTTGGCGGCTTTCTTTGCTGCGCGGTACCAGCGTTTTTGGGTGCGCAATGTCGGGCGGTCGGCGGCGTAGAGCCAGTGTTCGTATTGTTTGAGCAGGCGGGTGAGTTCGGGGCTTTCGATGCCGTTGCTGTTGAGCAGTTTTTGCAGTTCGCCTGCGCTCACGGCGGGGGCGGTTTCGTCTTCTTCGCCCAGCAAGGCGGTTTTGAGTTGTGTGAAGCCTTCGTTTAAGTAGTCGCGTTCGCAACTGCGGTTGCCGAACCACCATTTCAGCAGGGGCAGCAACGCCAGTGCCATGCCTGCGGGCAGCACCAGCAGCAGGGTTTTCCAGTTGAATCCGCCCAAGCCGAGCAGTTCGAAGAGGTTGTTTTGTTTGCTTTGGTCGTAGTTCACCACCCATTGCTGCCAGTAAAATTGGCCGGTATCGCGCCAGCGGGCGAAGAGGCTGTGGCCGTCTGAAACCATTTTGCGTTCGGCTTCGGGCAGGGCTTGGCTGATGCCGCTTTCGGCGCGCACGGAGGAGACGGGGGCGGTGGGATCGACACGCAGCCATGCTTGTTCTTGCGGCAGCCACACTTCCGCCCATGCGTGTGCGTCTTTGGAACGGATTTGCCAGAATCCGGCTTGTTCGTTGTATTCGGCTCCTTGATAGCCGGTTACCACCCGTGCGGGCAATCCTGCGGCGCGCATCATCACGACGAAACTCTGCGCGTAGTGTTCGCAAAAGCCTTGCTGCGTGCGGAACATGAATTCGTCGATGCCGTTGCGCCCGGGCGTGCGCGGCGGTTGCAGGGTGTAGCTGAATTTTTTGCTGCGGTAGTGATGCAGCACTTTGTCGATAAACTGACGTGCGCCGGCGGATTGTTTGGCTAGGGCATCGGCAAGCAGGCGGGTTTTCGGGTTGCCTTCGGGCAGGCGGGTGTAGAAAACCCGTTCGCCTTCGGTGAGCTTGTGGGGCAGGGTGTCGCTTAACGATGCCTGCAAGGTAATGCGGCGCAAACCTTCGCGGCTGCGGTGGGTGCGTACAATCTGTCCCATGCGTTTGGTGAGGCTGTCGGGCAATGAGCCGACGGGGTAGTCTAAAGCGGGCAGCGCGCCGTTTTGGTCGCGGATAATCATTTGATATTCGACGGTGCGCGCGGGGTTGGTGGCGGTGCGGGCTTCGTCTATATAGGTGTTGTCGAGCGCGCGCCAGCGGGTGCCGTCAAAGTCGGCCATGATGATGGCGCGCCAATACATATCGCTGCGCTGCGGCTTGAGGCCGTCTGAAAAGGTAATGTTCGCCACCCATTCGTCGCTCTGCACCAGATTGCTGATGCTGCCCGGCTCCATCGAATCGGACAAACCGGTTTTGGCCTGCCCCTGCTGGGGCTGGGGAATGCGCCATAAAGGTTCGTTCAAACGCGGCACCGCCACAAACAACACGGCAGTCAGCGGCAGGGTAAGCAGCAGGGCTTGGCCGGTGTGTTTGGCCGCTTCTTTAACACTCAACCCGCACAGCACGGCGAAGCATATGCCCGCCATCGGCAAGGCGAGCAGCAGCCATATGCCGATGATCAGGCTTTGGTCGAACAGCACCGACGAGCCGATTAAAAACAGCATGGCCAGCAGCAGCACCTGCCAGTCGCGGCGGGTATTGCCTTCGAATGCCTTGAGCATCACCATCAACAGCAGAAACGACACCCCGCCGTCG
Source organism: Neisseria sp. Dent CA1/247 (assembly GCF_022870825.1). NCBI lineage: Bacteria > Pseudomonadati > Pseudomonadota > Betaproteobacteria > Neisseriales > Neisseriaceae > Neisseria > Neisseria sp. Dent CA1/247. The sequence continues at coordinate 176,051 of NZ_CP091522.1, read as the reverse complement.
CGCCCGATCACCGTGCCGAGCTGCTGCCACACCAGCGCGCCGCCGATAACCATCAGCAAAACCAATGCCGGCAGCGGCAGCTTGGCCACACCCAGCCGCAGTAAAACCAAGCGCAGCAGCCACATACCGCCGAACACGGCCACCACTGCGGCAGGCAGCGAAGACACCAGCGGCAGCGCCGCCCACAGCAAAGTAAACAGCACGGCAGACGCAACGGCGCGCGGCGGCGGTTGTTGGAGAAAGGCGGGATTGAGAATCAGCATGATAGATGAGACGTAATGTGTTTTATCGTGCGGCTGCGTTGTGTGCATCTTCGTGCCTAAGCAACCGCTGTTTATTATTGATTATTCGAGACTTCAAACCTTCGCCGACAACGGCAGCCGAAGTAATCTCTTTATTTTTTGTTTTTTATCATCAACATCGGGCAGATCGTCTGCGGCGGTGTTTGTCGGTGTTTTTAAAGCATACCGCCTTATCCGCAGCGGTATGCTTAGTGTTTGCCTGCTGTTTTCAGACGGCCTAACCGCCCTGTTTCGCCGCCCATTCTTCAGGCGTTGCAGCCGTCGTAATCGACAAAGCATGCAATTCATTGCTGGCGAGCTTGTCGGCCAAACCGTCTTTAATCAGGCGGTGGCGGGCAAGGCGGGCTTTGCCTTCAAATTCAGACGACACGATTTGGGCAAAGAAGTGGTGGCCGTCGCCTTCTACGGCAACATATTCGCAGCGGGCTACGGCTTCAATCATATTTTTTACTTGTTCGGGAGAAAGCATGGCAGAGGTTCCTTTCAAAAATCAGCTTTCAGACGGCCTCGGCAGACAAGGCCGTCTGAAAAATAAGTGTGCATTATATAGGGAGGCATAAACAAACGACAGACACAAGCCCAAACCCCGCCCCATTCCAAGCACCCAAACCGGCCGGTTTCCGGCTTAACCGCACACCTCCGCCAAGCAACTTTCTCCCGCAAGCCCCGCCCCGCCGCCAACACACGCACACATCCGTCCACCCGCCGCAAACAAACCGCACCCGCCCAAACTGCATACAGAAAACAACAAACACCCCCGCCACGCCGCTCCACAATAAAAATATTCCGTCTGCCTGAGCGCGGCTGAAGCACGGCGCATTATTCGGTATAATCTCAGCCTGAGACTTCCGCCCTTCTTTTTCAGACGGCCCATGCCGTCTGAACAGCAACTTCAACGAGAAAACCTATGATCCGTTTCGAGCAAGTTTCCAAAATCTACCCCGGCGGTTTTCAAGCCCTGAAAAACGTCAGCTTCAAAATCGACAAAGGCGAAATGATTTTCGTGGCCGGGCATTCCGGCGCCGGCAAATCCACCGTACTCAAGCTGATTTCCGGCATCACCAAGCCCACCAAAGGCAAAGTATGGATGAACAACCAAGACATCGGCAGCCTCAACGACAACCAAATCGGCTTCATGCGCCAGCACATCGGCATCGTCTTCCAAGACCACAAAATCCTGTTTGACCGCAACGTATTGCAAAACGTATTGCTGCCCCTGCGCATCATCGGCTACGACGCCAAACAAGCCGAAAAACGCGCCCGTGTCGCCATCGAAAAAGTCGGCTTGGGCGGACGCGAACTCTCCGACCCCATTACCCTGTCCGGCGGCGAACAACAACGCCTGTGCATCGCCCGCGCCGTTGTCCACCAACCCAGCCTCCTGATTGCCGACGAACCCTCCGCCAACCTCGACCGCGCCTACGCCCTCGACATTATGGAACTCTTCAAAACCTTCCACGAAGCAGGCACCACCGTGATTGTGGCCGCCCACGACGAAACCCTGATGGCAGACTACGGCCACCGCATCTTACGCTTGCAGGAAGGCAGGTTTGCATCATGAATCACTACCTATCCCTACACCTCGAATCCGCCGTCAACGCCATCAAGCAACTCTGGAAGCAGCCCGTCGGCACCCTGCTGATCCTCGTCATGCTCGCCATCGCCATGACGCTCCCGCTCACCCTCTACCTCGGCGTACAAAGCTCGCAGGCCGTATTGGGCAAACTCAACGAGTCGCCCCAAATTACCCTATACATGGAACTTAACGCCGACCAAGTCGATACCGAAGCCGTCAAATCCCTGCTGGCCAAAGACACACGCATCACCAAGAGCGAATTCGTCGGCAAACAAAAAGGCCTCGAAGAACTCCAAACCAGCATGGGCGGGCAAGACCTCGTTTCCATGCTCGATGAAAACCCCCTGCCCGACGTATTCATCGTTACCCCCGACCCCGCCACACCGCCCGCGGAAATGGAAGCCCTCAAACAAGATTTAGACCAACTGCCCATGGTAGAAAGCGCCACCCTCGACACCGAATGGATGCAAACCCTCTACCAAATCAACGACTTCCTGCACAAAATCTTCTGGTTCCTCGCCGTAACCCTCAGCGTCGCTTTCGTTTTGGTCGCACACAACACCATCCGCCTGCAGATTCTGAGCCGCAAAGAAGAAATCGAAATCACCAAACTGCTCGGCGCACCCGCATCATTTATCCGCCGCCCGTTCCTCTACCAAGCCGTATGGCAAGGCATCTTAGCCGTCGGCGTCAGCCTCGCCCTGTGCGCCTGGCTCGTCAACGCCTCACAGCCGCTGATCAACCGCATCTTCAAACCCTACGGCCTGCACATCGACTGGCGCTATTTCTACGCATGGGAAATCCTCCTCATCATCGCAGTCGTCTCAGCCCTAGGCGTCGCCGGCGCATGGCTGGCCACCCAGCAGCATTTATTGGGGTTTAAAGCGAAGAAATAAAAAGCACTTAAGTGTTTTTGAATGAAACGGAAAGGCCGTCTGAAAAATAACTTTTCAGACGGCCTTTCTTATGATTTCTTATTTAAGTTTGCTTATTTAGGCAATCCGGTTTGCGGATTCAACCCCGCCTGCTGCGCCAGTTTGCGTACCAACTCATCGGAAGGTTTCGCCGGTGCCGGGCCTTCGACAAAGCGCTGGATAGCTATTTTACCGTCCCATTTGGGTAGTTGAGCCGGTGGTAACGGTACGATTTCATCCAGATCGTGGACGTTGAGTTCGGGTTTTAGATGTGCATGACGAGTAAGGTAATCAGAAATAATTTTGTATCTTCTTGAACGCTCTTTATCTTCCGGAATACCCCATTGTTTGTAGCGGCTTTTGGGATTATCTGTATAAAAAGCTTTGCTCGCCACCTGTGCAGAAGAATCTTTCCCCGCCTTAGTACCCTGATGGGAATAAAACAAAGCTTTTTCATATTCTTTTAAATTTCTATATGCGGCTGTTGCCATCTGCGCAGCATCGTCATCAGGAAATTGTTGTGTTGCGGCACATTCTTGTAGTTTGTTGCGTATTTGTATTCTAAATTGATGACTAGCATCATCTTGAATTCTCATAATCAACTCTCGTACCGCAAACTGAGCTTTGGCATTCCCTAAATCAGCAGCCTTACGCAGATAAATCATCGCATCGTCTGAACCATGCTTAGGGCCGTAACCGACAGCAATATAGCGTGACCACCAATAATGGGCACTGGCCGGTAAAACCTTCATTAGCTTTTCGTTCCAATAAATACCTTCGCCGCGCCGTTCTGAAGTAGAAATATTAATATCTTTGCTTTTGAGCAGGATTTCCTGCAAAGTCAGATTGGCCTGCCAATGACCGTTGGCGGCAGCAATACGGTAGTAAGGCAGATAGCGATCCAACACACCCTCTTTCGGCAACCAGCGGTTTTTAAAATCGTGGTAAAGGGCATATTTATATAGTTGGTCTGCTTCCTGAGGCAACGAAGGAAACTGCTCTTTTACACAGGTAAAGTCAAGATTGTCCAACTTGGGCGAACGGCCGGGCAAAATGTCGTTTAACGACCAGGCCTGAGCATGACCTATGTAGGCCATACCTAAGCACATTGATATCAATAGGGTTTGTGATAATTTATTCATGGTTCTTTTAAGAGGCCGTCTGAAAATAACTTTTCAGACGGCCTTGATATTGGTTTGCTTATTTAGGCAATCCGGTCTGCGGATTCAATCCCGCCTGCTGTGCCAGTTTGCGTACCAACTCATCGGAAGGTTTCGCCGGTGCCGGGCCTTCTACGAAACGCTGGATGGCTATTTTACCGTCCCATTTGGGTAGTTGGGCCGGTGGTAACGGTACGATTTCATCCAGATCGTGGACGTTGAGTTCGGGTTTTAGATGTGCATGGCGGGTAACCCAATCAGCAATTTTTTGATATCTAGCAGCACGCTCTTTATCTTCTGGGATACCCCATTGTTTATAACGACTTTTCAAATTATCAGTATAAAAAGCTTTACTTATCGACCGTGCTGGGGCAGTTTTTCCTGCTTTAGCACTCAAATGGTAGAAATAAATAGCATCTTTAAACTTACTATCGTTATCATATCCAGCTCCTGCCATTTGGGCAGCATCACCATCAGGAAATTCCTGTAATGCAGCACACTCTTCCATTTTAGAAGCAATTTTGACTCTAAAGGGAAGGCTTGATTTATCCTTTATCTTCATGATTAATTCACGAACTTCAAACTGTGCCTTGGCATTTCCCAAATCAGCAGCCTTACGCAGATAAATCATCGCATCGTCCGAACCGTGCTTAGGGCCGTAACCAACGGCAATATAGCGTGACCACCAGTAATGGGCGCTGGCCGGTAAAACCTTCATCAGCTTTTCGTTCCAATAAATGCCTTCACCGCGTCGCTCTGAAGTAGAAATATTAATGTCTTTGCTTCTCAGCAGGATTTCCTGCAAAGTCAAATTGGCCTGCCAATGGCCGTTAGCAGCAGCGATACGGTAGTAAGGCAGATAGCGATCCAATACGCCCTCTTTCGGCAACCAGCGGTTTTTAAAATCGTGGTAAAGGGCATATTTATATAGTTGGTCTGCTTCCTGTGGCAATTGAGGAAATTTTTCTTTTACACAGGTAAAGTCAAGGTTGTCCAACTTATGCGAACGGCCGGGCAAAATGTCGCCTAGCGACCAGGCCTGAGCATGACCTATGTAAGCCATACCTAAGTACATTGATACTAATAGGGTTTGTGATAATTTATTCATGGTTCTTTTAAGAGGCCGTCTGAAAATAACTTTTCAGACGGCCTTGATATTGGTTTGCTTATTTAGGCAATCCGGTCTGCGGATTCAATCCCGCCTGCTGTGCTAATTTGCGTACCAACTCATCGGAAGGCTTCACCGGTGCCGGGCCTTCTACAAAACGCTGAATAGCTATTTTACCATCCCATTTGGGCAACTGCGCCGGAGGCAACGGTACGATTTCATCCAAATCGTGGACATTGAGTTCAGGTTTTAGATGCCCATGACGAACGAGAAAGTCACGAATGATGGCATATCGTTTTGCCCGCTCCCTATCTTCTGGAATACCCCATTCTTTGTGTCGATTTCTCGCATTCTCAACATAAAAAGCCCTACTAATTATCAATGCAGAAGAACTATTTCCTGCTTTGGTAGATTGGTGACTATAAAACATAGCTTTTTGATAGTCTCCTCTATTGTCATATGTGACAGCAGCCATCTGGGCAGCACTACTATCAGGAAATTGTTGAGTAGCAGCACATTCTTGCAACTTGTTACGAACTTGCAACCTAAATTGCAAGCTATCCTTATCTTTAATCTTCATAATCAATTCACGCACAGCAAACTGAGCTTTAGCATTTCCTAAATCAGCAGCCTTACGCAGATAGATCATCGCATCGTCTGAACCATGCTTAGGGCCGTAACCAACAGCAATATAGCGTGACCACCAGTAATGCGCACTGGCCGGTAAAATCTTCATCAGTTTTTCGTTCCAATAAATACCTTCGCCGCGCCGCTCTGAAGTAGAAATGCTGATATCTTTGCTTTTGAGCAGGATCTCCTGCAAAGTCAGATTGGCCTGCCAATGACCGTTGGCTGCTGCAATGCGGTAATAAGGCAGATAGCGGTCTAATACACCTTCTTTCGGCAACCAACGGTTTTTAAAATCGTGGTAAAGGGCATATTTATATAGTTGATCTACCTCTTGTGGTAGTGGCGGGAACTGTTCTTTTACGCAGGTAAAGTCAAGATTTTTTAGTTTTTCAGAACGGGATGTCATAATCATGCTTCCTGTTTTGGAATCTTTAATAATATCGCTAGTTAATTTGATAGTATTTTTGGTTAAATCACAACCAGCTAGAGTTGTAACAATAAATAACAAAGGGTACAATTTTTTCAACTTAATCATAATTCCTAATCCCAATCTACTGTAGGTACTTTATTTACATCAGTTAAATCAAATTCTAAAAGTGGCATCATTCTAAGTTGTTCGGATTCTTTCATTTCTTTATTCATTTGTAACAAATGTGTCCATATATCAAAAATCTCATTTGAAATAGCAGGATCAATCAACTGATCACTTGGATTCATTACTGGTTGCCCACCCGTATGCCAATCCCAAATATCATACCGCATCTTATGAGCAACAGGCTGACTTTCAATCGCAACATTCAACTCACTGTCTATCTGCATACTACGTGTATTGATGTTGGTAGAGCCAAGCGTTGCAAAGGTATCGTTAATCAAACATAGCTTGGAATGGATATAGATTTCTTCCCAATCTTCGGCAACCAATGTGCAAATATGTACTTTAATGCCTTCTTTTTCCAAGTCCTCTTTTAAAATCTCGCGAAGTTCATCAACATCTTTGGTTTTCTTAACTTTTTCTGCAAGCTCTCTGTTTTTCACTTCGCGCTCGTTTAAGCCTTGAATCGGTTTCAGCGGCGGAGGTGGCAAAATGTAATCGGGTAGGATTTTGCGCCAAATGCTGTCTGCTGGAAGGTTGGGAAACATACGCTGGATTTTGTTGCCGTATCCGGCTTGTTCCAAAATACGCTCCCGGGCAACGGAAGGCATCACATCTCGGCGACCCAAGGCTTCGAGCATGCGGTCGGTATTGACCACGCCGGGACCTAAACCTTCTTGCGAGGAGTTGGTCACTACAAAAACGCAGAGAGGCTGCATATGGGTGGTATCAATGCCTCTGCTGGCGGCAAATTCTTTACGTTCTTTAAATCCGTTACGCAACGCTTCTCCGAATGGCGGGAAACGGAAATACTGATTTTCAAAATAGATATAGGAAGTAGCCATTTTGAAATTCTGTTCGTAAAGCGCGTGTACATTGTCCTCTTGATATTCAGGTTGTGTGCGCAGGATTTGGGCAAACAAGGGCTCTCCGCCTTCTTTGTTTTCTTGAGGCCGGCGGGGTTTGAATTGCTCTCTCTTTACGCGTTCCGTCGGGGTAATCGGTTGGTGTTCTATTCGATAGTAGCCGTTATCTTGCAAAGCTTTGTTCCAGCCTTGTACAAAATTGGCATCAATGTCGTAAAGCACTTTTCCGGTGAGCTTGCAGGAAACGTCTTGGCGCGGCGTGCCGAAAAATGCACCGGCGCTGGGATTTCGTCCGCGCATTTGGCTTTCATCTATGTTTTCCAGCTTGGAATGTTCATCCACTTCGCCGGGGCCATCTCTGCTGGTGGTATAGGTTTTGTACTCATCCGGCAAAGCGTAGTGTTCGTTGGTATCCCAATAACGGTCGAGCATGTTATGTCCCATCACAAAACCGACCGCAGATTTCGGATCTTCGTAATCTATCATGACGGTTTTTTGATGATGGGTAGGTGTAAATTTTAAGATGTCTTTAGATAAGTCTGATAAGCCTTTATCTTTAAAAGGAAAGCTTTCGGGGAAAATCGCCGGATTGATTTCGCGGGTTACAAAAGACACTTTTTGTTTTCTGCTTTTAAAATCTCCCTGATTTCTCAAGCGCATAAAGGCTAATGTATTGGGGTATTTTTTTTCGTTTCTCAATAAAAAGTGGTAGTTCATGCAATTGACGTAATCACGCACTACATGAAAATCAAACAAGGCATCCACTACATTTTCCATATTGATTTCTATACCACCTTCCCCACCCGGTTTTTTTAAGAAAACACCTTGTTTTAATTTGGGAAGAGCAGAGCCGATAAGACCGATCGTTTTGTCTTGTGTTTGGTCGATTGGATGAATCGGTCCTGTGGCTTTAACATCTTCTGCCGCTTTTTCAAAAAGTTTATTAAATAAAGCGATACGCACTTCATCCACGGTATCCACCGAACCGTCAGGATTGATGCCCGCCAGCTTCGAACCTTTGCTGATCATATCTTTGCCCATTTTGGTGTTTCGAGCATTGTATATTTCGTGAGAAAACTTATGCACATGGTTCAAAAGCTCATAATGAATCGCTTCTTTAAGCTCGAAGCGCATATTTCTCCATTCATTTCTGAGGTCTTTGAATGATTTGGGCAGAAGATTGGTTTCAAAAAACTCTTTCAATTCGTCTATCGCAGTACCGATTTGCTTTTTGATTTTTAAAATGGTGCCGACAGTTCCCCATCCCGAACCATGAATATAGTCGTGCATTCTCTGGAATTGAGCCATTTTCCGATGAAACTCTTCATCATTTTGAATGGTGTTGTAACCCTCCACCGCATCGTACCAAGCCCAATCGAAGCGTCTTTGCTCCACAGAATGGCTACGCTTTTTCTTATAAAAACTGTGTCGTTGTTTAGAACCGACTTTGTGAAGAGCAATTTCCGGCTCTAAAAACTTTTCTTTCTCGAGTTTCTCAAAATGCTCTTCAATATTGGCGGGCTCCAAAAGAAAGTCCAAGAAATAGCCGTATGCCAAATATTCGTGCAAAAACAATAAAGTACTTCTACCCGGTGTGTTGTCTTCAAGAAATTTTTCTGTTGCAAACGGTGCTGTTTGCCAACACAGAATTTTCACATCCACATTGTCTTGAATAAAACGCTCCATGAGCAGTTCGCCGATAGGCGCACCGGCGGAATTAACCCCCCTCTTGAAATACATCGAAGGCTGAAAAGCCCAGCAGACCATTTCTACACTTTTTTTTGCTTTTTGGATCGAGTCATACAATTCCCCAAAGGCAGCTTCTCCGTTTACAAGGGGAAGAAAGGTAGCTTGCTCGGCAGACGGCACATTTTTTTTGCCCTTTCCAACAAACCAGCTTTCCGCGATTTTGCTGCGCTTTTCAGAAACCGATACCCCGCTTCTTTTTACTTTACGTTTCTTATTTGCTTCACTCATGGTCTTGATCCGTAAAAATTCCTTGAACTAATTTGGCATATTCTTCAATTTTGGGATTTGCGCTACCCGGGAAAAAGCCTTGACTGGTGTATTTGTCTTTGCCTTCATATTTTTTAACGACCGGCAATTGGAATACCCGACCATTGGCAAGCTCTATTTTGTAATTGCCTGTGGTTAGCTCGTGTTCGATTTCCAACTCCCCTTTGGCATTAAGTATGCCCTTCATTTTTTCAGCACCATCCGCATACAAAACATAAGGCATACCTGCAAACCCGCCGCTTCCATGCGCCGATTGGCCTATTTTCAACGTTAAAGGTATTTTAGGAATCGTTTTCGGCCACTCGGGATGGGTGTAATTCATAGTGGCCGGCCCCATCACCTGAAACCCCGCACACTTCACCCACACCATCTTCGGACAGCCCAGCTCAATGTTGCCGTCTTTAATCTTGATGTACGCCCCGCCACTGGTCAGCAGGATTTCGTCTTTGGCCGCCACGGTCACTTTGCCCGCGCTGCTGGTAATGGTGGCGTCTTTAAGCGCGTTGATCTGCATCTCGTCGTTCTGTGCCTGAATTTCCACCTTGCCTTGATTGGCTTGTAGCTTCGCCCCTTTGCTCTGCGCGAACAAGTTGACGCTCTTGACTGCATGGGCGGTGAAGTTTTGGCCGGCGCTGATGTCGGTGTCGCCGCCGCTAATGTGGTGGATGTGTTGGCCGGCGGTGTGCAGTTGGCTTTGCGGGGTGGCGGTAGCGATGCCGTCGGGGGCGGATTGGATGATGCCCGCGCGTTGCAGCTGTATGAGGCTGTCTTTCAGACGGCCTGCCTGTTCTTCGGCCTCGGTGGCTTCGTTTTTGGCGGTATGGGCGGCTTTGTTGAGGCTTTTGGCTAAGGAGATTGCCTGCTCGAGTTGGGCAATGGCGGCATCCATATCCAACACCTGACCCGCAGCCTGATTCTGGGCATCGGCACTGATGAATAAACCCTTACCCGCCCGTAATGCGCCCCAACTGTCGGTACGCAGCTCGAAGCCTTCGCCGTTGTCGCCGCGCTTCTGTCTTTGGCTGTCGACGATATGGCCGAGGTTGAGTTGGGTTTTACCGTATTCGGTCGCCAGTTTGATATGTTCCTGACCCTGTTTGTCTTCCATCCGCAGTTTGTTATTCGCCCAAGTACGGATGACGTTACGGGTGTTCCAGTCGGCAGGGACGTGGTCGGGGTGGGAGCTGTCGTGCATCACGCCGCTGATGTAGGGTCTGTCGGGATTACCCTGTACGAACGACAGCATCACTTCGGTGCCTTCGTGCAGCGGGAAGTGTTGGCCGTAGTCGGGGCCGGCATAGGGTTTGGCCAGACGGATGGGACGGCTTTCTCCGCCCGGGCTCCATTCGTCGAGGTCAAACGGCAGTTTGACGCGGTAACGCCCCATATTGTCGATATAGGCGTAGGTGTAGTTGCCGGGGCTGGTGACTCTGGCGGGAAGGCTGCCCTGAATCTTGGGCAACGGGGTGATGCGTTCGGGGCGGAAGATGCTGTCGGCGGGAATGGCGGTAAAAGTATGGCTGTACGCTTGGTCGCGGCTGCCGCTGTGGGTAAGCGACACTACCAACCAGCCGTTGGGTGCTTCGCTGAAGCTTGGGGCCGTCTGAAACACTTGGCCGGGGCTAAGCGCGGTGATGTTGCCGCTGCCGGAAGCAACAATACGGCGGCTGTGGTCGAGCTGTTGCAGTAAGGCCGTCTGAAGTTGGGCTTCTTCGGGTGTCTTGTGATGCAAACCCCAATGGCTGTCACTGCCGAGTAAGACGCTGCCGTCGGTCTCCGTACCCTTGGCCGTTACTGTGGACGATAAGTCGGTATCGGCATCGCGGTAGTTGTAGTCGCCGACGCGGATGGATTCGAGAATGGGATTGTGTTTTACCTGTAAGGCGAACACCGCTTCCTTGCCGACGCTCTCCAATCTGCCGTGGGGGCGGTAGGGATACGGCAGACGGTTGTCACGAAAATAATGGGCGGCATCGTCGCCGAATACCGCCACCTCGCCATATTGGGCGTTCTGCTCGAAGGCGTACCAGATGCCTTCTTCTTCGCACAACCGGTTGAGAAAGGCGAAGTCGGATTCCTGATACTGGGTCACATACTCGCGCACACCGTATTCGCGTGAGGTATTGAAACGGAAATCGACGCCGGAGAAGCCGTGGTGTTTCAGCAGTGCGGCAATAATGTCGGGAACGTTTTGGTTTTGAAACAGCCGCGAAGTACGGTGGTGCTTCAATGCGGCAATGCGCGGTTCCAATACCATGCGGTAACGGGTTTCGTCGGCCGATACCGACAGCTTCTCGCAGGAAGTGATGATGCCGCTCCATTCCTTCAACGCTTGGGGGGCGATCATACCTTCGATCAATCCCAACGCATCAGAGCTTACCGGCGTTACCGTAAACTTGGCCGCTTGGTTGATGTAGGACGACAGCGGCAAATCGGCATCGGCGCAGGTCAGTTCGATGTCGAGACGGTAGGCTGTATTCAATGCTTCGGTGGCGGTGAAGGAGACGACGGAGAGGGACGGGCTGAAGCGGGAGAAGCTGAGGTGGTAGGATTGGGTCTGCATGATTCAAAATCTGCTGAAAACAAATAAGCGCGATTTTAAACCATTTGGATATTTATATGATATATAACTGAAATAAAAGGCCGTCTGAAAGGCCAAACGGCTTTTTCAGACGGCCTTTTTGAGACAATCAACCTCACACCACGATATTCACCAAACGGCCGGGGACGACGATGATTTTCTTCGGTTCTTTGCCTTCCATGAATTTCACTGCGCCTTCGGTCGCGAGGGCGGCGGCTTCGACGGCGGCTTTGTCGGCATCGGCGGGCACGGTAACTTTGCCGCGCAGTTTGCCGTTTACCTGCACCATGATTTCTATTTCGGATTTCACCAAGGCGGCGGCATCGGCTTGCGGCCAAGCGGCTTGCCACAGCGGGGTATCGTTGCGTAACTCGCTCCACAAGGCTTCGCAGATGTGCGGCACAATCGGCCACAGCAAGCGGACAACGGCTTCCAACACTTCTTGCGCCACGGCACGGCCTTGTTCGGACGTGCAATCGGTTTTGTCGTATTGGTTGAGCAATTCCATCACGGCGGCGATGGCGGTGTTGAATTGCAGGCGGCGGCCGTAGTCGTCACTGACTTTAGCGATGGTGGCGTGCAGTTTGTGGCGCAGGTCTTTCAACTCTTTGCCCAAGCTGTCGTGGCCGTCTGAAAAGGCTTTGGCCGCGCCGCCCCGGTTGATGTATTCAAACACGGTGCGCCACAGGCGGCGCAGGAAGCGGTGTGCGCCTTCCACACCGGCATCGCTCCATTCCAGCGATTGTTCGGGCGGTGAGGCGAACATCATAAACAGGCGGGCGGTGTCGGCGCCATAAGCATCTATCAGCTCTTGCGGGTCAACGCCGTTGTTTTTCGATTTCGACATTTTTTCCACGCCGCCGATCACCACCGGCCGGCCGTCGGCTTTTAAGACGGCTGCGACGGGGCGGCCTTTGTCGTCGGTTTGCACCTCCACTTCGGCGGGGTTGAACCATTGTTTCTTGCCGCTTTCGGTTTCGCGGTAGTAAGTGGCTTGCAGCACCATGCCTTGCGTGAGCAGGCTGGCGAAGGGTTCTTTCACCGGCACGATGCCTTCTTCGTTCATCAGTTTGGTGAAGAAGCGGGCGTATAAGAGGTGCAGAATGGCGTGTTCGATGCCGCCGATGTATTGGTCGGCCTGTTGCCAGTATCGGGCGGCTTCGGGGGCAACCATGCCGTCTGAAAACTGGGGCGACATGTAACGGAACTGATACCAGCTCGATTCCATAAAGGTATCCATGGTATCGGTTTCGCGTTTGGCCGGGCTGCCGCAGTGCGGGCAGGTGGTTTCGTAGAACTCGGGCATTTTGGCTAAAGGCGAACCGCTGCCGTCGGGTACAACGTCTTCGGGCAGCACCACGGGCAACTGCTCGGCCGGCACGGGCACGTCGCCGCAGTTTTCGCAATGGATGATCGGAATCGGGCAGCCCCAGTAGCGTTGGCGCGAAATGCCCCAGTCGCGCAGGCGGTATTGGGTTTTCGGCGCGCCGGCGTTTAGGGATTGCAGTTTGGCGGAAATGGCATCAAAGGCCGTCTGAAAATCCATGCCGTCGAATTCGCCGCTGTTGACCAGGCGGGTGTTTTCTTTGTCGCCGTACCAATCCTGCCATTCGTTCGGATTGTAGGCAGGTTGTTCCAAAGTGGATTCGACAACTTGTTTAATCGGCAGTTTGTATTTGTTGGCGAACTCGAAATCGCGCTCGTCGTGACCGGGCACGGCCATTACCGCACCGTCGCCATAACCCCACAATACATAGTTGGCAATCCACACTTCCAGCTTGTCGCCACTCAGCGGATTGATCACATAGCGGCCGGTCGGCACGCCTTTTTTTCTCCATCGTCGCCATGTCGGCTTCGGCCACGCTGCCGGATTTGCATTCGGCGATAAACGCTTGCAGTTCGGGCTTGCCGGCCGCGGCGGCGGTAGCCAGCGGATGCTCGGCGGCAACGGCAACGTAAGTCGCGCCTAACAAGGTGTCGGGGCGGGTGGTGTACACCTGCAAGTATTCGGCGTAATCGCCTTCCAAACCTTGTTTGCTGCCGCTATCCAACGCAAAGCGCACTTGCACGCCGCGCGATTTGCCGATCCAGTTGCGCTGCATGGTTTTCACTTGTTCCGGCCAGTTCAGGCCGTCCAGATCGCTCAAAAGCTGCTCGGCGTAATCGGTAATTTTGAAGTAATACATCGGGATTTCGCGTTTTTCAATCAACGCGCCCGAACGCCAGCCGCGCCCGTCGATCACTTGCTCGTTGGCCAAAACGGTTTGATCGACCGGATCCCAGTTTACCGTGCCGTTTTTGCGGTAAATCACGCCTTTTTCAAACAGTTTGGTAAACAAAAGCTGCTCCCAGCGGTAATACTCGGGCGAGCAGGTAGCGAATTCGCGTTCCCAGTCAAACGCAAAACCCAAGCTCTTGAGCTGGTTGCGCATGTAGGCGATGTTTTCGTAAGTCCATTTGGCAGGGGCGACTTGGCGGTCGATGGCGGCGTTTTCGGCGGGCATACCGAAAGCGTCCCAGCCCATCGGTTGCAGCACGTTGAAGCCGTTGAGCAGTTTGTAGCGGCTCAATACGTCGCCGATGGTGTAGTTGCGCACATGCCCCATGTGCAGCTTGCCGCTGGGGTAGGGGAACATGGAGAGGCAGTAGTATTTGGGTTTGGACGCGTCTTCAGCCACGTTAAACAAACGGGCTTCATCCCATTTGGCTTGTACTGCCGGCTCGACGGCAGACGGTTGGTATTGTTCTTGCATGGTATTGTGCTTTTGAAATGCTTTTAATCAGAAAAACGTAAAGATAAGGCGGAATTATAGCAGTTTAATGCAAGGCTTTTGGGGAAATGTAGAGAGGCCGTCTGAAACCGAACAGCCAATCACGGCACGCCCCATCTTTTTTCAGACGGCCTCAACGGCACTTGCACATTTTCGCCACACCTGACAATACCGAGCGTAACCATCCGGCGGGTTTGGCGGCTTCCCATGCTAAAATGCCCACCGCTTAAAAACTTCCGTAACCACACTTCTACAAAACACAAAAAAATACAATGAACAATCACATCCAACACGCATTACACCAGCTTAATTCGCTGATTCTGGGAAAAGAAACCGTTTTAAAACAATTGATGGCCGCCATACTCGCAGGCGGGCACGTGCTGCTGGAGGATGTGCCCGGCGTGGGTAAAACCACATTGGCACACGGCTTGGCGGCGGTGTTGGGGCTGGACTACCGCCGCGTGCAGTTCACCAACGATATGCTGCCTTCGGATTTGCTCGGGGTGAATGTATTCCGCCCGAACGAAGGCCGCTTCGAGTTTCACCCCGGCCCCGTGTTCCATTCTTTTTTATTGGCCGACGAAATCAACCGCGCTTCGCCCAAGCTGCAATCCGCGCTGTTGGAGGCGATGGAAGAACATCAGGTGTCGGTGGACGGCAAAACCTATGCGCTGCCCGAGCCGTTTATCGTGGTGGCGACGCAAAATCCGGTCGAGCAGCTCGGCACGTTTCCATTGCCCGAATCTCAGCTCGACCGTTTTATGATGCGGTTGAGCATGGGTTATCCCGTGGCCGATGCCGAAAAACAGCTTTATTTTCAGGGCGACCGCCGTCAAGCGCTTCCCGCTTTGCAGGCGGTGTGCAATGCGCAGAC
Source organism: Neisseria sp. Dent CA1/247 (assembly GCF_022870825.1). NCBI lineage: Bacteria > Pseudomonadati > Pseudomonadota > Betaproteobacteria > Neisseriales > Neisseriaceae > Neisseria > Neisseria sp. Dent CA1/247. The sequence continues at coordinate 160,661 of NZ_CP091522.1, read as the reverse complement.
GCTGCAACAATGGCAGCAACAGGCGGCGCAGGTAAAGTTTGCACAGGCGGCCGCTGACTACGTGTACCGTTTGGTGCAGGCTACGCGCCAGCCGGGACGGTTTGTGCTGGGACTCAGCCCGCGCGCGGGTTTGGCTGTGGTGAATGCGGCGAAAGCATGGGCGTTTATGCAGGGCAGAGGACATGTGCTGCCGGAAGACATCAAAGCGGTGTGGGTGCCGGTGGCCAACCACCGTTTGCAGCCGGTGCAGCAAGGCATGACCAGCGCACAGATTTTGGCGGATCTGCTCAATCATGTGGCCGTCGCGTAAGCACAAACTGCCCGCCGTGGCAGGGCGTTCTCCCGATTTGGCTTCACTGCATTGCCGCCCGACCCGATTGGGTGCTGGCCTGTTGGTAACGGTGTTGCTGCTGTGGCTGGTGGGGCTGAATTATCAGGTAAATTTGGCATATGCCGCCGCTTTCTGGCTGGCAGGTTTTTTGGCAGTGGCGGTGTTGCTGAATCTGCGCCAGCTTTTGGATGTGCAGATAGATGTCAACATGCCGAAAGAGGTGTTTGCGGGACATACGGCGGTGCTCGAATTAACTGCTCGGCAAAACTCGCGCCGCCGTTGGTTGTGGCTGTGCAGCGAGGATGATTTCCTCAATCCCGACCAAGCGGCGGCAAAACTCTGGCAGCCGTGGCAGATGAATTCAGACGGCCTCTCTGTGTATCACTGGCAGATTCCCGCGCTGATGCGGGGCTATTTGCGCGTACCGCCGCTGCGCACGGCTGCGGTAGCGCCGTTCGGCATGAGCATGGTGCAGTGTGTGTGGCATTGGCCGAGCGATGCGGTGGTGTTTCCCGCACCGATTCCGCACGATCTGCCCGACGGCCGTGAGCGCGGCAGCGAAACCGACCGCAAACGCCCGCCTATTCAGGGTGGCGACGATTTGTCTTATTTGCAGGCGCATCAAGAAGGCGCGTCGTTGCAGCATGTGGCATGGAAAACTTATGCGAAAACAGGCGAAATGCTGGATAAACGCTTTGAAGAGCCGCAAACCGCCGTCCGCAATACCGTGATTTCCTATCTGGATTACCCCGCCGGCACCTCCAAAGACCGCTTGGCAGGCTTGCTGTGTTTCCGCGTTTTGGAAGCCGAACGCAGCGGGCAGACGTATTCGCTGGAGCTGCCGCAGCGGGTGATTGCCCCGCAGAAAGGGCAGCGCGAAATCTGCCTGACGGCGTTGGGATTGTGGTAGCGGTGCTTCTCAAGGCCGTCTGAAAAACATATTCTGCAACCAAAGTCTGACCGCGCTTGCGGAACGGATTTGTTTGTAGCTGTTCTAATGATGCAAGAAAACTGGGCGCGATGGTCGCCCCTTTACTTTGTACCGAACAATCACAACCGCTTTGGAGTATGAATATGATGAATCTGAAAACCCGCTTGGTTAAATTGGCAGGCACATGCGCCTTGTTGGCGGCGTTGCCGTTTGCACAAGCGGAACCTGCCCCGTCTTTCAACTGGCACTCGCCCAAGCTGACCAGCAACGTTTGGAAAGTCAGCAAACCGGGGCAGCCGGATTCTTACCTGCTCGGCACACTGCATCTCGGCCTGAAAAACAAACCGTTAAGCAAGCAGGCAAAGGCTTTGCTGGCCAAAACAGACAAACTGGTTACCGAAGTGGACATGCTGCCCGATGAAAAAGCGGTTGAAGAGATGGGCGCATATATGGGGCAGCAGATGATTTCGCCAAATTCATTGCGCACCGCTTTGGGCGAAAAAGAATTTGCCAACTTGAAACGCCATTTCGAGCGCTCGGCCAAGCTGTCGGTTTTCTTGCCGGTATTGGAAAACCTGCAACCGTGGGCGGTCGTGATGCTGATGATGGAATACAATCCCAAAGGATACAGCGCCGAAAACGGCGTGGACATCCTGCTCTCGCAGGCGGCCAAGAAAGCAGGCAAACCGCGCGGCAGCCTGGAAAACGTTCAAGACGTGTTCCACCACTTTTCTTCCATTCCCAACGATCTGGCGTTGGCCATGCTGAAAAGCATGGTGAAATACCACGCGCAAGACACCGCCGACATCCGCACGTTGCACCGTCTATATGCGCAAAACCGCTTCAAAGACATTCCGGCGTTTATGGACAAAAACCTCTCGAAACCGCGCATGAAGCCGGAAGAAGTTACCGCCGCACGCAAGTGGATGGAGCAAGATCTGATCGCCGCGCGCAACCGCGCATGGATGCCGGAAATCCAAAAAAACGTCGATACTCAGAAAACATTGATTGCCGTGGGTATCGGCCACCTTGCCAGCCAAGAAGGTTTGATCGAGCAACTGCGCCGCAAAGGCTATACGGTTACGCCCGAACCTGCGCTGAAAGCATGGCATTAACCTTAACTTTAAGGCCGTCTGAAAAACGAGTTTACGGGTTTCGCTAAAGCACTCTTGTGAGCTTCGCCAAACACAACATGCCGCCGTTTCCTGCTGTTGGAAACGGCGGCATGTTTTTTATTCGCAATGCAGGAAGCTTCCCCGTTTCAAGGCGTAACGATGCGGGCGGGTTTCAGCAAAACATGTTCTGCTTGGCCGGGGCCGTCTGAAACCTGAAACCCGGCTTGCTCCCAATCGTCAGTCTGCAACTGGCGGTAGCGCAGCGTGTAAGCCCCTGCCGCCAGTTTGAACACGGTAAAGTCGGCGGCGGGCGGAATATACAGCGTGCGGATGGCGGTTTTTTTATCCGCCGGATAAATCTGCACAAACACTGGCGAGCGGTTGCCGGCGTTGTCTATCTTCACCATGCCGTTGCCGTTTTCGGCCAACACGGGATAGCCTTCCCAATATTGGGCAAACTCGGGATAAGACGCGCCCGCATCGCCGCTGCGGACGGCAGGCATATCCGATGCGGCTTGGCGCTGCTGGTCGGCCAGCCAAAACAAACCCGCCAGCACCGCAAGAAAAAACACCAGCCCCAGCCACAAGCGGTGTTTTTTGAATGTGTGTTGCGGCGGATATTCCGTTTCGGTTTCAGACGGCCTCATATTAAAAGGCTGCCCTGCCCTGCTTTCGCTTTCTGCGGCAAACGTTCTGTCTTCGCTTGCCATACCGCCGTGATGCTGCTGCGAGGCAATCCATTCATCGTGTGCGCGGCGCTGTTCGGGGTCAGACAATATGGCGTAGGAACGGTTGATCAGGCTCATGATGCGGTCGGCATCGGGATTATCGTGATTTTGGTCGGGATGATACTTTTTGCACAGCGAGCGGTAGGCTGCGCGGATTACTTCTATCGGCGCATCCTGTGAAACTTTCAGATTGTCGTAATGGGTGCGTATGCGCTTCGACATCGTATCCTGCTGAAACCGTTTGAAAAAGAGGGATTATATAGCAAAGCTCTCGAATGGAAACTTTTGCCATAAGCCAAAGGCCGTCTGAAACGCTTTTTCAGACGGCCTTTGATGTAACGCCTTTAGCCCAAATGCGTGAATGTTTACCCGCGCACGGTGAAAATTTGCAGCATATTGGTCGAGCCGGTTTCGCGCATACGCGAGCCGCTGGTGATGATGTATTGGTCGCCCGCAGCCAGCACTTGGCGCTCGACCAGCGTTTTTTCCACCTGCTCCAAAGCGGTGTCGTGGTCGGTGCTGGTCGCCAAAATCATGGGGCGGACGCCGCGGTACATGGCCATGCGGCGCTGGGCGGAAATGCTCGGCGTCAGCGCGTAAATCGGCAGCTGGATGCTGTGGCGGCTGATTTCAAACGCGGTCGAACCGCTTTCGGTGAGGGTAACAATGGCGCGCGCGTTAACGGCGCGGGCAACGTGAACCGCGCCGCCGGCAATCGCCAAATTGGTGCTTACCGCATCGTCGCTGTATTCTTCGCTCACGCCGTTGAGCGAATCCTGTTCGGCTTCGGCGGCGGCGCAAATCAAGGCCATCTGGCGCACGGTTTCAAACGGATACGCACCAATCGCGGTTTCTGCCGAACACATCACTGCGTCGGCGCCGTCCAACACGGCATTGGCCACGTCGCTCACTTCGGCGCGGGTCGGCACGGGGTTGGTAATCATACTTTCCATCATCTGCGTTGCGGTAATGCTGAAACGGCGCAGCTCGCGGGCGCGGCGGATCATGCGTTTTTGCAGAGCGGGCACGGCGGCGTTGCCGACTTCCACCGCCAAATCGCCTCGGGCAACCATGATGCCGTCTGAAGCCAAAATGATTTCATCAAGATGGGCAATCGCTTCCACCCGTTCGATTTTCGCCACCAAACCGGGGCGCACGGCGTCGCTGCCCTGCATTTCCTGCTCGACCAAACGGCGGGCGGTGTGCATATCTTCGGCGGACTTCACAAAGCTGACGGCCAAATAGTCGCAACCGATGGCCACAGCGGTTTTCAAATCGCGGAAATCTTTTTCGGTAAGCGCGCCGGCAGAGAGGCCGCCGCCCTGTTTGTTGATGCCTTTATTGCTTTTCAGCACATGGCTGTTTTGAACGGTGGTTAAAATTTCGCTGCCGCCGACGCTGTCCACAATCAAGGTAAGCAGGCCGTCGTCGAGCAATAAAATGTCTCCGGCTTTCACATCTTTGGGCAGGTCGCGGTAATCGAGGCCGACGCGTTCGCGGCTGCCCTCGCCTTCCAAGGCTGCATCGAGCAGCAGTTTTTCGCCTGCTTCGAGCTTGATGCTGCCGCCTTCGATTTTGCCCACACGGATTTTCGGGCCTTGCAGGTCGGCCATAATCGCGACTTCGCGGCCGGCCAGCCTGGCGGCTTCGCGGACGATGCGGGCGTTTTCCTGATGAAATTCGGGCGTACCGTGGCTGAAATTGAAACGGACAACGTTCAAACCGCCGATGGCAATCATGTCTTTCAGCAAACCGACATGGTTGCTGCCCGGCCCCAGCGTGGCAACGATTTTGGTGTTGTGGCGGATACGGGTTAAATCGCGTTGTGAAGCACTCATGGCAAACATCCTTTGATTTCGATACTGTTTGTCGTAACAAAAGGAATTTTAACCCGAAACCTGAAAACCTGTTGGAAAATTACAGATTTTTATGATGCTGGCCAAACTTCCTGTGCGCTGTTTTGGCAAGCATTCGGGCAACATCCGCCGTATTTTTATTTTGGTTCTTAAATGCTTAATCATGCTTTTAGGCCGTCTGAAAACATGGAGGCCGTCTGAAAGATTGTTTCAGACGGCCTCTTTAGAACCAAAGCGGTTTTAGAAGGTTTTTTGCAGTGCCAAGCCGATTTCGTTTTGCTTGTAACTGTTCAAACCGATATTGCCGTTTACTCTGCGGTGTTTCAGATTCAGCACCGGCTTCAAGCCTGCCACTTTCCAGCGGTCGGCGTTAAGGCCGAGGGTGTAAATCTGCTCGTTGTCGCGGCGGCGGTTTTCAAAGAATTTTTCATATCCGTCGTGGGTACGGCGGCGGAATGTCGCATTCAATGCGGTACTGAATCCTTGCGGGAATATTTTGACCGCGCCGATACGCGCGGAAGCTTGGCGGTAAGCAAAAACATCGTTGGCGGCTTTGCGGCGTTGATAGTCCAAACCCGCATACAGTATCACGTCGTGGCGCGGAATATACGTTAAAGTGTTGTTGGCCGAGAACATGCGGCCGTCTGAATGTTTATAGCGTTCTACATAATCCAAGCGCGTCCACTCCAGCTCGGTGTTCCACAACCAGTTGCCGCCGCTTCTTTCCCATTCGCCGCGCACGCCGTAGTTGCGGTGTTCGGTTTTACCGCCGCTGCCGTTCCACTCAAACACGGGGGCCAAAGTGAAGCTGTCACGGTGGTTTTCAAACTGGTAACCTGCGCTCAGATTGGCCGTGTGCGCACCGCGTGCTTTTTGGTTGCGGTAAACCGTTCCGTAAGCAATGCCGCGTACCGTTACACCGTGATGGCCTTTGACCTGCCAGCGGCGCACGGCAGTGGTTTCGTATCGTGCGCCGACACCATTCTCAACGGGGTCTGCCTGTAACACGCCTCCGCACTCACCGCCTACCGCGTTTACACACCACTCTTTACCCGCGCCGGGGCTTTGGTTGATGTTGCTGTTCCATACCGCACCGATTTGCGCCGAACCGCGCCATGAGTCGCGTTTGTTTAAGGCCGTCTGAAAAGATTCAACATTTTCGCGCACGCTTTCAGGCAAATCTTCCGTGCGTGCTATTTGCACAAATTGCGATGCGGCTTCGCGATTCAGATGGCCTTCGTACAACAATCTGGCCAAATCAAGGCGGCCGCGCGTGAAATCAGGTTGCCGCTCCAACAGGGTTTCGTAGTGCTGCTTCGATTGTTTCCATTTTCCGTCGGCACGGGCAAGTGCGGCACGCGCCAGCAGTGCAACGTCTTTATCGTGGTCGGCTTGCTGTTCGTATCGGCCAAGCAGGCGGCGGACGGCAGCCCAATCGCTGCGGTTAACCGCTTCGTAAAGTACGGCACCGGTATCTTGCGTTACAGCTTCCCCGCTCTGTATGGTAGCTTGGGCGGCAGCGTCTTTCTCCCACACTTCGCGCTCCTGCGCCCTATCCATCTGACGGGTGTTCTGCCACAAACGCTGCTGGATATCGTCGTCTTGTGCAAAGGCAGGCCAACTTGCCGCCATCAAACACAGCCAAACTGTTTTTTTCAACATAATCTGCACCTAAATGTTCAGATAAATAAAAATCCGCTTATTTGATATTGCAACAAATAAGCGGATGATTGGATTCAGGCGTTCAGGGAAAGTTTCCCGTGAGACCCGTTTGTTCTAACTTACTTCTTCACGCCGCCGAACGCAGTGTTCAGGCTGTGGTTGGTTTTAAACTTGGCCACACCGGCAAGGCTTGAAGCACCGTTACCGAAGAAGTTGCCGTCAACTTTACCTACATGGCCGTTGGCGTAAGCGTAGCCTTCGAATTCTGCATCTTTAGTGTCGATGTAAGAATTGATGTTCATGTTAACTGCTGAGTTTTTCAACGAACCTGCCAAAGTGCGGGCACCGAAGTCGGCTTTCAGAGTACCGGTCATCAAGTTGTTGCCTTTGTAGTTGTTGATACCTTTAACAGCGTAAGTAGCGGTACCGTAGGTAGGCATGTTTCTGGTGCGGCTGTCGCCGGAGTAGTAAACCGCACGGTTAGAACCTTTGGCAAACTCGCGACCTACCCATTCACCGTATTGTACGTTTGCACCGCCGCTGCGGATGCTGTTAAAAGTGAATTTACCGATGTTTTGGCCGGTATAGTGGTTCTTGGCAACGATGGTTTTCACGCCGTTGCGGTCAACACTCGCTCTGTGGTGATCCAAAGCTTTGTAGTGAATACCGGATTGGTATGCTGCGCTTTTCAGCAGTTTTTTGTTTACAGCTTCAGATTCAGGCTTCGGCAATCTGGCTTTGGCAGCTTTCTTAGCGGCTTTGGCAGCTTTTTTCGCAGCCTTCTCTTTTACTTTGTTATCGTAATAAGATTGATCCGGCGTCCAGTAATCATGGTAATCGGCAAAAGCGCCGGCGCTCAAAGTTGCAGCCAAGATAACAGCAGCAGTTTTTTTCAGGTTGAGTTTCATAGTCGTAGTCCTTTTCATCAAGTGACAAACAAAGTCAGCTTCTTACAGCTGGGCGCAACAATTATTGTTCATGACCGTGTATGCAGCGTTAAATCTCTTCAACCCTGTGCATCGGGTTATGCCTTATTGTTTGATTCTCATTGTATGAATCGAAACTTAGGTTAAAATTAGCCGGATTTTAATTCAGGTAAAGATTTGGGCAATGTTTGTATCTTGCTGATTGATATAAATTATTCAGCCAATTTCATCTGCATAAAAACCGGATTTTCTACACCCTGAAACAACCGTTTTTTTAACGGTTGCAAAAATGTTGATGAGGCCGTCTGAAAACACTTTTTAAGATTGAAGGAGAATGAAATGTCGCGCTGGGATGAACGCTACCAACCCGAAGAATATGTGTTCGGTACCGAACCAAACGAATTTATCGCCCGCATCCGCCCGTATCTGCCCCCGCAAGGCAAGGCGCTCGATTTGGCTACCGGCGAGGGGCGCAACGGCGTGTTCCTTGCACAATTAGGCTTGGAAACGGAAGGCGTAGATATGTCGGCACGCGGTTTGGAAAAAGCACAAAAGCTGGCTCAAAGCAAAGGCGTGGACTTTAACACCCGCCTCGACAACATCACGGAAATGGACATGCCGTCTGAACATTATTCGGTGATCACTTCGGTGTTCTGCCATTTCCCCGAGCCGGAGCGTACGCGCACCATGCAGCGCATCATCCGCTCATTAAAAAGCGGCGGCTTGTTTGCAGGCGTGTTTTACCACCCCGATCAAATTGCTTACGGCACAGGCGGCCCCAGCGATCCGGCATTGTTGGGCAACTTGGAAGAAATGCAACAGGCCTTGTCCGGCTTAGAATGGCTGATTGCCGAACACTCCGTAAGGGAAATGAACGAAGGCAGCCGCCATCAAGGTTTAAGCTCGGTCATCTGCCTGCTGGGCAAAAAACCTCAACCATAAGGAAACTAATATAAACAAGACAAGTCTCTGATATTTATCAGGGACTTTTATTTTGGCTCCAAACAGCCCATGTCGAAACATGCTTGTCCTTGCGCTTGCCTAATTTACTGTAACAATATGTTCCATATATATTTTCTATACATTTTGTTAATAAATGTTATGCATAATGGAATGTTGTAAAACTGATTGACCAACATTCACAATAACTAAGATACTTCGGAAATTTTAATTGAGCTGAATAGCAAAAATTACCTTAGAAAAAGCAAAGGCATACCATGACAGAACAAGAAAACAATAAAACCCATGCAGAAAAATCGGCGCAAAACGACGATTTGATGAACGCCGAAAACACGCATGAGCCGCACAACACAATGAGTAACTTAGCAGCACAAGAGCCGGTTTTGATGCTGGAAAACTTGGAGGACAAGGAAAACCTCCAATCGCCGACAGAAGAAGCGGCATTAAACGAATCCGAATCTGCCGACGATCCGGCGGCCGCAGCCAAAAAAGCCAAAAAGAAACTGTTGAAACAACAACGCAAAGCCAAAAAAGAAGCTACTTCAGAACCAGCGGAAGAACCCACATTGCAACTGGGCACGGCAAAAGGTGTGGAAACCATGTTCCGCAACGCGTTCCGTACGGAAATGGAATTATTGGCTTTGGCAGCAACCAAAGCCAATATCATGATTTCATTAAACGGCTTTATCGTATCCGCTTTAATGATTTCCGGTGCGTTTATTTTCTCAACTTCCCCCGATTTTCTTGTGCCGGCCGGCATCTTTATGACAACGGCCGCCGCCTCTATTGTCTTTGCTTTATTGTCGGCCTCTCCAGAGCGTATGGGTAAAATGCGTGCCACCGTCGAATGGCTGAAAGATGTGTTCAAGCGCAAGGCCTCCCTTCGCGATTTCAAAACACGGGTATATGAACCGGAAGCGCATTTTGTCGATGAATCGCCCAATATTCTGATTTACGAAGACCGCGTCAAAATATCCAAAGACCGCTACTGGGAAATGATGCAGGATATTATGGCCAACCGCGAAGAAGTATATAAAAAAATGAGTGAAGAGCTTTACTGGCTCGGCTCTTTGGCTAACAAGCAGTTCAAATACTTGAACATGTCGTATGCCGTTTTCCGCTGGGGGCTGCTCTTCTCGGTGCTGGCCTTTATCGCGATTAAAACCCTGCCCAATGTCGTGCCGTCTATGCGTGCAGACAAAGCTGCGGCAGAGCTGCGTAATCTCGGCATTAATTCATTCAAAGGGTTGTACGAACCTTCAGCCGTACAGCAGCTGCCTGACGGCCGCCTGCTGGTTATAGAAGACGAACATTCCCGCGCTGCCAGTATCGTATCGTTTAACAAAGACGGTACTTTAGATGAAAACGAATCAATCGATACCCGAATTGTCCGCGGCTTCAAACGCAAACTGAGTGATTTGGAAGGCCTGACTTTGGATAACGACGGTTATGTTTATGCCATTACCTCGCATTCCCGCAACAGGGAAGGCGTGCGCCGCCCCGACCGCGAACACTTTATCCGCTTCAAAATCCGTGGCAACGAAGTGGTGGAATTAAGTTCGTTTAACGGCTTGGTGGACATCTTGGAAACATCAGAGCAAGTAGAACAACTTATCCGCGGCAAAATCGGCACGATGTTGGATTTCAAAACCATCAATATCGAAGGTTTGGCCTACGATCCCACCAAAAACCACCTGCTGCTGGGCTTCCGTGACCCCGAGTTCAGCGATAAATCCATGATTCTCTACATCGACAATCCTAAAGAAATGTTTGAGAAAAAAGCCAAACCCAACTTTGTTGACGTTGCTTTCTTGGATATTAAAGGCGGCGGTATCCGCTCGATAAACTACGATGCAGTATTGAAATCATTTATCTTGACCAACGAAGTGAAAGATGAAAAAGGCAAGAAATTCCCGCAATTCTGGCTATGGAACGGCGAACCTACCGCCGAAGCCAAACCTATCGACTTGCCCAATATGAATCACATGACCAACGTCGAAGCTGTAGATTCTGTGAAGGTAAACGGCCAAAACCGTCTGATTTTCATGAGCGACGACGGCGACGCCACCAAAAATATCGGTGGTAAATACATGATCGTAGAATACGATAAATTCTAAAGCCTATTAAAAAATAAAAGCCTTGTTTCCAAATAGGCTTAAAATAAAAGCACTTGGCATCTCCTTGCCAAGTGCTTTTTATATAGACAACAAACTTGTTCTTATGCTCCTGAAGGCCGTCTGAAAATATCCTCCAACCTAAAGCTAAACTCAAGAATCCAGTCCAGCAAGCCCAAATTTGGAGATTACCTTGCGGAAAAACCAAATGAACAAGGCTATATTTGGTAGATCAGCTTATTTTTCTGTAAACAAAGCAATCGTGCCAACAATCTCTATCCCGTCTGCCTCGTTTAATTACACCAGATGAAATCAAATGTTAAAAATGCGATAATCTGCGCTTATCTTCCACTTTACCGAAGGAAACCGCATCATGAGCGCGCAATTGATTAATGGCAAAGAGATTTCCCAACAACGTTTAGAAATGCTCAAACAAAAAACAGCAGCCCGCCAATCAGCCGGCTTACGTGCCCCATGCTTGGCTGTCGTATTGGTAGGCGATGATCCCGCCAGTGCCGTATATGTGCGCAATAAAAAAACAGCTTGTGAAAAAGTCGGTTTCCGCTCACTCTCCTACGAACTGCCCGCAGACACCTCTCAAGACACCCTGCTCAAATTGGTAGACGATTTAAACGCTGATGCCGGCGTTGACGGCATTTTGGTACAACTGCCCTTACCCGCTCAAATCAACAGCCAAGCAGTATTGGAACGAATCTTACCTCATAAAGACGTAGACGGCTTCCATCCCTATAATGTAGGCCGTCTCGCCGTAAAAATGCCGCTCCTCCGTCCTTGCACACCCAAAGGTGTGATGACTTTATTAGAAGCTTATAACATCGACCCCAAAGGCAAAAAAGCTGTTGTCGTCGGCGCTTCAAATATTGTCGGCAGACCACAAGCATTAGAACTCTTATTAGCCCGCGCCACCGTAACCGTTTGCCACAGCGCCACCCAGAATCTGGCCGAAGAAGTAGGCGCTGCAGATATCGTGGTCGTAGGTGTAGGCATTCCTAATTTTGTAAAAGGCGAGTGGATTAAACCGGGCGCCGTTGTCATTGATGTAGGCATCAACCGCCTAGAAGACGGCAAACTGTGCGGTGATGTAGAATTTAATGCAGCCAAAGAGCGAGCATCGATGATTACCCCCGTCCCCGGAGGTGTAGGCCCAATGACAATTGCGACACTTTTAGAAAACACCCTACAAGCTGCTGAACTTCACGATGTCTGATTAATAATCGTCTGATTAATATAGTCATTCTCACCATACCATTATGGATATCGCAAAGTTAAGATTGATACAAACAGACAATCTCAATCAATCTAGGTTAAGTTCTTCACCAAAATCAACAGCCGAAGTCCGATTGCAGGATTTCGGCTGTTGGTTTATTCTAATATTCCTTTATCCTTCCTCAGATGCACGATCATTAGGCACCAACACCCTTGCCTCCATTTAAGCTGCTGCAAAAACATATAGCACTTAAGACTTTGGTTAAAAACATTTTTTGTCTAATAATAGCGTCGTAAAATCAAATTTTTTTACTTATACGGTGTTTATCCAAATCGAGAAGCACATTTAAAAGCTTCAAACTGAGACTTTGCAAAACCCTCAGATATGGATGCAGTTCAAGGCGTAGCAGCACAGCAAGTGCAGACATATCATATAGATAGGCAAACGAGCGAGCAGCGCACAACGCAGAAATGTGCGGCAGATGGGGGTTTTGCAAAGGTCTCAAACTATGTGTAAATCAAAAATCTTTCCCCCTACCCCTTACACAAAAAAGAAAAGCACAGTAAAAACTGTGCTTTTCTTGGGTAAATAAACAATCTATTTCTATTATTTATTTCTTTGCGAGCGAATATAATCCAAGGTTTTCAACTGTGCAATTGCAGCAGCCAACGCAGCATGTGCCTTAGCCAATGATTCATCATCACCAGCCTGAGAAATGCGTGCCTCAGCAGCTTTCTTAGCTTCCTCAGCTCGAGCTTGATCCATTTCTTCACTGCGTACTGCCACATCAGCCAACACAGTCAGCTTATCAGGTTGAACCTCTAAAAGCCCACCTGAAACGGCTACCAATATTTCATCAGCTGCACCAGGTACGGTCAAACGCAAAGCACCCGGGCGAACTAAACTCATGATCGGCTCATGTCTCGGGTAAATACCAAGCTCACCTGTCAGAGTCGGCACAACTACAAAGCTGGCCTCCCCTGAATAAATATTCTGCTCATTACTTACCACTTCAACTTGCATGATACTCATGCCGGCCTCCTTAGCTTACGGTTTTCGCTTTCTCTACAGCTTCTTCAATGCCGCCAACCATATAGAAAGCTTGCTCCGGCAAGTGGTCATATTCACCGCTCAAGATCGCTTTGAAGCCTGCAATGGTGTCACGCAATGAAACGTATTTGCCCGGAGAGCCTGTAAATACTTCTGCAACGTGGAACGGTTGTGACAAGAAACGCTGAATCTTACGAGCACGCATTACTGTCAGTTTATCTTCATCAGATAACTCATCCATACCCAAAATTGCAATAATATCTCTCAGCTCTTTATATTTTTGCAGAGTAGATTGAACGCCGCGTGCTACATCATAGTGTTCTTGACCCAAAACCATTGGATCCAATTGACGCGAGGTAGAATCCAACGGGTCAACTGCAGGATAAATACCCAAAGAAGCAATATCACGGCTCAACACTACTGTTGCGTCCAAGTGGGCAAAGGTGGTAGCCGGAGACGGGTCAGTCAAGTCATCCGCAGGTACATACACGGCTTGAATAGAAGTAATAGAACCTGTTTGAGTAGAAGTAATACGCTCCTGCAAGCGACCCATTTCTTCTGCCAATGTAGGCTGATAACCTACTGCAGACGGCATACGGCCTAATAATGCAGACACTTCGGTACCGGCCAAAGTATAGCGATAGATATTATCCACAAAGAACAAGACGTCACGACCTTTGCCGTTTTCATCTTTCTCGTCACGGAAATATTCGGCCATAGTCAAACCAGTCAAAGCAACGCGCAAACGGTTACCCGGAGGTTCATTCATCTGGCCATAAACCATGGCTACTTTGTCCAATACGTTGGAGTCTTTCATCTCGTGGTAGAAGTCATTACCTTCACGGGTACGCTCACCTACACCGGCGAATACAGACAAACCACTATGTGCCTTCGCGATGTTGTTGATCAACTCCATCATATTTACGGTTTTACCCACGCCGGCACCACCAAACAAACCTACTTTACCGCCTTTTGCAAACGGGCAAAGCAAGTCAATCACTTTAATACCGGTTTCCAACAATTCAGTTGTGCTGGAAAGCTCGTCGAATTTAGGTGCCTCTTGGTGAATGGCACGCTTTACATCCGCACCAACCGGACCGGCTTCATCTACCGGATTACCAAGTACATCCATAATACGACCCAGTGTAGCTTTACCTACGGGCACAGTAATCGGAGAGCCTGTATTCACTACAGACATACCGCGCTTAAGGCCGTCTGAACTACCCATTGCAATGGTACGTACTACACCATCTCCCAAAAGCTGTTGAACTTCCAAAGTCAAATCTTGGTCAACCAACTTCAGGGCATCATATACGTGCGGAATAGCATCACGAGGAAACTCAACGTCAACTACAGCACCAATGATTTGTACGATTTTGCCTTGGCTCATTATCGTATCCTATTTTAAATGAACGGCGCAGCAGCCTTAAACAGCAGCTGCACCTGCAACAATTTCTGACAACTCTGTGGTAATCGCCGCTTGACGCGACTTGTTATACACCAAACGCAATTCTTTAATGGCATTACCTGCATTATCCGTAGCAGCCTTCATTGCTACCATACGTGCGGCTTGTTCTGATGCCATATTGTCGCTTAGTGCCTGATAAACCACAGACTCTAAATAGCGGCGGACTAAATATTCCAAAACAGCAACCGGGCTTGGCTCATAACGATAATCCCAATTGTAATCGCTATTTTCGCTTACGCTTTCGATTGTGTTTTGACCTACTGGCAATAAAATCTCATTGCGCGGTTCCTGACGCATAGTATTAACAAAGCCAGAATACACCAAATGAATCACATCTAAATGCTGTTTCTCATAGCGTTGGAAAATTTCAGTCAATGCTCCCAGCAATTTTTCCATGCGTGGGGTATCGCCCAAATTAACCACACTAGCGATTACATTTAATCCGATTCGTTGGCAAGCTGCTAATCCTTTGCTGCCAAAGCACACAACATCAACTTCAATACCTTGGTCTTGATACTCTTGAACTTGTGCTAAAAATTTCTTCAATACATTAGCATTCAAGCCACCACATAAACCTTTATCGGTGGTGATCAAAATAAATCCTACGCGTTGTACGCTACGATGCGATTCAAGCAATTTGACACCATGGTCCGAATGGGTCTGTGCCAAATGGCTCATAACTAAACGCACTTTTTCAGCGTACGGACGCGCAAGACGCATCCGCTCTTGAGTCTTCCGCATTTTAGAGGTTGACACCATTTGCATCGCTTTAGTGATCTTTTGTGTATTTTGAACACTACGGATTTTGGTGAGAATCTCTTTTCCTACTGCCATTTCAGACTCCTTTCATCCTGAATTCTTAAGCTTGATAAGCGTAAGAAGATTTGAATGATTTCATAGCCTGAATCAGCACTTGCTCATTATCATCAGACATCGCACCTGAAGCGTTAATAGCATCAAGCACATCTGGATGTTGAGTGCGCACATAGCTCAGGAATTCAGCTTCAAAAGCTAAGGCTTTCGATACCGGAACATCTTCATATGAGCCGTTATTAATAGCCCACAATGTCAATGCCATTTCAGCAGTATTCAATGTACTGAATTGCTTTTGCTTCATCAACTCAGTTACCACTTCACCATGTTGAAGTTGTTTTCTTGTCGCTTCGTCAAGGTCTGAGGCAAATTGCGAGAATGCAGCCAGCTCACGATATTGAGCCAAAGCCAAACGAATACCGCCACCAAGTTTCTTAATTACTTTAGTTTGTGCTGCACCACCCACTCGAGACACCGAAATACCCGCATTAATTGCAGGGCGAATACCCGAGTTGAACAAGTCGGTTTCCAAGAAGATTTGGCCGTCTGTAATAGAAATCACGTTGGTAGGCACGAAAGCTGATACGTCACCTGCTTGGGTTTCAATAATGGGCAAGGCAGTCAATGAGCCTGTTTTGCCTTTTACTTCGCCATTTGTCAGCTTTTCTACTTCGTCTGCATTAATACGTGCAGCACGTTCCAGCAAGCGGCTGTGCAAGTAGAATACGTCTCCAGGATAAGCTTCACGACCGGGAGGACGACGCAACAGCAAAGAAATCTGACGGTAAGCAACCGCTTGCTTGGACAAGTCGTCATAAACAATTAATGCATCTTCGCCACGGTCACGGAAAAATTCACCCATTGTACAGCCTGAATAAGGTGCGATAAATTGCAAAGCTGCTGCTTCCGAAGCAGTCGCCGCAACAACAATGGTATGTTCCATTGCACCATATTCTTCCAGCTTACGTACCACGTTGGCAATTGAAGAAGCTTTTTGACCTACTGCCACGTAAATACAAACAACGCCTGTACCTTTTTGGTTAACGATTGCATCTAATGCAACTGCTGTTTTACCAGTTTGACGGTCACCGATAATCAACTCACGTTGGCCGCGACCAATAGGCACCATGGAATCAATTGATTTCAAGCCGGTTTGCATCGGCTGATCAACAGATTGACGAGCAATAACACCCGGAGCAATTTTTTCAATCGGCGCAGTCAGAGTAGTATTGATCGGGCCTTTCCCATCAATAGGATGACCCAAAGCATTAACAACACGACCAACCAATTCACGACCGATAGGCACTTCTAAAATGCGCCCGGTACACTTAACTTCGTCACCTTCTTTAATATGCTCATATTCACCCAGCACGACAGCACCTACGGAGTCGCGCTCCAAGTTCATAGCCAAACCGAACGTGTTGCCGGGGAATTCAAGCATTTCACCTTGCATAACGTCTGACAAGCCATGAATGCGTACAATACCGTCTGTAACAGAGATTACTGTGCCACGAGTACGAATTTCTGCATTAACAGATAAATTTTCTATCTTGGCTTTAATCAAATCGCTAATTTCAGCAGGATTAAGCTGCATGAAAACTCTCCTAATTTGTCATAGCCGTATACAAAGCATTCAATTTGCCTTGTAACGACAGATCCAATACTTGGTCACCAATCTCAACTTTGACCCCACCAATTAATGACTCATCTACCTGAGTAGTAGCTACTAAATTGGTACCAAAACGTTTTTGCAATTCGTTGGTCAAATCATTCAACTGCACATCATTTAAAGGATAAGCACTGTAAATAACGGCTTGTTTTGTTTGATTGAGTGCCAAAGTTAAGTCTTGAAATTGCGCATAAACTTCAGGGAGAATCTGTAAGCGTTTTTGCTCGGCAAGTACCAATACAAAATTTTTCAGATTTTGGTCGCTCAAATCAACCAGCTTTGCCAAAACATCTGCTTTTTCAGCAGCGTCTTGCTCCGGCTGTTCGATAAATGCAGCAACTTTTTCCTGTTGCACAACAGACGCCAATTCTTTTAGTCCGCCCAACCAAGACTGTATTTGGTTTTTTTCTTGTGCCAACCCAAACAATGCTTTTGCATAGGGTCTAGCAATTGTTGCGAACTCAGCCATAAGATTACAGCTCCTGTTTTAGGGCACTTAATATTTGCGCGTGCTTTTCAGCATTTACTTCACTGCGCAAGATAGATTCAGCACCTTTTACAGCCAATGCAGCAACTTGCTCACGTAACGCTTCGCGAGCACGGTTTGTTTCCTGCTCTACATCAGCTTTGGCTTGCGCTGTAATGCGGGCGGCTTCATTTGAAGCTTGTTCTTTAGCTTCTTCTACAATTTTTGCCGCTCGCTTTTCGGCGTTAGCTACCATTTCGGCAACTTGATTACGCCCATCAGCCAAGAGTTCTGCAACTTTCTTTTCTGCCTGCTCAAAATCGCTCTTACCGCGCTCGGCTGCAGCCAAGCCCTCTGCGATTTTATCGGCGCGCTCGTCCAAAGCTTTCGCAATGGGTGGCCACACAAATTTCATAGTAAACCACACCAAACCGAAAAATACGATTAACTGCGCAAATAAGGTTGCATTAATATTCACTTTACTTAACCTTCGTATTAGGGTTAATCAAACAAACAGTGTTTCGCATAGAGATCGAAACGGTTTCCTGTTCGGATTAGCCTGCAAACGGGTTAACGAAAGCAAACAGCAGGGCAATAGCCACACCGATCAAGAACGCGGCATCGATCAAGCCGGCAATCAAGAACAGTTTGGTTTGCAGCGGGCCAATCAATTCAGGTTGGCGTGCAGAAGATTCCAAATATTTAGAACCCACCATGGCAATGCCGATTGACGCACCCAGCGCACCCAATGCAACAATCAAACCACATGCGATAGCAATCAAACCCATTTTAAAACTCCTTAATTAAAAACAAAGGTTAAAAACTACGTTGAAAAAACTATTTCTTCTACTTTAAAAAGCAGACTAATCAATCTTTATCGTGTATTAAAAATCAAATTAGTGTGCGTCATGCGCTTGGCCGATATATACGAAAGCCAAAGCCATGAAGATAAATGCTTGCAAGGTAATAACCAAAATGTGGAAGATGGCCCATACCAAGCCTGCGAGAATATGGAACACAAACATAATCGGATCCATAATTCCTACGCTACCTGACACAGCCCAAGCGCCACCCAAAAGTGCGATCAACAGGAATACCAATTCACCCGCATACATATTACCGAACAACCGCATACCGTGCGACACGGTTTTCGATAAAAATTCAACAATATTCAAAATGAAATTGGCAGGGGCTAACATCGGGCCAAACGGAGCGGTAAACATTTCGTGCATCCAACCGCCAAACCCTTTGATTTTGACATTATAGAAAATACAGATCATCAATACGCCGATTGCCATAGCCAATGTGGTATTTAAATCGGCCGTAGGAACGACACGCAGCAAAGCATGATGTTCGCCGGTAGCCATCTGCCAGCCTAAAGGCAACAAATCTACGGGGAGCAAGTCCATGGCGTTCATCAGGAAAATCCATACAAATAATGTCAGGCCTAAAGGTGCGACAAATTTGCGTGATTGTTCATTGTGAACAATGCTTTTACACATATCGTCCACAAATTCAAATAGGATTTCTACTGCGGCTTGGAAACGTCCGGGCACGCCTGCAGTCGCTTTTTTTGCTCCGCGCCATAAGAAAAAGCTACCGATCACACCCAATAATACCGCAAAAAATACGGCATCCAAGTTGATGAATGAAAAGTCGGCAATATTCTTAAGGCCCTGACCTTGGGTTACGTCCTGCAAACTAGTCAAGCTTTGTAAATGGTGCTTGATGTAGTCGGCAGCAGTCATTGATTCACCTGCCATAGTCTCTAACTCTCAACAATGCTAAAAAAACCAGATGGCTGACCACAAATAACCCTGCAATATAGGGTAGAAATTTTAGTGTTTCGTGCCAAACTGCGAAGATGACAATCATCAACACTAATGCCAGCATTACTTTTAAACCTTCTCCCAGTAAGAAAATTTTTCCGGCTAAATGCGGATAAGGTTTGAAAAGTTTTAAAAGTAAAACCGCCACTGCAGAGGGCAGCAAGTAGCTCAACCCACCTGCCAAAGCAGACCAAAAGCCGCTCATCCCGCTGATTGCTGCACATAAAACTGCAACAATTGCCAATGCAGCCATCTGCACATATAAAATCTTATTCATACAAGTGACTCAAAGGCACTATTAAGCGGGGCTACTATAATCAAGATGCGTTTAAGCGTCAAGACAATTGTTAACCTTTGTCAATGAAATATCGGCTGAAGTTTTGTTTTATATAACTGAAACTTGCTTTCTTTTCACAGCCAGACTACATGATACTACACAACATTAAAAATTAAACAGCGGATTATCTGTTGATTTGTGAATAATCTGCCCTTTTTACGGCTGATTACACGCAGTTTATATTAAAGTGAAGGCCGTCTGAATTTTCAGACGGCCTTTGGCATAGGCTCTTTTACTTTAAAAACGCTCAATAGTCGTAATCCACACCTAATTGCTGTAACAGATTTTCCAGCGTTTCTGGCGTATCGAAATATAAAACAATTTTGCCTTTTTTCTGATTTCTGCTCTGCACTTCGGCATTCACGCCTAATTTATTGGTAATCGCTTCATTTAAACGGCGGATATCGGGGTTGATTTTTTTGGACGGCGCCGATTTCTGCCCTTGTTGGAGCATTTGGCTTCGGCGCTCGACTTCACGAACCGACCAGCCGTTTTTTACTGCTTTTTGAGCCAGTAATAATTGATCCACAACGGGCAAAGTCAGCAACGCTCGCGCATGCCCCATTTCCAAACGGCGTTGATACAGCATATCTTGCACAGGCTCCGGCAATCCCAACAAGCGCAGGCTATTGGAAATCGCGCTTCTGCTTTTGCCAACGGCTTTTGCAATGGTTTCGTGTGTTAGGCTGAATTCGTCAGCCAAGCGCTTCAAGCCGCGGGCTTCCTCAATGGGGTTCAAGTTTTCACGCTGCAAGTTTTCAATCAACCCCATTGCCAGCGCGGCTTCATCGCTAATGCTTTTAATCACGACCGGAATCTCGGTCAAGCCTGCCAACTGGCTGGCACGCCAGCGGCGCTCACCTGCAATCAGCTCGTATTGCGACAACCCCCGCTCCCGCACAATCACAGGTTGAATTACCCCTTGCGCTTTAATGGATTCAGCTAACTCATGCAAGGCTTCATCGTCCATTTGTACGCGCGGCTGGTAGCGGCCCGGTTGGATGTCAGATACTGCCACAGTCGTCAGACGGTCGTTTCCACCGTCGTCGATATTATTAGAAATAAGAGAGTCTAAACCGCGGCCCAAGCCGCCTTTTGGTTTTGCCATGTGAAGTATCCTTTTTTCAGACGGCCTTAATTGTATCGGATATTGAACGTCGCCGCATGCCTTGCTTTCAGACGGCCGTCTGAAAACCTCGAATCATTTCACGTTATAATAACAGCACGTTTATCAAGAAATTTGTCTTATGAAAAAGCCCATTATTATCGGCGTGGCCGGCGGATCAGGATCAGGTAAAACCACGGTATCGCAAGCGATTTACCGCGAGTTCAGCGGAAGCCCGATTACGATTATCGAACAAGATTATTATTATAAAAACCAACCTGAGCTGCCGCTTGAAGAGCGTAAAAAACAGAATTACGACCATCCTTCAGCCTACGACAACGACTTGCTGTTGAACCATATCCAACAGCTGCTCGAGCGTAAAGCCGTAGAGATTCCACAATATGATTACACAAACTACAGGCGCCATTCGCAAACCAAGCACCAAGAGCCTGTTGATGTGATTATTATCGAAGGCATTTTGGCTCTGTATGATGAGCGTATCCGCAATTTGATGGATATTAAACTGTTTGTAGATACGGACGGCGATTTGCGTTTTATCCGCAGGATGTTACGCGATATCCAAGAGCGCGGCCGTTCGGTGGAGTCTGTTGTCAAACAATATACGAAACAAGTCCGCCCGATGCACAATCAGTTTGTAGAACCTACAAAGCGCCATGCCCACATTATCATTCCTTGCGATGAACAAAATAATGTGGCCATTGACGTATTGATTGCGAAAATCCGTACCGTGTTACAAGAGCAACCCGAACTGGTTTAACAGGATTTTTAATCGCCTTTAATAGACTTTGAAAGGCAAAAACGACAAATCCATCACATATGCTTTGGGGTTAGACCAATCCACCTTAACGGTGATGCTATCTTTAAGATAAGGCTTAGGGTCTTGCCCCATGGGCGGGCTGACAAACGTATATATTTGGCCGTTATCAGGATTCGGGGCAACGGCAATGATTTCGTATTGGTCAATGTAATTACCGTCGCCCGTTTTCCTGCTCCACTCCCTCACTTCCTGCACAGCGGCTTGAACTTCCACGCCATTACTGATTGCCTGCTGCTGCCCTTGATACTTCGGCAACAGAATAAAAAACAGAATACCGCCCAAAATTAACGCGACCAACCAAGTTATCGGATGGGGAACAAAAAAACCCGCGAATAAAGCAATCACAAACAAAACGCCGGCAATTACAAGTGTAGTTAGGGAAATCACGCTGCTTCTTCTTTCATCAATCAAAATTAATCATAGCGCTTCATATAGGAGCATATTTCATATTTTCAAATAGTTATCGTTGGCAAATACAGCACCTGCTTCATATCTTATCTGACTCTACTCACTAAAATCATTCAGGCCGTCTGAATTTTTCAGACGGCCTGAAGATACTACCAATGCAATGCCATATTATCCCTGTGTATCAGCTCTTCTTCATTGATATAGCCGAGCTTGCTGATAATCTGTTCAGACGGCGTCCGCAAAATCTTACCGATTTCGCCGCTACTGTAATTAACCAAACCTCTGGCGATTTCTTTACCTTCGGTATTCAAAACGGCAACCAGCTCGCCGCGATGAAAATGCCCGTCAACTCGAACACACCCCACCGGCAGCAGACTTCGGCGGCCTTCGATTAATGCTTTGACTGCGCCGTCATCTATCACAATTTTTCCGGCTTGTTGAACATGCCCCAACAGCCATTGTTTGCGTGCTGCTACACGGCTGTGGCCACTGAAAAACAAGGTGCCGATGCTCTCGCCGTTTAGCAAACGCAGTAGAACGTCAGGTTCACGCCCGGAAGCCACGATGGTTGTCGCTCCGCTTAATGCTGCACGTTTCGCCGCCAGCACTTTGGTGTACATGCCCCCCGTACCTACCCCGCTGCCTGCTCCGCCCGCCATATTTTCCAACTCGGGATGTTCTGCTGAAATATTGCTGATAAATTGTGCATGCGAATTTTTGCGCGGATCGCTATCGTATAAACCTTTTTGATCGGTCAAAATTATCAAAGCATCGGCGTCAACAAGGTTGGCAACCAGCGCCCCTAGTGTGTCGTTATCTCCGAGCTTAATCTCTTCCGTGGTCACGGTATCGTTTTCATTGATGATAGGCACAATGCCTTTCTCAAGCAAAGTACGCAACGTACTGCGGGCATTAAGATAACGGGTACGGTTACTTAAATCTTCATGTGTTAAAAGAATTTGTGCCGTATGCACCTGATGCGGCAGAAAAGCCGTTTCATAGGCTTGCGCGATACCCATCTGCCCTACTGCCGCTGCAGCTTGTAATTCGTTTAACGCCGTCGGGCGCTTCGGCCAGCCCAAGCGTTTGATGCCTTCGGCAATCGCTCCGCTAGACACGAACACAACCTCTATGCCTTTTTTCTTCAATTCAGCAATTTGACCGGCCCATTGGTTAAGCGCCGCTTGGTCTATACCTTTCCCCTCGGCAGTGACCAAACTCGACCCTACTTTCACCACTATCAAACGCGCGTGGGAAATATTCTCTACCTGCATAACAAGCTTTCATCT
Organism: Neisseria sp. Dent CA1/247; assembly: GCF_022870825.1. Lineage (NCBI taxonomy): Bacteria > Pseudomonadati > Pseudomonadota > Betaproteobacteria > Neisseriales > Neisseriaceae > Neisseria > Neisseria sp. Dent CA1/247. Next base: position 137,538 of record NZ_CP091522.1, on the reverse strand, counting down.
AAAAAATAAACATATCAACCGGTTGGTTTTCAGACGGCCTATTCCCTATTCCGGCCATGCCAAAAATAACGCCACACAAAAGTAGGAAAGGCAAAAATCAAATACAAGCAGATTACGACTGCATAAAACTCCCAATCCTGATGATGAACCGTGCCTGCACGTGATTCAAGCATATAAGCCAAACCTGCCGTGATGCCGAATCCTATGAAAAGCTCAAACAAATGATGCCCGATGTGCTTATGCTTAAGTTTGAACACACCCAGCAAACGTTGGGTTAAAAAAGGCGCATTGGCAAAAATAAATGCCAACAACAGCAAGATATACATAGATGAAGTCATCATTACACCTTAATATTTTCAGACGGCCGTCTGAATATTTATTTAAGTTGCCATATTAACAAAAACGGCAGCTTTCGTGGCTGCCGTTTATAACTCGCTTCAATGCTGTTACAGCGTATTCTCTAATGCTTTTAAGCACCAATCCATCATACTTTGCGGCATTACACCCCATACCAGTAAAAGTGCTGCATTGATGGATAAGAAAACCTTGGTTGCAACATTACTGCCAATTGCATGGTCGCTGCTAGGCTGATCAAAATACATCACTTTAACCACTCTCAGGTAGTAGAACGCACCAATCAAGCTCATCAGCACAGCGAATACCGACAACCACACATAACCTTCGGAAAGCAATGCTTTGATTACGGCAAACTTAGCGTAGAAGCCCATCAACGGCGGAATACCTGCCATTGAGAACATCGCCAAAAGCATCAAAAGAGCATACCAAGCATTACGTTGGTTCAAACCGGCCAAATCGTTCACTTCTTCGCATTCAAACGATTCGTTTGACAACAACATCAATACACCGAAACCAACCAAACCCATAATGACGTAAGTAATGGCGTAATACAAACCTGCACTAAAGCCCACCACTCCGGCTAAAAACGCCAGCAAGATAAAGCCCATATGAGAGATGGTGGAATAGGCAAACATACGTTTGATATTGGTTTGCATGATGGCAGCCAAGTTACCCAAAATCAACGAAGCTACCGCCAAAATGGCCAGCATTTTCGTCCAATCGGCACTTTCCGTATTCAATCCTGAAACCAAAATACGGAAGGCAAAGATAACCGCGGCAATCTTCGGCACAGTACCGATAAAAGCAGCCACAGAAGTCGGTGCGCCTTGGTATACATCAGGTACCCACATATGGAACGGCACAGCACCTAATTTGAATGCAACCGCAACCACGATAAACACCACACCCAACTTCAACAGCCAGCCATGTGCATTGCCTTGAAGAACATATTCTTGAATAGCAGCAAACTCTAAAGAGCCGGTTGCTCCGTATACCATAGAAATACCGTAAAGCAGCAAACCGGAAGCCAAGGCACCAAGTACAAAATACTTCAACGCGGCTTCAGCTGCTTTTGCCGAATCACGACGCAAAGCAATCATGGCATACAGCGACAAAGACAACAGTTCAAGACCGATATACGCAGTCAAAAAATGCCCTGCGCTAACCATCACGCTCATACCTATCAAACCGAAGAGCGACAGTGTATAAAACTCTCCTTTAAAGATATTGCGCGATTCATTGTATGGCTTGCTATACACAAATAATGCAAACAAGGCTGCATACATTACCATTTTAGACAATTGCGACATACCGTCGGCAATATACATACCGCTGAAAGTAGCCACACTACCCGGAGCCCATACCGACCATTGCGTAGCCGCAACGGCCACCAATGAAGCCAGGCTTAGCAGATGCGTGATATAACGGTTTTCATCTTTCAGCCATAAATCAACCAATAAAACTATACCCAATGCCGAAAGCAAAACTATTTCAGGCATGGCGGGGATTAAATTCAAATCAGTCCAGTTCATTCACACACCTCAAATTTTGCTTTGCGCCACTTGTACAATCAAATCATTCGCAGCCTGATGGATGACCGCAATAAACGGTTCCGGCCACAGACCCATACCCAAAACCGCAAACGCCAGTACAGCTAAAATCACAAACTCACGGCAATTTACGTCTTGCATTTTTTGTACTTCAGGGTTTTTGATCTCACCGAAAATGACACGTTTATACATCCACAAAGTATAAGAAGCGCCATAAATCAGCGTAATGGCAGCCAATGCACCAATCCAAAGGTTAACTTCGACTGCACCCATGATCACCATGAATTCACCCACGAAACCTGAAGTCGCAGGCAAACCGGCATTAGCCATGCCAAACAGCATCATAAATGCTGCAAACTTAGGCATTACATTCACCACGCCACCGTAATCGGCAATATTGCGGCTGTGCAGGCGGTCATACATTACACCGATACACATAAACATGGCAGCAGATACGAAACCGTGGGAAATCATTTGGATAATCGCACCTTTCAGCGCCCAGTCGTTCAACTGGCCATACTCTGCGCCACTGAAAACACCGGCAAATGCAAACAAACCGAGCGTTACAAAACCCATATGGCTGATTGAAGAATAAGCCACCAATTTTTTCATATCGGTTTGTACCAAAGCCACCATACCGATATAAATCACTGCAATCAGGCTCAACACCACTATCGCCGGTGCAAAGTAGCGCGAAGCATCAGGCAAGATCGGCAGAATAAAACGCAAGAAACCGTACGCACCAACTTTCAAAGTAATGGCTGCAAGTACCATCGAACCACCGGTCGGCGCTTCAACGTGGGCATCAGGCAACCAAGTGTGCACAGGCCACATCGGTACTTTGACTGCAAATGAAAGGAAAAACGCAATGAAAAGTAACTGCTGCACGCCCAGCGGAATCTGCTTCAGGTTTTGGAAGTCCACGATAGAGAAACTGCCACCTGTTTGGTAAGAAAGATAAACCAAAGCAACCAACATCAGCAGCGAACCCATCAATGTATAGAGAAACAGCTTCACAGAAGCATATACGCGGCGCGGACCACCCCACATACCGATGATCAGGTACAGCGGAATCAGCATGCCTTCGAAGAACACATAAAACAGAATTGCATCTTGAGCAGCAAACGCACCATTAATCAGGCCAGACATAATTAAGAATGCAGCCATGTATTGCGCAGCACGCTTTTGGATAACTTCCCAGCCTGCCAACACCACCATCAGGGTAATAAAAGCATTCAGGATAATAAACAGCACCGAAATGCCATCCACACCCAAAGCATAATTAATGTTGAGCGCAGGAATCCATTGGTGGAATTCTTGGAACTGGTAACCGCCGTTCAAACGGTCAAACCTTGCAAACAAAGGCAGTGTTACCAAGAATCCGGCCAGCGAACCGATCAATGCAAGCACACGAGCCAGCGGCGCACGGTTGTCCGAACCCGTAGCAAGCACCAGTACGCCGGCGACAATCGGTACCCATATTGCCAAGCTGAGTAGGTTGTTGAAAAACATAGTCATAGCCTGTGGTTTATCAAAATAAAAATTGTTGTTATCGGGTAAATGAGTTTTCAAAACGACCTGAAAAGAACATCAAAACATCTGAAAACTGATTTAGCACTCTTTCGTTTGTTCAATTCTTCTCGCTTTCACATAGAAAGCGTTTGGTTGCTCTTTAAGCAAGCTTTTCAGACGGCCTTATTTAAACCATAACCCCCAGAAAAACGCTACCACTAATACCAGCACACCTGTCACCATAAAGGCTGCATATGTGTAGATGAAACCGGTTTGCATTTTGCGGACTTGAGCGGCAATAGCGCCAACCAGTTTGGCAGAACCGTTCACCAAACCATTATCAATAATGGCGGTATCGATGGCTTTCCAGAAGAAAGTGCCTAATGCACGGCTACCTTTGGCAAATACATTGAAATAAATCGTATCCAAATAGTATTTGTTATCAAGCAGTTTATAAACAGGGCTGAAAGCAGCCGCGATTTTTGCAGGTAAGTGAGGCGCTTTAACGTATAAAACGTAAGCTGCAACAACACCGGCAATCGCGAGATAGAGCACAGGCGTATGCAAACTGTGTGAAACCATTGCCAACGGACCATGGAAGGCTTCTTTCATTTGCGCCATTACCGGATGCGCTTCATGGTTCACATAAATCACATCTTTAAAGAAATCGCCGTAGAGCATAGGTTCGATAGCGATATAACCGATGACCACCGACGGAATAGCTAACAAAATCAGAGGCAAAGTAACTACCCAAGGGCTTTCATGCGGATTATCGTTCTTACCTAAGCCGTGATGATGTTCTTCATCGTGGCCGTCTGAATGGTGATCGTGATGGATTTCACGCCATTTTTCTTTGCCATGAAACACCATGAAATATTGGCGGAACGCATAAAATGCAGTAACAAACACGCTGGCCAAAACGGCAAAATAAGCGAAACCACTACCCGGCAAGTCGCTGAAATGCACAGCCTCAATAATCGAATCTTTAGAATAGAAACCGGAAAACAGAGGAGTCCCAATCAGAGAGAGATTACCGATAAGCATGGTAATCCAAGTAATCGGCATGTATTTTTTCAGATTGCCCATATGACGCATATCTTGGTCATGGTGCATACCGATAATGGCACTACCGGCAGCCAAGAACAACAGGGCTTTAAAGAAAGCGTGCGTCATTACATGGAACATCGCAATTGAATAAGCGGACACACCCAAAGCCACAGTCATATAGCCTAACTGCGACAGAGTAGAATAAGCCACCACGCGCTTAATATCGTTTTGAATTGTGCCAAGAAAGCCCATGAACAGCGCAGTAATTGCACCAATCACCATAATCACTGAAAGTGCGGTTGTGGACAATTCATAAATCGGCGACATGCGCGATACCATAAACAAGCCGGCAGTCACCATCGTTGCCGCGTGAATCAATGCAGAAATCGGCGTAGGGCCTTCCATTGAATCGGGCAGCCACACATGCAGCGGGAACTGGGCAGACTTACCCATTGCACCGACAAACAACAACAGACAGGTTACGGTAATCAAGTCCCAACCGAAAATCTGCATACCTACCACATTAGGCAGATAGGCAAATACATCAGCATAACGCAGACTGCCACCGAAATAGGCCAATACCAAACCGATGCCGAGAATAAAGCCGAAATCACCAACACGGTTTACCAGAAAGGCTTTCAAGTTGGCAAAAATTGCGCTTTCACGTTTGAAGTAAAAACCGATCAGTAAATACGACACCAAGCCCACAGCTTCCCAACCGAAGAACAGCTGGATGAAGTTATTACTCATTACCAGCATCAACATGCTGAAAGTAAACAAAGAAATATAGCTGAAAAAGCGTTGGTAACCTGTTTTCTCATCGTGCATATAACCGATGGTATAGATATGCACCATTAACGATACCGATGTTACCACCACCATCATCATGGCAGTCAGTGTGTCGACTAAAAAGCCTACAGAGAAGTCAATGCCTCCCATGGTTAACCATGTGTAAACATTTTCGTCAAACTTTGCACGGGTTCCATTAATAAAACCCCACAATACATAGCCGGACAATACTGCTGATACTGCAACGCCGAGGATGGTGACAGTATGTGCTCCTTTACGGCCGATTTGATTACCAAACAAACCGGCCAACAACGATCCGACCAAAGGAATCAGAGCAATCGCCAGATATAAGCTCATATCGTTCATTTTTCTTATTCTCCCGATTAACCCTTCAAACTGTTCAAATCTGCTACGTTAATCGTGTTACGGTTACGGAATACCAATACCATAATCGCCAAACCGATTGCAGATTCGGCTGCAGCTACAGTCAACACGAAAAACACAAAAATCTGACCGGCCGTATCACCAAGATATTGAGAGAACGCGATAAAGTTGAAATTTACCGCCAGCAACATCAGCTCTATCGACATCAACAGCACCAACACGTTTTTGCGGTTCATAAAAATGCCCATCGCGCTAATACCGAACAACAGAGCGGCCAGCACCAAATAATGCGTAATCGTAATCATGCTTTGCCCTCCTCTGTTTGGCCGTCTGAATCGCTTTCAGGTCGTGACGGTTGCTGTACCACAGCTTCCATTTTTACCATACGCATACGACCTTCTTTGGCATTCACTTTTACCTGATCGGCAGGATTAATGTATTTCGGATTAACCGTTTTACGGTGCACCAAAGCAATGGCGGCAACCATACCCAACACCAACAACACGGCAGCTAATTCGAACGGCAACAGATAAGTCGTGTAAATTTGGGTACCCAAATCACGTACGTTGCTGTAATCGGCGGGAATGTCTTTCATAGAGCCGAATGCTGCCAAATTAGTATCAGGTGCAATCAAAATCATGATTAACGCAACGGCCATCAGCACACCTACTGTGAAAGCCACCGGAGCATTACGCCAGAAACCGGCACGCATTTCTTCGATGTCGATGTTCAGCATCATTACGACGAACAGGAACAGCACCATTACGGCACCCACATACACTACCACCAACGTAATACCGAGAAACTCAGCCTGCATCAGCATCCACATCATGGCCGACATACAGAAAGTGAGCACCAAATACAAAGAAGCGTGTACAGGGTTTTTTGCAGTAACGGTTTTTACCGCACCAAATAAAATAATGGCTGCCAATACGTAGAACATAATCAGAGAAAAAGTCATTGTTCTACTCCTTTAGCGATAAGGTGCATCAGCAGCTTTGCGCTTGGCAATTTCGGCTTCGTATTTGTCGCCAATCGCCAGCAGCATGGGTTTGGTGTAGTGCAAATCGCCGCGCTTCTCACCGTGGTATTCGAGAATATGGGTTTCCACAATGGCATCAGTCGGGCAGGCTTCTTCGCAAAAGCCGCAAAAAATGCACTTGGTCAAATCGATATCGTAACGGGTGGTACGGCGGCTGCCGTCTTCGCGTTGCTCCGATTCGATATTAATCGCCATTGCCGGGCAAACCGCTTCGCACAGTTTGCAGGCAATGCAGCGCTCTTCCCCGTTCGGATAGCGACGCTGGGCATGCAGGCCGCGGAAACGCACGGATTGCGGCGTTTTTTCTTCGGGGAACATAATGGTTTCTTTGCGGGCGAAAAAGTTTTTGAGCGTAACACCCATGCCTTTTACCAATTCGCCTAGCAGGAAGGTTTTGACTAAATTTGCCATAATTACACCCTACCCTATTGTTGCGGATAGCTTTCTTTTAATTAAAAATTTATCTTGGTTAATAAAAAACTGTTTATTAAACAAATCACTTCCATAATATTTCTTCAAAAATTTTTCTGCATAAAAATTCAACCGACTGCCGTCAAATGCTTCGTTCTATTCATCGTGCCAATTTCAATATTCTAATTGCACCTAAAATTACCCATGCAAATACAATGACACCAACAATCAAATCTGGATAGGGTGATTGCCACCATAATACCAAAGCACCTGCCACAATCACTCCCAAATTTACCAATACATCATTAGAAGTAAAAATCATACTAGCCTGCATATGTTCTTCTTGACTACCATTTTGGCGCAATAAATACAAACACACTACGTTAGCCATTAAAGCCAAACATGACACCCACATCATCATTTTAAAATCAGGTAACATCTCAAAATCCCAAAATCGTTTTAACACTTCTATAAGACCCATTACAGCTAAAGTTATCTGAAACCACCCAGCCCAATACGCAATATTTTTCTTATAAATCGTACTTTTACCCACAGCCAATAAAGCCATAAAATAAACTAAGCTGTCTGCCAACATGTCCAAACTATCTGCTATCAAACCTACTGAGTGTGACCACCACCCTGCAATACTTTCAATCAGAAAGAACACAAAATTAATGACTAACACCACATACAACAACTTTTTCTGTTGTTGCTCAACAGGAATCTCTACTGAATCAACCCGCGTGTGCTCAATACATTGAATGTCCCAACCCAATGTTTGTAGATGTTCTAAAACAGATTTACCACCATCTTCATGGTACACCGTTAAAGTTTTATTTGATAAATTAAACTGAAGTTTTTTAACTTCAACCACATCATCTAATTTCATGCGAATTAACTGCTCTTCACAAGAACAATCCATTTGTGCGATACGAAAAACAGTTTTTTGTAAAACCATACTTCCTCTCCACATGATAAATGACTAATCTATCAATACACAAAAGCACCTTCAGCTTTGTTATTTTGCAATCTTTTTCAATAGAAAAAAACACACTCTCTTGTCTCAAGATACTTATTACATACGATTAACGGTAAGCTTTCAAATTTCAATGTAATCTCATCAACTACGACCATAGGCTTAGGGGCGAAATCATCCACAAGCCGAGCAATACGATGCACACAAAGGTTACCGGAATCAGCACTTTCCAGCCCAAACGCATGATTTGGTCGTAACGGTAACGCGGGAAAGTGGCACGAATCCACAAATAGCCGTAAAGGATAAAGGCCATTTTCAAGAACATCCAAAATGCGCTCGGCGTACCGATCATGCCCCAGCTTTGCGGGAACGGAGACAGCCAACCGCCTAAGAACATGATGGCGGTAAGCGCACCGATCAGAATCATGAAAATATATTCGGCAAGGAAGAACAGGGCAAATGCAAAGCCCGAATACTCCACATGGAAACCTGCCACGATTTCCGACTCGCCTTCGGCAACGTCGAACGGTGCACGGTTGGTTTCGGCTACGGCGGAAATCAGATACACGATGAATACGGGGAACAAAGCAAACCAGTTCCAAGAGAAAATCGAACCGCCGGCAATGCCTTGGGCTTGGCTGGCAACAATTTCTTTGAAATTCATGCTGCCCGAAACCATTACCACACATACCAATGCCGCACCCATGGCAATTTCATAAGAAATGGTTTGGGCTGAAGAACGCATGGCACCTAAGAACGAATATTTGGAGTTGGAAGCCCAACCCGCAATAATCACACCATATACGGACAGAGAAGTAATCATCAGAATATACAGCAAACCCGCATCCACATTGGTCAGCAGCCATTCATCAGAAAACGGAATCACCGCCCAAGCTGCAAACGCAGGCATCAGCGACATCATCGGGCCGATATAAAACAATGCCTTATTCGACAGTTTGGGGCGGGTAACTTCTTTAAACAGCAACTTCAACACGTCGGCAAACGGCTGAATCAAACCAAACGGGCCGGTTACGTTCGGGCCGACGCGCAGCTGCATATAGCCGATTACCTTACGCTCGAAGTAGGTAAGATACGCCACCGTCAAAATCAACGGGATCAAGATAATCACGATTTTCAGCACAATCGAAACGATTAAGCCGATCTCATTACCCAACAAGGCTTGGAACCATTCCTGCATGATTAACCCCGCGTCAGTTCGATAGTGTTCATCAACGCACCCGACGCAGCATTTTCAGTATGCAGCGGCAGATACACAACATTTTCAGGCAAGCCCGCATCGGCGCTTACACGCACACCAACCGTTGCGCCGCCCTGCCCTGCCTGCACGGCCTCGCCGTCTTGCAAGCCCAAAGCAGCCAAGGTGTTCGGATGAATACGGGCGGCAGGCACTTGTGCATGTGAAGTCGCTTGCAACGGAGCGGAGCGGCGCACAATCGCATCGGTATGGTAGATGCCCACACCGCCTACGCGCACCAAACCGGAGGCCGTCTGAACGGCTTCGCCTTGCCAAGTGCTGCGGTTGTTCAGTTTTTCAGGCAGGCTTTCTTTGTTTACCGCTTCTCTCAATACCTGCTCGCTGCTGTCGTATTCGAAGCCTTCCAGCTCGAACACATTGCCCAACACACGCAAAACTTTCCACAACGGACGCGAATCGGCAAAGCCTTTTACCACACCGTGGAACGATTGCAGACGGCCTTCCATGCTGATGAAGCTGCCCGATGTTTCGGTAAACGGCGCAATCGGCAACATCACATCGCACACTTCGCGCAAGGTTTCGCTTTCAAACGGCGTAAATGCCATCACGCTTTGGGCTTGCTTCAATGCAGCCACAGCTTTACCGCCGTTTGCCACATCGATTTCAGGCTCTACATTCAACAGCAACACGGCTTTTTTCGGTTGCGCCAACATTTCTTGAATGCTGTTACCGCTGTTCACACCCAAGATATCTGCGCCGACGCTGTTTGCAGCTTGCGGCAGAATACCCAAAACTGCACCGGTGGCCGCAGCCAATTCCTGAGCAGCAGCATAAATCGCCGCATAATCAGGGTGGTTTTGCACTTCAGCACCCAACACAATCGCGGCTTTCTCGGCATTTTTCAGACTGGCGGCTACACCTTGTTCCAAATCCTGCGCCAAGTTTTTCAGACGGCCTGCCCATTCATAAGGATGCACGGCTTCTTGCGCCAGCAACGGCATATGCAGCTCTTCTTTGCTGCTGGCAATAATACTCAACGCCATATAAGATTTGGCGGCGCGGCGCAAACGGGCAGTCAACAACGGCTGCTCTTTGCGCAGGTTAGCACCCACAACCAGCACGGCATCACTATTACCTAAATCTTCAATGCTTTGACCCAGCCATTGCGCGCCTTTCAGGCTACCTGAAAGACGGTTGTCTTGCTGTTGCAGGCGGGTATCGAAATGTTTGATGCCCAAGCCGTTGGCCAGTTTTTTCGCTAAGTGCAGCTCTTCTACGGTATTCATCGGGTTTGCCCAAATACCGATTTGCTCTTTGCCGTCTTCTTTGGCGATGCAGTCTAAAGTTTTGCGCACATATTCCAGCGCAGTCGGCCAATCCACTTCATGCCATTCGCCGCCATGCTTGATTTTCGGCATTTTCAGACGGCTTTCGTGATACAGGCCTTCATAAGCGAAACGGTCGCGGTCGGAAATCCAGCATTCGTTAACGGCTTCGTTTTCCAACGGCAACACACGGCGCACGGTATGGTCTTTGGTTTGCACGATTAAATTGCTGCCCAAAGCATCATGCGCAGAAATGGTTTTACGGCGGCTCAATTCCCAAGAACGGGCATCGTAGCGGAACGGTTTGCTGGTTAATGCACCCACCGGACACAAATCAATCACGTTACCGGACAGTTCGGTTTCCACCGCTTTGCCGATAAACGGCATGATTTCGGAAAACTCGCCGCGGTTTGCCATGGCAATTTCCTGCATACCGGCGATTTCTTCGGTAAAACGCACGCAACGGGTACAGTGGATACAGCGGCTCATTTCTTCCGCAGACACCAACGGCCCCATATCTTTGCCGACAACCGAACGCTTCTCTTCTTTATAGCGGCTGGACGATTTGCCGTAACCCACGGCCAAATCCTGAAGCTGGCACTCACCGCCTTGGTCGCAAATCGGGCAATCCAACGGGTGGTTGATGAGCAGAAACTCCATCACCCCTTCTTGCGCTTGCTTCGCCTTTGCAGAATTTGTGTGCACTACCATACCGTCCGTTACCGGCGTAGCGCAGGCAGGCAGCGGTTTGGGCGCTTTCTCCACCTCTACCAAGCACATGCGGCAGTTGGCAGCAATAGACAATTTTTTGTGGTAGCAGAAATGCGGGATATAAGTGCCCAGCTCGTGCGCCGCTTCCATCACGGTCGCACCCTGCTTGACTGCAATCTGTTTACCGTCGATTTCAATTTGTAACATGGTTAATGTTCCTAGTTACGGATCTATAAATTCAGATAAAGCCCTTTATCATCTAGGCCTTTTTCAGACAGGCATCATTGAAGTAACTATGCCTGTCTGAAAATATTTTTTAATTAACACCACTTATGTTCTTTAGCCGGTTTCCCATGCTCGATATAGTGTTCAAACTCATGGCGGAAGTGCTTGGTAAAGCTGCGCACGGGGAATACGGCGGCATCGGCCAAGGCGCAAATGGTGCGGCCGGCCATGTTGTTGCCGACTGAATCCAGCAAGTCCAAATCTTCGGGGCGGCCTTTTCCTTCAGCAATACGGTGGACTACACGGTATAGCCAACCGGTACCTTCGCGGCACGGCGTACATTGGCCGCAGGATTCTTCATAGTAGAAATAGCTCAAGCGCTCCAGTGCTTTCACCATGCACACGTCTTCGTCCATCACGATAATCGCGCCCGAACCCAACATGGAGCCTGCTTTGGCAATGGAATCGTAGTCCATGTTCAAGCTCATCATGATGTCGGCAGGCAATACGGGAGCAGAAGAACCACCGGGAATCACGGCTTTAAGTTTCTTGCCGTCTTTCATGCCGCCGGCCATTTCCAACAATTTGGCAAACGGTGTACCTAGAGGCACTTCGTAGTTGCCCGGGCGCTCAACGTGACCGGAAATAGAAAACAGCTTGGTACCGCCCGCGTTTTCAATGCCTTTGTCAGCAAACGCCTGACCACTGTCACGGATAATAAACGGCACGGAAGCAAAGGTTTCGGTGTTGTTGATGGTAGTAGGTTTGCCATACAAGCCAAATGAAGCCGGGAACGGCGGTTTGAAGCGCGGTTGGCCTTTTTTACCTTCCAGCGATTCCAGCAAGGCAGTTTCTTCACCGCAGATATAAGCACCATAACCGTGAGCAGCAAACAGCTCGAATGAGAAGTCAGTGCCCATGATGTTTTTGCCTAAAAAGCCGGCGTCGCGTGCTTCCTGCAAGGCGGCTTCAAAACGTTGATAGCCTTCGAAAATCTCGCCGTGGATATAGTTGTAACCCGCTTCGGCACCCATCGCGTAACCGGCAATAATCATGCCCTCGATCAAAGAATGCGGATTGAAGTTGATGATGTCGCGGTCTTTGAATGTGCCGGGCTCGCCTTCGTCGGTGTTGCAGACAACGTATTTCGCACCGGGGAAAGAACGCGGCATAAAGCTCCACTTCAAACCGGTGGGGAAGCCCGCACCGCCACGGCCGCGCAAACCCGAAGTTTTCACTTCTGAAATCACATCGTCTTGCGACATGTTTTCAGTCAGGATTTTGCGCAAAGCCTGATAACCGCCGCGCTTAACGTACTCGTCCAGCTTCCAGCAGCTCGGATTATGGGTATCGACGTTCTCAAAAATCACGCCTGATTGGAAAATAGCCATTTGCTTAGCCCTAATCGGTTAACTTCTTCAATCTTTTTACTTTACCGCCCAACTGCTGTTGTGCGTATGTACTTATTTTTTGTTTTCTTATGCCTGTCTGAAAGGTTTTTCAGACGGCCTTTCAGGTAGCCTTGAGGCCGTCTGAAAAGGAATTTTTTAAAATGTTTAAAATGCTTCGCCGTATCGGATTCAAATGCCTTTAACGTTTTGTAGGTCGGATTCTTGAATCCGACATTTGCTTTGGCTCGACAACAGTCGGATTCAAGAATCCGACCTACGACTCGCTGAAGTCAAAATATTTCTTGCGCGACCCCATAGATAATCTAGGGCCATATCTAAAACTTCCATATTTCTCAAGAAATTTCTTTAAATCTTCACGTCTTTTCCAAGCATCTTCCAACAAACTCCGCTTTCTTAATCCGGAAATAATTTCATCGATTCCACTAAGCCCTAAATCTTTTAAGGCTGATCGTATGTCTTCTTCCACAATTTCTTCCCTAAGTTTAATTTAGATGCCATAAAGCACAATAAAATTACAAGCCAAATTTCTAGGTAGCCCTTACTGCAATTCCGCCAATTTTTTCTCAATGGCTTCTTCAGTCATGAAGCTGCACATTTTATGGTTGTTTACCAGCATCACAGGGGCATCGCCACACGCGCCCATGCACTCGCCTTCCACTAAGGTGTAGAGGCCGTCTGAAGTGGTTTCGCCGAAGCCGATGCCGAGCTTCTGTTTCAGGTATTCGGCGGCATTCACACCACCTCGCAAAGCGCAAGGCAGGTTGGTGCAGACGGTAAGCTTATATTTGCCTACCGGATGCAGGTCGTACATATTGTAGAAAGTCGCCACTTCGTAGGCTGCTGCAGGTGCAATGCCGATATAGTTGGCCACAAACTCTATGGTTTCCGGCGCAAGCCAGCCTTTTTCAACTTGGGCGATACGCAACGCGGCCATGATGGCAGAACGGCGTTGGTCGGCCGGATATTTAGCCAGCTCGACATCAATTTGTTTTAAAGATTCAGCGGATAACATTATCGGTCTACCTCCCCGAATACGATGTCTTGCGTACCGATGATGGCTACCACGTCGGCCAACATATGGCCGCGTGCCATTTCGTCCATGCCTTGCAGGTGGGCGAAGCCGGGTGCGCGGATTTTCAGGCGGTAGGGTTTATTGGCGCCGTCTGAAATCATATAAATGCCGAACTCGCCTTTGGGGTGTTCGACGGCGGTATAGGTTTCACCTTCAGGAACATGCATGCCTTCGGTGAACAATTTGAAATGGTGGATCAAGTCTTCCATGCCCATTTTCATTTCGGTACGTTTGGGCGGCGCGACTTTGTGGTTATCAACAATGACAGGGCCGGGGTTGGCTTTGAGCCATTGTACGCACTGCTTGATGATGCGGTTGGACTCGCGCATTTCGTTGATACGGCACAGATAACGGTCGTAGCAGTCGCCGTTTACACCCACTGGAATATCAAAGTCCACATTTGCATATGCGTCGTACGGTGCTTTTTTGCGGATGTCCCATTCCACGCCGGAACCGCGCAGCATTACGCCGGTAAAGCCTTTTTGCAGTGCGCGCTCGGGAGACACCACGCCGATACCGACGGTACGCTGTTTCCAAATACGGTTGTCGGTGAGCAGGTTTTCGTATTCATCTACGCAAGAAGGGAAGCGCTCTGTAAAGGCTTCGATAAAGTCGAGCATCGTGCCTTCGCGCGATTCGTTCAACTTCTTCAACACTTTGGCATTGCGGAATTTGCTGGATTCATACTTAGGCATGAAGTCGGGCAAATCACGATACACGCCGCCGGGACGGAAGTAGGCCGCGTGCATACGCGCACCAGATACGGCTTCGTACAAGTCCATCAACTCTTCGCGCTCGCGGAAAGCGTACAGGAACACGGTCATGGCACCGATATCGAGAGCGTGCGAACCGATACCCATCAAGTGGTTCAGGATACGGGTTACTTCGGCAAACATCACACGGATGTATTGCGCTCGAATCGGCACTTCGATGCCGGTCAGTTTTTCTACTGCCAAACAGTATGCTTGTTCGTTTACCATCATGGAAACATAGTCCAAGCGATCCATGTAAGGCAAGGCTTGCAGATAAGTACGGGTTTCGGCCAGCTTTTCAGTACCGCGGTGCAAAAGGCCGATATGCGGGTCGGCGCGGACGATGGTTTCGCCTTCCAACTCCAAAATCATACGCAATACGCCGTGGGCAGCGGGGTGCTGTGGGCCGAAGTTGATGGTGTAGTTTCTTAATTTATTAGCCACCGTAGTTCTCCTCGCGGACGATGCGCGGGGTAATTTCGCGCGGCTCGATGGTTACGGGTTGGTAAATCACGCGTTTCTCGGCTTCGTCGTAACGCATTTCTACATAGCCTGAAATCGGGAAATCTTTGCGGAAAGGATGACCGACAAAACCATAATCCGTAAGAATGCGACGCAAGTCGGGGTGGTTATTGAACATAATACCGAACAGATCGAAGGCTTCGCGCTCGTACCAATCGGCGCTGTTGTAGATATCGGTAACGGAATCTACCACAGGGAAATCATCATCGGCCGCCCACACGCGCACACGGATACGTTGATTGTTTTTTACTGAAACAAGTTGGCTGACTACGGCAAAACGTTTGCCTTCCCACGGTTCGTTTTTGTAGGTGCTGTAATCCACACCGCACAAATCTACCAGCGACTCAAAATGCAAATCAGCGTGATCGCGCAAAGTAGTCATGATGTGCAGATAATTCTCCGGGGCGCATTCAACCGTAATTTCACCTAACGCCAAAATCACTTTACCGGCTTTATCGCCCAACACGTTTTGGACAACCGGATACAAATCGTTTACATGCATCTTGTTCTCCTAGTTACGTGCAATGGTATAAGTGCGCTTGATTTTGCCTTGGAGCTGAATCAAGCCGTAAATCAAGGCTTCGGCAGTCGGCGGGCAGCCCGGCACATACACATCTACCGGCACAATACGGTCACAACCGCGCACCACAGAATAGGAATAATGGTAGTAACCGCCACCGTTGGCACAAGAACCCATCGACAATACCCAGCGCGGCTCGGCCATTTGGTCGTACACGCGGCGCAACGCGGGTGCCATCTTGTTGCACAAAGTGCCGGCCACAATCATCAAGTCGGACTGACGCGGAGACGGACGGAAAATAATGCCGAAACGGTCAAGGTCGTAACGGGAAGCGCCCGCCTGCATCATTTCTACCGCGCAGCAGGCCAAGCCGAAAGTTACCGGCCACAGCGAACCTGTACGCACATAATTCAACACCGTATCCGCGCTGGCGGTTACGAAGCCTTTATTCAAAACGCCTTCTATTCCCATTCCAGCGCACCTTTTTTCCATTCATAGATAAAGCCCACCGTGAGCACCACGATGAACACAAACATCGACCAGAAAGCAAACTGCCCGTGCGATACCATCAAGTCTTTAAACACTACGGCCCACGGAATCATGAATGCGACTTCCAAATCAAACAAAATAAACAGAATCGCCACTAAGTAATAGCGTACGTCGAATTTCATACGCGCGTTTTCGAAAGCCTCAAAACCACACTCAAACGGCGTGTCTTTTTCGTGATAATGGCGTTTCGGGCCGAGTATGTTGCCCAGCGTTATAAACACTACACCGGCTATCAAGCCGATGATGATGAATATCAATACGGGTAAATAGTTTGCCAACATGAGTTTGCACCTAAATTTGTTAACATAAAATGCTGGTAAATACTTTCTGATTGTATCTAATTTCAAAAACCTTTAAAAGTTGAAGTGTTAAAAAATTGACTAAAAAAGCCAATAATTTCAATCAATTTGCGATAACGATTATCATTAATTAATATTTAGTTAATAACCATATTCTTTCCATTTGGTTTTTATATGTAAATTTGTTTTATGATAAATCTTGTATATTAAAAATTACATTTGATTACAGATGAGAATCAATAAGGATTTCAAAAAGATATTTCATTGGGCTTACTTGCTGTTTATGCCGCGAACTGAGAAAGGGGTAACTAAGCCGTTTATGCGTTGGGCTTGCCTGACTTGTGGCAAGCATTTCAAGTTCCATTGAGCCAAACAAACATTCAGGCCGTCTGAAAAATGTTTTTCAGACGGCCTGTAAGCTTTGCCGGATAAACAGACGGTTATTTCGAGGCTATCAGGTTTGATTCAACAAGCTGACACACAAACACACCGTTTAAGCAGCATCATGATTCAAAAACCCGCCGCTCTGGTGCGCCCACAATTTGGCATACAAACCGTTTTTCTCCAGCAGTTCGGCATGGCTGCCCTCTTCGACGATACGGCCTTTGTCGAGCACAATCAGCCTGTCCATGGCGGCAATGGTGGATAAACGGTGGGCGATGGCGATCACGGTTTTGTTTTCCATCATCTTATCCAAACTTTCCTGAATCGCCGCTTCCACTTCGGAATCCAGTGCACTGGTGGCTTCGTCGAGCAGCAGAATCGGCGCATCTTTCAGCATCACGCGGGCGATGGCGATACGCTGACGCTGGCCGCCTGAAAGTTTAACCCCGCGCTCGCCCACATGGGCATCGTATCCTTTGCGGTCTTTGGCATCGGAAAGGCTGGGAATGAAATCGGCGGCTTCGGCACGGCGGGCGGCCTGCATCATTTCTTCTTCGGTGGCATCGGGGCGGCCGTAGATGATGTTGTCGCGCACGGAGCGGTGCAGCAGGCTGGTATCTTGGGTGACCAAGCCGATTTGGACACGCAGGCTTTCTTGGGTGATGTCGGTAACGTTTTGGCCGTCGATGGTGATGCTGCCGCTTTGCGCTTCATAAAACCTGAGCAGCAAATTCACAATGGTGGACTTGCCGGCACCGGAACGCCCGATCAAACCGACTTTTTCACCGGGTTTGATGTGCAGGTTAAAGCCGTTGAGCAACGGTTTGCCTGCTTCGTAAGAAAAATCGACATGCTCGAAACGGATGTCGCCATGCGCCACTTTCAGCGGCAGGGCATTGGGCTTATCGACAATCGTATGCGGTTTGGAAAGCGTACCCATGCCGTCGCTTACCGTACCGATGTTTTCAAACAGGCGGGCGGATTCCCACATGATGTATTGCGACAAACCGTTCACGCGCAAAGCCATGGCCGTGGCGGTGGCAATCGCGCCCACGCCGACTTGGCCGTTATGCCATAACCAAATGCCCAATGCGGCGGTGGATAAAGTCAGCCCCGAGTTCACGATAAAATTACAAGTATATAAAGTGGTGGCCAAACGCATTTGCGCATGCACCGTTACCATGAATTCCTGCATGGATTGCTTGGCATAACGCGCCTCGCGCGCACCGTGCGAAAACAGCTTGACCGTCGTAATGTTGGAATAGGCATCGGTGATGCGGCCGGTCATCAGCGAACGCGCATCCGCCTGCCGCTTTGCCGTTTGCGCCAGCTTGGGAATCAGCACGCGCATCACGGCACCGAATGCGATAATCCAGCATACGAACGGCAGCAGCAGCCAGCCGTCAAACGCTGCCAGAATCACGCCCGAACTGATGAAATACACCAGCACATACACCACCATATCAGCCAGCGTCATCACCGTATCGCGCACCGCCAGTGCCGTTTGCATCACTTTGGCCGAAACCCGCCCGGCAAATTCGTCCTGATAAAAACCGAGGCTCTGCCCCAGCATCAGGCGGTGGAAATTCCAACGCAACCGCATCGGAAACACGCCTTGCAGCGTTTGCAGGCGCACGTTTGATGCAATGAAATGCCACAGCACGGCAAACGCCATCAACGCCGCCATGCCCGACAAAGCCCAGCCCTTTTCCGCCCACAAAGTTTGCGGCGTATATTGGCCCAGCCAGTCAACCACTTTGCCCATAAACTGAAACAGCAAGGCTTCCATAATGCCGATGCCGACCGTCATCAACGCCAACACCGCAATCCATCCGCGCATGCCTTCCATGCTGCTCCACAAAAAACGCCACAAGCCTTTTTCGGGCGTTTTCGGCGGCGTATCGGGATAGGGGTCGATACGGGATTCGAACCAATCAAATATTTTCTTCATCATGCTTTCACTGCTTAATCATAACGGCTTGCAACATTTTCAGACGGCCTCGGAGGGTTGCATGCCCAAAGAGGCCGTCTGAAAACTATTTCAACAAATTCTTCAAAGCCAAACGCACGCCTTCGCCCACATCGGTTCCCGCAGGAATGCCTTTCACTGCGGCTTTGGCCTCGCGCTCGTTGTAGCCCAAAGCCAGCAGCGTGCTGACCATGTCGTCGGTTTCGTCCGGCGCGGCGGCGGGGGCAAACAGGCCGGCGGCGGTTTGTTCCGACACCAGCTTGCCGCGCAGCTCCAGCACCATGCGTTCGGCGGTTTTTTTGCCGATGCCGGGCGCGGAAGAAAGCCGTTTCACATCTTCCTGCGCCACGGCCTGCGCCAATTCGTCCGAAGTCATGGCCGACAAAATACCCAATGCGGTTTTGGCCCCGATACCGCTCACCTTCACCAACTGGCGGAACGTGGCGCGTTCGGCGGCCGAGGCAAATCCGAACAGCAGATGCGCATCTTCACGCACCACAAGCTGGGTATAAAGCTGCACGGTTTCGTTGAGCGGCGGCAGCAGATAAAAAGTCTGCATCGATACATCGACTTCGTAACCCACCCCGCCGACATCAATCACGATTTGCGGAGGTGTTTTTTCGATGAGTTTGCCGGTGAGTCTGCTGATCATGGTTGCTTCCGTTGAGTATTAAGAATGGGGCTTACAATTCTTGAGGCCGTCTGAAAAGGTTTTCAGACAGCCTAGGGCGTGTCGTCAGAAGGCTTGTGAAACAGTATTTTGAGGCAAAATCCGCAGGTACAAGGCAAAAAGCACAGCAAGATTGGACATCTTGCGCGCATTTTTAACGCAGCAGATGTGGATTTTGACCAAAAATACCGCCGCAACGCTTTCTGACGACACGCCCCAGCATTATACACCGCGCAAACAAAACGGCCTGCATGATGCAGGCCGTCTGAAAAAAGCGCTGATTAAAGCGAAGTCAGCAATCTGTCTTTGGCAGTATCGGCATGGTCTTGGCGTTGGAACGGCCCCATGCGTACCACATAATTGCGGCCTTGTTTAACCATAGAAACTTTTTCGCTCATGTCGGCTGATTTCAAGTGGTTGCCGCTGCGCTTCACATAATCTTGGGCGGCGGCTTTGCTGTTGAAGCTTTTCAGGTTGACATAAATGTTTTTGGCTTCTTGTTGGGCAAAGTTTTCCGAAGCACCGCGCCCCGGCACGATTTGCTCGACACGCACTTTGGCGGTGCCTTTGTGAATAAAGCCTAATTTTTGAGCGGCGGCTTTCGATACGTCTACTACACGGCTGCCGTGAAACGGGCCGCGGTCGTTGATGCGTACCACTACGCTTTTGCCGTTACTGAGGTTGGTAACACGGGCATAGCTGGGAATAGGCAGGGTTTTGTGGGCGGCGGTCATGGCGTTCATGTTGTAACGCTCGCCGCTGGAAGTTTTACGTCCGTGAAATTGGCCGCCATACCAAGATGCGCTGCCGGTTTGGCTGAACGAAGATACAGTCTTTAACGGATGATAGCGTTTGCCGGCTACTTTGTAGCTCATATTGGCGGACTTATTGAGTTTTTCCGCTTTAACAACGGCATCGGCTTGTACAACGGAAGGCGCGGCAAGCCCTAATACGAGGGCGGCTACGGTTCCGGTAAAGAAGTTTCGTTTGGCTTGGGTCAAAACAAATTCCAATTCTCGAGTTAATGATGTTTTCAGACGGCCTGCCAAGCGGGTGTTGGGCTGTTATGCGCCGCCTTCGTAACCGTTTTGCCGCCACGCTTCAAACAGCATCACGGCTACGGTATTGGAAAGATTCATGCTTCTGCTGCCCGGCAACATCGGCAAACGGAGTTTCTGCTCTTCCGGCAAACTGTTGAGTATGTCGACCGGCAAGCCCCGGGTTTCGGGGCCGAACAAAAAAACGTCGCCCGGTTGGAATGCTGCCGCATCCGGGCGGGTGCTGCCTTTGGTGGTCAGTGCAAAAATACGCCTTCCCGACAGCGCTTTAACACAATCCTCAAAATTTTCGTGTACGGTAATTTTGGCGAACTCGTGATAATCCAGCCCTGCCCTTTTCATTTTGCTTGAGTCCAACGGAAAACCGAGCGGCTTCACCAGATGAAGGTCAGCGCCGGTATTGGCGCACAAGCGGATGATATTGCCCGTATTGGGCGGGATTTCAGGCTGGTATAAAACAACAGTAAACATATAAATCAATCAGTTAAGGTTCGGCACTATGCCCTAATCGGGCGGGTGCGTCAAAATTTTTGCACTATTTTTTCATTTGCGGACGGGCAAGCGCCCAGCAAAAAACGGCTGAAGCCCCCGCCCTTCTTAAGGTTGCGGCCAATGCTTCAAAAGTTGCGCCTGTTGTAACCACATCATCGACAAGCAGGATCTTACGATTCTTAACCTGTTGATTATTTTCATTATTTATTACAAACGCATTTTTTACGTTCTTCTTGCGTTCATCACGCCTCAGCGTACTTTGCGGCGCATGAGGCCGTCTGAAAACAACATGGCGGGATAACACCGGCAAAGAGTAATGCCTGCCGACGGCTTCGGCCAATCCGTCGGTTTGGTTGAAACCGCGAAACAGCCGTCTTTCTTTGCTCAAAGGCATAGCCAGCACCGTGTCGATTTCAGCTTCCTCCAACCACGGCGGGGCGTGGTCGAGCATCAACGCCGACAAGGGGCGCAACATGCTCAAATCGGCCTGATGTTTAAACGCATGAATCATCGCACTGACGGGCGGCTCGTAATAAACCGATGTCCACAATTTTTCAAACGGCGGCGGTTTCTGCTGGCATTGCCCGCACAACGCCGCACCCACGCTGGTTTGCGTGCAAGACGGGCAGGTATTGGCGGAATCCGCACGGCACTGCGCCAAATCCGCCGCACAGCCTGCGCACAGGCCGTCTGAAACGGCGGAAGCATGGCATAATACGCAGCGTTTGGCACGCAAACACCGACGCCACCACGAAAGAATATCCATGCAGCATACACCCAAGAAAGTTTATCTGATACACGGCTGGGCGGCAAACCGTCATATTTTCGACGACTTGATTCCGCGCCTGCCCGACGAATGGGATATCCAAGCCCTCAACCTGCCCGGCCACGGCGATGCGCCTTTTCACGGCGGTTTTGACGTTGCTGCCGCCGCCGACGCCTTCGCCGCACACATCACCGAACCGGCCTATCTGCTCGGCTGGTCGCTCGGCGGGCTGGTGTCGCTGTATATGGCCGCCCGCCATCCCGAAAAAGTGCGCGGCCTGTGCCTGACGGCCAGTTTCGCCCGCTTTCAGGCCGCACCGGATTATCCCGAAGGTTTGCAAAATCCCGCGCTGGCAAAAATGATCGAACTGTTTGAGCAAGATTATCACAAATATATGAAACAGTTTCTTCAGTTGCAATTCTTATATGCCAAAGACCAGCATTCGGTATTGGAAAAAGTGCTGCCCGATATTGTGAAACACGGCGCACCTTCGGCTCTGCAAGCGGCGCTGGACGCGGTGGCCGAAGCCGATGCGCGCGCTTTTCTTCCGCACATCAACGTGCCTTCGCTGCTGATTTTCGGTGCCAAAGATTCCATTACACCGCCGCGCATGGGCGAATATCTGCACCGCAACCTGCCGCAAAGCCGGTTGCACATCATAGAAAAAGCCGCCCATGCTCCTTTTCTCACACAGGCGGCTGAATTTGCCGAAATACTGACAGACTTTGTGGAACGGCCTGAATCCGTTTCAACATAAACAGTGCTGCAATACAGTTTCAAATATATGCTTCACCATATTTTCAGACGGCCTCAAGCACTTCCATTCCGTGCATCAGGCCGTCTGAAAACGTTTATTTCAACACCACTTTAATCCAGCGGCTTACCCACTGCTTCTGCTTTTGCTCCATCAGCACGGCGGAAGGCGTGAAGTGTTGCTCCGGCACTTGGGCGAAGTCGAACACTTTGGGCAGCGGCGTGCCTTTTACGGCAGGATAAACCCACATTTCAGACGGCAGTGCTTTCTGCACGTCGGCGCTTTGCAGATAAGCCACCAATTTGGTTGCCAACACAGGCTGTTTGGCATCACGCAATACCGCCGCGCCTTCAACCTGACGGAACACGCCGCCTTTCAAAAACAGATTGCCGGTAGGCGGCACGGTATATTTGCCTTTGCTGAAATGCACTTCGGCAGCGGGGCTGGTGGCATAGCTCACGATTAAAGGGCGCGAACCGCCGTTTTGGGTGAAATCGGTGTAGTAAGCGTCGCTCCAGCTTTTGGTAACTTTCACGCCGTTTTTGCGCATATCCGCCCACCATTTGAATGCCTGCTCTTCACCCATGCCGCCGATATTGGCCATCAGGAAAGAAAGGCCGGGGCTGGACGTGCCGGGATTCGGCGTTACCAGCAAATCTTTATAAGCCGGTTTGGTCAAGTCTTCGAGAGACTGGGGCAGCGGCAGCTTTTTCTCGTCGAACCATTTTTTATCGTAGTTCAGAGTTACGTAAGCGTAATCCACCGCCACCGCGCCGGGCAGCGAGGCATTGCCGGGCAGCGACGAAGGCTGTTTGTCGGCCAGAATATTGCTGTGAAGGGCTTTACCGATATTGGCGTTGTCCAAACCATACACGGCATCGGCAATCGGATGGGCGCGGCTCAAAATCAGCTTGTTGAGCATCTCATTGGCACTGCCCGCTTCGATAACGGTAACTTTGGCGCCGTTATCGTGCTCGAATTTCGCAATGGTTTCTTTAGGCAGGCTGAACGAAGAATGTACCGCCAGCCGTACTTCCGTTTGGGCGGCTACTTTGGCAGCCAACAATAACGCGCCCACTCCCAATAAAATACTGTGCTTTATTTTCATTTCATATTGTCCGTATCATAATGATGTGTGTTGTGAAATTATTTCAGTGCAACAGGTATGCCCCTCGTTACACTCAAAAATATCCATAAATCCGGATTCGGATATTTATTATTGATTTGATTGAGCGTTTGCCGACGATCGGGGGCATCCGTCGTTTTTTTGAGACAAAACTGCAACCGGCAGCCGGAAAGTGCGGCGAGATTGGGTATTGTGCGGGTATTCTCTGACGCAACAGATACCTCTTTCACCCTTGAAAACGCCGCCGCAACAGCAAATACCAACAAAAACTAATCTTTTTTAACGCTCGGAAAACTTTGTAAAATATTTTAAATACCATGATTTGTCAAACAGTTTGGTTGTTCGACCTCGACAATACCCTCCACCATGCCGACGCAGGAATCTTCACGCTCATCAACCGCAACATGACGGCCTATCTCGCCGAAAAGCTGGGTTTAGACGAGCAAACCGCTTCCGACGTGCGGCAAGACTACTGGCACCGCTACGGCGCCACGCTGGCAGGCTTGCAGAAACACCATCCCGAAATCTGTATTCACGACTTTCTGCGCCGCTGCCATCCGCTCGAAACCATCCTGCCGGTGTTGGTGCCGGTTGCCGATACCGCAGAAACTTTAGGCCGTCTGAAAGGTCGAAAAGCCATCTTTTCCAACGCGCCGTCGTTTTATGTGCGGGCGCTGGCCGATACCATGAATATCTCTGCCTACTTCGATGCCTTATACGGCACCGACGATTTCGGCCTGCTCTACAAACCGCACACCGATGCTTATCTCAATGTATGCAATATGCTCGACGCCGCGCCCGAATGTTGCATTATGGTTGACGACAGCGCCGACAATCTGCACGCCGCCAAAAAACTCGGTATGCACACCGTGTGGTTCGGCCGGCAGGCTCACGCGCTGCCTTTTGTCGATTTTGCCGCAGCCGATATGCCGGCACTGGCTTCGTGGGCATCGCATCTCGCCCTTTAGCCAACTATCTATTGAGTAATATTTTGATTAAAATAGCATCAGGTTTATTCATCATTATCCTTAAGGAAACATCATGCGCCATCTTGCCCTTTTCGCCGCACTCGCCATTCTGGCGGGCTGTTCTTGGGAAACTTACCAAACCGCCGACGGTCACACAGCTTTGAGACAAAAATATGAAAGCGGCACGCCCGTGGTGTATCAAGACGGCACCTATTCGCGCAATATGCGCCACAACCAATTCCGCCCCGAGCAACGCGCCGTTATCCGACACCACAGCGAACAAGATATCCGCGGCACACGTTGGCAAAAACCGCATATGCCCGAGAGCAGCGGCGAGCCGGTAAACGGTGCCACACCCGACACAGCGCAATAACCGCTATCCGAGAAGGCAGGCCGTCTGAACACGTTTTTCAGACGGCCTGCAATCCCATCATTACGATCATTTCTTTGTTTAGAGAAACACCATGAGCCAATCCTCCTTACACGTCGTTATCCTCGCGGCCGGCAAAGGCACGCGCATGTATTCCAAACTTCCCAAAGTGTTGCACGAAATCGGCGGCGAACCGATGGTGCAGCGGGTAATCGACACCGCCGGAAGCCTTAATCCGCAAAGCATCAACGTGGTGATCGGCCACGGCAAAGAGCAGGTTTTGGCGCGGGTAAAACGCGATGTGAACTGGGTGGAGCAAACCGAACAGCTCGGCACCGGCCACGCCGTCAAAATGGCCTTGCCGCACCTGCCTAAAGAAGGCCGCACCCTCGTGCTTTACGGCGACGTGCCGCTTACCGATGCCGACACCCTGCACAAACTGCTCGAAGCCGCCGGCAACGAAGTCGGCCTGCTGACCGACGTGCTGGACGATCCCACAGGCTACGGCCGCATCATCCGCGAAGGCGGAAAAGTGGTGGCGATTGTCGAAGAAAAAGATGCCGATGCCGCCCAAAAAACCGTGAAAGAAACCAACACCGGCATTCTCGTACTACCCAACGCTAAGCTCGAAGGCTGGCTGAACGCTTTGCAAAGCAACAACGCCCAAGGCGAATATTATCTGACCGACCTGATCGCACTCGCCAATTCAGACGGCATCGCCGTACACCCCGTACAGGTTGCCGCCTCTTACTTGGCAGCGGGCGTCAACAACAAAGTGCAGCTTGCCGAGCTGGAGCGCATTTTCCAAAACAATCAGGCGCAAGCCTTGCTCAAAGCCGGCGTTACCCTGCGCGACCCCGCCCGCTTCGATTTGAGAGGCCGTCTGAAACACGGCCAAGATGTCGTGATTGACGTAAACGTGGTGATTGAAGGCGATGTCGAACTGGGCGACAACGTAGAAATCGGCGCCAACTGTGTGATTAAAAATGCCAAAATCGCTTCCGGCACCCAAATCGCCCCCTTCTCGCACCTCGAAGGCTGCGAAGTCGGCGAAGATGCCCGCATCGGCCCGTTCGCCCGTTTGCGCCCCAATGCCAAACTCGCCGCCGACGTACATATCGGCAACTTCGTCGAAGTGAAAAACACCGTGATGGGCAAAGGCAGCAAAGCCAACCACCTCACCTACTTGGGCGACGCCGAAATCGGCAGCAAAACCAATATCGGCGCGGGTACGATTACCGCCAACTACGACGGTGTGAACAAACATAAAACCGAAATCGGCGACGAAGTGCGCATCGGCTCCAACGTTGTTTTGGTAGCTCCGGTGAAATTAGGCAACAAAGTCACCGTCGGCGCAGGCAGCTCAATTACCAAAAACTGCGAAGACAACGCCCTCGTCCTCGCCCGCGCGCGCCAAACCGTGATTGAAGGTTGGGTGCGGCCGGAGAAAAGCGATAAGAAAACTTCTTGAAATTTCTACGGTCTCTTTTTCAGACGGCCTCCAGTCAAGCTTGAGGCCGTCTGAAAAACACAAACCGAAATGAACCAAACAGCCATTCAAAAACCAAATGATTTGTTTGGCTTAATCTTTCCCGTCAGGCCGTCTGAACGTCAGCCGGGCTGATTTCTTCCAACCACTTGATACTAAGGAACAATTATGTGCGGTATCGTAGGCGCCATCCGCGCCAAACACAATGTAGTGGACTTTCTCACCGACGGCTTGAAACGCCTCGAATACAGGGGCTACGACTCCTCGGGCATCGCCGTTAATTCGGACAACAAAATCAAACGTGTGCGCCGCGTCGGCCGCGTCGCCCTGATGGAAGAAGCCGCCAGAGAGCGCGGCATGTTCGGCCATATCGGCATCGGTCACACCCGCTGGGCCACCCACGGCGGCGTAACCGAACCGAACGCCCACCCCCATATTTCCAGCGGCACGATTGCGGTGGTGCACAACGGCATCATCGAAAACTTTGAAGAAGAACGCGCCCGACTGCAAAAACTCGGCTATGTGTTTGAATCGCAAACCGATACCGAAGTGATTGCGCACAGCGTAACCCACGAATATCTGCAAAACGGCGACTTATTTGCCTCCGTAGAAGCCGCCTGCAAACGCTTTCACGGCGCATTTGCCATTGCCGTGATGGCACAAGACAACGCCGACCACATGGTAGTGGCGCGCATGGGCTGCCCGCTGCTGGTGGCATTCGGCGAAGACGAAACCTTTATCGCCTCCGACGTTTCCGCCGTGATCGCCTTTACCCGCAACATCGCCTACCTTGAAGACGGCGACATTGCCCTCTTGAGCGCCAAAGGCATCGAAAAACTGATTGATAAAAACGGCCAACCCGCCGAGCGCAAAGTGAAAGTATCCGAATTGTCGCTGGCTTCGCTCGAACTCGGCCCGTACAGCCACTTCATGCAAAAAGAGATCCACGAACAGCCGCGCGCGATTGCCGATACCGCCGAAGTATTCTTAGAAGGCGGTTTCGAGCCGGAAAACTTCGGCGACAAAGCGCGTGAAGTGTTCAACGAAATCGACAGCATTAAAATTTTGGCCTGCGGCACATCCTATTACTCTGCATTAACCGCCAAATACTGGCTGGAAAGTATTGCCAAAGTGGCGACCGACGTCGAAATCGCCAGCGAATACCGCTACCGCGACGTAATCGCCAACCCCAAACAACTGGTGATTACCATTTCCCAGTCGGGCGAAACCCTCGACACCATGGAAGCCTTGAAATACGCCCAATCGCTCGGCCACAAACACAGCCTTTCCATCTGCAACGTGATGGAATCCGCCCTGCCGCGTGAAAGCGAATTGGTGCTGTACACCCGCGCCGGTGCCGAAATCGGCGTAGCGTCCACCAAAGCATTCACCACCCAACTGGTGGTATTGTTCGGCTTGGCCGTTACCTTGGGCAAAATGCGCGGCCACGTTTCCGAAGCACAAGCGCAGGAATACACCGAAGAACTGCGCCAACTGCCCGGCAGCATTCAACATGTGCTCAACCTCGAACCGCAAATTACCGCATGGTCGCAAAAATTCGCTTCTAAAAACAGCGCATTGTTCCTCGGCCGCGGTATTCACTACCCGATTGCACTCGAAGGTGCGTTGAAGCTGAAAGAAATCACCTACATCCACGCCGAAGCCTACCCCGCCGGCGAACTGAAGCACGGCCCGTTGGCCTTGGTGGACGAAAACATGCCGGTGGTGGTGATTGCGCCCAACGATATGCTGCTTGATAAAGTCAAAGCCAACATGCAGGAAGTCGGCGCGCGCGGCGGCGAATTGTTTGTGTTTACCGACCTCGACAGCAACTTTAACGAAGACAAAGGCGTGCACGTTATCCGCACCCCGCGTCATGTCGGCGTGCTGTCACCCATCGTGCACACCATTCCCGTGCAGCTTCTAGCCTACCATGCCGCACTCGCACGCGGCACCGACGTAGACAAACCTCGTAACTTGGCTAAATCGGTTACGGTAGAGTAAACCGAATCGGTAAAAAGTTTGAGGCCGTCTGAAAAGAAATTTTCAGACGGCCTTTTAGGTTAAGCCAAGTCTGTTGCAGATAAACTTCATCCTTACAATGTTTAATCTTGCCGATATGCGAAAGGCCGTCTGAATTTTCAGACGGCCTTTTCATCATTGCCGATAAGTTTTATTCGGGACGCATTTGCGGGAACAGAATCACATCACGGATAGACGGCGCATCGGTGAGCAGCATCACCAAGCGGTCCAAGCCGATGCCGCTGCCGCCGGTGGGGGGCAGGCCGTATTCCATGGCGCGGATGTAGTCGGCATCGTAGTGCATGGCTTCGTCGTCGCCGGCATCTTTCTGCGCTACTTGCGCTTTAAAGCGGGCGGCTTGGTCTTCGGGGTCGTTTAGCTCCGAATAGCCGTTGGCCAACTCGCGGCCGACGATAAACAGCTCGAAACGGTCGGTCAGGCCGGGTTTGGTGTCGGATGCACGCGCCAGCGGCGACACTTCCACCGGATAGTCGATGATAAACGTCGGGTTCCACAGTTTGCTTTCCGCACAGCCTTCAAACAAGGCTAATTGCAGGCTGCCGATACCGGGCGACGGCGGGATTTTTTCGCCGTGTTTCACGATCTCTTTTTTCAGCCATTCGGCATCGTTCAACTGCTCGTCGGTGTATTGCGGATTGTATTTTTTGATGGCTTCGAGAATGGTCAAACGCTCGAACGGGCTTTCCAAATCCACTTCTTTGCCGTTGTAGCTCACTTTGGCGCTGCCGCACACTTCTTTGGCGGCATGGCGGATCACGCCTTCGGTCATTTCCATCATGCGCTCGTAAGTGCAGAACGCTTCATAGAATTCCATCATGGTGAATTCGGGGTTGTGGCGGGTGCTCATGCCTTCGTTGCGGAAGCTGCGGTTGATTTCAAACACGCGCTCCAAACCGCCCACAACCAAGCGTTTCAGATACAGCTCGGGGGCGATGCGCAGGTAAAGCGGCATGTCGAGTGCGTTGTGGTGGGTAACGAAGGGTTTGGCCGTGGCACCGCCGGGAATCGGGTGCATCATCGGGGTTTCTACTTCGAGATAACGCTCGTTGACCATGTAGTTGCGCACGGCTTGGATGATTTTGCTGCGTTTGATAAAGGTGTCGCGCGAATCTTGGTTGGTAATCAGATCGGCGTAACGCTGGCGGTATTTCTGCTCTTGGTCGGTCAGGCCTTTGTGTTTGTCGGGCAGCGGGCGCAGCGATTTGGTGAGCAGATGCAGCTTGGATGCGCGCACGGTCAACTCGCCGTGATTGGTTTTGAACAGCGTGCCTTCCACGCCGATGATGTCGCCCAAATCCCAATGTTTGAAGGCATTGTGCACGTCTTCGCCCACGCCTTGGTTGTTCACATACACTTGAATCTGGCCGCTCACGTCTTGGATGGTGGCGAAGCTGGCTTTACCCATGGCGCGTTGCAGCATCATGCGGCCGGCCACTTTAACGGGGATTTCCTGCGGGTCGAGCTCGGCTTTTTCCAGCGAACCGTATTGCGCCTGCAAATCGCCAGCAAAGGCATCGCGCTGGTATTGATTGGGGAAGGCGATGCCGTGTTTGCGCAGTTCGTTTAATTTTTCGCGGCGCAGGGCGATGATTTGGTTTTCATCGAGCTGCGGCTCGGTTTGAGGGTTGTTCTGTTCGCTCATGGTGTTGTTTTCCAAAAATAAGCAGGCCGTCTGAAAGCGAACTTAGTGATCTTCGCTAAAACGGCGGCCTGGTAAAAGTTAGCTGTTTGGGGCGGTATTTTACGCGGTTTTAGCGGTTTTTTCTATGGAAAAGGCCGTCTGAAATGTTTCAGACAGCCTTTAGTTTTGCGACCTTAAAAGTTTATTTTTCTCGTTTGGCTCCGAATGTGCCGTCAACCTCCGCTCCCGGTTGGAGAGAGCGGTACACGCCGGCGACTTCTTCTGCGTCCGGGCCGTAGAAAGCACCGTGCATGGCGTTCAACTGCGGCTTGTTGTCCGACAGAGCGTTTTCACTTTCGGTTCTAAACCGGTTGCCGATGATATCGGCTTTGAAGGTTAAAGTTTCAAACTGGTTAGAATTTGATGAAATTTCCCCGGTAATTTTTTTCGCCAGGAAATCAACTTTAAATGATGACTGCGCCGCAATATTGGCCTCAGCTTTTTGATCCCCTGCCTGCTCTTTGTCGGTAATCAATTTATTGTAAAAAGCCAAGCCTTTATAAGTTGCTTCGCCTTCATTGGGCATGACTTTTTCAGGTGTGATGTGGCCTAAGAAAAACCGGTGTTCGTTTTGAACGCCGTCTTTTTTCTCGACGTATTTGCCGTAACGGGCATAATTCAAGTTGGTGCCGATTGCACGTAACTCAGTGCTGTCCTCCAAAACCAACCTCTGGCCGGCGAATATAGCACCCTCGGGAACCAATGGGATTTTTTTGTCACCCAACACCAAAGTGGTAATGGTGCCCGGCTGTTTGTATTCGATCTCGCCGTTAATGTCGGAAGCTTCGGAAACGCCGTCTTTCTCCTTCACGGTTCTAGTCAACAGCATACCGTTTACTTCAACGTCTTTTGCGGTATCTGCTAAAAATTTACCGACATTTTTTTGAATGTTTTTAGCAGAAATGTTGGGCTTGCCGTCTCCCGCGCTGCCGCATGCAGCCAAGCTTAAAGCCAGCGTGCTCAACAACAATGATTTTTTCAACTTCATTTATTGTGTTCCTTACCTATTATTAAATACGTTTCCCGTTTTAGTGCTTGGCCAATCTTAACGATTCGCTCTTATTTGTAAATAAGTGTTTGCATTTTATTAAATAATTTCTCTTAAAACAAGCTGAATTTTAAATATTTTTTAAAATAATTGTTTTTCATGTGATTTTGTTTATACATCTCTTTACATTTCGGCCATTCAGCTTTTTCAGACGGCCTCTTCCACCTGCAAAGTAGCATAATTCCCCACCCCTCTATACAATAACGCCTTTCTCTATTACCGGAGCCGAAACCATGACTGTCCGTACCCGTTTTGCCCCCAGCCCCACCGGTTATCTGCATATCGGCGGCGTGCGCACCGCCCTGTTTTCATGGGCGTTTGCCAGAAAACACAAAGGCGAATTTTTGTTGCGTATCGAAGACACCGATTTGGAGCGTTCTACCGCCGAATCGGTCAATATCATTCTCGACGGCATGAATTGGGTCGGCCTACACTACGACAATGCCGACAATGTGGTTTATCAAACCCGCCGTTTCGACCGCTATAAAGAAGTGATTGCCGAGCTGCTCGAAAAAGGCCACGCCTACCATTGTTATTGCAGCAAAGAAGAGCTGGAAGCCATGCGCGAAAAAGCTGAAAAAGAAGGCACGGCCACTTACGACCGCCGCTGGCGGCCCGAAGCCGGCAAAACCCTGCCGCCCGTACCCGAAGGCGTGGAGCCGGTGGTGCGTTTCAAAACCCCGATTGACGGCACGACCACATGGAACGATTTGGTCAAAGGCGAAATCAGCATTCCCAACGAAGCCTTGGACGACTTAATCATCGCCCGCGCCGACGGCACGCCCACCTATAATTTCTGCGTGGTGGTGGACGATTACGATATGGGCGTTACCCACGTCATCCGCGGCGACGACCATGTGAACAATACGCCCAAGCAAATCAATATTTTAAAAGCAATGGGTGCCACCCTGCCCGAATACGCGCATTTGCCGATGATTTTGAACGAACAGGGCAAGAAAATCTCCAAGCGCAGCGGCGATACCGTGGCGATTACCGATTTCGGCGCGATGGGTATCCTGCCCGAAGCCATGCTGAACTATCTCGCCCGTTTGGGTTGGGCGCACGGAGACGACGAATTTTTTACCATGAAGCAGTTTGTCGAATGGTTTGATTTGAAAGACGTTTCCCCGTCGCCCAGCCGCATGGATTTGAAAAAGCTCTACTGGATTAACGGCGAACACATCAAAACCACACCCAATGAAGAGTTGGCAGCCTTGATTAAACCGCGTTTGGCTGTGCGCGGAGTGGACGCAGCCGACAAGCCTGCTTTGGAAGAAGTGTTGGCTTTGGTGAAAGACCGCGCCCAAGACTTGAACACTTTGGCCGACGAATGCGTTTATTTCTACCAAAAAGGCACGCCTGCCGAAGCCGACGTGCAGAAACATTGGGACGAAGACGCACTTGCCCGCATGTTGCGTTTCGCCGAAAAACTCGAAGGCTTGAGCGATTGGAATGCCGAAGCCATCCACGATTTGTTCAAACCTTTCTGCGAAGCCGAAGGCATCAAAATGGGCAAACTCGGCATGCCGCTGCGTTTGGCCGTGTGCGGCACCGCCAAAACCCCGAGCGTGGACGCGGTGTTGGCCTTAATCGGCAAAGAAGAAGTATTGAAGCGGATTCGCAGTTAATCCGCCATCTGCAAACAAGAAGGCCGTCTGAAAAGTTTTCAGACGGCCTTCTTGTTTTTTACTTAGAAATAATTAGAAACTGAAATAAAACATACTCTTCGCTAAAAACACGATCAAAATCATGTGTATCAACACGGCGGCGTGTATGTATTTCGACCAGCCCGCCGTAAGCGTGCCGCGGCGCATTTTGGTAACGGCAATCAGAAAATGCACCAACACGCCGAATGCCAACAGCACTTTCAAAGTCAACTGTGTATTAAAAGGCGCGCCGAAAGGGTCGGCAAACGCAGCGGCGTAGCGGTGCGCCATCGCCAACCCTGAAAGAAACACGCCGCCAACAATCCACGGCATCACGCGCACGGCGCGGTGGGAAATAGCCTTCTCCACTTCGCGCCTTGCCTCGCGCGACACACGTTTGCTGTGCATTACCGAAAGCACCAGCGTTTCAAAAAACACCCCGCCTACAAAAGCAACCGCACAGAATAAATGTATGATATGAGCAACAGAATAAGCGTTCATAAAATAGGCTTTCACAATCTTTCTCAGTTTTAATACTCTTTACGCCCGCAAATATACCATTATCCGCATCCTGTGCCATACTGCGCGTGCATCAACAGGAGGCTTAGCCGTTCGGCATCTGCCGCAGGCCGCAAGACTCCCGCAATACAAACGACTCTTTTTAGGAGGACATTATGAAATCAACTATCGTAAAAATGATTGCTTTGGTTGCCGTTGCCGGTTCGCTGACCGCTTGTGAAAGCATGTCGCGCACGCAACGCAACACCGCCACCGGCGCCGTAATCGGCGGCGTGGCCGGCAACCTGATTGGCGGCGACACCGGCTCGACTTTGGGCGGAGCTGCACTGGGCGGCGTAATCGGCAGCCAAATCGACCGATAAATATTGAATTTGAACAATATGTAATCAATTGGTTTCCCAGCCATGCGAAAGCCGTCTGAAAATGATTTCAGACGGCTTTTTTAATTAGGGGCTGGCACGACTGGGTGTTAAAAGCTTGAGGCCGTCTGAACCGTTTTCAGACGGCCTCTACCATACGCTCGACAATTCTGCTGCTGGCGCCTCGGTTTTGCGCCACAAACGCCTCGGCAGCCTGTGTATAAGGCAAACGCAACGACGGCTCCGACAGCCATTTCGACGCGGTGTATTGCCATTCCTGCGCGCTGAATATCTGCTTGGCCGCGCCCACTTCCACCGCGCCTTTACACGCGGCGGCAAAATTGTAGGTGGAAGGGCCAAACAGGGTGGGAATGCCGCAGGCGACGGGTTCGATAATATTCTGGCAGCCCGTATCCACCAAACTGCCGCCGACAAAAGCCACATCCGCCGCCAGATAATAGGCGAGCATTTCACCCATGCTGTCGCCAATCCACACCTGCGTATCCGGTGCGATTTCGCTTTCATCGCTGCGTTTTTGCGTTTTGAAACCTAAGCTTACCGCTGTGTCGTAAGCCGTCTGAAAACGCTCGGGATGGCGCGGCACCAACACCAGCAAAGCATCGCCGTGGTAAGCGCGCCAAGCGGAAAGCAGCAGCTCGGCCTCGTCCGTGCCCTTATATTCGCGCGTGCTGGCGCACACCACCACGGGGCGTGTGCCGATAAGACTGCGGAAAAAAGCCGCTTTTTCGTGCATCGCATCGGTGGGCGTGATGTCGTATTTGGTATTGCCGCACACATGCACGTTTGATGCACCGATCAGATGCAGGCGCTCGGCATCGGCTGCCGTTTGGGCATAACAGCCGCGCAGGGTCTGCATGGCCGGCTCAACCAATGTGCGGACTTTCAAATAGCCGTTTTGCGATTTTTCCGACAAGCGCGCATTCGCCAAAAACAGCGGCACACCCGCTTCGGCGCAACCGTGCATCAGATTCGGCCAAATTTCCGTTTCCATCAAAATCCCGAAGCGCGGGCGGTGTTCGCGTAAAAACTGCGCCACATATTCCGGCTTATCGTAAGGCAGGTAGCGGCATTGCGCGTCGGGATACAGCGCTTCTGCCGTCGCCCGACCCGTCGGCGTCATCTGCGTAATCAGCAGGGGCGCATCGGGGAAATGTTTGCGTAACTCCCGAATCAGGGGCTGGGCGGCGCGGGTTTCGCCCACCGATACCGCATGCACCCACACCGGCTGCTGCACCGGATTCACCATCGCTCCGCCGAAACGCTCGCTCCAATGCTCAAGATAAGCAGGCGCTTTCTCGCCGCGTTTGCGCAGATAATGGCGGATAAAATACGGGGCAACTTTCCAAAGCTGATTATAAAACCAACGTATATTCATAAACTTATCTTATTAACAGGTTGGATGGTTCGGCAACTGCCGACATTGTAGCGGATTTAAACGCCGCCAATAAAACAGAATGGCGGCCAAGCTCTTGTTTCGGCAATGCCCGCAGTTTTCAGACGGCCTCAAGCCCTAAAAACGGATGATGCCTCGTTCGCACACAAACGCATCCAGCCGGATATCGTGCGGCTCGTGCGGCAACGCATCGCACAGCTGGCAGGCAAAGCCCACGCCCACCGTCTGCGGCCGCGTGCGCCCCTTCAACGCCGCCAGCGACACATCATAATAGCCGCCGCCTTGCCCCAAACGGTAGCCCTGCCTGTCTATGCCCACCAACGGCACGCACAGCACATGCAAACGGTGCGCACGGATTTTTTTGCCGCAGAATTGCGGAATATTCAGTCGCGCACTGCCGCGTTTGCGCTCCGCCTGCGCCGCGTCGGCCTGATAAGGCGTAAACCACAAACGCAACGAATGCGGCTCGATATAAGGCAGATAAAGCTCCGCCCCGCGTGATAAGGCCGTCTGAATCAAACCGTCCAAACGCATTTCACTGCCCACCGGCCAATAAATCCCGATACGGCTGCCGCGACGGATAAAACTTTTTAAATAACGGTTGGCCGCACGCGTGGCCGCAATACGCTCTTTTTCAGGCAACGCCGCACGGGCGCGGCGGAACCGGCGGCGCAGCTCGGATTTCGCAACAAGGTTCGGCATTTCAGACGGCCTCTCAACAGCAAATATCAACAGCCGGAGATTTGACTACATACCCGCCTGAAATTCAAGCCGAAACCTTTGCAAAACCCTCAGATACGGATGCAGTTCAAGGCGCAGCAGCGCAGCGAGTGCAGACATATCACACGATAGGCAAACATCAGGCAGAGCACAACACAGAAATGCACCGCAGATGAGGGTTCTGCAAAGGTCTCAGGCCGTCTGTTTCAGATTAACCAAAGATTCCCGCACCCGCCACTGCGCTCGACCTATCCCGTTAAATTTGACGGCTCAAAACAACAGAAGGCCGTCTGAAAAACCCAACTTGCCCTTCCTCCGTTGACCGAAACAGCCGACGCACAAAAGCACAATCCAGTTTTCAGACGGCCTGACAAACCGCATCTCACATGCCGTATAAAGGCTGTGTTGATTCAAACGCTTATTTTCTTGCGTTAGGCTGTTTTCTGCCGCCGAAGCCGATATCCGCCGCCTTACCATCAATCAGGAAGTTTGCCTTACCTGCAATTTCATCGGTTTCATTACCCTTCTTACCAAAAAAACCCAATTGATAAGAACCGACAACCTTGTCTTTTTCAGCCACGGCTTCCCCTTTGATACCGGCTTTAGCCATAAAGCCATTATTCGGTGTAAATGCCTCAATGCGGCTTTCTTTGAGATTAATAGTGCCCGTGCTGGCTATACCGGTAATAGAACCCGAGCCAACATTCTTATCAAAATCCACATGATAGGTCAGACTGCCTTGCTCATTCTTGCCCGTAAATGCCCTTCCCGCATAGAGAAACGAACCTTTTTGCGCTTTTACCGTTTCGAGATCGTTAGCAATACCCTGCACGGCCAATACCTTGGTTGAACCCTTAGAATCGGTATCGGCACCCGTTACATTTTCCACATGAGCCGCCAAAACCACCGAATAATTGTTTTTATAAATACGCGCCGTGCCTGCTTCTTTAAACTGAACGGCGCGCCCGTCTTTCACCACCTCGCCTGTTTTTTCAAAATTCTGGTCAATTACCGTATTTTGAGGCAGCTTCACAATATCAATCTCATTGCCGGCGCGGTATTCCTTGCCACCCAGTTTCAACGTCACATTTTTTTGCGTATTCGTGCTGCTCAAATCGGGCGTAACAATGGCATGATAGTGGCCGTTTCTTTCAGACGGCTGAATAGAATCAAGCGCATCATTAATCGCCCCGCAGGCAGAAAGTGCTAAAGATGCGGCACTTGCCAAAACCAAAGTATTAAACGTTTTCATGATAATGTTTCCTTCTATTAGTTGTCTTTAAGCAGAACCGAATGCCTGTTTCTGCTCATCAATCTGCTGTATCACACACATCATTCAATGATTAATCAGTTTACAAATCCGATACCCTATATGCAAGACGGCAGGCATAAATATTGAATACATGTTGCGTATTGTCAATAAAACCTGCTATTAAAGTACACCGATGTGTAAGAAAACGCTTTTGAATGGCGTCTATTCAAGATTTGTGCCAATAAAAAGTCGGGCAAGGATGCCCGACCTACGGTTTTTAAGACGGCCTTTTGTTGGCCGGATTGGTAATTTTATCCAACAGATTGATGATCTTATCCGAACCCAAGTCTTCTTCTTTACCATCTAACGGTTGAGAATAATCTTGTCCTATCTGCTCCGACAGCAAGCGGTTGCGGATTTGGGTAAAGGTTTCCTGCACATATTCGTTGGCTTTTTGAGTATCACCCATACTCGCAGCTGCGTGTTGTGAGGCTTCGAGCAAGCCGCTGTATAGCTCGATTTGATGTTTCATGGCAGAAAAATAGCGGACTTCGTTAAGTAGGGCTTTTTGATGACGCAGTAGTGTGGTGGCAATCAACATCAAGGTAAGAATAGGGAAAGTATAGAAAACGATATGCCAATTGTTATCGGGTAATTTACCACTAAGCCAAATGTATACGGGAATGATAAATAATGCCAACGCAACAAAGGCGAGCACAACTTTGGCAATTTTTCCCAATTCTTTAGCAGATTGACGATTGCTTTGTATCTGTATATCTGTATTTTTTAATGCGTTTTCCAATGATTCTTTAGCATCGTTAATTCGGCCACTCAATTCGTTTTTTAATTGCTCATTTTGATCTTTTAACTGTTGTAACATTTTTTCAGTTTGCTGTTTGCTTAATTGCAATGATTCAATTTGTTTGTTTAATTTTTCTATTTGTTCCTTATTACTTCCGTCTGATTTTTGAACTAGTGCAAGTTCATTTTGCAAGTTTTGGATTTGTTGATCTTGGTAATGAAGGTTTTGTGTTAATAAAGATATATCATGAACAGCAGGTATCCCTAAAGAAATAGCTTCGCTTACAGAACTCCCAAAGTAAGCATCTAGAAACTTAGCAGCATTACGATTTGTTCCTTGTAAATTAGCTCCTTCGAGGTTAGCTAATTCAAAGCTTGCACCTTCAAGATTAGCTCCTCTAAGATCAGCACCCTCAAGCTTTGCGCTTCTCAGATACGCATTCCTGAGGTTGGACTCTCTCAGAGTTGCCCCTTCAAACTTCACATACCCAAGATATGAATCTTCAAGATTGGCCGACAAAAGATTAGCTCTTTCAAGAATAGCATCACCAAGATCAACTCCTTTTAAATTGGCTTTCTCAAGATTAGCCTCCATCAAATTAGTTGATATAAGAGCAGCTTTTTCCAAGTTAGCTTCTACAAGATTAACTCCTATCAAATTAGCAGATAGGCAAAGAGCCTCTTTAAGATTAACCCCTTTAAGGTTAGCACCTTCAAGATTTTTCCCAGATAAATCTGCCCGCTTTCCCTCATTTCCATCACTATCAAGCCATAGTTCATGCTCTTCAAGAATTTTCTGTATTTCTTCTGGTGTTAATTTTTCTTCCATTTCGTTTTCCTACGCGAAAGCTTTTAAAATAAATATTGCTATTAAAATCAGAACAGTATTTGCAAATATAAATTTAAAAAAACTGCCCAAATTGATTAAAGGTAAATGATAAATTTTTGAGAATAAAGAATTTTTATCATATTGCGTCGCCAATATTTTCTTTCTGTTTTCGGAATCATATAGCAAAATTATAAATAGTGAATGAGCAAAATATATCAGCAATATGATTATCCAAACTAATATCAATATTGCAGAGAAAAAGAATAAAAAGCTAACCATAAATTGACTATCCTACCCACATCAATCACATTAGAGGCCGTCTGAAAACAGCACATCAAACTCCCAAACTGCCTATATCTTTTCAGACGGCATCGAGTAGGTCGGATACTCGTATCCGACAATCTGCCCAAACTTCCCGCAACGCCCCACAACGTCGGATTCAAGAATCCGACCTACATCATTCGTATCTGAGGCCGTCTGAAAAACAGCGCATCAAACTTCCCAACTGCCTATATCTTTTTCAGACGGCATCGAGTAGGTCGGATACTCGTATCCGACAATCTGCCCAAACTTCCCGCAACTTCCCACAATGTCGGATTCAAGAATCCGACCTACATCATTCGTATCTGAGGCTGCCTGAAAAACAGCGCATCAAACTTCCCAACTGCCTATATCTCTTTCAGACGGCATCGAGTAGGTCGGATACTCGTATCCGACAATCCGCCCAAACTTCCCGCAACTCCCCACAACGTCGGATTCAAGAATCCGACCTACATCATTCGTATCTGAGGCCGTCTGAAAAACAGCGCGTCAAACTTCCCAACTGCCTATATCTCTTTCAGACGGCATTGGGTAGGTCGGATACTCGTATCCGACAATCTGCCCAAACTTCCCGCAACTTCCCACAATGTCGGATTCAAGAATCCGACCTACATCATTCGTATCTGAGGCTGCCTGAAAAACAGCGCATCAAACTTCCCAACTGCCTATATCTCTTTCAGACGGCATCGAGTAGGTCGGATACTCGTATCCGACAATCCGCCCAAACTTCCCGCAACTCCCCACAACGTCGGATTCAAGAATCCGACCTACATCATTCGTATCTGAGGCCGTCTGAAAAACAGCGCGTCAAACTTCCCAACTGCCTATATCTCTTTCAGACGGCATTGGGTAGGTCGGATACTCGTATCCGACAATCTGCCCAAACTTCCCGCAACTTCCCACAATGTCGGATTAAAGAATCCAACATTCATCATTCGTATCTGAGGCCGTCTGAAAAACAGCGCGTCAAATCTCCCAACTGCCTATATCTCTTTCAGACGGCCTTTTTTTCAGACGGCCTCGAGCTTGGCAAACTTGGTATCCAGTTCTTTAATCCCTTCTTTTCCGAAATTGACGGTAAGCCGTGCGGATTCGCCTTTGTTGACGGCCTCGATGATTACGCCGGTGCCGAATTTGGCGTGGCGCACGTTTTGGCCGATGCGGAAGCCTGCGTATTCTTGCGGCAGGTCGTAGTGTTCGACGGCTGTGCGGTTTTTGGTTTTGGGTATGTCGGTGAAGCTGTTGAAGCGTTTGGGCGGGGGCGAGAGGCGGTGCAGCACTTCTTCGGGGATTTCTTCGACGAAGCGGGAGACGATGCCGAAGTGGGTTTGGCCGTGCAGCAGGCGTTGTTGGGACATGCTGATATAGAGGCGTTTTTTGGCGCGGGTGATGGCGACGTACATGAGGCGGCGTTCTTCTTCGAGGCCGCCGCGTTCGGCGAGGCTGTATTCGCTGGGGAAGAGGCCTTCTTCCATGCCGGTGAGGAATACGGTGTCGAACTCCAGCCCTTTGGCGGCGTGCACGGTCATCATTTGCAGGGCTTCTTCGCCTTCGCCGGCTTGGTTTTCGCCGGATTCGAGGGCGGCGTTGCTTAAGAAGGCGAGGATGGGGAAGAGCGGGTTTTCGGCGGCGTTTTCGGGCAGGATTTCGAAGTTGCTTTCAGACGGCCTGAAGGCGACGGCGGCGTTGACGAGTTCGTCGAGGTTGTCGAGGCGGTCTTGGTGGTCGCCTTTTTGGGTTTGGTAGTATTCGACGAGACCGCTGTCGCGGGTGATGCCGAGCATCATTTCTTGCAGGGATACGTTGGGAGCTTGGGCTTGGAGGTTTTCTATCAGGCGCACGAAGGCGGCGACTTTGGTGGCTTTTGCGCCCATGCCGCAGGCGGCCTGCCATAGGGAGATGCCTTGTTCGGCGGCTGCGGCTTGGATGTTTTCTATGGTGCGGGTGCCGATGCCGCGCGGGGGCATGTTGATGACGCGCAGGAGGGCGTTGTCGTCGTCGGGGTTGACGGAGAGGCGCAGGTAGGCGAGCGCGTGTTTGATTTCCTGCCGTTCGTAGAAGCGCAGGCCGCCGTAGATTTTGTAGGGGATGCCGGCGCGGAACAGGGCTTGTTCGATGATGCGCGATTGGGCGTTGCTGCGGTAGAGCACGGCCATTTGGTCGAGTGTGCGGCCTTCGCGTTGCAGGGATTTGGCTTCGTCTACGATGAATTGGGCTTCGTCGGAATCTATGGGGGCGGAGTAAAAGCGGATTTTGTCGCCGGCGGCGGCATCGGTGCGCAGGTTTTTGCCGAGGCGTTCGGCGTTGTTTTCTATCACGGCGTTGGCGGCGGTGAGGATGTTGCCGTCTGAACGGTAGTTCTGCTCGAGTTTGATGGGCGCTTCGATGTGAAACTCGTGCATGAGGGCGGTCATGTTGCCGACGTGTGCGCCGCGGAAGCGGTAGATGGATTGGTCGTCGTCGCCCACGGCAAACACGGCGGCGTGGTCGCCAGCGATGAGCTTCAGCCATGCGTATTGCAGTTTGTTGGTGTCTTGGAATTCGTCCACCAATATATGGTTGAAGCGGTTTTGGTAATGGCGGCGCAGCACTTCGTTGGCTTGCAGCATTTCGTAGCTGCGCAGCATCAGTTCGGCAAAATCGACCACGCCTTCGCGGTTGCACACTTTGTCGTATTCGGCATAGCACTCGATCATGCGCTGGGTGTGCGGGTCGGGGGCTTGCAGGGCGGAGGCGCGCAGGCCGCTTTCTTTTTGGGCGTTGATAAAGCCTTGCAAGGTGCGCGGGGCGATGATTTCTTCGGCGATGTTGAGCTGCTTGAGCAGGCGTTTGATTAAGGCGAGCTGGTCGGCACTGTCGAGAATCTGAAAAGCAGAAGGCAGCCCTGCGTCTTTGTGGTGCAGGCGCAGAAAGCGGTGGCAGAGGCCGTGAAAGGTGCCGAGCCACATGGCGCGCACGTTAACGGGCAGCATCGCGCTTAAGCGGGTTTGCATTTCTTTGGCGGCTTTGTTGGTAAAGGTAACGGCCATGATGCTGTGCACGCTTGCCTGCGAGCTTTGCAACAGCCATGCGATGCGGGTGGTAAGCACGCGGGTTTTGCCGCTGCCCGCTCCGGCAAGCACGAGGGCGGATTGCGGCGGCCAAGTTACGGCGGAAAGTTGTTCGGGATTTAAGCCTTGCAGCAAGGAAGGGGCGGATTGCTCGGGAAACATAGAAGAGGCCGTCTGAAAAAATAAAACAGGCTGTATTGTAATGGATTAGGCGGCGGCGTTTGCAAGTGTCGGTGGGAAAACGGTGGTGGGGTTTGGTGGTTTTTGGCGGGTGGATATGCAATCCGCCCCTGCGTAAACTATTGGCTGTTCGGGAGGGCTTTTGCAGAAATCTACTCGGTTTTTTTCAGACGGCCTCAAGCTTTTTAAGGCTTGCCGCCGTGTGGCTGTTAGTCCGGTTTTGCACGGTGTTCGGCCTGTGTGCTTGCATGGCTTTCGGTTGGTTACCCGCATTACAGATAAAAAAACAGCCGTTTCTTACAAAAAGAAACGGCTGTTTGTAAACGAAGTGCTGCGAGCAATGCAATCTAGTATGAAAAGGATTTTTCAGACGGCCTGCTGCGGCTCGATAAATGTCACGCCGTTCAGCTGAGATGCCAAAATAGCGCTGCGCAGGGCTGAAAGGGCTTTCGGGCGGACAAAGTTGCGGCGGTAAGCCAACACCACACGGCGCTTCGGTGCTTCGCCTGCAAACGGGATAATGCTGAAAAGCATGTGGTCGTTTTCAGTCAGTGCGGTGGCCGGCAATACGCTGATGCTCAAGCCGCTGGCAACCATGTGGCGGATGGTGTTGATGGAGCTGCCCTGCAAGGTGTTGGTCAGCCCCTGTATTTTCTGCCGCGAAGCCAGTTCCGAGCAGCTTGCCAGCACTTGATCGCGCATACAGTTGCCTTCTGTGAGCAGCAATACTTGTTCTTTGCTCAACATTTCGGGCGTCACGGTATCCAACTCTTCAAAGTGATGCCCTTTAGGAACAATCACGAAGAAAGGTTCGTCGTACAGCGGCTCGGTAATGATGCCCGGCTCTTGGTAAGGCTCCGCCACAACAATGGCGTCCAAATCGCCGCGTTTGAGTGATTCGGTGAGAATTTGTGTGTAATTCTCTTCCAGCATCAAGGGCATGTGGGGCGCGGTATTGCGCAGTGACACAATCAGCTTGGGCAAAAGATAGGGGGCTACGGTAAAAATCAGGCCGAGTTTGAATGCGCCTTCCAGCTCGTTTTGCTCTTCGTTGGCAAGGTGTTTGATCAGCTCGGCTTCTTCCAACACGCGGCGGGCTTGGGCAATGATGCGCTCGCCCGCT
Source organism: Neisseria sp. Dent CA1/247 (assembly GCF_022870825.1). Taxonomy (NCBI): domain Bacteria; kingdom Pseudomonadati; phylum Pseudomonadota; class Betaproteobacteria; order Neisseriales; family Neisseriaceae; genus Neisseria; species Neisseria sp. Dent CA1/247. Next base: position 93,835 of record NZ_CP091522.1, on the reverse strand, counting down.
TCGGTGGTGATGATGTCGTTGCTGCTCCGATCAAACAGCGATACGGCCAACTCTTCTTCCAGCTTTTTGATGGCAATGGAAAGAGTGGGCTGGCTCACGAAGCAGCGGCGGGCGGCGCGCCCGAAATGGCGCTCCTGAGCCACTGCAACAATGTAACGCAATTCGGTTAAGGTCATAGCTTATTCGGCCTTTTTTTGCTCCGGCAGGGTGATATTCAACTCAAGCACGTCCATACCGTTTTGTTTTTCCTGAGAAATACGGATATCGTCCAATGATACGTGAACGTATTTTGACAACACATCCAGCAGCTCTTTCTGCAAGGTAGGCAGATAGTCGGGAGCCTGCTCTTTGGCACGCTCTTGGGCAATGATGATTTGCAGGCGGTCGCGAGCTACGGCTGCAGTTTTGGGTTTTCTGCCAAACAGTAAATCGATTAGCGACATGGCTTAACCTCCGAACAAACGCTTGAAGAAGCCTTTTTTCTCGGCTGCTAAGAAGCGCATTTCGCGGTTTTCGCCAAGCAAACGCGAAACCACATCTTTATAGGCTTCGGCTGCTGCCACATCGTCTTGATGGATTACCGGCGCACCGGCGTTGGATGCCTGCAAGACGTTTTGAGATTCGGGAATCACGCCGATCAACGGAATGCGCAAAATGTCGCAAATATCCTGTACCGACAGCATTTCGCCTTTATCGACGCGCTCGGGTGAGTAGCGGGTAATCAGCAGGTGCTCTTTAACCACTTCGCCTTTCTCGGCTTTTTGGCTCTTGCTTTGCAGAATGCCCAAAATGCGGTCGGAGTCGCGCACGCTGGATACTTCGGGATTGGTGGTGATGATGGCTTCGTCGGCATAATACAGTGCCATCAGCGCACCTTGTTCGATACCTGCGGGTGAGTCGCAGATAACGTATTCGAAGTTCATGTCGTCGGTCAGCTCTTTCAGCACTTTGCCCACGCCTTCGCGGTTTAACGCGTCTTTATCGCGGGTTTGGGAAGCCGGCAGAATGTACAAATCGTCGCAATGTTTGTCTTTAATCAGCGCTTGGGTCAAAGAAGCTTCGCCTTGGATGACGTTGATCAGGTCGTACACAACGCGGCGCTCGCAGCCCATAATCAAATCGAGGTTACGCAAGCCGACGTCGAAGTCGATAACGGCGGTTTTATGGCCACGAAGCGCCAAACCGGAGGCAATGCTGGCACTGGTAGTAGTTTTGCCTACGCCGCCTTTGCCTGAAGTTACTACAATAATTTTTGCCACGATGTTTCCTTTTTAAAATCAAAAAACGGTTATTGACCGTCTATGGCGCTGATGACCAGACGGTTGTCTTGAAGCGATACCTGCACGGCTTTTTTGTTGAGGTGGTCGGGCAGGCTTTGATCAAAGTTGCGGTAAATACCGGCCACCGATACCAACTCGGCCTGCATGGAATGGATAAAGATCCGTGCGTCGCGGTTGCCGGTTGCTCCGGCCAACGCGCGTCCGCGCATGGTGCCGTACACATGGATGTTGCCGTCGGCAATAATTTCCGCACCTTCGTTAACGATGCCGGTCACAATCAAATCGGCGTTTTCGGCATACACTTGCTGACCGGTGCGGATGGGGGTGTTGATCAATACGGTGGGTTTGCTGATTACGGTAGCCTGTACGGATTCGGCTGCAGACGCTGCCGGTGCGGCAGATGCTGCGGGCTTGGCTTGGGTTTCAGCCGGTTTGCTGTCGTTGCGGCTGAATGCCAAATGATAGGCTTTGGCATGCGGCGCCCAAGCTTCGTTTTCATGGCGCAACCCGATAATCTGCAAACCATAGCGTGCAAAAAGCGACACAACGCCGGCGATACTCAATTCGCCGGGGCTGCTGAATTCTTGCAGGTCTAATAAAAACAGCATGCTGTCGAGCTCTTTATGCTGGCTCACGCGCTGCTGTAAAAAATCTTCCAATTCCCCTAAATCTGCAGTATGCAGCTGCACGGAAAGCACGTCGAGACGTGCTGATTTAACTTCAAAAGCTGGTTTCATTTTAGTAAGACAGTCATAAAAAAATTTAATGGTTATAAGTTTACCGTGTTAATCTTAGCTATTCAATCTGTTAAGGCCGTCTGAAATGAAAAAAAGCTTCCATATTATCGGTGCGGGGCGTGTAGGCCGCACTTTTGCCGCCGTACTCTCGCAAAGCGGTCAATGGCAGCCTGTTGCAATCGTTTCCCGCCGCGGGATGGTTGCTTTGGCAGACTGCAAAAGTGTCGGCATAGTTCCCCGTATCGGAGACTTGCCGCCGGCCGATGTGATATTGGTGTGCACGCCGGATAATATATTGGAGGAAGCCGCCGCAGACATCGCCGAATTAGCGTGGCTGAACCCGGAAACGGTAGTCGTACATTTCAGCGGTGCGAAAACAATAGGGGTATTGGATGCCGTTGTCAAATGCGGAGCGACAGTCGGCAGTTTACACCCCGTTTTTGCGTTTGCAGACGTGGAAAAATCGATACGCTCGTTGCGCGGAAGCTTGTGTGCGCTGGAGGCTGAAAGTAGCAAGGCGATGGCGGTACTGCATGATTTGGCGGATGCGGCGGGCCTGAAAGCATTTACGCTGCCGTCTGAACACAAAGCCCGCTACCATGCGGCTTTGTCGGCGGCATCGAATTTTTCGGTTACTTTGGCAGCTTTTGCCCAAAACCTTCTCGCACCGTTGAATTTGCCGGAACAGCTTACCCGCGACTTAGTGTGCGGATTAATGCGGCAAAGTGTGGATAATCTTTCCGGCCTGCCCGCTACGGAGGCGCTCACCGGCCCGATTGTGCGTGGCGACGACTCTACTGTTTCAGCGCATTTGCACAGCATGGATAAGCAGGAGCAAGCTCTGTATCGTGCATTGGCTTCAGCTACGCTTGAGCTGGCTACGGCGCGGTTGGATGAACAAAGCATGGTGAAGTTGGCAGCTTTATTAGGGAATCAACATCATGCCGATTAATCACCATCCCATCTGACAATGAAGCAAAGCTTAACGCGCCCATACCCTGTTCTAAAAACATTCATTCTATAAATCTTCTTTAGGATTCAGATTCACGACCTGCGTAATTTCCTGTCTGCATTACCAATCAACTGCCAATCTCAACCGCGCAACCCGCCCGATGTTCCTCCACAAAGATTTCCCTATGCTAGAATGAAAATGTCTTAATTATTTCATTACGTTAGGAATATTATGGTTGAACATCCTTCTGTCGGTACGCCCTTGTTTTACGGCGTATTTTTTGCGGCCGTATTTATTATGATTGCCATCGATATGATGTCGCTCAGAAAAAGCGGTGCGCATAAAGTCAGCGTAAAAGAGGCGCTGGCGTGGTCTGGCGTTTGGGTAGCGGTATCTTGCCTATTTGCCGGCTGGCTGTATTTCGAGCTGGCGGGGAATCCCGTTTACGGTCATGCGGTGGCCAAGCAAAAAGTGTTGGAATACTTTACCGGCTATATTTTGGAAAAATCGTTGGCGGTAGATAATATTTTTGTGTTTTTAATGATTTTTTCTTATTTCAAAGTCCAACCCCAATACCAGCACCGCGTGCTTCTTTACGGCGTTTTCGGGGCGATTGTGCTACGCATGATCATGATTTTTATCGGTGCGGTACTGGTCAGCAAGTTTGAAGCAGTACTGTATCTTTTCGGTGCTTTTCTTTTATACACGGGCATCAAAATGATCAGATCGGGCGGAGAAGACGAGCATGAAGATTTGTCGCAAAACAAAATGCTCAATTGGATCAAAGGCCATATTCCGGTCAGCCATCAATTCGACGGCGAGAAGTTTTTTACGGTTGAAAACGGCAAGCGCATTGCCACGCCGATGCTGTTGGTACTGATCATGATTGAGATGAGCGATGTGATTTTTGCGGTAGACAGTATTCCCGCCATTTTCGCTGTAACCACCGATCCGTTCATCGTGCTGACTTCGAATATTTTCGCCATACTCGGCTTGCGTGCCATGTATTTTCTGCTGGCAGACATTGCCGACCGCTTTATCTTTCTGAAATTCGGCTTGGCTTTTGTATTGAGCTTTATCGGTATCAAAATGCTGATTATGTATTTCAACATCCATATTCCTGTGGGCGTGTCGCTGGCCGTCGTATTCGGAGCATTGGGGGTGTCGATACTGATTTCTCTGATGTACAACCGCAGAAAAATGGATTAATTGGTTTTCCGCCCTTTAATCAAGTCAAAAAAGGCAGATGTTTGATACATCTGCCTTTTTTCTATAACTTGCATTGTGCTTTCTCAATAAGGCTCTACCGCAATCGTTTACCTGTGTCTGCATCGACAATACGGCTGGGCGATTTCAAACCACCGGTACGCCCGCCGACCACCCACACTTTACGCCCGAACTGCCTGCGTACTTCGCGCTCGCTTTTGCAGGGTCGGCCACCCGAACGGTTGCATGACGTAGATACCAACGGAGTTGAGAGCATGGTGCAAAGCTGCCGTGCCGGATGATGCGCCGGAACACGCACGGCCAGTTTTTTGCGCCCTTTGCCGCGCAATAATACCGGCGGCTTTCGGCAAGGAAGCAGAAAGGTTGTTGGTGCGGGCCACTCGTTATCCAGCATGGCGGCCACTTTTTCAGACGGCCTCTCCAGCAAAGGCAAAAGCTGCTGCAAATTACTGCCGATAACTATCATACCTTTGTTTTGAGGGCGTTTTTTTAATCGAATCAGCTTTTTCAATGCGGAAGGATATTGCGGCAGGCAGCCGATACCGTAGCAGGATTCGGTAGGATAGGCTATTAATCCGCCGCGCTTCAAATGCGCATTCAGCCTTTTTAGTGCTGATGCGGAAAGTATGCGGGAATATTTCATCATGTCGGGATTATCCTAGAAGCCTCTTCAGGTAAGTAAGAGGCCGTCTGAATTTTCAGACGGCCTTTCGTGTTTAAGCTGCCCAGATTGCCGTATCTGTATTGAGACAAGCATACAGAATGGCAATGCCTTCACTTATGCTCGGCTGCTGTTTGCTGCCAAGCTTTAGCGTTTGATGGCTTTGTCGGCAATATCTTGGCGGTATTGCATGCCCTCAAAACGGATAGGTTCAAGTGCTTGATATGCTTTGGCTTTTGCTGCCGCCACATCGGAACCCAAACCGACCACGCATAACACGCGCCCGCCATTGGTCACAATATTGCCTTTTCCATCTTCTGCCGTACCGGCATGAAACACTTTGCCGATTTGGTTCGCAGCGTCCAGGCCGCTGATGACGTCGCCTTTTTTCGGCGTTTCAGGATAGTTTTCCGCAGCCAACACCACGCCGACTGCCGTTTGTTCATTCCATTCCGCCACAGCGGTATCCAGTTTGCCGTCAATCGCTTGATCGACCAACGCAACCAAATCGCTGTTGAGGCGGCTCATAATCGGTTGGGTTTCAGGGTCGCCAAAGCGGCAGTTAAACTCAATGGTAAACGGAGCGCCGCTTTGGTCTATCATCAAGCCGGCATACAAAAACCCTGTAAATTCATGACCTTCTGCTTTCATACCGGCCACAGTAGGCAGGATAATTTCATTCATAGCGCGCCGGTAAACTTCCGGCGTAACAACCGGAGCCGGGCTGTATGCTCCCATGCCGCCGGTGTTAGGGCCTTGGTCATTGTCGAGCAAACGTTTGTGGTCTTGGCTGGTCGCCATCGGCAACACATTTTCTCCGTCCACCATCACAATAAAGCTGGCTTCCTCGCCTTGCAGAAAATCTTCAATCACCACGCGGGCGCCGGCATTGCCCATTTTATTGCCCAGCAACATATCATCAATCGCGGCGTGTGCTTCGTCTTCGGTCATCGCCACGATAACGCCTTTGCCGGCAGCCAAACCGTCGGCTTTAATCACAATAGGCGCGCCTTTTTCCTGCACATATTGATGGGCTTTTTGAGCATCTTCAAAGGTTTGGTAACCGGCAGTAGGAATGCCGTATTTGGCCATAAAGGCTTTGGCAAAATCTTTGGAACTTTCCAGCTGTGCTGCATAACGGGTAGGACCGAAAATCCTCAAACCGGCAGCACGAAAATCATCTACGATGCCTGCGGCCAGCGGTGCTTCGGGGCCGACCAAGGTAAAAAAGATATTTTCCCGTTTGCAAAAATCAATCAAATCGGCATGGGCGCTTAATGCCAAATTCTGCAATTTCGGTTCGGTAGCCGTACCGGCGTTGCCCGGAGCGACGAATACGGTTTCCACATTGGGGTTTTGTGCCAATTTCCACGCCAGCGCATGTTCGCGCCCGCCGCTACCGATAACGAGTAATTTCATGTTGTTTCCTTGATTAACACTTGTTTGCAGGCATAAATGAAGCATGGAATTATAGCTGATTTTGATGCAGCCCGACAGCTTAAGATGGCGATAACATCTTCATTTTCTAAGATTTATGCTGCATTCTCCCAGCCTTGAACGCAGATAGAAAATAATTGAGGTTTAGTATCTCAATCCGGCATTTGGCTCATCAAATCAAGCCGCAATATTTTGCAGGCATTTAAGACATATCTTGCGCAAGCTCAGTTTGCACATCAATAGCCCGTGTATGCTGCCAAGCGGAGACACAAGCATCGTAATGAGCCAAAGGTATCCGAATCGTTAAACGGCAATCCAACTGCAAATCTTGAGCCACAACTTCCGCGTGATGCTGCTTGGCGATTCGGATGGCGTCATTCAAATGCGGATAATCACAGCGCAGCCACACTGTTTTTTCGATATTTTTTTCAACCACTTCTGCAACTTGCAACGCTTCCGCAGCCGCAGTTTTGTAGGCATGAATCAATCCCGGCACACCCAAAAGCGTGCCGCCGAAATAACGCACCACCACAATCAACACATCGGTTAAGCCTGCCGAATCAATCTGCCCTAAAATCGGCCTTCCGGCACTACCTGAAGGTTCGCCGTCATCGTTGGCACGAAATTGATTGCCGTCGGTTCCCAAACGGTAGGCATAACACCAGTGCCGCGCCTTATGATGGGCTTCGCGCAGTGCGTCTACATGCGCTTTGATTTCTTCTGTGGTTCGCACAGGATAAGCAAATGCGATGAAGCGGCTGCCTTTATCTTTAAACTCAGCTTCTGCCGGAGCGGCAATGGTTTGATAAGTGGAAACTTCGCTCATTTCAGACGGCCTCTACGGCTTTTTTGACGGCTGCTACTAAAGCATCCACATCCGCTTTCCGAGTGTCAAAACTACACATCAGCCGCACCGTGCCTTCGTTGTCCCAATCATAGAAAACGAACTGCTCGTGCAGTTTATCAGCTACACCTTGCGGCAAACGGGCAAACACGCCGTTGGCTTCGGTAGGGCACACCAATTCTACTCCCTCGATCTGCGAGAGGCCGTCTGAAAGCCTCGCTGCCATTGCGTTGGCGTGCTGAGCAGAACGCAACCAAAGGCCGTCTGAAAGAAGGGCAATAAACTGGGCGGACAAAAAGCGCATTTTCGACGCAAGCTGCAAATTCAATTTGCGCAGATATTTGAGGCCGTCTGAAACTTTTTCAGGATTCAGCACAATCACACACTCGCCAAACATCAAGCCGTTTTTCGTACCGCCGAACGACACAATATCCACACCGGCATCCGTTGTGATTTCACGCAAAGACACACCCAACGACGCAGCTGCATTAGACAACCGCGCACCATCCATGTGCAGCACCATGCCTTTTTCACGGCAAGACTCGCTAATCGCGCTGATTTCAGACGGCCTATATACCGTCCCAAGCTCGGAAGATTGCGTGATGCTCACCGCCAATGGCTGGGCACGATGCTCAAATCCGTAACCGTATGCCTCTCGGGCAATCCATTCCGGCGTGAGCTTGCCGTCGGAAGTAGGAACCGTCCACAGCTTGAACCCACCCACAGCCTGCGGTGCCACACTTTCATCATGATGAACATGCGCCGTTTCCGCACATATCACCGATCCCCAACGGGGCAAACATGCCTGCAAAGCCAATACATTAGCTCCCGTACCGTTAAAAACCGGAAAAACCTGCGCGGTATCGCCGAAATGCTGCCGAATCAGCGTTTGCAGATGCTCGGTATAGGGATCATTGCCATAAGCCCTGACATGGCCTCCGTTTGCCGCAGCCAATGCTTCCATCACTTCAGGAAGCACGCCGGAATAATTGTCGGAAGCAAAGGAAATGTGATGAGGATGATGCAACGGTTTCATAACGGGCTTTCAATGAGATAAGGCCGTCTGAATTTATTCAAACGGCCTGTTTCACGTGAAACATTTAGTTTTTCAATGCAGCGGTTAATTGCGGCACGATCTCAAACAAATCGCCCACCAATCCATAATCTGCAATATTGAAAATGGGAGCATCGGGATCTTTGTTGATGGCAACAATCACTTTGCTGTCTTGCATACCGGCAATATGCTGAATCGCTCCGGAAATGCCGACGGCAATATAAAGCTGGGGAGCTACTACGGTACCGGTTTGCCCAACTTGAAGAGCATTCGGTGCGTATTCAGCATCCACCGCGGCGCGTGATGCACCTATGGCACCGCCGAGAGCATCAGCCAGCGGGGTAATCAACGCATTGAATTGCTCCGCACTGCCCAAGGCCCGACCTCCGGACACAACCACTTTGGCTTGGGTCAACTCTGGGCGGTCTGATTGTGCCAGTTTGCGGCTCACAAAACGGCTCAAATTTTGTGCAGGCGCAGCTTCAATATTCACAACTTCGGCGTTGCCGCCTTTTTCTGCCGCATCAAAAGCCGTAGCCCTGAAAGTCAAAACCAATTTATCCGCATCGCTTTGAACGGTTTCAAAAGCGTTACCTGCATAAATAGGGCGGACAAACGTTTTATTATCAACTACTTCTGTTAAATCCGAAACTTGAGGCACATCCAACAATGCGGCCACACGAGGCAAAAGGTTTTTGCCGAAAGCAGAAGCCGTTGCGCCAATGTGCTGGTAATTTTCAGCCAATTTCACAACCAGCGGAGCAAGTTCTTCAGCCAAACCTTCTGCGTAATGGGCTGCCTCCACCGATAAAACCTTAGCCACTCCTTGAATTTGCTTGGCTTCTTCCACTACCGAAACAGCGCCTTGGCCGGCCACCAAAAGATGCACGTCGCCAAGTTTAGAAGCAGCGGTAACTGCATAAAGGGTAACGGGATTTAATTGCTGATTGTTGTGTTCTGCAATAATCAAAATACTCATTTCACGTCTCCCCTCAGATAACTTTCGCTTCGTTTTTCAGTTTTTCAACCAGCTCGGCAACGCTGCCGACTTTGATACCGGCTTGCCGTTGTTTAGGCTCTGCCACTTTAACCACATTCAATCTCGGCTGAATATCGACATTTAAATCCGCAGGCGCAAGTTTTTCCAAAGGTTTTTTCTTTGCCGCCATGATATTAGGCAGTTTTACGAAACGCGGCTCATTCAAACGCAAATCCGTGCTAATCACAGCCGGAAGTTTTAAGGCAACGGTTTCTTCGCCGCCATCAATTTCACGGGTTACCAATACTTCGCCATCAGCCAACTCTACTTTGCATGCAAAAGTACCTTGGGGAGCATTCAATAAAGCGGCCAGCATTTGGGCAGTTTGGTTGGCATCATCATCAATGGCCTGTTTACCCAGTAACAGCAGTTGCGGTGCTTCTTTTTCTGCAACCGCTTTCAATAATTTAGCCACGGCAAGCGGCTCGAGCTTGGCTTCGGTTTCAACGTGGATGGCGCGATCCGCACCCATAGCCAAAGCTGTGCGCAAGGTTTCTTCGCATTTTTTACCGCCCAAAGAAACAGCTACGATTTCGCTGATTTTCCCGGCTTCTTTCAAACGTACCGCTTCTTCAACGGCGATTTCGTCAAACGGATTCATCGACATCTTTACGTTGCCGATGTCCACATCAGAGCCGTCGGCTTTTACACGGACTTTTACGTTGTAATCCACCACTCTTTTTACAGCCACCAAAGCTTTCATGAATACTCCTTCATCAAGCCGGATTGTTCATACGGCAAGAAAATCAATAAACGGTTTTTATAAAAAATCTTACTTGAAGCTTTCTTATAAAAACAGCCTGAACCGATTTTCTTTATAAAGTTCTCGCAAACACTTTTTGAGCATAAGCAGCCGTTTTATAACGATTTTACGTCTGCCATTATACCCGACATCCCATTTAAGCGTTTAAACCTTCTTCGCCGACCAAGCAATCTTAAATCCCGTATCGGCAATATTTTTCAGACGGCCTCATCCTTACGCTGAACACAAACACGCAAAGCTTGATACACGTCTTCCACCGAAGGAATACGGCCGGCATTTCCTAGATTAACCGCCCAATCGGAAGGTTGCACACCTGTTTTGGCAGGGTCTGTATCCGTATAAATACCAACCACAGGCTTATCCAAAGCATTGGCCAAATGCAGCAAGCCTGTATCTACGCCGATCACACCCACAGCATGTTTCAACAAATAGGCAGCCTGAAGCAGATTCAGTTTATCGCACACTTTCGCAAAAGGCAGTTTTGCAGCAATGTGTTCTGCCCGCAGCTTCTCCGTTTCATTTCCCCACGGCAGATAAACAAGAAAACCGTCATCATCGTGGAGCTTTTGCAGCAATGCTATCCAATGCTCAAGCGGCCATAGTTTACTGTCGCGGCTGGTTGCATGAAGGGCGACATAATATTGTGGCGCCAAACCTTCCAGCTTGCCTTCCGGCGGCACAACCAAGCCGAAACGCTGTTCAGACGGCATCGTATAGCCAAACGCTTGCGCAAACAAAGCACGGTTTCGCCAAACCGCATTTCGACCTTTAGGCACGGCATAGGTTTGGTTATACATCAAAGCCGCCCAGCGCTCACGGGCGCTGCCGAAATCCAACCCCTTAACAGGTGTATTGGCCCCTTTGGCAAAGACCGCACTCTTCATCAAGCCTTGACTATCCAACACAAAATCAAAGCGTTGCTGCTGAAGATCATTTTTCAGACGGCCTATTTCTTGCCAAACAGAATATTGCGTCAGCTCTTTGCGCCATTGCCGCCAGCGCATTATGTGTACGTTTTTCACAAAAGGGTGCAAGCGGGCAATATCGGCAAAACCCGCCTCGCTCAGCCAATGCAATTCCACATCAGGACGCATCCGTGACAAATCATCCACCGCAGGAAGCGTGTGGATCAAGTCACCCATACTGGACAGCCTTACCAGCAAAACTTTCATCTCTCCACCCAACCTTTAAACAGATGTTCCACGTGAAACATGACGCAATAAAATATAAGCTATTGTTTCTTAATATAATCTGAAATTGCATCTGCGTTTTCAAGCACGATCGCACCGGCATCCATCATTTCGTTCCACGCCGATTCTACGGTTTCCGGCGCAATGCCGCGACACGCAGCGGCGTTAACCACAACCTGCCAGCTGCCGCCTTCGATTAACTGTAAAACCGTTGTTTTCACACAATAATCGGTAGCCAATCCGCCAACGATTACCATCGTCGTGCCTTTACTGTGCAGCCATTCCAGCAAGCCCGTACTCAGCTTTTGGCCGATATCGTGAAAACATGCGCCATAAGGATGAAACTCAGGGTCCACGCCTTTCCACACGCAATAATCATAGTCTTTTGCAGCGGGCAGGCCGTCAAGCAATTCATAGCCTTTCGTGCCGACGATGGCGTGCGGCACCCAAGTCAAATCCGCTTCCGGCATTCCGGTCGGCTTCAGCATATCGGCCGCATCCCGCACAATCCATTTGGCAGACGGGCTGTGTGCGTCTTTCGTCATCACACGCAAATCCGCCAGTACAGCTTGGGCATTCAACTCCGCCACAATCGTATCGCCTTCCACCACAGGCAACTCATCGGGGCACAACGGGGAAAACGTTTTTTGCGCGTCAACGTCTATCGACACAATCATATTTATGCTCTCAATCCTTAAAGGCAGCCGTCATTATAACAAAGGCCGTCTGAAACCGATAACAGTGTTATCATAACTGCCTTTCAACGCCTTTCAGACGGCATCTATGCAATATACCATCACGCCCATCGCCATCGTCCGCTCCCCATACAAACAGAAATTCGGCGTCGCCCGCCAGCCCGGATTAGTGCCTGCCGCCACCGTCTGCATCGAATTAAACGACACATTTAATGCCGACAGCGTGCGCGGTTTGGAAGCATTTGATTATGTGTGGATAAGCTTTATTTTTCACGGCGTTTTGGAAGAAGGCTGGTCGCCGTTGGTACGCCCCCCGCGCTTGGGCGGCAAACAAAAAATGGGCGTCTTTGCCACACGCAGCCCGCACCGCCCCAACCATCTCGGCCTGTCGCTTCTCAAATTGGAACGCATCGAAACCGGCAAACCTGTGCGCCTGTATTGCAGCGGCGCCGACTTGCTCGACAACACCCCCGTTATCGACATCAAACCCTACATTCCCTTTGTCGAAGCCAAGCCCGATGCTGCCGGCGGTTTCGCCAATGTCAAACCCGAAGAACTCAACGTCATCTGGCATGACGACTGCCAACATTCCCTGCTGACACCCGCCGAGAAAAGCCTGATCAGCCAAAGCATCGCTCAAGACCCGCGCCCCGCCTATCAAGACATTCCCGACCGCATTTATGTAATGCAAATCGCCCGATATGAAGTGAAATTCCAAATCCAAGGCAACCAAGCAGTTGTACTTGCCGTTCTGCCTATATAGTAAGCAAAGGCCGTCTGAAATCAGTTTTCAGACGGCCTCTATCATTCAATACAATCGTAACTTTTATCTACAATTAACAGCATTAAAACGAAGATAACGGTTTAAACCGGTTTATCGATCAACGACCGCACTTCGTTTGCGCCGCTTTCAAAACCTCATCCAGTTTCTTCGCCGTGATTTCGCCCAATACCGCCTGTTTGTAGCCGCATTTCGGCGCTTCCACCACCGTAAAAGGCAGCCCGCCCACGGTATTGCCAAACTCCTTCATAAAGCCGCGGCTGTCTTTGCCGGCATAACGCCAAATAGGGTAGCTGACCGGCGTTTGCTTGAGGAACTTGCCGATATTGTCGCTGCTGTCCAGCGCAATGCCCACCATATCCACGCTGCCTTTTTTCTGTTTTTTGTACCAGGCCGACATTTCCGGCATTTCTTTGCGGCAAGGGCCACACCAAGTTGCCCACAAATTGATAATCCGCACCGGAGCTTTTAAAGAAGCCGTACTTTGCGGCGCCGTGCCGTTCCAACTCTGCAAATCAGCCGCAACCGCATGGCTGCCGGTCATAGCAGCCATCGCCAGCAAAAACGCATATACCTTTTTCATTTCTGCACCTTATCAAAATTAAACCGCCATTATTTTATGCTTTTCAGACGGCCTCAGGCACAAGACAAATTGTAAAGCTTGGTTTACAATCAGAAAACCGATGAAAATCCGAGGAACTGCCATGCAAGAAGCCGTTACACTTTACCATAACAACCGTTGCAGCAAATCGCGTGCCGCACTCGCCCTGTTACAAGTCCGCGGTTTGAAAACCAAAGTGGTCAACTATCTCGACACGCCGCCTTCATTTGAAGAATTAAAAAGCATTTTCAAACAATTAGGCGCAGACTCACCCCGCAGCATGATGCGCGTGAAAGACGCGCTCTACCAAGAATTGAATTTAAACAATCCCGACTTAACCGACGACCAACTGCTCCAAGCCATCGCCGAACATCCCGCTTTGCTGGAACGCCCCATCGCCGTTGTCGGCAACAAAGCAGCCGTAGGCCGCCCGCTTGAAAACATTGAAGCCCTATTGTAAACACCCTCCGGCCGCCAGGCAGAGGCATCCGGCAAGCAAGCCGAAAACCTTATGAGCATACCGATTTTCCGAAGCCGCAACGGCTTACGCTACCACCTGCTGCACGGCATCATGCTGAGCCTGCTGCTGGTGCTGTTTTCGTTTGCCTGCTGTATTTGGTCGGTTTACCACACCGGCAACCAAACCCTGCCCGCCGGCGTGCGCGCCGATGCCGCCGTTGTGCTCGGCGCGGCCGCATGGGACAAACGCCCCTCGCCGGTGTTCCAAGAGCGCATCAATCACGCCATCGCCCTGTATCAAAGCAAACGCGTGGAAAAACTCGTGTTCACCGGCGGCACGCCCAAAAAAGGCTTCATGACCGAAGCGGAAGTCGGCCGCCGCTACGCTATCAAACAAGGCGTGCCCGCGCACGACATCCTCTTTGAAAACACCTCGCGCAACACATACGACAACCTCTACAACATCGTTCCACTGCTGCGCGACAACGGCATCCGCACCATCATCATCGTCAGCGACCCCTACCACACCGCCCGGGCCGCCGCCATTGCCAAAGACCTCGAACTAAACGCCGCTGTGTCCGGCACACCCACCAGCCGCTACACCGCCTCGCAGAAAAAAACCAAATTTCTCTTTCAAGAAAGCTACGCCCTGTTTCTCTACTACGCAGAGCACTGGGGCAACAGCGTCTTACGCTTCTTCGGTTTGAGGTAAACGCCAAATATCAATAAAAGGCCGTCTGAAAAATCACTTTCAGACGGCCTCATACCATTAAAGCGGGCAATAGAATCAGTTCCGCGCTATATCTACTATCTGCGGCTTACTGCCTTGTATCCAAAATAAACTTATTTGCCACAGGCCAATGCAAAAAATTGAAACCGGCAAGCCAATAAACATGATTGAAGGCCGTCTGAAAATGTTCAGACGGCCTTCAATGCAACTTCATCATTTAATAACGCAATCACGAAATACGTTCGATTTTCGCGCCCACTTTGCCGAGTTTGGTTTCGATATGCTCGTAACCGCGGTCGAGGTGGTAGATGCGCTCAACGATGGTTTCGCCGTCGGCCACCAAGCCCGCCATCACCAAGCTGGCGGAAGCGCGCAGGTCGGTGGCCATCACGGTAGCGCCGGACAATCTTTCCACGCCTTTCACAATAGCGGTATTGCCTTCGGCGGTGATGTTCGCGCCCATACGGTTCAACTCGGGCACGTGCATGAAGCGGTTTTCAAAAATGGTTTCCACCACCTTGCCGGTGCCTTCGGCGATGGCATTCATCACCATAAACTGTGCCTGCATGTCGGTGGGGAAACCGGGGTGGACAACGGTGCGGATATCGACGGCTTTGGGGCGTTGCTGCATGTCGATGGAAATCCAGTCGTCGCCCGCTTCGATAACGGCACCGGCTTCCACCAGCTTATCCAGCACCACTTCCATGGTTTTCGGTGCGGCGTTGCGCAACACCACTTTGCCGCCGGTCATGGCGACGGCACACAGAAAAGTGCCTGCTTCAATGCGGTCGGGCACGACGCTGTACTCGCAGCCGTGCAATTCTTTCACGCCTTCGACGGTCATGGTCGACGTGCCGATACCACTGATTTTCGCACCCATTTTGACCAAGCATTCGGCCAAATCCACCACTTCGGGCTCGATGGCACAGTTTTCCAAAATGGTGGTGCCTTCGGCCAAAGTAGCGGCCATCAGCAGGTTTTCGGTGCCGCCCACGGTAACCACATCCATCACCACGCGCGCACCTTTCAGACGGCCTTTGGCTTTCACGTAGCCGTGTTCGATGGTGATTTCCGCGCCCATTGCTTCCAAGCCTTTCAAGTGTTGGTCGACGGGGCGCGAACCGATGGCGCAGCCGCCGGGCAAACTCACTTGGGCTTCGCCGAAACGCGCCAACGTAGGGCCGAGCACCAAAATCGAAGCGCGCATGGTTTTGACCAATTCATACGGAGCAACGGTGTTGTTGACCGTGCCGCCGTTGATTTCAAATTCGTGCACATTGTCGGTCAGCACGCGCGCACCCATGCCTTGCAGCAGTTTTTGGGTAGTTTTCACGTCGCGCAGCATGGGTACATTTTTCAGGCGCAAAGTGCCTGCGGTGAGCAAGCCTGCGCACATCAGCGGCAGGGCGGCGTTTTTTGCGCCGGATACGGTGATTTCGCCGTTTAACGGGCCGTTGGCGGAGATTTTGAGTTTATCCACAGTGGTTCTTTCGGTAATCAACACCGGCACATGCAATTTGAAAATCAGAGCCGATGCGGTCAGTGTATCAAATCAATATAAAAATAAACGTGCAATTATAAAGTATTCCGGCTGATTCAAATATGGCTCGGTAACGTTTGACAGGCAGGTTTTTGGTAAAAATATACTTGCATTAAGCAAAAGATTGCTGTTTTTATCTGTATATCTCTTTTAAATAAAAGCATCGTAAGTTTTGTATGGGTCTGCCATAAATTTTTAAACAGGCCGTCTGAAACACCAGCATTTCAGACGGCCTCATTCAAATGATTCGGAAGCGCAACAATGATTATTTCTGCTTCGGCCTAAACGCCTTGCATACGGCCTCGTCGGTTTCGATAAAGGCACCGCCGATCAGGTCTATGCAGTAGGGAATGGCGCTAAATAAGCCGTGCACTTTGATGTTGCCTTCTTCATCGCGCACGCCGCCGAGGGTTTCGGCGATGGCTTTGGGGCGGCCGGGGAGGTTGACGATCAGGCATTTGCCGCGGATGCCGGCGGTTTGGCGGGAAAGGATGGCGGTAGGCACATAGTAGAGGCTGATTTGGCGCATCTGTTCGCCGAATCCGGGCATTTCTTTGTCGATGACGGCCAATGTGGCTTCGGGCGTGATGTCGCGCGGGGCGGGGCCGGTGCCGCCGGTGGTAAAGATGATGTCGCAGCCGTCGGTATCGGCCATGCGGCATAGGGCGGCTTCGATGGCGGTTTGGTCGTCGGGAACCAGTGCTTCGGCAAAGTTAATCGGGTTGTTGACGGCGGCCTGCAACCATGTTTTGAGTGCGGGGATGCCTTCGTCTTGATATACGCCGCTGCTGGCGCGGTCGCTGGCGGACAGCAGGCCGATTCTGACGGTGTCGAGTATATGGTTCATTTTGTGAAAGCTCCTTTTCAGACGGCCTGCGGGGGTTTGTAACCCAACGTGCCTGGATATTTGTGCCTTACAAATCTACCAAAAGGCGGCGGATTTTCTCTATGGCGCTGCGGTTTTCTACACTGCATGAGTCGGCGCTGCCGCCGTTGCCGGTAAAGCAGCCGATGCCGGTAACGCCGCAGAGGTGTACATACGGCAAGCCGAGTTCGCGGGCCAATACGGCTTCGGGCATGCCGGTCATGCCGATGATGTCGGCGCCGTCTTCGCGGTAGCGGCGCACTTCGGCGCGTGTGGGCAGGCGCGGCCCTTGAATACAGGCGTAAACGGCTTTGTCGTACACCGGCGTACCGTGGCTGGCGGCGTGTTCCAATACGGCTTGGCGCAGTGCGTTGTCGTAGGGGAACGAGAAATCTATGTGCACAACCGCTTGAGATTGTCCTTCAAAAAAGGTGCTGCTGCGGTTGAAGGTGTAGTCGATCAAATCGTCGGGCACCACCAGAGAACCCGGCTCGAAGTCTTCGCTCAAGGCGGCAACGGAAGCGACGGAGATAATGCTGTCCGCACCGACGGAATGCAGCGCCCAAATATTGGCGCGGTAGTTGATTTCATGCGGGGCGAGCGAATGGCTTAAGCCGTGGCGGGCGAGGAACACGATGTCGCTGCCGCCCAGTTTGCCAAACAGCAAAGGGCTGCTGGTCAGGCCGTAGGGCGTGCGCACGATGCGGCGGTGGTTGATGTGGAGTTCGGGCAGGCGGGTCAGGCCGCTGCCGCCGATAACGGCTATCATGGCGGAATCCGTAGGTAGAAATGAAAGGGCTTTATTGTAAGGGATTAGCCTGCCGATGTGTGTGTTCGCGCCGATATATCGCCAATAAACTTGCGGTTGGTGCTACAAGCAATAAGGTCGAGACCTTTGCACCCCCCATCTGCGGCGCATTTCTGCGTTGTGCGCTGCCCGCTCGTTTGCCTATCTATATGCAAATAATGAGGCCGTCTGAATTTTTTCAGACGGCCTCAAAACGATGTTGCGCCGTTTAAGCGCGGGAATGCGTTCTCTTATGAAGCTGATACACCGCCAAGCCCAGCACCAAGCCCCAAAATGCACTGCCGATGCCAAAGAGCGTCATCCCCGAAGCAGAAGCCAACAGCGTTACCAACGCCGCCTCACGGGCAGTATCGTCTTGCCATGCGCCACTGAGATTGGCTTGCAGCGTACTGAAAATCGCAATGCCCGCCAGCGCCGCCAGCAATTCGGGCGGCAACACGTTGAACAGCGCTACCGTCATCCCGCCCGCCGCCGCAATCAGCAGATAAAGCACGCCCAACAGCACGGTAGATAAATAACGTTTGTCGGGATTTTTATCGACATCGCCGCCCATACAGATGGCGGAGCTGATGGCCGCAAGATTGATCATAAACGCGCCCAAAGGTGCGGTGAACACCGTGGCCGCAGCGCTGCTTTCCACCAGCGGGCGAGCAGGCGTTTGGTATCCGTAAGCACGCAGCACCGCCATACCCGGCACGTTTTGCGTGGCCAGCGAAGCGATAAACAGCGGCACGCTCACGCTGATAATGTGTCCCACATGCCAGCCCGGCCACACCCATTCAAGCACCGGGTTTTGCCACACCAGTTTGTCGGTAGCAAGCAACCCCGCCCAAGCCGCATAGCCGAAACCGGTAACCAACATCAGCAAAATACTGTAACGCGGCAAGCGGATTTTGCTCAAAAAATACACCGCCAACATCATCAACACCAGCACGGTTTGATGCTCCATCGCCCCAAACACCTTGCTGCCGAAGTTAATCAAAATCCCCGCCAGCATCGCCGCCACCAGCGAGGCTGGAATCATTCTGACCAAGCGGTCAAACCAGCCCGTAGCCGACACCATCCACATCGCCGCTGCCGCCGCGATAAAACCGGCCACCGCATCCTGCATCGGAATCCCCGACACACCGGCCAACACCGCCGCGCCCGGCGTGCACCACGCAATCATCACCGGCGCTTTATAACGGATACTCAAAACAATGGTGAGTATGCCGCACATCAAGCTCAAAGAAGTGAACCACGAAATAATCTGATTCTGCGACGCACCAAAAGCCGACGCCGCCTGATAAATAATCACCGCAGCGCTGCCGTAAGAAACCAGCAATGCCGCCAGCGCGGCGGAAAGGTGGGCGGCAGTAAAATCAGAAAAACGGGGCATGATGTGTCGGGTGTGATGGTTAACGGAAAGGGCTATAACATTAACATAAGCCGCTGCCTTTGCCCAATAGCGGGCAGGGGGAAATAGATTTTTAGCGAAGCTCACTAAGCTTGCTTTCAGACGGCCTTCAAGATACATGCAGGCCGGATTCTTGGATCCGACATCATTACAGGCTGCGCCCGTTTATCGATTCATATACACGGCTGCTTTCAAACTGCCCAGTTCTCCAACCTTAACCCCGCTACCCGCTCAAATTCCCGCAGATTATTGCTGACCAATATCAAACCGCGGCTGCGGGCATGGCCGGCAATCAGAACATCATAGTGTCCGATTGGCGTGCCTTTCCGGGCAAGATCAGCACGGATTTCCGCAGCATGGGCAGCAGCAGTTTCATCAAAATTCAATACTTCCAATCGTGCCGCCATACCTTCAATTAAGGCTAGAGATTTGGCCGGATTGCTTGATTTTTCAGCACCATACAGCAGCTCGGTCAGCACAATGCTGCTGATACACATATGATGCTGATGTTGTTGGAACTTTTCGCGCACTGCTGCGGGATTGTTTTTAATCGTGTAAATGCAGATATTGGTATCAAGCATATAGCGAAGCATGGTTAGAAACTCTCCCGCTCGGCTTGAAAACTAGGCTCGCGGTCAGGAAAGTCGGCTTGCGGCAATTGTGCAAACCAATCGTCCCATAAGTTTTCACTGGGCGTGAGCAGGCGCGATTTTCCCAATACGACCACCTCCACTTTTTTCACATCATCGGGAAAAGCTACTGCTTTAGGCAGACGCACGGCTTGGGTTTGATTGCTTTTAAAAAGAGTCGCTTGAGCCATGATAGATACTCCTTGTAGATACATATACGGGCAAGTGTAACACGGTTTGCTTCGTAGAATGGAGTAGTTTTTCTTAGATGTGCCTATCGGGGATGTCAATTCCATTCCAAAACTGAGCCACAGTTGTGGTCTAAAATTGAGCCACCCTATGAGCGGTGTTTCATCCGGTAAGAATCATTGCCCGTCTCAAAAATATCACAGCAATAAGTCAGGCGGTCCAGTAAAGCACCCGTCATCTTTTCATCCATAAACAGTTTCACCCATTCGCTAAAGGCCAAATTGGTTGTCATGACAACACTCGTCCTTTCATGCAGTTGGCTCATCAGATGAAACAGCAGCGCACCGCCTTTCTGACTAAACGGCAGATACCCCAACTCATCAAGAATCAACAAATCGTACCGACATTGCTGCTCGGTCAGTTTCAGACGGCCTTCGTCTTTGTCTGCTTCCAATTTGTTGACCAAGTCCAGTACATTCCAAAAACGTACCCTAAATCCTTGTGTCGCCGCTTCGATACCCAATGCTGTGGCAATATGCGTTTTGCCCGTACCCGGTCCGCCTACCAACACCACATTACGCTTCTGTCTGATATAGTCCCCGCCCAAAAGCAGTTCCAATGCCGGACGGTGTATCAAACTCTGCTCAAAATCGAAGTCGGCCAAACTGCGGTGTTGCGGAAACCTTGCCTGGCTAATCCGGTTTTGGATACTCCTTGCGGTTTTGGCTATATGTTCGGCAGTCAACAACCGCTCCAGAATATCCAGCGTACCCCGTTTGCGACGGATGCCGTCCACTACGATTTCATCCCACTGCTCCGCCATCGCACCGAGTTTCAATTCTTTCAACAGTCCGGCCAGACGTTCATGCTGCATGATGCTTCTCCTTCATCGTATCCGTTTGTTTGCCCGACAGACTCAGTAAGCGGTCATAACGGCTGCAATCAACTGACGGCGGGACGGTAAGCGGGATGTCCCTAATATGGAAACGGGGTGGAGGCGGTTCTTTCAGACGGTTGATGATGTTCAAGACTGCCTCCGGAGTCGGCATACCTTCGTCCAATGCCAATTCCGCTGCCGTCAATGCCAAGTCGGCATCGTATTCGGCCATCAGGTTCAGCAGTTTGACCATTACCCGGTCTCCTTTGGGCTGCTTAAGCAAACAGGCTTTCAGACGCTCTATGACGGGCGGCAGTACCCAGCCGATAAAAGCCCTGCCGTCTCTTAACGCTCCGGGTTTCTTTTGCAGATAGGGCAAAAAATGCCAAGGGTTATAGCTGATGCCGTCTTTCACAAAGCTGCGCGGATGTTCGGCAATACAGTCGGTATCGCTACAAAAGCGGACAGTCTGTGCGCCGATATAAACCCTAACCGTATTGCCCGCCCATTCGACCGGTACGCTGTAACGGTGGCGTTCGACGGTAACCAAAGATTGGTTGCTGACTTTGAGTATCTCCAAACGTTCTGCCGGATAGGGACGGAAAGCAGCCAACGAATGCTTCTCCCTTTCCCATATGTCGTTAACCGGCTGCCTGTATTCGGGATGTTTGTGCTGCCGCATCAGCCGCAGGCATTGCTGTTGCAGGTAGTCGTTGAGAGAGGTAAAGGAATCAAAAGCCAAAGTCGGCTTGAACAATCTTTCGCGCAGGTGGCGTATCTGCCGCTCGACCTGGCCTTTCTCCCAGCCGGAAGCCGGGGTACAGGCAACCGGTTCAATGAGAAAGTGGGTCATCATCTGTAAAAACTGTGCGTTAAACTCTCTCTCCTTGCCTTTGCCGATGCGGGTAACGGCGGTCTTCATATTGTCGTAGATACCGCGGGCAGGTACGCCGCCGAAGAAAGCGAATGCGCGGTTGTGCGCATCCATCAACATGTCGGCTTTCTGATTGGGATAAGCACAAACGAAAAAAGCCCTGCTGTGGCATAAGCGGAAATGAGCGATATTTACCTTAACGGTCTGTCCGGCCAAACAAACGGTTTCGATACTCCAGTCAAACTGATAAGCATCACCCGGAGCAAAAGCCTGAGCCATAAAGACCGGAACCGGCTTGGGTTGGTGCTGTTGGCGGAATTTGCGGATAAATACGGCAACGGCGCTGTACTGTCCGGCATAACCGGCATCTTTGAGGCGTTCGAAATGTCGACGGGCAGAAAGGTGTTGCTGTTTGGGCAGCCGGGCTTCTTGGAGCAACTGTTGGGTCAACACGTCAAGAAAAGGACCGAGCTTGGGGTAATGGGTTTGTTCTCTGCGGTAGACGGGGGGTTCGACTGTGGCGTGCTGCAGATATTTGGCGACTGTATTGCGGGAGAGTTTGAGTTGTTTGGCGATTTCACGTTGTGAGAGTTTCTGTCGGTGAAAAAGCCGGTGCACTTTTGCGATGGTTTCCATGCATAACATCCAGGTTGGGCTCCGCTGTGTGATAGAGCGGAGCAGTTTATAACAAACGGAGAGTGGCTCACTTTTGGAGCACAACTCCCCGTTTCCCTGGCTCAGTTTTGCACGATATTTAACAAGGTTGTTTGTAATTTTGAAAATGAACTTGTAAAGTTGATCTTCCTGTTCACTTGAAAGTTTATATATTTTTTGAAATATAAAATCCCGGTATTTACACACAGTATCATTTTGAACTGTACGCAAATACCGGGTTATTTTATTGCTATTTAGGCTATGTTTAAGCGGTTAGCTAGAATGAATTACACATTGCCTTTCAGTACGACGCGGCTGTTCCATGTGCCGATGTGGCATTCGTATTGGTCGCCGCCGACGGTTTTTTTGTCGAAGTAGCTGACTACGCGTACGGATTTGCTGTTATGGCGTTGGGCGGTGGATTGGAAGCGTTTTACCGCGCTCAAGAAAGCGCGTTGGCAGGTTTCTTCCGGTGTTTTGCCTACGGCATTGGCTATTTGGCGTGAAACAAGGGTTTTGCCGCCTACGTTGCCGTAGCTTACGCGGATGTTGGGGTTGAGTACTTCTTTGGCTTCGCTTGAATTCAGTGCGGCGCGTGCGGAACACATGTAAACATCGTTTTTGCCTTTGTTGTTGATTTTACGGCCTTCGCCCATGCTGCGGCACGAACCGCTGACGGCGGGGCTTTGGGCTTGTGCTTGGTTTTCGTTGGAAGGTGCGGAATGGTTGGCGCAGGCAGACAGGGCAAGGGCTGCGGCACCGGTGAGCAGCAATGCAGAAAAACGTTTGTTCATCATGATGATTCCTTTTGGTTATTTTTGGTTTAACAAGTGTAGCTCTTTCATTATACTGGTTTTTTGTAAAGGCGTATGTGTAAAAGGCTTATAAATCCAGCACCATTACCGAAACCGTTTCGCCGTTCACTTCGCGTTTGTCGGTTTCCTGCCAGCCGTAGCGGGCGTAAAGCGGCTGCATGTCGGGGGTGTAGAGATAGAGTTTGTCGATTTCCAACAGCTGCGCCGCCTGCAAACAGGTTTTTACCAATGCGCCGCCGGCACCGCAGCCGCGGTGTTCGGGCATCACGAACACGCCGCCCAGCCAGTAGCGCTCTTCGGGGTAATGCCGCAAATCGTATTCTTTCAACGAAGCCGAGCCGAGCAATGCGCCAAAGCTGTTTTCGGCCATCCACACTTTGGGCAGCGTGTCGGCTGTTAGGGCATGGCGATAGCGGTCGAGGATTTTCTGCATATCGCTCCACGGCGCGAAATCGTGCCATTCGGTGTAAAGCGCACGGGCGAGCGCGTCGATGTGGTGGGGGCATTGGTTTAGGGGTTTGATATGGATGGTCATGGCGGAGTGCTTCGGGAGGCCGTCTGAAAACATGATTATACGTTCAGCGTAATCTATTGTAATCATGACACAAATCAACCGTTCAAGTTTCGCGCCTTTACCGCTTTTGCCGCTTCCCGCATAATGCGGCTGATTGGCTTTATTTTATTCAGACAAGGAAACCGACATGGCATTTTTGAAACTGACCGAACAAAACGTACAAGGCAAAACCGTTTTAATCCGTGCCGATATGAATGTGCCGTTTAAAGACGGCAGCATCAGCGACGACACCCGTATCCGTGCATCGCTCGCGTCGATTCAATACTGCTTGGACAACGGCGCATCGGTGATTGTGATGTCGCATCTGGGCCGCCCCACCGAAGGCGAATTCAATCCGGAAGACGACGTGGCTCCGGTTGCCGCCCACTTGGGCAAATTGTTGGGCAAAGAAGTCAAAGTGTTGAACGACTGGCGCGAAAACAAACCCGTTTTGGCGGCAGGCGAAGTGGCCATGCTGCAAAACGTGCGCATCAACAAAGGCGAAAAGAAAAACGATTTGGAATTGGGTAAAGCCTATGCCGCGTTGTGCGATGTCTTTGTGAACGACGCCTTCGGCACCGCCCACCGCGCCCAAGCCTCTACCGAAGCCGTGGCCCAAGCCGCACCGGTGGCATGCGCCGGCGTGTTGATGGCAAACGAGTTGGACGCATTGAGCAAAGCCCTCAAAGAGCCCGCCCGCCCCTTGGCGGCGATTGTGGCCGGCAGCAAAGTATCGACCAAACTCACCATTCTCGAGAGCTTGGTCGATAAAGTCGACCAATTGATCGTCGGCGGCGGCATCGCCAACACCTTCCTGCTGGCTGCAGGCAAACCCATCGGCAAATCGCTGGCCGAGCATGATTTGGTGGAAGAATCGAAAAAAATCATGGAAAAAATGGCAGCCAAAGGCGGCGTGGTTCCGCTGCCGACCGACGTAGTGGTGGCCAAAGCGTTTGCCGCCGATGCCGAAGCGACGGTAAAAAATATCGACGATGTGGCCGAAGACGACATGATTCTCGACATCGGCCCGCAATCCGCCGCAGCCTTGGCCGAAGCGCTGAAAAAAGCCGGCGCGGTGGTGTGGAACGGCCCCGTGGGTGTGTTCGAGTTCGACCAATTCGCCGGCGGCACCGAAGTGCTGGCGAAAGCGATTGCCGACAGCAGCGCCTTCTCGATTGCCGGCGGCGGCGACACTTTGGCGGCGATTGCCAAGTTTGGCATCACCGATCAAATCAGCTACATTTCCACCGGCGGCGGTGCGTTCCTTGAGTTTTTGGAAGGCAAAGAGCTGCCTGCCGTAGCGGTTTTGGAAAAACGCGCTTAATCTTTCATTGAGTTTTGAGCATTATCGGGGAAAGGCTGTTGGCTTTTCCCCGATTTTTTTGATGTGTTTATCAGTAAACTATTTCAATCTGCTGATCATAAAAAAATTGGGCGTATAATCTCCGGCGCGGTAACGCTTTAATTCAAATGGTTTACAGATTGAGGACGGTTGAAAATGAAAAACGTTTTACTTTACTTGGTACTCGGCACGGCTGCGGCTTTTGCTTCCGCTTCGGAAATCCATATTGCCGAAAAAATTCCTTATCAAGACGAAAGCCGCATTAATCATCGGATTGTTTCCGAATGTACGGAAATCGGCACGGTCTTGTCTGAATCTGTCGTTAAACATGCTGCTGCCAAAGGCTTAAACGTGGTGCGCAGCGCTGCTCCCGAAAATCAGGCCGTTTACGCCAAAATCGAGATCGAATCGGCCATAAGTGCCGGTAGTGCCTTTATCGGCCATTGGAAAGGTATCTCGCTAAGCACTACCCTGTATCAAGATGGCCGGGAAACAGCCCAAAATTCGTTCAAACGGAATTCGACCGGCGGTATGTTCGGCGGTTTCAAAGGCTCATGCTCCGTGCTTTACCGCACCGCCAACGTGTTAGGTAAAGACATTGCGGGCTGGTTGGCTTCGCAAAACCGCCCCTAAGCTGCCCATATGCTCAAGGCCGTCTGAAAACAGGATTTCAGACGGCCTTCTCTATAATCAATGCTAAAATACACCTTTTCTTTTCCAGCGCTTTTCAGACGGCCTCAATGCTCACCGATTTAGAAAAAAACGCCATCCGCGACCATTACCAAAACATTGGCAAAAACCTGCCCAACTTCCGCCCGCGCGCCGCGCAGCGGGAGATGATTGCAGCCATTGCCAATGCCTTTTCGCGCACGCAAACCCGTGCCGAAGGCGAAGAAGCGCCCAAACGCGAAGGCGAGAGCATAGTCGTGATCGAAGGGCCGACCGGCGTGGGCAAAAGTTTGGCTTATCTTTTGGCCGGCGGCATCATGGCGCAAACGCGCGGCAGGCGGCTGATCGTGAGCAGTGCCACCGTTGCCCTGCAAGAGCAGTTGGTCGACCGCGATTTGCCGTTTTTGGTGGAACAAAGCGGTTTGGAATTAACTTTCGCGCTTGCCAAAGGCCGCGGACGCTACCTCTGCCCCTACAAACTCTACCAACTCACCCAAAGCAACGCCCAGCAAAACCTGCTCGGCTTCGAAGCCCCCGCCGTGCTGTGGGACAGCAAACCCAAGCCCGAAGAATTGAAGCTGCTGCGCAACATCGCCGACGAATTCGCCGCCCGCCGCTTCAACGGCGACCGCGACACTTGGCCGGAAAAAATCGACGACACCATCTGGATGAAGGTGAACAACGACAACTACGGCTGCCTCAAAGCCGCCTGCCCCAACCGCCCCGAATGCCCGTTTTACCTTGCCCGCGACACGCTGGAAAACGTCGATGTCGTCGTGGCCAACCACGATTTGCTGATGGTCGATATCAGCATGGGCGGCGGCGTGATTCTGCCCGCCCCCGAAAACAGCTTCTACTGCATCGACGAAGCGCACCACCTGCCCAAAAAAGCCCTGAGCCAGTTTGCTGCCGAGCATTCGTGGAACCAAGCGGTGTGGGCGTTGGAAAAACTGCCCGCCGTTATCGCCAAAATCGCTACCTTAACCGACAAAGCCGAGCTGGCGAACCTTGCCAACGAAGCCGCCGCCGCACTGCTTGAAAGCCTGCATGAATGGCAGTTCCACTTATCCGA
The DNA here is from genome assembly GCF_022870825.1 of Neisseria sp. Dent CA1/247. Classification (NCBI taxonomy): domain Bacteria; kingdom Pseudomonadati; phylum Pseudomonadota; class Betaproteobacteria; order Neisseriales; family Neisseriaceae; genus Neisseria; species Neisseria sp. Dent CA1/247. The sequence goes on along the minus strand of NZ_CP091522.1, from coordinate 67,102 downwards.
AGAGCCGGAATTGAGGCCGTCTGAAAACAACGAATCCGTGTGGCTGTGGCAAGACGGCAAAATTCCCGAAGCGCTCGAATTGGCCGTATCCAACACCGCCATCGCCGCCCGCAGCCTCTACAAACACATCAACAGTCTCAACGACGCTTTGGCCTCCGCCCGCCGCGACAAAGACCAAAACAGCGCCCAAATCGACCGCCTGAGTACCGAATTCGGCGTATTCCGCGCCCGCATCGAGCAAATCACCGCCACATGGGATTTGCTTTCCACCGTACCCGCCGAAGGCGAAGAACCGCTGGCCAAATGGATAACCCGCCGTCTCGACGACAAAAACGACTACTTCTTCCACGCCAGCCCCATCAGCAGCGCATCGTATCTGGCCAACAACCTGTGGCGGCGCGCCGCCGGAGCCGTGCTCACCTCCGCCACCCTGCAATCGCTCGGCAGCTTCAGCCTGATTCTGCGCCAAACCGGCCTGCAATGGCTGCCCGAAACCACTACGCTCGCTCTGCAAAGCCCGTTTGATTTCGACGCGCAAGGCGAATTGTATATCCCGCCCGTACACGCCAGCCCGAAAGACCCCGCCGCGCACACCGCCGCCATCGTCGAATGGCTGCCCAAGCTGATTTCGCCCGCCGAAGCCATCGGCACGCTGGTGCTGTTTTCCTCGCGCAAACAAATGCAGGATGTCGCCCTGCACCTGCCCGAAGACTACCTACCACTTTTGCTCGTGCAAGGCGAATTGCCCAAAGCCGTGCTGCTGCAAAAACACTACCAAGCCATTTCAGACGGCCGCGCCAGCATCATTTTCGGTTTGGACAGCTTCGCCGAAGGACTCGACCTGCCCGGCGAAGCCTGCGTGCAGGTCATCATTGCCAAACTGCCGTTCTCCATGCCCGACAACCCCATCGAAAAAACCCAAAACCGCTGGATCGAGCAGCGCGGCGGTAATCCATTCATCGAAATCACCGTGCCCGAAGCCAGCATCAAACTGGTGCAGGCCGTCGGGCGGCTGATCCGCACCGAGCAAGACTACGGCCGCGTAACCATACTCGACAACCGCGTCAAAACCCAAAACTACGGCCGCCAAATGCTCGCCTGCCTGCCGCCGTTTAAACGGATTGGTTAGGTTGGTTTGGCGTTTAAAGCCGGAGAACCACATGAGGCCGCCTGAAAAAATTTTGCTGTTTTCAGACGGCCTTAAACCAGTATTTCAATTCACGGTATTTGCTTCACTAAAGCAGCCGAATCCGTTCGCTTAAAAATGTTACAATACCGCCTTTCTTTTACCCTCTTACCGATATGAAAAAATTTGCCGCACCCAAATCTTTTGAAGATGCGCTGAAGCGTTTAGAAACCCTCACCCAAGCCATGCAGAGCAGCGAGATGCCGTTGGAAGACGCGCTGGCCGCCTATCAGGAAGGCAACGAACTGGTGAAATACTGCCAAGCCAAGCTCGCGGAAGTGGAGCAGAAGTTGCAGGTATTGGACGCGGGCGAACTGAAGGAGCTGAACCTTGAGCAAAGCGAATGATTTGAAAGCATGGCAGCTGAAAGCACAGGCGCAGGCCGAGCTGGTGATCGAGCGCGTGATGCCGTCTGAAAACATTGTGCCGCACACCCTGCATCAAGCCATGCGTTACGTTACCCTCGGCGGCGGCAAACGCCTGCGCCCCCTGCTGGTGTTGGCCGCTTCCGAATTGGGCGATGCCGATACCGAAGCGGTGGAACGGGCAATGGCGGCAGTGGAGCTGATACACGTTTATTCGCTGGTGCACGACGATATGCCCGCAATGGACAACGACAGCCTGCGCCGCGGCAAACCTACCTGCCATATCCAATACGACGAGGCCACCGCCCTGCTGACCGGCGATGCGCTGCAAACGCTGGCTTTCGATGTGTTAAGCCAACCCACAGCCTTGCCGCCCGCGCGCCAACTGAAAATGGTGGGCGTGTTGGCACAGGCATCGGGCAGCCTCGGCATGGCGGGCGGGCAGGCGATTGATTTGGCAAATGTAGGCAAGCCGATGAACCAATGCGATTTGGAACAGATGCACAGCCTCAAAACCGGCGCCCTTATCCGCGCCGCCGTGATACTCGGCGTATTGGCCTGCCCGGATTTGAACGACGATGATTTGCAGCGTGCCGATCAATATGCCGCCAAGCTCGGTTTGGCTTTCCAAGTGATTGACGATGTGCTCGACTGCGAGGCCGACACGGCGACATTGGGTAAAACGGCGGGTAAAGATGCCGACAACGACAAACCGACGTATGTGAAGCTGATGGGGCTGGCCGAAGCCCGCCGTTATGCGGAAACGCTGGTGGCCGAAGCGGTGGACATCATTGATGTGTTTGGCGATAAGGCCGAACATTTGCGGATGTTGGCGCAGTTTGTCGTGGCGCGTAAGAATTGATGCGCAACCCAAATTTATCGGTTTGACTTTTTACGATACGTCATACTAGGGCTTGCCCCGAGTATGACGTGTATCCATTTATTCATTTTGATTTGATGGCTGTAAGGTTCAACTTGGAAAACATAATATAAAGATGCCGTCTGAAAACATTTTCAGACGGCATCTTTTATGCTTTACGGCAAATTGTTTTGCTTACGGACGGTATTCCGGCATCACGCCGTTGGGCAGCAGTTGCCACACATAGCCGGTGTGCTTCTGTTTGCCTGCCACCGCACCGGCTTCGTCGCCGTAGCCCCAGAAGTAATCCACGCGCACGGCACCTTTAATCGCGCTGCCGGTGTCTTGCGCCATAATCAGGCGGTTGAGGGCGTAGTTGCTGACGGGATGGGTGGTGGCCACAAACAGCGGTGCGCCGAGGGTGATGTAGTGGCGGTCAACCGCGCCGGCGTATTCGCCTAAAAGCGGTGTGCCGAGCGCACCGATGGGGCCGTCGTCATTGCCGGGCAGTTCGCGGAAAAACACATAGCTGGGGTTTTGGCCCAATACTTCGGCCAAACGTTGCGGGTTTTGCCGCATGTAGGCTTTGATGCCCTGCATGGTGGTTTGCGCCAAAGTCAGATAGCCCCTGTCGGCCATGTAGCGGCCGATGGATACGTAGGGATATTCGTTTTTATCGGCAAAGCCTAAGCGGATGTAGCGGCCGTCGGGCGTTTTCAAGCGGCCTGAACCTTGAATGTGCAGGAAAAACAGCTCTACGGGGTCGTCGGCATAGCCCAAAATCGGTGCTTTGCCGTCGAGCGCGCCGCCGTTGATTTGGGCGCGGGTGTAGTAAGGCACGAAGCGGTTGCCGGCAAAACGGCCTTTCAAGGCGCGGGTTCGGGCGGTGATGGGGAACTGGCTCAAGTCGGCGGTGTAGGCACCGTTGGCATCAATCGCGCCTTTGTTTTGGCCGGTAGGACGCACGCGCACGGTGGTTTTGCTGTTGCGCAGCCCGGCCGGCAATTCTACGGACACAAAGTCGTTCGGAATACCGTACACGGGGAAGCGGGCTTTGCGCGTACTGCGCACGTCGCCGTGCAGCACCGGCTCGTAATAACCGGTAACCGTGCCGCCGAGTTTGCCGTTGCCGCTTACCTGCCACGGTGTGAAATACTGCTCGAAGAAGGCTTTGGCGGCGGCATTTTGATAAGGTGTTTGGGCGGCCTGACGGCACACGTTTTGCCAATTGGACTGTGCTTGCAGCTTACCGCAGCCGAGGCGGAACGAGCGCAGGCTTTCGGAAAAATTCTGTTCGTTCCATTGCGGCATGGCGTTGTGGGGAACAACGGTGTAGCTGGCACCACCGCCCGGCGTGTGCGTGTAGCCTTGCGGAGACGGCGTGCCGGCGGGCATCGGTTCGCCCGCCGTTGCAACGGGCGGCACGGTGCGCGGCGGCTGTTTGGTAATAGACGGCGATTTTTTGGTTCCGCAGGCGGCCAATACGGCGGCGGTAATGCCCAGCAGGGCGAGACGGTAGATATTTGAACGGTTCATAACTTCGATGGTGTGGCAGGCGGCCGGCGGGCGGCCTGTATTTAATAAAAATCAAGCGGTATGAGGCGATAAACCGGTTGCTGCTGCGGCCTTGCTGTGCCTTGCATCCAAAATAAGTTTATCGGCTGTAAACCGTGCAGACAGTTTTGCGGTCGCTTTGGTTCATTTTGGCGAAGCTCACTAGGCTTGTTTTCAGACGGCCTCTGGCAAAGATGGCAAGAGGCCGTCTGAAAACAAGCCTCGCAAACTTCGCTAAAAACAGTTGCGCGCATTCTAGCACATTGTTTTGCAAAGAAACGTCGGTGCCGCTGCCTGAATCCGCTTAGGCTTTTTTCACGAATTCCGATTTCAGGTTCATGGCGCTGCCGTCGATTTTGCAGGCGATGTCGTGGTCGCCTTCCTGCAGGCGGATGCCTTTCACTTTGGTGCCTTGTTTGATCACCATCGAGCTGCCTTTGACTTTCAAATCTTTAATCAGCACGACGGTATCGCCGTCGGTCAGCGGCGTGCCGTTGGCGTCTTTCACCACCGGTGCTTCTTCGGCAGCGGCTTCGCCTTCCTGCCATTCATGGGCGCATTCGGGGCAAACGAACTGCACGCCGTCGTGGTAAGTCAATTCTGAGCCGCATTGCGGGCAGGCGGGTAAGGTCATGGCGGGTTCCTTTTTGTTTTTGTCGTTGTGGTTGGGAATCTGTATCCAGCCGCCCTCTTCTGCTTTTTTCAGCTTCGGGAAGTGCGTTTTGGGGCTTGGTACAGGTATTGTTTTGTGTAAAGCCGGCATTATAAGCGATAAGGCAAAAGGCCGTCTGAAACATCTTTTCAGACGGCCTTTTGCTATAATCGCCCCATATATTTCCCGATATTTCCGAGATAAACCCATGTCTGCACCCAGCCCCACCATAGCCGCCATTGCCACCGCCCCCGGACGCGGCGGTGTCGGCGTTGTCCGCATTTCCGGTAAAAACCTGCTGCCGTTGGCGCAGCAGATCAGCGGCGGCAAAACGCCCAAGCCGCGCGTTGCCCTTTACACCGACTTTGTGGATTCGGACGGCCAACCGATAGACAACGGCCTGCTGCTTTACTTCGCCGCGCCCGCCAGCTTCACCGGCGAAGACGTGATCGAACTGCAAGGCCACGGCGGGCCGGTGGTAATGGATATGCTGCTGCAACGCTGCCTGCAATTGGGCGCGCGCATGGCCGAGCCGGGCGAGTTTACCAAACGTGCTTTCCTCAACAACAAACTCGATTTGGCGCAGGCCGAAAGCGTGGCCGACTTGATCGACGCTTCCAGCCGTTCTGCCGCCCGCATGGCCGTGCGTTCGCTCAAAGGCGCGTTTTCCCGGCACATTCACGCATTGGTGGACGAATTGATTACCTTGCGGATGCTGGTGGAAGCCACGCTTGATTTTCCCGAAGAAGACATCGATTTTCTCGAAGCCGCCGACGCACGCGGCAAGCTGGCGGAGCTGCAAGGCCGTCTGAAAACCGTGTTGGCCGGTGCCGAACAAGGCGCGATTTTGCGTGAAGGCATGAACGTGGTGCTCGTCGGCGCGCCCAATGTAGGCAAGTCCAGCCTGCTCAACGCTTTGGCGGGCGACGACATCGCCATCGTTACCGACATCGCCGGCACCACCCGCGATACCGTGCGCGAACAAATCACCTTAGACGGCGTACCCGTTCACATCATCGACACCGCCGGCCTGCGCGAAACCGATGACGTGGTGGAAAAAATCGGCATCGAACGCAGCCACAAAGCCGTGCAGGAAGCCGATGTTGCATTGATTCTGATTGACCCGCGCGAAGGTATCAACGCCAAAACCCAAACCATTCTCGACAGCCTGCCCGACACTCTCAAGCGCATTGAAATCCACAACAAAACCGACCTTACCGGCGAACCCGCTGGTATTTTTACAGACGGCCTCGATACGCAAAGCGGTGCCGATACCTTAATCAAACTTTCCGCCAAAACCGGCGAAGGTTTGGATTTATTGAAACAAGTCCTGTTGCAGGAAATCGGCTGGCAAGGCGAAAGCGAAAGCCTGTTCCTCGCCCGCAGCCGCCACCTCACCGCACTCTCTGCCGCCGAAGCCGAATTGGAAAACGCCGCCCTGTGCGGCAACAACCAAATCGAGCTGCTGGCGGAACACCTGCGGCTGGCCCAAACCGCTTGCAACGAAATCACCGGAGAATTTACGGCGGACGATTTGTTGGGCGTGATTTTCTCGAGATTCTGTATCGGCAAGTAAACAGCATTTTTCTCTTTCCGGTAATAAGGCCGTCTGAAAATGGATTTTCAGACGGCCTTTTCAAATTTTTTACAAAAACCGTGCAGCTCGACAAATTTTCAATACTAATAGAAATAATGTAATAAGAATTGTTTGTATTTATTTTTTTATGTAAAATGCTTGTTGCAATTCAAAACCATTCTTCACTTTAATAGAGAAAAATTATTCCTACTTTCGCAAGAGAACATTATGAGCAAACAGAAAAACAGACTGGCTTTAGCCTGTGCCGGCCTTTTATTGGGGGCGTGTGCGGGAAGCGGCAGCTTCGACACCATCGAAGTGAACACTGAAGAGAAACTGCCTGAAAAAAAGAAAATCGAGCAAGTTGCCGAACCGCGCCAAAGCACGGAGGAGCAAAAGTCCTTTAAAAAACCGAGCTTGGGCTATGTGATGAAAAACGTCCGCCGAGACCGCGGCACGCACGGTGCAGACGGCCAACCGCTGCGTGACGGCAACGGACAGCCGACTGAGGTGCAGCCGCACGCCGCACTCGACCCGGCCACATTGGAAGAACTGGATACCGCCGAATTGGTTGCACCGAAAGTTGATGCTTTGCTCAACGAACCCGGCAATGGTGGTTATATTTCCACACCAATCAAACGACAAACCTTCCCAAATAACGGCTATCTAAGCAATGAGGAAGAAGCCAAAAAATACCGTTATATCCGTTTCGGCCATGTAAGCGACGATTATCCTGATGAAATCACCAAAGGCCGCATCGGCAAGGAAACCAGTTATATTTCCGGTGCCAACACCTACACTTTCTACCGAGGCATCGAAGCCTCTCCCGCTCTGCCGCAACAAGACAGCGTGAAATACAGCGGCCAGTGGAACTTTATTTCCGATGCTAAAAAAGGCCGGAAAAACATAGGCCAAGGCACATTTGACGGCGAAGGCAACGGCTATCATGAAGAAAAGGGCGACGGCGACTTGGCCAGTGCGTCTGACGAAACCTTCCAATCAACCGCCGACTGGCTGTCCGAATTCAACGTCAATTTTGCCGAAAAAAAACTGAAAGGCAGTCTGGGCTACCGTCTGAGAGCGGACAACAACACCCGCAAGCTCTATGAAATCGATGCCGACCTCAACAGCAACCGCTTTACCGGCAAAGCCAAATCGGTTGTCGCCGAAGATGCTTCGGCAATCGACAAAGAACTGTTCGGCCAAAATTCCGACCTGCTCGAAGGCGGTTTCTACGGCCCGAAAGGGGAAGAGCTGGCCGGTAAATTCCTGACCAACGACAATTCCCTGTTCGGCGTATTCGGTGCCAAACGCGACAGCAGCCAAGACGACAGCGAAGAAAACCGCAACACATTCAATACCTTGTTCGATGCCGCACATCTGTCTTATGCAAACCGCAGGGAAGACACCGAGTATCAATATGATGATGAATACACAGGTGAATTTTTGGATGAACCGCGCGAACGTCTGAGCAAAGTCGAGCCGAAATCTCTGACCAACTTCGGCTACGCAATGAAACTGCGCTTCGGCGGCAAAACCTTCGACCTGAATTCCGAAAACTGGGGCAGCGACAAAACATCAAGCAAAGCGGCAGAAGACGGTTCGGTGCATTTCTGCTGCAGCAATTTAAGCTATCTGCGCTTCGGCACATATAAAAACTTGGCGGAAAAACCGGGCGGCGAATTGCTCGGCGGGCTGTTCCTGCAAGGCGAACGTACGCCTTTGGGTGCCGTGCCGCAATCGGGCAAGGCGCAATATGTCGGTACTTGGGCAGGTTTTATCCAAATGGCCTCGCCTGAGAAAAACATCTACCGCACAAAAGAATTTTTCCAAAGTCCCGATATGTCCGGTTTGAGCAGCGACCGCCTGGCCAACCGTTCGGAATTTGATGTGGACTTCGACAACAAATCTTTGAAAGGCTCGCTGATTTCTTCCGGAAGCCTGACCGTATTCGACATCACCGCCCGCTTGCAAGGCAACGGTTTTGAAGGTACGGCGGCCACACCGAACGGCGGTTTCCCGTTTGACAGCGGCAATGCCCAAAGCTTCCGCCCCGAAATCCGCGATGCCAAAGTTACCGGCGGCTTCTACGGCCCGAACGCCCGCGAACTGGGCGGCATGCTGCACTACAACAGCGAGAAAGACGGTGCCCACGGTACCGGCATCCGCGCCGGTGCGGTATTCGGAGCGACCCGTCAGGATTAAGCAATTTCCGTTCTGCAGAAACCTATTCTGCCTTTTTCAGACGGCCTTTCCGACAACAGGCCGTCTGCAACTTCCCTTTCCAAAGGAAAGCCGCCGCGCTTTCCGCCATACAGGATACAGATTTGGTGAACCCATGAAACATCTCAAACAGAAAACCCTCGTAACCGCCTTAGCCGTCTGCTTCGCACCGCTTTATGCCCATGCCGATACCCCGAAGGCAGACACAGAAGTAGAATTGAAAGAAATCCGCGTAACCGCGCCCAAGCGCGTGAACCGTAAAACCCAAGAAGTAACCGGCTTGGGCAAAGTCGTCAAAACCGCAGAAACGCTGGAAAAAGAACAGGTTCAAGGCATCCGCGATCTCGTCCGCTACGATCCCGGAATCTCCGTAGTCGAGCAGGGGCGAGGCGGCAGTACCGGCTTCTCCATCCGAGGCGTGGACAAAAACCGTGTGCAGGTGTCGGTGGACGGCATTCCGCAACTGCAATCTTATGCCGACACCACTTCAAAAAGCGGCGGCAGCGGCTCGATGAACGAAATTGAGTTTGAAAACGTTTCCTCCGTAGAAATCAGCAAAGGCAGCAATGCAGCCGAAGCCGGCAGCGGCGCACTCGGCGGTTCGGTAAACTACTACACCAAGAACGTCGGCGATTTCATTGAAGACGGCAAAAACTGGGGGCTGACCAGCAAAAGCGCATTCAGCAGCAAAGACAAACGCTTTGCCCAAACCGTAGGCGGCGCGTTCAGCTACAACGGTTTTGAAGGCCTGCTGCAATACACCCACCGCAAAGGCAATGAAATCTCCATCCACAAAGATGCCGCCAAAGGCAAACATACTTTCTACAAACTCGGTGCCTACGAACACAAATACGATTTGCGCGGCGAACCCGGACAACTGGCTGACAATCTGTTCCGATTCGAGGATTGCACCGGCGATGAATGTCTGAAACACAAATCCTCGCTCGGTACTTATCCTGACGGCTGGACACCCGGCAGCCGCGATCCGCAAACACATCCGTACACCGCAGAAGAAGACAAACAGCGCAAAGAATTAATGTCTTACCGCAAAGAAACCCTGCCGTCTGCAGCCTACACGGGTTCCAAACGCATCCGGCCGAATCCGATGGAATACCAAAGCGGATCTTGGCTGGGACGCTTGGGCTACCGCTTTTCGCCCGAACATTACGCCGGCATTCTGACGGAGAACACCCGTCAGAAATACGACAGCCGCGATATGCGCCATGCCGCCTACTACGCACCCGGCAGCCACAATGAATTGGGAGATAAACGCAAAAACAGCGACGGCATTTGGAAAAACGACCCGAGCGAAGGTTTCGCCCTGCTTGCCTGGGCCCGCGCCCGTTTCTTCGAAGAGCAGCACAACAAACAACGCCAAGGCCTTACATACCGCTACACACCGTCTGAAAGCAGTTGGGCAGACAATCTGGAAGTCAATTTCGACCGCCAAAACATCAAAATCGACACCGCTTCGACCTATGCGGCCTGTTCGCCCTACGGCGACAACAGCACCACGCTGAACTGCAAACCGTCTGCCGACAAACCCGGTTCGTATTTGAAACGCGAAGAAATCAAATACAAAGAAAACCATCTGCTGTTCAACACCAAGTGGAACAAAACCTTCGATTGGGCTTGGAGCCGCCACAAAGTCGCAGCCGCCGTCGGTTTCGACCGTTTCGATTCCGCCTTTAACAAACAGATGCACGACAGCGAAGCTGTCAAAAACCACGAAAACGTAGGGCAGGAAACCCGCACGCTAAACGGCCGTACCTACAAAGTGGATATCTACCGCGATGCGGGCAGCGTCATGAAACAGGAAGATTTGTGTACCGAGCGAAAACTCGACCACTGCGCGCGCAAGCCGATTAAGGGCAACAATTTCTACGTTTCGTTGCGCGACAATATGTCGCTGGGCAAATATGTGGATTTGGGCTTGGGCTTCCGTCTCGACCGCCACAGCTTCAAGACGGATGACCCTGCCATCCGCAGCAAAACCTACCTGAACAAATCGTGGAATGCCGGTTTGGTAGTTAAACCGAACAATAACTGGGCTGTTTCTTACCGCGCCGCCAACGGCTTCCGAGTGCCGAGCTTCCAAGAGTTGTACGGTTATGATGTTCCGGGTTTGGGGCGCGACAACGATGCCCATTACATCGCTGATTTGAAACCTGAAAAATCATTCAACCAGGAACTCGGCCTGACCTTCAAAGGCGCGTTCGGCAATGCGGAATTGAGCGTGTTCGACAGCCGCTACCGCGATTTGATCGCCTATGCGAGTACGCACGCCAACGCACAAAACATCAAAAAAATCGGCAATTTCAATCTGCAAAATGCCGATTTGCGCGGCATCAATTTCCGTTCAACCATCGATATGAACGGCTTGTGGCACAAAATGCCGGAAGGCTTGTCGCTGAATCTGGCCTACAACCGCATCAAAGCGAAACGCCTGTTTAACAACACCCACGAGAAGTTTGACTATGCTTCGGATTATCCTTTGGAAACCATCCAGCCTTCGCGCTATGTGGTGGGCGCAAACTACGATGCACCGTCTGAAAAATGGGGTGTTACCGCCAACTGGACGCACTCTCGTGCGAAAAATCCGCAAGAACTGATCAGCAAAGTCGATCACGGCAGCGGCAAAAACCACAGCAAAGCCGCCACCAAAGCCGCCAGCCGACCTTGGACGACGGTTGACGTGAGTGGCTACTGGAAGCCTTGGAAAAAAGCCACGCTGCGCGCCGGCGTGTACAATCTGTTCAACCACCGCTACCTGATGTGGGAAACCCTGCGCCAAAGCTCTTCGAATTCTTTGGCACAGCAACAGGTGCCGGGCTCGAATTACGCACAATTCGCCGCCCCCGGCCGCAACATCACAGTAGGCTTCGAAATGAAATTCTAACCACTCCGGAGGCCGTCTGAAACTGCCTGCCGCGTGCAGCCGGTTTCAGACGGCCTTGTTTTGTTTGACGGACTCCAATCATGACAACACGTTTTTCACTCAACCCCGTCTGCCTGCTGCTGTTCGCCGCCGCATTCGCCCGGGCGGAAACCGTTAATCCCGAATACCGCCCCGAACCGCTGCCTCAGGCAATGCCCGAATTCAGACAGCCGGAAACACCTGCTGCCGTTTTGCCTTCTGCGGAAACCGGCCACATTACAGACATCGACGAAGCCGGCTTGTTGGCACAACCGCAGCTGCTCAACCGCCTGCTTGATCAGAGTGTTATGGATAACGATATCGAAGGCATACGCGTGCTGCTGCCGGTGTACCGCAAACTGCCCGATACCGTACGCGACGATATTCTGCTGCGCTTGGCAAAGAGCAAGCTGTCCATGTACGAAGGCCGCTTTGCCGAAGCCGCCTCGCTGCTGCGCGGTTTGATTGCAGAAAAACCCGAATCGGATGTGATCCGTTTCCACCTTGCGCTGGCTTTGTTTTACGACAACCAAGACCGTGCCGCACAAGACCAAATAGACAAACTGCTGGCGCAGACCGCCCTGCCCGAGCGTGAAAAAAACCTACTGGCCGCATTCCAAGAAGAATTGCAGAAACGCCACCGCTGGCGGTTTGACGGCGGCTTGAATTATACCTACGAACCAAACATCAACAACGCACCCGCCGTCAAACAGGAAGGCCGTCTGAAATCGGAAGCCGAAGCCGAAAACGTGTCCGGCATTGCCTACCGCTTCGGCGCAGAAAAAGACCGGCCGCTGACAGGCAACTGGCTGGCGAAGTTTTCAGCCGACTTATATGGCAAATACTATCCTTCCGCCAAGCATTACAACGATTTGGCCGTACAGGCCGCCGCCGGTATCGGCTACCGCAATGCCAACCGCGCATTTTCCCTGATGCCGTATGCCCAACACCGCCGTTTCGGCGAAGATGCCGAGCCGTATTCCGACAGTTTCGGTACAAAATTCGATACCGATATACGGCTCAACCCGAAATGGCGCATCATCAACCACGTCGCAGCCGAAAAAATCCGCTATGAAAACCGCACCCGCTTCAACGGCAATATCCTGCGCTTCGGCCAAACCGTCGTGTATCAAGCCGACCCGAGGCAGGCATGGTTCGGCGGTTATGAATTTGAACGTGAAAATCTGCGCGACAGAGACAACAGCAACCGCCGCCAAGCCGTGTCGTTAGGTTGGATACAGGAATGGCCGAAAGGCTTCAGCAGCCGCGCCTCAGCCACGTGGGGGAAGCGCACCTACCGCGCACCGATGCCTTGGCCGATACTCGAAACCCGCCGCGACCGCACGCTTGGCCTGAACCTCTCGCTATGGCACCGCAACATCCATTTTTGGGGCGTAACCCCGCGCCTGACCATGCGCCACACGCGCAACCGCAGCAATGTGTTTTTGTATGACTACCGTAAAAACAATCTGTTTGTAGAAATGACAAAAACTTTCTAACCGCCGGCGTTTTTCATCACACTAAATATAAGGGAACTGAGACTTTTCGATTACCGGTAAAAAAGCTTGAGGCCGTCTGAAAAATCTGTATATTTCAATACGGCTGTTATGTAAAACAGGTTTTCATCATCATTTTTGCCGCCGAACTCCCTAATAAATATGGTGTTCGAAAAACGCCTCGCAGAAAGGTCGGGGAAATTCGTACTTGCGGTTTAAACCGATTTCCTGCTTGTTAAATATCGTGCAAAACTGAGCCAGGGAAACGGGGAGTTGTGCTCCAAAAGTGAGCCACTCTCCGTTTGTTATAAACTGCTCCGCTTTATCACACAGCGGAGCCCAACCTGGATGTTATGCATGGAAACCATCGCAAAAGTGCACCGGCTTTTTCACCGACAGAAACTCTCACAACGTGAAATCGCCAAACAACTCAAACTCTCCCGCAATACAGTCGCCAAATATCTGCAGCACGCCACAGTCGAACCCCCCGTCTACCGCAGAGAACAAACCCATTACCCCAAGCTCGGTCCTTTTCTTGACGTGTTGACCCAACAGTTGCTCCAAGAAGCCCGGCTGCCCAAACAGCAACACCTTTCTGCCCGTCGACATTTCGAACGCCTCAAAGATGCCGGTTATGCCGGACAGTACAGTGCCGTTGCCGTATTTATCCGCAAATTCCGCCAACAGCACCAACCCAAGCCGGTTCCGGTCTTTATGGCTCAGGCTTTTGCTCCGGGTGATGCTTATCAGTTTGACTGGAGTATCGAAACCGTTTGTTTGGCCGGACAGACCGTTAAGGTAAATATCGCTCATTTCCGCTTATGCCACAGCAGGGCTTTTTTCGTTTGTGCTTATCCCAATCAGAAAGCCGACATGTTGATGGATGCGCACAACCGCGCATTCGCTTTCTTCGGCGGCGTACCTGCCCGCGGTATCTACGACAATATGAAGACCGCCGTTACCCGCATCGGCAAAGGCAAGGAGAGAGAGTTTAACGCACAGTTTTTACAGATGATGACCCACTTTCTCATTGAACCGGTTGCCTGTACCCCGGCTTCCGGCTGGGAGAAAGGCCAGGTCGAGCGGCAGATACGCCACCTGCGCGAAAGATTGTTCAAGCCGACTTTGGCTTTTGATTCCTTTACCTCTCTCAACGACTACCTGCAACAGCAATGCCTGCGGCTGATGCGGCAGCACAAACATCCCGAATACAGGCAGCCGGTTAACGACATATGGGAAAGGGAGAAGCATTCGTTGGCTGCTTTCCGTCCCTATCCGGCAGAACGTTTGGAGATACTCAAAGTCAGCAACCAATCTTTGGTTACCGTCGAACGCCACCGTTACAGCGTGCCGGTCGAATGGGCGGGCAATACGGTTAGGGTTTATATCGGCGCACAGACCGTCCGCTTTTGTAGCGATACCGACTGTATTGCCGAACATCCGCGCAGCTTTGTGAAAGACGGCATCAGCTATAACCCTTGGCATTTTTTGCCCTATCTGCAAAAGAAACCCGGAGCGTTAAGAGACGGCAGGGCTTTTATCGGCTGGGTACTGCCGCCCGTCATAGAGCGTCTGAAAGCCTGTTTGCTTAAGCAGCCCAAAGGAGACCGGGTGATGGTCAAACTGCTGAACCTGATGGCCGAATACGATGCCGACTTGGCATTGACGGCAGCGGAATTGGCATTGGACGAAGGTATGCCGACTCCGGAGGCAGTCTTGAACATCATCAACCGTCTGAAAGAACCGCCTCCACCCCGTTTCCATATTAGGGACATCCCGCTTACCGTCCCGCCGTCAGTTGATTGCAGCCGTTATGACCGCTTACTGAGTCTGTCGGGCAAACAAACGGATACGATGAAGGAGAAGCATCATGCAGCATGAACGTCTGGCGGGACTGTTGAAAGAATTGAAACTCGGTGCGATGGCGGAGCAGTGGGATGAAATCGTAGTGGACGGCATCCGTCGCAAACGGGGTACGCTGGATATTCTGGAGCGGTTGTTGACTGCCGAACATATAGCCAAAACCGCAAGGAGTATCCAAAACCGGATTAGCCAGGCAAGGTTTCCGCAACACCGCAGTTTGGCCGACTTCGATTTTGAGCAGAGTTTGATACACCGTCCGGCATTGGAACTGCTTTTGGGCGGGGACTATATCAGACAGAAGCGTAATGTGGTGTTGGTAGGCGGACCGGGTACGGGCAAAACGCATATTGCCACAGCATTGGGTATCGAAGCGGCGACACAAGGATTTAGGGTACGTTTTTGGAATGTACTGGACTTGGTCAACAAATTGGAAGCAGACAAAGACGAAGGCCGTCTGAAACTGACCGAGCAGCAATGTCGGTACGATTTGTTGATTCTTGATGAGTTGGGGTATCTGCCGTTTAGTCAGAAAGGCGGTGCGCTGCTGTTTCATCTGATGAGCCAACTGCATGAAAGGACGAGTGTTGTCATGACAACCAATTTGGCCTTTAGCGAATGGGTGAAACTGTTTATGGATGAAAAGATGACGGGTGCTTTACTGGACCGCCTGACTTATTGCTGTGATATTTTTGAGACGGGCAATGATTCTTACCGGATGAAACACCGCTCATAGGGTGGCTCAATTTTAGACCACAACTGTGGCTCAGTTTTGGAATGGAATTGACAACAGTCTCTGTTAAGAAAAAAAACAATCTGTTTATCATCTGTTGTTAATGTAATCTCCTTATTTTTTTCAGCATATGAATAAGATGTAAAAACTGCTAATAAAACGGATAAAATAAGATTGTTTTTCATATTTAATTTCCAAAATTATTGAAATCTTCTATTAAATCGTCTGTATTTATATCGTCAACATCTTCATCAGTATTCTCTTGATAATCTTGTTCATCCTCTGCACCGCAGCAGCATTCATCATGTAGATCACAATGTTTTTCTTCTGTTAAACGCCACTTGCCGTCTTCCGTCAACTTTCCAATAACAGCTACTTCAATTTCATCTTGTGTATCACCAAAGAATCTTGACGTTCTACCATCATGATCTAATTTTTCGAAAGTTTCTGAATTTTGGCCTCTATGAATAACTTGATAACTCAATCCCTGTTCCAAAATATCTTTAGCAAATATATGGCTGAAATCGAAACGACGACTATAGATACCTGTAGTAGGTAATAAAGGGGTTTTTACATTCAAACTACTCGGCCCCATCACCTGAAACCCCGCACACTTCACCCACACCATCTTCGGACAGCCCAACTCAATGTTGCCATCCTTAATCTTGATGTACGCCCCGCCGCTGGTAAGCAGGATTTCGTCTTTGGCCGCCACGGTCACTTTGCCGGCGCTGCTGGTAATGGTGGCGTCTTTCAGCGCATTAATCTGCATTTCATCGTTCTGTGCCTGTATCTCCACCTTGCCCTGATTGGCCTGTAACTTCGCCCCGTTGCTCTGCGCAAACAGGTTGACGCTCCCGACCGCATGGGCGGTGAAGTTGCTGCCGGCGCTGATATCGGTGTCGCCGCCGCTGATGTGGTGGATGTGTTGGCCGGCTGTGTGCAGTTGGCTTTGTGGGGTAGCAGTGGCGATACCGTCGGGGGCGGACAGTAAAATCACTTGTTGGTATAAATCTTTGATACAGTTTTTCAGACGGCCTTCCTGCTCCTCGGTTAAGGTTCCTTCCGCTTTGGCTGTGTTTGCTGCTTTATTCAAACTCTTCGCCAATGACAATGCCTGTTCCAAATTGGCGATGGCTTCGTCGCGGTTTAATACTGTTCCTTGTGCACCGCTTTGGCCGTCTGAAGAGATAAACAAACCTTTCCCCGCCCGTAATGAGCCCCAACTGTCGGTACGCAGCTCGAAGCCTTCGCCGTTGTCGCCGCGTTTTTGTCTCTGGCTGTCGACGATATGGCCGAGGTTGAGTTGGGTTTTGCCGTATTCGGTCGCCAACTTGATGTGTTCCTGCCCCTGTTTGTCTTCCATCCGCAGTTTGTTGTTCGCCCAAGTACGGATGACGTTGCGGGTGTTCCAATCGGCAGGCACGTGGTCGGGGTGGGAGCTGTCGTGCATCACGCCGCTGATGTAGGGTCTGTCGGGATTACCCTGCACGAACGACAGCATCACTTCGGTGCCTTCGTGGAGCGGGAAGTGTTGGCCGTAGTCGGGACCGGCATAGGGTTTGGCTAAGCGGATGGGACGGCTTTCTCCGCCCGGACTCCATTCGTCGAGGTCGAACGGCAGTTTGACGCGGTAACGCCCCATGTTGTCGATATAGGCGTAGGTGTAGTTGCCGGGGCTGGTGACCCGTGCCGGCAGGCTGCCTTGAATCTTCGGCAACGGGGTAAGGCGTTCGGGGCGGAAGATGCTGTCGGCGGGAATGGCGGTAAAAGTATGGCTGTATGCGCTGTCACGGCTGCCGCTGTGGGTGAGTGATACCACCAACCAGCCGTTGGGTGCTTCGCTGAAGGCCGGGGCCGTCTGAAACACTTGGCCGGGGCTGAGGGCGGTGATATTACCGCTGCCGGAAGCAACAATACGGCGGCTGTGGTCGAGCTGTTGCAGTAAGGCCGTCTGAAGTTGGGCTTCTTCGGGTGTCTTGTGATGCAAACCCCAATGGCTGTCACTGCCGAGTAAGACGCTGCCGTCGGTCTCCGTACCCTTGGCCGTTACTGTGGACGATAAGTCGGTATCGGCATCGCGGTAGTTGTAGTCGCCGACGCGGATGGATTCGAGAATGGGATTGTGTTTTACCTGTAAGGCGAACACCGCTTCCTTGCCGACGCTCTCCAATCTGCCGTGGGGGCGGTAGGGATAGGGGGAGGTATTACCGCGAAAATAATGGGCGGCATCGTCACCGAATACCGCCACCTCGCCATATTGGGCATTCTGCTCGAAGGCGTACCAGATGCCTTCTTCTTCGCACAACCGGTTGAGAAAGGCGAAGTCGGATTCCTGATACTGGGTCACATACTCGCGCACACCGTATTCGCGTGAGGTATTGAAACGGAAATCGACGCCGGAGAAGCCGTGGTGTTTCAGCAGTGCGGCAATAATGTCGGGAACGTTTTGGTTTTGAAACAGCCGCGAAGTACGGTGGTGCTTCAATGCGGCAATGCGCGGTTCCAATACCATGCGGTAACGGGTTTCGTCGGCCGATACCGACAGCTTCTCGCAGGAAGTGATGATGCCGCTCCATTCCTTCAACGCTTGGGGGGCGATCATACCTTCGATCAATCCCAACGCATCAGAGCTTACCGGCGTTACCGTAAACTTGGCCGCTTGGTTGATGTACGACGACAGCGGCAAATCGGCATCGGCGCAGGTCAGTTCGATGTCGAGACGGTAGGCGGTATTCAATGCTTCGGTGGCGGTGAAGGAGACGACGGAGAGGGACGGGCTGAAGCGGGAGAAGGTGAGGTGGTAGGATTGGGTTTGCATGATTCAAAATCTGCTGAAAACAAATAAGCGCGATTTTAAACCATTTGGATATTTATATGATATATAACTGAAATAAAAGGCCGTCTGAAAGGCCAAACGGCTTGTTTCAGACGGCCTTTTTAATCAACAGGATGTATTGATTTAATCTCCCATCACTTTACCTTCTCTACGCGGATCTGCTCCGCCTTCCAAACCGTCGGCACGGATAACGATGCCTTGTACGCCTGAATTCAAATCGCGCACTTGAACCGAGTAACCCAGTCTTTCCAAATCGGGGGCTTTGCTAGCAGCAGCTGTGTTTTGTTCCAGCTCGTAAGTGCCTGTTCGATTGAGCATATTCGGCAAATCAATGGCTTGCTGGATATCCATGCCCCAATCGAGGTGGGCGGTGAGGGTTTTGGCTACATAACCGATGATGCGGCTGCCACCGGGCGAACCGACTGCCAGATAAGGTTCGCCGTTTTTCAACACAATCGTCGGTGCCATGGAAGAACGCGGGCGCTTACCGCCGGCGACGCTGTTGGCAACGGTTTCGCCTTCTTCGTTGGCAGGTTTAAACGCAAAATCGGTCAGCTCGTTATTCAGCAGATAGCCATTGGCCATCAGGGTGGAACCGAAAGCGTTTTCAATCGATGTAGTCATCGAAACCACATTACCGTCTTTATCCACAATCACGATATGGCTGGTGGACGGCAATTCCATGCCTTCGCTTTTCCCTTGGGTGCGGGCAAATCCGCCGGGGCCGACGGCTTTTAAGGCTCCGTATTGTTCAGCAATCAATCCGGCACGCAGTTTCAGATAGGCCGGATGAAGCATGGCATCAACGGGAACCTCGGCAAATTGCGGGTCGGCCACATAATAATCACGGTCGGCAAACGCCAAACGCGAAGCATCGCCGAGCAAACGCCAACTCATCACATGGTCGGGGCCTAAAGAAGGCATATTGAAATGTTGCAGAATGCCGAAAATCTGCCCCAAAGCAATACCGCCGGAGCTGGGCGCGGACATACCGCAGATTTCGTATTCGCGGTAAGGGGCGCAAACCGGCGTGCGCTCGATCACGCGGTAGCTTTTCAAATCATTTAATGTGATGCTGCCGGGATTGTCGGCGGCAATAACGGTTTTCACAATATTGATGGCGGGGATGCCGCTGTAAAACGGTTCGCTGCCGTGTTTGGCAAACAGTCTGACGGTTTTGGCAAACTCGGGGTTTTTCAGCACCGTACCGGCTTCCAGCGGTTTGCCGCCGGGCATGAAATAGGCGGCGGTATCCGAATGGCGTTGCAGATGTTCTTGGTTTTGCTCGATGGAACGGGCCATGCGCGGCGAAACGGTAAACCCTTGTTCGGCCAGCTCAATGGGCTTATCAAACAAAGTCTTCCACGGCAGCTTGCCGTAGCGCTTGTGCACGTCTTCCAAAAGCTTGGGTACGCCCGGCACGCCGACCGAACGGCCGCCGACCACAGCCTGCATAAATTTCAAAGGCTCGCCGTTTTCGTCTAAAAACAGCTTTTCCGTTGCCGCTTCCGGTGCGGTTTCGCGGGCATCAAACGTAGTCAGCTTTTTTTCTTTATTGTCCCAATACACCAAAAACGCACCGCCGCCTAAGCCGGAAGACTGCGGCTCGGTCAGGCTTAAGGTCGTCTGAATGGCAATCATGGCATCGATCGCGCTGCCGCCGCGTTTCAAAATATCGTAGCCCGCTTCGGTAGCCAGCGGATTGGCCGATGCCGCCATAAATTCTTTCGCCTGCACCAATTGCTGCCCGGTCAGCCCCGTGCCTTGCTCCGGCGCGTGTTGTTCGGCCACAGGCTCCGAAGCGGCGGCGACAGGTTGGTCAAACGGCGCAGCCTGCGTGTGGGCAGCGAAGGTTAAAACCGCCAGCAAACTGCATAAGTTTTTCAATTTCATTACTTTCTCCCATCTGTAATTTTATTTTTGCGTATCTCCGTATTGATATTTCAGACGGCCTTAAGTTTCCCAAACCAGTGTAATTTAAGTGATAAAGCCGTCTGAATATTGTGTATAAGCGTAAAACTATCCACAGCAAGCCGATAACGCACGGATTTATCCACAATTATGCCCAAACTTCGATAATCGTTTTCCCAACACTTTTGGCTGGCACAAGTAAATGAATTTACAATTTAAAATCAGCTTATCCACAACTGACTGCATCTATCAATATCATCGTCTTTTTATTATTTAATTATTAAGTTGTAATGGTTTTAACCCTTTTCCGGTCTCAATCCAAACATTGTTTAACGGCCTCTAATCGGTTAAAGTTAAACAATACGAACTTCACAAACAAAAGGATTCCCTAAATGAAAGGCGATATCGGCGTCATCGGCTTGGCCGTTATGGGTCAAAACCTGATTCTGAATATGAACGACAAAGGTTTTAAAGTCGTTGCATTCAACCGCACTGTTTCCAAAGTAGATGATTTTCTCAACGGTGCCGCCAAAGGCACCAACATTATCGGCGCCACTTCATTGCAAGATTTGGTGGATAAACTGGAAAAACCCCGAAAAATCATGTTGATGGTGAGGGCAGGTGCGGTGGTAGATGAGTTTATCGACCAGCTCGTTCCCTTATTGGATCAAGGCGACATCATTATCGACGGCGGCAATGCCAATTTCCCCGATTCCACCCGCCGTACTAAAGATCTGGCCGAAAAAGGCATCCGTTTCGTTGGTGCGGGTGTTTCGGGCGGCGAAGAAGGTGCGCGCAACGGCCCTTCGATTATGCCCGGCGGCAATGAAGAAGCTTGGCCGCATGTAAAACCGATTTTGCAGGCGATTGCTGCCAAAACGCCGCAAGGCGAGCCGTGCTGCGATTGGGTTGGCCGCGACGGTGCCGGACATTTCGTGAAAATGGTACACAACGGCATTGAATACGGCGATATGCAGCTGATTTGCGAAGCTTATCAATTTATGAAAGACGGCTTGGGTTTGAGTTATCCGCAGATGCACGAAATTTTCGGTATTTGGAACCGCACCGAGCTGGATTCTTATCTGATTCAGATTACCGCCGACATTCTCGGTTTCAAAGATGAAAACGGCGAACCGCTGGTGGAAAAAATTCTCGATACCGCCGGCCAAAAAGGCACGGGTAAATGGACGGGTATCAATGCCCTTGATTTAGGCATTCCGCTGACCCTGATTACCGAATCGGTGTTTGCCCGCTGCGTTTCGGCTTTTAAAGATCAACGTGTCCAAACCGGAAAACTGTTTAACAAAACGATCAAACCGGTGAAAGGCGATAAAACCGAATGGGTGGAAGCTTTGCGCGAAGCTTTGTTGGCTTCAAAAATTATCTCTTATGCACAAGGCTTTATGTTGATTCGCGAGGCCAGCGAAGCAAACGATTGGGCTTTGAATTACGGTCAAACCGCTTTGCTGTGGCGCGAAGGCTGTATCATCCGCAGCGCGTTTTTGGGCAATATCCGTGATGCTTACGAAGCCGATCCCGATTTGGTTTTCTTGGGTTCGGATCCGTATTTCAAAAACATTCTTGAAAACTGCCTGCCGGCATGGCGCAAAGTGGTGGCCAAAGCCATCGAATGCGGCATCCCCATGCCGTGCATGGCCTCGGCGATTACTTTCTTAGACGGCTACACTTCCGAGCGCCTGCCTGCCAACCTGCTGCAAGCCCAGCGCGATTACTTCGGTGCGCACACTTACGAGCGTACCGACAAACCGCGCGGCGAGTTTTTCCACACCAATTGGACGGGTAAGGGCGGTGATACGGCATCGACCACTTACGATATTTGATGTTTGTTAATTCATAAAACCGGTAAGGCCGTCTGAAAAAGTTTATTTTCAGACGGCCTCAACTTTTAGCAGTCAGACCGGTTTAATTCAGGTAATAAAATTGCCCGAATACTGTGCATAAGCGCAAAACCGTCCACAGAAAGCTGATAACACATGAATTTATCCACAATCATGCCCAAGTTTCAGTAACAGTTTTCCCGACACTTTCAGCTTGCGCAAATAAATGAATTTTCAATTTAAAACCGGTTTATCCACAACCGACTGCATCCATCAATATCATCGTCTTTTTATTATTTAATTATTAAGTTGTAATGGTTTAGTCTCTTTTTGTTTTCTATTCAAATATGGTTGGACTATCTTCAAATGAAAAACACAAACCGGCTATATACAGATGCCGTCTGAAAAAACGCAAAACTTTTCAGACGGCCTTTGCAATGCTTCATAAGGTTTGATGCCGGAACAAATCGAGTGTTGTGCGGAATCGGTAACGAAAGAAGAATGAAAGCAATCGCGTAAATAGGGCTTTGAGTGTTGCACTTGAAATTCGAATCTAAGGGCCTCTTCATCATTTCAATCAAGGTTACAAACCAAACGCATCGGCATGAAACTCAATATGCACATCAATAAAGCTGGCAATAAAGTAATAGCCGTGGTCGTAGCCTTTGCGCAGGTTAAACTGCACGTTAAAGCCGTTGGCACGGGCGGCGGACACGAATGGTTCGGGCTGCAGCTGCTGAGGGTAAAACGGGTCGGCATCGCCTTGATCGATCAGCACCGGCAATGTGCGTTCGGCGTGTTTAACCAGCTCGGTGCTGTCGTACTGCGCCCATAATGCTTGATCTTCGCCCAAATAAGCCGAAAACGCCTGCCGCCCCAAAGGCGTTGCACTCGGATTAACCATCGGGGCGAAGGCAGACACGGCGGCGTAGCGGCCGGGGTTTTTCAAAGCGATTTGCAGCGCGCCGTGGCCGCCCATGCTGTGTCCGGCAATGCTGCGCTGATCGTTCACGGGGAAATGGGCTTCAATCAGCTGCGGCAGTTCGTGCGCCACATAATCATACATTTGATAATGCTGCGCCCACGGCTCTTGCACGGCGTTCAGGTAAAAGCCCGCGCCCAAGCCGATTTCGCCGTTGCCTGCGGGCACGCCTTCGCCGCGAGGGGAAGTGTCGGGAATCACCAAAGCCATGCCCCAATGGGCGGCGAAACGCTGCGCGCCGGATTTGACGGAAAAGTTTTCGTCTGTACAGGTCAGGCCGGACAGCCAATACAGCACAGGCACGCGGTAGCCTTGCAGTGCCTGCGGCGGCAGGTAAACGGAAAACGCCATGTCGGTGCCGGTGGACTGAGAACGGTGGGTGTAACGCTCGTGGCGTCCGTTGAACATTTTATGGGCGGAAATCAGTGTAGGTGCGTTCATCGTAGAATCATGTGCAAAAGGAAAAGAGGCCGAGACCTTTGCAAAACTCCCATCTGCGGCGCATTTCTGCGTTGTGCGCTGCTCGCTCGTTTGCCTATCTGTATGATATGTCTGCACTCGCTGTGCTGCTACGCCTTGAACTGCATCCACATCTCGGTGTTTTGCAAAAGTCTCAGGCCGTCTGAAATGTTCAGACGGCATCGGTAAGGCGGGTGCTTATAAGCCGAGTTCCCAAGTATTTTGCGAATCGAGCAGGCCGTCGGGGCGGTTTTCGTAGTGGGCGAAGATTGCTTCGATGATTTCGTCTTCATCGTCGATCAGGCGGATTAAATCCATGTCTTCGGGCGAAATCATGCCGTTGGCGAGCAGCTGCTCGCGGATCCAATCCAACATGCCTTGCCAGAAAGCCGTGCCCACCAGAATAATCGGGCGGTTCGGCGTTTTGCCGGTCTGCACCAGCGTGAGGCTTTCAAACAATTCGTCGAGCGTGCCGAAGCCGCCGGGCATTACCACATAAGCCACGGCATGTTTCACAAACATCACTTTGCGCGGGAAAAAATGCTGGAATTTAATCGACAGGTTTTGATAAGGGTTGGCCGTCTGCTCGTGCGGCAACACGATATTCAAGCCGACCGCGGGGCTTTTACCGGCAAACGCGCCTTTATTGGCGGCTTCCATAATGCCCGGCCCGCCGCCGGAAATCACCGAAAATCCGGCATCCGACAACTTGCGCGCCAAGCGTTCGGTCAGCAGGTAGTCGGGATGGTCGGCCGGTGTGCGCGCGCTGCCGTAAATGCTCACGGCCGGCTGGATTGCCCGCAGCTCTTCGCCCGATTCTACAAATTCGGAAATGATTTTAAGCAGATGATACGATTCCCGCGCCTGAATTTCGCGGCGGGTTTCTTCGGGCAGAATCGGTGCCGGCAGTTTTCGATAAAGGTTCATAAAGCTTTGTTGTCGGTAAAAAAGCCGTTATTTTAACCGAATATGAACAAAAAGGCCGTCTGAAAGCAACTAAATCAGCTTTCAGACGGCCTCACACACGGCCAAAAGCAAAAACGGCGGCTACGGCTGTTTCGCTGCCGCTGCTTTTTTCAAGGCCGCCACACGCTCGCGGGCGCCGGGATGGGAGTCGTAAAAACGCGAATACCATTTGTCGGACACCAAACTGGCGGCGTTGCTGCGGTAGAGCTTGGTCAAAGCCGCAATCAAATCTTGGGCGGACGCGGTTGCCGCAGCATAGCGGTCGGCTTCAAATTCATTGCGGCGCGACATCAGGCTGCCCAGCGGCGCAAACGGAAAAGTAAACACCGGCAGCACCAACAAAAACAGCAGCAAAGCCATGGCATGGCTGGGGTAATGCACGCCCAAACCCTGATAAAACGCGGCTTCGGGCATCAGTTTTCCCAACACATACAGCACCGCCAAAGCCAGCACGAAAGTAATCAGCATCTGCTTGATGATGTGCCTGTGCTTGAAATGACCCAGCTCGTGCGCCAACACCGCCTCCACTTCATCGGGCTGCATGTCTTCCAGCAAAGTATCGTAAAACACGATGCACTTGTTTGCCCCCAAGCCGGTGAAATAAGCATTGCCGTGGCCGGAGCGTTTACTGCCGTCCATCACAAAAATGCCCTTGCTCTTAAAACCCGTGCGGCCGAGCAGGTGTTCGATTTTTTCTTTCAGACGGCCTTCAGGCAAAGGTTTGAACGTATTGAACAAAGGCGCAATCCATTTGGGAAACGCCCACAGCATCAACAGCGAAAAACCCAACCACACCAGCCACACCCACAGCCACCACAGGCTGCCGGTAATGCCCATCAGATAAATCACGGCATACAGCAAAGGCACGCCGATTACCGCACCCAACAGCAAACCTTTCACACGGTCGCCGATAAACGTGCCGACGCTGCTGCGGTTGAAGCCGAAACGCGCTTCCAGCTTAAATGTCGCATACGCATCCAAGGGCAGTGAAATCAAAGTGTTGACCAAAGCAAACAAGCCGATCAGCAGCACGCCTTGAGTCATCGGGCCGTCTGAAAACTTCATGCTCAATGCCGCCAGCAGATTCAGGCCGCCGCCGAGGGTAAACACCAGCAGCAGCAACGCTTCAAACACAATACGGCAGCGCGCAAAACGCTGTTTGGCCAAAGTGTAGTCCGCCGCCTTTTGATGCTCTTCCAGCGACACCGTATCGGCAAAATCAGCAGGCACTCGGCTGCGGTGTTTCAGTACCGCACGGCTTTGGCGGATGGATAGGTAAAACTGCAAAAACGTAGTAAATGTGAGAAAACCAAGAAACAAAATATACAGTGTATGCTTATTCATTTTAGATATAAATTCAATAAAAACAATAATGTAGCGTAATATATACACCTTCGTCCCCACAGGCGGGTTTAACTGGTGTTTTACAAACCGTGTAAGTATAATAGCCGACAGCAACTTTTCATAACTGTTTATCCTTTCGGAAAAACATAATCTTCCGCCCTTGTTTCCAAGGGCTTTTTTTTATCCTGCGTTCGGGTCGGATATGGCGCAATGATGATTTACCGCTGTGAAAGAGGATTTTTAAAACCGCGCTAAGTTCTCTTAAATACACATCAGGCCGTCTGAATTTTCAGACGGCCTGATGATTGATTAATGATATTGTTATGAAGCGTAAATCTGTAAATCGGATTATTTAATCAGCTTGGCAAAGTGTTCCAACACACGGATCAGCTGGCAGGTGTAAGACATTTCGTTGTCGTACCAAGCCACGGTTTTAACCAACTGTTTGTCGCCCACCGTCATCACTTTGGTTTGGGTGGCATCAAACATCGAACCCGCTTCCAAACCGATAACGTCTGAAGACACAATCGGGTCTTCATTGTAGGCATAATAATCGCCCGCAGCCTTTTTCATTGCCGCGTTCACTTCTTCAACCGTAACCGGACGTTCCAAAACAGACACCAATTCGGTAAGCGAACCGGTGGCCACAGGCACGCGTTGGGCGGAGCCGTCCAATTTGCCTTTCAGCTCGGGAATCACCAAGCCGATGGCTTTGGCCGCGCCTGTGGTGTTCGGCACAATGTTTAAAGCGGCGGCACGGGCGCGGCGGAAATCATTTTTGCGGTGCGGCGCGTCCAAGGTGTTTTGGTCGCCGGTGTAGGCGTGGATAGTGGTCATCAAACCTTCTACGATGCCGAATTCTTTTTGCAGCACATTGGCCATCGGCGCCAAGCAGTTTGTGGTGCAGGAAGCGGCGGAAATCACGGTTTCGCTGCCGTCCAAAATATGCTGGTTCACGCCGTAAACTACGGTTTTCATATCGCCGCCCGGTGCGGAAATCACCACTTTTTTCGCGCCTGCTTTGATGTGTTTTTCGGCTTTTTCCTGCTTAGTGAAGAAACCGGTACATTCCAGCACCACATCCACACCCAGCCCGCCCCACGGCAGGTTTTCGGGATCGGGGTCGGCAAATACTTTGATTTCCTTACCGTTCACCACAATCATGTCGTCTTTCAACTCGGCTTTGCCTTGGAAACGGCCTTGGGTTGTGTCGTATTTAAACAGGTGCAGCAACATATCGGCGGGCGTTAAATCGTTTACCGCCACCACTTCAATGCCGTCGGTTTTGACGATCTGACGCAGAGCCAAACGGCCGATGCGGCCGAAACCGTTAATCGCAACTTTGATGCTCATTTATCTGCTCCTCCAATGTCGGTGTAGAAAATTATTTCAATATTTTATTTGTATCATGAAATAAAACTACTTACTAGCATTATTTTTATAAAACCGGACAAAATCTGATTTAAGTTAAGTCAGCCTGCTTAAACAGGCCGTCTGAAAAGATTAATAATATGATTTTAAAATAAAAATGATGATTTGAATGATTATTGCCCTATTTTGTGGATAATTCAGCTTTTTATAATTAAAATAACGAGATAAGTTCTGAATAAAAGCAGGGTTGAATCTGTTGCTCAAAAGTGCTTAATCGGGATGAAATTGAAATAAACTTTCATCATGCCGGCAAACCCGCTTTATCCCGAAAGAATACAAGCCCGGCCGCTCGGATTTGCAAGCGCAGGCATACTGTGTGTTTTAAGCCCGCAATAAATAAATACTATTAAAAATACTATGTTATTGATTCTGTTTTACCGTATTATCAGGCAGTAATTGATATTGAAAACAAAGGCAAAAAAGGATACCCCTATGCTGCAAAGAACATTGGCGAAATCCATCAATGTGACCGGAGTCGGCCTGCATTCCGGCGAACGTGTGGCACTCACCTTGCATCCCGCCCCTGAAAACAGCGGCATTTCTTTCCGCCGCACCGATTTGGAAGGCGTTCAGGGTGAAACCATCAAACTCAATCCTTACCTGATCAACGATACGCGCTTATCTTCCACCGTAGTTACCGAACACGGCATACGCGTCGGCACCATCGAGCACATTATGTCGGCTCTGGCCGCTTACGGTGTGGACAACACTTTGATTGAATTGAACGCACCCGAAATCCCGATTATGGACGGCTCAAGCCTGCCGTTTATTTATCTGCTGCAAGACGCGGGCATTGTCGATCAAAAAGCACAAAAACGCTTTTTAAAGATTCTGAAGCCTGTGGAAGTGAAAGAAAGCGGCAAATGGGTGCGCTTTACCCCTTACGACGGCTTCAAAGTTACGCTAACCATCGAATTCGACCATCCCGTATTCAACCGCAGCAGCCCTACATTTGAAATCGACTTCGCCGGCAAATCCTACATCGACGAAATCGCCCGCGCCCGCACCTTCGGCTTTATGCAGGAAGTGGAACTGATGCGCTCGCACAATCTCGGTTTGGGCGGCAACCTCAACAACGCCATCGTGATCGACGACACCGATGTGTTGAACCCCGAAGGTTTGCGTTATCCCGATGAATTCGTGCGCCATAAAATTCTCGATGCCATCGGCGATTTATATATCGTCGGCCACCCGATTATCGGCGCGTTTGAAGGCTACAAATCCGGCCATGCCATCAACAACGCCTTGTTGCGCGCCATTTTGGCAGACGAATCCTGCTACGAATGGGTGGAATTTCCGCATGATGAAGACTTGCCCGCCGCGTTCCACGGCCTGCCTGCGGTAGCTTGATTGAACAATATTTATAGCAAGAAACCTTTGCAAAACCCTCGGATGTGGATGCAGTTCAAGGCGTAGCAGCGCAGCGAGTGCAGACATATCATAATAGATAGGCAAACGAGCGGGCAGCGCACAACGCAGAAATGCGCCGCAGATGAGGGTTTTGCAAAGGTCTCGGCCAAACTAAAGAGGCCGTCTGAAAACATTTTCAGACGGCCTCTTTAATCAAATCAATCAAATCAAGGTTAAGGGTTTGCCGGATTTTCACTATCTTCTCTGCAAAAAAACGAATACAGCAATCCGATGGTGGCGGTAACGCGTTCGTCGGTAATGTAATACAAACGTTCGCGGTGACGGATTTCACAATCCACCAAACCTGCCTCGCGCAGCAAAGCCAACTGGCTCGACATAGCGGCTTGCGGCAGCCCGGCCATTTTGGCCAGCTCGGTTACATTACGGCGTTGGTCTTGCAAACTACATAATACGGCTAAGCGGTTGGTGTTGGCCATCAGCTTCAAAAAAGCCGTGGCCTCTTGGTATTTCGAAACCATATCTTTCATATATTTTGGTTCTCTTTAATTCGCATCAATACAATATCGGACACCATTGTATAGCGGAATAATGCCGTTTTTAAAGATTTTTCAGACGGCCTTAAATAGATTTTGCACAGTCGGTGTGCTTATTGACGGTTCCACGGCATAACCATGAGCAAGCGGGCCATACCGCAAAATCCTGTTAGCCCGGCAATAATCAGACCCAATCCGACAAACGCGCACAAGAGATAAAAAGTAGGGGAAACAAGCCAGCCGAGCACTGCGCCCGCCAAGGCCAACGAGCCGGCGGCAATCTGTACCTGCCGCATCAATTCAAGCGGTTGAGAGCGGTTGATTTCGGTGGGGAAACCGGCGGATTTCCAGCCGTCCAGCCCTTTTTCCAAAATAAACGCTTCTTTTTCACCGCAACATTGTGCCAGTGCGTCTGCGGCATTACGGGTGCGCATACCCGATTTGCAATGAAAGATCACGCAAGAAGCTTGCTTGGCGGCTTCGGGCAGGCCTTGCTGTTTGATTTGATCCAAGGGTTGTAAAACAGATTGCCCGATGTGTTCGCGGCGGTATTCGTCGGGTTGGCGGATGTCCACCAAAACCGCGCCTTGCGCCAGCTTGCTTTTAACGTGTTCGGGTGTGATGACCTTGATATTCATGGTGTGTGTTTCCTTCTATATTTCTATATTAAGTATGAGGCCGTCTGAACAATCGTTTCAGACGGCCTGATAATCCTTGCTTTATCGTTTATCGGTCGGACAAGTATTGATGCCCAGCAAAGTGTAAATCAGGCAATTCGACATCAGTCCGGTAGCCAAAGGAATAACACCCAGCCAGCCCCACCAGCCTATGGTGCCGGTAGCGGCCAAAATCATCAACGCCGCACCTACGACAATGCGGATTACTTTATCGATACCGCCTACATTGCGTTTCATATTTTTCTCCGGTTGGTGTAAATGTTTGAAATTTAATTTATATAATTTAAATTATATATGTAAAAAATGATATTTGTCAACTAAAGAAGAGGCCGTCTGAAATGTTTCAGACGGCCTCTTGGGTTGGCTACGGCTTATATCCAACAGATTTTATTCATCGGTATTGCTTGGCTGATTGATTGGCCGGCCGATGCGTTGGTAATGCACAAATTCATAAACCAAACCGTTTTCCGCCGTGCGCTTTCCTTCGCGGTTTGCCTGCCATTCGTCAGAATTAATCGCGGGGAAAAAGGCATCGCCCTCCACATTTAAATCTATTTCGGTGATGCGTAAATCGGTGGCCACAGGCAGGGCTTCCGCATAAATCTGCGCGCCGCCCATGATGATGATTTCTTCGACATCTCCGCAAAGCGCCAATGCTTTGTGCAGGCCGGAAACGGTCTCGGCGCCTTCCGCCGCGTAATCCGCCTGCCGTGTAATCACAATATTGCGACGACCGGGCAAGGGTTTTTTAGGCAGCGATTCCCATGTTTTGCGCCCCATCACCACGGGCTTGCCGGTGGTGTACGCGCGGAAAAAGGCGAAATCTTCGGGCAGATGCCACGGCATGGCATTGTTGATGCCGATGCAGTTGTTGTGGGCATGGGCGGCAATCAAGGTAATTTTTTGCATGTGGGTTTATCCGTCAATAGGATTTTCAGACGGCCTCATTGTAATCAATACAGGCCGTCTGAAACAGTATAAAAAAAGATGTGAAGATCATGATCTGATAACACGACTTCAACAACATTATTATCATAGACAAAATAAATATTACCGCTTATCATTAATTCCAACCGATTATTAATGATACGGAATCATATAATCGGCATAATACAATAAATGGTGTCATGCTTTTCCGTAGCCGAGAGCCTGCGTGAAACTGCCGCCGGCCTCTGCTGCCGCTTGATCTGCTACCAAAATGTTAATAACAACTTTAATAAGGAAATCATGATGGCGGGTTCGTATTCACTTTACCGTTGTGCCGTTTTATCCACTTCCACCGGCATGCTTGACAGCGTACTCGACCGCAACAGCCCGATCGATATTTTGCGCCTGCGGGTACACATGCACGGGCAAAGCCATGCCGACGGCTGCAATCTCAAAGCGGAGGAATTTTTCGATTGGATGCGCGAACATCCCGACGAATTGCTGACCACCTCTCCGCCCAACGAAGAATGTTTGCGCAAAACATTTCGCTATCTGAAAAAACAGGGCTATCACGAAGCCATTGTTACCACCATCAGCAGCAAACTCAGCGAAAGCTTCAACGTAATCCGCGCCGTTGCCGAAGAAATGGCCGATGACCTGACCATCCATGTATTCGACACCGGCACTACCTGTATGCCCGAAGGCTTTTTCGCCTTAGAAGCCCTGCGTCTGCTCACGGCCGGTAAAAGCAGCGCCGAAGTGCTGGATTATTTGGAACGCCTCAAACCGCGCTGCGAACTGATTTTCGGCGTCCAATCGCTCACCCAGCTCGCCCGCAGCGACGGCCTGATGCGTATGGGCGCGGCGTTTAACGACTGGCTGGGCTTGAAAACCGTGCTGCGTCTCAACGAAAAAGGCGTTTCCCATTTGTCCAGCGTAGCGGAAAACGAGCAGATGATTGAACGCATCATCGAAGCTTTGATGGTGATCACGGCCGACAAAAACCCCATCCATCTGGTGATTTCCGGCGGCTATTGCGGCAGCTACGACCTGTATCAGCAGTTTGCCGCCAAGCTCCATCAAAAAACCGGCCTGCATTTGGAAAACGGCCTGCCGGTTTCGCCTGCCATCGGCGTCTATGCAGGCTTGAATGCGGTCGGCGTCGGCATTGTCGAGCGCTTGCCCGAATAAGCCAAACAAATCAATCATATTTCATTTACAAGGCCGTCTGAAAACACATTCAGACGGCCTTTCGCTTTTTTTCATCACACTCAATGTTTCCTAATAAGAAATAAATAATCAATAAAAAGTATATTCATATGCCAATAGCGATTGATTAGAATGCACTCATTCGACAACACCGGCTGCCTTCATTCTCCAATAAGCCGATGCTGCCTCAACCCGATTACGTTAACAAAAAAAGGAATTTAATCATGAAAAAAACTGCAACCATCTTTGCCGCCCTTGCTCTTTCAGCTGCTTCATTGGTTTCTGCCCGAGACGTGGATCTGACTCCATGGAATCACGCCAACGACGCCAACTATCCTTTGGTTAATGTGCAGGAAGTTCAACATCCCGGCGTGAAAATGACTGCCAAGAAAGACGACCGCATCAAATTCGTTGCCCAAAGCCAAGCCGCTGCTCAACAAGACACTTACCAATACTTGGGCCGCAGCGAGCACCGTTAATCTTGAAGTTGCTGTCCCATAAAGCCTGTGCAAACGCTTTTCAAACAGCAACTCCCGCTCAATCCTAGTACACAACTCTTTGATTTTCTCTCTCAAACAAACAGGCCGTCTGAAAACATATTCAGACGGCCTGTTTAAGATTTTGATCACCACTGCGAATAAGGATGCTTGCTCAAATAAGCATTGGTAAATTTACCGTTGGACGTAATTTCCTCGCCCAACCAATCGGGTTTTTCAAAAGACACGCCTTCGCTTGGCAACTCCAATTCCGCCACCACCAAAGGCGCGTTGTCGCCGAAATATTCGTCCACTTCAAACGTAAAACCGCGGTATTCGATTTTATAGCGGTGTTTTTCCAGCTTAAACGGACACATCGTCTGCATCATCTGCTCCGCGTGCGCCACCGGAATTTCATATTCAAACTCACTGCGGGTGGTATCGGAAATATAGCCCTTCAACGTCAGCCACGCTTTGCGGCCGACAATCCGCACGCGGATCGTGCATTCCTTATCCACACTCAAGTAACCCTGCCGCATCATTTCCGGCTCGCCGGCTTCCTCGCGCCAGCTGTCGTTTTTTAAAAGAAAACGGCGTTCGATTTCGATAGTCATGATTCAGACGGCCTCAAAACGGTTTGAATACAACAAGATACAAAGCAGCAATCATAATCACCACCGGAATTTCGTTAAACACGCGAAACCACTTATGCGAATAGCGGTTGCGGTTATCCTCAAAATCCAGCAGCAAACGGTAGCAGTAAAAATGGTAACCCAGCAAAACCACGCCCAGCGTTACTTTCGTATGCACCCAGCCCATGCCCCACCAGCCGGTTACAAACGGAATCGCAAAGCCGGTTACCACCGCGCCCAAGCCCAGCGGCGTCATAAACTTAAACAGCCGGCGCGCCATACCGAGCAAACGCAGATATTCGCCCCGATTACCCGTTTCCACCTGCGCCAGATTCACATAAATACGCGGCAGGTAAAAAAGCCCGGCAAACCACGAAATGATAAAAAACACATGCAGCAGTTTGAACCATAAATACATTTTTCAGACGGCCTTTGGAAAATAACCGACATATTGTAGCCTCAAACACCGCCCGACGGTTAAGATTTGTAGGCAGGCCGGGCTTTTTTGCTAAAATACCGCCGCACTTTACATATAAGGGAAAACAACATGATCAAACAATTCGAAATTCACGGCGGCGTCAAAAAAGAACTTCAAGCCTATCTTGATGAGCGCAATACCGACCTGAAAACCGCGATGGACAGCGAAGAACTCAACCGCGAAGTCGCCGCCATCATCCACAACGGCCTGCCCGCGATGGTGAGAAAAATCTATTCGCTCGAAAAAATGCAGAAGTTTTTTTGGGAGAAAAAAGACCTGATGGTAGAGTTTGTTGCCGCACGCTTGAATGCTGCCGACAAGAAACCGAAAGGCAGTAAAAACACCAATCAGAAGAAACGCTGATATGTGCTAGGGCGTGCCGTGAGAAAGCATTGCGGCGGTATTTTTGGTCAAAAATCCGCTTCACAAGCCTTCTAACGACACGCCCTAAACCAAAGGCCGTCTGAAAGCTCACAAAACTCGCTTTCAGACGGCCTTTAAACATCTCTACTGCCTTACTTATCCGAATAATCCCGCTTGCCGAAAATCGCACTGCCCACCCGCACATGCGTTGCACCGCAGGCAATCGCGGCTTCCATATCCGCCGACATGCCCATCGACAGCACATCCGCCGCCACACCGGCCGCATTCAAATCGGCCAAAAGCTGCCTCATGCGGGTAAACTGATTGTGCAGGGCTTCGGCACCGGCACCTACTTCGGCCACACACATAAAACCGCGCACCTGCAAACGCGGCAGCTTCGCCGTTTCGCAGGCCAGCGCCACCGCTTCCTCCGGCGCCACACCGTGCTTGCCCGGCTCGCCCGCAATATTCACTTCGATACACACTTGCAGCGGCGGCATTTCAGACGGCCTCTGCTCGCTCAACCGCCGCGCCGTTTTCAAACGGCTCACCGTATGCACCCAATGCGCCCGTTCCGCCACGAAACGGGTTTTGTTGGACTGCACATCGCCGATCACATGCCACACGATATCGGTCAAATCGGCCAGCTCTTCGGTTTTGCCGTACCATTCCTGAATATAGTTTTCGCCGAAATCACGCGCGCCTGCCGCATACACTTCGCGGATATCGCCTGCCGGAAAGGTTTTGCTCACCGCCACCAAATGCACGCTGCCGTTTTCACGGTGCGCCGCCGCTTCCGCCTCGCGGATTTTTGCGCATACTTCACGGTAATTCTGTTGCAGGCTTGTCATGATTCTTTCCATATTCCGCAGTTTTTTTCCCGTTAGCAAAAATAATTAAATTTTTACTTGGTTTAACAACTCTATCTATTTAAAATAAATGGCTTGGTAAATCCCGCCGTCAACATTTCCATTCATACGGCTCAGAAAATTTTAACTTAAAAAGCAAGGCCACATTATGCAAATTACCGACTTACTCGCGTTTGGTGTGAAAAACAAAGCATCCGACTTACACCTCAGCTCAGACCTGCCCCCGATGATCCGCGTACACGGCGACGTGCGCCGCATCAACCTGCCCGAAATGGGCAGCGACGAAGTGGGCAACATGATCACTTCGGTGATGAACGATTACCAACGCAAAGTCTATCAGCAAAACATGGAAGTGGACTTTTCATTCGAGCTGCCCAACGTAGCGCGCTTCCGTGTCAACGCATTCATGACCAACCGCGGCCCCGCCGCCGTATTCCGTACCATTCCCAGCACCGTACTGACGCTGGAAGATTTGAAAGCCCCGCGCATTTTCCAAAAAATCGCCGACAACCCGCGCGGCCTCGTATTGGTTACCGGCCCCACCGGTTCGGGTAAGTCCACCACGCTGGCGGCCATGATCAACTACATCAACGACACCCAGCCCGCACACATCCTCACCATCGAAGACCCGATCGAGTTTGTACACACCAGCAAAAAATCCCTCATCAACCAGCGCGAACTGCACCAACACACCCACAGCTTCGCCAATGCGTTGAAATCCGCCCTGCGTGAAGACCCCGACGTGATTCTGGTAGGTGAGATGCGCGACCCCGAAACCATCGGCCTCGCCCTCACCGCCGCCGAAACCGGCCACTTGGTATTCGGTACTCTGCACACCACCGGCGCCGCCAAAACCGTTGACCGTATCGTCGACGTATTCCCGGCCGGCGAAAAAGAGATGGTGCGTTCCATGCTTTCCGAATCGCTGCGCGCCGTGATTTCGCAAACCCTGCTGAAAACCCGCGACCGCAACGGCCGCGTGGCTGCGCATGAAATTCTGGTGTCCACCCCTGCCGTGCGCAACCTGATCCGCGAAAACAAAATCGCCCAAATCAACTCCGCCCTGCAAACCGGTCAGGCACACGGCATGCAAACGCTCGACCAAGCCTTGCAAAACCTGGTGCGTCAGGGTGCCATCAGCCCGGAAACCGCGCGCAGCAAATCGCAAAACTCCGATCTGATTTTATGATGAAACAAACACATAATTAAGGGTAAAACACCATGAGCGAATCCAACCAACTGCACAATCTGCTGGCGGAAATGGTTCAGGCTTATTCAGAAAAAAACCAGCCGCCGCACATTCCCACCCCCGCCGAAATCGGCTCGCACCTGCACCCCTTGCTCGACCGCATGTGCCAAGAAGCCGAGCAGCGCACCGCCTCCGATATTTTCATCAGCGCGGGCTTTCCCCCGGCGATGAAAGTCAACGGCGTGCTGACACCGATGCCGCACAAAGCATTGAGCGGCAAAGACACCGCCGAAATCATCCAATCGACCATGAACGACGAGCAGCTCGAAACGTTCAACCGCGAATTGGAACTCAACTATTCGGTGCAATCGCGCAGCAATACCCGCTACCGTGTCAACGCTTATCACGAGCAGGGCCGCAGCGGCATGGTTTTGCGCCGCATCAACCCGCGCGTGCCTACCGTTGACGAACTCGCCCTGCCGCAAAAACTCAAAGAACTCGCCCTCACACCCCGCGGCCTGCTGATTCTTGCCGGCCCCACCGGTTCGGGTAAATCCACTTCGATGGCGGCGATGATCGACCACCGCAACCAAAAAGTGCCGGGCCACATCATTACCATCGAAGACCCGATCGAATACCTCTACCAACCGCGCCGCTGCATCATTACCCAGCGCGAAGTAGGTATTGATACCGCCGACTGGAAGCTGGCCGTACAAAACGCCATGCGTCAGGCGCCGGATGTGGTGTGTATCGGTGAGGTGCGCAGCGAAGCCAGTATGGAATACGCGCTGCAACTGGCGCAAACCGGCCACTTGTGCGTGTTCACGCTGCACGCCAACAACGCCGCGCAAGCCATCGAGCGTATCATCAACTTCTACCCCGAAGACCGCCAAGCGCAGGTATTGATGGATTTGGCTCTGAACCTGACCGCCATTATCGGCCAGCGTTTGATCCTCAAAAAAGGACGCAGCCAACGCACCGCCATCATCGACCTGCTGCTCAATACCCCCGCCATGCAGGATTTGATCTTCAAAGGCGAGCTGATGAACATCCGCGAGCTGATGGTACGCTCCGGCGTGGAAGGCATGCAGACATTCGACCAAAACCTCTTCGATCTGTATCTCAAAGACCAAATCGAATACGACGAAGCCCTGCGCCAAGCCGATTCCGCCAACGATTTGCGCCTGCGTATCCAGCTGCATGAAGAAGGCGACAACCCCGAACGCCTGTACGACCGAATCAGCGATTTGAACCTGATGTAAATTCAGGCAAGGGCTGACGAGGCCGTCTGAATCAACATCAAACCCGCCGGCTGTTCGGCTTCACATTAAAAACGCATTCGTTTCAATCAACTGAAACACACCAAAGGCCGTCTGAAAAAAGATTTCAGACGGCCTTTTTATATTCTTCATTATTACTTAATAAACTAAAAATAAAAATTATTTGCATTAGTCTTTAAAAATTATATAACATTAAACATCAAAAAATATCAAACCGATTCAGGGTATTGTTATGTTGATTGCTTTCCTGATTATGCTGCGCGAAGGCATTGAAGCCGCGCTGATTGTCGGCATTGTGGCCGGATTTTTACACCAGTCGGGCAACGGCCATTTGATGCCGAAAGTGTGGCTGGGCGTGCTTTCCGCCGCGTTGATGTGCCTGCTGTTGGGCTACGGCATCCACACCGCCACCGGCGAAATTCCGCAAAAGCAGCAGGAATTTGTGGTCGGCATCATCGGGCTGGTGGCCGTTGCCATGCTGACTTACATGATTCTGTGGATGCAGAAAGCGGCACGCTCCATGAAGCAGCATCTGCACGATTCGGTTCAGACGGCCTTAAACCGCGGCAGCGGCCAAGGCTGGGCATTGGTGGGCATGGCTTTTCTGGCGGTGGCGCGAGAAGGTTTGGAGAGCGTGTTTTTCCTGCTCGCCGTATTCCAGCAAAGCCCGAGCTGGCAAATGCCTGTGGGCGCAGTGCTGGGTTTGGCGGCGGCGGTTGTGATCGGCGCGTTGATTTATCAGGGCGGCATGCGGCTGAATTTGGCGAGATTTTTCCGCTGGACGGGCGTGTTCCTCATCATCGTCGCCGCCGGTTTGCTGGCCGGTTCGCTGCGCGCGCTGCATGAAGCGGGCGTATGGAACTATCTGCAAACCATCGTTTTCGACATTTCCCACATCCTGCACGAAGACAGCCCGCTGGGCGTGTTGCTCGGCGGCTTCTTCGGCTACACCGACCACCCGACCCAAGGCGAGGTTTTGGCGTGGCTGCTGTATTTGGTGCCCGTGATGTATTGGTTTTTACGCGGCAGCTCACCGGCTGCATCTGTTGGAAAATCCCCAGTAAATTGAGAAAGAGGTAAAACATGAAGAAACTGAATATCATCGCTTTATCCGTGCTGCTGGCACTCGGTCTTACCGCCTGCCAACCGCCCGAAGCCGAAAAAACCGCCGCGCCCGCATCCGGCGCGCCGGCCGAAGCCAAAGCGCAAGACGGCAGCTTCAATATGGCGGTCAACGATGAAAAATGCGAACCGATGGAATTAACCGTACCCAGCGGCGAAGTGGTGTTCAACATCAAAAACAACAGCAGCCGCAAGCTCGAATGGGAAATCTTAAAAGGCGTGATGGTGGTGGACGAACGTGAAAACATCGCCCCCGGCCTTGCCGACAAAATGACCGTTACCCTGCTGCCCGGCGAATACGAAATGACCTGCGGCCTGCTCAACAACCCGCGCGGCAAACTCACCGTAACCGACAGCGGCTTCAAACAGGCGGGCGGCGAAGCGGATATGGCCAAACTCGCCCAACCGCTGGCCGACTACAAAACCTACGTTCAACAGGAAGCCGACCAACTGG
The DNA here is from genome assembly GCF_022870825.1 of Neisseria sp. Dent CA1/247. NCBI lineage: Bacteria > Pseudomonadati > Pseudomonadota > Betaproteobacteria > Neisseriales > Neisseriaceae > Neisseria > Neisseria sp. Dent CA1/247. The sequence continues at coordinate 28,331 of NZ_CP091522.1, read as the reverse complement.
TCAGCAAAACCGCTGCTTTCGTTGCCGCCGTGAAAGCGGGCGAAATCGACAAAGCCAAAGCCATGTTTGCCGATACCCGCACCCACTACGAACGCATCGAGCCGATTGCCGAACTGTTTAACGAACTCGACCCCGCCATCGACGCGCGTGAAGACGACTTCAAAGCCGGCCCCAAAGACCCGGCCTTCAGCGGCTTCCACCGCATCGAACACGCCTTGTGGATTGAAAAATCGGTCGACGGCGTGAAAGACGTGGCCGACAAGCTCGAGCAAGACGTGAAAAAACTCAAACAGGAAATCGACGTGCTGACCTTCCCGCCCAACAAAGTAGTCGGCGGCGCGGCCGTATTGATTGAAGAAGTGGCCAACAGCAAAATCAGCGGCGAAGAAGACCGTTACAGCCACACCGACTTGAGCGACTTCAACGCCAACATGGAAGGCGCACAAAAAATCGTCGATCTGTTCCGCCCGCTGATTGCCGAGAAAAACAAGGCACTGCTGGATAACGTCGATGCCAACTTCAAAGCCGTCAACGACATTTTGGCGAAATACAAAACCGCCGACGGCTTTGAAACCTACGACAAACTCAGCGAAGCCGACCGCAAAACCCTGCAAGCGCCGATCAACAGCTTGGCCGAAGAATTGGCCAAACTGCGCGGCACACTCGGTTTAAGCTAACCCTTCAACAGCAATATTTCAGACGGCCTCCCAAGCATCGATTGCTTGAGGCCGTCTGAAAATACCATCACAACAAAACCACCATGAACAACGACAACCGACCCCCTATCCAACCCGAAAAACGTACCTTCCTCAAAGCCGCCGTTGCCGCAGCCGCCACCGGAGCAGCCGCAGCGGCGGGCGGTTTCACATGGGGAGAAAAAAAAGGCCGCAGCGAAGAAAAAGCCGCCAACTTGGAACATTCAACCGAAAGCTACGACTGCTACGGCAAACACCAAGCAGGCATTACCACCCCGCACCAACAATTCGGCATCATGGCCGCTTTCGACGTGCTCGCCAAAACCCCGAAAGACTTGGAAAAACTGTTCCGCATCATCACCGCCCGCACCGAATTCCTGACCAAAGGCGGCGAACTGCAAGACGGCGATGCCAAACTGCCGCCTTCCGGCAGCGGCATACTCGGCAAAACCATCCGCCCCGACGGATTAACCATCACCCTGAGCGTCGGAACCAGCCTGTTTGACCAACGTTTCGGACTCGCCGCCAAAAAACCCAAACACCTGCAGGAAATGAAAGACTTCTTCAACGACAAACTGCAAGCCGACTGGTGCGACGGCGACATCAGCCTGCAAATCTGCGCGTTCACCCCCGAAACCTGCCAAAACGCCCTGCGCGACATCATCAAAAACACCGCCCGATACGCCATCATCCGCTGGAGCATAGACGGCTTCCTGCCCAAATCCGCCCCCGGCTCCGCCCCGCGCAACCTGCTCGGCTTTCACGACGGCACCGCCAACCCCGACGTAGCCGATCCCAAAACCGCCGATCAGGTGCTATGGACGGGCATCGCCCCCAACAGCCGAGACGAACCCGCGTGGACGAAAAACGGCAGCTACCAAGCCGTGCGCATCATCCGCCACTTCGTCGAATTTTGGGACAGAACACCGCTGCAAGAACAGGAAACCATTTTCGGGCGCGAAAAATACAGCGGCGCACCGCTGGGCATGAAATACGAAAACGACACGCCCGATTACAAAAAAGACCCCGAGGGCAAAGTGATTCCCAAAGACAGCCACATACGCGTCGCCAACCCGCGCGACCCCGAATTTATGAAGAAACACCAACTTTTCAGACGGCCTTACAACTATTCGCGCGGCCTCTCCAAAGCCGGCCAGCTCGATGTCGGTTTGGTGTTCATCTGCTATCAGGCCAATCTGGAAGACGGCTTCATCTTCGTGCAAAAACTGCTCGATACCGAGCCGCTGGAAGAATACATCAGCCCCTTCGGCGGCGGCTATTTCTTCACGCTGCCGGGCGTTGAAAAAGGCGGCTTCTTCGGTCAAATTTTGCTTGCGGTCTGATGGTGATTGGTAACGTTAGGCCGTCAATAACCAATAAGGCCGTCTGAAATTTTCAGACGGCCTCTTTTTACTGATGATCGTGATAAAGGCTTAAGCGGCGTTGGGTACGACCGCTTTCAGATAGTTCAGCGCGATAAACTGCTTATCTGCATCCAGCTCGGTAACGGCCAGCAGCATTTGCGATTTGGGCAGCGCGTCGAACGGAATGCCGGTGGCGCGGGTCACCAGCGGCAGGCCGTTGATGCGCACCAAATCTTCTTTCAACAGCGTGGCATTCAGCTCTTTGATACCTTGCTGTTCGAGATACACCAAGCTCCAGTAGCTTTCCATTTTGCGTTGGAAATCGGCATAGGCGGTGTAGGCGGACTCGAAATCGCGCAGGGCGGCGAAAAGGCCGGCATCGTTGTTTTGAAACAGCGGTTCGGCGGTGTCGTCGATCAGGCTGATAAGCTGCTTTTGGTTGATGTAGTCGGCGGCGCGGCGCAGCGGCGAGGTAAACCAGCCGTAGTGCTGCACGCCCATGCCGCTGTGCGGTTCGGATTTGGTGCTCATGCGCACTTTGCTGTTGCCGGGCTGCACGCGGAACAGGCCGGGCAGGTTGTTGGCATCGAGCATTTCGGCCCATGTGCTGTTGGCGAGGATCATCATTTCGCTCACCAATGTGTCGATGGGCGCACCGCGTTCGCGGCGGGCAATGCCTACGCTGCCGTCTTCATTCAATTCGATGCTGTAATCGTATTGCGGCGCGCGTTCAGGCTCGTATTTGCCGCGTGCTTTTTGGCGGGCGACGGCGAATTGGTACAGCCAGATTAAATCTTGATGGTGGTTGAACATGGCCTGCCCTTCGGCATCCAAGCCGGTTTCGGCGTTGAAATGCGGCTCGATGGTTTGGATGCGCAGGTTTTCGGCGATGTAAACGGCTTCGATTTTGTGTTCGGGCGCGCCGACGTTGAAGTCGGCATCGATATCGAAATAAATGCTCACGGCGGGGCGGTATGCGCCTGCGTCGAGGCTGAACATGGCGATCCAGTCGTCGGGCAGCATGGTGATTTTGCCGCCGGGGAAATAGGCGGTGCTCAGGCGTTCCATGATGATTCGCTCGATGGCGCTGCCGGGTGCGACGGCCAACGACGGGGCGGCGATGTGGATGCCGACGCGTTTGCTGCCGTTGCCCAAATCGGTGAGGCTGATGGCATCGTCGACTTCGGTGGTGCTGTCGTCGTCGATGGAAAACGCCTGCACGTCGGCTTTGGGCAGGTCGGCCAAAGCGGGTATGGCGGTGTCGGGAAAGCCGATGCCTCTGGGGAAGTGCTTGATTTCAAAGCCGTCGTAAAGGTATTGCGGAATCGAAGCCACGCCGCCGGTTTGCATGGCGAGTGCCAGCGGGGTGAGTTTGAGTGCGTCGGCGGCTTTGGTGAAGGCTTTGTAGGTAAGTGCCTGTTTGTCGGGCGCGTGCAGAATGGTTTTTAAGTCGGCGGCGATTTCAGACGGCATCTGCCCTTGTTTCAAGGCTTCGGCCCAGCTTTCGATTTGCGCTTCCTGCTGCTTTTTGCGCTCGATGGCGGCCAGCGCCTGCTTGAGGGTTTCTTCGGGTGCGGCTTTGAATACGCCTTTGGCCTTTTTGTAGAAATACATCGGCGCGGCGTAGAGGGCGATTAAAGTGGCTGCCAGCTCGGTTTTGGCGGGCGCGTGGCCGAAATATTCTTCGGCGATGGCTTCGGCGGTGAATTCTTCTTCGCCGCACACTTCCCACAAGAGATCGGTGTCGATGTCGGCGGCTTCGGTTTGGGCTTTGTTGAGGAAATCGTCGGGCGGGGTGTCGAATTCGACAAATACATTGGCGGCTTTGACTTTGGTGCGTTTTCCGTGCTGGGTGTCGGCCTGATAGTTGGCATCGTTTTTCTGAACGACGGTTGCCACTTTGAATTGGCCGGATTCTTCGTAAAATATGTTCATAAATAAAATAGATTGGCGACTAAGCCTGTACCGGCAGGCCGTCTGAAAAAACGGCACGGGCAGGCTGCATGACTTATCAAATTGCTGAAAAGGCGTGATTTTAACAGGAATCACTTAGACTTGTCGGCGTTGTGGCGTTCAGACGGCCTTTTCTAAAATATTTTCCTCCTTGATAGCGGCAATCTGCCGCTGCGGTAACGGTGGCAGGCGGTTTCGCTATATACTGGCGGCTCGACACGTTGTGAAAGGAGCGGGCAATGACTATTTATTTTTTAGGCGGCGGCAATATGGCGGCGGCCATTGCAGGCGGTTTGGCGAGGCAGGGCGGATACGCCGTCCACATTGTGAACCGCGGTGCGGAAAAACGCGAACGGCTCTCGCGCGAGTTGGGCGTGCCGGTATCGGAAACCCTGCCCGAACTCCATACCGAAGACGTGCTGGTGTTGGCAGTGAAGCCGCAAGACATGCAAGCCGCCTGCTCCGGCGTGGAAACCAACGGCGCACTGGTATTGTCGGTGGCGGCCGGCTTGAGCGTCGATACTTTGAGCCGCTATCTCAACGGCACGCGCCGCATCGTGCGGATAATGCCGAATACCCCGAGCAAGGTCGGTTTGGGCGTGTCGGGGCTGTTTGCCGCCGACGGTGCGAGCGAGGCCGATAAGCAGATGGCTGCACAGATTATGTTGGCCGTCGGCCAAGTGATGGTGGTGGAAGACGAAGACCAGCTGCACGCGGTGACGGGCATTACCGGCAGCGGCCCCGCCTATGTGTTTTATTTGCTGGACGCTTTGAAAGAAGCCGCCCGAAAGCAGGGGTTCGATGCAGAAACCGCCAAGCTGCTCAGCTTGGCCACGTTTAAAGGTGCGGTCGAGTTGGCCGAACAAAGCGGCGAAGATTTCAGCGTACTCCAGCAAAACGTTACTTCCAAAGGCGGCACGACTTTCGCGGCTCTTGAAACCTTTAAAACCCGCGGCGTAGCCGGAGCAATCGGCGAAGGCGTCGATGCCTGCGTAGCGCGTTCGCGTGAAATTACCCGGCAATTCGGGGCCGTCTGAAATGTTGTCCAAACTGTTGATACTGTTTTCAGACGGCCTGGCCATCGTTTGTTTGGCGCGCTGTCTGCTGCAATGGGCGAAGCTGGATTACCGCCATCCGTTTGCGCAATTCTGCACCCATACTACCGATTGGCTGGTGAAGCCGCTGCGTAAAGCCGCCCCGCCGCTGGGCCGCTGGGATACGGCCTGCATACTGGCGTGCGTGCTGCTGTATTACGCCGCCTACACGCTGATTGCCTTGGTTTCCCTGCCCGGCGGTTTCGGCATTAAAGTGATTGCCGCCAATTTATTCTTCACGATTTTGAGCCTGTTCAAAGCAGTTGCATATGTTTTATTGTTAGGATTGGTATTGAGAATGGTGCTGAGTTTTCAAAATCCATACTCATTTTTACAAGTATCTTTGCATAAAATATTTGAACCATTGTCGCGGCCTTTTGTCTTTTTAAAATTCGGACGCTACGACTTTTCCGGCAGCGTTCTGGCATTGATGCTGTGGTTTTGGTTAAGTGCAATCCTGCCACAGTTGACCGCCAAATTGAATTTATGGCTGTTGAATTGATATATCAATAAGTTAACCGATGAAAGAGGCCGTCTGAAAGAAAACACCGGACGCGGTACAGGCTGAAAATAAGGCATATTCATAAAACCATGATATGATGCCCCCGCACAAATAAAGGTTAAATTGTCGAAAAATCAACAACAAGCCTGAAAGCGGGCTTTTATCGAAGCCTACCGTCCAACAGCGAAAGAAAGAACTACCATGGCAAAGCTTACAGAACAAGACATCCTCAATTGGAACGGCTCTGAAGACGACTACATGAATGCAGACCAACTGGCTTTTTTCCGTGAGCTGTTGGTAAAACTGCAAGACGAACTGATCGCCAATGCCAATGCCACCACCGGCCATCTGCAAGAGCACGAATCCGCTCCCGATCCCGCCGACCGCGCCACTCAGGAAGAAGAATATGCCCTCGAGCTGCGTACCCGCGACCGCGAGCGCAAGCTGTTGAGTAAAATCCAAGCTTCCATCCGCAGCATCGACGAAGGCGACTACGGTTTCTGCCGCGACACCGGCGAACCCATCGGCCTGAAACGCCTGTTGGCGCGTCCTACCGCAACCCTGTCGGTAGAAGCGCAAGAGCGCCGCGAACAGATGAAGAAACAGTTTGCCGATTGATTTATCTTAAACCGGCATCTCAGGCTGCCGAGGCCGTCTGAAAAAGTTGATTGAACCTGTTTGATTCAAACCGAAGGCCGAACCTTATCAAGGTTCGGCCTTCGGTTTTTCAGACGGCCTTACGGCTTATAGCCACAGACAAAGCATACGTTTGCTCAGGGCGCGGATTGTTTATCCATTTGCGCCTCACGTTCCAACTCGTTCGCATATGCCTGTGCCTCTTCTTCGTTAAACGGCTTGAGTACGCCGCTGTCGTTGCGCGGGTCGAGCTCCGCCATCACAGGGCCGGCAGAGGCGGGCATGTTGACGTGCATACTGCGCTTGTCTTCCGGTACGGCAGGTTGGCGGGAAGCGAATACCGCAAGCAGCCCGGCAAACACAATAAAATATCCGTAAAAACCGTAGCGTTCCGCCTGATCCATTACCACCCCCAATATCATCGGAGCAAGCAAAGACCCCATACCGTAACTAAACAGCAGGCTGCGGCTGACTTCCACCGTATTCATTTCATTGGGCAATTGGTCGTTAGCCCGTGCCACGCTCAAAGCATAGAGCGTAAACAGGCCGATACCGAAAAACACCGCCACCAAATACTGCACCCCAATAGCATCGACACCCGCCAGCATCAGCGAGATGCCGACAAGCGCACCGAGCGCCGAAACCGACGAGCAGGTAAAAATAGCGGCGCGGCGGCCGAAGCGGTCGGACAGGCGCGCCACCGGCAGCTGCACGGCAAAGCCCGTACCCATCGCAATCATCAGATAAAACGAAATCTGGCGCACATCAAAACCTTGTTTCAGCAAGAACACCGACGCCATCGTGAAAAAACCGTTCATCAGCAAACCGGCGGTAAAGCTGCCCACAATCGCCAGCGGCGCAATCGCAAACAAACGCGGCAGGCTGATACGTTGGCGCGGCGGCAGTTCCGGCGCTTTCAAGCGGGTCAGCGCCACCGGCAGCATCGCCGCCATTACCATAATCGCCGAAAGAAGAAAGATATCTTGGCTCGACAGCTTGAAACTCAGCAAGCCGATACCGACGGTAAACGATATGTAGTACACCACATTATAAAAAGCCAACACTCTGGCACGCCCCGCCGAAGTGCTGCGCTCGGCCAGCCAGCTTTCCACAATCATCAGCAGGCTGTAATAACAAAAACCGAGCAACACCCGCAGCGCGCCCCACACCCACAGATTGTCGGTCATCATATGGCCGAGCGCCGCCATGGCAAACACCGCGCCAAACACGCTGAATCCGCGGATATGCCCCACGCCCGATACCACGCGGTGCGCCGCCATCGCACTCAACGCCGCCCCCACGAAAAACGCCGCATTGAGTACACCGATGGCGGTGTTTTTCACACCCATCTGCGCAAGCTCCACACCGGCCGAGTTCAAAAACAGACCGAAGCCGGCAAACAGGAAAAATACCGAGAAAAAAAGCGAATAAAATTTATTGGGTTGTTCGGTCATCGCAACGTCTTTCAGGCGGGTGGGTCGAGAGGCGCTAGCCTGACAGATTCGCAGACAAGTGTAAACAGATAGCCGCCGCCGAAAACGTAAAAAACAAAATAGTGCGGTTTTCAACGCGCCGCATTCTTGAATACAGGCCGTCTGAAAATTTTTCAGACGGCCTGTATTCATTTTCTGATTTTATCTATTTTATAAAGCAAATATGTAAGTGGGGCTCTAACACTAATATAAATCCAAAGCTGTTTACCTATCATCATTGCCAAAAATGTAATCGGATTATTATGAAAAGATTGACTTGTACCAAAGCTGAGTCTCAAAGTAGATTCACGAAATTCTTGAGGGTTCAAGCTGGTAAAAAATGTAGCCACACCTAAAGCCAATATGCCTAAACACACCAACCAAGTATATTTATATATACGTTCAATATCGTTTCTACGCCAAATACCGGCAAATACACCTGCAACAATAGCAATAACAACCGAAAAGCTATTGGTTATTTTTGCAGCAAACGGATAATTGGGCGGAGAATAATATCCGTTCCCCAACAAATAATTATCGATAAAATGATTTAAAGCATTATCCAACTTGCTGTTTATATCCATATAAGCAGGAGAAACGACAAAGATGATTACAGTAATAAAAGGCAACGAATAAAAAATATAACTTTCGGCACGTTTTCTCTGTTCTTTATTCATAACAAAGCTCCAAAGGCCGTCTGAAACTGTATTTACTTCTTTATACGGCTGATGATATAAAACAAAAGTGTAATCGGCCCCCTCAGACCGCCGTAAATACAAACCTCTTTCATAATAATCATACCGATAAACATAGCAGGATTATTATGGAAAGATTCACTGGTGCCGAAGCTGCGTCGGGAAGTGGGTTCTACAAACTCCTGTGGATTGAGGCTTAAGGAAAATGTAGCCCAACCTATCCCCAAAAGTACCAAACCATACCACCACATACTTGGAGGAATTTCCCGCTCAACCTCATTCCGCCGCCAAACACCGATGAATATGCCTGAAACCACTGCAAATGCTACGGTAAAGTTATTGCTGACTTTAGCCGTAAACGGATAATCAGTGGCAAGGTAATAGCCGTTTCCCAGCATATATTTATCCATAAAATCGTTTAGGACAAAATGAAAGTGATTGGAAGGAAAGGCAGGTGTTACTATAAAAAGAATAACTGGCAGTAGTAAAAAAACGTATAAAAGATAGCTTTCTACTTTTTTCTTATCGATTTTCTTTATACTCATAGCAAAGCTCCAAAGGCCGTCTGGAAGTTTTCAGACGACCTCGGGTTATTTTCTGATGTTATCTATTTTATAAAGCAAATATGCCAAAGAAGATCTAATGCTGATATAAATCCATATTTGCTTTCCTATCATCATTGCAAGAAATGTAATCGGATTGTTATGAAAAGATTGGCTTGTACCAAAACTGCGCCTAAGTGTAGATTCTCTAAACTCCTGAGGATTCAAACTTAAGAAAAATGTATATATCCCCATAATAAAAATAATCAAAATTCCCAACCAAGTGTATTTAGTTATTTTATCCGGTTCAATATCATCTTTTCTCCATATTCCAACAAAAATTCCCAAAATAATAGCGAGAAGTACTGAAAAACTATTAATTACTTTAGAAGTAAAAGGATAATTGGGTGGTGAGTAGTAGCCATTTCCAAGTAAATAATTATCAATAATATCAATTAGATAGTAATCAAAATGACTGCTTGGATATGCCGGTATAACAATAAATAATAGGAAAGAAAAAACGGCTAGAGATATAGCGATATAATTTTCAGCCTTTTTCTTATCAATTTTCTTTTTGTTCATAACAAAGCTCCAAAGGCCGTCTGAAAAGTTTCAGACGGCCTGGTTGATATAAATTTAAATCAAGGGGTTTTCCTGAGATTCCGGTAGGTTAGGCAATGTTTGGTGAACGTCCGGATAAACAGGATTTTCCGTTACCGAAACCGTTGGGAGCGTACCGCCGCCGGGTTCGGATATGCCGTCAAAAAACAATTCATCATCACTCAGCAGGTCGGCGGCAATACCGATTTTGGCACGCAATTCTTTTCGGGCATCTTCGGTGGTTTCAGCATTGTTTGATGTAGGGCTGATGCGGGTGGTGCCGATATCTGCCAGGTTTGGCAATACCGGTTTCTCGGCTTGAGGAGCAGACGGTTGTGCTTGCTCCTGAACGTTGTTTTCACTTGGCGGTTGTTCCGCGGATGGGTTTTCTGCCGCCGTTTCCGCCGGAGCCGGGTTTTGCTGCGACCCCGGTTCGGGAATACGGATTTCTTCCATATATTCGGAGTGCGTTCCGTTGAGGCGGACAACGTCATCAGCTTTAAGCGTACCCGCTACCAACAGGGTTTCTGCATCTACTTCTATGGTTTCAGCATCATACTTGCCGAGCATGGTTACGTTTTTGGCGGAAAGTTTGATATTGTCGGGGTAGCCGTATCCCTTACTGCCGCCAATCAAAACCAAATCGGAATATTCGTATTCTTTTTGGCCGTTGTTGGAGTGTGAATTGCCAATGGAAAGTTCGTGCGATATTGCTCCAAAGTTGCTTTTATTAATGTAATCTAGAGCCACATATGTTGCGATACCGGCTCCGATGGCAACCCCCGCTGCAACAAAACCACCTGAGACTCCTAACGCTACAAGCCCGAAGCCAATTAGCCGCGCAGTTGCCGTTATCCCTGCAACAGCAACAGCCGAAGCAGCCATTTTCGCTACTTTTTCGGAAACGGGCGACCAATCTCCTGTTTCGTATGCGGTTTTGGATAAGCTGCCCAATTCTACCGCGTCCGTTACATGGCCTACACCGCCGAGCATTTTCATCAGGCCGCCCATCATATAGAGCTTGCCTTTGACTTCGCCGTGCTGCTCGGTTAGTTCGGCGGCGTTGGCGCGGAGTTTTTCCACGGCTTCGTTTACGGCTTCGCGGTGTTGGGCGTAATAGGCTCTGCGTTCGTCGTAGATATGGCCTTCTTCAACCTGCATGATTTGGTGCGAGAGGTTGGAGGCGAGGTCGTGTTTGAAATCAAGCTGCTGCTTGAGTTTGTCGGCCTCTTCCAAAAATTTTTTGTGCGGGTTTTTCAGGCCTGCTTCGGCAGCGGCAACGCTGTTGCCGAATATGTTTTGTGCCTGATCCTGAGGGTGGGTTGGGGTTTTCTCGGATTGGTTTTCGCTGCTTTCGTTTGTATGGGTAACCGCTGTCTGTTTTTCGGGCTGCACATCGGTTTTGCTTGCGGCGGAACGGTTGTGATCGGGCTTCTGCACGTTTGCGGCATTGCTCGGGGAAGCTGCGCCGTCTGCTTTATCTGCGGTGTTTTGCTGTTTTGCGGCCGGCGGTGTGTCGGCAGTATTGCCGTTATTTTGCGGGGCGGAGGGTTTGGTGGCCGCCGGCGGATTGTCGGCAGGTTTGGCAGGCGGGGTTGGTTGTGATGTGCTTTGAGCTTCGGATGCAGGAGGATTGCCGACCGGCGGCATAAATTCTTTGCGGGAGGCACCTAGATCACGGTGTATGTTATCCATGATGTCTTTACGGATAATCTGCTCGAACTGCTCCTTGTTTCTTTCCATGATTTCATGCCGGGTTGGGCGTTTTCCTTTCACTTCTACAGAAACTAACTCAACTTCTTCAACCCAATCATTAATTACACGCCCGTTGAGTTCATGTACATAATGCCTGCCTCGAGGAATGGCTACATAATCGCTGGCGTTGATCGGGGCAATTTCAAAGTTTCTATCCATTTCTGCTTCCTTGAGTTGGTGTGTATAAAACATTATTTCAATGGGAATAACATAGAAATAAAATTTAAAATAAAAATCATTCTTAACCAAATGCAGACCAAAGGCCGTCTGAAAAGTTTCAGACGGCCTCGATTAAGAGCGGGCCTGCCGCATAAAATCCTGTAAAATAAGCCGCTTTATATCCCGACCATCCGAAACCTATGCCGGACACCGCCCAGATTACCGCCAGCTACGGCCGCCGCTACACCGTGCGCACGCCAAGCGGTTTGATATTCGATGCCACCACCCGCAAAAAACGGGTTGATTTTGCCTGTGGCGATCGGGTGCGCATCACCCCCATCAACCAAGAGCAGGCCGTTATCGAAGACTATCTGCCGCGCGAAAGCCTGCTTTACCGCCAAGACGCTTGGAAAACCAAGCTGATTGCCGCCAATGTGGACAAGCTGTTTATCGTGACCGCCGCCGTGCCCGCGCCCAACGAAGCCCTGCTGCAACGCGCTCTGCTGGCCGCCGAAGCCGCCGATATCGAAGCCGTGATTGTCGTCAACAAAGCCGATTTGCCCGAAACCGCCGGCTGGCGTGAAAAACTGCATTTTTACGAATCGCTGGGCTACCCCGTGATAGAAACCTGCGCGCTCGACCACGCCGACGCACTCAAACCGCTGATGCAGGGTTGCACCAATATTTTTCTCGGACAAAGCGGCATGGGCAAATCCACCCTGACCAACGCCTTGCTCGGCAGCCAAACCGCACGCGTAGGCGAAATATCCACCGCGCTCGATTCGGGCAAACACACCACCACCCACGCCCGCTTATACGACATCAATGCCGAAACCAAGCTCATCGATTCGCCCGGCTTGCAGGAATTCGGCCTCTTCCACCTCGAAGCCCCGCGCCTGCTCGACTACTTCCCCGACATGCGTCATTTGGCCGGACAATGCCGTTTTCACAACTGCACCCACCGCGCCGAACCCGGCTGCGCCGTTAAAGCCGCCGTCGAAGCAGGCGAAATCCGCGAATCGCGGCTGGCATTTTTACAGCGTGTTACCGATGAACTGCTGCGCTGATTGCACTTGAAATTCGAATCCGAGGCCGTCTGAAAAATCAATATAAGCAAGTTCAAACAACTTATTATTCAGCCTATTAACCCCAAGCATTTTCAGACGGCCTCAAATCCGCGCCCGCCCAATCACACCACAACCATGCTCGAAATCCTTTACCGCGACAGCCGCTGCATCGCCGTCAACAAACCCGCCGGCATGCTGGTACACCGCAGCTGGCTCGACAGCCATGAAACCCGGTTTGTCATGCAAACCCTGCGCGACCAAATCGGCCGCCGCGTGTATCCCGTCCACCGCCTCGACCGTCCCACCTCGGGCGTGCTGCTATTTGCGCTCGATAGCGAAAGCGCCAACCACCTTACACAACAATTCACCGAAAAAACCGTCCGCAAAACCTATTGGGCAGTCGTGCGCGGCTACCTGCACGGAGAAGGGCGCATCGACTATCCGCTCAAAGAAGAAGCCGACAAAATTGCCGACCCCTTTGCCGACCCCTTTGCCGACCCCGATAAACCCGCGCAATCCGCCGTAACCGATTACCGCTGCCTCGCCCAAACCGAACAGCCCTTCTCGTCCGCCGCCCGCTACCCCACATCGCGTTATTCATGGGTGGAGCTGACACCGCACACCGGCCGCAAACACCAACTGCGCCGCCACATGAAACACATTTTCCACCCGATTGTGGGCGACACCACCCACGGCGACAACGCCCAAAACCGCGCCGTCGCCGCCCATACCGGCACCACGCGCCTCATGCTGCACGCCCGCACGCTGGCGTTCGACAGCCCCGAAAACGGCAGCCGCATCAACGTATGTGCCGACATCGACGAAGCATGGCAACAGCTTGCCTGTGCGTTCGGCTGGCAAAACCTCATATCCCCAAGCCGCCAGCGCAAATGAATATTAAAAAACAGCAGGTACGTCATACTCGGGCTTGACCGGAGTATCCCGTGCTATAATCCGCCCCGCATACAGGCTGGGCAGACAGCCGCTGCGCATTGCATCAAGCATGCGGGGAGGAAAGTCCGGGCTCCGAAGAGCAGAATGCCGGCTAACGGCCGGGCGCAGTAATGCGACGGAAAGTGGAACAGAAAGCAATACCGCCGATGGCTGCTTCGCCAGCACAGGTAAGGGTGAAAAGGTGCGGTAAGAGCGCACCGTGCACTTGGCAACAAGGCGCAGCAGGCCAAACCCCATTCGGAGCAAGACCAAACAGAACGCATTGACGCTGCTCGCCGAGCGTTCGGGTAGGTTGCTGGAGCGCATCAGCAATGGTGCGCCTAGAGGAATGGCTGTCCGACGACAGAACCCGGCTTACCGCCCGACCTGTATGCACCCTATTCAAACATTTGAGGCCGTCTGAAAAAATTTTCAGACGGCCTCAAATGTTTTTGTAATCCGCATGCCAATAACTAGGTTGAGACCTTTGCAAAACCCTCAGATGTGGATGCAGTTCAAGGCGTAGCAGCGCAGCGAGTGCAGACATATCATATAGATAGGCAAACGAGCGAGCAGCGCACAACGCAGAAATGCGCCGCAGATGGGGGTTTTGCAAAGGTCTCAGGTTAATAAATTTGAAAAGCGGATTTGAAAGTTATCGGATTTGTTCGCAATTTAAAGCTCCATTTGAAAAATATATTGAAATAGAATTTACATGGATAAATTGCGAGTGTTAATATGCTTAAAAATAATATTTATTTGATAAATATTAACAGAAATAGTCAACTACATTACGAAAGGAAGATTATAGATGTATTCCCACAGCCCTAAAGCATACATGCGCCGCCGGCTTTTTTCGCGTTGTATCATCGCAGCACTTGCCACACTTTCGGCGCAGGCATCTGCTAACACTTCGTTTTCAGGGCAGTCATCCGCTACGGAATTTCACTCTTCCCCCATCCTTGCCACCGGTGCCAGCTTTCCCCCTAATATCCTGCTTGCCCTTTCAGTAGAATTCCCCACCGCAGGCTCGGCTTATCAGGCTTCTTTGGCGGCGGGCAACACTCCTTTAATCAACAAAAACGAATTTGATGCCAATGAATACATCGGCTATTTCGATCCCCAAAAGTGCTATAGCTATACTGGCAATCCCGATATTCCCGATGATGAAAACGGATATTTCACACCCGACCGCCAAGCCGACAACCGTGGTTACTGCGGCGGTAATCTTTTCAGCGGCAAAGCGTTAAACTGGATGACGATGACTACCATCGACATCTTCCGCCAAGCAATGACCGGAGGCAACCGTGCCAAAGGCGGCACGGTAGGTACTTCTTCCAAACAATCCAACTACACTGACGCCGATACATTGAATTTCACAGCGCTGAGACGTGCCAATGTCGTGTCAAACCAAAACGGAATATATGGTTTAAGAGCGCGTTATTTGGAAAATGATGCTCTGATCAGCAACATTTTGCCGTCATATGTTGTCAGTGCCATTGACAAGCCCTCTAAAGAATTCACGATAAAGAACAACTCAGTCAATAAAAATGTTATTCAAATCAATAACAATGGTTTTAAATTGAGAATCGGCGGCAACGGTTTGGATAGAAATAATAATCCTATAGCTTCCAAAGGCAAGGCAGTAAAAACCTACAATGTGGTGGTTCAGGTATGTAAACCGGGTTTGGAAGAAAAAACTGCCGCGTTTATACCGATTCTCGCGGTAGAACCTCACTCAAGCCTACCGGGGTGATGCAGGAAAAAATCGAAGCCGCCCGTTTTGGCGTGTTCGGTTATGCCAATATTAACGGTAACAATATTGACGGCGGCGTTTTACGTTCACGGATGAAATTTCTGCGCGGAGAAACCACGCACAACAACATCGTTTTAGGTAATGAAGTCAATGAAGACGGTACTTTCAATGTAAACCCTGATCAAAGCGACGCCCAAAACACCAATGTAACCAACAGCGGCGTGATCAACTATCTCAACAAATTCGGCGATGCCGGCAAATACAAAGTCCAAGATCCGGCGGGTGAACTTTACTATGCCGGTTTACGTTATTTGAGAAACAAAGGCAATTACCGCCCGTGGACAGATTGGTTGAACACCAATTCAACATTGAAAAACAATGAAGCTGTTGATGAGAATAAAAGAAACGTTGCCATCGACGGTTTTCCGGTAATTACCGATTGGAACGATCCGCTTTTAAGCAAAGGCAATGTAATTGACGACAAACAAGTGGTTTGCCGACCCAATTACATAATGTATATCGGCGATACATTTACTCATAGTGACAATGACGTACCCAATTTCATCTACAACACCCACGCGCCGACAGACGACAATGAAATCAATACATTGGGGTCTCTTAGAGCTTTAGCGAATCAGGAAAACAATCCGTTTGATGCCGGCACAAGCGTGCTGGGCGCTTATAACTTAAAAGAAGCAGCGGCTTCCTATGGCTCGATTGCAGGTTTGGCTTACTGGGCGCGTACAAACGATATCCGCAGCGATGTCAAAGGTAACCAATACATACAGTCAATCATGATTGACGTATTGGAATACAACAACCATCATATCCACAACGGCAAAAACTATAATACTTTTTACTGGGCTGCCAAGTATGGCGGTTTCCGCAGCAATAAAGCCGAACGGGAAGGTGCCGTGCCTACCTTGACCACACAAGATAGCGACCGCATCCGTTGGACTAACGATGCCCGGGGTACAACTTCCATGAACGCTTTTTCAGACGGCGTTCCACGGAATTACGCCGCTGCCAACTCTCCCCAATCGCTGATTGAAGCCATCAATAAGGCATTCAACAATGTGGAAGCGCTTTCCGACACACCTTCACAAACTTCGTTGGCTGTGGAGCAAACTAAGGATGGTATTGTAGATTTAACTACTGCACATTCCCCTCTGTTTTTACAATCTTCGTATCGGAAAAACGATCACGGCTGGCAAGGTGATGTCATTGCCTACACCATGAGTGCCGACTCCCGACCGGGTTCGCCCGATTTTTCCAAACAATGGCAGTTAAGCACATTGCTCAAGCGCAGCAGTGCCGACAGCCGTCGAGTGTTTACCCTCAACGGTAACAGTATCGACAGCCTCGCCAATACCGCACAAGGAGCAGGTGCCGCAGCTTTGTTTGGTTTGCAAGGCAATGAGGGATATACGCCCGTTAATTTGAAAGATTATGTTTTAGGTAAGAGCGATAAGGAAAAAACCACAACCAACCCGGCAGGCGTTTTCCGCCCCCGTCCCGACGACGGCTTGCTTGGTACGGTGGTTAACTCCTCAGTTGCCATTTTGCCTCCGCCTGTTTCTGAAAACGTAGGCAGTTGCCGGTACGATAATTTTTCCTCTCTCAAAACACGCAAAACCGTTTATGCCTTCGCTGCCAATGATGGCATGCTGCATGTGATAGACAATACAGGAAGTGAAAAGCTTGCCTATATTCCTTCTACCGCATTGCCAAAATTGAAAGAATATGCCGATCCACAAGGTACGCACAGCTTTTTGAACGACGGCACGCCCGTGGTGCAGGAAGTGTGCACATCAGGGGCAGGTAAAACTGCCAAATCCGTGATTATCGGCACAACCGGCCGCGGCGGAGAGGCTGTTTACGCCATTGATGCCACTCAACTTGGCACGGGACACTCTGCGAATGCGGGCAATATTTTGTGGGAATTCAACAAAACCCACGATGAAGACTTAGGGTTGACCGTACATGCTCCTGTGCCTGTACAAGTCAAAAAAGGCAGCGACAGCATTGCCGCCGTCGTAGTTAGCGGCGGTTACAATGCTAAAAATGACAGAGGCCATATTTTTATTCTGCAAACCGACAAAAGCGGATCATGGATTCAAAACGGTAATTACTGGAAAATCCCCTTGGGTAAATCCGGCGTAGGTGCGCCCCGAGCCATTGATACCGACAGCGACGGCAATATAGACCGTATTTATGTAGGCGACCAAGCAGGTAAACTTTACCGTATTGACCAAACCGCCGGTGGCAGTTGGACAGTCAAAACCTTATTTAACGGCAGCCAGCCCATTACCGGTGCGCCCGATGTCCATTTTTCAGGCGGCCGCTATACCGTAGTTTTCAATACAGGCCAATATTTCAAACCCACCGACGGCACCAAGCCCGGTTTGCAAAATTATGCCTACGGATTGTTTGATACCGATGGCAGTACCATTGCCGAAAGCAGCTTGGTTCAGCAGCAGATTAAAACGGAGCAATCAGTGGCTTCCGTAGGCCAGCGCACTTATCTTAGTGCCACCCAAAATGCCGCCAATAACAAAGGGTGGCGCCTGCAACTGCCTGTAAGCTATATCGGCATTGACGATGCCTTTGTACGCCGTGGACGTACTGCTCAGTTTTTCGTTTTTTCAGTAAACGACAACAGCAAAATCAACACGGCAAATGCTGCCAATATTTGCGCCAACAACTCGGGCAAATCCGCCTTGATAGAAGTAGATTTGCGTAACGGCGGCCTTTACAAAAAGCCCGTTTTCGATACAGACCGCGACGGTTTGTTCAATACAAACGATACGCTTGCAGCCATGTCGGTAAACGAAAACTCATTGTCGCTCAAACGCAAAAATATCACCATAAACAACGGTATTTCAAAAGCCTACGATAGTGCCATTTCACATGGCGATAGCAATCAAACTGCTGACGAGGAACGCTTAAACCGCTTTCAAAATAAAGTCAGCCGTATCAGTTAGCGCGAAATTTTCTAAGCAGCATACAGAACAGGCCGTCTGAAAATTTTCAGACGGCCTTAAATACACGTTCATTCAAGTCAACTTCGGAGGGCGCTTTGCGTACAAAATATCGATATTGCACGCCCGATCTGTATACATATACATCATATCCAAGCACTTGAGGCCGTCTGAAAATTTTTCAGACGGCCTCAAGTGTGTTTGTTATTCCGTATGACACTATCCAAACCGCCCAACTCAAAAAAGCTGAACTTAATATGATTATTACTGGATTTATTATTTAAACTTCATTTGTAAAATATATTGAAACAGAATTTACATGCATAAATTTAGAATGTTAATATCCAAAAAAAATATTTAATCGACAAACATCAGTAGGAATCAGCAGTACAGATACTTTGCCGCTACCTGTCCACATTTGTACTTAAAAGCCACCCGGCAGCTTCTGTATAAGCTTGAAAATGTAAAAAATACTTATTGATTATTTTAATAAAATCAAAACACTAAATCGAATACTAAGAAAGAAAACGCATGAAACTCTCTGCACGGAAAAGGCTTTTCTCCGTTAAACCGTCTCATTGGGCGGTTGCATGTGCTTTGGCCTGCCCACCGGCTTTCGGCGCAGTCGAAGGCGCATATCCTGCCGTTCCATTGTCAATGACCGGCGGAAAGTCGCAAATCAAGCCTAATGTTTTACTGTTTGTCGATACGTCTGGCAGTATGAGATTTAATATTAAAACAGGGAAAGACGATCTTCCGAAAGATCAGGAAAAACATCCCGATAGGAGAGGTGAGGTTGCTAAAGAGGCAGCCTTAGAAGCGATTACGAACAACCCGCATTTACGCTGGGGCTTGGCGACGTTCACAGCAGGCGTAGGCGGGGCCACTATTGTGAAACAAATTCAAGACCCAACAGACGATCACATTGCAGACTTAAAGGAAACAATCAACAAGTTAAAATGGGGAGGGCCGACGCCAACTACGTCTGCTTATTACGAGTTGCTTCGATATTATCGTGGAGAAGAGTTACATCACTCCAACAACCAACATTTAAACAACAAATACCAATCTCCTATTGAATATAGATGTCAAAAAAATCTTTTGGTTTATATTTCAGACGGACAGCCTGATGGTTACAACAGGCAGTTTTATCATTTCAACAGCCCTTTTGTACGTGATATGCCTAATACAAGCCACGCGAACCTTGCTAGAATTTTGAGAAATGACAAGGTTTTCGGCCCCACGGCTACGGGGAGATTACGTGAATGGGAAGAGCGGGGTAATGATAAACAATGTGCTGCGGTTCCTAAAGAAGAAAGAGAGGGTTGCGAAATAGTTTCTAAGTCTAATTGTGCGGCTACTAATTCTTGTCATATGTACAGTGAGTTTGGTATTGCAGATTTTGCGTCTATTGCTCACACGCAAGATATGGTTACCAATAAATTAGATAAAGAAAAGATATCATTTGATGATCCTAAATTCAGGAAACAGACAATCGAAACGTATACTGTCGGTTTGGGTGAACAGATTCCTGTTTTGCAAAATGCCGCAAGTAATGGAGGTGGTGAATATTTCCCAGCCTTTTCCCGCGGCGAACTCAAAGATGCCTTAAATAAAATTGTGGCCAATGCCACCGTGGCATCCGTACCTTTTACCGGTGTTACTCCGAGTGTTTCGTCGCCGGCGTCAAACCGTCCGATTAATATGGCGGAAACCTTATCGTTGAATACTGAAGGTTGGTCGAGCCAACTGCGTTTCTATCGGGTAAATGAAAAAACAGGCGCCATCAGCCCCAGCCAATATACTTTGCCTACATATGATTCAAATCAGTCTGTGAGTGTGATCAGTACGGCAAGCGGCCCGCGCTATCTGCGTACAGGTAACGGTGGTACGGTACGAGATCTTAATAACGGCACATTCGGCTTAACCGATGCCGACCCGAACGCATGGCGCAAGCTGGCAAGCTGGTTGACCCGCGAAGGCACGGAGGATAATCCTGCTTGGGGCTATCGCGTACGCAACCACAGCAATCAAGACAACCAAAACCGCTACTTGGGCGATTCGTTGGGCAATTTGGTCGCGATGGGAGTGCAAGGCAACGAGCGCAAATATTTAGCGGTCGGTTCTAACGACGGTATGGTACATATCTTCAAAAAGCAGGAAGGCAATACAGCCGCCAATGCTTATACCGACGTATTCCAATATATTCCCGGCATGGCCAAGCAAGGACAAAAAACGGTTAATACCCGTTTGGTAGAAACGGCTCAAAAAGATTATGGCGGTGCGAAGCATGTTAATTTGGTTAACGGCCAAATCAGTTGGTACGAAACCTATGCGTCAAGTAAAGACCGCACGCGTGTCTTTATGACAGGCACGCTTGGCGAAGGCGGTAGAGCGGCCTATGCGTTGAATATCGCCGGTAAAACCAATGGCGGTCATGTGGTAGGTTTGGATGCGGATAGTCCTTCATGGTTGAAAGGCTCGGGAACCGGCGGCGGCACTTCCGGCCAGGCCGATTATTTCGGCGTGCCTTTGTGGGATACTTCTTCCGCCCAAATAGGCAAAGCTTATCAAGCAGATGCGGAAATCGGCCACTTGTTTGGCGAGCCGTTTAACGGACGTTTGGCACGCAAGGGCAGCACGGCCGCCAAAGCCGCTTCCTATACAGGCAAAGACGATATTTTCTATGCAACCGTATTGGGCAGCGGCTTCAATCCACCTTCAAACGGCAGCGATAGGAACGGCAATCCCACTTATCCCGCACCATCGGTTTATGTATTGGACAGCTTAGGCTTGGAAGCAGGCAAAACAGAGCCTAATAGCGTTAACAGCAATAGCGAACCCGGCAAAATCATTAAGCGCATCAGCGTAGGTGGATTAACTAAAGCAGGTAATATCAGAACCGATGCACCGCGCGGCCTGACTGCCGTAACCGGACTGGATATCGACGACGACGGCGTGTTTGACGTAGGCTATGCAGGCGATCAAAACGGCAACGTGTACCGCTTCGATTTCCGTGCCGAATCTTCCAAATGGAATGCCGAAATCATTTTTAAAGGCAATGAATCGCAGCCTATTACCGCCGCGCCGGAAGTGTACCGCAATCCGAAAAGCAAACGCGTTACCGTATTGTTCGGCACGGGCAGCGAGCTGTATGCCAGCGATTTGCAGGACAACAGTGTGCAGCGGCTGTATGGCATTCAAGATGCCTTAACCGATAAAGAAGATGTAGGCGACGAAGTAACACCGCTCACACCTTCGAGCACAGAGCTTGTCCGCCGCAACTTTACCCAAGCTACGGTAAACGGCAAAACTATCCGCACTTTGAATGAAGACAGCCGAGGCCGTCTAACAAGCGGGCAGCGCGGCTGGTTTATGGAATTAAACGGCGCGGTAACCGCCAACGGCGAACGCGTGGTTGATAAACCCGGTTTGGGCGGCAGCAGAAGCAAAGGCGGCACGGTTATCTTCAGCACAACCGTTTTCCAACCGCCCGCCCAAGAAGTACAACAAAGCTGTACGGCAACCGGTGCAACCCAAACTTCGGGTTTCATCATGACCTTGGATGCCGAATCAGGCAGCCGTCCGGTGGCTTTGCGCATCATGAGAGACAACTTAGACCACATCGGCGAATACCGCGCCGGCAGCTTGGCTTCGATCAAAGTTCAGTCCGGCGGCTTTGAGCGCAGCATCTTCGGCGGCTCGTCAAGCGGCAGAGCCACCGAACTCGGCGCACCGGTAGCAGAGCGCAGAACAAGCTGCGAAGCGCCGGTAGGCAGCAGCGAAACCGGTGTGGAAGTGTTGAAATTCTATTGCCCGAAAACCTCAGTGAAACGTATCGCATGGCGCGAGGTTTTCTAAAAGCTGCCCAATTGTAAGAGCAACAGGCCGTCTGAAAATATTTCAGACGGCCTCTTAAGTTTTCATCCCGGCATATACCCAATCATCAATAAACAAAGCAATCGCCAAGCTTGAATGCCCTTGAACGAAACAGAGGCAGAAAGCCCGAGACCTTTGCCAAACCCTCATCTGCAACGCATTTCTGCGTTGTACGCTGCTCGTTCGTTTAGCCTTCTATATGATATGTCTGCACTCGCTGTGCTGCTATCCCTTGAACTGCACTTACATTTGAGGGTTTTGCAAAAGTCTCAGCCCGATAATTCCTCCCGCTTTTATCCTACCCGTAACAATACCGCCCCAGCTTTTTCAGACGGCCTCAACCCTTCGCCCGTTTGCTACAATACGCATCTTCAAGATTCACACCACAAGGCCGTCTGAAATGACCAAACCTGCCGTTTCCCCGATGATGCAGCAATATCTCGACATCAAAGCGCACCACACCGACAAGCTGGTGTTTTACCGCATGGGCGACTTTTACGAGCTGTTTCTCGACGACGCAGTGGAAGCGGCCAAGCTGCTCGACATCACGCTGACCACGCGCGGGCAGATGAACGGCGAGCCGATCAAGATGGCGGGCGTGCCGTTTCATGCCGCCGAGCAATATCTGGCGCGGCTCGTGAAAATGGGCAAAAGCGTGGCGATTTGCGAGCAAACCGGCGAAGTGGGCGCAGGCAAAGGGCCGGTGGAGCGCAAAGTAGTGCGCATCGTTACCCCCGGCACGCTTACCGACAGCGCGTTTCTCGAAGACAAAGAAACCAACCGCATCGTAGCCGTGTGTGCCGACAAAAAGCACATCGGCTTGGCGTGGGCATCGCTGCAAAGCGGCGAATTCAAAGTCAAACTCACCACCGCCGACAAACTGCCCGACGAGCTTGCCCGCTTACAGGCCGCAGAAATTCTGCTGCCCGACGGCAAAAACGCACCGCCGCTTCAGGCAGCCAATATCACGCGGCTGAACCATTGGCAGTTTGCCGCCGATACCGCCGCCAAGCTGCTGACCGATTATTTCGGCAGCCAAGATTTGCTCGGTTTCGGCTTGAATTTGGACGACCATGCCGTCGCCATCGGTGCCGCCGGCGCGCTGCTCAACTATATCCGCCTTACCCAAAACCACTTGCCGCAGCATCTCGACGGCCTCTCGCTCGAAACCGAAAACCAGTATATCGGCATGGATGCCGCCACCCGTCGCAATCTGGAAATCACCCAAACGCTCACCGGCAAAAAATCGCCGACGCTGTTTTCCGTGCTCGACGACTGCGCCACCCATATGGGCAGCCGCCTGCTGGCTCTGTGGCTGCACCATCCGTTGCGCAACCGCGCCCATATTCAGGCGCGGCAGCAGGCGGTGTTGGAACTGCAAAACCATTATGCAGACCTGCAAGGCCGTCTGAAAAACATTGCCGACATCGAACGCATCGCCGCCCGCATCGCCGTGGGCAACGCCCGCCCGCGCGATTTGGCCGCATTGCGCGACAGTCTGTTTGTTTTGGCCGAAACCGAACTGCCCGCCGGCGGCAGCAGTTTGCTGCAAACCCTGCAAAACGTGTTCCCTGAAACCCTGCCGATTGCCGAAAAACTGCAAGCCGCGATTCTGCCCGAACCCTCGGTTTGGCTGCGCGACGGCGGCGTGATCAACGAAGGTTTCCACGCCGGATTGGACGAACTGCGCCATATCCAAAACCACGGCGACGAATTTTTGCTTGCCCTCGAAGCCCGCGAACGCGAGCGCACCGGCTTGTCCACCTTAAAAGTAGAGTTCAACCGCGTGCACGGTTTTTATATCGAACTTTCCAAAGTACAGGCCGAACAAGCGCCGGCCGATTACCAACGCCGCCAAACACTGAAAAACGCCGAGCGCTTCATCACGCCCGAACTCAAAACCTTTGAAGACAAAGTATTAACCGCGCAAGAGCAGGCGCTGGCGTTGGAAAAACAACTCTACGAAACCCTGCTGAAAGAACTTCAGACGGCCTTACCGCAGCTTCAAAAAGCCGCCAAAGCCGCCGCCTCGCTGGACGTATTGTCCACCTTCGCCAAGCACGCCGGAGAACGCGGTTACGTTTGCCCCGAATTTGCCGATTACCCCTTAATCGAAATCGACAACGGCCGCCATCCCGTCGTCGAGCAGCAAGTGCGCCACTTCACCGCCAACCACACCGCCCTCGACCACAAACACCGCCTGATGCTGCTCACCGGCCCCAATATGGGCGGTAAATCCACCTACATGCGCCAAGTTGCCTTGATTGTGCTGCTGGCACACACCGGCGCGTTCGTGCCTGCCGACGCAGCCAAAATCGGCACCATCGACCAGATTTTCACCCGCATCGGCGCGTCCGACGACTTGGCCGGCAACCGCTCGACCTTCATGGTGGAAATGAGCGAAACCGCCTACATTCTGCATCACGCCACCGAACAATCGCTGGTATTGATGGACGAAGTCGGCCGCGGCACCTCCACCTTCGACGGCCTCGCCCTCGCACAAGCCATCGCCGAACATCTGATTCAGAAAAACAAATCGTTCAGCCTGTTTGCCACCCATTATTTCGAGCTGACCCGCCTGCCCGAAGCCCATGCCACCGCCGTGAATATGCACTTGTCGGCATTGGAAGAAGGGCAGGACATCGTGTTCCTGCACCACATCGAACCCGGCCCCGCCAGCAAAAGCTACGGTATCGCCGTCGCCAAACTCGCCGGCTTGCCTGCCCGCGCGTTGAAGTCCGCCCACAAGCATTTGAACGAACTCGAAGCCCAAGCCGCCGCCAACCGCCCGCAGATGGATATTTTCAATATGATGCCGTCTGAAAACGAAGATACGGCATGGGAGGAAAACGAAACGCCCGAGCCGCCCGCCGCTCCCAATCCCGCGTTGGAAGCCTTGCAGGCGGTCAACCCCGACGAGCTGACCCCGCGCGAGGCCTTGGATTGGATATATAAATTGAAAGGAATGGCGGGGTAGAATGGATAGAGGCCGTCTGAAAACCGGATGGTCGTTATGTTGATAATGACCGAACAATGATTTAGTGTTCGACTGTATCAACAAGGAACTATTCATTTGGAACCCAGTCCTTTTATTGATAAAGCTTCTTAATAAGACTACCGCCGCTAAGTTGGCAGCCTGTGTGGTTTGGTTTTAAAACCTATGTACCTCCGGCAGTTTTTGAAGGTATCTGATATCTAGATTTCACGGCTCGTGACAAGGATTTTCATCATGAATTTGTCTTTCATTATTCCTATTTATAACGGTGGGAAGTTTATTGAAAACTTAGGCAGAAATATCAAAAATCTCTACGAAGCCATTGAAGGTGTGGAATTCGTTATTGTGAACGACGGTTCGACCGACGACACTTCTGAAAAACTGCATCATTTCCTGAATACACATCAAGAGTTAGCAGCCTGCTGCCGACTGATTGAGTGCGAAAACGGCGGAGTCAGCCGCGCACGCAATCAGGCTCTGGATCATGTCGTCGGCAGATATGTGATGTTTATGGATCACGATGACAATATCGATGCGGTCAAATTGGCCGGCTTGTTCAACAGCATATGTGTGCAAGACGCCGATGCTCTGCATTTCAACTGCCGCTATCCCGTTTCGAACCATAATCAAACGCTCGATACTGATAAATTCATGCTCGATTTCCCGTTTGTGTCTTATGTGTGGAGCTATATTTACAAGCGCAGCATTATTGAAAACAACCGCTTGCGCTTTACCGAAGGCATGAAATATCTTGAAGACGGGCTGTTTGTGCTGGCTTATCTGCTCCAAAGCAACAAAATCATGGTGAGCGACGAACAGGTTTACGATTATGTGGACAATCCCGATTCGGCCATGCGTGCGCAACGCAACAGAGCACAAAATCAAAAATTCCTCGATGATGTTGCTTTAGCAGTTAAAGGCTATACCAAGCTGGCAGAAAGCCGTCGTGATTCCGCCGTGTATAACCGCTTGAAAGAAATACGCGATTCGTTTTCGTTTATTTATATTGTCAACATGTTGAAGCTGAAAGTGGGCAAACAGGAATTTTTCAGCCGTTTGCAGGATGTGGACTACGACTTCAAAATGGCCAATTATCCGAGCAAATTCAATAACCGCATGCCGGTAAGAATGCTGTGCAGTTTGTTTAGAAACAAATCCCTGCTCAATTTGACTGTTGAAACCGGCGCGTTCAATCTCTTAAGAAAATTTGTATAGATTTTTCGCCCGTCAATTTTTAGAGGCCGTCTGAAAACTGATTTCAGACGGCCTCTAATGTTTTCGCGCGGTTTAATACAGCAGCACTCTTTTCAAACCAAATTCTGCGGACTGCCGGCCACAAACCGATTGATGTTTTCCGTCAGAATATCAAACAGGCGGTTGCGGGCCTCAATGCTGCCCCAAGCCAGATGCGGGGTCACAATCAAATGAGGCAGGCGCGCTTTCAAAAGCGGGTTGCCGTTGCGGGGCGGTTCTTCGGTTAACACATCCACCCCCGCGCCGCCGAGCTGACCGTATTTCAGCGCAGCCACTAAAGCCGTTTCGTCCACCAAACCGCCGCGTGCGCAGTTAATCAGCAGCGCGCCCGGTTTCATCTGCTGCAACTCCGTTTCCCCGATCATCCCCGCGGTTTCCTCGTTCAGCGGGCAATGCAGCGACACCGCATCGGCGCAACGCAATGCTTCGTAAAACGGCAGATAGCCGTCGCGCACGGATTGCGTATGTTTGTGTTCCCCGAACACCACGTTCATCCCGAATGCCCGCGCGTAATCCGCCAGCTTCGTGCCGATACCGCTCCGCCCGAATATGGCCAGCGTTTTACCGTTCAAATCACGCATCGGTGCACCGAAATGGCAGAAAAAAGACGATTGCTCCCAAATGCCCGCCGCCATATCGCGCTGATAAGCAGGAAGGTTACGCATCAAAGTAATCATCAGCATAAAAGCATGTTCGGCAACCGAATCATTGCCGTAATCACGAATATTGCACACCGACACCCCGGCAGCTTTGGCTGCGGCAACGTCCACATTATTAATACCCGTAGCCGATACCGCAATCAGCTTTAATTGAGGATTGTCGGCAATATGTTGCGCAGCAATCACCGTTTTATTCGTAACAACAATATCCGCCCCTGCGATACGGGCACCGACATCTTCATTTTCCGTATAAACATGCTCCTGAAGCTCGTGGGCAAAATCAAACGCAAAAGGCCGCTCTACCAACGTGCCCCGATCCAAAACGACTATTTTCAAACTAGACATGATTATCCTTTGCTATTGAAATTATACAAATGATAAAAAATAGCTAAATATGTATTGTCAGAATCAAATTCAAAACGAGTCTGCTTATCATTAAGATAGCAAAGATTACCATTTCAGACGGCCTCAAGCCATCAAACAAGGACACTATACAATGTTGAAAACCATTACCTTCGCCATTCTACACTTCGGCGTAGCATTCAGCGTGGCCTATATACTCACAGGCAGTATCGGCATTTCCGGCGCAGTAGCCCTTATCGAGCCGATTGCCAATACCTTCGTATTCTATTTCCACGAAAAAGCATGGAACCGCTATGAGCGTAAGAAAAACATCCGCTCCGAAGCCAGCCGCTTCCCGCTGCACCAATGCGTAGGCGCAGACAGATAACGAAGCAGCACACGCTTCCCGCTAATAAACAAGCAAAAGTTTTCCCCCAATCAACCCTGTGTTATTCTTTGCCTTCCCATACCAAACTCAAAAATGAAAGAAAAACATGAGCCTGATTATTGAAGACATCCAAACCGGCCACGGCAAAGAAGCCGAAAAAGGCAAAGAAATTACCGTACATTACACCGGTTGGCTGGAAGACGGCACCAAATTTGACTCCAGTCTCGACCGTCGCCAACCCCTAACAATCACTCTCGGGGTAGGCCAAGTCATCCAAGGCTGGGATGAAGGATTCGGCGGAATGAAAGAAGGCGGCAAACGCAAACTGACCATACCCCCCGAAATGGGCTACGGCGCCCACGGAGCAGGCGGAGTCATCCCGCCCAATGCCACATTGATTTTCGAAGTTGAGTTGTTGAAGGTGTACAAATAACATTAGGCAGCGTCTAAAATGCCAAAGGCCGTCTGAAAAATTCTTTTTTCAGACGGCCTTTGAGTGTTTGGCGCATTTGGATTGATGGGTGGTGTGTTGGCGTCTAAATTAAAAGTTTGCGGTTTTGTGCAAGCGTTGGGTAAAGTTGTCTAAAATAATTCCCATAATAAACAGCGA